>NZ_AP018164.1:0-2616330 GCF_002356315.1 Mycobacterium shigaense
TTGACCGATGACTCCGGTTCCGGCTTCACGACAGTGTGGAATGCGGTCGTCTCCGAGCTCAACGGCGATCCGACGCCAGACGGCGTAGCCACCGACCTCACTGGTCTGGAAAATCCGCTGACACCTCAGCAGCGCGCGTGGCTCAACCTTGTTCAGCCACTCACCATCGTCGAGGGCTTCGCCCTGCTGTCCGTGCCGAGCAGTTTCGTACAAAACGAGATTGAACGTCATCTCCGCACGCCGATCACCGATGCGCTGAGCCGTCGGCTCGGGCAGCAGATCCAGCTCGGAGTCCGCATCGCACCGCCGCCTGAGGACTCCGACGAACCCGGCTACCCGCCGCCGGACACCTTCAACGACGACATCCTCGAAACGTCAAGTGACGTTGACGAGGGTGATGAGAACGGCGAGGTGATCGGCGCCGAACACACCTGGCCCAACTACTTCACCGAACGTCCCCATGCGAACGACCCGGCCGTGGCCGGCGGGACCAGCCTCAACCGCCGCTACACGTTCGACACTTTCGTGATCGGTGCCTCGAACCGGTTCGCCCACGCCGCGGCGCTGGCGATCGCCGAGGCTCCCGCCCGCGCCTACAACCCGCTTTTCATCTGGGGCGAATCCGGACTCGGCAAAACTCACCTCCTGCACGCCGCCGGCAACTACGCCCAGCGACTGTTCCCGGGCATGCGGGTCAAGTACGTCTCCACCGAGGAATTCACCAACGACTTCATCAACTCCCTGCGCGACGACCGCAAAGTTGCGTTCAAACGCAGCTACCGTGACGTCGACGTGCTGCTGGTCGATGACATTCAATTCATCGAGGGCAAGGAAGGTATCCAGGAAGAGTTCTTCCACACCTTCAATACCCTGCACAACGCCAACAAGCAGATCGTCATCTCGTCGGACCGGCCGCCCAAACAACTTGCGACACTGGAAGATCGGCTGCGAACCCGGTTCGAGTGGGGCCTGATCACCGACGTCCAGCCGCCCGAACTGGAAACCCGCATCGCCATTCTGCGCAAGAAGGCACAGATGGAACGGCTGGCGGTACCCGACGACGTGCTCGAGCTGATCGCCAGCAGCATCGAACGCAACATCCGCGAGCTCGAAGGCGCCCTCATCCGGGTGACGGCGTTCGCCTCGCTGAACAAGACGCCCATCGACAAGGCGCTGGCCGACATCGTCTTGCGCGACCTGATCGCCGACGCGAGCACCATGCAGATCAGCGCGGCCACCATCATGGCCGCCACCGCCGAGTACTTCGACACCACCGTCGAAGAATTACGCGGCCCGGGCAAGACCCGCGCCCTGGCTCAATCGCGCCAGATCGCGATGTATCTGTGCCGCGAACTCACCGATCTCTCGCTGCCGAAGATCGGTCAGGCGTTCGGCCGCGACCACACCACCGTCATGTACGCGCAGCGCAAGATCTTGTCGGAGATGGCCGAGCGCCGTGAGGTGTTCGATCACGTCAAAGAACTCACCACGCGCATCCGTCAGCGTTCCAAGCGCTGATTTGTAACCCGCGATTCAAACTTTTTTCGAAAAACTTCCCACCCGTCTGTCACACGGGTCACACGCCGGCGGTGTGTGCAGGCCTGTGCACAACCCCCGCAAACCACCGTGCACTACTCCCGCACCAGTGCACATCTGTGATTCATCCCCACCCACCCAACACGGGCCACACAGTTGTGCACGCGGTCATCCACACCCCCACCGCTCCCCTAGCTGCACGGGAGTCCAATTGTCCCCAGAATGCACAGCCCTTAATACTGGTACTGAAATCTCTTCGTCCTTTCTTCTTTGAAGAACAGCCCTGGGGACACTTGGTTGCCGCAGGCTTGCAACCATCTCGACCACCCGGCTTGTCGGCCTCAGCGATTAGCTTTCAAGATGGCCGCAGACGATCTACGGTTGTTCTTCGACTCCCGGTTGCGGGAGCCCCACGCTAGCGGGGGACGAGGCTAGCCACTGGACTCGAATCTTTTGGTAGGTGAAGGGACGCTATGGACGCCGCGACGACGAGAGCCGGCCTCACCGATTTGAAGTTTCGTCTGGTACGTGAGTCTTTCGCCGACGCGGTGTCCTGGGTGGCGAAAAATCTGCCGACCAGGCCCGCCGTGCCGGTGTTGTCCGGGGTGTTGTTGACCGGCTCCGATGACGGGCTGACCATCTCCGGTTTCGACTACGAAGTCTCCGCCGAGGCGCAGATAGCCGCTGAAATAGCTTCTCCGGGAAGCGTTTTGGTGTCCGGGCGGCTGTTGTCCGACATCACCCGGGCGCTACCCGACAAGCCGATCGACTTTTACGTCGACGGCAACCGGGTGGCGCTCACCTGTGGCAGCGCTAAATTCTCGTTGCCGACGATGGCCGTCGAGGATTACCCGACGCTGCCGGCGTTGCCGGACGAGACTGGCGCGTTGTCCGCGGATCTGTTCGCCGAGGCGATCGGTCAGGTCGCCATCGCCGCGGGCCGGGATGACACGTTGCCCATGCTGACCGGAATCCGCGTCGAAATTTCCGGCGATACGGTCGTTTTGGCCGCCACCGATCGGTTCCGTCTGGCAGTGCGCGAGCTGACCTGGTCGGCGTTGGCGCCCGATGTCGAAGCGTCGGTGCTGGTGCCGGCCAAGACGTTGTCCGAGGCGGCCAAGGCCGGCATTGACGGAGCCGAGGTTCGGTTGGCGTTGGGTGCCGGCAGTGGTGTCGGTAAAGACGGATTACTTGGCATCAGCGGTAACGGCAAGCGCAGTACCACGCGATTGCTGGATGCCGAGTTCCCCAAGTTCCGCCAGTTACTACCGGCCGAACACACGTCGGTGGCCACCATCAACGTCGCGCAGTTGACCGAGGCGATCAAGCTGGTCGCGCTGGTCGCGGACCGGGGTGCGCAGGTGCGAATGGAATTCGCCGACGGATCGCTGCGCCTTTCTGCGGGGGCCGACGATGTCGGCCGGGCCGAGGAAGAGTTGGCAGTCGACTTCGCCGGCGAACCGTTGACCATCGCGTTCAACCCGACCTATTTGACCGACGGTCTCGCATCGGTGCATTCGGAGCGAGTGTCGTTTGGTTTCACGACTCCGGGGAAGCCGGCGTTGCTGCGCCCGGCGATCGATGATGACAGTCATCCGACCGGCAACGGGCCGTTCTCGACATTGCCGACGGACTACGTCTACTTGTTGATGCCAGTTCGGTTGCCCGGCTAGGTGTACGTTCGACATTTGGCGCTGCGCGACTTCCGGTCCTGGGCGTCCGTTGATCTCGAATTAGAGCCTGGGCGCACGGTGTTCGTCGGTTCCAATGGCTTTGGGAAAACGAATCTCCTTGAGGCACTGTGGTATTCGACGACTCTGGGTTCGCATCGGGTGGGGACGGACGTGCCGCTGATCCGCGACGGTGCGCCGCGCGCCGTTGTTTCGACCATCGTGGTGAACGAGGGCCGCGAATGTGCGATCGATCTGGAGATCGCGGCGGGCCGGGCCAACAAGGCCCGGCTTAACCGCTCGCCGGTGCGCAGCACCCGCGAAGTGGTCGGAGTGCTGCGGTGTGTGTTGTTTGCTCCCGAGGACCTGTCGCTGGTGCGCGGCGATCCCGCGGACCGGCGCCGTTACGTGGACGACCTGGCGACGGTGCGCCGCCCGCGAACTGCCGGGGTGCGTGCCGACTACGAGAAGGTGCTGCGCCAGCGGACCGCATTGCTCAAGTCGCTGGCGGGGTCGCGATACCGCGGTGGCAGCCAAGACGCGCTGGACACCCTTGGGGTGTGGGACAGCCGGTTGGCTGAACACGGCGCCGAATTGATGGCCGCCCGAATCGATTTGGTGAACGAATTGGCGCCAGAGGTGGAGAAGGCCTACCAGTTGTTGGCGCCGGCTTCCCGTCCGGCGTCCATCGGCTACCGGGCCAGCATCGAGGGGTTGGGTGCCGCGGAGTCAGAGGTAGCCGCGGGTACCGACCGCGATTTCTTGGCGGCCGCGCTGCTGGCGGCGCTGGCAGCGCGCCGCGATGCCGAACTGGAACGCGGAGTGTGTCTCGTGGGCCCACACCGCGATGATCTGGAGCTCCGCCTGGGTGATCAGCCCGCCAAAGGCTTTGCCAGCCATGGTGAATCGTGGTCGTTCGCGGTCGCGTTGCGCCTGGCGTCCTACGAATTGTTGCGTGCCGACGGGAGCGAGCCCGTGTTGTTGCTCGATGATGTGTTCGCCGAACTCGACACGGCTCGCCGGCGTGCTTTGGCGGCCGTGGCCGAATCCGCCGAGCAGGTTTTGGTAACCGCGGCGGTACTGGAAGACATCCCTGAGGGCTGGGATGCTAGGCGGGTGCACATCGATCTGCGTGACGGCGAATCCGGCCGGGTGTCGGTGGTGCGGGCGTGACCGGCACCGAAGATCAGCGCAAGGTCGGTCCGGAAAGACTGAACCAGCTGGCCGGCATGGACCTGGTGCGGCGCACTCTGGAAGAAGCCCGCGCCGCCGCCCGGGCCAAGGGCAAGGACGCGGGCCGCGGCCGGGCCGGCGCCCCCGTCGCGCGGCGGGCGGGCGGGCAGCGCCGCAGCTGGTCGGGACCGGGCCCGGACGTCCGCGATCCCCAGCCATTGGGGAGGTTGACCCGCGACCTGGCGAAGAAACGTGGCTGGGCGACCCGTGTCGCCGAGGGTACGGTGCTGGGGCATTGGCCATCGGTGGTCGGCCATCAGATCGCTGATCACGCGACGCCGACGGCCCTGACCGAGGGTGTGCTCAGCGTCGCCGCCGAGTCGACGGCCTGGGCCACCCAGCTGCGGATGATCCAGGCGCAGCTGTTGGCGAAAATCGCCGCCGCGGTCGGCAACGGGGTGGTCACCTCGTTGAAGATCACCGGCCCGGCCGCGCCGTCATGGCGGAAGGGTCCGCGGCACATCTCGGGCCGGGGTCCGCGTGACACCTACGGCTGACCCGTTCGGTGCCGCGCGGGGTGCCGCGAACATACCCTCGACAGGCGGCGAACGACCGCCTCTCAGATCGGCGAGGACGAAATGGACCCCCATCATGCACCTCCGGACGCGCGATAAACGAAGAAATTGAGCACACGGCGCGTCCAGATAGGTAGAAACGCGCCCGGAGAATCGGTCCTGACCCCCCATCACGGTAGAGTGGATGCATGCGACTGCTGCGGTGATGAGAACCGCCCGCATGAAACCCCAAGGAGAGCATTCCGACCGTGGCTGCCCAGAAGAAGAAGGCGCAAGACGAATACGGCGCTTCAGCAATCACCGTGCTCGAAGGGCTGGAGGCCGTCCGTAAACGTCCCGGCATGTACATCGGGTCTACCGGTGAGCGTGGTCTGCACCACCTCGTCTGGGAGGTGGTCGACAACTCCGTCGACGAGGCGATGGCCGGCTACGCCAACCAGGTTGACGTGCGTATCCTCGACGATGGCGGCGTCGAGGTCTCCGACAACGGCCGCGGCATCCCGGTGGCGATGCACGCCACCGGTGCCCCCACCGTCGACGTGGTGATGACCCAGCTGCACGCCGGCGGCAAGTTCGGCGGCGAGAACAGCGGCTACAACGTCAGTGGTGGTCTGCACGGGGTCGGCGTGTCGGTGGTCAACGCGTTGTCGAAGCGGCTCGAAGTGGACATCGCCCGCGACGGCTACGAGTGGTCGCAGTACTACGACCGCGCCGTGCCCGGAACCCTCAAACAGGGCGAGGCCACCAAGAGAACCGGCACCACGATCAGGTTTTGGGCCGACTCCGACATCTTCGAAACCACCAATTACGACTTCGAGACGGTGGCGCGCCGGCTGCAGGAAATGGCGTTCCTGAACAAGGGGTTGACGATCAACCTCACCGACGAGCGGGTGACCCGGGACGAGGTCGTCGACGAGGTCGTCAGCGACACGGCCGATGCGCCCAAGTCCGCCGAGGAGCAGGCGGCCGAGTCGAGCACCTCACACAAGGTCAAGCACCGCACGTTCCATTACCCCGGCGGGCTGGTCGATTTCGTCAAGCACATCAACCGGACGAAGACCCCGATCCAACAGAGCATCATCGATTTCGACGGCAGGGGCCCCGGTCACGAGGTCGAAATCGCGATGCAGTGGAACGGCGGCTACTCGGAATCGGTGCACACCTTCGCCAACACCATCAACACCCACGAGGGCGGCACTCACGAGGAGGGCTTCCGCAGCGCGCTGACGACGGTGGTGAACAAATACGCCAAAGACAAGAAGCTGCTCAAGGAGAAGGACGCCAACCTCACCGGCGACGACATCCGCGAAGGCCTGGCCGCGGTGATCTCGGTCAAGGTCAGCGAACCGCAGTTCGAGGGTCAGACCAAGACCAAGCTCGGCAACACCGAGGTCAAGTCGTTCGTGCAAAAGGTCTGCAACGAGCAGCTCACCCACTGGTTCGAGGCCAACCCCGCCGATGCCAAAGTCGTGGTGAACAAGGCAGTGTCATCGGCGCAGGCCCGTATCGCCGCGCGCAAGGCGCGGGAGTTGGTACGCCGCAAGAGCGCGACCGACCTCGGCGGGCTGCCCGGCAAGCTGGCCGACTGCCGTTCCACCGACCCGCGAAAGTCGGAACTGTATGTGGTGGAAGGTGATTCGGCGGGTGGCTCGGCCAAGAGCGGCCGCGACTCGATGTTCCAGGCGATCCTGCCGCTGCGCGGCAAGATTATCAACGTGGAAAAGGCACGCATAGACCGAGTCCTGAAGAATACGGAGGTCCAGGCGATCATCACCGCGCTGGGCACCGGCATTCACGACGAGTTCGATATCACCAAGCTGCGCTACCACAAGATAGTGTTGATGGCCGACGCGGACGTTGACGGCCAACACATTTCGACGCTGTTGTTGACGTTGTTGTTCCGGTTCATGCGGCCGCTGATCGAGAACGGGCATGTGTTCTTGGCGCAGCCGCCGTTGTACAAGCTGAAGTGGCAGCGCAGCGAGCCGGAATTCGCCTACTCCGATCGCGAGCGCGACGGCCTGCTCGAAGCCGGACAAAAGGCCGGCAAGAAGATCAACAAGGACGACGGCATCCAGCGCTACAAGGGTCTGGGCGAGATGGACGCCAAGGAGTTGTGGGAAACCACAATGGACCCCACCGTCCGGGTGCTGCGTCAGATCACCCTCGACGACGCCGCGGCGGCCGACGAGTTGTTCTCGATCCTGATGGGCGAGGACGTCGATGCCCGCCGCAGCTTTATCACCCGCAATGCCAAGGACGTGCGTTTCCTGGACGTCTGATTGATCAGACCGGCCACCGTTGACCGAACGACGAGGACTACATGACTGACACCACGCTGCCGCCGGGCGACGACTCGCTCGACCGGATCGAACCGGTCGACATTCAGCAGGAGATGCAGCGCAGCTACATCGATTACGCGATGAGCGTGATCGTCGGTCGCGCGCTGCCCGAGGTGCGCGACGGTCTCAAGCCGGTGCACCGCCGGGTGCTCTACGCCATGTTCGACTCGGGCTTCCGGCCCGACCGCGGTCACGCCAAGTCGGCACGCTCGGTCGCCGAGACGATGGGCAACTATCATCCGCACGGCGACTCGTCGATCTATGACACGTTGGTCCGGATGGCGCAGCCTTGGTCGCTGCGGTACCCGTTGGTCGACGGCCAGGGCAACTTCGGCTCGCCGGGCAACGACCCGCCGGCCGCGATGCGATACACCGAGGCGCGCCTGACCCCCCTGGCGATGGAGATGCTGCGCGAAATCGACGAGGAGACAGTCGATTTCATCCCGAACTATGACGGGCGGGTGCAGGAGCCGACCGTGCTGCCCAGTCGGTTCCCCAACCTGCTGGCCAACGGGTCGGGCGGCATCGCGGTCGGTATGGCGACCAACATCCCGCCGCACAACCTGCGTGAACTGGCCGAGGCCGTCTACTGGTGCCTGGACAATCACGAGGCCGACGAAGAGGCGACGCTGGCCGCCGTCTGCGAGCGGGTGAAGGGCCCCGACTTCCCCACCCACGGCCTGATCGTCGGATCGCAAGGCATGCACGACGCCTACACCACCGGCCGTGGGTCGATCCGGATGCGCGGAGTCGTTGAGGTGGAAGAGGATTCACGCGGCCGCACCTCGCTGGTAATCACTGAGCTGCCCTACCAGGTGAACCACGACAACTTCATCACCTCGATCGCCGAACAGGTCCGCGACGGCAAGCTGGCCGGCATCTCCAACATCGAGGACCAGTCAAGCGACCGCGTCGGCCTGCGCATCGTCGTCGAAATCAAGCGGGACGCTGTGGCCAAGGTGGTGCTGAACAACCTCTACAAGCACACCCAGCTGCAGACCAGCTTCGGCGCGAACATGTTGTCGATCGTCGACGGGGTGCCGCGCACGCTGCGGCTCGACCAGATGATCCGCTACTACGTCGCGCACCAACTCGACGTCATCGTCCGGCGCACCACCTACCGGCTGCGCAAGGCCAACGAACGCGCGCACATCTTGCGCGGGTTGGTCAAAGCCCTTGACGCACTGGATGAAGTGATCGCGCTGATCCGCGCATCGGAGACCGTCGACATCGCGCGGGCCGGCTTGATCGAGTTGCTGGACATCGACGACATCCAGGCGCAGGCGATCCTCGACATGCAGCTGCGGCGGCTGGCCGCCCTGGAGCGCCAGCGCATCGTCGACGACTTGGCCAAGATCGAGGCCGAGATCGCCGACCTGGAGGACATTCTGGCCAAGCCGGAGCGTCAGCGCGGCATCGTCCGCGACGAGCTCGCCGAGATCGTCGAGAAGCACGGCGACGACCGCCGCACCCGGATCGTGGCGGCCGACGGCGAGGTCAACGACGAGGACCTGATCGCCCGTGAGGACGTCGTCGTCACGATCACCGAGACCGGCTACGCCAAGCGCACCAAGACCGACCTGTACCGCAGCCAGAAGCGGGGCGGCAAGGGCGTGCAGGGCGCGGGGCTCAAGCAGGACGACATCGTCGCGCACTTCTTCGTGTCCTCGACGCATGACTGGATCCTGTTCTTTACCACGCAGGGCCGGGTTTATCGGGCGAAGGCCTACGAGCTGCCCGAGGCGTCGCGGACCGCGCGCGGTCAGCACGTCGCCAACCTGCTGGCCTTCCAGCCCGAGGAGCGCATCGCGCAGGTCATCCAGATCCGCAGCTACGAGGACGCGCCTTATCTGGTGCTGGCCACCCGCAACGGGTTGGTCAAGAAGTCCAAGCTGACCGACTTCGACTCCAACCGGTCGGGCGGCATCGTCGCGGTCAACCTGCGCGACGGGGATGAACTGGTCGGCGCGGTGCTGTGCTCGTCGGAAGAGGACCTGCTGCTGGTGTCGGCGCTGGGCCAGTCGATCCGTTTCTCGGCGACCGACGAGGCGCTGCGGCCGATGGGCCGCGCCACCTCCGGCGTTCAGGGCATGCGGTTCAACGCGGATGACTACCTGCTGTCGCTGAATGTCATCCGCGAGGGCACCTACCTGTTGGTGGCCACGTCCGGGGGCTATGCCAAGCGCACCGCGATCGAGGAGTACCCGGTGCAGGGCCGCGGCGGCAAGGGGGTCCTGACGGTCCAGTACGACGTCCGCCGTGGCAGGCTGGTCGGAGCGTTGATCGTCGATGATGACAGCGAGCTGTATGCGATCACCTCGGGCGGCGGGGTCATCCGCACCGCGGCACGCCAGGTCCGCAAGGCCGGACGGCAGACCAAGGGCGTGCGGTTGATGAACCTGGGTGAGGACAACACGCTGTTGGCTATCGCGCGCAACGCGGAGGAGAACGAAGACGAGGGCCTTGCGGAAACCGGCGGGGAGTCGGACGGCTAGGCCCGTAACCCACGCGGGTCAAGCAGCGGCTCGTCCCGCAACCCGGGCATCTAGACTCAGCCCGACCACAGCTAACGCGACTGCCACCGCCTGGGCGGCCGAGGACAGGTAAGGAGTCTGCAGGTGACTTCACCGAACGAGCCGGGCGCCCCCAACAAGGGCGACGGGCCCAACGGAGATGGGGCCGGCGAGCGTGCCGGAGCGCATCAGACCCCGGCTGCGCCAGCCGGCCGCGCGCAGGAGGGGCCGGATGCACCGCCGTGGCAGCGCACCGGCCGTCCCGCGCAGCCGGCGAACCGCCCGGCCGAATCCCAGGGTGACCGACCGTCGGGCCCGGCCGCCGGAATGGACGCCCGGCTCAACCGGTTCATCTCCGGCACGGCGGCACCCGGTGGCCCCGCGCACCCGAATAGCCCGCCGCACGACGCCGGCCGTGGCGACGGCGGCGCCGCCGAGCCCTATGCCAGCGAGCTGCCCGACCTGTCGGGCCCGCTGCCCCGGCCGGCGCAGCGCAAGAGCGCCGAGCGGTCGACGGAGAGCTCGGCGGGGCCTGGCCGATCGGGGAGCACCGAGACGCGGGAGAGCTCAGACAAACTCGTCCAGGTGTCGCGGCGCACCCGTGGCCCGGTCCGGGCGAGCATGCAGATCCGGCGGATCGACCCGTGGAGCACGCTGAAAGTGTCGCTGATGCTTTCGGTGGCACTGTTTTTCGTCTGGATGATCGCTGTGGCGTTCCTGTATCTGGTGCTCGGTGGCATGGGCGTGTGGGCGAAGCTCAACAGCAATGTCGGCGACCTGCTGAACAACACCAGCGGCAGCGGCGGGGAACTTGTGTCCAGCGGCACCATCTTCGGCGGCGCGGTGCTGATCGGGTTGGTCAACATCGTCCTGCTGACCGCCATGGCCACCATTGGTGCCTTCATCTACAACTTGGCGACCGACCTGATCGGCGGCATCGAGGTGACGTTGGCAGACCGGGATTAGCCCGCGGTTTTGGGGGTGGGGCGGCGGTTGCGGTAATCTCGGCGCTCGGCCGTACGCGAATACGGGCCTATAGCTCAGGCGGTTAGAGCGCTTCGCTGATAACGAAGAGGTCGGAGGTTCGAGTCCTCCTAGGCCCACAGTCATGTGCCCGTCAGGACGTTTCGTGAGAGTTGCATTGCCGTTGGCGCTGATCGCTGTAGCGTCAGCGGTGCTGTGGTCGCGACGTGGAGTCGAGGTCTGGCATGTGGCGGATGTTGATCCGTTCCCCGGCGAGGGGCCTTAGCTCAGTTGGTAGAGCACTGCCTTTGCAAGGCAGGTGTCAGGGGTTCGATTCCCCTAGGCTCCACAAATCCCAAACTGTTTGCCAGCCGGTCATGTGTCCTGGCAGGCGCAGCGGCACTCATAGCTGTATGGTGCGGGCATGATGAAATCGGCGTTGATCGTCGCCGCGTCGTTCGGGACGGCGTTGACGATCAGTGGAATCGGAACGGCTCCGCAGGCTTCGGCGGGTTGTCAGGCAGGCATCATCCCCGGAGGAGTCGTACTGCGACAAACCAATAGGCCCGGACGGGACCTGGGAGCGCTGCCATCAAGGCCCCAGCTATCCGGTGTACGGTGGCCCCGGAGTGGTTGAGACCAGAACCCCTCCGCCCGAGTGTTACCCGATTGACCCGACGCAGGCGACGCCGTTGGGGCAGCCGCCGAACCACATCGACGATTAATTCGTCGACCGCCGAGCCCAGCTGAGCGCAGCGGCGGTCGTGGCCAACGCTTCCCCCGGTGCCACCGGCGTTGCCGGCAGAAGGAGGCGTACGTGCCGCTGGAAAAGACGACCTGGTTGCGCGCGCTGCGGCCGGTGCCGAACGCTCGTGCCGTCCTGTTGGGCTTCCCGCCCGCCGGGGGATCGGCAGGGGCGTATCGGGCGCTGGCCCAACGGATCACGCTGGGCGTCGCGGTTTACGCCGTGCAGTATCCCGGGCGACAGGATCGGCTGGGCGACCCGCTGGTCACAGATATGGCCGAGCTGGCCGACCTCGTGACGGCCGACCTTTCGCGGTGGGGCGCGGTGCCCAAGCTCGCCTTGTTCGGGCACAGCATGGGGGCGACGGTCGCGTTCGAGGTGGCTCGGCGGTTGGAGTCGGAAAACCGCGATCCGGTCCGGTTGTTCGTGTCCGGCCGGATAGCGCCCGACGAGCCCTACTCGGGCCGCGTGCACACCGGGCCGGACGCCGAGCTGATCGCCGAGCTGGAGCGCCTGGCCAACGACCCGGCCTCGGTGGCGGGGCTGCGCGCCGACCCGGATCTCGCGGACCTGGTGCTGCCGCCGTTGCGCGCCGACTACCGCACGGTGGAGACCTACGAGTTCCAGCCGGGGCCGCCCCTGCGGTGCCCGCTGTCGGTGCTGCTCGGGGACGCCGATCCCACCGTCACGCCCGGGCAGGCGGAAGGCTGGCGGGCGTACACCGACGCCGAATTCGAGCTGACTACGTTTCCGGGCCGGCACTTCTACCTCGACGAGCACGTCCCCGAGGTCGCCGACTACTTGTCCGCCCGCTTAGGCTGAACTCCAAAAGTGTTGAGCGTTAAGTCGTTTGGAACGACGAGCCGAGAAATCGTTCCACCAGCTCCCGCTCGGCCGCTCGGTCTTTCAGCGGCCAGGACCACAGCGACAGGAAGACCCGGATCAGCCATTGCGCGGCGAGGGGATCGTTGAGGCCCAGCATCTGCGCGGCGAAACCCAGCACCGCAGGCGACGTCGTGACCCATTGGCTGTCCGGTCCCAGATGCATCGTTCGCATGAGGTGCACCAGCGGATCCGCGTGCATGCGATCGAGGGCGGCGAGCGTCGCGGCCACCACCCTCTCCCGGCCGCGGAGGCCTTCGATCGCGTCGTGCACGGAGTCGACGATGCGATTGGCGTGCAGGACGACGATCGCGTCGCGGATCGCGGCTTTGCCGCCGGCGTGCCGGTAAATGGTGGCCGGGGAGCAATGCACCTCCGCGGCCAGGGCCTCGATCGTGAGGCCGTCATAGCCGACGCGCGAGATGATGTCGGCGGCCGCGGCATAGATGCGCTCGGCGGCCGCGCCGTGGCGATCCCGCCCCACCAACCAATCGTTTTGGGTCATGCGATCACCCTCCTGGCAGTGGCGCGCAGAAAGACAGACTCCTCATCGTGAGAACTCTGAGCCAATTCTTCTCAGCCTAATCGCAGCCAGCGCAGCGCCGGTGAGAACGGCCGCCCCTGGCGTCCGGTCCACCGCTTATCAACTTCGCTGCGGCGTATTGACGCTGCAAGGGGCCGGATTCAGCCTGGACACATGACGGTCCTGGATGAACCGATGCACTTCTTCGGCGTCGAGGCGTTGCAGGATCCCTATCCGCTCTACGACCGCATGCGCGCCCAGGCGCCCGTGCATCGCATCGGCGATTCGGAGTTCTACGCCGTCTGCGGGTGGGACGCGGTGATCGACGCCGTCAACCGCGTCGAGGACTTCTCCTCCAACCTCACCGCGACGATCGTCTTCGGGGAGGACGGCACGGTGACGCCCTTCGACATGGGCGGGTCCGGCAGCGCCGCGCATGTCCTGGCCACCGCAGACGACCCCACGCACGCGCGGCACCGCAAGCTTCTGCTGCCGCACCTGTCCGCCAGGCGGGTGCGCATCATCGAACAATTCGCCGACGAGACCGCCGACCGGCTGTGGGACGAGAACCTGCGCGGCGGGCGTATCGAGTGGATGAGCGCCATGGCGAATCGGCTCCCCATGACGGTCGTCGCCCGCCTGCTGGGCCTGCCCGACGGCGACGTGGACGACCTCATCCGGCTCGGTTTCGCCACCACCACGCTGCTCGACGGGGTCGTCACCAAGGCGCAGCTCGAGACCGCCACGGCCGGGGTCTGGGAGCTGACCGCCTACATCGTGGAGCACGTCGAAAAGGCCGCCGGCACAGGCGAACCGGGCCTGATCGCCGACCTAGCCACCCGCTGCGCCTCCGGGGAGCTGAGCCAGGTCGAGGCGCTCGGAATGATGATGACCCTGTTCAGCGCGGCCGGCGAATCGACCGCCTCCCTGCTGGGCAGCGCGGCGTGGATCCTCGCCACTCGCCCCGACATCCAACGACAGGTCCGGGAGAGCCCAGAGTTGTTGGGCGCCTTCATCGAAGAGACGCTGCGCTTCGAACCGCCGTTTCGCGGGCACTACCGGCACGTGTGGCGCGACACCACGCTCGACGGCGTCGACGTGCCCGCCGACGCGCATCTGCTGCTGTTGTGGGGCGCGGCTAACCGCGACCCCGCGCATTTCGAGGAGCCCAACGCATTCCGTCTCGACCGCAGCGGCGGCAAGGGTCACGTGACGTTCGGCAAGGGCGTGCACTTCTGTGTCGGTGCTGCGCTGGCGCGGTTGGAGGCCCAGATCGTGCTGCGCAAGCTGCTGGACCGAACCAGTTGGATCGAGGCGGGCGACGTTGGGCAGTGGCTGCCCAGCATCCTGGTCCGGCGGCTGGATCGGCTGGAGCTGACCATCGGGTAAACCGTTGTGGCGCAGCGCCTTATGGGCGCGGCTGGACGTCGACGCTGGGCGGGCGCGGCGACGGCTCCGGGTGCTTCGAGCGCCGAACGATGCTGAATGCGACGGCGCCGGCCGCCAACACCGTCACGGCGGCGCCGGCCAAGACCCACGGGCGCGGGCGACGCCGGCGGGATCGACGGGCGTCCTGGAATGCCTGCGGCAGGCCTGCGACGACTTCCTGCGCGGCGGCCAGTTCCTGGCCGATCGTCTCCTGGGCCGCGGCGATCTCCCGGGCCAGCTGGCCGCGCTCGTAGCGGTCACGCAGCTGTGCGGCGGTCGACCGCGCGGAGTTGACCCCGAGCTCGACGACGCCACGCGTCACATCCACCGGTCCCACCGTCGAGTAGGTCAACCCTCGGGCCAGTCGCTCCCGGGGTGTCAGCCGGGATTCCGCCTTCGCGCTCATCTGCCGCCTTCCTTCGCCGAGTGTGGACTTACAGACTGCCACCCGAACAGCGTTTTCGGCAGCGGGCACCGGTCGGCGACACCCGGTGTGGGCACGCCCACGGCTAATGGCAGACTGTGATTCCGTGACTAACAGCCCCTTTCAGACCGCCACTGCCACGCTGCACACCAACCGCGGCGACATCAAGGTCGCTCTGTTCGGAAACCACGCGCCCAAGACCGTCGCCAACTTCGTCGGCCTGGCGCAGGGCACCAAGGAGTACTCGACGCAGAACGCCTCGGGCGGTCCCTCGGGCCCGTTCTACGACGGCGCGGTCTTTCACCGGGTGATCCAGGGCTTCATGATCCAGGGCGGCGACCCGACCGGCACCGGCCGCGGCGGGCCCGGCTACAAGTTCGCCGACGAGTTCCACCCCGAGCTGCAGTTCGACAAGCCCTATCTGCTGGCGATGGCCAACGCCGGGCCGGGCACCAATGGTTCGCAGTTCTTCATCACCGTCGGCCAGACGCCGCACCTGAACCGGCGCCACACGATCTTCGGCGAGGTCACCGACCCCGAGTCGCAGCAGGTCGTCGACGCGATCTCGACCACGGCCACCGACGGCAACGACCGGCCCACCGAACCGGTCGTCATCGAGTCGATCACGATTTCCTAGGCCGCCTCCTAGGCCGCGGCGGCCTAACCGGGACCCGATTGCCCGCCGGCGTAGCCGGCATCGGTCAGCGCATCGAGAACGTGCAACGGGTTGGTGCCGAGGTCCCAGCGCGAGAACAGCACCAACTCTCCGTCGGTCGCATCGATCTCGAGCAACCGAACCGTGCGCCCGTAACGGCGGAACTCGGCGATCCGAATGATCTTGATATCGGGGGGTCGGAATACCTGCGTTCGGAACCACCCTCGGATCGCCAGCCCGGCGGGCGTAATTGCCAGTCTCGGGCGCGCGCGCCAGCTGCCGCCCGCAAACACGAGCAGACCCGCCGCGGCAATGCCGGTCAGCACGCGCCCGGGCGCGTCTGTGACCACAGTCACACTGGCGATAGCCATCAAAACGCCGGCAACCCCACAACCAGCGATTCCGCCCGCGTGTGGCTCCCACTGTGTTTGCTGCATCGGCTACCTAGGCCCTCCCACCACCGGGTATGCGGTTATCCACAAGCGCTATGCACAGTGGGGATAAATCACATGCGTGTGATTGGGTACACAAGAGGTTGCTGGCGTAGCGACAAATCAACCCCAAGATGAATTCATCTTGTCGACTCGCCCGCTCAGTGCCAGCGCATCGTGAGCAACAAGCCGGTGATCATGAAGGCGAACGCGATCGCGTAGTTCCACGGGCCCAGTTGCGCCATCCAGTTCAGCGCGGTCGGAGCCTGGCTGCCGACGGCGGCCAATTGGAACACCATCAACCACACCAGGCCGATCAGCATGAGTCCGACGAACAGGCAAACGAACCACACGCTCGACGGCCCGACCTTCACCTTCACCGGCGTGCGGCTGACCGCGCTGACGGTGAAGTCGTTCTTCTTGCGGACCTTGGACTTGGGCATGATTACCTCGGGCTCACCTCAACAACGGGCAGGGCGGGGTGCAACGATAACGACAGTGCTGCACGCGCAGCTTGGCTACGAGACTAACGCACCTGACAGCCTCCCCAGGAAACGGAGAGTCGATGAGTGACGTGCGCCGCTCGCCCTGGCGGTTCGGTGTGCCGCTGGTGTGCCTGATGGCGGGGCTGCTGTTGGCCGCCACCCACGGGGTGTCCGGGGGTGCCGAGATCCGGCGCAGCGACGCACCGCGTCTGGTCGATCTGGTTCGGGACGCGCAGTCGTCGGTCGATCGCCTCAAGGCGCAACGCGACGAACTGGCCGCCAAGATCGATTCGACGCACCTGCGCTCGTCCGACGCCGCGCTGGCGGCCATGCTGCGCCGCGCAGCGGAGCTGGCCGGCGAGGCGGGTATGGATGCGGTCCATGGGCCCGGCCTGGTGGTGACGCTCGACGACGCCAAACGCGACGCCAACGGACGCTTCCCGCGCGACGCCTCCCCCGACGACCTGGTGGTGCACCAGCAAGACATCGAGGCCGTCCTGAACGCGTTGTGGAGCGCCGGGGCCGAAGGAATCCAGATGCAGGACCAGCGGATCATTGCGACGTCGGTGCCGCGCTGTGTGGGTAACACGCTGTTGCTCAACGGGCGGACCTACAGCCCGCCGTACACGATCACCGCGATCGGCAATGCCGCGGCGATGCAGGCCGCCCTGTCCGCGGCTCCGCTGGTGGTCCTGTACAAGCAGTACGTGGTCCGCTTCGGCCTCGGCTACGGCGAAGAGGCCAAGCCCGACGTGCGCATCGCCGGGCACAGCGAACCCGTCCGCTTGCATTTCGCCGAGCCGATCGGGCCCGTGAGTTACTGATCCGGGGCCCGGCGCCGGCCGGGCGGTAACCTATGACGATGCGGATCCTGGTTGTCGACAACTACGACAGCTTCGTGTTCAACCTCGTGCAGTACCTGGGACAGCTCGGGGTCGAGGCCGAGGTGTGGCGCAACGACGACGCCCGGCTGTCCGACTCTGCTGACGAGCACGCCGCCGCCGCGCAGTTCGACGGCGTACTGCTCAGCCCCGGCCCGGGCACCCCGGAACGCGCGGGCGCGTCGATCCCCCTCGTGCACGCGTGCGCCGCCGCACGCACCCCGCTGCTTGGCGTATGCCTGGGCCACCAGGCCATCGGCGTGGCTTTCGGAGCGTCCGTCGACCGCGCGCCCGAGTTGCTGCATGGCAAAACCAGCAGCGTTATACACACGAATGTCGGTGTGCTGCAAGGACTTCCGGACCCTTTCACGGCGACGCGGTATCATTCGCTGACCATCCTGCCGGAGTCGCTGCCGGCGGCGCTGGAGGTCACGGCCCACACCCGCAGTGGGGTGATCATGGGCGTGCGCCACACGGAGTTGCCGATCCACGGTGTGCAGTTCCACCCGGAATCGATCCTGACCGAGGGCGGCCACCGGATGCTGGGGAACTGGCTGACGTACTGCGGCTGGTCGCGCGACGACACCCTGGTGCGCCGCCTGGAGAACGAGGTGCGGGCCGCGGTTCGGCCGCACCTGCCTGCCGATCCCGCCGCTACTGACCGAACCTCAGCGTGATGACGCCGTCGCGGTTGACCCCGGCGCCGGCCGGCGGGTTCTGATACACCACGCGGTGGCTCTGGGAACCGCCCGCATCGACGTCGGCCCCCTTGTCGAGCACCCCGGTCCAGCCCAAGGCGCGTAGCCGCGGCTCGGCGTCGGTCCAGAACTGACCGCTCAGGTCGGGCATCACGAACTGATTGCCCTTCGACACCTGCAACTCGATGATCGAATCGACCGGAACCGTCTGGCCCTTGGGCGGATTGGTTCCGATGACCTCGCCGGCCGGGCGGGTGCTGTCCACCTGCGTCTGGGTGACCTTGGTGAAGTCCCAGACGGTGAGGTTCTTCTGGGCGAGGTCGACGGTCTGCCCGGCCACGTCCGGGATCTGCTTGGTCTCCGGTCCGGAACCGACGATCACAGTGATCACGTTGGTGATCGCGGAGGTCTGGTTGGCCGGCGGATTGGTCCCGATCACCTTGCCCAGCAGCTCCGGCGTCGACGGCGAGTTCGCCTGCTTGAACTTGCTGAATCCCGCCGCTTTCAGCTTGGTGACGGCGTCGGAGTAGCTCAGCGACGACACGTCGGGCACCTCGCGTTGCTCTGGGCCGGTGGACACGTTGATGGTGATCTCGTCGCCCGCACCCACTGACGCATTGGCGCCGGGGTCGGTGCTGATGACGTGGTCGGGCGGAATCGACGAGTCGGGCTTCTGTAGGGTGCGGGTCTTGAAGCCACGGTTTTGCAGCGCGGCGATGGCGTCGGCCGACACCTGCCCGCGCATGTCGGGGACCTGGACGTCGCGGGTGCTGCCGCCGAAGGTGTTGAACGCGATGACCACGACGATCGTCAGGACCGCGAGCACCGCGACCGCGACCACCCAGCGGCCGACCGAACCGGCGGGATCGCGGTCACCGTTGTCGAGATTGTGGCGGGGCGGCGCCTCCGTGCGCGGCGGGCCGCCGGGACCGGCCGCCAGCAGCGAGGTCCGTTCGGCGTCGGTGAACACCTTGGGCGCCTCGGGCGGCTCGCCGTTGTGCACCCGCACCAGATCGGCCCGCATCTCGGCGGCGGTCTGGTAGCGGTTGTCTGGGTTCTTGGCCAAGGCTTTCAGGACGACGGCGTCCAAGTCCGCGGATATGCCCGCGTGCCGCTTCGACGGCGGGACCGGGTCCTCACGCACATGCTGGTAGGCGACCGCGACGGGCGAGTCCCCAACGAAAGGGGGCTCCCCCGTAAGGATTTCGTAGAGCACACAGCCCAGCGAGTAGACATCGGATCGGGCGTCCACGGTTTCGCCGCGGGCCTGTTCGGGCGAGAGGTACTGGGCGGTCCCGATCACGGCCGCGGTCTGGGTGACGCTGTTGCCGCTGTCGGCGATCGCGCGCGCAATGCCGAAGTCCATCACCTTGACCGCGTTGGTCGTGCTGATCATGATGTTCGCCGGCTTGACGTCGCGGTGGATGATGCCGTTGCGGTGGCTGAAGTTCAGCGCCTGGCACGCGTCGGCGATGATTTCGATGGCCCGGCGCGGCGGCAGCGGACCGTCGTTGTGCACGATGTCGCGGAGGGTGACGCCGTCGACGTACTCCATGACGATGTAGGGCAGCGGGCCGCTGGGCGTCTCGGCCTCACCGGTGTCGTACACCGCGACGATCGACGGGTGATTCAGCGCGGCGGCGTTCTGCGCCTCGCGGCGGAAACGCAGATAGAAGCTGGGATCGCGGGCCAGGTCGGCGCGTAGCACCTTGACCGCCACGTCGCGGTGCAAGCGGACGTCGCGAGCCAGGTGAACCTCGGACATGCCCCCGAAACCGAGGATGTCGCCGAGTTCGTAGCGATCGGACAGGTGTTGCGGGGTGGTCATTGCGCTATCTCGGGTCCGGCCGCCGACCGGGTGGGCGTCAAGGGGTGTGCCCAGCCCAGTGGGGGCGGCCTGCTCTGGACACCAGAATTACGTATCGCCGCCTCATCCGTCCAATCCAGCCGCAGGCGGGGCGCGGAACCGTTCGGCGTCTTCGACGGCGGCGGTGCGCCGCTGGCCGGTGGCGTGCCGGTGTCGGTAACCGTCGGCTGCTGTTGCTGCTGCGTGTCCGCCTTGGAATTGATGACGATCAGCACGGCGATGATGATCGCGAGCGCCCCGAGCACCCCGGCGGCCCACAACAGCGCGCGCTGCCCCGACGAGAACGTGCGGCGCGCCGGGGGCGGCCGGTGACCCCGGCCCGACGGGCTGGTTCGGCGCGGGGGCGGGGTGCGGCCGCCCACGGGGGTGGGGCGGGCCTGCTGGGTCGACGGGATGGATGCCGGTGAGGCGCGTCCCGGGGGCGGCGACTGGCTGGGCCGCGGCGGCCGCCGGCCAGCCCGGACCGCGGCGACCGCGTCGGCGAACGGTCCGCCGCTGCGATAGCGCATGCCGGGGTTCTTCACCAGTGTGATCTCGATGAGTTCGCGCACGTTGGGCGGCAGCTCGGGCGGCAGCGGCGGCGGCGGTTCTTTGATGTGCTTCATCGCCACCGTCAACGCCCCGTCACCGGTGAATGGGCGCTTGCCCGAAACCACCTCGTAGCCAACAACTCCCAGCGAGTAGACGTCGCTGGCGGGGGTGGCGTCGTGGCCCAGCGCCTGTTCGGGCGCGATGTATTGGGCGGTGCCCATCACCATGCCGGTCTGGGTCACCGGTGCGGCGTCGACCGCCTTGGCGATGCCGAAGTCGGTGATCTTGACCTGTCCTGTCGGCGTGATCAGGATGTTCCCGGGCTTGACGTCGCGGTGCACCAGCCCGGCGGCGTGCGCGACCTGTAGGGCGCGGCCCGTTTGCTCGAGCATGTCCAGGGCGTGGCGCAGCGACAGCCGCCCGGTGCGCTTGAGCACCGAGTTCAGCGGCTCGCCATTTACGAGCTCCATCACCAGATAGGCGGTGCGGCCCTCCCCGTCCAGCTGGCTTTCGCCGTAGTCGTGCACGGCGGCGATCCCGGGATGGTTGAGCATTGCCGTGGTGCGCGCCTCGGCGCGGAACCGCTCGATGAATTCGGGGTCCTGGGAGAACTCCCCCTTGAGTACCTTGACCGCGACCCGCCGGCCCAGCCGGCTGTCCACCGCCTCCCAGACCTGGCCCATGCCGCCGGTGGCGATCAGGCGCTGCAGCCGGTACCGGCCGGACAGCGTCACTCCAACGCGCGGGCTCATGGGCCCCCCTGCAGTGCGGCTTCGATGACGGCGCGCCCGATCGGTGCGGCCAGCGCGCCGCCGGTCGCCGACAGCCGATCGGCACCGTTCTCCACTAGCACCGCCACGGCGACTTTCGGCGATTGTGCGGGCGCGAAGGCGATGTACCACGCGTGCGGCGGCGTGTTGCGCG
This sequence comes from Mycobacterium shigaense, assembly GCF_002356315.1. Lineage (NCBI taxonomy): Bacteria > Bacillati > Actinomycetota > Actinomycetes > Mycobacteriales > Mycobacteriaceae > Mycobacterium > Mycobacterium shigaense. The sequence goes on from NZ_AP018164.1 coordinate 21,247, forward strand.
GGTCCGTTCCATGCTCCGCAGTACCGGTCTTGGATGCGATCTGCACGCCGGGAATGGCCCCTTTCTGCTGCGCGTCCTTCTCGGCGCCGATCATCAGCTCTGTTAGCTTAGCGGCGACCTGCGGCGAGACAGCGCGGCGCTGCTGGTAGGGCGTGGTGGTGCTGATGACGGCCAGGTCTGGCCCCCGGAGGCTGTCGATCAAGTAGGGCTGCATCGTTACCCCGCCGTTTGCGATGGTAGCCGCGATCTCAGCGTTTTCCAGCGGCGTGAGGGCGACATCCTTCTGCCCGATGCTCGACATGCCCAGCGCGGCGGCGTCCGGGATTGGGCCCACGGTCGATTCGGAGACCTGTAGGGGGATGACGCTCGGGTTGCTGTCCAAGCCGAACGAGTGCGCCATGCTGCGCAGCGCGTCGGCGCCGGTGAGAAGGCCCAGCTGGACGAAGGCGGTATTGCAGGACAGGGCGAAGGCCTGGCTCAGCGACACCGTCGCCTCGCTGCCGCCGCAGGGCGTGCCGCCGTAGTTCTCCAGGGTCGCCGTGCTGCCCGGCAGCGGAATGCTGGGGGACGCCGTCAACTGCTCGGTATCGGTGGCACCGGCCTGCAACGCCGCCGCGGTGGTGATCACCTTGAACGTGGAGCCCGGTGGATAGGTCTCCGAGATGGCCCGGTTGACCAGCGGGTTGTTGGGGTCGTCGCGGAGCCGCTGCCAGGCCTGCGCCTGCACCTCCGGATCGTGCGACGCCAGCAGGTTCGGGTCGTAGGAGGGCGAGGACACCATGGCCAAAATCTTGCCGGTGGACGGATCCAGGGCGACGACGGCTCCCTTGCACGGCGGGCCACCGCAGCCCTGCTGCATCGCGTCCCAGCTGGCCTGTTGAACTCGCGGGTTGATCGTGGTGTCGACATTGCCGCCCCGCGGATCGCGGCCCGTGAAGAAGTCGGCCAGCCGGCGCCCGAACAGCCGCTCATCGGAGCCGTTCAGCACCGGATCCTCGGCACGCTCCAGGCCTGAGCTGGAATAGCGCAGTGAATAGAAGCCGGTGAGCGGGGCGTAGACCGTGGGCTTGGGATAAACCCGCAGGAACCGGTAGCGGCTGTCGGTGGCGACCGAGTAGGCCAGCAGCTGGCCGCCGGCGATGATCTGCCCGCGCTGGCGGGAGTAGTCGTCGAGCAACACCCGCTGGTTGCGCGGATCCGAACGCAGGCTGTCGGCGGCGAAGACCTGGGTCATCGTGGCATTGAGCAGCAGCAGCACGATCAACGCCATCACGGTCATGGAGATCCGGCGTAGGGACGTGTTCATACCCGCTCGATCACCTCGGTGCCGGCCGCCGCGATCGGCGAGGTGTCACGGGCGCGGTTGCGCGACGGGCGACGGGCGCTGTGCGAGATGCGGGCCAGGATGGCCAGCAGCACGTAGTTCGCCAGCAGTGACGACCCGCCGTAGGACATCCACGGCGTGGTGAGCCCGGTCAGCGGGATGAGCTGGGTGACCCCGCCGACGACGATGAACAGCTGGATGGCCAGTGTCGAGGCCAGGCCCGCGGCCAGCAGCTTGCCGAAGCTGTCGCGCGACGCGATCGCGGTGCGCAAGCCGCGCACGATGATGATCGTGTAGAGCATGAGCAGGGCCGCCAGACCGACGAGCCCGAGTTCTTCGCCGAACGCGGCGATGATGAAATCGGTCGATGCCGCCGGCACTGTGTCGGGCTGACCGTTACCCAGGCCGGTGCCGAAGATGCCGCCGGTGGCAAAGCTGAACAGCGACTGCACGATTTGATACCCGTGGCCGTCGGGGTCGGCGAACGGGTCCCACCACATCTGCACGCGGATGCGGACGTGCTCGAAAACGAAGTACGCGATCGCGCTGCCCGCGGTGAACAGCACCAAACCAATGACGACCCAGCTGAATCGTTGTGTGGCAAGGTAAACCACGACCAGGAACGAGGCGTAGAGCAACAGCGAAGTGCCGAGGTCTTTTTCGAACACCATGACACCCACCGAGATCACCCAGGCGGCCAGCAGCGGTGCCAGATCGCGCGGGCGGGGCAGGGTCATACCCATCAGGTGTTTGCCGACGCTGGTGAACAGACCACGCTTGGCGACCAGTACCGCCGAAAAGAAGATCAGCAGCAGAATCTTGGAGAACTCCGCGGGCTGAATCGAGAAGCCCGGGAAGCGAATCCAGATCTTGGCGCCATTCTGCTCGGACAGCGACGCCGGCAGCACGCCGGGGATCGCCAGGAAGATCAGACCCGCGAGCCCGTAGATGTAGCTGTAGCGCCCAAGCTGGCGGTGGTCCTTCAAGAATGTGATGGCGAGGGCGAAGACGGCGACGCCGACCAGGGTCCACAACATCTGCTGGGACGCGCTGGGATGGCGGCGGCCGCTGAGCTCGTTGGTGACGAGATCGAGCCGGTGGATCATCACCAAGCCAAGTCCGTTGAGCAGCGCGACAATTGGTAGCAGGAGAGGGTCGGTATAGGGGGCGAAGCGCCTGATCGTCAGGTGCGCACCGCCGAACACGAGTAGGAAGACCAATCCGTAGCCGGTCAGGTCCCAGCGCAGGCCGCGCTGCTGGTTTGCCTCGACGATGAGCAAGGCGGCGACGGTGATCACCGCGGCGAAGCACAGCAACCCCAGCTCGGCATTGCGCCTGGTGGGCAGCGGCGGAGTGACCGCGACCGGTGGTTGGATTTGTGTGGTCATGCCACCGCCCGGCAGTCGATGCCCGGCTGCGGTGGGGGTGGTGGAAGCGCGGTCACCGTCTGGGAGGTGGCGGTGGGCGACCTGGTCGCGGGCGCTGCTGGGGTGGTGCTGGCGGGAGGGCCGCCTGGAATCGAGCTGCTCGTTGGGCCGCTGGGGGAGGCCGGAAGTGCCGTGCCGGTTGGCTGGGGTGTCGCACTGGTCATCGGGGCGGGCGAGCCCGGAGGCGAGGTGGCGCGAGGCGGCGGGCACGGGGGCAGCAGGGAATTGGCGGAGAGCTCGCGCAATTGCGCTTCCGCGTCGTCGAGGGTGCCGGCCGGGAGTCCGGCCTGGACCTGCGCGCGCTCGGCGGGGCGCAGATCCTGCAACTGCACGACGTGGCAGTCGTGGTGGCTGCCGTATTGGCTATAGCTGATGACCGATAAATCGTTGCGGGCGTCGAGGCATCCCACGAGATAAGGCTCGTGCAGCGACATGCCCAGCAGGGAGCCTTGAATTCCCCGCACGATCGACACCATGCCACTGTATTCGGCAACGTAGTAATTGCTGCGGATGATGGCCCGACCGATGGCCACGCCGGCGAGCACCAGGAGGACGGCCAGCGTGCCGAGGATAAACATACGCCGTCGCGGCCAGCGCGGACGGGTAGCAGCTTCGTCTTGTGGCACAACGGGTTTGGCTGCCTCCTTGCGGGCGCCGATGGCAGAAGCCCGGCCGGCGGAGGTGTTGGGTAGCGTCAGCTGGTCTTCTTCACCCGAGACCGCGCCGGCCAGAATCGGCTGGGTCTGGCCGTAGTCGTAGTCGACGACGTCGGCAACCACGACAGTCACGTTGTCGGGGCCGCCGCCGCGCAGCGCCAATTCGATTAGACGATAAGCACTTTCGGCAACATCGGGAATCTGCAACGCCTCAAGTATGGTTTCGTCGCTCACCGGATCGGACAACCCGTCCGAACACAGCAGGTAGCGGTCGCCGGCGCGCGCCTCGCGCATCGTCAGGGTGGGCTCGACCTCGTGGCCCGTCAGCGCCCGCATGATCAACGACCGCTGGGGATGGCTATGGGCCTCTTCCCGGGTGATCCGGCCTTCGTCGACCAGCGTCTGGACGAACGTGTCGTCCTTGGTGATCTGGGTCAGTTCGCCGTCGCGGAGCAGGTACCCGCGCGAATCACCGATGTGGACCAGTCCAAGACGGTTGCCCGCGAACAGGATTGCGGTGAGTGTGGTGCCCATCCCCTCGAGGTCGGGTTCCATCTCGACCTGCGCCGCGATGGCCGCGTTGCCCGAACGCACCGCTGCGTCGAGCTTGGCGAGCAGATCCCCACCGGGTTCGTCGTCGTCGAGATGGGCCAGCGCGGCGATCACCAACTGGGACGCGACTTCGCCCGCGGCGTGTCCGCCCATGCCGTCGGCCAAGGCCAGCAGTCGTGCGCCGGCGTACACCGAGTCTTCGTTATTCGCGCGTACCAGGCCCCGATCGCTGCGGGCCGCATATCGCAGGACCAGGGTCACGGGCGCAACTCGATTGCCGTCTTGCCGATCCGAACCGGCGTTCCGATTGGAACTCGTACCGCTGTCGTCACCTTCGCCCTGTCAAGGTAAGTGCCGTTGGTCGATCCTAGATCCTCGACGTACCATTCCGAGCCGCGTTGAGACAGCCGGGCGTGCCGCGTCGAGGCGTAGTCGTCGGTCAGCACCAGCGTCGAGTCATCGGCGCGGCCGATCAACACCGGCTGCCCGCCGAGTGTGATGCGCGCACCCGCCAGCGCCCCCTCGGTGACCACCAGATAGCGCGCGGCGTGACCGCGTTGACGCGAGGGCCGCAACGTGCCGCGCAGCGCCAAGCCGCGGCGCACCATGACGGCTCCGGTCGGCGCGTAGATGTCGGTCTTCAAGATCCGCAAGACAGACCAGATGAATACCCATAGCAACATTAGAAATCCGGCGCGCGTCAGCTGCAGTACCAGTCCCTGCATCTGGCGTCCTTTCCGTCCTGACGTCGCACCTCGAACCCGTGACACCGAGCACATCAGCAACGTCACGATACTTGGACGGTGGTCGGCGCGGGGCGAAGCACGGCAGCTGAGCCCAGTGCGATCAGTGAATCCGAACGATGATCTCCGAGTGGCCCAAACGGATCACGTCGCCATCGGCCAACTGCCACTCCTGTACCGGTGCGTTGTTGACGGTGGTGCCGTTAGTGGAGTTGAGGTCGGACAGCAGCGCGACCTGCCCGTCCCAGCGGATCTCCAGGTGCCGGCGCGAGACGCCGGTGTCGGGGAGCCGGAACTGGGCGTCTTGTCCGCGCCCGACGATGTTGGAGCCGTCGCGCAACTGGTAAGTGCGGCCGCTGCCGTCGTCGAGTTGCAAGGTGACCGCGGTGCCGGCGGATCCGTAGCCGCCGTAACCGCCGTAGCCGCCGCCCGCCTGCTGGCCGTAGTCCCCGGCCTGCCCGTAGTCGGCGGATTGCCCGTATTCGTACTCGCGGTGCTGGGTCTCGGGGTAGCCACCGCCCTGCTGGTAGCCCTGGTCGTAGCCGGGGGGCGGGGCGCTCTCGGCGTATTGGGTGTAGTCGCCGCCCGATTGGCCGTAATCCGGCTGTCCGTATCCCTGGCTGCCTTGTTGGTAGCCCTGGTCGTAGCCGCCCTGCTCGGGGTACCCCGGCCGAGGCTGCTCCGGTGCTGCTTGGGGCGCGTAGCCCTCGTCCTGGCGAGTGGGCCCGCGGCCGTATTCGTTGTAGCCGCCACCAGGAGAGCCGTAGCCCTGCTGGCCGCCGGGAGGTGGGTAACCACCGCCCTGTCCCCGATAACCCTGGTCATAACCCTGGCCGCCGTAGCCGCCGGCCGCCGGGTAGCCGCCGGGGGCTTGTTGGCCGCCTTGGGGCGGGTAGCCGCCCTGCTGTTGGTCGGGGTAGCCGCCGCGCTGGTCGTAGCCCTGGCCGGGTGGGTAGCCGCCTGAGGCTGGGTAGCCGCCTTGCTGTTGGTCGGGGTAGCCGCCGCGGGCTTCCTGCCCGCCCTGAGGGTCCTGGCCACCGCGCGGTTCGTCTTGCGGCCGCCCGTAGCGGTCGTATTCGTCGCCGGGCCGCCCCTGCCCCTGACCGCCGTGGTAGCTCGAGTTGTCAGTCATCGGTGGTACTCCTGGTTCTGCGGTGAACGCCTGCCTTGATTGTGGCCGGGCGGAATCGCTGAGGGTAGGGCGGGGCTCGACATCGGGGTTAACAGCACCGCGGGCGCGGAACTGGCCGGTATGCAGATTCGGCAACCGCTCGAACCTGACGACCACATCACCATACGTTTGCCACCCCTGTTCATCGATATAGTCAGCCAAGTACCTCGCGAAAGAGCTCGGCGTGAGGTTCGGATCGGCCCGCACCTTCTCAAAGTCGTGCACACCGAGGGTAATGATGTATTCATTGGGCGCCAAAAGGCGATTTCCCTGAAGCGGCCGCACACCGTCTTCGGCTTCCCGACGCAATAAGGCTTCAACCTCTTGGGGGACAACCGATCCCCCGAACAGCCGGGCAAACACGTCGCCGACAGAGGCCTCGAGCTTGCGCTCGATCCGCGCGGCAAGCCCCTTTTGGCTACCCATGCCCTAGCGCTCCCCCGCACTTATCGCGGTATATCGTCGTCGCGGGGCAAACGCCTCACGCGCGTGTCGCGTCACCCCCAGCATGTTATCGGGACACCGCCGCACGGCGTCACCGGAAAAATCCTGAGAATCGGATGGGCGCAGCTCAAAAACCCGGGGTTGGCCGAGCGGCTCGTCGGCGAATGGCCCGCCGCGGCGGTTGGGGCGAGCGGCCACTAGAGTGATATGGTCCATCGGTTGTTTTCCCCGGGCGAGTGGCGGAATGGCAGACGCGCTGGCTTCAGGTGCCAGTGTCCTTCGGGACGTGGGGGTTCAAGTCCCCCTTCGCCCACTATTTGTGATGAGTCGAGTCATAGGTGACAGATGAGTCGCGTCATGGGTTAGAGGCTCCCCGGCCATCGGCCGGGTTTTGTTTTGGTTGCGCCAGTAGTTTCGTTCGGGGTTGATGTGGTGGCTGCGCTGCAGCGGTCTGACCAGTTGCTGAACGTGTTGGCACCGGATTTCCGGGAAATCGGGGCGTCAGCGTGGACGTGGGATCGCGCGGCGCTGATCGACCATTTCCAGGCGACACTGAGGGCCAGAAATCGCTATGTCCATGCTGAGCGCCGGCAGGGTCGGTAGTGACCCGATTCCTGTTACCTGGGTTTCAGAAAAGGGTGGTCGGCCGACCTGGCGATGTCATTGTCGGGCCGCGCTTCGGTTCCGTGGTTGGCTATTTCGGTAGTGCGCGGGCAGGGTAGGCGCGATGGGCGCGGTGACAACGGTGCGGGCTGGGGTACTCGAGGTTGCCTTCGAACAACATGGGGATCCCGGGGGCTGGCCGGTGGTGTTACTCCACGGATTTCCCTACGACGTGCGCTGCTATGACCGGGTCACTCCGGCTTTGGTTGCGGCTGGAGCCGTTGTGGTCGTTCCGTACTTGCGTGGCTATGGGCCTACTCGGTTTATCGACGGAATGACTCCACGCTCGGGGCAGCAGGCTGCGCTGGGAGCGGACCTGCGTGAACTTCTCGGCGCGCTGGGGCTATCGGCACCGATCGTGGCGGGATTCGACTGGGGGGGCCGGGCGGCCTGCGTGGCCGCGGCGTTATGGCCGCAGCTGGTGCGCGGCTTAGTGAGTGTGTCGGGGTACAACGTGCAACACATCTCAGCCGCAGCCACGCCAGCACCGCCTGAGTTCGAGCGGCGGCTGTGGTACCAGTACTACCTGCATGGTGAGCGTGGTCGAGCCGGCTTGAGCCGTTACCGCCGAGAGTTCGCTCGACAGTTATGGCAGGAATGGTCACCGGACTGGTTGTTTAGTGATGCCGAATTCCACGCTAGCGCAGTCTCATTCGAGAATCCCGACTTCGTCGACGTCGTCGTGCACTCCTACCGGCACCGCTACGGGTTGGTCGCCGGCGACCCGGCCTACCAAGCGCTCGAGGACGAGATCAGCACTCAGCCGCCCATCTCGGTGCCAACTGTGGTGATCGATCCACAACGCGATACCATGGTGCCTTTCGTGCCGTCCCGCGCCGCTCACGAGTGGCGCTTGCCTGGGCTGCTTGACGTCCACCACGTGCAAGCCGGGCACAACGTACCCCAGGAAGCCCCCGACGCCTTCGCGGCCGCGATCCTGCACGTTCACCACAACAGCTGACGGCCTCTTTGCGTCGCCCCAACCCAAATGACTGCTGATATGACATGGGATCTGAGGGGCCCGTTTCTGCAAAAATGAGACGCGGTGCGAGGTGAACGCTAGACGGAGCCTTCGTGGACAACCAGATCACCGCGAGTGACGGTCACCGCTCGACCGGTTAAATGCACGCGACCACCATGCAGATGTACGCCGATGTGGCCGGATCGAGCCGAAACTTGAAGACCGGTCATGGAGACCTTGCCGAGCTTGTTGGCCCAATAGGCGCCGAGGGTGCAATGCGCTGAGGCGGTCACGGGGTCCTCGTTGATGCCGACTGCTGGTGCAAAGAAACGAGACACAAAATCGATGCCAGCCTCGCCTTCCGCGGTCACAATGAGACCGCGCGTGTGAAGAGCAGCCAGCGCCACCAGGTCGGGGGTGAGCGTGCGCACCGCCATAGCGGAGTCGACCTCAACGAGTAAGTCGAGTCGTCCGCGTGCCGCGTGCAGAGGGTTAACGCCAAGTGCGGCAACCACAGTGGGCGGCATCGGCACGGGCTGCACTTGATCAGAGGGGAAATCCAAGGTGATCTGCTGATCGGGTTCCCGGCGCGCCCCGAGGACACCCGCACACGTTTGGAAGGCCAGGGTGGGTTCCAGGTCGCTGGTCTCCCAGAGGATGTGGGCGGCAGCCAGTGTCCCGCTGCCGCACAGGGCTAGCTCGGTTCGGGGGCCGAACCAGCGCAGCTCGAACTGCGCGTGATCGCGACGCACAAACGCAGTCGCTGGCAAATTGAACTCCGCAGCTAAGAGTTGCAGCCACTCAGTCGCAGGCCATCCCGAATCGAGCAGACAGACCGCCGCCGGAGCACCCGCGAATGCGCGTTCCGCGAAACAGTCCACGGTGAAAACGCGCATCAACTAATCCTCGAGAATCTCTTCGACGTAAGTCCCATGACCTTCACGTATCAGACCCGTCTCATCGAAGATCAGCACTTCGTTGACCATCGCGCCTGTTTGGTTGCGGTAGTTGATGATGATGGCCTGGACGCCGACATACACGCCGATCAGCTCGAAGTGTAAGTCGGGAATACGCTGCAGAGCAGCCAACCAGTAGGCGCGCAACGCATCTTTGCCGCGCACAACGCCGTTACTGTCGTTGAGGACACGGACCGCGACTGGGGAGGTGAAGACAACGTCGTCAGCGAAATGCTGCAGCACTCGCTCCACGTCATGGGCGTTCCAGGCATCAAGCCAACTGCGGGTGAACGCCTCAGGGTCCGGAATGCTCACCCGTGCAATTGTCGCCTAAGGACGTCGAGGACCGTCGCGAACCCCTGACGGGCAACGCATCCCCAACAACTGCGGCCGCTGGCTCAGCATCGACGCCGGCTGGTACCCCCTCGTCATCGCCACCGACGCACAACTGGCCCGGCTTGATCCCGACTACCGGGTGCATCAGATCAATGAGAAGTTCGGCACCCTGTGCTACTACTTCTGGCCCAGCAGCAACGACGCAAGCTCAGAACTGTTTGACGCCATGTATGCCATCATCGACGACGCCCCACGCGCCTCGGCGATCACCTGCGAACGCTGCGGAGACGCCGCGTCTGGGTCAAAACCATCTGCACCAAGTGCGCCGAGCAACTCGGCTACTTTCAGATCCAGTCGTAGCTGCCTCCAACGGCACCGTCGGACACCCATCCTCGCCTACGGGCGCGACGTGACGACGACGGCAGGTGTCAGCTGTATTGACGCCATGTGACTTCGACGCACAACTGGGCGGAATTGCCCCGGAGCAGTTCGATGAACTGCCGACCGCGAAGCGGGTTCCCCGTGCCCGCCCTCGTCGTCACACGGTCGAGTGATTAACTGCAACCGTGCGCAGGGAACCCGGGCTGGCGCGACGCTTCTTCGATCGATACGAACCGATCCACGCGGTGACGTACTTCGCGCCGGAGGCGCGGACCGCCCTGGACGGGCTGGGTTACCGAGGCTTCTGGATGGGCTACTTCGCCGCCCGCTCCGCGCCGCTGGGCATGGTGCCGCCGGAGGTGGTGACCGCGGTCTTCTACAACTTCGCCCCCGAACGCGTGGCCAAAGCGCTGCCGTCGGCCTGGCAGATCGCGGGACCCGAGGCCGCATTGCGCGCCCGGCAGGACTCGGCGGTCGCCGCGCTGCGTCGCTACGGAATCAGCGACGACGAAAACGTCAGTGCCGCCGCAGAATTGGCGGGTAAGGCGGCGCGCCGCGCACCGCTCGACGGGCGACCCTTGTTCGCGGCCAACCGGGCGCTGCCGTGGCCCGACGATCCGTTGGCCGCGCTGTGGCATGCCACCACCCTGCTGCGCGAGCAGCGTGGCGACGCACATGTCGCGGCGTTGACCGCCGCCGGTGTCTCGGGCCGGGAATCCAACGTGCTGCATGCCGCGGCGGGCCGGGTTCCACGCGACTACATCGCCCGCACCCGCGATTACGACGACGAAGCCTGGCGCCGGCACGAGCAACGATTGGCCGAGCGGGGACTGCTGACCGAGGACGGGTCGCTGACAGCGGCCGGGCGGCAGCTCAAGGAGAGTCTCGAATCGACCACCGACGAACTCGCCCTGTCGGCTCTCGACGCGCTGGGCGACGACGAGGTGGAGGCGTTGTTCCAGGCGCTGACGCCGATCACCCGGGCCGTGGTCGCCGGCGGTGACGTGCTGCCCGTCACGCCGATGGGTCTACGCCGTGACGAATTGCAAGACGGCAGTGCACATTTGAGGTAGCGAGGTCCGACGGCTACGGATCACGCGGGAGCAGCCGCTGCTTCTGCTCCTCGAATTCCTCCTGGGTGAGAATCCCCGCGTCCCGCAGCGAGGCCAGCTCCCGCAGCTCGGCCGCAATGCTCGTGATCGGGCCGCCCAACGGCATCGGCCGCGCCTCGGCCGACTCAGCGGGCGGCGCGTCCTTCGACTTGGGCGCGGCCATCCCGATGCGTTCCCGGATGCCCGGTCCACCGCCCCCGGTCGTGCCGGCCATGGCGCGCCCGGCCATGCTCGCCAGGGCCATCTGGCTGAACAGGCTGCCTGCGCTGGCGCCGCCCGCCGGCGCCGCGGCGCCGACCGTCGTGGCCGGCAGGGCCGCCGCCATCGCGCGCAACTCGGGGGCCGCGGCCACCCAGGCGGGCGGGACGGACAATCGCCCGACCGACGGCGCATGTCGGAATTGCCCGGAAACGATCGAGGCCGGGTCGTTGATCACCGGAAACGAAGTCGGCGGCGCGGGTGCGTTGCCCGGCCAGGGCTGCACGCCGGCCCAGCCGCTGACGATGTCGTCGGTGTGGACACCGGTCCAATACCCGCCCACGTCGTAGGGAAGTGCGGTCGTACCCAGTGAGGTGTCGGCAGCAAGCCCCGTCGCCCCGAGTTCGGGGTCGACAAAGACCGCACTCAGGTCGGCGAGCAGCCCCAGCAGGTCACGAGAAGTGAACCCCGGAAAAGGCGCCGCGGGATCGGCCAGGTTGTTCAGGGCGTTGGGCACCGCGGAGAAGGTCTGCTGGATGGTCTGCTGTGCGTTGCCGGCTGGGCTGACGGCGGCTTGGCCGACCGCGTCGGCCTGATCGGCCGTGCCGTCGGCGGTGGTGTTCGAGGATGGCGACCCGAACGGGGTCAGCGAGCTGGCCGACGCCGATTCGGTCGCGTAACTACGCATCGCAGCGGTGTCCTGGGCCCACATTTCGCCGTACTGCGCCTCAGTGTTCGCGATCGCCGCGGTGTTCTGCCCGAGCAGGTTCGTCGCGATCAGCTGCATCAACAGGGCGCGGTTGGCCGCAATCACCGGCGGCGGCACCGTCTCCGCGAAGGCGGCTTCATACGCGGCGGCCGCCGCGATGGCCTGGCTGCCCGTCTGCTCGGCCTGCTCGGCGGCGATTCTCATCCAATCCACGTACGGCGCGGCCGCGGCGGCCATCGTTGCTGCGGCCGGTCCGAGCCAGGGCCCGGCGATCAGCTCAGCAATCGTCGACTGGTAGGAGGTTGCGGTCGAGTGCAGCTCGGCGGCAAGAGATTTCCATGCGGACGCGGCGGCGAGCATCGGTCCGGAGCCAGGTCCGGCGTAGATGCGCGCAGAGTTGATCTCCGGCGGCAGAACTCCGAAGTCCACGTTTCCCTCCGATCGAGCGGGTCCGGCGCTGGCCCCGTGGGTAAACGGCAAACCAACACGACGCCATTGCCGGGCCCGGCCACCTGAGTCAACAATTTTGCTCACCGAGACCGCGAGTTGGCTGGGGGGTCGGTTCACCCCCCGAGGTTTACTGGATGCCTGCCAACGTGAGTACCCGATTTACCCAGCCGTCCTGCCACAACACGTTAAGTCACGACGCATTGTCCTCCGAATCGCTATGCTCGCCTAATCGCGGCGACGGCGATTTAGCTACGGGACGACGGCGCCGGTGCCGCACCTCGGTCCTCAGTAAAGCCGGGCGGCCACCACCGTCGACCGACGCCGGGTTTCCACCGCGCTATTGCGACTGAGACCAGGCGACGATCTCCGGGGTGACGGCGTCGGTGATGTCGTCGAATTCGGGGTGCTTCTTGAGCACGGTGCCGACCATGGAGCACACCGGCACGATCCGTTTGCCCGCGTCCCGGGCGGAATCCAGCGCCTCTTCGAGAAGAATGGTAGCCAGGCCTCGCCCGCCGAACTCCGGATCGACGACGGTGTGGTAGAACACCCGCTGATCGCCCCGGTCGGCGAAGTCCGCGTGGCCGACGGTTTGGCCGTCGACGGCAATGGTGTAGGTCCGGTCCTGTGCGGTGACGGTCGTTTCGGCGCCGGTCTTGTCGGTAGTCATTCGGAGTCCCTTTCTGATTCGCGGTCGGTTCGATTGCGTGGTCGAGAGCGCAGCCGGGTCGTGGGAAGCGGCGGAGCGGGCAGCCGGTCGACCTCCCCGTCGTACCCGTCGACGTCGCCGAAGAGCCCGTCGCCCGCCTCCCACAGCTGACGAAAGCGGACGATCTCGTCGTGGCTGCGCCCGACGAAGTTCCACCACATCAGCAGCTCCTCGGTGAACGGCGTTCCGCCCAGCAGCATTACCCGGGCGGGCCGATCCCCGACGTTGCGGAACCGCAGCGCGGGGTGGCCGGCGCGTTGGTACCCGAGCTCGGCGGCGGACAACAGCGTCCCGCTCATTTCCACCGCGCCCACATCGCACAGCACCCCATGCTCGAACGCCGGATCGGCGGCGATCTCGACCGCCGCGTCCCCGTCGAGATCGAGCTGGGCGCCCAGCAGCGGGGTGAACGTCTCGATCGGTGAGTGGCTGCCGGCGAGTGATCCGAGAAACACCCGCGCCACGGCGCCCGGCAGCGAAGTCGGCGCGGGTGCGTAGTGCGCGAAGCCGCGTCCGGTACCGCGATGCGCGTCGGGAAGCGCGATCCACAGCTGCACACCGTGCAACATGGCGTCGGATCGCACCGACACCTCGGAATGACAGATGCCGGCGCCCGCGGTCATGAGATTGAGCTCGGCGGGGCGGACCAGGGCGTGTACCCCCGCGCTGTCACGATGCTCCACCGCTCCACTGAACGGCCAACTGACAGTCTGTAATCCCGTGTGCGGGTGCGGCGGAACATCCATGTGCGCGGCGTCGGGACCGTAGTGGTCGACGAAGCACCACGCTCCGATCAACGAGCGGTCGCCCTGGGGCAAGGTGCGTTGCACCCGCAACGCCCGCGGTCCGCCCAGCGGCACCTCGCGGGGATGCAGGACCTCGATGTCCGCGGCCGCTGTCGCACTGCAGGCGAATTCGGCCGGTGCGGTCTCGAGATTGCTCACTGTCCACCTTTGACGCGGTTGCCGGGCAGCGCCGTCAATCGCGACGGTACCGGGCGCCGCTACCGGCTGGGTGGCCGCAGCACCTTCATAGCCAGCCGCATGACGGGATCGGGCACCCGATCCCGCATCGACAACGCAGTGTCGGCAGCGCGGGATCGCAGCGGTGCGCCGCGGCCGAAGGCCCGGTTCAGCGGTCCGCCGGACGGCTCGAGGACCACGTGCAGTGGCGGCGTGCCCACCGCAGCCCCCAGGGCGTTGGCGATGACCATCCGCTGGATCTCGCTGGTTCCTTCAAAGAGGGTGTACAGCTTGGCATCTCGGTACCATTTCTCCACCGGATGATCGGTGATGTAGCCCCAGCCGCCCATGGTCTGGATCGCACGTTCGGTGGCCTTGACGGCTACCTCGCTGGCGGCCATCTTCGACATCGAACCCTCGCCGCGCTCGAACGGCACGTTGTTGGCCGCCATCCAGGACGCCCGCCAGGTCAGCAGCCGGGCGGCGTCGATCTGGGTGGCCAGTTCTGCCAACGGAAACGCGATGCCCTGGTTGTCGATGATCGGGCCACCGAACGCCTCCCGCTCGGTGGCATACGCCGTCGCGTACTCCAACGCCGCGCGCGCGATGCCGATCGCCTGGGCCGCGACCATCGGGCGAGTCTGCTCGAAGGTGCCCAACGTCGCGGAGCCCGACCGCTGTACTCCGGCCACCAATTCGCGGGCCTTGGCGAGTTTGTGTTCGAGTTTGTCTTGTCCACCAAGCAGATTGGCGCTCGGTACCCGGACGCCGTCAAACCGCAGCTCGGCAGTGTGCGATGCCCGGCACCCGAGCTTGTCGAGCTTGCGCACCAGGTCCAGCCCGGGCGTGCCGCCCGGGACCACGAACAGGGCCTGACCGCGATGACCCAGTTCCTCGTCGACGACCGCATTGACCACGTGCACGTCGGCGATACCGCCGTTGCCGATCCACATCTTGTGGCCGTCGATGATCCAGTCGTCGCCGTCACGACGGGCGCGGGTGCGCAGATTGCGCACGTCGCTGCCGCCTTCCGGCTCAGAGATCGCCAACGCCGCGAGCTTGAGATCGCCTGGGGTTCCGAAACATTCGGGTGCCCATTGCAGCATCTGTTCCGGGGACGCGGCCTGGCCGATCGCCGAGAGCGCAAGCGCCGGCATGACAATGGCCAAACCTATTCCCGCGCAGCCCCAGAACAGTTCTTCCATGAACATCGGCAGAGACACGCCGGTCGGATCGCCGATCAGGTCGCGATAGAACAGCGGGCTGTAGAACCCGCGTTGGGCTGCCTCCTCAAGGACCGGCCAGGGAAACTCCTGCCGCTGGTCGTAATCGAGAGCCACCGGGCGGATCACCGACTCAGAGAACTCGTGCGTGCGTCGCGCGAGGTCGTGTTGCGCTGCCGTGGGTGTGAGGTCGAACGTCATGAAATGCGCCTTTGGGGTCGACGGGCGGATGTCCGTCGCGATCGACTACCCCACCAACTCGGTGAACAAACGTTCACGCCACCCGGTGCACCGATCAGGCGGCGGTGCGGGGACCGACCTGCGCGATGGGCAGATGCAGCACCACCGCCGGCGCCGGGACGGCGTCGTGCTCGCGTCGGGTGAGCAGGGCGGCATTCTCGGGCAGCTGCCGGGAGTTGATCTCTCCGGCGGCGATGCGCCGCAGGACGTCGTGGGCGCGCGCGAGCTGGTCACGCTTGCGGTACTGCCCGCCGGGAAGCTTCACGCCGGCCCATACGCCGTATTCCTCGCGGTGCGCGATGGCGTACTGCGCGCAACGGCGCTGTTGGGCCAGGGGGCAGCGGCGCAGGCATTGGAGCCGGGCCTCGGTGGCCGAGCGCTCGTAGGCGCGCGCCTTGGCCGCGCCGTCGCCTTCGTCGTCATCGGGGTAGCCGAACCACAATTCCGGGTTGGCTGCACACGGGTTGCCCATCGTCGGTCTCCTTGCTCACGTTGAAACATATACAGAAGCATATACACATTGCGAGGCGATGCGCAAGAGAAACGTGACAAAAGCGTATATACATTAGGCGGAACGGGTGGCTGTGTAATATCCGGCCTATGGCCGGAGCCCGTGGTGAGCCGTGAATCGGCTGGTGCGGCCATCCGTGCGTTGCGCGAGTCGCATGACTGGTCACTAGCGGAGCTCGCTGCCGCGACGGGCGTCAGCATCATGGGCCTGAGCTATCTGGAACGCGGTGCCCGCAAGCCGCACAAAAGCACTGTTCAGAAGGTGGAGAACGGGCTGGGGTTACCCCCAGGGACGTATTCGCGGCTCCTGGTGGCCGCCGATCCCGATGCCGAACTGGCCCGGTTGATCGCCGCCCAGCCCGCCGCCAGCCCGCCCGCGCGGCCCGCCGGAGCCGTCGTCGTGGACCGGCACAGCGACACCGACGTGCTGGAAGGCTATGCCGAAGCACAGCTCGACGCCCTCAAATCGGTCATCGACAGGTTGCCTGCGACGACATCAAACGAATATGAGACGTATATTCTCTCTGTGATCGCGCAGTGCGTGAAAGCGGAGATGCTGGCGGCCAGCTCGTGGCGCGTGGCGGTGAATGCCGGCGCGGATTCGACGGGCCGGCTGATGGAGCATCTCGAGGCACTGGAGGCGACGCGCACCGCACTGCTCGAGCGGATGCCCGGCAGCCTGAGCGCGCGCTTCGATCGGGCGTGCGCCCAGTCGTCGTTGCCGGACGCGATCATCGCGGCGTTGCTGGGCGTGAGCGGCGACGACATGTGGGACATGCGTAATCGCGGCGTCATCCCCGCCGGGGCGCTCCCGCGCGTCCGGGCTTTCACCGACGCGGTCGAGTCGACGGCCGGGGACAAGGCAGATGCACACAGCGGCGAGGGGGACGAATGACCGGAAGCGACCTCGAAGTATTGAGGCATGCTCATGAGCTTTTCGTCGGCGGTACCGAACCCCCGACGTTCGGCGTCCCCGGCCGGCCGCCACAGGGTGCGGACGGGATGAATAGCCTTGTCACGCAGGACGGTTACCAACTTCGGTTACGCGGAAGCCGTGAGAGGCTGCAGGCGGCGGCACGCACTGACGCCGCGGCGGCGCGCATCATCGCGGACGCTCATCGGGATCGGGCCCGGGCCCACGCGCTGACCAAGGGCGTTCTCGACGAGGCGCGCGCCGATGCCGCGGCCGCCCCGAGCACCCCGATGGCCCAGCGCGAAGCGATGCGCCGTCGCACCGCGAGGCTGCGCGCGCAGCAGGCGCACATCTTGGCGGCCGGGCTGCGCGCCCGGCGTCGCGCAAGGGCGCTACGCGTGCTGCGTTACCGGACGTTGCAGCACCGCGGCCCCGGCTCGGCACCCGTACGGCTGCCCCTGCCGAGCGGGCGCGCCGGGATCGCGGTACGCGCGGCGCTGTCCAGACTGGGCCGACCCTACGTCTGGGGCGCGACCGGCCCCGAACAGTTCGATTGCTCGGGGCTGGTCCAATGGGCCTACGCGCAGGCCGGGATCCATTTGGACCGCACGACGTATCAGCAGATCAACGACGGCATCCCGATACCCCGTTCGCAAGTCAGGCCGGGGGATCTCGTGTTCCCGCATGCTGGACACGCGCAGCTGGCCATCGGCAACAACCTCGTCGTCGAAGCGCCCTACTCAGGTGCCTCGGTGCGAATCAGTCGCCTCGGCAGCAACATTGCGATCCGCCGGCCGATATGAGTAGTCCAAGGCCGCCCGCCGCGGCGCGACCATGATGATGAGGTGAACGCATGTCGGAACAAACCGGACCTTCGCTCGCAGCGATCCAGGCGCGGCAGTCCGCGCTGGCCAGCCAACATGGTTCGGTCTCCGACGCCGATCGCGTACTCGCGGAAGTAGTTGCCAGCGCCCATGCGGCGATACGCGAGAGCATCCGGAGACTGGACGCGATCGCCGACGAGATCGATCGCCTGGTGCCGGGTCAGGCCCGTCTCGCGGTCGATACGCCCGTGGGGGCGCGGGAGTTTCAAAAGTTCTTGATCGCCAAGCAACGTGAGATCGCGGCGGTAGTCGCCGACGCCCACGAGCTGGACCGCGCGAAAGCAGCTGTGCTGGAAAGCCTCCGGGAGCAATACACGACGCCGGACGGCTAACCGGATGGAGTGCGGGTGTTTTGCTCACAGCCGCCGCGAGGTGAATTGTCGGCGGGAATCGGCGGCACTACTGTCGGCCGGCATGGAGGGGTTGCGTCACGGCCGCACGCGGCGCGGGGCTGTTGAGCGGGCTGATGTCGACATATGACGAATTGCTCGGAACGGTCAAGGTCGTGCGGGACCGCACCGGTGATCCGAATGCGTGGCAGGCGGGGTTGACTCCCGCCGAGCTGACCGCCGTGATCACGCCGACTACCCGGTCGGATGATCTGGCCCCGATTGTGGCCAAGATCCGCCGGCAGCATCCGGACCTGTTCGGCGCCCCCGCGGCACCGCCTGGGGCGGATCTACCGGGCCGGGAGGAGGGCGCCGCCGTCGAGGCCATCTCGGGCGCTGAAGCCGCTCTGTCACATCAGAATTCGGCGAGCTCCCAACTCGATCTGCAAGTGGTGTCGGCGATCATGAATGCGCACCTGAAGACCGTCGAAGGCCGGGACGCGCTGACGACGTTGCAGCGGGACACCGAGGCGGCGGTGCGGGTGCGCTCGGACCTGGACACTCCGGCGGGCGCGCGGGACTTCCAGCGCTTCCTCATCGGCAAGCTCAGAGACATCCGCGCGGTGGTGCTGAACGCCAGCCTGGATGACACGTCGAAGTCGGCGTTGATGGCCGCATGGACCTCGCTCTACGACGCCTCGAAAGACGCCTCGAAAGACACCTCGAAAAGCGCGCCCGACGAACCGCGGCGACTCGCGGCCACCGCCAATGCCGAACCGGCGGGAACGGCCGCCTCGGCGCCCGTGGCCGACGCCGGGACGGATCCGCTGCTGGATTCGCTGCTGGCGGACGACCCGGGGCTGCTCGGCGAGGGCACCGGCGGGGGCACCGCGCCTGCGGCGGGGCCGACCGTGCCGAACTTGCCCAACGCGGGCGTGGCACCGCTGCCTGGTGCCGGCACGATGACCGGCTGGAGTCCGCCGGGCGGATTGCCGCTGCCCGGCCGGCTGGAGGGCGCCGATCCCGCGCCGGCGGGTCCGGATGACCAGGGGCCGCCGCCAGCTGAAGGCGCAGGGGCAACAGACGATTCCGCCGCCGCCGAAGACGTCGGCCACGACGAGGAACGCGACGAGGACGCGTCGGCCGACAGCGACCGTCCACCATCGGGCCCGACGACGGTGACGCTGCCCGACGGCGAGACGGTAACCGCCGCCAGCCCGGAATTGGCCGCGGCCATCAAGGCCGCCGCGGGCGGTGCGCCGATCGCGGACGCGTTCAGCCAGCAGGGCATCACCATTCCCGCGCCAGGAACCGCGGTGCGTAATCCGATCGACCCGGTACAGGTCATACCGGGCGATATCGGCATCTTCACCGACCGTCACGCGCTTGCCCTCGGCCACGGCAAGGCGCTGCTCGATGGGCAGATTCAGCACATCGCCACCGTAAGCGGGCCGAGCTTTCTAGGCTGGGAGCATCCGCCGGCGGCCACGTCGGCGACCGCGCCGGCCGGGACCGACACACCGGCACCGACCCGGCCGGCGGCCACGTCGGCCTAGGAACAATAGTGAACTCGCCGGCTCGGCCGGCGCCGCAGGAACAGGAGACAGCGGATGGCAGATCGAATCCACGTGGTGCCCGCGCACTTGCGTGACGCCGCCGCGCACCATCAGGAGACCGCCGACTACCTGCGCACCATTCCGTCGTCGCACGCGGCGATCCAGGAGAGCCTGGACTCGCTGGGCCCCATCTTCGGTGAACTTCGCGACGCCGGACGCGAACTACTCGAGCTCAGACGCCAGTGCTACCAGCAGCAAGCCGAGGACCACGCCGAGATGGCGCACAAGCTGCATCTCTCGGCGGCGGCATGGGACCAGCACGAGGAAGATGCCGCCGGTCAGTTGGGCGGCGTCGTCGACGGCGGTCGATGACGGACGCCAACCCCGCCTTCGACACGGTTCACCCGAGTGGGCATATTCTTGTCCGCTCGTGCCGCGGCGGGTACATGCACAGCGTCGCCCTCAGCGAAGAGGCGATGGATACCGACGCCGCGACGCTGGCACAGGGCATTTTGTTGACGGCCGATGTGTCCTGGCTCAAAGCGTTGCTGGAAATACGGGACGAGATCGTGGCGGCGGGTCACACCCCGTCCGCCGAGGTGCCGACGCCCGGCGACCTGGATGCGGCCATCGAGAAGCTGCTCGCGCACAAATTGCGCCGCCGCGATTAACGGGCCGCACGAATTTGACGGCCGTACCGGCGTGCCGGCCTAAATCAGCCACCTCTTGGCGGAATCGGGATCGGGCGCGATATCGGTCGGCGGCTCGATGGGGTTGGCGCCGAACAACTCTCGCGCACGGCCAAGCAGGGCGCGGACTTCGTCCAGTTGCTGCTGCAGCGCCGAATCTGCCATGACTTCACGCTACCCAGGCGGGGGCCGCCGCACAATTCACTCTCGGCAATTAAGTTGCCGACGATGTCGGTACGCTGAACCGGTGGCGATCTTCGGTCGGAATTCGGCGCGCCAGCGCCTCCGGAGAGCTACCCGGGAATCACTGACGACGCCGGCTTTCAGCTCTCCCATCGATTGCACCCCATGGGTGATCGGCGGGCTCTGGCCTGTCGAACTGTCGACGATCACCGACGAAAATGCCGCTGTAGCAGAACATCTCAGAGGCGACTTACAGCGAATCACCAGCCGGACCAACGATGAGCTCAAGGTCATCAGGCGCGCCGGGTTAAACGATGCGGCCCGCCATGCCGCGGAGGTCCGGGTCATCGACGAGGCCCGATCCCATGCGGCGCGCCGAGTCGAATCGGCGTTGCGCCAGCTGTACGCGACGACGGTGGCTGCCCGCCCGGCACAGCCGCAATACCCGCGCAGGCCGCCGCCGGGGCGGTTCACCCGCAGCGACGACACAACGCGGGTCATGCCCGCCGTCCGGGCGCAACCGCCTCCCGCGGTCACCGAACCTGCCCAGGAGACGACGGAGGTCATACCGGCGGCGCGGGTGGTCGAGCCGGCCGAGGCCGAGCCGGAGACCAGCCGGCTGTCACTGGACCAGGCTGCCGAACCTGAGGCCGCCCTGGACGCGGAGGTCCCCGCCGACGAGCCCGAGTTCGTTCTTGCCGCGCCGGAGGTCGCTACCCCGCAGCCCGAGACCCCCGCCCCGGCGAGCGAAGCCCCGGTCGCGGAACCGGAAGCCCCCGCCGCCGTCGACACCGAGTCCGACATCGCGCGGTTGCAGCGCCTGCTGGCCTTCGTGGTTCGGCAGGAACCGCAGCTGAACTGGGCGGTCGGTGACCACGCGGATGGCACCACGGTGCTGGTGACCGACCTCGCTCACGGGTGGGTGCCGCCGGGTATCGCGTTGCCGGCTGGCGTGCGCTTGCTGGAGCCGGGTCGGCGCTTCGGCAAGGTCGTTGCGCTGCTGGGCGAGATGACGCGCGCCGTGACCTACACGCCCGGCGATCGGGTGGGTCGCGCGGCGGATTTCGCCCCGACGGACACCTCGGTGCAGCCCCGCGAGCTGCCCGCAGTGGAGGACTTCGGCTGGGAGCTGGGCCGCGTCACGCACTGGCGCGACGGGTTGCCCAGGCTCGTACACACGCTGGCCAAGGCCGCTGCGGCGGGAACCGGCGTCGTTGAGGAAGAGGCCGACCTGCTGCGCGTGCACCTCGACACCGCGCGGTACCAGGTGCTGACCCAATATCCCGAAGTCGACCCCGCGCTCTTGCTGAACTGCCTGTTGCTGGCGGCCACCGAGAGCAGCGTCGCGGGAGACGCGATATCGGCGAACTATCACTTCGCGTGGTTCCAAAAGCTCGACGAGCCGCCGGCCAGCCAGTGGACAGCGGAGTCCTAGCGCCGTGGGGAAAACTGTCAAATCATGAATTGACGCTGGTTGGAGCGCTCGATGATACTGACATCGTGTCGGGGGCGGGCAGTCGCAGCGAGCAGAGCGAGCTGAAGGACCAAGATCTCGTCGAAGCTGTGCTGCGTGAGCTGAGCGAGGCGGCCGACAAGTGGGAAGCCCTTGTCGCGCAAGCTGAGACGATCACCTACAGCGTGGATATGGGGGATATTCGGGCGGTGGCAAATTCCGATGGCAGGTTGGTCGAGTTGGCGTTGCATCCAACCGTGATGACCGGCTACGCCCACGCAGAGCTGGCTGACAGATTGAATCTCGCGATCGCAGCGCTCCGCGAGGAGGCAGCAGCCGAGAACCAGGCCAGGTACGGCGGCGACTTGCATTGATGTCGGTGTCGATGTCGCGAACCCGCATCGACCGCCGAAAGGAGAATGATTGTGCCACTCAATCTGTCCAATCGGGACCAGAACTCGGGGCACCTGTTTTACAACCGGCGGTTGCGGGCCGCGATCACCCGGTTTTCGGTCCGGATGAAGCACGACGACCGCAAACAGCAAGCGGCCGTGGCGCTGTCGATCGTGCTCGTCGTCATCGGCATGGGCTGGATGGCGTTGCTGCACTTCATGAAGCCCGCCGGCCTGGTCGGCCAGTCGTCCATCATCGGCGACCGTGACACCGGCGCCATTTATGCGAAGATCAACGGGCGCCTCTACCCCGCGCTCAATCTGACGTCGGCCCGGCTCGTGATCGGCACCGCCTCCGCCCCGGTCTGGGTAAAGGCGAACGAGATAGCGAAGTACCCGACCGGGCCGATGATCGGTATCCCCGGTGCGCCGGACAGCCTGCCGGTCACGGCGAGCTCCGTATCGGCGTGGTCGGTCTGCGACACCGCGGCTACCCGTGGCAGCGGCACCGCTCCCCTGGTGACCTCGATCGCCGGGCAGCTCTCGCCCGAGGGCCGATCGGCGCCGATGGGACCCACGCAGGCGGTCCTGGGCACTCACAAGGGCGCGACCTACGTCATCTGGCACGGCCAGCGGTCGCGCATCGATCCGACCGACCGATCGGTCACCTTCAACCTCGGACTCGACCCCGGCGTCACCTACCCGATAGAGATTTCGAATGCGCTCTTCGATGCGATGCCATCGACGGAACCCATTGTGCTGCCGGCAGTCCCGGCCCGCGGGACACCATCACGGTTGCTGCCGGGCGTGGTGGTCGGCAGCGTGCTGGAGACCCGTGACGCCAGCGGCACCGTGAACGGCTTCTATGTGCTGCTGCCCGACGGCGTGCAGAAGATCACCAGCTTCGTCGCCGACCTGTTGCGAACGGCGAACTCCGAGGGTTCGACCACGCCGCCGCTGATCCCGCCGGACAAGCTGATCCAAATCCCGGTGATCGACGTGCTCGACGTGGATTACTACCCGTCCGGGAAAATGGAATTCGTTGACACAGCGGCGAATCCGACGACATGCGTGGGCTGGGAGAAGCAGTCCGGTGACCCGCAGGCCCGAATCACCCTGTTCACCGGCCGCGGTCTACCCGTCCCCATCGGGATGGATTCGCACGTGGTGCATCTGGTTCGCGACGACCGTGACCCCAATTCGGCTGAGGCTCAACAAACATTGATGTTGCCGGGCGCCGCGAACTTCGTGACCACGACCAGCGGTGTCGCAACCGCGGACAGTCGGGAAAGCTTGTATTGGCTTTCACCGCAAGGGGTTCGGTACGGAATACAGTCGGATCAGTCCACCCTGAAGGCGCTGGGGCTGGATCCCCAGGCGGCCGTGCAAGCTCCGTGGCCGATCGTGCGCACCTTCGCCGTCGGGCCCGCGATAGGCCGCGATGCGGCCTTGGTCGCCCGTGACGCGGTGGCCGGCGGCGGGGCGGTGGCGCCCATTCC
Source organism: Mycobacterium shigaense (assembly GCF_002356315.1). Lineage (NCBI taxonomy): Bacteria > Bacillati > Actinomycetota > Actinomycetes > Mycobacteriales > Mycobacteriaceae > Mycobacterium > Mycobacterium shigaense. The sequence continues at coordinate 44,872 of NZ_AP018164.1, forward strand.
CGATTCCACCGAAAGCGGGGGGTAAGTATGTCCAAGAGAGGTTTCGTACGCGGTCGGCGTAAGCCGCCGCCGAACGTTCCGCCGGTGCGTATCGCGGTGGCCGCGCCGCTGGCGTTGCCCGAACGCGAGCCCCGCAATATCTTGGTGATGATTGCGCTTCCTGCACTGCTGGTGGGAATCATCGGCACTTTGGTGGTGATGTACGCGTCGGGCATCCGATCGCTTCAGTCCGGGTTCTTCCCGATGATCGGCCTGGTCGGTTTCGGCACGCTGATGTTCAGCGGGCGCTTCGGGCGAGGTCGCCGGATCAGTTGGGGCGAACAGGAAAAGCAGCGCCGCAGCTACCTACGCCAACTCGACGACGACCGTGACGAGGTGCAGCACGCCGCTCAGCAGCAGCGCCGCAGCCAGCTCTTCGTGCATGGCGATCCGCAGAAACTGGACACCGTCATCGGTGGGCCGCGGATGTGGGAGCGGCGCGCGACCGACCCGGATTTTCTGGATGTCCGCCTGGGTATCGGCATTCAGCAGGCCAGCGAATCGGCGGTGTCGCTGCAGTGGCCCGACGTCCCGATCGGCGAGGAGCTCGAACCGGTGACCGGCGGTGCGCTCCGGGATTTCATCCTCGAGCAGAGCAAAATCCGCGGCATCGGCAAGGTGCTGAGCCTGCGGTCGAAGCCCGGCTTCAGCTTCATCGGCGACGAGCCCAGCGAGCTGCACAGCTTTGCGCGATCGCTGCTGTGCTCGCTGGCGGTCTACCACAGCCCCGGAGACCTGAAGCTCATGGTGGTGACCCGGCATCCCGAGCAGTGGTCGTGGCTGGTGTGGTTGCCGCACAACCAGCACGACGAGATGTTCGATGCGTGCGGGCTGCGCCGGCTGGTGTTCACGTCCCCGACCGAACTGGAAGAGGCGCTCGACGCCGAGCTGCATCGCAAGGGGCGGGGCCCGTGGACGCCCCCGGTCGGAGCCAGCCCCACCTCCATGCCGTCGCCGATGGAATCGCCCGCCGGGCTGACACTGGGCCCGCACTGGGTGATCGTCGATGACAACGTCGGCACGCCCGAGCAATGGGAGGGCGTGACAGGACAGAAGGGCATGGCCGGCATCACGGTGCTGCGGTTGGCCACCCGCGCCGGCGTCGGCGTCGGATTCGCCGACGAGGGCGAACGTTTCGAGCTGCGCGAAGGCAGGCTCACCCATCGCGGCGCGTTCTACGCCGTGGCCGACATGCTCGCCGAGAGCACCGCCAGCCGCTACGCGCGGGCGATCGCCCGCTGGTCCCCGATGAGCGCCGGCGAGCTGTCGGAGACCGACAGCCAGGGCGGGGAGTTGCTACGGGCGCTGGGAATCAGCGATCCCCGCGAACTCGACGTCGACAGACTCTGGGGCGAAAGCCGTGGGCGCGGTGACTCCAAGTGGGCGATGGTCCCCGTCGGCGTTAGGCAGGGCGGCGAGCTGCAGTACGTCATCCTGCGCGCCAAGGACTTTGGTGGGTTCGGCTTCCACTCGGTGGTGATCGGTACCTCCGGTTCGGGGAAGTCGGAGTACTTCCTGTCGCTGTGCAGCGGTATCGCGTTGACGCACTCCCCCGAGACGTTCATCGTCATCTTCGTCGACATGAAGTTCGAATCGGCGGCCCAGGATCTGCAGGGCTTCCCGCATGTCGCGGGCTCGCTGTCCAACCTCGGAAAAGACGACCGGCACCTGGCCGAGCGGATGCGCAAGGCCGTCAACGGCGAGATCGCCCGGCGTTACCGACTTTTCAACAAGGCCGGGGCCCGCGACGCCAACGAGTATGAGGAAATGCGGCTTGCCGGAAGGGATTTAGAGCCCGTCCCGATCCTACTCGTGATCATCGACGAATACCTCGAGCTGTTCATTCATCACCCCGAGTGGATCGACCTGGTCATTCACATCGGGCAAGAAGGCCGCGGCTGTAACGTCTTCTTCACCCTTGGCGGCCAGCGGCTGGATCTGTCGTCGCTCAGTAAAGCCAAGAGCAACATCGCCTTTCGGGTTGCGCTGCGCGCTGAGACGGCCGAGGACTCCCGCGACGTGATCGGCAGCGACGCCGCCCTGCACTTGCCCTCTAAGGAAAACGGGTACGCCCTGCTCAAGGTGGGTCCGCGCGACATCGAACAGTTCCGGTGCTTCTACGTGTCGGCCCCGTTCGTAGTGCCCAAGCGGGTGGTCAACGTCAACAAGACGGTGGACGTGAGCTTTTCGCAGCCGCGGGCCTTCACCTGGGCCTACCAGCCGCTCAGCGAAGCCGACAGCGAAGCCTTGGCCGTCGCCGAGGAACCCGATGAGCCCGACGAGTTCCTGTTCCACTCCGACGGCTTCCGTAAGAAGAAACTCGTCGATGTCATCCGCGAATCGTTGATGGCTCACCCAGCCCGTCCACCGCACCAAATCTGGCTTCCACCACTGGAAGTCAGCGAGACGATGGACGCCCTGGTGGGTGCGTGGCGGGGCAAGCCGTGGTACGTGGACTACGGGCAGAACCCCGGGCTGGTGTTCCCGGTCGGCGTGGTCGACATTCCCGAAGACCACGCCCAGCGCGTGCATGTGATGGACGTCGAGATGGACAACATCATGGTGGTGGCGACCGCTCAGCGCGGCAAGTCCACCACCCTGATGACTCTGATGGTCTCCGCGGCGCTGATGTATCGGCCGGAACGGGTCACCTTCTTCGGCATCGGGGCGTCGCTGTACCCGGTCGAGGAGCTGCCGCACGTCGCGTCGGTGGTCAGTCAGACTGATACCGAGGGAGTTTCGCGCACCGTCGCGGCGATCGAAGCGTTGATTCTGGCTCGTGAGGCCGCGTTCAAGCAGTACCAAATCGACATCTCCGAGTTCCGGGAGCGACGGTTCGGTACCGAACGCGAAGGCGGCACCGATCCCAACGACAAGTTCGGCGATGTCTTCCTCGTCGTCGACAACTTCAGCGATCTCTACGACAAGGATCCCCCGACGGGCGACCGCCTGGTCTCCATCGCGCGCCAGGGCCTGTCCTACGGCGTGCACATCATGACCAGTGCCACCGCGTGGTTGGTGGGGCAGAAACAGCAACTGGTCAACGTGTCCAACGCCCGTATCCAGTTGCGGCTGAGCAATCCCGACGAGACGCAGATGGGCGAGGGCTTCGAACGGCGCAAAGCCGCCCGCAACACTTTGGACCGGCCCGGCTTCGGGGTCACCCGCGAGGGCCACGAGCTGCTGGTGGGGGTGCCGGAGCTGACCGCCGCCAACGGGGATCGCGTCGCGACCCGCGGGATCGGCGCGGTGATCGCCGAGGTGACCGGCGCCGGGCGGCTGCAGCGCCTAGCGCGGCTACCGGAACGTGTCGCGCTCGCCCAGGTTATCTCGGCGTTCGCCGAGCGCGAGCCGGCGTCCGACCCGTTCAACGTTCCCTTCGCGATCGGCGAAAGTGCCCTGCAACCAACCTACTTGCCGTCCCGCACGGTGCCCAACATGTTGGTGGTGGGCCGGGCCTTGTGCGGCAAGACCACGACGTTGGCGGCGTTCGGGCAGGCGATTATCGGCCAGCTCACCCCGGAGCAGGCGCAGATCACGATCATCGACCCGAAGACGTCGCTGATCGGCAAGATCCGGGGTCCGCACGTCCGTGCCTACGCCTACACCGCCGACGACATCGACGCGGTGGTCGAGGCGCTGGCGGGGGTCCTGCGCGACCGGCTGCCGCCGTCGGGCCTGAGCCAAGAGGAGTTGCTGCGGCGCAGCACCTGGGAGGGTCCGCACCATTTCGTGCTGATCGACGACGAGCAGGAGCTGCGGCCGCACGGGGTGATCGGCAAGGTCGCGGCGACGGCACCGTTGTGGGGATTGATGGAACGCAGCCGTGAGATCGGCCTGCACGTGATTGCTTCCCGGCTTCCCGGCAACTGGGCCGGGGTCTCGGTGACCAATCCATTCCTGCAGAAGATGACCAGTTCGCGGGCACCGACGTTATTCATGGACAACGATCCGGCCGCGGTGAAGGTGTTCGGCCGGGTGAGCGCGCAGCAACTCCCGCCGGGCCGCGGGTTGCTGGTCACCACCGACGGCGCGATGGAAGGCGTGCTGGTGGGAGACGCGGAATAGGTCGGTCCGCCCCGACCGCCCCGACCGCCCCGACCCGCAGAAAGGTGATTCGACACCCTTCCGCGCCCACCATAGAATCGATAAATTCCGCGGCATTCTCGGCGGAGACAACTGGGGTGGGAAGTCAGGCAAATGGGTATTCCCCTGTAGCCGTGACTGGCAATGCGAATTACGGAGGGCAAAATGGGTGGGCTGTATCAGTTTGGCTCAGAGGCCGTCGACCTGTCGTCGACCGCCGAAACGGGAATCAGCGAGGAAATGGCGGCCACCACGGCGGCCGGAGGCGCGGCGCTCACCGGGGTGCTGCCGATGGCCCCGGATGCCGACTCGGTCGAGTTCGCGGCCGCGCTGAATGCCGCAGGGGCGACCTATCTGGCTACGGCGACCGAGCACGCCGGGCAGCGCGCCGGGTTCGCCGGAGCCCAGGGCCTGGCGTCCATATCGAACGTCGCCGCCGACGCGGCCGGCGCTGCCGCTTCCGCCGTATAAGTCGATCTCGTCATGGCTGATCCCAGGTGGAACGGTCCGCCCGAGATCGTCGCTGCGATCTTCGAGGCGGGTAACCCCGCGTCGGTGCTCGCCAACAACGCCGTGTGGGTCACCGAGACGACGAACAAGGAAGTCGCGGCGGGTCTTTCCACGGTCAATTCCGTGGCAACCGCCGCTCAGTGGCAGGGCTTCGGTGGGGTGGCGTCGATGGCCACCAGCACCGGTCTGAACATGGGACTGCACACGCTGGTGGGCTGGACGGCGCATAAGATCGCCGTTACCCAAGCTGCGGTCGAGGCGTTCACGCTGGCGAGGTCGTCGGTCATCCCGTCGATCGTGTCGACCACCAACCGGGTCGAATGGCACACCTTGTTCTCGACGAACTTCTTCGGTCAAAACACGCCCGCGATGGCCGAGCGGGACGGTGAGTATTACTTCGAGCACTGGCCGCAGAACTCGAGCATCGGCTGGGCCTACGCCAGCACTTTGGCAGCACTCATTGCGGCGCTGGCGGTTCCGCCCCCTATCGCACCGATGGGCGCCTCCCCTGCCGCCCCGGCCGCTGCGGCCTCGGCGGTCGGCCAAGCGGCGGCGCAGGGCGGCATGAACGGCGCGCTGCAGGTCGGCAGCCAGGCGACACAAGGCGCGGGGCAGGCGGCTGCCGCCCCCGCCGAGGGCGGCAGCCAGATGAGCTCGATGATGCAGATGCCGATGCAGATGATGCAGAGCGTGATGGAGCCGCTGCAGTCGGTGGTCAAGGCGCCGATGGAAGCATTCCAGGGTCTCGGCCAGATGCCGATGCAGATGATGCAGTCAATGGGTGGGTTGTTCTCCGGGGCCGGCGGCGGCAACGCCGGCGCGGCCGGTGCCGCCGCCGAACCGGTGCTGGCAGGTGCGGGCGGTTTGGGCGCCTCGGGTGCCGGCGGCGCGGGCGGTGCGGTCGGCAGTCTTGGTAGCTCCGGTGTCGGCCTCACCAGCTACACGCGCCCCACCAGCAGCTTCGAACCCGAGACCGCCGGCCGGCCCACAAGCCTGCGCGCGGGCGTGCTCAACGCCGCCGAGGTGCGCGGCCCGACGGCCACGACCGGGGTGGGCGGATCGCCGATGCCGATGTCGCCGGCTGGCATGCTGGGGCACGGCAAGGAAGGCACCGCGGAAAAGGACGTCGCTCGCGCTCGCGTGGTCGTCGGGTCAGATCGGACCGACTCCGAGTAGCGGAGCGGTCACCGACCCGAGCCGGGCGGACCCGCGAAAGCCTGCGCGATGCCCAGCCAGCGCTGCGCATCCTGCCCGATCGCGGTGATATCGAGCGCGGTCAGCGGCCGCCGCTGAGTGACCAGGAAACAGAAGTCCTCGGCGTCGCCGGTCACCCGCTGAGCGGCGTCGGGCGGACCCCACGTCCAGGTATCGCCGCCGGGTCCGCGCAGCTCGACCAGAAACGGCTCGGCCGGCGGCGTCAGATCATTGACGACGAACGCGTAATCGCGGGTGCGCACGCCGATGTGGGCGATAGCACGCAGCCGCTCGGTGGCCGGGCGTTTGACTCCGAGCGCGTCGGCGACGTCGAGCCCGTGGGCCCAGGTCTCCATCAGGCGGGCGGTGGCCATCGACGTCGCGCTCATTGGCGGCCCGAACCACGGCAGCTTCCGGCCGTCGGTGACCGCGAGCAGCTCGTCGTGCAGCCGTCCGCGGGTGACCCGCCAGTTATCCAACAGCTCGGCGGGGGGCACCGCGGCCAGCTCCGCGGCGCCGGCATCGACGAAGCCGCCGGGGTCCTGCGCGGCGGCGGTCAACATCTCCGTGAATCCCGCCGCGTCGGTGACGGACTTCAGGGCCGCCCGGTCGGTCCACAGCAGATGCCCGATCTGGTGGGCGATCGTCCAGCCCGGCGCCGGTGTCGGATCGGCCCAGCGTTGTGCCGCCAGCGGCGCGACCAACGCGTCCAGGTCGTCGCTTTCGGCCCGAAGTTCGGCCACGAAGGGAGCGGGATCGGCCATCATTGCCTCCTAGCGCGCCGCCGCGGGCTGCCCGCGACGGCCGACGACACTGTGCACCAGCAGCCCCACCAAATACAGAGCCGACGCGAACACCACGAACGCGGGCGCATAGCCGTCGGCCGGAATCAACGCTGCCGCAATCGAATTGGCGATGATGAAGGATACCCAGAACAGGGCGTCCTGCACCGCGAACACGTGCCCACGCAGCGCGTCGTCGACGTCCATCTGCATCGCCGAATCGGCGCACAGCTTGACCACCTGGCCGGTGATGCCGAGGAAGAAGCTGCACCCCACCATCACCGGCACCATCAGCCCGGCCCCCGCCACCTCGATCAACGCCGCGGCCGTCAGCGCGCCGTTCGCCGCCGCATAGCGGCCCCAGCGCCGCACCGTCGGCGGCGTCAGCAGGTTGGCCAGAAATGCTCCCAGCCCCGAGGCGGCGAAGAACACCAGCGCGATGCCCAACCCGCCGACCGCCGGATCCTTGACGCGGTGGGCGAGCAGCAACAGCAACAGCGAGTTGATGCCCACCACCATCCGGTGGGTGGCCAGCGCGGACAGGGCGGCGGCGACCGTGGGTGTGCGCACTATCGTGCGGGCGCCGTAAATCCACCCGGTGATCACCGCGTAGAACGCCGAGCCGTGAATCGCGCGACGGCCGTCCTTCGGGCCGAGCACCCGCGGGCCGAAACGCAACGACAGCAGCAATGCGATCGATATCGGGGCGGCGGTTGTGAAGATGATGGCCGCGGCGCCCTTGTCGCCGGCGCCGAAGAAGAAGCGCGGGACCAACATGAAGTTGGCGCCGAGGAAGGCCGCGATCGCGCCTGAGGCGGTCGCCACCGAGTTCATCGTGACGACCTGTTCCCGCGGCACCACGTCGGGCAGCGACGCCGACAGGCCGGACGCGACGAAGCGGGCCATCCCGTTGGCGAGCAGCGCCCCGAGCAACAGCGGGACCTCGCCGGCGCGGATCGCCAGGATGGTCCCGATCGCACCGATGAGGGCCAGTCGGCACAGATTGGCTCCGACCAACACCCAGCGCCGATCCCAGCGGTCCATCAACGCCCCGGCGAAGGGCCCCAACAGCGAGTAGGGCAAGAACAGCACCGCGAATGCGCGCGCCATCGAGGCGGGGTCGGCGGCCCGGTCGGGGTTGAACAGCAGCGCTCCGGCGACCGTCGCCTGGAACAGGCCGTCGCCGAACTGGCTTGCCATGCGCAGCTGCATCAGTCGCCAGAAATCGGGCATGCTGCGCACCGACCGCCACAGTTCGACGGGTGCACTCGATTGCATCCGGGCTTGAAACAAAAGGACCGACTTCCACCGATTGGGCGTGGGTGCGCGTTGTCACCCTCGACGCCGCCCCACTAACAGTACAAATGTTGCAGCGGCGGACCTATTTTCCCCGGGTTGTGCTGCGGGAGTGCGATGATGGTCTGATGCCGCCGCCCGAAGATCCCGAAGACTCGGTCGCACCCGCCGCGCAGCGGGTGCGTGCGGGTACCTTGCTGCTGGCCAACACCGATCTTCTCGAGCCGACGTTCCGGCGCAGCGTGATCTACATCGTCGAGCACAACGACGGCGGCACGCTCGGGGTGGTGCTCAACCGGTCCAGCGAGACCGCGGTCTACAACGTGTTGCCGCAGTGGGCGAAGTTGACGGCCAAGCCGAAGACGATGTTCATCGGCGGGCCGGTGAAGCGCGACGCGGCCCTGTGCCTGGCGACGTTGCGCGTCGGCTCGGACCCCCAGGGCGTACCGGGCCTGCGGCATGTGGCGGGGCGCATCGTGATGGTCGATCTGGATGCCGAACCGGACCTGATCGCTCCCCTGGTGGAGGGGGTACGGATCTTCGCCGGGTACTCGGGCTGGACGATCGGTCAGCTCGAAGGCGAGATCGAGCGCGATGATTGGATTGTGTTGTCGGCGTTGCCTTCTGACGTGCTGGTGGGGCCGAAGGCGGACCTGTGGGGTCAAGTGCTGCGCCGCCAGCCGCTGCCGCTGTCGCTGCTTGCCACCCACCCCATCGACGTCAGCAGGAACTGAGCGCTACTCCCCCGCCTCCGGCGCCGCGTCGGCTTGGCGTGCGAGCCTGCTCGCGATCATGGCGCAGACCACGAGCTGGATCTGGTGAAAGATCATCAGCGGCAACATGGTCAGACCGACGGTCGCCGCGGGGAAGAACACCAGCGCCATCGGCAGCCCGGACGCCAGGCTCTTTTTCGAACCGCAGAACAGCAACACGATGGCATCGCCCCGGTCGAGTCGGCCCAACCGGCCGATAACGGTGGTGGCGGTCAGCACGACCGCCAGTAGTGCCGCGGCGACCAGCGCGACCAGGAGCAATTGCCGCACCTCGACGCCGGCCCAGATCCCTTCCACCACACCCATCGAGAACGCGGTGTACACCACGAGCAGGATCGAGCCTCGGTCGACGACCTTGAGCACCGCCGCGTACCGGGCGATCAGCCCGCCGAGCACCGGCCGCAGCAACTGGCCGGTGCCGAACGGCAACACCAGCTGCAGCACGATGTCGCGGATCGCCGTGGCGTCGACATGGACCCCGCCGCTGGTGTTCATCAGCAGCACCACCAACAGCGGGGTCAGCACCACACCGAGGATGTTGGACAACGAGGCGCTCACGATCGCGGCCGAAACGTTGCCCCGCGCGATGGACGTGAACGCGATCGACGACTGCACCGTCGACGGGACCAGGCACAGGAACAACAACCCGTTGTAGAGGTCGGCGGTCATGACCGAGGGCACCAGAATCCGGGCGGCCAACCCCAACACCGGAAAGATCACGAACGTGGTGGACAGCACCAGCAGGTGCAGTCGCCATTGGCGTACGCCGTGCCAGGCCTGCTGCGGTGAGAGTCGCGCGCCGTAAAGGAAGAACAGCAGCGCGATGGCCGTCTTGGCGGCGATCGACACGATTTCGGCGGCCCGGCCGTGCGCGGGGAGCAGGGCGGCCAGGGCCACGGTTGCGGCCAGGGCCAGCAGGAACACGTCGAGAATCGCGGCGAACCGTCTGATCATGACGAGTCGACCAGGACCGGGCGCGGGCTCAGTGGCAGGACTGCGTGCAGACGGCGCACGCACCGGCGCACCCGTCCTCCGGAGTGCCCGCCGCCGCGGTTTCCCGGCGCAGCGCAAAGCGCGCGCTCTGCCACGAACCGGCCGCCAGGGTGCCCAGCGCGCCCACCACGCAGACGATGATCACCACCAGCGCGGTGTGCGGTGACGCGGCGAGGGCAACCACGCCGCCGGCGGCCAGCATGATCGCGGCAGCCAACTGCGTCGGCGCCAGGGCGCGCAGGGCCAGTGCTGAGGTATCGACGACCTGGTTGCGGGACAGCGACCAGGTTCCGAAGCCGGCGGAAGCCACCGCCGCACATATGCAGAGCACCCCCGCGATCACCATGCGTTCACAATACGAGGCGGGTCGTCGGTGTGCGCGCCCGGCCGCGGCGGGCTGGGGATGGCGCGACGTTAGCGGCCAGTGATGCTGGTGAAGTTCGGCAGCGGGGGCAGCCCGGGCACCAGCGCCAACAAATTCGGCGCGGGCTGCGCGGCCTGCAGCTGGCTCGGCACCGCAGCCGGCGCGGGAGCGGCGGCGGGTGCGGGGAGGGCGGCCGCGGCGGCGGGCGGTTGCGCCGGGATCACCGCGGGCGCGCGAACCGGGGCCGGGGCGGCCGCGGGGGTTTGGCCGGGAAGCCCGACCGGAGCGGTACTCGGGGCCGGCGCCGCCGGGGCTCCCGGCGCGGTGACGCGGAATCCGTTGATGATCGCGTTGGTGGCCGGCGCGTCCGAGACCGCCACGGCGCGGTCGGTGGTCACCGACAGCGACACCAGGTACTTGTCGTGCCCCGAACTCGCGATGACGTGACGCCGCGAGGTGTTCAGCGTCATATCGCCTTCGCGGTAGGTGCCTTCGACGACCGAGGAGGGGAAGCCCGCGAAGTCAGCCATCGACGCGTTGGTGGGCTGCCACGCCAGCAGCTTCTGGCTGTCGACGTAGCCGTGCGTGATCGCTTCCCTGGGGTCGAAGTTGCCGACCAGTTTGTACACCACTACCTGCGCGTTTGAGGTGTACACGCTGGCGCCTTGCCGGTCGGCGATGACGGCGAACGCGTCCGGCACGTTGGGGTCGGGGACCTGCGTCCAGCGCGCCGGCACCGGCAGGGTGATGTCGAGCGCCTTGAACCCCTGCGGCTTCTGCGCCTCCAGCTTCACGCCCTTGGATTGGAAGTAGTCGCGCAGCGTCCCGGAAGCTGCGGGGGTGGGGGCCGGCTGGGCGGGGGCCCCGGCCGCGGCGGGTGCGGCTGCGAGCGTCGGCGGCGCGAACGGGTTGGCGGCGGGTGGGGTGGGGGCGACGGCGGCAGCGCCGGGCGCCACGGCAAGGCTCGGCGGCGCAAACGGATTCGCGGACGGCGGGGTGGGGACGAACCGTCTTCCGGCAGCGCCGCCGGGGGCCGCCACGAAGTTCTGCGGTGTCTGCACGGCGCCGGCGGGGGCGGGCGGCGGCGTGGGGGCTACCGGGTCGGCGGACGCGATGCCGCCGGCAAAAACGGTGACGCCGATCGCCGCGGCGGCGCAGCCGCCGACGAATACACGCCACGGAACGGCGATCTCAGTCATGTCCGTCGGTCCTTCCGAATGGCTGGGGAGCCAGCACCCGTAGTACAGAGGCTGACTGTAACCACGGGTCAAAGACGGTGAACAGCCCCGACATCGACCTGGGATGAAGCCCTGATCGGTGCGCAACTCAACCTTTATCAACCTGTGGCCGACGAACGCAGCGAGGCGGTCCTTATACCCTGGTCACGTGACCGAACCTCCGACCACCGCGTCCCGGAGCTACGCCCTGGCCGCTCCGACGGACTCCGACGCCCCGCCACACCGCTACACCGCGGAGCTGGCGGGCCGCATCGAGGACGCTTGGCAGCGGAACTGGGCGACGTTGGGGACGTTCAACGTCCCCAACCCGGTCGGGTCGCTGGCTCCCGCGGATCCGAGCTCGATCCCCGACGACAAGCTGTTCGTGCAGGACATGTTTCCCTACCCGTCGGGCGACGGCCTGCACGTCGGGCACCCCTTGGGCTATATCGCCACCGATGTGTACGCCCGCTTCTTCCGGATGAACGGTCGGAACGTGTTGCACGCGCTGGGCTTTGATTCCTTCGGCCTGCCCGCAGAACAGTATGCGGTGCAAACCGGTACCCATCCGCGCACCAGGACCGACGCCAACATCGTCAACTTCCGCCGTCAGCTGAGCCGCCTGGGTCTCGGACACGACAGCCGGCGCAGCTTTTCGACCACCGATGTCGAGTTCTACAAGTGGACGCAATGGATCTTCCTGCAGATCTACAACGCCTGGTTCGACACCGCGGCGAACAAGGCGCGGCCGATCGCCGAGCTGATCGCCGAGTTCGAGTCCGGCCGCCGCCGCGTCGACGACGGCCGGGACTGGGCGACGTTGTCGGCGGGGGAGCGTGCCGACGTGATCGACGGCTTTCGCCTGGTCTATCGGGCCGATTCGCTGGTCAACTGGTGCCCCGGGCTGGGCACGGTGCTGGCCAACGAAGAGGTGACCGCCGATGGTCGCAGCGACCGGGGCAATTTCCCGGTATTCCGAAAGCGGTTGCGGCAGTGGATGATGCGGATCACCGCGTACTCCGACCGGCTGCTCGACGATCTGGAGCTGTTGGACTGGCCGGAAAAGGTCAAGACGATGCAGCGCAACTGGATCGGGCGGTCGACCGGAGCGGAGGCGTTGTTCTCTGCCTCGGTGCCTAGCGGCGCCCGAGCGGGCACGCAGGTCGATATCGAGGTGTTCACCACGCGTCCCGACACGTTGTTCGGCGCCACCTACCTGGTGCTGGCGCCCGAGCACGAGCTGGTCGACGAGCTGGTCGCCGCGGCCTGGCCCGACGATGCCGACGCCCGCTGGACCTACGGCGCCCCCACCCCCGCCGAAGCCGTGGCGGCCTACCGGCGCTCGATCGCGGCGAAGTCCGACCTGGAACGCCAGGAGAGCAAGCAGAAGACCGGCGTTTTTCTTGGCAGCTTCGCGACCAATCCCGCCAATGGCAAGCCGGTGCCGATCTTCATTGCCGACTATGTGTTGGTGGGGTACGGCACCGGCGCGATCATGGCGGTACCGGGTCACGATCAGCGGGACTGGGACTTCGCAACGGAATTCCACCTGCCGATTCTGGAAGTCATTGCGGGCGGCGATATTTCACAGGGCGCCTACACCGGCGACGGGGTTCTGGTGAATTCCGGTTTTCTCGACGGAATGGACGTGGCCGCGGCCAAGAAGGCGATCACCGCGCACCTGGAGTCTGAGGGCCGCGGCCGGGCCCGCATCGAATTCAGGTTGCGTGACTGGCTTTTCGCGCGGCAACGGTATTGGGGCGAGCCCTTCCCGATCGTCTACGACAGCGACGGGCGTGCGCATGCCCTCGACGATGCGGCACTGCCGGTGGAATTACCCGACGTGCCCGACTATTCGCCCGTTCTGTTCGACCCCGACGACGCGAGCAGCGAGCCGTCGCCCCCGCTGGCCAAGGCCACCGAGTGGGTGCACGTTGAGCTGGATCTCGGGGATGGCCTGAGGCCCTACACCCGCGACACCAATGTGATGCCGCAGTGGGCCGGCAGCTCCTGGTATGAGCTGCGTTACACCGATCCACACAACTCAGAACGGTTCTGCGCCAAGGAAAACGAGGCTTACTGGATGGGACCGCGGCCCGCGGAGCATGGCCCGCAGGACCCGGGCGGCGTCGACCTGTACGTCGGCGGTGCGGAGCACGCGGTGCTGCACCTGCTGTATTGCAGGTTCTGGCACAAGGTTTTGTACGACCTGGGGCATGTGTCGTCGCGAGAGCCCTACCGCAGGCTGGTCAACCAGGGCTACATCCAGGCGTTCGCCTACACCGACGCCCGGGGGTCGTACGTCCCGGCCGACGAGGTGATCGAACGCGGCGACGGATTCGTCTACCCCGGACCCGACGGCGAGGTGCAGGTCTTCCAGGAATTCGGCAAAATCGGTAAGAGCCTGAAGAATTCGATCTCGCCCGACACCATCTGTGACGAGTACGGCGCCGACACCCTGCGCGTGTACGAAATGTCGATGGGCCCGCTCGAGGCATCCCGACCCTGGGCCACCAAGGACGTCGTCGGTGCACACCGTTTCCTGCAGCGGGTCTGGCGGCTGGTGGTCGACGAGAGCACCGGCGAACTGCGGGTGGCCGATACGGCAGAGCAGCTGGACGACGAGACGCTGCGGGTGCTGCATCGCACCATCGCCGGAGTATCGGAAGATTATGCGGCGCTGCGCAATAACACCGCGGCGGCCAAACTGATCGAGTACACCAACCACCTGACCAAGACGCATCGCGACGTGGTGCCCCGCGCGGCGGTCGAGCCGCTGGTGCTGCTGCTGGCGCCGCTGGCCCCGCATCTGGCCGAGGAGTTGTGGTTGCGGCTGGGGCACACCAGCTCGCTCGCGCACGGCCCGTTCCCGCAGTCCGACCCCGCGTATCTCGTCGACGACACCGTCGAGTACCCGGTCCAGGTCAACGGCAAGGTGCGGGGACGGGTGCTGGTGGCTGCCGACGCCGACTCTGAAACGCTGAAAGCCGCGGCGCTGGCGGACGAAAAGGTGCAGGCGTTCCTGGCGGGCGCCACCCCGCGCAAGGTGATCGTGGTCGCCGGCCGGCTGGTCAACCTGGTCGTCTGAGCACCCGGCTAGCGTCCTGCCGGACGGAGCACCACTTCGTGGACGTGACCGTCGCGCGGCGTGGCCACCACGTTGGCGACTACGGTCGCCACGGTCTCGGGCCGCAGGAAGCCGGCCGGGTCGTACTCGCCGCCCTCGAATGCGACGAGCTCGCGCTGCATGTCGGTGTCGGTGCGGCCCGGATAGACCGTCGTCACCCGCAGCTGCGGCTCGTCGCCGCGCAACGAGTCGGCGAACGCGCGCAACGCGAACTTGCTGGCCGAGTACGACGCCATGCCGGGGGAGGGGTTGCGCCCCGCTCCGGAATTGATGAAGACCACCTGACCGCGTGCGGCCCGCAGCGCCGGCAGCAGCGCTAGCGTAAGAGCAACCGGCCCAAACACATTCACGCTGAAGGTCGCGCGCCACTCCTCGATGCTGGACTCGTCGACATGGCCCGGGATCGACAGGCCCGCGTTATGCACCAGCACGTCTAGCTCGTCGACGATTTCACAGCCGGACTCGATCGCGTCCGTATCGGTGAGGTCCATCGGGAAGGTGGTGGCGTCGAGCCGGAACGCAACGGCGTCGAGCCGATCTGAGGGTCTACCGGCCAGCAGCAGGGTGTGGGTCGGCGCCAGCGCCGCGGCGATGGCCGAGCCGATACCGCCGCTGGCGCCGGTGATGAGTGCAGTGGGCATGCCGCTCAGTCTACGATCATCACCAATATCGTTGGAAACCAGATACTTTCACGCCTGCTTACGCGCGGCAGGCTCTCCGTTGGGGCCGGAGCTCGGCTCGCCGCAGGCCAGCCGTTCCAGCGGTGCCAGCGCCTGGGTCAGCGTGTCCAGGTCGGACGGCGAAAGCGAGCTGAGCATCGCGGCCAGCACGGCGTGCCGGTTGGCCAGCGACTCCGCATGTACCGCCCGCCCGCGCGGGGTGATGTCCACCAGCACCGCCCGCAGGTCCGATGGATCGCGCGAACGTTTCACCAGCCCGATCTTCTCGAGTCGGCGGATGGCCACCGTCGTGGTGGGCGTCCGCACCCGCTCGTGTGCGGCCAGGTCGGTCATCCGGATCGGTCCCTGATCGAGCAGCGTCACCAGAATCGACAGTTGCGCCAAGGTCAATTCGCCCGCGACCACTCCGCTGGTGGGGTCGCCGCGGCGCAGGATCGAAAACAGTTTGGACAGCGCGCGGTGCAGGCCTTCCGCAAGCTCGGTGACGTCGCCCGCGGGGGATTCGCTGTCCGCCATAAGTCGGCAGTCTAACCCGATATGCGGCACGTACAAGGGAGCTATCGGCGACTAGTTATCTACGCCTCATAACACCTGGGATAGAAATCGCTGTAGGCGATCGGTCTTAGCGGCTTCGAATATCTGCTCCGGCGGCCCGTATTCCACGACTTTGCCTTGATCCATGAATACCACCGCATCCGATGCGGACCGGGCGAAACCCATTTCGTGGGTGACCACCACCATCGTCATGCCGCCGGCGCCCAGATCGGCAATGAGTTTCAGCGCGCCCTTGACCATTTCCGGATCCAGCGCCGAGGTCGCCTCGTCGAAAAACATCACCTGCGGCGACATTGCCAGCGCGCGGGCGATCGCGACGCGCTGCTGCTGGCCGCCCGACAACATGCTGGGGCGGGCATCGGCCTTGTGTTTCAGCCCAACTCGGTCCAGCTGAGTCAGCGCCAGATCGCGTGCCTCGTCGGTGGATATGCCGCGAAGTTTGCGCGGCGCGAGCGCGACGTTCTTGAGGATGCTCAGGTGGGGGAACAAGTTGAAATGCTGGAAAACCATGCCGATGCGCTGGCGCAGTTCGGCGGGATCGTCACCCAGCACCGATCGCCCGTCCAGCAAAATGTCTCCGCTATCCGGTTCGTGCAAGCGGTTCAGGGTGCGCAGCAGCGTGGACTTGCCGGAGCCGGACGGCCCGATCACGGCCGCGGTGGTGCCCGCGGGAACCTCTATGTCCACGCCCCGCAGCACCATCGTCCCGCCCAGGATCTGGTGAATGTCCTTGGCCTGCAACGACACTGATGCCTGTTCCACGGTATCCCCCGTCACGTCATCCCCTGCCCCAGCGTGGATGCGACTATCTCGGTGGGATTGTGCGGGTCCTCGGCGGGCCGGCCCCGCCGCAGCCGGTTGTCGATGTAATTCACCAAATGTGTTAACGGGATGGTCAATAACAGGTAGAACAGGCCCGCGGCCACGAGCGGCGACAGGTTGCCGGTCTGCGCATTGAGGTCGCGCCCCACCTGAAACAGCTCGCGCTCCTGAGCAACCAATCCTAGGAAGTACACCAGCGCGGAGCCCTTCAACAGCGCGATGAATTGATTCACCAGTGCGGGCAGTACCCGCCGTATTCCCTGGGGGACCACCACGAGCCGCATCGCGGCCACATAGCTGAATCCCAGCGCCCGCGCGGCCTCCAGTTGTCCCGAGTCAACACTCTGAATCCCGGAGCGCAGAATCTCGCCGATATAGGCGGCCGCCATCAATCCGAGCGCGGCGATGCCTAACGGGTAGGGATTGTTGTCCGTCAGCCCGCCCACCAGTGGCCCGATACCCATTCCGATGATGAGGATGATCACGACTTCGGGGAGACCGCGGAAGATATCGGTATAGATGCGCGCCGGCCAGCGAAGCCAGGGCGAATGTGACAGTCCGGCCATGGCCAGCACCATGCCGAGCACCAGGCCGATCACGATCGCGCTGTTGGTCAGGATCAAGGTGTTGGGCAGTCCCGTCATGAGCAAAGTCGGGATGGCTTCGCGGTACAGTTCCCAGTCGAAGAATTGGTCACGCAATTGCGCCAGAATCGATTTCGGGACGGCCGGGCCCGCCGAATTATGGTGGTGGCTCGCGGCGATCGCGGCAAAGTCCGGCAGTACCGGTGCCGGAGCGGCCTTCGACCCGGGTTTCCAGCCCGGTGGCAGTGGCCGAGGGACCCACTGGCTGTACAGCCGTGCCCAGGTGCCGTCGGCGATGACGGCGTCCAGGCCGGAGTTCAGCGCGGCGATCAGCGGCGGGTTGTCGTTGGCGACTGCGTAGGCGACGAAGTCGCCGGGGGTGAAGGCGTGCGCGACCACCATCGCCGGATCTCCCGGCTTCATCAGATTGCCCGCCAGCGCCGCCGGGGCCACCCAGGCGTCGAGCTGATGTGTCTTGAGGCTGCCGTACACGGTGGAAAAGCCGGGGTACTTCACCGGTTGCAGGTGCAAGTCGTCCACGACGTAGGCCTCCTCGACCGTGCCTTGCACGACGCCGATGCGTTGCCGCGGACCCAGATCGCTGAAGCTGTTGATGGGAGACCCGGTCGGCACCACCAGCGCGTAGTAGCCGAAGTCGTAGCCGTTGGTGAATCCGACGGTGCGCCGCCGGGCGTCGGTGGCCTTCACCGAGGCGGAGCCGACGTCGAAGCGGCGCGAGGCCACCTGCGCGAGCAGGGCCGAGAAATCGGTGCTGATGAAACGGACTTGCAGACCCAGCTTTTGCGCGATGGCCATCAGCAGCTGGTTGTCGAAACCGCTGAATTGGCCAGAGGCGTTGACGCATATCGACGGCGGCGCATCCGACAGGGTGCCGACGGTCAGGACGCCGGGCGTGCCGAGGCCCAGCGCGTGGACGTCGACCTCGTTGAGCGGTTCGACGGTTGGCGTCGTGTGGTTGGCGTCCGCACCGACGCCCCCGACGGTGGTCAGGTCTTTGGGCAGACCACGCGCGCTGTCCACGCCCCCTGGCGCGCATTGGTTTCTGTCGGCACGCGCTGACGTCAGGGGAGCAGCGATTGCCAGGCCGCATACCATCAGGATCGTCGCGGCCAGTCCGAGCAGCTTTGCCCCGCGGGTCCCGCACGGGCCGATGCGCAAACTCATCACCGATACCGTATCGGTTGACCGGCTGCTCGGCGCGGTGTGAATTCGGTCAGAGGGCGATCGCCGGCTCGCCCCGGGGGGCGTCGATTCCGGGCAGCGCGTGCAGCGGAGAGCCGACCGCGCGGGGCACGTCGTCGAGCGGGCTGAACACCCGGCGTCGCACCAGTTCGGCCAGCATCGCCTGCGCCATCAGGTGTGAGCGGCCGACGCATGCGGCCCGCGCCGCTTCCTGGTCGCGCCGGTGTATTGCGGAGGTCTCGTCCTCGTAGAACGGCAGCATCTCGTCGAGGTTGTTCTGGTAAGTCATCCAGAACATGCGGGGGATGAGGTTCTGCGAGGCGCGCAGCACCGCGTGCAGGCGCGGTCCCGCATACTCGTCGTTCACGGTGCGCCGGTATTCGTCGGCGATCTCGGCGAAGGTGCGGGAGTCTTTGGCGGCGCGCAGCGAACGCAGGAGCCCATCGAGTTGACCGAGGATCCGCGGCGTCGGGCCGGCCGCCGCTCGGGCCGACGCGATGCCGTTGAAAAGCCCGTCGAGCTCGTGATGTTCGAGCACGGTCGCGGCGTCGAACCGCTCCACGAAGGCCCCGCGGTGATACCGGGTCGACACGACGCCGTCGTGTTCCAGCTGAACCAGTGCCTCTTGAATCGGGACGCGGCTGACGCCCAGGCCGATCGCGATTTCGTTGCGGTCGACGCGGTCGCCACTGCGCAGTTTGCCGGTCAGCACCAGGTTGAGGATGTGCGAGACCACCAGGTCTTTCTCTTTGACCCCGTATTTCTTGGGCATCTGCTTTTCTGAGTCTCTTTCAACCGCGTCGGCCAGTTAGCGCTGAGAAGTTTCTCATGGCTTCGTGTCTGCGTTGAGGTGTTTGAGCGATGACGGACAGACTAACGCGACATGGCCGCGTCAGCGCCCGTCGCGCCATCTACACAGTGCCTCCGCGGCGCTCAGGTCGTAGTCCGGACCGTTGACGCCGACGGTCAGCAGCGTCACGCCGAGCGCGGTGAGGCCCTCGGCGTTGGCGATCAGTCCAGTGACGCCTTCGCCGCGGCGCACCCCGCTGTTGTCCTCGACACCGGCTGATCGTTCGATCGTGGCCGGGTCCCGTCCGACGGCGGCGCAGTGCTCGTCCAGCACCGCGGCCGCGTCCGGATAGCTGTCGACGGTGGTGAATCCGTGCCAGATGTCGCCGTACTCGGCCACCAGTCGCAGCGTCTTGCGCGGACCTTTGCCGCCGATGAGGATCGGGATGTCGCGGGTGGGTGCCGGGTTGAGCTTGGTCAGCCGCGACGTGATCCGGGGGAACGCGGCGGCCAGGTCGTCCAGCCGGCTGCCCACGGTCCCGAACTCGTAGCCGTATTCGTCGTAGTCCTTTTGTTTCCAGCCGGATCCGATCCCGAGGATGAGCCGGCCGTCGGAGATGTGATCCACAGTGCGAGCCATGTCGGCGAGCAGCTCCGGATTCCGGTACGAGTTGCACGTCACCAGCGCGCCGATTTCGATCCGTGAGGTCTGCTCGGCCCAGGCCGCCAGCACCGTCCAGCATTCGAAGTGCGGGCCGTCCGGATCGCCGTACAGCGGGAAGAAGTGATCCCAGGTGAACGCGACGTCGACGCCGATGTCCTCGCAGCGTCGGACGGCGTCCCGCAGCTCGCGGTAGTGCGGGGCGTGCTGAGGCTGGAGCTGGACGCCGATGCGAACGGGAAAGTCTGGGCGGCGGGGCGAAGTCATACACCCACCGTAAGGCCGTGGGTGCCGGCGACGAATAGCGCGGTGCCGCCCTGGAAGTCGGGGACCCGTCGCGTCAGCCCGAGCGGCGCTCGGTGACTGCGGCGGTCAGTATCTGCGCGATCCGGGTGAGGAGCATGTCGGTGTCGTCCTCCACGGCGATCGTCGTCATCAGCCACGCGGCGCCCGCGGCCATCGCCAGCGACGCCCGGGCGTCGATGTCGGCACGGCGCCGTTCGTCGGGCGTCGTCGCGTTGACGTCGTCGCGGAACAGCTGCACCGCCGGGCCGGCGAACTCCTCCCACAATGTCTTGCGGAGGCCCTCGTCGTTCTCGCGCAGGGCCAGCAACAGCCCCGGCAAGGCCGCGCTGACGTCCGGTCTGCTGAACAGTTCATGACTGCCATCGACGACCCAGTTGATCCAATCGGTCGCGTTGGTCCCGGAAAACGTTGACAGATCCGGACTTTCACCGAGAATCGCGTGCAGCACCAAATCCGCCTTGGAGGACCAGCGCCGGCTCAGGCTGGATCGTCCGACCCCGGCGCGCGCCGCAACCAGGCGCACACTCAGCTCGTCCCAGCCCACCTCGACCAGCAGCTCACGCGTCACCGCCA
Source organism: Mycobacterium shigaense (assembly GCF_002356315.1). Classification (NCBI taxonomy): domain Bacteria; kingdom Bacillati; phylum Actinomycetota; class Actinomycetes; order Mycobacteriales; family Mycobacteriaceae; genus Mycobacterium; species Mycobacterium shigaense. The sequence goes on from NZ_AP018164.1 coordinate 65,426, forward strand.
GCACCCGCTCGTCGATCGAGGTGTCCCGGGGACGCCCGGCCGGCCTGGTGGTCATGTCGGGCCGCTAGGTCACCGAGCCTGCAGCACGCCGCGCAGCAGGTCGATCAGCACCAGAGGCTGGTCGCTTTGCACCGAATGCCCCGAATTCTCGACGATCCGTGTCCCACGGAAATGCGTTGTCCGCGTGGCAAGTTCGGCGGCATCCTCGTCGGTGACGAAGGGCGACGAGCCACCGCGAACAAGGGTGACGGGCGCGGTCAGCGCGTCGACGTCCTCCCACAAGTCGCCGAAGTCGGGGACTTTGCGGATGTTGTCGTAGCGCCACGCCCAGTTACCGTTGTCGAGTCGGCGCGAATTGTGGAACACGCCGCGCCGCAGGGCCTTGACCTCGCGATGCGGGGCGGCGGCGACGGTCAGGTCCAGCATCGCCTGGAAACTGGGGAATTCGCGCTCGCCGGAGACCAATGCGACCGTGCCCTGCTGCTCGGTGGTCAGCTCGGCGTACCGGTGCAACGCCGACGGGGTGACGTCGACGAGCACGAGTTCGCGCACCAGCTCGGGTGTTATGGCGCCCACCCGGATCGCGGTCAGCCCGCCCAGCGACATGCCGACGACGAGCACGGCGTCCGGAGCGAGCTCCCGCAGCACCGGAGCCACCGCGTCGGCGTTGTGGCGCGGGGAGTAGTCGCCGTCCTCGCGCCAGCCGGAGTGGCCGTGGCCGGGCAGGTCGATGGCCAGCGCCGGCTGACCCAGGCCCACGATGACGGTGTCCCAGGTGTGGGCGTTCTGCCCGCCGCCGTGCAGGAACACGATTCGTGGGGAGGTAGCGCCCCAGCGCAGCGCGCTGATTCGGCCATGTGCCGTGTCGGTCTCGATGCGCTCGATCTCGGGCAGCGGACCGGAGACACCGGCCTGCTCGGCGTTCTCGGACAGCAGCGAAAACTCAGACAGCGCGGCCAGTTCGTCCTCGGAAATGTCGGTCACGACCTCTGACACTAGAGGACGTATCGGCGCCGAATGCCATGAAATCGCGCGCGCATGATCTCGTCGTGCTCGACCACACGGGTGTCCGCCACGGCAGGCTCAGCCAGCCAGCCAGCCAGCCAGCCAGCCAGCCGGTCTGGTCGGCGTCGCGCTGACGGCATCATGCGTCGCGCGGATTGCAGGCGACCCTCCGCGTCGAGGCCGGCGGTCGATCACAGCGAAGCTGTCAGCGCACACGCGAAGCCGTCAACGCGGCCACCCCGAAAAACGAATGTGCGGTGAAGCCGCAGGAAGCGACCTCACCGCACATTCGGGCGGAACGAAACTACTTGGCGTCGATGATGAACTCTTCGAGCTGGGTCCGAGCGATGTCGTCGGGCAGCTGCTGCGGCGGGCTCTTCATCAGGTAGGCCGACGCGGGGATCACCGGGCCGCCGATGCCGCGGTCCTTGGCGATCTTGGCTGCCCGCACCGCGTCGATGATGACACCGGCCGAGTTCGGTGAGTCCCACACCTCGAGCTTGTACTCCAGGTTCAGCGGCACGTCACCGAACGCGCGACCCTCGAGCCGGACGTAGGCCCACTTGCGGTCGTCGAGCCAGCCGACGTGGTCGGACGGGCCGATGTGCACGTCCTTGGTCTTGAACTCGCGCTGCACGTTCGACGTGACGGCCTGGGTCTTGGAGATCTTCTTGGACTCCAGTCGCTCACGCTCGAGCATGTTCAGGAAGTCCATGTTGCCGCCGACGTTGAGCTGCATGGTGCGGTCCAATTGCACGCCGCGGTCCTCGAACAGCTTGGCCATCACGCGGTGCGTGATCGTGGCCCCGATCTGGCTCTTGATGTCGTCACCGACGATCGGCACGCCGGCGTCGGCGAACTTCTTGGCCCACACGGGGTCCGAGGCGATGAACACCGGCAGCGCGTTGACGAACGCCACGCCGGCGTCGATCGCGCACTGGGCGTAGAACTTGTCGGCCTCCTCGGAGCCCACCGGCAGGTAGGACACCAGCACGTCGACCCTGTTCTCCTTAAGCACCTGGACCACGTCGACGGCCTCGGCGTCGGAGATCTCGATGGTCTCGGCGTAGTACTTGCCGATGCCGTCGAGCGTCGGGCCGCGCTGCACGGTGACGTTGGTGGGCGGCACGTCGGCGATCTTGATCGTGTTGTTCTCCGACGCGAAGATCGCCTCCGACAGGTCGAAGCCGACCTTCTTGGCGTCTACGTCGAACGCGGCCACGAATTTCACGTCGCGGACGTGGTACTGGCCGAACTTCACGTGCATCAGGCCGGGCACGGCGCTGTTCTCGTCGGCGTCGTAATAATACTGAACGCCCTGGACCAGCGAAGACGCGCAGTTACCGACGCCGACAATGGCGACTCGTACCTCGGTCGACGCCTCCGGCGCGATCTGCTCACTCATAGGGCGTTCTCCTAACCTCATAACCTTTTATCGCGGTGTCGGGGGACTGGTTGGTGGTGCTGATTTCGTGCGAGGGGTCTACGTCTGCTCGGACAAGCCGGGCGCTGCCCGTTCCGCGGCGATGAGCTCGTTGAGCCACTTCACTTCTCGCTCGCTGGACTCGAGCCCGAGCTGGTGGAGCTGCCGGGTATAGCGGTCGAACGAATTGCTGGCCCGCGCCACGGCTTCACGCAGGCCTTCCCGGCGTTCCTCTACCTGGCGGCGGCGGCCCTCCAGGATCCGCATCCGGGCCTCGGCCGGAGTGCGATTGAAGAACGCCAGGTGAACACCGAAACCGTCGTCGGTGTAGTTGTGTGGGCCCGTGTCGGCCACCAACTCACCGAAGCGCCGGCGGCCGGCGTCGGTCAGTTCGTAGACGCGACGGGCCCGCCGTACCGGCGTGCCGGCCGGTGCGGCGTTCTCGGCAATCAACCCGTCCGCCTGCATGCGGCGCAGCGCTGGGTACAGCGAACCGTAGGAAAAGGCTCGGAATGCGCCGAGTAGGCCGGTCAGCCGCTTGCGCAACTCGTATCCATGCATCGGCGACTCGATAAGGAGACCCAGGATGGCGAGCTCCAGCATCAAGACACCCCCTTTTGCATAGTGAGTTACGACGGCCCGACGCCTCGCGTAATCGTATCGTCTCGATATATTCGCCACAACACCACCGGATGTTGGCACGCCATTTGCCACGCCGACAAGGCGCTGCGGTCAGCGGGAAAAGGGCCAGTCACCGGCCCGTTAAGACGGCAGAACCGCCCGTTAGACGGTGACCACCACCAAGCGGTGCCCCGAGCCGTTTCGCCGCGGAGACGATCGCAGAAGTCCGGTGCTGCGCAACGGCGACGGCCTTGCTTGCGTATCGACAGTGCGGGCGGCGTCGTACTCTGGTCAACGTGCGACTGCAGCGACAGGTAGTGGACTATGCGCTTCGGCGGCGCTCACTGCTGGCCGAGGTGTACTCGGGCCGCACTGGTGTGTCCGAGGTGTGCGACGCCAATCCGTATCTGCTGCGCGCAGCGAAGTTTCACGGGAAATCCAGCCAGGTGATGTGCCCCATCTGCCGAAAGGAACAGCTCACGCTGGTGTCATGGGTGTTCGGCGATCACCTGGGCGCGGTGTCGGGTTCGGCGCGGACGGCCGAGGAATTGGTCATGCTGGCGACCCGGTTCGCGGAGTTCTCCGTCCATGTGGTCGAGGTCTGCCGGACCTGCAGCTGGAACCACCTGGTCAAGTCGTACGTGCTCGGCGCGGCACGGCCGGCGCCCCCGCCGAGGGGCACGCGGACGGCGCGCAACGGCGCCCGCACGGCCATTGAATAACGAAGGGCGCCACGACCAGTCGACCAGTGATCCGAGCGGGTCCGCGACTGAGCGCGTAGGCGAACAGGCACGCTCCGACCGCACCGACGAAGGTGTGCGCCGGGAACCGCGTCCCGGGCCCGGTCACCGTCGCGAGGTGCGTCCCGATGACCGGATGACAACCATCTTGCCGCCGGTCCTCGACGATCGGTCCCCCGCGCGCTCCGACCCGATCGACGAGGTCAAGGCCGCGCTGGACGCCGCGTCGTCGGCCCCCCCGCAGCGCGACGCCATCGAGGAGGTAAGGGCCGCCCTGGACAGCCGGTCGACACCGGCGCGGCGCGAGGGCCCGGGCCGCCGCCCACCGGATGAGCCGCCACCACCCCCACCGCTGGGCGGGCCCGGCGGCGGTGATGGGGGAGGGGCCAGCCACCGCGCCCCCGGGCCGGACTGGCAGCGCTGGATCGAGCAGATCAACTGGCGATGGGTTCGGCGAGCGGCCTACCTCGGCGCGGCCGTGTTGGTGCTGCTGCCGATAGTCACGTTCGCAATGGCATATTTCATCGTCGACGTTCCCAAGCCGGGCAACATCCGCACCAATCAGGTGTCCACGATCCTGGCCAGCGATGGCTCGGAGCTGGGCAAAATCATTCCCCCCGAAGGCAATCGGGTCGACATCAACATCAGCCAGGTACCGGTGCATGTGCGCCAGGCGGTGATCGCCGCCGAGGACCGCAACTTCTACTCCAACCCGGGGTTCGACTTCAGCGGCTTCGCGCGGGCGGTGAGCAACAACCTGTTCGGCAGCGGAGATCTGCAGGGCGGATCGACGATCACCCAGCAATACGTGAAGAACGCGCTGGTCGGTTCGGCCCAGCACGGGTTGGCCGGACTGATGCGCAAGGCCAAGGAACTCGTCATCGCCACCAAGATGTCGGGCGAGTGGTCCAAAGATGATGTGCTGCAGGCTTATTTGAACATCATCTATTTCGGCCGCGGCGCCTACGGGATCTCGGCCGCGTCGAAGGCGTACTTCAACAAACCCGTCGAGCAGCTCAACGTGTCCGAGGGGGCGCTGCTGGCGGCGCTGATCCGCCGGCCCTCCTCGCTGGATCCGGCGGTGGACCCGAAGGGCGCCGAGGCGCGGTGGAGCTGGGTGCTCGACGGCATGGTGGAAACCAAGGCGTTGTCGTCCGGTGATCGCGCGGCCCAGGTGTTTCCCCCGACGGTGCCGCCCGATGAGGCCCGCGCGCAGAACCAGACCTCCGGGCCTAACGGCCTGATCCAGCGTCAGGTCACCAATGAGCTGATGGAGCTGTTCAACATCGACGAGCAGACCCTGAACACCCAGGGGCTGCAGATCACCACCACGATCGATCCGAAGGCCCAGCAGGCCGCGGAGAAGGGCGTCTCGAAATACCTTGACGGGCAAGACCCCGACATGCGCGCCGCCGTCGTCTCGGTCGACCCGCACGACGGCGCCATCCGCGCCTACTACGGCGGTTCGGATGCCAACGGATTTGACTTCGCGCAGGCGGGGTTACAGACCGGGTCGTCGTTCAAGGTGTTCGCGTTGGTGGCCGCGCTGCAGCAGGGCATCGGCCTGGGGTATCAGGTGGACAGCTCGCCGCTGACCGTCGACGGCATCAAGATCACCAACGTCGACGGCGAAAACTGCGGGACTTGCAACATCGCCCAAGCGCTCAAGATGTCGCTGAACACGGCGTACTACCGGCTGATGCTCAAGCTCAAGAACGGGCCGCAGGCCGTCGCCGATGCGGCGCACCAGGCCGGTGTGGCATCCAGCTTCCCGGGCGTGCCGTACACGCTGTCCGAGGACGGCAAGGGCGGACCGCCCAACAACGGGATTGTGTTGGGGCAGTACCAAACCCGGCCGATCGACATGGCCTCGGCGTACGCGACGCTGGCCGCATCGGGCGTCTACCACCCGCCGCACCTGGTGCAGAAGGTGGTCAACGCCGACGGCCAGGTGCTGTTCGACGCCGCGAATTCCGATAAGGAAAAGGGCGAGCAGCGCATCGACAAGGGCGTCGCCGACAACACGACTGCGGCAATGGAACCGATTGCCGCCTACTCGCGCGGCCACGCGCTGGCCGGCGGCCGGCCGTCGGCGGCCAAGACCGGGACGGTCCAGCTCGGGGACACCACCGCCAACAAGGACGCCTGGATGGTCGGCTACACGCCGTCGCTGTCGACGGCGGTGTGGGTGGGAACCGTCCAGGACAACGTGCCGCTGGTAAACGCTTCGGGCGCTGAGGTTTACGGATCGGGACTGCCGTCGGACATCTGGAAGTCGACGATGGACGGTGCCTTGAAGGGCAGCAGCAACGAGACCTTCCCCAAGCCGAGCGAGATCGGTGGCTACGCGGGCGTGCCCGTCGCCCCGCCCCCGCCGCCGCCCCCGCCGCCGCCGCCGCCGTCGGAGACCGTCATTCAGCCCACGATCGAGGTGGCGCCGGGCATCACGATTCCGGTCGGGCCGCCGACGACCATCACCAACGCGCCACCCCCGCCGCCGGGAGGCCCGCCGTCGCCGGTGCCGGCAGGACCCGCGGCCCCGCCGTTCGGGCAACCACCACCGTGACCGAAACCGATCAGCGCAGCCCGACCATTTCGCCGCGGCCGCTGGCGGCCGACTTGCGCAGTGTCGGCAACCGCGACTGCCCCAGCCACACCGACTCGTTGGGCGCCGCGCTGGCGGACGTCATCGGTGGGCCGGTGGGACGGCACGCACTGATCGGCCGGGCCCGGTTACTGACGCCGGTGCGGGTGATGTTCCTGATCGCGTTGGTGTTCCTGGCGCTCGGGTGGTCGACCAAGGCGGCCTGCCTGCAGACCACCGGCACCGGCACGGCGGATCAGCGGGTCGCCAACTGGGAGAACCAACGCGCCTACTACGAGTTGTGCTATTCCGACACCGTGCCGCTGTACGGCGCGGAGTTGCTGAGCCAAGGCAAGTTTCCCTACAAGTCCAGCTGGATCGAGACCGACTCCAGCGGGGCGCCGCAGCTGCGCTACGACGGCAAGCCCGCCGTGCGCTACATGGAGTATCCGGTGCTGACCGGCGTGTATCAGTACGTCGCGATGGCGGTGGCCAAGACTTACACCGCGGTGAGCAAGCTGGTCGCCCTGCCGGTGATCGCCGAGGTGGTGGTGTTCTTCGATGTCGCCGCCTTCGGTCTGGCGCTGGCGTGGTTGGCGACGGTATGGGCGACCGCCGGCCTGGCGGGTCGCCGAATCTGGGACGCCGCCCTGGTGGCCGCTTCGCCACTGGTGATCTTTCAGATCTTCACCAACTTCGACGCGCTGGCAACGGCATTCGCGATGGGCGGACTGCTGGCGTGGGCGCGGCGCAAACCCGTCCTGGCAGGTGTGCTGATCGGGCTGGGCGCCGCCGCCAAGCTGTATCCCCTGCTGTTCCTGGGCCCGATGCTGGTGCTCGGCATCCGAACCGGGCGACTCGGCGCGCTGGCCCGCACGGCGGGCGTGGCCTTGGCAACCTGGTTGGCGGTGAATCTGCCTGTGCTGCTGCTCTTTCCGCGGGGCTGGTCGGAGTTCTTCCGCCTCAACACCCGGCGCGGTGACGACATGGACTCGCTGTACAACGTGGTGAAGTCATTCACCGGGTGGCGCGGGTTCGATCCCAAGCTGGGCTTCTGGGAGCCGCCCACGACCCTGAACACCGTCGTCGCTGTGTCGTTCGTAATATGTTGCGCTGCAATCACTTGCGTGGCGTTCACCGCTCCGCAGCGGCCGCGGGTGGCCCAGCTGGTGTTCTTGGCGGTGGCAGCGTTTCTGTTGACCAACAAGGTGTGGAGCCCGCAGTTCTCCCTCTGGCTGGTGCCGCTGGCGGTGTTGGCCGTGCCGCATCGGCGGGTACTGCTGGCGTGGATGACCATTGACGCGGTGGTGTGGGTGCCGCGGATGTACTTCCTGTATGGCAACCCGAATCGTTCGCTGCCGGAGCAGTTCTTCACCGCGACGGTGTTGCTGCGCGACATCGCCGTCGTGGTGCTGTGCGCCTTGGTAGTTCGGCAGATCTACCGGCCTGATGAGGATCTGGTGCGCTGGGGCGGGCGGGTGGACGATCCGGTGGGCGGCCCGTTCGACCGCGCACCCGACGCCCCGCCCGACTGGCTGCCCGCCACGTTGCGACCGGGCGGCTTCCGGCGCCCCGCACTACGTCGGTCCGAAACCGGAGCCCAGCCGACGAGCGTCGCGCGATAGCCATGACCCATTGAGAGATGCGTGTCCTGCATGATGTCGTCGCCGTCCGTCCTTGGTGGTTCCGAAGCTCGGTCGGTGGTGATTCTGGGATTTCCCGGTGTGCAGGGATTGGGCATCGTCGGTCCGCATGACGTGTTCACCGGTGCAGCGCTGCTCACCGGCGGCGGGTATCGCGTCAGCGTGGTATCGCAGGACGGCCAGCCGGTAGCTACTTCCACCAGCCTGGCTTTCGTTGCGGAAGCGATGCCCGAGCCGCGTGCGGTCGACACGCTGGTGTTGCCCTGCGGTTCTGGTGTCGACCCCGCCAGGCAAGATCCTGGCAACATCTCCTGGATCAAATCTGCGGCGCTAACTTTCGTCGTGTGGTCAGCGTGTGCACCGGTGCGTTTCTGGCTGCTGCGGCGGGTCTCCTCGACGGCTGTCGTGTGACGACACACTGGGCGTTTGCCGATCAGTTGGCCCGCGAGTTTCCCGCCATCACCGTCGATCCGGAGCCGATCTTCGTGCGCAGCTCAGACTCGGTATGGACGGCGGCAGGGGTGACAGCGGGCATTGACCTCTCGCTTGCGCTTGTCGAGGACGACTACGGTACCGAGGTCGCCCAGGCTGTCGCGCGCTGGTTGGTGCTGTATCTGCGTGGGCCGGGTGGTCAGTTACAATTTGCTGCGCCTCTGTGGGTGCCTCGCGCCGGCCGCCAGTCCATCCGAGACGTGCAGGAAGCAGTCGAAGCCGAACCCAGTGCGGCCCATAGTATCTCCGACCTGGCGCAGCGCGCGGCGATGAGCCCGCGACACTTCACCCGGGTATTCACCAACGAGGTCGGTGAGGCCCCTGGCGCTTATGTCGAACGCGTCCGCACCGAATCTGCCCGCCGTCAGCACGAGGAGACTGACGATGCTGTGGTCGCCATTGCCGAGCGGTGTGGCTTCGGAACATCGGAGACCATGCGCCGCGGCTTCATTCGCCGGATCGGTATTCCACCTGACCAATACCGCGAAGCTTCTCGTGAGGGCGCCGCAGCCAAGATGGTCGACCCAGCGGTTGATCAATTGACCTGACGTCCTGTTCCAGCCCAGAACTGCTCCCGCAGTTCGCGGCGCAGGATCTTCCCGCTGGGGTTCCGCGGGATTCCCTCGGTGACGTGAAACGTGGCCGGAACCTTGAAACGGGCGAGCCGCTGAGCCAGAAACTGCGCTAGGTCGTCGATCTGCAGGTCTTTATCCGGCTTGGCAACGACGAACGCGTGAATGCATTCGCCCCGCTGGATATCCGGCGCGCCCACCACTGCGCTGTCGTGGACCGCGGGGTGACCGTTAATGGCTTTCTCGATCTCTGCGGGATAGACGTTTTCGCCGGTGACGATGATCAGATCTTTGACGCGGTCCCGGATCACCAAAAAGCCGTCTTCATCCAAATATCCCACGTCACCCGTGCGAATCCAGCCGTCGACAATGGTCTCCGCGGTGGCGGTCGGGTTGCCGAAGTACTCGAGCATCTGCGCCGGGCTGCGGAGATAGACTTCACCGCAGCTTCCAGGCGGAAGCTCGGTCCCGTTGGGACCGCAGACGGCGACTTCTACGCCAGGATAGGGCCGGCCTGCGGCATGCAGACGGGCCCGGCCCGGCAGGTGTTCGCTCGGCGGGAGGCATATCGCGGTGTTTCCTGTCTCGGTCAGACCGTAGATCTGCGCGAAGTCGCAGCCGAACGTCTCGAGCGCTTGGGAAAGCAGGTCTGGGCCGATGGGAGAGCCCCCGTAGACGATCTTGCGAACCGTGGCGAAGTCCGACTCGGTCAGGCCGGCCTCGGACAACATCATGAGCAGCATCGCAGGAACGAAACAGCTTACGGTCACACCGTTGTCGCGGATCGCCGCAATGGCGGCGGTTGCCTTGAAGCGTGGGATCACGACGCTCGGTATACCCTTGTTGAGGGCCTGCGTCGCCCACCACATACCGCCGATGTGGAACCCGGGTAGCGCAATCAGACTGACGTCGCCGTCCTGCCAATCGATCCAATCCAAGCCGGCAGCGTCCAAAAGTTCGCGCACCGCGATGAAGGTCCGATGAGCCAGCACAACGCCTTTGGGCCGGCCCGTCGTCCCGCTAGTGTACATCTGCACGACCGGGGTGTCGCGATCGACAACGACCTCGGGTAGCTCCGCAGTACCCGACCGGTCACGCCATGCGGCGTAACTGTCCACACCGACCACGATTTCGGCCGTCAGGTCGGTCCGGTCGGTGATCAGCACCCGAGCCCCGGCGTGGCCGATGATGTAATCGATCTCGTCGGCTGCCAAGCGCCAGTTGACCGGAACCACGACGGCGCCGAGACGTGCGCAGCCATACAGTAACTCGTACAGTGCCGGTGAGTCAGCGGCCACGTGGACGACTCGGTCGCCGGGACCGACGCCGGCAGTCGCAAGTGCCCGGGACGCCGCGGTCGATCGCCGGGCGAGTTCGGCGAAGGATACCCGCGTCGATCCGAAGATCAAGGCGGTGCGGTCGCCGCCGCGGCGCAGGTTCTGCTCAAGAGTAGAGATGAGGTCGAAATGGTCTGCGGCCATTATGAATTCGCGGGCAGATCGACTAACACAATTTCGAGTTCCCCGGTAGCGCTCCCACCGTCGTCGTCGGTGAACTCGATCGTGGTCTGGAGTGCCAACAGCGGGCGAGACCGGTTGCGGAATTCGATGCCGGTGATCTCAAGTACCCCGCGATAACACCGGGAATTAATCGGTTGCCGGAATCGGGTACTCATCTTGCTGATCAGCACTGAGGGCAGCTGCCGTTGCCAATAGTCGTCCATCGTCCAACAGCTCAGCTCGGGGATGAGTTTGTCGCGAACCGAGGCCGCGAGCGTGTAGTAGATGAGCTGGTTGTACGAGATGACGAACTCGACCGCGTTGAAGTGTCCGGTTTCCTCGATATAGCAGGAATGATCGAACCCCAGATCACCTGCACCGACTATGATCTCGCCGCGGCGCAACACCGTCGCCCGCTGGAGGTAGACGGTGTCCTTGCCTGTATACGGGGTCATGGTGCGATTGAGCAGCACGGTGTCGTCTTGCAAGAATTCGTCGATGTCGGCTGGCGATGTATGCATCATGCTGCGACCTCGGCGCCGAGCGGGTATTCGTCGGTGACGGTCACGCGGTAGGACTCCGTAGGCTCGTTGGTCGGATTGTGCAAGGCGCGGTGGATGAGACTCCGGTTGTCCCACAGCACGAGATCGCCAGACTCGTAGGTCTGCACGAAGATGTTCGGGTGTTCGTAGGATTCGTCGAGTTGCCCTGAGGAATCGAGGAGTTCGTAGAGCAACGAGGTAGGAAGCGCGGTGCCCTGCGAGTCTTCGATGGCGTACGTGAAGGCCTCCGATATGTAGAGAATCCGTTCGCGCGTGACCGGGTGGACTAGCACCGTCGGCCAGGTTTGCGGCGGTGTGACCCGCTCGATCTCGGCCTGGACCTCACCGATGGGTCGGTGCACGTCCGAAGGTCTGATCTTGACGTAGCGCCGAGCGCTGTGCTTGCTGAAGGTGTCGGCGATGGCTTCCTTGAGTCGCGGAGTGAGTCGTTCGTAGGCGCGGGCCATGTTGATGAAGCGGGTGCCTCGGGTACCGGCCGGCAATTTCTGCGGATAGAAGAGGGTGAATGCGAACGGTTGCGGCATGAATTGGTAATCGGCATGCCAGAATCCGCCGGTCCTCGGCACACCGATCGGTCCCTGGGGCCGAGTGAGGTTGGAGGAGACGAAGATGAGGCCGTTTTCCGGATGATGGTACATCGGTTCGTAGTATGAAACCGGCGTTCCAAAATGATGCCCGAGTTCGACGAACGCGGCCGGCTTCAGGTCTTGAGCTTTGAGGGTGACGATTTTGTCGGTGTAGATGTGGTGTCGAAGCAGCCGGATGTCATCGCTGCTCGCCATTGCCGGATCGAAGTGGTGCACTTCAATACCCGCTCGTTCGTCGGATCTAGTGATGAACTGCACCAGAAATCTCTCCTTGTCCACCCCCCTGGTTTGTCGGTCAGCGTCGACTCCCCATGGTTGCCCATGCGTATTAGTCGTCCGCGATTGACATTTAGTTCCCGGCGAATTCGAGAGTCTCGCTGCATATCGAAGAGCCGGCGTGAGACTGTACATTGAGGGCCGCGCCTCGTCGGCACGAGTTGTCTGCCGTGGCGTTGGATCTGCTCCGAAGAAGGGCCCGCATGAGCACTCCAATCGACAACACGTTGACTTACATGGACCAGAGCTACTTTCTGTTCGTTCGTGCGCTGGGTAGAGGACATGTCATCCAGTACATCTGGATCTACGAAAAAGGTGTCGACCTCGAGGGTTTGCGCAGGTTCCAGCGCAACCTTCGGCACACTCTGGTGACTCGACTGATCGAACGCTCGCCGTTGCCTTTTGGCAGGCATCGGTGGGTGTCTTACGGCGGATCCGCCGACCTCGACATCGCGGTCGCGCAGCGGCGCCGCGACGAAGTGTGGGACTGGGTCGACGAGCGGTCCTTCGTCGCCATCGATCCAGAACTGGGGCCGCCCTGGCACTTCGGGGTCCAGCCTCTCATCGGCGGCGGTGCCGCGGTGTCGCTGGCCGTTTCACACACCACGGGTGACGCCGTGGCGGGGATGCTGGCCATCGTCGATGCGGTCAACGGCGTCCGCCGAGATTTCGGATTCCCGCCACCCCGGGCGCGTAGTCGTCGACGAGCGCTTCGGCAGGACATCGCGGTCACCGCCCGCTCAGCGCTGAAGCTACCGGCGGCCATCGCAGGGGGCGCGCGTCTTGCCCGCGAAGAGCCGGACGACCTATCGACGTCGGCGAGGTCGACTACGCCGGCGTCGTCGTCGGCGGTACGAGGGGAGCGGCTGGTAGTACCAAGGGTTTACGGCTACGTAGACGCTCGAGATTGGGATGAGCGCGCGACAGCGCTGGGCGGAACACGCAACGTGCTGTTCGCCGGTTTCTCCACTCGGCTCGGCTATCGACTTGGCCGAACCAACCACGAAGGAAGCGTTGTGTTGTCGGTGGCGGTGAGCGATCACACTGACGGGGACACGCGAGCCAATTCGCACACGGTTATTCCCGTGCGTGCGAACGCAAACGAGGTCACGCAGAACCTAACCGGGCTTCGCGGGGCGCTAAAGCAGGCCTTCGTCGAACTTGCGGAAGCCGGCGATGTGTTAGAGGCGCCATTGGCGTTGATTCCCTTCACCCCCAGGGTGGTTGTTCGCCATGTAGAAAAATGGGCGTTCAATTTGAGCAGACGCGTGGGCTGCACCAACATGGGCGAGATGCCGCCTGAGGTAAACCGGCCCGACGGTACCGAAGCGGACTTCTTCGGTATCCGCGGGGGTGAAGCCGGAATCACGTCAGCGATTTTGGAGCGGTTGGGCGGGCACCTGCTGGTGTCGGCGGCGTCGCTTCGCGACAGGGTGTGGTTCAGCGTCGCGTCGTGGGAACCCGGCAGGACCAACACGAAATCTGCACTCGCCGAGGTGGTGGGTGCAGCGCTGGACGACTTCGGCCTACGGGCTGCGATCGAGTGCTAAACGGGGGGTGCCGGGTCGTACTGGATTAAGCGGCGGACTTCGCGGGCACGCTCGACACCGGCGAGCCGGCGGACGAGGTGCAAGGCCATATCGATTCCCGCGGAGACCCCCGAGGCAGTGACGATGTCACCGTCGTCGACAAAGCGTTCCTCACGCCGGATATCGATGGTCGGATCCAGGGTGCTCAGCAAGTCGAGCGAGGCCCAGTGGGTGGTGGCCGGACGGTGCGAGAGCAGCCCGGCGGCGGCGTACACCAGGGAGCCGGTGCACACGCTGGTCATCAGCGGCACTGCAGCGCGCTGACGCCGGACCCAATCCAACCAAGCATTGTCCTGCGCGAGCGGGCGCACGCCTTGTCCACCCGGATGTAAAAGCACGTCAAGTCGCGGCGCGTTGTCGAAGGAATGGTGAGCTTGCACCGTCAAGCCCTTGGCGCAGCTCACCACGCCACCAGAGGGCGACAGACACGACACTGTGTAGCCATCACGGGGAAAGTGGTGGGCCCACGACGACCAGACTTCCCATGGGCCGATCGCGTCCAGCTCTTCCACACCGTCGAAGAGCACGATCCCGATATTCTTGGTCATGCTTGCAGATCCTCTCTCGTCGCGGTTTTAGGACGCGCACCCAAGGTGAACTGAAAACGGAGAACCGGGAAGGCGGCCCGGTTCGTTCGACGTTCAGGGCCGGCGATCGATGCGCCGCCGAATCGGCCACTGCGCGAAGGTATCTCATCCGGGGCTCGCCTGCTGAGCGGCCATTCACGGCGGCAATCGCGAGAAAGCGTACGTTCGACGATCGGGCCAGAGGCGGCTCGCGGCCCAGCCGATTGCGGGGCGCGCCAATACGTGCCCGAATAATGACCTTCGCGGAAATACGAACGGCACATACGCGGCCCGGCAGGACCAAACAATACCTGCGGCGCCGTTTGCCTGACAGGTGCCGACCGCTCTTCACCCGCTGCGGGCCGGCCTGCCCGCCAGGCATGGATTTCGCCGGTCAGCACCTGTTCCGGTACCCTGGGGCGGTTGCCGACGCAGGCGACTCTCCTGCCACGGAACGACCGTGGCCGTTTAGACCAGAGGAGGTGGTGAGGTTTCCATGCGTCCATACGAAATCATGGTCATTCTTGACCCCACACTCGACGAGCGAACTGTTGCTCCGTCGTTGGAAACGTTCCTTAACGTCGTCCGCAAGGACGGTGGCAGCGTGAACAAGGTCGACATCTGGGGCAAGCGGCGTCTTGCCTACGAGATCGCCAAGCATGCCGAGGGCATCTACGTCGTGGTCGACCTGAAGGCGGAGCCGGCGACGGTGTCCGAGCTCGACCGTCAGCTGAGCCTCAACGAGTCGGTACTGCGCACCAAAGTGATGCGCACCGACAAGCACTGAGTTCCGGCGGTCGGTTCGGCTGCGTAGGCTCAGCAAAACCACGAGAACCAGGACGCACCCAGGAGGACACAGTGGCTGGTGACACCACTATCACGGTCGTCGGAAACCTGACCGCGGACCCCGAGCTGCGGTTCACGCCGTCGGGTGCTGCCGTCGCCAACTTCACCGTGGCGTCCACCCCCCGGATCTATGACCGGCAGAGCGGGGAGTGGAAGGACGGCGAGGCGCTGTTCCTGCGATGCAACATCTGGCGTGAGGCGGCCGAGAACGTCGCCGAGAGCCTGACCCGCGGCTCCCGGGTGATCGTCACCGGGCGCCTCAAGCAGCGGTCCTTCGAGACCCGCGAGGGCGAGAAGCGCACGGTGGTCGAGGTTGAGGTCGACGAGATCGGGCCCTCGCTGCGGTACGCCACCGCGAAGGTGAACAAGGCCAGCCGCAGCGGCGGTGGCGGCGGTGGCTTCGGCGTCGGTGGCGGGGGCTCCCGCCCGGCGGCGGCCGCGCAGGCGACCAGCGGCCCGGCGGACGACCCGTGGGGCAGTGCCCCGGCCTCGGGCTCCTTCGGCGGCGGCGACGAAGAACCGCCCTTCTGAACCTTTAACTTCACAGATCTAAAAACAGAAAGAAACTACAGATGGCCAAGTCCACGAAGCGGCGCCCGGCGCCCGAAAAGCCGATCAAGGCGCGCAAATGTGTGTTCTGCTCGAAGAAGGGGCAGAACATCGACTACAAGGACACGACGCTGCTGCGCACCTACATCAGCGAGCGCGGCAAGATCCGGGCACGCCGCGTGACCGGCAACTGCGTCCAGCACCAGCGCGACATCGCGATCGCGGTGAAGAACGCCCGCGAGGTGGCGCTGCTGCCCTTCACCTCCTCGGCGCGATAACCGCCGAGCTGTCAACGAAAGTACGAAAAGATGAAGCTGATTCTGACGGCTGACGTCGACCACCTCGGTGGCGTCGGCGACACGGTCGAGGTCAAGGACGGCTACGGCCGCAACTTCCTGCTGCCGCGCGGCCTGGCGATCGTCGCCTCGCGCGGCGCCCAGCGGCAGGCCGACGAAATCCGCCGGGCGCGGGAAACGAAGGCGGTGCGCGACCTCGAGCACGCCAACGAGATCAAGACCGCCATCCAGGCGCTGGGCCCGGTCTCGCTGCCGGTGAAAACCGCCGCCGACTCCGGCAAATTATTCGGCTCCGTGACCGCGGGCGACGTTGTGAGCGCCATCAAGAAGGCCGGCGGGCCGAACCTCGACAAGCGGATCGTCCGGCTGCCCAAGTCGCACATCAAGGCCGTGGGCACGCACGCCGTGTCCGTGCACCTGCACCCGGACGTCAACGTCGAGGTCTCGCTCCAGGTCGTCGCGGACAGCTAACTCCGCACCGTTTGCTCCTTTCCGGCGCCACCACACGATTGGTGGCGCCGGAATTCGTTCGTCGCTATGCGCTCGCCCAGTGGCGGCTGTGCGTGGCCGTCCGGCGCCTGAGCTGGCGAACTATTTCGACCGGGTCGATGAAGGTGGTCCTTAACCACCCCGTAACGCGGTGAAAATCTGACTGAAAGCCAACACGCCCGACGCAGTAACCTGGCTCGACACGCCGAAGAGATTTCCTTCCACACCAAATGTGCACCGGTGTACGACCCTTATCAGCAAGGATGTCGCAGCGCCGCGGATTGATCCACAGGTTCTCCACACCCCACTCAACACAGGTGTCGATGGATATGCACACGCCATGCACAGTGTTATGAACAGCGGCCCTTTTACCTACCGGCCAGCAACGTTTACGGTCGTCCCGGCGCGACGCTCATGGGTGTCATGAGTGGGGGGTGACGTGCCTTGACTTACGCTCGAAATGTCGGTGATCGAATGTATGTTCGGGTATGTGTAGCAGAGGGAGGTGAGAGCCCATGGCGGTCGTCGACGACCTAGCGCCGGGCATGGACGCCTCGCCGCCGAGCGAGGATTTCGGGCGTCAACCGCCGCAGGATCTCGCGGCCGAACAGTCGGTGCTGGGCGGGATGCTGCTGAGCAAGGACGCCATCGCCGACGTGCTGGAGCGGCTGCGGCCCAGCGACTTCTATCGGCCCGCCCATCAGAACGTCTACGACGCGATCCTGGACTTGTACGGGCGCGGGGAGCCGGCCGACGCGGTGACGGTCGCCGCCGAGCTCGACCGCCGGAACCTGCTGCGCCGGATCGGCGGCGCCCCGTATCTGCACACGCTGATTTCGACGGTGCCGACGGCGGCCAACGCCGGCTACTACGCCGGCATCGTGGCCGAGAAGGCGCTGCTGCGCCGGCTCGTGGAGGCCGGTACGCGGGTCGTGCAGTACGGCTACGCGGGCGCCGAGGGGGCCGACGTCGCCGAGGTCGTGGACCGCGCGCAGGCGGAGATCTACGAGGTCGCCGAGCGGCGGACCTCGGAGGACTTCGTCCCGCTGGAGGACCTGCTGCAGCCGACCATGGACGAGATCGATGCCATCGCCTCCAATGGCGGCGTCGCGCGCGGCGTGCCGACGGGCTTCACCGAACTTGACGAGGTCACCAACGGCCTGCACGCCGGGCAGATGATCATCGTGGCGGCGCGTCCTGGCGTGGGCAAATCGACACTGGGATTGGACTTTTTGCGGTCCTGCTCCATCAAGCACCGGATGGCCAGCGTCATCTTCTCACTGGAGATGAGCAAGTCCGAGATCGTCATGCGGCTGCTGTCGGCCGAGGCGAAAATCAAACTGGCCGATATGCGTTCGGGTCGGATGAACGACGACGACTGGACGCGGCTGGCGCGACGGATGAGCGAGATCAGCGAGGCGCCGTTGTACATCGACGACTCGCCGAACCTGACGATGATGGAGATCCGCGCCAAAGCGCGCCGGCTCAAGCAAAAGGCCGACCTACGCCTGGTCGTGGTCGACTACCTGCAGCTGATGTCGTCCGGCAAAAAGGTCGAGTCGCGGCAACTCGAGGTTTCCGAATTCTCAAGGCAGCTCAAGCTGTTGGCCAAGGAACTCGAGGTGCCCGTCGTTGCGATCAGCCAGCTGAACCGCGGCCCCGAGCAGCGCACCGACAAGAAGCCGATGCTGTCCGACCTGCGTGAGTCGGGATCGCTGGAGCAGGACGCCGACATGGTCATACTGCTGAACCGGCCGGACGCCTTCGAGCGCGACGACCCGCGCGGGGGAGAGGCCGACTTCATTCTCGCCAAGCACCGCAACGGCCCGACCAAGACGGTCACTGTCGCCCACCAGTTGCACCTGTCGCGCTTCGCCAACATGGCGCGGTGAGCGGCGAGCGTTGATCATTTGACTTTCTACGGCGCCTTGAGCCGCGATCATGCAGAAGGTGGCCACGACGAACGTGGCCGCGCCAGGTGGAGGTTCAAGCTGTACTCGCTCAGAGCCTATGCAGTGGTGTCGGCAGTAACTCCGTTCGGGAACTTGTCGGAGGGTGCGTGCATGCTGACAAGCAACCACTACGAAAGGCAGCTGCGATGTGCTGGCAATGCGACAATCCAAGCGGCACAACCGAGGATTACCTGGACGTACTGCGCGCAACGATCCGCGATCACCGTTGGGCGGTTCAGTACGTCGAGAGCGATAAACGACCCTTCGCGTACACGGTCGGGTTACACAGTCGGGGGCTACCCGAACTGTTGATAACGGGTCTGCCCGCCGAAACGAGCTGTCGCGTGCTCAATTCCATTGCTCACTCGATTCTCGAAGACAATACGGTGCTCGCACCGGCGATGCATATCGACTATCAGGACAGATTTCTTGTTGAAGTGGTCGAGGTCGAGCATCCGGATGTCCACTTGAAGTTCGCGGTCGGGCTCTTCGGCCCACGTGTCCGTGCCCTGCAATTGGTGTGGGCTGACGACAAGGGCCGGTGGCCGTGGGATGCGGGGTGGGGGCATGGCCGTCGTCGGCAGCCGGTGCTCGGCGTCCGTACGGACCTCCCAGGCGCGGCCGCTTAACTCTTCCCGCTTTGGCCCGCTGGCAACGGCATCGGATTCGAGTCGCCTCTGCCCGGCGGATCTTCTGGCCGAGCTAAAGGTCGCGGAACTCACTGACCGAGCCCGGGTCGATGTGGACCGGTTCTGGCAGCTACGGCGTGGTCAACACGTCGGGAGACTCATGCGCGGCCGTATCTGCTTGCCGTAGCAGCCCTTTCAGCTGCGCGACCCTGAGCAGTTGTGCGGTCATATTGGTGGCTCCGATCGCGGGCAGCGCCCCGATGAACGTTCGAACGATGGTGTGCCGCCGTGCAGCTGCTGCAAGCAGCCGAACACATAACAGCATCCCATCGCGAAAAGGGTCGCGGGTATCGCAAAGGCGAGCGGGGAGCTGCAATCGGAGACAATCTCGCGCGCGTAATCGATTTCGTCCCGCGACATGGGTTCGCGCTTCCGGAGTTTAGCCAGCACCGTCTTGTGGGCGCCAAGTGTCTCGCCCAACGCAGCGGGGCGTCGATCATCCAGCCGCCTGATGAACACGAACGCGCAGCCGACAAGCGTAAGTCCAAGCGCGGCGGCGATTAGCGTGAGCAGGGTATACAAACCGAAAACCATTGTCAGCTCCTATGCCTTGCGGGCGACAGTGCGGCCGGGGGTTACCGCCAGGTCGCCGCCTTCCCACAGCAGCAGCTGGCGCACCGCGGGCCGCGGTCCGTAGGGCCGCAGCATCGTGCTGGCCGGGCGGGGCCGCACCCGCAACGGCCACCAGAACCAGCGCCCGAGCAGCGCGGCGATAGAAGGTGTCATGAACGCGCGCACGATCAAAGTGTCGAACAACAGACCCAGCGTGATGGTGGTCCCGATCAGGCCGAGCACCCGTAGGTCGGCGAACACGAAGGACGCCATGGTCGCCGCGAACACCAGACCCGCGGAAGTGACCACTGAACCACTGTCGGCGATGGCGCGAACGATCCCCGTATTGATACCCGCGTGAACTTCTTCTTTGAACCGGGATATGAGCAACAGGTTGTAGTCCGATCCCACCGCCAGCAGCAGAATAACGGCCAGCGCCAACACGATCCAGTACAACTGGGATGCCGAGGATGCCTTGCCAGAGCAGCGCCGACGGGCCGAACGAGGCACCCAGCGACAGTGCGACCGTGCCCACGATGACGATCGCGGCGACCAGGCTTCGGGTGATGAACAGCATGATCAAGAAGATCAGGCTCAACGCCGCCGTTGCCGCGATCATCAGGTCGTAACCTCTGTACGCGGATCAGCCGCGCGGTAGGCCGTAGATGGGCCACCCGGTTGAATCCTGAGCAGTCCCGCTCCGGAACTGTGCCAGTTCTTGTCGGCGCAGTACCTTCAGGCCAGATGCGTATGCGCCTCAGTAGGGGCTCCCGCTCGGCGAGGTCGGTGCGCCGAGCGTGGGTTCGACAGCGGTTGCGCCCACTCGGTCGGAAATTGCGAGACGGTGCGGGAGTAGAAGGTTCGGTCGACGCACCGAAAGCGGGCGAATCTTCGGCGCCCGCCCGGCCACACCTAAGTGCATTCCTGACCGTATGTTTCTGGTCTAACGCGCGGAATGTGGGCCCGGTATATTTGCGATGAATCCCGTCGGGTGTCGTTAGTTGTCAGGCGGCGTCGATGCTGATCGTGAGTCGCCGTCCACAGGCTCGGGCGAGGCGTTCGAGCAATTCAACAGTCGGGGTGCGAGCGCCGGATTCGATCGCGGCAATCGCTGACTGCGTGGTGCCCATCTTGCGGGCCAGCTCGGCCTGCGTGAGCCCCGCGGTCTCACGGGCGCGGTAGGCGGTCTCGGCTAACTCCATCGCCAGACTGGCGGTCGCGTATGCCTCATCGAACACAGCCCGATCCTCGGGGCTAAGGTCGTTCAGAATCTGCTCGCGCCGGTCGGTGTAGCTGCTCATCCGTTTACCCCTTGCCTTGACGGCGACGTAGCACGTTGCGCGCACGCGCCACTTCCTTGCGCTCGTTGTCGCGCTGCTTTCGGAACGCCGTCAGCGTGATCACCCGGCGCTCGGGCGCCACGGTGTAGGTGATGCGCTGGTTCACCATCTCGCACCGAAACCGCAACTCCCACAAATGCTCGTCGAGTTTGCGGCTGTGCGGCATCCGCAGTGAGCTTCCGCGCGCCGCGAGCAGATCCAGCGCCCGAATCGCCTGCGCCTTGGCCCGTGTGGGTAATGCTTGAAACCACTCGTCCACCTCCTCGCTCAGCTCGATGTGCCACGTCTGATCGTCATCATCCGACACTAGGAAAGCATATCGCCCCCGCTATATCGCGGCAACGATATAGTGGGAGCATTCCGTACGTCCCCGTCTCGCACCTCAGAGCCTCCGGTATTTCCAGGGCGACACCTATCCTGTCAGCCAGCACCGGGCCAGCCGCGTAAAGACTTACAGACGTTTCAGAGGAAATCAGGGTGGCGCGACTCCTCGACATCCTGGTGCACTCACGCCGGGACAAGACCGCGGCCAAGAGGTTTTCCCACAAGCTGCTCACCGGCTTGCAGGACGTGCCCCGGGTGGTGGTGACCGACAAGCTGGGCAGCTATCGGGTCATCCACTGCGATGTCATGGCATCGGTGACCCAGCGGCGGTCGAAATATCTGAACAATCGGGCTGAGAACTCTCATCAACCGACCAGGGTTCGGGAAAAGGTGATGAAACGCTTCGCCTCACCAGGACAAGCTCAACGCTTCCTGTACGCGTTCGGGCATATCCGAGGCCATTTCCAGCCTCACCGGCACCTTCTCAGCGCCACCGAGTGGCGAACCGAGATGGCCGACCGCTGCCACGTTTGGGACGAAATCACCGCCACCGCGGCGGCGTGAACATCCCTTGGAAGCCAACACATCACAACTGCTGACACACCCGCACCTACTACGCCCCAATCACTCCCAAACAACTTAACGATGCCCTCGTGGCGTGACTGCCGCCAGAGTTCTCCTGCCACGTATGCTGACGACGAAGTCGCGAACCGCCCCGCGCATTTACACCGACCTTCGGACGCGACCCAATCAGCGCGCCGTGTAGGCCATGCCAAGTCCAGCGCCCGCAGTCAGGACGGCCAAGAACAGCAGGGAGTAGATCATGAAGGTTGGCTTGCTAGCGGTGCCGATGCACCCGTTCGAGTCTTTCCGCGCGGCGCTCGCCGGTGCCGAAGAGGTCGGCGTCGATTCCTTCTGGGTGCCCGACCACTTACTTGGTTGTGCCCATCCTGACCTGTGGCCTGATATGGCGTTGGCTTCACTGTCACCGGATTCGGACGGTTGGTATGACCCGTTTGCCTGCATCGCAGCCCTCGGCCATGACTCAAACCTGCCGATGGGGGTCTGCGTCACCGACGGAACCCGGCGGCGCGCGCCCGACGTGGTACGGACCGCGCTGACCTTACACCAGCTTTGCCGCAGCGGATTCTGCCTCGGAGTCGGTTCCGGGGAAGCCGAGAACCTCGTCCCATTCGGTTACGACTTCTCCACCCCGTGGCCCGTTTGGAAAAGTTCTTGATCGAAATGCGAGCATTGCTCGATCACGGTGTCATGCCCGCTGGGTCATCGCACGGACGTGTCGGTCTGCCCCTACAACGTGACGATGTCGGCCCGCCGAAGGTTTGGGTGGCCGGACACGGACCACGGATGCTGCGCCTGACCGCGAAGTACGGCGATGGCTGGATTCCAGCCTGGCCGATGAGCGCGTCGAGCTACGGCGACAAGCGCCACGTGATCGCAGAGCACGCCGACCGGGCCGGACGGCCGATGCCAGAGTGCGCATTGCATATCTCGGTGATCATCGGCGAATCC
Source organism: Mycobacterium shigaense (assembly GCF_002356315.1). Taxonomy (NCBI): domain Bacteria; kingdom Bacillati; phylum Actinomycetota; class Actinomycetes; order Mycobacteriales; family Mycobacteriaceae; genus Mycobacterium; species Mycobacterium shigaense. The sequence goes on from NZ_AP018164.1 coordinate 88,156, forward strand.
CGCAGCCATATCCGTGAACTCATGGACCGCGATCCCCTCGGTAAGCTCTCGGCGCTCATGTGCCCCGCCGAGACATGGACCAAATATGGAATGACCCATCCTGCGGGGCGACGATGCCGGGGCCTGGTGGACCTGATCTACCACGACCTCGATCCGCAAAAACTTCGTGCACTCGCACCGACAATCCCCTTCGAACTTGTCGAGGAATTCACCTTCATGGGCAACGCCACCGAAATCGCTGATCGGGTCCACAGTTACGCCGACAACGGTCTCCAACACGTCATCGTCGCCAATGGGACAGGCACCGTGGGCGGGCTCGATGAAATCAACGACAACACAACAGAGTTTAAAACCCTGATAGCGGCACTCCGCGACTTCTAAGCACGGCAAATGTCGAACGAACTCGCACCGCCAGTTTCGACGCACGGAACGATACGTCGCGGGTCGCGCGGGTGATGCGCGGTGCCGGGATCGCCGGCTTCCGCCGTCGACGCAGGGTGAAGACCACGCAGCCGGATCCGGCCAGTCAGAAGGTGCCTGATCTGCTCAAGCGGGACTTCACGGCGCCGGTGATCAACGTCAAGTACGTCGGCGACATCACCTACTTGCCACTGGCCACCGGTTCGAATCTGTACCTGGCCACGGTGATCGACTGCTGCTCGCGGCGGGTGGCGGAGTGGGCGATCGCCGATCACATGCGCACCGAACTCGTCGCAGACGCACTACGCGCCGCTGCCGCGTTGCGGGGTTCGCTGGGCGGTGCCGCGTTCCACTCGGACCATGGACGTCAGTACACATCAAGGGATTTCGCGACAATCTGCAAGGATCTAGGGGTCATCCACTCGATGGGTGGTGTGGGGTCAAGGGGTCTGGGCCTCATCATCGACACGCTGGTCGTCTGAACCTTGGTCATCCCCGCCATTGCCGGCATCCTTGGCGAGTGGTTCTGGTGGCCACTGCCACTCTTGCGGTCTAAGAAGTGGCATGCGCAATCGGCCCCTCCTCGCCCTGTCGTCGAGGAAGTTCGCTAATCCATCTAACGCACGCGCGGTGTGCAACTGCTGCGGTGACCCTGACCGGACCCCGTGGACCAGTTCACGGGGTCCGGTCAGATCGATTGCTGGCCAGGGGCAAGCACGCCCCAGCGGTCTGTCGTGAGCTGGGTGTCTCGCAGGCGACGTATCGCCGCTGGCGTAACCAGTTCGGCGGTCTGAAGACTCAAGACGCCGAGCGGCTCAAAGGCTTTGAGCGCGAGAAGTCAACCCTCAAGCGGTTATCGGCCGATGCTGAACTGGAGAAGGTTGCGCTCAAGGAGATCGCCCGGGGAAGCTTCAAGCCCCGTAACGCTGGCGGCGAGGGCTGGCTCGTCAACCACAAGAAAATGCCACGCCTTTGGCGCGAGGACTGATTACGAGTTCCCACACGACGACGCCGCAATCGGCGTGGCACCTCCACCACGAGCACACCGTCCCGACAGCGGATGCGCCCAGCCGGGTATGGGCAGCCGACTTCCAGTTCGACGCACCGCTGACGGCCGGCCCGTCAAGCTCGCCTCCATCATTGAATGAGCGCACCTGCGAATGCCTCGGCGGCATGGTCGAGCGCTTTATCACCGGCGAGAGCCTGGTCAACGAAGTGGACCGCTTGCCTGCCCAACGCGGCACCTATCCCGTCGTGCCATGTTGCGACAAGGGGGCCGAATTAGCTTGTGCTGTAATGACTGAGTGGGCAAGAGGGCTTCAATTGGAGCCCATCATGTCCTACATGCTTCCGCCATCTCCCTCGGCCGCCGCGTGCCGCTCGATGCACGCGACGAGGTGATCCGATGACCAACCTGCTCGTTCTCGGTGGGAGCGGCCGAACCGGAATTCACGTACTCAATTGCGCCACTAGCCGCGGCCACCGCGTCCGCGCACTGGTACGCAACCCCGACGCCGTCCAGGTCCCGCCCGATGTCACGCTCGTCGAGGGCACGCCGACGAACATCGACGACCTGCGCAAGGCCGCCCAGGGCACCGAGGCCGTGATCAGCGTCCTCAACAATGCCCGAACGTCCCACAACCCGTGGGCTGGACCCATCAGTCCGCGATCGCACTGCGCAACCTCAGCCGCCGCTACGCATCCAATTCACCGAACGCTTACCCCGAGCCGCGAACGGGAAGGTCTATCGAAACCAGGTCCATATCGGCTGACAGTTCCCCTCCTGGGCCTTCACCGATCGCGCCAACAGATCAGGGTTTGGTCGCGTCGAAGGGTTCGATCGGTGACTGCTACGACGATGCGATGATCGAATCATTCTGGGGCAGAATGCAAACCGAGCTACTTAACCGCAAATGCTGGAAGGCGCGGATCGATCTCGCCAATGCCATATTCGACTACCTGGGGATCTTCCACAACCGCCAACGGCGTCACTAGGCCCTCGCCATGCGCATTCCGATAGAGTTCGACCTGCTACACCAATCCGCCCAACTCGTGGCCTGAAACTGAGCGCGGGCTACTCAACAAAACCCAGGGCACATTAAAGTCTCCGGACTCACCGGGGCGGTTCGGCTGCCCGCCACGCTAGCGTTGCTGCGCTGCCCATGGATGAGAGGCTGATTGGTCGTCAGGGTTTCCCGTAGTGGCGCTGAGCGCCACCGTCAGCCGTTCGGCGCGGCCTCCATCCCCCCGAGCTCGTGTAGCTTGGTGGCAAGGCGATCGGATTGCCACGACCGCCGTAACCTTGAGGTTCGTAGCTGAGCAGTCCGCGAATCGATCGCGCTTCCGTCGCCAGCCCAAGGTCTGCACCGACGCCCAACCAGCTTGAGGATCCTGCACCATGACGTCACCGGATTTGTTTTCACATCCCAGCGAGCCCGAGGTCGTGCGTCGAAACAGTCGTGACTCCGAGCCGGTGCAACTTCCCAGCTTTTCGGACCGCCCGCAGAGCAACCCCGTCACTCCGGTCGACTAGGCCCCGCGCCGCCGCGCTTGATCTGTCGGCCCGCCACCCGCGATTCGCGCCCCTTACCTCGACCCGCTAACTTCCCTGGGGTGATGTCCTCAGCTGCTCGCGCCCTCGCGCGGTGGATCGCACCCGTCCTGACCGTTGCCGCCGTGGCCGGCGTCGGTGTCGCGCCGCAGGGCCGACCCGCGCCTGCACTGCTGTTGGCCGCCGACGGGAACCCGTTGGCCGGGGCGCCGTTCTACGTCAACCCCGCCTCGGCGGCCATGCGCGCCGCGCTGGCCGCCGACCCGCCGAGTCCCGAGCTGACCGCCATCGCCAACACGCCGCAGGCGTACTGGATCGTCCCGGGCGGTTCGGCGGCCACGGTCGGAAAATACGTCGGCGACGCGAACGCCGCGGGCGCCATCCCGGTGCTGTCGGTGTACGGAATCCCGCACCGCGACTGCGGCAGCTTCGCCGCGGGCGGTATGGGGTCGGCCGACGATTACCGCGGCTGGATCGATGGCATCGCGTCCGGGGTGGGCGCCCAGCGGGTGGCGATCGTCGTCGAACCCGATGCGCTCGCGATGGCCGATTGCCTGTCGGGTGACGCGCGCCAGGAACGCTACGACCTGATCCGCTACGCCGTCGACACGTTCACCAAGGATCCGAACGCGGCCGTCTACGTCGATGCTGGTCATCTGCGCTGGCACAGCGCCGAGGACATGGCCGCCCGGCTCAACCAGGCCGGCGTGGGCCACGCGCGGGGCTTCAGCGTCAATACGGCGAATTTCTTCACCACCGGCGACGAAATCGGCTACGGCGAGGCGATTTCGGGGCTCACGAATGGTTCGCACTACGTGATCGACACCTCGCGCAACGGCGCCGGGCCGGCGCCCGACGCCGAGCTCAACTGGTGCAACCCCAGCGGCCGCGCTCTGGGAACTCCGCCGACCGCGGCCACCGCGGGCGCGCACGCCGACGCCTACCTGTGGATCAAGCGTCCCGGTGAATCGGACGGGTCCTGCGGCAAAGGGGACCCGCCGGCCGGCACCTTCGTCAACCAGTACGCGATCGATCTGGCGCGCAGGGCGGGTTAGCCATTCTGCGGGCGGAGTAGCATTCGCGACAAACTACAGGTCCGGGCGGGTCATGAAGGATGCCGATGCCATGGAAGTAACTCCAACGTGTCGCCGTGGGCGCCGGATCGTCGAATCAGTTTCGCACGCCTGGGCGAAGGCCCGCTGACCGGTGTCGTGGGTCAAGATGTGGTGGGTCCAGCCCGACCAGTACGAGTGGATCACCGCGTTTCTGCGTCAGTGCCGGATGCTGCGCTTGGCGCGGCTGGGGTTGGCACTTATCTGCGGATCGTCGGCGTTGGTGCCGCTGACCGTCCTGCCGAGCCAGAGTGCTCCGAGCGCGGTGGAGGTGACGGCGGGCTTGGTTGCGTCCACGTTCACCTTCGGGGTGACGGTGCTGTGGCTGACGCGCTGGCCCAGCCGTCGGCAGTCACAGGCCGGAGTGACGGTGGGTGCGGCATGCGTTGCCGGGTGGAGTCTGGTGCAGCCGACCGCCGCGCTCGCCGCCCTGGCCGCAACGGCGATGGCGATCAGCGGCGGCTACATCGCGTTTTTTCACGGCCCCAAGCTCCTGCTGTACAACGGTGCAGTGGCTCTCGGGACCGCGGGCGCCGCGGTATTCCGGTTAGCCCATGAGGTCAACCTGGCCACGGCGGCCGCCGCATTCTGGATCAATGTCTTCCTCAATATTACAGTCCCCCTTGGTATTTGGGGAATGACGCAGGCGATAGGGACGTACGTCGAGCGATCCGAAAAAGATCCTCTGACCGGCTTGCTGAACCGGCGGGCCTTCACCGATGCGGTCGGTCGCCGGCTGGCGAATCCGCCAGTGACACACACCCATCTCGCGTTGGTCATGGTCGATCTCGACAATTTCAAACGCGTCAACGACACCCACGGTCACGTGACCGGTGACCGCGTCCTGCGGGCGGTGGCGAAACTGCTGCACGAGCATGCCCCCGTCGACGCGATCGTCTGTCGGGCCGGCGGCGAGGAGTTCCTCGTCGCGCTGACGACCTCGACCCCGGACGTCACACCGCTGACCGCGCGACTCTGCGGCGCGGTGGCCGAACTGGTCCCCAAGATCACGGCCAGCATCGGTACGGCGAGCGCGGAGCTCGACCGGCTGACCGGCCCGGAAGCCACCTGGCTGGTCTATGAGCTCATCGAAATCGCGGACAGCGCAATGTATTCCGCTAAACGTCGTGGGGGGAATCAGGTGCACGACGCCGTCAGCACCTAGCCGGCGAAGCTACGAATCCGCGCCGTCTCCGTCGCGCGGCGCGGATTCGACGATCGCGATCTTGCTCAGCCCGCTGATCGTGAGGACCCGGAACAGCAACGGGTGAACGATGAGGTGCAGCCGGTCGACTTCCTCGGCATGGTCGAACAACACGTTGATGCCCGCGCTGTCGATGTACCTGACCGCGCTGAGGTCGACGGTTATCGGCGCGCGGGTGCCGGCCCTGGCGCTGGTGAGCGCGCGGGTGAACTCCCCGGTGTTACTCAGATCGATCTCGCCCGCGACGACCACCCGGGGCGTGCCGTCGGCGCCGCGTTCGGTGTTCAACGTCAGTGGTGGGGCCATCACGTGATCCTCGTGTACATCTGCACTGTAGTTCCGGTATCGCTCGAGCGGATGGCGAAATGCTCCATCAGGCCCCGCATCAGGGCGATGCCGCGACCACGAGTGTCATCTTCGACGGGGTATGGCTCCTTCCAGGTGCCCGTGTCGCTGATGGTCAGGTGCAGCTGGTCGACGTACATGGTGGCCTTCACCGAAACGGTGCCGCCCCCCGACGAGCCGCGATGCCCGTGTTCGATGGCGTTGGCGATGGCCTCGCCGGTGGCGATGAGCACATCGAGGATCTGATCGGGTTCGACGCCCGCCCGTTTCAGCCAGGCCTGCAGGGCCGCTCGGCTGGAGGCGAGCTGGTTGACGTCGGCGGCGAACGTCATCTCGAACGGCCCTGGCTGTCGGTACAGCAGGATGGCAACGTCGTCGAGATAGCCGCCCTGGGGCTCGAGCCGGTCCATGAGATGGTCGGCCAGTTCGTCGAGCGACTCCGACCGGCCGCCCTGGACGAGTTCGACGGCGCGGTCCATGCCGTCGTCGATCGACAGGCCGCGGCGCTCGACCAGGCCGTCGGTGTATAGCAGCAGTGTCGCGCGTGCCGGCATGGTGACCCGGGCCTCGGGGCGCGTCCAGTCGAGCCGCAGCGCCAGGGGCAGCCCGTGTCCACCGTCCAGCGGGACGCTGGTTCCGTCGGCGTACACCATGATCGGCGGCGGGTGTCCGGCGTTGGAGTACACGATTTCGCCGGTGCTCGGGGTGAGGATCGCGCAGAACGCGGTGGTGCAGCGGGCGGCGGGTAGCCGCGCGGCGAAACGGTCCAGCCCGGCGAGCGCCGCCCGGGGGCTGGACTGCTCGAGCAGCAGCGCGCGGCAGGCGCTGCGCAGCTGGCCCATCACGGTGGCGGCCGCCAGGCCGTGACCGACGCAGTCGCCGACGATCAGCGCGACGCGCCCGTCGTCGAGATCGACGACGTCGTACCAGTCGCCGCCGACCTGCAACGGGCGGCCCGCGGGGTGGTATCGCACCGTGAAGCCGCCGGGCAGACCCGCCGGATCCAGCATGGCGTGTTGCAGGGCCAGGGCGGTTTCCCGCTGCGAGTCCAACAGGTAGACGCGGTGCAGGCCCTGGCCCAGTCGCCCGGCCAGCACGGTGAGCAGGGTGTTGTCCTCCCGGGTGAACGGCCGTTGCTCGGCCAGCTCGACCCACACGACGAGCACACCCTCGGGATGCTGCAACGCGATGCCCGCCGCGCCGGGCGCCCGGGTGACCGTGGTCAGCAGGTCGGCGTCGCGCACCGACTCGAGCAGCTGCCGCTCGTCCGGCCACAGGCCGGCCCAGTCGGCGGACCCGCCCGCGCAGATCACCCCGGGCACCGCAGATGCCTCGGAGGCGGCCGACGGGAACGTCACCGCCAGCACCCGCCGCGCCTGCCAGACCCGCAGCAGCACCTCCGCGGCGCCGTGCAGTGCGTCGTCGAGCGTATCGGCTTGGGCGAGTTGCTGATTGAGCGCGGCCAGCGCGGTCTGACGCTGCACGATGTAGTGCTCGGCCGTGACATCGCGGAAGGTGCCGACGGTCACGTGCTGGCCGGAGTCCGGGTCGGCGGCGTGATTGACGCTGACCGTGACCCACAACCGATGCCCGTCGCGGTGGGTGACGGGAACGGTGTAGACACCGCGGCCCCGGCCCAGCAACCCGCCGAACGCCTCGGCGGCGCGGCGGTGGCCTTCGGGATCGGTGCCGGCATCGGGCCACCACGGGTGCCTCGGCTGATAGGGCAGCCCCTCGGGACCGTAGCCGAGGATGTCGGCGAACGCGGTGTTGATTTCGATCACCGCGCCGCGGTCGTCGCAGACGAAGAACGCTTCCTGCAGCGAGTCCACCAGAGCGGTACGCCATCGGGCATGCCGGTTGCGCAGCCGCGCCAACTCGACGGTGGCGCGGGCCCGGGCGAGCAGCTCGGCGGCGGCGAACGGCTTGACGAGATAGTCGTCGGCGCCGGCCAGTAAGCCCTCGATCGAGGCCGCCGGCCCGGCTCGCGCCGACAGCAGCAGCACAGGCAGGGCCGCGGTGCGCGGATCCCGCCGCAGCGCGGTGAGCAGTTGCAGCCCGTCCAGTCCGGGCATCATGACGTCGCTGATCAGCAGGTCGGGCATGTCGGTGTGGATGACGTCGAGCGCCTTTCGTCCGTCGGCGACGTCGCTGACGTCGTAGCCGGCGGTCCGCAACAGGTGGCACAGGTAATCGCGCATGTCGGCGTTGTCGTCGGCGACCAGCACCCGCACCCGTTCGCTGCCGCTGTGGGCCGGGGTGATCGTGGTCATCGTCGCGGCCGTGCTGGTGTCCGGCCCGACGGCGCGGGGGTCGGCTGGCAACCAGCGCAGGGCCTCCTGCACGTACGGCTGGGCAATCGCGCCGGAGATCCCCTGGGCGCCTTGAGGTTCGACGAGCTGATCGGCCGGCAAGTGGGCCGTCCCGAAGGGCAGCCGGATCGTGAACGTGGTGCCCACGCCCTCCTGGCTGTCGGCGCTGATGGTGCCGCCGTGCAGCCCGACGAGCTCTTTGACCAGAGCCAGCCCGATGCCGCTGCCCTCCGTCGATCGCGAGCGGGCGGAGTCGATGCGGTGGAAACGCTCGAAAAGCCGGGGAATCTCGGCGGCGGGCACCCCGATGCCGGTGTCGGCGACGGTGACGACCGCCTCGGCGTCCTCGCTGCGCACCCGGACGGTGACGGTGCCCTCGAAGGTGAACTTCAGCGCGTTGGACAGCAAGTTGAGCACGACCTTTTCCCACATCTCGCGGTCCAGGTACACCGGTGGGTCAAGGGGTGGGCAGTCGACGGCGAACATCAGGCCCGCCTGGTCGATCGCCGACCGGAATATGCTGGCCAGCTCGGCGGTCAACGACGCGAGGTCGACGGGTTCGAATTTCGCCCCCACGCGGCCCGCCTGAATGCGCGAGAAATCCAGCAGGGTGTTCACCAGCTTGGCCAGGCGCAGCCCGTTGCGATGGATGAACTCTAGTTCCTCGCGGGTACGGTCGTCGATACCCGTTGTGCGGCTGAGTAATTCGTCGACAGGCCCGAGAATCAGGGTCAGCGGTGTGCGGAACTCGTGGCTGACGTTAGAGAAGAACGCGGTCTTGGCCCGGTCGAGTTCTGCCAGATCTTCGGCGCGCTGCTGTTGCGCGCGGTAGCTGCGGGCGCTGCCTACTCCCGCGGCGATGTGGGCGGCCACCAGTTCGACGAACCCGCGGTAGCCGTCGTCGAATTCGCGCAGCCGATTGAGCGCAGCGACCAGTAGGCCGAGTGGGGAGCTGCCCTGCTGCGCCAGCGGCACGACGAGCGCCTGAGTCGGCGGCTCGGGCCAGGCGCCGGTGGGTAGCCGCCATCCGTCACCGTCGAGATCGACCAGCTCGGCCTCCCCCCGCGCGGCCTTTTCGACCGGCCAGATCCAGGGACCACCGGCAGGCAGTACCTCCGGCGCAACCGGATGCCCGGGCGCGATGCCGCTGACGCCCGCCAGGTGCGCGTTGCCGTCATCGCCGAACAGATAGGTCAGGGTGAAGGGAAGGTCGTACGGATTGTTGGCGAGCCGGCCGGCGGCGAAGTCGAGCATCTGTCCCTCGGTGCGCACCACGCTCGGGTCGGACCCCAACTCCCGCAGCGTCGCCATGCGGCGCTCGGCGATCACCCGGTCGGTCTCCTCGCTGACCACGCACAGCATGCCGACGATGCTGGCGTCCTCGTCGCGCAGCGGGCTGTAGGAGAAGGTGTGATAGGTCTCCTCCGGGTAACCGGACCGCTCCAGGATGAGCATCAGCGCCTCGTCCCAGGTCGCTTCCCCGGTGGACAGCACGCGCTCGACCCGCGGACTGATGTCGGCCCAGATCTCCGCCCACACTTCGTGTGCCGGACGACCCAGCGCCCACGGGTACTTGGAGCGGAGGGTATCGCGGCGATAGGCGGAGTTGCAGAAGAAGGTCAGCTCCGGACCCCAGGCCATCCACATCGAAAATCGGGAGGCCAGCAGGATGTTGACCGCGGTGCGGAGGCTCTGCGGCCACTGCGCGACCGGACCCAACGGAGTGGACGCCCAGTCGACGGCGGCCAGATCGCGACCGATCTCCTCGTCTGCGCGGAAGACCACTGACATTCCCCTTGAGTACACATTTGCCCGGGATATATAACGAGCTGACCTTCCCGGTTCAGCATCGTTGCCTCAAGAGAACCATCCAGCGGGTTCGCGATGCCGGGTTTTCGTCGAACATCTTCTGCCGGCGCGCTAAGGCTTTGCCGTGCATCCCGATTGGGCAGGGCCGGGTCGGGGTATCCCAGCCGGGCAGCTCAATTAGACAAATGCTGAATAAAGGGAGGCAATGTGATCGTCCTGGGCATCATTCTCGCGGTCATCGGCTACTTCACCGGCCTGGCGATTCTGGAAACAGTCGGCGGGATCGTGGTGGTGATCGGGGTCATCCTGTGGATCCTCGGTGCCGTCGGACGCCCGGTGGCCGGCCGCAAAGTCTGGTTTTGACGGGACCTGTCCGCTAGGTGAAGTCGGCGGCCAGCAGCCGGCAGGCACGCTGAACGTCGGCGACGGCCTCGTCTGGCTCGATTTCACCGCCGACCGTCCAGGTCAGCACGCCGAACGTCACCTGCTCGACCAACCGCGCGACGCGGGTCTGCGCGGGGGTCGGGTCGGTGATCCCGGCGGTGAGCAGGATCGTGTCGCGGACCGCGTGGTCGCCCACGGCCCTGGAGTGCGCCCGCACGGTCTGCGTCGACACGATCATCGCGTGTGCGAGATGCTTGTACCGCAACATGTTTCGGCAGGCCTCGGCCATCAGCTCGGCCACCGCGGTCGCGGCATCGGAGGAACGCCGGGCGGGCGGCCGCAGATTCTCGATCTGGGCGGTGAGCACGGCGGCGAACACGTGGTGCTTCGACGGGTAGTACCGATAAAGCGTGCGAAGGGCGACGCCTGCCTCCGCGGCGATCTCCTGGGCCTGAATTTGGTCGAGCGGACGCACCCGGCCCAGCCGCGCGGCGGACCGCAGAATCGCCGTGCGCCGCGCCCGCTGCTCGTCGGTCGCGGGCAGGGCTGGGGCCCGGGGCTCGCTGATGCGCGGCATGCCACCAGTATCGGTGGCGGCCGGCGCGACGGCGCCGCTGTACCGATCAGCGGGACCGCGGCCACACACGGCCGGCGCACGCGGGACCCTGGAACCGTGCCAGATGTAGCGAAATACGGACCGTGGGCGGTGATCGCGGGCGGATCGGAGGGCGTGGGCGCCGAGTTCGCCCGACTGCTCGCCGCGGCGGGCATCGACCTCATCCTGGTCGCGCGCAAACCCGCGCCGCTCGAACGGACGGCCGAGGAATGCCGCGCTCTGGGCGCCGAGGTCCGCGCTCTCGCGGTGGATCTGGTCGACCCGTCGGCGGCCGGGCGGGTCGCGGCCGTGGCCGCGGATGTGGAGGTCGGCTTGCTGATCTACAACGCGGGCGCCAACACCTGCAGTGAGCCGCTGCTCGACGGGGCGCTCGCTGACTTTGACCGCGTCATCGCCCTCAACATCACCACCATGATGGCGCTGACCCAGCATTTCGCGCGGTCGATGCGCGAGCGCCGACGCGGCGGCATCCTGCTCGTCGGGTCGATGGCCGGTTATCTGGGCTCGGTGCGCCATTCGGTGTACGGGGGAGTGAAGGCGTTCGGCCGCATCTTCGCCGAAAGCCTGTGGCTCGAGTTACGCGAATTCGAGGTGGACGTATTGGAATTGGTGCTCGGCGTGACACGAACGCCCGCCATGGAACGGGTCGGCTTAAACTTCGACGTCCCCGGCTTGCGGGTCGCCGAACCCGCCGACGTCGCGCGCGAAGGCCTCGAACAGCTGCCCCACGGCCCGGTCTACGTGGCGGGCGGCAACGCTGACGACGTCGCGCGGCGCAACCACCCCGACCGCGCCAAGGTGGTGCTGGGCACCCACCGGGTGATGCAGCAGCTCATGGGTGAGCGCTGAGCTCCCGGCGCACCTGTCCCGCGGCCGACCGCAACAGCGGCTCGTAGCGCCGCGTACAGGCGTTGGCGGGCAGCACAATTCCGAGTGCGGCCCTGCCGTCGACGGTCGCCGCCACCGATGTGAACTCCGAGCCGTAGTCGCCGCGCCGGGTCACCACACCACACGCCCGCACCCGAACGAGGTCGCCGCCGTCGCCGGGCCCGAAGTGTTCGGGCGGCTGTGCGGCCAGCACCGCGAGCCCAAGCGCCAGCCGGTGGGCGGGTGCCCGGGTGCCGACCCGGGTCGGCACGCTCAGCGCCGACGGGCCGCCGAGCTTGTCCACGTGGACGATGTCGAGGCCGGCGAGGACCCCGAGATGCACGACGGCGCCGGTTTTCAGGTGAAGGTCGTGCAGCGCCGGTGCCGCCGCGGACCGCAGTCGCAGATCGGTCGCGTCCCCAGCGCCCCACGACATCGCGCGGTCCCCCAGGCCGTATCCGCGGTCGGAGTGCGAGATCCAGCTGAGCCGCACCAGGTGATCGAGGATGCGGTGTGTCGTCGAGCGCGGCAGATCCGCCCGGGCCGCGACCTGATCGAGGCTCAGGCCGACGGTGACGTCGTCGAACGCATCGATGATCGAGGTAAACCGGTCGACCATCGTCATCGCAACCTCGCTCCGAAAAAGAGAATTGGTTCTACCCACGGTAATGGTCCCGATCATCGGGACGCAAGAACCCGGCAGCCCGGCGGCGGGCTACAACGAGACGGTGGGTGACACGAACATCGCGGAGCTCGAGCGAAGGCTCGGCCGCATCGAGGACGAACGCGCGATCGAGCGGATAATCGCGTCCTACGGTCCGCTGGTGGACGCCGGCGCCGCCGAAGCGACCGGCGAGCTGTGGGCCGTCGACGGCAGCTACGACGTCGAGGGTTGGTCGATGGGCAGTCGCGCCGACGTCGTGGCCATGGTGCGCTCGGATGCCCACCAGGGGTTGATCACCCGGGGCTGTTGTCACTTTCTGGGGCCCGCGGTTGCCACCGTCGAGGGTGACACCGCGGTCGCGGTGTGCGAGTCGATCCTGGTGCGCAGGCGCGAGGACGGGTTCGCGGTGGCCCGTGCGGGTGCGAACCACTTCCGGCTGCGGCGTATCGACGGCCGCTGGCAGATCGTGGCCCGCACCACCCGGGTGCTCGACGGCCAGCCGCAGGCGCGTGAGCTGCTGGCCGCCGCGACCCCGGGGGCGGACCTATGACCGGGGCGCTGGCGGGCAAGGTGGCATTAGTGACGGGTGCGGGTGCGGGCATCGGCGAGGGGATCGCGCGCCGCTTCGCCGACGAGGGTGCGCACGTCGTCGTCGCCGAATTGGATCCCGACGCGGGTGCTGCAGTCGCGGCGGACGTCGGAGGCGTGTTCGTTGGCACCGACGTATCGTCCCGGGAGCAGGTCGAAAACGCCGTCGAGACAACGGTTTCGCACTACGGCGCGATCGACATCGTGGTGAACAACGCGTGGGGCGGCGGCGCGCTGGGCCGAGTGGAGAACAAGTCCGACGAGCAGCTGGCGCACGGGATCGCGGTCGGCTACTACGGGCCGTATTGGGCGATGCGAGCGGCCTTCCCGCACATGAAGGCGCGGGGGTGGGGCCGCGTCGTCAACCTGTGCAGCCTCAACGGCGTCAACGCGCACATCGGCTCGCTGGAATACAACGCGGCCAAGGAGGCGCTGCGGACCCTGACCCGGACGGCCGCCCGTGAATGGGCGCCGACGGGCGTGACCGTGAACGCGTTGTGCCCGGCGGCCAAGAGCCAGGCCTTCTTCCGCGCGATCGGTGACTATCCGGAGCTGGAGGCCATGGCCGACGCGGCCAACCCAATGGGCCGGATGGGGGACCCGTACGAGGACATCGCGCCGGCCGCGGTGTTCCTGGCCGGTGAGGGCTCGCGCTATCTGACCGGCAATACCCTCTTCGCCGACGGTGGCAGCCACATCAACGGCGTGGCGTGGGCGCCCGACCTCGACGCCTAACCCGTGCCCAATGTTGCAGGCAGGTAACTAAATTGGGCCTACCGCGTCGTGTCGTCGGCGGTGTCGTGGCGGGATTGCTGCAGGCCAGGTGCCTCGGGATCGTGGTCCTGATGCTCAAGCTTTCTCTCGACTTCGCGCTGTTCATCGGTCATTTCTCTGGCGTCTCCCGGCTTGCCGTCGCCCATGGTTTGAGTCCCTTCGATCGCTTTCGCTGGTGGTGTCAGGGTCTCCGCGATCGGCCGGGTCGAAACCACTGCGGGCCCATTGCGCAAATCCATGATTTGAACCGCGCCAGGCCGGGTATTTTGACGGCAACGTCAACTAGGCAGTCAACTAGGCAGGGGGAGGGATATGGTGACTGTGGAGCGTGGCCGGGCGCGCTGCCCGCGGTGCATGAGCTGGGCCGAGTACCGGTTCCTCGATCGCGGTGACGACACCCTGGAGTACCAGGTGCAGTGCGGCTCCTGCGGCAACGTCCACTCCGAGGTTTCGGCCGTAGCCACCAGCAGCACTGCGGCTGCCTGACTAAATCTCGTGTAGCTCAGCATAATTCGTGGTCAGCAGTAGTAGGGCGCGCCTGAAACGCAAGTGGCGCTGGACAACCGGGAAATCAGATGTCGTAAACGCGCTCGAGATCCTTCAGCGAGGTTTCCAGGTGTCCCAGCAGCCGCTGCAGGTGGGGCACGCTGCGGCGGCAGCCGACTAGGCCGAAATCGAGGTTGTCGGCGTTGTTGGTCACGGTGATGTTGATCGCCTGCCCGTCTAGCGGGATCGACAGCGGGTAGTTGCCGTCCAGGCGGGCGCCGCGCCAGTACAGCGGTTCGGAGCGCCCGGCCGAGACGTTCGAGATGACGATGTTGAACGGTGGTGCGGCAGCCGAGAGGTAGCCGGGGATCAGCCCGAAGAACAGCCCGCCGATGTTCAGCGCCGACAGCGCCAGCTGCTGGGTCGGGGGCAGCTGCCAGAACACCTCTTTGGTGTCGCGGATGGAGCTGCTGATGATGTCGAGCCGCTGCGCCGGATCGTCGAGGTCGGTCGCCAGGTTGCACAGGAAGGCGCCCACGTTGTTTCCGCTGCGCTCGTCGCCCTCCTTGCGCAGGTTGACCGGGACCATGGCCGTCAGCGGGTCGCTCGGAAGAGCGTTCTGCTCAACGAGATATGCACGCAACGCCCCGGACGACATGGCGAGCACCACATCGTTGACCGTGACGTCGGCGGCCTTCGTGATCGCCTTGATGCGGTCCAGCGACCAGGACTGGGCGGCGACCCGTCGGGCGCCCCCGATTCGCACGTTGAACATGGTGCGCGGCGCCCGAAACGGCAGGGTGAGTTGTTGCTCGAGCAGCGCCGCGCGGGCCAGCCGCAGCGTCGACGGCGCCAGCGCCAACGTCGACCCCGCGCTCTTGCCGAGCTGCGCGAGCAATGCCGGTCGGCGGCCGTGTCCCGCGCGTTTATGCGGGCCGAGGCTCCACGGAACCCGCACCTCGTCGTCGGTGGGATCCGTGGTGAACGCGCGGTGCGCCAGCCGCATCGCCGACATCCCGTCCATCAGGGAATGGTGGAACTTCGTGTACAGGGCGTAGCGCCCGTCCTGCAGTCCCTCGACGAGGTGGATCTCCCACAGTGGGCGATGCCGATCGAGCAGTCCGCCATGCAACCGCGACGCCAGCTCCAACAGGTCGCGCACCCGCCCCGGCTCCGGCAGCGCGGACCGGCGCACGTGGTAGTCGAGCTCGACGTCCTTTTCGATCGACCACACGACATTGGTTAGGCCGCCGATGAAGGCCGGATGCTTGCGGAACGTGGGTTGCAGATCGGTGTGCTCGAGCATCGCCTGATAGGACTCGCACACGAAGTGCGGCCCCGCATCCTCCGGCGGCCGGAACAACTGCAGCGAGCCCGCGTGCATCGGATGCTCGCGCGACTCGCCGATGAGAAACAGTGCATCCGTCGGCGATATCGGTTTCATGCTGGTGACCCACCCCTTCGGCCCGCGCTGTGAACGGCGTCACACGCCGTCTATGTCGTATTAGCCACAGCGCGGGCTCGCTACACCCGAAAATGCGCGGTGATCTCGGCGACCCTCGGATCGATACGCAACTGCTCGAGGGTTTCTGGTAACGGCAGTCGCCAATTCGGATACTCGTCGACCGTGCCGGGCAGGTTGGGCTGGCGGGTCTCGCCGACGATGTCGTAGGGCGAGATCAGCTTCAGCCGGCTCGGGGTCCTCGCCAAAAACCGGTGCATCGCGGTGACCATCGCCGCCTCGTCGGCTTCGGGCGACAGCAATCCCTCGGACTCCAGCATCGCGAACCACTCGGCGCGTTCGCGTTGCGCCGCGGCCCGCTCGGCCGGCACGTCGTCGAGCAGCCCGAGGTCGGCGCGCGCCTGCACGTGTTCACCCCGCAGGAAGCCGGTCGCCGTGGGCAGGTCGTGGGTGGACAGGCTGGCGGCCGCGCGCGACGGCCACTTCGCCGACGGGAACAGCGGCTGGCCGGGTGCGGATTCGTCACGCGTGAACCACGACACCGCACAGCCCAACATGTCGTTCCCGGCGAGCGCCTCGGTGACTTCCGGCTCGACGGTGCCCAGGTCCTCGCCGACCACGGTGGCCTGCGCCCGGTGCGCTTCGAGCGCGAGGACCGCGAGCATGACGTTCGCGTCGTAGTGCACATAGGTACCCCGATCGGGGGTGTCGCCGGGCGGGATCCACCACAGCCGCCACAGGCCGGCGACGTGGTCGATGCGCAGCCCGTCGGCGTGGGTGAGAACGGCGCGCAGCATCTCCCGCAAGGCCGCGTACCCGGTGGCGGCGAGGCGGTCCGGCCGCCACGGGGGCAGCCCCCAATCTTGTCCCCTCGGGGTGAAGTTGTCCGGCGGCGCGCCGACGCTGACACCCCCGGCCAGGACATCGGCCAGCGCCCACGCGTCGGCGCCGTCCGCGTCGACCCCGACCGGAAGGTCATGCAGCACACCTAGCGCCATTCCGGTGCCTCGCGCCGCGTCGCGCACGGCGGTCAGCTGCTCGGCACACCGTTGCTGAACCCAGGCGTGAAACGCCACTCGGGGCGCCAGCTGCCGGCGCTCGGCCGTCACGGCCGCCGCGGCAACGTCGCGCAGCGGCTCGGGCCACCGGGTCCACCGGCCGCCGTACCGTTCGGCCAACGCGCAGTAGGTGGCCCAGTCACGCAACCCGGTCGAGGCCGCCACGTCGTCCAGCGGCGAGGGTCTGCCCTCGGCACGCCACAGCAATTCCAGGGCCGACCGCTTGGCCGCCCACACCAAGTCGTGATCGATCCGTTGGGTGGCCGGCGAGACCCGCAGCGCGTCCACTTCGGCGCGGGTGTCCGCATCGGCGCGCCGGTAGGCGGCGAGGTCTTCGATGCGCAGCGCGAGCGGATTGGCGAACCGCCGGCTGGACGGCGTGTAGGGCGAGGGCTGCACCGGGTGCGTCGGCCCCGGCGCGCTGAGGGGGTTGAGCAGCACCGCGCCGGCCCCGTGCTCAGTTGCCGTCCACGTCAAGAACTCTCGCAAGTCGCCGAGGTCGCCGATGCCCCACGAGCGGGCCGACCGCAGAGCGTACAACTGCAGCATCCAGCCCCAGGTGGCCGGCGCCACCGGCACCCGCGGCGGGGCGGCCACCAGCGTGGCTTCCTGACCGTCCCGGGTGTGGAGCCGATACCAGCCCGGTGCCAGTTCGCCGGGCAGTGTGCCGTCGACCTCGATCCGGCTGTTGTCTTCTGCCACCAACAGCGCGGCCCCCGGCAGCGGCTGTGGGCGCCCGTCCACCCGCACGACGACGGTGGGGGCGATGGTCTGGGCCCGGTCGCGCTCGGCCAGCTTGGCCAACTCGCCGCGCCGGTCGGCTTCGGTGCCGGCTTCGACGTCGAGTAGGCCGAGCACGCGGACCACCACGTCGGCGTCGACCTCCACCGGCTCACGGCGCTCATTGCGGTAGCCGGTCGCCACCCCGTGGGCGGCAGCCAACCGGCGCAGGTCGTCGTGTATTGGCTTTGGGTTCATCGGCATTGGGCACCGCGTGATGATGAAGACACAACGCGTGGGGTACCCGGGCCGGGGCTTCTCACACAGGCGCGACGGTTAGTCCACGGGAGTGAATTTCAGGTGCAACCCGGTGCTATTCCTCGCCTCCGACGAGTCCCGTTACATCACCGGGCTTCCCGTCACTGTGGACGCGGGAGCACGCTCAAGTAAGAGCGCTCAGCCGCGGTAGGTGGTTACCTGTGCGGCGAACTTGTCCAGCAGTCGCAGCGTGTCGTCGCGCGGGCGGGTCGGCAGGTACAACGCCAGCTGGCCGAATCCCAGCTCCTCCGCCGCTCGCCAGTAATCCAGTTCTTTGTAGGGCGTGCCGAACATCGCCAGCGGTACGTCGTGGCCAGCGCCGTCGCGCAGTTGCTTGACGCGCGCGGCGATGTCCTGGATCGGGTTAGGGTTGGAGATCCAACCCGCATCGTGCCGGATCACCCGCTTGACCGTGGCGTTGGAGTTGCCGCCGATGTAGATGGGCGGATGCGGTTTCTGTACCGGCTTGGGGCGGCTGTACGACAGCGGGAAGTCGACGTACTTGCCGTGGTACTCCGCCGGCTCGTTGGTCCACAGCGCCTTGATCGCCTCGATGCGTTCGTCGAGCAGCGCGCCTCGGGTCTTCGGGTCGGTGCCGTGGTTGCGCAACTCCTCGATGTTCCAGCCGGCTCCGACACCGAACACGAAGCGGCCACCGGAAATCAGGTCGATGCTCGCGGCCTCCTTGGCCGTGACGATCGGATCGCGTTCGATCAGCAGCGCGATCCCGGTGAACAGCTCGATCTTCGACGTCACCGCGGCGGCGGCGGCCAGCGTGACGAACGGATCGAGGGTGCGGTAGTAATGCTCAGGCAGCTCACCACCACCCGGATACGCCGATTCGCGGCTGGCCGGGATGTGCGTATGTTCGGCGACCACCAGCGACTCGAAGCCGCGTTCCTCGATCGCGCGGGCCAGCGTGACCGTGTCGATGCTGTCGTCGTTGACGAACGTCGAGATTCCGAACTTCATCGCGACTACCCCTGTCTATTGGCTTCGGGTGGGCCAACGCCACGTCCCGACCGGGTATTCCCGGATTCGGCCCGGACGGTGAATGCGAAGGTACATTCTCACCAATCTTTGCCGAACCAATCGCCCGGGGCGGTGCCGTGTCGATTTGCGGGAACGACTTACGGGGGCGAGGCGGCAATCGGCACGATCGGAGGCAGCGTTAAATGCCTAGGGCAATAACCGATGCCGACGCTATTGCAGCGAAGTGTGTTCGCTACGCGTCGATTTCGCTGTTGATTGGAACCCGCGGCAGGTACAGCAACCGAGTGCGCGGGACGGTTGAACCAATAGCCAGATTTCCCCGTTACCATCGCGGAAAAGCCGCGGCGGCAGCATAGGTACAACAATGATTCTGTGGTGGAACAGGTTTCGCGTTCAGTGCTGGCGGGCCGCCCTGTTGGGGGCTCGATGAACGACGAGTCCGACAGACGATCTCTTCCCCTGATCGCGTTCATCACCGGTGACGATCCGCCGCAGATCACCCCCGCGCCGCTCAGTCGGACGTGGATGTCCGAAATACGGCAAGGCGGCCCGCATCGATGCCTGCCGATGCTCATTGCCAATCAGAGTGGTTGGGTGGTGCGCAATCCGTGCGGATTCACCGCTACGTGGATCGGGCGAGACGACCGCATGGACGTGTTGATTACACCCGACCGGCGCGTCGGCGCCCAGTTCTTGCCGTCCAGCCACTTCGGCCACGGCATCCTGACCTGGCACCTGCCGATGCTGTTTCGCACCCCGCCGGGTTACAACCTGCTGGTGCGTGGGCCGGCGAATCATCCGAAAGACGCCGCGTCCGCGCTGGAGGGGGTAGTTGAAACCGACTGGTCCAGCATGGGTTTCAGCATGAATTGGAAACTCACTCGCCGACTGATGCCAGTGCGATTCGAGGTTGACGAGCCGATCTGCATGATCGTCCCGCAACGCCGAGCCGAGCTTGAAGCGTTCGCCCCGGAACTCACGCGCATCGAATCGGATCATGAGTTGCACCGTAAACACGAGGTCTTTCTTCACTCGAGGGAAGAGGCGTGGCAGGCGCAGCTGGCGGCCCCCAGCACCGCCCCCGTGTCCTGGCAGGGCGACTACATGCGCGGCCGGCATCCGGATGGCGAGGCCGGTACGGACGATCATCAGACCCGACGGCATTTGCGCGCCTTCGTGCGACGTGACGGGAGGCGCCCGTAGTAGCAGGCGCCTAGGCGGTGCTGACCCGCCCAGATCGGTTGTCGCGCACCAGCAAACCCGCGAGCAGCAGCGCCGTGAGCAGCAGCGTCGCCACGAACGCCACGGTCGCCGCCCAGCCGCCGACGCTGTAGACAAGTCCGCCGATCGCCCCCCCGACCGATCCGCCGAGGTAGAAGCCGAACATGTACAACGCCGCCGCGGGTCCCCGGTCGTGGTGGGCCACCGCGCCGACCCAACCGCTGGCGACGGTATGGGCGGCGAAGAAGCCGGCGGTGAAGACGCCGAGACCGGCGACGATCACGGCCATCGCGTGGGGTCCGGTCGCGAGCAGACCGATCACCGCCGTCGGCAGGGCCACGGCGAGCACGAACGCACGACCCCTGCGGTCGGCGAGCCTCCCGGCGAACGTCGAGGACCAGGTGCCGGCCAGGTACAACACGAACAGCAGGCCGACCGTCGACGACGCCAACCCGAACGGCTGCGCGGTCAGGCGGTACCCCAGGTAGTTGTATACCGAGACGAAGCCGCCCATCAGCACGAAGCTGAGCGTAAAGAGCTTGAACAGCATGGGGTTTCGCAGGTGGGTGACGAGATTCCGCAGCGTGGCGCGCAGGTCCGCGGCGTTCGCCGTGAACGACCGGGAGCGCGGCACCAGTACCGCGAACGCCACGGTGGCCGCCAGCGTGGTCAGCGAACTCGCCAGCAGGGCCACCCGCCAGTTGCTGATGTCGACGACCATCGACGGGATGAGCCGCCCGATCAAGCCGCCCAGCGTGGTCCCGGCGACGTACCGTCCCATCGCGGCGCCGAGCGAGGACGCGTGCACCTCTTCGGCCAGATACGCCATGGCCACCGCGGGCACCCCCGCCAGGACGACGCCCTGCAGGGCGCGACCGATGATCAGGAGCGTGAGGTTGGGACTGAACGGCAACAACATGCCGATGACGCTGGAGCCCACCGCGGAGGTCAGCATCACCGGAGTGCGCCCGTAGCGCTCGGACAGCACGCTCGCGGGCACGATGCACAGCGCCACCATTCCGGTGGTCAGCGAGATCGTCAGGGCGGAGATGGCGGGTGAGATGCGGTAATACGCCGACAGCGCCGGCAGCAGGGCCTGCGTGCAGTACATGCCGGCCAGGCTGGCGATGCCGGCGCAGCAGGTGGCGGCCGTGACTCGCCGGAAACCGCTGCTGCCGATCCGGTGTGCGGAGGGGGAGGCGGCCAGCGAAACCATGCCTGCGATCTTTCGCCGCGGGCCCAAGAAAAGGAAATGAATTATTCGCTGGTTTATAATTCTTTTACGACATAAGGAGAGCTGAGCGGGTGCGCGACGGTGGCTATGAGTGGTTCATCACACTCGCGGAGCTCGAAAACGTGACGGCGGCCGCCGAACAGCTCAGCATCGCCCAGCCGACCCTGACCCGGATGCTGGCGCGACTCGAGCAGCGGCTCGGAGTCGAGCTATTCGATCGCCGCGGCAGGCGACTCTCGCTCAACGCCTACGGCCGCATCTTCTATCAGCACGCCCGTCGGGCCCAGCTCGAGCTCGACTCGGCGCGCCGCGCCATCGACGACCTGACCAACCCGGCCGTGAGCGAGATCCGGCTGGGTTTCCTGGGCTCGTTCGGCGCGGTGGTGGTGCCACGGCTGATCGCGGATTTCACCAAGGCGTCGCCACGCGTGATGTTCACGCTGCAGGAGGATGCCGCCGAGTCGATCGGCGACATGGTGGAGTCCGGCGCGCTCGACGTCGCAGTGGTCTCGCCCCGCCCGGCGAAGCCAACCTTGGCCTGGCGCAGCCTGTTTCGTCAACGACTGGGTGTCGCGGTGCCCCGTGGCCACCGGTTGGCCGGTGTCGCCGAGGCTGCGATGGCCGACCTGCGCGACGAACCGTTCGTGACTATGCCTCCGGCGTTCGGCATGCGCCGCTTACTCGACGAGCTCTGTGCCGCGGCGCAATTCCAACCACGTATTGTCCTGGAATCGACAGACCTGAGCACATCGGCCGGTCTCGTGGCGGCGGGCCTGGGCGTGAGCCTGATGCCGATCGACGGCAGCGAATACGGAGTGGCGATCCGCCGGTTGACCGATGCCGACGCCTACCGTGACGTCGGCATGATCTGGAATTCCGTCCGGCCGCTGTCGCGCGCGGTCCGGGACTTCATCGCGTGCGCCGCGAACACCGACTACCGGTAGGCCTACGGCGCCGGGGTGACCTTCCGCTTGAGGCCGCCGAACCGGACGCTCACGCGTTGAACGTCTTTGACGCGCCCAGCCTTGGCGCGGCTGGTGTACATCCGGCGATCGGCCGAGGTGAGTTCGGTGTCGTCGGTGAAGACGGCGAGCAACGCGCGCGGGTAGAGCCGTCCGACCAGAACGACGTTTATCTCCGCGCAGAGCACCAGCGTCGTCCTGCCGCAACGGCTCCGGGCAGGACCTGCTGACCATCACCGATCACTTCATCCCCCGGCACGAACCGACACCCAGCAGATAGGATGGCGGGTCATACCCCGATTCGCCGAGCGCCAATCGCGGGGGCCGGCGAGTAGCCACCGTTGAGGCGGGCGCCGGCGAACTCGCGGTCGGCGATTCGGTCTTCGTCGCGGCTAGTGGGCGTCTCGAAGGCTGCGGCCACACCAGTAATGTCGGCGGAAGCGAGCAGGTTCGACGAAAGGCCCGGCGATGCCCCCACGGAACGAGTACCGGTATGTGATCGTCGGCGCCGGTGCCATCGGTGGGACGGTGGGCGCGATGCTGGCCCGAGCCGAGGTTCCCACGGTGCTGGTGGCGCGCGGTCGGCACGCCGAAGTCCTGGCGGCCACGGGCATCACGCTGAGAACGCCCGACGACACCTACCCGATCGCGGTCACCGCGGTGGCCAGCCCCGAGGACGTGCGGCTGACGGATCGAGACGTGCTGGTGTTCACCACCAAGACCCAGCAACTCGACGCGGCCCTGCAGGAATGGGCGGATCAGCCCGTGCACGGGCCGGGCGGCATCGCGGGGACCGCCGGCGCGCGGCTGCCGGCGATGACCGCGCTGAACGGCGTTGCGGCCGAGGAGAAAGCTCTGCGCTACTTCCGCCGGGTATTCGGCGTCTGCGTATGGCTACCCGCCGTGCACCTGGAGCCGGGTGAGGTGGTGGTGCGATCCTGGCCGGTGGCCGGTCAATTCTACGTCTCGCGCTGGCCGGCGTCGATCGCCACGGACGACGACGCCGCGTTGTTGACGACCATAGCCGAGACATGGAGCCCCGCAGGCGTTTTGGTGCGCGTCGTCGATGACGTGGCGCCCTGGAAGTACAACAAGCTGCTGAACAACCTGGGTAATGCCGTCGGGGCGCTCGCCGAGCACGCCGCCGACACCAGCGAGGTGCTGACGGCCGTGCGTCGCGAGGGCGAAAACGTGCTGCGGCGCGCGGGCATTGACTTCGTCTCGTTCGAGACCTCCAAGGCCGCGCGGGCCGACGGCCCGAGCATCCGCCCGATACCGGGATGGGATTCGGCGGCGAGCAACTCCACGTGGCAGTCGTTGTCCCGCAACACCGGCAATGTGGAGACCGACTACTTCAACGGCGAGATCGTTCGGATCGCCCACCGGAACGGCCTCACCGCGCCGCTCAACGCCGCGTTGGCGCGTGCCGCGCGGGTTGCCGTCCGCGACGGGGTGGGGCCGGGCCGCTACTCGGCCGCGCGGCTGGCGGAACTGGTCGGCCTGCCCTCCGCGGCGCGGGACTGACGCGCGGGCGGGCCCGTCCACCGGGTCAGCGCCCGGTCCCATGCGGACCGGTCGTGCGAGTCGCCGGCCCAGGCGAGGTAGCCGTCGGGACGCACCAACACCGCTGGACCGTCGTCGGCTCGCTCGGCTTCTAGCAGGCCGAACACACCGACCGGCGCGGCGCCCCGTTCGCGAACGAACACGAAGCCTCCTTGGCGCTGCAATTGCGTGATCCGCCCATGGGTCAACGGAATCTGTGTCGCGCGGGTGCCGGCCAGCGCGCTGTCGCCTCGCCGGGCGCCGTACCGCAGCGTAGTACCAGCGAAACTTCCGGCGACCGCGTCGCGCACCTTTGCTATGCGAAGCAACCTGGGCGCCAAAAGGTTTCGCAGGGAGCGCGCCACTCGGGGGCGGAGTGTGATGCCGCGCGCCATCAGGCCGGACTGGCGCACCACACGCCGGCCGATCGGATGCCGCTCGTCGTGGTAACTGTCGAGGACGGCGTCGTCCGCGCCGGCCAGCACGGCATCGATCTTCCACGCCAGGTTCGCCGCATCTTGAATGCCGGTGTTCATGCCCTGCCCACCCATGGGGGAGTGGACGTGTGCTGCATCTCCGGCCAGGAACACCCGGTCGTGCCGGTATTGCGCGACTTGCCTTTCGTCGCAATGGAATCGCGACATCCATCCGACCTCAAGCAAGCCCGGGTCGCTGCCTCGGGCTCGCGCCAGCACCCCGGCGACCTCGTCGCGATCCACGTCCGCACCGTCGGGCACTTGATGCTTGCGGTCCCACACCATCGCCCGATACCACGAGCCGTCGGCGTCGTGCCGGTCGTAGGGGGCCAGGAACGCGAACTCGTTTCGGGTGCTGCCCAGCGTCAGCCCGCCGTCGGCGGGGCCGTGCGTGAGCTTGACATCGGCGAGCACCACCGACGACAGGACCGTGCGACCGGGGAAGTCCACGCCCAGCAGCGTGCGAACCGTGCTGTGCGCGCCGTCCGCGGCGACCACATACCTTGCCCGCCAGTCGATTTGACGGTCACCGCCGTATGGCCGTGCTTTCACGGTCACGCCGTCGGCGTCCTGCGCTAGACCGATGACCTCCAAGCCGCGCTGGATGTCGGCTCCTTGCGCGGCGGCGTAGCGGCCCAACGCCTGATCGACGTTGGTCTGCGGGGTGACCATGACGAACGGGTAGGCCGAGTCCAGCTGCGTGAGATCGATGCGGGCACCGCCGAAAATCGTGACGCCCGGCGCCCGGTGGGAATGTGCCAACAGGTCGTCGGCGAGCCCGCGGGCATCGAGCACCTCGAGCGTGCGGGCCATGATCGCGAAGGCGCGACTTGACGGGTTGATGTCGGGCCAGCGCTCAAGCACGACGACCGAACGGTCGGCTCGCGCGAGGTCACCGGCGGCGGTCAGCCCGGTGGTTCCGGCGCCGACGATCACGACGTCGACGGTGGCGGTCATCGGCTCACCGCCTCGGGGTCCGGATACCAGCGTCGAATGTCGTCGGGCGTGGCGACAGCCGCGCGATTGAAGACGAACCGGCAGTCGGGCTGGGTGGTGTGCGCGGCGTTGACGATCGACTCGAACAGCAGCGTGTTGCCGGCCACCAGGCGCACACCGGCGCCGATGAACACCGCGTCGTATCGCTTGGCCGCCAGCCATTCCCGGGCCTTGTCGGCGCCCGCCGTGCCGAAGTCGATGAGGCAGTTGTCGACCTGGTAGCCCGCGGCGCGTAGCGACGCGACGTTGTCGTCGTTGGCGGCGCGCAGCCCGTCCCGCGTCAATCCCGGAAACTGCGCGAAGTCGGGCGAGGAGAAATCGATGACGTCGGGATCGAGCCCGATCTGGATGGCGGTGACGGTCATGCTCGCGTCCTCCCGTGGGGGAGTTCAACAACTGTTGAACTCAAACCTATGCCGTGTCGCGCACGGTGTCAACAGCTGTTGAATACACTGGCCGGCATGCCCGCCAAGGTTCGCGACGGAGAAGCCACGCGGTCGGCGATTCTGGCCGCCGCTCGGTCGCAATTCGGCAGCCGCGGCTTCGAACGCGCCACTATCCGATCGATCGCAGCGGCGGCCGGCGTCGATCCGGCGCTGGTCATGCACTATTTCGGAAGCAAGGCGGAGCTTTTCGCGGCGGCCTCCCGCATCGACATCACGTTCCCCGATCTCTCGGGCATCGCCCCCGGGCGGGTGGTCGAATTGCTGCTGCCGATGTTCATCGGGGTCTGGGGTCCCCAGGGACCGTTTCTGCCGCTGCTGCGCGCCGCCGCAACCAACCAGACCGCCGCGGACGCGCTGCTCGAGGTGTTCGTCGACCAGGTGACCCCGGCGCTGGCCGCCGTCGTCCCCGACCGGGCCCCGGAGCGTGCCGCCCTGCTGGGCTCGCAACTGCTCGGGCTCGCGGTGGCCCGCTACGTCGTTGGTATCCCGGCGCTGGTGGCCATGGACGACGCCGAGCTCGCGGAGTGGCTGCGCCCGGTGTTCGCGCATTACCTCGCCGATGCGGCACCATGACCTGATGCATCCTTTCCGCAAGGCGGTCGAAGACCGCGACGAGGCGGCGATGGCGGCCCTGTTGGCCGACGACGTCGTGTTCACCAGCCCGGTAGCATTCAAGCCGTATGCCGGCAAGCCGATCACAGCGGCGATCCTGCGCGGCGTGCTGCGAATCTTCGAGGACTTCCGCTACGTGCGCGAGATCGCCGGCAGCGACGGTCGCGACCACGCGCTGGTGTTCGAGACGGGGATCGTCGGAGCCCCCGGCGTCAAGATCACCGGTTGCGACTTCCTGCACTTCGACGACGACGGCCGCATCGACGACTTCATGGTCATGGTGCGCCCGCTGTCGGGGGCCAAGGCGCTCTCCGAGGCGATGGCCGCGCAGTTCGACCGCATCCAGCAGGAGGCCCTGGAGTCAGCGCAACACTTCGCCTGACCCGTTGGCGCACCGCTGGGAATCGAGCGCCGCCCCGTAGCGGTTCACCCATTGGGCTATCGCGACAACGTCGCTATCGGTCTGGGTTGAAGATCGTAAGGCGGAGGGAGATGCGGGTGAAGATTCGCTTCGGGGTCGGGCTCGGTGCCAACAGCGCACCCGAGGAGCTCGCCGGCATCGTCGACCATCTGGAAGCCGGCGGGGTGGACTCGCTGTGGTTCTCCGAACTGGTCTACGCCCCTGCGGTGGACCCCATGGTCGGCATGGCCTACGCGCTCGCGCGGACGAGCCGGTTGAAGGTGGGCACGTCGGTAGTGGTGCTGCCGGGCCGCCAACCGGTGCTGGTCGCCAAGCAGTTGGCGTCGCTCGCGGCGCTGGCGCCCAAGCGCGTGCTGCCGGTCTTCGGGCTGCGGTCTGCGATCCCGGCCGAGCGCGAACTGTTCGTGGTTCCCGACGGAGCGCGGGCAGCGGTGTTCGACGAGTCGCTGCGGGTGCTGCGCGCCGCGCTGTCGGACGAGTCGGCCGGCTATGGCATCGCGCCGAAACCATCTCCGCCGCTGGACATTTGGCTGGGCGGCGCGGCGCCGGCGGCATTTCGCCGCATCGGTGCGCTGGCCGACGGCTGGCTGGGCAGCTTTCTCACGCCGGCCGAGGCGCGGGCCGGGCGCGAGGCGATCGAGCGGGCCGCCGAGCAGGCCGGCCGGCACATCGAGCCCGACCACTTCGGCATCAACTTGGCCGTGGTCGACGGGCAGGTGCCGCCCGAGTTGGCCGCGGCGGCCCGCAGCCGCCGGCCCGACGTCGATCCCGCCGAGCTGATCGCCGCGGGCTGGGACCGGCTGCACCGTCAGCTCGACGCCTACCTGGATGCCGGTCTGACGAAATTCGTCATCCGGCACGCCGGAGCCGGGCCGGTCGACGACTTCATCGAGCGGTTCGTCGCCGAGCTGGTTGCCCGGCAGAACTAGGCAAGCGTCGCCGACAGGTAGCCGGAATTGCCGCCGAACGAGGCCAGCTCGTCGTCAGGCACCTGAAAACCGTTGGCGGCGAAGGCTTCTTCGGTGGTGCGGATGGCCACGCGCCAGCCGTGCCCGGCGAGGTACTCGGCGGCGCCGTTGCGCTCGCCGGTGTAGAACAGCGACGCCAGGTCGATGTCGGAGCCGGCGCGTTGGGCCCGCTGCGTCAGCTTCTGCGCCCAGTCCGACGGGATGTTGCGCATGTCCATGTGTTCGGTGGCAATCCGGCTGCCGGCGCCGACAGGGCGGTGATGTTGTCCAGCAGGCGGTCCTGCGCGTCCGGGGGCAGGTAGACCAGCAGGCCTTCCGCGCTCCACGCGGTCGGCTGCGCCGGGTCGAAGCCGGCCGCGGACAGGGCCGCCGGCCAGTCGTCACGCAGGTCGATCGCGACCGTGCGCCGCGTCGCGCTGGGCTCGGCGCCCAGACCGGCCAGCGTCCGGGTCTTGAACTCGATGACCTCGGGCTGGTCGATCTCGTAGACCACGGCGCCGGCCGGCCACGGCAGCCGGTAAGCCCGGGTGTCCAGACCTGACGCAACGATCACGGCCTGGCGAATGCCGGACTCGGCCGCCCGCAGGAAGAAGTCGTCGAAGAAGCGGGTGCGCACGGTGATCTGCTCGCGGACGGGCTGGCGGCTGAGCACCGGGTCGGCGTTGTCACCGCGCTCGCCGTCGAGCAGCGTGATGAAGGTTTGCGAGCCCACCGCGCGAACCAGCGGATCGGCCCAGGGGTCGTCGAGCAGCGGCTCCGGCCCCTGGGACGCCATCGCACGTTGCGTGGCAACCGCCGTCGCGGTCGCGCCGACGCTGGACGCCAAATCCCAGGAGTCATTATCCGAACGGGCCATTCACAAGATCCTTCGCTGCGCGCGCGTGCGTTACTTAGTCAAGTTAAGTGATACGCCGTAGTCTACGGCTCATTGGCCTTTCAGGCTGCCGATGCGAAGGGAGAAATCATCGCGCCGGGGGCGGGGGCCGTTCGTGACCTCTTCGACGTAGCGCTGGGGGTCGCGGTCGATGATGGACAGCCCCTTGGTGGTGGGATGGGCGGCCATGAACTCGCTGTATTGCTGCCCGAGCGCCTGGCGCAGCCCGATCGGGGCGTTGCGGCGGAAGTCCGAAAGTCCTTCGCGCTCTTCTTCGCCCATGTGATCGTCGTTGGCCACCCGGGTGCGGCCGACCGCGGCCCACCACCGCTCGGTGCCGACTCCGGCGGCGTTGGCGTCGCGAACCCCGTCGCGGATGTCGTTGTGATCGCCGATGGCGTCCAGCGTCTCGCCCTCGGGGTCGGCGGTGCCCCGCTGCAGCAGTTGCGGGTAGAAGATCTTCTCCTCGATGTAGGCGTGCACGTCGAGCTTGTCGGCGAGCGGACGCCATACCCGCGCGAGCGCGCGGGGCGTGACCTCGGGCTGCGCCTGCAGCTCGTCCAGCCTGGCGAACTGCGCGCGGAACCATTCGTGGTCGGCGAGGATCAGCATGGTGATGTCCGCCATCGCAGAGTCCCCGCCTCCCATCGCCGCGCCTTTGGCGCCATCGTGTCCGACGACCGCTGACGGCGTCAACCGTCGTCGGCCGGGGACCGCCACCACACGGCCAGCGCGGTGGCGATCAGCGCTGCGGAGCCGGCCGCAACGGCGATGAATACCCACCCGCGCCGGATGGCGGCCAGATCGATCCCGGGCTGACAGATCATGGTGAGGACCGCGGTGCCCAACACCGTGCCCAGCTGACGGGCGGTGTTCGTCAGCGCCGAGCCGGCACCCCACCGATGGGAAGGCAGCGCGAGACCGCTGACCGCGGACAGGCTGGGCATCACCAGGCCCACGCCCGCACCGGTAAATAGTTGTCCCGGAAGGAAATCGGCGACGTAGTGCGGTTCGGGTCCCACCCGCAGCAACCAGATGACGATGCCGACGGCATACAGCGCCGCACCCGTTGCGGCGACCACGCCGACGCCGAGCCTGCCGATGAGCCGGCCGGCCAGTGTCAGCGAGACGACCACCACGACGACCGGTCCGGGAGACAGACACCATCCGGCGGCGGCCGGTGTCTTACCCCATACGGTGGTGAGCAGCATGACGCTGCCCAGCAGCATGGCGCCGAACGCCGCGGCGAATAGCAACAGCGCCAGGCAACTGCACCACATCGGCAGCACCCGCACGGCGGCCAGGTCCAGCACCGGCGAGGGATGGCGTAGTGAACGCCATATCGCGACCGCCATCGCGCCCGCCGCGCCGGTGGTCGCCAGCAGCACCTTCGAACCGCTGAAGCCCGACGCGGGCAGCTCGATGAGCGCCCAAACCAGCGCCCCGACGCCGAGCACCAGGCTTAGCGCACCGAAGAGATCCGGGATCCCGCTGCCGGTGGCGCGGGATTTGGCGATCACCCACGGACCGGCGGCCAATGCCAGCAGTCCAATCGGCAGATTGACGAAAAAGATCCAACGCCAGGATAATTCGACCAGGACACCGCCGATCGGCGGTCCCAGTGCGGCGGCCATGGCGGCCACCGCCGACCAGGTGCTGACCGCGACCGCGCGCCGCGGCGCTGCGACGGCGGCCAGCAACAGCGCCAGTGAACTCGGCATGAGCATCGCGGCGCCCAAGGCCTGAACGACGCGGAACGCCAGCAGCATCGGAAACGATCCCGACAGTCCGCATGCGGCGGAGGCCAGGGTGAATACCGCTAGGCCGCACAGGAAGATTCGGCGATGCCCGTAGCGGTCTCCGAGTCGGCCGGCCGGATTCAAAAAGGCCGCGAAGACCAACGTGTACGCGTTGAGAATCCAGGACATGGCACCGAGGTCGGCGGTGTGGAAGGCCCGACGGATATCGGGGAAGGCGATATTGACGATGAACAGGTCCAGGCTGGCCAGAAATGCCGCAGCCGACACCACGACGATCGTCGCCGTGGCACGCGTGGTCGGTGCGTGCGTCGTCGTTGCCAAGGCCGCCTCATCGTTGAATCGTTGACCGCTCGGCGAGCACCGACGGCCGCCGTTTGCTGAATATAGTTAACTATACTCTGCGCTGCTCGGGGGGCTCGAACTCGGGCCCGGCATAGGCTGCAGCGGTGACCATCCCCTACGACGAGTCGCTGCGCGACCGGGTGCGGCACAACCTGGCGGCGCACGACCGCCGCGCCGTGACCGATCCGAGCAAGCGCCACGCCGCCGTCGCGGTGGTGCTGGTCGAGTCGGAGGTCGGGGAGGACCGAGTAGATCCGGTGGTGGTGGACGACTGGAACGCGGGGCGCCCCATGGCGGCGCCCGGCCTGGACGGCCGCATGGTCGGGGTGTCCGGCGGTGCGGCTTTTCTATTGTGCCGCAGGACATCCCGGCTTAGTTCGCATGCCGCGCAGTGGGCGCTTCCGGGCGGTCGCCTGGATCCGGGCGAGACTGCGGTCGACGCGGCGTTGCGCGAACTGCAGGAAGAAGTCGGCGTCACGCTGCCCGACTCGACGGTGCTAGGCCTGCTCGACGACTACCCGACGCGATCCGGTTACGTCATCACGCCGGTGGTGATCTGGGGCGGCGGGCGGCTGGATCTACGTCCGGCGCCGGACGAGGTCGTGGCGGTGTACCGGGTGGGGTTGCATCAGCTGCAACGCGACGACTCGCCCCGATTCATCACCATCCCGGAGAGCCCGCGACCGGTCGTGCAGATCCCGCTGGGCAACGACCTCATCCACGCACCCACCGGTGCCGTCCTGTTGCAGCTGCGCTGGTTGTGCCTGGAGGGGCGAAGCGACCCGGTTGACGGGCTGGAGCAGCCGGTCTTCGCGTGGAAGTAGTTATCCCACGGCCTCTTTGCCAACGGACTGCGCGATGAGCGGCCGGCTCGGAATGAGTGCCCGCAGCACCGGGGCCACCTCGGACTGGAACAGCTCGAAACTGCGGCGCTGCTGGTCAGCCGTCACACCGTCGGCGTCGGCGGACACGTGCATCACCTCGTGGCCGAGCCGCTCATGGTAGCGACCGACCTTGTCGATCACCTGCTCGGGGCTGCCGATCAATGCCGAACTTCGCTCGACGAAGTCGTCGAGCGAGTCGAAGACCGCAGGGAGCCCGGCGCGGCGCGCGAACGCCGTGCGTGCCTCGAACGTCGGCCGGTAGGCGTCCACGGCCTCCTGTGACGTCCGAGTGACGTAGAACCCGGCGGTGCCCGCACCGACGAGCGCGTCCCGGGGGTGACGACCGTAGAACTCCCAGCGCTCCCGGTAGTGACGAACCAGCTCGGCGTAGGGCTCGACGGGATGGCTGACGTTCGCTGAAAAGATCGGGTCACCGTGGCGCGCGGCGAGGTCGACGGAGTCCTTGCTCGTTGCGCTGCCATGCCAGACGCGGATCCGCTCCTGCAGCGGACGCGGCAGGGCCTTGGCGTTGACGAGCGGTGGCCGGAACCGGCCGGACCACGTCACGTTGTCGCTCTCCCAGAGCCGGCGGAACAGCTCGTAACCTTCCCGATTGCGGTCCCACTGATCGGCGGTGGTCACCTGGAACAACTCCGCCTGCGCTGCGCCGTTGCCCTTGCCGATGATCAACTCCAGGCGCCCGCCGGACAGATTGTCCAGCGTCGAATAGTCCTCGAACGCGCGAACGGGGTCGAGCAGACTCAACGTGGTAACCCCGGTGAAAAGGGCGACTTTCGAGGTGCGCGCGGCGATGTTGCTCAGCACCACCGGCGGCGAGGAGGAGATGAACGGATCCTCGTGCCGCTCACCGACCGCGAATCCGTCGAACCCCAGTTCCTCGGCGAGCAGCGCCTTGTCGATGACATCACGCAGCCGATCCGCCGGGCTCTTCTTCTCGCCCGAAACCGGGTCGGGGACGTGGGTGATCAGCGTGATCAGCAGAAACTTCATTGGCTTGTATGAACCGACGGGCGGCTGACTTCATTCCTGCATCGGTGGGCCCACGTCACGCCGTGCGGCGCCGGCGCCCGCTGATCAGGTAGAGCGCGGCGCGGAACTCCAGCAGCGGGTCGTCGGACGGCTCGATACCCGCCAACCGGGGGATCGGGTCGAAGATGATCTGTTTCTGCTGCGCGGCGTCGTCGGCGACCGGGGTGGCCAGCTCGATCGTGCCCAGCTCGACGACCTCCCGGTCGGCCGGCCACCGCACGGTGATGTCGTTGACCTCGTCCCCGTCCTCGGCCAGCTGCAGCGTAAGCGTCAGCCGCGTCGGCCGGGCCGCGATGCGCTCGACGATCTCGGTGAACAGGTAGTTGTCGTCTTTGGACCGCACCGCCTCGTCGTCCAGGTACTCGTTGCCGGCCTCCGGGACGATCCGGTAGCGCCCGAATCTGCTCCGGCCCGCCGCGTCGGTGAATTTCAGCGCGTTCAGGCCGAAATACGATTCGCGTGCAAAACTGGCCGGAAATGGTTTGGGCTGAACGAAATTCAGCGCAGCCGGGTGCGTACCCAAAAATGCCTCCAGCGGCGATCCGGCCGGGTTGGCCGGATCGCTGCTTGCCAGCGCCTCGAGAAATTCCAAGAATTCCTCGCCGTCGCGTGCCGGGAACGCGTCAGCCGAATGGCCGATGACGTCGGTGTGCACGTGTTCGGCCAATACGAATCGGACACCAATTCCCTTGGGGAGGCTGTTCGGATCGGTGTCGGGAATCGTCGGAAGCCCCGTGGAGTCCGAGAACCGGACGAGCACCGGAGTCGATGCCTGCTGAAAGTGTTGCGCGACCGACAACTCGGCAGCGGCGGCCGTGGGGGTGAAGGTCCCACTCAACAGGATGCCCTTGCCGTGAGCCGGGCGAATCCCGGGATGCTCGCCGAAGATCTTCGCGAACGCGGCCAGAACGTCGTCGCTGAGTTGCAATAGCTTCTCGTCGGTGGGCAAGGGCACGGTGTTTCTCCTGTCCGGCGCCGGGTGTGGCGCAACAACTGTAAACCGGTCGGCGCCCGCGGGCAGCGAGGCCGACGGGCCCGCCAGGCCCACCCTTGCGACCGGTGGGATCGAAAAGCCAAGGCACACTGCGGGTATATGAAATGGCGCCGATGACTGTTGCATCGGCGCATTCGGATCCAAACCATTCCGCTTCGCGGGTGGGTGCGGGAGAATTTTCTCCGACACGAGGCAAGTGGAGGCGATTCAGATGACGACCACCCAAGCCGTCCCGTATGTGGTGGCACCGGCCAGTCCGATCCTGGGAGCCGAGATCGTCGGTCTGGACCTGGCCGGCGGTGTCGATGAGGCGACCGCCCAAGCGCTGCGCGAGGACTTTTACCGCTACAAGGTGCTGGTCTTCCGCAACCAGCAGCTGTCCCCCGACGCGCACGTCGAGGCTGTGCGGATCTTCGACGAACCGTTCGATCACCCGCTGTGGCGCAAGCGCGACCAGCACAACCGGCTGGTCTATGTCTTCGATCTGGAAAAGGCTGGCGCGGCCGCGAGTTGGCACATCGGCGGCACATGGCGCAACCCCCCGTTCAACATCGAATCGCTGACCTATCAGGTGGTGCCCGAGATCGGCGGCCGCACGCTGTGGGCTGACCTGCAGGCGGCTTACGACGGCCTCTCCGAGCCGTTCAAACAATTACTGGAGTCGGTGGGCGCCGAGTACAGCGCCTATCCGGGCGACGGCACCTACCACCGCCCACCGGCGACGGAGACTGTCGAACACCCGGTGGTGCGCACGCACCGGCACACCGGCCGCAAGGGGCTTTTCCTCAGTTCGTCGGCGATCCGTCTCACCGGCATCGAGCAAGCGGAGGGGCAAGCGCTCCTGCCGTTTCTGCTGGCACACGCGTCCTCGCCCAACTATGCCGTCGGATTCAGCTGGAAGGCCGGGGATTTCGTCATCTGGGACAACCAGGCCACCTGGCATTTCGCCGTCAACGATTACCAGGGGCCGCGGGCCTATCGCAAGGTGATCGGAGGTTGACCTCCGGTGCCCGTGCCGGGATCCCGCGCACTGTTAGCTGACGGACACGCAGTGTTTGCCTGCTGGCCACCATGGGGGACCGGCAGGTCTGCAAGCCTGGACCGCATGCACGGGGGCGGATGAGTCGCCGCGCGACTCGGGAAAGGGCCGTCATGACAGAGCATTTGCGCGCATACAACAGCCTGTGGCAGGTCCGCAGCGACTCCTGGTGCCGGTTGGAGGAAGCTGCCGACCGCCTCACGCGCCCGACCACCACCGGGGAGCTGCGGGAAAAGTACAGCGAAATCTGCCGCGAACTCCTGGGGCGCCTGAGCACGCTAGAGCCCTACTGGGCATATCCGGGTTGGCCTCAATTCGCACGCATAACAAGGCTTTTCGCTTCCGGAAATTTTGACAAGTTCGCTCAGACGCTGGTCCGGGTCAACCGGGCGCTGACCACGGAGTCTTACCGGACCGGCGACGTGGACAACGCCGGCGCCGACGAGCTGGACATGTTCCCGGCCGATCCGCGCCGGCTCGAGGAACTCTCGACGCAACGCGACCGCCCCTATTTCGAGGTGCTCGTCGTCGAGAAGATGACCGAGGACCAGGAGCGGGCGCTGCACACCGAGGTGCGCAAGTGGCGGCGTCCGGACGACGAGTTCGTCTACGAGCTGGTGGTGGTGTCCAGCGGCGAAGAGGCTCTGATCGCGGCCCGGCTCAACGTCAACCTGCAGGCCGTGGTGATTCGGCGGCGCTTTACGGCAGATTCGACGCGCGACCTGTCCGCCCTGGCGGAGTTCGTCGACGACGATGTGTCCCACGACTTGCTCGACCACCAGTCACCCGACGAGCGGGCGCAGATCCTCGCGGTCTCGCTGGGCAAGCTGCGGCCCGAAATCGACCTGTACCTGATGACCGAAGTCGAGGTAGAGGACATCGCCGGGCGGCTGGGCCAGTACTTCCGCCGGGTGTTCCATGCCCGGGAAGGCATGCTCGAACTCCACCTGTCGATCCTGCAGGGCGTGGCCGCGCGATATCGCACGCCGTTTTTCAGTGCTCTCAAGCAGTACAGCCACCGGCCAACGGGTGTCTTTCACGCCCTGCCTATTTCGCAGGGCAAGTCGATCGTCAATTCGCACTGGATCAAGGACATGGTTGGCTTCTACGGCCTGGACGTGTTCATGGCCGAGACGTCAGCGACCTGCGGCGGCCTGGACTCGCTGCTGGAACCGACCGGTCCGCTGCGGGAAGCACAGCAACTCGCCGCCCAGGCCTACGGATCCCGTCATACCTACTTCGTCACCAATGGGACGTCGACGGCGAATAAGATCGTCACCCAGGCGCTGGTGGCTCCCGGCGACATCGTGTTGCTGGACCGCAACTGTCATCAGTCGCATCACTACGGGATGATGCTCGCCGGCGCGAAAGTCAGTTACCTGGAAGCGTATCCGCTGAACGACTACTCGATGTACGGCGCGGTGCCGCTGCGGGAGATCAAGTCGAAGTTGTTGGCGCTCAAGCGCGCCGGCAAGCTCGACCGGGTAAAGATGATGTCGCTGACGAACTGTACGTTCGACGGCATCGTCTACGACGTACAGCGGGTCATGGAGGAATGCCTCGCACTCAAGCCCGATCTGGTGTTCTTGTGGGAC
The DNA here is from genome assembly GCF_002356315.1 of Mycobacterium shigaense. Taxonomy (NCBI): domain Bacteria; kingdom Bacillati; phylum Actinomycetota; class Actinomycetes; order Mycobacteriales; family Mycobacteriaceae; genus Mycobacterium; species Mycobacterium shigaense. Next base: position 124,255 of record NZ_AP018164.1, read on the forward strand.
GAGGCATGGTTCGCTTTCGCGCGGTTCCACCCGGTTTACCGCAATCGGACAGCCATGGCGGCAGCGGCGACGTTGCGGGACCGGTTAGGCGATCCGGATTACAAACGTCGCTACTCCCAGCAGCTGGCGGCCCACGGTCCGCTCGACGAGGCAACCGACGACGAGCTGCTGCAGCGGCGCCTGCTCCCCGACCCGGCGCGAGCCCGGGTACGGGTGTACGCCACGCAGTCGACGCACAAGACCTTGACCGCGCTGCGCCAGGGGTCGATGATCCACGTCTTCGATCAGGACTTCGATCAAAAGGTCGCCGAGCCGTTCCACGAGGCGTACATGGCGCACACCTCGACGTCGCCCAACTACCAGATCCTCGCCTCGCTGGATCTGGGCCGCCGCCAGGTCGCGTTGGAAGGTGTCGAGTTGGTGCAGCGGCAGATTGAGAACGCGATGCAGCTGCGCGATGCGATCGACAATCATCCGCTGCTCAGCAGGTACGTGCGCTGCCTGCGGACGTCGGATCTGATCCCGGAGAATTTCCGGCCGTCAGCCATCGACCAGCCGCTGCGCTCGGGGCTGCGGAACATGATGGCAGCCTGGGAGCACGACGAATTCGTGCTCGACCCGTCGCGCATTACCCTGTACATCGGCAACACCGGCTACGACGGCGACACTTTCAAGCGCCAACAGCTGATGGACCGGTATGGAATTCAGATCAACAAGACGTCGCGCAACAGCGTGTTGTTCATGACCAACATCGGCACCACGCGCAGCTCGGTCGCCTTCCTGGTCGAAGTTCTGGTCAGCATCGCCCATGAGCTCGACCAGAACATCTCCGAGATGAGTCGCGGTGAGCGTGAGTATTTCGAGCGCGCTGTGCACCGGTTGACCAAGCAACCCGTGCCGCTGCCCGACTTCAGCGGCTTCCACCCGGCATTCTTGGACCACAGCGGGTCCAAGCCGACACCCGAAGGAGACGTCCGGCCGGCGTTCTACCTGTCCTACGATGACGCCAACTGCGAATATCTCACCGGCGAGCAGATCGACGAAAAGCTGGACGTCGGAATCGACATCGTTTCAGCCACTTTCGTGACGCCGTACCCGCCGGGCTTCCCCGTTCTGGTGCCGGGGCAGGTGGTCAGTCGCGAAATCCTGCAATTCATGCGCGATCTCGACACCCCCGAGATCCACGGCTACCTGCCGAACTTCGGCTACCGTCTCTACACCGAGAAGGCCATCGAAATCGTCACGGAATCAGCGGGGGTGGTTCTCAACGGCCATCGCCCCGGAGCGCTGCCGACATCGGAGAAGGCGTCCAAAAAGAAACCGACGAAACGCAGCGGCGGCGACGGCAATCGCAATCTCCCTGAGGTCGGCCACGACGAGTTGCTCGACCAGCAGCATCCCGGTGACGCGGTGACGGTGCCGCCGCCGATCAGCAATCCCACCGCATAGCTGTCGAAGACCGCGTCGAGCGTGCTCCTGTCGACATGCTGGCGGTCGCTCAGCGCCGGGATCAGCCCGGCGAAATGATTGGCGGCCCCACCCGTCGCCAGCAACAAGGCCAGCAGCCCGGCGAACAGAAACCCGGCGGCATCGAAACCGCCGCGCTCGACCCGCTCGTCGGCCGTGACGACACCCTATCGCGCGACCGCAACCTTCGACGAAGACACGGACCTCCCCATTAAGGCGTCTTTGGACAGTCGACCGAACGACGACGCCGCCCCGGGAGTTATTCCCGTCGATTCGGATGCAAACCACTGTTGTCAAAGGCGAAGCGCTGTTGACGCGCGGCCCATTGCGGGTCCAGGCCCACCGACGGATTCCGCCACGGCGTGCATGAGATCCTGCTCGGCGTAAGAAGATAACGCGCTCACGACATGCTCGGCGCGGCACCGGTTGGAATCACGGACAATCCAAACCTGGCACCCGACGAGGACGGTTCCTAGGCTACTGCGGTGACCTCGACAGGCGCGGCTCCCGCGCGGGTGTCTCTCCGGGGCGTCAATCGCACGTTCGGCAGCCACACCGTGCTCCACGAGGTCGATGTCGAGATAGAACCCGGCGAGGTGGTGGCGCTGCTCGGCTCCTCCGGCAGCGGCAAGTCCACTCTGCTGCGGCTCATCGCGGGTCTGGACCAGCCGAGCGACGGGTGGATCGAGATCGACGGCGACGGAGTCCGCGGAATCGACCCGCGGTGCGCCGTGGTATTCCAGGAACCGCGGCTGCTGCCATGGCGAACGCTGGCAGGCAACGTCGAATACGGGCTGCCACCGGGCACACAGCGAGCGAAAGGCACTGACGCAGTCCAGCATTGGCTCGACATCGTCGGGCTAGGCGACTTCGGCTCGCACTACCCGCGCCAGGTCTCCGGCGGTATGGCGCAGCGCGCGGGACTGGCTCGCGCGCTCGCACGGCGCCCAGGGGTGCTGCTGCTCGACGAGCCGCTCGCCGCACTCGACGCCCTGACCCGGCTGCGCATGCAGGATCTGCTCGACGAGGTCCAGCAAGAGACTGGCACCACAACAGTTTTGGTGACGCACGATGTCGACGAGGCCGTGATCCTGGCCGACCGAGTGCTGATCCTGCGGGCCTCGGACGGGGCAGCCACCGGCGGTGCCCGTATCGCCGCGACATCCGACATCGCGATTCCCAAGCCACGCGATCGCGCGGACCCGCGCATCGCGGCATTGCGTGACCAATTGCTGGACGAACTCGGCGTTCCCCGACGCAGCAGTGACAGCCTGCGCAACGCTGTCAAGGAGGATACGAACGTATCGTGAAAAGTCGTTATTTGGACCCGATTTCGGTGCTCGCTGCCCTGTTCATGGTGTCCGGCTGCGGCTCGAGTGGCGGGACAGCGGCGTCGAAAGACATTCATCTGGATTACGCCTACTACAATCCGCTGAGCCTGGTGATCCGCGATCAGCACCTGCTCGAGAAACAGGGCTACAACGTCACCTGGGTGCTTTCGCAAGGCAGCAACAAGGCCAACGAAGGCCTCCGTTCGAAGGCCCTGGACTTCGGCTCCACCGCCGGTTCCGCCGCGTTGCTGGCGCGGGCCAATGGGACCCAGATCAAGACCATCGATGTGTATGCCAGATCGGAATGGACCGCCCTGGTCGTCGCCAAGAACTCGCCGATCAACTCAGTTACCGACCTCAAGGGCAAGAAGGTCGCCGTCACCAAGGGGACGGACCCCTACTTCTTCTTGTTGCAATCGCTTGCGGCAGCTGGCCTTTCGCCCGCCGACATTGAGATCGTCAATTTACAGCACGCGGACGGCAAGACCGCCCTCGAGCGCGGCGATGTCGACGCGTGGTCCGGACTGGACCCGTTCATGGCGGAGACGATTCAGCAACAAGGCTCCCGGATCGTCTACCGCAACCCGGACTTCAATTCCGGCGGTGTATTGGACGTTAGCGAGGACTTCATCGCCAGCCACCCCGATACCGTCCAGTTAGTGGTCAACACCTACGAGGAGGCCCGGAAGTGGGCGAAGACGCACCCCGACCAGCTGGCGGCATTGCTGGCCTCGCAAGCGAAGGTGACGCTGAGCGTGGCGCAAGAAGAATTGCAGCGAACGGCGTTGGACATCGACCCGGTGCCGGCGGATTGGCTGCACCAGGTGCTGACCCGGGTCGAGCCGCTGGCCGTGGCCGACGGCGATATCAAATCCGACGAGGCCGGCCGCAGCGCACTGAACACGCTGTTCGAGCCGAAATACGCCCAGCAAGCTCACTGACGTCGCGGCTGGGGCCGCCGGCCAAGTGGCGGGCGGCGCTGATCGGGCTGATCGTCCCGGTGCTGCTGCTGGTGGTCTGGCAGCTTGCCACGGCCGTGACCGGATACTTCTCGCCCAGCCAGTTCCCTCCTCCGCTCGACGTGGTGACGGCCCTGGGCGGGCTGCTGCGGCAGGGCGACCTGTGGACGCACCTGGAGGCCAGCGGCTCGCGGGTGCTGATCGGCTACCTGGCGGGCGCGGCGGCCGCGCTCGCGCTGGGTTCGCTTGTCGGGCTGTCGGCGTTCGTGCGAAAACTGCTGGCGCCGACCGTCGCCGCCTTCCGCACCGTGCCGTCCCTGGCCTGGGCCCCGTTGCTGCTCTTGTGGTTTGGCATCGACGAAACCCCGAAGATCCTCATGGTCGCGATCGGTGCGTTCTTTCCGATCTACACGACGACGGCGTCGGCGCTCTCCCACGTCGACCCGCAACTTTTGGAGGTGGGACGGGCCTACGGTCGGCACGGCGCCGCACTGCTGACGACGGTGATGCTGCCCGCCGCGGCGCCGGAATTGGTGAACGGGTTGCGGCTGGGACTGGCGAATGCGTGGCTGTTCGTCGTCGCCGCCGAGCTCATCGCGTCGTCGAAGGGCCTCGGGTTTCTTCTGATCGATAGCCAGAACACGGGCCGCACCGACGTGATGCTGCTCGCGATCGTGTTGCTGGCCGGACTCGGCAAACTCAGCGACGCGCTGTTAGGCGCGATCGAGGACCGGATGGTGCGGCGGCGTCGGTAGTCACGGGCGCCGAGTGCTCACGATATCGATGGCGATAACCAGCTGCCACAGGATAATTGAGTACACGCTGCCGCGTTCCCATGCCCCGTCGGGCAGCAGCTCGGCCCGGGCTGTCCGCGCGTTGATTGTCAGCATGATCAGGCACAGCACGCCGAAGGTCGCGACGAGGATGCAGATGCGGCGATACCAATGCCGAGCCGCGTAGCCGTAGGTGGGCCCGGCACTTGCGGCCACGGCGGACTCGAGGACCAGGTACCCGACGGCTGCGAGGATCCAGAGCACGGCTCCACGCGTGGCAGCCAAGGTGGTTGCCTCCCGCGGCGCCGGCCCTCGCTGCGATTTCAGGCGCGACACGTGATGCGCGCAGCTAGCTAGCCCATGCGCGGCCCCGCACAATGACCGGATGCGGATAGTCGGTAGATTTCGGGCTCGGCCGTCGGCGACGGCCAGCAGCGCCGCCCGTCGGTTCCTGTCGATCACCGCTGCGCTGCTCGCGCTGGCGGGGTGCGGCCAGCACAGCCGCGCGGGATCGGGCTCATCGGGCGACTTTCGCGGCCCGATCGCGATCGGCAACGGACGCCATCTGTATCTCGAATGTCGCGGAAAGGGCGGCCCCACCGTCATTCTGGAGTCGGGATATCACAACTCGTCAGATCTGTGGAATCAGGCCGACGTTACCGCGCCGGCCGTGGGCCCCGCCGTGGTGTCCGCCTTGGCCGGCTCACATCGTGTTTGTGCCTACGACCGGCCTGGCACCCTGCGTGCTTCCGACCCGCTCACCATCACCGACCGCAGCTCGCCGGTGGCAATGCCACGTACCGCGGCTGACGTCGTCAGCGACCTGCATGCGCTGCTCGCCGCGGCGCATCTTCCGGGTCCATATCTGTTGGTCGGGCACTCGCTGGGCGGTCTGTTCGCCCGGTTGTACGCCCAGACCTACCCCGACCAGGTGTGCGGGGCGGTCTTCGTCGACGCCTTCGCCGCAGAGATACCCAGCGCCTTGGGACCCGATTGGCCCGCCTATCGCCAGCAACTGGACGGGCCTCCGCCGCAGTTCGCCGATGCGCCCGCGTTCGAGGAGATCGACATCGACAAAAGCGTCGCGCAGGTCGGCACCGCCGCCTTCCCGGCGGTCCCCATCGCCGTACTGGCCAGGACCGAGCCGTTCCTGATTCCCCCGACTGCCACCGCAGAGCAGGGCGAGAAGCTGGAGCGGGCATGGGCAGACGGCGCCTCGGCTCTTGCCGCGCTGCGGCCGCAGACGCCGCGCATCGTCGCGACGTCCAGCGATCACTTCATCCAGATCCACCAGCCGGACCTGGTGGCGGCTGCCGTCGGTCTGGTGTCGGCCAGGTCCCGCTGACTCACCTGCGTGGGTGCAGCACTGGTGTCACCAGCTGACCGGTGTTCAGATACGTGTCGAGGTTTTGAATCGCCAACGTCGCCATTGCTCTCCGGGTCCGTCGCGTTGCGCTGCCGATATGCGGGAACAGCACCACGTTGTCCAGATCACGAAGTGCCGCAGGCACATTCGGCTCGTCGACGTACACGTCCAGCCCGGCTCCGCCGAGCCGCCCGCCCTGGAGCAGGTCCACCAGCGCGTCCTGGTCGATGACGCTGCCGCGCGCGATGTTGATCACATACCCCGCGGGGCCCAGCGCCTCGAGGACGGCGCGGTCGACGAGATTGCGGGCCTTCGGGTCACCCGTGGTGGCGACGACGAGAACGTCAACCGACTCGGCCAGCTCCAGCGGCGACGCCGCATATCGGTACGGCGAGCCGTCGATCCGGTGACGGTTGTGATAGGCGATGGCGCAACCGAATCCGAGCAATCGAGTTGCGATCGCCGAACCGATCCGGCCCAGGCCCAGGATGCCGACCTGTAGTCCGCTGAGGTCGCGGCCGTAGGGGAACCGTCCCTCGCTCGCCCACCGGCCCGCCCGCACGTAGCGATCGGCGGCGCCGAAACGGCGCAGCGTCATCAGAATCAGACCGAGTGCGGTATCGGCGACGGTGTCCGACAGCACGTCCGGGGTGTTGCTCACGGCGATCCCGCGTCGCCGCGCGGCTTCCAGGTCAATCGAATCCACGCCCGCCCCGTAGTTGATGATCGCCTCCAGGTTGGGCAGGGCCGCGATGGTGTCGGCGTCGATGCCGAGGGGTGGGCCGGAGGTCAGCACCACCCGAATATCGGCGGCATGCTCGGCGAGAAAGGGAGTCCGCGCCGGGCCGCCGGGGAGCTCGGCGATTTCGTACCGCGCGGCCAGTTCCTCTTCGTAGGTCGGTTCCATCCGGCCGGTGCGCAGCACGTCATCCCTTTTTTCGACCGTCACGATGGTTTCGTCTCCCGCCGATGGCCCCCGCTGATATGCGGCAGAATAACCTCATGGATGCTCCCGGGGCGTGGCAATGGATCGGGCAGTGCGAGACCTTGCTCAGCCGGCGGGGACACCGCATCGCTTTCCGACGTCGCGGCCACGGGCCGAAAATCCTTCTGCTGCATGGATTTCCTACCTGGTCCTACGACTATGCCGAGATCGCCGCGGACCTTGCCGCCGACCATGACGTGATCACCCTGGACTTCCTCGGCTATGGCGCCTCGGACAAGCCGAACCCCTACGACTACTCCGTCGCCGAATCGGCCGATGTGGTCGAGGATTTGGCGGCGCACCTGCAGCTGGAATCGGTCTGCCTGGTCGCCCACGACTATGGGGGCATCGTCGCCCAGGAGCTGATCGACCGAGTGCGGGCGGGCGCGCTCGGGTTCCGAATTTCCAGCCTCGTGCTGCTGAACTCGGGCGTCAGCTACAGCGCGTATCGGCCGACCCGGTTGCAGCGCCTGTTGATCCTGCCGGTGATCGGCAAGCTGGTCGCGGGCCGGATCACTGCCGGCCGGCTGCGAGCGGTGCTGGACGGGGTGCGCGCGTCGCGGCTCACCGACGCCGAGTTGGACGATCTCTGGTACGGCGTCTCGCTGTGCGACGGGCACAAGCTCGCGCATCTACTCATCCGCTACAACGCCGAGCGCGCGGCGCATCATCGGCGGTGGGAGCAGGCCCTGGCGCAATGGGACGGTCCGCTGCGGCTGGTGTGGGGACTCGACGACCCGGTGTCGGGCCGCCACGTTCTCGAGGCGGCCACCGCGACCCTGCCGCGCGCCGGGGTGACCGCGCTCGAGAACGTTGGCCACTACCCGCAATCCGAGGCGCCGCAGGCCGTGGCGGCCGCAATACGCGCGCACTCCTAGAAGAACGTTCCCGAGTAGGGCGCCTCGGGCACCCCGAACAGCCGGTCGGCCACGGCCAGTATCGCGGGATCGTCGGCCCGCGCCAGGCCCGCCAGGGCCAGGCTGCGCCAGGTGGTGCCGCCGAGCAGCGCCGCGCCGAGTCCCTCAATCCCGACGTGGATCTGCGCGGGCCGCTTGGTGGCTTCCGCGCCGTCGGCTGTGATGGCGAATGCCAATGAATTCTGCTGCAGCAGTGGGTCATTGACGGAAATCGTCACGGAGCCTGCACCGGCATAGCGGCGAGATCCCAGCGCCGCGCCGGCATCGACGACGCGCAGCCACGTTTCGTCGCGGACCGCGGTGACTTTGACGGCCCTCCGGTCGGTCAGGAGCCAGGGCAGCGGATTGTCGACCGGGAGCATCCAAAACGTCACGCGGTCAATCAAATCCAGCTCGAGGAGGAATCGCACCAGCCCCACCCAGGCGTCGATGGTGGGCGCGAAGAAGTCCTCGACGACGATGGTGCGTTGGTCGCTGACGAACCATCTCTCGGTGCCGGTGGGGCGATAGCGGACGAAGCCCGACTCGGCTCCAGGCTCCCCGTACACCGCGACATACCATGCTCCCGAAGCGGATTCGGTGCGCATCCGGACGCCGTGCCACCACGACGCGGGCCGGGCGATGGTCCCCGGCCGGGACGGGCGATTGGCGTCGTAGATGCGCGGCAGGGTATCCCACACTTCGGCGACGCCGAGCAGGCGCACCGGACCGCCGACTGTCACGCCGGGACGCAGCGTCGCGCGCGTGGTGTGCACCTCGACGGTCTGCGCCGAGCTCGCTACGCCGTAGCCGTAACGCTCGTAGATCGTCGCCTCGGAGGCCCGCAGCGTGCCGACGACCTCGCCGCGTGCGGCGATATCGCGCAACTGGTGACGTATCAGATCGGTGGCGATGCCCCTGCGGGTGAAGGATGGCAGGACCCCGATGTGCGTGACGGCGGCGTGGCCGACCGTAGCTCCACCGGGCAGGGTCAGGGTGCTCGTCACGGCATCGGTCGTCCCGACGAGTTGCCCGTCGACGAATGCACCGAGGGTGCGCCCGGGATCCAACAAAGCGGTGATCTGGCCGGCCGGCAGATCCGGCAGCGGCGGAAAGCCCACCATCGCGACGCGGAACAGGTTGAGCGCGGCGACGAGGTCGTCCTCGGTCTCGAGAACGCGGAGCTCAATGGTCACCCGAACATCATGTCCTCTTGCCGTGGCCGCCGTTTCAGTTGCCCTGCCCGCCACGGCCGAGCTTCTCCAGATCAGGCACCGGGTCTTTGCCGTTGATCAGCCAATCACCGACGATGCGCGCCTTGTAGACCCGCGGGTTGTGTGACGCCAGCGTGCGGGCATTGCGCCAGTGCCGGTCCAGGAGCAGCTCCTCGGACACTCCGGATGCACCCAGCGCGTCGAAGACTGTGGTGGTGGCCTGCAGCGCGGCGGCGATGATCACCAACTGCGACTGGGTGACTGCGACGTCGGCCTCGATCAGGCGTCGCCGGTCGCTGGCGGCATCGAGGCCGTCGAGTTTGCCGGCGACGACGTGATCCAAACTGCGGGCGGCCTTTTCCAGTGCGGCTTGGGCGGCGAACACTTCGGCCGACACCTGCCCGATGACTTGCAGCAATTGTGGATCCTCGGCCGGCCTTTCGGCCAGGCCCTGCGGGTAGTTGCGGACGCGGCGCTGCAGCGCGGCCCCGCCGTCGCGCAACGCTGCCCTGGCGATCCCGGTCAGCGCGGCCAGCATCGCGAATTGGTAGAAGTGCGGTTGATAGCTGAATCGCTCGGCGACCGGAAACACATCGCCCCGCTCGGCGCGCACCCGGTCGTAGCGGGCCGATCCACTGGCCGTGGTGCGTTGCCCGAATCCTTGCCAGTCGTCGACGAGCGTCACGCCGTCGGCGTCCGCGCGCACCAGCGCCGTCCAGAGTTGGCCGTCGTCACCGCGTCCGATCACGTCGAGCCAGTCGGCGTAAAGGCTCCCGGTGGCGTAGAACTTCGCCCCCGACACCGCCCAGTGGTCGTCTTCGGCCACCACCGTGGTGGCGATGTTGGCCAGCGTGCCGTTGTTGGCTTCCGTCCAGCCGCCGCCCACGAACGTCCCGGCCAGGAAACGCTTGATCCATCGGTCGTTGGTGTCCGACACCGCGGCGTTGAGCCGGTCTTCGACGAACGCCAGATGGTTGCGCCAGATGTGTGACACGTTGGCGTCGGCCTCGCCGAGATCGGCCAGCAGCGCGAAGGTCTGCTCGAGCGATGCGCCCAGCCCGCCGAACTCCTCGGGAATGCGCACGGCGCCCAATCCGGCGTCACGAAGCCAGCGGACCTGCTCATGGGGGAAGATGCGGGAGCGCTCACGTTCCACGTTGTCCTCGGCGACTCGATCGAAGATCGACTCGAACCGTGCTCGCAACTGTGCGCTGCTCGCCGTCGGTTCTCTCAGATACGTTGGGGGGAAGTTCATTACACCTCGTGTTGATTGACGGGCGGAGCTAGGCCCAGGTGGCTACGCAGGGTGGTGCCGGTGTACTCGTGGCGAAACAACCCCCGCTTACGCAGTAACGGCACGACCTGTTCGACGAAGTTCTCGAATTGACCCGGCAGCCCGGAATCGCCCAGCACGAAACCATCGGAGGCCCGCGAGGCGAACCACTCCTCGATCTCGTCGCAGATCTGCTCCGGCGTTCCGGTGACGCTAGCGCCCCAGCCATTCACTGTGCGATACAAGAACTCTCGCACGGTAGGCCGGCCGTCCGCGGCCAGCGCCCGGTAGCCGGCGAGCGCGGTTTGGTGGGTCTGGGTGCTCTCGGGAAATGCCGAGGCGGGCACCGGCCCGTCCAGGTCGGCCCCGGTGACGTCGACGTCGACCTCCAGCAGCCAGCCGGCCTGGTACTCGGGACTGAAGTACTCGTAAGCCTCCCGTTCGTTGCGCCGCACCTCTTCTTCGGTCGAACCGACGAGGAAGCGCAGGGAGGGGGTGATCAGCGGTGGCGTGCGCCCGACGCTGTGCGCCGCCTCGTGGATCTGCCGATAGAACTGCTGAGCGCCGGCGCGGGTGCCCTGGCCGGTGAAGATCACCTCGGCGTGCCGGGCGGCGAAGTGCCGGCCCGTCGGTGAGGATCCGGCCTGGAACAGCACCGGTTGGCCCTGCGGCGAGCGGGCCGAACCCAGCGGCCCACGCACGTCGAAATATTCGCCGTGATGGTCAGCCACCCGAATCTTGCTGACATCGTTGAAGATTCCGGCCGCACGGTCTTCGACGATGGTGTCGTCGGACCAGCCATCCCACAGCTTCCTCACCACCGCGAGGGCTTCCTCGGCGATGCGGTACCGCTTGTCATGGTCGACGACGCCGCGGGCGCTGAAATTGTCGGCCGCCGCGGCGGCGAAGCTGGTGACCAGGTTCCAGCCCGCTCGACCACCGCTGAGGTGATCCAGCGACAACAGCTGGCGCGCCAGGGCATACGGGGGGACCAGGGTCGCCGAACCGGTGACGACCAATCCGATGGCCTCGGTGACCGACGACAGGGCCGCCGTGGTGGTCAGCGGTTCGAAGTCCTCGGTGGTCTTGTACGCCCAGGTCGCCGGTGGTCCGTAGTTGAGACCGTCGGCGAAGAACAGCGCATCCAAACCGCCGGCCTCTGCGGCCTGGGCCCGGGCGATCAGACGCCGGCGAACACCCGCGGGGCTGTTGTCGATCGCGGGATGCCGCCACGGCCCGGCCGATCGCGTGTTTCCGAAGGCCAAAAGATGCAGTTCGCGCGGCACGCGAGGCAAATGTAGTCCGCCCAGCCGGGCAGGGGACGGGTTAAATCCGCCCGGAGTGCAACTTGTCCTTCGACCGCCGCGCCCCTACCTTGGCCAGAGATGTCTGCACGATTTTTCTGGTTCCTGCCGACCACAGGTGACAGCCGTTCGATCGTCGGCGGTTCGCACGCCTCGTCGAACCGCGATATCCCCGCCGGGTATCGGGCACCGAGCCGCCGCTACCTGGCCGAGGTGGCCCGCGCCGCCGACCGTCTGGGCTTCGAGGGTGTGCTGACGCCGACGGGGACCTGGTGTGAGGACGCGTGGCTCACCTCGGCCGCGCTGTTGGCCGAGACCGAGAAGCTGAAGTTCCTGGTCGCGTTCCGTCCCGGGCTGGTGCCGCCCACCCTGGCCGCGCAGCAGACCGCGACGCTGCAGCGCTTCTCCGATGGCCGGGTGCTGCTCAACGTGGTCAGCGGCAGCGACGACGCCGAGCAGCGCCGGTTCGGCGACTTCCTCGGTCACGACGAGCGTTACGCCCGCACCGCCGAGTTCCTGCACATCGTCCGATCCGTGTGGACGCAGGAGTCGGTGAACTTCACCGGCGAGTACTACAAGGTGGAAGACGCCCGGGTGTCGGCGCCGCCGAATCCCTTGCCGGAGATCTACTTCGGCGGTTCGTCAGGGCCCGCGCTGCCCATCGCGGGGCAGTTCTCCGATGTCTACCTGACCTGGGGCGAGCCCCCACAGACCGCGGCCGCCAAGATCGAGAAAGTGCGGGCCGAGGCCGAATCTCGGGGCCGCAAGGTGCGGTTCGGGATTCGGCTGCACACCATCAGCCGGGACACCTCGGCGGCGGCCTGGGCCGTAGCCAACGATCTGCTCGCCGACATCACTGACGAGCAGATCGCCAAAGCTACTGCGCTGCATTCCAGTTCGCAATCCGAGGGACAGCGACGGATGACGGCGCTGCACGGCGGTCAGCTCGACAACCTGGAGATCTACCCCAATCTGTGGGCCGGGGTGGGCCTGGTGCGTGGCGGTGCCGGCACCGCGTTGGTGGGCAGCCATCAGGAGGTCGCGAACCTGATTCGCGAATATCATTCGCTGGGCTTCGACGAATTCATCCTGTCCGGCTACCCGCACCTGGAAGAGGCCTACTGGTTCGCTGAAGGCGTCCTGCCGCTGCTGGCCAAGGCGCAATAGCGGCACTGGGGACGGTTTTACTCGCGGTGATTTAAGCAGGGCCACTGCAACATGGGCCCGGTGAAGTATCCGGGCCGGGAATTAACGACACGACGTGGTCGGTTCTACCTCACTAGCATGGCAATTGCGCGATATGAGAGCGCGATATGAGAGTAGGACGGGAGTCGGCGATGCGGTCAGCACAGTGTTGTCAGCCGTCGGCACCACGTGCGTGCGCGGCGGCTTTCCCGGCTTGACCATTCCTCCTCGTAGCGGGGATTGACTGCCCGTCCCATAACGAAAGTTTTTCCGCCGATGACCGATTCGTCTAATCGTATCCGCCTCGCGATCGCCTTGGACGGTGCGGGATGGCACCCGGCGGCCTGGCGCGAGGCCGATGCTCGCCCGGACGAGTTGTTCACCGCGGGCTACTGGGCGGAACTGGTCGCAGAATCCGAGCGGGGGTTGCTGGATTTCGTGACGATCGAAGACGCGCTGACGCTGCAGTCCGACCATCCCCTCGAGCCCGACGACCGCGTCGATCGCGTCCGCGGGCGGCTGGACGCGGTGCTCATTGCCGCCCGGGTTGCCCCGCGCTCCCGGCACATCGGGTTGATACCGACGGCGATCGTGACGCACACCGAGCCGTTTCACGTCTCGAAGTCGATTGCCACCCTCGACTACGTCAGCACCGGGCGCGCCGGGGTCCGAGTGCAGATCACACCGCGTCCCGATGCGGCCGCGCACTTCGGCCGTCGCGACGCGGGACAGCAGGATGTGGGCGAATACTTCGCTGAGGCAGCGGATTATGTCGAGGTGCTGCGGCGGCTGTGGGACAGCTGGGAGGACGACGCTGAAATACGTGATGTCACTACGGGGCGGTTTATCGACCGAAATCGGTTGCACTACATCGACTTCGAGGGTCGGTGGTTCTCCGTCAAGGGGCCATCGATCACCCCGCGTCCGCCCCAGGGTCAGCCGATCGTCGCGGCGTTGGGTCTCGGCGGTCAGTCTTACCAGCTGATCGCCGAGGCCGCCGATATCGGATTCGTGACCCCGCGTGACGCCGCGGAGGCGGCCGACATCGTCGTCGAGATCGGCGCGCTGAGCCAGGCGGTCGGCCGCAGCCCTGCCCGCGTGCACGTCTTCGCCGATCTCGTCGTCTTCCTCGATCGCACGCCGGAGGCCGCGCAGACTCGCAAGGATCGGCTCGACGAGCTGCTGGATGCCGAATATCGCAGCGACGCGGACATTTTCGTCGGCACACCGGCGCAGCTGGCCGACCAGCTGCAGGACTGGCATGCCGTCGGGCTTTCGGGCTTTCGGCTGCGTCCGGGCACGCTGCCGCATGACCTGGCCCAGATCACCGAGTCATTGGTACCCGAGTTGCGCCGCCGCGGGGCATTCCGCGACGCCTATGACACCGACACGCTTCGCGGGTTGCTCGGACTTGGCCGTCCCGCCAACCGTTACGCGACCGCCTGAGTCACCCGGGAGATTTCGATGACTTCAATAACCAAGCCCATCAAGCAGATTCATTTGGCGGCGCATTTCCCTGGCGTCAACAACACCACGGTGTGGAGCGATCCCGCCGCGGGCAGTCACATCGAGTTCAGCTCGTTCGCACAATTCGCGCAGAGCGCCGAGCGCGGCAAGTTCGACTTTTTGTTCCTCGCCGAGGGATTGCGGCTGCGCGAGCAGGGCGGCGAAATCTACGATCTGGACGTGGTCGGCCGGCCCGACACCTTCACCGTGCTGGCGGCGCTGGCCGCGGTCACCGAGCGCATCGGACTGACCGGCACCATCAACTCCACCTTCAACGAGCCCTACGAGGTGGCCCGTCAGTTCGCCTCGTTGGACCATCTGTCCGGCGGCCGGGCCGCCTGGAATGTCGTGACGTCGTGGGATGCGTTCACCGGGGAGAACTTTCGCCGCGGCGGCTTCCTGGCCGAGGACCAGCGCTACGAACGGGCGAAGACGTTCCTGCAGACCGCCCAAGAGCTGTTCGACTCCTGGCGCGGGGACGAGATCGTCGCGGACAAGGCAGCCGGAGTATTTTTGTCCGACCCACGCGCCGGCGAGTTCATGCACCGCGACGCGCATTTCGACATCCGAGGCCGCTTCAACGTCCCGAGGAGCCCGCAGGGCCGCCCGGTGATCTTCCAGGCCGGTGACTCCGACGAGGGCCGCGAGTTCGCCGCCGCCGCCGCGGACGCGATCTTCTCGCGGCACAGCACCCTGGGCGCCGGGCAGGCGTTCTACGAGGACGTCAAGGGCCGGCTGGCCCGCTACGGCCGCCGCCGCGACGAGCTGCTGATCCTGCCCGCCGCGACGTTCGTGATCGGCGATACCGACGCCGAGGCCGACGAGATCGCCCAGCAGGTGCGGCTGGCGCAGGTGTCGCCGCAGACGGCGATCAAGTTCCTCGAGCAGCTCTGGAACCGCGACTTGTCCGACCACGACCCCGACGGGCCCCTGCCCAGCGTGGACCCGGTCGTGGGCGAGAACACCATCTCGCGCGGCCGCGCCAGCGTCCGCATGTTCCGCGACCCGATCGCGATCGCCAACGACTGGCGGGCCAAGGCCGAGGCCGAGAATCTGACGACCCGCGAGCTGATCGTCGAGGTCACGGGGCGGCAGTCCTTCGTCGGGTCGCCGCAGACCGTCGCGGCGACGATCAACGACTTCGTCCAGGCCGACGCCAGCGACGGCTTCATCCTGGTACCCCACATCACACCCGGCGGGCTGGACCCCTTCGTCGACCGGGTGGTGCCGCTACTGCAGGAGCGCGGGGTGTTCCGCGCGGACTACGCCGGCAGCACGCTGCGCGAACACCTCGGTCTGGCACCGCTGCCCACGCCGCGGCGGCCCGCCGCCTCGACCGAGGTGGCGTCGTAAGCGCCATGACTACTCCGCTCAACGTGCTCGACCTCGTCCCGATCTCGTCGGGCTCGAACGCGACGCAGGCCCTGCGCAACAGCATCGATCTGGCTCGCCGCACCGAGGCCCTGGGATACGCGCGCTACTGGTTCGCCGAGCACCACCTGAACCCCGGCGTCGCCGGGACGTCGCCCGCGGTGGTGCTCGCGTTGATCGCGGGGGAGACCTCCACGATCCGGCTCGGCTCGGGTGCGGTGCAGATGGGGCATCGCACGGCGCTGGCCACCGTGGAGGAATTCGGGCTGCTGGACGCGCTGCACCCGGGCCGGTTCGACCTCGGCCTGGGGCGCTCGGGCGGCAAACCGCGTGAGCCGGCACTGGTATCGTCGGCGCCCCGGCAGCCGGTGATCGACGGACGTACCTCCAACGGGCTGCTCATCCCGCCGAAGTTCGACTTCACCCCCCTGCTGAAATCGCCGCGGTTCGCGTTGCACCGGGCGCTGCTGCAGCTGCCCGGCGCGGAGTCGCAAAACTACACCGAGCAAATCGGCGACGTCCTGGCGCTGATCGCCGACACCTACCGCTCCGACGACGGCGAGCGGGCGCACGTCGTGCCGGGCGGTGGCGCCGATCTGCAGATTTGGATCCTGGGCAGTAGCGGCGGGGAGAGCGCCGTCGTCGCCGGCAACCGGGGGTTGCGGTTCGCCACCAACTATCACGTCGCCCCGGCCACCGTGCTCGAGGCGGCCGACGGCTACCGGGCTGCGTTTCGGCCCTCGGCCGAGCTGGAGAAGCCCTACGTCGCGGTGTCCGCGGACGTCGTCGTCGCCGACAACGAGGCCACCGCGCGCGAGCTGGCCACCGGTTACGGGCTGTGGGTGCGCAGCATCCGCACCGGCGAGGGCGCCATCCCGTTCCCCACCCCGGCCGAGGCGCGCGCCCACACCTGGACCGACGCCGACCGCGCGCTGGTCGCCGACCGGGTCGACACCCAATTCGTCGGAACCCCATCGCAAGTTGCCGACGATTTGGAGCGGTTGCGGGACGCCACCGAGGCCGACGAACTGATCGTCACGACGATCACCCACGACCACGAGGACCGGGTGCGGTCTTATCAGCTGCTCGCCGAGGAGTGGGCGCGCCGCTGACTACTGCGCCCGGACACCGATTCCATGTATGTCATCGAATCGGGAGGCCGGTCAGCGCCCGAGAGATCACCAGCCGCTGGATCTCGCTGGTGCCCTCGAAGATGGTGAAGATCTTTGCGTCCCGGTGCATTCGCTCCACCGGGTAGTCGCGAGTGTAGCCGTTGCCGCCGAGAATCTGGATGGCCTCGTCGGTGACGTACACCGCGGTCTCGCTGGCCACCAGTTTGGCCATCGAGCCTTCGGCGGAATCGAAGGCCTGGTTGTTGCGTGCCATCCAGCCGGCCCGCCACACCAACAGGCGGGCGGCGTCGATCCGGCTTCTCATGTCGGCCAGCTTGAACGCCACCGCCTGGAATTCCCCGATCTTGCGGCCGAATTGTTCACGCTGCGAGGCGTATTCGAGGGCGTATTCATACGCGGCCCGGGCCACGCCGACGGCCATGGCGCCGACGGTCGGCCGGGTGCGTTCGAAGGTCTTCATCGCCGCCTGCCCGCCGGCGGAGGAACCGGACTTCACCCGGGCGATGCGTGCCTCGAACTTTTCGCGGCCGCCGAGAATGCCGTCCTCGGGCAGCCGGACGTTGTCGAGGACCACCTCGGCGGTGTGCGAGGCACGGATGCCGTGCTTCTTGAATTTCTGGCCCTGAGCCAGGCCTTTGGTGTCCGGCGGGATGACGAAGGAAGCCTGGCCGCGGGTGCCGAGCTCGGGATAGACCGAGGCCACCACGATGTGCACGTTGGCGATCCCGCCGTTGGTGGCCCAGGTCTTGGTGCCGTTGAGCACCCACTCGCCCGCGGCCTCGTCGTAGCGCGCGCGGGTGCGGATTGCGCCCACGTCGGAGCCCGCATCGGGCTCCGACGAGCAGAACGCCCCGAGCTTGGGGTCGCCGGGCGTCCCGAACATCTCGGGGAGCCAGCGACCCAGCTGTTCGGGAGTTCCGTTGCCCGCCAACGCCGCCGCGGCCAGGCCCGTCCCCATGATGGACAGCGCGATACCGGCGTCGCCCCAGAACATCTCCTCGAATGCGGCCAGCATGCCCAGCCCGGTCGGCTCGGCGGCCTGCTGCGCGAAGAAGTCGGGCGAGTACAGCCCGACCTTCGCCGCCTCCTGGATCACGGGCCAGGGAGTTTCCTCGCGCTCGTCCCATTCGGCCGCGGCCGGCCGGATGACCTCGGCCGCGAATTGATGCACCCAATCGCGGACTTCGATCACGTCTTCGCTGAGTTCTAATGAGAATGTCATGTTCTGCTCCTGGAATCGCTTGGTAGTCAGGGGTTTTTGGGATTCGTGTACTGGGCGAGGACGCTGACCGTCTGGTTGACCCACGCCTCGAAATAACGCTCGCCGTCGATGTTGCCCGGCATACGGCCAGTTAACGCCTGCAACGTCGGGGCGTAGGACAGCGAGCCGATCGCCACGGCGGCGGCCGCCTCGGGGTCCGGGATGCTGGTGCGCCCGGACCGGTTGGACGCGACGAGCTCGTCGGCAAATCGCTGATAGGCGTTGTCGGTGATGACCTGCCACGTCTTCTCGTCGAGGTCGCCGACTTCGTCTGGCTCACGCAGCATCACCTTGAGCACCTCCTCGCTTTCGACGAGGTTGCTCCAGATCAGTTGGCCCGCGGTGCGCACGGCGTGCTCGACGCTGCCCGGCTCGTCGGCGTCGAACTGCTCGCGCGCAGTCACAATGCTGTCGATCCGGTGGGCCACGGCCGCCTCCAGCAGCTCGCGCTTGGAGGCGAAGTGTTTGTAGAGCGCACCCGAGCCCGGTGCCAGGCCGGACGCCCGCTGGATGTCCGCCACCGAGGTCGCCGCATAGCCCTTTGCGGCGAACAGCTTCAGTGCCTCGGCCAGCAGCCGATTCCGTCCGGAGAGGACCATGGTGAGAGAGTACTCACTCACCACACAGGGTGGCAAATCCGGGGGTGGTGGTAGCCCGAGGGCATCGGGATGCGCGATGCTGGGACTCAGCTCGCGGCTCCCGGGGGCACCGGGGCCGGCGGGCGCGACGACGGAAGGAATGCAGTGAACGAAGAGCAGCGCAACGTTATGGCGTCGGGCCGCGGCTTCATCGCCGCACTGGACCAAAGCGGCGGCAGCTCGCCAAAAGCCTTGAAGCTCTATGGGATTGACGAGGACACCTACAACGGCGACGACCAGATGTTCGACCTCATCCACCAGATGCGCGCGCGGCTGATCACCAGCCCGAGCTTCACCGGCGCTCACGTGATCGCGACCATCCTGTTCGAGCAGACCATGGACCGGACTGTCAACGGCGAGGACTCCGCGGCTTTCCTGTGGAAGCAGAAGCACATCGTGCCGTTCGTGAAGGTTGACCAGGGGCTGGCCGACGCCGAAAACGGCGTGCAGCTGATGAAGCCGATGACGAAGCTCGACTCCCTGCTCGAGCGGGCCGTCGACAAAGGGATTTTCGGTACCAAGATGCGCTCGTTCATCCAGGAACCGAACGCCGCGGGCATCAGGGCGATCGTCGACCAGCAATTCGAGTACGCGGACAAGATCGCCGTGAGCGGGCTGATCCCGATCATCGAGCCCGAGGTCAGCATCAAGAGCCCCGACAAGCCCGCGGCGGACAGCCTGCTGGTGTCGGCGCTGACCGCCAAGCTCGACGAGCTCCCCGGCAACCGTCAGGTCATGTTGAAGCTGACCCTGCCCGACGAGGACAACCTGTATGCGCCGCTGATCGGCCACCCCCGGGTATTGCGGGTGGTTGCCCTGTCCGGCGGCTACAGCCTCGCGGAGAGTTGCACGATCCTCGCCCGCAACAAGGGGTTGATCGCCAGCTTCTCGCGGGCGCTCACTGAGGGGTTGACCGTTCAGCAAAGCGACGCGGAATTCGACGAGAAGCTCGGATCGAACATCGAGCAGATCTACCAGGCGTCGATCACCTAGCCCGGCTTTCGCGTCCGTCGCAGGCGGTGGCGGCGCGCACTACGCTTTCAAGCATGGCCCCGAAGCTGCCCTCGCCGAAGATCCTCCTCGAATGGCCCGTACTCCGTCAGCTGCGTTCGGGCGATGCGTTCGGCCGCGGGACGGCGGTGACGTCCAAGCACACCCGCGCTCTTGCTCCGCGCACCACGACGGCCGATCGCGTCGTGCAGAGCGTGTGCCCGTATTGCGCGGTGGGGTGTGGCCAGAAAGTTTTCGTCAAGGACGAGCAGGTCGTGGCGATCGAGGGCGATCCGGACTCGCCGATTTCGCGGGGTCGGCTGTGCCCCAAGGGGTCGGCCAGCGAGCAGTTGGTCAATTCGCCGGGACGGCAGACCAAGATGCTCTACCGCGCCCCGCGGGCAACCGAATGGCAGTCGCTGGATCTGGACACCGCCGTCGACATGGTGGCCGACCGTTTCGTCGAGGCCCGTCGCCATGCTTGGCAGGACATCGACAAGAAGGGCCACCCGTTGCGGCGCACCATGAAGATCGCCGCGCTCGGCGGCGCCACACTGGACAACGAAGAGAACTACGTCATCAAGAAGCTCTTCACCGCCGCCGGCGCCATCCAGATCGAGAACCAAGCTCGTATTTGACACAGCTCCACGGTTCCCGGTCTGGGAACCTCCTTCGGGCGCGGTGGCGCCACCCAATCACTGCAAGACATGGCCAACGCCGACTGCATCGTTATCCAGGGCTCCAACATGGCCGAGTGCCATCCGGTGGGATTCCAGTGGGTCGAGGAGGCAAAAGCGCGCGGCGCGAAGGTGATTCACGTCGACCCCCGGTTTACCCGCACCTCGGCGGTGTGCGACAGGCACGTCGCGATCCGAGCCGGGTCCGACGTGGTGCTGTTGGGTGCGCTCATCAATCACGTCATCAGCAACGACCTTTGGTTCAGGGAGTATGTGGTCGCGTACACCAACGCGGCCACGCTGATCAACGAAAACTACCGTGATGCCGAGGATTTGGGCGGGCTGTTCTCCGGCTTCGACCCCGAGACGGGACAGTACGACCCGTCGACGTGGGCGTACGCAGGACAGGAAGCGGACGAGGCCGACACCGAACATGGGGCCAGTGCGTCCGCCCGCGCCGCCGGCGATGTGCACGGCAGCGGTGGCCCGCCGTTGCCGCACGCTCGGGTGCAGCGCGACGAGACGTTGCAGCATCCGCGCTCGGTGTTCCAGATCCTCAAGCGGCATTACGCCCGCTACACGCCGGAGATGGTGAAGAACGTCTGCGGCATCAGCCTCGAAGACTTCGACTTCCTCGCCCGCACGATCACCGAGAACTCTGGTCGCGAGCGCACCACCTGTTTCGCCTATGCCGTCGGCTGGACGCAGCACACGCTGGGGGCCCAATTCATCCGCACCGCAACGATTCTGCAGCTGCTGTTGGGTAACGTCGGGCGCCCGGGCAGCGGCATCATGGCGCTGCGCGGGCACGCCACCATCCAAGGCTCCACCGATATCCCGACGCTGTTCAACCTGCTGCCCGGTTACCTGTCCATGCCGAAAGCCGGTGTGCACGACACCTTTCAGGACTACATCGAAGCCGTCGGGCCGAAGAATCAGAAGGGTTTCTGGGCTAACGCGGACACCTACATCGTCAGCCTGCTCAAGGCGTGGTGGGGAGACGCCGCGCGCGCGGACAACGACTGGGCCTACGACTACCTGCCCCGGCTATCCGGCCCGCACGGCACCTATCAGACGGTGATGTCGATGCTCGACGACGAGGTCGACGGATACTTCCTGCTCGGCCAGAACCCGGCCGTCGGGTCGGCACACGGCCGAATGCAGCGCATGGGCATGTCGCACCTGAAGTGGCTGGTGGTGCGCGACCTCAACCTCATCGAGTCGGCCACCTTCTGGAAGGACGGCCCAGAGATCGCATCCGGCGAGCTGAAGACCGAGGACATCGAGACCGAGGTGTTCTTCTTCCCGGCGGCGACGCACGTCGAGAAGGCCGGCTCGTTCACCCAGACGCAACGACTGGTGCAGTGGCGGCACAAGGCCGTCGAGCCGCCCGGCGACTGCCAGAGCGAGCTGCAGTTCTTCGTCGAGCTGGGCAACCGGATCAGGCAGCGGCTGGCCGGGTCGACCGATCCGCGCGACCGGCCGCTACTCGATCTGACGTGGGACTATCCCGTCGACGAGAGCGGCGAGCCCGATGCCACGGCAGTCCTGGCCGAGATCAGTGGCTGCTACCTGACCGGGCCCGACGCCGGCAAACCCGTTCCCGGATATACCGAATTGGGTGCCGACGGGTCGACGGCATGCGGGTGCTGGATCTACTCGGGCGTGTTCGCCGACGGCGTCAACCAAGCCGCTCGCCGGGCGCCGGGCGGCGGCCCGGCGCCGAACCAGTCGCAATGGGGTTGGGCATGGCCGGCCGACCGGCGGATTCTGTACAACCGTGCCTCGGCCGACCCGGACGGAAAGCCGTGGAGCGAGCGCAAGCGCTACATCTGGTGGGACGAAACGTTGGGTCGATGGGTTGGTGATGACGTGCCCGACTTCCCCGTCGACCGTGCGCCCCACGTCCGCCCGGACCCCGACGTCGGCGGCCCCGACGCGTTGGCGGGCGACGACCCGTTCATCATGCAGGCCGACGGCAAGGCCTGGCTGTTCGCGCCCAAGGGCATGGTGGACGGACCGCTGCCCACCCACTACGAGCCGCAGGAGTCGCCGGTCGCCAACGCGCTGTATCCGCAGCAGCAGAATCCGTCGCGAATCATGTTCCCGCGCAAGGACAATCTCTGGGCACCGAGCGCGGGCGACCCCGGCGCGGACGTCTACCCGTATGTGTTCACCACCTACCGGCTCACCGAGCACCACACCGCCGGCGGGATGAGCCGTTGGCTGCCCTATCTGTCCGAGCTGCAGCCCGAGATGTTCTGCGAGGTGTCCCCGGAACTGGCCGCCGAACGCGGGCTCGAGCCCTACGGGTGGGCCACGATCGTCTCGCCGCGGGCCGCGATCGAGGCGCGGGTACTGGTCACCGAACGGATGACGCCGCTGGTGATCGGCGGCCACACCGTGCACCAGATCGGGCTGCCCTACCACTGGGGCGTCGGCAGTGACGCGGTGGTGAGCGGTGACGCGGCCAACGACCTGCTCGGTGTGACTCTCGACCCGAACGTGCAGATCCAGGAGTCCAAGGCCGGGTCCTGCGACATTCGCCCGGGCCGCCGGCCGCGGGGCGAGGCGCTGCTGCGGCTGATCGACGAGTACCAGTCCCGCGCGGGGGTAACCGTGGAGACGGACAATATCCGGATCACCGAGCCTCGCGAGGAGGGCTGATGGGGCAGCTGAGCGGTCCGACCGACCCCGCCGCGGCCGCCGGCTGGGCTGCTGCCAAGCCGCGCAAGGGGTTTTTCACCGACACCTCGATCTGCATCGGTTGCAAGGCCTGCGAAGTCGCGTGCAAGGAATGGAATCGCAACCCCCGCGACGGCGACCTCGAACTGCTGGGCTCTTCGTACGACAACACCGGGGCACTGGGGGCGAGCACCTGGCGGCACGTGGCCTTCATCGAGCAGGGACGGGACCGCATCGAGGAGGCCCGCGAATCCGGCCGCGCGCTCGTCGGTTTGGGGATGCCCGCGATCCCCGGATCCGCCGACGCTCAGGCGGCTGCGAAGCCGCCGGACACCCCGGAGTTCCGCTGGCTGATGTCCTCGGACGTGTGCAAGCACTGCACGCACGCCGGCTGTCTCGACGTCTGCCCGACGGGCGCATTGTTCCGCACCGAGTTCGGCACCGTCGTGGTGCAGCACGACGTGTGCAACGGCTGTGGGACCTGCGTGGCGGGCTGTCCGTTCGGCGTGGTGGAGCGGCGCAGCGACGGCACCTACGCGACTCCGGTGGAGCGACCCGGCCGCCCGAAAGAGGATTTCGTCACGGGAGTGGCCCAGAAGTGCACGCTGTGCTACGACCGCCTCGTCGAGGACCAGACACCAGCCTGCGCCCAGACCTGCCCGACCACGTCGATCAAATTCGGCGATCACGACGACCTGGTAGCTGCTGCGCGGCAACGCGTCGCGCAGCTGCATGACGAAGGCCGCACGGAGGCAAGGCTTTACGGCGCCAACGAAAAAGACGGCGTCGGCGGCACGGGATCGGTGTTCTTGTTGCTCGACGAGCCAGAGGTCTACGGCCTGCCGCCCGACCCGCGGGTGTGTACGGCCGACCTGCCGACGATGTTCAAGCGGGCGACCATGGCCGCGGCCGGCATGGTCGGCGCGGCCGTGTGGGCGTTCTGGAGAAGTCGGTGAGTACCTCCGAATTCGACAGCCTCCGGCCGCCGGAGCCCGCGGGGGGCAAGCGCCGTCGTCGAGGTAAGGGCCGCCGCCGCGACGAGTCGTTGATGGTGCCCGAGGCCGAGTTCACCTCGTATTACGGGAGGCCGGTGGTCAAGCCCGCGCCATGGGGACACGAGGTGGGGGCCTACCTCTTCCTGGGTGGCGTCGCCGGCGGCTCGGGCCTACTGGCGGCCGGTGCCCAGCTCAGCGGGCGAAAGATGTTGCGCCGCAACACCAGATTATCCGCCCTGATCGCGGTGTCGCTGGGCGCCGTCGCGCTGGTGAAGGACCTGGGTCGGCCCGAGCGCTTCGTCAACATGCTGCGGACGGTGAAGCTGACCTCGCCGATGAGCATCGGCTCCTGGATTCTCAGCCTGTTCAGCGCCGGCATCGGTGTCGCCGCGGTCTCCGAGATCGACCGGATGACCGGGGAGCGAATCCCGTTGGGCCCGTTGCGGCCCGTGCTACGCGCGGTCGAGGGGCCGGCCGGATTGGAAGCCGGCGTCTTCGCGGCGCCGCTTGCCGTCTATACCGCCGTGTTGCTCACGGACACCGCGACACCGACGTGGAACGCCGCGTACCGAGACCTGCCGTTCGTGTTCGTCAGCTCGGCGACCCTGGCGGCATCGGGCTTGGCGATGATCACCACCCCGGTCGCCGAGGCCGGGCCCGCCCGCAAGCTGGCGGTCATCGGTGCGGTCTGCGATCTGATCTCCGCCCGGTTCACCGAGTCCCGGATGGACCCGCTGACCAGGGAGCCGCTACACCACGGCACGCCGGGCCGATTGCTGCAGTGCAGCGAATTGCTCGCCGCCGCAGGTGGTTTGGGGGCGTTCTTCGGCGGGGGCCGCCGCGACGTCGCGGCCCTGTCGGGACTGACGCTGCTGACGGCGTCGGCAATGCTGCGGTTCGGTTTCTTCGAAGCCGGCAAGGAATCGGCGCGCGACCCCCGCTACACGATCGAGCCGCAAAAGCGCCGGCTGGCCGCCCGCCGCGCGGCGGGCACCACCGACGACTCGATCACCACCGCGGGTTGACTCAGCCGATCTCGATGCCCTCGCCCGCGACGGTGTGGCCGATCACCGGGTGACCGGGTAGCTCGCCGACGACGAGGAGGCCGCCCGACGTCTGTGCGTCGGCGAGCAACAGCAGGTCGTCCTCGGTGACCCCGGGTCCCGAATGTAATTGCGGCCGAACCCAATCGAGGTTACGTCGCGTCCCGCCGGAGACGAAGCCGTCGCGCAGTGCGTCCCGAGCGGCATCGAGCACCGGTACCGCGGCGCGGTCGATGACGGCGCCCACCTTCGAAGCCCGGCACATCTTGTAGAGGTGGCCCAGCAGGCCGAACCCGGTGACATCGGTGGCCGCCTTCGCGTTCGCCGCCAGGGCGGCCTCGGCGGCGTCGCGGTTGAGCCGGGTCATCGTCGCGATGGCTTCGGCGAACACCTCGCCGGTCTGCTTGTGGCGGTTGTTGAGCAGCCCGGTGCCCAGCGGCTTAGTCAGCGTCAGCGGCAGATCCGGCGCGGCGGAATCGTTGCGCAACAATCGATGTGGATCGGCCACGCCCGTCACCGCCATACCGTACTTCGGTTCCGGGTCGTCGATGGAGTGGCCGCCGATCACCGGGCAGTCTGCCTCCGAGGCCACCGCGAGCCCGCCGCGCAGCACCTCGGTCATCAGCTCCAGGGGTAGCAGGTCCCGGGGCCAGCCCACCAGGTTGATGGCGACGACCGGGCGCCCGCCCATCGCGTACACATCCGACAGCGCGTTGGCCGCCGCGATGCGGCCCCAGTCGTAGGCGTCGTCGACGACCGGCGTGAAGAAGTCCGCCGTGGACAGCACCGCGAGATCGCCGACCAATACCGCCGCCGCGTCGTCGCCGTCGTCGAGCCCGACGAGCACGTCCCCGTGGGTCTGTCCGGCCAGCCCGCGCACCGCCTCCTCGAGCTCGCCGGGCGGGATCTTGCAGGCGCAGCCGCCGCCGTGGGCATACCCGGTGAGGCGTGTGGGGGTCATGGCGCGAGCCTACGACCTCCGCAGCCGCCGGTGGGACGAGTGTTGGTCGGCCGGGACGGGTGCCGACCGCTACGTTGATGCGTGGAGGCGTTTGGGTTCCTGGTGGTCCCCCCGGTCTTCAAAACTGGTGAGGCCGAGCATCTCGGTCTGGCGGGTTCGATTCCCGTCCGCCTCCGCCAGCCGTGCCGAGGAGGTCGAGGACGTAAGTGACACAGGTCGACCCGCGGCGCCTGATTCCGCGCACCGATCAGCTGCTGGCGCTCGCGGCCGTGCAGCAGGCGCGGACCCGGCTGGGCGACACCGTCGTCCGGGCGGTGGTGCGCGACGTTCAGGATGCGGCGCGGCGCGGCGACCTGGCCCCCGATCAGGTGCAGGACGCCGTGCTGTCGGCCCTGGACGCCCACCGGAACACCCGGCTGCGGCCGGTGCTCAACGCCACCGGTGTCGTCGTCCACACCAACCTGGGCCGTGCGCCGCTCGCGGCGAGCGCCGTCGAGGCCCTGATCGCCGCGAGCGGCTACGTCGACGTCGAGCTCGACCTCGCCACCGGCACGCGGTCCAAGCGCGGCGTCGTCCTTCGCCAGGCGCTGCTGGGCGCCTGCCCCGCGGCCGGGGAGGCGTTGGTGGTCAACAACGGCGCCGCCGCGCTGGTGCTGGCGACCACGGCGCTGGCCGCCGGGCGTGAGGTCGTGGTCAGCCGCGGTGAGCTCATCGAGATCGGCGCCGGCTTCCGGCTGCCCGACCTGATCGCCTCGACCGGTGCCTATCTGCGTGAGGTGGGCACCACCAACCGCACCCATCTGCGGGACTACGCCGACGCGATCGGGCCGCAGACCGGGTGCGTCCTGAAGGTGCATCAGAGCAACTTCCGGGTCGAAGGGTTCACCACCGCCGTCTCGACGCCCGAGCTTGCGGCGTTGACCACGGAAAACGGCGTCCCCCTGGTCGTCGACCTGGGCAGTGGGCTGCTCGCGCCCGACCCGCTGCTGCCCGACGAGCCCGACGCGGCCACCGCCCTGGCCGAGGGCGCCGACATCGTCACCGCAAGCGGCGACAAGCTGCTCGGCGGACCCCAGGCTGGCATTGTGTTCGGGAGTGCCGAGGTCGTCGCCCGACTGGCGCGGCACCCGCTGGCCCGCGCGGTCCGCGCGGACAAGCTCACCCTCGCCGCGCTCGAGGCAACGGTCCGTGCCGGCGCCTCGCCGGTCACCCAGGCCCTGCACGCCGACGCCGAGTCGCTGCGTGCCCGGGCGGAGCGGCTGGCCGGTGCCGTCGGCGGGTCGGTGGTCGCCCACGACGGCCGCGTCGGCGGCGGGGGAGCACCCGGCGTGCCGCTACCCGGATGGGCCGTCCGCCTGCCCGAAGCCGCCGCCGCGGCACTGCGCACCGGAGACCCCGCCGTCTTGCCGCGTGTGCACGACGGCGCCTGCCTGGTCGACCTGCGTTGCATCCCCGAATCCGACGACGACCGGCTGCTGGCCGCGGTGCAGGCCGCCCTGGCGACCCTGCCGGGGGCGGACCGCTGAACACGCACGGCACCTATGTCGTGGCCACCGCCGGCCACGTAGACCACGGCAAAAGCACGTTGATCCGGGCCCTGACCGGGATGGAACCCGACCGCTGGGCCGAGGAACGCCGCCGCGGGCTGACCATCGACCTCGGCTTCGCGTGGACCACGCTGCCGTCCGGGCGCGAGATCTCCTTCGTCGACGTGCCCGGCCACCAGCGCTTTCTGGGCAATACTCTGGCCGGGCTGGGTCCGGCGCCGGTGGTCTGCTTCGTCGTCGCCGCCGACGAGGGCTGGCAGGCGCAATCCAGCGATCACCGCGACGCGATCGCCGCGCTGGGCATCGAGCACGGCCTCATCGTGATCACCCGCGCCGACCGCGCACCCGACCGGGCGGACGACGCCCTCGCGCAAGCGCGCACGGAACTGGTCGGAACCGGACTGCGCGATGCGCCCGGCCTGATCGTGTCGGCGGTCGAGGGCGCCGGGTTACCGGAATTGCGCGCCACCCTGGACCGGGTGCTGGCCCAACTGCCTCCACCGCAGACCGCCGCCCGGCTGCGGCTTTGGGTCGATCGCTGCTTCTCCATCGCCGGGGCGGGCACCGTCGTGACCGGCACTTTCGCGGCCGGCAGCCTGGCCCGCGGGGACCGGCTCGATCTGCTCGGCGCCGAGACCCGCTCGGTGGTCATCCGGGGCCTGCAGAGCCGCGGCAGGCCCTACCCGGCGGTGGGACCGGTGGCTCGCGTGGCACTCAACCTGCGCGGCGTCTCGCGCGACGCCGCCCGGCGTGGCGACGCGCTCCTCACCCCGGGTGCGTGGCTCACCACCCACGCGCTCGACGTGCGCCGCACCACCGGCGATCCGCTGACCGAAGGTCCGGCCGGGGTGATCGCCTATGTCGGCACGGCGGCCGTGCCCGCCCGGCTGCGACCGTTCGACGACGACCACGCCCGGCTCACCCTCGACCGGCAATTACCGCTGATCCTCGGCGACCGATTGGTGCTGCGAGACCCGGGTGGCAGCCGAGCCCTGGGCGGCGTCCTGGTACTCGACGCCGACCCGCCCGCGTTGCGGCGACGCGGGGACGGCGCGCGCCGGGCCGCGGCGCTGAGCGGGCTGGACGTCTCCGGCGACCTCACCGCCGAGGTGGCCCGCCGGGGCGCGGTCCAAGAAAGCCACCTGCGCCGGCTGGGCCTGTTGCACGGCGCCGACAGCACGCCGCCCGCCGGGGTACGCGTGCTCGACGGCTGGTGGGTGCACGCGGCGACCTACGACGCGTGGCGGCACCGCCTGCAGGCCGCGGTGACCGAACTGCATACGCGAGATCCCTTGGCCGAGGGCCTGTCTCGCGGGGCTGCCCGGGACTTGCTGGAGCTGCCCGACGAGTCGCTGCTCGATGCGCTGGCCCGGGACGCCGGCCTCGAACAGGGCGGCGGCCACATCCAGGCGGCCGGGGCGCCCGACGACCTCGGTGCCGCCGAAGCCGCAGTCAGCGAACTGGAGGCCCGGCTGTGCGCCGAGCCGTTCCACGCACCGGAGGCCGACGACCTGTCGGCGCTGCGCCTCGGCGCCCGGGAGTTAGCCGCGGCCGAACGCGCCGGGCGGGTGCTGCGGTTGCGCGACGGCTCGCAGACCGGGATCGTGCTGCTGCCGACGGCACCCGCATTGGCCATGCGCGCTCTTGCCCGGCTCGACCAGCCGTTCACCACAAGCCAAGCGCGCCAGGCTCTTGACACCTCTCGACGTGTCGCGATTCCGTTGCTGGAACACCTTGACGCGCGGGGCTGGACCCGCCGATTGGATGCCGGTCACCGCGAGGTCGTGCGCTGAGAACGATAATCGGGGGGATGTTTGATTCGATTCGGCTGCCGATGCGGGTGCTGTCTTTGCGCACCATCGTCATCGTGGCGCAACTCGGCGTCATCGCCCTCGTCGTCACGTTGGGCGTCTGGGTGTGGGTCGGCGTCACCAACGACCAATACAGCCAGCTCGACCGGCGCCTGGATTCGGTGAACAGCCTCGGCGACATCAACACGCTGCTCAATAGCCCGCAGCAAACCAGCGCCGATCGGCCGTCGCCGGACGGCAATGTGGTGCGGACCGCCCGGATCGGGGGTGTCACGGTGTCGGTGCCCAGCAACATCGTGGTGCCCAAACTCGACGACGGTTATGCGAACACCACCATCAACGGCGTGAAGTACCGTGTGCGCACCTTCTCCGCGGGCCCGGCGTCGATCGCGCTGGCGGCGCCGCTGGCCGAGGCACAGCACCGGATCAACGAATTGCATCTGCGGGTCCTGTTGATCTGTGGCGGCGTCATTACCGGCACCGTCCTGGTCGGCTGGGTGATCTCGCTGATCATGGTCAATCCCTTCCTGCTGCTGGCCCGCCAGGCTCGCGCCATCAACGCCAAGTCCAGCCCGGACGAGGTTCAGGTCCGCGGCGTGCGTGAGGCCGTCGAGATCGCCGAGGCGGTCGAGGGCATGCTGGATCGCATCGGCAGGGAGCAACAGCGCACCACGGCCGCGCTTGAATCGGCGCGCGACTTCGCCGCCGTCGCCTCCCACGAACTGCGGACGCCGCTGACCGCGATGCGGACCAACTTGGAGGTGCTGTCCACTCTCGAGCTCGGCCCCGAGCAGCGCCAGGAGGTGCTCGGTGACGTCATCCGCACCCAGAGCCGGATCGAGGCCACGCTGACCGCTCTCGAGAGGCTGGCGCAGGGCGAGCTGACGACCGTCGATGACTTCGTCCCCTTCGACATCACCGAGCTGTTGGACCGCGCCGCGCACGACGCGCCGCGCACCTACCCGAACGCGGTGGTGTCGCTGGTGCCGTCGCCGACGGTGTTGATGATCGGTCTGCCGACGGGTCTTCGGCTGGTGATCGACAATGCCATCGCCAACGCCGTCAAACACGGCGGGGCCACCAAGATTCAGCTCACCGTGAGTAGTTCCGGTGAGGGAGTCGAGATCACTATCGACGACAACGGGACGGGTGTTCCCGAGGAGGAACGCACCGCGGTGTTCGCACGCTTCTCGCGCGGGTCGACGGCATCGCGATCGGGGTCCGGGCTGGGCTTGGCGCTCGTCGCCCAGCAGGCCGAATTGCACGGCGGCAGCGCCTCCTTGCATGCCAGCCCGCTGGGCGGAACGCGCCTGCTGCTGAAGCTCGCCGGCGATGGCCGCGGACCCGACTGATCAGGATCACTCGAAACTGTCTAGGAATCAATGCCTTTGCCATTATGTGTGCGTCACGCGCACGTAACATATGGCCCTTCATAAGATTTGCGTTCCGTATGCAGGAGGCTCGTTCGGTTGACCCGTGCGCGACCGCGCACCTACCTTCGAACCCAGCAGCCTGGCGTGCCCAGCCGGACAACGGAGTTGGTGGATCGCGTAATCGCCTGTGCTCTAACGAACAGACCGCTGCCGCTACTCGCGGGTGGTAACCATGCCCGGTTTTCAGACCTGACCAGGGAGGGTCGATGCAGCGGAGGACACAGGCCGACAGCGAGGCCGGGCAGGGCCCGGCCTCGCGATTGGGCCGACTACGCGCGGTGATTTGCCACGACATGTCGGCGTCGCTGGTGGTTTTCCTGGTCGCGCTCCCGTTGTCGCTGGGCATCGCGATCGCCTCGGACGCGCCGGTGCTCGCCGGTCTGATCGCCGCGATCGTCGGCGGCATCGTCGGAGGGGCGATCGGCGGCTCGCCCCTGCAGGTCAGCGGTCCCGCGGCCGGGCTGACGGTCGTCGTCGCCGATCTCATCGGCGAATTCGGCTGGCAAATAACGTGTTTCATCACAGTGATCGCGGGGATCATGCAGGTTCTGTTGGGCCTCAGCCGCGTCGCGCGCGCCGCTCTGGCGATCTCGCCCGTCGTCGTCCACGCGATGCTGGCCGGCATCGGAATCACGATCGCCCTGCAGCAGGTTCACGTGCTGCTGGGCGGCGAGTCGATGAGTTCGTCGTGGGACAACGTCACAGCGCTGCCCGCGCAGATTCTGAGCGCCCACCGGCCCGGGCTCGTGCTGGGTGTGCTGGTGATCGGCATCCTGATCGCCTGGCGCTGGGCCCCGGCCAAGGTGGCCGCTGTTCCGGGCCCGCTGGTCGCCATCGTGGTGGTAACGGTTGTCTCGCTGATCTTTCCGTTTCGGGTGTCCCGCATCGAGCTGGACGGGTCGGTGCTGGAGGCGGTGCAGTTGCCAGGCATTCCCCACGGAAACTGGGGCGCGGTCGTCGTCGGCATCGTTACCGTCACGCTCATCACCAGCGTGCAGAGCCTGCTGACCGCCGTCTCGATCGACCGGATGCATCACGGTCCGCGCACCGATTTCAATCGCGAGCTGATCGGTCAGGGCGCGTCGAACATCGTGTCCGGGGCCATCGGAGGCCTGCCGATCGCCGGCGTCATCGTCCGCAGCGCGGCAAATGTCAACGCGGGCGCTAAAACCCGCGCCTCGACGATCATGCACGGCTTCTGGATCCTTGTCTTCGCCCTGCCGTTCGCGGAGCTGGTGGAGCAGATACCGACCGCGGCACTGGCCGGGCTGCTCATCGTCATCGGGATCCAGTTGCTGCAGCCGGCCCATATCGAAACAGCGATGAAGACAGGCGATTTCACCGTCTACCTGATCACGGTCGTCGGCGTGGTGTTCCTGAACCTGCTGCAGGGTGTGATGATCGGGCTGGCTGTGGCCATCGCCCTGACCGGGTGGCGGGTGATACGGGCCAAGGTGGAAGCCACACCCGACGGCGACGACGAATGGCGGGTGGTCGTCGAAGGGGCGTGCACCTTCCTCGCCCTGCCCCGGTTGACGCGCGTGTTGGCCTCCGTGCCGGAGCGCACCACCGTCAACGTGCACCTGCTGGTGAATTACCTGGATCACGCCGCGCATCAGGCGATCAGCGACTGGCAGAACCAGCATCGTGCCCGCGGCGGCACGGTGGAGATCCACGGCGCCACCGAAGTAAGCCGGCTCACGCGCCGCGTCGACCACGATCCCGCGCAAGCCCATCACCTGACACTCGTCGACGCGAAGACGCCGGCCTAAGCGGCCCTTGCAATCACTTGAAGTTAGGATACCCTAAGTTCAACGACGAGCAAGGAGGCGCTATGCCGACAACGTGGGTGGACGCATTGCTGCACAAGGCGCGCGAGAAGGGCGCCTCGCCCTATCCGCATCAGGCGGCGTTCTTCCTCAATAACCCTGTGCGCCGGGCGTTTTCCAAGCCCGGCCGGATCGTCGACGAGATCGGACTCAACGGATCCGAGCGCGTACTGGAGGTCGGGCCAGGGCCGGGCTTCTACAGCGTGGAGATCGCCCGCCGGCTCATCTACGGGCGCCTCGACCTGTTCGACCTGCAGCCCGAGATGCTGCAGAAGGCGCGGCGGGAACTCGAGCACGCCGGCTTTCACGACGTCGGCTTCACGGCGGGGCAGGCCGCCGAGGGATTCCCGTTCCCGGATCACGCGTTTGACACCGCATTCCTGGCGGCGGTGATCGGCGAGGTGCCGGACCAGCAAGCGTGCATCCGGTCGCTGGCCCGCGTGTTGAAGCCGGGCGGGCAGCTGGTGTTCGCGGAGGCGTTCCCCGACCCCGACCGCCTGAGTGTTCAGCGGCTGCGTGAACTCGCCGAGCCGGAAGGCTTCGAATTCGTCGACGCGACCGGCAATCGATGGCGAGACTTCGTGCGTTTTCGCAATGGCAACGCCGCCTGAGGCAGTGCCGCCGCGCGTCGAGCAGTTACAACGGCGGGGCCTGGTCGGTCAGGTTCAGCATGAGATAGGCGATGCAGAACAGGAAGTTCAACACCAACAAGATCAGCCCGGCAAATATCGCCGAGCGGGTGCCCTGGCGTTGCAGGCGCTTGAACTTCGCGGTGCGCTGATCGCGTTCCATCTGCGTAGCGATCAGGGCGAAATGGATATCGGTCGCTTCGTTTTCGGTGCAGGGCATGCCCGCGAGCATCTGCTGAAGGCGATCCGGCGCGGTGTCTATTCCGACACGGGCAAACCGCCGGCTCATCCGCCGTGCCCGCCGCTTTCCCAGAATCTGATATCGCATGTGAACTTGGTGCGAGAGTCGTCCTCGTTCTTCGTCAAGGGGATTCGAAGCGGCTGTCACAAGCGGGAGTCTAGACCCGTTCGGGCGCTTTCGGGTGTGCAGCGCGTGATTACTTTGGCCGAATCCGATGCGCGATTTCGGGTGCTGCTCATGGGGCGTCGGCACCCCCGCTCATCCGCTCCGATTCGGGTAGGTCGAGGTAGCGCTCGAGGTTGCGATGCAAGTTGATCACCCGGCGTTCCTCACCCGAAAGGGCGAGGTGCGTGAAGCCCGGCTGGTGCATGCCCCGCTGTAAGCCGGCGAGCACGCGAATGTCTTGGCTCAGCACCACGCCCGGCTCGGCCGCCTCGGCGGACAACCGAACGTCGGCCGGATTGGTGCGGGGCGCGCCCGGCGCCATCCGCGTCATCAGGAACATCACCAGCTCACCGTGATCGGGGTCCATGCCCGGGCGCGAGCACATGATCGTCAGGTGGTCGGCATTGGCCAGCAGCGTCATGTTGGGGAACACGTTGTACTGGTGCAGCCGCGTGATCCGATCGGTGTCGGCCCATTCGAGATTCACGCCCCGCGAAGCCGCGAATTCCCGGGTGCGCGCCGCGATCAGTTCCTGGACGGTCAGCCCGGCCCGGCATTCGTCGGCCGGGAAGGCCGTGCCCTGGGCCGCGCCCATTAGCGCGCCCTGGGTGTATACGTAAGCGTCCCAGACCTCTTCGTCGCTCAGCGCGCCCTCAAAGCGCGGGCTTGGCACGCCGTAGGGCTGGTCGGATTTGCCGGTATGACCCCAAATCTGTTGCGGCGCATGTATATCGTCGACGCAGCGCAGCAGCTCCGGATGCAGGGTCTGGATGTGGTAGGTCTCGCTGTAGCCGTCGGCGATCGTCTTCCAGTTTGCCTCGACGTCGACCGTGAGGCTGGCATAGCACCGGAAATCTTCCAGCTGACACCAGGCGATGTCATCGGGTATCTCCTCGAGATAGTCGAGCAATGGCATCGCGTCCGGGTCGAGATTGACGAAGACGAGCCCCGCCCAGCTGTCGACCCTAGCTGGCAGCAAGGGGAACTCGGCCAGGCGCAGCGCGCCGAAGGCCTTGCGATTGGGCACCCGCTTGAGCTTGCCGGCCAGATCCCAGGTCCATCCGTGATATCCGCACTTGAGCTCGCGCAGACCCGAACCCGAGCCGGTGCACAGCGAATTGCCGCGATGGCGGCAGGCGTTCTGAAAAGCGCGCAGCACACCGTCCTCGCCGCGGACGATCAGCACCCCGTACGGGCCGCAGCGGTATTCGAAATAGTCGCCCGGTTCGGCGACGTGGTCGACCATGCAGGCGACCTGCCACACTTTCGGCCACATGCGTTCGGTTTCGAGCGCCGCGAACGCCGGGGAGTAATAGCGCTGCGCCGGAACCAGAGTGGGGCTCGGCGGCGGGATGCCGATGGCGTCCTCGTCGCGGCTGCGAGTCCGGTTGCCTGCGGCTGCCGTCATGGGTCTGCCTCGGAGCCTTACCGCGCTCCTCGGACCAGACGCCCGGGCCGTGCCCCGGTGTCGACGTCCTTGCGGCGGGTCACGGTACCGCTGACGATGGTCGCGGCGTACCCGCTGGCGCCCTGCAGGATCCGGTTCCCGCCGGCCGGCAGGTCGAACGCCATCGCCGCCGGGTGCAGCGTCAGCGCATCCAGGTCGATCACGTTGATGTCGGCCTTCTTGCCCGGCTCGATCGTGCCGCGGTCGGTGAGGCCGAACAGGTGCGCGGTGTCGCGGGATTGCTTGCGGATCACGTACTCCAGCGACAGCTTGTCGCCCCGGTGCCGGTCCCGCGCCCAGTGCGTGAGCAGGAACGTGGGATAGGAAGCGTCGCAGATCATCCCGCAGTGGGCGCCGCCGTCGGACAGCCCGAGCACGCCGGCGGGGTGCAGCAGCATCTCCCGGATTGCGTCGTGGTTGCCCTCGGCGTAGTTGAACAGCGGCAGCATCAGCATCGCGGTCGCGTTCCGCTCGAGCATCAGGTCGTACAGCGTGGAAAGCGGGTCCTCGCCGCGCGCCTTGGCGATGGCCGCGACCGTGCGGTCGGGGGTGGGCTCGTAGTCGGGCGGATCGCCCAGGGCGAAGAGCCGGCCCAGCGAGTGCTGCACCAGCGCGAACATGCCGTCGAACAGCAGGCTCGGGTTGGCGGGCAGGTCTTCCTCGGACAGGATCGCGGCCTTCACCGCGGGGTCGGCTAGCCGTTGCACGAGCTCTTCGCGGCTGTGCTCCGCCGCCAGCCGGCGGTAGGTGGGCCGATGGCTGAAGCCGTGGTGGCCCTGGAAGCCGATCATCATGCCGAACGGCCGGGCAGCGACCTGCGGGTACAGCCGGGCGCCGTCGGCATGCGCGTCGGCCGAGCGGTCGAGCATCTCGCGCCACAGGTTCGGATCGGCGTCCACCTGGATGAGGGCGAACGACACCGGGCGGTCGATCTCGGAGCTCAGCCGTCGCATCCAGTCCAGTTCCTTCTTGGGCGCGACGATGTCCTCACCCGCGGACCCCTGCGGCGCCAGCTCGAACACCGCCTGGCCGCCGGCGGCCATGGCCCGGCCCAGGCCGAACAGCTCATCCTCGGCCGCGTAGGTGCCGGGGACCGGTTCGCCGTCCATCGCGCGGTGGCCCATCGTGCGCGACGTCGAGAAGCCCAGCGCACCCGCCTCGATCGCCTCGCGAACCAGCCGGCCCATCGCCTCGATGTCCTCGGGGGTCGCCGGCTCGTTACGCGCACCCCGCTCGCCCATCGCGTAGGCGCGAATGGCGCCGTGCGCGACCTGGCTGCCCACGTCGATCGAGAAACTGTGCTTGCCGATCGCGTCGAGGTATTCGGGGTAGGTCTCCCAGCCCCATTCGATGCCCTCGGTCAGGGCGGTACCGGGAATGTCCTCGACACCCTCCATCAGCTCGATCAGCCATTGCTCGCTGCCGGGGCGCACCGGCGCGAAGCCGACGCCGCAGTTGCCGGTGACGATGGTGGTGACGCCGTGGCCGCTGGACGGCTCGAGCAGGCCGTCCCAGCTCACCTGGCCGTCGTAGTGGGTGTGAATGTCGACAAAACCGGGGGCCACCACATGACCTGTCGCGTCGATGGTTTCGGCCGCCGGACCGCCCAATTCGGGGTCGTTGGCCCCGCGCCGAAAGACGTCGACGATCTTGCCGTCTTTGATGCCGATGTCGGCCTGGTAGCGCTCGGCGCCCGCCCCGTCGACGACAGTGCCACCGGTGATTTTGAGGTCGAACACGAGTTCCTCCGGGTCTGTTCGGGGTCGCCATGGGCTGGCTGGCCGAAGCTGGTGGACACGAGACCGGGGGCCGCCCGGCCTCGGCCGCCATTTACGCTACGCCTCGTCCCGTAAATAGTGAAGGCATTCGCGGTGATGGGTTGAACGTTTCCCTGTCGGCCGCCGTGATCCGGGTTGTCTGAATCGATCGCCACAGAAGTTGCGCACGCGATAGGCCCGTGGGTGAATTGCGTTCACCGACTTCGTTCCCACGCCGCGCGCTACCGCAGGAAAAAAGCGGAAAGGACGGTGGGCATGCAGCCCGCTGATCGCGACAGCGAGCACAATGACGAGCCGGCCGCAGCCCCGCCACCGCGTGCACTGAGCCGCCGGGGTGCGCTGCTTGGCATCGGCGCGGTGGCCGGTGCTGCCGCGGTCGACGTGGGCGGGTTCGGCTATGCCGGTGGTTGGCTGCGGCCCGACGACCTGACCCCGCCGCGGTTCGCCGATCGCTTCGAGCATGTCTACGGCCGCCATGACGGGTTTCGGCGCAACCACGCCAAAGGCCTCAGTGCCACAGGGGTTTTCGAAAGCACCGGGGAAGCCGCGGCGATCTGCCGGGCGGCATTGTTCCGCCGGGGCAGCGTCCCGGTGACGGGCCGGTTCTCGCTGGGCGGCGGACTGCCCGACCAGGCCGACAAGCCGGACACGGTCCGCGGCCTGGGCCTGCTGTTCCAGGCGGCCGACGGCCAGCAGTGGCGCACTGCGATGATCAACCTTCCGGTGTTCACCGACCGCACGCCGCAGGGCTTCTACGAGCGGTTGCTCGCGTCCAAGGCCGTGCCCGCCACCGGCAAGCCGGACCCGCAGAAGATGGCCGCATTCCTCGACCGGCATCCCGAGACCGCCGCCGCGCTGAAAATTATCAAGCAGACGCCGCCCAGCACGGGCTTCGCCGACAGCACGTTTCACGGCCTCAATGCCCTTCCTGTTCACCAACGGCGCCGGCGCGACCGTTCCGGTGCGATGGTCGGCGGTGCCGCAGGCCGGCGAAACGGCCGCACCGCCGTCGCTCGGCAAGGACTACCTGTTCGACGCGCTCATCGACACGGTCGCGCAGCGGCCGGTGCACTGGCGGCTGGTTGTCACGATCGGAGAGCCGGGCGACCCGACCGACGACGCCACCACACCCTGGCCCGGGTCGCGGCGGTCGATCGAGGCCGGCACCATCACGATCACGGCGGTGCAGACCGAGGAGGCGGGCAACGCCCGCGATGTCAACTTCGACCCGACGGTGCTGCCGGACGGCATCACCGTCTCCGACGATCCCCTGCTGGCCGCGCGCTCGGCCGTCTACGCCCGCTCGTTCACCCGCCGCGCCGAGGAACCGAAATCGCCCAGTGAGGTCGATGTCCGCGCGATGCGCTCATGAACACGCGTGAAGACGAAAAGTCAAAGCTAACAGTACGATTCACGGTGCTTTCCCGGATCCTGCACTGGACGATGGCGCCGATGGTCATCATGCAGCTGCTGATCGGCGTCACGATGATCGCCTCCCTGAGCTACTACCCGCTGTTGCTCGCGATCCATCGGCCGCTCGGAATCGCGATCCTGGTCTTCGCGGTGGTCCGCTTGGCGAATCGGCTGACACATCGCCCGCCGCCGTTCCTGGCGACCATGGGCCGCGTCGAACGACGGATCGCGACCTGGTCGGAGTACTTGCTGTACGCCTTGTTGTTGGCCCAGCCCGTCGTCGGGTGGGCCATGCTGTCGGCCGCGCGGTTCCCGATCGTCATCGTGGGCCCGATCCGGCTGCCCGGCATCGCACCGCACAATCTCGACCTGTACGCGGTGCTGCAGGAATGCCACGGCATCTTGGCGGTTCTGCTCTTCGCGGCGTTCACCGCACATGCCTGCGCGGTGTTGTTCCACACCCTGGTGCTGCGCGACAGGCTGATCGACCGGATGGCGCTGTGGCCCGCCCGGACCGGCCGTGGCTAGAGTCGGCCGCGCAAGTAGTCGACCGACTTGCGGCGAAAGTCGGTCATCGCCGGTGCCTTCGGGGCCATGATGTCGGCGCCGTGGTACATGCCGGGAACGACGAGCAGCTCGCAGGGCACCCCGCTGGCCCGCAACGCCTCGGCGTAGGCGACGGATTCGTCGTAGAACAGGTCGAGGGTGCCGACGCCGATCCAGGCCGGGGCCAGACCGGACAGGTCGGTGCGCCGGGCGGGCGCCGCGTACTCCGGCGCGTCGGACAGCCGCGGCGGCCTGCCGAGGTACGCCGTCCACCCGAAGCGATTCGATTGGGCGGTCCACATGAATCTACCTCGGCCGCAATGGTTGTCACGCAGGGCGGTGCGGTCGTCGAGCATCGGGTAGCAGAGGATCTGGGCGCGTAGGGCGATGCCCTCGTCGTGTGCGCGTTGAGCGACGGCCGCGGACAGGCCGCCCCCGGCGCTCGAACCGATGACCGCGATGCGGTCCGGGTCGAGGCCGAGTTCCTCGGCGTGGTCGCGCATCCAGTGCAGCGCCGTCATGCAGTCGTCGAGGGCGGCGGGAAAAGGGTGTTCGGGTGCGAGGCGATAATCCGGTGAAACCACTACGACGTCGAGTTCGTCGGCTAGCGGGCCGTAACCACCGGCCTCCAGTTGCGGTGAGCCCAGGATCATTCCGCCCCCGTGAATCCACAGCAGCGCCGGTCGGTTGCGTGGTCCCGGGCGGGTCGGTGTGGCGACGAGGACGGTGACGGGGCAGACGTCGCCGGCCTGTCGGCTGGTCAGCGCCACCCCATCGCCCGCCGATGCTTTGATCCGGGCAAGCGGCCGGCTGAGCCGCATTCTCGGCGTGGTCATGGGGCCGGTGAGCAGCAGCAGGGGACTACGCAGCGCGGGGTCGATTTCGCCGATGGCATCACGCAGGGCCAGATAGCGCCGCGCGACGAAACCGGCTCCAGCAACGGCCAGCACCGCCAGGGCCTTCTTGAACACCGGGGCACCGCCTTTCGTGGTCGTCACGATCGTCGGATTATGCCCCATCCGACGAGCCGAACTGCGCCAGCGCCCACGTCACGCGGACGACGTGGTCAACGAGCTAGCGAGTCGACGACGAGCCGGGCGGTCAGCTCGGCCCGCTTGCGCGAGAACGACTGTGCGTCAGACAGGATCGGGTAGACCACGCCGCCGACGATCGCGTCGGCGGCCGACGCGGCGGTCGGCTCGTCGATGCCCTCGGCCAAGAGCCGGGTCCGCACGCTGTCGTGCAGCGGCAGGCTGAACCCGGCCCGCAGTCTGACGGCAGTGTCCTCGTGTTCCATGCAGGCGACGGTCAAGGTGCGCAGCATGGCCGAGCCGCGTGCCGTCGTCAGCGTCGCCGTGAGTTTGAGCACCCAGCCCACCAGGTCGGCCGCGAGGTCGCCGGTGTGGTCCACCGACGCGAGGATTTTGTCGGCGTCTTCCAGCATCACGTCGGCGACCAGCGCGGGGCGGCTGGGCCACCAGCGATAGATGGTCTGCTTGCCGACGCCGGCCCGCGCGGCCACGGCTTCGATGGTCAGGCCGTCGAAGCCGCGCTCGAGGAGCAGCTCCCGGGTGGCGGTGACGATCGCCGTGCGTGACTTCTCGCTGCGCCGCCGCGTCGAGCCGGCCGCTGGTGGGCTCGCCCGGGTGGGGTCGGCTGACATTTTGTGATCCTCGTTTCTGCCGATACCGCGCGGTGATGGCCCTCGCCGCCCGCACCGGGCGCGCTTTACATATCCTGACCCGGACCGTAATCTTCCACAAGACGAGACGGTTCGTCTTGTAAGACGGAAGGATATCAGTCCGTGCGGCCTAAGCCCACGTTCGCCACTTTCGGAACCTGCTGCGGACCACTCTCATGACCCTGGGACTCACCCCCGAGCAGCACGACCTTGGTGCGGCCGTCGGCCAGTTCGCCGCTCGGCATGCACCGATCGCCAGCACCCGCGACAGCTTCGACGAGTTGGCGGCGGGAAAGCCGCCGCAATGGTGGGATATGTTGGTAGGAAACGGCTTTCATGCGGTACACCTGCCCGAAGAGCTCGGCGGCCAGGGCGGCCGGCTGATCGATGCGGCGTGCGTGCTGGAGTCGGCGGGCAAAGCCCTGCTGCCCGGGCCGCTGCTGCCCACTGTGACGGCGGGCGCCGTGGCTCTGCTGGCAGACCCGTCGCCGGCCGCCGAATCACTGATCCGCGACCTCGCTTCGGGCACACCCGCCGCGCTCGTCCTGCCCGGCGACGCGGACTTCTGCGCGCGCCGCGACGGCCAGCGCTGGCTGCTGGCCGGCCGCTCGAAGGTGACCACCGGCGCCCGCGCGGCGCGGGTGATCCTGGTCGGCGTTCACGCCGACGGCGGCGAGATCGTCTGGGTGCCGGTGCATACCGGAAACCCGTCCGTCGCAGTCGAATCGGTGCCGGGCACCGATCTGGTCGGCGATATCGGAGTCCTGCGGCTCACCGACTACGCCGCGGACCAGTCGAGTGCCCTGACCGGCATCGACCCGGACCGCGCCGCGGGTGTCGTGGTGGGGCTGGTGGCGAGCACGATGGCCGGTATCGCGCAGTGGTGCGTCGACGTCGTCACCGCGCACCTGCGCACCCGCGAACAGTTCGGCAAGGTCATCGGGACGTTTCAGGCTTTGCAGCACAACGCGGCGATGCTGTTGGTGAACAGCGAGCTGGCCACCGCCGCGGCCTGGGACGCGGTGCGCGCCGCGGACGAACCACTCGACCAGCACCGCCTGGCGGCGGCCGGGGCGGCGACGATCGCCGTCTCGCCGATACCGGACCTGGTGCTCGACGCCCTGACGATGCTCGGGGCCATCGGGTTCACCTGGGAGCACGACATGCACCTGTACTGGCGGCGGGCGATCAGCCTGGCGGGCTCGATCGGCCCGGCGAACCGCTGGGCGCGACGGCTGGGCGAGCTCACCTGCACCCAGACGCGCGACATGTCGGTGAATCTGGGTGACGCCGAAGCCGACTTCCGGGCGTGGGTCGCCGAAACGCTGGATGCGGCAATGCAATTACGCAATGACACGCCCGCACCGCACGGCGACTACCCGGACCAGGCCTCGGGGCCGCAGCGCACGTTGATCGCCGACGCCGGCCTGATGGCACCGCACTGGCCGGCGCCGTGGGGCGTCGACGCCGGACCCCTCAAACAGCTCATCATCGACGAAGAGTTCGCCAGGCGGCCGGACCTGGTGCGGCCATCGTTGAATATCGCCGAGTGGATCCTGCCCTCGGTGCTGGCCGCCGCGTCGAAAGAGTTGCAGGAGAAGCTGATCCCGCCGACCCAGCGCGGTGATATCCATTGGTGTCAGCTGTTCAGCGAACCCGGAGCCGGCTCCGACCTCGCGTCGCTGGCCACCCGGGCGACCAAGGTCGACGGCGGCTGGCGCATCAGCGGCCACAAGATCTGGACGTCGCTGGCACAGTACGCCGACCTGGGGGCGCTGCTGGCGCGCACCGACCCCGAAGCCAGCAAGCACCGCGGCATCGGCTACTTCATCATCGATATGCGCTCTCCCGGAATCGAAATCCAGCCGATCAAGACGGCCACCGGGCAGGCGCACTTCAACGAGGTGTTTTTCAACGACGTCTTCGTGCCGGACGAGATGCTGCTCGGCGGTCCCACCGACGGGTGGAGCCTCGCGATCGCCACTATGGCCGAAGAGCGCTCGGCCATCAGCGGATACGTCAAGTTCGACCGGGCCATCGCGCTCCGCCGGCTCGCCGCGCAACCCGGGCCGGATCGGGTCGACGCGCTGCGGGCGCTCGGCGAACTCGACGCCTACACCAACGCGATCCGGGCGCTCGGCGTGCGGGAGACCATCCGGCTGCTCGACGGGCAGGCGTCGGGTCCAGCGTCGAGCATCGCCAAGGTGGCAATGAACGTGTTGCTGCGCCGCACGTTCGAGGCCACGCTGCAGTTGACCGGACAGGTAGCGATGGTCGATGACGTCGAGGCCGCGGTCGTGGAACCTTACCTGCATCTGCCGGCCGAGTTGATCGGCGGCGGAACGAGGGAGATCCAGCTCAACATCATCGCGCAGATGATTCTTGGTCTACCCCGGAAATAAGGACGCTGATGGGATTACGTGGAGAAGCCGCGATCGTCGGGTACGTCGAGCTACCGCCGGAGCGCATGACCAAGGCGTTGAACCAGTCTGAGCCGGCCCCGTTCGCGATCGAGCAATGGGCCGAGCTCGGCGCCGCCGCGCTCGGCGACGCGGGACTGCCGTTCGAGGTCGTCGACGGCATCGTGGCCTCGCACCTGGCCGAGTCGGAGATCTTCGTGCCCTCGACCATTGCCGAATACCTGGGAGTGGGAGCGAGATTCGCCGAGCACGTCGATCTCAGCGGCGCGAGCGCCGCGGCCATGGTGTGGCGGGCCGCCGCCGCGGTCGAACTCGGCATCTGCGACGCGGTGCTGTGCGCGCTGCCCGCACGCTACATCACCCCGATGTCTCCTAAGAAGCCAAAGACCTACGGTGATGCGTTGTATTTCGGGTCATCGAGCAACCAATACGGCTCTCCGCAAGCCGAATTCGAGATTCCCTACGGAAATCTCGGCCAGAACGGCCCATACGGTCAGGTGGCGCGGCGTTATGCGGCGGTCTACGGCTACGACGAGCGGGCAATGGCCAAGCTCGTCGTCGACACGCGCGTCAATGCCAACCATACCGACGGCGCGATCTGGAAGGACAAGCCGCTCAGCGTCGACGACGTGCTGGCCAGCCCGGTGATCGCCGATCCGCTGCACATGCTGGAGATCGTCATGCCCTGCGTCGGCGGCGCGGCCGTCGTCGTGGCCAACGCGGACTTGGCGCGGCGGTCGCGCAATCGCCCGGTGTGGGTCAAGGGCTTCGGCGAACATGTGCCGTTCAAGACCCCGACCTACGCCAAGGATCTGTTGCACACCCCGATCGCGGAGGCCGCCGCCACCGCTTTTGCCATGACCGACCTGACCCGTGACCAGATGGACATGGTGTCGATCTACGACTGCTACACCATCACCGTACTGCTGTCCCTGGAGGACGCGGGCTTCTGCGAGAAGGGCAAGGGCATGGAGTTCGTGGCCAACCACGACCTGACC
Source organism: Mycobacterium shigaense (assembly GCF_002356315.1). Lineage (NCBI taxonomy): Bacteria > Bacillati > Actinomycetota > Actinomycetes > Mycobacteriales > Mycobacteriaceae > Mycobacterium > Mycobacterium shigaense. The sequence goes on from NZ_AP018164.1 coordinate 168,206, forward strand.
TTCCGCGGGGACTTCCCGCTCAACACCGCCGGCGGCCAACTCGGTTTCGGCCAGGCCGGATTGGCGGGCGGCATGCACCACGTCTGCGACGCGAGCCGGCAGATCATGGGCCGCGCGGGTGCGGCCCAGGTCGCCGACTGTAACCGCGCCTTCGTGTCCGGCAACGGCGGCATCCTGTCCGAGCAGACGACGCTGATCTTGGAGGGCGACTGACGGTGGCCGCTTTCGAACGACCAATGCCGGTGAAAACGCCTACCACCGCACCATTTTGGGCTGCGCTGGCTCAGCACCGCATCGTCATCCAGTATTCGCCGTCGTTACAGTCCTACGTGTTCTACCCGCGGGTGCGTGCGCCCGGCACCCTGGCCGACGACCTGGAGTGGCGGGAGATCTCCGGCCTGGGGACGCTGTATTCTTACACCGTGGCGCACCGGCCGGTCAGTCCGCATTTCGCCGACGCCGTCCCGCAGCTGCTCGCGATCGTCGAATGGGACGAGGGCCCAAGGTTTTCCACCGAGATGGTCAACGTCGACCCGGCCGACCTGCGAGTCGGGATGCGGGTGCGGCCGGTGTTCTGCGACTACCCGGAGCACGACGTCACCCTGCTGCGCTACGAACCGGCCGGGGAGTAGCCCGAACGCCGGGCGCGATCGTCAGCGCAGTTCTTCGGCCGGGACCCCGTAGCGCTCCTGGTAGGCACTCACCCGCTCGCGCACCTCGCCGGCGTCCAGGCCGGTGTCCGACCAGGTGTAGCGGCCGCGCCCGCCGTCGCCGGGATGCTCGGCCAAAAAATCGCGCATCTTCTGCTCGGTGCCGGGCTTCAGCTCGCGGCCGAGCTTGGTGTAGATGTCCTTGATCGTGGTCCACGGATCGTTGATGAAATCCGTGAACTGTACGTCGATCACCTGGCCCTCGGGGACCACGCCCTTGTCGCGCAGTGCCATCCCCCGGTCGAGGCCGACAACGATCTCCTCGTAGGACTGCGCCGCGCACTCGGCGATGTTGGACTCGTCGCTGGCCATGCGGCGCAGATGATGGGTCAGCGCGGCGATGGACGAGATGACGTTGAGCGGGTCGCGGTGTGTCTGCACGATCAACGCGTCGGGATACTCGGCGAGCAGCTTGTCCAGCTGCCACAGGTGCGCCGGCGACTTCAGCAGCCACTGACCTGGCACGCGGGACTGCAAGTGCTGCAAGAAGATTCGGTGATAGCGGTACGCGCCGGTGTGGTCGGCGTCGTACAGCAGCCAGCGATAGTAGGTCGGCAGGCGGTACTGCACCGTGAAGATCATGCTGGTGAATTCGCTGGCGGTGATGCGCACGCACTCCTGGCCCACCAGAGCCCCCATCGGGTGAAACTTCAGGAACCCGGGAATGATCTGCTCGGACATCTCGATGCTGGCCTGCGCCTGGGCGATGCGCGGATCGGTGTGGTAGGTCTCGGGCTGCGGGACCGGGAACGGCGCGTCGACCTCCCAGGTCAACGGTGCGCGCAGCTCCGGATCCTGGGCGAGTAGGTCGTAGAGGATCGTTGTCCCGGTGCGGGGCTGGCCGACGATAAAAATCGGCGCGTCAATGGGTTTGGTGGCGATGTCCGGATTCAGCTTGCGCCACGCGATCACATCGAGCCGGTTCTTCAGCGCGCGGATCACGTCGAGGTGGGCGACCTCCACCCCGATCGGCGACAATCGCGCCTCGTTGGCCAACCCGTCGGCGACGAGCTGAAGCCCGTGCCGCCAGCCCTCGAAGCCGGGAGCGTCGCCGAAGTCGTCGCTGCCGGCTTCCGCGCACGCGGCGGCAATCAGGGCTTCCGGATCGAATCGCTCCTGCAGCGTCATGGCCGCCCCTCACCTCGGCGCACCGACACCGCGACGGCGGGCGGCTCGGGGTTGTCCAGCCAACGCAGCACGACGAATCCGCGATGGCGGCCGCCGGTGTCGAGCCAATGCCCGAACCCGTAGTCGGCAGCCGAAATGGCGATGCGCACCTTGCCGTCCTCGTCCGGCCGCACCGCGCGGCTGGTCACCGAGCTGTGCCGGCGACGGGGCTCGAGGCACTCGTGCCAGATGCTTTCCAGCGTGACGTTCCAGTATCTGGTTTCGGGCGGGTCGATCTCGAGGACCAGGGCCTGATCGGCTTCCAGCCGGAAGGTGCCCATCATGTACAGATTGTCCGGCGTGGTGTCGGCCGCACCCAGCTCGCGGCCTCGGCGGTCAGCAGCGTGTTGGGGTTTTGCAGCAGCTCCGGCTTGATAGTGCGATGCAGCGTAACGAGTTTCATCAGAGTCCACGCCATCGCGGTGAATTGTTCGGCGAGTTCGCCGTCGGAGAGCGGCGCCAGCGGGTCGGGGTCGAGGGCCTCGATTCGCATGGTGGCCAGCTCTTCGGTGGCCTGGTCACCGATGTACTCCCGGACGACGACCGACGAGGCGTCCTCGGGGATTCGCACCCAGTGCGCGCCGCCGAGATCCGCGGGCTCATCGGCTGAGAGCACGAGCGCGAATTCGCCGGAGCGCAGGGTCAGGTCGACGTCACTGACGTAGTTGGACATTCGCCGTGGCGTCAACCCGGTGCCCGCCAGGATCTGGAAGCCGAGGTAGGCGCTGGTGCCGCGGGTGCCGGTGATCCGGAAGTGTCGGTCGCCCCGGATCATCGCCAGGTAGTAATTGCCGTCGGGGTTGGGGCCGCCGATCATCCGGTTCGGCGAGCACATATCGAAAAACGACGGGGCTCCGAGGTCGGCCTCGACGGACAATTGCGAGCACAGCGACGAGACCCTGGCGATGACCCGAAGCCCCTCCAGCAGCTCACATTCCGTTTCGGCGTCCTCGGTAACGATCTTGGTGACATCGGCGAGCATCTGCTGGAAAAACTGCCACGCCGCCAGCGCCTTTGCCGGACTTTGAGTCATAGTCTTACATTTAGACTATGTCTCACCCATTGTCCAGCACGACCTCGCCCATCGAGCGCCGGCGCGCGGCGACGCGCCAGCGGGTTGCGGCGGCGGCCGCGCAGCTGGTAGCCGACCGCGGCCTGGCGGCGGCAACGGTGGAGCACATCGCCGATGCCGCCGACATCAGCCGGGCGACCTTCTTCCGGTATTTCAACTCCAAGGAAGACGCCATCGCCGAGGGCGTGAACCTGGTGTGGCTGAATCGGATCACCGCCGCGCTCGCGGTCCAGCCGCCCCAGCTGACGGGCACCGAGGCCGTCGTCGCGGCCTTCGCCGACCTCGCGCTCGGATTCGCTGAGATCGAGGACCAGGTACGCGAATTGGCCTTGCTCACAAGGTCATCCGAAACACTGGACGCCTGGACGCTGCACATCTACGCGCGATACGAATCGGCCATCGCCGAGCTGGTCGCGCCGCGGATGGCCGACCTGGCCCCCCAGGATCCCAGGCCGCGCCTCCTCGGCGCGCTCGCGATGGCCGCGGTGCGCATCGCCCTGGACGATTGGCTGACCCACGGCGGATCGCTACCCGATCGGGTGCATCAGGGTCTTGCGGCGCTGGCCATTTCAGAATCCGCGGGGCCGTAGGGCGGCTTCCGCACGTAACCTGTTGAACTCCTTGGAAGGCCCTGCCATACCCGGGTGTCTCGCGCGTGCCCGACTATTGTGGAACGAACGTCACGGTTGGGAGGCAAAGGGGTGCCGGTGCAGTTGGCAGCGCGAGCCGAACCTGAATCCACGGTCGCCGCGCGCACGTCACACAAAAGGGTCGGCGTCGTCGTGCTGCTGGCCGTCGTCGTCGGCGCGATGTTCATGTCGATCGTGCTTTACATCGATGGTGCTGCGCCGCATCGTGTTTCAAGCGATGGACGGACGGCCGGCACTGGCACCGCCGTGACACTGGACGTCGAGAGTATCCAATCCAATTACAGCCTGCTCATGGGCAACCTCGAGATCTCGCCGGGATCTGCGCTACTCGATCGGGACACCCAGAGCCTCAAGCAAGACCTCACGGTAGAGGTCACCTCGGTCGCGACGCCGGTCAAGCGCACCTGGCGCAAGGGCATGCTGCCCGGTGTCATTCCTGTGCCGCTGACCTTGTCGCGTGACGTCGAACGCTGGCCATTCGATCGCTACTACACCGGACCGATCACGGTCGAATTGTTCGTCGGCGCGGCGCCGACACCCGAACGCGCCCACGTGATGATCGTCGACCGACTGCCTGGCTGGAGGCTCGACTCCGGGGGGCCCACGAAGTCCAGCCCGTTCGCGCCGTACGAGCTACAGATGCGACGCTCGGTGAGCACCATGGTGTTCGCGATCACCATCCTGTGCATCCTGGTCGCGATTGCCGGTGCGGCCGTTTTCGTGGCCGTCCAGACACTGCGGGGCCGGCGAAAGTTCCAGTCGCCGCTGACCGCCTGGTACGCGGCCATGCTGTTCGCGGTGGTCCCGCTCAGAAACGCCCTTCCCGGGTCGCCGGTGTTCGGCAGCTGGATCGACCTGACGATCGTGTTGTGGGTGCTGGTCGCGCTGGTGGTCTCGATGCTGCTGTACATCGCGAGTTGGTGGCTGCAGCTGCGGACCGGGCCGGACGGCGGCGCGCCCGGCTAGGTCGTCGCCCGGACCACGAGGCGGGCGATATCGGAGGACTGGGGCGCCGCTTCGGCGGGATACCCCAACTGGTCGTAGACGGCGGCAAGCGCGACGTCGGCGACGGCGCGTGGTTCGAACTTCACCGTCGTCAACGGGGGCGTGCTCACCAGCCCCATGGCGCTGGCGTCCGCACCGATCACGGCGAGGTCGTCCGGGCAGCGCAACCGCGCCTGGTGCATGCCGTAGAGCACCATGCACGCGATCTCATCGCTTTGCGCGCAGACCGCGCTGACACCGTCGCGCACCCACCTGATCACCACCTCCTCGGCGGTCTCGGGGGTGACCACGGCGACGGCCAGTGGCGGTAGTTGGCGCGACCGCGTCGCGCGTGAGACGCCTTCGAACCAGTAATCGCCCAGCTCGCGCCACCGCGGAATTCCGGTGTAGGCGAAGGCCATTCGCTGATGGCCGCGCGAGACCAGGTGCGCCACCCGCATCTCGCCGACCGACAGGTGGGGTTCGCCGAGCGCGGGCAGCGTGCCGATGTTGATGTGCGGTATGCCGGCCGCGCGGATCGCGGCGCGGGCTGCGGCGCTGAGCGGGAACAAGCTGGTGACCGCGATCGGGTCGAGGTTTTGAATCGCATCCACCACGTGCCGGTCGTCCTCGGTCTCGAAGATCTGCACCTGCAGCAGGCCCAGCCGGGCCAAGGCGGTGGTCATGCGACTGCCTGCCTGCATGGGCATCTCGCCCAGCGCCACGTGCGGGACCACGTAGACAACCACGCTGCTCTTGCCGCGGGCGAGATTGCGGGCGGCGAGATTGGGCCGGTAACCCAGTGACTGCGCCGCGCGGTGGACCGCGTCGCGGGTTTGCGGGGAGATCTTGCGGCCCTGGGCGTTGTTCAGGACGTAGCTGACGGTCGCCGTCGACACCCCGGCCAACCGGGCCACGTCGGCGTTGGTCGGACGGGCAAACTTGTTTGCCGTCATCGTGCCTTTTCCCCCGGGCCCGGCCATGGCTCATGGTGGCACGCGACACCAGGCTGCGGGGCGTGATCGGGCGATATCGCCCGGACAAATCCAACAGACTAATAGTCACTCAAATCAAGCCGAGTTAGTGGGATTAGTCGGCGACAATTCGCCGGAATACACGCTTTTGGTGCATTGACAGTGCATTCGATACCATTGTCTACTAGTCACATAGCGAAGGAATGTGACATGAACAAGGACGATCTGATCCTGATCAGCGTGGACGATCACATCGCCGAGCCGGCCGACATGTTCGACGCGCACGTCCCCGCCAAATACCGGGATCGGGCCCCGCGGGTCGTGCTCGAGCCCGACGGCATCCAGCAGTGGTACTACGGCGACGTGCGCGGCCGGAACATGGGCCTCAACGCCGTCGCGGGCAAGCCGCGCGAGATGTACAACATCGACGCCTCGCGCTACGACGAGATGCGGCCCGGCTGCTTCAACGTCGACGAGCGGGTCCGCGACATGAACGCCGGCGGCCAGCTGGCGGGCCTGAACTTCCCGAACTTCACCGGCTTCTCCGGCCAAGTGCTCAACCAGGGCCCCGACCGCGACGTCAACCTGGTGATGATCAAGGCCTACAACGACTGGCACATCGACGAGTGGTGTGCGGCTTACCCGGGCCGGTTTATTCCGTGCGGCATCCTGCCGCTGTACGACGTCGCCGAGGCGGCCAAGGAAGTCAACCGCCTGGCCGACAAGGGGTGTCACGCTGTGACGTTCTCCGAGAACCCAGAAGCGTTGCAAATGCCCAGCATTCACACCAGGTATTGGTATCCGCTGTTCGAGGCCGTGTGCGAGAACAAGACGGTGCTGTGCACGCATGTCGGCTCCGCTTCGCGGTCTGCGCAGGTGTCGACGGACGCGCCGCCCAGCGTTCAGATGACGGCGTCGTCGATGATGAGCATGTTCACCTTCACCGAGCTGATCTGGGCCGAATTCTGGACCGATTTCCCGCAACTGAAGTTCTCACTCACCGAGGGTGACGTCGGCTGGATCCCCTACTTCCTGTGGCGGGCCGAGCACGTCTACAACCGGCACTCGGGCTGGACGCTGGCGCAATTCCCGCCCGGCTACGACGGGCCCATCGATGTATTCAAGCGGCACTTCTACACCTGCTTCATCAGCGACAAGGTCGGCGTGCACAACATGGACTGGTTCAACGAGGACATGCTGTGCTGGGAATCCGACTTCCCGCATTCCGACAGCAACTGGCCGTTCGCACCCGAGGACATCATCGCGACGATGGGTCATCTCGACGACGCGGTCATCAACAAGATCACCCACGAAAACGCCATGGCCGCATACTCGTTCGACCCGTTCGAACACGTCCCGAAGGAGCATGCGCGGGCCGGGCAGCTGCGAGCACAGGCCACCGATGTCGACGTGGTCACCCACGTCGGCCGCCGGGCCAGTCAGCGGGACAGGGACGCTTGGACGCGGATGACACAGTTCGCGCTGCGGGCGCAGGTCTCGGGGCAGGCGACGGTCGAGGCGGCCGGTATCGCCGGGCGCGCCACCACCCTGGGCAACTGAGCGTGGGAGCCGAGGCCCCGTTCGCCGGCTGGCGCGTCCTGGAGTTGTCCAACGGTATTGCCGTGTCGTACGCCGGCAAGATGTTCGCCGACGCGGGCGCCGAGGTGGTGAAAGTCGAGTCCCCGCAGGGCGATCGCCTGCGCGCGAGGTCTGCCGGGGGGCCGCCCGGAGCATTGTTCGGCTACCTGGCCGCCGGCAAGAAATCGGTGGTCGCCTCCGATCATGCCGAAGTCCGGCCGCTGTTGGCCGGCGCCGACGTCGTTCTCACCGACCTGACCGGCGGATGGACCTTGCACGACATCACCGCGCGCACCGGCGATTCGGCGGTGGTGGTCTGCGTGACGCCGTTCGGAACGACGGGACCCTACGTCGACGAGGGCGTGGTGGCCAACGAATTCATCCTGCAGGCCTTGTGCGGATCGACCGCCGGACGCGGCTGGCCGGACGACGAGCCCGTGCAGGCCGGCGGCCAGCTCGGTGACTGGTTGTCGGGCACGTTCGCCGCGGCGGTCGGCGCGGCCTGCGCCCGGCATGCCGCCCGGGGCGGTGGCGGCGAGGTCATCGACGTCTCCGCCTACGAGGCGATGGTGATCGCGATGGGCGGCCTCTCGGCGATGTCGGCCAGTGTCCTGGGCGCGGATTCCCTGATCAGCCAACGCAGTCTGGAACTGCCCTCCATCGTTCCGACCGCCGACGGCCTGGTGGGCTTCTGCACGATCACCGCGCAGCAGTTCCAGGATTTCCTGGTGATGATCGATCGTGCCGACCTGGTCGACGACGCCGAGCTGGCATCGTTCGCCGGGCGCGTCGCGCGCCGCGACGAGTTCCTCGGCATGGTCACCGAGTGGGCGCGGACCCGCACCACGAGCGAGATCGTCGACCTCGCGGTGGCCTTCCGAATCCCGGTGGCCCCCATCGCCACACCGGCCACGCTGCCCGACGTCGATCACTTCGTCACACGCGGCGTGTTCGTCGAGTCGGAACTCGGGGCGCTGCAGCCGCGGGTGCCGTATCGCAGCGCCGCCATCGCGACGAAGCCGCCCGGGCGTCCACCGCTGCTGGGCGCCGATACCGGCAATGTGCACTGGCCGCCTCGCCCGCATCGACGCGGGCCCGCCGATCCGGACGCGCTGCCGTTGGCCGACATCCGAATTACCGACTTCACCGCGTTCTGGGCGGGGCCGGTCGCGACCCAATTCCTCGGCGCTCTCGGCGCCGACGTGGTCAAGCTCGAAGGTGTGCGCCGGCCGGACGGCATGCGTTATTCCGCCGGACGACCCCCGGACTGGGACCAGTGGTGGGAATGGGGGCCGGTTTTCCTGTGCAGCAACAGCAACAAGCGCGACGTGAGCGTCGAACTCAGTACGGACGCCGGCCGGTCACTCGCGTTGCAGCTCGTCGCCGTCAGCGATCTCGTGCTGGAGAACTTCTCGCCCAGGGTGATGGAGAACTTCCGCCTGGACTGGGACGCCGTCGCGGCCGCGAATCCTCGTGCGATCATGGTGCGGATGCCCGCATTCGGCCTCGACGGCCCGTGGCGCGATCGGGTCGGCTTCGCACAGACGATGGAACAGGCGACCGGAATGGCTTGGACAACAGGTCATTCCGACGGCCCGCCGGTGATTCCGCGCGGTGTGTGCGACCCGATAGCCGGTTTGCACGCCGCCTTCGCCGCCATCGCGGCGCTGGCGGTCCGTGACCGGCGGGGTGCGGGCATGCTCGTGGAATCGACGATGGTGGAATCGGCGTTGAACGTGGCCGCCGAAATGCTGGTCGAGTATTCCCGCAATGGAATCCAATTGCGCCGGGCGGGAAATCGTGGCGTCGAGGCGACACCGCAGGGCGTCTACCGCTGCGCCGGCGACGACGACTGGGTGGCCCTCAGCGCGCTCGACGACACCGCCCGGGCGGCGCTGGCGAACCTCATCGGGCTTCCCGAACTGGATGCCGACGAGGCCGGCTGGCGCGATCGGGCCGACGAGGTCGACAAGCTGATCGCCGACTGGGCCGCACGACGTTCGCTGGCCGAGGCCGTCGACGCCCTGCGGGCGGTGAGGGTGCCGGCGGCCCCGGTCACGGAATCGCCCGCGCTGCTGAACAATCCGCACCTGCGCGCGCGGGGCTTCTGGGAGAGGGTCGACCACCCGGTCGCCGGCTCCTTCCTGTGCACCGGGATGCCGTTCGCCTTTGTCGGAAAGCCGCGGCGCTGGATTCGGCGGGTGCCGCCGCTGTACGGCCAGCACAGCGACGAGGTGTTGACGGGTCTGCTGGGGCACAGCCCGCAAGAGGTGGCACAGTTGCGGGCCGCGGGGGCCACCGGTGTCCGGCCGGCGGGCCTGTGAAGGGGCGCTGACATGGCCGTCACGTTGTGTGTGCCGCCGCGCCCCGGCGAGTTGTGTGCCCCGGTCCGCTTCCTGGTCCGCCAGGACTCCGTCGTGATGGAGCTGACCGCGCGGCATCGCATCGTCAGCGTCGAGTGGGACGAGCGCGAACACGCGGTGGCGATGGTCGTCGAGATCACCGACCCGCAGACCGCGCGGCCAGTCGACGTGCGCATCGACGTCGTGGAAAGAGGCGTGGCGCCAGGAGCCAAATCCGACGCCGGATCCTCGAATGCGCGGACAGCCACCATCGGCACCGTTGTGCGGGGCGGCCGCCAATGCGACGTAGTGGGCACCTATCTAGGGGTAGTAGCGGATGAAAATTGAAGGGCCACAAGGGTGAGCAGGAGACCGCGCACCGCGGCAATCGTCGGGGTGCACAACACCCGGCAGGGGCGCCGCCTGGACGGAGAGACCTCACGCGGCCTGGCGCTCAAGGCGATCCAGGGTGCGCTCGGCGACGCGGGCCTGACCCTAGACGACGTCGACGGGCTCAGCGCGGGCCCGCTGTCCACCGCGTTGATCTACGACCTGCGGCTGGGGCCGGCGTGGCAGGGGCTGGCGTTCGGGGTGGGCATGATCACCGAGGCGGCCACCGCGATCGAACACGGCATGGCCGATGTGGTGGTCCTGGTCGCCGCCCAGGCGGGCGAATACCGCGATCACGAGTCGACGGCCCCGTGGACGCGGCCCGAGAACGAATTCGTCGCGCCGTGGGGGATGTTCACCACCGCAGAGTTCGCGCTGATCGCCCGGCGGCACATGCACCGCTTCGGCACCACGCGCGAGCAGTTGTCGATGGTCGCGGCGACCATCCGTAACAACGGGTCGCAAAACCCGGAAGCCGTGTACTACCAACGCGGCCCGTTCACGCCCGACGACATCACCGCCTCCCGGCCCATCGCGGACCCGTTCCATCTGCTCGACTGCGCCACCACCTCCGAGGGCGGTTGTGCGCTGGTCGTCGCCAACGTCGATGAAATCGACGTCACAAGCCAGCCGATCTACGTGTTGGGCAGCGGGGCGGACTTTCACGGCCCGTCGTATCAGCATCCGCCCGCGTGGGATCTGGCTGGCCGGCGCGGTGACTACGTCAACGGTCTGGTCGGCGGACGCGCCGCCGACCTCGCGTTCAGCCACGCCGGCCTGCGCCGCGACGAGGTCGACGTGCTGGAACTCTACGACCCGTTCTCGTTCGAAATCATCCGCCAGCTCGAGGCTTTCGGATTCTGCGGCGAGGGCGAGGGCGGCCCGTTCGTCGCCGACGGCCACATCGCCATCGACGGCAGCCATCCGATCACCACCGACGGAGGGACCATGTCTTTCAGCCACGCGGGATCCAATCCGCAGATGATGCAGCGCGCCATCCGAGCCGTCCAGCAGTTGCGCGGCGATGCCGGTGGCCTGCAGGTGCCCGACGCGCATATTGCGTTGTGCAGCAACGGCGGAGCGGGCGCGCTGTTCACCACGCTGCTGATCCTGGGGGACGAGCGACCATGACTTCCGAGTCCCTGCGCCCGCAGACCGGGCCCGTGCCCCACGCCAGCAGTCAGCTCAGCATCCCGTTCTGGCGGGGCTGCGCCGAGGAGGAGCTGCGTTACCAGCGCTGCGCGTCGTGCGATGAGGCCAACTTCCCGCCGACCGAACACTGCCGCCAATGCCTTTCGCTCGACCTGCGGTGGACCACCAGCGGGGGGTTCGGCGAGATCTACAGCTGGACGGTGGTCTACCGCCCGGTGTCGCCCGAGTTCGCACCGCCCTATGCGCCGGCCATCATCACCCTCGACGAGGGGTACCAGATGTTGAGCAATGTCGTCGGGGTCACGCCCGAGGACCTGGCGGTCGGGATGCGCGTTCGGGTGCGATTCCATGCGGTCGGCCCGGACCTGACCCTGCCGTACTTCACCGAGTTCTCGTGAGCCCCGTCCGCACCAGCAACGGCCTGCCGGCGACGGCTTACCTGGTGCTGGGCGTGCTGGCTGCCAACGACGAACAACTCACCGCCGGCGAGATCAAGGTGCGGGCCGAACTGTCCGTCGGCCACTTCTACTGGTCCCCCTCGGTCAGCCACGTGCGACGTGAGCTCAGCCGGCTGCTGCAGCGGGGGATGGTGAGGCAGATCCGTGCCCAAACCGGCAAGCGCGCGATTACGCTTTACGAGACAACGGATTCCGGGCTCGACGCGCTGCGGCAGTGGGTCCAGCTCTTTCCCGGCCAGGACCAGGTAGTCATCAAACACCCGGTCATCTTGAAGACCTGGCTCGCGCGCGGCGAGGATCCCGAGCGCATCGTCGACACGCTGGATCGGCACCTCGAGTCGACCCGGGCCCGGCTGGACGAGGCGCTGTGGTCGCGGCAGCGCTCCCGTGAGCTGGGCATCGTCGACGACCCGGACCAACGCTTTTCGTTTGCCGTCCTGGATTACGCGATTCGCGGTCTGTACTCCGAGATCTCCAACATCTCCCAGCTACGTGACGAAATCGCCAGCGGCACAACCAAGGATCCCGTCACCCGGGTGCGACGGGCGAAGGGGCAGATCCGACGCCGGGCACCGAAGAGCTAGGCGCGGCGATCCGGTAGGCAGTGCCGCGCGGATCCCGGTGCCACAGGATGCCGTCGGGGCCGACGGCCGTTCCCTGGGCGATCAACTGCCGCTTGAGAACCTTGTGGGTCGCGGTGCTCGGCAGGTCGGCCGCGATCCACACGAATCGGGGGCGTGCCTTGGGGGACAGGTCGGGTTGGGCGTCGAGGAATGCCTCGAAGGCAGCGGGTTCGAGGACCTGGCCGTCGTTGAGTACCACCGCGGCCATCACCTGATCGCCGACATGGCCGTCCGGCACGGCATACACCGCGACGCGGTTGATAGAGCCGTGCCGCAACAAGATTCGCTCGATCGGCGCCGCGGCCAGGTTCTCGCCGTCCACCCGCATCCAGTCGGCGGTCCGGCCGGCCAGGTAGATCCATCCCTCCGCGTCGCGGTAGGCTAGGTCACCGGACCAGTACATGCCGTGCCGCATGCGTTCGGCATTGGCCTCGGGATCGTTGTAGTAGCCGGTGAAGAAGCCCGATCCGGCGGTGTTGACCAATTCGCCCACGGCCTCGTCGGCGTTGGCCAGCGCGCCGTTCTCGTCGAAGCATGCCACCGCGCACTCGGTGACAGTGTCACTGTTGTAGATCGCGATCCCGTCGATGCCCCGGCCGATCGAACCCTTCGGGGTTCCCTCCTCGCGGATGACGATGACCGCGTTCTCCGTCGAGCCGAAGCCGTCCTCCACCCGCACGCCGAAGCGGCGCCCGAATTCCGCGATGTCCTTGTCGTTGGCCTCATTGCCGAAGGCCACCCGCAGCGGGTTGTCGGCGTCGTCGTCGCGTTCGGGGGTGGCCAGGATGTAGGCCAGCGGCTTGCCGACGTAGTTCATGTACGTCGCGCCGTACCGGCGCACGTCGTCGAGGAAGCTGCTCGCCGAGAACTTCGCCGGCACGATCGCTGCCCCCGAACAGACCGCCGGCGCCCACCCCGCCACGACGGCGTTAGAGTGAAACAGCGGCATCGACACGTAACACGTGTCCCGATCGGTCAGGGCGAAGCGCTGGACCAGGTTGGTGCCGGCGAACATGGCCATCAGGTGAGATACCTGAACCGCCTTGGGATTTCCACTCGTCCCAGAGGTGAAGATCATCATGAACGCGTCCATGGCGTCCACTTCCCGGTGCGGGACCAGATCGCCGGCTCCGTCGATTAGTTCGGTCCACTGCGCGGTCGAGATGTCGAGGACCTGCGTGGCCCCGAGATCCAGTCCGTCCAGCAACGGCCGGTGCTCGGCGTCGGTCACGACGTACTGACAGTCGGCCCGCCGGATGTCGGCGGCCAGCGCCTCGCCGCGCCGGGTGTTGTTCAGGCCGCACAGCACGTAACCACCGAGCCCGGCCGCCGCCATCTGCGCGCACATCTCCGGGGTGTTGCCCAACAGCGCGCCGACGTGCATGGGCCGGTGCGGGTCGGCGGCGGCGATGAGTGCCGCGGCCCGGGCCGCCGATAACGCCAGATACTCGCGCCAACTCCATTGGAGGTCAACGTGTTTCACGGCGATACCGGGGTCGGACAAGCGGCGGCGCAGAAACGCCTGCATGGTGTCGTCGGTCATCGGCTCGGTGTCCACCTCCGCTATCCGCCTTTTACGAGACGAGACGGTCCGTCTTATACTAGCGGCCGACCAGGATCGCTAGCCGCCCACCATCATTAGGCCGCCGTCGACGGCCAGCAGCTGCCCGGTGATGAAGTCCGAGCCGGTGCCGGCCAGGAATACCAGCATCGGGCCGAGGTCGCGCGTCGGGTCGCCCAACGTCCCGCCGAGCGGGATCATCATTTTCATCTGCTGGTCGATCAGTGCGGCAGCGTCCGGCCCCAGAAAATCCCGGAGCCGGTCGGCACCCGCGGTCTGGACCGCGGGCGCCAGGGCGTTGACGGTGACGTTGTCGGCGGCCCAGGCCTTGGCGGCCGACCGCGTCCAAGCTTGCACGGCGCCCTTGGTCGCGGCATACACGGCGGAAATCGGGCTGCCCATCACGGCTTCGGAGGACCCGAAGTTGATGATCCGGCCGCCCCTGGGGGCTTGATCCTTCATGACGGCGTAGGCGGCCTGATTGGTCAGGATCGTCGCCTTGATGTTGGTGTCGAGCAGGAACGATATGTCGTCGGCACCGATATAGCCCGGAATGCCGGCTTGCCACAGACCCGCGGCGTTGACCAGGACGTCGAGGCCGCCGAGGTGCTCCGCGGCCTGCCGGACCATCGCCGAAACGGCGTCGGCGTCGCGCACATCGCACCGCAGCCAGGTGGCCGCGAGACCGTCCGGCGGCGGCGTCTGATGCTGGGTCGCGGCGACAGCCGCGCCGGCCTCGGCGAGGACCGCGACGGCAGCAGCACCGATGCCGGACGCACCGCCGGTGACCAGAATTCGCCGGCCGTGCAGGGGTGAGGTCGCATTCGACATGGGCGAAACGCTACCAACCGTCCAACCGGCCCCTCGGCTCCGAATCCAGCGGAGTGGCAGGGTTTGCTTACGCGATCGTCATCTGGGGGACTTATCGTGGGAAACGTGATGACTAGGGCCAGTAGGGCGATCGCGGCGGCGATCTGCGTCGCGGTCGCACTCGCGCCGGGCGGGCCATCGGCGACCGCCGATACCACGACGCCCGGTGCCACGGGGCAAACATCTGCACCCCCAAGCGATCCCGGGGCGGGCGGAGCGGTGCCCGTGGTTCCGGTGCACGGCGGGTGCATCATCGGACTCAATTGCGGGTGCATCCGCGGGACCACCGGCCCGTGCAGTGGCCCCCCGCTGTTGAAGCACCCCGCCATCCATGACGCTCCACAGAACGCCCGCACCGGCGCCGCGGACGGTCACCCCTGATCCGGCGCCGCGGGTAGTGCGCTAGGTCCGCACCGCGATTCCGGACAGCAGCTCGGCGAGCCGGTCGGGCCGGTCCAGCATCGAAAAGGTCCGCGCCCCGTCGATGACTTCGAAGCGGGCGTTCGGAATGGTCGCGGCCAGTCTTTCGCCATCGCCCAGCTCGAAGAATGTGTCGTCGGCGGACCAGGCGATGAGCGTGGGCTTGTCGAACTCGGGCAGCCGGGCGGCGACGCCGGTGGTGACCTCCGTGCGCATCGAGAGCGTGAACTGGCGCAGGTCCTCGGCGATCGCCGGGTCGGCGATCCCCGGCTGCACCCAGGCCTCGGTGAGCGCGTCGATGTTGCGATGGGCCAGCCCGTCGAACGCGCGGTTGCGCACCGCCGGGACCCGCATGGCCTGAGCCGCGGCCCGAAATGTCTTCTTGGACTTGGCCGCCAGGATCACCGGCTTGAGGACCGGTGGCGGAAAGTGCTCGAATGCGTCGCAACTGGTGAGCACGAGCGCGCCGAGCCGTTCGGGGTGGTGCACCGCCACCAGCTGGGTGATCACTCCGCCAGTGTCGTTGCCGACCAGCACGACGTCCTCGAGGTGGAGAGCGGCGAGGAACTCGGCGACCATGCCGGCGACGCCGGTGATGGTGCGGTCGGCACCGGGGCGCAGCGGCTGCGGATGTGCGCCGAGCGGCCAGGTGGGGGCGATGCAGCGCAGACCGAGGCTGCCGAGGCGCTCGCTGACGTCGCGCCACAGTTCGCGGCCCATCAGGTAGCCGTGCACGAAGACCACGGGCCTGCCGTGCTCGGGTCCGGTTGCTTCGTAATGGATGGTTGCGGCACTAATGTCGATCGTCGACATAAATGACTCCTACTCGAGAATGCATTTACAAACAGACTGTCTGTTCGTAAATTACCAACAGGTTGTATGGAAATCAAGAGACGCACCCAGGAGGAGCGCTCCGCGGCGACCCGCGACGCGCTGATCTCGGCCGCCCGCTCGTTGTGGGGCCAACGGGGCTACGCGGAGGTGGGAACCCCGCAGATCGCCGCGGCCGCAGGGGTTACCCGCGGCGCGATGTATCACCAATTCGCCGACAAGGCAGCGCTATTCCGCGAGGTCGTCGAGGTGGTGGAGCAGGACGTGATGACGCGGATGGGCAGCATCGTCGCCTCGTCGGGTGCAACGTCGCCGGCCGATGCCATCCGGGCCGCCGTCGATGCCTGGCTGGAGGTTTCCGGCGACCCGGAGGTGCGTCAGCTGATCCTGCTGGATGCGCCCAGCGTGCTCGGCTGGGCCGCGTTCCGCGATGTCGCCCAGCGGTACAGCCTGGGCATGACCGAACAGATGCTCATCGAGGCGATCAAGGCGGGCCAGCTGGCTCACCAGCCCACCCGGCCGCTGGCCCATGTGCTGATCGGCGCGCTCGACGAGGCGGCCATGGCCATCGCCACCGCCGACGACCCGAAGCGCGCCCGCCGGGAGACCAGGCAGGTGCTGCAGGCGCTCATCGATGGCATGCTGAACGAAGCCTGAGCCGCGGCGGTCCCGACGCGACACTGAACTCACGCAGGCGACACGCCGTGCGTAGGGTGCGTGGTTTCAGTCTCGGCGCGGCGGCGGGCTTCACCAGCCAGTCGTCGCGCACATCATGCGCGCGACGCTCAAAGAGCTTTGGTTCCAAGCGCGGTGGGACCGCCGGGTTGGCTGCGATGATTGCCGACACGATCACCGAAGAGCCGGACATTGTGGTTCAAGAGTCGAATGGCGCCAGCCGCACGGCCAGGGGCATTCCGCAGCGAACGAGCAGCCCGAAGCGCCCGTCCGGCACTGCCGCCGCCTCCGCTCGAATCATGTTCACCAGATCGCGCTTGAAATCGCCTCGCGGGTAGCGCCGTAAGGCTTCGGCCACGTTGTCCGGAGCGATGTCCCAGATGCGCAGCCCGGCGCCGTCGACCATGGCGCCCCATTGCAGATAGCAGCCCATCACCCCGTCGGCTTCGACCGTGATACCCGGTGTCGTGTGCACGCAGATGCCGTCGCCAAGCAACTCCGCGCGTTGGTCATCGACGCCCGCGGCACTCGCGCAGGAGAACATCCGCTCGGCGCTGCCCAGCGTGAAATCTCGGTTGGCCGTTGGGTTGACGATGCCGTAGTCGTGCAGCAGCGCCCCGCAATAGAAGAGCTCGTCGTCGAGCTCGCGCCCATCGACCGCCGCGAGTGCATGACCGAACAGCCAGGTGCGGTAGGAGTGGCCTTGGAGCGTCGGCGGCAGTTCCGAGCAGGCATCTTCGGCCTCGCGCGCGAATCGGGAATCGGGTATTCGCAACGCGTTCAGGTCGACCCGTGCGGCCGCCGCCGGAATCCGGCCCAGCGCGAGCTTGACCCGTCCGACGGCGTTGGTCCACTGGCCGACTGCCGTCGCCAGTAGCAGGCGCCTGCGCTCCGCGCGCGAGAGCCGCCCACCGGTGCGACGCACCCAGGCCAGACCTCCCAGCCGGTGCGGATCCGTTGTGCTGCCTGCCAATTGGGGTCGCTATGGCGTCCGCAGAAAGACGTCGTTAAGCGTGACAGTGCGAAGGTTGCGCTCGCGGATGGTGTCGAGAAGTTCCGGATACACGTGCGTGACGGGCGGGTGGTTGAGGTGCCCGATCACGATGGCCTGGGGAACGAAGTACTCGTCGGCCATCTTGACGATGTATTCCTCGGTGATCAGCGTCGAGTCCGACAGCGAACCCGACCACAGCGTGGGCACGGTGTAGCCGAGTTCGTCGGCCACCGCGTCGACGGCGGCGTTGTGCTTGCCGTAGGGCGGCCGGTAGTACGGTTTGGCGCCGATGCCATAGGTGTTCTTCAGGAAGTCGTCGTTGCGCTTGAGCTGTTCTTCGACCTTGCTTTGCGGCACCGACGTCAGGTCCGGGTGCGACCAGGTGTGGTTGCCGAGTTGGATCTGCCCGGAGTCCACCAGCGGATGCAGCAGTTCGCGATTCTCGGTCCAGGAGTCGTAGATGCCGTTGACGAAAAACGTCATCCGCAGGCCGGTGTCCTTGGCCAGTTGCGCGTAGGCGCGCACGACCTCACTGTTGACCCCGTCATCCAAGGTCAGCGCGAGTAAATCCCCGTCACCGGGGATCTTCGTCAGCGCGCCGCCGCCCGGTAGCGGGATGCGGGCACTCAGCGGTGGCGGCGGCAACAGGCCCCCCGCCGCGGAGGGGGCGACCGGTCCGGAGGTTGCGGCGCCGGCATCTACCGGCGAAGCGAACGTGCGCGGTTGCGGGTCGACGATCAGGCGGGCCGCTCCCACGCCGGCAACCGTGGCCGCGGCCAGCGATCCCAGAAAACGGCGGCGATTCAGCTCAGGCATGGCGGCCACGCCCGCGGTCCGACTGAGGAAGCGGCGCGGGCCGGAAGAGAGCCCGCCGGGGACTCCCTACCTCGACAAACATCGCATCCACAGCAGCGAACCGTACCACCCGACGAGGGATTATGTCGGCGACGTTACGGGAGGGTCAGCTGGGATTCGCGTTGCAAATAGATAACGGTGCAGACCAGGTATTCAGCGCGGCTCGTCGCCGCCGCGCTGCGGCAGCGGCACCGGCGGGACGCCCGGGGTGCCCAGTCTCGAGGCAAGCCAGGGCAGCGATGCCGTGAACGCCTGCGCAGCAAACGGCCAGTCGTGCCGGCCGGGCTGGGTGACCACCGCGCAGCTGATGCCGTGCGCGCCGGCGATGGTGCATAACGCGTTCGCGGCCGCGTCCTGGCCCTCCGGGTTGACGGACGAAGTGGCGTCCAGGGCCTGGTCGGCCGCCTGTGCCCCGCTGTGCGCGCCGGGCGGTGCGGGCACGTCGAACCACCCCGACAGCCCGGTATAACGCCCGTGCCTGGTCATGACGCTGATCGGGTCGAATTCGGCCCACGCGCGGGCGTCGCCGCCGAACAATCGGGCGATGCTCTGGTCGGTGGGGCCGATGCCGGGGCGGATGTCGCCGGCGATGTCCACGAACGCGCTGAACAGGTCGGGGTGCATCACGGCGAGGGTGACGGCGCAGGTGCCGCCCATCGACCATCCGGCCACGCCCCAGTTGGCGCGGTCGGCGCTCACCCCGAAGTTGGCGACGACGAACGGCACCACGTCCTTGGTCAGGTGGTCGGCGGCGTTGCCCCGGCTGCCGTTGACGCACTCGGTGTCGTTGTCGAACGACCCGGTCGGGTCGACGAACACCAGCACCGGGGCGAAGCCGTGATGCGCGGCGGCGAAGTCGTCGATGGCCGTGAAGGCGCCGCCGGGGCCCAGCCAGTCGGCCGTGGTGTTGAACGCCGAGCTGATCATCATGACCGCCGGCAGCCGGGGTGGCGGATTGGTGTTGAACCACGCCGGGGGCAGGTAGACGAGTTCCTGGCGGTGCGCGAAGTGCGAGGCGTCGGCGTCGATGGTGACCGGCACCACGACGCCCTTGGACGGCTTGGTCCCGGCGACTTGCATCTCGGTGACCCGAAGCCGGTCGATCTGGTCGGGCAGGGGCACCGACGTCAGCTGATTCCACGCGCTGAGCACCGTGGGGAAGTAGCCGACCCAATCGTTGAGGGCCACGCCCGCGCACAACACGCAGAGGGGCACCGAGAGCACGGCCACCCCGCGACGCCACCAGCGGATGCCGCGCCACCCGAGCAACAGCAGGGTCGCGGTCAGCCCGCTGGCCGCGATCCACACCCACAGCGACACGGGCGCCGGGTCGCCGGCCACCCCGATGGACCCGATGTACCAGTACGCCAGCCCCGCCGTCGCGGCCCCGGCGATCAGTCCGGCCGGCAGTGCCCTTTTACACCAGCTGCCGCGGCGCCAATCGACGGCGGTGACGGCGACGAGCGCCGCGAGAATTTGCAGTGTCGGCGGCAACCAACCGCGCAGCAAGGACAGCTGTCCGAAGAATTCGCGCAACGATGAGAACCTTCGCTAAATCCGATTGCCGCGCTAGACGCGCTGTGGTTGCCGAGGCGTGGGCCAGTTCAACTATCCCACATCACCTGGTGTGGTCAGGCTCGCGAAGGAACGCAGCCGCAGACTGTTGGCGACCACGAAGAAGCTCGAGAACGCCATCGCGGCACCCGCGAGCATGGGATTCAGCAGGCCAAGCGCGGCCAGCGGGATCGCGGCCACGTTGTAGCCGAAGGCCCAGAACAGGTTCGCCTTGATCGTGGCGAGGGTCCTGCGCGAAAGCCGGATCGCGTCCGCGGCGGCACGTAGGTCGCCGCGCACCAGGGTGAGGTCCGCGGCCTGGATCGCCGCGTCGGTGCCGGTGCCCATGGCCAGGCCCAGATCGGCGGTGGCCAGCGCGGCGGCGTCGTTGACCCCGTCGCCGACCATCGCCACCACCCGGCCGTCGGCTTGCAGTCGTTTGACCGCCGCGACCTTACCGGCGGGCAACACCTCGGCGATGACCCGGGTGATGCCGACCTCGTCGGCGATGCGCCGCGCGACGGTGTCGTTGTCCCCGGTCAGCAACACCGGCGTCAATCCCAGTCGCTCGAATTGCCGGATGGCCTCGGCGGAGGTGGGTTTGACGGAGTCGGCGATCACCAGGATGCCGCGGGCGATGCCGTCCCAGCCCACCGCGACCGCGGTCTTGCCCTCGGCCTCGGCACGAACCTTAGCCTCCGACAAGGCTTTTGGAAGAGCGACGGACGGCTGCCTGCCGACGATCACCCGATGCCCTTCGATAATCCCTTGCACGCCTTGGCTTTCGGCGTTCGCAAAGTCCTCGGATGTCGGCAGCGAGCCCAGTTCCGACCTGGCACCCTTGGCGATCGCCCGGGCGACGGGGTGTTCGGAGGCGTCCTCGAGGCCCCCGGCGTAGCGCAGCAGCGTCTCACGATCGGTGTCGGCTGCGGTGATGACCCCGACGAGGGTCATCCTGCCGGTGGTGATGGTGCCGGTCTTGTCGAGCACGATCGTGTCGACTCGCCGGGTCGACTCCAGCACTTCGGGTCCTTTGATGAGCACACCGAGCTGAGCCGCGCGCCCGGTGCCCACCAGCAGCGCCGTCGGAGTGGCCAGTCCGAGCGCGCACGGGCAGGCGATGATGAGCACCGCGACCGCCGCCGTCATCGCCGCGGTGAGCGCAAAGCCGGCCAGCAGCCACCCGGCGAGGGTAGCCAGGGCGATGGCGATGACGATCGGAACGAAAACCCCGGAGACGCGGTCGGCGAGACGCTGCACGTCGGCCTTGCCGGCCTGGGCCGCTTCGACGAGCGCGGCCATCTGCGCCAGCTGTGTTTCGGCGCCGACCCGGGTGGCTCGGACGGTAAGGCGCCCACCGACATTCACGGTGGCGCCGGTGACCGCGTCGTCGGGGCCCACCTCGATGGGGGTGGACTCGCCGGTGAGCAGCGCGGCGTCGATGGCCGAAGAGCCGGACACGACCACCCCGTCCGTGGCGATTTTTTCGCCGGGGCGCACCACGAACTCGTCGCCGACCCGCAACTGGTCGATGGGGATGCGGATTTCGACGCCCGGGGTGCCGGGGCGCAGGATGTCGGGGCGCAGCACCGCGACGTCTTTCGCGCCGAGCTCGAACAGTGCGCGCAATGCGGCGCCGGCTCGGCGCTTGGCGCGCCTCTCGAAGTAGCGCCCGGCCAGAACGAAGAGTGTCACGCCCGCGGCCACTTCGAGGTAGATGTTGCCGGCGCCCGTGCTGCGCCCCGCGGTCAGGTGGAAGTGGTGATGCGTGCTCGCCTTGCCGGCGGTCCCGAGGAACAGTGCGTACAGCGACCAACCGAATGCCGACAACGTCCCGATCGAAATGAGCGTGTCCATGGTGGCCGCGCGGTGCCGCAGGTTGGCCCAGGCCGCCGCGTGGAACGGCCGGCCCGCCCACAGGACGACCGGTGCGGCGAGCGCCAGCGAGACCCACTGCCAGTAGCGGAACTGCAGGGCCGGGATCATCGCCATGGCGATCACGGGGGTGGCGAGCACCGCCGCGGCGATCAGCCGGGTGCGCAGCGAGGCCAGCTCCGGGTCGTCGGTCGCGGCCTTCGCAGCCGACTCGGCGCGGCGTCGCGGCAGGGCGGCGGTGTAGCCGGCCTTTTCGACTTCGGCGACCAGCACCCGGGGGTCGAACCCGGATGGCACTGTCACGGTGGCGGTTTCGGTCGCGTAGTTGACCGACGCGTTCACGCCGTCGAGCTTGTTCAGCTTCTCCTGGATGTGCGCCGCGCACGAGGCGCAGCTCATCCCGGCGATGTCGAGCTTGACGCTGCTCTGCTCAGCCGGTGATGCGGTCACCCGGAACATTGTGCCTGCATGCGGCCCGCGGTGCGGTCGTGCGTGTTCGCTCGTGGTCATGACGGGCCTCCCAATACCCCCAGTGGGTATTAAACGTACCCGGCAACATATACCCCCGGTGGGTAACCCAGTCAAGCGCTACCGGCTGCTCGCTGTCGCCGGACCCGAACTCGTCCGAGCCGCAGAACCCGGCGGGCTAGGCTGCGCGGTAGACCGAAGGAGACACCATGGATGTCACTGTTGTCGATCGGGGACCTCGCCAGGTGAGCCGGCGGGTCGATGTCGCCGCGCCGGCCGACGACCTGTGGGCGCTCGTCGCCGATCCCCGGCGGCATCACGAACTGGACGGGTCCAAAACCGTTCAGGGAAACCTCGAGGTGCCGGCGGAAGTCGTTGCGGGATCGAAGTTTTCGACGAGCATGAAGATGCTCGGCGTCCCCTACCGGATCACCAGCACCTTCACCGTGTTGAAGCCCTACGAGGTGGTCGAATGGCGCCACCCCTTGGGTCATCGCTGGCGCTGGGAATTCGAATCGCTCGGGCCGAGCCTGACCAGGGTCACCGAAACGTTCGACTACCGCGACGCGGGCCCGATCAAGAACACGCTGAGATACTACGAGCGGACGGGTTTCGCCAAGGCCAACGCGAACGGCATCGAGGCCACGCTGGCCAAGCTGCGCGATCGCTTCGCGCACTAGAGCCGCTCAGCCGGCCACCGGATCGGCGGCATCCCACGGGACCACGCCCGACACCCAGTGACTGAGTTGCGCGACCTCGTCGTTGCGGTGCAGGTGGCGCGGCGGGGTCGCGAAGGTCGCATAGGGCCGGCAGCGGATGACCACGCGGTGCTCCCGCGCCGACATCGCCGCGATCTGCGGCCGCGCCTCCTCGCCGAGCGGTTGGCCCGACATCCGGCCGGCCACCGCCATCATCACGTCGACCGCGAGTTCGTGATTGTCTTCGATCGTTGCGTCGGCGTAGACCTGCAGGTAGGTGAAGGGCCACCGCTCGTCGAGGACGCACAGGCTGACCTTGCCGTCGCGGCCGATGACGCGGGCTTTCCCGCGGCCGGCCATCGTGGACACGAGGAGCTCGTCGGTATCGGTCGGGATGTAGTAGACGACGGACATGCCGGGGCCGTCGTTGCGCCGGCGGTAACCGAATACGCAGGTGCGGTGGGTGCGGACGAATTCGCGGCGCTCGGACGGGAGCATGTCGCGATCGGTCGGGGCGCTGAACGGTTCCGGTGCGAGGGGCAACAGCATGACGAAACATCCTCACGTGCAAGCGTATTGATCCGGATCCGATTTACGGATACAGTGTGACCGTTATTTATCGAAGTGTCAAGCCGCGGAAGGATCACCAGTGGGCGATGGGAATACCGCCGACCGGTCGTCGTCGGGCCGATCCCGCGGGCGCCCTTCCCTCCCGGTGGACCGCATCCTGTCGGCCGCAGTCGAGCTCGTCGATGAGCAGGGGGCCGATGCGTTGTCGATGCGGTCGCTGGCGCAGCGCCTGCAATCGGGTACCGCCACGCTCTATCGTCACTTCGCCAACCGATCGGAACTGGTCTCCGCGGTAATCGATCACATCCTCGGAGAGGTCGACCTCGATCCGGAGGCACTCACCGTACTGCCCTGGCAGCAAGCCTGTATCTCGTTCGCCCAGCACATGCTCGACGCGCTGAGCCGGCACGGGAATGTCGCGGTCCTGCTGATCGAGTACACCCCGGTCGGGATGCATGCGCTGGCCATCCGCGAGGTGTGCCTATCGGTGTTGCTCGCCAACGGTTTTCAGGGAAGGGTGGCCGCTCACGCCTATGCGATGCTGGCTCGTTACGTCCTCGGCTTCGCGATCCAGCTGTCCGGCACCGCGGCGGGCGACAGCGAGCACGACGCCCGGCTGGCGGCCGCCTTTCGCGAGCTCGACCCGGCACGCTATCCCGCGACCGTCGCCGTGGCCGGCGATCTGCCGGTCCCGTTGGCCGACGAGTTCACTTTCGGATTGCGGCTCATCGTCGGCGGACTCGAGCAACTTCGGCTAAGCGGGTGAACCAAACGCCGACACGCCTCGTCTCGTCGATGATCATCGAATCGGTGCGACGAGCATCTGCGGCTACCTCGCGAACAATGATCCCCGGATGAGTTTGTTGGCCGAGACGAGCGTGGCTTCGTAGGCGGCCGGCGACGGGGCGCCCGCGCGCTCCGACAGGCCACGGTTCAGCGCGCAGATGGCCTCCACCACGGCCTCCTGCCCGGCCCCGGGCAACGATCCCGGGGGCCGCGCGCGACCGGGCCGCATGGTTGCGCCGGCGCGGACCGCCCGGAGGAAGGCGGCCAGGTCGGGGTAGTCGCGGATCAACCGCTGCGA
The DNA here is from genome assembly GCF_002356315.1 of Mycobacterium shigaense. Taxonomy (NCBI): domain Bacteria; kingdom Bacillati; phylum Actinomycetota; class Actinomycetes; order Mycobacteriales; family Mycobacteriaceae; genus Mycobacterium; species Mycobacterium shigaense. Next base: position 192,761 of record NZ_AP018164.1, read on the forward strand.
CTCGTCCAGCACCACTTCCAGTCGGTCCAGCACGTCGGCGGAGTGGGCGGCCGCGGCGCGCAATCGCGGCCTGACGATGTTCTCGATCTCGTCGCCCGTCGCCTCGAGCAGCTCGGACTTGTTCGGAAAATAGTGATAGAGGCTGGCGCTGGTCATGTCGGCGGCGCGGGCGATCACGCGGATCGTCGTCTGCGAATAGCCGACCTCGGCCACACAGCGCATTGCCGCGGTGAGGATGCGGCGGCGCGTCTGCGCGGCATTCGCGCCGACCGGCCGGCCGAGCCGTTCACGCACCGCACACCTCCGCGCCAGCCGGTCCTCATCGGTGAGACGAATATATTCCACCGTTTCGGGCGAGAAGTTGTGCAACGAAAGCCGAAGTCAGCTGATGGGAGACGTTAAGGACGACGCGATCGTCAATGACATCAGCTAGCGACGACCGGAGCTATATTCGACGGATGTCCCGGACACAGCTGGGTCGCCCCGTCGGTGCAAGTGGTGAAGAGACCCGGCAGCGGATCATCGTCGCGACCATGAGATGTGTTGCCCGCAAGGGATATTCGCGGACGACGATCCGGGAGATCGCCCGCCTGGCCGACATGACCAGCGCCAGTCTGTACAACTACTTTCCGACCAAGTCCGAACTGATCAAGGCGACGATCGCGGCCCGGGCCGAGGTCGCCATGCCGCGGCTGCGTCGGGCCGCCGCGGGCGCGGGGAACGTCGTCGACCGGATCGAAGCGGTGTTGGAGGAATCGGGCGCGTTGATGCGTGAGTATCCGGACCTGGCGGCATTCGAATGGGCGATCCGCGCCGAGAATCTGCTCGCCTCCGACCACGGCCACGCCGAAGGGTTCGAGGTGTTCCGCGCGATCATCGAGAACGCGGTCGACGACGCCCACCGCCGCGGCGAGCTGGGCGAGCACGCCGACCCGCGCGGGGCGGTGGAGGCGATCTACGCACTCGTCTACGGGCTGACCGAGCTGGCCGCCGCCACCACACCGGCGGACTACCAGGCCGCGCTGAGCGCGGCGAAGTTGCTGATCAGGGGAGCCCTTTTCACCGACTCCCCTTGATACGATCAAGCGATTGATTATCTCGTCGGCTCACGAGAAGCGGAGTCGAGACCTTGACCGAGACTGCTGACCTGACGTTCGACGTGGAAGCGTTGCGGCAGAAATATGCCGAAGAGCGCGCCCGCCGGATGCGCCCCGACGGCATCGCCCAGTACGTCGAGATCGCCGGCGAGTTCGCGCACTTCGGGGAGGACCCCTGGGTCGACGGCACGGTGGCTCGCGAACCCTTCAGCGACGAGGTCGACGTGGCGATCATCGGCGCCGGCTTCGGCGGCCTGCTGACGGGAGCGCGGTTGCGCGAGCGCGGCGTCGAGAGCGTGCGGCTCATGGACCGGGCAGCCGACGTCGGCGGCACCTGGTATTGGAATCGGTATCCGGGCATCGCCTGCGATGTCGAGTCCTACGTGTACATGCCGCTGCTGGAAGAGCTCGGCTATATCCCGACGGAGAAATACGCCAAGGGCGCCGAGATCTTCGCGCACTGCCGGCGCATCGCCGAACACTACGATCTGTACCGCGACGCGTGCCTGCAAACCGACGTCCATGAGGTCCGTTGGGAGGCGGCGTCTTCGCGCTGGATCATCCGGACAAACCGCGGCGACGAGATGCGGGCCAAGTTCGTCTCGATGGCAAACGGGTATCAAGCCAAGCCCAAGCTGCCCGGCATCCCCGGTCTGGGCACGTTCCGCGGCCACACGTTCCACACCAGTCGGTGGGACTACGGTTATACCGGCGCGGAGCTGGAACACCTGGCCGGCCGGCGTGTCGGCATCATCGGCACCGGCGCGACGGCGGTCCAGTGCGTGCCGCATCTCGCCGCGGCGGCCGGGCAGCTCTTCGTCTTTCAGCGCACCCCGTCGTCGGTGGATGTGCGGGCCAATCAGCCGACCGACCCGAAGTGGGCCGACGCGTTGGCGCCCGGCTGGCAGCGCCGGCGGATACAGAACTTCCAGATCCTCACCGCCGGTGGGCAGGCCGCCGAGGATCTGGTCGCCGATGCCTGGACGAGCATCACCCGCAAGCTGCCGGTGATGCGGCATGACAGCGAAGATGCTCGCGGCTCCGCGGACCCCGCGCAGCGGAGCCGCGACATCGAGATCGCGGACTTCGCGAAGATGGAGGAGATCCGCGCACGGGTCGACGGGATCGTCACCGACCGCGCCACCGCCGAAGCGCTCAAGCCCTGGTATGGCTACTTCTGCAAGCGGCCGTGCTTTCACGACGAGTACCTGCAGACGTTCAACCGGGACAACGTGACGCTCGTCGACACCCGCGGCCTCGGTGTGGAGCGCATCGCCGAGTCCGGAGTGGTGGTGGACGGGACGTCATACGAGCTCGACTGCCTGATCTTCGCGACGGGTTTCGAGGTCGGCACCGACTACTGCCGCCGCACCGGCTTCGAGCTGATCGGCTGTGACGGGGCGACGCTGACCGAGCACTGGCGTGACGGGGTACGCACCTTTCAGGGCTTGTGCGCCAACGGTTTTCCAAACTGCTTCATCGAGAGCATCTCGCAGGCCGGCTTGACGGTGAACTTTCCCTACCTGCTGGACGTGCAGGCAAAGCAGGCTGCCTGGATCATCGCGTGGGCCCTCGAGCACGGCGCCACCGAGGTCGAGGCGTCCGCCACCGCCGAAGCCACGTGGGTCGACACGGTTGTCGCGCGATCGGCCGCCACCGCCGAGCGGGCTGCCAGCTGTACTCCCGGCTATTACAACCGAGAGGGCAAGGCCGACGCCAAAACACGTCAGGGCAGCTTCTTCTTCGGTACGCCCACCGAGTACGCGGACATCCTGGAAACCTGGCGCGCCAAGGGTGATTTGGCGGGGCTGGACATTCGCGGCGGCGAGGTGGTGCCGTGACGAGCCGGCGCGCCCGGCTCCGATATGCCGTTGGCCGCGTCCGGGCGATGACGAGGCGCCGACCCGCACCGAGGGTCGCGATCATCGGGGCGGGCTTCGGCGGGCTGGCCACGGCGGTGGCGCTGCGCCGGGCAGGGATCGACGACCTGGTCATCATCGAGGCCGGCGACGGCGTCGGCGGCACCTGGCGGCGCAATACCTATCCCGGCGCCGCCTGCGACATCCAAAGTCACCTCTACTCGTTTTCGTTCGCGCCCAACAAGTCCTGGAGCCGCACCTACGCGCGGCAGCCGGAGATCCTGGCCTATCTGGAATCGGTGACCGACGATTTCGATCTGCGCCGCCATCTCATGCTCGACACCAGCCTGCGCGCCCTGCGGTGGGGTGGGGAGACCTGGGATTGTGAGCTCGACGGCGTCGACGGCAGCCGCACGTTGACCGTCGACGCCGTGGTCTGTGCCGTCGGGTTGTTCGGATCGCTGAGATTGCCCGAGATCGACGGGCTCGACGATTTCGGCGGTGTGCTGATGCACACCGCCCAGTGGGATCACCGCGTCGACCTGACCGGGCGGCGGGTGGCGGTGATCGGGACCGGCGCCAGCGGAGTGCAGGTGGTTCCCGAGTTGGCGAAGATCGCCGAGCGGGTGACGGTATTCCAGCGCACCCCGCCGTGGATGGTTCCCAAAGACGATCGCCCATACACCGCAATCGAATTGACGCAGTTTCGGCGCAACCCGCTGGCCGTGCCGCGCACCCGCTGGCAGATCTGGAAATTTCAGCACGACAACACCGCGACCTTCGCCGACGACCCGATCGTCGCCGCGCGCAGCGACTTCGCCACCGCATTCCTGGAACGCACCGTGTCCGATGAGCGGCTGCGGCGCGCGCTGACACCGGGCTACCCGTTTAGGTGCAAGCGGGTGCTGCTCGGCGACGAGTACTACCGGGCGTTACAACAAGACAATGTCGAGCTGGTCACCGACCCCGTCGAACGGATCACCCAGCACTCGGTGGTCACCACATCCGGCCGCGCGGTCGACGCGGACGTCATCGTGCTGGCCACCGGGTTCGAGACGTCGCGGTACTTGTCGGGCATCGAGGTCATCGGCGCGAAAAGCCAACGGCTGCACGGCCGGTGGGGCGACGATCCCAGCGCATATCTGGGCGTCGCGGTCAGCGGCTTTCCCAACTTCTTCATGCTCTACGGCCCGAACACCAACCAAGGCGGTAACTCGATCGTCTACATTCTCGAAGCCGGCGCGCGCCTGGTGGCCAGCGCGGTGAGCAGGGTGGCGCGGCGGGGCGGCTACCTGGATGTGCGCCCCGAGGCCGAAAGGCGTTACAACGAGCGGCTTTCGCGCGATCTGGAGCGCACCATCTGGACGCAGTGCGACAGCTACTTCCGCTCGCCGAGCGGGCGCATCGTCACCCAGTGGCCCTACACCGAGCTGGAGTACGCGCGTCGGACCTGGCGCCTGCGGCCACGAGATTGGCTGCACCGCAACGGCGCACCGGCGGGCCCTCGACCAGCGAATGTCGGAATCGAGCACGCCGCGCACTGATTGAACGGCGGCGAGGTTGGCGCCACGCTCACCGTGCGGGGTCGTCTGCCACCTCGATGTCGCCGGCCTTGGCGGCTGCGTGCAGTTGGTGGAAGTCGTGGAGCGACTTGTCGGCGTATGCGTATGACCATTCGGCGACCGCGTCGTGCACGGCGTTACTGGTGCCGACGTAGCCCCGCAAGATCGACGCGTTGGCGCTCTGCGCATGCGCTCGGGCCAGCAGCACCGCACAGGCAACGGTGTACTCGGAGAAGACGGCGGCCGACATCGCCTCGACGTCGATGCTGCCTTTCATGTCGTGGAATTGGCGGACGTAGTAGTCGCGGCCGTCGTTGCGGGTGGTGCCCAGAAACACATCCGACATCGCCTGCAGGATCAGCTGGCCATCGACGACCCGGACCCCCTGTCCCTTGGCCGCAACGGCTGCGGTCAGCGTGTCGGGTTGCGGCCACCCGCCGTATTCGTCGAGCACCGATCGGGTGGCCTCTTTGATCTGCAGGATCAGGGGCGTTCCGCCGGGTCCGACCAGGATGACCAGATAGCACCGGGTGCCGACACTGCCGACGCCGACGACGCGCAGCGCGACATCGGTGACGCGGAAATGCGACAGCAGCAACGCCACGTCGGCGGGGACGGCAGCGAGATACTCCCCGACCGACGCCACCAAAGGAGCTTCGATGTCCTGTTCCACGTGCTGTAGGACGGGTGGTGCCTCCCGAAGACGCGGAGTACCGTCTGGCCCAATCATCATGATCTGCTTGAAGACTCGGGCTGACGTCCGAGTGCGGGCCCGCGAGATCGTCTTCTGTATCACGGCCTGCAGGCCCTTGGACACCTTGCCGGTGTAATGCTCGGGTTCTACCCGCAGGTAGTAGCGGTCGACAACGTTCATCTCCTCGAGCATCGCTTCGAGACTGGTTTGATAGCCCGTCAACGCCTGTTCGACACAGCGGCGGATAGCCTTGGCCGGGTATCCGGCGTGGCGGCCTCCGATGATGGCGCTGGTGATCAGGCGTTTGACATCCCACTCGGCGGGTGCCACCGCAGCCTCGTCGAAGTCGTTCAAGTCGAAGACAATTGATCGGTGCGGCGCAGCGTACAAGCCGAAATTCGACACGTGCGCGTCACCGCAGCACATGATCTCGATGCCGCTCGACGGGCTCGCCGCCAGGTCGGCAGCCATGACCGCGGCCGAACCTCGGTAGAAAGAGAACGGATCGGCGAGCATTCGGGCAAACCGGAGCGGGACGAGTTCGCTTAGCCGCCCGGAATTTTGGTCGACGAGAATTTCCGTGGCCGTCCGCACGGACGGGGTCAACTGTCCCAGTGAGCGCCTGGGCACGGTCTTGCGCAGTGCCCGGCCGCGAGCGACGTCCTCGCCCGGCACCTCGAGATCGATCAGGCGGTCACGCAACACCGGTTGCGGCATTTGACCAGCATAGTTTCCGCGCGCATTTGCGTCAGGCTGATTTTCAGGGCTGTCCGAAAGTGGCCTGTTGGTTAACATCGGCAAAAGTGCTCGATGCCAGACTCCATGCTGGTCGATCGCGTGAGGGGACGGCCGTCGATGTCAGAAACGCCGCCGTTGACTCGGCGCGCGCCGGCGTGGCGGCGCATTCCCTGGCTCAACATTCTCGGCGTGGTCGCCATCGTCTTCGCTGCGACCGCGCTCGTGGTCAAGAACGTGCCCTCGGCCAGTAGAAACCAGATCCTCAATGTCTCCTACGATCCGACGCGCGAGCTGTACGCGGCGATCGACAGGGCGTTCATCCCGCAATATCGCGCGCGCACCGGAAATACGGTGGAGGTCAAGGAATCCCACGGTGGTTCGGGCCGCCAACTGCGCAGCGTGCTCGACGGCAGTCAGAAGGCCAGCGTGGTGTCGCTGGCGTTGATCAGCGATATCGACGCCTTGAGTAAGCGGGGGCTGGTCGCTGCGAACTGGCGACAGCGCCTGCCGAACGGGTCGGTGCCCTACACCTCGACCATCGTCTTCGTCGTTCGCAAGGGCAACCCGAAGGAGATCCACGACTGGCCCGACCTGATTCGCCCGACCATGTCGGTGGTGTCCCCGAATCCGCGAACCTCCGGCAACGGGCAGTTGAGCATCCTCGCGGCGTGGGGCTCGGTGACCACGCGCGGCGGCAGCCCGGCGCAGGCGGGCACGTACCTGAGGTCGTTGCTGCAGCACGTGGTGGTCTCGGACGCCGGGGCCCGCGGTGCCGGCGACAGCTTCACGATCGCGAAGACCGGTGACGTCCAGCTGACCTGGGAGAACGAGGCGCTGCGCGAGGTCGCCGCCAATCGCGACGAGCTGCAGGTTGTCTATCCCCCGGTGAGCATCCTCGCCGAGCCCGCGGTGGCCTGGGTCGATGCGAACCTCACCGACCCCAGGACGGCGACGTACGCGAAGGCGTACCTGGATTACTTGTTCAGCGATGCCGCGCAGGAACAGGTGGCTCAATACGGCTACCGGCCGTTCAAGGCGGAGGTGCTGGCCAAGCACGCCGACCGGCTGCCCGCGCTGACGCTGTTTCCCGTCAGCGCCATCGCCAAGGATTGGACCGACGCGCGCGAACAGTTCTTCGGCAGCAACGGAATTCTCGACACGGTCTCGTCGGCGCCGCCGGGTGCGGTGTCGGGCATCTAGCGAAAGACGAAACACGGTGGCCCTCACTCTGAATTACGACCTCGTGAAGGGCCGGCACGATGTGATCGCCGGCCTCACCGTCGCCGCGATCTCCTTTCCCCAGGCGATGGCGTACGCGCTGATCGCCGGCGTCGATCCTCGGTTCGGTGTCTACTCGGCGATCGTCGTCACGATCGTCGCGTCGATTTTCGGGTCGTCGTCACACCTGATCAACGGTCCGACGAGCGCGATATCGCTGCTGGTGTTCACGGCGTTGGCCTTCATCGACTCGGAGAACAGCACGGAGCTGTTCGAGGGCCTGTTCTTGTTGGCGGTCCTCGTCGGCGCGTTTCAGATCGTGATCAGCCTGTTCAAACTGGGCAACCTGACGCGTTACATCTCCGAGTCGGTCATCGTCGGATTCATGGCGGCCGCGGCATTCCTGCTCGCCGTCGGGCAGTTGGGCAACGCGCTGGGCGTCCACGACAAGGGCAACGGGCATATGCAGGTCCTGCGCCGCCTATGGCTGACCCTGTTCCACGGCGATCAGTACAACTACCGTGCGCTGGCGCTCAGCGCCGGGGCGGTGGCCCTGGCCGTAATTTTGCGAAAACTGGTGCAGCGCTTCGGTTTACCGCAGATCGATATGCTGGCAGTGCTGATCATCACGGCGTTGGTCGCCTACTTCGCGGGATGGTCGATTCCGGGAGCCAACGGGCACACCGCGGTGTCGGTGGCCGCCAAGATCCCCCGGAGCCTGCCCACGCCGCACGTTCCCGAGGTGAACACCGAGTGGCTGCCGCACCTGTCGACGGGCGCGCTGGCCATCGCCTTCGTCGGCATCATCGAAGCGTTGTCCATCGCCAAAGCCATTGCGTACCAGACCCAACAGAAGATCGACTACAACCGGCAGATCATGGCCGAAGGCCTGGCCAATCTGGCGGGCGGCTTCTTCCAGAGCCTGCCGGGCTCGGGTTCGCTGTCCCGATCGGCGATCAACTTCCAGTCCGGCGCCAAGACGAGATTCTCCGGAATCGTCTCGGCCGCAACGGTGGCCGCCGCGCTGTTGCTGTTCGCGCCGTTGCTGCGCTATGTGCCCCAGGCGGCACTGGCCGGGCTGCTGCTGGTGACCGCCGCACGGCTGGTCGATTTCAAGCGCTTGGTCTACACCCTCAAGGCGTCCCGCTATGACGCCGGTCTAGTGATAATCACAGCCTTCACCGGGGTGGCCATCGATCTCGACAAGTCGGTGCTGCTCGGCGTGATCCTGTCCATCGCCTTGTTCGTCCCGCGGGCGGCCAAGCTGAAGGCCAAGGAACTTACCGTGACACCCGAACGTGTGGTACGCGAACGCATCCCCAGCGACCCGCCGGACCCGTCGATCGTGATCTACGACCTCGAAGGCGAGCTGTTCTTTGGGGCGGCACCGGAATTGGACCGCTATCTCCTGGACCTCAGCAAGCGGATCGCCGCCGACGACGTGAAGTTCGTGGTGCTGCGGCTCAAACGGGTGCGCAATCCCGACGTCGTCTGCATCGAGCGCATCGAGCACTTCCTGCGCGCGGAGACCGCGCGCGGCGTCACCATACTGCTGGCCGGGGTGCGCCCCGACACGCTGCACGTCTTGAACAACGTGGGCTTCCAAGACTGGTTCGACGCCGACCATGTCTTCGCCGAACAGGACGAGGAGTACTCGGCGACGCTGAAGGCGGTGCGATACGCCCACAACAAGCTGGCCGAGCTCCAACTCAAACCGCCGTTCACCTCAGCCCCGGAGCTCGCCCCGCACACCGAGCTCTACTACCTCGTCTAGCCGGCGGCGGCCGCCCGGGCTCGTTCTGTCATCGAGGCGACGACGCCACCATCGTTGAGGATGTCGGCGCCGGTGAGGTAGCCGGCCTTGTCGCTGGCGCAGAAGGCGAGCAGCTCCGCCATCTCCTCGGCCTTTCCCCACCGCGGGACAGCGGCGTCGGCGACCATCGCCCCGGCCCCGGCCTGCTCCTCGAGCCGGCCCATCTCGGTGTCGGTGGAGCCCGGGGACACCGAAACGATGCGTAGTCCGCGCGCGTTGAACCGCTCGGCCTGCGACTGGCTGTACCACTTCACGAAGGTCTTGCTCAGGGCATAGGCGATGCCGGATCGGAACTCTTCCGGGGCTATCTCACACGCGGTCAACATCGCGTCGAAGAAAGCGTCAGTGTCGTTGAGCGCCAGCGGGAATTGCCCAAGGGGAATCACCTCGACAGGCAACACGTGCGCCGCCATCGATGCCACGTTGACGATCACCGAGCCCTCGTCGGCCGTCGCGTGGAAGGCCTCATTGACGTGGATCGTGCCGATGGCATTGGTGCGCATGACGTAGTCCGCGGCACCCATGCTTGGGCTGACTCCCGCCGTGTGAATGACCGAGGCGAGGGTGCCGAGGGCCTTGGCGGTGTCGAGCAGTTCCGCGACGGCGGCCCGATCGGTGACATCGCAGTTGACGGTCGTCGCCTCGATGCCGAGATCCTTAAGCGTGGTGGCCGCGCCGTCGAGCCGATCCTGCCGGACGTCGCAGAGGACGACCGTGTGGTCGCGGCCAACGACCTTCGCCGTGGCCAGACCCATGCCGCCGACACCGCCTGTGATTACCGACACTCGAGTCATATCTGCGACCGTATATGCACCGCGGCTACCCGGCGGGGCCGGGTTCCTCGGCCAGATGGCGGGGGTGACCGGTGTGCAGGATGGCCGTGCCCACGAATGGCGCCCGCACGGTGGCGCCCAGGTAGCGGTGGTTGACGAGCAGCCCGCCGGCGGCGATCACGCCGTAGACACCGCAGAGCACCAGTCGGCCCGGGGTCGAGGTGACCGGGAATTGCACGAGGAACAGCACGAGCAGCGCCCAGGCGGACACCCGGCCGAACCGCAGCGCCAGGATCACCGTGACGCCCATCAGCGTCTGGATCGCCGTCAGCAGGACCTCCTCGACCTGGCGCGCATCGAGGTCGAGGGAGAAGCCGCCACCGCCCAGCAGGTGCGCGATCGGCAACGAGCCGATCAGCAGCGTCCACTGATTGACCTTCGACGAGATCAGCGTCGCGATCGCCGCGGTGCCCTTGCCGCGCGAGGCGAAGATGGTCGCGATGATGAATTCCGGGGCCTCCGAGGCCAACGGAGCGAGCCACTGCACCAACAGGAACCGGTCGATGCCCAGCTCGGTGCCCGCCGCGACCAGGTTGTCCGCAAAGGGCTTCGCGCACAACAGGATCACCGCGCCCGACACTACGAACAGGCCGCCGACGATGATGCGCCGGAGCAGGTCCGAGAGTGCCCCGAGGGCGGCGGCGGTGCCGATCAGGTCGGGCTCCTCCACGTCCCCGTGGCTGATCTTGTAGAGGTAGAAACCGAACCAGGCCAGCAGCGCCAGCCCGAGCGCGAAGTGAATTTGACCGGTTGCCGGAATCGCGAACGCCACCACGCCGGCGAACAGCAGGAAGCCGAGCTCGACGCGGTTGGCGGGCTCCAGCGTCAGGCCGGTGGGCTTTCCGGCGCCGGACTTGCGCGCCACCACAATGCTGACCAACACCACCACCGGCCAGCCCAGGCCCATCAGCAGCCGGTTCGATCCGGTCATGTTAGCCGCCGCGTACTGCGTGTACTCGGGATTGTGCCCCGATACGTACGCGTAGTAGAGGTCGACGGCGTACTCGGGCAGTACCGCGACCAGCGCCAGCGCCGCGATCGCTAGTCCGCCCGCGACGTCGATCTGGGCTGCCTCGGCTCCCCACGCCAACAGGAAGCTCGCGGCCACCACCGCGGCCCCGTAGAGCACCAGGGCGGCAACCGGGTCGAGATGCAGGCCGGCAATGCGCACCACCATCGCGGGGACGATGAACACGGCGGTGACGACGGCCGAACGGGTCAGAGTGCGCCAGGGCGCCCGGGCCCCCGCCGCCGCGGCGGCAACGGGCCTGTCGGTGGCAAGCATCGTCATCCTTCGGTCGACGGGGCCGATCATCAATCGCTAGGTCGGTTCGCGGCCGTGGCTTGATCTGCTCGCTCACGCTACCTGGCCCTCGCGGTCCCAGCAACGCGGCGAGAGCGCCAAGTGGTACCGACCGATGCCTCGTCTTTGCTGCATAAGGGCCACAATAGCGAAAGTTAGGGCCGCCTAATTCCAAGTTTTGGCAAACCGTCTCCGCCGAGTCCGGGGTTGCAGCTGGGAGTCTGCAGCGATCGGGACCCATCGCCGCGGCGGCGGCCAGGGTGAGCAGCTCGACGATCTGCTTGCGGCTCAAGGCGGCCATCATTTGCAGGGCGGCACGCAGGTCTTCGCCCAGCATCCAGGTCGGACCGTTGGTCAGGTTCGCGAATGCCTCTGAGCGGGATCCGGATGCAGTGCCTCGCGTCGTCTAATCGGAGTCGTAGGCATTGAGTGTCACGGCAACCATGGAAAAGCAGCCCACCAGAAACACGATCTCGGCGGCCCCTTGCTCGCCGAACCGATGCACCGCGGCGCGATAGGTGGTGTCCGGAAGGGTCCCACCGCGGTTGAGCGCGGCTGCCATGTCGTAGGCGACCCGCTCGTCATCGGTCAGGTCCGCTGGCCGTTCGCCGGCGACGACGGTTGCGATTTTGTCCTCGGGCAGCCCGGCACGGCTCGCGAAGTATTCGTGGCCGCGGATCTCGTAGCGCGCTCCGAATTTCGCGCCGGTGACGAGGATGACCAACTGATGAATCGCGGGGGGCAGCGCGGCTTTTTCCCACAGCGACTTGTTGAAAGCCCAAGCCGGCGCGCCAAATTGGGGAAAGTGCAACCAGCCGTTGAACGGACCGATGAGCGCGCCGTCCTGCCGGCAGGCCACGAGTTCACCGAAGCCACTGTCGATTACGGCGCGCATGTCGCTATAGAGAGCCTGCTGCGCCGCGGTCAGACCGCTCGGCGGCAACAACGGAAGTCGCATGCGGCACCCCTTAGGTGATTACGGTTGGTTACTCCAGCAAATCCCGCAGCGGTCGGCGTCGCCACGATGCGTTTTCGACCGCTCTTAAGTGCAGCTTCCCACCGCAGCTGGGGCCACCTAGGCTCGTCGAATGGAGCTGCGGCAATTACGCTACTTCGTGGCGGTTGCCGAGGAGTTGCACTTCGGGCGCGCGGCCACCCGGCTCCACCTCTCGGGACCGGCTTTGTCCCAACAGATCATCGCTTTGGAACGCGAGCTGGGAACTGATCTGTTCGTGCGAGACCGGCGCGGCGTCCAGTTAACCGAAGCCGGACGCACGTTCCTGCCGGACGCGCGCGGGATATTGGCCCAGGCCGACGATGCCAAACGCCGGCTGCAACGGGCGGCAAGCGAAAGTGCGCCGCTGCGGCTGGGATACGTCAGCTGGTTGCCAGACGACATCAACTCCCTGGTCGGGCACGCGGTGGCGCTGCGCGTCGACGATTGGGTCTTGCCGTCGCACGCGCAGGTCGACCGGGTGGCGGAGGGCACGCTCGATGTCGCGCTGGCGTGGGTGACCGCTGCGCACGCCAGTCGGCGTGGACTGGCCGCACACCTGCTGCGCGCGGAGCCACTGCGTGCTGTCGTTCCGGGCATGAGTTCGACCGAACCCGTTGCTGCCCAACAACTAAGCGTATTGATCGATGCCGACGAGTCGGCGTGGTCGTCGTGGAATCAGTTCGCCCTGGAATTCGGCGATTACGCCGGCGCACAGGTGGTCCGGATCGACGACGGCGGCATCACCGGAGACGCGTTCTACGCCCACGTGCGCAAGATCGGCGCGCCGGTGCTCGCCTCACCGAAGCGCAACAACGCGGTGATCCCGCCCAGTCTGGGTCAGCGTCCCGTCACCGAACCCGTTCCACTGTGGACATGGTCGTTGGTGCATCGCCAGGACGACGCACGGGCGGGGGTGCTTCGTGTCGTGGATTCCTTGCTCGCGGCCGGGCGCGGCCACGGCTGGCCGATGCCTCCCACTGGGCGGTGGTGGGCGCCCGCCGGCGACCCACACCGGCGTGCTCTCGTTGCGGGCGCTGACCAGCGGTAGAAAGTCGAACCGAGCACAGGTAAGAGGTCGGTTCTGGACGCCGGATCGTCACCGCGCTTGAGTGGGAAGCGTTGGCGGAAGGGCTGACTTATGGGGCAACAGTATGTGGTTCGGGATATTGGAAAATTCGTCGCCGGTGCCGAGGCCTCGGATTTGGTTGGTCGCTCGCGGAGGCAGCTGAAACGCAATGTGCTGGACAGCATCGCGTGCGCCGTCGGCGCGCTGGACGGTGAGCTGATCGGCACGATTCGTGAGCACGCGGCCCAGTTCAGTGGCGTCCCCACGGCGACATTGGTCGGCGGCGGACGCGCCTCGGTCGACCAGGCCGCCTTTTTCAACTCCGTGCTGGTGCGCTACCCCGACCTGCTCGACACCTATCTGACGGCGGGCGGATTGTGCCATCCCGCGGACAACTTCGGCGCCGTCCTTGCCGTGGCCGAGTACACCGGCGCCAGCGGCGCGGACTTCCTGCTCGCTTTGGCGGTCGCCTACGAAGTCCAATGCCGCTTCAGCGCAAAGGTTCCTGTGATGGCGCGCGGCCTCAACCATGCGCTGCAGCTGGCGATGTCGGTCGCCGCGGGATCGGCGAAGCTGCTGGGATTGGGCGTCGATCAGACGGCCAGCGCTATCGCCGCCGCCGCGGTTGACAACGTATCGCTGGCGGCCGTGCACGCCGAACCGGTTTCGAACTGGAAGGGCATCTCGCCGGCCATCACCGGCATGCGCGCGATCTATGCGACGATGTTGACCGGCCGCGGCATCACCGGTCCTGACGCGCTATTCGACGGGCCGTACGGATTGGCTCAACTTTTCGGTGAGCCAATCGATTTCGATGCCGACGATCGGCCGCTGACCGCGGTCGAGCAGACCTATCTCAAGCAGTACTGTTCGTTGATCCACGGCCAGGCGATCGTCGACGCCGTGTTGGCTATCCGCACCGAGAACCAGCTGAGTGGCCAGGACGCCGCGAGTGTCACCTTGGAGGTCTTCCAGGGTGCATATGACTTCGCCGGCGGGGGAGCCTATGGCGCCAAAGATCACCCGCGGACCAAGGAGCAGGCCGACTACAACCTCAAATATCTCAGCGCCGTCGCACTGATCGACGGCGGGGTGGGCCCCGAACAACTTGAAAGCAAACGGGTTACGCGCGCCGATGTCCAGGACCTGCTGGCCAGGGTCGAGGTGCGGCCGGCGGCCGACCTGACCGCCGACTATCCGCGTCGCACCGCGGCCCGCGTGCATGTCAGGACGCGCGACGGGCGGGAATTCAGCCGCGAGGAAACCGATTACGAGGGATCGCCCACCCGACCGATGTCCTGGGAGCGGGTGGTGGACAAATTCGACTGGCTCGCGGAGCCGTTCTGCGGCGCCGCGTTGCGCGCCGACATCGTGGCTGCCGTCGCCCAGATCGACGAGATCCCCATCACCGAGCTCACGGCGCTTCTCGGTGCGGTGAGCCCGGTCGCCGCGGGCCCACGATCGAAGCCCCGTTTCTGAACTACGCGCGAGTCCCCTTGCGCGGCTCGCCGCCGGCGTTCGATGATCGGCCATGCGTAAAGATCGCGGCATCAACCGCTGGGAGCTGGTCACCTGCGCGGTGCAGGGACATGTCACCTACGCACCGGACGAGCAGGAATTGGCCGACCGCCTCAGCGGCACGACCGGGTTGGGCGAGGTGTGGCGCTGCCTGCGCTGCGGTGAATTCACTGTCGGCCAGCCACACGGCCGTGGCCGTGCCGAGGACGCGCCAATGATCATGCGCGGCAAGGCTTTACGCCAAGCGATCGTCATCCGAGCGCTCGCCCTCGAGCGGCTGTTGCGGGCCGTGGTCATCGCCCTCGCCGCCTACGCCGTGTGGAAATTCCGCGGCGCGCGGGGGGCCATCCAGGAAACCCTCGACCGCGACCTGCCGGTCTTTCGCGCCGCGGGCTTCCGGGTCGACCAGATGACCGCCGTGCACGAGCTGGAGAAGGCGTTGGCCGCCAAACCCTCGACGTTGGTATTGCTGACGCTCGCGCTGACCGTATACGCGCTGATCGAGGTCCTCGAGGCGGTGGGGTTGTGGTTGCTCAAACGCTGGGGTGAGTACTTCGCGGTGATCGCCACTTCGGTATTTTTGCCGCTGGAGATTCACGACCTGGCCAAGGGCATCACGATGACGCGGCTGGTGACCTTCGCGATCAATATCGCCGCGGTGCTCTATCTGTTGTTCTCCAAGCGACTGTTCGGTCTGCGGGGCGGCCGCAAGGCTTACGACGAGGAACGACGCGGTGAGCAATTGCTCGACGTCGAGCGGGCCGCCGCGGCGAGCTGATGCCTCACCGCCGGGGGGAGATGAACACGCCCTCCGCCTCGACCGTTTTGCCGTCGTCGTCGGCCAGGTGACCGACGGAGAAAGTTTTGACCCCCTCGGTGCGCTCGACGCGAGCCTCGACCCGCAGGCGCCGGCCCAGTGCGGTCGGGCGCCGGTAGCGCAGCGTGAGCGTTCCGGTGTACGCGGGGCGGCCTG
The DNA here is from genome assembly GCF_002356315.1 of Mycobacterium shigaense. Taxonomy (NCBI): domain Bacteria; kingdom Bacillati; phylum Actinomycetota; class Actinomycetes; order Mycobacteriales; family Mycobacteriaceae; genus Mycobacterium; species Mycobacterium shigaense. The sequence goes on from NZ_AP018164.1 coordinate 208,432, forward strand.
GTTGGTGCGCCGTCGCGCCCAACACGTGGTCGAGGATGAGGGCGGACACGCCTCCGTGCACGTGGTGCGGTGGGCCCTCGTAGGGCGCGCCGAGTTCGAACTCCGACCACACCAGCCCGTCGGGATCGTGATGGAGCACTAACGGCGGCGCGACGGGATTGCGCAGACCGACCACCGCGTTGCCCCAGGCGATGGTCCGGCCGTCGGGCAGATCCTGCACACCAAACGGCTCCGACCGCGCCGAAACTTTCAATTCCGCAGTGGCGCTGTCGATTTTGTCCTTGACCGCTGCTATGGTCATGGGGTCGGCTTCGGTGCGGATGCTGATGTCAACGAGGCGGCGGATTGATTCGGCCAGCGGGCCGAACACCGATCCGAGTCGGCTGTCATCAATGCAGAGTTCGTCAGACATATAGGCAACCTAACATTCTGTCGGCTGACGAGCCTGATGAGCGGCCCCGGCTTCCCTACCTGTGCGCTAGGCCACAAGCGGGCTTATCGCGGCGTTCACCGATGTCCTGCACACTTGTAAAGCAGCCGAGGTGCAACTTGACGGATCGGCCAGTTCGGCCGAACGAAGGAAAGGTCGCGACTGTGTCAACACTGCAGACCTGGATCAACCAGAATTCAACCAACCTTGACGTGGTGACCCCCATCAAGGAACGCGCGTGCGACGCGCTCGCCGCCGTGCTACGCAGCAGGCCGCGCCGGGCGAAGGCGGACTCGCGGGTCATGCGTAAGGGCGTCGAGCGCTGCTGAGCGGTCGACGGCGTTGCAGGTCCGCGACCTGCTGACCGATCGATACAATTCGCGCGGTGACAATCGGCGTCATTTGTGACATCCCGCAGGAGTGGGCACACCTGCGCAGCGTGCTGGCGGGTCCCGGCCGGCAACACGTTGCGCACACCACCTTTGACAGCGGCGAGCTTGACGGGCATCGCGTGGTGCTGGCCGCCACCGGCATGGGCAAGGTCAACGCGGGACTGGTCGCGACGCTACTCCCGACCGAGCGGCTGGGCTACCCGGTAGCACCCGCGACCGGCTGCACCAGGATCTGGGCGGCCTCGCCGTGGAGATGCAAGGCGGTGCGGCGGCAAGGGTCTGCGAGGCCTTCGGTATGCCGTGGCTGGTGATCCGCGCGCTGTCCGATCGGCCGGTGCCAACTCCGGCCTGGACTTCAACCGGTTCGCCGCGGAGGTCGCCGTCAGCTCGGCCCGCGTCCTGCTGCACCTGCTGTCGGTGCTGGGCTGAGTGCGTCGCCAGCGCGTTCGCGTTCGCGGCGCCGGGCTCGCGAGGCCCGCAGATTCTCGGCGTTACCGCATGTCTTCACGTTGTGCCAGACGCCGCTGTTGTTCTTCGAACGGTCATAGAACGTCGAATCGCAGCCGTGCCGCTGGCATTGCTTGAGCCGTCTGAAGGTGTCGGCCTGTTGGCTCAGCAGGATCTCCGCCCACAAGATCGACGCCAGCCAGCGCCAGCCGCTGCCGGCCGGCTTCAGTTGCACCCGATTGCCGCATAGCCCGAACGACGCCGACACGGTGCCCACGACCGAGTCGTCGACCTGCTCGCCGCGCACCAGCTTCGCGATCGTGTCACGCAGGGCGCGCAACTTGGACAGGTCACCCTCGGTCAGGGCGGGCACCGTGGCAGGAACGCCGCGCAGCGCCGACCACGTCCGCGACGCCCCCGCCGACCACTGCTGGGCGAGCGGCCCGTCGGCCAGCAAGTCTGGGCCGTAGTCGCCGATCCCGACGGTGTTCAGGAAATCCTGCACCAGCCCGAGCCCGCCGGGAGCCGTGGCGAGTTCGTAACGGTGTGACGCAGGCCATTGAGACATATCCAAACTCTACTTGACTATGTCAGATCCGTCAATTAATTTGACAGAATCAAACAAGCTTCATCTCAGTCAAAGGAGGACGAGTCATGGTCAACATCAAGGGGTCGACGGTCGTAGTCACCGGTGGACAGCGGGGTCTGGGCAAGGCCATTGTGGCGGCGTTCTTGGCGGGTGGTGCCGCAAAGGTGTACGCGACCGCACGCACGCCCAAGACCTCCGACGACCCGCGCGTGGTGCCCGTCGAGCTCGATGTCACGAAGCCGGAATCCGTTGCAGCCCTGGCTGTTACGGCGGCAGATGCCGATATCGTCGTGAACAACGCGGGCGTGCTTGGAGCCGCGAAGCTGCTCGACAGCGACATCGAGGAGGTCAAGGCGGTGTTCGAGACGAACTACTTCGGCGCGCTCCGGGTCGCCAAGGCCTTTGCGCCGATCCTGGCTGAAAACGGCGGCGGGGCGCTGGTGAACGTCAGCTCCGTGCTGTCCTGGGTCGGCGGCTTCGGCGGCTACGGCGACTCGAAGGCCGCCATCTGGTCGCTGAGCAACTCCCTGCGCATCGAGCTCGAGAAGCAGGGCACGCTGGTCACCAGCGCGCACCTGGGGTACACCGAGACCGACATGACCACGGGATTCGACGTCCCGAAGAACGACCCGCGCGACGTGGCCCGCCAGATCGTGGATGCTGTCCGGCAGGGCGACTCGGAGGTGCTCGCCGACGACATGACGCGGCAGTACAAGGCCATGCTGTCCGGACCGGCTGAGGCGCTGCGCGCCTGACGCTTCCCGATTCACCCGACTGGGGGCCGGCACGATGCCGGCCCCCAGTCGCGCGCTCGACATGTTTGGATTGGCCTATGACCGAACCCGAACAAATCGTGAGCGCGACCCGGGCGATTTCTGCCAGCGCCGACACGATCTTCGAGCTGATCGCCGAGCCGTCCAACCAGCCGCGCTGGGACGGCAACGACAATCTCGCCTCGGCCGCGCCCGGCCAGCGCGTCCGCCAGATCGGCGACGTGTTCAAGATGACGCTGACCAACGGCGCGGTCCGCGAAAACCACGTGGTGGAATTCATCGAGGGCAGCAAAATCGCTTGGCGCCCAGCCGACCCCGGCAAGCAACCGCCCGGTCACCTGTGGCGTTGGGAGCTGAGCCCGATCAACGCCACGCTGACCAACGTGACGCACACCTACGACTGGTCCGCGCTGACCGACCGGAACCGGATGGAAAAGGCACGCGCGACGACACCGGAGATGCTGCGCGAGTCGATGGACAAGCTGGCGATGCTCGCCCAGTCCGCCGCTTTCTGAGGGCGGCGGGCATGTCGCTTCCGGCACCGGCGCCCGACCGTGCGGCCATTGTCACCGGTGCCTCCTCGGGCATCGGCGAACAGCTGGCCGGGATCCTCGCCCGGCGCGGCTACCAGGTGGTGCTGGTCGCCCGCAGCGCCGATCGCCTCGACCAGCTCGCCGCGCGGTTAGGGCCGGGGGCACACCCGTTACCCGCGGACCTGTCCGATCGGTCCGCGCGGGCGAAACTCCCCGACCGCGTCGCAGGCCTCGGGTTGACTGCCGACATCCTGGTCAACAACGCCGGGTTTTCGACCTTGGGAGTGGTCGCGAAAGCGGTTCCGGAGCAAGAGGTCAACCTCGTCGAGGTCGACGTGGCCGCGGTGGTCGACCTGTGCAGCAGGTTCCTGCCCGGCATGGTGCAGCGTGGGCGCGGCGCGGTGCTGAACGTGGCCTCGGTGGCGGGCTTCGGCCCGTTACCCGGCCAAGCCGCGTACGGCGGCGCCAAGGCATTCGTCCTGTCCTACACGCACAGCCTGCGCGGCGAGCTGCGCGGCACCGGCGTCAGCGCGACCGCGCTGTGCCCCGGGCCGGTGGACACCGGGTTCGGTGACGCGGCCGGCTTCAAGAAGGAAGAGGCCGAGGCCGCGCTGCCCCGGGTGATGTGGATTCCCGCCGACCAGGTGGCCCAGGCCGGGATCGACGGCCTGGCCGCCGGCAAGGCGGTGGTGGTGCCCGGCCGCGTCAACCGGATCGCGGCAGCGTTTTTCCGGATTGCCCCACCGGAGTGGTTGTTGCCGGTGCTGAGGCGCGGCCACCCGGCCTTCAAAAACGCCTAGCCGTTCTTGGCGCGTATCGTCTGGAACATCCCGAAATTGTTCACCCGCACGGCGGCAAATCCGATGTCTTCCAGGATGTCCGCGATCTCGTCCTCGCCGAAAGCGTGCGCCCCGATGTCAGGCAGTAGCCGCCACAGCCGGGCCGCCCGCCCCGCGGTCGGGACCATGATGGCTAGCCTCCCAGCCGGGCGCAACACCCGCGCCATCTCGGCGAGGGCAGCGGCCGGATCCGGCACCAGTTGCAGGACGGCCATCGATACCACGGCGTCAACAGTGTTGTCGCGCAGCGGAATTCGTTGCGCGTCGGCGCGGATGAAGCCGACGCGGGGGCCGGCTTCATTGTGGACGGCCCGGGCCAGCATCGCCTCGGAGATGTCGAGGCCCAGGGCCAGTCCGTCCGGACCGGCGCTGCGCGCGAGCGCCGAAGTGACGTTGCCCGGACCCGAGCCGACGTCCAACGCGACCCCGCCCGCCGGGATGTTCAGCCACTCGGCGGGATGCTGAAACGCGGTCAGCAGCCGGCGCGATATCGCCTGCGCGTTGTCGTAGAGCATCGACCCGAGCGGGGATGCCCACGCCGCCTGGATGGGGCCGGTGTTCTTCGCGACGGTGTCGCCCGCGGCCGCGCCGATCAGATCGAGGTACCCCTTGGTCACGTCCGGTGCCGCCGGCGGGTCGGCCAGCAGCTCCATTGCGCGGCGCAGTGCGGGAGGAAGCGAGATGTGCACGTCGGTCATGCGTACTCCTTCGGGCAAATGCCAAGCCGTGCGCGGAAATCGGAGTGGGATCGGCAACGCTGACCGACCCCGACAGCAGCCTACGCCCGGCGATCGGGCGTCTCGACTCGTCGTGAAGTGGCCTTCGTCGACGCTGCGTGACCGCGTGTTCGCGTACCAGCGCGCACAATTGCATATCGGGCTCGTGGCGCCTCGGACCACCCGGCCACGGATACGGGCTAAATCACGGGACCGACAAGCCGGTGCCGCCGATGATCGGGACCAGATACCGCGCGGCGTAGTCGCGGACCGCTTTCTCGTCGGAGGTGTCGAGGCGGTCGGTGGGGAAGACGATGATGCCGAGCGCGACGCGCAGCAAGACGTCGGCGATGTCGGCCAGGTCGGCGTCGGGCAGGTCGGCCCCGCACCGGCGCAACGTGTGGGCGATGCCGTCGGAGAATTGGCGGATCGGGAACACGTCCGATCGGGAGAACAAGCCGAACAGCTCGGGCTCGCTTTCGACGATCCGGGAGTACAGCGCCGAGTCCTGGACCAGACGCACGCCCAGCGTGAACGCCTCGATCACCGCCTGCTGCGGGTTTCGGCCCGTGGTCGCGCGGTCCAGCGTGACGAAGAACAGTTCGGCCTCACGGCGCACCACCCGCTCGAACAGGTCGTCCTTGGTGGGAAAGCGCCGGTAGACGGTGCTGCGACTGACCCCCGCACGCACCGCGATGTCCTCGATGTTGGCGCGGCGCAGGCCGTAGGTCTCGAACACCATGCGCGCGGTGTCCAGGATGGTCCGTTCCACGTCGGTGCTCTCACCGAGATCACCGCTGGGGTTGTGGTTGTGCATGATCACGGTCCCCTCGGCGACATCGATACGGCGATGATAGGCTTGAAACAAAGATACAGTTTTGTGTCAGTGCGTTACAGGAGGTGCCATGACCGCCCAGCATGACCAGCTTGCCGGGCCGACGGCCGGCGCCCGGTTCGACAGCGGGGTCCGCGAGGCGGTGCCTATGCCGATCGACGACATCCCCGACGCCGGCGCTCGGTTGGGGCCCGATTCGCTGATCTGGAAGTTTTACGGCGATTACCGCACCCAGCTGTTCGGGTTCCAGCGCGTCGCCGGCGTCGAGAACTGCATCGAGCAGTTGGGCCAGGGCGTGCTCGACCACTCGGTCGTTTTCAGCGACACCCTCGGCCGGGCCAAGCGCACCGCGCCGCCGTTGATGAACACCGTCTATTCCGACGACCCCCACGAGTGGGGGCGCAAGGTCCGGGATTTCCACAAGCCGATCAAGGGCACCGTCAGCGACGGGTCCAGGTATCACGCCCTGAATCCCGAGTTGTTCTATTGGGCGCACGCCACTTTCGTCGATCAGGTTATCTACAACACCGACACGTTCATCCGGCGGCTCTCGGAGGCGGAGAAGGAACAGATCTTCGAGGAAGGCAAGATCTGGTACGGCTGCTACGGCGTCAGCGACCGCGGCCAGCCGCAGACGTACGCCGAGTTCCTGACGTACTGGGACGACATGCTCGAACGCTTCGTCCCGCACAAGACCGTCCTGTACGGCACCGGCTACATCCGCAAGGGATTGCCAGGCCCGCGCTGGATTCCCAAGCCGGTGTGGAAACTGCTGTCGGCGCCCCTGAACGCCTACACCCGGCTGGTCCTGGTCGGCACACTACCGCAGCAAATGCGTGACGTGTGCCAGCTCGAGTGGAATGCCAAGAAGGAAAAGCGCTTTCAGCGGTTCGCCGCCGTCGTGCGCGCGCTCAACCCGCTGGTCAATCGGCTTCCACTGGCGGTGATCTACGCGCCCTGGGCGGCGACCGCATGGCGGCGCGCCGGCGTCGATCCGCGCGGGCTGCACAACGTCGCCGCCTGACGGATACGTCAGATGCGAAGCAGCCGTTCGGCATTGCCGTGCGCGATCTTTTGCCGGTCCGCGGTGGCCAGCGTCTTCTGCTCGAAGCCCCGGATCGGCTCGTAGGAAGACTGACATGCGTTCGGCACCTATCGATAGGTGCCCGCGTCGCAGAGAATTCGCCGCGACATCGGCCAACGTTCAGTCTTTGTATGCCCGGTGGACCGCGAGCCGATTGCCTGGCCGGCCCGGCATGCGACAGGATCGGTGACATGGCCGAAGTCGATTTCTCGCTGCTGGATGTCCCGAGAGCGGTTCCGATCGACGACCCCGAGGCCTACCTGCGTGCCGCGATCGCGTGGCACTTCGGCGCGGACACCGGCTCGGCGTTCTGGCTCCGCCACGCCCAGACGCTGGACTTCGACCCGCTCACCGATGTCAGGACCTTCGCGGATTTGCGCCTGTTTCCCAACCTGCTCACCGAGCTGCGCAATGTGCCGGTGGAGGACCTGATCCCCCGGGGATACGGCACGCCCCCGCCGGTGCCGCAGGTCTTCGAATCCGGGGGCACCACGGGCGCGCCGAAACGCACTGCGCAGCTTCCGGATTGGGTCGCCCAGGTCATCGAATGGCAGACCGAGGACTTCGCCGCCGGCGGATTTCGGCAGGGGCTGGGTTTCCTGTGTCTGATGCCGAGCGGCCCGCACGGTGTGGGGTTCTTCTCCCGGGTGGCCTCGCAGCGGCTGGGCTCGGCGTTTCACGCGATCGACATCGATCCCCGCTGGGTGAAGAAGATCGCGGCGCGCAATGCCGCAGGCGAGGTGGCAGCCTACCTCGACCACGTCCTCGAGCAGGCCAGGCACGTGCTGCAGACGCAGAACGTGGCCAACCTGCACGCCACGCCGCCGATGCTGGACGCGATCGCCCGCAACGACGACCTGGTCGACCTGGTGAACGCCAAGATTCGCTATCTGCTGCTCAGCGGCGCGCATGTGGACGCCGACACGCTGGACCTGTTGCGCGACATCTTCCCGGAGACGACGATCACGATGGCGTTTGGCAGCACCATGATTCTCTCGCAGGCCATCACCCGGACGGAGGGCGATGCGTTCGTCTTCGACCCGCGGACGCCGTACGTGGTGTTCTGGGTGATCGATCCGGACACCGGGGAACAGGTGCCCTACGGAGAGCTCGGCCAGGTGGTGATGAATCACATCAGCAAGGGCATGTTCCTGCCGAACAACCTGGAACGTGACATGGCCGTCCGCCTGCCGGGGCCGACACCGGAGCTCAGCGACTCGGTCAGCGCCGTGCGGCCGGTCGCCACGTTCGAGGGCGAGGCCGTCATCGAAGGCGTGTACTGACGTGGTCGGCGAAACACCCGGTGTCGCGGCCGATCTGATCGGCATCGATGCGCTGGGCCCGGACGGTCCGTACCGTACCCGTAACCGCGAGGTCGTGCTGAGCACCGCGGGCGTGCCGGTGGCGGAGCTGAGTATCGTTCCACCGCTCTATGTTTCGCGTGCCATCGGGGCCCAGCGCAAGGTCCGGCCGTTGCCCCTGGCGCAGCGCGAGGCGGCGCTGGCCAGCGCGGCGGATGTGTTCGTGAACTCGGTCGTCGCCGGCCTGGACTTCGCCGGCTATGTCGAACTGGTCAGCCGGATCTCGGGGCTGCCTATCGCGGTGGCCCGCGCCGGCGCCCGCAGCGTGGCCGAGGCCACCGCGACCGCATTCGATGCCGTGCGGCCCGCGCGCCCGGTGGGTGCGGCTCTGGACTGGCGCGAGGAGCGCACCCGCACCGGCGGCGCGGTCTGGGCGCGCCGCGGCGAGGTGTTCGCCGTGCACGCCGCTGGCAACGGCCCGGGCGTGCACGGCCTGTGGCCGCAGGCGCTGGCGTTGGGCTACCGGGTCGCGGTACGCCCGTCGCGACGTGAACCGCTGACCGGGCACCGGCTGATCAACGCATTGCGCCAGGCCGGTTTTCGTAGCCAGGACGCGGTGTATCTGCCGACCGATCACGGCGGAGCCGACGAGATCATCCGGTCGGCCGACCTCGCGATGGTGTATGGCGGTCAAGACGTGGTGGACAAATACGCCGCCGATCCGGCGGTGGTGGTGAACGGGCCCGGCCGCACCAAGATCCTGATCACCGCCGATCGCGATTGGCGCGACTATCTCGACGTGATCGTCGACTCGATCGCGAACCTGGGCGGCATGGCGTGCGTCAACACCACCGCGGTGCTCTACGAGGGCGACCCGGGCCCGCTCGCCGCGGCGATCGCGGAGCGCCTGGCGGCGATCGAACCGCTGGCCTCCGAGGACGAGCGAGCGATCCTGCCCACCCAGCCCATCGTCAAGGCGCAGGCGCTCGCGGACCACCTGGCGATCAAGGCCGCGGGCACGTCCGCGCTGCTGGGCGCCGACCAGGTCGTCGCCCCGCTCGGCGACGGGTACGCCGCCCTGCGCCCCGCCGTGCACCTGCTGGCCGAGCCCGATGCCGACAAGCTCAACGTCGAACTGCCCTTCCCGTGCGTGTGGGTGTCGGGATGGTCACGTGCGGCCGGTGTCGCGCCGCTGCGGAAGTCATTGGTGATCAACGCGATTACGGATGACGACGACCTGATCGACGACCTGATCGCCGAACCGACGGTGGCCAACGTGTACCGCGGACACCACGCGACCTACTACGGCGCGCCCGAAATCCCGCACGACGGATTCCTGGCGGACGCTCTGATGCGCAACAAAGGTTTCATCCGGGACTAACGCAAGCCGACGTAGGGCAACAGCGCCATCTCGCGGGCATTCCTGATCGCGGTGGCGACTTGGCGCTGCTGTTGAACAGTCAGGCCGGTGACGCGTCGCGATCGCATTCGACCGCGATCGGAGATGAACATCGGCAAAGTGGTGATGTCTTTGTAGTCGACATGCGTAAGTCCCATGCTCGTCAAGAGATTCTTCTTTTTCGAGACCGGCTGAATGCGGCTCGGACGCTTGGGTTTACCGGCCATCACCAACTCGCCTTGCGTACGCCTGGAAGCTGGCCCTGATGGGCGAGTTCACGCATTCGCAGTCGGGACAACCCGAACTTTCGCAGGTGCCCGCGGGGACGACCGTCGACCGCGTCGCGATTGCGCAGGCGCACAGGGCTTGCGTCCCGGGGCTGGCGGCCGAGTTCCTGCTGCGCGGTCAGGCGTTGGTCGGGAGTGCTGGCCGGCGACCGGATGATCTCCTTGAGCTCGGCGCGGCGCTGGGCGTAACGCGCCACAACCTCGCGGCGCCGCTCGTTCTTCGCGATCTTGGATTTCTTCGCCATCAGCGCTCTTCCCGGAACTCGACGTGGCGGCGGATCACCGGATCGTACTTGCGCAGGGTCAGCCGGTCGGGGTCGTTGCGCCGGTTCTTGCGGGTGATGTAGGTGTAGCCAGTGGCCGCGGTGGAGCGCAGCTTGACGATCGGACGAATCTCGTTGCGCGCCATCAGAATTCCACACCCTCGCGGCGAAGTCGGGCGACGACGGCTTCGATGCCGTCGCGGTCGATGACCTTGATGCCTTTGGCGCTCACTCGCAGCGTGATGCGGCTGCCCTGCGACGGCAGGTAATACGTCTTGGTCTGGATGTTGGGTGACCACCTGCGCCGGGTGCGGCGGTGCGAGTGTGACACCGCATTACCGAATCCCACAGTGCGGCCTGTTACTTGGCAGCGCGCGGACATGACGCCCCTTCCCACGGCTCAGCGCTTGTTGAAAATCGTTTTCGACAACGACTGTCCCGCACTGTACTGTCAATGGTGCATTATTGAAAACCATTTTCAAAAAGGAGCGGGGATGCGGACTCCCGTGGTGCTGGTGGCGGGCGATGGTGACACCGACGCGGTGGCGGGCGCATTGTTGCGCCGGCCAGGCACCATCGTCGTCGAGCACCGGTTCGACGGGCACGTCGTGCGGCGCACCACGAGCGTCTGGCGCGACGGAGAACTGGCCGTCACCGAGGATGCGCTGGAGCTGGCCCACGGCTGCGTGCCGTGTACGGTGCGTTACGACCTGCTGGTGCTGCTGCGCAAGCTGCACCGCCGTGACGGCATCGACCGCATCGTCGTGCACCTGGCCCCGGCGCTGGAACCCGAACCCATCTGCGTGGCGATCAATCACGTCGACGTCCGCGTCGGCCCCGGCTTCCAGGACGGGCCGGCCGCCCTGGATGTGGAGATCGCCGGCGTGGTCACCTGCGTCGACTCAGACACCTGGCTCAGCCGCGCGCTCGGTGAGGACAGCCTCGCCGACGGGCGCACGGTCGCCCAGGTCGCCGTCGGGCAGGCCGAATTCGCCGACGTGGTGGTTCCCACCCGCCCGGAGCCGGTGACGCTGGCGGTGCTGCGCCGGCTGGCTCCCCGCGCGCGGATCACGGTCGGCATCGACCGCCTCGAGATGGCGCTGGCCAACCTGGACGATGATTCCCGGCGCGGCCGCAGCGATCATCCGCACGGCTGGCTGCTGGCCGGCCTCCCGCCGCTGGGCGCCGACGGAGCGGTGCGGATCGTCGAGTTCAACGCGCGCCGTCCGTTTCACCCCGAGCGTCTGCACGCCGCTGTCGACCTGCTGCTGGCCGGGGTGGTGCGTAGCCGCGGCCGGCTGTGGCTGGCCAACCGGCCCGACCAGGTGATGTGGCTGGAATCCGCAGGGGGCGGCCTGCGGGTTGCCTGCGCGGGCAAGTGGCTGGCGGCCATGACCGCCGCGGAGGCGGCCACCGTCGACGCCGAGCGGCGGATATTCGCCGAGCTGCAGTGGGAGTATCGCTTCGGCGATCGGCACACGGCGATGACGGTGCTGGTCTGCGGCGCCGATCCCGCCCCGATTCTCGACGCGCTGAACGGCGCGCTGCTCACCGACCGGGAGCTGGCCGCGCCGCAGGAGTGGCGCCGGTACTTAGACCCCTTCGGCGACTGGCATCAGGACCCGTGCGACGAATCGGCGGAACCATCGGATGGGGTCGCGTCGGAGCGCGACGGCCGTCGCGAATCGTGACCTGACCGCCAGGTCATCCGCAAGGAGCTGGCGACCTAGGCGGTGCCGTTGGGCTGAATGGCGCCGATGGCCTTGTTCAGCCAGTTGGGCGCGAGCACCGAGATCGCGGTGGCTCCTGCCGTCGCGCCCATGACTCCCGACCAGGCCACCGGGCCCAGCGGTGTACACCCGAAGAATTGACTGACGACCGGCGTCTGGACGATGCCGATCAGAACACCCGCGCTGCCCAGCGCGGTGGCCACGACAAGCGGGCTGTGCTGACGGGTCAGCAACGTCTGCGCCAGCTGGGTCGTCACCAGGGCCGTCAATCCCATTGTCGCCGTTCGACGTTCGGTACCGGGCGTGTAACGACCGATCGCCCAGGCTGCCGTTGCACCCGCGGCGGTGACGGCACCGCGGTTGACGATCTGGCGCATCAACGGGGCATCGAGCGACGGCGTCGGTCCGGTCAGCACCGCGAGACGGTGTGCGGCGCGGGCCCTTTCGGCTTGTTCGCCGGTCTCGAACTCGGCTTCGTCGGGCTCGACGTACTGCGAGGTCACGGCAACCGCGAGCGCCGGGAACATATCGGTGAGCAGGTTCACCAACAGCAACTGGCGGGTGCCGATCGGCGCCCGCCCATGCCCGAACGCGGTCCCGATGATCGTGAAGAGCACCTCTCCGACGTTGCCGCCGACCAGGATGGTGACCGCATCGCGCACGCCGGCCCACATGCTGCGGCCCTCGACCAAGGCGTCCAGCAGCACGCTCAGGTCGCGGTCGGTCAGGACGATGTCGGCCGCGCCCCGGGCGGCCGACGAACCGCGACCGCTCACCCCGATGCCCACATCGGCCATCCGGATCGCGGCCGCGTCGTTCGCGCCGTCGCCGACCATCGCGGTCACCCGCCCGTTGCGTTGCAGCGCGGCCACGATCTGCACCTTCTGTTCCGGGCTGACCCGGGCGAACACCTGAACGCCGGCAACGAGTTTGGCGCACGCGTCTTCGTCCAGACCGGTGAGCTCGGCGCCGGTCACGACCCGGACGTCCTCCATGCCCAGCTGGCGCGCGATCGCGCGCGCGGTGATGGGGTGGTCGCCGGTGATCAGCACGACGTTGCGGTTGGCGTCCACCAGGGCCTCGATCAGCGGACGCGACGAGGCGCGCGCGGTGTCCGCCAAACCCACGTAGCCGAGCAGCTCGAGGTCCTGTGCTGTGCCGTCGACGGCGTCGGCATCGGTGTCGTCGTCGTGGTTGGTCCCGTTGGGCCAGGGACGCTGTGCGACCGCCAGCACCCGCAATCCCTGTTCGGCGAGGCTGTGGACCAATGCCTCGGCGTGTGCCACGTCGGCATCCGGGTCGGCGAAGCGGCAGCGGGGCAGCACCACCTCGGGAGCGCCCTTGAGCATCAGCATCGGCGCGTCGGACGAGTTGCTCAGTGTTCCGATGGCGGCTGCGAAACCGCGACTGGACTCGAACGGCACCTCGGCGAGTACCGCCCATCCCGAATCGCTCTCGCTGATAAGCGAACTGGCCGCGGTGAGAATTGCCTCGTCGGTGGCGTGCGCATGGCCCTGGCCGTCTTGCGGCTGGGTGGATGCCCTTGCGGCAGCCCGGAGCACGGCGGCGGACTCCGGGTCGGAGGCATCCGGGAAGGACTCGTGCGGTCGGGCCGTGTGGGGCAAGGCGCAGACGACCCGCAGCCGGTTCTCGGTGAGGGTGCCGGTCTTGTCGAAGCAGATGGTGTCGACCCGGCCCAATGCTTCGATCGTGCGTGGCGAGCGGACTAAAGCCCCACGCGCCGTGAGGCGTTGGGCCGCGGCGAGCTGAGACAGCGTGGCCACCAACGGCAGCCCCTCGGGGACGGCCGCCACCGCGATCGCGACGCCGTCGGCAACGGCTTGGCGCAGTGTCGCGCTCCGCAGCAGCGCCAGCACGCTCACCGCGGCTCCGCCCGTCAGGGTAAGCGGCAGCACCTTGTTGGTGAGTTCCTTCAGTCGGGCCTGCACCCCGGCGGATGTTTCGACGTCCGCGACCGCCGAGATCGCCCGGTGCGCAGCGGTGTTGACGCCGGTGGCCACGACGATTGCCCGCGCGTGCCCCGCGACGATCGTGCTGCCCTCGAACAGCATGCTCGCCCGGTCGGGGTCGTTCACCGCGACGGGGTCGACCTGCTTGTCCACCGGCAGCGACTCGCCGGTGAGCAGTGACTCGTCGACCTCGAGGTCTTCGGCGACCAGCAACCGGGCGTCGGCCGGGACCACCTCGGGTGCGGCCAGATCGATGATGTCGCCCGGCCGCAGCGACTTGGCCGACACCTTGGCCGTCCGCGTGGCATGTTGCGCGGCATCCAGCCGGCGTCGTGTCGTGGCCACCGCCGGAACGACGACGCGGCGCACCAGTTGGTCCTGTTCGGCGAACAGCTCGGCGGCGGCGGCCTCGGCGCGAAGCCGTTGCACACCACCGGTTATCGCATTGACGGTCATCACGCCGGCGACCAACAGCGCGTCGACATTGCTGCCGACGATCGCCGACGCCGCCGCGCCCACGGCCAGGATCGGGGTCAGCGGGTCGGCCAGCTCGGACCGGGTGGCCGACGCCAGCCGGGCCAGGTTGCCGGCCGGCCCGCGCAGCGGCGCCAGCGCCGGGCTGTAGGTCAAGTCGTCGAGGCGCCGCCGCCAGTAGGACGCGCCGGTCTCGACGGCCAGCGGTCGCGCGCCGCCCGCCAGGCGTGAGAACACGATCTCCGGGTCCAGCGCGTGCCAGGCGGTGAGTGGCTGCGGGGTGGGATCGGGCAGCCGCAGCACCCTGGTGGCCGAAAAGCTGCCCGCCAGAAGGGCAGTCGCGGCGGCGGTGTTGACCGGGTTGAGCCAGCGGCGGAAGCTCACCGGGTTGCTCGGACGCTCCTGCTCGCTGCCGGTCACCAGGAGCAGCCCCGCCAGCGTGGTGCCGCCTTGGGCGAGGTGGACGGCAGATTCGCTGGCCGAGCGCGCCACCGGGATCGCCGACAGGATCCGCACCGCATCGGCCAGGTCGGTGCCGGTGATGATGTCAGCCGTCCACGCCGTGGCCGCGCGCGGATCATCAAGGGCCACACCGACATCGGCGATGGCTAGCGCCGCCAGCGTGTCGGTGGAGGCGAAATCGCGATGTAAGGCGGTGATCAGCAGGACCGGCCCCCGGTCGCCGCGCAGCTCACGCACCAGGTTGAGCAGCGGGGTGCCGGGCGGATGCGAAGCGCCGACGCTGGCGGTCAGGTCCTCGGTGCCCGCCACATGGCGCAACACCACCCGGGCCCCGGTCCGGTTCGCGGTCTGCAGCAGGGGGATCGCGTACGGATCGACCTCCCAGCCGACGTCGACCCGGCCCACGCGTTCGCCATCCACCAGCAGGTCGGCGCGTTCCAGTCCCTGCGCCGGCATTTCCGAGGGGCCTTGTAACGGAACCCATTTCAGCCGGGCGCCGGTGGCGGGCAACTCGTCGGGATCGGGTTCGGGCGCCTCTTCGCCGTGTAGCAGCGCGTCGGCCACCTCGTAGACGCGGTCGTCGTCCCAGCCGGGGGCCTCACCCGTCGATTGCAGTACCGCCCGGTGGTCACCACGCAGGGCGGCGCCGTCGATGACGACCACCTTGACGCGGTCCAGGCGGCGCAACGCGCCGGGGTCGAGCACCAGCTGCCCGGAGTTGGCGAGCCCGCGGCCGAGCACCGTCGCGAAGGCCTGACGGCCCATGTGCGCGGCGCGCGGCACCCCGGCTTCGATCGCGGCCGCCGCGTCTTCGGTGCCGCCGCCCGCCACCAACGCACTCACCGCGGCGATCAGCGAACCGTTCGCCGCCGAATCGATGTAGCTTTCCACCGGCCCGGCCATCGAGCCCTTCGCCGTGTCCATGGCCGCGTCGACCGCCCCGCCAACCACGACGTGCGAGGCCTCGCCCGCCGCGGCGGCCGCCCAGCTATGCCGGGGCACCTCGGACTTGGCCGACGAGATGACCGGCACCACCGGGGCTTGCGGTCGCTCGGGCGAGGCGAGATGGGGTTCCCGATCGCGCCAGACGCGGCGGTGTGCGGTCGCCTCGGAGATCTGCAGGGTGCGCTGGGTCAGGTCCAGCATCGGGGTGCCCCACGCCTGGGTGAGTCCGTTCGCGGCCGCCGTGGTCGCGGCCAGCGCGATGTCGGCACCGACCCGCCCCAGCCGCTTCTCCAGGATGGACACCATGCGCGGTTGGTGATTGATCAGGGCCGCCGCGGCCCGGGTCGTCTGCGGCGCCGCGGGCAGCCGCGTCACCCACCCGGTGAATGCGGCACTCATCGCGACGAAGTCCATCGCGGCGGCGGTCAGCGGCACCAGGATCGCCAGCGGATTACCGGGATCGGCGAACGGCGCCGAACGCGGCGCCGACTCCGACTTCGTCGCCGCCAGGTCGATCGCGAGGTCGGCAACCGTCGACCGCACCTCGTCGACGACGGCGGCGTTGTCGGCGTCCTGGTCCAGCTCGACCACCAGGCGACCGAGTGCGCCCTCGACGTGGGCCTTGGCGACGCCCGGGATGCGGCGCACCGGTTCCTCGACCACCGCGGAGTACTCGTACCACCGGGAGAACGGCAGCAACGGATCCAGGTCGAGGTGCACGCGCTGGCCGCTGTGCCAGCGCACCGGCGGCAGGGCGACGTGGGGAGAGCCGTCCGCGGGGGCGTTCATCCCCAGTGCGCGTCCGGTCGAATCGGCCATCGACTGCATCACCGGTCCGGCCAACTCAACGACTGGACTGGCCAGCAGTTGCACCGCGCCGGCGGCGCTTGCCGCAGTGGACACGCCCGCACGCACTATGTGGGCCGCTCCGTCGGTGACACCAGCAACCACGCTGGATACACCCGGAATCCTCATTCAGTCACCCTTCGATTAACCTCTGCCGCGCCCCATGATCCCGGCGTGCCGCGGACCTGTCCACAGATGGCCTCGTGGGCAGGCCCCGCGCTGACGTCGGTGGGTGCGGGGGCGCGGTGTCCGCACGTCGGACGACGCGCCATGTATTCCATGATGGCTTATCGGCTGGGCGGCAAGCCAAACGCGGAGAACAGCGCCCGATCCAGGAAGACGGTGATGGCAGCGATCCCGGCAGAGTTCGCGTCCAGGACATGGATCGAGTGCGCTTGCCTGATGTCGTCCGCGGTGCGCCGGTATTCCGCCACCGCGGGTTGGATTTTGACCGCCGTCGGGAGCATGACTACATCACGGCGCGCCGGCAGCTCCTGCAGGGCTGTCATCACGGCCAGCCGGACACTGTGCCGCACCGCGACGGTGTCCTCCGGGGTCGGCGCCGGGAGCGCGGCCAACAGGCTGTCGGGAATCGGCTCGAGCCACTGATGGGTGCCGCCGTTGTCGTCGAGGCTCGCCTTCGGGTCGACCGAGCTGTCACCGAGCCCGGCCGGCAGCACGCGTCGGCCTCGGTGCTGCAGCGCACGCAGGCACGCCGTCGTCGCGATCCGGTACAGCCAGGTCCGCAGCGCGGCCCGCTCCTCGAACGCCGGGTAGCCACGCCAGCCGCGCAGATAGGTCTCCTGGACGAGGTCCTCGGCATCGTGCACCGAGCCGAAACCACGGCATCCGGCCGCGCGGCGCTTAGACAGGACGGTCCAATCGACCTCGAGACAGGCGCCGAATAACACGAATGCGCGGTAGCCGTCCGACGGCTACTCGCGCACTATCCGGGCAAGGAGAATTCGGTTACAGAATTCGGTGGTGTGCCCTATCGACCTGATACCCCGCCGGGAATGATTTCTCGATGACCTGCAGCCGGTGATCGATCCTGGATTCGAGTTCGAGCACCACGCAGCTGTCGCCGACGGTTTTCGACTCCAGGACTATGTACCGCTGACCACAATCGGTGATCGGGTCGCCGGAGTGCAATTTCTCGACCGGCACCGACTCCGGAGTTGCCTCTGCCTCCATCCATCACACGGTAGGTCAATACCGCGGACGAGGAAATAGATCGCTACGGGCCGGCTGCCGCCGGTTTCGTCGGTCTTTCGCCGGCCGGCTGTTGCCGGCTCGTTGACGCCGCCTAACAAAGCCGCGCAATGGTCCTGCGCTCCAACCCGCAAACCGACGACCGCCACCGTTGATCGGCTATTGCGATAGGCGCACCGAGTTGTCCAATCTGGTGCTGGTCTGCCCGTATCACCATCGGCTGCACCACCAGGGCACCATCACCCTCACCGGCCCCGCCGCCGACCTGCTCGTCACCGACAGCTCCGGCCGGCGGCTCGGCGCGGGATCGCTCGCGTGTCCGCCGAACCTGCCCCCGCCGAACGTTCCACCGTGTCCCGGCCCCACCGGTGAACGCGCCGACTGGTGGTGGTACACACCCTTCCAACCCCAACCACTGCCCACCAACTAGCATTGCTGGGCAGCATAATATCGGCGCTGAACTCGTTGAGACATCGAGGAATTCGGTGTGCGCTACCCACTGCCATCCGACCTTGACAGTCGAGGTCAACAATATCGCCGCACCACCGCCCACCCGATACCCACGGCTCTTATCAAGATCCACGCCGACGCGCGCACCAGCTTGAGCCCAGCCGGGAATAGATCGCTAAGCGGTGTCGGCACGGCGTTGCTTGAAAAAAACGCTGAACCGGGCGATCAGGCCGTCGTCGTCCCGCTCGAAGCGGGTGCATTCGGGCCAGGTGGTCGCGACCTCGTCGATCTCGAACGTCTCGGACAGTTCGGCGTAGGACACCCGGGAGTCGACGTGCGATACCCGCTGCACCTGCAACCGATGGCCCTTGAGCGTGGTGCACACCTTGCGCAAGTAGGCGACATTGCGCGCCTTGCCCTCGACGACATCGCAGAACGGCCCCTCCCGGGTCAGGCCTGCCTCGGCAATGGTGTCGGCCAGCCCGTCCCAGTCGTGCGCCGCCAGGCAGTCCAGGTAGCGCTCGACCACTCGACCGTCCGTGCCCACGTCGTCTCCATCGCTCGGCTAGGTCAAACGGTAGGCCCGGCGCTGCCGTGGGGCTAGGTTCGATTGCTATGAGCTGGTGGACCGTCCACGCCGACCGGATGCTGTCCGAATGGGTGCCCGCGCCGCCCGAGGCCGTCCGCGGCTTCTACGTGGACCTCGACAACATCAGGCTCGTGCATCCGTTGATCGTCTCCGTGGAAACGGTGTCCCGCACCGAAACCGACGCTGGTTACCAGCAGACCTACCGGGTGGTCGACCGAATCCCTCTGGGGCCGTTCACCATTCGGACCGTGTATCAGGCCCGGCTGCGCGTGCCCACGCACGGCGATGTGCTGACCGAGGCCGATCAGTCACCCGGGGTGCGGCTGCGCGGGACGGTGAGTTTCGATCCGGTCGACGGTGGAACCCGGGTCACCGAGCGAATAGGGATCACCGCCCCACGGTTGCTGGCCGGGGTGACCATCCGCGAGGGGGCCAAGGCGCACATCAAGATGCTGGCGGGGATCCGGAGTCACTTCGAATCCGAAACGCCGAGGAGATCGCAATGAAGTGTCGTGGCGCTGTGCTCGAAGGAGTCGGCAGGGACTGGCAGATCCGTGAGATCGAGCTCGACCCGCCCCGCGACGGTGAGGTCCTGGTGCGGATGATCGTTGCCAGGGTCTGCCACTCCGACGACCACCTGGTCACCGGCGACGTGCTGCCGACCCCCGAGGTGCGGGCCTCGACCGGCATCCCTGAGCCGGACTGGTTTCCGATACTCGGTGGTCACGAGGGCGCCGGTGTCGTCGAGGAAGTCGGGCCCGGCGTGACGGCGGTGCGGCCGGGCGACCACGTGGCGATGTCGTTCATTCCCGCGTGCGGCAGCTGCCGGTTCTGCGTCGACGGCCAGAGCTATATCTGCGACGCCGGCGCGACGCTGTTCTTGCGGGAGATGCCGACCGACGGCACCTGCCGCCATCATCTCGGCGACGAAAACCTCATGGCCTACGGCCAACTCGGCACCTTCGCGGAATATGCGGTGCTCACCGAACGGTCCGTCATCAAGATCGATGACGCGATCCCCTTCCATGCGGCCTCGCTGGTGTCGTGTGGCGTCAGCACCGGCTGGGGATCCGCGACGATTTCGGCGGGCACCGAGCCCGGTGACACCGTCGTGGTCCTGGGCACCGGTGGTGTCGGGATGAACGCCCTACAAGGCGCGCGCGCCGCTGGCGCGAAACACGTCGTAGCGGTGGATCCCGTTGAATACAAACGGAATTCGGTCAAGATCTTCGGCGCCACGCACAGCGCCGTCTCGGCCGAGGAGGCGATACTGCTGGTGGCCGACATCACGGCGGGCGTCATGGCCGATCGCGTCGTCGTCACAGCCGGTGTCGTGCACGTGGACCTGATCCCGTTGGCCATGCGGCTGCTGCGCAAGGGCGGGACGTGCGTGATCACCGGCATCACCCCCTACACCGAGGGAACGGTTCCACTGGTCCTGCAGGAGATGGTGCTGTCGTCCAAACAACTCAAGGGTGCGCTCTACGGCGGGATGAACCCGCGCACCAGCGTGCCGATGTTGCTGTCGATGTATCAGGCGGGGGCGCTGAAGCTCGACGAGTTGGTCACCCGCCACTATCGGCTCGACGAGATCAACGAGGCGATGGCAGACCTGCGCGAGGGCCGCAACATCCGCGGAATCGTCGACTTCGCCGGGGTGTGAGCGGCGGTCGGGCCGACTACTGCTCGACCCACCGCGACGACAGCGCGAACTCCGACAGATATTTCGTCGAACTCCACCCGCCGTCGACCACGATCGTCTGTCCGTTGATGAACGCCGCACCCGGCGAGCACAGGAAGGCGACGGTGCTGGCGATGTCATCGATCGTGCCCAGCCGCGGGTGCGGCGTCATTTCGGTGTTGATCTTGCGGAATCGCTCGTCCTGCAGCCGTTTTTCGACCATCGGCGTCGCCGTCACCCCGGGCGCGACGGCGTTACAACGGATGCCGGACGCACCGTACTGGCAGGCGATGTGCGTGGTCAGCGCGGTCAGTCCGCCCTTGGCGGCCGAGTAGGCGCCGCCGCGCAGGCCGCCGACGACTGCGAACGTCGATGTCACGTTGATGATCGCCGACCCGGGCGCCATGTGCGGCAGCACGTCCCGGGCGAGCCGAAACGGCGCCCGGAGCATCAAATTCAGGAAGTAGTCCAGGGTCTGGTCGTCGGTCTCGTGCAGCGGCTTGGGGCCCCCCACTCCGGCGTTGTTGACCAGGAAGTCGACCTGGCCCCACCGATCGACCGCGAGGTCCACGATGCGCCGCGGCGCGTCGTCGTCGGTCAGGTCGACCGCAAGCGTCGCAACGCGATCGGGATCGCCGACCGTCTTTTCGAGCGCGGCCAGCCGGCCCCGGTCGCGGCCGGTGCCGACGATCGCCATGCCCTGCTCGGCAAGCTTGGTGGCGCACCCCAAGCCGATGCCGCTGCTTGCTCCCGTCACGATTGCGACCTGCATCTCACCCCTCCTTCGTCTGTGCCCGCGTCAACGACGCCCGGATCTGATGTTTCAGAACCTTGCCCGCGTCGTTCTTCGGCAGGGCATCGGTGATCACAACCTGTTCTGGCGCCTTGAATTTGGCGACTCCCTTGCTTACCAGCAGGGCGAGCAGGCTTGCGACGTCGGGGTGCGCCGCGGCGGTGGGCACGATCACCGCGCAGGCCCGTTCTCCGGTGCGTTGGTCGGGTAGCCCGACGACGGCGATCTCGGCGATGCCGGGATGGTCGGCGAGCAGGTCCTCGACCTCCTTAGCGGAGATGTTCTCGCCGCTGCGGATGATGACGTCCTTCGCGCGGCCCGTCACGACGAGATATCGCTCATCGGAACCGGCCGAGACCCAGCGCCCCAGGTCGCCGGTGCGGAAAAAGCCCGCCTCGTCGAAAGAGTCGTCTTCGGGATGGCGATAGCCGACCAGCATCTGCGGGCCGCGCACGCAGATCTCGCCGTCACCGGCCGGTGCGGCCTCGTGCGCGACGAGCTTGATCTCGGCGATCCCGGGCCGCCCGTCCGTGTCGGCGGCGTGGTCGGCCTCGTTCGGCCGGGGCGCGCCGACGGTCGCGACCGGCACCTCGGTGCAGCCGTAGACTCGGGTGACGGCCGCATGATCGAAATACCCTGCGGCGCGGTGAATTAGCGATGGCGATACGGAGGCGCCGCCGCAGATGAACACCTTCAAGTCGGGCAGCCGGGTGCCGGCGCCTTCGGCTGCGGCCAACAACTGCTGCAGAAACGGTGTGGCCCCGGCCATGTGGGTGCACCGCTGCGAGTCCATCAACGCGACCGCCTCGGCCGGCTCCCAGCGGTCCATGAGCACCGCTGTCGTGCCCAGCAGCAGCGGGCATTCGAACGCATAGATCGACCCGCCGATATGGGCGATCGGCGAGGGCACCAGGAACGTGTCGCCGGGGGCGATCATCCACTGGTCGCGCAGCTGACAGATCAGCGCGTGCATCGAGTTGTGGCTGTGCAGCACGCCTTTCGGTCGGCTGGTGGTACCGGAGGTATACAGGATCATTCGTACCGAATCGGGATCGAGCGCGGGAAACACAGCGGCATCCGGGGCCTGTTCCAGCAGCGCCGGGTACGCGGTGTGCGCACCGGGGTCGCCGCGCAGCACCACCACCTCCGGGGCTGGGCTCATCGCGGCGGTCACGCGACCCAGCATCGCCGCGTAGTCGTGGCCGCCGTATTTGTTCGGAACGAAAACAATTGCGGCGCGGCTGTCTTCGAGGATGAAGCGTAGGTCGTGGTCGCGCAGCGACGGCAGGATCGGATTCACGACCATTCCGGCCAGCGTCGCGGCCAGATAGACGACGGCGGCTTCGTGCCAGTTCGGCAACATGAACGACACGACGCTGCCGGTCGGCATCCGCGCCAGCAGGGCCGCCGCCAGGCCGCGGGCCTGTGTGTGCAGCGTGCCGCAGTCGAGTCGAATATCCTTGTCCACCAACAATGTTCGCTGCGGTGACGCCTCAGCGGCCGCACGCAGCGAATCGGCCAGGGTGGTGTGCACCCACAAGCCGCTGCGGTATGCCTGCGACGCGTATGCCGTGTCCTGCGCGGCCCGGGTAATCATCTCCGCCGGCCTAATTATTCACGCGGCGCATCGTCATCGCGTAGCGGAACTTCGACGACAGGTGCGTGTTGATCGTCACCTGGGCCACCTCGCCGTCGGAGGTCGTATAGGTGCGCCGCATCTGCAGGGCCGCCGTGCCGGCCTCGGAGCCGAGCCCGTCGGCCAGCTCCGGCGACAGTGGCACTGCGGCGATCTCCTGGTGTAGTTGGGCCACGCTCACGCCGAACAGGTCCTCGATCAGCGGGAAGATCGGGCCGGCATGACGTTGCAGCAACCTGCCGACCGCGGCGAAGGTCCGGCTGATGTAGTACTCGGTTCGGCACAGTGGCACCGCCGCACCCTCGGCCTGCCGGAAACCGCGAACCGATAGCCACTGGCTGCCGACCTCGAGTCCGGTCCGGGCCGCCAGATCGGCGTCGATCGTGACCATCGCGTTGGATTCGATGGTCAGCTGCGCACCGGCCGCGAACGCGACGAGGTCGTCGATCGACATCGCATCCTGGGCATAGGAACTCGACGCCGGCCGGGGAACCACCCGAGTGCCCGCCCGCGGTCGCGACGCGACCAGGTTGTCCTCCCGCAGCCGGCGCAGGGCCTCGCGGACCGTGTAGCGGCTCACCGCGAAGCGCTCGCACAGTTGGTGTTCGGTCGGCAGCTGCGAGCCCACGGGGTAGACCCCGTCGACGATCTCCTTGCGGAGCGTGCGGGCGATCTGGAGGTAGCGGTGGTCGCCCGCGACGGCCTGGGACATCAACGGCCGTCCGGTTTCGGGCGTAACGCCAGCACGCTGCCGTCGCCGTCCGCCGAGACGTAGAGCGTCCCGTCGGCCGCGGCGGCGATACCGGCGAACGGGCCCTGCGGCCCGGAAAACGGTGGCATGCCGAGCAGCGGCTTGGGCGTCACGCCCGGAGGCGGACCCACCGGCAGCCCGGATGCGATCGTGCGCCGTGCGCCGGTGGTCGCATCGAACGCGATCAGCTCTTTGGCGCCGGCGTCGACGATGTAGAGCACCCCGCCGCGGACCAGAATGCCCTGCGGGCGTTGCAGATCGGAAACGACGGTGTCAACGGTCGACCCGTGCGGCCGGACCACCCGTCCGGCACCGGCCTCGGCGACCAGACACGTCCCGTCGGCTTCGACCGCGACGCCGACCGGCTCACGCAGCCCGGTGGCCAGCACCTCGATGCCGCCGGACCGCAGCGAAAGCGACAGCACCCGTCCGGCGCCCAGCTCCGCAAAGACGACCGCGCCGGGGCTCAGGGCCACGCCGTAGAGCTGGTCGAAACCGTCTGCGAGCAACTCGGTTTCGTTCGCTTCCGGCCGGTAGCGGCTGACCTGGCCGCCCGAGGTGGTCACGACGAACTCGCCGGGTCCGCTTGCCGCGACGCCGCGCAGGAATCCAGGATAGCCGGGACTGAACAGCATTCCGGCGGTGTGCAGGGACCCGTCGGGCAGCGCGACGTAAAAGTAGGTGCCGTCGGCGATGTAGAGCTGACCGTCGTGCCCCATCGTCAGGTCCATCGGCCAGTTGAGCCCGCCGGCAAGCACGGATTCTGTGGTCCCGTCGGGGGAGATCTCGGTGATCTCGCCGGTGAAGTTGGAGACGAACAATTGGTCGCCGACGAAGGTGCAGTTGTCCAGTCCCGGATTCAGCTGGGCGAGCACCCGCCGTTCGCCGCTGCGCGGATCGATGCGCAACACCTGCCCGTTGGCCACCTGCGTCGAGACGAGGTAGCCGTGCGCGTCGAACTTGACCGAGTCGGG
This sequence comes from Mycobacterium shigaense, assembly GCF_002356315.1. Lineage (NCBI taxonomy): Bacteria > Bacillati > Actinomycetota > Actinomycetes > Mycobacteriales > Mycobacteriaceae > Mycobacterium > Mycobacterium shigaense. The sequence goes on from NZ_AP018164.1 coordinate 232,833, forward strand.
CACTCCGAGATCGCCCGCGACCCGCTGCGCCGCGCCGCCGTCGGGGTCGATGCGCCAGATCTCGTTGGCCCCCATCACCGGGAAGTAGAGCAGGCCGTCAGGGCCGACCTCCATCGCGTTCGGCGAGGGCACGTTCTCCAGGAGCACCCGCGGCGGCCCGCCGGAGAGGTCGAATTCCAGCAGCCGTCCGCCCTCCCGGCATTCGCCGATGAACAGCCGGCCGTGGTACACGGTGATGCCGTTGGCCGACGGGACGTCGTCGCGCAACACCCGTGTCCGGCCTGCGGTGTCGCGCACGCTGACCCGGCCGTCCATCACCTCGGTGGCGTACAGGTTGCCGCTGGCGTCGAAAGCGACATCGTCGGGCGCCACGATGTCGCCGCCCTTGGGGCTGGCGGTCACGAGTTCCCCGGTGCGATGGTCCAGCACGCTGATCTGACTGCCGGTCACCTGGGCGATGTAGATGCGACCGTCCGGCCCGGTGCGCAGGCCGTTGGCGCCGAACAGCCGACTGGGGGCGGTGACCCGCTCGAGTTCCCAGCCCTGCGCGACTTCGACCGGATGCGGCGCCGCATAGCGCGATGGCTGCGTCGAGATGGCTCGCGAAACGGACATGCTTGGCGGGTGTCCTTCCGTCGGCCGGTTGGACTGGACGCTATCAACTGCTACTAGTCCAGACAATAGCTGGCGATGCTTCCCGGATTGGCCTTGACAGCAAAGTCTACCGATCGGAATAGTATTCTCCGATGGACAGAATGACATATTTTGTCCGGACATAAGCACACCACACCCGCCGCGGGCAGTGCGGTCAGCGCAGCGGAGAGCAGGTCATGGACGATCCTTTCGGCCTCGACGGTCGTGTCGTCGTGGTTTCCGGCGCCGGCGGGGGCGGCATCGGCACCACCGTCACGGCCATGACCGCCCGCGCGGGTGCGACGGTCGTCGCGGTGAGCCGGTCGAAGGAAAACCTCGACGAGCACATCGCCCCGCTGGCGGCCCAGGGGCTGCCGGTGGTGCCCGTCGCGGCCGATGCGTCCACCGACGAGGGCATCGCCGCGGTGCTCGACCGCGCGCGCCGCGCCGACGGCACGCTGTACGGGTTGGTGAATGTCGCAGGTGGCGCCGCTCCTTCGACGTGGATGCCGTCGACCCGGGTGACGCGTGCGGACTGGCGCACGATCTTCGCCGACAATCTCGAGACGACCTTCTTCATGAGTCGGGCCGTGGCGGCCGAGCTCGTCGCGCAGCACCGGCCGGGGTCGATCGTGTCGATCTCCTCGATCAGCGGCATGAACACGGCTCCGTTTCACATCGCCTACGGCACGGCCAAGTCCGCGATCGCGGCGATGACGCGGACGATGGCCCTCGAGTTGGCGCAGGCGGGAATCCGCGTGAATGCCGTGGCGCCCGGCGTCACCGAGACGGCGGCCTCGCGCACCTACGTCGACGAGGATCGCGAGCGGGACCGCCAGGCGATCGCGATGGGGCGGCGCGGGCGGTCCGAGGAGCAGGCGGGGGCCATCCTGTTTTTGCTCTCGGAGCTGTCGAGTTACGTCACCGGCCAGACGCTGCTCGTCGACGGCGGCCTGGACCTCAAATGGAGCCATCTGGGCGCCGACAACACGTCACTTTTCCTCAAGGACGAGTCCTTCCGCGCGCAGATCAGGAGGATGTGATGACCGACCTGGCCAAAGATACGGCGGCCGAGGAACTTTCGACACCGATGACGATCGGGGTCGAGGCCTACATCTCCGCGGAGTACGCCCGCGCCGAACGGGACAAGCTGTGGCGCAAGGTCTGGCAGCAGGTCGGCCGCGTCGAGGAGCTGCCCGAGGTTGGCAGTTACCTGACCTACGACATCCTCGACGACTCGATCATCGTGGTGCGCAGCGGTGCCGATGAGTTTCACGCGCACCACAACGTGTGTATGCACCGCGGCCGGCGCCTCGTCGACACGCCCGAGGGCGCCAAGAACGCCTGTGCCCGCACGCGAAAGTCGTTCGTCTGCGGCTTCCACGGCTGGACCTACGGCCTCGACGGTGCGTGCACGCACATCCGCGAGCAGCAGGACTGGCAGGACGCGCTCACGCCCGACAACACCCACCTGTGCCCGGTCCGGGTCGATACCTGGGGCGGCTGGTTGTGGATCAACATGGACCCCGACTGCGAATCGCTGGCCGACTTCCTGTTCCCCGCCGCAAAGATGCTCGACCCCTTCTGCCTGGAGAACCTGCGCTACAAATGGCGCAAGTGGCTGAACTTCGACTGCAACTGGAAGGTCGCGCTGGAGGCCTTCAACGAGACCTACCACGTCTACACCACGCATCCGGAGTTCAACAAGTTCGGCGAATTCAAGGGCTGGGCGAAAGCGCAAGGCAGGCACAGCAATATCGGCTACGACGCCCCGGACGACCTCGCGGCGACCAAGTCCAAGATCCGCCTCGGCACCGGCGCCGATCCCCGCGTGTCGACCGCTCGGATGCAGATCTACACGATGGAGCAAACCAACACCTCCACCACCGAGACGCTGGTGAACGCCGCCAGAAGGCTGGTCGACGAGCTGCCCGAGGGCACCTCGGCCGACAAGGTGCTCGAGCACTGGCTGGCGTCGGCACGCCGCGACGACGAAGCCCGCGGCGTCATCTGGCCGACGATTCCCTCCGACATCCTCGGGCAGGCCGGCACCGCGTGGCAGATCTTTCCGAACTTCCAGATCGGGCAGGGTCTGACGGTTGCGCTGTGCTACGGCGCGCGGCCGCACCCCAGCTACGATCCCGACAAATGCATCTTCGAGGTTTCTGTCTTCGAGCTGTACCCGAAAGGCCAAGAGCCGCAGACTGAATGGGAGTACACGCCGGTCGGCGACCCCCGGTGGCGCTCGGTGCTGCCGCAGGACTTCTCCAACATGGCCGCCGTGCAACAGGGCATGAAATCCCTCGGCTTCCCGAGCACCAAGCCCAACCCGTACCGCGAGCGCAGCACCGTCAACCTGCACTACCAGCTGTCGAGATACATGGGCACCGGCGAGCCGCAGGAGCTTCGAGATAGATGACCATCGCTGACACGCCGTGCGGACCCACCGAGGTACCGCAGGACGTCGACATCGACGCGATGCGGGCCAAGTACGCCCAGGAGCGCAAGAAGCGCCTGCGCAAGGATGGCGGCGCGCAGTACCTCGAACTCCACGGTGACCTGGCCGACCTCTACGAGGTAGACCCATACACGCCGGTAGCCGATCGCGCCCCGGTCCACGAAGACATCGAGGTGGTCGTCCTCGGCGGCGGGTTCTCCGGATTGTTGTCGGGCGCCTACCTGAAAAAGGCTGGTGTGCAGGATGTTCGGATCATCGAAATGGCCGGGGACTTCGGCGGAGTGTGGTATTGGAACCGTTTCCCGGGCATCCAGTGCGACAACGACGCCTACTGCTACATCCCGATGCTCGAGGAACTCGGCTTCATGCCGAGCAAGAAGTTCGCCGACGGCGCCGAGATCTTCGCGCATTGCCAGGCCATGGGCAAACACTTCGACCTCTACGACGGCGCGATCTTCTCGACCCGGGTCGAGACCATGCGCTGGGACGAGAACAGCAAGCGCTGGCGGCTGATCACCAACCGCGGCGACGACATTCGCGCGCGTTTCGTGGTGATGGCGCAGGGCTCGTACAACAAGCCAAAGCTGCCCGGCATCCCCGGTATCAAGGAGTACTTGGCTGCCGGCGGCCACGCGTTCCATTCCGCGCGCTGGGACTACGACTACACCGGCGGCGACTCGGGGGGCGGCCTGCACAGGCTGGCCGACAAGCGGGTCGCACTCGTCGGGACGGGGGCCACCGGCGTGCAGCTGGTACCGCATCTCGGACGGGACGCCAAACAGCTCGTCGTGTTCCAGCGCACACCGTCGTCGGTGGACATGCGCGCAAACACGCCCACCGACCCGGTCTGGGCCGCGGCCCTGCAGCCAGGTTGGCAGGAGCAGCGCAAGCGCAACTTCCACAACTGGTCACCGTTTGTCGGGGTGGTCTTCGGCGAACCGGATCTGGTGTGCGACTTCTGGACCGAATTGGGCCGCAACATGACCGCCCGGATCGCCGCCAGTCCGGATCCCGCCTCGCTGGGGATCGAGGAGATCATGGCGATACGGGAGGAAGAGGACTACAAGATCATGGAGCGGCTTCGGCGCCGCGTGGCCGCGCTGGTCGACGACCCCGACACTGCCGAGGCGCTCAAGCCGTACTACCGCTTCATGTGCAAGCGGCCGTGCTCGAGCGAGACGTACCTGCCTGCGTTCAACCTGCCCAACGTGACACTGGTGGACATATCGGAATCCAAGGGCGTGGAACGCCTGACGGAAAAGGGTATCGTCGCCAACGGCGTTGAGTACGAGGTCGATTGCGTCGTGTTCGCCAGCGGATTCGAGATCTCCACGGAGATCAGCCGGCGCTTCGCGGTCGACGTCATCGAGGGCCGAGACGGGCTGTCGCTGCTCGACTACTGGCACGACAAGTACCAGACGCTGCACGGCATGACCACCCGCGGATTCCCCAATCAGTTCTTCACAGGCTTCATCCAGGGCGGCGTCTCGGCCAACACCACCGCGATGTTCGAGCAACAGGCCGAGCACATCGCCTACATCATCGGCGAGGCGCAGAAACGTGGCGCGCGGACCGTCGAACCCAGTCAGGAGGGTCAGGACGGGTGGGTCAAGACGGTCGCCGACCTCGCGATCGACAACTCGTCCTTCGAGATGTCCTGCACCCCTGGTTATTACAACAACGAGGGTCAAGGCGGCGCCAAAGACAATGGTGCATTCCTCGGCGATTTCTACTCGCCGGGCTTCTACGCCTTCGGTGACCTGATCGCCGAGTGGCGCGTCAGGGGTGACCTGAAAGGCCTTGAGCTTTCATGAGCGAGTTGCGATTTGACGGCCGCGTCGCCGTGGTGACCGGGGCCGGACGCGGGCTGGGCCGCGCCTACGCGCATCTGCTCGCCTCGCGCGGGGCGAAGGTGGTCGTCGACGACGCGGGTAGCGAACTCGACGGGGAGGGGGCGGACGCCGGCCCAGCCAAACAGGTGGTCGACGAGATCACCGCGGCCGGTGGGCAGGCCGTCGCGTGCGGCGCCTCGGTCGCGACCGCCGAGGGGGGCCAGGTCATCATCCGCACGGCGCTCGAAACCTACGGCGGAATCGACATTCTGGTGCACAACGCCGGCAACGTCCGGCGCGGGTCGCTGAAGGAAATGAGCTACGAGGATTTCGACGCCGTGCTCGACGTGCACCTGCGCGGCGCGTTTCACGTGGTGCGGCCGGCCTTCCCGCCGATGTGTGCGGCGGGCTACGGCCGCATCGTGCTGACGTCGTCGATCGGCGGTCTGTATGGCAATCACAACGTGGCCAACTACGCCGCCGCCAAGGCCGGCGTGATCGGGTTGTCGAACGTCGCCGCGCTCGAGGGCGCCGCGGAGGGCGTGCAGTGCAACGTGATCGTGCCGGCCGCGGTGACGCGCATGGCCGAAGGCATCGACACCTCGGCCTACCCGCCGATGGGCGCGGAACTCGTTGCCCCCGTAGTGGGTTGGCTCGCACACGAATCGTGCTCGGTGACGGGCGAGCTGTTCGTCGCGCTGGCGGGTCGCGTGGCGCGGGCGGTCATAGCCGAGAGTCCCGGCGTGTGCCGGCGCTCATGGACGATCGAGGATGTCGGCACCCATTTGGACGCGATCCGGTACGCCGAGGCACCGCTGATGTTTCCGGTCGTTCCGGACGGACACAACGACCACCTCCGCTACAGCTTCGAGCTGGCTCACCGCGCGAACGAGCAAGGAGCGCTTCATGCCTAGCCCGACGGGACCGCTGGCCGGTGTGCGCGTGATCGATTTGACGGCGATGGTGATGGGGCCGTACTGCACGCAGATCATGGCCGACATGGGCGCCGATGTGATCAAAGTCGAACCCCCACAGGGGGATAACACGCGGTACATCTCGGTGGGTCCGGCACCGGGCATGAGCGGGGTGTTCGTCAACGTCAACCGAGGCAAGCGTGGCATCGTGCTGGACCTGCGCACCGACGCCGGTGCGGCCGCGTTACTCACGCTGGTCGAGACGGCCGACGTGTTCATCCACTCGATGCGCGCCAAGGCCATTGCGAAGCTCGGCTTCGGTTATGACGAAGTCGCCGCGATCAACCCCGCGATCGTGTACACCAATTGTTACGGATACGGACGACGCGGACCCGATCACGACCGCCCCGCCTACGACGACACCATCCAGGCCGAGTGCGGATTGCCCGCGGTGCAAGAGCAATTGACCGGAGAGGCCGATTACGTCGGCACCATCATGGCCGACAAGGTCGCCGGGCTGACGGCGCTGTACGCGACGACGATGGCGCTGTTCCACCGGGAGCGCACCGGACAGGGACAAGAGGTCGAGGTCGCCATGTTCGAGACCATGGCCTCGTTCATGCTCGTCGAACACGCCAGCGGCGCCATTTTCGACCCCCCGCTCGGGCCCGCGGTGTATCCGCGCACCGTGGCGCCCAACCGCCGCCCCTACCGGACCAGCGACGGTCACATCTCCGCGTTGATCTACAACGACAAGCATTGGAACGCGTTCATGAAGGCCGTACAGCCGCCGTGGGCCAGCGATTTGTACGCGACGCTGGAACAACGTGCCCGCCAGATCGACACCGTCTACAGCCTGGTGGCCGAGACGATGAAGGAGCGGTCCACCGCGGAGTGGCTGGACCTGCTGCGCCAACTCGAGATACCGGCCGCGCCGCTGAACACGCCCGGCGCGCTCTTCGACGATCCGCATCTGGCCGCCGTCGGCATGTTCGAGACGGTGGACACCCCGCACGGGCCGGTGCGCTTCCCGGGCGTGCCCACCTGGTTTTCCCGGACGCCGGGACGTGTCGCGGGGCCGGCGCCGGAACTAGGCGCCCACACCGAGGAGGTGCTCGCCGAAATCAGTCGGGACAGCATCAACCCAAACACGCGGCCGGAGCGTGATTTTGCCGCGGCCCGCGAGGGAAAGGAACTTTGAGCATGGCCGTGCCCGTCTACAAACGCATCCTCGACCTGTTCGAGGCCGAGGGCGTCAATACCCTGTTCGGCATCCCGGACCCGAACTTCGTGCACATGTTCGCCGAGGCCGACGCTCGCGGCTGGTCGGTGGTCGCCCCGCATCACGAACTGAGTGCGGGATTCATGGCGGAGGCGGCGTCGCGCATGACGGGCAAGCCCGGACTGTGCATCGGCACGCTCGGCCCGGGCATGGCCAACATCGCCGGAGCGATGCAGTGCGCACTCGTGGAGAACTCGCCGGTGATCTTCCTCGGCGGGCAGCGCGCCCGCATCACCGAACGCCGGGTGCGGCGCGGGCGCATCCAATTCGTGCAGCAGGAGCCTCTTTTCGCCGCATCGGTGAAGTACAGCAGCTCGATCGAATACGCCGACCAGACCGACGAGATCATCCACGAGGCCATCCGCCGGGCCTTGTCCGGCACCCCGGGTCCCGCCTACGTCGAGTTCCCGTCGCATGTCATCCTCGAGGAGCTCGACGTACCGGACCCGTTGCCGCCCAACCGGTACCGGCTGGTCGACCAGGGCGCCGGCACCCGCGAGGTGGCCGAGGCCGTCCAGCTGATCCGCGAGGCCAAGAGCCCGATTCTGTTGGTCGGCCACGGCGTGCACACCTCCCGCACCCAACAACAGGTCAGGGAGCTGGCCGAGCTGATGGCCTGCCCGGTGATCCAGACCTCCGGCGGCACCTCGTTCATCCCGGGCTTGCAGGAGCGGACCTTCCCGTACCTGTTCTCGCCGGCCGCCAACGAGGCCGTCGAGGAGTCCGACCTGTGCGTGGCGCTCGGCACCGAACTGGGTGAACCCATGCACTACGGCCGGACTCAGCATTGGGCCGGCAACGACGCCAACCGCAAGTGGGTGTACGTCGAGCAGGACCCGGCCGCCATCGGCGTCAACCGCCAGTTCGACGTGGCACTGGTCGGCGATCTGCGCGGAGTGGTGCCGCAGCTGGTCTCCGCACTCAGGGATTCGCCGCGTCAACCCGCACCCGCGCTGCGGCTGCTGATCGACAAGGATGCGAAAGAGCGTGCGGACGTGGCGGAATCGGCTCCGTCCGGACGCTCGCCGATCCACCCGGCGCGCTACGTCGTCGAAGCGACCAAGGCGCTCAACGAACTCGAGGATCCCATCCTGGTGCGCGACGGCGGTGCGACGGTGATCTTCCAATGGACCTACTCACAGTCCAAGCCGCGCGACGTCATCTGGAACCAGAACTTCGGCCACCTCGGCACCGGGCTGCCGTACGCGGTCGGAGCCTCGGTCGCCGAGGGCGGAAAGCGCCCGGTGATGCTGCTGACCAGCGATTCGGCATTCCTCTTCCACATCGCCGAGTTGGAAACCGCTGCGCGGCAGAACCTTCCGCTGGTGTGTGTGGTGGGCGTCGACCACCAGTGGGGCCTGGAAGTGGGCGTGTACAAACGCACTTTCGCCCAGCCGTCTCCGCAGCCGGGTGTGCACTGGAGCAAGGACGTCCGGATGGACAAGATCGCCGAAGGCTTCGGTTGCCACGGTGAGTACGTCGAGAAGGAATCCGAGATCGGCCTGGCGATCGCCCGCGCCTACGCCAGCGGCAAAGTCGGCGTGGTCCATGTCTGCATCGATCCGAAGGCCAACTCCGAGGAGATGCCCAAGTACGACCGATTCCGGACCTGGTATGCCGAAGGAACGCAGTAGGAAAAGGATGAGCTGATGCGCGAATACCTCAAGTTCTACATCGACGGAAAGTGGGTTGATCCGTTGCAGCCCAATCCCTTCGACGTGGATAACCCCGCGACCGAGCAGGTGTCCGGGAAGATCTCGCTGGGCTCGGCGGCCGACGTCGACGTGGCTGTCAAGGCCGCCCGGCGCGCTTTCGCCGGCTGGTCGCAGAGCACCCGCGAAGAGCGCTTGGACCTGTTGCAGGCCATCCTCGCCGAATACCAGAAGCGGGCGGGCGATATCGCCGCCGCGATCACCGAGGAAATGGGCGCGCCGCCCTCGCTGGCCGCGGGGCCGCAGGTCTTTCTCGGGATCGGGCACCTGACGACGGCCATCGACGCCCTGAAGAACTTCCCGTTCTCCGAGCAGCGCGGGGAGACGCTGATCGCCAAGGAGCCGATCGGTGTCTGCGGTCTGATCACGCCGTGGAACTGGCCGATCAACCAGGTTGCGGTCAAGGTCTACCCGGCGCTGGCGACCGGCTGCACCGTCGTCCTGAAACCGTCTGAGGTGGCGCCGTATTCGCCGTATCTCTTCGCCGAGGTGCTCGATGCGGCGGGCGTGCCCGCCGGGGTGTTCAACCTGGTCAACGGTGACGGCGCGGGCGTGGGCGTGGCCCTGGCGACCCATCCCGACATCGACATGGTGTCGTTCACCGGCTCCACGCGCGCCGGCATCGAGGTGGCCAAGCTTGCCGCCCCGACGGTCAAGCGGGTGACCCAGGAGCTCGGTGGCAAGAGCCCCAACATCGTCCTGGACGACAGTGGCTTCACCGAGAGCGTGACCGCCGGCGTGGCCAACATGATGCCCAACTCAGGGCAGAGCTGTAATGCGCCGTCGCGGATGCTGGTTCCGAATTCGCGGATGGACGAGGCGATTACCATCGCGCGTGCGGTGGCAGAGGAGGTCCGGGTGGGTAAGGCCGACGACAAGACGGCGATCGGCCCGGTGGCGTCCAAGACGCAGTTCGACAAGGTTCAGGGCCTGATCCAGAAGGGCATCGACGAGGGCGCGACCGTCGTGGTGGGGGGCCCGGGCCGGCCGGCGGGGCTGGTGCAGGGTTACTACGTAAAGCCGACCGTCTTCGCGCATGTCACCAACGACATGACGATCGCGCGCGAGGAGATCTTCGGGCCGGTGCTGTGTATCCTCGGCTACGACGACCTGGACCAGGCCGTCGAGATCGCCAACGACACCGAATACGGCCTCGCCGGGTACGTTTCGGGAGCCGACCTGGACAAGGCCCGCGAGGTGGCCCGCAAGATCCGCGCGGGCTGGGTGACGATCAACCACGCCTTCGACATGAACGCGCCGTTCGGCGGCTACAAGCGCAGCGGCAACGGCCGCGAATGGAGCGCGTTCGCCTTCGAGGAGTACCTGGAAGTGAAGAGCACCCTGGGCTACGCACCCAGCAGCGCCTGAAGCTCGAGCCGAAATCCGCACGCATCGCAGCGGAAAACCGTTGCGTGTCCTCCACTGAATCACGCCCGCCCGCCTCTAGGCTGGCTTGCTGAAATCAAGAGGAGGGGCAGCGACGTATCGGCAGCAACTATGGCGCCGTGCGACACGACGGGCAGGGCGCTCGAACAGCGGGCACTGAACCGGGCGGGGCGCATCCCGCACCGGCCTCTTCTGCTCGGCAGCGCGGCTGGGTCGACCCGGTGCGCCGCGCCGGCCGGCTCGCGATCTGGGACAAGCCCGAGCGCCCCGGTGGCATCCCCGCGCTCGACGGGCTGCGCGCACTAGCCGTCGCCCTGGTGCTCGCCGACCACGGCGGCATCGCCGGCATGAGCGGTGGGTTCCTCGGCGTCGACGTGTTCTTCGTCCTGTCCGGATTCCTCATCACCTCGCTGCTGCTCGACGAGCTGGGCCGCAGCGGCCGTATCAGCCTGACCGGGTTCTGGATTCGCCGCGCCCGCCGCTTGTTGCCGGCGCTGGTGCTCATGGTGCTCGCCGTGGGCGCGGCCCGTGAACTGCTGCCGGCGCAGTCGCTCAACGGGTTACGCGACGATGCGCTCGCCGCGTTTCTGTGGGTGGCGAACTGGCGGTTCGTCGCGCAGCACACCGACTACTTCACGCAGGGCGCCCCGCCGTCGCCGCTGCAGCACGCCTGGTCGCTCGGGGTCGAGGAGCAGTACTATTTCGTCTGGCCAATGCTGCTGATCGGCGTGACCCTGCTGCTTGCGTGGCGCGCCAAGCGCTACTTCCAGCGGGCCACCGTGGGCGACGTTCGATTCGCCATCTTCCTGATCGCCACGGTAGGCGCGTTGGCGTCCGCGGCCGCCGCCATCGTCTTCGTCTCCGACCGCACGCGGGACCGGATCTATTTCGGCACCGACACCCGCGTGCAGGCGTTGCTGGTCGGCTCGGCGGCGGCGGCCCTGCTGGTGCGGGACTGGCCGTCGCTCAACCGCGGCTGGTGCTTGATCCGCAGCCGCTGGGGACGGCGGCTCGCCCGCGCGCTGCCGATCGTCGGACTGGCCGGCCTGGCCGCGGCGACGCACTGGGCGACGGGCAGCGCCGGCGACTTCCGGCACGGCCTGCTGATCGAGGTTGCGATCGCGGCCGTCCTCGTCGTCGCGCCGGTCGCCCTCGAGCAGCGCGGCCTGGTGGCCCGCGCGCTGGCCCTGCCTCCGCTGGTGTGGCTTGGGGCCATCTCCTACGGCATCTACCTATGGCACTGGCCAATCTTCCTGGCGCTCAATGGCGAACTCACCCGGTGGAGCGGGCTGCCGCTGTTCGCGGCCCGATGCGGGGCCACCCTGGTGGTGTCCGCGGCCTCGTACTGGCTGATCGAGCAACCCATCCGGCGCTGGCGACCCGCCCGGGTGGCGTTGCTGCCGCTGGCAGCTGCAACGGTGGCCTCGGCCGCTGCGGTGACGTTGCTGGTCATCCCGGTGGGCACCGGCACCGGCCTGCATGAGGCCGGCCTGCCGCCCGGGATATCGGCGGTCGCGGCGGTCTCCCCGGCGCAGCCGGGCGGCAGCCGCCCGGTCGGGCCGCGGGATCCCAACCGGCCGTTCACGGTTTCGGTGTTCGGTGATTCGATCGGCTGGACCTGGATGCACTACCTGCCGCCCACACCGGGATTCGCGTTCCTCGACCACACGGTGATCGGCTGCAGCCTGGTGCGCGGAACTCCGTACCGCTACCTCGGCCAGACCCTCGAGCAAAGATCGGAGTGCGACGGCTGGCCGATCAGATGGGCGGCCCAGGTCAGCCAGGACCAGCCGGACGTCGCGCTGCTGGTCATCGGCCGCTGGGAAACCGTCGATCGGGTCAACGAGGGGCAGTGGACGCACATCGGCGATCCCACGTTCGACGCCTACCTCAACGGCGAGCTGCAGCGAGCCCTGAACATCGTGAGCGCCAACGGTGTTCGCGTGGTGGTGGCCAGTGTGCCCTACAGCCGCGGCGGCGAGAAGCCGGACGGCCGCCTGTATCCGGAGGACCAGCCGGACCGAGTCAATCAGTGGAACACCATGCTGCGCAACACCGTTGCGCAACACCCGGGCGTGCAGATCCTGGACCTCAACAAAAAGCTATGCCCCGACGGTGTCTACACCGCCAAGGTCGACGGCATCAAGGTGCGCAGCGACGGCGTCCATCTGACCCCCGAGGGGGTGCGATGGCTGACGCCGTGGCTCGAGGAGTCGCTGCGTTAGGCGTCAATCCCCGGTGCGGCAGCTGATTTCCATGCTGTCGGCGTCGCGGACGAGGAAATTGAAGCTCACGTAGCCGCTATCCTGGTTGCGCACTCGATCCAGATACGGCGCCATGTCAGCCGAGCTGGCGTTGTCCGCGATGACCAACGCGCCGGTGGACAGGCGGGGCTCCAACAGCTCGATCACGGGCAGGTACAAATCCTTCCAACCGTCCAGCAGCACGAAATCAATTGCGCCGTCAACGCTTTCCAGCGTGGTCAGCGCGTCGCCTTCCAGGATGGTGATCACGTCGTCCAGGCCCGTCTCGGCGAACGTCTTCTTCGCCGCCGCGATCTTGGTCTCACTGAGCTCGGTGGTGACCACCCGCCCGGAGCCGTTGTCGCGCACCCCGGCCGCCAGATGCAGGGCGGAGATACCGAAGGACATGCCGAATTCGACGATGGTGGCGGGGCGGGTGGCCCGCACCAGCGAGTACAGCAGCCGGCCGGCGTCCGGCGTCACCGGGATGTAGAAGTCGCTCATCGCCTCGGCGCGCTCCCGCGTGGTCATCGGGCGATTGAAATCACGGCCCCGCTCGTGCAACTGCGACATCTGCTCTTTCGATGCGGTGTACATCCGGTCCAGCACGGTCGCGACGCGGGGGTCTTGCAAGGTAGTCGACATATTTTCGAGGATAGGCCCCGCAAACTAAGGCACGCTCAGTGGCCGAACTGGTGAGGGTGAGCCCGATCACGCCGACGTAACGGGAGCGGTAAGCCGTTTGACGTGCGGCGGGTCGCGGTGCGAACATGGTTGGGCAAGCACCTCGGTAGGTGAGGCGTCTGCATGGATACAGGCCACTGACCCCGAACGTCGAGAGACGCCCCGGGTCAGGACAGCTCTTCCCGGACCGAAGGGTCGAGCCCAAGTGGCTTCTGGAATTACTCCAGATACGCCGTGCAGTGCCAAAGCTCCGACGAGAGGGGTGCGAGCGGTGGCATTTCCGCTGCTCCTCCGCGCCTCTTCTCAGACAGGTGAGGTAGCGACACCCGCGTGTGTCCCGGCCGCGAGGAGGTGAGGACGAGATGAGTCCCGGCGATAGTCCCTATCCGAAATCTGTCTTATCCCGATCCGGTCGCGGCATTCCTTCTGGCACCTGAACTTTCGCGGGTACGCCGCGGGGTGACGCGAGCCGATCGGATCTCCGAGAGGGAAAGATCATGGCTTTTGTTGTCACACATCACGTTTCCGGCATGAACGGGTTGCGCGGAAGGTCGATGCTGCGTGCGGGCCGACTGCTGTTGGGGAAGTTGTGCGCACGGACCGCGCTGACTCCGCAAGAGCGGGCCAACCTGTATGTATCGCGGATGCCGATTGCGGTGGTCACCGCATCGCTTGGTGGACATTCGCCCGATGCCGTCGATCACCGTCGGTAGTTCGTTTGCACTCAGCGGCGCGCGGCGACGCGACGCGCGCCGCTGAGTGCCCGCCGGAACAACACCGTCCGCAGCCACCCGTCAACTCGAGTTAGTGAGAACCCAAATGACTTCATTGCTACCTGGAAGCACTCCCCACGAGGCGGTGGGGCAGGCCGTCTTGGACCCGGCGCACACCGGCGATATCGTCGGCGCGTTCGGCCGCATCCGCCGCGACGGCGACGGCGCCTTCACCGGCCGCCTTCGGCGACTACGGACGCTGCTGGTCATCACCGGCCCGGGGTTGATCGTGATGGTCGGCGACAACGACGCGGGCGGTGTCGCGACCTACACACAAGCCGGGCAGAACTACGGCATGGCGTTGCTGTGGACGTTGGCGCTGCTGATCCCGGTCCTTTACGTGAACCAGGAGATGGTGTTGCGCTTGGGTGCGGTCAGCCGGGTCGGCCACGCGCGCCTCATCTTCGAGCGCTTCGGCAAGTTCTGGGGCGCCTTCAGCCTCGCTGACCTGTTGATCGTCAACGCGTTGACGATTGTCACCGAATTCATCGGTGTCGCAATGTCACTCGGATTCCTGGGTTGCCCCAAAGTTGTTGCGGTCCCGGCCGCCGCCGTGCTGCTGTTCGCTGTTGTCGCGGGCGGATCGTTTCGGCGCTGGGAAGCTTTGATGTTCCTGCTGATCGCGGTGAACGTGCTGTTCATCCCGATGGTCCTGCTGGTCCACCCCTCCCTGACGGGAACCGCCGCCGGTCTGGTACCGCAGTTCCCGGGCGGGATGAATTCCACCGTGTTGTTGTTGACCGTCGCGATCGTGGGCACCACGGTGGCGCCGTGGCAGTTGTTCTTCCAGCAGTCCAACGTCGTCGACAAGCGCATCACGGCTCGTTGGATTCCCTACGGGAGAGCCGATTTGGTCATCGGGATTATTGTTGTCACGGTGGGTGCGACGGCCCTGATGGCGGTGAGCGCCTTCGGGTTGGCCGGCACCGCTGATGCCGGCAACTTCACCGATGCCGGTGCGGTGGCGACCGGGCTGTCCCACCACCTCGGCAGCACGGTGGGTGTCTTGTTCGCCGTCATCTTGCTGGACGCATCGTTGATCGGGGCCAATGCCGTCGGACTGGCGACCACATATGCCATCGGCGACGCGATGGGCAAGCGGCACTCGCTGCACTGGAAGGTCACCGAGGCCCCGCTGTTCTACGGTGGATACGCGGTGATTCTCGCCGTCTCGGCTGGTGTCGCTTTCAGCCCGGACCACATTCTGGGGCTGGTGACTCAAGGTGTGCAGGCACTGGCCGGGGTCTTGCTGCCGTCGGCGACGGTCTTTCTGGTGCTGCTCTGCAACGACCGCGCCATCCTGGGACCGTGGGTAAACACGTTGCGACAGAACATCGTTGCTTGGATAATCGTGTGGTCTTTGGTGCTGTTGTCGCTGGCGCTGACGGCTACGACGCTCTTCAGCAACCTGTCCACCGCCGTCATCGAAGCAGGGTTCGCGGCTGGCGCCGCACTCGGAATCGTCGGCGGCGCTGCCGCCATCGTGGCGGCTCGGCGCTACAACGACCGATGCGAGGCACGCGTCGTGGCAGCAGAACTCGGCGGAGGGCTGAACCCCAAGGACGTCGATGAGATCGACGACGTCCCGTCGCTCACGCGTGCCGAACGCCGGGCGGTCCTCCGGCAGGACCGCAACACGTGGCAGACACCCAACCTGGCGACCCTGGAACGGCCGACGATGTCGCCGATTCGCCGGGCGGGTCTGTTGACACTGCGTGGCTATCTGGTCCTGGCCGTCGTATTCGTCGTGATCAAGGTCGTCGAGGTTGCCTTAGCCGTGCACGCTGGATGATCCTGACCCGTTGGGCAGCAGGACGATTTTGCCGTGCGTGTGCCGCTTTTCGAGCTCCTCGAAGGCGTCGGCAACCCGGTCCAGCGGATAGGTCGCCGCGATGTCGAACTCGAGGGCACCGGAAGCGATCAGCTCGGCGATCTCGGCGAGCACTTCCCGCGTCGACGCATCGGTGCTGCCCTCCGTCTTGGCGCCGACCTCGGCCGCCTTCGCGAACGAGATGATGGTGTCGATCCGCTGCGGTGCTACACCGAGGTCGACGGCCACCTGGATGTAGTCGGGGCCGAACAGGTCGATGAACGCATCGATTCCGTTCGGCGCGGCCGCCCGCAGCCGGTCGGCCAGCCCGTCCCCGTAGGGGATCGGCGTGACGCTGCGCGCTCGCAGCCAGTCGGCGTTGCCCGGCCCGGCGATGCCCAGCACCCGCGCCTGGCGCAGGGTCAGCAGTTGCACTACCAGGCTGCCGACGCCGCCGGCGGCAGCCGACACGGCGACCGTCTCGCCGGGCCGGGGGTCGACCGCGCGGACGGCGGCGTAAGCCGTCGCGCCGACGACATACAGCGAACCCGCCGCTGCCCAACTCAATTGGGCAGGTTTGCGGATCAATTGCTGCACCGGGACGACGGCGTGGGTGGCATGGCTGGACCGCTGGAAACTGAACCCCAGCACCTCGTCGCCGACCGCGAAATCCCCGACCCCGGGTCCCACCGCCGTGACGACGCCGGCCAAGTCGCTGCCTTCGCCCGACGGGAACGTGGCGGGGAACAAATCGTGCAGCGCGCCCGAGCGGATGGCGGCCTCGCCGGGGTTGATCGCGGCGGCGCGCACCTCGACGACCACCTCGTCGGCTCCGGGGCGCGGCATGTCGATGTCGGCCACATACAACACGTTCCGATCGCCGTACCGGTCGAACCGCACCGCGCGTGCCGTTGCCGTGGCCATCTCGATCTCCCTATCCCTCGAATCCAACCCGTTGCCGGCTACACCGGGCGCGTATCTTCGTATCCGCTGGCCTTTTCCACGGAAGGAATGCCCATGCACAGTGCCCAAAAACCCGTCGCCGGCCGGGCGGTCGTCGCCATTGTGATGGCTGCAGCGGCTGCCGCCGGCTGCGCCAACAGCGGCAAAGCCCCGTCGTCGACCCCCGCCCCGCTTCCCGGCCCGGGCGCGATGACCGGCCCGTCACCCGCACAGGCCACCGACTACAGCGGGTTGCTGATCAAGCCGAACGACCTGGGTGCGGATTTCGTCGCGGCGCAGCCGCCGGTGCTCAACCCGAACAACACCTCCGGTGTTTCGCAGTTCTTCATCAACGCCGACAAGAGCCGCCGGGTCGGCGACAGCATCCAGATCGTCGCCGATCCCGCCACGGCGGTGGTCGGCGTCGACAACACCAAGACGAACTATGGGGGCAAGGTCAGCGGCGCCTGGCAACCGGTCGACGTCGGCTCGAACGGGGTCATCATTTCGGGTGTGTCGCCGGATAATTCCCAATCGATGACGGTGTTGCTGTTCACCGAGGGCAGGGCGTTGGTCGACCTGGAATTCGATGGGGCTCCCGATGATCCGATCGACCCCGCCGTGGCGACGGATATCGGCCGCAAACAAGACGCCGCGATCAAGAGCGGATTGCACAGCTAGCCTGGGAGTTCAGATCAGGCCCAGCAGCCGCAGATCCGCGACGTACTTGTCGATCAATGCCGCCGAGAGGTTTGGAATATCTTTGTCCGCACCAATTTTGGCTTCCCGCACCGCCGCCCGGAACGCATCCGTGGGAGCCGGCGCGCCACGCAGCGGTCGCTCCGGCCTGCGGTAGGCGTTGAGCAAGGGCAGCACCGACAGCTGACGCTGCTTCTCCGGTAGGGCCCGTAGCGCGGTCTCGAAGCGCGCGAGCCATTCGTCATGGTCGTCGATACGCCGGATGTCGTGACCGGCCTCGATCAGCCAATCCACGAACACATCCAGTGAGATGCCGTCGTCGTGCGGATTCATCACGTCGAATGACCGGTAGCTCGCCGTCGTCTCGACGCAGGTGGCCGTCTGCTCGCCGAGTGTGGTGACCGATTCGGCGACGAACTCCGCTGGCAGACCGTCGAAATGCGCGATCGCGCGGTGGCCCTGGGCGTCGGTCTGGTAGAACGAGAACGGCGCGATGCCCGTCGCCAGCAGGCTGATGATCAAGCGGGTGAACATGTCCGGCACGTTCAACTGCCCCGCGTAGCGGCTGTGGGCAAGGATCAGGTCGGACCTGAACACCGCGACCGGCAGGCCGCACAGGTCGTTCGCCTCGCGCAGCAGCACCTCGCCGGCCCACTTGCTGTTGCCGTACCCGTTGGCATAACTGTCGTCGATGGGCCGGACCGGGCTGATCGCGCGGATGTCGCCGTCCTCGGTGAACCTGGCCGGATCGACCGACATGGCCACCGAGACCGTCGACAAGTAGGTGATCGGCTTGATGCGCGTGGTGATGGCCAGCCGGATCAGCTCGGCGGTGCCGACGACGTTGGGGCCGAACAACTGGTCGTAGGGCAAGACGTGGTTGACCAGGGCCGCGGGATGGACGATGAGGTCCACCCGCTGCGCCAGTTTATCCCAGACTGCTTGATCCAGACCAAGATTCGGCTCACCGATATCGCCGACGATGATCTCCAGGTGTGCGGCAGCCAGATCGCGGAACTGCTCCAGTAGTTGCGGATCCCCGCTGTCGAAGACGCCCTCGAGCCGGCGCGCGGCGGCGTCCGGGTCGGCGCCGCGCACGATCGTGACGAGCTTGCCCCCGCTCTCGGCCAGCCGCTGCAGCCACTCGAGCGCCAAGAACCGCCCCAGATAGCCGTTGGCGCCGGTCAACAAAACCGTGTGTGGTGTGCCGGTCACCCGCGGCAGGTTGGGGGACTCGGCCAAGGTTTTGGCGTCGATGAACTTGTCCAGCGTCAGGTCGGCCGCGCGAACCTGTGTCGCGCCGCGCCCGTGCACGGTGGCGAAGGTGGGCCGCTTGGATCCCGAGCGGCGTTCAGCCTCAACGTAATCAGCGATCTGTCGCAGGCTCGACGCCGGGCTGATGATCTGACCGACCGGCACCTCCACGTCGAAGAGGTCGTAGAGCAGGTTGGAGTAGGTCAGCGCAGACAACGAGTCCCCGCCGAGTTCGAGGAACTGCGCATCCGGTTGCGGCGGACCGCCGGGCAGGCCCAGCAGCGATTGGGCGGCGCGCGTGAGCGTGTCGATCACCGGACGGTCGGCGGCGCCGTCGCGCAGCGCGCGCAGGTCGGCCGAGCGGCTGGCCGACAGCTCGGCGTAG
This sequence comes from Mycobacterium shigaense, assembly GCF_002356315.1. Lineage (NCBI taxonomy): Bacteria > Bacillati > Actinomycetota > Actinomycetes > Mycobacteriales > Mycobacteriaceae > Mycobacterium > Mycobacterium shigaense. The sequence goes on from NZ_AP018164.1 coordinate 251,840, forward strand.
CGTGCCTCGAGCTGCTCGCCGTAGTGCTCCTTGAGCTTGGGCCGCAACAGCTTTCCCACGCTCGACAGCAGCCCGTTTTCCTCGCTGAACGGCTCGTCCTCCACGAGGAAGTCGGCGGGTATCTCGTACGATTGCAGCTCAGCCTGATTGGCCGTCTGGCGCAGCGATTCGCTGAGCACCGCTCTGAGTGCATCGCCGGCGAACTTGTTCCGCGCCTCGTCGGTCGGGACCACGACGGCCAACAAGTAAGGGCGCTCGCTATTGCCGTACAGGAAGATCTGCCGGACCAGGGCGGCGGTGGAGAACACGGCTTCCAGCCGCGCGACGGCGACGAATTCGCCCTGCGCCAGCTTCAACACGTTGTTGCGCCGGTCGACGTACTTGACGTGGTCGGGCCCGAGCTCGGCCATCACGTCGCCGGTGCGGTAGTAGCCGTCGTCGTCGAACGCGGCCGCGGTGACGTCGGGGCGTTTGAAATACCCGGGGAAAGCCGTCTCCGACTTCACCAGCAGCTCGCCCCGCGGAAATGGCTTGTCGGTCAGGAAATAACCCAGCTCGGGAACGTCGACCAATTTGTAGTCGATGACGGGCGGCCGTGCCATCACGCCGTCCCTGGCGACCATCAGCAGCTCGGTCAGGCCGTACCCGTCGAAGACATTGACGTCCAGGCAAGCCTCGATGAAGTTCTTCATCTCGGCCGCCAGCGGCGCCGTGGTGGAGAAGCTCTTGACGATGCGGCCACCCAGAATATGCTCGCGCAGTTCGGTTTTGGCCTCGGCGTCGGCTTCCGCGGGATCGGCGCCCTCGAAGACGAGACGGTCGACCGCGCTCTGATAACGCTGGTAGAGCATCTCGGCAACCCGAGGCACCATGCCCAGGTCGGTGGGACGCACCAGGTTCCAGTCCTCGAACAGCGTGGACAGGTCGCTTTCCGGGACGAAATAGCTGGTCCCCCCGGACTGGAACGCCGTCGCCAGCGGAATGCGCCCGCCGACGTGATTCAGCGGCATGAAGTTCACGTTGAACACCGGGATGTCGGCGAAGTCGGGTTGCAGCTCGGCGGTCCACCACTTGGCGACCATTCGTTCGGTTTGCATGGCGCCCTTGGGCAATCCGGTGCTTCCCGAGGTGTAGAGGATCATGGCCAGCCGCTCATCGGTATCGCCGGTAAACATCGGCTGGGCCGGCAGCGCCCGACCGCGTCGAACCAACTCGTCGAAAATCTCGATGGTCACCGCCATGCCGGCGTCGGCCAGCCGCGCCCGCGCCCGCGCCAGGCTTTCGCGTTGCTCGTCGACCTGCGGTTCGTAATCGAAGACCACCAGCCGCCGCAGCGAGGAGCTGCCCAGGGCCGCGTCGACGGCCAAATCGAGATACCCTGCGCCCGAGGCAATTACCCGGGGCTCGACCTCGGCGATGATCGGCTGCAACCGCGATGCTGCGGCACTCTGCTGCAAGGGGACCGCCACCAGGCCGAGGTAACCGCAGGCCAGGTCGAGGGTCAGATACTCCGGGCTGGCGAAACCGACGGTGGCGACGAAATCGCCCGGCGTCAGGGGATCGGCCACGTCCTGCGCCCACGCCGCCGCCACCGCGCGGACGTTGGCCCACAGATCGCGGTAGGTGATGGTGTCGAACCGCGGCAGCAACCGCGCGGCGGTGCGGCCCGTCGCCGGATCGGTCACCAGCGAACGCGCCCGCCACCCCAGCGCCGGGCGATCGGCGTATCCCTGGACGAACATCTCGAGGATCTGCGGCAGCCGCAGACCGGGCCGGCGGGCCGCCTCTTGCAGGGAAAGGTCAGGTTTGGCGTTGCGGAACTGTTCGTCGTCTGCCTGCAACCGGCCGATTCGCTCGGCCGCCCTGGCCCGGGCCGTCGGGAACGTGTCGGGATTGGCGTCGTCGATGAGTTTCGCAACCTCAGTCATGGCCGGCCTCTCGTTCGGGTGACTCCCTAAACGGAACTTGCCGTCTGCCCGGAGTCTTCCATCAGGCCGGTGTGACTGCCGCCACACACCTGTCGAGAGGCCGGGCCCGCGATGCGGGTTCGCATGTCAGGGCCGTTGAGAGCGCCGGCACAACAGCCGTTGTCAGGCCACGACCTCGATGGGATCGCCGACGTTGACCTGGTTGAAATACCAGGCGGCATTGTCCGGGCTCAGGTTGATGCACCCGTGACTGACGTTGGAGTGGCCCTGCGAGTCGACCGACCACGGCGCCGAATGCACGTAGACGCCGCTCCAGGTCACCCGGACCGCGTATTGAGCGGTGATCTTGTATCCCTCGGGGGAGCTCAGCGGGATGCCGATGGTCCGCGAATCCATCACGACGCTGCGCTGCTTCTCCAGGGCGGTGAAGTTGCCGATCGGTGTCGGACGACTGGGTTTGCCCATCGATGCCGGCATGGTCCGCAGTACCTCGCCGTTGCGGCTGGCGGTGAAGGTGTGTCCGGAGATGCTGGCGACGCCGAGGAACTGGTCACCGACATCAAAGCCCGTCGTCAGCTCCTGCACGCCCACCGCGACGTGGCTGTGAGCGGGCCAGTAGTGATTCGGAATCCACTGCACGACATTGTTCTCGGGCCACTCGAAATGGCCGGTCATGTTGCCGGGCGAGCTGACCCGGATGGTGCGTTCGGCCCCGGCGCGATCGGTCACCGGCGCGGTGAATGTCACGACGACGGGATGCGCGACGCCCACCACGGCACCATCCGCGGGCAAAACCGAGGCGACGGTGGGAGCCGATTGGGGTAGTGCGACCGAGGCGCCGCTGGGCGCGGGCGATGCTACGGTGGTTCCGGCGATGCCCAAGCCCGTGATCGCGGCCAGCACAGCCAGATAACGAACCCCTCGACGCATGGCGCCCGCCCTTCGGGATGGTGCGATTACTACGACGATATCGTACTGGCTGTCTCGGCATCAGGGGTTTTGGGCAAACGTGGGATTCCCGCTCGCGGTGACGATTCGATCTCGGTTTGAGGTCGATCCCAGCACTGGCCGGTGGACAGGGAGCGGGTTGAGGTGACGCAAGGCGACCGGTATACCCGCCCGCTGGCGGAATCGGCGGCATTGCTGCTGATCGACGTGCAGCGCGATTTTCTGGACGCACCGGGCGGGCAGGCGGCGATGCCCGTCGCGGGCACGCATGCGGTGATCCCGGCAATCGCGAAGCTGGCCACCGCGTTCCGGCGGCGGGGGCTGCCCATCGTCCACATCGTCCGGCTGCATCGACCGGACGGGTCGAACGTCGACCTGGTCCGGCGGCAGTCGATCGAGCAGGGGGCTCGCATCGCGCTGCCGGGCAGCCCGGGGTCACAGATCGCCGCCGAATTGCTACCCGCAGAAATCGAACTGGATTATGAGCTGCTGCTGTCCGGCGGCCTGCAACAAATCGGCCCAGCAGAGCACGTCTTGTACAAGTCGCGTTGGGGCGCCTTCTACGACACCGGACTTGAGCGACACCTGCGTGAGAGTGGCAGCAGCACTCTGGTTTTCGCGGGCTGCAATTTTCCCAACTGTCCGCGGACGTCGATCTACGAGGCCTCCGAACGTGATTTCCGGGTCGTGCTGGTCTCGGATGCGGTGTCGGGGGTCTACGAGCGGGGAATCGGCGAATGTTCCGCCATCGGGGTGGCGGTCCTCGACACAGCGCGGACGCTGGATTGGCTGGCCTGATGGCGGCACGCTAGCCTCAGCGAAATCGGTGCGGGCCAGACCGAGGAGGTGCGGTGCTCTTCCGACAATTGGAGTACTTTGTCGCGGTTGCCCAGGAGCGCCACTTCGCGCGAGCCGCGGAGAAGTGCTACGTGTCGCAACCCGCCCTGTCCGCCGCGATCGCCAAACTGGAACGCGAGCTGAACGTCACGCTGATCAACCGCGGCCACAGCTTCGAGGGTCTGACCCCCGAAGGCGATCGGTTGGTCGTGTGGGCCAAGCGGATCCTGGCCGAGCACGACGCGTTCAAGGCCGAGGTGGACGCGGTGCGTTCCGGAATCGCCGGAACCCTGCGGCTGGGCACCGTTCCCGCCGCGTCGACGACGGTGTCGCTGCTGCTGTGGGCATTCTGCTCGGCGCACCCCCTGGCGAAGGTTCAGATCAGCTCCCGGCTGGCTTCCACCGAACTCCTTCGCCGCCTGCGCGAGTTCGAGCTGGACGCCGCGATCGTGCACATTGCCCCGGACGACGCCGACGACGTCGAGATGACACCGCTTTACCAGGAGCGCTATGTGCTGCTGTCGTCGGCGGAGATGTTGCCCGCCGGCGGCTCGACGTTGACCTGGCCGGAAGCCGCGCAGCTGCCGCTGGCACTGCTCACGCCGGACATGCGCAACCGGCAGATCATCGACGAAGCCTTCGCCGCGCACGCGATCACCATCGAGCCCCAGGTCCAAACCGACTCTGTGGCTTCGCTTTTCGCCCAGGTGGCCACGGGCAACTGGGCGTGCATCGTCCCGCATACCTGGCTGTGGGCGTCGCGGCCCAGGGCCGACATCCGCGCGGTCGAGATGGTCGATCCGGTTATCAAATCCGAAGTCGCGCTCGCGACCAGCCGCGTCGGGCCGGGATCGCCGATCGCCCGCGCGCTCATCGCATCCGCCCGGCAGCTGGCGCTGAACGAGTTCTTCGACGCCCAGCTGACCGACGTCACGCATCGGCGCTGACCGCGGCGGGAGACGCGGTCGCCGCGCTGGCCGGGTTGAGGCCTGCCAGATGTCCGCTCTCCACGCCGGCCGCCGGGTCGAGCTCACAGTCGACGATCGACGGCCCGCCCGAGGCGACCGCTTCGGCCAGCGCCGCGCGCAGCTCGGACGGCGTCGAGACGTGATATCCCTTGCCGCCGAACGCCTCTGCGATCAACTCGTGACGGGCCCGTGCGTTGAGCACGGTGGGTGCCGGGTCATCCCCGGTTGTCGCCTCGTCGCCGCGGTAGACACCGCCGTTGTTGAGGATGACGACGGTCACCGGCAACTGGTAGCGGCAGATCGTCTCTATCTCCATGCCGGAGAAGCCGAAGGCGCTGTCACCCTCGATCGCGACGACCGGCCTGCCGGTCTCGACGGCGGCCGCGATGGCATAACCCATGCCGATACCCATGACGCCCCAGGTCCCGGTGTCGAGCCGGTGTCGCGGCAACTGCATTTCGATCACGTTGCGGGCCAAATCGAGTGCGTTGGCTCCCTCGTTGACCACGTATATGTCCGGATTGTCCTGCAACACGGCATGAATAGCGCCGAGTGCGTTGTAAAACCGCATGGGGTAAGGGTCTTCGTCCAGCCGTTCGCGCATCTTGGCGTCGTTGCGTGCCCTGCGCTCGGCCAGCTCGTCGGTCCACTGCGCGGACACCGCGATCGGACGGGCGCCCAGGCCGTCGCAGAGCGCCGACAGCACCGACCCGATGTCGCCGACCAACGGCGCAAAGATCGGCTGGTTGCTGTCGAACTCCGTGGGCGCGATGTCGACTTGCACGAATTTCGCATCGGCGGACCACTGCGGTGACTCCCCGTGGCCGAGCAGCCAGTTCAGCCGGGCGCCGACCAGCAACACCGCGTCGGCGCGGGCGATCGCCAGCGAGCGCGCCGCCGCGGCGGACTGCGGGTGGCAGTCCGGCAGCAGGCCCTTCGCCATCGACATCGGCAGATACGGAATCCCGGTGGACTCAACGAATTTCCGGATCACGCCGTCGGCCTGCGCGTAGGCTGCGCCCTTGCCGAGCACGATCAGCGGTCGCTGCGCGCCCGCGAGCACTTCGAGTGCCCGATCGACCGCCTCGGGCGCCGGCAACTGTCGCGGAGCCGGGTCGACCACCCGCCAGACGGTGTCCGCCGCGGCGGACACATCCATGGCCTGGCCCAGTACGGCGCCGGGGATGTCGAGGTACACGCCCCCGGGACGTCCGGAGACCGCGGTGCGAATCGCGCGGGCGACGCCCCGGCCGATGTCCTCCACCCGGGTGATCCGGTAGGCCGCCTTCGCGAACGGCCGTGCGGCCTCCAGCTGATCGAGGTCCTGGTAGTCGCCGCGCTGCAAGTCGACCAGCGCGCGATTGCTCGATCCGGAAATCTGGATCATCGGGAAGCAGTTCGTGGTGGCGTTGGCCAGCGCGGGCAGGCCGTTGAGGAACCCGGGTCCGGAGGTCGTGAGGCAGATGCCGGGACGCTGGGTGAGAAACCCGGCGGCCGCGGCCGCGTTGCCGGCGGAGGCCTCTTGCCGGAAACCGATGTAACGAAGTCCGGACGCCTGTGCGACGCGGGCCAGGTCGGTGATCGGGATGCCGACGATCCCGTAGATGGTGTGGACGCCGTTGGCCTTCAAGGCATCCACCACCAGGTGAAAACCATCGGTCAGTGTGGTCATGTGCCGACTCCTCGTGTGTCTGTGCCTGTCACCCGTCACTGTGGCCCGGGTGTCCCGCCGGTGTCCAAGACCGAACCGCTATGCACCGATCCACGCTGATTATCGACCACCGGCGGCCGCGGGGAGCCGACTCGATAGCTGCCGATTATCGATCGTGAGCTGAACAGTATTGGACGAATAGGGAGGTTTCTCGGCATCGTGCAACCAGGTACTGGTACACATTCGAGCAAAGCGGAAGGACCACGGCGATGTCTGACTTGATCACCCCGTCGGCGGAGTTGACCGACGAATCCCCCAGCGTCGCCGATCTGGTTGCCGCGGCGGCGGCCCGGGACCCCGAGGCGCCGGCGCTGGTCGTCTCGGCCGATCGCCTGCCGATCAGCTACCGCGACTTGTCCGCCCTGGTCGAGGACCTGGCCGCGCAATTGAAGCAGGGCGGACTGGCGCCAGGTGACCGCGTCGGGCTGCGTACCGGGAGCAGTGCCGAATTCGTCGTCGGGTTGTTGGCGGCAGCGCGGGCCGGGCTGGTTGCGGTGCCGTTGGATCCGGCGTTGCCCGTCGGCGAGCAGGTGGTGCGCAGCGATGCGGTGGGCGCGCGTGTGGTGCTCGTCGACGGTGACGGCGATCCCGAGGCCGGCGCGCGGTGGTGGCCCCTCGCGGTGACCCCCGGCGGCGACGGCCGCGCTCCCGGGGTCGCCCTGGACACCGCGGCGGCGCCCAGGTCGGATGTTGCGACGCCGCAGGGGCTGCGTCGCGACGACGCCATGATCATGTTCACCGGGGGCACGACGGGCGTGCCGAAGATGGTGCCGTGGACTCGGGCCAACCTGGCTGACTCGGTTCGGGCGATCGTCGCCGGCTATCGGCTGGGCCCGCGGGACGCCACCGTCGCGGTGATGCCGCTCTATCACGGGCACGGGCTGGTGGCCGCGCTGTTGTCGACGCTGGCATCAGGGGGGACGGTGTTGTTGCCGGCGCGCGGGAAGTTCTCTGCGCACACCTTCTGGGACGACATCGATGCCGTCCGGGCCACCTGGTACACCGCGGTCCCGACGATCCACCAGATCCTGTTGGAGCGCGCGAAAACCGAGCAGCCCGACAGCGACAAGATCGCACTGCGCTTCATCCGCAGCTGCAGCGCCCCGCTCACCACGGAAACAGCTGCGGCGCTGCAAGATACGTTCTCGGCTCCGGTGGTGTGTGCGTTCGGGATGACCGAGGCCACCCATCAGGTGGCCACCACAGGTATCGACGCCCACGAAAACCCTTCTGAGACTACGGGTCTCGTAGGCAAGTCGACCTGCCCGGAAATCCGGATCGCCGGCCCCGACGGGCAACCCCTTGCCGCCGAGTCCGTCGGGGAGGTCTGGCTGCACGGCCCGACGGTGGTGCGCGGCTATCTCGGGGATCCGGCGATCACCGCCGCCAACTTCACCGACGGCTGGTTGCGCACCGGCGATCTGGGATCGCTTTCGACCGCAGGCGATCTCACCATCCGGGGCCGCATCAAGGAACTCATCAACCGGGGCGGGGAAAAGATTTCCCCGGAGCGCGTCGAGGGCGTGTTGGCCAGCCACCCGGGCGTGCTGGAGGTCGCCGTGTTCGCGCTGCTGGACAAGATGTACGGCGAGACGGTGGCCGCGGTGATCGTTGCACGGGAACCTGGTTCACCGACGCCGGACGAGCTGGCGGCGTTCTGTCGCGACCGGCTGGCGCCGTTCGAAATCCCGACCAGCTACGTCGAAGCCGAAGAGTTGCCGCACACGGCCAAGGGCTCGCTGGATCGTCGGGCCGTGGCCGAACAATTCGGCCGACCCGCGTGAGCGCGGGCGCTCACCCGGCCGACGACGTCAGGTTGCCCCAGGCGGCCCGGGCGCCCGAGTCGCCGACGCGGTAGGTCTGCACCAGCGTGGCCACGGCCGCGACGACGACCAACACCGCGATCGCTGCGTGCAGCGCCGCTTTGACGTGCACCCCGCGCTCCAGCCGAACGTGCAGGGCGGCCAGCAGCGCCACCGTGCCCGCCAGCGCCGCGATGATGTAGATCAGCGTCGAGCCGAGCTGTTCGTGATTGATCAGGATTGGCGACGGCCTACCGACGCGGGCCGACAACCACACGCCCGCGGTGGTCGTCATCGGCGTCAGCACGAGCGTGCCCACCGCCAGCAGCAGGACCAGCCAGATCAGCCGGCGCCGCGCCGCGGGCCACACCACGCACACGATCGCCAAGATCGCGGTCAACGGGGCAAAAACGACGATGAAATGGTTGAGCAGGATGTGGACGGGCAGGCCGTTGAACGTCGACATGATCGAATCCGAGGTCCCAATCTGGTTGCTTCTCAGGTGCTTTCACACAGTAGCCTGCACCCGGTTCGCCGCGGATTCCGGCATCGGTTCGTAGCGGGCAAACGAACGCGTGAAGGACGCGGCCCCGTGCGCCAGTGACCGCAGATCGATCGCGTACCGGGTCAGCTCGACCTGCGGCACCTCGGCCCGCACCACCGTGCGGTCGTGGCCCGCGGTATCGGTGCCGAGCACGCGGCCCCGACGGCCCGACAGGTCGCCCATCACCGCCCCGACGAAATCGTCGGGTATCAATACCGAGATCTCGTCGATCGGCTCGAGCAGGCTGACCTTGGTGGCGGCCGCGGCCTCCCGCAGCGCGAGGGAACCGGCCATCTGGAACGCGAAGTCCGAGGAGTCCACGCTGTGGGCCTTGCCGTCGAGCAGGGTGACCCGGATGTCGACCACCGGGTAGCCGGCGTGGACGCCCTTGTCCATCTGCGCGCGCACGCCCTTCTCGACGCTGGGGATGAACTGCCGCGGTACCGCGCCGCCGACAACTTTGTCGAGGAACTCGAAACCCGAGCCCTCGGGCAGCGGTTCGACTTCGATCTCGCAGACCGCGTACTGGCCGTGGCCGCCGGACTGCTTGACGTGCCGGCCGTGCCCTTTTGCCTTGCCGCCGAACGTTTCTCGTAGCGGCACGCGCAGCTCGACGGTGTCCACCGTGACGCCGTACCGGTTGGCCAGCGCATCGAGCACGACGCCGGCGTGAGCCTCGCCCATGCACCACAGCACGATCTGGTGCGTTTCCTGGTTCTGCTCGATCCGCAGCGTCGGGTCTTCGGCGGCGAGCCGTCCCAGCCCCACGGAGAGCTTGTCCTCGTCGGTCTTGGCGTGCGCGGCAATCGCTATCGGCAGCAGCGGTTCCGGCATCGCCCAGGGCCGCAGGACCAGGGGTTCGGACTTATCCGACAGCGTGTCACCGGTTTCGGCCCGGCTCAGCTTGCCGATCGCGCAGATGTCGCCGGCGACCACAGCCGGCGCCGGACGCTGCTGCTTGCCCAGCGGGAAGGACAGCACGCCGATGCGTTCGTCCTCGTCGTGGTCGGGGTGGGTGTTGCCGTTCCCGTTGGACTCGCCGAAGAACGACGAAAAATGGCCCGACACATGGACGGTCGTGTCGGGCCGGATGGTCCCGGAGAAGACCCGGACCAGGCTGACCCTGCCGACGTAGGGGTCCGAGGTCGTCTTCACCACCTCGGCCAGCAGCGGGGCCCCCACATCGCACGCCAGCTCGGCGTGCGGGGCGCCCAGCGGGGTAAAGACTTCGGGCATCGAGTGTTCCATCGGGGAGGGGAATCCGCGGGTGGCGATTTCCAGCAATTCCAGCGTGCCCACGCCGGTACCGCTGCACACCGGGAGCACCGGGAAGAACGAACCGCGGGCGACGGCCCGCTCCAGGTCTTTTATGAGCACCGACTCGTCGATCCTCTCGCCGCCGAGGTACCGCTCCATGAGTGACTCGTCCTCGGATTCCTCGATGATGCCTTCGATCAGGGTGCCGCGCGCGTCCTCGACGCGCTCGGCATCGGCGGGATCCGGGGGCTCGGCGGTCCGCTTGCCGCCGGAGTACAGGTAGCGCTGCTGCGACAGCAGGCCGATCAGCCCCGTGCAGGACGGTAGGCCGGTCGGCAGATACAGCGGCATGACCTTGTCGCCGAACGCGTCCTGGGCGGCGGCCAGGGCCTCGGCGTAGTTGGCCCGGGCGTGGTCGAGCTTGGTGATCACTACGGCGCGGGGCATGCCGACCTGGCTGCACTCTTGCCACAGCGATTTGGTCGGCTCGTCGACACCCTCGTTGGCCGCGATCACGAACAGTGCGCAGTCCGCGGCCCGCAGCCCGGCCCGCAGCTCGCCGACGAAATCGGCGTAGCCGGGGGTGTCGACCAGGTTGATCTTGATGCCGTCCTGCACCAGGGAGGCCACCGCGACGCCGACCGACCGTTGCTGGCGGATTTCCGCTTCCTCGTAGTCGCAGATGGTGCTGCCGTCGACGACCGAGCCGGGCCTCGTCAGCACCCCGCCCGCCACCAGCAGGGTCTCGACCAGCGTGGTCTTGCCGCCGCCCGACGGGCCTACCAGCACGATGTTGCGAACGTCGCCCGGACCGTTCGCGGTGGGAGCGGCTCCCGTCCCCGGGGCGGCGTTCGCTTTGTCGGCCATCACGTTCCTCCACTTCGGCCGCGCCGGCGGGACCGTGCCGCGCTCGGTGTGGCCCAGCTCACAGATCTAGTAGGCAACCTTTCTCTCAACTGCGGCTCAGCACAAGACCGGCGTCAGGCGTGCCAGCCCGACCAACGGCGCACCGTTACCGCGATCACCGGACCGTCTAGCGAAACAGATTGGTACTGAGGGTATTTCGCGCGCAGCAGTGCATATCCGGTGTCCATTTGGGCGCCGTCGGAATGAACCGCGGCGGTGCCGTCAGCGCGGACCCACCACAACTGCGTCCACTCCTCGGTGTAGTGGTCGACGAGCAGGCTCACCTGCGGATTGGCCTGGATGTTCGCGAGCCGGCGCAGCCGTTTGGTCGTCTTCGGCTTCGCGTCGACGGCCGTGTACACCACGTCGTACCCGTCGTACCCGTCGTGCCCGTCCGGCCCGCCGGTGGCCACCGCGAACACCACCGGCACCAGGTGCGGGTTGCCGTCGGGCGTGCTGGTGGCCAACCGCGCCACCGGGGACTGTGAGAAGCTGGCCCGCGGGTCGAATTCGCCCATCCTGCCAGCTTATGGACCTGAGCGGCGTCTCAACTAGCTACCTGCACTACGGTGATGTACACAATCTGTACCGCTCAGAGCAAAGGCTGAGCGGATTCTGATCTTCGCAGCAGGAGGCACGGGGATGAATAGACGGCACCACCGCCCGATCTGGTGGTCATGGTTGGCCAGCGTGCTGGCAGTGACCGCGCTGGGTCTGGGCCTGGCCACGGTGCCGGCGTCCGCCACACCCCTCAGGCCGCTGCCGCTGGATCCCGCGGCAATCGTCACGCCGCAGATCGTCAACGTCAACACCAAGTTCGGCTACAACAGCGCGATCGGCGCCGGCACCGGCATCGTCATCGACCCGGGCGGCGTCGTGCTGACCAATAACCACGTGATCTCCGGCGCCACCGACATCAACGCCTTCGACGTCGGCAACGGCCAGACCTATGCCGTCGACGTGATCGGCTATGACCGCAACGCCGACGTCGCGGTGCTGCAACTGCGCGGCGCGGGGGGCCTGCCCACCGCGGCTATCGGCGGCGGCGTCGCCATCGGCGAGCCGGTGACCGCCGTCGGCAACGCCGGCGGCAGCGGCGCGCCCGAGGCGGTGCACGGCCGGGTCGTCGCGCTCAACCAGACCGTCTCGGCCACCGACACGCTGACCGGCGCCGACGAACGGCTGGGCGGCCTGATCCAGGCCGACACCGCGATCCGCCCGGGCGATTCGGGCGGCCCGCTGGTCAACGCCGCGGGCCAGGTGGTCGGGATGAACACCGCGGCCAGCGACAGCTACAAGATGTCGGGCGGGCAGGGCTTTGCCATCCCGATCGGTCGCGCGATGGGGGTGGCCGGTGCCATCCGCAGCGGGGCCGGCTCCAACACCGTGCACATCGGACCGACGGCCTTCCTCGGCCTCGGAGTCGCCGAGGGCGGCGGCAACGGCGCGCGGGTTGCGCGGGTGGTCAACGGGGGGCCGGCCGCGGGCTCCGGGATCGCGGCGGGTGACACCATCATCGGCGTCGACAACGTCCCGATCAACGGTCCCACCTCGATGACCGACGTGCTGGTGCCGCATCACCCCGGGGACACCATCACCTTGCGCTGGCGCTCCCAGGACGGCGAGCACAGCGTGCCGGTGGTGCTGGGCGACGGGCCGCCCGCCTGATCGTCGCGCAACTACCGTCCGGCGACCGGCCAATTCGGTTGTCATTAGGCAAGTCTGCTCACGTGATTCCCAAGTTGCGGCCTCGGGTACCCGTGGCATCGTGGAATTGATGAACGACGCAAAAGACGCTGTCGAGCACCATCCCGCCGGGGGCAGTCACGTCGAGGGAGGCGTGGTCGAACACCCCGAGGCCGAGGATTTCGAGAATGCCACCGCGCTGCCCGCCGACCCGACGTGGTTCAAGCACGCCGTGTTCTACGAGGTTCTGGTCCGGGCGTTCTGCGACGCCAACGCGGACGGCTCGGGCGACCTGCAGGGGCTGATCGGTCGCCTGGACTACCTGCAGTGGCTGGGGATCGACTGCATCTGGCTGCCGCCGTTCTACGACTCCCCGCTGCGCGACGGCGGCTATGACATCCGCGACTTCTACAAGGTATTACCCGAGTTCGGCACCGTCGAGGACTTCGTGGCGTTGCTGAACGCCGCGCACGAGCGAGGAATCCGTGTCATCACCGACCTGGTGATGAATCACACCTCGGATTCCCACCCGTGGTTCCAGGAGTCCCGGCACGACCCGGACGGCCCGTACGGCGACTACTACGTGTGGAGCGACACCAGCGAGAAGTACGAAGACGCCCGGATCATCTTCATCGACACCGAGGAGTCGAACTGGACGTTCGACCCGGTGCGCAAGCAGTTCTACTGGCACCGGTTCTTCTCGCACCAGCCGGACCTGAACTACGACAACCCCACCGTGCAGGAAGCGATGATCGACGTGCTGCGCTTCTGGCTCGACCTCGGGATTGACGGATTTCGGCTGGACGCCGTGCCGTACCTGTTCGAGCGCGAGGGCACCAACTGCGAGAACCTGCCGGAGACGCACGCCTTCCTCAAGAAGGTCCGCAAGGTCATCGACGACGAATTCCCGGGCCGGGTGCTGCTGGCAGAGGCCAACCAGTGGCCGGCCGACGTCGTCGAATACTTCGGGGATGCCAGCACCGGCGGCGACGAATGCCACATGGCGTTCCACTTCCCGCTGATGCCGCGCATCTTCATGGCCGTCCGCCGGGAATCGCGGTTCCCGATCTCGGAGATCCTGGCGCAGACGCCGGACATCCCGGACATGGCGCAGTGGGGGATCTTCCTGCGTAACCACGACGAGCTGACCCTGGAAATGGTCACCGACGAGGAACGCGACTACATGTACTCCGAGTACGCCAAGGATCCACGGATGAAGGCGAACGTCGGGATTCGCCGCCGGCTGGCGCCGCTGCTGGACAACGACCGCAACCAGATGCAATTGTTCACCGCATTGCTGTTGTCGCTGCCGGGCTCACCCGTCCTCTATTACGGGGACGAAATCGGGATGGGCGACGTGATCTGGTTGGGTGACCGCGACGGGGTGCGCACCCCGATGCAGTGGACGCCGGACCGCAACGCGGGTTTCTCGAAGGCCACCCCCGGCCGGCTGTATCTGCCGCCCAACCAGGACTCGGTCTACGGATATCAGGCGGTCAACGTCGAGGCACAGCGTGACACCTCGACGTCGTTGCTCAACTGGACGCGCACCATGCTCGCGGTGCGGCGCCGCCACGAGGCCTTCGCCATCGGCTCGTTCGAGGAATTGGGCGGGTCCAACCCGTCGGTGCTGGCGTATGCGCGCCAGGTGCCGGGCGACGGCGACACCGTGCTGTGCGTGAACAACCTGTCGCGTTTCCCGCAGCCCATCGAACTGAACCTGCAGCAGTGGAGCGGGTGCACGCCGGTCGAGCTGACCGGCCAGGTGGAGTTTCCCCGCATCGGCCACCTGCCCTATCTGCTGACACTGCCGGGACACGGGTTCTACTGGTTCCAGTTGCTGCACCACGCCGAGGAGAACGCATGACCACCGCGAATCGCCATGCAGCGGAGGTACTGCCCAACCGCGGCGGACGCTGCGATGAGGAGGAACGTCGCTCATGACACGAACTGCCAACCTGCCGTGGGCCGAATGGCTGCCACAACAGCGCTGGTATGCCGGACGCAACCGCGAACTGTCGACCGCCGAGACCGCTCTCGTCGTCTCGTTGCGCGACGACCTCGACCTGGTGCTGGTCGACGCCGGCTACACCAATGGCTCGTCGGAGCGTTACCAGGTGATCGTTGAATGGGACGTCGCGCCGGTCTCCGAATACAGCACGGTCGCCACGATCGGCGCCGCGGACGACCAGACCGGCTTCGACGCGCTCTATGACGCCGACGCGCCGCAATTCCTGCTGTCGTTGATGGACTCCGCGGCTGTGCGCGACGGGACGGGCGCCGAGGTGTCGTTTGCCAAGGAGCCGGACACCGTCCTGCCCCTGGATGCGGTGCCGCACGTCTCCGACGCCGAGCAGTCCAACACCAGCGTCATCTTCGATCGCCGCGCCATCTTCAAGGTGTTCCGCCGGGTCAGCCGCGGCGTCAACCCCGACATCGAACTCAACCGGGTGCTCGGTCGCGCCGGCAACCCGCACGTGGCCCGATTGCTCGGCACCTACGAGCTCAACTCCGACGGCGCCCGGGCCGCCGATGCCGCGTGGCCGCTGGGCATGGTGACGGAGTTCGCGGCCAACGCCGCCGAGGGCTGGGCGATGGCCACGGCCAGCGTTCGCGACCTGTTCGCCGAGGGCGACCTGTACGCCCACGAGGTGGGCGGTGACTTCGCCGGCGAGTCCAACCGGCTGGGCGAAGCCGTCGCGTCCGTGCACGCGACCCTGGCCGAATCCCTGGGAACGGAGCAGACGACCTTCCCGGTGGACACGGTGCTCGCCCGGTTGGCGGCGGCGGTCGAGCTGGTTCCCGAATTGAGGGAACACGCGGACGCCATCGAGCAGCAATTCCAGAAGGTCGAGGGCGAGCCGGTGACCGTGCAGCGCGTCCACGGCGACCTGCACCTCGGGCAGGTGCTGCGCACCCCCGAGCGCTGGCTGCTGATCGACTTCGAAGGTGAGCCGGGTCAGCCGCTCGAGGAGCGGCGGGCACCAGATTCGCCGTTGCGGGACGTGGCCGGTGTGCTGCGCTCGTTCGAGTACGCCGCTTACGGCCCGTTGGTGGATCAGGGTTCGGACAAGCAGCGGGCCGCGCGCGCCCGGGAGTGGGTGGAGCGCAACCGGACCGCGTTCTGCGAGGGATATGCGGCCGCGTCGGGCGTCGACCCGCGGGATCACTCGCAGCTACTGGCCGCGTACGAACTCGACAAGGCGGTGTACGAGGCCGGGTACGAGGCGCGTCACCGGCCCGGGTGGCTGCCGATCCCGCTGCGTTCCATCGCTCGGCTCGCCGCCGTTTGACGGGCGTGGGCCCGCGCCGTTTGACAGCATATGCGGGTGACAAGTCCGATATTCGACAGCGAGAACCGCTTGTCGTGGCTGCTGGCCGCGCTGGCAGGCGTGTTGGGGGCGACCGCATTCACCCATTCCGAGGGTTATTTCGTCACGTTCATGACGGGCAACGCGCAGCGCGCGGTGCTGGGGTACTTCCGGCATGACGTGTTGCTCTCGATCACCGCGGGGCTGCTGCTGGTGTGCTTCGTCGCCGGCGTGGTGATCGCCTCGGTGGCCCGCAGGCGCTTCTGGTCGGGGCATCCGCACGGTCCCACGGTGCTGACGACGACCAGCCTGGTGGCGGCGACCGCGCTGGACGTCATCGAAGACGGCTGGGGCGAGAACATGCTCGATTTCGCGCCGATCATGTTGGTGGTCTTCGGTATCGGCGCGCTGAACACCTCATTCGTCAAGGACGGCGAGGTGTCGATCCCGCTGAGTTACGTGACGGGCACGCTCGTCAAGATGGGCCAGGGCATCGAACGGCACCTGGCCGGCGGAACCATCGCGGACTGGCTGGGATACTTCCTGCTGTTCATCAGCTTCGTGCTCGGCGCCGCGTTCGGCGGCGCCATCAGCCTTGTCGTCAACGGCACCTGGATGCTGGTGGTGGCCACCGTCGTCTGCGCGGTGACCACCGCCTTCACGTATTTGCACATGGACCGCCGCCGCGCCGTGGACTAGCTGTGATGTCCAGGGAGGTTGTTTCTCCCGTTATCGGTGAGTCTGTGTGACAGGGAAGGCCTCCGGTTGTGAAGTGGAGCTGTCTAGGAACCGCTTCATCAACCAGGAGGCCTTCGTGTCCCACGCTAACGCTGCACTGACCCCGCGCGCTCGATTGAGGCTCGCCAGACTCGTCGTCGAGTCCGGTTGGACCTACGCGGCGGCGGCGAAGATGTTCATGGTCGCCCCGCGAACCGCCAAGAAGTGGGCCGATCGGTTCCGCGCCGAGGGGCCCGCCGGGATGGCCGACCGCAGCTCACGTCCGCACGTCAGCCCCACCAGGACCGCACCGGCGCTGATGCGCCGGATCGTGGATCTGCGATGGCGCAAGCGGCTCGGGCCGGTGCAGATCGGCGGGCGCTTGGGGGTGCCGGCCTCCACTGTGCACGCGGTACTGACCCGGTGCCGCATCAACCGGCTATCCCACATCGACCGCGTCACCGGCGAACCGCTGCGCCGCTACGAACATCCCCATCCCGGCGCGTTGATCCACGTCGACGTCACCAAGTTCGCCAACATCCCCGACGGTGGCGGTCACAGATTCCTGAGTCGAGAACAAAGCAAACGCAACGCCATCGCCACCGGCCACCGCACCGGGGAACGCGGTGGCATCTCGACGAATTACCGCCCGAAGATCGGAATCGCGTTCGTACACACCGTGATCGACGATCACTCTCGGATGGCTTACGCCGAGATCTGTACCGATGAGAAGGCCGCGACGGCCGTCGCCGTGCTGCAGCGCGCAGTCGCGTGGTTCGCCGAGTGCGGGGTCGTCGTCGAACGGGTGCTCTCAGACAACGGATCGGCCTACCGATCCTTCGCGTGGCGTGACGCCTGTGCCGAGTTGCGCGTCACTCCGAAGCGGACCCGCCCGTACCGGCCGCAAACCAACGGAAAGATCGAGAGATTCCATCGCACCATGGCCGACGGTTGGGCCTACGCCCGTCACTACCAGTCCACTAAAGAACGCGACACCGCTTTAGCGGGCTGGCTGCACTTCTACAATTTCCATCGAGCCCACTCCGCCATCGCAGGCAAGCCACCAGTCACCAGACTGACCAACCTCCCTGGACATCACAACTAGCTCGCGAAAAAAGCATCGGCAGCAGCGCTGACCGGTGCGCTGCTGCCGATGCTGGCTTGGGGAATCAGGTCCCCGGCGTGGCGGCTGGGGCCGGCGGGGGCGTGTTGACCGCGTTGATGACCTGAATCATGTCAGGCTTCATCGCCATCAGCTGCTGATTCCAGTAGGGCCACGAGTGCGTCCCGTTGGCAGGGAAGTTGAACACGCCGTTGCGTCCACCCGCTGCCGTGTAGGTGTTCTGGAACTGCTCGTTGGTGCGCAGCGTCAGGCCTTCGAGGAACTTCGCCGGCATGTTGTCGCCGCCGAGGTCGCTCGGTGTGCCGTTACCGCAGTAGATCCAGACGCGGGTGTTGTTGGCCACCAGCCGCGGGATCTGCAGCATCGGGTCGTTGCGCTTCCAGGCAGGGTCGCTCGACGGGCCCCACATGCTGTTGGCGTTGTAGCCGCCCGAGTCGTTCATGGCCAGGCCGATCAGCGTCGGCCACCAGCCCTCGGACGGGTTGAGGAAGCCGGACAGCGATGCAGCATAAGGGAACTGCTGCGGGTAGTACGCGGCCAGGATCAGCGCGGAACCGCCCGACATCGACAGACCCACCGCGGCGTTGTTGAGCGGGGAGACCTGCTTGTTGGCCTGCAGCCACAGCGGCATCTCCTGGGTCAGGAACGTCTCCCACTTGTAGGTGTAGTTCTGGCCGTTGCCCGACGACGGCTGGTACCAGTTGCTGTAGAAGCTGGACTGGCCGCCCACGGGCATGATCACCGACAGGCCGGACTGGTAGAACTCCTCGAAGGCCGGGGTGTTGATGTCCCAGCCGTTGTAGTCGTCCTGAGCCCGCAGACCGTCCAGCAGGTACACGGCGTGCGCACCGCCGCCCTGGAATTCGACCTTGATGTTGCGGCCCATCGACGGCGAGGGGATCTGCAGGTACTCCACGGGCAGCCCCGCCTTGGAGAACGCCCCCGCGGGCGCCGAGCCGCCGCCGGCGGCCACCAGACCCGACAGCAGGGCCGCACCCATGGCCGCGATCGCCAGCCGGCGCGGCATGCCCGCCGCGGCGACACGCAACCTTCGCACCTCTTGTAAGAACGACATAGCCCTCTACCCCATCTCAACTTTCAATCGTTTTCCGGTGCCGTGCACCACACGTGGAATCCGTTCTCGGGGAGTGAAACACAGCCGCCCGACGTAATCGGTGCGTCACGGCCGCGCGACAAGATCGCGGTTGGGCAACGATTGGGACACGGCCGGCAAACGTCGCAAACGAGTCACGATCGCCTATCGAAACGATGCGGCCACCTTGCAGATCTGGGTACCGGTGCGCTATCGGCCCGCGGTCCCGCTACGCGACGAGGCGACGCAATAGCGTTGCGGCCGTGCCGATTCCGATCACAGCGGCGGCCGCCAGCACGCTGAAGTCCAGCGGATTGAGCGGCGTGCCGATCAGCATCGCCCGCAGGGCGTCGACCTCGTAGCTCAGCGGATTGACGGTGCTGAGCACCCGCAGCCAGGACGGCATGACGTCGACCGGGTACAGCGCGTTGGACCCGAAGAACAGCGGCATGGTGATGGCCTGACCGATACCCATCAGCCGGTCGCGGCTGCGCACCAACCCGGCCAACGTCATCGACTGGCAGGCGAAGAACGCCGCGCCCAGCATCACGACGACCATCGCCGCCAGGATCCGCAGCGGGTTGACGGTGAGGCCCACGTTCATCACGTACGCCAGCGCCAGCACGCCGACGACCTGCGCGACCGAGCGCACCCCGGCGGCGAATGCCTTGCCGGTGATCAGTGCCGACGCCGGAGCCGGGGTGACCATGAGTTTGGCCAGCACGCCGGCATCGCGATCCCAAATGATCTGGATGCCATAGAAAATCGAGCTGAACAGCGCCGACTGCGCGATGATGCCCGGCGCCAGAAATGCCAGGTAGGACACCGACCCGGTGTGGATGACGTGTAGCTTGGAAAAAGTCGTGCCGAAGATCAGCAGCCACAACGCCGGCTGCACCATGCGGGTGACGAGTTCGGTGCGATCGTGCCGCAGCTTCTGCATTTCGACGATCGCGAAGGCGCCGACGCGGCTCATGGTGGCGCACACTCGCTGCCACCCCCGCGGGGCGCGGACCAGGGTCGGCTGGACGGCTTGGTCAACTGGCACGGCTGGCAACCCTTCTACTGGAACGGATTTCGCGGAACTCGGACGACGCCGCAGATTCGGTGAGGTCGGAGGCCGCGTAGTGGCGGAATACGTCCTCGAGCGTGGCGCGGGGCGACACCTTGGACACGTGTGCCTTTAGATCTGCCGGCGTCCCCACCGCCCGTAACACGCCGCGATGCATCAGCGCCACCCGGTCGCACAGGGCGTCGGCTTCTTCCATGTAGTGGGTGGTCAGCAGCACAGTCATGCCGAACTGGGCCTGCATGCTCTGCACCTGGGTCCAGACGCCTTCGCGGGCAATGGGATCCAGTCCGACGGTCGGTTCGTCGAGCACCAGCAGCGACGGGCGGTTGACCAGTGCCTGGGCGACTTCCAGGCGGCGCACCATGCCGCCGGAATAGGAGCCCGCCAGCCGGTCGGCGACTTCGAGCAGCTCCATGGCGGCCAGCGCCTGCTCGACGCGGTCCGCCCGTTCGGCGCGCGGGACGCCGTACAGCCGCGCGAACCATGCCACATTTTGCCGCCCGGTCAGCGCCGGCTCGATCGAGAGTTGTTGCGGCACATAGCCGATATTGCTGCGGATATCGGTGGTCTGACGCACCGAGTCCAGCCCGAAGATGCGCAGCTCGCCGTTCTGGACCGGTGTCAGCGTGGTCAGCATCCGCACCAGGGTCGTCTTGCCGGCGCCGTTCGGCCCGAGCAGGCCCATCGTCTCGCCGGGGCGCACCTGCAACGTCAGGTCATCGACCGCGGTGAACTGGCCGTAGCGGTAGGTCAGGTGCTGGCAGTCGATCGCCATCGGCAGTAGTTCGGTCATGGTCTGCGCTCCCGTAATCGTCGTGTCATCGTGTGGAGAACCCTCAACCCCGCTGTCAGAGAATCGATTTGATCGCTGTCGAGTTCGTCGAGCACGTCGGACAGCAGCACCCGGTGGGCGGCTCTGGACGCGTCGACGATCTGCTGTGCGGGCTCGGCGAGCCGCAACTGGCAGGCGCGCCGGT
Organism: Mycobacterium shigaense; assembly: GCF_002356315.1. Classification (NCBI taxonomy): domain Bacteria; kingdom Bacillati; phylum Actinomycetota; class Actinomycetes; order Mycobacteriales; family Mycobacteriaceae; genus Mycobacterium; species Mycobacterium shigaense. Next base: position 272,720 of record NZ_AP018164.1, read on the forward strand.
CGGCCGAGTCGACGGTCCGGATCAGCAGGCCGCCCGCGACCAGCTTCGAGACCAGTGTCGAGGCGGTGTTGGGCACCAGCCCCAGTTCGGCCGCCGCGGCGCGCACCGAGATCCCCGGTTGCCGGCCGATCAGCCACAGCAGCTCCGACTGTGACTCGGTGACCCGGGCGGAGGCAAAGCCGCGACCCGCGGACCGCAGCTGCCGCCGGAATCGGCCGAGGACGCCGAACACCTCGGTGACCAGGTCGACCTCAGACTTCACTGCGGGCATACAGCTCTGTTTACGAGCTAACTATGTGCGCGGGCTATGTCGCGCCTGTCCCTGCGCTAGTTGTCGAGGCGGTGCAGGATGACGTCCGTCACGTTTCCGTCGTCGACGCGGGCGGTCATGTAGCTGCAGAACGGCTGCCGGCGCCGGTCGGTGGGCGAGCCCGGGTTGAGCAGGCGCAGTCCCGTGTCCGTCGTGGTGTCCCACGGGATGTGGCTGTGCCCGAACACCACGACGTCGCGATCCGGGTACAGCCGCGACATCCGGGCCTCGCGGCCGGCGGCAGCGCCGGTCTCGTGCACCACGGTCAGGCGGAGGCCGGCCAACGTCACGTCGGCCAGTTCCGGCAGCCGCGCCCGCACCGCGGGCCCGTCGTTGTTGCCCCAGCATCCGATCAGCCGGGCAGCCCTGGCTTGCAGCTCGTCGATCAACTCGACCCCCACCCAGTCACCGGCATGCACGACGACGTCCGCGCCGGCGACTTCGTCCCACAGCTGCGGGGGCAACTGGCGGGCCCGCTTCGGAACGTGGGTATCGGCAATGAGCAGCAGTCGCATGAGTTCTATGCTTACCCACGATCAAAGGAGAGGCCATGCGCACTTTCGAGTCAGTCGCCGACCTCGCCGCCGCCGCGGGCGAGACCATCGGTCAGAGCGACTGGGTGACCATAACGCAGGAAGAGGTCAATCTGTTCGCCGATGCGACCGGCGATCACCAATGGATCCACGTCGACCCGGAGCAGGCGGCCGCCGGTCCGTTCGGCACGACCATCGCGCACGGCTTCATGACCCTGGCGCTGCTGCCGCGGCTGCAGCATGACATGTACACCGTCAAGGGCATCAAGCTCGCGATCAATTACGGCCTCAACAAGGTTCGCTTTCCCGCGCCGGTTCCGGTCGGTTCCAGGGTGCGCGCGCAGAGTTCGTTGGTTAGCGTCGACGACGTCGGCAATGGGGCCGTGCAGGCGACGGTGTCGACCACCGTCGAGATCGACGGGTCGGCCAAGCCGGCCTGTGTGGCCGAAAGCATCGTGCGCTACATCTCCTGAGCGCATGCCGAAGTCGCGCCGCGAACTTCTCACCGCCGACGACGTCCGCGAGGTCACGTTCTCGTCGCCGCCGATCGGCGAACGCGGTTACCGCCGCGATGACGTGGACGACCTGCTGAGGCGGATCGAAGAGCGTCTCGAATCACACAACAGGCTGTCAGCGCAGGAGGTGCGTACCGCGGTGTTTCGCCCACCGCCGCTGTTTCGCCGCGGCTACCACGAAGATCAGGTTGACGAATTTCTCGACCGCGCGGTGGTCGCCATCCAGTCGCTCGAGTCGGGCTGACCTTGCGCCCCGCGCCCGGCAGGCCGGCGCTCTGCCGGTGCCGCTAGAACTCGGCGATCGAGTGCTCTAAACGTGCGGCCAGCCGCGCGTGCGACTCGGCGCGCCGGGTCGGTATGTGCGCGGACGGGAAAGGCGTCGTCACGGGCTGATATTCGCGCAGCGTGCGTCGGGCCACCGTCATCTTGTGCAGCTCGGTGGCGCCGTCGGCGATACCCAGCGACTCCGCGGCCACCAGCATCTTGACGAACGGCATCTCGTCGGAAACTCCGAGCGCGCCGTGCAGGTGCAGGGCTCGCTGAGCCACGTCGTGCAGCACCGCGGGCATCGCGACCTTCACGGCGGCGATGTCGCGGCGCACCTTCTGGTAGTCGTGATGCTTGTCGATCAGCCAGGCGGTGCGCAGCACCAACAGCCGGAACTGCTCGATCTGGATCCAGCTGTCGGCGATCTTCTCCTGAGTCATCTGAAAATCGGAGAGATGGCCATGCCTGGTCTTGCGTGACACCGCGCGCTCACACATCATGTCAAAAGCTTTGCGGGCCAATGCAATTGTGCGCATCGCGTGGTGAACACGGCCGCCACCGAGGCGCGTCTGGGCGATCATGAACGCCGATCCCTCGCCGCCCAGCACATGATCGGCAGGCACCCGGACGTCGTTGTAACGGACGTAACCGTGCGACCCGTGCTTTGACTCGCCGCCCACCCCGACATTGCGAATGATCTCGATCCCCGGCGTCTCGCCCGGGACGATGAACAGCGACATCTTGTCGTACGTGCGCGCGTCAGGTTTGGTCACGGCCATGACGATGAAGAATGACGCGTGCTTGGCGTTGCTGGAAAACCACTTCTCCCCGTTGATGACCCAATCGTCGCCGTCGCGGACCGCGTTCGTCACGAACATCCCCGGATCGGAGCCGCCCTGGGGTTCGGTCATCGAGTAGCACGAGGAGATCTCGCCGTCGAGCAACGGCTGCAGGTAGCGGGCCTTCTGCTCGTCGGTGCCGAACAGCGCGAGGATCTCGGCGTTACCGGAATCCGGCGCCTGGCAGCCGAACACCGACGGCGCCCAGCGGGAGCGCCCGAGGATTTCGTTGAGCAGCGCCAACTTCACTTGACCGAAGCCCTGACCGCCGAGTTCGGGCCCCAGATGCGCGGCCCACAGACCCTGGTCCTTCGCCTGCTGCTGCAGCGGCCGCAGGATGCCCATCATCTCGGGGTTCTGTTTGTCGTACGGATCAAGGGCGACCAGATCGAGCGGTTCCAGCTCGTCGACCATGAACTTTTCGACCCAGTCCAGCTTCGCCTGATATTCCGGGTCCGTCTCGAAGTCCCACACGGTGGCCAACCATTCCCCGGCGCACCGTCGCGCCGGCATCTGAGCGATCGCTAGTTGGAGCTACCTCATCGTAGGTGCGCGGCACCTAGGGCCTCGTTGCGACCGCCGCGTTGATGATCAGTGCAGCTTGGGCAAGACGTTGTCGCGATAGAAGTTGATGGCGGTGATCGGGTCGTCCTGCGGGAAGTGCAGGAACGGGACGGCACCGGCGTCGAGCAGCGCCTGCACGGCGGCGACGTGCGCGCCCGCATCCGTGCCGACCGTCCAGTTGGCCAGCACCTTGTCGAGCGGAACCGACGCGGCGGATCGCTGGATCTCGGCGGGGTTGGGCCGGTCGAAGCCACCGGCGCTGAACCGCCACAGGTCGGCGGCCTTGGTGGCCTGCGCGTTATCGCCGACGACGGCGAACATCTCGACGCGCTTGCCCAGGGTCTTGGGGTCGCGCCCGGCGGCCTGCGCACCCGCGTTCAGCGCGGCGACGAGCTTCGGGTTCGTGACGTCGCGGGCCTGGGTGATCCAGCCGTCGCCGTACTGGCCGGCCAGTGTCGCGCTCTTGGGGCCGCTGGCCGCCACGAAAATCGGCGGCGGTGCGGCCGGCACGTCGTACAGCTTCAAGGAATCGGTTTGAAAGTAGCGGCCCGCAAACGAGATTCGCTGGCCGCTCCACAGCTGGCGGATCAGCCCGATCGCCTCGACCAGCCGGTCGTGCCGCTCCCTGTACTTGCCCCAGGTGTTGGTGGTGGCCAGCTCGTTGAGCTGCTCGCCGGTACCCACACCGAGAAACACCCGCCCCGGGCTGAGAATCGCCAGGGACGCGAACGCCTGCGCGACGATCGCGGGGTGGTAGCGGTAAGTCGGGGTGGTGACGCCGGTGCCGAAGGTGATGCGGCTGGTGCTGTTGCCGACCAGCGCCAGGGTCAGCCAGGGAAACATCGAGTGGCCTTCGTTGTCCTGCCACGGCTGGATGTGGTCGCTGGCCCAGACGTACTGAAAGCCGGCATCTTCGGCTGCCTTGGCCTGTGCCACCAGCTGATCGGTGCGGAACTGCTCGTGTGCGAGCACCAGCCCCACATTCTTGGGCGCCGGTGGCGGGGGAGCGGCGGGCTTGGCCTGATCGCCGCCCTGCTTGCCGCACGCGGCGGCCGCCCCGGCGGCACCGAGCACGCCAGCCCCGGCGGCCACCCGCGCGAACGTCCGCCGCGAAAAATCGGCCATCGGAGCAGAATAACCGCTCCGGCGACCCGCTAGCCTGACGATGTGACCCCGCAGGCACGTCCGGCGCACCAGTCCGACATCGGCGAACTCGCCGCCACCTTGAGCCGGGCCTTCTACGACGACCCGGTCATGGAATGGATCCTGCCCGACTCGGGTAAGCGGCTGCGTCAGCTGAGCCGCATGTTTACGGCGATAACCCGGCACCACCACCTGGCCCACGGTGGGGTGGAGGTCGCGTCCGACGGGCCGGCCATCGGCGCTGCGGCTCTGTGGGATCCGCCGAATCACTGGCGGGAGACACGTCGTGCGGAATGGGCGATGGTGCCGAGTTTTCTGCGGGTCTTCGGCTTGCGCACGGCACAGGCCCGCGGGGTGCAGGAACTCATGAAGCGCTTCCACCCCGAAGAGCCGCACTGGTATCTGGCCGCCATCGGCAGCGCCCCCTCGGTCCGTGGCCAAGGTTTCGGGCAGGCGTTGATGCGGTCCCGGTTGGACCGCTGCGACGCCGAGCACTGTCCGGCCTATCTCGAGTCGAGCAAGCCCGAAAACGTGTCGTATTACCAGCGTTTCGGCTTCGCGGTCACCCGGGAAATCGAGCTGCCCGGCGGGGGACCCCCGTTGTTTGCGATGTGGCGGGACGCGCGTTAGCGGCCCGGACTCACGGTTTGCTTCGCCAGCCGGCGATGCCGATGGCGATCATCCGTAGCTGCTTGACGGCAAGGCGGCGGATATCGTCCAGCGCCTCGGCGGTCTGGGCGTCCTCGATCGCCTCGGCGATGACGATCATCGAGTTGACGAACAGGGTCGCCAACACGTTGAGGTCCTCGGTGCTCCACGCGTTGAGGCCCGGGAAGCGGGCCAGGTCGGTCGCCAGCTCCGAGGTGATCAGCCGGATCTCGGTGCGAATGGCGTAGCGCAGCACGCTCAGCCCGCTGTTGCGCTCGCGGCCGATGAGCCGCCAGTGCTCCCGGCGATCGGCGACGCTGGCGACCAGAATCTCGACGGACGACTCGATCACCCGGTTCGGATCGAGCTTGCCGGCGCGCGCCTCGCGCAGCGTGTCGCGCAGGCTGCGGAACGACTCGTCGACGAGCACGAGGCCCAGTGCTTCCATCGACTCGAAGTGGCGGTAGAACGCGGCAGGCACGATGCCGACCTCCCGCGTGACCTCGCGCAGGCTCAGGCTGGACAGGCTGCGGTCCTGCAAGAGCTTGAGTGCCGCGGCGATGATGGCGCGCCGGGTCGCCTCCTTGCGCTCCTCGCGCGACTGGCTTTCGCCCGAGCGGCTCCGGCTGGACTTGTGCCGTGAACCAGGAGTACGACCGTTCACTATGTGAACCCTACCACAAACCGCGGCAAAACCCTTGACGATCTGGCTCTAGCGCCTACACGGTGTACATATGTTCACTCAAAATCTGACCCGGACGCTGACCCAACGCGTCCTGGGCTCGGACCTGGTCGACCTGCTGGCCGGGCCGCACGGTGTGGACCGCTACACCGAGCTGGTGTCGCCGACGTGGACGCTGGGTGAGGCCCGCGCGAAAGTGGTCGACGTGCGCCGCAGCACGCCGCGCAGCGTCACCCTCACCCTGGCGCCGAACGCGACCTTCCGGTCCGCCCACACCGTGCAGGCCGGTCAATACGTCAACCTCACCGTCGAGATCGACGGCCGCCGGCATACCCGCTGCTATTCCCCGGCCGACGCCCAGGGCAGCCGCACCTTCGAGCTCACGATCGGCCGCCATGAGGGCGGCCTGGTGTCGAATTACCTTTACGACTACGCCCACCGCGGCATGGTGGTCGGGCTGGCGGGGGCGGGCGGCGAGTTCGTGCTGCCCGCGCAGCGGCCGCGGCGGATCCTGTTCGTGTCGGGGGGCAGCGGCATCACGCCGGTGCTGGCGATGCTGCGCACCCTGGTCGCCGAGGGCCACGTCGACGCCGGAGGGGAGCTGGCGTTCGTGCACTACGCCCGCACGCCCGCCGAGGCGTGCTACCGCGAGGAGCTGGCCGCCGTGCCGGGCGTGCGTGTGCTGCACGGTTTCACCCGATCTGGCGACGGTGACCTCGAAGGGGCCTTCGGACCGCAACACCTGGCCGCGGCCATGCCGGCGCCGGACGCGGTATTCGTCTGCGGGCCAACCCCTTTGGTCGACACCGTCCGACAGCACTGTGAAAACGTGTTCACCGAAAGCTTTGTGCCCCCGGCCTTGACCACTCCACCCGCCTCGACCAACCCGTCGGGCGGCCGGGTCACGTTCGCCGACAGCGGCATCGACACCGGCGACGACGGCCGGTCGCTGCTCGAGCAGCCCGAATCGGCTGGCCTGAACCCGCAGAACGGATGCCGGATGGGCATCTGCCACACCTGCACCCGCCGCAAGAACACCGGCACCGTGCGCAGCCTGACCACCGGAGCGGTGTCCAGCGCACCCGACGAAGACATACAGATCTGCGTATCCGTCCCCGTCGGCGATGTCGACCTATCGCTCTGACACCGGATGATGGGAGCAAAAATCATGTCAGACAACAAGATCACCCTCACCCCCGAGCAGGCCGAGGAATTCGGCCGGGAACTCGATGCGGTCAGGGATCGCGTGATTGCGCAGCTCGGCGAGGAAGACGCCGACTACATCCGGCGTGTCATCAAGACGCAGCGTGCCTTGGAGCTGAGTGGTCGGGCCCTACTGTTTGCCGGGTTTCTGCCGCCGGCCTGGCTGCTCGGAACCACCATGCTGGGTCTGTCGAAGATCCTGGACAACATGGAGATTGGCCACAACATCATGCACGGCCAATACGACTGGATGCGTGACCCGGCGATCTCGGGCCGCACCTTCGAGTGGGACACGGCCTGCCCGGCCGACCAGTGGCGGCATTCGCACAACTACATGCACCACACCCACACCAACATCGTGGGCATGGACCGCGACATCGGCTACGGCATTCTGCGGATGAGCCAGGACCAGAAGTGGCACCCCTACTACCTGGGCAACCCCGTCTACGCGTTTCTGCTGATGGTGCTGTTTCAGTACGGCGTCGCGCTGCACGAACTGGAAACCGAGCGCATCCGTTCCGGCGAGATCAAGCTCCGCGACAAGCGCGAGGTGCTGCGCGAGATCTGGCAAAAGACGCGCCGGCAGACCCTCAAGGACTACGTCGCCTTTCCGTTGCTGGCCGGGCCGTTCGCGCCGTTCGTCCTCACCGGCAACCTGACTGCCAACCTGATGCGCAACATTTGGTCGTACATGATCATCTTCTGCGGCCACTTTCCGGACGGCACACGGGAATTCACCGTCGAGGAGACCCAGAACGAGTCGCGCGGCCAATGGTATTTCCGCCAGGTGCTCGGTTCGGCGAACCTGACCGGCGGTAGGTTCTTCCATCTGTTGTCCGGCAACCTGTCGCATCAGATCGAGCATCACCTGTTCCCGGACCTGCCGGCGCGCCGGTATTCCGACATCGCGCCCGAGGTGCAAGAGCTCTGCCAGCGTTACGGCATCCCGTACAACAAGGGCCCGCTGCCGCAGCAGTTCGCGACCGTGGTGCGCAAGATCGTCAAGCTGACCTTCCCGACGCCGGGGAAAGTCCTGTCCTTGCTGCCGAAGATCAACGCCGGCAACCCGGGCGATCGGGACCCCGTCGCGGCCTAGGACCCGCCTTCGGGTGGGGGCACAATGGGGTCCGTAGGCAGGGCTGGGCCGAGGTCGCCGGCGAGGTGCGGGGGCGCTGGCAGCGCGGTGACCGCGACGGTGCGGCGCAGCTGGTGACCGACGACATGCTGCTGGCCACCACGCTGATCGGGACCGAGGACAGAGTCTGCGAACGCCTTGCGGTCTGGCGCAACGCCGGGGTGAACACCGTGCGGCTCTATCCCGCGGGCGACACCCTGGATGCCAAGCTCGCGACGCTGGCCCGCGGCATCGAATTGTCCCGCGAGGCCGAGCGCCACCGCGAAGTTGTGATCGGTAGCGACGGCCAGGGCCTGGACTTGACGCCATGTACCGCACAGTCATCAAGGGAATGGCGGCGGCCGCCGTGGCGCTCGGCTCGGTGGGCCTGGCCCTGGGGGTCACGGCCGCCGCGCACGCAGCGCTGAGCCCCGCGCCGGAGTCGCCGAGCCCGTTCGCCACGGACAACTTCACCGTCCCGCACAACTGGTGCCCGGGCCAACCGTTGCCGATGCCTGACGTCCGCTGGGACATGAACGTGTGCCACCACTGGTACTGGGTCGCCGTCGGCGGCACGGGCAACGTCGGCCAATTCGTCTGGGAGGGTGCCGCTCCGCGCCGCCCGCTCGGGCCGCCCCCGTGCTACGGAGCCCCGATCTGCTTACCCGGTCACTAGCTCTCAGGACGGCTGGGTCGGCGCGTCGGCGACCTTCACCAGCTGCACCTGCGGACGGGCCGGCACCTCTTCGGCGAGGAACCACCGGAATGCCAGATTGCCCCGCGGATAGCCCAGGGCGGTAAGCGAATTCGGGTGTTTGGTCAGTCCGCGCGACAAGACGACGGTGACGGTGCCGTCGCTGTTCGGTACGGCGCTGTGGCCGTTGATGGAGCAACGCGCGTCGGGCCCCTCGGCGGGCCCGAACGTGGCCATGAACTGGTTCCACACCACCAGGTTCCAGAACCGGCACGCCGGCGGCCGGTGTGTGACGACCAACGCCTCGTCCTCATCGAGCACGAAACTGCCGTACGCGTAGCAGGCGTCGCGCGCCGACCACCCGAAGTTCGCATCCGGCACCTGATAAGGCTCGGCGAATTCATTTGCGGCGTGCACGGTTTCGTGCCCGAGGGCGTGCTCGTCGTCGAGCCGTGTGCCGACGGCCATCGGCACGATCGCGAACATGGTCCGCAGCCAGGTGGCTGCCGCCCGTAGGCTCGCGGCCGTCTCGGCGTCGCCATGCCGGATCGGGTCGGGCTCGTCGAGCGTTTCGATGTTCCACACCACCGGCCGGCCGGTCAGCGGATTCCCCTGGTAGTCACGGGTCATCAGCACCGCCGCTTCGGGCGTGGCGGGGAACTCGAAGCTGAAATTGCCGTCGGCGTCGACGTCGAGGTCGGTGTCCCTGATTATCGTCACGACCCGGTCCGACCAGGCGCCGGGCGCGGGCTCGTTGTAGGCCGTCAGCGAGAAGTACACGCTGTCGCCCTTGTTGCCGCTGACGCGGTAGCGCCGCTGCGGGTCGACCGGACAGATGAAGTAGTAGGCGTCGGTGTTGTCGCCACCCCACCGGCGGTCCCGGCGGAACGGCGTGTTGACCGCGACGAACTGCGGCCGGCTGGGCTCGGGGAACAGATAGGTGTCGAGTGCGACGCCCAGCGTGGCGGCGATCATCCGGTAGCCGTCGGCTATGTGCCGATCGTCGGTGACCGCGCGGTCGCCTTCGAGGAAACTGTGGTCGACGTCGCCGAGGGTGGCGAGCAGCTCATTCCACGCGGCCGTCGATTCGTGCGTCATGCGCTGATTCCTTTCAAGAGCAACGTGGTGGTGCGGTCGACCCAGCTGTCGTCGAGTTCGCCGGGGCGGGTGAGCAGGCCCATCAGGGTGATACCGGCGATGGCCTCCGTAAGCTGCGCGGCGAGCTCGGCGGCGTTGAAGTCGGGTGAGATCTCGCCGCGCGCGCCCGCACGCCCGAGCAGCTCGGCGAGGCCACCGCCGATGACGCCGGCGAACCGCTCCAACAGGGCCGAATGCAGCGTCGGGTCCGCGGCCATCTCGCCGACCAGCCCCGGCAGCGCCGCCCGCGCGGCCGGGGTGGTGAGGAAAGCCATTGAACGACAGACCATTTCGTGTAGGTCCTCGGGCAGCGACCCGGTGTCGGGAAGCTCCGTGGCGGCGCCGAGGGGAAAGACCGCTTCGTGCACCAGGTGTGCCTTACTCGGCCAGCGCCGGTAGATGGCGGGCTTGCTGGTGCCGGCGCGCTCGGCGATCGCGGAGACCAACAGCGAGGCGTAGCCGGTCTCGGCGAGCAGCTCGACGGTCGCGCTCAGGACCGCGGCGTCGATCCGCGGGTCACGAGGCCGGCCAAAGTCTACTACCATTACGAAACTCAGAGTAACATAAGTTGCCGTGACCGACGCCGTTCGCCTTGATGACCTCGCCCACCCCCAGTTCGGCCCCGAGGCCCAGCAGATCCTCGACATGATGGCCGCGATCGCTCCGGGTACTCCACTGGATGCCGACGTGCTGCATGCCCAGGCCAGCGCCGATACCGGTCTGCATGACTTCGGCCCGGGCGACTACCGCGAACGGCTCGACGTCTATCTCGCGGCGCTGCGCGAGATAGCGGGGCTGCACCCCGCCGGGATCGTGAACTTCTACGGCCAGGTGCTGCAGCTGCTCAAGAACCGGTTGCTGCTGACGGATCTGCTCACCCGGCATCCCGAGATCGACGACATCGAACTGCGCTCACCGGTCGTCATCGCCGGCCTGCCCCGGACCGGCACTACCCACCTGCACAACCTGCTGGCCGCGCCGCCCACCTTCCGCACCATGCCGTACTGGGAAAGCGTCGAGCCGTTTCCGTTGCCGGCCGAGGTCGGCGTCGAGCCGGATCCGCGGCGCGCCCGGATGGACGTCGCCGTCGGGCTGGTCGACACCGTGATGCCGCATTTCGCGCTGATGCACGAGATGACGACCGATCACGTGCACGAGGAGATCCAGCTGCTGGCCAACGATTTCTCGACGATGCTGTTCGAGACGCTCGGCGAGGTGCCGCGCTGGCGCGACTATTACCGCGCCCACGACCAGACGCCGCACTACCGATACCTGGCTCGGCAGCTCAAAGCCATGCAGTTCCTGCGCGGTGGGCGCCGCTGGCTGCTGAAGTCGCCCCAGCACCTCGAGCAGGTGCCGGTGCTGGACCGCGTCTTCGGGGACAGCATCGTCGTGTTCACCCACCGCGATCCCGTGCCGGTGGCGTTGTCGATGATCGCGATGATCACCTACTCGGCCCGCATGCACCGCACCCCGGTGCCGGTGGAACAGATCGCGCGGTCCTGGATCGACCGGCTCGATCAGATGCTGACCGCCCTGATCCGCGATCGCGACACGCTCGGCCCCGAGCGCTCGATCGACATTCGCTTCGACGATTTCATGGCGAACGAGCTCGGTGTCGCCGAGCACGTGTACGCGCTCGCCGACGAGCCATTCACCGACGATGCGCGCGGCGCCGTCGCCGACTACCTGGCGGGTCACCGGCGCGGCCGGCACGGACACGTCGAAACATCGCCCGAGATGTTCGGTCTGACCGAGCGAGCGCTGCGCGATCGTTTCGCGCCCTATGTCGAGCGCTTCCTGGAATAGTTTCGATTACGCGACTCGTGCCACGGCACGTGGGAACTCCTTAACCAGTCGGGCTGAACAGCAGTCCTTCAGTGCGGGGTCATGCGCCGGCGTGCGCTTCGAAACCCATGAAATGACCGGGTTTCGCGCGCCAACCCACATGCAGCGCCGAAGGAGAGCTATGGCTGAACACGTTAAATCCGGCCAAGCGCGTCGGGGACTGATTGATTCCATCAAGGGCAAGGCGAAAGAAGTCTCCGGCGCGATCACGGGTAACGACTCGCTGACCGCCGAGGCGCAGCTCGAGCAAAAGCAGGCACAGGAACGTAAGGAAGCCAACGCAATTGAGGTCCTCGCGGACGCCGAGGCCCGTGAGGCTCGCGCCGAGGAAGCCGAGACGAAGGTCGATGGCGCCGCCAAGCAGCAGAGCTCGGTGCAGGCGACCGCCGACGAAAAGCTGGAAGCCGATCGCCTGCGACGCCAGGCCGATGATCTCACCAACGAGGTCGGCCTGCCCTGACGACGTGACGGACAGAGGAGCAATACGCATGAAGATATCCGGTATTCCATTGGCGGCCTTGCGGTTTCAGTACAATCTCGCCAGGCTTCCGCTGCAGCTGATCGAGGGCCGCGTGGTCACCCGGGTCGGTAGCGAAGTGCCTGCGCGGCTGCTGTACGAGCGCTCGCTGGGCATGCTGGACGCCACCGTGGGTCGAGCGCTTCGCGACGCGGACATCGTCGAACGCGGCGCCGCGCTGCTGGAGCGCACTGACGCGCTGGGGCGGGCGGCCAGGCTCGACGCGAAGGCAACGGCGCGGCAGGTGCAGGCCGATTAAATACTGAAGGCTTTGCGCGACAAAGTGATCGAAGAAAGACGGGAAGCTCGCGAGGCGACCGAGCAGGAGATCAAAGACGTCCGCACTGCCGCGCAGGAGCGCAAGTGAGAAGCGGTCGATGCCGCGCTGAAGCAGAGCGCCGCGGCCAGGCGCCAGGCCGAGCAGGCCGCCGCCAGCCGCAAGGAGGCCGCCGAATCGGCCCGTAGTCTGGCGGAGAAGAAGACGCGCGTCGCCGAAAAGGTCGCGTCCAACACCGCAGGCTCGAAGCGCGAGAAGGCGCAGTCTAAGCGGGACGAGGCCGCAAGCATCGTGCCGAGGCGGATCGGATCGCGGAATTGGCGACCGCCGAGAAGGAGAAACGCCGGGCCGAGCGCGCGACCGACTAGCCGGCTGCCGGCCGTCGCTGCTGTGAGCGGCCGGCACCAGCACCAGCCTCCCAGGCCGAGGCCGCTGCAGGCCATTCGCCGACACATATATACTCAGCAATATCACATATAGGTGTCGCGAGAACAGGCAGGTCTTAGGCAGGCAATGGACATCCAAAGATGGTCTAAGACTCTCGATCGGTGGCTCGATGGAAGCCTGCAGGCCAACGAACTCCACCAGTGGCAGTGCGCCTCGCTTCGTGCGGTTGTCGACCACGTTCAACGCCATTCGCGTTTCTACGCCGACCAACTGGCGTGGGTTCGGTCATCGACACTGACCCTGGAAGACATCGTCACGCTGCCGTTCACCACTAACGACGACGTGCGCGACGCGATGTATGACATCCTCTGCGGATCGGTCGGCGACGCCCAGCTTTACTTCGAGACCATGGGTACCTCCGACTACCCCACCCCGTGTCCCAGCACCGAAATCGACTTTGACCTGAACTATCGTCCGGTGGCGCACGCGCTACGCGCCGTCGTTGACCGTCATTTTTCGGATGGCAAGAGACCCATACTTGCTGTCGTCGTCCCCAATGAACTGCATCCCACATGCAGCACTATCGCTTATGCGGCAAAGGATGTCGGAATCACCAAGCTCGACATCTTTCCGTTGTCGCCTACCGTAGGCTTCGATCGATTCTTTGAGGTGCTGCTGGACGTCGGGGTCAGCTTGGTGCTGGGCTCCCCGTCCATGCTGATGAGAGTGGCAGATTTGAGTCAACGCTACGGTGTTGACATCCGCCAAGACCTCGACATCCGCGGTGTCCTGGCCACCGGCGAATCCTGTTCCGACGGGATGAAGGCCTTGCTGGCCCAGGCCTGGGGCTCAACCGTATACAACTTGGTGTACGGCCCGCCGGAGGTCGGCGTTGCCGCGGTCTTCACCGCGTCGGGCGAGCTCGCCGCCATCGCTCCCAATTATCTGTACGAAGTCGTTGATCCCGATAGTGAACGGTCGCTTGGTTTCCAAGGCTCCGGCGAGCTGTGCGTGACTACCCTGATCCCCGGAATCAAGCCATTGATCCGGTACCGAACCGGAGATCTCGTCACCCTCGCGCCCGATAGCCGATCCGAACGAATGACCGTCGACATGCTCGGTCGGGTCAGCGACCGGGTCTGCATCGCGGGGCGGCAACGGACCACATCCGAGATCGAAAATGCGATCCTCGTCGACGCGGGGTGGATCACGGGATACGTCCTCGACATTTACACCCGGGACGAGAGAGACCATCTCGAAATTCGTCTCGGCGCAAAAGTCGATGCCGATCACGATGCTCTCGAGGCCGCGGTCCGGGATCGTGTGCTGCGTGCCTTTGACATCGGCGCCGATGTAAAGAGCTTTCCCTGGTCGGACTTCCCTGACTTCAAGGGTGTCGGAGCCGAAAGTGATTGGCAGGGCTGGAAGTCAGGTCGCGTACGCGACTTCAGACACGACTGAGGAAACAGGACGCGGTAATCCTGCTGGCTCTGCAGGCACCAGTCGCCGGTGTCCACCATGTCGGTTGATCAGCACTGGACGCACGGCGGATCGGCCGCCGTCGATGCCACACTGCGCGAGCGCTGCTACGAACGCTTCGCCGGTCACGCCGTCCAGATCGGCGACAGGATCACTTTCCAGGCAACCGGCACAGCTGTGCGCGCGCCAGCCCGATCGATCCGGTCGAGGCGCGCGGCGTGGTGGTGCCGAAGCGGTCAGTCGGGTTAGCCGGCCGGGCTTTCGAAGGACTTCAACATGATGTTGATGACGCGGTCTAGGTGTTCAGCTCTGGCGTGCGCCGCCTTGGCGGGATCGCCTTTTCGGATCGCCGTGACCACAGTTCGGTGGTACCGGTTGGCTTTGACCGCTAGTGCTGGATCGTCTCGCATCATTTTTGCCACCGGAAGCATTGATCGGTTGCGCAACGTTTCGATCATGTTGAACAACAAGGGCCACCTGGTACGCAGGGGTTCGACGAGGCATGCGTGCAGGTCGTGATTCAGCGTCGTCCATGCGCCCATGTCTGTCTCGCTCTCTATCTGCTTGACCAGTCTGGACGCGATGGTGCAGGCGACGATCCGGTCCTCTTCGGCTAGCGCAGCCACCTCAGCCATCGCTCGTGATTCCAGCAGCGATCGCAACGAATAGATTTCGGTCAACTCGGCGGCACTGGACGCGTGCACCCGGGCACCCTTATGTGCGTCGATGTCGACCAATCCGGACGCAGCAAGGTCACGCAACGCCTCACGAACCGGAGTGACGCTCGTCCCGATCCGCTTCGCAACGTCGGCGAGGATCACGCGGCTACCGACTTCGATCTCCCCCCGTACAATCATGTCCCGCAACGTGTCGCGCGCTAGATCCACTCCGGTGCGAGGACTGTCAGGATGTCCGTCGCTCCTGTAAGTGGCGTAAGATACGCTGCCCATCTTCGCATGTGCTCCTTGCTGCCGCGTCCGTCTTACAAGATCGTATATTTTCTAGCCTGCGATTCCTAACCGAATCGCTTGACAGGATCGGACTGATTTGTAAATTCTTGGTGTCGCGCGAGAGCTTCCTCGCGCGGTGGGCCCCGGGGTGCGTAGCGGCTATTGAGCGAATCTCTCAGTCGTGACAGTACCCGGGTCATCCCGGAATCAATCTGGCGTAGTTCTACATTCTCGGCGCACACGCGTTCCAGTGGCCGAGCACATGCCACGATCACAACCGGCCAAAACCGGTGAGGACTGATGCTCAATAGGAAGGCCTCCCTGACTGAGATTCGCGACGGGAGCCAATACCAGCGCGCAACGCGAAGCGCTGGCCGGTGTTGAGCCTTCGTCGCACCCACTGATGGGCGCCGCCACCTCGGATGGCCTGGCATCGTTGTCGAGGTTGAGGGCGCCGCGATCGTGCCGATCTAAATGGTCGAAGTTGCGATGGTCGAAGTTGCGGTGAAGCAGATCACATTTGCTGACGGCAGCGGCGTTTGCCCACCCGAACAAGTCCGATGACGCCGTCGCCGACACCCACGATAAGTCCCGTTGCGAGTCGGGAGCAGAACGTCACCGAGGGTAACGGGTCTTCTGGCGTCATGGCTTTGTCCGTCCATGCGTAGCGCTAGAGGATTGGTACGCCGGGTAGTCACTGCCCGGCGTGGCTGCGAGCGCCCTTTTCCCACAACAACATTGACGGTGCGAGCTTGATGCTGGTAGTCGATCACCGTGCCGCCCCTGTTAGACGGCTAGTAGGAAAAATATATGAAAAATCTACTGTATGTCAGTGGCCCGACCTGGGCGTCGCCACTGGATACGCCAGCCGAACCGTCACTCCGGCCTCGTCGGCATGCGAATATATGACTGAATCGATAATATACGAAATCCGTAAGTTGATGTTGTTCAGGGGGCTACGGTAGCCGTAGGTTGATATTGCTCGGGGGGGAGCTGTGGGCCGATGTATCGATGAGGCCGGCAGTACCTCCAATGCAGACAGTGCGATTGGAGACATTTCGATGACGATGCGTATGCCACAGACCGAAGACGTTCTAGACATCATCAAGCTGGGGGTGGTGTCGGTGGCTGAAACCCGAACACCGGAAATGACGACCGATCTTGAGATCGAGGACCTAGGGCTTAACTCTGTGCAAACCCTGGAACTGTTGGCGTGCATCGAAGAGATCGCTGGCGTCTCGTTGCCGCGGGAGGCGTTGATGACAGTGGAAACCATCGCGGATCTCGCGGCTGTGGTGTCGTCGACGATGTCGGAGTGAGTTGGACCGCCGCCTGACGCTAGCTCACGGAGGAGGAGCCTATGCCACAACAACCGCAGGATCGTCAGCGATTGGCCGTAGTGGGAATGGCAGCCAACTTCCCCGGAGCTGCTGATGTGAAATCGTTTTGGCAGATGTTGGTGTCTGCGGAATCTGCGTTCGGAAAGGTCCCGATGCAGCGCTGGGACCACCGGCCGTTCTTCGATCCTCAAGGGCGCAAGCCAAATAGCGCCTACAGCGACGTGATAGCCACCGTCGCCGATATCGACGGGTTCGACGCACTCGGGTTCGGGATTTCGCCTCGACAAGCCGAGGTGATGGACCCCCAGCACCGAATTCTGTTGACAGCAACCCGCGAAGCATTAGACGACGCCGGGCTGGATGCGCGGAAGCTCGCCGACAGTGTGGTCGGAGTCTACGTGGGGATCTCTGCCAGTGACTTCCGTGAGGTGATGGTCGCTCCACTACGTGCCACACAGTTCGCGACAGGTGCGTTCGGTGCACCCGGTGACGGTGACATTGCCGACGTGGCCTCTGCGGTGCCTCAGGTGCGAGCGTTCACCATGCCGGGATCGCTATTGAATATGGCTGCGGCGGCAATCAGTCGCGCGTTCAATCTGCGCGGCCCCTCGATGGCAGTCGATGCCGCGTGCGCTTCGTCGTTGGCGGCCCTGTACAACGCCGTACTGGCACTACGTGCCCAGCAGTGTGAAGTCGCGATCGTGGCGGGTGTACACCTCAACCTGGTGCCCGACGGTTTGGTCCTGTTCTCCAAGATCGGTGCAGTGTCGAAGTCTGGCATCTGTGCACCCTTCGACGCCCACGCCGACGGCTTTGTTCTCAGCGAAGGTGTTGGTGTGGTCGTGATCACGCGCGAAGATGCGGTTCCCGAGTTCAGTGACGTCTACGCCTGGGTGCGGGGCATTGGGTGCACTAGCGATGGCGGGGGCGCCGGCGCGATGGAACCTCAAGTCGGTGGTCAGCGTGCGGCCATCGAAGCGGCGCTTGCGGATTCCGGAATTTCGAGTGCCGACATCGACTACATCGAAGCGCACGGTACTGCAACGGTAGTCGGCGATCTGGTAGAGGTCGAGTCGTTGGGCGCGTGCCTGCCGCCAAGGGATGCTCTGCCGCGATTCCTCGGCAGCGCGAAAGCCAACGTCGGACATGCGATGTCAGCAGCTGGTGCAGCCGGTCTCATCAAGGCGGCCTTGGTATTGCGGCATGGAGTCGTTCCGCCACAGCCCAATTTGAAAAAAGAGCGGACCGAGCTCCGGCTGTCCGAGCGGGGATTCGCGATTGCACGCGAGACTTGCGCGTTGCCACAGGTGGAGCGGCCGCATGCGGCAGGGGTCAGCGCATTCGGCTTCGGCGGGACCAATGTCCATGTAATTCTGGAGGCCGCCGATACCGAGCCGGTGCAGAACTCGCGATCGAGCTGGATCATTCCGGTCCGCGGACAAAGCCGTGGTGAGATCGCGTTCCGGTGCACAGCACTACTAAATGACCTCGACTCGGATCCCGGACTAGATCTGGGCGAGGTGGCGACCACGTTGCACCGGCGCGCAGATCGTGGCGTCGAATTGATTCTGGTGTCCTCGTCGACGATGGAATTGCGCTGCCAGCTGCTCGATGCATTGGCTGCCGTCGAGGGAGACCATCTTGCCAACGGCCAGATAGGCGACGGTATCTATTATCGGAGCGCCGATTTCGCTGCAGAGAACCCGCCCCAGCTGTGCTTTCTGTTCCCGGGCCAGGGCTCTCAAACCGTCAGTGATGCAGCAATATTGCGGTCCTACGATCCGGCGCTCGCGCGGTCGGTCGAATACCTGGGAGCCGCTGCCGACAGCCCCGGTCTACTGGCGGCGATGTATCCGGCTGAGCCGAGCGCCCAGTCCGCGGCAGCGCTGGCCGCGACCGAACTTTGCCAACCGGCGTTGATGGTGACCCAACTTGCGGTGGCTTGTCAGCTCCGGGCGGCCGGGATCAGCCCGGACGTGGTGCTAGGCCACAGTGTCGGAGAGTTCTCCGCGGCAGCAGTCGCCGGCGTGTTGGCACCCGAGGACGCGGTCTACTTCGCTGCCAGGCGCGGTGAAGCGATCGCCAACACCGACATCCCCGAGGGGGGCATGTTGGCGTGCCGAGCAGATGAAAACACGGTGCGGGGCTTGCTCGGTGGCGAATTGCGCGCGTGGATCGCCAATGTCAATTCTCCGAGGCAAACCGTGGTGGCCGGCACAGTCGACGCGATCGCCCTGGTCGCCGAGCGGCTGAGCAGCGCCGCCATCGCCTTCAAAAAGCTGAACGTGTCCCACGCTTTCCATAGTCCGTTGATCGAGGACGCCAACTTTCACATCGCGAAGCACGTCGATGCTCTGGCTCTGGCTGATCCAGCGGTCCGGTTCGTCTCGTGTGTGTACGCGCGGCAGTACGAGGGTGTCGACGAGATGCGCTCCGCGTGGCGCCAGCATGCAATTCTTCCGGTCCGGTTTGGCGCCGCCCTCGCCGAGGTCGACATCGAAAACACGGTGTTCGTCGAGATCGGCTCGGGGTCCACGCTGTTGAACCTGGCACGGGACGCGGGGGCACCGCGCCAGCACCTGATCGCCTCCGGTGACTTCGAGGGCGACGCCGAGCGCGCTACCAACCGTATTCGAGCTCAACTGTGCGCACTCGGCGTGCCGATGGCTCAACCCGCCCCGCAACCGCGCAGAGGTGCGTTGCTGTCTGCCAAGCCCTACCCGGCACCACCGTTGTGGCCGTTGCGGACTCGGCCTACTTCGCGCACCGACTGGCAAGCCGGGAAGCTCCTGCTCGCGGGCGGGGCGAGACGTAACCCCCAAGTCGGCGACCCGGCCAACGCAAGGCCGGAACTGGACGGCAACGTCGATCACCACGATGAGAGAAAGGACATCGTCATGCATGAACTGGTCGCGCTATGGCGCGAGCAGACGGCTGTAGCTGCCAAGTTGATCGACCGCCATGCCGCGGAGCAGCCGGCAGCTCCGCGTGCCGTGCTTGGCGACCACGCCCACGCCCACGCCGACACCGAAGCCGACACCGAAACCGGCGCGGCTGCCCGGCCAACGGATGCAGTCCTAGCTCAAATCGCTGACATCGGCGCATATGACGTAAATCAGTTGAAGCCCGAGCACCTGCTGCTGGGCGATCTGGGATTCGACTCACTGATGATGACCCAGTTAATGAACCGACTGCGAAGCCGCCACCCGGATTTGAAGGTACAGCACCTCAACCCTGCGGAGCTGACCGTGCAGGCGGTCCTCAACGCGGCGACTGGACGACACCGCGCCGTGGACGATTTCGACGACCGCCCGGTGGCGCAGCTCCATGCCGAGCCGGCCATCTCACCCGTTGTCGCAGAGCGTGGAATCAAAGAATTCCCCGAATGGCGGGCGCTCAGGGATCGTCTCAAGGCGGCCGAAGACGCCGGACTCGGCAATCCCTACTACACCGTGCACGAACGCGTCGTCAACGACACCACGCAAATCGGCAGGCGGGTGATGGTCAACTACTCCAGCTACAACTACCTGGGCTTGTCGGGCGACCCGCGCGTCAGCAGCAGTGCCCAGGAGGCTATTTCCCGTTATGGCACTTCGGTTTCGGCCAGCCGATTGCTGTCCGGCGAAAAACCCGTCCATCGGGAGCTGGAAGCCTCGATCGCCGGTTTGCTCGGTGTCGAGGACGCTGTCACCTTGGTGGGCGGACATTCGACCAACGTGACGGCCATCGGCCACCTGTTGGGTGAGCAGGACATCGTGTTGCCCGACGCGCTGGCCCACGACAGCATCATGCAGGGTTGCCTGCTCTCCGGCGCGAGCCGGCGCCCATTTCGGCACAACGATCCGGCACACCTGCGGGAGCTGTTGTCCAACAGTCGCGGCCGTTACCGCAGGGCTCTGGTGGTCATCGAAGGCGTCTACAGCATGGACGGCGACATCGCCGATCTGCCGGCATTCATCGACGTGGCCAAAGAATACGACGCGATGCTCATGGTCGATGAGGCACATTCGATCGGCGTGCTCGGGGCGACCGGGGGTGGAGTCGGCGAGCACTTTGGCGTGGACAGAACGCAGGTCGACATTTGGATGGGGACTTTGTCGAAGTCCTTGTCGAGCTGCGGGGGCTATCTGGCCGGATCGAGTGAACTCATCGAATACTTCAAATACACCTTGCCCGGCTTCATCTATAGCTGCGGTCTCCCGCCGGCGTCTGCCGCTGCTGCGCTTGAAGCGATCGAGATCTTGCGCGCAGAACCCGAGCGGATCCGGGCCTTGCACGCCAACGCCGACCACATGCGATCGCAATTTACCGCTCATGGATTGCAGTTTGAAAAGAGTAAGGGAACACCGATTATCCCGTTCGTCGTGGGAGATTCGATGCTGTGCCTGTCGCTGGCTTCCCGGCTGCGGGATTCGGGGATCAACGTCGATCCGATCATGGACCCGGCAGTTCCGAACGACCAAGCACGCCTTCGGTTTTTCGTCACGGCGATGCACAGCCATGGACAGATCGACAGAACGGTCGATTTATTGGCCCGCGAATTCCGGAATCTGACCGATTGCGCAATCCTCTGAAAGGAAGACCGATGCCCCCTGCTGTGCCGGTATCCCTGGTGGAAAGACTGCAAATCAATGCAGCCTGCAACTCGCATGGATTCACGTTTGTCAGCGGCAATCGATGTGAGACCGAAACGTTCGTATCCGCCGCCAGGCTGCGCGATTCGGTCGCGCGTGCGGCCAATAACCTGTGCGCCCGCGGCGTCCGCAAGGGCAATCTGGTGGCCCTGATCGTCCCTGACGCACAAGAATTCGTGATCGGTTTTCTCGCCGCCGTGTGGGCCGGAGCGGTCCCAGTACCGCTCTATCCGCCGGTCGGTTTCGGCAAGCAGCAGGCCTATCTGAACTACGTCATCGGCTTGATCGATGCGGCTGGCGTCGACGCCCTCATCATCCCGGAATGGCTCGACGGGGTGCTGGGTTTGGGTCAACGATTCCGCGCCCAGAACAAGGCGGTGGCTCACGCCGATGCACTGGACGCCGGCGAGGAACTGTTGGACCCCGTCGAACGTGGACCCGACCAACCCGTCTTCTTGCAGTTCACCAGCGGCAGCACCGGCAAGCCCAAAGCCGTGGTCGTCAACGGTTCGTCGTTGTGGGCGAATTCCAAATCTTTTGTCACGGCCTTGGGTTGCACCGAGCAAGATCACGGCGTCAGCTGGTTGCCCCTCTACCACGACCTGGGCCTCGTCGGAAAAGTGCTTGCCCCACTGCTTTTCTCGGTCGCGGTCACCTTTGTGCCAACGATGTCTTTCCTAGGGGATCCGGGCGTTTGGCTCGATGTCATCTCCCGTAAACGTGCCACGCTGTCGTTTGCGCCGAATTTCGCCTTCGCCTTGACGGCGAAAAAGGCCAGGCAACGGGACCAAGCGTGGGACTTGTCGAGCATGCGGGTGTTCGGCTGCGGCGCCGAGCCCATCAACGCGGACACGTTGGATCTCTTCATCGATACGTTCACGCCATATGGATTGAGGTCCGAATCGGTAGTACCCGCGTACGGAATGGCCGAGGCGACGCTTGGCATCACCTTCGACCGCATCGACCGCCGTTTCACGCGGCTGCGGGCCAGTGCCGACTCCTACCACGCCAGCGGTGAGATCAAGGCGCCGGTGGGCGATGAAGAGACGTTGTCGTTCGTCAACTGCGGCAGAGCACTCGAAGGACATTCGTTACGGATCGTTGACGATCAAGGAGTCGATCTGCCGCCGGGCCGCGTTGGTGACGTGGAACTGCGCGGGCCGTCCTTGGCGGCCGGCTACTACGACAACCAAGCAGCGACTGACGCAACCTTTCGTGCAGACGGCTGGCTGGTGACCGGGGACCGGGGCTTCATCGTCGAGGGCGATCTGTATGTCACCGGCCGCAAGAAAGATGTCCTCATCGTCAACGGGCGCAACTACGATCCGCAACACGTCGAATGGGCCGCGGCCGACGTACCGGGGATCCGCAAGGGAAACGTCGTGGCGTTCTCGATCCCGGGCGACGCCACCGAGCGGGTAGTGGTGGTCGCCGAGTGTGCCGACTTCGCCGATGATCTTCACCAGCAGGTGCGACGTTCCGTCCACGCCCAAACCCGTCTAGTGATCGATGAGCTGGTGTTGCTGAACCCCGGCCAACTACCAAAAACCTCCTCCGGCAAGGTGCAGCGATCGCAGACCCGAGATTTGTACCTGACTGCCGCACTGGTGGATGTCACGGTCGCCACCCGTACGCACGCGCATGCCGGCCCCGCTGGCGACCCGACGCGAGGCCTGCCGACTGAGTCCGGGTAACGACGACACAAAAGGAGGGCAAGAAGATGTTTTCCGCATTCAAGTATGGCTGGCTGCCGTTGGTGGCCGTAGCGGTGATCGTCCTATCCGGCTACGCGGTTTTCCAGCTACACGACGTCTTTGGCTCGCAAAACATCAACACCGCCACTGAGACCAAGGACGACTCGCGAAACACGATGCCCAAGGACGTGGTGTACGAAATTTTCGGGCCGTCTTCCACCCGCGGCCAGGTCAACTATCTAGATGAGCGAACCCAACCGCAGCGCGAATACTTCACCGCGCTGCCATGGAGATTCGTCATCACTACCACGCTGCCGTCAGTATTCGCAAGCGTTGTCGCACAAGGAGATAAAGACAGCATCGGGTGCCGCATCATCGTCGATGGAGTGATTCGCGACGAACAAACCGCCCACAATCGAGATGCCCAAACCTTTTGCTTGGTGAAAGCAGCATGACAATACAAAATTCGCTCACGCAGCCCACGCGTTCCGCACACTTCGTCCGCCGCTATTCCGTAGCGATCATCCTGGCGTGGCTCGCGCTCACTGCCGTGCTCAACATCTTCGTCCCACAGTTGGAGGCGGTCGGAAAGACCAACTCGGTATCGTTGGCGTCCAAGGCGTCACAGTCCTACAAAGCCCTCAAACGTCAGGGCGCCCTCTTTGAGCAATTCGACTCCGACAGCATCGCGATGGTGTTGCTCGAAAGCGATGCCCCGCTTGGGGACGATGCCAAAGCCTACTACCGCGGCTTGGTAAGGCGGCTGCAAGACGATACGACCCACGTCCAACATGTCCAAGACTTTTGGGGCGACCGCATCACCGCGGGCGGTGCTCAAAGTTCCGACATGAAATCGGCGTATCTGCAGTTGAACCTGGTCGGCGATCAAGGCACTACCACGGGGAAGAATTCCGTGCAGGCGGTGCGTCAGATCGTCGACCATGATCCGCCGCCTGCGGGCGTGAAAGTCTATGTGACCGGGCAGGCGGCACTGACGGCCGACATGAACAACGCGGGCGATCAGAGCCTCACCAAGATGACGGTGATCACCATCGCGGTTATCACCGTGGTGTTACTGCTGATCTACCGTTCCATCAGCACCGTCTTGCTGGTCCTACTGGTGGTTATTATCGAGCTCGGCGCGTCTCGCGGTGTGGTTGCGTTGCTGGGCAATTACCATTTGTTCGGGTTGTCGGTATTTGCCGTGAGTCTGATCACGTCACTGGCCATCGCGGCGGGCACCGACTATGTGATCTTCTTCCTGGGGCGCTATCAGGAAGCACGTGCGGCAGGCCGGGACCGGATGACCGCGTACTACATCACCTACCGAAGTGTCTCGCACGTTGTGCTGGCGTCCGGACTGACGGTTGCCGGTGCGACCTTGTGCTTGAGCTTCACCAGATTGCCTTATTTGCAGACGCTCGGCATTCCGTGCTTCATCGGAATGCTCGTTATCGTGGCGGGCGCGCTCACCATTACGCCCGCAATATTGTTGCTGGCAACCCGATTTGGACTCATGGAGTCGACCACTCTCGACCAGAGGCTGGCGCCGAATCGGTACCGCTACGGTGCGCTGGCCGGTGCCGATCCTGGCGGTCACTGGCGTGGTGGCGTTGGTCGGAATAGCGGTCCTTCCTTCGTATTCGGTGAGTTACAACGAGCGATACTACGTTCCGGACCGGCTCGCGGCGATTCAGGGTCTCGAAGCGTCCGAAAAGCATTTCTCCAAGGCGAGGATGAACCCGGACATATTTTTGATCCACGCCGACCATGATCTGCGCACGCCGGCCAACATGCTGGTGCTGGACAAGATCGCCCGTAGCATCTTCCAGCTCAAGGGAATCGACAAGGTACAGGCCATCACTCGTCCGCTGGGGTCGCCGCTCGAGCATAGCTCAGTGCCGTTCCAGGTCAGCCTGCAATCCATCCCGATCAACGAGAATCTGCAGTTGCTGAAAGACCGTATGAATGATCTGCACAAGATGATTGGCGACACTGGCAGGTTGATCGCGATCATGGAGCGCATCCAAAAAGACATGGGCGAGCTGACCAAGACCAACCACATCGCGCTGCAAGACACGAGAGTGATGCAAGGCAATACCTCGGATATGCGCGACCAATTCGCCGACTTCGACGACACGTTCCGTCCGCTACGCAGCTACTTCTATTGGGAGAAGCACTGTTTCGACATTCCGTTGTGTTGGGGCATCAGATCGCTGTTCGATTCGGTCGACAAGATGGACCAGCTGAACGACAACATGACGGTGATGAACGACCACTTTGCGCAGATTGACGGGTACTTGGCGCAGATCAACGATCAAATGGAACCGTTGATTGCTGTATCGAAGACGATCAAGGACACGATGTCGATCATGTACAGCAGCTACAGCAACATGGTCGACCAGATGGGCCGCATGGCCGATACAGCCGACGTCATGGGAATGGCATTCGACGAAGCCAAGAATTCCGATCTGTTCTATCTGCCACCGGAGGCGTTCGACAACGAGGACTTCAAGAAGGGGATGAAACAGTTCCTGTCTCCAGATGGCAAGACCGCCCAGATCATCATCACCCACAAAGGTGACCCTGCCAGTAACGCGGCGCTAACCACGACGGATGCCGAGCTAGAAGCGGCGCAAAATGCAATCAAAGGCACGCCGCTGGACGGTGCCTCTGTGTATCTCGGTGGCACGGCAGCCTCGTATCACGATATCGGCGAAGCGGTGAAATACGACCTGATGATCGCGGTGATCGCATCGCTGAGTCTCATCTTCATCATCATGCTGGTGATTACCCGCTCCGTGGTTGCTGCCTGCGTCATCGTCGGCACCATCGCGGTTTCGTTGGGGTCATCGTTCGGTCTGTCAATTCTGCTCTGGCAGCACATTATTGGCCTTCCCTTGCACTGGATGGTCATGCCGTTCACGGTTATCGCATTGTTGGCGGTGGGATCTGACTACAACCTGCTACTGGTATCACGGATCAAAGAAGAACTCGATGGCGGGTTGAACACCGCGATCATCCGTGGTGTAGCTGGCTCCGGACAGGTGGTCACCGCGGCCGGACTGGTGTTTGCACTCACGATGGGTTCGATGATCGTCAGCGATCTGAAGGCAATCGGGCAGGTGGGTACTGCGATCTTTTTGGGTCTGCTGTTCGATACGTTCGTGGTGCGGGCCTTGATGACACCGTCGATTGCGGCTTTGTTGGGGCGGTGGTTCTGGTGGCCGATGAAGGTGCGCAAGCGGGCCGCCGCGCCGCAGGAGGTGCAATCAGCCTCGCCTACCCGCGAATGGCAGCTGGCGTACACGGCACCGATCCCCATCGTGCCGGTGTCTCGCGACGAGCAGAGGCCGCTGGTCCGGAGAACAAACCCGATGGTTCGCGTATTGGCCCGTCGCTGCCGGCGTGCGCTGGGGTTAGCACCGAGACAGCAGGATTCGGCGTCGGCACCGGTGAAGCCTGCGATCCGTGAGCCGGTGGCGCCTACTAGACAACGGTGATCCGGGCTCAGAAGCTAGTCGTGCAACCAGTGGAGGCATCGCAGTGCAGGTGGCGTTCGGCAATCCGCTGAAGAAGCTCACGTTGGTCTACGAGGTGTCGCACTGCAAGGGTTTTCTTCCCGCTCCTGATCTCTACCTGTATGACAACGGCACGTATTGGATTCGATCGGCCGGTGTGGACTTCTACGGGGTTTACGCTGTGACAGCGGGCTCGTTGAGCGATGCACGCTTCGGTATCGACTTCATCGCCTTTCCGTCCCCGTACAGCGGTGGGCAGACCGTGCATCATCATCTTCATTTCGACGCGATGGCAGGCGAGTTCACCCAAGATGCGGCGGCTGCGCGGAATTCGGGAATTCCCCCGCAGTGCGGGGTTTTTCGCATGGAGGACAACACGACTGTCGTCCGCTGATCGATCTCGGGCCGCAATTCCTCAGCTGTGCCACGTTTCGGTGTGCGCCGCGGACCCGTGCGTGCCGGCCGCGACAGCGAGGTAGACCGCCGGGTCGACAGGAAGGCGGTAGTAGCACCCGACTACGGAGATTGCCTCCGCCAATGCCTCAGTGGTTCGCTTCGGCACGGCGAACATGGCTGCTGCCCTCGACTCAATGCTCGACTTGATCCGTTGCAGCGCGGCGGCAGTCGCCCAAATCGTCGTGCAGCCTGCTGCGAATAGAAATGACATCTCAATTCCTCCTTCGGGTGCCGTCCTCAGGCCCCGGTCGGTGACTCATCGTTGGCATAGGAGCCGACGTCGAGCGGGTGATCGCGGTAAGCGGCCTTGACACGCGCAATCGCGGCGGCCGAGAGCCGCACGTCCTGCATCACTACATCGGTGACGCCCGGGATCTCCATCAGACGCTGTCGAACAGAAACGGCATAGGTCACCGCTTTGAGGGGGCAGGCCCGGCAGGCATCGTGAAAGCAGAGTTGGACTACGCCTTGTTCGGATACTGACAGCACTTCGAGGTCGCCGCCGTGGACATGCAGCAACGGCCGAATCTGAGATTCGACTACGTCGATGACGCTCGCCCGCGTCCGAAGGGACGTAGGGGAGTTGGCACTGGCGCGCCTCGTCATGGCGCGTCACCGCTGGTCCTGCCGCTGCGCGCACGTCTGATGACTCGTTGGGGATCAACTCCGAACAGACGTGCCTGATTGAGCCCGAGGATGTTTCGCTTGTCGCTGTCACTGATGGCCGGATAGCCATGCCTGTCTTGTAGCTCGTCGTCGATCTGCATCTCCCAAAACCACTCGATTGCGGGCCGTGGTGGTCCGGTGAGCGGCGCTTCGGATCCCCAGAGCACGCGATCGGAGCCGACATCACGGAGTAACCGGCCGACGTATGTCTTGAAATCCCAGGGTGCAACGAAGGGAAGATGCATGGTGCCAGACAGGACCAGGACGATATTGGCATGGCGCGCAGCCATATACACGCACTCCTCGAAGTACGGCAAGGCCAGGTGGTGGATCGCGAATATCAAATCGGGAAAATCAAGGGCGGCGCGTTCGATGTCGAGCGGACGCAGCGATTCCAGTGGTGCCCGTGTAATCGGGAAACCCTTATGGAATTGCAGCACTTTGACGCCGAGCTCCTGTGCCTGCTCGTACATGGGGTATGCCAAATCGCGGTCGTCGCAACGCCACGAGCTGTCGATATGGCCGTTGTAGAACTTGAACGATCGTGCTCCTAACTCGACGACTTGCTGCGTCATGGCGTCGCGCGTGCTGTGGCTGCTTCCTAGATGGAGCGGGTCGACGCCACCACAGAAGAGAACCTTGTCGGGGTAGGCTTGCGCGAATTCGTATTGAGCCCGCACCGGTGCGAACCCGTCTTTATACACGTCGTAGAGGACGACGGCTTGTGCCATCGCCATGTCGGTGACGCCGTCGGCGAACACCACTCGGGCCATGTCGTGCACCGACCAGCGGCGATCGTATCCGTGTCCGACCCCAGGGTTGCTTGGACTCTTGCTCCGTGAACGATCGGCCTCGCCGCGCATGCGGGATCCAATGGTTAGATGTCCCAATCGGTCTTCGCCCGACTCGGGACGAACAAGATTGTCATCCGATAGGTCATACATGTGCACGACGTTGTCGAAAACGAAAACGTCATCGTTGAGCATGCGCAATCCCGTCGGGCTCGGGGTGGTGGTCCCTGACGGCCGCATGCTGCCCGTGAGGGCGGGGCAACCTTGCGTACACGGCGTGAATTGCGCTGACATCGTGACCGCCGAAGCCGATCGCTTCTGCGGCGCGGTAGAGATCGGCGGCCGTAGTCAGCAGCGGGGCAGGTGAATTGGTCGCGCACACGAGTTCGCTTATCAGATCGACGTCTTTGACGAAGGTGGCGACGGTAGCCGTCATGGGCTTGTAGGTACCCGACGCCATCATCGGCCCGCGCAATTCCAACTGACGCGAACTAGCACCCGTTCCAGCTAAGACATCGACGGCCATTTCGGGATCGATGCCGAGCCGTTGCGCCAAGTTGATCGCTTCAGCGGTCACTGCGTTATGAACGGTGACAAGGTGATTCGCGACCAGCTTCATGTTCGCGCCGGCTCCCAGTTCGCCCATGTACTCGACTCGCTTGCTGAACGTGTCAAGCACACACTTGATCGCTTCGATCCCGGCCCTGGGGCCTGACGCACAGACGACAACGTCGCGTCCGTACGCCTGAGCGCTGGTGCCGATGATCGGGCAGTCCAGCAACGTAATGCCGGCCGGCTGCAAACTTGCGGCAGCTTCGGCCTTGGCGTCGGCGGGAAGCGTGCTCACGTCGACCAGGTAGCGGGTCCGTCGGTCGCGACACCGCTTCAACTGTGCGCAAACCGCATTGAGCGATTCGATGCTCGGTAGCACCGTAATGACGACGCGAGCCGCATTGGCCGCTTCGGCGAGGTTGTCGACGACGGGAATACCCACGGCACTGGCCGTCGCCCTTCGGTATGGGTCGATGTCGACACAACCGGCTAGCTGATGTTCCGAGCCGAGAAGGTGAAGGGCAATAGGAATGCCGAGAAGTCCCAGCCCGACGACGGTTGTGGAAAGGCGCTGCGGTTCAGCCATTGTCATGAGGCATTCCAGTTAGTGCAGCCGGCGAATGTGGCTGTAGCGCTGCCGATCCGGATCGGGGCGGATGTGGGCGTAGCCGCATTCGATGCCCTCACCAAGGCGATCGATGGCGGGCTGCAGGGGCAGGTCAACCAAGCGACTCCCACGGATGTACCGCCCTATCGGTTACTGGTATATAATCAAATCGACCGTATATGAGTCGCACGAGGGGGGCAACCTTTTAACCCAGATTCCGGTCGACGGCCTGGCCTTGCCAAAAGGTAGGGTGCAAGCCACCCGGCGTGACCAAGGGTGTAGCTCTGAGTTCGTATGAACCCATCGGGGGGTCCGTCCGCAACCAACACCCGGGCGAAGCTCGGAAAGTGTGACCGATATCAATCAGGGTTAGCAACATTGGTTTTGTCCGGCAGTGCAGTTGACTGCTGGCCCGCCGCCTGCTGGATCAAAGAATAACTGATTCGGACATGCCCATCATCGTCCGCCAGCTTGCGCATCGGCGGCCTTGTGCTGAGCACAGCCGCTCGAAGATGGGGCCGAAGAAAAATGCTGTCGCGCGTCGCTAGAAGTCGCTCGACCAAAGAGGAGGAATGATGAATGACTGTACCTCGTTATGGCCGGAGATGAACCCCGCCAACAACTTTGCTACGACGGCCGCGGAGCCGTTGTTCGTCGCAGCTGCGGCATGGGAAGACCTGGCCGCCGACCTCGGGGCGTCGGCTTCGTCCTTTGGAGAGGTGATTTCGATGGCGTTGGGAAGTGAAGCTTGGTCGGAGCCTTCGTCGGCGCCAGTGTCGGCTGCTCTGCGGGGCACCGCAGAGGCATACTTGGATTGGTTGAAAATAGCCGCGTCTCAAGCCAAGCAATCGGCGTTGGATGCACGCACCGCGGCAACGATTGTCGGCCCCTCGACTACGGGCTCCCTGCCTCCGACTGCTATGGCTGCGAATCGAAAGATGCGGGCATCACTGATCGAGAACAACTTCTTTGGACAGAACGCGGCGACGATCGGCTGCTTGGAGGCGGCCTATGCGGAAATGTGGACGACGGAACTCAGTGCGAGGCTAAACAACGAAACGAGAGATCCGTCGGCGAGGTCGATGTCGAAGCGCGCCTGCGGGTTCACGGCCGAATTATCCAGTCCCTCCGGCGATTTGGATCGCCTCGCAGCGGAAGAGCGTTGATGTGCCGATGCTCGATCTGGTCTCGTTGTAGGAGATATCAGCGAATCTAGCGCGATGCTGGGAGTGGCCGGGCGACGCCGTGGCCGATGCCGACGTGACCTACTCCGGTAGTTGTTGCCGCGCGGATCGTCTCGATCATCGGGCTGCTTGATGGCCGCGAAGGGGCGCACCGAGTCGATGACGCCCCGATATATGACAATAGCTATAATATACGTATGCTACGGTGCTGGAACGCCGGGCGTGAGCGAGGGGTGACGCCCGGCGTGCCAGTGCCGACCGACGGCAGACGTGAGCAGGAGGGGACGGGATGTCGATACACGGCGTGAGTGCTGTTGTCGGGGGCCCTACCGGGCCGGGAAGCTGAGGCAACAAGAGGCGAACGACAAGCTCGACATGGTCAACCAGGGTGCGCAATCCATGCGCGATGTCGACACCAACCAGCCCCTTCCCGGCATCGGCCTCTTTCAGCGCGACGGACGCGTCGATAACAGCATGAACGACGCTGTCGAATCGCTCTTCCGATCCCCGTGGCGCCTATCGGGCCGGTCGCCGATGCCAGAACGCTGAATTGCTGCAGATTCGATTGCCCCATAACAGTTCCTGTGCGGGCTGGGGTCTGCCTGTCGGCGCGTCTGTTGTGACGACCCCGATCGTTTTCGGCGGTGTTTCGAGGCGGCAAAATAAATAGTTCGTAAAGCCTAACTTCCTGGGTTAGAGTCAAGTTGCGACATCGAAGCTGACGAGAGGTACCAGTATGCCGAGGTATCGGTTGCCAGAGCTGCCGTACGATTACGCCGCGCTCGAACCCGCCATCAGCGGAACGATCATGGAGCTCCATCACGGCGCGCACCACGCCGCGTACGTCAAGGGTGCCAATGCGACTGCCGAGCAGCTAGCCGAAGTTCGAGCCGGCGGTGATCTCGGGACTGTGCCTGGGCTGGAACGTACTTTGGCGTTCTTCCTGGCCGGGCATGCGTTGCATTCGATCTTCTGGCGGAACCTCTCCCCCGATGGTGGCGATGAGCCCCACGGCGCGCTAGCCGCGGCCATCGACGAATTCTTCGGCGGATTCCAGAGATTCCGCGCGGAAATGACTACCGTGACCGTGACTCTGCATGGTTCAGGTTGGGGCGTGCTGGCCTGGGATCCGATCGGGCAACGGCTCGTCATACACCAAATCCACGACCATCATCTCAATCTGGCCATCACCAGCATGCCCTTACTCGTCTTCGATGCGTGGGAGCATGCCTTCTACCTGCAGTACCGCAACGACAAAATCGCCTACATCGCCCAGTTGTGGTCCCTCGTGGATTGGGCTGATGTCGGGGCTCGATTCGAGGCCGCCCGCGCCGGGATCCCTGGTGAATTTCTGAACTGTGCCGAGATGAGCGAATCGGGTTGACTGCCTGTCGCTTCCCGGATTCCAAGTCGAAGTTAGGTCAGCGCCATCAAACTAGTTCGTGCCCGGTGAGATCCACATCGGGGGTCATGGGCCGGAGACTCACGGCCTCGCAGTGATTTTCCGCTTGCTGTCGAGAAGCAGCACAGGCAGCTCTCCCCGGCGCTCCGAAGCAGCATCGCCTCACCTACATATGGTATGCAGGATTGCATAGCTACGACGGATGGCCGAACTTGCGCTACAAGGGAGTAGTCGGTGCGACGGGCAGAAAATTCCCCGAAGACTGCGGACACCTTCCAAAAGTGTTATTTGCAAACTATTTTCAGCATGACTATGCCGCAAGTAAGTCGAACCGACCGAGACACGGATGGGGTATCGCCGCCGGCACTGGGGTGATGTCGTGAAACAGCTGGGGCCACATGTCTAGATTGAGAGGTTCCTGAAATCATCACTGTCGGCTACGTTCTCCAGCATGGTCACCATGCCCGTGCTGGACGGCTCTATTGCTTTGGAACATCGGTACATCGAACTGGGTGACGGCGTCACCATCCACGTCGCCGATGCGGGCCCGGCTGACGGGCCGGCGGTGATGCTGGTCCACGGCTTCCCGGAAAACTGGTGGGAGTGGCACGAGCTGATCGGGCCGCTGGCCGCCGACGGCTATCGGGTGCTTTGTCCCGACCTGCGCGGCGCGGGATGGAGTTCGGCGCCCGATAGCCGCTACACCAAGGCGGAGAAGGCCGAGGATCTGGCCGCCGTGTTGGACCACCTGGGCATCGATCAGGTGAAACTCGTCGCGCACGACTGGGGTGGACCCACCGCGTTCATCATGATGCTGCGTCATCCGGAGAAGGTGACCGGCTTCTTCGGGATCAACACCGTGGCGCCCTTCGTAAAGTTCAGTCCCGCGTCGGTCCTCAACCTGTGGCGGCTGTGGTACCAGATTCCGATTTCGCTGCCGGTCATCGGCCCGCGGTTACTTCGCGACCCCAACTCCCGGTTTCTCCGGATGTTGGGTCCTTGGGTCGGCGGCGGGTTCTCGATTCCCGACGACAGCGCACACCTCTACCTCGCGTGCATGCGCGAGCCCGGCCATGCGGAGGCGGGCTCGCGCTGGTACCGCAGCTACCAGGCCGGCGAGATGCTGCGCTGGGTGCGCGGCGAGTACGCGGACGCCCGCGTCGACGTTCCCGTCCGCTGGCTGACCGGCACGCGGGATCCAGTGATCACGCCCGACCTGACCCGCGGATATGCCGACCACATCAGCGATTTCGAGGTGGAGTTGGTCGACGACGCCGGTCATTGGATCATCGCGCAGCGACCGGACCTGGTGCTCGACCGGTTGCGAGCGTTCCTGAAGCTGTAGTCAGTCGACGCCGATGATGACTTCGGTGGACTTGATGAACACCGTCGCGGCCTGACCGACCGCCAGGCCGAGGTCAAGCACCGCATCCTTGGTCACCGAGGACGTGACGATCTGATCGCCGCCGTCGAGCCTGACCTTGACGATCGCCATCACGGCACCGAGATCGACCTCGGTGATGGTCCCTTTGAGCTGGTTTCGGGTGGATAGCCGCATGCGGTGAGCGTAGCCGGGCAATCGAGCCCGGACGGGCTAGTGGCGCGGACCGAGCAACGCGATGGAAGCATCCACGGCCGGTTCGACGATGTCGCGAACGGGCTGCTGGTCTTCGACGGCCAGCGCGGTCAATTCGCGCAGCCCGCCCAGCAGGATCACCGCCAGCGGGGCGGTCAGGGGCGGCAGCTCGGCGCGCCGGAAACCCGGGCTGGCGCTGAGGTCGATCAGCAGGGTCGACAGCAGCTGCAGCCCGCGGCGCTGTACCGGGCGGGCGACGGCTCCCAGCGAGGGCAGTTGGCGAATCCAGCTCAAGGTGATGGCCGGCCGGGCCTCGATGTAGCCAACATAGGCCTCGACCGCCTGACGGATCTGGCGGTGCCAGTCGGCCTCGGGATCGACAGCGGCCTGGATGTTTTCGCCGAGCCTTTCGATGTCGGCGCTCAGCAGTTCGAGGAAGCACTCCTCCTTGCCGGCGAAGTGGCCGTAGAACGTGCGCTTGGACGTGCGCGCGTGCCGCACGATGTCGGCCACGGTGCTCGCCGGGTAGCCGCGCTCGCAGATCGAGGCGGCCAGGCCGTCGAGTAGGCGCACCCGAAACGGGTCGGGCTCATCGGCAACCGCGTTGTCGACCGGCGCTGGCGCCGTCGTCGCTGCTGGCACGGTTCGCGGCCCTCCCGTCGGATCTGACGTCTTGTCAGGCTTGGTACCACAGAGTACCGTACTGGGAAAGAACTTTGGTACACCGCCGTACCAACCCCGGGTTGGGGGGAGATGTTGGGAGCAGCGCCGCCATGAGCGATCTAGCCACCGCCCCGGCGGTCCCCGCAATCAACTTGCCTCCGGCCGCCCGAATGCCGAAGTTGTTGCAGGGCTTGGGATTTTCGATGTCGCGGCGAATGATGATGCAGCGACTGTCCCGTCGTTACGGCAACGTGTTCACGCTGCGCCTGCCGATGTGGGGGCATGTGGTCATGGTCAGTGACCCGCAGCTGGCCAAGCAGATCTTCACCACCAGCCCGGACGAACTCGGCAACATTCAGCCCAATCTGAGCAGGTTCTTCGGCTCCGGCTCGGTATTCGGGCTCGAGGGCGACGACCATCGCCGGCGGCGGCGGCTGCTGGCACCGCCGTTCCACGGCAAGAGCATGAAGAACTACGAGAGCATCATCGAGGAAGAGACACTGCGCGAGCTGGCCGGCTGGCCCGAGGGCAGGTCATTGGCGACCTTGGCGCCGATGATGCGAATCACCCTCAACGCGATCCTGCGCGCGGTCTTCGGGGCCGAGGGC
This sequence comes from Mycobacterium shigaense, assembly GCF_002356315.1. Taxonomy (NCBI): domain Bacteria; kingdom Bacillati; phylum Actinomycetota; class Actinomycetes; order Mycobacteriales; family Mycobacteriaceae; genus Mycobacterium; species Mycobacterium shigaense. Next base: position 307,521 of record NZ_AP018164.1, read on the forward strand.
GCCGAACTCGACGAGCTGCGCCGACTCATTCCGCCGTGGGTCACCCTGGGCTCGCGGATGGCCGCGCTGCCGAAGCCCAAGCGGTATCCCCCGTTCGGCCCATGGGCACGGCTGGACAACTGGCGGCGCGATTACGACAGCGTCATCGAAACGCTGATCGCCGCCGAGCGGGCCGACCCGAACTTCGCCGACCGCACCGACGTGCTCGCGCTGCTGCTGCACAGCAGCTATGACGATGGTGCAGCCATGTCGCACAAGGAGATTGGCGACGAGCTCCTGGCCCTGTTGGCCGCCGGCCACGAGACGACGGCGTCCACGCTGGCGTGGGCTTTCGAGCGGATCAGCCGACACCCCGAGTTGCTGGCGACGCTGGTCGAGGAGGCCGACGGCGGCGGCAGCGAGCTGCGCCAGGCGACGATCCTGGAGGTCCAACGGGCAAGGACGGTAATCGATTTCGCCGGCCGCCACGTCTACCCCGAGGCCTACCGGCTGGGCGAATGGTCGATCCCGCGCGGATACTCGATCATCGTCGGCATCGGGCAGATACACGACAATGCCGACGTATTCCCCGATCCCAGGCGCTTCGACCCGCAGCGCTTCATCGAATCGAAACCGTCGGCGCTGTCCTGGATCCCGTTCGGTGGCGGCACCCGCCGGTGTGTGGGGGCGGCGTTCGCCAACATGGAGATGGACGTGGTGCTGCGAACGGTGTTGCGGCACTTGACCATCGATACCACCGACGCGCCCGACGAGCATTGGCACTGCCGGGGCGTCGCCTTCACCCCGAAGGACGGCGGCCGAATCGTGATGCGGCGGCGCTGAGTTACTGTGCCGCCGGGGCGCGCTTACCTTCTCGGACGGGCAGCTTCCAGCCCGGCCGGATGTAGTGGCAGGTGTATCCGGTGGGGTAGCGCTCCAGGTAGTCCTGATGCTCGGGCTCAGCCTCCCAGAAATCGCCCGCCGGGCTGACCTCGGTCACGACCTTGCCGGGCCATAGGCCCGACGCCTCGACATCGGCGATGGTGTCCCGCGCGATGCGCCGCTGCTCGTCGTCGACGTAGAAGATCGCCGACCGGTAGCTGGTGCCGATGTCGTTGCCCTGACGGTTCTTCGTTGTCGGATCGTGGATTTGGAAGAAGAACTCAAGCAGCGTGCGGTAGTCGGTGGCCGTGGGGTCGTACTCGATCTCGATGGCCTCGGCGTGTGTGCCGTGGTTGCGGTACGTCGCGTTGGGGACATCACCGCCGGTGTAGCCGACGCGGGTGGAGACGACGCCGGGAAGCTTGCGGATCAGATCCTGCATGCCCCAGAAGCAGCCGCCGGCAAGGATCGCCTTTCGGGTGTCTGCCATGTCTTGTCCTCCTCAACCGGCCACGGCCTGGGCACAATCAAGCCCAGGTTACACTCCGCCGATGATCTGCAACGGTGCCGCGAAGCCATGAGCAGGCCCAAGTTCTCCCGGAGCGAACTGGCTGCCGCCTTCGAAAAATTCGAAGCGACGGTCGATGCCGCCGCCCGGTCGCAGGACTGGGACGCCTGGGTCCAGCACTACACGCCCGACGTCTTGTACATCGAACACGCGGCGGGCACCATGCGCGGGCGCGACGAGGTCCGCGAATGGATCGGCCGCACGATGGGCAGCTTCCCGGGCAGCCACATGGTCGCGTTCCCGTCGCTGTGGTCGGTCATCGACGAGCCAACCGGACGCATCATCATGGAACTCGATAACCCGATGCGCGATCCCGGTGACGGCACCGTCATCGGCGCAACGAACATCTCGATCATCACCTACGCCGGCGACGGCCTGTGGCGCCAGCAGGAAGACATCTACAACCCGCTGCGGTTCGTCCAGGCCACGCTGAAGTGGTGCCGCAAGGCGGCCGAACTGGGCACCCTCGACGAGGCGGGCGCGCAATTCATGGAGCAGTACGGAGGGGCTCAGTGACCACCAAACCCAAGCTAGTCATCGGCGCCAACGGCTTTCTGGGTTCCCACGTCACCCGGCAGCTGGTCGGCCAAGGTGCCTCGGAAGGCCACCAGGTGCGGGTGATGGTGCGCGAGGGAGCCAACACCCGGTCCATCGACGACCTCGACGTGACCCGCTTTCACGGCGACGTGTTCGACACCGACACCGTGCGCGCGGCGATGGAGGGCGTCGACGACGTGTACTACTGCGTCGTCGACACCCGCGCGTGGCTGCGCGACGCCGCGCCGCTGTTCCGCACCAACGTCGAGGGGCTGCGCAACGTCCTGGACGTCGCCGTCGACCAGCCCCTGCGCCGGTTCATCTTCACCAGCACCTACGCGACCGTCGGCAGGAAGCACGGCCGCGTGGCGACCGAGGACGACGTGATCGCCGCCCGCGGGCTGACGCCCTACGTGCAATCCCGCGTCCAGGCCGAGAACTTGGTCATGCGCTACGTCGCCGACGCCGGCCTGCCCGCCGTCGCGATGTGCGTGTCCACCACCTACGGCGACGGCGACTGGGGTGGCACGCCGCACGGCGCCTTCATCGCGGGGGCAGTCTTCGGCAAGCTGCCCTTCCTGATGAACGGCATCCAGCTGGAGGTCGTCGGCGTCGACGATGCCGCCCGGGCCATGATCCTGGCCGCCGAGCGCGGCCGCATCGGCGAACGGTACCTGGTCTCCGAGAAGATGATGGCGCTCAACGACTCGATCCGGATCGCGGCCGACGAAGCCGGCGTCCCGCCGCCGCAGCGCGCGATCTCCGTACCGATGCTCTACGCCCTGGCCGCCGCGGGCACGCTGAAGGCCAAGCTCACCGGCACGGACGCCCAACTCAGCCTGGCGTCGGTGCGGATGATGCGCGCCGAGGCTCCCGTGGACAGCAGCAAGGCCAAGCGGGAGCTGGGCTGGCAGCCGCGCCCGGTCGAGGAATCGATCCGCGACGCCGCCCGGTTCTGGGCCGCGATGCGCGCCCCGCGAACGGCCGCCCAACCCGAATAGGCGAAAACGGGAAGTGTTGCGCGCCCGTCGGTGTTGCAGACGCTGTCTGCGTCTGAGGAGGTTTCACCCATGACCCACCGCGAAGTCCTAGAACCCAACGCGGGGCACCCGATCACCATCGAGCCCACCAAGGGGCGAGTGCAGGTTCGCATCAACGGCGAGGTCGTCGCCGACACCACCGCGGCGCTCGAATTGCGGGAGGCCACAATCCCTGCTGTGCAATACATTCCGCTCGCCGACGTGGCCGCCGAACGGCTGACGCGCACCGACACCGTCACGTATTGCCCGTTCAAGGGTGACGCCAGCTATTACAGCGTGACCACCGCGACCGGGGAGACCGTCGAGGATGCGATCTGGACCTATGAGCAGCCCTACCCCGCGGTCGCCCAGATCGCCGGGCACGTGGCGTTCTACCCGAACAAGGCCGAGATCAGCGTTCTTCAATAGGCGACGGGGCGCCCCAGTCGGGGAACACCTCCGCCGCCGATTCCGTGTCGCTGTATTCGCGCATCGACACGATCAGTCCGTCCTGGGTGTCGAAGACGCAGATGAACGGGGATTCGTAGTGCCTGCCGTCGGTCAACTTCCCGGTGGCGGACGCCTCGACGACCACCGTGTCGCCCTCGTGAATGCAGCGGAGCAGATCGATGCCGAACGCGACGAACTGCCTGCGGCGGTCGATCTCGCGCCGGAAGTCGTCCTTGCCGATGCACAGTCGCGTATACAGGCTCCAGTAGGTGAAATCGTCGTGCAGCAGCGTGAAACCCTCGTCCACATCGCCGCCCTCGCTGAGGCACTGCAGGAACATCCACACGAGTTCGGCGAGCGGGGCGTCGAACGGCGTCGTCACCTCGCAATAGTGTCTTGGGAAGTAGTTGCCGGTCAATGACGGCGGGATTCGGAGCGTGGGGTGGATAACGCGCGCACGGTGACGTTGTCCGGAGCGGCCAACTTCGGGCACACGCTGGCGCCGCTTCGGCGCGGACCACGAGATCCGTGCTTTCAGCTGCCGGGGGACGGCACCATCTGGCGGACCAGCCTGCTGCCGACGGGAGCCGTGACGGCGCGGTTGCGCCGTGCGGCTCCCGACGCCGTGCACTGCCAGGCGTGGGGGAGCGGGGCCCAGGAGTTTCTCGACGCGCTGCCCGCGGCGCTGGGCGCGGACGACGACCCGTCGGATTTCGAGCCGCGGCACCCGACGGTGGCCGCGGCCCATCGGCGGGTGCCGCACTTTCGCCTGGGCCGCACCGGCCAAGTCCTCGAGGCGTTGATTCCGGCGATCATCGAGCAGCGCGTGCCCGGTGCCGACGCGTTTCGGTCCTGGCGGGTGTTGGTGTCCAAGTACGGCACACCGGCGCCCGGTCCGGCGCCGCCCGGAATGCGGGTGCTGCCGTCGGCGCAGGTCTGGCGGACCATTCCGTCCTGGGAGTTCCACCTCGCCAACGTCGATCCGCGGCGGGCGCAGACGGTGGTCGCCTGCGCGCGACGGGCCGAGTCGCTGGAACGGTTGGTGTCGCGTCCGGCCGAGCAGGCACGCGAGGCGTTGATGGCGTTGCCCGGGGTGGGCGTGTGGACCGCCGCCGAGACCGCGCAACGCGCCTTCGGCGACGCCGACGCCCTCTCGGTCGGCGACTATCACGTGCCGAAGATGATCGGCTGGACGCTGCTGGGCCGTCCCGTCGACGACGCAGCCATGCTCGCGTTGCTCGAACCGATGCGGCCGCACCGGCACCGGGTGGTCTGCCTGCTCTATGCCAGTGGGCTGGCCTGCGAACCCCGCCGGGGTGCGCGACTGCCGGTACAGCAAATCCAATCGCTCTGACCGGCCAGTGTTTTCCGCCCGGGCCATCGGGTACCCGCCCGATTAAGTACGTGTGCGAAACCCAGGGAAGGAAGCAATGACTCAGTTCACGATTCCGGGATTGACCGACAAGCAGGCGGCGCGGCTCACCGAGCTGCTGCAGAAGCAACTGAGCACCTACAACGATCTTCACCTCACCCTCAAGCACATTCACTGGAATGTGGTGGGCCCCAACTTCATCGGGGTGCACGAGATGATCGACCCCCAGGTGGACGCGGTGCGCGCCTACGCCGACGATGTCGCCGAACGCATTGCGGCCCTTGGGGCTTCGCCGCAAGGCACGCCCGCCGCCATCATCCGGGACCGGTCCTGGGACGACTATTCCGTCGGCCGCGACACCGTGCAGTCACATCTGGCCGCGCTGGACCTGGTGTACAACGGTGTGATCGAGGACATCCGCCAAGCCATCGACGAAACAGACGAACTCGATCCGGTCACGCAGGATCTGCTCATCGGGCAGGCCGGAAGCCTGGAGAAATTCCAGTGGTTCGTCCGCGCCCATCTGGAGAGCTCCGGCGGGCAGCTGCAGCACGAGGGCTCCTCGACGGAGAAGAGTGCCGCCGACTCCGCGCGAGGCAAGTCGAGCTAGTCCGGCGACCCTTGTCGCTCCCGCTCCGCTTGTGCGGCTTCACGATTGAGCCGCTGCGCTTCGTAGATGGTCACGTTGGTGCGCGACAGCAGCAGCGCGGCAATGCCCACTGAGATGATCGCGCCGGGCACGACTGAAAACGAGCCCGTCATCTCCGCCACCATGATCATGATCGCCAGCGGCGCGCGGGCGACGCTGCCGAAACAGGTCATCATCCCGACCACCACGAAGATGCCGGGATCGGGTGGCACGCCGGGTAGCTGACACAGCTCGCCCAGCCGCCAGATGGCGCCCCCGACAAACGCGCCGATGACGATGCCCGGGCCGAACAGGCCGCCGGATCCTCCGGTTCCGATCGACAGCGACGTCGCGACGATCTTGGCGATCGGCAGGACGACGACGATCCACAACGGGATCTGCATCAGCGAGCCGCGCTCGGCCGCGAGCTGGGCCCAGCCGTAGCCGCTGCTCAGGATCTCCGGTATCAGCAGTCCGAGCAGCCCGACCAGGAGGCCGCCCACCGCGGGCTTGAGCACCGGACCGCCGGGCAACCGGTGGCTGAGCCGGACCGTGGTGTGGAAGGTGCGGGCATACAGGTAGCCGACCGCGGCCCCCACCAGGCCGATCACCACGAACCACAGCAGTGGCCCCGCCTTTTCGAAGCGGTACTCGGCATCGATATAGCCGAACAGCGGATCGAAGCCGAGGAAGGAACCGAGTACGGCGTATGCGGTGCCCGAGGTGATGAAACCGGGCAGCAGGCACCGGTAGTCGAAGTCGTCGCGGTAGGTGATCGACGCGGCCAGCACCGCTCCGCCCAGCGGTGCGGCGAAGATGGCGCCGATACCCGCGCCGATACCCAGCGCCACCGCGATCCGGCCGTCCTCGTCGGACAGGCGCAGGCGCCGGGTCAGCAGCGAGCCGAAGCCCGCCGAGATCTGCGCCGTCGGGCCTTCGCGGCCGCCGGACCCGCCCGAGCCGATGGTCAGCGCGCTGGCCACCATCTTGACCAGCACCGCGCGGAAGCGGATCGCGCGCGGGTCGCCGTGCACCGCTTCGATGGCCTCGTCGGTGCCGTGACCGGTCGCTTCCGGGGCAAGTTTGGTGACCAGCACCGCCGACACGAGCGCCCCGGCGGTCGTCACCAGGGGGATCGCCCAGGGGCGGGAGAATCCGGTGGATCCGTGGCTGCCGCCTTCGCCGACGGGCGTCGGCTGGTGATAGCCGGCCAGGTGCCCGAGCAGAAAGTCGGCGGTGTATTTCAGGCCGAGGTAGAACACGACAGCGCCCAGGCCCGAGATGACGCCGATGGTGGCACCCAGCAGGAACCATTTGCGCAAGTAGCCCGAGCTTCGAAGCACCGCCCCGAATCGCCCGCCGGCGGCTGCGGCCGGAGCTACCGAGGGCTGGGGCTCGTCCTCGGTCGGCTCAGTGGCGGGCACCGGGCCATCCTAGGCCACCGAGGAATAAATGGACCGTAGTCCGGTTATATTGGCAGCATCGGAAAAGGAGATTCACATGCCTGCTATCACCGCAAACACGTTGACGTTGCCCCGGATCACGTCGGCCGGCGCCGGTGACACCGAGCGGCCGGTACGGTCCATCACCACCGGGCCGCGCGGGTACGAGGGCGAGGGCTTCCCCGTTGTGCGGGCGTTCGCCGGGGTCAGTGCCGCCGCCCTGGACCCTTTCGTCCACATGGACCAGATGGGCGAGGTGAACTATCAGCCGGGCGAACCCAGGGGGACCGATTGGCACCCGCACCGCGGTTTCGAGACGGTCACCTACATGATCGACGGCAAATTCGCGCACCAGGATTCGCACGGCGGCGGCGGTCTGATCACCGACGGCGCCACGCAATGGATGACGGCGGGATCAGGCATCTTGCACATCGAGACCCCGCCCGTCGAGTTGGTCGAAAGCGGCGGACTCTTCCACGGGATCCAGCTGTGGGTGAATCTGCCCGGAAAAGACAAGTTCTCGACGCCGCGCTATCAGGCCATCGACGGTGGCGACACCCGGTTGCTGGCCTCCGACGATGGCGGGGCACTGGTGCGCATTATCGCCGGTGAGGTCGACGGTCACCGCGGGCCCGGTGTCGCCCACACGCCAATCACGTTGGCGCATACGACGATTCAAAATGGCGCCAGGCTGAATATGCCGTGGCGACGCGATTTCAACGCCCTGGTTTATGTGCTGTCGGGTAGTGGATATGTCGGCCCGGTGAGTCATCCAGTTCGCGCGGGTCAGCTGGTCGTGCTGGGGCCCGGTGATCGAATCACCGTCGGCGCTCAGGCGGCCCAGGAATCCGCGGACACCGCGGAAATTGACGTTTTGCTATTGGGCGGCCGACCGATTCGCGAACCGGTATTCCACTACGGGCCTTTCGTGATGAACTCGCGGGTGGAATTGATCGAGGCACTGGAGGACTACCAGGCGGGGAAGTTTGGCCATATTCCGCCGAACGCGTTAATGCCGCATCGTGGCGTGGCACAATCCGCTAGTGTCATCAACGGGGAGGCGCAGGCCGGGGCGCCCCCCAGCCGCGAAAGCAGATGAGACGCGCAAGAGGATCTTGCGCGCCGCTCGCTTGGTGTTCAGCGAACGTGGGTACGAGGGGGCCACGTTCCAGGCCATCGCGGTGCGCGCCGACCTGACACGGCCCGCCATCAATCACTACTTTTCCAGCAAGCGTGTGTTGTATCGGGAAGCGTTGGCGCAAACGGCCGAACTCATATTCGGCGCCGGTATCGCACAGGCGGACCGGGAGACGACGCTGTTGCCGCGGCTGACCGGGTTCATCGCGGCGGCCGTGGCGGTGAATCGCGAGTATCCCTCGGCCTCAGCGTTTTTGATGGGCTCGATCCTGGAAACTCAGCGCCACCCGGAATTGAACCAAGCCGAAAACGATGCGGTGCTGATTTGCCGCGGGTTTTTGACCCGGGTGGTCAACGAGGCCATCGAGGCCGACGAGATAGACCCCGCCATCGACGCCGGCGCCCTCATCGAGACCCTGCTGGTCGTCATGTGCGGGGCGGGGTTCTATTCCGGGTTCGTGCACAGCTATCCGGAGTTTCAGCCCATCACCGAGATGCTGGGACTGCTGCTCGACGGTGCGCTGTCGCGGTCCAAGGATTGACCCACGGTCCGCCGCGGCCAGTGAGATCGGGCACAAAGCGTATAGGCTAGCTAACTTATTCGGGTATCATGGCCGGGAAATGACTGATTTAGGCGACTCCTCTTCGTCAGTGTCCTCGTTGCGTACCGAGGGCGACTCCTGGGCCATCACCGAACTCGTCGGCGCGACCGCGCTGGGTGTCGCCGCATCGCGCGCGGCGGAGACGGCCGGCCCGAACCCGCTGATTCGCGACGAGTTCGCCCGGACACTGGTCTCGGCGGCCGGACCGGCGTGGGCCCGCCTGACCGACCCCGAACTCGCCTGGTTGGACGGCGACGAGGCGGGGCAGCGCGCACACCGCCTCGGCATCGATTACCAGGCCGTCCGCACCCATTTCTTCGACTCCTACTTCGCCGACGCCGTCGCCGACGGGCTCCGGCAGGTGGTGATCCTGGCTGCCGGGCTGGACTCGCGCGCCTATCGCCTGGATTGGCCCGCCGGCACCGCGGTCTACGAGGTCGACCAGCCCAAGGTGCTCGAATACAAGACCGGAATCCTGGAAGCCCACGGCGCGGTGCCTGCCGCCGACCGGCGCCCCGTGGCGGTGGATCTGCGCGGCGACTGGCCGGCCGCGCTGGCCGCCGCCGGTTTCGACCGGAGCCGCCCGACCGCGTGGCTCGCCGAGGGCCTGCTGCCCTACCTGCCCAGCGACGCCCAGGACCGCCTCTTCGAGATGGTCACCGCGCTGAGCGCCCCGGGCAGCCAAGTCGCCATCGAGGCGTTCGGCCCGAACACGATCAGTAACAACAGCCGCCGGCAGCGGATGCGCGACCGCCTCGGCCTGGACGTCAACGTCGAGGCGCTGACCTTCCACGAGCCCGACCGGTCAGACGCCGCCGAGTGGCTGTCCGACCACGGCTGGCAGGTGCGCGCGGTGAGCAACCGCGACGAGTTGGCCCGATTGGGCCGTGCCGTCCCCCAAGATCTGGCCGACGACGCCGTGCGCAGCACCCTGTTGCGGGCCCGTCTCGACAGCCAGTCCACCTAGCCCAACGTAGAAAACTGGGAGCATCCATGAGCTCACTGCGCACTCACGACGACACCTGGGACATCAAGACCAGCGTCGGCAGCACCGCGGTCATGGTGGCCGCCGCGCGCGCCATCGAGACCGAGCAGCCTGACGCGCTGATCCGCGACCCCTACGCCCGGCTGCTGGTCGACAACGCCGGCGCCGAGGTCTTGTGGGAGGCCATGCTGGCCCCGGAGGTCGTGGCCAAGATCGAGGCGATCGACGAAGAGTCCGCCGCTCGTATCTGGCACATGCGCGGCTACCAGGCGGTGCGGACCCACTTCTTCGACTCCTACTTCGCCGAGGCCGTCGCCGCCGGTATCCGGCAGGTGGTGATCCTGGCGTCGGGACTGGACTCCAGGGCGTACCGGCTGGACTGGCCGGCCGGCACCACGGTGTACGAGATCGACCAGCCGCAGGTACTGCACTACAAATCGACCACCCTGGCCGAAAGCGGGGCCACGCCGTCCGCCGATCGCCGCGAGGTCGCCATCGACCTGCGCGAGGACTGGCCCGCCGCGCTGCGCGCGGCCGGCTTCGACCAAACCAAGCCGACCGCCTGGCTGGCCGAGGGGCTGCTGATGTACCTGCCCGCGGAAGCCCAGGACAAGTTGTTCACCCAGATCGGCGAGTTGAGCCCGGCCGGCAGTCGCGTCTCCGCCGAAACCGCACCCATGCACGCTGAGGAGCGGCGCCAGCAGATGCGGGAGCGCTTCAAGAAGGTGGCCGACGAGCTCGGCTTGGCAGAGACCATCGACATCGGCGAGCTGATGTACCGCGACGAGCATCGAGCGGACGTCACCGAGTGGCTCAACGAACACGGCTGGCGCGCCACCGCCCAGAACTCGATCGACGAGATGCAGCGGCTGAACCGCAGGGTGCAGAGCGTCGAGCTGGACGACGACAAGGACGCCTTCTCCGACTTCGTCGTCGCCGAGAAGTTGTAATGCCCAAGCCTTGAGCGCCGGGGACTCGCCGCTGGCTCGCGGTTGTGGTTACCGCGAAATGGCCAGCTCGTCGGGAACAATGTTCAGTCATCATGGCTGACGGTGAAGCTGACCAATCGCAGCGTTGGGTGCTGAGAAAGGGACGGTTTGTCGCCGCCCTCGCCTCGGCTTCCGTGATGGCCGTCACCGGCATGGGGTGGACGGGTTACCACACGGCGCTGGGCAAAATCATCATCTCGCACGCGCTCCCGAATGCATCGTCGTCGCTGAGCGGGGACCAGAACATCCTGTTGATGGGCCTGGACAGCCGGTTGGACCAGAACGGGCGGCCGCTGCCCCAGGACGTCTACGACGCATTGCACGCCGGGGACGAAAGCTCGGGCGGCTACAACGCGAATGTGCTGATCGTCGTTCATATTTCGGACGGCGACGGGCCGGTCACCGCGGTGTCGATTCCCCGCGACGACTACGCGGAGTTGCCGGGCTGCCCGGGGTCGGTCTGCACGGGCAAGATCAAGCAGGCCTACGGTCTGGCCTACCAGCAGTCGTTGAACGCGCAGGCGTCGGGCAATTCCGACGGCGCGGGTGCCAACGATTTGGCGGCCCGCGAGCAGACCGCGCGCGAGGCCGGCCGCAAGGCCGAAATCGCCGCCGTCAACGACTTCCTCGGCATCTCGGTCGACCACTTCGTCGAGGTCACACTGGGTGCCTTCTTCCAGATCGCCAAGGCCGTCGAGCCAATCACGGTGTGCCTCAACGGCGATACGCGAGACAGCTACTCGGGTGCCGACTTCCACCAAGGGGTGCAGCGCATCGATGCCGCCGACGCGATGGCCTTCGTGCGGCAGCGGCGCGACGAAGACGACGGCTCCTTCACCGATTTCGACCGGACCCGGCGACAGCAGGCGTTCCTGGTGTCGTTGGTCGCCGCGGCGCGCAACGGCGGTGCGTTGTCCACCGTGAGCGGGCTGCGCAAGCTGCTGCAGGTCGCCCGCGACAACGTCGCCGTCGACTCCGGGCTGGACCTCGTCGACCTTGCGTCGCGGGCATCGAAGCTGACCGGGCGACCGTTGTCGCTGTACACACTGCCGATCTCGGGCTTCGGCAAGGATTCCAACGGATCCGACATCAACCTCGTCGACCTGCCGACCATCCGGCGCATCGTCCACGAACGCTTCGACTCAGACGCCCCGGCCGCGCTCGACGCCGCGTCCCCGACCACCCTGTCGCAACCGGTGACCCTCGACGTCGTCAACGCCACCGCGCGCGACGGGCTGGCCGCCGCGATCGAGGAGTCGTTCGCCGCGCGCGGCTTCACCCGGGGCAGTGCCACGACGGCCGCGACCCCGTCGGATCAGACCGTGATCGAGTACGGCCCCGGCGCCGATCAGGGCGCGCAGTTGCTGGCCGAGCAGCTGCACGTGCCCGCGACCGCCAACAGCGCCGTGGCCGCCGGGACGGTCCGGTTGACGGTGGGCACGCAATTTCCGGCGGGTGACTACCTAGGCCGGCCGGGTGCCGGAGGCGGCGCGTCGGTGCCCGGGCAGGTCGCGACCGTGGCCGCCACCGGCAGCGGTGATCGCTCGCCGGCGCCGACCGACCTCAGCCAGATGACGGCGACGAACGTTCCCTGCGTCAAGTAAATCGGGCTACGGGCTGAGCGGGTCAAGGCCGCAACCACAGCGCACTTACTGCCCTCCCAACCGGATGGTTAGGATCGCGGGTATCACCCAATCTAGTGTCCGCGTGCCGAGCAGCGGGCACCCCTGGGAAGGTGCACAAGGGAAGGACAACGATGACCACCGAATCGGTTGCACCAAAGACCTCCGCCGCCAACGGCGCCGCCCAGCCGGCCGACGTCGCAGCAACGGTGGCCCGGCTTCGCCGGACCTTCGCCACCGGGCGCACGCGCGACATCGAATGGCGCAAGCGGCAGCTGGTGCAGCTGACCAAGCTGATGGAGGAGAACGAGGGCGCCATCGCGGCCGCCCTCGCCGAAGACCTCGACCGCAGCCCGTTCGAGGCGTTCATCGCCGACATCGCGACGACGTCCGGCGAGGCGAAGTACGCGGCCAAGAAGCTGCGCCGATGGACGAAGCGTCGCTACCAGCTGCTTGAGATGCCTCAGCTGCCCGGCCGCGGCTGGATCGAGTACGAGCCCTACGGCACGGTGCTGATCATCGGCGCCTGGAACTACCCGTTCTACCTGACGCTGGGGCCGGCCGTCGGCGCCATCGCCGCGGGCAATGCCGTCATCCTCAAGCCCTCGGAGATCGCCGCGGCGTCGGCCCATGTGATGGCCGAGTTGGTGCCGCGCTACCTCGACAGCGACGCGATCGCGGTGGTCGAGGGTGACGGCTCGACCAGCCAGGAGCTCATCGCGCAGGGGCTGGACCGGGTGCTGTTCACCGGCGGCACCGAGATCGGACGCAAGGTCTACGAGGGCGCGGCACCGCACCTGACCCCGTGCACGCTTGAGCTGGGCGGCAAGAGCCCGGTGATCGTGGCCGCCGACGCCGACCTGGACGTCGCGGCCAAGCGCATCGCCTGGATGAAACTGCTGAACGCAGGACAGACCTGCGTCGCACCCGATTACGTGTTGGCCGACGCCAAGATTCGCGACGAGCTGGTCAGCAAGATCGGCGCGGCGATCACCAAGTTCACCGCTGACAAGCCCGACGGCATGCGGATCGTCAATCAGCGGCAGTTCGACCGGATCAGCGGCTACCTGGCCGGCGGGGACGGCAAGGTCGTCGTCGGCGGCAAGTGCAACGCGTCGAACCTGCGCATCCAGCCCGCCGTCGTCGTCGACCCCGACCCGGACGGCCCGCTGATGCAGAACGAGATCTTCGGGCCGGTGTTGCCGGTCGTCACCGTCCAATCCCTGGACGACGCAATACGTTTCGTCAACTCGCGGCCCAAGCCGCTGTCGGCGTACCTGTTCACCAAGACGCGCGAGACCCGCGAGCGCGTGATCAAGGAGGTGCCCGCCGGCGGCATGCTGGTCAACCACCTCGCCTTCCAGGTGTCGACGGCGAAACTGCCCTTCGGTGGCGTCGGCGCATCGGGCATGGGTGCCTACCACGGCAAGTTCGGCTTCGAGGAGTTCAGCCACCGCAAGTCGGTGCTGACCAAGCCGACCCGGCCCGACCTGTCGAGCTTCATCTACCCGCCGTACACCGCGCGAGCCATGAAGCTGGCCCGCCGCATGTTCTGATGGTCTTCGCACCAAGCCGTTTGCTAGACAAAGTTTTTCACATCAGAGAGGAAACTCATGCCCGGAGTGCAGGATCGCGTCATCGTCGTCACCGGAGCCGGTGGGGGATTGGGGCGTGAGTACGCTCTGGCCCTCGCCAAAGAAGGCGCCAGCGTCATCGTCAACGACCTGGGTGGATCCCGTGACGGCACCGGCGCCGGCCACAACATGGCCGACCAGGTGGTCAAGGAGATCAAGGACGCCGGCGGCCGGGCGGCCGCCAACTACGACAGCGTCGCCGAGCCGGAGGGCGCCGAGAACATCATCAAGACTGCGCTCGATGAGTTCGGTGCGATCCACGGCGTGGTGAGCAACGCGGGCATCCTGCGCGACGGCACCTTCCACAAGATGACGTTCGAGAACTGGGACGCCGTGCTCAAGGTGCACCTGTACGGCGGGTACAACGTGATCCGCGCCGCCTGGCCGCACTTCCGCGAGCAGAGCTACGGCCGCGTGGTCGTCGCCACCTCGACCAGCGGGCTGTTCGGCAACTTCGGCCAGACCAACTACGGCGCGGCCAAACTCGGGCTGGTCGGACTGATCAACAGCCTCGCGCTGGAAGGCGCCAAGTACAACATCCACGCCAACGCGGTCGCGCCGATCGCGGCAACGCGGATGACCGAGGACATCCTGCCCAAGGAGGTCCTGGAGAAGCTGACGCCCGAATACGTCGCGCCGGTGGTGGCCTACCTGTGCACCGAGGAAAACCCGAACAATGCTTCGGTTTTCGTGGTGGGCGGCGGCAAGGTGCAGCGTGTCGCGCTGTTCCAGAACGACGGTGTCAACTTCGACAAGCCGCCCACGGTCGACGACGTCGCCGCGCACTGGGACGACATCGCCGACCTGTCGGCGGCCAAGCAGGCCGACTTCAAGCTGGGATGAGGCTCAGGCGAGCAGTTCGTCACGCAGGCGGTCCACCACCGCCTGCGTGACACCCGCGTCGCGCAGGTAGGCATCCAGCGACCCGAACTCCGCGTCGATCGTCTGGCGTGCGGCCGCCAGGTACTCCGGGCGCACGCCCAGCACACCGTCGGCCAGCCGGGCCTTGGTGAACGTGACTACCTCCGGGGTCAATTCGACGTCGGAGCGTTGCTGGATCATCTGGTAGATGTGCTCGCGCAGCTGCGGTACCGCAGCGTTGCTGCGCAGGTAGTCGGCGACGATGGTGTCCTGATCGATGCCGATCGTCTCCAGCACCGTGGCGATCACGAAACCGGTGCGGTCCTTGCCCGCAAAGCAGTGCGTGAGCACCGGACGTCCCGCTGCCAGCAACGAAAAGACATGTGCCACAGCACGTTGCGCCCCTTTGCGGGTGGGGAATTGCCGGTATTCGTCGGTCATGTGGCGGACGGCGGCCGCATTGACCTCTTCGTCGGACTGATCGGTGTCGCCCTGGAACAGCCGCCGAAACGCGGTCTCGTGCGGAGCGTCGTGATCGTCGGTCTGCTCCTCGTCGCCGAGGTCGGGAAAGGGCAGCAGATGGATGTCGATACCATCGGGTACCAGTCCCGGCCCGCGCCGGGCGACTTCGCGCGCGGCGCGCAGATCCGCGACGTCGGTAACCCCCAACTCGCGCAGCGTGGCGCGGCCCTCGTCGTCGAGGCGGCTCAGCTCACCGGACCGGAACAGCCGGCCCGGCCGCAGCGCGGGAGTGCCGTCGGCGACATCGCGAAAGTTCCACGCGCCGGACAGTTCTCGAAGAGTTTCAGTCATGCGCGGTGACCGCCGCGGCGAGCGCAGATCTTTCCCGGCCGAGCTCGGCGCGCGCGATGGTCCGCATGTGCACCTCATCGGGCCCGTCGAAGAGCCGCATGGCGCGGTGCCAGGCGTACATCCTGGCCAGCGCTGTGTCCTCGCTGACGCCGGCGGCCCCGTGCACCTGGATGGCGCGGTCGATAACGTTGCACGCCACCTGCGGGGCGACCGCCTTGATCTGCGAGACCAGCGTATGTGCGGCCTTGTTGCCGTGCTGGTCGATCGTCCACGCGGCCTTTTCGCAGAGCAACCGGGCCTGGTCGATCTCGTTGCGGGACTTGGCAATTTGCTCGCGCACCACGCCCTGTTCGGCCAGCGGGCGGCCGAACGCCACCCGCTTGGAGGCCCGGTCCACCATGAGCGCCAGCGCCCGCTCGGAGCCGCCCAGCGCGCGCATGCAGTGGTGGATGCGACCCGGCCCCAACCGGGCCTGCGCGATCGCGAACCCCCCGCCCTCCTCGCCGAGCAGGTTGGTGACGGGGACCCGGACGTTGTCGTAGATGATCTCGCAGTGCCCGGGCTGGTCCTGGAAGCCGAAGACCGTCGTCGAGCGGACCACTGTCACCCCTGGGGTGTCTATGGGCACCAGCACCATCGACTGCTGCTGGTGGCTGGCCGCCTCCGGGTTGGTGCGCCCCATCACGATGAGGATCTTGCAGCGCGGGTCCGACGCCCCGGAGGTCCACCACTTGCGGCCGTTGATGACGTAGTCACCGCCGTCGCGGACGATGGAGGTCTCGATGTTGCGGGCGTCGCTGCTGGCGACTGCGGGCTCGGTCATCGAGAAACCGCTGCGGATCTCGCCGGCCAGCAAGGGCTCCAGCCATTGCTTGCGCTGTTCCTCGGTGGCGAACAGGTGCAGGGTCTCCATGTTGCCGGTGTCGGGGGCCGCGCAGTTGAGCGCCTCGGGGGCGATCTCCAGGCTCCAGCCGGTGATCTCGGCCAGCGGCGCGTATTCCAGGTTGGTCAGGCCCGACTCCGCCGGCAGGAACAGGTTCCACAGGCCCTGCGCCCGGGCCTTGATCTTGAGCTCCTCGACGATGGGCGGGACCGTGTGGTCGTGCGGGCCGGCTTCGTCGCGGTATTTGTCGTACTCGGCCTCGGCCGGAAAGACGTACTCGGTCATGAAGTCGGACAGTCGCTGGTGGTAGTCGCTGGCTTTGGCCGACATCGCGAAGTCCATTCCGTCACGATAGGACACCCGCGTGAACCCCCGGCGAGCAGACGCAGACTCGCGCGATTCGCTGAGAATTCATGCGATTCTATGCCTGCTCGCGGTGGGGCCGGCGGGAGACTCTGAAGTCATGACCGAATCCCGCCCACCGTTTCCCCCGTTCACCCACGAGACGGCGATCCAGAAGGTGCAGGCCGCTGAGGATTCCTGGAACACTCGCGATCCCGAGAAGGTCAGCCTGGCCTACACCCCCGACTCGCAGTGGCGAAACCGCAGCGAGCATGTCGTCGGCCGGGCCGAGATCGTGGCGTTTCTGACCCGCAAATGGCGACGCGAACTCGATTACGTGCTGCGCAAGAGCCTGTGGGATTTCCACGACAACCGGATCGCCGTGCGGTTCCAGTACGAGTGCCACGACGCCACCGGGCAGTGGTACCGCAGCTACGGCAACGAGCTGTGGGAATTCGCGCCTTCCGGTTTGATGGCGCGCCGGGAGGCAAGTATCAACGACGTGCCGATCGAGGAATCGGAACGGCGCTACTTCGGGCCGCGGCCGGCTGCCGAGCACGGTCAAGACATTCCGCTCTGGTAGTCCCCGCTAGGGTGTTCAACTCGGGCGGTGTTCGTATTCACGCAGCTTAGCTAAGGAAAGTAGATGTACGCGCCATGACAGAGCCGCAGGCCAATGCGATCAGGGTCGGGGTGGTTGCCGAGTCCGGGACCGATGAGCGGCGCGTCGCGCTGGTACCCAAGGCGGTCGCATCCCTGGTGAACAGCGGCGTGGCGGTCGTTGTCGAGTCCGGTGCGGGCGAGCGGGCGCTGCTGCCCGACGAGCTCTACACCCAGGCCGGCGCCACCATCGGCGACGCCTGGTCCGCCGACGTCGTTGTCAAAGTCGCGCCGCCGACCGCCGACGAGGTGGGCAAGCTGCACAGCGGCCAGACCCTGATCGGCTTCCTGGCCCCGCGCAATGCCGAAAACGTGATCGGTGCGCTGACGCAGGCGGGCGTGCAGGCATTCGCGCTGGAGGCGATCCCGCGCATCTCGCGAGCCCAGGCGATGGACGCGTTGTCGTCGCAGGGCAACGTGTCCGGCTACAAGGCCGTGCTGCTGGCGGCGTCGGAGTCCACCCGGTTTTTCCCGATGCTGACGACGGCGGCCGGAACGGTGAAGCCCGCCACGGTGCTGGTGCTCGGGGTCGGCGTGGCCGGCCTGCAGGCGCTGGCGACGGCGAAGCGGCTGGGCGCCCGCACTACCGGTTACGACGTTCGTCCGGAGGTCGCCGACCAGGTGCGCTCGGTGGGCGCGCAGTGGCTCGATATCGGAATCGATGCCGCCGGCGAGGGCGGCTATGCCCGCGAACTCACCGAGTCCGAACGCGCGCAGCAGCAGCAGGCGCTGGAGAAGGCGATCAGCGGGTTCGACGTCGTGATCACCACCGCGCTCGTTCCCGGCCGGCCGGCGCCGCGGCTGGTGACCGCCGCGGCCGTGCAGGCGATGAAGCCGGGCAGCGTCGTGGTCGACCTGGCCGGCGAGACCGGCGGCAACTGCGAGCTCACCGAGCCCGGGCGCACGGTCGTCAAGCATGACGTCACGATCGCCTCGCCGTTCAACCTGCCGGCCACCATGCCCGAGCACGCCAGCGAGCTCTACAGCAAGAACATCACCGCGTTGCTGGACCTGTTGATCGCCGACGGCAAGCTGGCACCGGATTTCGACGACGAGGTCGTCGCGGAGTCGTGTGTGACCCGCGGGAAGGATTCCTAGATGTACGACGAGCTGTTGGCTAACCTGGCGATCCTGGTGCTGTCCGGGTTCGTCGGGTTCGCGGTGATCTCCAAGGTCCCCAATACCCTGCACACGCCGCTGATGTCGGGGACGAATGCCATCCACGGCATCGTGGTACTCGGCGCGCTGGTGGTGTTCGGGGAAGTGGAGCATCCGTCGCTGGCGGTGCAGATCATCCTGTTCGTCGCGGTGGTGTTCGGGACCCTCAACGTCATCGGCGGGTTCATCGTCACCGACCGGATGCTGGGCATGTTCAAGGGGAAGAAGCCCGCCAAGGCGGACGAGGTCGCCAAGTGAACTACCTCGTCACGACCCTCTACATCATCTCGTTCGCGCTGTTCATCTATGGTCTGATGGGGCTGACCGGGCCCAAGACCGCAGTGCGTGGCAACCTGATCGCCGCGGTCGGTATGGTCATCGCCGTCGGCGCGACGCTGATCAAGATCCGGCACACCGAGTCGTGGGTGCTGATCATCGCCGGCCTGGTCGTCGGCGTCCTGCTGGGCGTGCCCCCGGCGCGGCTGACCAAGATGACCGCCATGCCGCAGCTGGTGGCGTTCTTCAACGGCGTGGGTGGCGGCACCGTCGCGCTGATCGCGCTGGCCGAATTCATTGAGACGAAGGGCTTTTCGGCCTTCCAGCACGGCGAATCGCCGACGGTGCACATCGTGGTGGCGTCGTTGTTCGCCGCGATCATCGGGTCGATCTCGTTCTGGGGCTCGATCATCGCGTTCGGCAAGTTGCAGGAGATCATCTCCGGCTCGCCGATCGGCTTCGGGCGGGCCCAACAGCCGATCAACCTGCTGCTGCTGGTCGCCGCGGTGGCCGCGGCCGTCGTCATCGGCCTGCACGCGCATCCCGGTACCGGCGGGGCTCCGCTGTGGTGGATGATCGGCCTGCTCGTCGCGGCCGGCGTGCTCGGCCTAATGGTGGTGCTGCCCATCGGCGGCGCCGACATGCCGGTGGTGATCTCGCTGCTCAACGCGATGACGGGGCTCTCGGCCGCGGCCGCGGGCCTGGCGCTGAACAACACCGCGATGATCGTGGCCGGCATGATCGTCGGCGCGTCGGGCTCGATCCTGACCAACCTGATGGCCAAGGCGATGAACCGCTCGATCCCGGCCATCGTCGCCGGCGGCTTCGGCGGCGGCGGGGTGGCGCCCAGCGGCGGGGACGGTGGCGACAAGACCGTCAAGGCCACCTCGGCCGCCGACGCCGCGATCCAGATGGCCTACGCCAACCAGGTGATCGTGGTGCCGGGTTACGGCCTGGCCGTCGCGCAGGCCCAGCACGCCGTCAAGGACATGGCGTCACTGCTGGAGAGCAAGGGCGTGACGGTCAAGTACGCGATCCACCCGGTGGCCGGCCGGATGCCCGGGCACATGAATGTCTTGCTGGCCGAGGCCGAGGTCGACTACGACGCGATGAAGGACATGGACGACATCAACGACGAGTTCGCCCGCACCGACGTGGCGATCGTCATCGGCGCCAACGACGTCACCAACCCGGCGGCCCGCAATGACGCCTCCAGTCCGATCTACGGCATGCCGATCCTCAACGTGGACAAGGCCAAGTCGGTGATCGTGCTCAAGCGGTCGATGAACTCCGGGTTCGCCGGCATCGACAACCCGCTGTTCTACGGCGAGGGCACCAGCATGCTGTTCGGCGATGCGAAGAAGTCGGTGACCGAGGTCGCCGAGGAACTCAAGGCCCTCTAGGGGCGGGCGTACCGCGCTCGCGCGGCGGCGACCCCTCAGCCGGGCAGGTCGGGCTGGTCAGACGGGCGGGTAAGCGGGCGGCGGGTAGCCGTGGCCGTCCTCGACGCCGCGCAGGCCCCAGGTGAGATACCGCATGAAGAACTCGATCTCGTCACTGCCGTCGTAGTCCGGGCTCGGATCCATCAGCGTTACCTCTCCCACCCGCGGTCTAGTTCGAAGTTCGAGTCTAGTCCCATCCGCAACGGTGCGACAGGCGGCGATGGTCTTAAACTGTCCAACCAGTTAGTTGGTACTTTGCCTTTGCCGGGCCGCACCGGAACCGTATACCGGCCCGCGGGCAGCGACGATAGCGAGAACAGATGTCATCGGAGAGCAGCACCGCCAACGGTTTGACGCGCCGCGAGGAGTTGCTGGCCGTGGCCACCAAGCTGTTCGCCGCGCGCGGCTATCACGGGACCCGGATGGACGACGTCGCCGACGTGATCGGCCTGAACAAGGCCACCGTCTACCACTACTACGCCAGCAAGTCGCTGATCCTTTTCGACATCTACCGCCAGGCCGCCGAGGGCACGTTGGCCGCCGTGCACGACGACCCGTCCTGGACCGCGCGCGAGGCGCTCTACCAGTACACGGTCCGGTTGCTCACCGGGATCGCGGCAGACCCCGAGCGCGCCGCGGTCTACTTCCAGGAGCAGCCCTACATCACCGAATGGTTCACCGACGAGCAGGTCGCCGAGGTCCGCGAAAAGGAAGCCCAGGTCTACCACCACGTGCACGGCCTCATCGACCGCGGGATCGCCAGCGGTGAGTTCTACGAGTGCGACTCGCACGTGCTGGCGCTGGGCTACATCGGCATGACGCTGGGCAGCTACCGCTGGCTGCGGCCCAGCGGGCGCCGGTCGGCCAAGGAGATCGCCGCGGAGTTCAGCACCGCGCTGTTGCGGGGGCTGATCCGCGACGAGGGCGTCCGCACGACGTCCCCGCTCGGGCCGTAGTTCCTAGCCGCGCGCGGCTGTCTGTCGAGCTAGGTCTTTCGCGCCGAACGTGCACTCGGCGTGGCAAATCCGCCGGGATCTCGCAGTGATTGCACGTTCGGCGCAACGAAGCCTCGCCGACGTCGCGACGGAAGCCACCCCGGTAGGCGCCACAGAAATTGTGGACTACTGTCTGGAAAAGTTTCAGGCTCAAGGGATGGAGGCTGTGATGGCGATCCGTGTCGCGCACGTCGGTACCGGAAATGTCGGAAGGCTTGCCCTCGCTGAGCTCGTCACCAACCCGCAATTTGAGTTGACCGGCGTGTGTGTCTCGACGCCCGAGAAGGTGGGCAAGGACGCGGGGGAACTCTGCGGCATCGGACTGGACGTGCCGGTCGAGACGGGGGTCAAAGCCGTCAACGACCTGGACACCCTGCTGGCCACCAAGCCCGAGTGCGTCGTCTACTGCGCCATGGGCGACACCCGGCTGCCCGACGCGATGGCCGACGTCATGCGCATCCTGGCCGCCGGCGTCAACGTGGTGGGGTCGTCGCCCGGGCTGCTGCAATTCCCGTGGGGCGTGATGCCCGATAAGTACATCGGGCGCGTGGAAGACGCTGCTAAGCAAGGTAATTCGAGCATCTTTATCAGCGGCGTCGACCCCGGGTTCGCCAACGACCTGCTCGCGTTCGCGCTGGCCGGCACGTGTCAGCGCATCGAGCAGGTGCGCTGCATGGAGCTGCACGACTACGCCAGTTACGACGGCGAAGAAGTCATGAGCTACATGGGGTTCGCCCGGCCCATGGACGAAATACCGATGTTGCTGCAGCCGGGCATTCTCAGCATCGCCTGGGGAACCGCGATCCGCCAGCTGGCCGCTGGACTGGGCATCGAGGTCGACGAGATCGCCGAGTCCTACCAGCGTGAGCCGGCGCCGGAAGACTTCGACATCGCCATCGGCCGCGTGGCCAAGGGCACGGTTGCCGTGCTGCAGTTCGAGATTCGCGGCATGGTCAAGGGTCACCCCGCCATCGTCATCGAGCACGTCACCAGGCTGCGGCCCGACCTGCGACCCGACCTGCCGCGCCCCGCCTCCGGCGACGGCTCGTACCGCATCGAGATCACCGGCGAGCCGTCGTATGCCGTCGACATCATTCCCAGCAGCCGCAAGGGCGACCACAACCACGCCGCCATCGCCGGCGCGGCGGGCCGGATCGTCAACGCGATCCCGGACGTGATCGCCGCGCCGCAGGGCATCCGGACGACGCTCGATCTGCCGCTGGTGACCGGCAAAGGCCTTTACGCGCCAAGCACTTTGGTGACCACCTAAACGAAAGGAGACCCGCGTGGGTCGGGTAGACGGCAAGGTAGCGCTCATCAGTGGTGGCGCCGGGGGTATGGGAGCCGAAGACGCGCGGCTGCTGGTCGAAGAGGGCGCCAAGGTCGTCATCGGCGACATTCTGGACGACCAGGGCAAGGCGCTGGCCGACGAGATCGGCGACTCCGCGCGCTACGTCCATCTCGACGTCACCCAGCCCGATCAGTGGGACGCCGCCGTGGCCACCGCGATCGGCGAATTCGGCAAGCTCAACGTATTGGTCAACAATGCCGGCACCGTTGCGCTCGGCCCGCTGAAGAGTTTCGATCTGGCCAAGTGGCAGAAGGTAATCGACGTCAACCTCACCGGGACGTTCCTGGGCATGCGGGCTTCGGTCGAACCGATGATCGCGGCCGGTGGCGGCTCGATTATCAACGTGTCGTCCATCGAGGGGCTGCGGGGCGCGCCCATGGTGCACCCCTACGTCGCGTCCAAGTGGGGCGTGCGTGGCCTGGCGAAGTCGGCCGCATTGGAGCTGGCGCCACACAACATTCGGGTGAACTCGGTGCACCCGGGGTTCATCCGGACGCCGATGACCGCTCACCTGCCCGAGGACATGGTGACGATTCCGCTGGGGCGGCCGGGCGAAGTCCGGGAAGTCGCGACGTTCGTGCTCTTTCTGGCCAGTGACGAATCGTCCTACTCCACCGGCAGCGAGTTCATCATGGACGGCGGGCTGATCACCGACGTGAATCACAAGGAGTTCTAGGGCGGTGCTATAACCGCGAGCATGCCCCTGGAAACCCTGGCGAGCATCGTCGGAGCCAGCCACGTGATCACCGATCCCGACGTGCTGGCCGGGCGCAGTGTCGACCACACCGGGCGTTATCGCGGCCGGGCCAGGGCGTTGGTGCGACCCGGCGACGCCGAGCAGGTCGCCGACGTGTTGCGGGTGTGCAGTGCGGCCGGGCTGAACGTGACCGTGCAGGGCGGGCGCACCTCGCTGGTGGCCGGGACGGTTCCGGAGCACGACGACGTGCTGCTGTCCACCGAGCGGCTGACCGCCATCGGCGACGTGGACACGGTGGAGCGCCGCGTCGAGGCCGGGGCGGGCGCCACGCTGGCCGCGGTGCAACACGCCGCGGGTGTGGCGGGCCTGGTGTTCGGCGTGGATCTGGCCGCCCGCGACACCGCGACCGTCGGCGGCATGGCCTCGACCAACGCCGGTGGCCTGCGTACGGTGCGCTACGGCAACATGGCCGAACAGGTCCTCGGGCTGCAGGTCGCGCTGCCCGACGGCTCGCTGATGCGCCGGCACAGCCTGGTGCGCAGCGACAACACCGGATACGACCTGCCGGCGCTGTTCGTCGGCGCAGAGGGCACCCTCGGCGTCATCACCGCGCTCGATCTGCGGCTGCATCCCACCCCGTCGCATCGGGTGACGGCGGTATGCGGATTCGCCGATCTGGAGGCGCTGATCGAGGCGGGCCGGGCCTTTCGCGACGTGGACGGCATCGCCGCGCTGGAACTGATCGACGGCCGAGCGGCCGCGCTGGCCGCCGAGCACCTGGGCGTCGGCGCCCCGGTACAGGGCGACTGGCTGCTGCTGGTGGAACTGGCCGCCGACCACGACCAGACCGAGCGGCTGGCCGAGCTGCTGGACGGTGCCCGGCTGTGCGACGAGCCCGCGGTGGGTGTGGATTCGGCTGCCCAGCAACGACTTTGGCGTATTCGCGAATCGCTGGCCGAGGTGCTCGGCGTGTACGGGCCACCGTTGAAGTTCGACGTGTCGCTGCCGCTGTCGGCCATCGGCGCCTTCGCCCGGGAGGCCGCCGCCCTGATCGAAGCCCGGGTCAGCGACGCTGTGCCGGTGTTGTTCGGCCATGTCGGCGAAGGCAACCTGCACCTCAACGTGCTGCGCGTGCCGGTCGACGAGGAGAAGGCGTTGTACGGGCCGATGATGGACTTGATCGCGCAGTGCGGCGGCAACGTCAGTTCCGAACACGGTGTCGGCAGCCGCAAGCGCGCCTACCTCGAAATGTCCAGGGAGGCAGCGGATATCACGGTGATGCGGTCGGTCAAGGCCGCGCTGGACCCGACCGGCTACCTCAATGCGGCGGTGCTGTTCGACTAGTCACGGCTTCCGGCGACGATATTTCGGGCGGCGGGCAATGCCCACCGCCCGAAATCGTCCCCCCGCCGGGCTGGCTTCCCGCTGAGTGTGCAGCACTAGCGACGGCCGCCACCACCGCCGGAGCTGTGGCCGCCGCCACCACCGCCGAAGCCGCCACCACCGCCGAAGCCGCCACCACCGCCGAAGCCGCCACCACCGCCGAAGCTGCGCCCGCCGCCGCCCCCCGAGCCACCCCCGCCGAAGAGGCCACTGCCGCCACCGCCGATGGCTGGGCCTGAGCCGCCGCCGATGGCGGCAGGGCCTCCTGCGCCACCGCCGATGGCTGGGCTTGAGCCGCCGCCGATGGCTGGGCTTGAGCCGCCGCCGATGGCGGCAGGGCCTCCTGCGCCACCGCTGGTGGGGCCGCCATCTGTCGGGCCAACGACAGCGGTCCCGCCGCCCGTGGGGCCGCCGGCGGCAGCTCCGCCGCCGTCTGGTTTAGCGGGCGCCGCCGTTGCCGGGGTGTCTGGTTTGGCGGGCGCCGCCGTTGCCGGGGTGTCTGGTTTGGCGGGCGCCGCCGTTGCCGGAGGTATCGGCGTTGCCGGCGTAAGCGGTGTCCATGGCACCGAGGGCGGAGGCGGAGGCGGCCACCAGCCCGGGGTGTTCCAGTCCGGGTCGTCGAGATACCACGTATAGATCGGCCAGATAAACGGGTAATTCTCGTACTGCCGTAGGCAGAACGCTTTAGCCTCCGGGCTGTTGTCATTGATCGGGTTGGGGCCCAAGCACAGCGGTGGCGGTGGCGGTGGACCCGGGGGCGGCGACGGGTCGGTTTCGGTGTCCACCAATCGCACCGATGTCGATTCGAGAGCAGGCCCCGGCGTACCGGGTGGCGCGGCTTCGAACACGGCGAACATCGCGGTTGCAGCCGTCGCGGCAAGAACTGCCGACTTCAACCGGGATTGCAATCCGCCGCAGCCGCGGATTGTGTGCTGCCGCCGGTGCTTTCCACCGGCGGCCCGTATTCTCTTTGTCATCATCTGTGGCCCTATCTTCAATTGGCGTATGTGATCATTATTTAAATATGTGACTAGACAACATATATACGATCTAACGAATCATAAGCGGGCTGGTCTATACTGTCAACCGTGGTTGTCAAATCTGATGTAGAGGCGCCCCAGACCGATTTCGGGGAGGCGTTGCGGGTTGCGTGGTGGAGTTACTCCCAGCGCATTGATGCGGAGCTGGCGGCTATTGGTTTGCCGGGGCGTGAATTCCCACTGAACTATGTGTTCGCGCTGTATGGTCATCCCGGTCCGATGACGATTTCGGAGATGGGTCGGCAATTTGCTATCAGTCGTCAGGCGGCCAGCAAGATCACGGCCGAACTGGGCCGGCGCGGGTATATAAGGGTGGCTGCGTCGAGGACCGATCAGCGGGAGAAGGTGGTGGAACTCACGGCAAAAGCGGTCGAGCTCGTCACTGCGCGCCGGAGCGCGGCAGCCGCGCTGGACGGGGAAATCTGTGAACGCCTGGGCTCGGCCGGGCTTACCGAGCTGCAACGTGCCATGGAAACCGTGGGTGAGGTTTCCATGGGTAAGAAACGCGTCGATTTCGGCAACACTTACCGCTCACCCAAGCTGTGGTGAGGGCGTTGCGAAGCGGGGACCGCTAGTCGACAGTCGGTTTGATTCCGACGGCGTGCCGTAGCTGGGCCAGGAACTGCTCGCCGTCGTCACTGCGAACGATGTAGTGCGAGATGGCGATTCGGATCACGGTCGCGGCCTTCACCGCGGCGTTGGGGCCCGGAAGGTGGCGCTGCAGCCCGTCGCGCATCTGCGGGATGACGTGAGCGAACGCGGCGATGGTGTGCTCGGGTTCGACGTCGACCATGCGCACACCCGAATACGAATGCTGGTACTCGACGATGAAGCGCAACACCGCATCGAGCTTGTCGATCCCCTTGAGCCCCGCGGTGGCCTTGGCCAAACCGCTTTCGAAAACCTGCCGCTCGTAGGCGGAAAACGCGGAGAGCAGCTCCTCTTTGGACGCGAACCATCGATACAACGTGGGCCGGGACACGCCGGCCTGGGCGGCGACCTCGGACAGGCTGAGTTTGGACTTGCCGTTTCGGCCCAGCACCTCGGCGGTGGCCGCGAGGATCCGCTGCGGGGTCGAGCCGTCGGTTTCGGCCGTCAGCGGATTGCTCATATCTGAGACTTTACGAACTATTGCCGAAGTAGCCACGTTCTTCTGCCCTCGCGTCAGGCTCGGGGTGGCCGGCGGCGCACCAGGACGGACTGCTGGATAGCGCCGACCGCGCCCTGCTCGTCGTACAACGTGCCGATCGTGGTCCCGATGCCGTCCGGCCCATAGCTGGTCTCCGCGCGAATGCCGACCCACTCCCCGTCGGGAACGCGAAAGACGTGCACCGCCAAATCGGTGTTCAAGAAGGTCCACTTGGTGATGTCGAGCTTGCTGCCGATGCCGTTGGCGCAATCGGCCACCGCGAACAGCCGCTCCAGCTGCGTCATCGTCTCGCCCTGGACCAGGTCGACCTCCGGCTTGATCCATGACTCGCCCGGGCCCGGCGTTAGCGGCTCGGTGAGCCACAGCCACTGAAGGCTGTGCACGTAGTTGCGGTCCCACTCCTTGGCCTTGAGGTTGCGGTTGCGGGCTTCGGCGCGCGGCCGGGGCAACTCGGCCGCCGCGTGCGCGATCGCCTGGGTGTCCTGCAGCTGCAGCCGCCAACCACTCGCCCGCGCGACGGGCCGGGGCTCGCCGTCGGGACCGGTGGCCAGCATCTCGGCGGTCACCAGCTCGATCTGCTTGCCGCGGCGCTGAACCTCCGAGCGGACCCAGAGGTCACCGTCCGACGGCACGCCGCCCAGTAGGTCGATCACGACCCGCGACAGCCGGGTGTCGTCGCGCCGCTCGCAGCGCTCCAGCGCCCGGACCAGCAGCGCCGAGACCGGGCCGCCGTGCTGGATCGCCGCCGACCAGGTGCCGCGAGCCAGGTCGGTCGCGCGGAACTTCTCGCCCAACGCATCGGCCAGGCCACCAGGGGGGTCGATCAGCTCGTAATAGGAGTCGGTCACGTGTGTCCTCTCGGGTGTCTCAGGGCAACCCGGCGCCGGGCATGGCGACCTGCACGGCGTCGAGCCGCGATCCCCGGGTGCCCACCAGGCGCTGAGGATAGGCGTCGGTGCTCGACAGCAGAAACAGGATGCGGCGTTCGGGGCCGCCGAGCGCGCAGGCAATCGCGACGCGCTCGCCCATGTCGATGCGGTCGGTGACGGTGCCGCCCTCGACGATCCGCTCGAACTGGTGCGCCAGGGTCATCGACGTCCACACTGCACCGTCGGCGTCGAGCGCGATGCCGTCCGGCGGGCCGTCCAGATCGTCGGCGAAAACCCGCCGATCCCGTAGCGCGCTGTCATTGTCGATGGTGAACGCGGTGAGCCGCCGGCCGACCGACTCCGCGACGATCAGCGTCGTGCGGTCGTCGGTGATGACCATGCCGTTGGGAAAGTCGAGGTCAGAGGCGACAATACGGGCGGTGTCGTCGGGATCGAGCCGAATGATCACCCCGCCCGAACGCGCCTGGGAGCCGATGTAGGCGCGGCCCCGGTCGTCGACGACCATGTCGCCGAGGTTGGTCGGCGCCAGGCCGGAGAGGTCGGCGATGGGCACGACCGTCTCCCCGTCATAGCGCAGCACCTGCCGGTCCTCGGAGGAGGCGATCAGCAGCGACCCATCGGGCCGGAAGCCGAGGCCGGACGGGGAACGCCCGGGCAACGGCAGTGTCGTCAGGGAACCGCTCAGGGTCGACGTGTGCACGGCCTCGCCCAACATGTCGGAAAACCACAGCAGGCCTTCGAACCAGCGCGGGCCCTCGCCGAAGCAGAAACCGTTGGCCAGCGGCTCGGGGATCATCCGGTGCCTCTGGACACAATTTCCGCTTTACAAAACACCGCAGAAGTGTCATGCACCGCGGGTGCCGGTGTCAATTGCCTGCCAGCTCGCGCGCGACGGCCGCGTGGTACTCGTCGATTTTGGCGGGGTTGGCCTGCTGGAAGAGCTGATCGGGCACCCGTCCGGCCGGCGGTTCGGCGTCTAGTTAGCCGAGCTTTACAAATCTTACGTAAAGTGTCACGCTGTGCGGTGGGCTGCGCTCGCGACTCGGCCATCGATAACTAGAGGTGGAGCGGATTTTGACCACGGAATCTGAGCAGACTGAGTGGACCGTGCAGGGGCTGCTGGACCTGTTCGACGTCCAGGAAGACGGACAGGACCGGTTCACCGGCGAGACGGGCATCGCCGTCGGCGACGAACGCCAGGTGGTCGAGGGCACCCAGGTGCTGGCCCAGGCGATCGTCGCGGTCGCCAAGCGATTCCCGGACAAGTCGGTTCGCTCCGCGCACGCGGTGTTCTCCCGCGCCGTCACGGTCGGGCCGCTCGTCGAGCTGATCCTCGACGTCGTGTCCGACGGCCGGTCGACGGCGACAGCCGTCGTCGCCGTGCATCAGAATGGGCGGCGCTGCCTGAGCATCACCGTGTTGGCCGACGTCCCGACCGCCGACGTCATACGCCACCACCTGCCGCGACCCGACGTCGCGCCGCCGGCCCAGGCCAACCACTCGCCGATGCCGATGATCGGGCGCGAACTGCGCCTGGTCGACGTCGTCGACGTCAACAGCCCCGACGAGGTCGGGCCGCCGGAGCTGTACGCCTGGCTGCGCTACGACCCGATTCCAGAGCGCGACGACCTGGCCAAGGCGCTGCTCGCGTACTTCACCGGGCATCTCGGGATCTCCACCACGATGCGCGCGCACGAGGGCATCGGCACCGCCCAGGCGCATCTGACCGTGTCTACGGCGCCGATGAGCATCTCGGTCGCGTTCCACGAGCCGGTGCACTGGACCGGTTGGCTGCTCTACACCCACGAGAGCACCCAGGTCGGCGCGGGGATGTCCTATGTCCGGGGCGCCGTGCACTCCGAGGAGGGTGAGCTGTTGGCCTCGTTTACGCAGGAGGCGCTGATCCGCCCGCTGCGCACCTCCGACACGGCGATCGATTCCCGCGCGCGCTTCTGACGTCCATGCACTTCACCATCACCCACCCGATGCACAGCCATCCCTACAACCCGGAGTTGGTGAGCGGCGCCGGCATCGGAAAGGTGGCTGCGGCCGCCGAGGCGGCGGGCATCCACGGGTTCGGCTTCACTGACCACCCGGCACCCTCGCAGCGCTGGCTGGACGCCGGCGGGCACGACGCTTTGGATCCCTTCGTCGCCTTGGGTTTCGCGGCAGCCACGACGACGACGCTACGACTGATTCCCAACATCGTGGTGCTGCCGTATCGAAATCCCTTCGTGGTGGCCAAGTCCGGCGCCACCCTGGACCTGCTGTCCGGGGGGCGGTTCACGCTCGCGGTCGGCGTGGGTTACCTCAAGCGCGAATTCGCGGCGCTGGGGGTGAGCTACGACCAGCGAGCAGAGCTGTTCGAGGAGTCGCTCCAGGTGATCCGGGCCGTCTGGACCGGCGACGACATCTCTTTCGAGGGAAAGCATTTCAGCGCACGGGGGATCACTGCGCATCCGCGGCCGCTCAGCGATCCGCACCCGCCGATCTGGATCGGCGGCAACACATCGGCGTCGCGGCAGCGGGTGGCGCTCTACGGTGACGGCTGGTGCCCGTTCCCCGCCCCGCCGCAGCTAGCCCAGACCGCGGGCACGGCGTCGATCACCTCTACCGAACAGCTATCGGCGGCCGTCGACGACCTGCGACGCAGATGCGATGCGGCGGATCGAGATTGGTCGACGATCGACATCACGTTCACCAACTTCGAGGGCGGCAGCATCACCGACGACGACTTCAACGCCGACGCCTACCTGCACGGCTTGGCGAAGCTGGAGAAGTTGGGGGTGACGTGGGTCAGCGTCCACCTGCCCGGCGACAGCATGGCGCATGCCCTGGACACCCTCGAGCGGTTCCGTACCCTCGTCGTCGAAGCGGCGTAGCTGGACTGAAGACGAAAATGGACTTCTCCCGCGTCGAACTCTCACCCGAGGACCAGGAATTCAGAGACCAGTTCCGGGCGTTCCTGGCCGAGCATGTCACCGACGAGGTACTGCGGCGCGACCGCGAATCCGGTGAAAACTTCAGCGAACCCGTGCATTTGGCACTGGGTGAAGCGGGCTATCTGGAATCGGATTTCAAGCAGGAGGCCGACGGCGGGTTCGACCCCGTGCGCCGCCGGATCTTCCAGTTGGAGATCGGCCGCGCCCATACACCGTGGTTCCACTGGGGAACCACGGCGGTCGTCGCCAAGTTGATGCGGCAATTCGGAGATCCCAAGCTCGTCGACGCGGTGCTGCCCGGTGTGCTGTCCGTGAGATCCGGCTGTGCCTGGGCTACACCGAGCCCGAGGGCGGCTCCGACGTCGCGACGTGCAAGACCCGCGCCGTGCGCGACGGTGACGGATCTAGCTGGGTGATCAATGGCTCCAAGATGTTCACCTCCAACGCGCAGCACGCCAAGTATGTCTTCCTGCTCACCAACACCGACCCGAACGGCCGCAAGCACCAGAACCTGACCATGTTCCTGGTGCCGCTGGACTCGCCGGGCATCGAGATCCAGGGCATCCGCACGCTGGATGGCGACCGCACCAACATCGTGTACTACAGTGACGTCCGCGTCGACGATCTGTACCGGATCGGCGAGGTCAACGCCGGCTGGACCGTGATGCGGTTCGCCCTCGACGCCGAGCACGGCATCACCGACCCGGCAGACCATGGGCTGCAGAACATTTCGATGATGTCAGAGCACGGCCACCTGATGGCCGAGGCCGCCGACGGCGTCGCGGCGATACTGGCGCAGCGTGGCGACGACGCGGTCAACTACCGCTTGGGGCGCGCCATGGCCCGCATCGAGGCGGCGCTGTCCACCCCGGGGACCTACGGCCGCGTCGCGCTGATCCAGACCATGCGCGAGGTGTCGGCGGAATTGATGGACCTGCTCGGAGCCGCGTCCGCATTGCCCACCGACACAACGGGATCCGCCGACTTCGCCGACAATGGCGCGATCGAATTCATCTTCCGCCACGCCGTGCCCGCCGGCATCTACGGCGGAACGATGGAGGTGTTTCGCAACATGATCGCCCAGCACGAGCTCAAGCTGGGCCGCCCCAGCTATGGCGGCTGAGGGGTAGCCTGCTAGCGGATCGATCGTCCGAAGAGAGGCGGGCCGGTAGTGGCTGTGCTCGTGGCCCTCGGTTCGTTCATCACCACGCTGTTGGGCGGCTATTCGGCGCTGCGCATCGGCTCCTATCGCAACCTGGTGCTCGGGTTGGCCGCGGGGCTGATGCTCGGCGCGGTCGGCTTCGACCTGCTGCCCGAGGCGCTGAGCCCGGGATTCTGGGTCTTATGGGGCATCCCTACTCCGTTGCTGGCCTTCGTTTCTGGCTTCCTGGTGCTACACATCGTCGAGCGAACTGTGGGCATCCATCTCGGTCAGACATCGAATGACGCGGATGTCTCCGACGCCCCGGGCGTCGGGCTCTTGGCGGCCGCGGGGCTGGTGGGCCACAGCGTGATGGACGGATTCGCGATCGGCGCCGCGTTTCAGGCCGGGACCGGCGTGGGGGCGGTGGTCGCGGTCGCGGTGATCGGACACGACTTCGCCGACGGCTTCAACACCTACACCATCACGTCGCTCTATGGGAACGACCGGCGCAGGGCGCTGACGCTGCTGGCCGCGGACGCCGTCGCACCAGTTGCCGGCGCTGCCCTGACGCTGGCGGTGACGATTCCCCATCGCGTCCTCGACGTGTATCTCGGATTCTTCGCCGGTTTCCTGATGTACCTGGCGAGCGCCGATGTCCTGCCAAGGGCACACACCGGCCGGCGCACTGCTGCGACCCTGGCGTGCACCGTCGGCGCGGTGCTGTTCATGCTCGCGGTCGTCGGGCTGGCGAGCTGAGGATCGCACGGAATGTCGGCGCGGGCGGTGTCGAGTCGGCCGGGAAGACATAGGCTTTTGGTGTATGCGTCAGGTCGGCTCGAGTGATGCTGTTGATTCGGTGGACAGCAGGTAAGCACTCAAAAACGGCGCCAACGTGTTCCGGTCTTGCCACGCGGACCGGAACGCGATATAGCAGTCGGGCCGAATAACGATCACGGTCGGTGTTGTTGCGCCGTAGGCCTTGTGCATCTCGGCCGCCACGTCGTGTACTAAGGGGAAGCCAAAGGTGCTGGCTTTCCAGGTATCTCGCAGGCGCACACCGATGAAGTGCAACTCGTCGCCGAATACGTCGCGCAGCTCTCTGGCGAAATCGACGACGGCGTCGCCCGCCAGATCCGTCTGGCGCTTGCCCTGCAGGAAAACGACGGTGTGCCCGTTGTGGCGCAGCAGGTCGTACAGCCGGATCGTCGGCGAATCGGGCAAGAGCTTGAGATGTGGTGCGCGGGGAGCGTGGTCCCCCGGCTGGGCGACCAGTCGCGGGCGCCGCCCCCATTGCCGTTGCCGGGCGCCATCGGCTGGGGCCGGGCTGGTGTAGCCGCGCGCACGGTAGTTGATGCCGACTTGGCTGATCGAGCGGGTCAGGTAATCGTGAACTGGCAAGAGCCCGATCGCGAAGCGGCCCAGCGTGTTTAGGGTCTGCTGGTCGACTTTGCGGCGCAGCGTGAATGCCCTGGTTGCCAGATCGGTGCCCCACAGGACGCTGCGGATGACCGGGAGTCTCTCCTCCTCGTAGGTGTCAAGCAGTCGTGGCTCGGCCTGGCCGCGCACGGACAGGGCGAGCTTCCAGCCGAGGTTGATCGCGTCCTGTAATCCGGTATTCATGCCTTGTCCGCCGACCTGGCTGTGAATATGTGCCGCATCTCCAGCGATGAAAACGCGCCCCACCCGAAGCCGGTCGGCCTGTTTGTGTCCGATGCGGAACGGCGTGATCCAGATGGGGTCGAAAACCCGAACCGCACGGCGCGTATGTTTCAGCAACACCGTCTCGAATTCCTCGACGGTCGCGGGAGCGGCCGCCTCGGTGGGGTCGGCGACCTTGCGCACGGCTATCAGCCGCCAGCGATCTCCGGGGAGCGGAAAGACCGCCAGGAAATGCCGCAGCTCGACAAACAGCGATGCCTCATCGCGGACAAAGAAGTCGGTCTCCAGCTGGACGTCGGCAAGGATCCATTCCTCCTCGTAGGCCAGCCCTTCGAAGGTGATTCCCGCCTTGTCGCGGACCGTGCTGCGGGATCCGTCGCAGCCAACGAGATATCGGGTGCGAACCTCTTCGATCGACCCGTCCGGGTGACGCAGTCGGCTCGTGACGCCCCCATCATCCTGATCGAAGTCGAGGAACTCCACGGACCGTTCGACGTGCACGCCCACGTCGGCAAGGCGGGTGCCAAGGATGTTCTCGGTGACGTCCTGCGGGATGCAGAGCACGAATGGATAGCGCGTGTCGGTGCCGACAAAGTCCAGCTGCGCCACCCGCTTGGATTGGACGAAAAACGACACCGAATGGACCATCGTTCCGCGGGCCAGGAATGTCTGCTCAAGCTCCAAATGATCGAAATGCTCCAGCATTCGCGCGTGCACGATGACGGCCTTCGACTTGTCCGTCGGCTGTGGCGCTCGATCCACGATGCGACACGTTGCCCCGTACCGCTGTAGTTCCGCCGCGAGCGTCAGGCCGACCGGTCCCGCGCCCACGACCAACACGTCGATTGATCCCGGGCGTTCGTCAGCCATGGGCCTTCCTTCCGTCCGGACACGTCCGGCAGCTCAATGTCACCTATACCGCATGAGCGGCGGATCGGACGACCGGCGACGATTGTGCCTCCCAATGCGAGCGGCGACCGACGCGAAAGCGTGGCCCGCCCGCGAACGCCGCGTGCCACGCCGGCGGCGCGCTGGAGCCACGCGGATCGGCGTCCGAGGTTGGGCCGCAACGTTGCTCGGGTGTCACCCGGGTGGAACGGGCCAGCAGCGCACCCCCGCGGCATGGCGGGAGCCGGACCATCGATGACCGGGGCGGCCGGCGTTGGTGTCGCGTTCAAAAAGATCGGGCCGATTGTATGTGGTCGATCCGGCCGCCACGTCCCGGTGCGCGATCGCGTGCGACTAGGGGTTAGGCAGCTCCGCAAGGATCTCGACGCGCGTCGGGTCGAAGCTCAAAAACCCTTTGATGGGAAGGCTTTCCGGCAGCGGATCCGGATAGCACCAGGCGACGTCGTCGACATCGCCGGTGGACCAGTACGTCGCGGGACCCTTGTAGTTGCAGTAGCTCGACGTCTCCGAGCGGTGCAGCAGATCGGTGTGTACCAGCGCCGGATCGACGTAGAGCCGGGGTTCCAGCGCGGTCTCGAAGACGATCACCGTGTCATCGGTGTCCACCAGCGTGGCGCCGGCGACATCGACGCGCAGGCGTCGCTTGGTGGGCCGGCAGTCGACCCGGTGGTAGGGATTCGGTGGGTAGTGGACGAGCTCGCGGCCTTCCTCCAGCCAGGTGTCGACGGCGTCCCACGGAACGTGGACGTGGCCAGGTGCCTCCGGCTCGGGCTCGGACGGCAGTC
The DNA here is from genome assembly GCF_002356315.1 of Mycobacterium shigaense. Classification (NCBI taxonomy): domain Bacteria; kingdom Bacillati; phylum Actinomycetota; class Actinomycetes; order Mycobacteriales; family Mycobacteriaceae; genus Mycobacterium; species Mycobacterium shigaense. Next base: position 342,747 of record NZ_AP018164.1, read on the forward strand.
CCGCGACGACGTAGGCCGGGAAGATGTAGCTCAGCGGACGGCCCTGCCGGTGCACCAGCAGCGCCTGCTCGGTGTCGATCACCACGCGCCCGCCCCGGAGCGCCTGGATGCGGCGGGGGTGTGGCTCGATGTAGACGGCGCCGGCGGGGATCGGGGGAGCAAACCGCCCGGCCGGATCGCTGGACAGCGGTCCACGTCCTGCTACCAGAGTCATAAAGTCAAAGCTTATGGTCGGGGCGACTGCAGAAGTACGGAACATCGCCAACGATCGCGATGTTGTGTGAGCCGGACGAACACAGCGGCCTTCCCGTCCTCGTCAACGGACACTTTGCCGATCCCCGGCATGCGGCCTCCGTCATCGAGTCCGGGATCGGTGACGTCGTCACACTGGCTAAACCAGCATTGGCCAACTGCAATTGGCCGGATTTGGTTCGCGCGGCTCAGACGCTCGCCGGCGACATCCCCGCCGGTCTATTTGGCCCCGTCGCCGACATCAAGGACCTGGAAACTGGTCGCCCCGGCAGGGCCAAGCTGATCCTGGCATCGGGCTAAGGTGCCAGTCATGGCGGGACCGCTGGCAGGCATCAAGGTTGTCGAACTCGGAGTGTGGGTGGCCGGCCCGGCCGCGGCCGGCATCCTGGCCGACTGGGGCGCCGACGTCATCAAGATCGAGCCGCCGACGGGCGACCCGGCGCGAACGTTCGGCCGGATCATGGGACTCGACGTCGGGGTCAACCCGCCGTTCGAAATGGACAATCGCTCCAAGCGCAGCATCGTCTTGAACCTCACGGCCGACGAGGACAGCGAGGCCGCGCTCGAATTACTCTCCGACGCAGATGTTTTCGTGACGAACGTGCGTCCCGGCGCACTACAACGGCTGGGCCTGGACTTCGAGTCGGTGGCGCCGCGAAATCCCCGCCTGGTGTACGGGCTGATCACCGGATACGGCCAGCACGGCCCCGATGCCAATCGGCCCGCCTACGACGTGGCGGCGTTCTGGGCGCGGGCCGGGGTGGCTCATCTGCTCACCCGGCCCGGGCAGACGCCGCCGTTCCAGCGCGGTGGAATGGGCGACCACTCCGCGGGCATGACGCTGGCTGCCGCGATCTGCGCGGCGCTGGTGGCCCGGCAGGGCACCGGGAGCGGCCAGCTGGTCACCACCTCGCTGTACCGGCAGGGCGCTTACACCGTGAGCTTCGACCTGAACACCTACCTGTTGGCCGGCCAGGCCATCGCGGTCGGGCAGCGCGAAACCATGGCCAACCCGTGTATGAACAACTACGCGACCGCCGACGGGCGGCGGTTCTGGATCGTCGGGCTCGAAGTCGACCGCCATTGGCCCCCGCTGTGCCGGGTCGTCGGGTACCCGGAGTGGCTGGACGATCCCAAGTTTTCCGACGCCTACGCCCGCTTCCTCAACGCGGCGGAACTGATCGGCGAGTTGGACGTCATCTTTGCCACCCGCACCCTCGACGAATGGGCACAGGCGTTCGCGGCCGAACCCGATTTCTTCTGGTCGCCGGTCAACAGCCTCGAGGACGTCGTCGCCGACGAGCAGTTCCATGCCGCGGGTGGATTGGTGGATGTACCGGAGGGGCAGTCCAGCGTCGCAATGGTCGCCACCCCGGCGGATTTTCACGGCACCCCGTGGTCGCCGCGTTCTGCGGCACCGGAACTGGGTCAGCACACCGACGAGATTCGCGCCGAACTCAAGGCGCGCCGCGGCTCCTGACCACAGCACAGAACCTTTACAAAATTCGGCATAAGTGTCACGCTGTCGGGTGAGTCGCGTCACCCGGGGCACCGCCGCGTGATGCGACATGGCCCAGGACGAAGACGCCCACCGAAGACGTGTCAGCTCGCGACGCGGACCCCGGGCGGTGAGGAACGGATGTGATGGTCAGTCCAACGATCGACATCAGCGGGAGCGGGCGGGTCAGCGCCGGTGCTTGCCTGCGTTATCGGCTGGACGTCGTTGCGGCCGACGCCGTTGACGTCGTGCACGCGGCGGGGGGTTGGCTGTACGACCGGGTGATGGCGGGATGGGAGGTGACCGTGCTGCTGCCGAACGACCGCAACACCCGGTCGTTGCGCATCCTCGGCGTCTCCATGGTCGACGCCGAATCGGAGTTCATCGAGGCCGCGCTGAACTCGACGAGCCAGACGCTGGCGGTCAGCGCCGCGGCGTTCACCGTGGATGCGCGGCTGCGGGACAAGGTGCGCGATGCCCTGGACAACCGGTTGACCGAAGTTGCTCTGTGGGGCGAGCGGTGGCCGCTGGGAGTGGACCGCGGCCTGGCCGCGGCGCAGCACCTGCTCAGCGGGGCGGCCCGGCGGTTCAAGGCCGCGGCCCTGGCTGCCGCGGAAATCCCTTGCGGCGCGGTTGGTTTCACCGAGACGCTGCTGTGTGATGCATCTCGCTCGCCCGGCGACTCGGAACTGATCCGACTCACCTGACGCGATGAAGAAGTACTACGGCCACACACTGCTCTATCTGCACGAGACGATTTCGCTGGGATCGGGCCGAAGCGACCGTTTCACCGAGGTCTTCGCCGACACCTACCGGCCGATGATGGACGAACTCGACGCGCGGTTGTTCGCAATCTGGGAATCCACCGCGTACAACGGGCACTGGCCGCAGGTGACGATCATCTGGGAAATCGACGGGTTCGCTGACTACGCCCGGATCGGGGCCGCCCAGGCCCGCGGCGGCAGCCACGAGGCGGTGGCCGGCAAATGGTCGGAGTTTCTGGCCGACATCGGCGCCTCGGGCGAGGGCCGCATCATGTACCCCGGCCCGAGCAATAAAACGCTGGCGCAGCTGCGCGAGGCCAATTTCACTGCGCCGCTGGTGATCCAGGAGATCATGCAGACCAAGCCGGGCCGCCAGGACGATTACATCCGCGAGCTGGAACGGCTCTACGTCCCGTGGTCGGAGCGCACGGGCAAACGGTGGCTGGGCTCGTTCACCACGACCTTCCGCTTCAACGAGGTCATCCACTACTGGGCGCTGGACGGTGGCTGGGACTGCTTCGCCAACCACTACCCGTCGTGGAAGGACAGCCCGCCCGCCGAGATCGTCACCTGGATGAGCGTGGCTCCCGCGCTGCGCGACGGCTGGGAGGACTCGATCCTGCAAGCCCTACCGCCATCTCCGCTGCAGTGAGTAGCCCGGACTTCGCCTACGACCCGTTCGACCCGCGGGTGATGGCAGACCCGCTGTCCTACTACCGGGCGCTGCGCGACCACCACCCGGTGTACTACATGCCGCAGTGGGATACCTACGCGCTCTCCCGATTCGAGGACATCTGGCAGGTGCTGGAGGTCAACGACGGCACCTTTGTCGCGACGGAGGGGACGCTGCCGCCTGCCTCGGTGCTGGCCAAGCACAACGCCGGACCGCTCGACGATCCACCGCTGCACCCGTTGCCGTTTCACGCGGTGTTCGACGCCGACCTGTACGGCGAGATCCGGCGCGCGCACTCGGCGCCGCTGCGGCCGAGGTCGGTTGCCGCCCTGGAAAGCAGAATCCGCGAGCTGGCCAACGAACGACTCGACCTGCTGCTGCCGCGGGGATCGTTCGACCTGACCCAGGAGTACGGCGGGGTGGTGGCGGCCTCGATGGTGTGCGACTTGCTCGGTCTCCCAACGGATCTCGCGCCCGAAGTGTTGGCGGCCGTCAACGCCGGCAGTCTGGCGCAACCCGGCGAGGGCGTGGACACCGCGCAGAACCGCCCCAACTATCTGCAATACCTGACGCCGGTCGTCGAGCGCCGCAGGGCCGACGCGTCCGGCGCGCCGCTGCCGGTAGTCGACGGCCTGCTCGGCTACCGCCTGCCTGACGGCAGCGCGCTGTCCGATCTCGAGGCCGCCACGCAGATGCTGTGCATCTTCATCGGCGGCACCGAGACGGTGCCCAAGATCGTCGCGCACGGACTGTGGGAGCTGAGTCAGCAGCCCGACCAGTTGGCGCGGGTGCGCTCCGACCCGGGCACCAACGTCGCCATCGCCCGCGAGGAGATGCTGCGCTTCTGTGCCCCCGCGCAGTGGTTCGCTCGCACGGCGCGCAAGCCGTACCCGATTCACGGCACCACGATTCAGCCCGGCCAGCGCATCATCAGCCTGCTGGCGTCGGCCAGCCGCGACGAGCGGGAGTATCCGGACCCCGACGAGTTCGTCTGGAACCGGGAGATCCGCCGCACGCTGGTGTTCGGTCGCGGCCAGCACTTTTGCATCGGCTATCACCTGGCCCGGCTGGAAATCGATGTGCTGTTGACCGAATGGCTGCGCCGCGTGCCGGACTACGCGATCCAGGCCGGCGCCGCCACCCGGCTGCCGTCCAGCTTCCAGTGGGGTTGGAACAACATCCCGGTGGAGGTCTGAGGTGTGGTCCTACCGGCTTGTCGCCCCCTATCAATTCGAGCGCGCGGCGATTCCCGACAAGACGCCGGACGACCTTGCCGACGGGCAGGTGCTGTTGCGCTTCCTGGCCGCCGGTGTCTGCGGCAGCGACATCCCGGCCTTTCGCGGCGCGCAGGGCCGGCTGCCGGGCGACGACGGCCGTAGCGCCGCGGAGAAGGACGGGTTCCCGGTGCACGAGGTGGTCGGCGAGGTGATCGCCAGCCGGCATCCCGAGCACCGGCCCGGCGATCGGGTGGTGGGCTGGGCCTCCGGATTCGACGGGCTGATGCAGCGGGTCATCAGCGACGGCAACGGGCTGGCGCCCTACGACCCGGCACTGACCCCGGCTCAGGCCGTGGGCCTGCAGCCGCTGGCATGCGTCCTGTACGCCTGCGAGCAGCTACCGGAGCTGGCCGGCCGGCACGTCGCGATCATCGGACAGGGTTCGATCGGATTGCTGTTCGCCTATGTCGCCAAGGCGGCCGGCGCCCGGCGTCGACCCGGTCGACCGGTTGAGCCTCGCAGCCACATTCGGGGTCGACGACCCGGTGCGAGCCACCAGCGACCGGTGGGTGGGCCAACTGGCGGCCGCCGACCGGGCCGATATCGTCATCGAGGCCGTCGGACATCAGGTCGCCACACTGAGCCACGCCATCGAGGCGACCGCGTTCGGCGGCACCGTCTTCTATTTCGGGGTGGCCGACGACGAGGCCTACCCGATCAGCATGCGGCTGATGCTGCGCAACAACCTGACGCTGAAATCCGGTGTGACACTTGACCGGCGCCGGATGCTCGAGGCGGCGGGCAAATTCGCCGCCGGGCACCCCGAGCTGCTCGGCACCTACCTGACCCACACCTTCGCCGTCCAAAATGTTGATGACGTGCAGGGCGCGTTCGAGTTGGCCTCTCGCCCTGTGCCCGAGCGTGTGAAGATTGCGATCGCGCAGTGAACGCCTTCGCGCGGGCGCTGAAGAGACCACCGATCTGGGGCGGTTGGATCACCGGTCCCACCGCGATCGGTCCGGAGGAATTCGCCCGGGCCGGTTACGACTACGTGGGGTTCGACGCCCAGCACGGGTATCTTGACGACGCCGACGTCGCCAGCATGCTGCGGCGCCTCGAGCACGTCCCGATCGGCACCGCGGTGCGGCTGCCCAACGCCGACCCCGCGCCGATCGGGCGGGTGCTCGACGCCGGGGCCGACGCCGTGTTCATCGCGATGATCGAGTCCGCCGACCAGGCCGCTGACGCGGTGGCCGCGACCCGCTACCCGCCGGGCGGCAGCCGCAGCTTCGGCCCGCTGCGCGCCGGCCTGGGCTACGACAGCGCCGCGCTGCAGGCCCGGGTCAGCGTGTTCGCGATGGTCGAAACCGCCGCTGCGCTGTCCGGCCTCGAACAGATCTGCGCGGTGGACGGCCTGGCCGGAATCTACGTCGGCCCGGCCGATCTGGCCATCTCGATGGGATTCGACGCCGTCGGCTCGACCAGGAACCCCGACGTGCTGGACGCGATCGAGCAGATCCGTGCGACGGCGACGGCCGCCGGGCTGATCGCCGGTATCCACGCCAGCGACGGCAGGACCGGTAATGTCATGGCGCAGAGCGGCTTTCAGCTGATCACCCTGGCGGCCGAAGCGCAGGCGCTGCGCCGCGGAGCGGCCGAGCATCTGCGTGAGGCCACCGGGCAATGAACAAGCCGTCGACCGATCAGGCCAGCCGGTTCAGCACCAGCAATGGCCTGTCCGACCCGCCCGAGGAGGCGTGCGCATGACCCCACGTGTCGCTCTGGTGACCGGCGCCGCCGGCGGCCAGGGCTGGGCAATCACCAAACGGCTTCGCTCGGAAGGCTATTCGGTGGCGGCCGGCGATCTGCGGTTCGACGACGTCGCCGCCGCGGTCGCCGAACTGGCCGACGAGGAGGTGATTGCGGTCGGCCTCGACGTCACCTCCGCCGAGCAGTGGGACGCGACGGTGCGTCGGGTGGTGGATCGGTTCGGCGCGCTGAGCGCGCTGGTCAACAACGCCGGAATGCTGCACCGGGCGTCGTTGGCCGACGAAACGCCGGAGGGTTTCGAAAAATCTTGGCGGATAAACTGTCTGGGCGCTTTCCTCGGCATCCGGGCGGTACTGGATCAGCTGCGCGCGGCCGACCACGCGTCGATCGTCAACATCTGCAGCACCGGGGCGATCCGTCCCTTTCCGCAGCACTGCGCCTATGGTTCGGCGAAATGGGCGCTGCGCGGCCTGACCCAGGCCGCGGCCGCCGAACTGGGTTCCTCCGGTATCCGCGTCAACGCGGTGTTCCCCGGACCGATCGCGACCTCCATGCTCGACGAGGTCACCCAGACCCGGCTTGCGGCCACGGCCATGTTCGGGCGCATCGGCCGGCCCGCCGAGATCGCCGACGCGGTCACGTTCCTGGTCTCCGAGGCGGCCTCGTTCATCACCGGCTCCGAACTCGTCGTCGACGGCGGCCAATGCCTGCAAATCAAATGACGGACAGCTTCACGATCGGCATCATCGGGGCCGGACCGGGCGGGATAGCGCTGGGAATCCTGCTGTCCCGTGCGGGTTTTGACGACTTCACCATCTTCGACCGGGAAGATGACGTGGGGGGCACCTGGCTGATCAACACCTATCCGGGGCTCGCATGTGACGTCAAGTCGCATCTGTACTCCTATTCGTTCGACCTGAACTCGGACTGGTCGCGACTGTGGCCGGCCCAGCCCGAGATCCTGGCATACTTCCAGCGCTGCGCCGACAAGTACGGGCTGCGCACCCACTTGCGGTTGAACACCGACATCCGTTCGGCGCGTTGGGAACACGCATCCCGGCAATGGTGCCTGACCACCGCGACCGGAGACGAACAACGGTTTGACGTCGTGGTCTCCGCCGTCGGCGTGTTCGGCCGGCCCCGTCTCCCGGACTTGGTCGAGGAGGAGCCGTTCGCCGGCACGGTGATGCACACCGCACGTTGGGAGCATTCGGTTTCGGTCGAAGGCGCACGAGTGGCGGTGTTGGGCACCGGTTCCACTGCCTCGCAGCTGATACCGGAATTGGCCAAGGTGGCCGAAAAGGTCTACTCGGTGCAACGATCACCCACTTGGGTGTTGCCCAAGCCGGATCGGCCCTACACCCGGCGAGAGCGTTGGCTGTTCGCCCGGATACCGTTCGCCAAGAAGCTGTATCGGACTCGGCTGTGGTTGCGCAGCGAAGCCAACATCTCGGTGATCGAGCATGGCAGTGAGAAGACCAAGGAGTTCACGGCGCTCGCCCTCGACCTCCTGGAAAAGACCGTCGCCGACGAGGACCTGCGCCGCAAGCTCACTCCGGACTACCCGATGGGTTGCAAGCGACTGGTGTTCTCCTCGGACTTTCTGCCCGCGCTGACGCGACCCAATGTCGAGGTGGTGACCAGCCCGGCGCGCGCCCTCAAGGCCCGTTCCCTGGTCACCGAGGACGGCACCGAACGCGAGGTCGACGTCGTCGTGTGTGCCACCGGATACGCTGCGGCGGACTACCTGGGGGAGCTGGACGTCGTGGGCGAAGATGGAATCACGTTGCGAAAGCGGTGGAATGACGGGGCTCAGGCGTATTTCGGCATGGCGGTTCCGGGCTTCCCGAACTTCTTCATGTTGTACGGGCCCAACACCAATGTCGGGTCCAACAGCGTGATCTTCATGCTGGAAGCCCAGGCGCGCTACATCGTGCGGGCGCTGAGATACCTGCGGCGCAACAACAAGGCCTACATCGCGGTGCGCCCGTCCGCGTTGGCGGAGTTCATCGCCAAAATCGACCAGTGGATGGTCGGCACCGTGTGGACCACGAAGTGCAGCAACTACTTCCGCGCGGCCAACGGGCGGGTGGTCACCCAGTGGCCGCGCAGTGCTCGCAGCTTCTGGGAGATGACGCGCAGGTTCAAGGCGGCCGACTACAGCTTCTCACCGCCGCGGGGCGCCCCCGTCGACGACGGTGCGCTCACCGCGCCGGACGGGCGGGCCCAATGACCGAGTTGGACGGCGCCGAGCGGCTCGACCCAGCCCTGCGAGCCATCGCCACCACGCGGACCGCGTTCTCGATCGAGGCGATCCAGCTCATGCGCGAGCCGTTCGATGAGCGCCGCCGCGACTACGCCCGGAACGCCGACACACCCGGCGTGCAGATCAGCGAACACCACGTCATCGCCGAATCGGGCGTCGTGCCCGTGCGCCTCTATCGCGGCGGGCCCGCGCCCGCTCCGGCTGTCGTCTATTGCCACGCGGGCGGATTCGCGCTGGGCAACCTCGACACCGATCACCGCCAGTGCGTCGAGCTCGCGCGGCGCGCCAAGTGCACGGTGGTGTCCGTCGAGTACCGCCTTGCGCCCGAGCACCCATATCCCGCTGCCTTCGACGACGCGATCGCGGTGCTGAATTGGGTTGCCGGCAATGCGAAGGGGTTGGCCATCGACGCGGCGCGGCTGGCCTTCGCGGGCAGCAGCGCGGGCGGCGCGCTGGCCGCCTGCCTGGCGCACGGCGCCGCCGACGAGTGGCTGCCTCCGATCGTGTTCCAGCTGCTGCATCAGCCGGTCCTCGACGATCGCCCGACGGCGTCGAAGACCGAGTTCCGCACCAGCCCGGCCTTCGACGGCGAGGCCGCGGACCTGATGTGGCGGCACTACCTGGGTGAGGACGAGCCGTCGCCTGACGCCGTGCCGGCGCAGCGCGCCGAATTCCACGGCGTCGCACCCGCTTTGATCACGTGCGCCGAGATCGATCCGTTCCGTGACGAGGCCATCGACTACGCGCTGCAACTGCTGCGGGCCGGAGTCTCGGCCGAACTGCACGTGTTCGGCGGGGCATGCCACGGCTTCGATTCGCTGCTGCCCGACTGGGCCGGCTCGCAGCGGCTGTTCGCGTTGCAGGGTGACGCCCTGTTGCGCGCCTTCTCCGGCTGACCCGGCGCCGCGTTGCAGGACCTTAGCCCCTACCGCGGCCAAGGTCGACTGGGGAAAGATTCTCCTGCGTCGACGCTGGAGAGGGGCACCGTGAAGATCACCGGCCTGCAGGTCGTCCCCTTCGAGACGTTCGTGGATCGTGTCTCGTTCGGCGAGTTGCTGACGGACTACCGCGTGGTGCAGACGGTCACCAAGGTGCTCACTGACGAGGGGGTCGAGGGCTATTACTTCGGCGGTCACTTTCACGGAGACCAGGACGGCCTGCTGCCCGGCGATCAGGCGTTGATAACGCAATTTCTCAGTCCGCTTCTCGCGGGCCAGGATCCGTTGGACCGGGCGGAGATCTGGCGGCAATTGTGGGCGGCGAAGCTACCCGAGAACGTCTGCAGCGTGATCGATCTGGCGCTGTGGGATCTCGCCGGCCGGGTGGCCGGGCTGCCCGTGCGCAAGCTGCTGGGCGGTGCCCGCGAGCGGGTCAAGGCCTACGCGAGCAGCTTCAACAACCTCGGATCGCCCGACGAATACGCGGCCCATGCCGCCGAATGCCGGCGCCGGGGCTACCGCGCCTACAAGATTCACCCGTACCACTACTGGAACCCGGCGACGCGCGAGCCGGCGTTGCCCCGCCCGTCCTATGTGGACTGGGATCTCGAGGCGTGCCGGCAGGTTCGCGCGGCGGTGGGCGAGGACATGGTGCTCATGTTCGACCCCTGGGGCACTTATCACACCTACGAGGACGCGCTGCGGGTCGGCCGGGAGCTGGAGCGGCTGGGGTTCTACTGGTATGAGCATCCGATGCCCGAGTACCGGGTCGAGTCGTATGTGAAGTTGGCCGGCGCGCTCGATATCCCGATCTGCTCACCCGAGATCGCCGAGGGCGGCATCTACACGCGGGCCGACTGGATCCTGCGCAATGCGTCCGACATCAGCCGCATCGACGTGCTGCGCGGCGGTATCACCGGCGTCATGAAGCTCGTCGGGATGTGCGAGGCGGTCGGCATGCGCTGCGAGCTGCACATGAGCGGCTTCGGCAACCTGCAAGTCCTCGGCGCGACGGGCGACGACGTCTGCGAATACTACGAGCGCGGTCTGCTTGGACCCGGGGCGCGCTACGACACCGTCCCGCCGTATCTCGCGGCCGCCTGCGACCCGCTCGGCCCGGACGGGTTCGTCGATCTGCCGGCGGCGCCCGGGCTGGGCTACCAAATCCATTGGGACTACATCGAAGGCCACCGCCTCCCCGATTCGACGGTGGATCCGGTCGCGCCGCTGCATCCGAGGTAGCCGCCGGTCGAGGTCGGTCTGTCGGCAACCGTGCTGGAATACAGCCATGACTTCGGTTCCATCCGCACCCGACGGGCTCACCGGCGGTGACTTCCCGGTGTGGTGGCCGGTGGGCACCCGGTGGGCGGACAACGACATGTTCGGCCACCTCAACAACGCGGTCTACTACCAGCTGTTTGACACCGCGATCAACGCCTGGATCAACACCAGCACCGGGCTCGACCCGATGGCCACGCCCGCTTTGGGCGTCGTCGCGGACTCGGGCTGCCGCTACTTCTCGGAACTGCAGTTCCCGCAGCGTCTGGCGGTCGGGATCGCCGTGACCCGGCTGGGCCGCAGCAGCGTCACCTACCGGCTCGGGTTGTTTCGCTCGAGCGGCGGCCAACGGGAAGACCGGGCCGAGCCGATCACCGCGCTGGGGCACTGGGTGCACGTCTACGTCGACCGGATCAGCCGCAAGGCGGTGCCGATTCCCGAGGCCATCCGTTCGGTGTTGGCGACGGCCACCGTCGACGCCTGACCTCCGGCTGGAATAGCGCCCCGCGCTTCGGCTTTCACGTGCCCGGCTATGCTTCGGCAATGCCGGTTCTGAGCAAGACGGTCGAAGTCGGTGCCGACGCGGCCGCGATCATGGCCATCGTCTCCGACTTCGAGCGCTACCCGGAGTGGAACGAGGGGGTCAAGGGCTGCTGGGTGCTCGCGCGCTACGACGACGGCCGCCCCAGCCAGCTGCGCCTGGACGCCTCCTACCAGGGCTTCGAGGGCGTCTTCATCCAGGCCGTCTACTACCCGGGCCCGAACCAGATTCAGACCATCCAGCAACAGGGCGAGTTGTTCAAGAAGCAGGAGCAGCTGTTCTCCGTGGTGGAGATGGGAGCGTCGAGCCTGCTGACGGTGGACGCCGACGTCGAGTCGTCCCTGCCGGTGCCAGCGCTGATGGTGAAGTCGCTGCTGAACAACGTGCTGGAACGCCTGGCCGACAACCTCAAGCAGCGCGCCGAGCAGCTGGCCGCCGGCTAACCCAGGATTCCCGCACGGTCCCGCATCTCGGTCAGTCGCTGGGCCGCGTCGGTGAACTGCCAGACCGTGTGCTCGATGACCGCGGGGGTGTCGCGCCGGCGCAGCGCGGCGATCAACTGGCGGTGATTCTCGACGGCCGCGACGCCCCACTGCGGGTCGGCGGCGTAGACCAGCACCGGCATGTAGCGCGCGGCGTTGAGGAGGAACCACGCCAGTTTGATGCGTCCGCTCGCCTGGTTGAAGACGCGGTGAAACGCGAACTCGATCCCCGCGACCGTCTCGGCATCGCTGGTGCCTACGGCCTCGGCCAGCGTGCCGTTGACGCGCTCCAGCTCGTCGATCTCGGCGTCGGTGATGTGGGCCGTCGCCGTGCCGGCCACCTCGCGGGCGATCGTCGCCTGCAGCCAGATGATGTCGTCGATGTCGTGCGTGGTCAGCGGGAGCACGACGTGGCCGCGATGCGGCTCCAGCTGCACCATGCCCTCGCCGCGCAGCTTCAGCAGCGCCTCGCGCACAGGTGTCACGCTGACCCCGAGTTCGGCGGCGGTCTCGTCGAGGCGGATGAACGTTCCGGGTCGCAACGCCCCCGACATGATCGCTCCGCGCAGGTGGCCCGCGACCTCGTCGGACAGCTGCGGCCGCCGCAGTGGTCGGCGCCTTCTGAGAGGCCGCGCGGATATCGGTGCGTTCACGTCGGCTGCCTGGGTTTTTTGAAGTTTCTTAGGGATTCACCGGGGTCTTGTCATCAGGGCGATCAGGCCATAGCGTGACCCACACAACACCATGTTTTATCAAATATCAACCTGTCGCAAGCGGTGCGTAAGTGAAGGGAATACATCTAGTTGACCGCGCAACTTGCCAGCCACCTGACACCACAGGAGTCGCACGGCTCGCGCGTCCATGAGCAGCCATACCTGGCCCGCCGGCAGAACTGGGTCAACCAGCTGGAGCGGCACGCGATGATGCAGCCGCAGGCGACCGCGCTGAGGTTCACCGGCCGCACGTGGACGTGGGTGGAACTGCATCGCCGGGTCGCAGCGCTGGCCGGGGCCCTGAGCCGTCGAGGGGTCGGCTTTGGGGACCGGGTCATGATCCTCATGCTCAACCGGACCGAGTTCGTCGAGTCGATGCTGGCCGTCAACATGCTCGGCGCGATCGCGGTTCCGTTGAACTTCCGCCTCACGCCGGCCGAGATCGCGCTCCTGGTCGACGACTGCGAAGCCCGCACGATGATCACCGAGGCGGTGCTGGCGCCGGTGGCCACCGCAGTCCGCGAGGTCGCGCCCCTGGTGGGCACGATCGTCGTCGCCGGTGGCGGGTCGGACGAGCAGGTCCTCGGCTACGAAGACCTGCTCGACGAGCCGGGCGATCCTGCGCAGCTCGTCGACATCCCGAACGACTCGCCCGCGCTGATCATGTACACCTCGGGCACCACCGGCCGGCCCAAGGGCGCGGTGCTGACTCACACCAATCTGACCGGTCAGACGATGACCGGCCTCTATACCAATGGCGCCGACATCAACAACGACGTCGGCTTCGTCGGTGTCCCGCTCTTCCACATCGCCGGGGTCGGCAACCTGCTGGGCGGCCTGCTGCTCGGCCTGCCGACCGTGATCTATCCGCTGGGCGCGTTTGAGCCCGGCCAGCTGCTCGACGTGCTGGCCGCCGAGAAGGTGACCGGCATCTTCCTGGTCCCGGCGCAGTGGCAGGCCGTCTGTGCCGAGCAGCAGGCCCGGCCCCGCGACCTGAAACTGCGGATCATGTCGTGGGGGGCGGCGCCGGCGCCGGACGCCCTGCTGCGGGAGATGTCGGCGACGTTCCCCGGCACCCACATCCTGGCGGCGTTCGGTCAGACCGAGATGTCGCCGGTCACCTGCATGCTGCTTGGCGAGGACGCCATCCGTAAGCGCGGCTCGGTCGGCAAGGTGATCCCGACGGTCGCGGCCCGCGTGGTCGACGAAAACATGAACGACGTGCCCGTCGGTGAGATCGGCGAAATCGTCTACCGCGCACCGACGCTGATGAGCGGTTACTGGAACAACCCGGAAGCCACCGCGGCGGCGTTCGCCGGGGGCTGGTTTCACTCCGGAGACCTCGTCCGGATGGACGAGGAAGGCTACGTCTGGGTCGTCGACCGCAAGAAGGACATGATCATCTCCGGCGGCGAGAACGTCTACTGCGCGGAAGTGGAAAACGTACTCGCCGAGCACCCGGTCATCGTCGAGGTCGCGGTCATCGGCCGGGCCCACGACAAGTGGGGCGAGGTACCGATCGCGGTCGCGGCCGTCACCGACGCGGCGTTGCGGCTCGAGGCCCTGGACGAGTTTCTGACCGAGCGCCTTGCGCGCTACAAGCATCCGAAGGCGCTCGAGATCGTCGACGCGCTGCCCCGCAACCCCGCCGGGAAGGTCCTCAAGACCGAGTTGAGGGTTCGCTACGGTACCCAGGATTTTGCTGAAATCCACTCGTTACCAGCAGATTTCACGCCTAAATAGGAAATTTGAGGATTCCGTAACGTTTGCCAGCTGTTGACGAAGGGTTAATTGTGCATCTGCGGTTCACACATGCTTGGCCATCGGGTACATTCCTGTGGTCTCCGTTACTACTTGCCAGTAGGGAGCCGATGGTCACATATGTGGGTTCCGGGCGAAGTGAGGGTTTCCCCGGCCGCGCGGCGGCCTGGGCTGGGGGCGTGCAGCACGATCCGCCGCGGCGCTGGGAGGCCCGTGGGACTGGCGTGAGGGGACAGGTGTGACGGCTTCGACAGGTCGACAGGGCCCCTATTTGGTTGGCTACGTACGCGACCAGTTGCAGACGCCGCTGACCCTCATCGGTGGGTTTTTCCGGATGTGCGTGCTGACCGGTAAGGCGCTGTTCCGCTGGCCGTTCCAGTGGCGCGAGTTCATCCTGCAGTGCTGGTTCATCATGAAGGTGGCGTTTCTGCCGACGATCATGGTGGCGATCCCGCTGACGGTCCTGCTGATCTTCACGCTCAACGTGCTGTTGGCGCAGTTCGGCGCCGCCGACCTGTCCGGCGCCGGCGCGGCGATCGGCGCGGTCACCCAGCTCGGCCCGTTGACCACGGTGCTGGTGGTGGCCGGGGCCGGCTCGACGGCGATCTGCGCGGACCTGGGTGCGCGCACCATCCGCGAGGAGATCGACGCGATGGAGGTGCTGGGCATCGACCCGATCCACCGCCTGGTGGTGCCCCGGGTGGTGGCCGCGACCCTGGTGGCCACCCTGCTCAACGGCCTGGTCATCACCGTCGGCCTGGTGGGCGGCTACCTGTTCGGGGTGTATCTGCAGAACGTGTCGGGTGGGGCGTATCTGGCCACCCTGACCACCATCACCGGCCTGCCCGAGGTCGTCATCGCCACCGCCAAGGCCGCCATTTTCGGCCTGATCGCCGGGCTGGTCGGCTGTTATCGCGGCCTGACCGTCAGGGGCGGCTCCAAGGGATTGGGCACCGCGGTCAACGAGACCGTGGTGCTGTGTGTGGTCGCCCTGTACGCGGTCAACGTGGTGCTGACCACCATCGGCGTGCGCTTCGGAACGGGGCACTGACATGTCGACTGCTGCCGTGTTGCGCGCCCGCTTCCCGCGGGCAGTTGAGAATCTCGATCGCTACGGCGGTGCCGCCGGCCGGGGGCTCGACGACCTCGGCCGGATGACCTGGTTCGCAATGGTCTGCATCGGGCAGGTGCCGCACGCGCTGCGCAACTACCGCAAGGAGACGTTGCGGTTGATCGCTCAGATCGGCATGGGCACTGGGGCGATGGCCGTCGTCGGCGGCACCGTGGCGATCGTCGGTTTCGTGACGCTGTCGGGTAGCTCGCTGGTCGCGATCCAGGGTTTCGCCTCGCTGGGCAACATTGGCGTGGAGGCGTTCACCGGCTTCTTCGCCGCGCTGATCAACGTGCGCATCGCCGCGCCGGTCGTCACCGGGATCGCGATGGCCGCCACGGTCGGTGCCGGCGCCACCGCGGAGCTGGGGGCGATGCGGATCAGCGAGGAGATCGACGCCCTGGAGGTCATGGGTATCAAGTCGATCTCGTTTTTGGCGACCACCCGGTTCATGGCCGGGCTGGTGGTGATCATCCCGATCTACGCGCTGGCGATGATCATGTGCTTCCTGTCGCCGCAGATCACCACGACCGTGCTCTACGGGCAGTCCAACGGAACCTACGACCACTACTTCCGCACGTTCCTGCGTCCCGATGACGTGTTCTGGTCGTTCCTGGAAGCCATCATCATCACCGCGGTCGTGATGATCACGCACTGCTACTACGGCTACAACGCCGGCGGCGGACCCGTCGGCGTGGGCGAGGGCGTCGGCCGCTCCATGCGCTTCTCGCTGGTCTCGGTCCAGGTGGTTGTCCTGTCCGCCGCGTTGGCGCTCTACGGCGTCAACCCCAATTTCGCCCTCACGGTGTAGCCGCCATGGTCAGGCCCGTCAAGAGCAACAAATCGCGGACGCCCCCGTACAAGTGGGCCGGCGTCGGGCTGCTGGTCGTCGCGGCGCTGGCTTTCGCGCTGATCTTCGGGCAGTTCCGCGGCGACTTCACGCCGAAGACGAAGTTGACCATGCTGGCCTCGCGAGCCGGCCTGGTGATGGACCCCGGCTCCAAGGTCACCTACAACGGCGTGGAGATCGGCCGGGTGGCCACCATTGCGGAGACGCAGCGCGACGGTAAGCCGGCAGCCAAGTTCACCCTGGACGTGTACCCGAGGTACCTGTCGCTGATCCCGGCCAACGTCAAAGCCGACATCAAGGCCACCACCGTGTTCGGCGGTAAGTATGTATCGCTGACGACGCCGCCGAACCCGTCGGCGCAACGGCTGTCGCCGTCCTCGGTGATCGACGCCCGCTCGGTGACCACCGAAATCAACACGCTGTTCCAGACCATCACCTCGATCTCGGAGAAGGTGGACCCGGTCAAGCTGAACCTGACGCTGAGCGCGGCCGCGCAGTCGCTGGCCGGCCTGGGTGACAAGTTCGGACAGTCGGTGGTCAACGCCAACGCCATCCTCGACGACGTCAACCCGCAGATGTCCCAGGCCCGCCGCGATATTCAGCAGCTGGCGGCGCTGGGCGACACCTACGCCAATGCCGCACCCGACCTCACCGAATTCCTCAACAACGCCGACGTCACGGCGCGCACGATCAATGCGCAGCAGAAGGACCTGGACTCCGCGCTGCTCTCGGCGGCCGGATTCGGCAACACCGGCGCCGAGATCTTCGAGAAGGGCGGGCCGTACCTGGCCCGCGGCGCACAGGATCTGGTCCCGTCGGCCCAGCTGCTGGATACCTATAGCCCGGCGATCTATTGCACGCTGCGCAACTACCACGACATCGAACCCAAGGCCGCCTCGTTCCTGGGCGGCAATGGTTACTCGCTCAATGCCCACACCCAGGCACTCTCCGGGCTGGGTCTGGTCGCGAACCCGGTATCGGCGGTCGCCGTGATCGCGAGCCTGCTGGGCGGGGTCGCCGGTGTGGTCGGCGGTGCGCCCAACCCCTACACCTATCCGGAGAACCTGCCGCGGGTGAACGCCCGTGGTGGACCCGGTGGCGCACCGGGGTGCTGGCAGCACATCACCCATGACCTGTGGCCCGCGCCGGAGCTGGTCATGGACACCGGCAACAGCATCGCGCCGTACAACCATCTGGATACCGGTTCGCCATACGCCATCGAGTACGTCTGGGGCCGCCAAGTCGGGGACAACACGATCAACCCATGAAAATCACCGGAACCATCATCCGACTCAGCATCTTCTCGCTGGTGCTGCTGCTCTTCACGGTGATGATCGTCGTCGTGTTCGGCCAGATGCGCTTCGACCGGACCAACAGCTACTCGGCGGAATTCAACAACATCAGCGGGCTGCGGCAGGGCCAGTTCGTGCGCGCCTCGGGGGTGGAGATCGGCAAGGTCTCCTCGGTCGAACTCGTCGACGGCGGCAAGCGGGCTCGGGTGAACTTTGACGTCGACCGCTCGGTGCCGCTGTACCAATCGACGACCGCGCAGATCCGTTACCTCGACCTGATCGGCAACCGCTACCTGGAGCTCAAGCGCGGCGAGGGCGAAGGCGCCGACCGGGTGCTGCCGCCAGGTGGGTTCATCCCGCTGGCCCACACGTCGCCGGCGCTGGACCTCGACGCGCTGATCGGCGGGTTCAAGCCGCTGTTTCGGGCGCTGGACCCCGAGAAGGTGAACACGATTGCGACGGCGCTGGTCACCGTCTTCCAGGGACAGGGCGGCACGATCAACGACATCCTCGACCAGACCGCACAGCTGACCAACGCGATCGGCGAGCGTGACCAGGCGATCGGTGAGGTCATCAAGAACCTCAACATCGTCTTGGACACCACGGTCAAACATCGCCAGCACTTCGACCAGACGATCAACAACCTCGAGGTGCTGATCACCGGGCTGAAGAACCACGCCGAACCGCTGGCCGCCGGCACCGCGCACATCAGCGATGCCGCCGGAACGGTCGCCGATCTGCTGGCCGAGGACCGCGGGTTGCTGCACAAGACCCTCAACTACCTCGACCAGGTGCAGCAGCCGCTCATCGATCAGCGCGAACAGCTCAACGACTACTTCCACAAGGTGCCGACCGCGCTGAACCTCATCGGTCGCTCGATCGGGTCCTACGGGGACTTCGTCAACTTCTACGCCTGCGACGTCACGTTGAAGATCAACGGGCTGCAGGCCGGGGGCCCGGTCCGCACGGTCCGGTTGTTCCAGCAGCCGACGGGTAGGTGCACGCCGCAATGAGGACCCTGGAACCTCCCAACCGGATGCGCATCGGCCTGATGGGCATCGTGGTGACTTTGCTGGTGATCGGCGTCGGCCAGAGCTTCACGAGCGTGCCTATCCTGATGGCCCGGCCGGCCTATTACGGGCAGTTCACCGACTCCGGCGGCATCAACGCGGGCGACAAGGTGCGCATCGCCGGGATGGACGTCGGCAAGGTGGAGGGTCTCGACATCGACGGTGACCACATCGTCGTGAAGTTCTCCATCGGCACCCACTCCATCGGAACCGAGAGCCGGCTGGCGATCAAGACCGACACCATCCTGGGCAAGAAGATCATGGAGATCGAGACGCGCGGCACCCAGCAGCTGCGGCCCGGGGCCACGTTGCCGATCGGTCAAAGCACCACGCCGTATCAGATCTATGACGCGTTCTTCGACGTCACCAAGGCCGCGTCGGGCTGGAACATCGACGAGGTCAAGCAGTCGCTGCACGTGCTATCGCAGACCATCGATCAGACCTACCCGCACCTGAGCGCCGCCCTCGAAGGCGTCGCCAAGTTCTCCGACACCGTCGGTCAACGCGACGAGGAGGTCAAGCATCTACTGGCCCAGGCTAACCAGGTGGCTACCATCCTCGGCGATCGCAGCGAGCAGTTCGACCGGCTGCTGGTCAACGCCAAGACGCTGCTGGCCGCCTTCGACGAACGCGGCCGGGCGATCAATGCCCTGCTGAGCAACATTGCGGCGTTCTCCGAGCAGGTCAAGGGATTCATCAACGACAACCCGAACCTCAACCACGTGCTCGAGCAGCTGCACACGGTCAGCGACGTCCTGGTCCAACGCAAAGACGACATCGCCAAAGGTCTGGTCGAGGTCGGTGCGTTCCTGCCATCGCTGAACGAAGCCATCGCGTCCGGACCGTTCTTCAAGGTGGTCCTGCACAACCTGGCCTTCTACCAAATTCTGCAGCCCTGGGTCGACGCCGCCTTCAAGAAGCGCGGCATCGATCCGGAGAACTTCTGGCGCAGCGCCGGGCTGCCGGAGTCCAAGTGGCCCGACCCGAACGGGACCCGGTTCCCCAACGGGGCACCGCCACCACCGCCGCAGCTGCTTGAGGGCACCCCGGAACACCCGGGACCAGCCGTCCCACCGGGGTCGCCCTGCTCGTATACGCCGGCGAATCCCGGCGGCAATGTCACCGTCGGCGACGAGGGTCTGCCACGGCCGTGGAATCCGTTGCCGTGCGCGGGAGCGGCGGTTGGCCCGTTCGGCGGCGCCTCGTTCCCGGCGCCGGTGGACATCGCGACCTCGCCGCCGAATCCTGATGGTTTGCCGCCGACGCCGGGCATCCCGATCGCCGGGCGCCCGGGTGATCCGCCGCCGGATGTACCGGGCACCCCGGTGCCGTTGCCGGCGCAGGCGCCGCCGGGTGCGCGTACTGAGAACCTCGGGCCGCCCGCGCCGCTGGGACCACCGTCGGCGTTCGCGCCGGCGCTTCCGCCGGGCCCGCCCGCGCCCCCCGGGCCGGGCAACCAGTTGCCTGCTCCGTTCATCAATCCGGGGGGATCGGGTGGCAGCGGCGTGACGGGAGGTAGCCAGAATTGAGCACCATCTTTGATATCCGCAATGCGCGGCTACCGAGGCTGACCCGGACGTCGGTGATCATCGGGTCGCTGGTGGTGGTGTTGGCCCTCGTCGTCGGCTACATCGGCTACCGCCTTTATGACAAGCTGACCAACAACACCGTGGTGGCCTACTTCCCGGCGGCCAACGCGCTCTACCCGGGCGACAAGGTCCAGATCATGGGTCTGCGGGTGGGTGCGATCGACAAGATCGAGCCGGCCGGCGACAAGATGAAGGTGACCTTTCACTACGAGAACAAGTACAAGGTCCCGGCCAACGCCTCGGCGGTGATCCTCAATCCCACCTTGGTGGCGTCGCGGGCCATTCAGCTCGAGCCGCCCTACAAGGGTGGGCCCGCGCTGGCCGATAACGCGGTGATCCCCGAGGAGCGCACCCAGGTTCCGGTGGAGTGGGACCAGCTGCGCAACAGCATCACCAACATCATCTCCAAGCTCGGTCCGACCAAGGAGCAGCCGACCGGGCCCTTCGGTGAGGTCATCACCTCGTTCGCGGATGGGTTGGCCGGCAAGAGCACGCAGATCAACACCACCCTCAACAGCTTGTCGCAGGCGCTGAACGCACTGAACGAGGGGCGCGGCGACTTCTTCGCGGTGGTGCGCAGCCTGGCGTTGTTCGTCAACGCGCTGCACCAAGACGATCAGCAGTTCGTCGCGTTGAACCAGAACCTGGCCGACGTCACCGGTCAGCTCGCGAGCACTGACGGCGCGCTGTCGCAGGCGATACAGCAGTTCGACAGCCTGCTGTCCACCGTGCGGCCGTTCCTGGACAAGAACCGGCAGGTGCTCACGCAGGACATCAACAACCTGGCCACCTCGACCAACACGCTGCTGCAGCCGGAGTCGTTGAACGGGCTGGAGACTGGGCTGCACGTGCTGCCGACGGCCGCGGCCAACATCAACCAGATCTATCACCCCTCGCACGGCTCGGTGGTCGCCATTCCGTCGATCACCAGCTTTGCCAACCCGATGCAGTTCATCTGCAGCTCGATTCAGGCCGGCAGCCGGCTGGGTTATCAGGAGTCGGCCGAACTCTGTGCGCAGTACCTGGGACCGATCCTGGATGCGATCAAGTTCAACTACCCGCCGTTCGGATTGAACCTGTTCAGCACCGCCGAGACGCTGCCCAAGGAAGTCGCCTACTCCGAGCCGCGGCTACACCCGCCACCGGGCTACAAGGACACCACCGTGCCGGGTATCTGGTCGCCGGATACGCCGACGTCGCATCGCAATACGCAGCCGGGCTGGATCGTGGCCCCGGGCATGCAAGGCCAGCAGGTGGGCCCGATCACCGCCGGTCTGATGACCCCGGACTCGCTGGCCGAACTCATGGGTGGCCCCGACATCGCGCCAGTCCAGTCCCAATACCAGACGCCGCCGGGACCGCCGAACGCCTACGACGAAAACCCGATCCTGCCCCCCATCGGCCTACGGGCTCCCACGCCGATCCAGCCGCCGGCGCCGGGACCGGGAGTGCTTCCGGGTCCGGTCGCCCCGACGCCGGCACCCGGGGGCGGTCCGGCTTCACCCGCTGACTTCGGGGGTGGCCAGTGAGGCGCGCGATGAGCGCGGTATGCGCGAAGAGGAAGCCGAACAGACAGCCAGTGAGGCGCGCGATGAGCGCGGTATGCGCGAAGAGGAAGCCGAACAGACAGCCAGTGAGGCGCGCGATGAGCGCGGTATGCGCGAAGAGGAAGCCGAACAGACAGCCAGTGAGGCGCGCGATGAGCTTGATGCAGCGCGGATCCTGGCAGGCGCTGGTGCTGCTGGTGGCCGCGCTGGTGCTGAGTTCGTGTGGTTGGCGCGGCATCTCCAATGTCGCGATCCCGGGTGGCCCCGGCAGCGGATCGGGTTCCTACACCGTGTATGTGCAGGTGCCCGACACTTTGGCGATCAACGGCAACAGCAAGGTGATGGTCGCCGACGTGTTCGTCGGCTCGATCAAGGCCATCCAGCTGAAGAACTGGGTGGCGACCCTGACGCTGGGGCTGAGCAAGAACACCAAGCTGCCGAAGAACGCCCTGGCCAAGATCGGCCAGACCTCGCTGCTGGGTTCGCAGCACGTGGAGCTGGCCGCGCCGCCCAACCCGTCGCCGGAGCTGCTCAAGGACGGCGACACCATCCCGCTGAAGAACTCCTCGGCCTATCCGACTACCGAGCAGACGCTGGCCAGCCTGTCGTTGATCCTGCGCGGCGGCGGCATCCCCAACCTCGAGGTGCTGCAGAACGAGGTCTTCAACATCTTCAACGGCCGCGGTGAGCAGATCCGGGCGTTCCTGGGCAAGCTGGACACCTTCACCAGCCAGCTCAACGCGCAGCGCGACGACATCACCCACGCGATCGACTCCACCAGCAGGCTGCTGACCTACATCGGCAACCGATCCGACGTGCTGGACCGGGCGCTGACGGACTTCCCGCCGCTGATCAAGCATTTCGCCGACACCCAGAACCTGCTGATCAACGCGGTGAGTTCGGTGGGACGGCTCAGCGGGGCGGCCGACCAGTACCTGTCGGAGGCACGCGCGCCGCTGCACACCGACCTGCAGGCGCTGCAATGCCCGCTCAAGGAATTCGGGCGTGCCTCGCCGTACCTGGTCGGTGCGCTGAAGTTGATCCTCACTCAGCCCTACGACATCGACACCGTGCCGAAGATGTTCCGCGGTGACTACCAGAACATCTCGCTCACACTCGACGTGACCTACAGCGCGGTGGACAATGCGTTCCTCACCGGTACGGGATTGTCGGGAGCACTGCGCGCACTCGAGCAGTCCTTCGGTCGCGACCCGGAGACGATGATCCCCGACGTGCGCTACACGCCGAACCCAAATGACGCGCCCGGCGGTCCGTTGGTGGAAAGGGGGGACCGGAATTGCTGACCCCCTTCATCAAGCGCCAGCTGGTGGCGTTCGGAATTCTGACGGTGATCTCGCTGCTGGTGCTGGGCATCTACTATCTGCAGGTGCCCAGCCTGGTCGGGATCGGCCGGTACACCTTGAAGGCCGAGCTGCCCGCATCCGGGGGTTTGTACCCCACGGCCAACGTCACCTACCGCGGCATCACCATCGGTAAGGTCACCGACGTCGAGCCCACCGAACACGGCGCCGAAGCGACGATGAGTCTCGACAGCCACTACAAGATCCCGGTCGACGCGGTGGCCAACGTCCACTCGGTGTCCGCGGTCGGTGAGCAGTATCTGGACCTGGTCTCCACCGGCAACCCTGGACGGTATCTGTCGGAGGGACAAACCATCACCAAGGGCACCGTCCCGGCCGAGATCGGGCCGGCATTGGACACGGCTAACCACGGGCTCGAGGTGTTACCGAAGGACAAGATCGCCACCCTGCTCGACGAGACCGCGCAATCCGTCGGCGGGTTGGGGCCCGCACTGCAACGGCTGGTCGACTCCACCCAGGCGATCGTCGGGGATTTCAAGACGAATATCACCAGTGTCAACGACATCCTGCAGAACTCCGGCCCGGTGCTGGACAGCCAGGTGAAGTCCGGTGATGCGATCGAGCGCTGGGCGCGCAACCTCAACTCGTTGTCCGCGCAGGCCGCGCGGCGCGATCAAAACGTGAAAAGCGTGCTATCCCAAGCGGCGCCGACCGCCGATCAGGTCAGCTCGGTGTTCAGCGACGTCAAGGAGTCGCTGCCGCAGACGCTGGCGAATCTCGAGGTGATCTTCGACCTGCTCAAGCGCTATCACGCCGGCGTGGAGCAGGTGCTGGTGTTCCTGCCGCAGGGCGCCTCGATTGCCCAGACGGTGGCCGCGCCGTTCCCGAACCAGGCCGCGCTCGACCTGGCGTTGTCGATCAACCAACCGCCGCCGTGTCTGACCGGCTTCATCCCGGCGCCGGAATGGCGGGCCCCGGCCGACACCAGCCTGGCGCCGTTGCCCTCGGGTACCTACTGCAAGATCCCGATGGACACCCCGGCCAACAGCGTGCGTGGATCACGCAACATGCCGTGTGTCGACGTCCCGGGCAAGCGGGCCGCCTCACCACGGGAGTGCCGCGACCCCAAGCCCTACGTCCCGGCAGGAACCAACCCCTGGTACGGCGACCCCAACCAGATCCTGACCTGCCCCGCGCCGTCGGCGCGCTGCGACCAGTCGGTCCGACCGGGCATGGTGATCCCCGCACCCTCGGTCGATAACGGCATGAACCCCGCGCCGTCGGACCGGGTGGCCGGGACGCCGCCGGCGACCAGCGATCCGTTGTCTCGTCCGGGGTCGGGAACGGTGCAGTGCAACGGCCAACAGCCCAACCCGTGTGTCTACACGCCGAGCGGGCCTCCCTCGGCGGTGTACAGTCCCCAGAGCGGCGAGCTGGTAGGCCCCGACGGCGTCAAATACTCCGTCGAGAACTCGAAGAAAACAGGAGACGACGGATGGAAGGAGATGCTGGCGCCAGCCAGCTGAACCCCCCACCGATGTCGGTGATCAGTCGTCTACGCCGGCGACGGCCGAAGGATCCGCAGGAACCCGGCGAGGCCGCCGACGAGACCGATACCCAGGCCGCGACCGAGGAGTCGCCGGTCGCGGACACGGAAGCCGCGACCGAAGCGGAGGCCGAGGTCGCCACCGCGGGTGCGGCCGTCGAGCGTGGACCGTCGTGGCTCAGCGGCAAGTGGCGAGTGGGCATCGCGGCACTTCTGGTCGTGGTGGCCGGAGCCGTCGGCGCCGGTGGCTACCTCACGCTGCGCTTTCACCAGCAGAGCCTGGCGATCGCGCGCGACGACGCGGCCGCGGTGAAGGCGGCGATCGACTGCGTATCGGCGACGCAGGCGCCGGACACCAACACGATGCTGGCGAGCGAACAGAAAATAATCGACTGTGGCACCGACGCGTTCCGCACCCAGGCCATCATGTACACCCAGATGCTGGTCCAGGCCTACCGGGCGTCGAACGCCCACGTGGAAGTGTCCGATATCCGGGCGGCCGTCGAACGCAACAACCCCGATGGTTCGATCGATGTGCTGGTCGCAATGCGGGTCAAGGTATCCGGCGACCAGGCGCAAAACGAGACCGGCTACCGGCTGCGGGTGAGGATGTCGAATGCCGAGGGCGCCTACCGGATTGCCAAGCTCGACCAGGTGACCAAGTGACGGCGGTGGTCGACGAACACCCGATCCAGACTCAGACCACGGCGGTGACCTCAATGTCATCGGGAAATATTTTGGCGCCGTGGCATATTCGCGCCCGCGCCTGGGCGATCGACGTGCTGCCGGCTATCGCCGTGGTGACGACGATGGGATTGGTGTCCTTCACGGTGCCGGCCCGTGGCCCCTGGTGGTGGGGGTGCGTGTCACTGCTGGGCCTGGCGATCCTGGCGCTGCTGGTCAATCGCCTGCTGCTGCCGGCCGTGGTCGGCTGGAGCCTGGGGCGGGCGCTGTGCGGGATCGCCGTGGTCCGCGGCGACGGCGCCGCCGTCGGAGCGTGGGGGCTGCTGCTGCGGGACCTGGCGCACCTGCTCGACACCGTGGCCATCGTGGGATGGCTTTGGCCGCTGTGGGATTCACAGCGTCGCACGTTCGCCGACATGTTGGTGGGCACCGAGGTGCGACGAACCGAGCCGGTCGTGCCGCTGCCGAAGGTGCGGCAGTGGGCCGCCGCGGCGGTGTTGACCGCCGCGGCGCTGTGCCTGGGCGGTGCCGCCGTGAGCTACGCGGTGGTGTACTCCCGGGATCAGGCGACCGAGCGGACGCGGGCCCAGATCGCGATCCAGGGGCCCAAGATCGTCGCGCAAATGCTGACCTACGACCCGAAGTCGTTGCAGGATGATTTCGCGCGCGCCCGCTCGTTGGCCACCGACAAGTACCGGGGCCAGCTGAAGACCCAGCAGGACATCGTGCAACACGGCAACCCGGTCATCAACGAATACTGGGTGACGGACAGCTCGATTCAATCGGCATCGCCGGATCGGGCGACGATGCTGCTGTTCATGCAGGGGCGACGCGGTGTCGCGCCCGAAGAGCGCTACATCACCGCCACCGTTCGGGTGAGCTTCGCCAAGGTCGGCGACGATTGGCGCGTCGACGACCTGGCTGTCCTGACCAAACCGAAACAGCCGGGGAACGGAAAATGAGTCCCCGCCGCAAGATCGAGCCGGGGGAGGCGCCGCTGCTCCACGACCAGCCGGTGCCGCCGGGGCCCGCGTGGCGGCTGCCGCTGACCGGTGCGGTCGCCGCGGTGCTGATGATCGCGGCGATCACCGTGTGCACCCTGATGTTGATCTCGCACGAGTCCCGGGAGAGCACCGCGTCGAAGAATCGCGAGGTACTCAATTACGTCACCGGGTTCATGACGGGGTTCACCTCACTTGATCCGTTCCACGCGAACGACTACATCGCGCGGGTGCAGGCGCAGGCCACCGGCGAATTCGCCAAGCAGTACCGCGACAAGGCAAACGAGATCCTGCTGCAGGTCGCCCGTGCCGAACCGGCCACCGGGACCGTGCTCGACGCGGGCGTGGAGCGCTGGAACGACGACGGCAGCGTCAACGTGATCGTGGCGACCGAAGTCACCTCCAAGTCGCCGGACGGCAAGCAGACTTTCGAGAACACGACTCGTTGGATGGCAACCACTACCCGGGAAGGAAATCAGTGGAAGATAAGCAACCTGCTGCGGGTGGTCTGACGGACGACGAGGCCGTGACGGCCGTTGTCGCAACGGAATCCGACGACGAGCAGACGGCGGACGAGAGTGCGGCCGAAGACGCTCCGGTGTGGCGTAAATGGTTGCGCGGGAAACGCTCTCGCGGCTTGTCCGCCACCGGATCCGTCGCCGACACGGCGCCGACCGATGCCGATGACGCCGAGGCGACCGCGGCACCCGACGCCGCCGCGACCGACGCCGGCGACGCGGCCGTCGGCGACGACACCACGGACGGCGAGGCCCCGCGACGATGGCGCAGCGACAAGTGGGCGGGCATCGCCGTCGCGACGGCCGCGGCGCTGTTCATCGGCTCCGCGGCGTTCGCGGGCGCGACCTTGCAGCCCTACCTGACCGATCGCGCCACTGCGGCAACGAAATTGAAGGTCGCCCAGACCGCCGCGAACGCGATCACGACGCTGTGGACCTACACCCCCGAGAACATGGACAAGCTGGCCGACCGCGCGGCGTCTTACCTCAGCGGTGACTTCGAGGCGCAGTATCGCA
Organism: Mycobacterium shigaense; assembly: GCF_002356315.1. NCBI lineage: Bacteria > Bacillati > Actinomycetota > Actinomycetes > Mycobacteriales > Mycobacteriaceae > Mycobacterium > Mycobacterium shigaense. The sequence goes on from NZ_AP018164.1 coordinate 369,946, forward strand.
AATTCGTCGACGCGATCGTCGCACCCAACAAGCAGGCGAAGATCACCAACAGCACCCAGGTCACCGGCGCGGCCGTCGAATCGCTGGACGGCCCGACCGCCGTCGTCATCGTCTACACCAACACCACCTCCACCAGCCCGCTGACCAAGGACGTCCCGGCGCTGAAATACCTGTCCTACCGGCTGTTCATGAAACGTGTCAGCGGACACTGGCTGGTTACCAGGATGACGACCGTCACCTCGCTGGATCTCACGCCGCACGTGTAGGGTTCGGGCCGAACGAAGCCGAGGCCGCAGCGAAAGGTACTGCACCCCATGGCCGTTACTTCGCCGGTCGCCGAGCGCTGGCTCACCGTCGCCTTGCTGCTGCTCACTTTGGCGACTGGACTAGCCGACTCGATCAGCATCCTGATCTTGGGCCACGTCTTCGTCGCCAACATGACCGGCAACGTGATCTTCCTCGGCTTCTGGTTGGCCCCGCGGTCCACGGTCGATCTGACCGCCGTCGTGGTGGCGCTGCCTACCTTCGTGTGCACCACGATCGTCAGCGGGCGGCTGGCGCGGCACTTCAGCGACCGGACGCGAGTGTGGATCGGCACGGTGCTGTGCACCGAGATCGCCCTGCTGCTGACCTTGGCGGTCCTGGCAGGAGCGGGCGTGCTGCACTATCACGACAACACCAAGCTGATCATGATCGCCGCTCTGGGGGTGACGTTCGGCCTGCAGCACTCGAGCGCGCGCCAGTTCGGGATTCAGGAACTGTCCACCACGGTGCTGACGTCGACGATCGTGAGCTTAGGGCTGGACAGCCGCCTGGCTGGCGGCACGGGTGCGCGCGAAAAGCTGCGTATCACCGTCGTTTTGACGATGTGCGCGGGCGCCTTCGCCGGGGCGACCATGTCGCGGTTCGTCGTCGCCCCGGTGTTCGCGGTGACCGCGGCCGTCATCGCGGTCAGCCTGTCGATCTTCTTGCTCGGGCCGGTGGCCGCGAAAGAGGTTGCGCTGGAAGGTGACTAGTTGAACGCCAGCCAGCTGGGCAGCGCGCGCTCATGAGAATCACAGAGCACCCCGCGGATGTCACACGATCCCCTTGGTGAGCCGGCGCCGGCCCACATCCCCCCGGTATCGCGGCGCAGCACGATCGCCGAGGATCCGCCCCCGTCCAGCAGGACCGCCGTGTCGCTGCCCAGGCCGCGGAACAGGTCCTGCATGTTGTCCGGGGTGTAGCTGCCACCTTCGAAGATGTACATCTCGTCGCGCTGCTTGACGTAGGCGAGGGCCGTGCGCGCCGCGCTGGGTCCGCCGTCGTGCAGCTGTTGCGTCTGGCCGGGGGCCAGCAGCCCGATCCCGGACACCGCGACAAACTTCTCGTTCTTGTTGAGCAGGTCGGCGACCACCGGGGTGGCGGCGTCGTAGTCGTTCTTGCTACGCGGCCACACCACGTACGGCGCACCGCCGGACGGCAGGATCATCGTCGTCAACGACGACCAGCTCTCGCCGCCGCCGGACAGGCCCTGCTTGCCCGGGTAGGCGATGGTCCCGGTGACCGCCTGGTTGGCGCGGCCCTGCCCGTTGGTGTTGTCCACGAACGCGCCCAGCGGCGAGCTGCAACCGGTCTGGCGCCAACTGCCGCCCTTTTGCCCGCGCACGTCGAAGAAGTTGGCGTTGATCGCGATGCTCGGCTGCCCCATCCGCTGCCACGCCTGCAGCGGCGTGTAGAGCTCGGAGGCCTGCCACAACCCCTCACTGGTGCGGGCCCCGGGATTGTTCTCGCAACGCGCCTGGTCGCCCTGGTGCGTGTCGACCAGCAGGTGCGGGGACAGCCGGCTCGCCGCGTTCTTGATGATCATCAGGTGGCCGCCGTTGTTCATCTCGTACCAGTGACCGGCGGCGTTCAACAGCGGGGTGGGGTGCCCGGGGCCGAAGTTGTACACCAGATATGTGCCCTTGGTGGCGCCGATGGCGCTCGCCAGCATCTCGCGGCCGTCGGCGGCGTGCGCGGTGGGCGCGCCCGCGACGGTGGCCAGCGTCACGCACCCCACGACCGCCGTCAGGCTGGCCGCGAAGTTGGCCGCCAGTCGGCGCAACCTGGCGGTACGTGTCCGCACGATAGCCCTTTCGGCCCGAACGTCAGTGCAACATAAACATCATCAGCCACATCTGTCACAGTGTCAATCAAAGTCACGGTTGCATGACGCTTCAGCAGCGCCGGAATTACGTTCGGTCGCTTGGGGTTTCGGGCCGGGGGTCATCCGCGGGCGCGGCGTCGTGCGTGGGCTCGGGGTCGCCAGCGGCCGCGGCGTCCCGCTTGGACCCCGCGGGCGATGCCTGCGCGGTCTTGCGCGACTTGTGGTGCGCCTGGTGGGCCTCGGCGATCGCCAGCTCGACCGCCCCCGGGATCCGGTGAAAGCCGCTGCGGTCGTAGATCCGCGTGATGATGCCGCCCACGAGCAGGCCGATCACCAGGCCGAGCGACGTCATCCACAACGCCTGCGAAAGGCCGGCCTGGCCGGCGCCGTTGAGGTACAGCAGCGCACGCACGCCCAGGAAAACTTGGTGCATCGGCTCGAATTCGGCCAGCCAACGGAACAGCGGTGGCACCGCCTCCAGCGGCACCGTGGCGCCCGCCGAAGGCAGGCCGAGGATCACGAAAACCAGCATGCTGAATAGCAATCCGGTCGAGCCGAGCACCGCGATCAGCGAACTGGACGTGACGCCGACCGCGACGATCGCGAACACCCCGAACGCCCACAGCGGGAAACCGAGCGGGATGGGCATGCCGAGCGCGTGCGCGATGGCCAGATAAATTGCCGACGTCGCCAGCGCCAGCACCACCATGATCGCCCACTTCACCAGCAGGGTGCGGAAGCGCGAGATGTTGGCCTGTTCGGCGAAGCGGTATACGGGGCCCCACTCGGCGGGCACGTAGCCGAGCAGGGAGTCGACCAGCGTGCTGACCACGATGCTGCCGGTGAATCCGGCGAGCAACAGCAGCAGCGCGTAGTAGAACGCCGACAGCCCGTTGCCGGTGCCGTTCGGCAGTGGGTTGTAGGTCGTCGACTTGAAGTCGATCGGACTGGCGAGCCCGAGCTGCGCGGCCCCGGTCAGCGGCGCGCCGCCGGACTGGGCAGCGACCTGATCCGAAAGTTCTTGGCCTACGGCCTGATTGATGTTCACCGCGGCCGAGTTCAGGGTCTGCCCCGCGATGCCGGCGCCGAGGGTCCCGGCGCGCTGATTGGTTAAAATCGTGATCGACGGGCGCTCCACCCGGCCGGGCACCAGCGAACCCTCGCCGAATTCACGGAGCCGGGTCGACAGGTTGACCGGAATCGCCATCTCGCCATACACCTGGGCGTTGTCCAGCAGGCGCTTGGCCTCGTCCCGCGAAACCACCCGAACGTCGAATTTGTCCTTGTCCAGGTTGGTCGTCAGACCCGCGACGATCCGTGCGCCGGTAGGCCCGGCGTCCTCGTTGACCACCGCGATCGGGAAGTGGTGCAGGTTGGTCGCCGGGTTCAGGATGCCGCCGAGATACAGGGCGCACAGGGCCAACATCAACGCCAGCGTGGCCAGGATCGGCAGCGCCCAGAAGCGCACGCTGCGTAGGGCTTTTACGTTGTGCTTCGGGTTGGGCGCCGCGTGCCGCGGCTGCGATTGAGACATGCGGGCTCCTGTTCGTCGTGCGCAACTCTATTGGGCTAGCCGCCCAGGCCCGCGTGCATCTCCCAGATCAGGACTTCCGCCGGCTCGCGCGCCGTCAGGCGCCGGCTGTCGGCGTCGGTGAACCGGACGGCGTCGCCCGCCCCGAGCTCGCCGATGCCCTCCACCGCGACCGCGCCGCGCGGGACGAACAGGTGCACGTAGCGGGCGGCGGGCGTGACGACGGTCGCGCCCGCTTGCAGCCGCGCGGCGTGCAGCGCGGCGTTGCGGTTGTGCAGCGAGATGGCGGCATCGTGCCCGGGCATTCCCGACGCGATCGTCACCAGGCCGGCGGTCAGCAGGTCGTCGTCGACGAGCTGCTGCTGGTAGCCGGGAGAGATGCCGGTCTCGTCGGGCACCACCCACATCTGCACGAAATGCACCGGCTCCGTAGATGACTCGTTCTTCTCGGAGTGCAGAATCCCGCTGCCCGCCGACATGCGCTGCGCCAGCCCGGGATAGATCACGCCATGATTTCCGGTTGAGTCGGAGTGGGTGAGTTCGCCGGCGAGCACCCAGGTCACGATCTCCATGTCCCGGTGCGGGTGGGTGTCGAATCCCGAATCGGGTTCGACGATGTCGTCGTTGTTCACCAGCAGCAGCCCGTGGTGGGTGTTGTCGGGCTCGTAGTGGTCGCCGAACGAGAACGAGTGCCGGGATCGCAGCCAGGGCGCCGTGGTGACCGCCCGGTCGGCCGCTCGGCGAAGCTCCGCGGTGGCAGGCATGCCGTTCAGGGTAGTGCCGCCAACAGATCCTGTGCATGTCTGAGCGCGGCATTCAGTGCGGCCAGCGACAGACCGGCCGGGCGGCCCAGATGGATCTCGATCTGGTATTCGGGTTGGTCGTCTTGCCCGAAGATGGGCAGGACGACGAATTCGGTTGACGGCAAATCTTTTTCGAGCGATCCGGTCACCGACTGCAATGTGACCATCGTCATCAACGTCGTCAGCTGGTGGGCGACCTGGGCGGTGGGCTCCAGCGAGGCCAGGACGCCGGCCAGGCGGTGGTGCAGGGACTCGTGGGTGTCGTCGAACCGCCACGCGCCGTAGCCGCGGGTCCGGATGTCGGCGAGCACCCGTTGGTGCTGCGCAATCTCGGCGCGGGTCAGCCTCGGCAGGACGCGCTGCAGCCAGGCCTGGACGGACTCTTCGTCGCGCCACGCCATCGCGACCAACCCGAACGGCGGGTCGATCGGGAAGTGCTGCCCGACGGCGTGCCCGCCGTCCGCGCCGTGCCCGACCGTGTCGATGGTGGTGAGCCGCCGGCCGCCGATCCGCGACATCGAACAGCCCGCGCCGAGCGCGTCGTGCAGGAAGTCCAGCGCTTCGCGCCCCCGGTCCAGCAGCGGGAACTGCACCCGCAGTCCGTGCACCAACCCGAACAGGCCGCTGCCCAGACAGAACCGGCGATCCGCGCGGCGGGTCACCCAGGACCGGCGTTCCAGCTCGGTCAGCACCAGCGCACACGTCGACGTGCTGATGCCGCAGATCTTCGCCAGTTCGGCCGAAGTGCGGCCCTGCGGTGAATTCGCCAACGTGCCAAGCACGTCCATCACCCGGCCGGTGGGCGGCGACTTGGCGGTTGACGTATCCATGCCTGGTTCCTACCATCCGTCCAAAATATAAGAAAGAACGTCCTAATATTAGGAGTACTCGTGATCAAGGTGGGGGTCTGGGGCCCGGGCTCGATGGGGGTGATCGCCCTGCGCGCGGTGATCGACCACCCCGAGCTGCATCTGGTCGGCGTGGTCGTGCACAGCGACGCCAAGGCCGGGCGCGACGCGGGGGAGCTGTGCGGCAGCGCGCCGGTCGGGGTGGTGGCCACGCAGGATCCGGCCCAGCTGCTGGCCGGCGATGCCGACGTGGTGGTCTACGCCGCCGGCGCCAACCTGCGCCCGCTGGAGGCCGTCGCGGACATGGTGTCGATCCTGCGGGCCGGAAAGAACGTGGTGTCGTGTTCGGTGGTGCCGCTGGTCTATCCCGACGGCGTCGACGCGGCGTTCACCGAACCGCTACGACAGGCCGCGCTGGACGGCGGCGTGTCCTTCTTTACCACCGGCATCGACTCCGGGTTCGCCAATGACGTTCTGCCACTGGTGCTCACGGGGGTCTCCAGGGTCATCGAATCGGTGCGGGTAACGGAGATGTTCAACTACGCCACCTACCCGGACAAGGCCGCCGTCTACGAGATCCTCGGGTTCGGCAAGCCGCCCGAGTACCAGGCCTTCGCGGCCCAGCCGGGAATCTTCACCTTCGGCTGGGGGCCCGTCGTGCACCAGCTCGCCGCCGGGCTCGGCGTCAAGGTCGACCGCATCGAGGAGAGCAACGAACGGGTCGCCGCGACCGAGTCGTTCGACACCCCGACTGGACGCATCGAGGCCGACACGATCGCGGCGATGCGCTCCACCCTGACCGGATACATCGGGGAGACGGCCACTTTCGTCGTCGACCATGTGACCCGGATGCGCGACGACATCGCCCCCGAGTGGCCCCAGCCGCACATCAGCATTGCGCCGAAAGACCTCGGCTACGGGCTCGCCTCGGGCCGCGGCGTGTACCGCGTCGAGATCGAGGGATCCCCGAGCATGCGCTGCGAATTCGAGATGGCCGAGGACCACGACCACGACCTGGGCGCGCGCATCGCGGGCTCGTCGCGGATGGTCAACGCCATCCCCGCGGTGTGCGCGGCGGCGCCCGGCCTGCTGTCCGCGCTGGATCTGCCCCTGATCACCGGCGCCGGCCTGGTCCGCCCGGTGGACGGCCCACCGCCGGACAGCCGGCTGCTTCAGTTCTGACCGTCGGCGTAGACCGACGCCGAACACGTCGCCATCTTCGGTTGCACTGCAACGGGTTCCGGCTCAGCGACCTGTTGCGCCGCGCGACGCCGGCCCGCGGCCCGGCTGTTCAGCCAGCACGCCAGGCCGCCGGCGACCAGCCCGATCGCCACACCGATGTCCGGGCGCTGCCCGAGCGCCAGCCAGCACAGCATCGCGGCCACCGCGGGAATGACGGCGAACAACATCGCGACCGCCGCCGCCCCGTGCATGCTGATGGCGCGCAGGTAAAGACTGACCGCGAGCGTGGCGTTGAGCAGCACCATGGCGGTGACGGCGAAGGCGGCTTTGACCGCGTCGTGGACGGCGAAGGGTGTCAGCAGTGTCAACGCCGCCGCGGGTAGCAGGGCGACGGCATTCTGCACGGCACCCATGGCACGGAAGTCGACGCCCGCGCAATACCGCTGCTGGTACACGCCTCCTGCCGACAACCCGAGCAACGCGGCGACGAGCAGGACAATGACGGGGTCGACGCCGTGCGAGCCCATCAGTCGGCGGGCGCAGGCGGCCAGCACCGCGGCGACGCCGAGGGCCAGCGCGGCGACTCGCAGCGGACCGATCCGCTCACGCAGGAAGATCGCGGCCAACAGGGCCGTGGCGACCGGGTTCATGGCGATCACCACCGCGCAGAGCACCGCCGGCGCCCCGAGCAGCAACGCCTCGTAGACACAGCAGAATTGCACGGCCTGGACGAACAGCCCGGCGACCACGACATGCCAAAACTGCGTTCCGCGCGGCCAGGCTGACCTGGCGAGCAGCGCCAGGGCCGCCAAAATGATTGCTGCAGAACTGAATCGGAGCACCAGTACGGCCATGGGAGACATCGAGGAGACGGCGAGCGCCCCGATGGGAAAGCCGACCGCGTAGGTCAGCGTCACCCACGACGCGGTGGTCCATGGCATACGGGGGAGATCCATGCCGCCCATCGTCGCGAAGATCGACCCATTCCGTCCAACGATTATTGGCGATCAAGATCGATCACCCTGTCTTATCAATTATCGCCTAGTAGGTGCATTTCATGGATTCTTCCGGAATAATTGATCATTATCCCTAATCGACCTAGGGTGTTGATATGCCTCAGGTGCTCGATATCGCGCCGCTGCGCAGCCTCGTCGCCGTCGCCGACTGTGGCGGATTTCACCGGGCCGCCGCCGCGCTGCATCTGAGCCAGTCCGCGGTCAGCCAGCACCTGCGCAAGGTGGAGAGCGTCGTCGGCCAGCCGGTGGTGGAGCGTGCCGGCCGTGGCGTGCTGTTCACCGAGGTCGGTCAGAAGGTGCTGCGGCACGCCCGCGCTATCCTGGCGGCGCACGACGCGGCCCTGCATGATCTGGGCGCCACCGAGCCCAGGCTGTTGACGATCGGCGCCACCGAGCACGGTGCCGACGTGATGCTGCCCGCCCTGACCGGCACGCTGCGCAAGCGGCTGCCCGATCGCCGGCCGCGCTTCCGGCTGGACCGCAACGTGTCGCTGGCCGACGCGCTGGACCGGGGCCTGGTGGACCTGGCGATCCTGCTCGACGGTTCGGGACTGGACCGGGCTAACGCCTCGGGAATCGTTGGGCTGCAATGGGTATCGGCGCGATCCTTCAATGTTCCCGCGGGCGGTCCACTGCCGTTGGTGATCTATTCCGAGCCGTGCACGCTGCGTGAGCCGGCCTTCTCGGTCCTGGAAAAGCACGGCGTCGACTACGAGATCGTAGCCGAATGCGGGGATTTGTCGGGGCTTTACGCGGCGGTGCGGTCCGGTCTCGGGGTGGCGCTGCTGCCGATGATCGGCAAGCTGCCCGATGGGCTGTGCCCGGCCGAGGGGATGCCGGCGCCCAATTCCGCCTCGATACTGGTGCGCGGCCGCGCCGGCATCGACCAGGAGCTGCTGGCGACCGTGGATGCCGCCGTGCGCGACGTGCTGGTCGCCGAAAACTGAACTCAGGTGCGGTATGTCGCGGCCGCGAGGTCCAGGATCTCGGCGCGGTCGGCGGGCAGGATGAACCCGGATTGGATCGCCGCGTCGAGCGCGGTGGTGAAGCGATCCAGGTATTCGGCCACCCCGCCCGGGTAGAGCCGACTCAGGGTCGCGGCGTCGAACGGCTCGCCCGAGCCGAAGATCGCGGACATGACGTTGGTGGCGGCGAGCTCGGCGCCACCCGCGCCGGACGTCCGGGCGATCGGCACGTCGACCCACGGGGTGCGGACACCGCCCTGGGCGAGCCCATTGCTGTCCGAAACCGGTTGTAAATCTTCGGTTTCCCGAATCTGGATCGGGTCCGCGGCGGACGCCGGCTCGCCGGTTTCGACCCACCCGCGCAGCGCGGCCAACGCGGCCTGCACGACGTAGTGGTGTTGCGGCGCGAAGTTGAGGTAGTGGTCGAGTTGTTGACCCATCAGCATGTCGGTGGGCGCGTAGGCGGCCACGATGTCGTCGAGCGGCGCGGTCCCGGTGTCGATCGGTGCGACCTGGATCGTGTAGTTGTCCGCGTGCGCGGCACCGGCGATTTCCCAGACCCGCAGCCGGTCGGTGTCCGGTTGCCGGGCGAAGTAGTAGCCGTGCTGGACGGCGCCGAAAAGGTCGGTCTCGGTGATGATCGTGAGGACCGGAACCCGCAGATCGGGGCGGAACTTCACCGCCTGCGGGGTGGGGTTTTCCAGGTGGTCGAAGATGGAACTGCCGTCCAGCGGGGCGACGGACCCGAATCGGGAGTGCACCAGGAAGCCGTCGTACACCGTGGCGAGCGGATCGACGGCGTTGAGGTAGCTGCTGAGGAACATCGCCGATTGCGATTCACCCAGGGCCACAACGTTTTCCGCGCGCAAACCGCGCAGCGGGGTGTCGTCTCCGACGGCCCTGGCCAGCGCTCCGGCCTGCGAGAAGATGTCGAAGCAGAACGCGTCGCCCGGGTGCCGTAGGCCGGCGTACCGGGCGGGATCCTGGCTCTTGAGCGACATGTCCATGCCGAGCAGGCTGGCGCCGCCGTCGACCCCGACCTTCTGCGCCGACACCGCGACGTAGGCGTAACCCGTGCGCACGATCTCCCGGTGCGCCATCATCCACACCGCCGGGGCGTCGATGCCGCCGCTGACGTTGAGCCATTCGACCAGCACCGTGCCGTTGAAATGGGCGCGGTCGGCGGGGGTCAGCACCACGATCCGCGTGGTGTACTCCTGCTCGTCGGCCGGTGTCACCGGCCAGCGCCCGTCCGGGCCCAGCTCGCCGGCCGGGGCGTAGGAGGTCGCCGTTCCGGAGACGAAGAATTCCTCGGCGACATAGCCCAGGCTCGCGATCTCGAAGCCCCCCAACAACAACGCGGGCTTTCCGGGCACGGGCGTAGCGAGCGGCAAATCCGTCATGGGCACACCTTCGTGGGCGAGCCGTCACAGCGAACTGGGCAGCCCGAATTTCGCGAACAATCTGTCGTCGAGGAATGCAACCACATGCGAAACCCCGTCGCCGCGGACGTCCAGCACATGCAACTGGAAAGCCGCGCCCATCCGCAGGTACATCGCCGCGGCGGGCTGGCCGTTGGCGGGCAGCGGGATCATGCGCATGTCGCCGACGGGGCACTGCAGTTCGCGAGCTATTCGCGCCGGTAGGGGTCGGCGACCGCGGAAAAATCCGCGTCGCCGGACCGCTCCGCGAGCACGCTCACCCGATCGAGCCTACGCAGTGCCTACGACCCTTAAATCCCAAAGGGCTGTGCGTGAGCCACTACGCTGCCCGTAATGACAACGACGACGCGCACGGAACGGACCTTCGACGGCGTGGGCGGCGTGCGCATCGTGTACGACGTCTGGACACCCGACACCGCGCCGCGTGGGGTGGTCGTGCTCTCGCACGGCCTCGGTGAGTACGCCCGCCGCTATGACCACGTGGCGCAGCGCTTCGGGGAGGCCGGGCTGGTCACCTACGCGCTGGACCACCGCGGCCACGGCCGCTCCGGCGGCAAGCGCATGCTGGTGCGCGACATCGGGGAGTACACCGCCGACTTCGACACCCTGGTCGGCATCGCCACCCGGGAACAGCACGGGTGCAAGTGCATCGTGCTGGGGCACAGCATGGGCGGCGGGATCGTCTTCGCCTACGGCGTCGAACGCCCGGACAACTACGACCTCATGGTGCTGTCCGCTCCGGTGGTGGCGGCCCAGGAAGGGGTGTCGCCGCTGCTGGTGTTCGCCGCCAAGACGCTCGGTACCGTGATCCCCGGCGTGCCGGCGCAGGAACTCGACGTCGACGCGATCTCCCGCGATCCCGCCGTGGTCGCGGCCTACCGGGCGGACCCCCTGATCTACCACGGCAAGATTCCCTTCGGCGTGGGCCGGGCCTTGCTGCAGGTCGGCGAGACCATGCCGCAGCGCGCGCCGGCGCTGACCGCGCCGCTGCTGGTGGTGCACGGGTCCGCGGACCGGCTGGTGCCCGTCGAGGGCAGCCGCCGCCTGGTCGCTAGCGTGGGCTCCTCCGACGTCGAGCTGAAGGTGTATCCCGGGCTGTATCACGAAGTCTTCAACGAGCCGGAGCAAGACCAGGTGCTCGGCGACGTGGTCGCGTGGATCACCGCTCGGCTCTGAGCGAAATGTCGGACCGCTGTCGTAGGTTGGCGCTGTGAGTGACGACAAGATGCTGGCCCGCATCGCCGCGCTGCTGCGTCAGGCCGAGGGCACCGACAACACGCACGAGGCCGACGCGTTCATGAGCGCCGCGCAGCGACTGGCGACGTCGGCCTCGATCGATCTGGCCGTGGCCCGGTCGCATTCCTCGAATCGTTCGGCGGCGCAGGCCCCGACGCAGCGGACCATCACGATCGGGGAGGCCGGCACCAAGGGCCTGCGGACCTACGTGCAGCTGTTCGTGCTGATCGCGGCGGCCAACGACGTCAAATGCGACATCGCCTCGAATTCGACGTTCTGCTACGCTTACGGGTTTCCCGAGGACATCGACGCCAGCCACGCCCTATACGCCAGCCTGGTGGTCCAGATGGTGCGTGCGTCGGATGCCTACCTCGCCACCGGTGCGCACCGGCCCACGCCGACGATCACCGCCCGGCTGAACTTCCAGCTCGCGTTCGGGGCCCGCATCGGTCAGCGCCTGGCCGAAGCCCGCGAGGAGGCCCGGCGCGAAGCCACCAGGGATCGTGCGCGCCGACCAGGAACCGCTATTGCTCTGCGGGACAAAGAGGTTGAGCTGCGCGACTACTACCGCGGCACGTCCAAGGCGCGCGGCACCTGGCAGGCCAGCCGGGCCACCGCCGGCTACTCGTCTGCCGCGCGGCGCGCGGGCGACCGCGCGGGCAGGCGGGCGCGGCTCGGGAACAGCCCCGAGTTGCCGGGGTCGCGGAGCGCGTTGGGCCGGTGACGGAGGCGGGCTCCGGTCAGCGGGATTCGCAGCGCACCAAGGTTTACGCCGCTGAGGAGTTCGTCCGGACAATGTTCGACCGGGCCGCCGAGCGCGGCCTGCCCAACGTCGAGTTCTTCGGCACCCAGTTGACGCTGCCCCCAGAGGGGCGATTCGGCTCGGTGGACGCCGTCCAGCGCTATGTTGACCAAGTGCTCGAACTACCGGCGATACGGCAACGCTGGCCGGGCGTGTCGCCGCTGCGGGTACGGCCCCGCCGGGCGGCCACCGCGGCTCACTACGAAAATCGCGACGGCACAGGCGTTATCGCGGTGCCCGACCGGGACACCGCCGACTGGGCGCTGCGTGAGCTGGTGGTGCTGCACGAGGTCGCCCACCACGTCTGTCAGGCGGAGCCGGCGCACGGTCCCGAGTTCGTCGCGACGATCTGTGAGCTGGCGGAGCTCGTGATGGGCCCCGAACTGGGGCACGTGCTGCGGGTGGTCTACGCGAAAGAGGGTGTGCGTGGCTGACATGGCGGATCCCGACGCCCGGGCGCGCGAGGTCGAGAGTCGGATGACCGACGACGAACGCTTCTCGCTGTTGGTCGGCGTGATGGGGGCGGGCGAGCTATGGCCGTTGCCCGACAAGCGTATTCCTCCGGGCACACCGATGAGCGCCGGGTACGTGCCCGGCGTTCCCCGGCTCGGCGTACCGGCGCTGCTGATGAGCGATGCGGGCCTGGGTGTCACCAACCCCGGATATCGCCCCGGCGACACCGCGACCGCGCTGCCGGCCGGCCTGGCGCTGGCCGCCGGCTTCGATCCCGCCGTGGCCCTCGCCGCGGGCCAGGTGATCGGCCGCGAGGCGCGCAGCCGCGGATTCAACGTCCAACTGGCGGGATCGATGAACCTGGCCCGGGACCCGCGCAACGGCCGCAACTTCGAATACCTCTCCGAGGACCCGCTGTTGACCGCGACGATGGCCGCCGAGCAGGTCACCGGCATCCAGCAGCAGGGCGTGATCTCGACGGTCAAGCACTTCTCGCTGAATTGCAATGAGACCAACCGGCATTGGCTCGATGCGCTGATCGACCCCGACGCGCACCGCGAATCCGACCTGCTGGCCTTCGAGATCGCCATCGAGCGCGCGCAGCCGGGCGCGGTGATGACCGCCTACAACAAGGTCAACGGCGACTACGCGGCGGCCAACCACGTGCTGATCAGCGAGGTGCTCAAGGGCGCGTGGGGGTTTCGCGGTTGGGTCATGTCCGACTGGGGCGGGACGCCGAGCTGGGAATGTGCGCTCGCCGGTCTCGACCAGGAGTGCGGCGCCCAGATCGACGCGATCTTCTGGCAGGCGGAGACCTTCACCGACCCGCTGCGCACCGCCTACGCCGACGGTCGGCTGCCCAAGGAGCGGCTGTCCGACATGGTACGGCGCATCCTGCGGTCGATGTTCGCCGTCGGGATCGCCGATCGCGGCCCGGCACCGCAGCCGGATATCAACGCGCACAACGAGATTGCTCTGCAGGTCGCGCGGCAGGGCATCGTGCTGCTGCAGAACCGCGGTGTGCTGCCGTTGCGCCCCGAGTCGACCAGCCGGATCGCCGTCATCGGCGGGTACGCGCAGCGGGGTGTGCCGACGGGGTGCGGCTCGAGTGCGGTCGTCCCGCCCGGGGGCTACGCGGACGTGATCCCGATCGGCGGATCCGGGATGATGGCCGGCACCCACAACCTGTACCTGCTGCCGCCGAGCCCCGTCGCAGAGCTCCGCAAGCAATTTCCGAATGCGCAGATCGAGTTCGACCCCGGCATCAGCCCGGCCGAGGCGGTGCTGGCCGCGCGGCGCGCGGACGTCGTCGTGGTCTTCGCGATCCGCGTGGAGGGCGAGGGCGCCGACAGCGCCGACCTCTCGCTGCCCTGGGGCCAGGACGCGGTGATCGAGGCGGTCGCGGCCGCCAACCCCAACACCGTGGTGGTGTTGCAGACCGGCAACCCGGTGGCCATGCCCTGGCGAGAATCCGCGAACGCCATCGTGCAGGCGTGGTATCCGGGGCAGGCCGGCGCGACGGCCATCGCGGAAATCCTTGCAGGACGGGTGAATCCGTCTGGGCGCCTACCGATCACTTTCCCGGCCGACCTGTCCCAGACGCCGCGGCCCGAGTTGCCCGGCCTGGGCGACCCGTTCGGCACGGCCACCACGATCGACTACTTCGAGGGCGCCGAGGTCGGTTACCGCTGGTTCGCGCAACAAGGCGTGCACCCGATGTTCGCCTTCGGACATGGCTTGTCCTACACCAGGTTCGAGTACTGCGACCTGGTGGTCACCGGGGGGGATACCGTGCGGGCCGGCTTCACCGTCGTCAACGTCGGCGAGCGCCGCGGGGCCGACGTCCCGCAGCTATATCTGACCTCGGGGCCCGACGGGCAACGCCTGCGCCTGCTCGGATTTCAGCGCGTGCAGCTCGAGCCCGGCGCGGCCGCCCGCGTGGACATCGAGGCCGATCCGCGGCTGGTCGCCCGTTACTGCGGCGGCGCCTGGCGCATCGCGCCGGGCGGCTACGCGGTGGCCGTCGGGGCGTCGGCGGTCGCGCCGGTGCTGACCGCCGAGGTCGAGTTGGCCGGCCGTGTGTTCGCGGGCTGAGAAGCAGGGGCCGCCGCGAACGCACGACCGGCCCGTGCGCTAGCTGACCGGCGTCAACTCGTCGCCGCAGGTGCAGCGGTACGCGACAGCGGAGTCGGAGCAATGACACTCGACCTCGACACGCACGCGACAGCCGCAGCCGTCGTGCCCACAGGTCAGCAGGGTTCCAGCCTCATAGTTCGCCATGTGAATCATCCTTGTCTGGTTGGGATTCCGGTGCACCCACCGGCAGGACCCACTGTATACCCCATACCGGTATGCAGTAAATACCCGCGGCCGTGTCGGCACCGTCGATCCCGGCCGAACAGGCGTTACTGCACGGCCCGGGCCGCGAGGCTAGCGTGGACGGCATGAGTCAAACCCCCACCCCGCAAGACGTTGACGCCTTCTTGGACAGCACGACCATCGGCGACGACCCGGCGCTCGCGGCCGCGCTCGAGGACAGCGACGCGGCCGGGCTGCCGCACATCGCGGTATCGGCGCAGCAGGGTAAGTTCCTGTCGCTGCTGGCCGGCGCCATCCAGGCGCGCCGCATCCTCGAAATCGGCACTCTTGGTGGCTTCAGCACGATTTGGCTGGCGCGCGGGGTGGGCCCGCAGGGGCGGGTGGTCACCCTGGAATACGAGCCCAAGCACGCCGAGGTCGCACGGGCCAACCTGCGGCGCGCCGGGGTGGCCGACCGGGTGGAGGTGGTGGTCGGCGCCGCGCTGGACACCCTGCCGGCGGTCACGGGCGGCCCCTTCGATCTGATCTTCGTCGATGCCGACAAGGAGAACTACCCCGCCTACCTGGACTGGGCGGTCAAGCTGGCGCGGCCAGGCTCGGTGATCGTGCTGGACAACGTCATTCGCGACGGCCAGATCCTCACGCCGGAGCACGCGGACGAGCGCGTGCGGGCGACGCGGCGGACGCTGGAGCTGATGGGCGAGCACCCGCGACTGGACACCGCGGTGATCCAGACGGTCGGCGCCAAGCATTGGGACGGCTTCGCCCTTGCGACCGTGAAGTAGCCGGCGGCCTATCCGCAGACCGCGCCGATGGCCGCCGAGCTGACCAGCTTGACGTACTTGGCCAGCACGCCGGTGGTGTAGCGTGGCGGGGGAGGCGTGAAACCCGCACGGCGGGAGTCGAATTCGGCCGCGTCGACCAACACGTCGAGCGTGCCGGTGGCCACGTCGAGCCGGATATGGTCGCCGTCGCGCAAGAAGGCGATCGGCCCGGCGTCGACCGCTTCGGGCGCGACGTGCCCCACGCACAGGCCGGTCGTCCCACCGGAGAACCGGCCGTCGGTGAGCAGCAGCACGTCCTTGCCGAGCCCGGCGCCCTTGATCGCGCCGGTGATGGCCAGCATCTCGCGCATCCCCGGGCCGCCCTTCGGGCCTTCGTAGCGGATCACCACCGCGTCGCCCTTGGTGATGGTGCCGTCCTCCAAGGCGTCCAGGGCGGCCCGCTCGCCATCGAAAACCCTTGCGGTGCCTTCGAAGACGTCGGAGTCGAAGCCGGCCGACTTGACCACCGCGCCCTCCGGCGCCAGCGAGCCGTGCAGGACGGTGATGCCGCCAGTCGGGTGAATCGGGTTGGCCAGCGCCCGCAGCACCTTGCCGTCCGGGTCCGGCGGGGCGATGTCTGCCAGGTTCTCGGCCATGGTCGCACCGGTCACCGTCAGGCAATCTCCGTGCAGCAGACCGGCATCCAGCAGCGCCTTCATCACCACCGGCACGCCGCCGATGTGGTCGACGTCGAACATCACGTGCTTGCCGAACGGCTTGACGTCGGCCAGGTGCGGCACCTTCGATCCGATCCGGCTGAAGTCCTCGAGCGAGAGCGCGACGCCGGCTTCGTGCGCGATGGCCAGCAAGTGCAGCACCGCGTTGGTCGAGCCGCCGAACGCCATCACCACCGCGATCGCATTCTCGAAGGCCTCTTTGGTGAGGATGTCGCGGGCGGTGATGCCGCGGCGCAGCAGTTCGATGACGGCCGCACCGCTACGTCGCGCGAACCCGTCGCGGCGGCGGTCGGTCGCCGGCGGCGCCGCGCTGCCCGGCAGCGACATGCCCAGCGCCTCGGCGGCGCTGGCCATCGTGTTGGCCGTGTACATACCGCCGCAGGCGCCCTCGCCTGGACAGATCGCGCGCTCGATGGCGTCGACGTCCTCGCGCGACATCAACCCGCGGGCGCAGGCACCGACCGCCTCGAAGGCGTCGATGACCGTGACGTCGCGCTCGCTGCCGTCGGACAACTTGGCCCGTCCCGGCAGGATCGAGCCCGCATAGAGGAAGACCGCGGCCAGATCCAGCCGCGCGGCGGCCATCAGCATCCCGGGCAGCGACTTGTCGCAACCGGCCAGCAGCACCGAGCCGTCCAGCCGCTCGGCCTGCATCACGGTTTCCACGCTGTCGGCGATCACCTCGCGGGACACCAGCGAGAAGTGCATTCCCTCGTGGCCCATCGAGATGCCGTCGGACACCGAGATGGTGCCGAACTCCAGCGGGTAACCGCCCGCGGAGAACACGCCCTCCTTGACGGCCTTGGCGAGCCGGTCCAGCGACAGGTTGCACGGCGTGATCTCGTTCCACGACGATGCGACCCCGATCTGCGGCTTGGCGAAGTCCTCGTCGTCCATGCCTACCGCGCGCAGCATCCCGCGGGCGGCGGTCTTCTCCAGACCGTCGGTGACGTCGCGGCTGCGGGGTTTGATGTCAGGGGCCATCGGTCAAGTATGCGCGGTGCGGCCAAGCCAATATTTGCCGGCATACCCCGTCGGGGTATGAGGTAGAATCTAACGCGTGACGACCGAGCGCGGGTATTCCGAGCAGAAGGACAACTACGCCAAACGGCTGCGGCGCATCGAGGGTCAAGTGCGCGGGATCGCGCGGATGATCGACGAGGACAAGTACTGCATCGACGTGCTGACCCAGATCAGCGCAGTCAACAGCGCCCTGCGGTCGGTGGCGCTGAATCTGCTCGACGAGCACCTGGGCCACTGCGTCACCCGAGCGGTCGCCGACGGCGGCAGCGAGGCGGATCAAAAGCTGGCCGAGGCATCGGCCGCCATCGCGCGGCTGGTTCGTTCCTGATCGGTGACTCAAGTGAGACCGATTCCCGCGCCCTAAGTCGGGGAATCTGGTTGTCGGGGTGCGTACCGTAAGGCAGTGTGATCGCATTAGGCTCGACCACCCAGGAACTGGGTGCCCCGGCCGACACCGACGCCATGACTGCCGAACCCGCAACAGCCACCGCCGCCGCGCGGACGTGGACGCCACGCATCGCCGCGCAGCTGGCTGTGCTGGCCGCGGCGGCCTTCACCTATGTGACCGCCGAGATACTGCCGGTGGGCGCGCTGTCCGCGATCTCCCGCGACCTGCATGTCAGCGTCGTTTACGTGGGCACGCTGCTGACCTGGTATGCGCTGGTCGCGGCCCTGACCACCGTTCCGCTGGTGCGCTGGACGGCGCACTGGCCGCGCCGGCGCACGCTGTTGCTCAGCTTGACCTGCCTGACTGCCTCCCAGGTTATCTCGGCGCTGGCGCCTAACTTCGGGGTGCTGGCCGCGGGCCGGGTGCTGTGCGCCTTCACCCACGGGCTGCTGTGGGCGGTGATCGCGCCGATCGCCACCCGGCTGGTGCCGCCCAGCCATGCCGGCCGTGCCACCACGTCGATCTATCTGGGCACCAGCCTGGCGCTGGTGGTGGGCAGCCCGCTGACCGCGGCGATGAGCCTGATGTGGGGCTGGCGCCTGGCGGTGGTCTGCGTGACGGTGGCCGCGGCCGTCGTCACGGTGGCCGCACGGCTGATGCTGCCGCCGCTGGTGCTCACCGAAGACCAGCTGCTCTACGTGGGACCGCGGTCGCGCCACCACCGCAACGCGCGGTTGATCAAGGTGAGCATGCTCGCGATGATCGCGGTCACCGGGCACTTCGTGTCCTACACCTTCATCGTGGTGGTCATCCGCGACGTGGTCGGCGTGCGCGGACCCAACCAGGCCTGGTTGCTGGCCGCCTACGGTGTGGCGGGCCTGTTGTCGGTGCCGCTGGTGGCGCGGCCGCTGGACCGTCGGCCCAAGGGCGCGATCCTGCTCTGCATGGCCGGGCTGACCGTTCCCTTCGTGGTGCTCACCGCGCTGGCGTTCCACGCCGACACCAACGCCGCGACCGTTCTGATCGGCACCGGCGCGATCGTGCTGTGGGGTGCCATGGCCGCCGCGGTATCGCCGATGATGCAATCCGCGGCGATGCGCGCCGGTGCCGACGACCCGGACGGGGCGTCGGGTATGTATGTGACGGCGTTCCAGGTGGGCATCATGGCGGGCTCGCTGTTGGGCGGACTGCTCTACGAGCGTGGGGTGGCGCAGATGCTCACCGCGTCGGCAGTCCTGATGGGTGTCGCGTTGCTCGGTGTCGCCGCGAACAAGCGGATGCTGGACTTTGCTCCGACACGCTCACGTGATTCATAGTCGCGCAGTTCAGCTCGACTAATTTGGGATTTTCCGGCCGTTGGTACGGGCCCCGAGATAGGTAGCTGGCTGCCGCGCTATGGGACACTGGTCAGAACTTTGACTGGAGGTACGCATATGTCGGGCTGGACGTCGGCCTGGGGTACACGGGGTCTGTTCGCGGCACTGAACGCGGCCGGACTGGCGGCCGCGCTGGTGCTGGGCGCCGGCCCCGCCGTGGCGGATCCGGACCCCCCGCCCGGGGACCCCGGCGTGGTCGCCGCCCCGCCGGCTCCGTCCCCACCGCCCTTCCAGCTGCCCTCGTTGCCGGGGTGGCCACCCTCAACTCCCGCGCCGGGTGACCCCGCGGCGCCACCACCGCCGTGGGCGCCCCCCGGCGCGGTGCCGGTTGCCGCGGGTGCCGCCGACGGGCAGGACCCGACCCCGTTCACCGGCACCGCCCCGTTCGGGCCGCCGTCGTTCGTCCCGAAGACCGGATCGATGGTGGGCGTCGCGCAGCCGATCATCATCAACTTCCCGGGGACGGTCGAGGATTCCGGCGCGGCCCAGGCCGCCGTGCACGTGTCGTCGATCCCGCCGGTACCGGGCAAGTTCTACTGGATGACCCCGACTCAATTGCGTTGGCGCCCCATTAATTTCTGGCCCGCCAATACGGCGGTGAACGTCGACGCCGGCGGCACCAAGACGAGCTTCCGCACCGGCGACCAGCTGATCGCCACGGCCGACGACGCCACGCACCAGCTGACCATCACCCGCAACGGCACCGTGGAGAAGACCTTCCCGATGTCGATGGGCATGACGTCGGGCAATCACCAGACCCCCAACGGCACCTACTACGTGCAGGACAAGAAGGCATCGGTGGTGATGGATTCGTCGACCTACGGCGTGCCGGTCAACTCGACCTACGGCTACAAGGTGACGGTCGAGGACGCGGTCCGCTTCGACAACGTCGGCGACTACGTGCACAGCGCGCCGTGGTCGGTGGACGATCAGGGCAAGCGCGACGTCAGCCACGGCTGCATCAACATCAGCCCGACCAACGCCAAGTGGTTCTTCGACAACTTCGGTCCCGGCGACCCGATCATCGTCAAGAACTCCAGCGGCGGCTCGTACAAGAAGAACGACGGCTCCAGCGACTGGATCACCAACTAGCGTTCGCCCCCCGAAAACACGGGGGCTTTCGCTGGCCCAGGGATTATGTATAGCATCATACATAGCCTGGTGAAGGGGTGGCGATGCGAAGTCCACGCGAGCGGATGGTTGTCTCCGCCGCACTGCTGATCCGGGAGCGCGGCGCGCACGCGACGGCGATCTCCGACGTGTTGGCGCACAGCCGCGCGCCGCGCGGATCGGCCTACCACTACTTCCCGGGCGGGCGTACTCAGCTGCTCCGCGAGGCCGTCGACTACGCGGGCGACCATGTGGGCGCCGTCATCGCCGGGGCCGACACCGGGCTGAACCTGCTGGACACCCTGATCGACAAGTACCGGAAACAATTGCTGGACAGTGACTTTCGCGCGGGATGCCCGATCGTGGCGGTGTCCGTCGAATCCGGTGACGATCAGGACCGCGAACGGATGGCCCCAGTGATCGAGCGGGCGGCCGCCGCCTTCGACCATTGGACCGACCTGATCGCCCAGCGCTTCATCGCCGACGGCATCCCGGCCGGCGAGGCCACCGGATTGGCGGTGCTGGCGATCTCCGCACTCGAAGGGGCGATCGTGCTGGCACGCGTGCGGCGCGATGTGGCACCCCTGGAACTCGTTCACCGCCAGCTGCGGAACTCGCTGCTGACCGCGCTGGGAAGGACGCCCACCGATGACCGCTGAGTGGCAAGCCACCGCCTGCATCCTCTGTGAATGCAACTGCGGGATCGTCGTGCACGTCGAGGATGGCCGGCTGGCGCGCATCCGGGGTGACAAGGACCATCCCGGATCGCAGGGCTATACCTGCAACAAGGCGTTACGCCTCGATCATTACCAGAACAACGGTGCACGCCTGACGTCGCCGCTGCGGCGCCGCCCCGACGGCATCTTCGAGGAAATCGACTGGGACACCGCGATCGTCGAGATCGCCGAGGGGTTCAAGCAGATCCGCGACAGCTACGGCGGTGACAAGATCTTCTACTACGGCGGCGGCGGGCAGGGCAACCACCTGGGCGGGGCCTACAGCGGGGCGTTCCTCAAGGCCCTGGGGGCGCGATACCGGTCGAATGCGCTGGCGCAGGAAAAGACCGGCGAAGCCTGGGTCGACGCGCAGCTGTACGGCAGCCACACGCGCGGCGAATTCGAGCACGCGGAGGTGTCAGTGTTCGTCGGCAAGAACCCGTGGATGTCGCAGAGCTTTCCGCGGGCCCGGGTGGTGCTCAACGAGATCGCCAAGGACCCCGCCCGATCGCTGATCGTGATCGATCCCGTGGTCACCGACACCGCGAAGATGTCCGACTTCCACCTGCGGGTGCGCCCCGGCACCGACGCGTGGTGCCTGGCCGCGCTGGCCGCCGTGCTGGTGCAGGAAAACCTCTGCGACGAAGCGTTCCTCGCCGAGCACGTGCACGGCGCGGACGCCGTCCGGGATGCACTGCGCGACGTCCCGATCGCCGACTACGCGCAGCACTGCGGCGTCGGCGAAGAGCTGATCCGGACCGCGGCCCGGCGCGTCGGCACCGCCGCCAGCGTCGCGGTGTTCGAGGACCTCGGCATCCAGCAGGCCCCCAACAGCACCTTGTGCTCCTACCTGAACAAGATGCTGTGGATCCTGACCGGCAACTTCGCGAAAAAGGGCAGCCAGCATCTGCATTCGACCTTCGCGCCGCTGTTCGGCACCGTCTCCGGCCGGACCCCGGTCACCGGGTCGCCGATCATCGCCGGGCTGATCCCGAGCAACGTCGTTCCGGAGGAGATCCTGACCGACCACCCCGACCGGATCCGGGCCATGATCGTCGAGAGCAGCAATCCCGCTCATTCCCTTGCCAATTCGTCAGCCTGCCGCGAGGCTTTCAGCGCGCTGGAGCTGATGGTCGTCGTCGACGTGGCGATGACCGAGACCGCCCGGCTCGCCCACTACGTGCTGCCCGCGGCCTCCCAGTTCGAGAAGCCGGAAGCCACTTTCTTCAATTTCGAGTTCCCGCACAACGGCTTTCACCTGCGCCGGCCGCTGTTTCAGCCGCTGCCGGGAACGCTGCCGGAACCGGAGATCTGGGCGCGGCTGGTGCGGGCGCTCGGCGTGCTCGACGACGCGGAGTTGCGGCCGTTGCGCGAGGCTGCCGGGCGCGGCCGGCAGGCCTACGCCGAGGCGTTCTTCACCGCCGTCGCCGCCAATCCGACGGTGGCAAAACTGGTTCCGTACGTCCTCTACGAGACGCTCGGGCCCACGCTGCCGGACGGACTGGCCGCCGCGGCCGCGCTGTGGGGGCTCGCGCAGAAGACCGCACTGACCTACCCCGACGCGGTGCGGCGGGCCGGCCACGCCGACGGCGACGCGCTGTTCGACGCCATCCTGAACAGCCCGTCCGGGATCACCTTCACCGCGCATAACTACGAGGACGACTTCGCCCTGATTGGCCACTCCGACCACAAGATTGCCCTGGAGATTCCCGAAATGCTCGGCGATCTGCGCGAACTCGCCGGCGCCCCGGCGCAGCTGACCACGCCGGACTTCCCGATCGTGCTGTCGGTGGGCGAGCGGCGGGCCTACACGGCCAACGACATCATCCGCGACCCGTCCTGGCGCAAACGCGACACCGACGGGGCGCTGCGCGTCAGTGTGGAGGACGCCCAAGCCCTCGGTCTGGTCGACGGTGGCCGGGTGCGTATCACCACCGCGGCCGGCAGCGCCGAGGGAGCCGTCGAGATCAGCGAGACGATGCTGCCCGGACATGCGGCACTGCCCAACGGTTTTGGGCTCGACTACACCGAACCCGACGGCCGTACCGTCGTCCCGGGCGTGGCCCCCAACATGCTGACTTCCACGCAGTGGCGCGACGCCTACGCCGGCACCCCGTGGCACAAGCACGTGCCCGCGCGCATCGAGGCCTTGGTGGGCGCCGGCGTCAGTTCCAGATCCTGACCCGGCGCTGCGGCGCCAGGAAAAGCTCGTCGTCCTCGGCGACCGCGAAGGCCTCGTAGAACGCGTCGATGTTGCGCAGCACACCGTTGCAGCGGAACTCCGGCGGCGAATGTGGATCGATCGCCAGCCGCCGGATCGCCTCGGCGTCACGGGATTTGGTCCGCCACACCTGCGCCCAGCCGTAGAACACCCGCTGCACGCCGGTGAGCCCGTCGAGCACGGGCGCGGGCTCGCCGCCCAGCGAAAGCCGGTAGGCCAGCAACGCGATGGACAGCCCGCCCAGATCACCGATGTTCTCGCCGACGGTGAACGCGCCGTTGACGTGATGGCCGTTGTCGAGCTGGCGCGGGATATAGGCGTCGTACTGCTCGATGAGTGCCTTGGTGCGGGCCCCGAACTCGGTACGGTCGTCGTCGGTCCACCAGTCGACCAGATTGCCGTCGCCGTCGTACTTGGCGCCCTGATCGTCGAAGCCGTGCCCGATCTCGTGTCCGATGACCGCGCCGATGCCACCGTAGTTGGCGGCGTCGTCGGACTCGGCGTCGAAGAACGGCGGCTGCAGAATGGCTGCGGGAAAGACGATTTCGTTCATGCCGGGGTTATAGTACGCGTTGACGGTCTGCGGCGTCATGAACCATTCGTCGCGGTCCACCGGGCCGCCGAGCTTGGCCAACTCGCGCTCGTGCTCGAGCGCGTAGCCGCGCTGGTAGTTCCCGTACAGGTCGCCGCGGTCGATCACCAGCGCCGAGTAATCCCGCCACTTGACGGGGTAGCCGACTTTGGCGGTGAACTTGCTCAGCTTGGTCAGCGCGCGTTCTCGGGTCTGCGGCGTCATCCAGTCCAGTTCGCTGATGGACAGTCGGTAGGCCTCCCGCACGTTGTCCACCAGCGTGTCGATGCGGGCCTTGGCCCCCGGCGGGAAATGCCTTTGCACGTAGAGCTTTCCGACGGCATCACCCATCAGGCTCTCCACCAGCGAAACGCCGCGCTTCCAGCGGTCCCGGATCTGCTCGGCGCCGGTCAGCAGGCGACCGTAGAAGTCGAAGTCGGCGGCGACGATGTCGTCGGTCAGCCAGCTCGCGCGGGAGCGGATCAGCCGCCACCGCGCCCAGTTCTTCCAGTCCTCGAGATCGGCGCTGCTCCACAGCCCGGCGAAGGAGACCAGGTAATCCGGTTGGCGGACAACGACTTCTGCGAGGATTTCGGCACTGCCGCCCAGCGCGTCGACCCAGCCGGCCCAGTCGAAGCCCGCTGCCTCGCTTTGCAGTTCGGCGAAGGTGCGCAGGTTATAGGTCAGGTCGGCGTCGCGGCGCTTGACCACATCCCAATGCGCCGCGGCGAGTTGGGTCTCCAGCGCCACGATGCGGGCCGCGGTGTCGTCGTGTTGGGCGGCCTCGCCGCCCAACACCAGCCCGAACATCCGCGCGATGTGTGCCGGGTAGGCCGCGAGCACCCGCGCGTGCTGCGGGTCGCGGTAGTAGGACTCGTCGGGCAAGCCGAGGCCGGACTGGTTGAGATACACCAGGTACCGAGCGGAGTTCTTCGAATCGGTGTCCACGTACGCGCCGACGCCGCCGCCCACCCCGGTGCGCTGCAGGGCGCCGACGGCGGCGGCCAGCGCGGCCGCGTCGGCCGCCTCGTCGATGATGCCGAGCTCGTCGCGCAGCGGCCGGGTGCCGCGGCGCTCGACCGTCTCCTCGTCCAGGAAGCTGGCGTAGAGGTCGCCGATGCGCTGCGCGTCAGCGTCGGCGGTGCCGTTGCTCGAGGCCTGCTTGCTGGCTTCGATGATCAGGTCGCGCACCTGCTCCTCGGCGCGGTCGTACAAGTGGCGGAACGCGCCGTCGGTGGCCCGGTCGGCGGGAATGTCGTAGTCGGCCAGCCAGCGGCCGTTGACATGACCGAACAGGTCATCCTGGGGTCGCGCGTTCTCGTCGAGGTAGCTCAGGTCGATGCCCGAGCGAATGGCGGCATGCGTCACCCCGCCATCCTTCCATCTCCCGCGGGTGCGGCGCGGGGGGCGCGCGCCCGGGATGGGCCGCGAGGTACCCTCGCGCCCATGCCCGACGGCGAGCAAACCGAGCGACCGGCCGACGAGGCGGACGACGCCGAGATCGATGCCGGCCCGGCGGAGCCCGCGGCCGACGATCGCGACGAGGGTGCGGTAGGCCCGACGTTCTCGAACTACGGCATCGCCTCGGCGGTGCTGGGCGTGCTGTCGGTCGCCGCGGTGGTGCTCGGCGCCATCGTCTGGTCCGCCCACCGCGACGATGCCGCCGAGCGCACCTACCAGTCCCGCGTCATGCAGACCGCGGCCGATTGGACGACCGTGCTGATCAACATGAACAGCGGCAACGTCGATGCCAGCCTGCAGCGCCTGCACGACGGCACGGTCGGCGAACTCAACACCTACTTCGATGCTGCGGTGCAGCCCTATCGGCAGGTGGTCGAGAAGTTGCAATCGCACAGCACCGGCCAGCTCCAGGCGGTGGCGATCGACGCCGTGCACCGCGACCTGGACAGCCGGCCCGGGGTTTCGCGGCCGGTCGTCACCACCAAGTTGCCGCCGTTCGCCTCCCGCACCGACTCGGTGCTGCTGGTTGCCACCTCGGTGAGCGAAAACGCCGGCGCCAAGCCGCAGACCGTGCACTGGAACCTGCGGCTGGACGTGTCCGACGTCGACGGCAAGCTGATGATCTCCAAGCTGGAGTCGGTCCGATGAGGAACCTGTGGCGGCTGCTGGCCTTCGACATCGTGGCCCCGCTGGCGACCATCGGCGCACTGCTGATGATCGGGGTGGTGCTCGGCTGGCCGCTGTGGTGGGTGTCGGCGTGCTCGGTGTTGCTGCTGCTCATCGTCGAGGGTGTCGCGATCAACTTTTGGCTGCTGCGCCGCGATTCGGTCAGCCTCGGCACCGACGACGAGGCGCCGGGGCTGCGGTTGGCCGTGGTCTTCCTGTGCGCGGCCGCGCTGTCGGCGGCGGTGCTGACCGAGTACACGCACTGGACCGCGACCGATCGGGACTTCAAGCA
Organism: Mycobacterium shigaense; assembly: GCF_002356315.1. NCBI lineage: Bacteria > Bacillati > Actinomycetota > Actinomycetes > Mycobacteriales > Mycobacteriaceae > Mycobacterium > Mycobacterium shigaense. The sequence goes on from NZ_AP018164.1 coordinate 395,996, forward strand.
GGATTCCCGTGAGGTGGTGCAGATCGCCAGCGGGATGGCCGAGGCGCTGGCGTCGTTCACCCCCGGCGCGCCGGGCAGTTCGATCGATCGGGCCGCGGCGCTGATGGTGCCCGAGCATGCTGGGGCGTTCAAGGAGCAGTACCAGAAGTCGAGCGCGGAGATGGCCCAGCACAACGTATCGGCCCAGGCCACGACGCTCGCGGCCGGGGTGGAGGCCCTGGGGCCGTCGGCGGCCAGCGTGGCGGTCATCCTGCGGGTCGTGCAGACCACGCCCGGCCAGCCGCCGAGTCAGGCGGCGCCGACGCTGCGGGTGGCGCTGACCAAGCGCGGGGGCACCTGGCTGGTGTCCGACGTGGTGCCGATCCGGGCTTAGGTCAGATGGAGCTCAGTTGGTTTCGGCGGACCGCTCGGACTTCGCCTTGGCGAAGCGGTCCGACAATCGGCGGATCCGGATCATCAGCGACGCGGACGGGCTGACGCTGCCGTCGAGGTAGGTCGCCAGCAGGTCGGGCGCCACCCCGATGCGCGCGGCGAACTCCTGCTCGCCCAGTCCCGAGCGCTCGATCAGCAGCCGCACATGGCGGGCCACCTCGGCGCGCTCGTTGGCTTCGAGGTGGACGCGGGCGCGGTCCAGGACCTCCCACAGCGCCTTGGAGATGCCGTACGGGCGTGCGCCCTCGAGGATCTCCTCGACCTGACGGGCGGTGCGGCCGTACGGGTCACGCTTCAGCGCCGCGGCGATGCGTTTCCAGGTCTCGATGTCGCCGCCCTGCATGGCAGAGCGGATGGCCGAGGTCGGCCAGAACTCCACCGGCTGATCGAAGTCGGGAACCGGCCCGTTCCTGTCTAACGCGGGCCGCTGAGGGGACGGCACGCGGCGTCGGTCGGGTGCCAACGTCACCTCGCCTCCTCCAGCATCGCCACGGCCACCGACAGGCAGCGCTGCCGGACTTCTTCCCAGTCTTCCTGAAATTCTGGCGCACCGGTGAGATCGGCGGGATGCGGATCGGCAAGACGGCGGACCAGCTGCGAGGCGATCCACTGCTGCCTGGGCGCGCGGCAACCGTAGTACCTGTCCATTCCGGCCAGGACCACGGCGGCGGTCTCCGGCTCCACGGTGTCGACCATGTCTGCGAATTCGGCGAAATCCCGGCTGCTGTTACGGCTCATGATCAGGTAGCCCTTGAGGCGCAGGGTCTCGGCGCCGGTCGGGACCTGCAGCCGGTCGCCGGTGGGCAACTGCACGTGGGTGGTCTCCACCGGGCTGCGCCGTTCGTACTTCGGCTGGTCGGCGGTGCCGCGTTTCGCGACGCCCTGGGTTTCCAGCGCGTCGATCGCGACCGACAGCCGGCCCCGCCACAGGGTGACCGGATGGATCGGCCGGCCGCCGCCGACGATCGCGCGGGCGATCCCGTTGCGCGACGTCAGGCCGTCGACCAGCTTCTTGGCCCCCGATTGAGCCCGGGGGAGCCCGTCGGCTCCGTTCTTCGGGCTAGGGCCCGTCCCGATCCCGACGACGTCATCGGTGATGTTGACCTGGTGGGGAATATCTCCGGGGCCAAGGTGGGGAATATCTCCGGGGCCAAGGCCGCGGCTGTCGTCGGTGGCCTTGCCGCTGCGCCCGCAACCGGTAAAGGCCAGCGGATCGGCCACGCAGATCGCGTCGGGCGCCAGGTGCTTGAGCTTGGCGGCCGACTTGAGCACCATCCGCAAGTCCGCCGAAGGCGCGGTGAGCGCTGAGATGTCGTCGGGGATGACGACGACATCGGCGAGGTCGACCTCGGGCAGCGGCCGGTCGAAGTCGACCGACGGCAGGATCCGGGCCATCCACCGGGGCAGCCACCAGTTCCACTGCGCGAACATCGCCATCAGCGCCGGCACCAGGACCAGCCGCACGACGGTGGCGTCCACCGCGATGGCGACGGCACACGCCACGCCGATCTCGGCGACCAGCGGCATGCCCGCGAACGCGAACCCGACGAACACCGCGATCATGATCAGCGCGGCGCTGGTGATGGTACGGGCGCTGGTGCTGACGCCGTAGGCGACCGCGTCGCGGGTGTTGCCGGTGTGCAGGAAGCGTTCCCGGATGCGGGCGAGCAGGAAGATCTCGTAGTCCATCGACAGGCCGAACGTCATGGCCAGCACCAGCGGGGGAACGGTGCTGTCAATCGAGCTGATGTGGGCGAACCCGAGGTCCTGCCCCCAGCCCCACTGGAAGATCACCACCAGGCTGCCGTAGGCGGCGGCGACCGACAGCAACGTCATCAGCACGCCCTTGAGCGCCAAAAACACGGAGTGGATGGAGATCAACAGCATCACGAACGCGATCAGGGCGACGAAGACCAGCACCAGCGGCTCGGTCGCCGAGACCCGGTCGTCGAAATCCTTGATCAGGGCGGTGGACCCGCCGACGTCGATGCGGGCGCCTGCGTCCCCGGCGGCCTTGGGCAGCTGGCTGCGCATCCAGTCGACGGTTTGCCGGGCGCCCATGTCCTCGGGATCGACCGACAGCACCGCCGTCATCAGCGCGCTGGTGTTGTCGTCGGCGAATGCCGGCGGCGTCACCGAGATGACGTTGGGAGCCTGTGTCATGCGCTGGCGAATCGCCGCCAGGGTATGGGTGTGCTCGGGCGCGGACGCGCCGGTCGGGTAGGAGACCAACACCTGAATCGGGCCCTGGGCGCCGGGTCCCAGCGCCTGGGAGGCGGCGGCGACCCCGGCGCGGATCTCGTGCGAGGAATCGAATTGCCGCAACAGGCTGTTGCCCAGCACCATCGACGCCGCCGGCACCGCCATGATCAGCAGCACCGTCGACGCGGCGACCGCCGTGATCCAGGGCCGGCGCATGACGAATCCGACCCAGCGGTTCCAGAACCGCGACTGCGTGCTCTCCGGGCGGCGCGACCAGTGCAGCAGCGCCGACCGCTTGGCGGCCGACCGCCCGAACGTCGCGAGCACCGCCGGCGTCAGAGTGGTCGACGTCAGCATCGCGACCGCGACGGCCAGGATCGCCCCGGTGGCCATCGATTTCAGCGCCGGGGTGTTGATCAGGTAGATGCCGGTCAGGGAGGCGACGACGGTCATCCCGGACAGCACGACCGCCAGGCCGGAGGTGGCCATCGCGGCGTCGACGGCCTCGCGCGGCTCGCGGCCGGTGCGCAGTTCCTCGCGGAAGCGCATCAGGATGAACAGCGAATAGTCCACGGCGAGCGCGATGCCGAACATCGAGACCGTGGACGTGACGAACACCGACATCGTGGTGAACGACGACAGCAGATAGACCAGGCCCATGGTCACCGCGACCGTGCAGACACCCAAGGCCAGCGGGATCGCCGCCGCCGCGAGCGACCCGAACACCGCGAGCAGCACGACCAGGATGATCGGCAGGTTCCAGCTTTCCGCCTTCGCGATGTCATGTTTGGTGTTGGCCGCCGCCGCGGCGGACAACGCGCCCTGCCCGATGACGTAGAGCCGCACTCGGCCGTTCTCGGTCTGCCCGGACTGATCGCCGTTGATGCCGACCGTCTTGCGCAGCTGCTTGGCGACGTCGCTGGTGCCGGACAGGGTGGGGTCCAGCCGCAGCGTCACCACATAGGGCCGGTCGGGTTGCGGCGGGCGCTGGGCGGGGTTGGGCTTCTCGGTCACGCCGGGCACGTCGCCCGCGATCTGCCTGAGCTGAGCCACCGCGTCGTTGATGTCCTGATACGTGGCGTCCGGGCGCGGGGCGGCCACCAGCGCCAGCGAGGAAGCGCCGAGATCGTGGTACTGCTCCTGGAGCTGATCGTGGACCAGCAGCGATTGCGAGCCGGCCACTTCGAAGCCGCCGCCGGTGAGGTTCCCTGATTCAGACATCACGAGATAGACGGCCGGCACCAGTGCCAGCAACCAGCCTGCGAAGACCAGCCACCGGTACCTGCGCAGGCTGCGGCTCAGGCGCAACATGAACTGCTGGATGTCGTCACTCCCCGATATCTCGCGCAACGCGTGAGTCCCGAGAATACCGCAGCAACCTGTGGAATACGGCGGGTTGGAAAGTTCCTGAGCTGCGCAGACGCTCCCGTAGCCAACTTGCGGCCAAGTCGTTGTGAACCGGTTAACGAGCGGGATCTGGGTCACACCGGGTGGGCATCCCGCGGGCCCGAATGGCAAGATGTCGCTGTCCGCGGGGGGCCGCGGGGTCTCGGTGATATCCCGTCTCGTCCATCGCAATGGTGTTGCGGCACCCGGGAAGTCGGCCGGCTTCGCAAACTGAGGAGTTACGCATGAAGGCAACCGGCGCGAGGCGACGCCGCAGGTTTGTCGGCGGGCTGATGGCCGCCGCCGTCCCGGGCGTTGCCCTTGCCGTCCTGGCCGGGCCGCCCGCGACGGGCGCCAGCGACCCGTGCGCGGCCAGTCAGGTCGCCCGCACGATCGGGTCGGTCTCCAAGTCGATGGGCGACTATCTGGACTCCCATCCCGAGACCAACGAGGCGATGACCGCGATGCTGCAGCAGCAGGCCGGGCCCGAATCGGCCGCCTCGCTGAAGTCTTATTTCCAGGGACACCCGACGGTCGCTGCCGACCTGGCATCGATCGCCCAACCGCTGACCAACATGTCGATGCAGTGCAAGCTGCCGATCAGCATTCCGCAGGCCCTGGGCCTGGCCCAGCAGGCCCAGGGAGGCGGCGGCCTGCCCGCTCTGCCGCCCGCCGCGACCGCAGCGATTCCGCCGGGCGGTGCGCTCGGCGGGCCGTCGCGGCAGAACAACGTCGGCTAGCGCTGACGGTCACTTTCGGACGTTCGATCGAGGGCTTCCTCGGGCGGCGGTAGCGGACCCTGCAGCGCGCTGTCCGTCGGATCGTTCCAGGGCTGCGGGACCTGCAGGATGGGCAGGGGCCCGGTGGGCGAATCGTCGTCGGAGCCGGCGAGGCTCTCGGTGCGGAACACGAAGAAGAACACCACCCACCCGACCGCGGAGATGAGCAGCCAGCTGATCAGCCGGTACAGCAGCATCGCGGAGATGGCGTTGGGCAGCGACATGCCGCTGGACACCAGGCCCGGCACCAGCACCGCCTCGACCACCAACAGCCCGCCGGGCATCAGCGGGATGGTGCCGACGGCGCGCGCGGCGGCGTAGGCGACGGTCAGCCCCGCCACCGACGCGTGGTCCCCGGCGGCATACGCGGCGAAGCCCAGGCAGGCCACGTCGGCGATCCAGTTGAACATCGACCAGCTGAACGCCACCCCCAGGTCGCGGCGGCCGAGGCTCACCGATTCCAGCTGCATCAGCGTCTCGCGCCACTTCGCCAGGCCGGTGTCGGCCGGTTTGCCACGAACCGAGTTGGCCCGCGCCAGCAGCCGGCTGCCGATCCCGTCGATGAGCTCGGGCCGCGACGCCACCGCCTGGGCCAGCAACAGCAGCGCGACGAAACCGCCGAGCGTGAACAACAACGAGAAGGGGTTGTTCTTCGCGCCCAGGAAAAACGCTCCACCCAGCCCGAGCAGCGCCAATCCCACGGCCTGCAACACGCCCGACATCACCAGCTGCCAGGACGCCACCACCGTCGAGGCACCCCACATGCGTTGCTGGCGGAACAGGAACGTCGTCGACAGAACCGGTCCGCCGGGCAGCGTGGTGCTCAGCGAATTCGCGGCGTAAAACGCCGCCTCGGACCGCAACTGGTTGACGTGCACCCCGGCAGATTTGAGCAGGGTCCGCTGGATCTGGGCGAAGCTGTGCATGCTGGCCGCCGCAGCCAGCACTGCCGCGAGCAGCCACCACCAGTTGGCCTCGTAGAGGCTCATCCAGGCCTTGGCCAGCTGATTCCAGCCCAGCGAAATCTCGACGGCGAGCACGATCGCGACGATGCCGAGCACCACCCAGCGCAGCCACCAGTACCTGCCACGCGAGGTCTCGTCGTGCGGCAAGTCGATTTTGCGGGCGGGTGCGTCGTAGGACACGCGTTTTAGGGTAACCGTGCAGGTGGCACGGCCCTCGGTGCGCAGCTCCGACCGTGTCGTGGAAGTTCCGAGGTCGTAACCCGATTGTGCCGCGTTCATGGCACCCGACCAGGCGTGCGCGCCGGATAGGCTGGCCGAATGTCAGCAAACGTCGAAGATGCCGCGGTCGAACCGCTGGTCCGCAAAACCGCGGCCTGGGCGTGGCGGTTGCTGGTCATCTTGTTAGCCGCCATGGCGTTGCTGTGGGTGGTCTCGAAGCTCGAGGTGATCGTGGTGCCGGTGCTGCTGGCGCTGATGCTCAGCGCGCTGCTGTTGCCGGGGGTCGACTGGCTGGACCGGCACGGCTTGCCGCGCGGCGGCGCGGTGTCGCTGATCTTGCTGAGCGGATTCGCCGTGCTCGGCGGCATTTTGACGTTCGTGGTCCTGCAGTTCATCGACGGCATTCCGGGGCTGACCGAGCAGGTGACCCGCAGCATCGACTCCACCCGCCGATGGCTGATCCAGGGTCCGGCGCATCTGCGCAGCGAGCAGATCGACAACGCGGGTAACGCGGCGATCCAGGCGTTGCACGACAATCAGGCCAAGCTGACCAGCGGGGCGCTCTCCACGGCGGCCACCGTCACCGAGCTGGTCACCGCCGCGGTGCTGGTGCTGTTCACGTTGATCTTCTTCCTGTACGGCGGCCGCAACATCTGTGAGTACGTCATCAAGATCTTCCCGGCCGGGGTCCGGAACCGCGTCCACGAAGCCGGCATCGCCGGCTACGGCTCGCTGATCGGGTACGTGCGCGCGACTTTTCTGGTGGCGCTGACCGACGCCGCCGGCGTCGGCACCGGGCTGGCGATCATGGGGGTGCCGCTGGCGCTGCCGTTGGCCTCGCTGGTGTTCCTCGGTGCCTTCATCCCGCTGATCGGTGCGCTCGTCTCGGGCCTGGTTGCGGTGGTCGTCGCGCTGCTGGCGAAGGGGATCGTCTACGCGCTGCTCACGCTGGGCCTGCTGGTGGTGATCAACCAGCTGGAGGCTCATATCCTGCAGCCGCTGGTGATGGGCCGCGCGGTCTCGATCCACCCGCTGGGGGTGGTGCTCGCGATCTCCACCGGCGGGGTACTGGCCGGCATCGTCGGCGCCCTGCTGGCGGTGCCGACGGTCGCGTTCCTCAACAACGCGCTGCAGGTGCTGCTCGCGCCCGACCCGGCCGCCGAAGCCGACAAACAGACCGAAGGCGCCGGTGACAAAGCCATCATTGCGGCGAAGCCAGACCGTCCACGGGACGAATCCGGTTGAGCATCAGCAACTTTCGGGTTATAACCGGCCCTCGCGGCGCAGCAGATCCTGGGCGGACAGCCCGCCGCCGGCGCGGCGCCGCGGCCGCGGCTCCTCGCCGTTGTCGCTCTGGGCGCCCTTGCCGCGGGCGTTGATCTTTTCGGTGGCAGCCTCGGCGTCGTCGCCCTCCGGGCGCATCGCCGGAAGCGCGGTGGTGGGTTCGGCCGGGTCGCCGTTGCCCGGGAGCGGCATGGCCCGGGTCTGACCGTCCGCCGGCGCCGCCGGACGCGGCGCCGGGGCGCCCGGCACCGACAGGCGCGACGTCTGGGCTTCCGTGGGCTGGCTGGGCCTGGTCTGGATGCGCGTGGTGCTGGCTCCCGACGGCGGGACGTCGACTCGTTCCACGGCCGGCTTGGCCTCCGGCAGCCCGGCCGGGCGCGCCCGCGACGGCTCGGGGAGCGCGCCGGGATGGGTGGGGTCGTGCGCTGGGCGCGGCTTGGCGGCGACCAGGCTGGCCGCCACCGGCGGACGGGCCGGCCGGCCGCTGACCGTGGGCCGCTTGCGCTCGTCGGGCAGGTCGATCTCCCCCAACCCGATGCGGTTCTGCAGCCGCCGGGCCCAGCGCGGCGCCCACCAGCAGTCGTCGCCGAGCAGCTTCATCACCGACGGCACCAGGAACATCCGGACCACGGTTGCGTCCAGCAGCAGCGCCGCGGCCAAGCCGAACGCCAGGTACTTCATCATGACCAGGTCGGAGAACATGAACGAGCCGGCGACCACGGCCAGCACCAGCGCGGCGGCCGTGATCAGGCGACCGGTGGTGGCGGTGCCGATCCGGATGGCTTCCGCGGTCGACATGCCGCGCTCGCGGGCCTCGACCATGCGGGACACCAGGAACACCTCGTAGTCGGTGGCCAGGCCGAAACCGACCGCGACGACCAGCGCGATCAGCACCACCATCAGCGGCGTTGGCGTGAAATTCAGCAAGTTCGAGAAGTGCCCGTCGACGAAGATCCAGGTCAGGATGCCCAGGGTCGAGCCCAATGTCAGCGCACTCATCAGCGCGGCCTTGATCGGCAGCACCACCGAGCCGAACGCCAGGAACATCAGCACCAGGCTGGCGCTGAGCAGCAGCACCAGCATCAGTGGGGCCTTGTCGAACAGGCTATGGATGCTGTCCTGCTCCAGCGCCGGCGTGCCGCCGACCAGCAGGGTCAGCCCCTTCGGCGGGCTTATCGCCCGCAGCTCGGTGATTTTCTTGGCGGCGTCGTTCTTGTTGACCAGCCCGTTCTGGATCACCCGCAGCGAGTCGTCCTTGGGCTGCGTCGTCCCGTTCGGCCCGGCGACGCAGGGGTTGCCGGCGATGTTTGGGCACGGCCGCTCCTCCCACGTCTTGTCGGTGAAGCCGGTGACCGATGCGAGCCTGTTGCGGATGTCGGCGACCTGCTGGTCGGTGACCTTGCTGTGGTTGTTGCTCTGGATCACCACCGTGAGCTGCTCGGTCCGGTAGCCGGGGAAGAGCTTGTCGAAGTGCTCCTGCGCCAGGCGCACAGCGTTGTCCGGCGGCAGGTACTTCTCGCTCATGCCGCCCAGCGACAGGTTGCCCAGCGGGATGACCAGCAGGATCATGCCGACGGCGATCGGGATGGCGAAGGCCAGCGGCCGCTTCATCACCCAGTTGACCAGCTTGCCCCAGAAGCCGGCCTCCACCTCTTCGCGGGTCTTGGTCTTCTGCAGCCGGTCCGCCAGCCAGTTCAGGTAGGCGCGCGAGTACTTCCAGTTGCGCAGGAACGGCACCCGAAACGCGGTTCGCACGCCCAGCGCGTCGACGTTCGCCCCGAGAATGCCCAGGCAGGCCGGCAGCAGCGTGATCGACAGCAGCGCCGCCAGGCCCACCGCCGCGAAGATCGCGTAGGTCAGCGAATGCACGAATCCCTGGGGCAGCACCAGCAGGCTGGCGCTGCAGGCGATGATCAGCAGCGCCGAGAACACGACGGTGCGCCCGGCCGTCATCACGGTGCGGCGCACTGCCGCCTCGGTGTCGTAGCCCTCGGCGATCTCCTCCCGGAACCGGCTCACGATGAAAAGGCCATAATCGATGGCGATACCGAAACCGATCAGTGACACCACCGGCTGGGCGAAGAAGTGCACGGGGCCGAACATCGCGGCGAACCGCAAGATACCCGTCGCACCCGCGATGCTGAGCCCACCCACGATGACGGGCAGGCCGGCGGCGACCGCGCCGCCGAACACCAGGAACAGCACCACCGTGACCAGTGGTAGGCCGAGATACTCGAGGAGCTTCTGGTCGCTGGCAATGGTGCCGGTCAGGGCGTTGGCGACGGGCTCAAGGCCGGCGAGCTCGACCTTGCCGCCCTCCAGCTTCTGCAGGTCTGGCGCGATGGCCTTGTAGTTGTTCAGGATGGAATCATCGTCGTCGCCCTTGAGCGGGATGGTGACGAAGGTGTGCTTGCGATCCTCCGTCGCCATCCCCTTGATCTGCGCGTTGGGCGCCTCGGCGCCGGGGGGCAACGCCAGCCAGCCGGCCCAGCCGAGCACCTGGTCGGGATGGTCCTTGACGAACTTGTTCAGCTCGTCAACGGTCTGCTGGTGCCAGGCCGGGTCGTCGACGGTCTTGCCGTCGGGAGCGGTGAAAGTCGCCACGATCTGCGCGGTCCGGTCCCGGCCGTAGGTCTTGTCGCCCAATATCGACGCCTTGACGGACTGGCTGCCGTCGTCGTAAAAACCACTCTGCGTGACATGCTTGCCCAGGCTCAGGCCGAAGATGCCGCCGCCGAGGCACAGGGCCACCATGACCCCGATCACGATGTACCGGTACCGGTACACGGTTCGACCCCACCAGGCGAACACGTAAGCTCCTTACTGGATCGCTAACGACCCGCGCAGCGTCTTTCGGTTTTTCAAGCCAGTGTCACACACGCGTGGCTAATAGCGTGGACAGCGGCCGGAACGGCTGCAGCCACGCCCCCTGGTCAGGCAACGAATCAAGGCCGATTCGCGGCAACGGCTCCCGGAAGACACCGTCGATGTCTTCCAGGTCGATGAATTCCAAGGTATCCGACGCTAGTGCCCAACTGGCGTGCTCGCGAAATCCGATCACCTGGACCGGAACTTCCCCCATCCCGGCGCGCGCGATGTCCTCCAGCGGCTGGCGAAATGCCTGTCCGTCCGCGGATGCCACGACCAGCGCCGCGAGTCCCTCCCGACGCCGCTGTTCGATGTGGGCGAGCATGTCGCGGTCGACATCGCTGTCTTCATCGATCTTTGGTTTGGCGAAGACCGCGAAGCCCACGTTACGCAACGCGTCGACCCACGGTCGAACGACGTCGGCGCTACCAGGGGCGATATTGGTGAAGACGGTGGCCTCGGGTTCGACCACGACGCCGGGGCGGCCGGCGCTGACCTCCGCGGTGCGTGCCAGCAGCCACCGGCCCAGCGCGTCGAACCGCGGGCGCTCCAGGGCGGTCGGCCGCCGGCCCAGGATCGAGCCGAGCCCCATGTCGAGGTTGGGTGCGTCCCACACCAGCAGCACGCGGCGCGGCGCGGCGTCGAACTCGCCGGAGGACTCGATGGCGGTACCGGTGACCTCCGCCGAAGTCGAAACGTCGTCCGGTGCCGGCGTTGCCGTCGCTTCAGTAAGACTCATGGTCATCGTCTTTTCCGTGTCAACGGCGCTTCTCCCAGATCAACTCGGTCACCGAGCTGCCCGTTTCCCGGGCCTTCATCTCGTACTTCGTCGTCGGGCGGGCGACCGAGATCGGCAGTGCGTCGCCGGGGTCGACGCGACGCAGCCGGGATTCGGCGTCGCCGACTTCGGCGATCTGCTCGGCGTAACCGGTGTGGTCCGTCGCGGCGTGCAGGACACCTCCGGGGAGTAACCGGTCTCCGATCAGGCCAATCGTGGACGGTTGCAGGAACCGGCGTTTGTGGTGGCGCGCCTTCGGCCACGGGTCGGGGAAGAACACCCGCACCCCGATCAGGGAGGCCGGGGCGATCAGATGCCGCAGCACGTCGACGCCGTTGCCGCGGATCAGCCGGATGTTGTGCACCTGCTCGCGGTCGATCGAGGACAGCAGCTGCGCCAGCCCGCGTTTGTAGACCTCCACCGCGATCACGTCGATGCCCGGCTCGGTCTTGGCCATCTCCAGCGTCGATGTGCCGCTACCGCAACCGATTTCGAGCAAAACGGGCGCCGTGCGGCCGAACCACGCGGCGGTGTCCAGCGGCGCGAAGTGCTCGGGGATCTCGGACCTGCCGAGCTCGGGCCACAGCCGCTCCCAGGTGTCGCGCTGAGCGCCCGACAACGTGGACCGCCGGGAGCGAAAGCTCGTGGCCGGCAGGTAGCCGTGCTGGGGCGCGCTGGGACCCGGGGGCTCGGGTGTCGGGCTCACGTCGTCACTGGCCTCCGCCTCCACCGGCGGGTCGGGAGGTGTCCCGACCCCGGGTTGCGCGTGCATTTGTCCATGGTGGCGCATGAACGCCGGATGTAGCCGCCCCTGGTCCAGATTGATACCCAACAGTTGCCTTCAGCTGGTAACTGATAAACAGTGGCTCGCATCCCGATGACACAGGTGCCACCATTCGGTGGAACCCAAGCCTCCCGGCACCCCGCTGCGGTCCACCCGGCTCGGGCAGACCGCACATGAAAGGACAGGGGCACCACATTTTCGTCGACGAGCTGAACCGTTTCGCCGCCGCCCAGGACGACGCCCGCGTGACGGCGATCGCCGAGCGTGCGGCAGCGCCGCTGCAGGTAGCTGTCCAGGGCCGACGGGGAGTCGGTCGCGGCACCGTGGCGCGCGCCCTCGGCCGCGCCGCGGCGGCGGGGATCACGGTGCACCCGCCGGGGGCCGGCACCGGCCAGGACGTCGACGTCGTCGTGTACGTCACCGCGGAGGTGATCAAGCCCGAGGACGCCGACGCGATCGCCGCGGCCCGCCGGCCGCTGTTGGCGGTGCTGAACAAGGCCGACCTGACCGGCTCGCTGTCCGGGCGGACCGGCAGTGGGCCGATCGCGGCGGCGCGGGTCCGGTGCGCCGAACTCGCGGTGCTGGTGGGGGTGCCGGTCGAGCCGATGATCGGGGTGCTCGCCGTCGCCGCGGACGGGGGTTTGGACGACACCTCGTGGGCGGCGCTGCGGATACTGGCCGCCCATCCCGGCGGCGCCGACGGCCTGGACGGCTCTTTCGAAGGCTTTCTCGCGGCGGACAATCCGGTGCCGCCAGACGCGCGACGGCGGTTGCTGGACACCCTTGACCTGTTCGGCACGGCCCTGGGCGTGGCGGCGGCCCACCGGGGTCGCACGCGGGCACAGGTCGCGGCCCTGCTGCGGCGGATGAGCGGCGTCGACGCCGTCGTCGACCGGGTCGCGGCGCTGGGTGCCGAGATCCGTTACCAGCGGTTGCTCGACGCCGTCGCGGAGTTGGAGGCCCTGGCCGTCGGCCATAGCGGGATCGCGGACCGGATCGGCGGATTCCTCTCTCACGACGACACCGTGGTCGCGCGGATGGCCGCAGCGGTGGACCTCGCCGAGGCGGCCGGGCTGGACGTCGGGCGCTGCGACGAGCCGGCCGAACACCTGCCGCGGGCGGCGTGCTGGCAGCGCTACAGCCGCGGGTCGGTCAGCGACCTGCACCGGGCTTGCGGCGCCGACATCGCCAGGGGGTCGCTGCGGCTGTGGTCGCAGACCTGCGGGTCGCTGCCCGAACCGCACGGGGAGTCATGGTGAGCGAGTCCGACGACGACGATCCGGCCAGCGAGGTGGACGCGGTGGTGGCCGCGTTCGGGCCGCGCCTGGAGCCGCCTGCCGTCGACCGCCGCGACGTGGTGCTGGTGACCGGCCCCTGGATGGCCGGGGTGACCGGATTGGTCGCGGCGCTGACCGAGCGGCTGCCGCAGCACACCTTCGTCGAGACGGCGGAGTTGGAGCCCGGCGAGGCGCCGCTGGCGGTGGTCTTCGTGGTGTCCGCGGCGGCGCAGCTGACGGAATCGGACTGCGTGCTGCTGGATACCGCCGTCGAGCACACCGACGTGGTGATCGGCGCGGTCGCCAAGATCGACGTGCACCGCAACTGGGGCGACGTGCTCAACGCCAACCGCGACATCCTGGCCGCACACGCGCCGCGCTATGCGAAGGTGCGCTGGGTGGGTGTGGCCGCCGCACCCGATCTGGGCGACCCGATCCTCGACGACGCCGTCGACGCCATCTCGGCGGCGCTGGCCGATCCCCAATTCGCACGGCGAAACAGGTTGCGGGCGTGGGAGTCCCGGCTGCGTACCGTGGCGCAGCGATTCGACCGCGACGCCGACGGCGCGGGCCGTCAAGCCCGGGTCGCTGCGCTGCGCGAGCAGCGCAGCGAAGCCCTGCGCCAGCGGCGGCAGGAGAAATCCGAGCGCGCCGTCGCGCTGCGCGGCCAGCTCCAGCAGGCGCAGGTCCAGCTGTCCCACTACGCGCGCAATCGGTGCTCGTCGCTGCGCGGCGAGTTGCAGGCGGACGCCGCGCAGCTGTCCCGGCGGACGATGGCCGGCTTCGAGGCGCAGACGCGGGAGCGGGCCGCCGTGGTGGTGACCGAGGTGAACCAGGGCACCGTCGCCCAGCTCGACGCCGTCGCCGAGGCGGTCGGGATGCCGCTGACGCTGCCGGCACTCGACACGCTGCCGACGGTCGACGTCGCCCCACCGCCGTTGCGGGCGCGGCGCCAGGAGACCTGGCTGATGATGCTGCTGGGCGCCGGGTTCGGGCTGGGGGTGGCGCTGACGCTCAGCCGGCTGATGGCCGGCGCCACCGCGAAGCTGAACCCCGTGTTCGCGATCGCCGCGGGGGTGGCGTGCGTGGTGATCGGCCTGGCGGTCACCTTCGTGGTCGTCAAGCTGCGCAGCCTGCTGCGCGACCGTGCGTTGCTGGACCGCTGGGCGGGTGACGTGACGACGTCGCTGCGCTCGGCGGTCGAGGAGCTGGTCGCCACCCGCGTGCTGACCGCGGAGACGCTGCTGACCACCGAGCTGAACACCCGCGACGAGGCGGCCGCCGCGCAGGTATCCGAGCAGGTCAGCGCCATCGACAGCGAACTGCGCGCGCACGCCGTCGCTGTCGCGCGGGCCGCGGCCACCCGCGACCGGGAGATGCCGACGGTGCAGGCCGCGCTGGACGCCGTGCGTGCAGAACTGGGCGAACCGGGTATACCCCACAGCGAGAACCACGCTGGGGAAGCCGCCGAAGCCGAAGAATAGGTCTTTTGAGAACCGCCGTTGGACATATTGGACGACGTTTTTCGGGCCTTCTGAATCGGTCCTGTGAGAAGGCTTATACCCTCCCGGACCTTCCCCAGCAAGGTGATCACGATAGCCTGTAGATAAAGCTTCGCCGTGTCAACAGTTGTGTGGGTGAATGCGAACAACGCAGCAGTCCCACCCTTACTTGAATGAATTCAGGAGAGTTCGATGACCTCAGCGACCATTCCCGGTCTGGATACAGCGCCCACCAAACATCAGGGGCTGCTGTCGTGGGTGGAGGAGGTCGCCGAGCTGACCCAGCCCGACCGGGTGGTGTTTGCTGACGGCTCCGACGAGGAGTTCAACCGGCTGGCCGCGCAACTGGTCGAGGCCGGCACCCTGACGAAGCTGAACGAGGAGAAGCGGCCCAACTCCTACCTGGCGCTGTCGGACCCGTCCGACGTGGCGCGGGTGGAATCCCGGACGTTCATCTGTTCCGAGCGCCAAGAAGACGCCGGCCCCACCAACAACTGGACTGACCCGACCGAGATGCGGGCCACCCTGAAGGACCTGTTCCGCGGCTGCATGCGCGGTCGCACCATGTGGGTGGTGCCGTTCTGCATGGGCCCGCTCGGCGCCGACGACCCGAAGCTGGGTGTGGAGATCACCGACTCCGAGTACGTCGTCATCTCGATGAAGGTGATGACCCGGATGGGCCAGGCCGCGCTCGACAAGATCGGCGGCGACGGGTTCTTCGTCAAGGCGTTGCACTCGGTGGGCGCCCCGCTCGTAGACGAGTCAGGACTCCGAAAAGACGACGTGCCGTGGCCGTGCAGCGACACGAAGTACATCACCCACTTCCCGGAGACCCGCGAGATCGTGAGCTACGGCTCGGGTTACGGCGGTAATGCGCTGCTGGGCAAGAAGTGCTACTCGCTGCGCATCGCGTCGGCGATGGCCCACGACGAGGGCTGGCTGGCCGAGCACATGCTGATCCTCAAGCTGATCTCCCCGGAGAACAAGGCGTACTACTTCGCCGCGGCCTTCCCGTCGGCGTGCGGCAAGACCAACCTTGCGATGCTGCAGCCGACCATTCCGGGCTGGCGCGCCGAGACGCTCGGCGACGACATCGCCTGGATGCGGTTCGGCAAGGACGGCCGGCTCTACGCCGTCAATCCGGAGTTCGGCTTCTTCGGCGTCGCGCCGGGCACCAACTGGAAGTCCAACCCGAACGCCATGCGCACCATGGAGGCCGGCAACACCGTCTTCACCAACGTCGCGCTGACCGATGATCACGACGTGTGGTGGGAAGGCCTGGAGGGCGAACCCGAACACCTGATCGACTGGAAGGGCAACGACTGGATCCTGCGCGAGTCGGATACCAAAGCGGCGCACCCGAACTCGCGGTACTGCACCCCGATGTCGCAGTGCCCGATCCTCGCGCCCGAGTGGGACGACCCGCAGGGCGTGCCGATCTCCGGCATCCTGTTCGGCGCCCGCCGCAAGACGACGGTGCCGCTGGTGACGCAGGCCCGCGACTGGCAGCACGGCGTCTTCATGGGCGCCACCATGGGCAGCGAGCAGACCGCCGCGGCCGAGGGCAAGGTCGGCACCGTGCGCCGAGACCCGATGGCCATGCTGCCCTTCCTGGGCTACCACGTCGGTGACTACTTCCAGCACTGGATCGACCTGGGCAAGAACTCCGACGAGTCCAAGCTGCCGAAGGTGTTCTTCGTCAACTGGTTCCGCCGCGACGAGGACGGCGGCTTCCTGTGGCCGGGCTTCGGTGAGAACAGCCGGGTGCTGAAGTGGATCGTCGACCGCATCGAGCACCAGGCCGGCGGCCAGGACACCCCCATCGGCATCGTGCCGACGGCCGACGACCTGGACCTGGACGGACTCGACATCGCGGGCGGCGACGTGGCCAAGGCGCTGGCGGTCAACGCCGCCGAGTGGCGCGAGGAGCTGCCCCTGATCGAGGAGTGGTTCGACTTCGTCGGCGACAAGCTGCCGACCGGCGTCCGCGACGAGTTCGAGGCTCTCAAGCAGCGACTGTCGGAATCCGACTAGTCAGCACCACTTGAAAAACCCAAACGCCCATCGCGACCGGGCGTTTGGGTTTGTTCTGCTTGGTCTACAGATAGCTAACAGAACGTTCCTGGAAGGCCGACAGTGAAGTCAGTGAAGTCAGTGAAGTCCCAGACACTTGCGCCGATCGCGACAGCGATTGCCGCGGCGGGAATTCTGCTCAGTGGATGTTCGGCATCGCAGGTGATCAACACCGGTGGCGATACGAAGTGCAAGGACTTCAGCACCCAGGAGCAGAAGAAGCAGAACGACGAGATCAGCAAAATGCTCAAGGACAAGAGCGGCACCGATCCGACCAATCTGCAGATCGACGCCACCCGACTGTCCGCCCAGACCTGGTGCCAGATGCTGGGCAAGCCGGACAGCAAGATCTCCGAGGCGCCACACGGCTGACGGCGCCCGGCTTCTGGCCTGACGCACCGTCCCCGGCCCACTTAACACCCGTCAACTTTGGCGGTTGTACAGTCGGCCCATGCAGATACGCCCCTATGTCGGCGCCGACAAACCTGCCATCATTCTTTACCCGTCCGGAACGGTCGTCACCTTCGGCGAGCTGGAGGCACGGGCCAACCGGCTGGCACACCGGTTCCGGCAGGCCGGGCTGCGCGAGGGCGACAGCGTCGCGATCCTGATGGAGAACAACCAGCACATCCACGCCGTCATGTGGGCGGCCCGGCGCAGCGGCCTGTACTACGTCCCGATCAACACCCACCTGACCCCGGCCGAGGCCGCCTACATCATCGACAACAGCAATGCCAAGGCAATTGTCGGGTCGGCGGCATTGCGGGACACCCTGGCCGGGCTGGCCGAGCACCTGCCGAACGGGCTGCCCGAGCTGCTGCTGATCGCGGACGGCGACCTGCCCGGCTGGGAGCGTTACCCGGAATGCGTTGCCGGTCAACCGGATACCCCGATCGACGACGAGATCGAGGGCGATCTGCTGCAGTACTCCTCTGGCACCACGGGCCGGCCCAAGGGCATCCGGCGCGAATTGCCGCACCTCCCACCGGAAGACGTACCGGGCATGATGTCGGCCCTGGTCGGCTTCTGGCTGGATCCCGACGCGGTGTACCTGAGCCCGGCACCGCTCTACCACACCGCGCCGTCGGTGTGGTCGATGACGATTCAGGCCGCCGGCATCACCACGGTGATCATGGAGAAGTTCGACGCCGAGGGGACGCTGGACGCGATCCAGCGTCACCAGGTGACCCACGGCCAGTTCGTCCCGGCCATGTTTGTCCGGATGCTGAAACTGCCTCAGGCCGTTCGTGATTCGTATGACCTGTCCAGCCTCAAGCGGGTGATGCACGCCGCGGCGCCGTGTCCGGTGCAGATCAAGAAACAGATGATCGACTGGTGGGGACCGATCGTCGACGAGTACTACGCGTCCTCCGAAGCGCACGGGTCGACCCTGATCACCGCCGAGGACTGGCTGGCGCATCCGGGTTCGGTAGGCAAACCCATGGGCGTCGCGGTGCACATCCTCGACGAGGACGGCAACGAACTCCCCCCCAACCAAGCCGGCGAGATCTACTTCGAAGGCGGCTACTCGTTCGAATACCTCAACGACCCGACCAAGACCGCTGGGTCCCGCGAGAAGCACGGCTGGGCCACGGTCGGCGACATCGGCTACCTCGACGAGGAGGGCTATCTGTACCTGACCGACCGGCGCCATCACATGATCATCTCCGGCGGGGTGAACATCTATCCGCAGGAAGCCGAGAACCTTCTGGTCACGCATCCGAAGGTGCTCGACGCCGCGGTGTTCGGGGTGCCTGACGACGAGATGGGCCAGCGCGTCATGGCGGCGGTGCAAACGACCGATCCGGCCGATGCCACCGACCACTTCGCCGACGAGCTGATCGGGTGGCTGCGAGAACACCTGTCGCATTTCAAATGCCCGCGGTCGATCGCGTTCGAGTCGCAGCTGCCGCGCACCGACACCGGGAAGCTCTACAAGAACGGGCTGATCGAGAAGTATTCGGTGTGAGGTGATGCTGCGCGTGGTCGACCTGTCGGATGCGGAGCCGAGCGCACCGGATACCGGGTCGGCCGCGCCGCCCGGTGTGATCGTCGCGGTAGGGTCGGGCGCTGACCTGGTCTGGGCCGAATCCTGGCTCGAGGCAGCGACTTTCACGCTCACCGAGGAACCCAGCGCCGATCGTCGGGTGATCGCCGTCGAATCTGTGTCCGAAACCCTCGCCGCGCTTCGGCAGCGCTGCGAACGCTGGCCGCACGCCAGCGCAGTCTGCGACGACGTGCTACGTGCGGTGCGACCCGAGGCCGCGGCCCTGGCGGGCGTCATCACCGAGTCGTTGGCGTACTCGACGCTGCAGGCCGGCCCGGAATTCGCGCGGTGGCTCGACGAACGCGGCCCGGCTCGGCTGCCCGGGACCGCCGACCCGGTGACCGCCGAGCGCGACGGCGACGTCGTGACGATCAGGTTCAATCGGCCGCAGCGGCACAACGCATTCTCCACCGACGCCCGCGCCGCCCTGCTGGAGGCGCTGGCCGTCGCGCGGCTCGACCCGTCGGTCGCCGGAGTCGTGTTGACCGGCAACGGCCCGTCCTTTTGCAGCGGTGGCGATCTCGCCGAATTCGGCACGTTCGACGATCCCACGAGCGCGCATCTGGCCCGCACCCGGCACAGCCCCGCGCTGGCCCTCGACGCGCTGACCGCCAGGCTGGGACGGGCGTGTCGCGCCGAGGTGCACGGACGCGTGCTGGGCAGCGGGCTTGAGATGGCCGCATTCTGCGGATGGATTGAGGCACACGAAGATTCGGTCTTCGGTCTGCCCGAGTTGGGGCTGGGGTTGATCCCCGGCGCCGGCGGTACCGTCAGCGTCACCCGCCGGATCGGCCGGTGGCGCACGGCCTACCTGGTGCTGACGGGGCGCACCCTGGGTGCGGGCACCGCGCTGCAGTGGGGCCTAGTGGACGCGATTTACGCTGCGGCCCAACAACTTCCCTAGAAGCCCGGGACCGTGGTGGTCGTGGTCGGGATGTTGGGCAGCTCGTGGACGACGACCGCCGCGATGAACGCGAAGTAGATCACCAGGAAGGCGATGTAGAGGATCGGGCCGACGATCGCACCGATGATGGCCCACTTCTTTGCGTTGTTGGCTGCCTCCTGCGCCTCGGGGTAGCGGCCCTGCGCCCACAGCCCGGAGACCTTGTTGGAGTAGACGATCGAGACGATCCCGAAGGGCAGGCAGCACAGCACCGTGACCAGAATGGCCCACACCAGATAGTTTTCCGGCTCCTGTTGGGCCGGCCAGCCTGGCTGCTGGCCACCCCAGCCCGCCGGCGGCGGGGTTTGCCAGCCAGGTTGCTGCTGAGGCTGCCACTCGGGTGGTTGCTGCGGCGGCTGCTGACCCTGCCACTCGGGGGAACCTTCATACGGCCCGGGGGGATAACTCATGGCAGTTGCCTTCCTTCGGTTTCCTCCGGCCCGAACCGGATTACCTCCGCACCGCTTTGCTGTGCCGAAGTCAGCAAGAATATAACGCACGCACCTGCCAATCGGAGATCTTTAGATCCCGCCGCGGGCCATCAGCTGGCCGGCGATCACGTTGCGCTGAATCTCGTTGGTGCCCTCGCCGACGATCATCAGCGGCGCGTCGCGGAAGTAGCGTTCGACGTCGTACTCGGTCGAGTAGCCGTAGCCGCCGTGGATGCGCACCGCGTTGAGCGCGATTTCCATCGCGACCTCGGAGGCGAACAACTTCGCCATCCCGGCTTCCATGTCGCAGCGCTCGCCGCTGTCGTAGCGCTCGGCGGCGTAGCGGGTGAGCTGACGCGCGGCGGTAAGCTTGGTCGCCATGTCGGCCAGGTAGTTGCCGATCGCCTGGTGCTTCCAGATCGGCTGGCCGAAGCTCTCCCGCTGCTGGGCATACGCCAGCGCGTCCTCGAGCGCCGCGGTCGCCACGCCCAGGGCCCGGGCGGCGACCTGAATGCGGCCGGTCTCAAGGCCTTTCATCATCTGCGAAAAGCCTTCGCCCGTCCGGCCGCCCAGGACGGCCGAGTTCGCGGTGCGATATCCGTCGAACGACAGCTCGCAGGACTCGACGCCCTTATAGCCGAGCTTGGGCAGATCCCTCGACACCGTCAGGCCCGGGCCGTGCTCGACCAGCACGATCGAGATGCCCCTATGGCGCGGAACGGCGTGCGGGTCGGTCTTGCACAGCAGCGCGATCAGACGGGAGTGGCGCGCGTTGCTGATCCAGGTCTTCGAGCCGTTGATCACCAGACCGCCGGCCCCGTCCGGCCGCGCGGTCGTCGACATGTTCTGCAGGTCGGAGCCGCCGCCCGGCTCGGTCAGCGCCATGGTGGCGCGAACCTCGCCGGTCGCCATGGCCGGCAGGTAGGCCTGCTTCTGCTCGTCGGTGCCGAACAACGTCAGCAGCTTGGCCACCACGGTGTGCCCGCCCATCGCGCCGGCCAGGCTCATCCAGCCGCGGGCCAGCTCCTGGGTGACCGCCACGTAGCAGGGCATCGACACCGGCGACCCGCCGTATTCCTCGGGAACGGCCAGGCCGTAGATGCCGATCTGCTTCATCTGGTCGATCCACGCCTCGGGGTAGGAGTTGGCGTGCTCGATTTCACGGACGGTCGGCTTCACCTCGCGGTCGACGAACGCGCGCACCGTGGCGACCAGCAGGGCTTCCTCGTCAGTCATCACCGTCTGACCCTTCCTTCCGCCCCTGGGGCGTTGCGCTCAGATTCGACAGCCTGCCAGCATGTGGCGTTGTGACGAGTAACGGGTACGCGGGGGTCCGCGACGGCGGGGCCTATTTCGACGAGCTCACGGTCGGTCAGGTGTTCGACTGGGCGCCGACGATGACGCTGTCGGCAGGGCTGGCAGCCGCCCATCAGGCGATCGTGGGGGACCGGTTGCGGCTGGCGCTGGACACCGGCCTGTGCAACGCGGTGACCGGCGCACCGGGGCCCCTGGCGCACCCGGCGCTGGTGTGCGACGTCGCGATCGGGCAGAGCACGCTGGTCACCCAGCGGGTGAAAGCCAACCTGTTCTACCGCGGCCTGACGTTTCACCGCTTCCCGGTCGTCGGCGATTCCCTGTACACGCGCACCGAAGTCGTTGGGCTGCGCGCCAACTCGGTCAAGCCCGGCCGCGCGCCGACGGGCCTGGCTGCGCTGCGCATGACCACGATCGACCAGGCCGACCAGCTGGTGCTCGACTTCTATCGCTGCGCCATGCTGCCCGGCAGCCCCGGCTGGAACCCCGGCCCGGCCGCCTCCGGCGACGACCTGTCGACCATCGGCGCCGACGCGGTGCCGCCGGCGTCCGATCCGGCCGCCCGGTGGGACGGCGCCGCGTTCCGAATGCGAATTCCCGGACCGTATTTCGACACCGCCATGTCCGGTGCGCTGTTGCGCAGCACCGCCGACGTGGTCAGTAGCGCGCCCGAACTGGCCCGGCTTACGCTGAATATCGCCGCTGCGCATCATGATTCGCGGGTCGGCGGCCGGCGGCTGGTGTACGGGGGCCACACCATCGGCCTCGCGCTTGCGCAGGCGAGTCGGCTGCTGCCCAACCTGGCCACGGTGCTGGGCTGGCACTCCTGCGACCACACCGGGCCCGTGCACGAAGGTGACACGCTGTACAGCGAGCTACAGGTGCAGTCCGCTCGTCCCGCCGACCAGGGCGGCGTGCTGGAGCTGCGTTCGGTGGTCTACGCGGTCGGCGACTCGATCGACGAGCCGGACCGCCAGGTGCTCGACTGGCGGTTCAGCGTCCTGCATTTCTGACCGCGCGCACAATGGTTCGGATGAGCGACGCGGCAACCCGGTGGGGGAGCAGCGGGCTGGCCTGGCTGACCGGGCCGCCCGACGGACCTCCCGACTTCTCCCGCGCCGCCGTGCTGAGCCGCGCCGACCGCGTCGCGGCCGCGCTTGGCGAGCAGCTGGGCGTCGCCGTCGATGCGGCACTGTTGCTCGGCGGGCGGGCCGGTCTGCTGGGGTTGACCCGCGGCGGCCAGACGTCGGCCGGCGGCGCCACCCGGTTACTGCAAGCCCGGGACGGCTGGTGTGCCGTGACGTTGTCGCGGCCCGACGACATCGCCGCCGTCCCGGCGCTGCTGCACGCCGACGCGGCCCCCGCTGACCCGTGGCCGACGCTGGGGCATTGGGCTGCAACATGTCCGGTGTCCGAGATCGTCGATCGCGCCGCGCTGCTGGACATCCCGGTGGCGAGCCTGGGTGAGGCCGTGGCCGAGCCGCCGAGGGTCTCGGCGATCGGCGAGCGGGCACCCCGGCGGTCGCTGACCGGCCTGCTGGTGACGGATCTGTCCTCGATGTGGGCCGGCCCGCTGTGCGCGGGCCTGCTGGCCCACGGGGGTGCGACGGTCGTCAAGGTCGAAAGCCCCGGCCGGCCGGACGGCACCCGCGCGGGCAACCCCGCGTTCTTCGACTGGATGAATGGCGAAAAGCTATCGTATTGTCTGGATTTCGACGATCAGATCGACGAATTGCGCGCCCTGCTCGCGGTCTCCGACGTCGTGCTCGAGGGCTCGCGGCCCGCGGCGTTGGCCCGGCGCCGCCTCGGGCCGGAGCACGCGGCTCCCCGGGCCGGCCGAATCTGGGTGCGGATCACCGGCCATGGCGCGGATTCCGGGCGCGCGGCATTCGGCGACGACGCCGCGGTGGCCGGCGGCCTGGTCGGCGCGGGCCCGGTCTTCTGCGGCGACGCCATCGCCGACCCGTTGACAGGGCTGGAGGCAGCCGCGGCGGTGGTCGCCGCGCTGGGCCGCGGCGGCGGCGAACTGATCCAGTTCTCGATGGCGGCGGTGGCCGCGACCTACGCGGCGCTGCCGGTCGCGGCACCGGGCTCGCAACACCCCGCGGCACGCCCGCCGGTGCCGCCTGCGGTCACCCCGGTGCCGCCGCTGGGCGCCGATAACGCCGCCGTGCGCCGCCTGGTCGACGAAAAGCGGTGTTTGTCATGCTGATTCGGCGCGCCAGGTTGCTAAGCGGTGCGGCAGCCGACATCCGGGTGGGCGCCCGGATCGAGGCCGTGGGCGCCACGCTTGCCGCCGAGCCGGGCGAGCGCGTCCTCGACGCGGCCGGCGGAACGGTGCTGCCCGGGCTGCACGATCATCACGTGCACGTGCGTTCGGCGGCGTCCGCGCTGGATTCGCCGTCGGTCGGGCCGCCCGCGGTTCGCACGAAAGAGCAACTGGCGCAACAGCTCACGCAAGCCGTGCCGGGCTACGACGGATGGATTCGCGCGGTCGGCTACCACGATTCGGTCGCCGGCGAGCTCGATCGCGGCGACCTCGATACCCTGGTGCCGGAGACGCCGGTGCGCATCCAGCATCGCAGCGGAGCCCTGTGGATCCTGAATTCCGCAGCGCTGCACAGAATCGGCATGACCGATCATCCTGACGGTCGCCTGCGCGCCGCCGACCGCGGCTGGTCGGATCGGTTGCAGCGCCGCGACACCGACCTTGCCGAACTGAGCAGTCGCCTGGTCGCCCTCGGTGTCACCGGGGTCACCGACGCCACCCCCGATCTCGACGCGAACGACATGGTGGCGCTGCTGGTGGCGCATCGGCGCGGCGAGTTTCGCCCGCGGCTGGGCTTTCTGTCGCCGGGCAAGAAGATCCTGCGAGACGACGATCTGGACCTGGACACGCTGACCGGGTGGATCGCCGACATGCACGCCGAACAACGGCCGGTAGCCGTGCACTGCGTCACCGCGGCCCAGCTGGTCGTGGCGATAGCCGCGCTGCGCGCGGCCGGCGGCCATCCGCACGACCGCATCGAGCACGCCGCGGTCGTCGACGACGACAGCCTGACCGACCTCGCCGAGCTCGGGGTCACCGTGGTGACTCAGCCGAATTTCGTTGCCGAACGCGGAGATCAGTACCTGGCCGACATTCCGGCGGCCGAACACGGTCAGCTCTGGCGGGTCGCGTCCCTGCTCGAGGCGAACGTGCGGGTGGCGCTGTCGACTGACATGCCGTTCGGCCGTGGCGACCCGTGGGCGGCGATGCGGGCCGCGGTGCACCGCAGCACGCCCAGCGGCGCGGTGTTAGGCGCCGACGAATGTGTTTCGGCGCGAACGGCTTTGACGATGTTCCTCGGGCATGCCGAACAACCGGCCCGGGCCCGTGGCGTCGCGGCCGGGCAGCCCGGGGACCTGTGCGTGCTGGCGGTGCCGCCCGCGACCGCGTTGGCCGAGCTGGACGCCGCCATGGTGGCCGCCACGATCATCGGCGGCGAGATCGCCTACGCGGTGAAATAGTCAGGCTGCCGCAGCCACCCCGACCCGCAGCACGTCGCATTGGCTGTCGAAAAAGCGGCGCGACACTTGGGCTTTCGGCACGAACAGGTCGAAGCCGTGAAAGGCGCCCGCGATGACGTCGACCTGACACGGGACGCCCGCGCTGCGCAGCCGCTCGGCCTAGGCGAGATCCTCGTCGTGGAACAGGTCGTGGGTTCCGACTCCCATCCACGCCGGCGGCAGTCCGGCCAGGTCGTCGCGCCGGGCCGGGACCGCCACGTGGGGATCCGCGTCACCGAGGTACGCCGTCCAGCCGAAGTGGTTGCTGCGCGGGCTCCACAGCCGGTAGTTGGGGTCGGCTGCCGTCGCCGAGCTGCGGTCGTCGATCATCGGGTACGACAGCAGCTGGAAGGCGGGGCTGAGCTCGCCGCGGTCGCGGGCCAGCAACGCCAGGGCCACCGCGAGGCCCCCGCCGGCACTCGCGCCGCCGATCGCCACCCGGCCGGGGCCCACGGACGGCTGCCCGGCCAGCCATTTCAGCGCGGCATAGCAGTCCTCGAGCGGCGCGGGATACGGATGTTCGGGCGCGCATGCAGAAATCGGTCGATGCGTACGAGGACCCGTGGCGGCAGGACCGAAAACCCGACGCGGCAAAAAACTTTCGGTCAGCCTTGCCACTGATTCCGCTTCCGCGGGTGCCAGTCCGATGAGCGACATCGCGCTGGGTTCCGTGGATGACATCCCGCTGGGCGAGGGCCGCGCTTATGCGGTAGAAGGCCAACAGATCGCGGTCTTTCGGTTGCGTGACGGCTCGCTGTGCGCCTTGGACGCGGTGTGTCCGCACCGCGGTGGGCCATTGGCCGACGGGCTCATCGACACAAAGGTTGTCGTGTGTCCGCTGCACAACTTCACCTACGACCTACAGACCGGATCCGAGGTTGCAGGTGGTGGCGTTGCGGTGACCGCCTATTCCGTGCACGCCGACGAGACGGGGATGCTCCGCCTGCGCATGGACGGCAATAGCCCACCCCTGCGGTGCGGCGACACCGCGTCGTCGTCAGCTGAAGATTTTCCGGTTTGGTAGCCATTCGGGCCCGGCCGGGTGAAACCCGCCGTCAGCAAAGCCCTGCCGGGCGGAATTCCCGTCGCGCCCGCCGCCTTGACCCAAACGTCAGTTTCCGGCCTCGCCGCAAGGGTAGTCTGCCCTTCATGGCGGCGAGGGTTCCGGGCGTGATTCCTTCTTTGAAATGGCTGCTGCGGGCTCGCCCTGCCGACTACGCGCTGGCGATGAGCGTCGCCAGCGCGTCGCTACCGGTCGTGGGCAAACACCTCGAACCGCTGGGCGGCATCACCGCGATGAGCGTGTGGGGGATGCGGCTCGCGCCGGAGGCGATCTCGGCGATACGCAAGGACTTGATGACGCCGGGCAAGGGAGACACGCGCCGCCGCGACCGCCAAAGCACCCACCAGGTCTCCATCGCCGCGCTGCGCGGGGTGGTGTCGGCCGCGGACCTGGACGCGGAGTGGCCCGCGCCCGACCGCACCCCGCCCATGTGGAGTGTCCTGCGTCAGCGCCCGTACCTGTACCGCCGCAGCGTCCACTACGGTGACCACCCGGCGCAGCTGCTCGACGTGTGGCGGCTCAAGGAGCTGCCCGTCGAACCCGCGCCGGTGCTGATCTTCGTCCCGGGCGGCGCTTGGGTGCACGGCCGCGCCATGCTGCAGGGGTCGGCGCTGATGTCCTACCTGGCATCGCAGGGGTGGGTGTGTCTGGCCATCGACTACCGCGCCTCGCCGAACCATCGCTGGCCGCGGCACATCACCGACGTCAAGACCGCCATCGCCTGGGCGCGCGCCAACGTCGACAAATTCGGTGGCGACCGGAATTTCGTTGCGGTGGCTGGTTGTTCGGCCGGCGGGCACCTGTCCGCGCTGGCCGGGCTCACGCCCGACGACGCGCGGCTCGGGTCGAAACTGCCCGAGGGCGCTGACAGCTCGGTGGACGCCGTGGTCGGCATCTATGGCCGCTACGACTGGGAGGATCGCTCCACGCCCGAACGCGAGCGATTCGTCGAGTTCCTGGAGCGGGTGGTGGTCAAACGCAGGATCGCGCGCCATCCCGAGGTGTTCCGCGACGCGTCGCCGATCGCCCGTGTGCACCGAAATTCCCCGCCGTTCTTGGTGATTCACGGCAGCAAAGACAGCGTGATCCCTGTCGAACAGGCGCGCAGTTTCGTGGAGCGGTTACGTGCCGCCTCGCAGTCGATGGTCGGCTACCTCGAGCTGCCCGGCGCCGGACACGGCTTCGACCTGGTGGACGGCGAACGCGCCGGCGTGGTGGCCCACGCGATATCGCTGTTCCTGCACCAGGTGTATCGCACGGCAACACAGCGGGCGAAAGAGGTCATCTAAAGCCCGCCCCTGAGTAAAGTCCGGTTATAGGCAAGGGGTGGCGGTGAAGCGGCTAAGCGGCTGGGATTCGGTACTGCTGTACAGCGAAGCGCCGAACGTGCACATGCACACTCTCAAAGTCGCGGTGATCGAGCTGGACCCGAATCGCCGGGACTTCGACATCGACGCCTTCCGTCAGGTGATCGGGGCCCGGCTGAACAAGCTCGAACCGTTCACCTACCAGCTCGTCGACATCCCATGGAAGTTCCACCACCCGATGTGGCGGGAGCACTGCGCGGTCGACCTGAGCTATCACATCCGGCCCTGGCGGCTGCCCGAGCCGGGCGGGCGACGCGAACTGGACGAGGCGATCGGGCAGATCGCCAGCACCCCGCTGAACCGGGATCGTCCGCTGTGGGAGATGTACTTCATCGAGGGTCTGGCCAACAACCGCGTCGCGGTGGTCGGCAAGATCCACCACGCCCTGGCCGACGGCGTCGCCTCGGCGAATCTGATGGCGCGCGGCATGGATCTGGTGCCCACCCCGGAAAGCGGCCCGCAGGTAACCGACCCGGCGCCGTCGCGGCGAAAGCTGGTGGGGTCGGCGTTCGCCGATCACCTGCGGCAGGCGCGCAAGTTACCCGGCACCATTCGCTATACGGCCCAGGGCATCGCACGGGTCCGGCGCAGCTCGCGCAAGCTCTCGCCGGAACTCACCATGCCGTTCACCCCGCCGCCCACCTTCCTCAACCACCGCATCACCCCGGAGCGCCGGTTCGCCACCGCGACGCTGTCCCTCGCGGACGTCAAGGAGACGGGCAAGAAGCTCGGAGTCAAGATCAACGACGTGGTGCTGGCCATCTCGACCGGCGCGCTGCGCACCCTGCTGCTGCGTTACGACGGCACCGCCGAACCGCTGTTGGCCTCGGTGCCGGCGAGTTTCGACTTCTCGCCCGAGCGGATATCGGGCAACTACTTCACCGGGATGATGGTGGCGTTGCCGGCCGACCTCGATGATCCGGTGCAGCGGCTGCAGGCCTGCCACGACAACGCCAACTCCGCCAAGGAAGCCTTCCACCTGGTCGGGCCCGAGCTGATCAGCCGGTGGTCGGCGTACCTGCCGCCGCTGGCCACCGAGTCGTTCTTCCGCTGGGCGTCCAGCCGCGACGGCCAGAACAAGGTGCTCAACCTGCCGATCTCGAACGTGCCCGGTCCCCGCGAGCGGGGCAAGGTCGGCGACGCCATGGTCACCGAGATCTACTCGGTCGGGCCGCTGACGGCCGGCAGCGGTCTGAACATCACCGTGTGGAGCTACGTCGATCAGCTCAACATCTCGGTGCTCTCCGACGGCGCCACCGTCAAGGACCCGCACGAGGTCACCGAGGCGATGGTCGCCGACTTCATCGGATTACGCAGGGCCGCAGGACTTTCCGAGGAATTAACCGAGGTCCCGGCCGCGATGGCACCGGCCTGACGGCCGCTGCTCGCCGCGCTGCCCGTAGTTGGGGTAACGGGACTCTTTGCTGGTGTTAATGCCATTTCCGTCGGCCGCTACCATCAGTCGTTGACAGCCACTGGATTGCGACAACGCCGACATTCGAAGGAGCTGGGTAGCCACCGTGAGCACAGGCAACGAGGAAGCCAACGAGCCCGAGGTTCTGGTCGAACAACGAGGCCGGATCCTGATCATCACGATCAACCGCCCGAAAGCCAAGAATGCGGTCAACCTCGCGGTGGCGACCGGCCTGGCCGAGGCCGTCGACCGGCTCGACGCCGACGCGGGTCTTTCGGTCGGGATCCTGACCGGCGCCGGGGGGTCATTCTGCGCCGGCATGGACCTGAAGGCGTTTGCGCGCGGCGAATTTCCCGTAGTCGAGGGCCGCGGTATGGGATTTACCGAGCGGCCGCCGGACAAGCCGCTGATCGCGGCCGTCGAAGGCTACGCGCTGGCCGGCGGCACCGAGCTGGCGCTGGCCACCGACCTGATCGTGGCGTCGAAGGATTCGGCATTCGGCATCCCCGAGGTCAAACGCGGTCTGGTGGCCGGTGGTGGCGGGCTGCTGCGGCTGCCGCAGCGCATTCCGTCGGCGATCGCCATGGAGCTGGCATTGACCGGTGCGAACCTGAGCGCTGAGCGGGCTCACGCGCTGGGCATGGTCAACGTGCTGACCGAGCCGGGTGGCGCGCTGGACGCCGCGATCGAGCTGGCCGAGCAGATCGCCGCGAACGGGCCGCTGGCGGTGGCCGTCACCAAGCGGATCATCGTTGAGTCCCGCGGCTGGAGCCCGGACACCATGTTCGCCGAGCAGGGCAAGCTGCTGATGCCGGTGTTCGGTTCCAACGACGCCAAGGAAGGCGCGATCGCGTTCGCCGAGAAACGGGCGCCGCAGTGGACCGGCACCTGAGTTCAGGCGGCCTGCTCCTCGTTCTCGTCGGCGTCCGCACTGTCTTCGACGGTGACGGGGCCCGCCACCGTTAACGCGGCATCGGTGGTCGGCGGCGGTGCCGGGCAGGCCGACCACGTTGAGTGCGCAGGTGCCCAGGCCCAGTAGCAGCAGCACGAAGGTGCCGAAGAATTCGGCGAGCGTCGCGCCGGGCAGCCCCGCGCGCATTCGGACAGATATCGATGCCGATTTCACGTGTTTCCCACTGGATCGCAGGTGCGGTCGGCCGCGGCGCCGTTGGGCGGCAGGATGGGTTTCGCGGTGGGTTAACCCATCCCGGCCTGGGCGTAAACGTGGTTGGAGCGCCCCGATTTTCGGCCAGGCCCATGCGCTGGGCCGGAAGATCCGCGCGTGATCTAAACTACAGTCGAGCATGACACTTCGGGTCATGTTTGTAACGTGTCGATAGTGGAGACGATCAAGCGTGAGTATTTCGTTGCTGCTCGAGATGGCTGCCTCGAGCGACGCCGATCGCACGGCGATCGTCTCGGGCGATCTGCGGCTTACGACGCAGCAGCTCAGCGATCTCGCCGACGGCGGTGCGGGCGTCATCGCGGAGTCGGGCGCGCAGCACGTGGCCTACGTCGGGGTGGGCGGCGCGATGCTGCCGGTGCTGATCTTCGCCTCGGCCCGGGCCGGGCTGGCCTTCACACCGCTGAACTACCGGCTTTCCGCGGAGTCCCTGCAGGCTCTGATCGAGCGGTTGCCCGAGCCGCTGATCGTTGTCGACAGCCGCCACCGGGACATGATCGGTGATTCGTCCAAGCGGGTCGTGCTGTCCGACGACTTTCTGGCCGCCGCCCGCGCCGCCGATCCGGCCACCGATAGCCTCGCGTTCCCCGACCCGGATTCGGTCGCGATCGTGCTGTTCACGTCGGGCACCACGTCACAGCCCAAGGCCGTCGAACTTTCGCACAACAATCTGACCAGCTACATCACCGGGTCGGTGGAATTCGAGTCGGCCGACGAGGCCGACGCGGCGCTGATCTGCGTGCCGCCGTACCACATCGCCGGGGTCAGCGCGGCACTGTCGAATCTGTATGCCGGCCGCAAGATGGTCTACCTGCCCGACTTCGATGCCCAGGAGTGGGTGCGGCTGGTCAACGCCGAGCACGTGACCACCGCGACCGTGGTGCCGACCATGCTGGACCGCATCGTCACCGCGATCGAGTCGGCCGGCCACCAGCTGCCGTCGCTGCGCAACCTCGCCTACGGCGGCTCGAAGGTGGGTCTGCCCCTGGTCCGCCGGGCCCTGGAGCTGCTGCCGGGGGTGGGGTTCGTCAACGCCTACGGGCTGACCGAGACGAGCTCGACTATCGCGGTGTTGGGCCCCGACGACCACCGCACGGCGCATGCCGCCACCGACGTGGCGATCACCCGGCGGCTGGGCTCGGTCGGGCAGCCGGTGCCCGGGATCGAATTGCAGGTTCGCGACGATGAGGGCAACGTGCTGGGCCCAGGTGAGACCGGTGAGCTGTTCGTGCGCGGCGAGCAGGTCTCGGGGCGCTACACCGGGATCGGGTCGGTGCTCGACGAAAATGGTTGGTTCCCAACCAAAGACATCGCGATGCTCGACGAAGACGGCTACCTGTTCATCGGCGGCCGCAGCGACGACACGATCATCCGCGGCGGTGAGAACATCGCGCCCGCCGAGCTGGAGGAGGTGCTGATCGAGCACGCCCATGTGCGCGACGTCGCCGTGGTCGGAGTCGAGGATCCGCAGTGGGGCCAGGCGATCGTCGCCGTGGTGGTGCCGGCAGTGGGCATCGATCCTGATCCCGAGGAACTGCGCGAACATGTCCGCAAGAGTCTGCGGGGGTCGCGCACCCCGGACCGGGTAGTCTTTCGCGACGAGCTGCCCACGACTCCCACCGGGAAGGTACTTCGCCGGGAAATCATCGAGAACCTCAAAGGACTACACGCATGATCAAGAACGGAACCCGGCTCGCCAGCCAGGTCTGTGACACCCAGGTGATCGTCGTCAGAAGTTCGGACAGTCTGGACGACCTGCGTTGCGGCGGTGCGCCGATGGTGCCGGTCGGCGGCGAGCGGTCGGGCGAACTCGACCCGGCGTTCTCCGACGGCACGGTGATGGGCAAGCGCTATGTTGACGAGACCGGGGCCGAGGTGCTGGTGACCAAGCCGGGCGCCGGCAGCCTGAGCATCGGCGCTACCGCGCTGTCGCTCAAAGAGGTCAAACCGCTGCCCGCCAGCGACTGACTCGCTAGGAAGCGGGCGCTTCCTCGTTTTTGGCGGGAAAGCCGTTGCGGCTGACGAATTCCCTTGCCTTGATCAGGAATTCGAGTTGCTCGCCGACCTGGCTGAGGGGACGCACGCAGCGCGTCGAGCGAGACAGCACGATCGCGCCTTCCAGCGCGGAGATCGACATCACCGCCAGGGATGCGGCATCGTCGGCGTCGAATCCGTCGCTGACGAACGCCTGAGTGAGTGCGCTGCACCAGCGGCCCAAAATGAGGCCGGCTTCCGAGGTCAGCTGGAAATCGTCCTCGCCGGAACCGATCGCGGCCGCCACCACGGGGCAGCCGGCGTGGAAGTCGCCGTCGGTCAGCAGGCGTTCCCACAGTTCGATGAACTCGCGCAGCAGGGCCCGGGCGCCGCGGCCGGCGGCGGCATCGATGGTGGCGGTGATGGAATCGCCAGAGTACCGCAGCGCCTCCGTCAGAATCTGAGTGCGCCCCTCGGGGAAGTGGTAGTAGACCGAACCGCGCGGCGCGCCGCTACGGGCCAGGACGGCATCGATGGTTACGCCGGACGCCCCGCGCTCGCGCATCACGTCGGCGGCGCTGGCCAACATTTTCGCCCGGGTACCGCCGCGCTTGGCGGTGACGGAAGTCGGGGTGGTGTCGCTGGTAGTCGGCACTGACGCACCTCCTCTAGCTAGGTCACGCAGCGTTCGAATGCCGCAGTACCGGCCAGTGGATATTACGCGGGCTGAAGCGGAACGGCGGACGTTTCACGCCGGGAAACTCGCGCGTGAAGTGATAGCCCGCGACGTTGACCTCGATGATCCACATGTTCTCTCCCGGCCTTGGTGTTGCACTCATGTGCCGGGGCCGGCGGCTCATAAGATTATGCTTAGAACCATATAAGACATCGGTCTACTAAGCAAGTTGTTAGTCCACCTAATACCGCAGACCAGGGGGATTTGTGACCTAGGTCATTCCGACGGCGCAGCGCAAAGCTAAGCGTACTATAAAATTTATGGTTTTTTGCATAATTACACGAACGGGCCTGTCTTCGCTCGCATCGTTGTAACGGCCCGGCCGGCCGGCTTCTTCCCGGCACACGTATCGGGGCCCGAGCGCGCCTCAAGCCGCACACTCGAGCCCCGATACGTAGTTGGCGGGACGGCTAGCCCTCCAGGGTGTAACCTAGAGGCATCAGCACGCTCTTCTGCTGCGTGAAGTGCTCGACACCCTCGGGCCCGTTCTCGCGGCCGATGCCGGAGTTCTTGTAGCCGCCGAACGGGCAGCACGGGTCGAACGCGTACCAGTTGATCGCGTAGGTCCCGGTGCGGATCTGCTCCGAGACCTTGATGCCGCGCGGCACGTCGGTGGTCCACACGCTGCCGGCCAGTCCGTAGGCCGAGTCGTTGGCGATCTCGATCGCGTCTTCCTCGGTGTCGTAGGGAATGATGCTCAGCACCGGCCCGAAGATCTCCTCCTGGGCGATCGTCATCTTGTTGTCGACGTCGGCGAACACCGTCGGGTTCACGAAGAAGCCCTCGTCCAGGCCCTCGGGGCGGCCGCCGCCGCACACCAGCCGCGCGCCCTCCTCGATGCCCTTGGCGATGTAGCCCTCGACCCTGGCGCGCTGCTTCTCCGAGATCAGCGACCCGATCTGGGCGGCCGGGTCGTCCGGCTTGCCGACCGGCAGCGTCTGCACGAAATTGCTTACCGCGTCCACGATTTCGTCGTAGCGCGAGCGCGGCGCCAGGATGCGGGTCTGGGCCACGCAGGCCTGCCCGGTGTTCATGATCCCGGAGAACACCAGCATCGGGATCGAGGCCGCCAGGTCGACGTCCTCGAGGACGATCGCCGCCGACTTGCCCCCGAGCTCCAGGGTGCACGGCTTGAGCAGCTCCGCCGCGCGCTTGCCGATCTCCTTGCCGACGGCCGAGCTGCCGGTGAAGGAGAACACGTCGACGTCCGGGTTCGACGTCAGCGCCTGACCCGTCTCGATGCCGCCGGGCACCACCGACAGCACACCCTCGGGCAGGCCGGCCTCGGCGAACGCCTCCGCGAAAGCGTTTGCGCTCAAGGGAGTTTCGGCGGCCGGCTTGAGCACCACGGTGCAGCCGGCCAGCAGTGCCGGGCCCAGCTTGTTGATCGCCAGGAACAGCGGCACGTTCCACGCGACGATCGCGCCGACCACGCCCAGCGGCTCCCGATGGACGATGGTCTGGCCGTAGCCGCCGGTGCGGATCTCCTGCCACTTGACCTGGTCGACGGCGGGGCCGGCGAAGAAGTTCATCGCCCCGATGCCACTCATCCACTGCATCGTCTCGACCGAGGTCGGCGGCTGGCCGGTCTCGAGACCGAGAATCTTGACGAAATGGTCCTTGCGCTCCTCCATCAGTTTGAGCACGTTGCCGATGACGGCCGCGCGCTCCTTCGGCGGCGTCGACGGCCACGGGCCGTTGTCGAACGCGGCGCGTGCCGCGGCGACCGCGGCGTCGACGTCGGCCTTGGCGGCCAGCGGCACCTTGCCCACGTACTCGCCGGTGGCGGGGCAGTGCACTTCGATGACTTCGGCGGACGACGGCGGGGTCCACTTGCCGCCGATGAAGAGTTTGTCGTATTCGGTCTTGGCTTCGTCGCTCATGGCCGCGAGCCTACCCAAGCCGAGGCAAAACGAGAACATGTTTCATTCTCGCGGCGAAAGCACCAGCACGAGATTGCTCACCAGGAACTCGCGCAGCATCGGTACGCCCGTCAGCCACCACGCCCATCGCGGGTGGTAGCGCGGAAATGCGGCCACCAGCGCCCCGGTGTTCGCGGCCCAGCTCAGCCCGTCGGCGGCGGAAACGGCGAACAACGACGATCCGTAGTTGTTTTTGGCCGGACGGCCGTGTTTGCGGGCGTAGCGGGCGGCGGCTCGCGCCCCGCCCAGGTAGTGCGTCAGCCCCATCTCGTGCCCGCCGAACGGGCCCAGCCAAACGGTGTAGGACAGCACGACCAGCCCGCCCGGCTTGGTCACCCGCAGCATCTCCCCGCCGAGCTGCCACGGCCGCGGCACGTGCTCGGCGACGTTGGACGACAGGCAGATGTCTACCGAGGCGTCGGCGAAGGGCAGCGCCATTCCCGAGGCCCGGACGAAGGTGTCCGTCGCGGCGCCGACCGCCGGGCCCGCGGCGTGCATCTCGCTCTCGTCCGGCTCCACGCCGATATAGCGGACGCCGGCGTCGGCGAACGCCGTCGCGAAATACCCCGGGCCGCCCCCGACGTCGAGCAGCATGCGGCCGGCCGGCGGCTCACCGTGCCCGGCCCGCCACAGGTCGCCGATCAGGGCGACGGTGTCGTCGGCCAGCGCGCCGTAGAACCGCGCCGGATCCGCCTGCTCGTGTTGGAACTCAGACAGCAGCCGCACCGAGCGGGCCAGGGTCGCCCGTCGTGCGAAGAGGTCCGTCACGGTCACAACAGGAACCCTACGGACATCCCCGCTAGGCTGACGATTGATGTCTGACCTGCGATCCGTCCTGCTGCTGTGCTGGCGCGACACTGGCCACCCGCAGGGTGGGGGCAGCGAGACCTACCTGCAGCGCGTCGGCGCGCAGCTGGCCGCGTCCGGGGTCGCCGTGACGCTGCGCACCGCTCGCTACCCAGGCGCGCCGCGTCGCGAAGTCGTCGACGGTGTCCGGATCAGTCGCGCGGGCGGGCGCTACACCGTCTACGTGTGGGCGCTGCTGGCGATGGTCGCGGCCCGGCTGGGCCTGGGGCCGCTGCGTGGCGTGCGCCCGGACGTCGTGGTCGACGCGCAGAACGGCATTCCTTTCTGCGCCCGGCTGCTGTACGGCCGGCGCGTGGTCGTCCTGGTGCATCATTGCCACCGTGAGCAGTGGCCGGTGGCCGGGCCGCTGCTGGGCCGGCTGGGCTGGTTCGTCGAGTCGTGGCTGTCGCCGCGGCTGTACCGGCACAACCAATACCTGACCGTCTCGCTGCCCTCGGCGCGGGACCTGGTCGCGCTCGGCGTGGGCAACGAGCGGATCGCGGTGGTGCGCAACGGCCTCGACGAGGCGCCGGCGCAGTCGCTGACCGGCCCGCGCTCGGCTGCGCCGCGGGTGGTGGTGCTGTCGCGGCTGGTGCCGCACAAGCAGATCGAGGACGCCCTGCAGGCCGTCGCCGAGCTGCTGCCCGCCTTGCCCGAGCTGCACCTGGACATCGTCGGCGACGGATGGTGGCGACCGCGACTCGTCGAACACGTCGTGGCGCTCGGCATATCCGACGCGGTGACCTTCCACGGTCACATCGACGACGACGCCAAACATCATGTGCTGCAACGCTCCTGGGTCCACGTGCTGCCCTCCCGCAAGGAGGGCTGGGGCCTTGCCGTCGTCGAGGCGGCCCAGCACCGGGTGCCGACCATCGGCTACCGGTCCTCGGGTGGTCTGTCGGACTCGGTCGTCGACGGCGTGACCGGGATTCTGGTCGACACGGGCGCAGAGCTGTCCGATCGCCTGCACGAGCTGCTGATCGACCCGGTGCTGCGCGATCAGCTCGGCGCCAAGGCGCAGACCCGCAGCGGCGAGTTCTCCTGGGCGCAAAGCGCCGAGGCCGTGCGCGACGTGCTGCTGGCGGTCCGCGACGGCCGGTTCGTCAGCGGCGTCGTCTGACCCGGCGCCGGGCCCCGAGCACGAGCACGCCGCCGGCGCCGGTGACGAGCATGGCCAGCCACGCCAGATGCGCGATCAGCGTCACGCGGCGCCCGGGCGCCGCCCCGGCGATCCCGTCGCCCACCCGATAGAGCGCGAACTCCTTGTCCTGCAGGACCGGTGTGAGCGCGCCGAGCGTGCGACCGGCCGCGCCCAGGTCGCCGGCGCTGTCGGATTCGACGACGAGCCAGCGCAGCCCGGCCGGGGCGAGCGCCGACGGATCCGGCCCCGACAGCAGCAACTGCTGCACGGCCCGGGCGCGGTCGCCCTCGCCCGGGATGGTCACGCCCGAGATGGTGAGGTCTCCGGTGATCAGCACGTCGGCGCGGACCCAGCGGGGCAGCGGATCCAGCACTGGTACGGGACCGGACCAGGAGAACCGTCGCATCGTGCCGGCGGGCAACACCGCGACGACGCCGGGCGATTGGTTGATCGCGGCGGCCACGGCGGTCCAGCCGGGCGGGTACCGCACCGCGACGACCTTGCCGCCAACGCCCCACGCCAGGTCGGGCAGGACCAGGATCACCGCCAGGCAGCAGACCAGCGCCGTCACACCGGGCCGCAGCCAGTGGCGCAGCGTCACCACCGCCGCGGCGGCCGCCAGGGTGTAGCCGGGCTCCGCCAGCGCCACCCACTTCTGCCCGTCCCGCAGCACGCCGAGGCCGGGCACGGCGTCGATCACCGCGCTCAGCAGGTGCAGGCCCGGGCCGGTCGCCAGGGCGGCCGGCACCACCACGGCGACGGCCGCCAGCGCCAGCAGCGGAACCGCCGCCGGCCGCCGCGTCGCCGTCGGCAACCCGGCCACCAGCACCGCCAGCAGCACGAGCGTCGCGGACACCGCGAAAAGCGTTGTCCGCGAATCGGGTACGGCCTCGCCATTCCAGATCCCGCCGAGGCCGGCCAGGCTGCCCAGCGTGCCCAGGCCGGGCTCGGCGCGCGGCGCGAACGCGGTGACCCCGAGCGCGCTGCCCGACGTGCGGCCGCTCAACGTCGCGCCGATCGCCGACGCGGTCAGCCAGGGCAGCGCCGCCACCGCCGCGGCGCCGAGCGCCACCGCCGCGCACCGTCGGCGCGATTGGCCTTCGCCGGGGCCGACCACGCAGACCAGCGCCACCGTCGCGGCCAGCATCTGCCCCGTCGGGGTAAGGCCGGCCAGCGCCAGCCAGAAGCACATCCCGAAAACGCCGGACCAGCCGCCGGCGGTGTCCGAGCGCAGCGTCAGCATCACCGTGGCCACCCAGGGCAGGCAGCCGTAACCGAGCAGCAGGCTCCAGTGGCCCTGCAAAAGCCGTTCGGCGACATAGGGATTCCAGATCGCCAGCGTCGCGGCGACGAACTGGCCCGGCACGCCCGCGTCGGGCAGCACGGTCGCGACCAGCCGGGCCGCACCCCAGCCCGCCAGCCACAGCCCCGCGAACAGCAGCGCCTTGACGACCATGCCGCCGTCGATCACGCGGGAGGCCAGGGCCAGCGCGAAATCTTGCGGCGTCGCGCGCGGCGCCGCCGTCAGCCCGAGGGCGGCGTCGGTCAGATACGAGCGCGGCGTGGACACCGCGTCGCGCAGCAGCAGGTACCCGGGCCGCAACAGGGGCGCGAGCACCAGCAGCGCCAGGACAAACGCGTACGCCGGGAGGAGCCAGCCGCGCCGCATTGCGTTGCGCTAACCCCGTTCGGGCGGGCCGGGATCGGCTGGTCCCGATTCGGGCGGCTCGCCCGAGAGCTCCGGGTCCGCCCCGGGCGCACCCGGATCCGAGCGCACATCGGGGCGCTGCGTAGGCAGCTTCTCGGTCTCGGCTTCGGCGCCCGGAACCTTTTCTTCCAGCCCGCTGCGACCGAAGAACTCGTCGTCGCCGCGGTCCAGGCCGGGGTCGGTCAGCGCGCTCTCGGTCCGCAGGCTGAACGAGGCGAACAGGCCGCCGCCGATCAGCGCGATCAGGCCCACTGCGGTGAACGTGATGGGCAGCACCCGCGACCACAGCGCCAGCCGGTCGCGCTCGTCGCGGGCGGCGTTGACCTGAGATTCGATGGTGTCCTCGTTGGAGGCGACCTTGTAATCGACCAGCGTCACCTCGGGCTTCAGCGGGTCCCGGGCGAAGTAGTGGTCGGCGTGCTCGGTCTCCTTGACGATGGTGCCCGACGTCGGGTCCACCCAGAAGATGCGCTGCGCGGCGTAATAACGGGTCATACTGATCTGCTCGGCGGGGTCGCCGCCCGGTAGGCCCCACATTGCTGCGGACGCGGTGACCTTGGCGTCTTCGTCGCCGGCGTAGAGCGACGGATACTTCACCGGAGCCACCAGCTTGCCGTCGCCGTTGTAGCCGACGTTCTGGGTGAACTTGTAGGTGGTCAGGCCGTTGACGTCCTCCTGGCTGTCGTAGTTGACGTCGAATGCCTTCTGTGCGATCGGATCGAAGTAGGGGTAGGTCTTCTTCTCGGTGTGGAACGGGAACCGGTAGGACAGCCCGTCGTGGCGCAGCGGGGAGGCGGTGGGCGGGTTCTCGTCGCCATAGGCACGCGGCTTCTGCAGCGAGCCGCCGGTGTGCGTGTCGTCCGACACGGCCAGCGCCGTCTTGCGGTTCAGCGTCACGGTGTCGACGATCGCCAGCAGGAGTCCGTTGTCCTTCTGCTTGTCGGTGCGCCGCAGCGAGCTGCCGACCTGCAGCGTCACCACGTCGGCGTTGGCGGGCGACTCCACGCTGACTTGCTGCTGGGAAACCACCGGCACGTTCTGGTTGATGATGAAGTGGTCGCCCGACAACGACGCGGTGTCCAGCGCCTGGCTGGCGACGCCGTCGCTGACCAGAGTGGCGTCGATGTCGAGGGGGACTTTGGCGATCCGGCTGCTGGTGTACGTCGTGAGCAGCAGCGCGGCTATCAGCAGGGCGGCCCCGAGTCCGATGATTCCGCATGCGGCGAAGCGCAACATGACTGCGCGGTTCACGTTGCTGTGCCCTCCTAGTGGTCCCTGAAAAATCGTTGGACTCATCGGCCGCGACCCGCTTCGACCCGACCAAGCAGCGAGGCAAACCCGTTCGACCCTAACAGCAGAAACTAAGGCACCGACCTACCAACCCTGCGCGGCTTTGCCCGGGTGTACCCGCTTCGCCGGAGACCACACGACAGGCAGACTTAGGCGCGTGACCGAAAGCGAGCAGGCGGGAGGAATCCGCAGCTTCCTGCCGGCCGTAGAGGGAATGCGCGCCTGCGCAGCGATGGGCGTCGTCGTCACGCACGTCGCTTTCCAGACCGGGCATTCCAGCGGGGTGGACGGCCGCCTGTTCGGCCGTTTCGACCTTGCCGTGGCGGTGTTCTTCGCACTGTCGGGCTTCCTGTTGTGGCGCGCACATGCCGCCGCGGCAAGGGGTCTGGGCACCCGGCCGCGCACCGGCCACTACCTGCGATCCAGGGTGGTGCGCATCATGCCGGCCTACCTGGTGGCCGTCGTGGTGATCCTGACTCTGTTGCCCGAGGCGGATCACCCCAGCCCGACGGTGTGGCTGGCTAACCTGACACTGACCCAGATCTACGTGCCGCTCACCCTGACCGGCGGCCTGACCCAGATGTGGAGCCTTTCGGTCGAGGTCACCTTCTACTTGGCCCTGCCGATCCTCGCCCTGCTGGCCCGGCGCCTGCCGGTGGCTGCGCGGGTGCCCGCGATCGCCGGGCTGGCGGTGCTGTCCTGGGCCTGGGGCTGGGTGCCCGTCGCGCAGGCCGGGCCCGGCATCAACCCGTTGAACTGGCCACCGGCCTTCTTCTCCTGGTTCGCCGCCGGCATGGTGTTGGCGGAATGGGCCTACAGCGGCGTCGGGCTGCCGCACCGGCTGGCCCGAAAAAAGGGGGGCCGCGTGCTGATGGCCGTCGTCGCGATGGCGGCCTTCCTGGTCGCGGCGTCCCCGTTGGCCGGGCCCGAAGGGCTGATTCCCGCCACTGCCGCGCAGTTCGCGGTGAAGACGGCGATGGGCGCGGTGGTCGCGTTCGCGTTGGTCGCCCCGCTGGTGCTCGACCGTGTCGACACCGCCCACCGGCTGCTCGGCAGCACCGCCATGGTGACGCTGGGTCGCTGGTCCTACGGGCTGTTCATCTGGCACCTGGCCGCGCTGGCGATGGCGTTCCCGGTGCTCGGGACGTTCGCCTTCACCGGCCGAATGCCGACGGTGTTGGTGCTGACGCTGTTGTTCGGTTGGGCGATCGCCGCGGTCAGTTACGCCCTGGTGGAATCGCCGGCCCGAGAAGCGTTGCGCCGCTGGGAGAAACGCGAGAAGGCGGCCGGCGCGGACCAGGCCGTCGATGCCGAGGCGGACGCGATCGCGCCCTAGCCGGTGCGGTCCATCCACTCTTCCAGCGTGTCGGCGGACGGCAGGGCAATGGCCTGGTCGATCTTGCCGAACAGATCGGCTCCGTACTCGACGCCGGACTTGATGAAGTTGCCCAGCGCCGCGAGGTGGATCCCGTCGGCCAGTAGGTAGGCGGTTTCACCGACCACGCTGACGCGACCGGGCTCCGGGGTTTCGCGGACAAACGCCTTGGGCCAGTGGTTGTCGCGGTTCCAGTCGTTCACCAGCTCCATCAGGCGCGCGCGCTCGCCGGCCTGGTAGTAGCCGGCGGGGCTGATCGCGATCTCCAGGATGTCGCGGCGCAGGCCGTTGATGCGCAGGTTGACGTGCAGCTTGCCGCGCTCGTAATTGGACAGCACCAGCAGGAATTCCTCGCCGTCGCCACTGCGGAAATACCGCAGCTGCCGCGACTGCAAATAACGTTCGATCAACTCGGTGCTCAGGGGCTCGATCTGCATGGCCCGAAGCCTGGGGCCGCGGGCTACGGGGATCCTTGGCGGATTCTTGGCGCCCAGGTCGGGTGCATGTCAGGCCGGCTCGGCGGCCTGCAGGCGCGCGATAATCTCGGCACGCACCGCCGATCGACGGGCCTTGCCGGCGTCGTCGCGCAG
Organism: Mycobacterium shigaense; assembly: GCF_002356315.1. NCBI lineage: Bacteria > Bacillati > Actinomycetota > Actinomycetes > Mycobacteriales > Mycobacteriaceae > Mycobacterium > Mycobacterium shigaense. The sequence goes on from NZ_AP018164.1 coordinate 437,441, forward strand.
CGGTGTGTCGACGAATTCGATGAACTCGGCCGACGGCGGCACCTTGTACCCGGCGATGCGCTCACGCAGAAACTCCCGAACGCCCGCGGCGTCCAGCGTGGATCCGTCGGCCGTGTGCACCAGCGCATAGGGGACCTGCCCCAGGTCGCCGGCGTTCGGATCGGGAACCCCGACGACCAGGCAGGACAACACCTCCGGATGCGCCGACAGCGCTCCCTCGATCTCGGCGGGGTACACGTTGCGGCCGCCGACGGTGAACATGTCCACCCGGCGATCCGACAGGTACAGGAACCCGTCTTCGTCGAAGTAGCCGAGGTCGCCCAGCGACTCCCAGCCGTCGCGGCTTTTGGCCGAGGCCCCGACGTAGCGGTAGGTCGGCGCGCTGCCGGGCGCCGGACGCATGTAGACCTCGCCGACCACGCCTGGCGGACAAGGGTTTGCGTCGTCGTCGAGCACCTTCATCTCCCCGGCGACCACCACGCCGACCGAGCCGCGGTGGGTCAGCCACTGGTCGCCGCGGATGAACGTGAGAGCCTGTAATTCGGTGCCGCCGTAGAGTTCCCAGACGACCTCGGGACCCACCAGGTCGATCCAAGCCTCCTTGACGGCCGGCGGGCACGGCGCCCCCATGTGCCAGAACCGCCGCAGCGACGACAGGTCGTAGTCGTCCGGATCGGCGTGGTATACCGGCAGCGCCCGCTGCATGATCGTCGGCACCGTCGTCAGGAACGTGACGCGATGGTCGGTGATCAGCCGCAGGAACCCATGCGGGTCGAATCGGCTCATCACCACCAGATGATGGCGCATGATCAGCGCGATCGTCGCGGTGGTGAAACCGGTGTTGTGCGACAGCGGGATCGGCACCAGCGTGGTGTCGCCTTCCTGTGCGCCCAGCGGATAGCCGATGGCGGCGGGGATGCGGCTGTCACCGCCGGACTCGATGAGCTTGGGCCGCCCGGTGCTGCCGCCGGAGCCCATCGCCTTCCACACCGGCGAGACCGCCTCGGGCAACGCGGCGTCCGAGAGCGCCGGATCGGGCACGAAACCTGTTGGCAAACTAGGTATTTCATGGCTATCACGACCCACGAGCAGGGCGGGCGGGCGCAGGCCGACCAGGCCCTGCAACTCGGCGTCGGGCAACCGCGCCGACAACGGCTGCGGCACCGCACCGAGCTTCCAGCACGCCACCGCGACCTGGATCCACTCGATCGAGTTGGGCAGCACCATCGTCACGTAGTCGCCGACGCCTACGCCACGCTCGGCATAGGCACGCGCCAGTCGGTTGGTCGAGCGGTCGAGCTCGCGGCGGGTGAGGGTCACGCCGTCGCAGCTGACCGCCGGCTCGTCGGGGGCCAGCTCGGCCAGCGCGGAAATCTGCGCGCCGATCGGCGGGGTGGGCTCACTCATAGGCACCCTGACTCTCGAAGATGCGGCGGGGGTTGTCGATCAGCATGGTGTGCAGCTGCTCGTCGCTGACCCCGCGGTCCTTCAGGGCCGGGATGACGTCGGTGTGGATGTGCAGGTAGTGCCAGTTCGGCATCACCTGGGACACCAGTTCGTCGGGCAGCGCGTCGAAGTAACAGTTGGCGTCGTGCGAGAGCACCATCTTGTCGGCGTGCCCGCGCTCGCACATCCGGGCCACCGTGTTCACCCGATCCTCGAACGGCAGGAACGCGTCGATGCCGAAGCGGTCCATCCCGAGGTAGGACCCGGCGGCGATGAGCTCCTCGAGGTAGCCGATGTCGGTGCTGTCGCCGGAGTGGCCGATGATCACCCGGGTCAGGTCGACGCCCTCTTCTTCGAAGATGCGCTGCTGATCGAGGCCGCGCCGCAGGCCCGCGTGCGTGTGCGTCGAGATCGGCACGCCGGTGCGTTTGTGGGCCTGGGCCACCGCGCGCAGCACCCGCTCGACGCCGGGGGTCAGGCCGGGTGTGTCGGTGGCGCATTTGAGGATCCCGGCCTTGATGCCGGTGCCGGCGATGCCCTGCTCGATGTCACGCACGAACATGTCGGTCATGATCTCCGGGCCGCCCAGCTCACCGCCCGGGCCGAGGTAGTGAAAGTACATCGGCACGTCGTTGTAGGTGTAAAGACCGGTTGCCACAACGATTTTCAGGTCGGTGGCTGCCGCAACGCGGGCGATGCGGGGAATGCAACGGCCGAGGCCGATCACCGTGAGGTCGACGATGGTGTCCACCCCGCGGGCCTTGAGTTCGTTGAGCCGTTCGATGGCATCGGCGACGCGCTTGTCCTCGTCGCCCCACGCTTCCGGATAGTTCTCCGCGATCTCGGTGGTCATGATGAAGACGTGCTCGTGCATAAGGGTGACGCCGAGATCGGCGGTGTCGATTGTTCCGCTTGCGGTATTGAGTTCTGACACGTCGCTGATGCTAGGCCCGCGCGGCGGTGGTCCAACAGGGGTGTTTTTCTACCCGCCTGCTCAAGTACCGTCGCTCTCGTCCAGGTCCGAACCCGCAGGAGTCCGTCATGTTGCTCAATCCCAACCAGCTGCAACGCTGGTACCCCGATCGCCGCTCGGGCGAGATCATGGCGGCTACGGTGGATTTCTTCGAGTCCAGGGGCAAGGCCCGGCTCAAGGAAGACGACCACGAACGGCGGTGGTATTCCGATTTCTTAGACCACGTGGGCCGCGAGCGCATCTTCGCCGCGCTGCTGACCCCGTCGTCCTACGGTGGTGCCGACTGTCGCTGGGACACCTACCGAATCAGCGAATTCGCCGAGATCGTGGGCTTTTACGGGCTGAACTACTGGTATCCGTTCCAGGTCACCGCCCTCGGCCTGGGTCCGATCTGGATGAGTGACAACGAGAACGCCAAGCGCAAGGCCGCTGCTCAGCTGGACGCCGGGGAGGTCTTCGGCTTCGGGCTGTCCGAGCAGACCCACGGGGCCGACGTCTACCAGACCGACATGATCCTCACCCCCGGCGACGGCGGCTGGGTGGCCAACGGCGAGAAGTACTACATCGGCAACGCCAACGTGGCTCGCACGGTGTCGACGTTCGGCAAGATCGCCGACTCCTCAAAGGACGCCGACGAGTATGTGTTCTTTGCCGCCGACTCGCAGCACGACCGTTACGACCTGATCAAGAACGTGGTGAACTCGCAGAACTTCGTCGCCAACTACGCGCTGCGCGACTACCCCGTCACCGAGGCCGACATCCTGCACCGCGGCCCCGCGGCCTTCCACGCCGCGCTGAACACCGTCAACATCTGCAAGTACAACCTGGGCTGGGGCGCGGTCGGCATGTGCACCCACGCCATGTACGAGGCGGTCACCCACGCCTCCAACCGCATCCTGTACGGCACCGTCGTCACTGACTTCACCCATGTGCGACGGCTGCTCACCGACGCGTACACCCGATTGATCGCGATGAAGCTGGTCGCCACCCGCGCCTGCGACTACATGCGCGGCGCATCCGAGACCGACCGTCGCTACCTGCTCTACAGCCCGCTCACGAAGGCGAAGATCACCAGCGAAGGCGAGCGCGTCATCACCGCGTTGTGGGATGTCATCGCCGCTAAAGGTGTTGAGAAGGACACCATTTTCGAGGCCATGGCCCGGGAGATCGGTCTGCTGCCCCGGTTGGAGGGCACCGTCCACATCAACATCGGGCTGCTCGCCAAGTTCATGCCCAACTTCCTGTTCGCCCCCAACAGCGACCTGCCCATTCTCGACCGGCGCGACGACGCGGCCGACGACGCGTTCCTGTTCGCCCAGGGGCCGACCGGCGGCCTGGGCAAGGTGCGGTTCCACGATTGGCGGCCGCCGTTCGACGGCTTCGCGCACTTGCCCAACGTCGCCGTGCTGCGCGCCCAGATCGAGGTGTTGGCCGAGATGTTGGCCGGCGCTACCCCGGATGCCTTGCAGCAGAAGGACATTGATTTCGCATTCGCCGTGGGGCAGCTGTTCGCGGTTGTGCCGTATGCCCAGCTCATCCTGGAGGAGGCGGCGCTGTCCGACGTGGACGAGACGCTGATCGACGCGATCTTCGCGGTGCTGGTCCGGGACTTCAACGGCTATGCCGTCGAGCTCAACGACAAGCCGTCGACCACCGATGCGCAGAGCCGCTTCGCGACGCGGATGGTCCGCCGCCCGGTGCACGACCCGTCGCGCTACGAGCAGATCTGGAAAGAGCACATCGCACCGATCAACGGCGCTTACCAGATGCGGCCGTAGGTTCGGCGCCGCGCGACGGAGGCCGTCGGTACCCGCCCTTGACTGTGGCGTGGCTCACAGTAAGATGACCACTGGTCATTGACGCAAGGAGGCGCGGTGCCGACGGTCACATGGGCGCGGGTCGATCCGGCTCGGCGCGCGGCGATTATCGAGGCCGCCGAGGAAGAATTCGGGGCGCACGGATTCTCCCGCGGCAGCCTGAACGTCATCGCCCGGCGGGCGGGGGTAGCCAAAGGCAGCCTCTTCCAATACTTTGCGGACAAGCGGGACCTGTTCGCGTTCATCGCCGACATCGGCAGCCAGCGCGTGCGCGACTACATGGAGGGCCGGATCCGCGAGCTGGACCCGGGCCGGCCGTTCTTCGAATTCCTCACCGACTGGCTCGACGTCTGGGTTAGCTACTTCGCCGACCACCCGCACGAGCGCGCGCTGCACGCCGCGGCCTCGCTGGAGGTCGACACCGACGCCCGCATCAGCGTGCGGTCCGTCATTCACCGCCACTACCTCGAAGTGCTGCGGCCGCTGGTGCGGGACGCCCAGAGGCGGGGCGACTTCCGCGCCGACGCCGACATCGACGCGATGCTGTCGCTGCTGCTGTTGATCTGCCCGCACCTGGCGCTCGCGCCCTACCTGCGCGGCCTGGACCCGATCCTCGGGCTCGACGAGCCGACGCCCGAGCAACCGGCGCTGGCGGTGCGCCGGCTGGTGGCCGTGCTGGCCGCGGCATTCTCGGCATCGCCTGAAAGCCCAAGCGCCGCCGTCGACTCAGCCCCATTGCGATCTGAGGAGGTCACATGAACAGAACCCGAATTGCCTCGATGGCACAAGGCGGACTCAACTGGGATAGCTTGCCGCTCAAGCTGTTTGCCGGAGGTAATGCGAAATTCTGGAACCCCGCCGACATCGACTTCTCCCGCGATCGCGAGGACTGGGAACGGCTGACCGACGACGAACGCCACTACGCGACCCGGTTGTGCGCCGAGTTCATCGCCGGCGAGGAATCGGTGACCCAGGACATCCAGCCGTTCATGGCCGCGATGCGGGCCGAGGGCCGGCTGGGCGACGAGATGTATCTGACGCAATTCGCCTTCGAGGAAGCCAAGCATGTCCAGGTCTTCCGCATGTGGCTCGACGCCGTCGGCGTCACCGACGACCTGCATCCGTTCATCGACGACGTCCCGACCTACCGCACGATCTTCTACGAGGAACTGCCAGAGTGCTTGAGCGCCTTGACCGTTGACCCGTCGCCGGCCGCCCAGGTCCGGGCGTCGGTCACCTACAACCACATGGTCGAGGGCATGCTGGCGCTGACGGGCTACTACATCTGGCACAAGATCTGCGTGCAACGTGGCATCCTGCCCGGCATGCAGGAGCTGGTGCGGCGCATCGGCGACGACGAGCGGCGCCACATGGCCTGGGGCACCTTCACCTGCCGCCGGCACGTCGCCGCCGACGACGCCAACTGGGGCGTGTTCGAAACGCGGATGAACGAGCTGATGCCGCTCGGGCTGCGCCTCATCGAAGAGGGGTTCGTCCTGTACGACCCGATGCCCTTCGGTCTGTCGACGGACGAGTCCATGGCCTACGCGGCGGACAAGGGGATGCGCCGGTTCGGCACCATCTCCAGCGCCCGGGGGCGCCCGGTCGCCGAGATCGACCTCGACTACTCACCGGTGCAGCTCGAGGATACCTTCGCCGACGAGGACGAAAAGGCCCTGGCGAGCGTCTGAGCCGCTAACCGACCCAGACGGTCTTGGCGTTGACGAAGGCGCGGATGCCTGGGGCGGCAAGCTCGCGGCCGTAGCCCGAACGTTTGACGCCGCCGAACCCCAACTCGGGGTAGGACACCGTCATCCCGTTGATGAAGACTTGCCCGGCCTCGATGTCGTCGATGAAGCGTTGTTGCTCCGCCTCGTCGTTGGTCCAGGCGTTGGACCCCAACCCGAACGTGGTGGCGTTGGCGATCTCGATGGCCTCGTCGATGTCCTTGGCGCGGTACATCGATGCCACCGGGCCGAACACCTCCTCGGTGTACAGCGCCATCTCCTTGGTGATGTCGGTGACCACGGTCGGCGGGTAAAACCAACCGGGCCGGTCGATGGACTTACCGCCCAAGCGGATGGTGGCCCCGGCCGCTGCGGCGTCGTCGACCTGCTTGGCGATCTCGTCGCGGCCCGACTCCGTAGCCAGCGGGCCCACATCGGTGTCCGGGTCGGTGGGGTCGCCGATCTTCAGCGCCTGCATCCGCTCGGTGAACTTCTCGACGAACGCGTCGTAAATGTCGGTGTGGATGATGAACCGCTTGGCGGCGATACAGGACTGGCCGTTGTTCTGCACGCGGGCGGTGACCGCGGTCTTGGCAGCCTCGTCCAGATTGGCCGACGGCATCACGATGAACGGGTCGCTGCCGCCGAGCTCGAGCACCGTCGGCTTGATCTCGTCGCCGGCGATGGCGGCGACCGACTGCCCGGCCGGCTCGCTGCCGGTCAGCGTCGCCGCTGCGACGCGCGGGTCGCGCAGGATGCGCTCGACGGCGCTGGACGACACCAGCAGCGTCTGGAAGCAGCCCTCGGGGAAGCCGCCCCGGGTGATCACATCGGACAGGTACAGCGCGCTCTGGGGCACATTCGAGGCGTGCTTGAGGATGCCCACGTTGCCGGCCATCAGGCCCGGCGCGGCGAACCGGACGGCCTGCCAGAGCGGGAAGTTCCACGGCATCACGGCCAGCACCACCCCGAGCGGCTGGTAGCGGGTGTAGGCGCGCTTCGCGCCCACCGCCTTGGCGTCGGCCGGCTCGTCGGCGAGCAGCTGCTCGGCGTGCTCGGCGTAGTAGCGAAAACCCTTGGCGCACTTGAGCGTTTCGGCCTTGGCCGACTTCAGGGTCTTGCCCATCTCCAGGGTCATCATCGCCGCGACCTCGTCGGCCTCCGCTTCCAAGAGGTCGGCGGTGGCGTTGGCCCACTGCGCGCGCTGGGCGAAGGTGGTGTTGTGGCGGTAGTCCTGATACCGGGCATACGCACGGGCGATCGCGGCATCGACCTCGTCGTCCGTCGCCGGGGTGAAGGTTTTGACTGTCTCGCCGGTAGCCGGGTTGATGGTGGCAATGGGCACGCTGACATCCTTCGGGTTTAATAGTTGGCAATGCGTCCAACACCTAGCCTGCCACTATCGTTCCCTTCAAGGGAGGTGCCGGATGAGTAGAGCGGCTGAACTGATGGTCAAGTGCCTGGAAAACGAGGGCGTTGCCGTGGTGTTCGGCCTGCCGGGCGAGGAGAACATCCGCTTCGTGCAGGCGCTGGCGTCCTCGACGATCCGCTACGTGCTGACCCGGCACGAGCAGGGGGCGGCGTTCATGGCCGAGATGTACGGGCGGGTGACCGGCCGGGCGGCAGTGGTGTCGGCCACGCTGGGTCCCGGCGCGATCAACATGCAGCTGGGCGTCGCCGACGCGACCACCAACAGCACCCCGATGGTGGCGATCTCCGCGCAGGTCGGTCAGGATCGCGAGTACAAGGAGTCCCACCAATACGTCGACCTGGTGTCGATGTTCGCCCCGATCACCCGGTGGGCGGCCAGGGTCCCCACCCCGCACGCGATTCCGGAGATGTTCCGCAAGGCGTTCAAGCTCGCCGAGAGCGAACGCCCAGCCGCCGTCTACCTGGCGGTGCCGGAGAACATAGATGCAGATGCCGCCGACTATCCCGATCTGAACCCGTTGCCGCGCAATGTGGTTCGTGCCGACGCGCCGGCGCCCGGGCAGATCGAGCGCGCGGCAGAAATTCTGCGGGCCGCGAAGCGACCGGTGGTGCTGGCCGGGCACGGCGCCGCCCGCAGCCATGCGACCGAGGCGCTGGTGCGCTTCTCCGACAAGCTCGGCATCCCCGTGGCCAACACCTTCCACGGCAAGGGCGTCATGCCCGACGATCACCCCAACGCCATCGGGACGCTAGGGTTCATGCGGCATGACTACGTCAACTTCGGCTTCGACAACGCCGACGTCGTCGTCACGGTCGGCTACGAGCTGCAGGAGTTCGACCCCGTCCGGATCAACCCCCAGGCCGACAAGAAGATCATCCACATCCACCGTTTCCCGGCGGAGGTCGACGCGCACTATTCGGTCGACGTCGGCATCATCGGCGACATCAGCGCCTCGGTGGATGCGCTCACCGACGCGCTCGCCGGCCACGGCTTCGACGCCGAGCCGGAGGTCCCCGGATCGGGCTTGCTGGCCGAGGAATTCGCTCGGGGACAACAGGATTCGCGCTATCCCCTGGCGCCCGCGCGGGTGGTGGCCGACACCCGAGAGGCGTTGGGCCGCAACGACATCGTGCTGGTTGACACCGGGGCCACCAAGATGTGGATGGCCCGGCTCTACCCGACGTACGAGCCGAACACATGCCTGATCTCGAATGGTTTGTCCACCATGAGTTTTGCGCTGCCGGGGGCGCTCGGTGTCAAGCTGGCCATCCCCGAGTCCAAGGTGTTGGCCGTCGTGGGCGACGGGGCCTTCCTGATGAACTCGCAGGAGATCGAGACCGCGGTGCGCGAACGCATTCCGTTGGTGGTGCTCATCTGGGAGGACGGCGGCTACGGGCTCATCGAATGGAAGATGGATCTCGAACTCGGCGAGCACTACTACGTGAAGTTCGGCAATCCCGACATCATCAAATACGCGGAAAGCTTTGGCGCCAAGGGCTACCGGATTAACAGTGCCGAGGAACTATTGCCGACGCTGCGGACCGCGCTGGCCGACGACGGCGTCTCGCTGATCTGCTGCCCGGTGGACTACTCGGAGAACCTGCGGCTGACCGACCGGCTGGGGGAGTTGGACGAGACGCTCTAGTCATTCGCCAAAGTTATTGTACGAGTGTGCATCCAGGGTGTTCCGGGGCCTGGCCTCCCCAGGCCAACGAATCGTCCTGTACGCCAAGGACCGCGGCTGCAGCGCCCCCGGCTGCACCGTGGGCGGCTACTACTGCGAAGTCCACCACATCACCGACTACGCCTAATCCCACACCACCGACATCAACGAGCTGACCTTCGCCTGCGGCCCGCATCACCGACTCCTGCGACCAAAAGGCTGGACCACCCGAAAACACCCCAACGGCAAAACCCAATGGATCCCCCCACCACACCTCGACCACGGTCAACCCCGCACCAACACCCACCACCACCCCGAACAAATGCTCCTCGACGAAAACGACGACGGCAGGTAACCGCCGCCGCGCGACCTCGTGATCGAATGAGTCCATGCTGTTTCGTCAGCTGGAGTACTTTGTCACGCTGGCCCGCGAGCGTCATTTCGCCCGCGCCGCCGAGGCCAGCCACGTGTCCCAGCCCGCGCTGTCGGAGGCCATCCGCAAGCTCGAACACGAACTAAAGGTGCCGTTGGTCCGGCGCGGACAGAAGTTCGAGGGCCTGACGCCCGAGGGCGAACGGCTGGTGCATTGGGCCCGGCGCATCCTGGCCGACCGTGACGCGCTCACGCTCGAAGTCGCGGCGCTGCAGACCGGCCTCGTCGGCGAGCTGCGTCTAGGCGTGGTGCCCAACGCCGCGACTACCGTAGCGCTGCTGACGGATCCGTTTTGCGCCGCGCATCCGTTGGTGCGGGTGCAGGTGGAGGCCAACCTGCGTTCGGCCGAGATCATCGAACGGATCCGCCGATTCGAATTGGACGCGGGCATGCTCTACCCGGACCGACACGACACCCAGGAACTGCTGGTCACCCCGCTGTATCAGGAACACCAGGTGCTCGTCGTCGGCGGCGACCTGCTGGCCGGGAAGCCCGACACCATCAGTTGGTCTGATGCCCTGGCGCTGCCGCTGTGCCTGCTGACCGTGGGGATGCGCGGACGACGCGTCATCGACGATGCGCTGGCCACCCAGAGCCTGACCATCAATCCGCAACTCGAAACCGATTCTGTCGCAACATTATTCGCGCACATCGCCACCGGTCGCTGGGCGAGCATCGTGCCGCACACCTGGATACGAGTCCTCGGGGTCCCCGCCGGCGCTTCGGTGCTGCGGCTGCACGATCCGTCGGTCACGGCGCCGATGGCGCTCGTCACCAACGCCGCTGAACCCGGCTCGGTCATCACCCGGGTGCTGCTGCAGACCGCGCAGGACGCGGACCTCGGCGAGGCATTCGGCCGCGTTTGAGTCTGATAGGCGGGACCTATCGGCCAGTCGGAATCCCGTCTTGGACAGCGGCGACTCGACGGCGAAACCTGGGAGGGGAGGAACGCGCCCAAAGGAGAATGCGATGGCCAAGTGTGTGATGGTGCTCTACCCGGACCCCGTCAACGGGTACCCGCCGAAGTACGCCCGCGACAGAATCCCGACGATCCAGAGCTATCCCGACGGCAGCACGGTGCCGTCGCCGTCGGGCATCGACTTCACCCCGGGTGAGTTGCTCGGTTGCGTCTCGGGCGCGCTGGGGCTTCGCAAGTTCTTCGCCGACGGCGGCCACGAGCTGGTGGTGACCTCGGACAAGGACGGGCCGGACTCCGAATTCGAGCGTGAGCTCGTCGACGCCGACGTCGTTATCTCCCAACCGTTTTGGCCGGCTTACCTGACCAAGGAGCGGATCGACAAGGCGCCGAACCTCAAACTGGCGCTGACCGCGGGCATCGGCTCGGACCACGTGGACCTCGAGGTGGCCCAGCAGCGCGGGATCACCGTGGCGGAGGTGACCTACAGCAACAGCATCAGCGTCGCCGAGCACACCGTGATGCAGATCCTCACGCTGGTGCGCAATTTCGTACCGTCGCACCGATGGGCCACCGACGGCGGCTGGAACATCGCGGACTGCGTGGAGCGCGCCTACGACGTGGAGGGCATGGACGTCGGGCTGATCGCCGCGGGCCGCATCGGACGGGCGGTGCTGCGCCGGCTGGCCCCGTTCGACGTCAACCTGCACTACACCGACACCCGCCGGCTCTCGCCGGAAGCCGAGAGGGAACTCAACGTGACGTTTCACCCAGACGTGGAGTCGCTGGTGCGCTCGGTCGACATCGTCTCCATCCATTCACCGCTGTACGACGCGACCCGCCGGATGTTCGACGAGCGGCTGCTCGGCACGATGCGCCGCGGCTCCTACATCGTCAACACCGCCCGCGGTGAGGAAACCGTCCCCGAGGCGATCGCGGCCGCGCTGCGCAGTGGGCAGCTCGCGGGATACGCCGGCGACGTCTGGTACCCGCAGCCGCCGCCCGCCGACCACCCTTGGCGGACCATGCCCAATAACGCCATGACGCCGCATGTTTCGGGCACCACGCTGTCCGCGCAGGCGCGGTATGCGGCCGGCACCCGGGAGATCCTGGAGAGTTGGCTGGCCGGTACACCCACCCTCGAGAGGAGCTTCAAACAGGCGGATCGGGTGTCCATGGCGGTGAGCCATGGCCGCCTTTACCGCCGCCGGCATCTTGCAGCTGTCTTGGGCAAAAGGCCTTCGCCGATATGGTCGCGAACTGGGCGGCGCCGGTGCTGCTCAGCCCGGGGTTCTTGTCCTCCAGGTTGCCAACAACGACCGGTTGGCCGCGATCACCGGTGGCGGCACAGTCGCCACGAAGACGGCCTCGTATGCGCCTGCCGCCGCCCTGGCTTGAAGTGCTGTTTGCTCAGCCTGCGCAGCGCTTTTGGCGAGCCATGCGATGTACGGCGCTACCGCGACCGCCATCGTCGTCGCGGACGGGCCGTGCCAGCTGGTACTCAGCTCCGAAATTTGTGATCCGTAAGATGTTGCCGCCCGAATCTAATTCGGCGGCCAATCCATCCCAGGCGGCCGCGGCGGCCAACAGCGGCGCCGGTCCTGGCCCAGAGTAGATCCTGCCGGAGTTGATCTCCGGTGGCAACGCTCCGAAATCCATGTGGTCCCTCCTTCTCCGGGGTGCTATCACCAACAGATGACAGTAGAAGCCACCGATAGCGTTGATGTGCAACGTAATTCGGAAAATTCAGCCATCGCGATCCCATGGCTGCGGGCGCCGCAATGCTCGTGTGACCAGAACACTAGCCAGCTCTGTGGCAACCGAGGCCCGTCGGCACCGACCGTCGCGGCGCCAGCGGAGCCTGCCGAGGCGGGCCGCGGCAGCTCCGGGACTTCGTCGAGCGCGGCAACCAATTAGGCCCGGCCACCTGCGACGCTCTCAGATCTGTCAGGCAGCCAAGCAGAAGATAAATCTGGGAAAAAGTATCCTGAAGAAACTATGTCAATAGATTAAAAATCCGGGTCGAAAAACTAACTTGCGGGACTCTCACCCTGAACGAGGCATTCGCCGCGCCGTCGGTCGAGTCGGCCGAGCGGACAACCTCGTCGCCCGTACTCGGCCGTCGATAACAGTCGACGGCTAAGGGCGCAGGTCAGCGTAAGCCCGGGGATGGAGCTAACCGTGCTGCCGCGAAGGCTCCGCCGGCGCCGCGAGTGGTCCCGCGTAGCCACCGACCAGGGCGCGATGCCACCACGCCCGGTCGCGCCGCAGTTCGGCCGGCGTCGTGAAGCGGTACCGATAGAGCTGGGCGCGCACATACGTCGGCGGCGACGCCGGGAAGGGGTTGTGCCGCAGCAGGCGCAGCGTCGGCGCGTCGTTGCGCAGTAGCCGCTGCAGGAACGGCGTCAGCCACGGCTGCGCGTAGCCCGGTGACAGGGCGGCGAACCACATCAGCCAGTCCAGCCGCAGATGATAGGGCGCAAATTGTCGCGACAGCCGGCCCACCGCGCCGGGCTTGCCCTTGAATTCGTATTCCCGCCAGACCGTTTGCGCGGAGATCCTGGCCTCGTCGGTGCCCTCGATCACCACCTCGCGGCGCACGCGACCGATGCTGCCGAAGGCTCCGTAGGTATTGACCAGATGAAAGGGGTTGAACGACATGTTCATTCGCTGCCGCGACGACAACATGTTGCGTATCGGCCAGTAACTGAGGAACACCACCGCGGTCGCGAAGGTGCACACCGCGACGACGAACCACGCCGGTGGCGAGCCCCAGGTAGGGGCGGCGGGTATCGACAGCAGCGCCGCCAGCGACGACTGGTCGATCGCGCTGCACGCCAAGACGATCGTCACCCAGTTCAGCCAGGCGAAGTTGCCCGACAACACCAGCCACAACTGGGTCACGACGATGATCACCGCGGCCACGGTGGCGACGGGCTGGGGCGCGAACAGCCCGAACGGCACGATCAGCTGGGCAAAGTGGTTGCCCGCCACCTCGATCCGGTGCAGCGGTTTCGGTAGATGGTGGAAGAACCAGCTCAGCGGACCGGGCATCGGCTGCGTTTCGTGGTGGTAGTACAGGCAGGTCAGTTCGCGCCAGCACGGGTCGCCGCGTAGCTTGATCAGCCCGGCGCCGAACTCGACCCGGAACAGCAGCAGCCGCGCCATCCGCAGCGTCAGCACCGGCGGTCCGGTGCGGTCGTTGCCCAGAAAGATCATCAGGAAGCCGGTCTCCAGCAGCAGCGATTCCCACCCGAACGAGTACCAGGCCTGGCCGACGTTGACGATCGACAGGTACAGAATCCACAGGGTCAACCACATCAGCATCGCGACCCACAGCGGCGCCAGGTCGGCCACGCCGGCGACGATCGCCGTCGACAGCGCGGCGCCGAACCAAGCGAGGCTCGCGAAGAGCCGGTCGGAGTAGCGGAGATGGAAGATGCTCGGCGTTCTCCAGAACGATCGGTCAGCCAAAAACCTTGGCACCGGCAGCATTCCGTATTCTCCGATGAGTGCGCGGAACTGGACCGCGGCCGCGACGAAGGCGATCAGGTAGATCGCCGCGGTGCCGCGCTCCAGCAACAGTCTGCCCAGCCAGTACCCGGGTGCGGTAAACCATCCCATGGCCGTAACTCCTCGGACGGCGGCGATTTGACCAACCTAGCAGTCGTCGCGGGAGCGTCCCAGGTGCTCGGGCAGCACGACGACCGACGCGGTCACCGCGGCGAGCGAAATCAATGCCAGCAGTTGAACACTCGCGGAATGGCCGGCATAACCGTCGACCGATCGCCAGGGATGCCGCGACAGTGCCGCGCCGGCGAGGATCAGGCCGCCGGCGCTGATCGCCACGGTGAGCTGGTTACGCAGCCGATCCCGGCGGCGCAGCGCATACCGCAGGCCCAGGGCGCCGCCGACCAGCACGGTCCCGGCCGCCCCCGCGATCAGCGCGCTGGCCGCCACCGCCGGCACCGCGGCCCAGGGCCCGGAGGGCCACGGCTGCGCGGGTGCGTCGTCGGGCCGAGCGCGGCGGGTACGCCACAACGCGAGCACCGCCAGCAGCGGCAGCAACGCCAGGCCCGTCGCCAGCCCGGCCCGGTACAGCGAGTTGGACGCGAAGGTCAGCGTGATGGTTTCGGCGTCTCCCGCGGGCACCACCCAGCCCTGCTGCCAGCCGTTGACCGCGACCGGTGTCAGCCGGGCCCCGCTGCCGGTGCGCGCCACCCAGCCCGGGTTGATGCTCTCGGGAATGACGAGCACCCGCGAGTTGGCCGATGCGGGGGCTCGTATTTCGCGCCGGTCGGCGCTCCAGGCCCCGGTGGTGGCGGCGACCGGGGGCGGACCGGCGGCGCCCCGGTCAAAGCCGGGAGCCGACAACCGCGCGCCGTCCACCACGAACTGGGCGCCAGGGCTGATCAGGAATTCCTGCTGTCCGGCCGGCAGCGCGATCGGCGCGCGGTCGCAGGGGATGGCGGGAATCGGTTCGTCGCCCAGCAGCGCGCCCGCCGTCGTCCGGATCCAGGTGTGCACGAACCGGCCGGCGACCGCCATCACCGGCCCGTGGTCGCAGTCGACGACGATCTCCCGCTCGCGGTTGCGCGCGGAATCCGCGGGCGCGATCGGATTACCGTCGGCGCCGAGTACCGCGACACCGGCCAGTCCGGGCGGCTTGAGCTGGTCGAAGCCCAACGCGTTGCGGTCGATCACGTCCTGCCAGTCGAGCAGGCTCAGCGTGACGGTGTCGGTCAGCCGGGGTCGCAGTGACAGCACGCTCTCGTCGCCGTGTAGTGCCCGTACCTGCGGGCCGTCGCCCAGGTCGACCGCCACCATCGTCGGGTGGGCCGGCAATGCCGAGCGGCTGGCGGTCAGCCGCAGGCCGGCGACCTCCGCCGGGCGCGGCAGCGTCACGGTCAACGTCGGCGGGGTCTTGTACTGCACCACGCGCTGCGGCGCCGTCCACGCCGTGGCCGGGTCGCCGTCGGTGGCCGCATAGGCCGACCCGAGGAGGTCCAGCGCATCCGAATCGCCTTGGGCGCGAGTCGTATTCGGCTCGGCGATCAGGTCGGCAAGTTTTGGGCCCTGCCGCGGGCGCACCCACAGCGCTGGCGTCACCGACACCGGCGTCGCGACGGTCAGGGTCCGGCTGAAGTTGACCGGCTCCTCGGGCGCCAGGGCCATCGACGACGCGCAGCGCACGGAGTCGGGTGCCGGGGCGCAGCCCGGCCGACCGCGTAGGTCCGAGCCCAGGTCCCACGCCGCGACCGGCGCGCCGGGCGGCGGCCCGGGTACCTGCACGGTGTGCCGCAGGTTCACCGGGTGCGCGAAGCCGGCCGCGTCGTACTGCGTAACCGACAGGTCGGTGATGCCGAATTGCACACCGCCGGAACCGTTTTCGGTGCCGATGGCGGTGACCCGCACCCACGGCGTCTCGCCATAGGGCAGGGCGGCGGTCAGCGGCTTGCCGGCCTCGTCGAACCGCAAAGTGGTGCTGCCGTTGGCGGTCTCGATCAGGATGCGCCGGACCTGGGCGCCCACGGCGGTCGCACTGGGCGTCAGGGTGATCGCGGCGTTATTGACCGGGTGGTCGAAATCCACCCGCAGCCACTGCCCGACGGCGGTCTGCAGGGCGTTGGACACCCAGGACGTCGCCGGGTCGCCGTCGATCGCGGCGGCCGGCGAGGTGGCCGGCGCGACGTCGGGCATCGCGGTCGAATCCGACGACGAGCTCGACACGCTGATCCGGCCGCCGGTCCAGCCGCCGTACACCGGGTCGGCGCCCGGGACGGGGTAATCGGGCACGCGGTTGTAGGTGTGCCTGGTGTCCCCGGCGGCGCGAATCGCCGACGAGTGCTCGTCGACCCGGCCGTAGTCCGTCTCGCGCGCCAGCGGAGTGTCCGTCACGGTCACCGGGGCGGCCATCAGCAGGCCGGCGCCGCGGGCATCCCTCAAATCCTGGTTCATCAGTACCGGCCCCAGCGGCGGGAGGCCCTGCAGGCGGCGCCGCTCGTCTAGGCGCAGCAGCACCTCGGGGCCGCCGTCGACGCGGGCCAGCCGGTCGGTGTCGACGAAGTAGGGCGCACCGGGATTGCCGGGCGCGACCCCGCTCGGCGCGACGGAAAAGATCTCGACCGCCGGGTAGCTCGGGCGCAGCCCGCTGTCGGCGACGAACCCGGCCAGGGTACCGGGCCCCACCGGGTCGCCGAACTGCGCGACCTTGACCAGCCCCGGCGAGCCCTCGATGGCGCGGTGCACCAGGATCGGGCGGGCCGAGCGTGACGTCTCGGGATCCAGGTCGTTGCGCAGCACGACGTACGAAATACCTTGGCGGGCAAGGGTATCGGCCAGCCCGGCGGAGGGGAGCCCGGCGGCGAACAGGCGCTGCACCGAATCCAGCGCCCGGATGGTCTGCGGCGGGGTCAACGGGATCGAGTCGCGCACGCCCCAGGGGCTGGTGCCGAGCACCTGCAGTGGCTCGTCGTGGCTGGTGCCCCAGGTCTGGGTGGCGAACGGCGCCCCCGGCGCCACCAGCACGCGTCCGGGGGTGGGCGTCCCGGTGTTGTGCTGGGCGAGCCAGTCGGCGGTCTGCTGCCAATACCGCGGTATCGCGCTGAACGTGCCCGGCGGGGTGAGCCGGCCGGTCCAGGCCAGCGAGGTGCCGGCGGTCAGCGCGGTCAGTATCACGACGCCCGCGGCGACGCGCCTGTCGCGCTCGGGGTGCGCGAAGGCGGGCAACCACACCGTTCGCGGCGCGCTGCCCGGCAGCGGGATCCGGCCCAGCAGCTGCGCGACGCCCAGCACCAGCGGGATCCGGATCACCGATTCCAGCTTGTGCACGTTGCGCAGCGGGGCTCCCGCGGCGTCCAGGAAAACCTGCACCTGGTGGGCCAGCGGCGAGCCCAGCCCCCCGCTGTATCCGACGGCCATCAGGACCACGCCGACCAGCAGCATGGTCACCAGTCGTCCCCGCGCCGGCATCCCCCTGCTGGCCAGCCCGGCCAGGCCCGCCGCCGCGACCAGGGAGGTGGCCAGGATGGCCGCCGACCCGGTCACCAGCGGCGCGCCCGCGGTGGCGGTCGGTGCGACGAACGGGGTCCAGCTGTCGGTGCCGCGCAGCATCTCGGTCAGCGACGACCACTGCGTCGTCACGCCGGACGATTCGATGAAGTCGAGGAACGGCGGGCTGACCTTGCGCAGCAGGACCAGCGCCACCACCCACCACAGCGTCGCCAGGGCCAGGGTCAGCAGCCACCACGCGGTGTAGCGCCGCCACCGTCGGTTGGGCCGATGACTGGCCCACCAGATCACCGCGGGCAGGCAGCCCGCCAGCGTGGCAATGGCGTTGACGGCGCCCATCAGCGCCACTGCCAGCCCGGCCTGGCCGGCCAGCGCGCGCACCGACCGGCCCGAAGTCCCTCGCCCCCCAAATCTCAAAGCGAGGATCGTCGGCAGCAACACCCACGGCGCCAGCATGATCGGCAGCGTCTCCGACGAGATCGAGCCGAGGGTGGTCAGCACACGCGGAGACAGCGCGAACGCCGCGGCGGCGATCACCCGCGACGTCGGGCTACCGATTCCCAGCGCCTCGGCGACTCGCAGCAGACCCCAGAAGCCGACCGTCAGCAGCAGCGCCCACCACAGCCGCTGGGTCACCCAGCCGGGCAGCCCGAGTACGTGGCCGAGCAGAAAGAAGGCGCCGTGCGGAAACAGGTAGCCGTAGGCCTGGTTCTGCGCCTGCCCGAACGGCAGCTGGCTGTTCCACAAGTTGGTGGCGCGCAGCAGGAGCCGCAACGGGTTGGCGGTGAGGTCCAGCTTGGTGTCGGGGGAGGTCCGCCCCGGCGACTGCAGGAACGTCAACGCCAGCGCGAGAATCCCGACCAACACCAGCCAGCGGCGCGACAGCGGGCTTGCCGACGGGCCCCCGGCCGGTTGCGCAAGCCCGGACGACGGGGTCTGGGCCGTCGTTGAGTCCGATGGCGCCGACCCGCTGCGCGCGGCTACTTCCGGTGGTGGCGACCCGCTGCGCCCGGCTACGCCGCCCTTGCGATCGCCGCGGCCGCGCTTGCGATCGCCGCTAGCTACGGTTGCCGTACTCGACCCGGTTGAGCACTGACGACTGCGGATCGCCCCCGGGGATTGGCGGCTTCGTGTCCTGTTGCACCATCAGCGTGACGCCGAAGATCGCCGCCGCGCCCAGCAACAAACCAACCACCACGCTCGCGGCGGCGGGCGCAATGATGCGGTTCATTCGATGGCTCCTTGGAGTTCACGGTCGTAGCTGAGACGACCTAACGCCAACCTAGCAGAACGCCTGGTGCGGGTCCGGCCGCGAGTCGCGCGGGCTCATGAGGGCCCTCATGAAGGCCAGGGAATACAGTGCCCGCGCCAGCACCGGTCGCCGTAATTCACCAGATACGGCCCGGTGGGGAGCTGCGTCGCCGGGGTCGTCGCGGGCACGGCGGCGTGGCCCTCGACCGCGATGGTGACGCCGACCGCCGCCGCGGCGCCGATCGTCAGGCCCGCCGCGATGCTCGCCGCGGCAGCCAGCGTGAACCCGGGCATCGCCAGCCCCCTTGCGTCGTCCCTGCTAGCTCGCGCTAGTACCCCCGCCGGTCAAACCGGTCAATCGTCAAGGTAACAGGGGTCGCCCCCTGGGCCCGGGTCGAAACACCCGTGACAACATGGCCCGATGCCCTTTCCGCGCACTCTTGCAGCGCTCGTCGCCGCATCGGTGCTGGTGGTCGGTTGCGGGCACACCGCGACGCGACCCAGCCCGTCCACCTCCGGCAAGCCGGTCGCCGCGCCCGCGCCGCCGGTGTGCGGCGACCCCACCACGTCGTTGTCGACCCGCGACAAGCTGGCTCAGCTGCTGATGGTCGGCGTGAAGAACGCCGACGATGCCCGGGCCGTCGTGGACACCTACCACGTCGGTGGGATCTTCATCGGCGGCTGGACGGACCTGTCGCTCTTCCAGGGGCCCCTGGCCGACATCGCGGGCAGCGCCGGGCCGTTGCCGCTGGCGGTCAGCGTCGACGAGGAGGGTGGGCGGGTGTCGCGGTTACGGTCGCTGATCGGCTCGGCCCCATCGGCCCGGACGCTGGCCCGAACCCAGACCCCGACCCAGGTGCACGACCTGGCCGCGCAGCGTGGCAAGAAGCTGCACGACCTGGGCATCACGATCGATTTCGCGCCGGTGGTCGACGTGTCGGACGAGCCCGACGATGCCGTGATCGGGGACCGCTCGTTCAGCAACGATCCGCAGACGGTCACCGACTACGCCGGCGCCTACGCGCAGGGCCTGCGCGATGCCGGGGTGCTGCCGGTGCTCAAACACTTCCCGGGTCACGGGCATGGCTCGGGCGATTCACACAAGGGCGGGGTGGTGACGCCGCCGCTGAGTGACCTGCAGACCGTCGACCTGGTGCCGTACCGGACGCTGGTGACCGCCGCGCCCGTCGGAGTCATGCTGGGTCACCTGCAGGTTCCCGGGCTGACCGGCGACGACCCGGCCACTCTGAGCCGGCCCGCGGTGCAGTTGCTGCGTGACGGCATCGGCTACGGCGCCCCGCCCTTCGACGGCCCGGTGTTCAGCGACGACCTGTCCAGCATGGCCGCGATCACCGAGCGGTTCGGCGTGGCCGAGGCGGTGCTGCGCACCTTGCAGGCCGGTATCGACGAGGCGCTTTGGGTCACCACCGACGAGGTGCCGGCCGTGCTCGACCGACTCGAGAAGTCCGTCGCGGCAGGCGAATTGGCCCTGCCCGCGGTGAACCAGTCGGTGGCGCGGCTGGCGGCGATGAAAGGCCCAAGTCGGGCGTGTGGACACTAATTTGCCGCATCATCGTTACTCTGGATTCAGATAGACGAGGCCCGGGGGCCTGAAAGGGCAGAGCACGATGGCAGGTGGTACCAAACGGTTGCCGCGCGCTGTCCGGGAGCAGCAGATGCTCGACGCCGCCGTGCAGATGTTCTCGGTCAACGGCTACCACGAGACCTCGATGGACACGATCGCGGCCGCGGCCGAGATCTCCAAGCCGATGCTCTACCTGTACTACGGCTCCAAAGAGGATCTGTTCGGCGCCTGCCTGAACCGCGAGCTGACCCGGTTCATCGAGGCGGTGCGCGCCGACATCGACTTCACCAAGAGCCCCCGGGACCTGTTGCGCAACACCATCGTGTCGTTCCTGCGCTACATCGATGCCAACCGCGCGTCGTGGATCGTGATGTACACCCAGGCCATCAGC
The DNA here is from genome assembly GCF_002356315.1 of Mycobacterium shigaense. Classification (NCBI taxonomy): domain Bacteria; kingdom Bacillati; phylum Actinomycetota; class Actinomycetes; order Mycobacteriales; family Mycobacteriaceae; genus Mycobacterium; species Mycobacterium shigaense. Next base: position 458,085 of record NZ_AP018164.1, read on the forward strand.
TCGCAGGCGTTCGCCCACACCGTCCGCGAAGGACGCGAGCAGATCATCGAAATGGTGGCTGGGCTGGTGCGTTCCGGCAGCCGCACGCCGCGCTCGGACGCCGAGCACCAGATGATGGCGGTGGCCTTGGTGGGTGCCGGTGAGGCGATGGCCACCCGGCTGTCCACCGGGGACATCGACGTCGACGACGCCGCCGAGCTGATGATCGGGCTGTTCTGGCACGGCCTGCGCGGCGCGCCCCAGGACCGCGACGGCGCGCTGCCGGAAGTGGACGGCCACAACGTCGCTGCCGGCTGACCGCCGGTGACATAGATTCGAGCCGTGGCCTTCCGCGGGCGCCGCCAGTCGCACGTCGACTTCTTCTGCGCGGTCGTCATCGTCGGGTTGCTGGCCGGGGTTGCGGGCTTGTCCACGACGTTCGTGCTGCGCAGCGTTCAGCACCTGACCTATCACTACAGCTTCGGCACCATGCTGTCCGGCGTCAGGGCCAGCAGCACCACTCGGCGCGTGCTGGGACCGATGGTCGGCGCCGCACTGGCCGGGGCCGGCTGGTGGATCCTGCGGCACCGGGCCGAGGTGCCGCCGCTGGCCGGGACCATCGCCCGGTATGAACGGATACCCCGGTGGTCCTGGAGCATCGACGCCATGCTGCAGGTGCTGCTGGTCGGCTCGGGGGCGTCCCTGGGCCGGGAGGGTGCGCCGCGCCAATTCGCGGCCGCACTGGGCGATTTGGCGACGGGCTGGCTGCGGCGGCTGTCCGGCCGCGACCGCGAGATCCTGCTGGCCTGCGCGGCCGGCGCCGGGCTGGGCGCGGTGTACGCCGTGCCGCTGGCCGGGGCGCTGTTCTCGGTGCGCATCATGCTGAACACCTGGCATCCGCGCGCGCTGGGCGCGGCGTTGCTCACCTCGAGCCTGGCCGTCGCGGTCGGTTCGGCCAGCACCCGCGATCAACCCAGCCTGGATTGGCCGATCGGAGAGTCGACGTACCTACTGACCGCGCACGGGCTGGTGATGGCGCCGTTGGCGCTGGGCGTCGGGCTGGCGTTCAACCGGATCATGGCCGCGGCGCGGCCAACCCGGCAGATCCGCGGCTGGGTGCTGGTCCCGGCGCTCGCCGGCGCCGGGCTGGTAATGGGATTCTGCGCGCAGTGGTGGCCGGAACTGCCGGGCAACGGCCGCAGCATCCTGACCGTCAGCCTGGCCAGCGGGCTGACGCTGTCGGCCGCGGCGGCGATCCTGCTGCTCAAGCCGCTGCTGACCGCCCTGTTCCTGCGCGCCGGCGGCGCCGGCGGCATGCTCACGCCGTCGCTGGCCACCGGCGCCGCGGCGGGAGCGTTGCTGGTGTTGACCATCAACTGGCTGGCCGGGACGCAGCTGCACGTCCCGGCGGTGTCGCTGGCCGGCGCGGCCGGCGTGCTTGCGGTCACCCAGGGGTCGCCGATCTGGGCGGCGATCTTCGTCTGGGAGCTGGCCCGGCCGCCGCTCTGGCTGTTCGGCGTCTTCCTGCTGACCGCTACCGGCGCCCACGGGCTCCGCCGGCTGCTGCGCCGCCGCCTGCCCGCGCAAAAGCAGGACGAACGCGCCGGGTGAGCGGCTAAAGGGGCTGCACGCGACCCGTCAGGTGCGGGTATCCCTTCGCGATGTTGCGCAGCGAGAGGTCCCAGCCGGCGTCGTCCTCGTCGATGTAGAGGCCGACGGTGGCAGGCAGCACCACCGGCTTGCCGAACCGCACCGAATACTGCACGGCGTCGGGCAGTCTGGCCTCGATGTTGGCCAGTACCGCTGCCGCACTGAACATTCCGTGCGCAATGACGGTCGGGAATCCGAACAGCTTGGCGGCGATCGGAGTGGTGTGGATCGGGTTGTGATCGCCGCCGACAGCCGCGTAACGCCGGATCCGGCCGGGGGTGATGCGCAGCACGGTGCTCGGCGGTGGCAGCTTGGGCTGCTTCTGCGGCGGCGGCTTGGGCTCGTCGGACAGGCTGGTGCGCTGTTGGTGCAGGAACGTCGTAACCTGGTGCCACGCAACGTCGTTGCCTACATGTAAGTTGGTCACCAGGTCGACTAGCAGGCCCTTGCGGTGCTCGCGCAGGTTTTCCGCGTGCACCTGCACCCCGACCGTGTCGGTGACCGAGATGGGCCGGTACTGCGTAATGTTGTTCTCGGTGTGCACCGATCCCATTGCGGCAAAGGGAAAGTCGAGCCCGGTCACCAGGGCCATCAGCGCGGGGAAGGTCAGCGCGAACGGGTAGGTGAGCGGGACGTTGTTGCCGAAGCGCAAACCGGTGACAGCCGCGTACTCGGCGACGTTGGTCCGGTCGATGGCCAGCTCGTCGACGGTCACGGTGCGGCCGGGCAGTCTGTCGCCCCGCGGCACCAGGGGCAGGGCCCCAGCGACCGCCCGCAGCATGTTTCGCAGGCCGCTAGGTTGTTCCATCATGCGCCTAACATGGCCTGACCGCAGACGCGGATGACGTTGCCCGTCACCGCGTTTGACGCCGGGCTTGCGAAGTAGGCGATGGTCTCGGCGACGTCGACGGGCTGGCCGCCCTGCAGCAGCGAGTTCAGCCGACGGCCGACCTCCCTGGTGGCCAGTGGAATGGCCGCCGTCATCTTGGTCTCGATGAAACCCGGGGCCACCGCGTTGATCGTGATGCCCTTCTCGTAGAGCCCGGGAGCCAGCGCCTGGGTGAGCCCGATCATGCCGGCCTTGGTGGTGGCGTAGTTCGTCTGGCCGCGGTTGCCCGCGATGCCGGCCATCGAGGACAAGCCGATCACCCGGCCCCCGGCGCCGATGCTGCCGTTGTCGATCAGTCCTTCGGTAAGCCGTTGCGGGGCAAGCAGATTGACGGCCAACACGGCGTCCCAGCGGGCGTCGTCCATGTTGACCAGCAGCTTGTCGCGGGTGATGCCGGCGTTGTTGACCAGGATGTCGGCGTGCCCGGCGTAATGGTCGCGCAGGTGCTCGGTGATCTTCTCGACCGCGTCGGTGGCGGTGACATCGAGCCACAGCGCGGTGCCGCCTACGCGACTCGCGGTCTCGGCCAGGGCCTCCGCGGCGGACTCCACGTCGATCGCGACGACCCGCGCGCCGTCGCGGGCGAACACCTCCGCGATTGTCGCGCCGATGCCGCGGGCGGCGCCGGTCACGATGGCGACCTTGCCGTCCAGCGGCCGGTCCCAGTCGGCGGGCGGGGTCGAGTCGGCCTCCCCGACGTAGAAGACCTGCCCGTCGACGTAGGCCGACTTGGCCGACAGGATGAACCGCATCGTCGATTCCAGGCCGGTCGCGGCGGGTTTGGCCTCGGGCGACAGGTACACCAGCGCGACGGTGGAGCCGCCGCGCAACTCCTTGCCCAGCGAGCGGGTGAAGCCCTCCAGAGCGCGCTGCGCTATCCGCTCGTCGCTGCTGGCCGCCAGGTCGGGCGTGGTGCCGACGACGACAACGCGGCCGTTGCGGCCCAGATTGCGCAACAGCGGCGTGAAGAACTCGTGCAGCGCCTTGAGCCCGGACGGGGTCGTGATCCCGGTGGCGTCGAAGACCAGGCCGGCGAACTCGTCGGCCCAACGACCGCCCAAGTTGTTGCCCACCAGGTCGTAATCCTTTTCCAGCGCCACACGCAGCGGCTCGACCACCCGGCCCTGCTGGTCCGGGGGGCCGCCGATCAACACGGACCCAGCCAGGGGCGGGTCGCCGGGTGAGTAGCGGCGGAGGTTTTCGGGTCGCGGGACACCAAGCTGCTTCGCGACGAACGACCCGGGGGCGGAGTTGACAACCTGCGAGAGCAGATCGGACGAATGAGTGGTAGCCACGGAGCTGCCTTCCATATTTTTGGCGGTCGAAATGTAGGGGTGGGATGTGCCGGGTATTAGCCAACCGTAACGAAGGACGAACTTACTGCAGAGTAAGAACCGTGAGTAGTATGGCCTCGTCGGGCGATCCTCAAACTGCCAAAGCGCAAGAGGCACGGAGAAAACATGGCTGCTGCGAGTTCCGAAGCGAATAACCAGGCTGCTCAGGCGCGGGCAGCCCGGAGAAGGGTCGCCGTGCTGGGCGGCAACCGCATTCCGTTCGCGCGCTCGGACGGCGCCTACGCGGAGGCATCCAACCAGGACATGTTCACCGCCGCCCTGGGCGGGCTGGTGGACCGGTTCGGGCTGGCGGGCCAGCGCCTCGGCGTCGTTGTCGGCGGCGCGGTGATCAAGCACAGCCGGGACTTCAACCTGACCCGCGAGTGCGTGCTGGGCTCGGAGTTGTCCTCTTACACGCCGGCATTCGATCTCCAGCAGGCGTGCGGCACCGGCCTGCAGGCGGCCATCGCCGCCGCGGACGGCATCGCCGCCGGCCGCTATGACGTGGCTGCCGCCGGCGGGGTCGACACCACCTCCGACCCGCCGATCGGCCTGGGCGACAACCTGCGCCGCCAGTTGCTGAAGTTGCGCCGGTCCAAGTCCAACGTTCAGCGGCTGCGCCTGGTCGGCACGCTGCCCGCCGCCCTGGGCATCGAGATTCCGGTCAATAGCGAGCCGCGCACCGGTCTGTCGATGGGAGAACACCAGGCGATCACCGCCAAGCAGTTGGGGATCAAGCGCGTCGACCAGGACGAGCTGGCCGCCGCCAGCCACCGCAACATGGCCGCCGCCTACGATCGCGGCTTCTTCGACGACCTGGTCACCCCCTTCTTGGGGCTGTACCGCGACGACAACCTGCGCCCGGACTCGTCCGCCGAGAAGCTGGCCAAGCTCAAGCCAGTGTTCGGCGTGAAGGCCGGCGACGCGACGATGACGGCCGGCAACTCGACCCCGCTGACCGACGGCGCTTCGGTCGCGCTGCTGGCCTCCGAGGACTGGGCCGCCGAGCATTCGTTGTCGCCGCTGGCCTACCTGGTGGACGCCGAAACCGCCGCGGTCGACTACGTCAACGGCCGCGACGGGTTGCTGATGGCGCCGACCTACGCGGTGCCCCGGCTACTGGCCCGCAACGGGCTGAGCCTGCAGGATTTCGACTTCTACGAGATCCACGAGGCGTTCGCCTCCGTGGTGCTGGCTCACCTGCACGCCTGGGAGTCCGAGGAGTACTGCAAGGGGCGGCTGGGTCTGGATGCCGCGCTGGGGTCGATCGACCGGTCCAAACTCAACGTCAACGGCTCGTCGCTGGCCGCCGGGCACCCGTTCGCGGCCACCGGCGGGCGGATTCTGGCGCAGACGGCCAAGCAGCTGGCCGAGAAGAAGGCCGAAGGCACAGGTGGCGGGCCCGTCCGGGCGCTGATCTCCATTTGCGCCGCCGGGGGCCAGGGTGTGGCCGCAATCCTGGAGGCCTGATACCCGCCGGATAACGATGCGGAATGAAAATTGTCACAGTGGCTTAGGCGCCGGACTACGTGGGTAATCCACTCCCTGGATAGCCCCGTGTTGTGGTCAGACCCCCGACCCCGACGGCGACACGGGGCATCTCCTAGGGCGACCGCCGGCCAGTGGCACGGCGTGCGAAAAGGGCCGCCGCTGGAGTGAGGGGATCCAGCGGCGGTCTTTTTTGCACGCTGCCCATGAACACAAGAACCCCCGCTTCAATGGGGAAGCGGGGGATTCTTGCGTCTGGAGATCTAGAAGGCGGCTTCGTCGAGCTCCATGATGTCGTTGTCCAGCGTCTCGATGATCTCGCGCGTGCTGGTCAACAGCGGCAGGAAGTTCTTCGCGAAGAACGACGCCACCGCGATCTTGCCCTCGTAGAAGGACCGCTCGGAGCCGGTGGCGGCGGCGTCGAGCGCCTCGACGGCCACCGCCGCCTGACGCTGCAGCAACCAGCCGATCAGCAGGTCGCCGACGCTGAGCAGGAAGCGCACCGAGCCCAGACCGACCTTGTACAGGCTGGATACGTCCTCCTGGGCGGACATCAGGTAGCCGGTCAGTGTGGCCGCCATCGCCTGGACGTCGCCGAGCGCCTTGGCCAGGTGCTCGCGCTCGTTCTTGAGCCGGCCGTTGCCGGACTCGCTGTCGACGAACTTCTGGATCTCCCCGGACACGAAGGCCAGCGCGGCACCCTTGTCGCGGACGATCTTCCGGAAGAAGAAGTCCTGCGCCTGGATGGCGGTGGTGCCCTCGTACAGCGAGTCGATCTTGGCGTCCCGGATGTACTGCTCGATCGGGTAGTCCTGCAGGAAGCCGGAACCACCGAAGGTCTGCAGGCTCTCGGTGAGCTTGGCGTAGGCCTGCTCGGAGCCGGCGCCCTTGACCACGGGCAGCATCAGGTCGTTGATCCGGACGGCCATATCCGCATCCACGCCGTGCACCGCTTCGGCGACGGCCGCGTCCTGGAACGTCGCGGTGTAGAGGTACAGGGCGCGCAAGCCCTCGGCGTATGCCTTCTGGGTCATCAGCGACCGGCGGACGTCGGGGTGGTGCGTGATGGTCACCCGCGGCGCGGTCTTGTCGGTCATCTGGGTCAGGTCGGCGCCCTGGACCCGCGACTTGGCGTATTCCAGCGCGTTCAGGTAGCCGGTGGACAGCGTGGCAATTGCTTTGGTGCCCACCATCATTCGGGCCATCTCGATGACCTCGAACATCTGGGCGATGCCGTTGTGCACCTCGCCGACCAGCCAGCCCTGGGCGGGCACGTCGTGCTGACCGAAGGACAGCTCGCAGGTCGCCGAGACCTTCAGGCCCATCTTGTGCTCGACGTTGGTGACGAACACGCCATTGCGCTCGCCGGGTTCGCCCGTCTCGGGGTCGAACAGGAACTTGGGCACGATGAACAGCGAAAGGCCCTTGGTGCCGGGGCCGGCGCCCTCGGGCCGGGCCAGCACCAGGTGGACGATGTTCTCGAACAGGTCGTCGGAGTCGGCGGAGGTGATGAACCGTTTGACGCCGTCGATGTGCCAGGAGCCGTCGGCTTGCTGGACCGCCTTGGTGCGGCCGGCACCCACGTCCGAGCCGGCATCCGGCTCGGTCAGCACCATGGTCGCGCCCCAGCCGCGCTCAGCGCACAGCACGGCCCACTTCTTTTGCTCCTCGGTGCCGAGGTGGTAGATGATGTTGGCGAATCCGGCGCCGCCGGAGTACATCCACACCGCCGGGTTGGCGCCGAGCAGGTGCTCGTGCAGCGCCCACACCAGGGCCTTGGGCATCGGCATGCCGCCGAGCACCTCGTCGATGCCGGCCTTGTCCCAGCCGGCGTCGATCACGGCGCGGACGGACTTCTTGAAGGATTCCGGCAGCGTCACCGAGTGCGTCTTGGGGTTGAACACCGGCGGGTTGCGGTCACCCTCGACGAAGGACTCGGCGACCGGTCCCTCGGCCAGCCGGCTCATCTCGGTAAGCATTTCTCGGGCGGTGTCGACGTCGAGGTCGCTGAACACGCCTTGGCCTAGTGCCTTGTCAACGCCCAACACCTCAAACAGGTTGAATACCTGGTCGCGGACGTTGCTCTTGTAGTGGCTCACTCTAGTGTTCCTCCTCGTTGAGAATGCCACGTGTGGTTGGGTACTCGGGCTAAGTTACCCACCAGTAACACCGCTAAAAGTAATCGGGCCCTGACGCGGATGCAAGTTAATGTGAGCTACATTGCACCGCCTAACTAACCAACCGGTTGGCCTATCCGATTTTGCGCCATTTGCAGCCCCTCTACCTGCGGCGATAATGGAGAGATGACCAGTGTGGCGGCGGGCACAGCCCTACCCGTCGTGGACCTGCGCGCCCCGTCCGGCCAACTACGGCAGACCCTGCGCGAGGCCGCTCACGAGGTGGGTTTCTTCTACCTGACCGGCCATGACGTGCCCGCGACGCTCGTCGATCGGCTACTCGCCGCGGCGCGCGAATTGTTTTCGCTTCCCCAGGCCGACAAGGACGCGATCGCGATGGCGCGCAGCCCGCACTTCCGGGGCTACACGCGGCTCGGCGGCGAGTTGACCCGTGGGCAGGTGGATTGGCGCGAGCAGATTGATATCGGGCCCGAGCGCCCGCCGGCCGGCGGGCCCGGCGCACCCGACTACCTGTGGCTGCAGGGGCCGAACCAGTGGCCCTCCGCCCTGCCCGAGCTGCCCGCGATCGTCGCCGAATGGGATGCGGCGCTGTCCGCGGTGGCCCGAACGCTGCTCCGCCACTGGGCGGCCTCGCTCGGCGCCGCGCCCGACGTCTTCGACGCGGCATTCGCCGGAGCCCCCGCCACCTTGATCAAGATCATCCGATACCCCGCCCGCGCGGCCAGCCCCCAGGGTGTGGGCGCGCATCGAGATTCCGGGGTGTTGACGCTGCTGCTGGCCGAGCCGGGCAGTCGCGGCCTACAGGTTCGGCGCGCGGCCGACGGATGGATCGAGGTGCCGCCGCTCCCAGGGGCATTCATCGTCAACATCGGTGAGCTGCTCGAGCTCGCGACCGGCGGCTACCTGCGTGCGACCGAGCACCGGGTGAACCTGGCCGGGCGGGCGGCCGAACGAATCTCGGTGCCGTTCTTCTTCAATCCGCGGCTCGACGCGCAGATCCCGGTGCTGACGCTGCCCCCGGAACTGCTGGCGCTGGCGCCGCGGGCCGGTAACCGGTGGTCGCCCACCGAGGATCCGGCGGACCCGATCTTCTCGATTTACGGGCGTAATGCATGGAAGAGCAGATTGCGGGCGCACCCGGATGTGGCTGACGCACATGGGTACTCGGCAGGTAGGGTCAATCAGCAGTAATCCGTCTTCGGCTCGAGGGGCGACTGAACTGTGGTGAACGCGACCAACAAGCTGACGCCCACCTCACTGCGCGAGGCCTTCGGCCACTTCCCGACCGGCGTGGTCGCCATCGCCGCCGAGGTCTCCGGGGTCCGGGTCGGCCTGGCGGCGAGCACCTTCGTCCCCGTCTCGCTCGACCCGCCGCTGGTGTCCTTCTGCGTGCAGAACACCTCGACCACCTGGCCCAAGCTCAAGGACCTGCCGATGCTGGGCATCAGCGTGCTGGGGGAGGCCCACGACGAGGCCGCCCGCACGCTGGCCGCGAAAACCGGGGATCGTTTCGCCGGTTTGGAGACGGTGTCCAACGAATCCGGTGCGGTCTTCATCAAGGGCACCGGCTTGTGGCTGGAGAGCGCGATCGAGCAACTGGTCCCGGCCGGCGATCACACCATCGTCTTGCTGCGCGTCAACGAACTCACGATCGACGCCGACGTGGCGCCGATCGTCTTCCACCGCAGCGCTTTTCGGCGACTGACGCCGCACTGAGTCCACTCAACGGCGAGTCTGCTCAATGGCGAGTCCGCTCAGCGGCGAAACAGCTTGTTGCCCAGCCACACCACGGGGTCATACTTGCGGTCGGCGACGCGCTCCTTCATCGGAATCAGCGCGTTGTCGGTGATCTTGATGTGTTCCGGGCAGACCTCGGTGCAGCACTTGGTGATGTTGCAGTAGCCCAGGCCATGCTCCTCTTGCGCCTGGTCGCGCCGGTCGAGGGTGTCCAGCGGATGCATTTCCAGCTCGGCGATGCGCATCAGGAAGCGCGGTCCGGCGAACGCCTCCTTGTTCTCCTCGTGGTCGCGGACCACGTGGCAGACGTTCTGACACAGGAAGCATTCGATGCACTTGCGGAACTCCTGCGAACGCTGCACATCGACCTGCGCCATCCGGTACTCGCCGGGTTGCAGGTCCTTGGGCGGCGCGAAGGACGGGATCTCGCGGGCCTTCTCGTAGTTGAACGAGACGTCGGTGACCAGGTCGCGAATCACCGGGAAGGTCCGCAACGGCGTGACGGTCACGACCTCGTCCTCGGCGAACGAGGACATCCGGGTCATGCACATCAACCGGGGCTTGCCGTTGATCTCGGCCGAGCACGATCCGCACTTGCCCGCCTTGCAGTTCCATCGCACGGCGAGGTCAGGCGTCTGGGTCTGCTGCAGGCGGTGGATGATGTCGAGCACCACCTCACCCTCGTTGACCTCGACCGTGAAGTTTTGCAGCGCGCCGCTGTCGTCGTCGCCGCGCCAGACCCGCAGGGTCGCGTTGTAGCCCATCAGCCTCTCCGTCCTGAGTGGTCGGCCAGCTCGTCGTCGGTGAAGTACTTCTCCAGCTCGGAGATCTCGAAGAGCTCCAGCAGATCGGCCCGCATCGGCACCTGGTCTTCGCGAGTGATGCTGACGTCGGGAATGACGTCGTCGCCGCCGCCGGCACGGCAGACCAGCAACACCTTGCGCCACGACGAGTCCATGCCCGGGTGGTCGTCGCGGGTGTGTCCGCCGCGGCTCTCGGTGCGCTCCAGTGCGGCCTTCGCGACGCATTCGCTCACCAGCAGCATGTTGCGCAGGTCGATGGCCAGGTTCCAGCCGGGGTTGTACAGCCGATCGCCCTCGACCTTGATGTTCTTGAACCGTTCGCGCAGCTTGACGAGCCGCTCCAACGCCTCGGAGATCTCCTCGGACTTGCGGATGATGCCGACCAGGTCGTTCATCGACTGCTGCAGCTCCAGTTGCAGCGTGTACGGGTTCTCGGGGGTGACCCCGTTGGCCGGTCCGTCGAAGGGCGCCAGCGCCCGCCGCGCCGCTGCCTCGACGGCCTCGTCGCTCACGGTGGGCCGGCTGGCCAGGGCGCGCGCGTAATCGGCGGCGCCGAGTCCGGCGCGCCGGCCGAAGACCAGCAGGTCGCTCAGCGAGTTACCGCCCAGTCGGTTGGAGCCGTGCATGCCGCCGGAGCACTCGCCCGCGGCGAACAGGCCGGCGACGGTGGCCGCGCCGGTGTCGGGGTCGACCTCGACACCGCCCATCACGTAGTGGCAGGTGGGCCCGACTTCCATCGGTTCCTTGGTGATGTCGACCCCGGCCAGCTCCATGAACTGGTGGTACATCGACGGCAGCCGGCGCTTGACCTCGTCGGGCGTCAGCCGCGAGGCGATGTCCAGGTAGACGCCGCCGTGCGGGGTGCCGCGGCCGGCCTTGACCTCGGAGTTGATCGCGCGGGCGACCTCATCGCGGGGCAGCAGGTCCGGGGTGCGGCGGGCCGAGTCGTTGTCCTTGAGCCATTGGTCGGCCTCTTGCTCGCTCTCCGCGTACTGGCCCTTGAACACCGGGGGGATGTAGTCGAACATGAAACGCTTGTTGTCGGAGTTCTTCAGCACTCCGCCGTCGCCGCGCACACCCTCGGTGACCAGGATCCCTTTCACGCTGGGCGGCCACACCATGCCGGTCGGGTGGAACTGGATGAACTCCATGTTGATCAGCGTCGCACCGGCGCGCAGGGCCAGGGCGTGGCCGTCGCCGGTGTACTCCCACGAGTTCGACGTGACCTTGAACGACTTGCCGATGCCGCCGGTGGCCAGCACCACCGCGGGCGTCTCGAACAGGACGAACTTGCCGCTCTGTCGCCAATAGCCGAAGGCCCCGGCGATGACGTCGCCGTCCTTGATCAGCTCGGTGATCGCGCATTCTGCGAACACCTTGATGCGTGCCTCGTAGTCGCCGAGTTCGGCGAAATCCTCCTGCTGCAGCGAGACGATCTTCTGCTGCATGGTGCGGATCAGCTCCAGGCCGGTGCGGTCACCCACGTGCGCCAGCCGCGGATAGGTGTGCCCGCCGAAGTTGCGCTGGCTGATCTTTCCGTCCTTGAGGCGGTCGAACAGCGCGCCGTAGGTCTCCAGCTCCCAGACCCGTTCCGGGGCTTCCTTGGCGTGCAACTCGGCCATCCGCCAGTTGTTCAGGAACTTGCCACCGCGCATCGTGTCGCCGAAGTGGGTCTTCCAGTTGTCCTTCGGGTTCGTGTTGCCCATCGACGCCGCGCAGCCGCCCTCGGCCATCACCGTGTGCGCCTTGCCGAATAGCGACTTGGACACCACCGCGACCTTGAGGCCTCGTTCCCGTGCTTCGATGACCGCACGCAATCCGGCGCCGCCGGCGCCGATGACGACTACGTCGTAGGCATGCCGCTCGACCTCAACCATGAAACCCTCGCTCGCTATCTCTGATTACTGTGAAAAAGCCTGTCAGCCAACAAATCTCAGGTCTGAGATGGTGCCACTGGCCACCAGTGCGATGTAGAAGTCGGTGAGCATCAGCGTGCCCAGTGTGATCCATGCGTACAGCTTGTGCCGAGTGTTGAGCCGACTGACTTGGGTCCAGATCCAGTACCGCACAGGGTTTTTGGAGAAGTGTTTAAGGCGCCCGCCGGTCACGTGCCGGCACGAGTGGCAGGACAGCGTGTAGACCCACAACATGATGACGTTGCCGACCAGGATCACGTTGCCCAGGCCGAAGCCGAAACCGCCGGGGCCGGAGTCGGAGTGGAACGCGACGATCGCGTCGTAGCTGTTGATCACCGAGATGATGCCGGCGACATAAAAGAAATACCGGTGCGTGTTCTGCACGATCAGCGGGAACTTGGTCTCGCCCGTGTAGTGCACGCGGGGCTCGGCGACCGCGCAGGCCGTGGGCGACTGCCACACCGTGCGGTAGTAGGCGCCGCGGTAGTAGTAGCAGGTCAGCCGGAACAGCAACAGGAAGGGCAGCGTCAGCGCGGCGTACGGCAACCACCAGACGTCCGGCAGGACCCGGGGCCAGAAATCGCTGGACTCCGGGACGCACCCCTGGCTGACGCACGGCGAGTAGAACGGCGTCAAATAGTGGTACTGGGCGACGTAGTAGTTGTTCTGCAGGAACGCACGCACCGTCGCATAAATGACGAATGCGGCAAAACCCAGGTCGACCCGCAGCGGCGACAACCACCACCGGTCGGTGCGTAGTGTGCGTTGGGAAATTTGGGCTCGCGTCGGTGAAAAGACGCCGGAGGCAGGACGGTTCGCCGCAGGTGCGCTCATCTACTGTGTTCCTCTTCGAACGGGCTGTTGAGTCGAAGGGTACACAGACAAGGCCCCCCATTTCGCGGGGGGCTTCGATTGTCAGGACCGGCTGTGACCCCCGACACCCTCGTCGTCGACGTCGCGCCAGAAATCGCTGTCGTACTGGGTGTCGGGAATGGCGATCTTCTCGCCGGATTGCTGCACGGTAGCGCGTGCCCAGTCCAATTCCGAAACATCGGTGTCGAGTAATTCGACGTCGCTCAGGATCCGGTCGGCATCAATGACAATGCGGCGCATTGCCGGATTGTCCCCGTAGCGCTGCTTTAAGGAGTTCACGCACCGCCGCAGACCGCCGATGAGATCGTGCAGTTCGGTGATTTCAGTAGTGGCGGACAATGGATCTCCTCGGCCAGATGGTGCTACGGATCACAGTATGACTTTCGATACTATCCACCGCACCCGACTGGCGTCGGCAGATCACTCAGCGCTGGCCGGGCCGCAGCGCTGCCGGCGCGCCGGGCCTGAGTCAGATCTGTTCCAGCATCCGATGCGGTCGCGCCAGGGCGCGGCTGACGGGATCGTCGCGCCGCGGATCGTGCGGGCGTCGCGGCGGGTGGACGACGAGCTCACCGACCTCGGGCACCTGCGCGCAGCGCTGGCAGGTGCGATTGGAGTCGATCGAGCCGCCGCATCCCGCGTGCCGATACGTCCGGGTCGGCTGGTTCAGCAGGTGCTGTTTGCCCCACGTGATCATCGACCAGATCAGCGGCCACAGCTGTAGGCCCTTGGCGGTGAGCCGATACTCGCTGCCTTCTTTGGCCAGAACGCCTTCGGCCACCAGGAACGCCAGGCGGTCGGCCAGCACCGCCTTGGGGACGCCCAGGTGATGGTGGAAATCGCTGAAGCGGCGGGCCCCGTAGAACGTGTCGCGCACGATCAGCAGCGTCCACCGCTCGCCGACGATCTCCAGGGACCGCGCGATCGGGCAGTTCTCGTCGGGATACTCGCGGGGCAGGGCCATACCGCAATCCTACCCTTGTCGGTTCATTCACCGAACCGTATACTCGGCCGCGGTGAGTTCAGTGACCGAACCAGAGAGTCCAGACGAACGGATCGTGAGGAACACCATGACAACTACCGTGAAAAACTTCGAGGTAGTCCGGCACGTCATGAACCGCATCGACATCGCGACCGGAGTCGACTTCGACGAATTCCGGGCCGCCTTCGAAGCGGCCGCACCAACTTTCGATCCGACGCCGGTGCGTGAGATCGCCGAGCGAGGTGGCAGCTGGGACGAGGTCCTGGCGGCCGCGGCGGACAACGCGCCGCACGAGCTGATGGTCTACGCGACCATCGATGCGCTGCCACTGTTCGGCATCGCCGGCCACACCACCAGGGCGGTGGAGTACCTGCTCGGCAACCACACGATCGCCGAGACGATGTTCCGTCACGACCCAAAGGCGTTGCTCTACGCACCGTTACGGGTACTCATCCACGCTGATGCCGACGGCAACGCGATCTTCTCGATCGACCAGCCCAGCGCCGCCTTCGGCAGCCTCGGCATCGCCAAGGTCACGAAGGTGGGCCAGAGCCTAGACCGCAAGATGGCAAACCTGTTGCGAGTCTTAGGGATTGAGGCCGATCAGGCCTTCTCCTGATGCGCCGACGTCGAGTTATCGGGCGATTCTGTCGAATTCGGTCCCAATAACTCGACGTTCGGACTGCCGCGTTGGGCTTACGTGGTGATCTCGATGCGCTGCGCCGGGCTTTCGGCGGGCTTTTTCAAGGCACCGGTGACCCGCACGGTCAGCACGCCGGCGTCGTAGGAGGCCTTGACGGCCTCGCCCGTGACGTGGGCGGGCAGCCGGAACGACCGGCGGAACGAGCCATACCGGATCTCGCGCAACGTGCGGCCGTTCTGCTCCTCGGCGTGCTCGTCGCGGTGTTCGCCGTGGATCACCAGGCGGCTCACCCCATTGTGGGAGTCCACCTCGACGTTGACGTCCTTCTCGACGTCGACGCCGGGCAGCTCCAGGCGTACCACCGCGTCATCGCCGTCCGTGACGATCTCCGCCGCGGGGGTGAAACCACTGGTCACCGGCTTGGCCCAGTCGGCGGCGGCCGCCGGTCCGAAGAAGTCGCGCAGCCACCGGTCGGTGTCCCAGGCCGGTCGCGACCACAGTGCGAGGTTGCTCATGTCGTCTCCTCTTTGCTTCCTTGAACTTCTTTGCTTCCTTGAACTTCATTGTGAGGTTGCTGTGACCGGCGCCTTGCCGGCCGGCTGTATCCAATAACTTGAGTCAACTACGCTTAAGTTCCACTCGGCCGTTCGCCCGGAGTGAACACTCATCACACAGGAAACTGTGAGGTGTGAGACCCACGTCATGCGAGCGATACATTGCGCGATTGTTGCTTAATTTGCGGCCCATATCCTCGACGTATGGCCCGCACCCCGAATTCGAGCGCAGGCTGTGCCGCCCGTCACATGGTGGTGGTCGGGCACGGCATGGTGGGCCACCGTTTGGTCGAGGCACTGCGAGCCCGCGATGACGACGGGACTTGGCAGATCACGGTTTTGGCCGAAGAGTCAGATGCCGCCTACGACCGCGTCGGCCTGACCTCGTATACCGAAAGCTGGGACCGTGCGCTGCTGGCGCTGCCCGGGAACGACTACGCCGGTGACGAACGGGTGCGGCTGCTGCTGAACGCGCGGGTCACCGAAATCGACCGTGCGGCGAAGTCGGTACTCACCGCGGACGGGCAGCGGCACGACTACGACACCCTGGTCCTGGCCACCGGTTCCCACGCCTTCGTCCCGCCGGTGCCCGGACACGACCTGCCCGGCTGCCACGTATACCGCACGCTGGACGACCTCGACGCGATCCGCGCGGCCGCCGAGCAAGCCCACCACGCCGGTCACGACAGTGCCGGCGTGGTGATCGGGGGTGGCCTGCTCGGGCTGGAGGCCGCCAACGCGTTGCGCCAGTTCGGCTTGCAGACCCACGTCGTCGAGATGATGCCGCGGCTGATGGCCCAGCAGATCGACGAGGGCGGCGGCGCACTGCTGGCCCGGATGATCACCGACCTCGGCATCGCCGTGCACGTCGGTACCGGCACCGAGTCGATCGAGGCCGTCGGGCGGCCGGACGGTTCGTCGTCGATGCGGGTGCGACTGACCGACGGCGAGGTCGTCGACGCCGGCGTGGTGATCTTCGCGGCCGGCATCCGGCCACGTGACGAGCTGGCCGCGGCGGCCGGCTTGAAGCTCGCCGAGCGTGGCGGTGTATTCACCGACTTGGCTTGCCAGACAAGCGATCCCGACATCTACGCCGTCGGCGAGGTGGCCGCGATCGACGGTCGCTGCTACGGCCTGGTCGCGCCGGGCTACACCTCCGCGGAGGTCGTGGTGGACCGGCTGCTCGGCGGTGGCGCCGAGTTCCCCGAGGCCGACATGTCGACCAAGCTCAAGCTGCTCGGCGTCGACGTCGCCAGCTTCGGTGACGCGATGGGGGCGACCGCGAACTGCCTCGAGGTCGCCATCAACGACGCGGTGAATCGGACCTACGCCAAACTCGTGCTGTCCGACGACGCCAAGACCCTGCTCGGCGGAGTGCTGGTGGGTGACGCCTCCGCCTACGGAGTACTGCGACCGATGGTCGGCAGCGAGCTGCCCGGCGATCCGCTGGCGCTTATCGCGCCGGCGCAATCCGGTGGCGGCGCTTCGGCATTGGGGGTGGGCGCGCTGCCGGACTCGGCACAGATCTGCTCCTGCAACAACGTCACCAAGGGCGATCTGAAGTGCGCGATCGCTGACGGCTGCGCCGACGTTCCGGCCCTCAAGTCGTGCACGGCGGCCGGTACCTCATGCGGGTCGTGCGTGCCGCTGCTCAAGCAGTTGCTGGAAGCCGAGGGTGTCGAGCAGTCCAAGGCGCTGTGCGAGCACTTCAGCCAATCACGCGCCGAGCTGTTCGAGATCATCTCGGCGACCGAGCTCCGGACCTTCTCGGGCTTGCTGCAGCGCTATGGTCGCGGAAGGGGTTGCGACATCTGCAAACCCGTGGTCGCCTCGATCTTGGCCTCCACCGGATCCGAGCACATCCTGGACGGCGAGCAGGCCGCGCTGCAGGACTCCAACGACCACTTCCTGGCCAACATCCAGAAGAACGGCAGCTACTCGATCGTGCCGCGGGTTCCCGGCGGCGACATCAAGCCGGAGCACCTGATCCTGATCGGCCAGATCGCCCAGGACTTCGGGCTGTACACGAAGATCACCGGCGGCCAGCGGATCGACATGTTCGGGGCGCGGGTGGACCAGCCTTCCGGAGATCTGGCGGCGACTGGTGGACGGCGGCATGGAGTCGGGCCACGCCTACGGCAAGGCGCTGCGCACGGTGAAAAGCTGTGTGGGCAGCGACTGGTGCCGGTACGGGCAGCAGGATTCGGTCCAGCTGGCCATCGACCTGGAGCTGCGCTACCGCGGTCTGCGGGCGCCGCACAAGATCAAGCTGGGTGTCTCGGGATGTGCGCGGGAATGCGCCGAGGCCCGCGGCAAGGACGTCGGCATCATCGCCACCGAAAAGGGTTGGAATCTCTACGTAGCCGGCAACGGCGGGATGACTCCGCGGCATGCCCAGCTGCTGGCCGGTGACCTGGACACCGAGATCCTGGTCCGCTATATCGACCGGTTCCTCATGTACTACATCCGCACAGCCGACCGGCTGCAGCGCACGGCGCCGTGGGTCGAATCGATCGAGGGCGGACTCGACCATGTGCGCGACGTCGTATGCGCGGACTCGTTGGGTCTGGCTGCGGAATTCGAGGCCGCAATGGAGCGCCACGTCGCGAACTACAAGTGCGAGTGGAAGGGCGTGCTGGAGGACCCGGACAAGCTGTCGCGATTCGTCTCCTTCGTCAACGCCCCCGACGAGATCGATTCGACAGTGACCTTCACCGAGCGTGCGGGGCGCAAAGTGCCTGTGCCCATTGGCATGCCCCAGGTCCGTTCACGATGAGGGAGGAACCATGACACTTCTCCACGACATCTGTGTGTGGACCAACGCTTGCGCCTACGACCACCTCCTTCCGGGCCGTGGTGTGGGCGTGCTGCTCGACGACGGCTCCCAGGCGGCCCTGTTCCGGCTCGACGACGGCTCGCTGTACGCGGTGGGCAACGTCGACCCGTTCTCCGGCGCGGCGGTCATGTCGCGCGGCATCGTGGGCGACCGGGCCGGCCGCGTCACGGTGCAGTCGCCCATTCTCAAGCAGGCGTTTTCGCTCGAAGACGGTTCCTGCCTGGATGACCCGGCGGTGTCGGTGCCGGTGTATGCGGTGCGGGTGACGGCCGACGGCCTCGTTCAGGTCGGTCGCGACTTCCAAGAGCGGATCGCCTGAGTCGCGGCCCGGCCAGCCGGCTTCACCGGCCTATGTCGCCGACCAGGTAGCGCTGCATCGTCGGGCCGATGGCGTCGACGAGCGCGTCGACCGACAGGGAGTGCAGCGGCTCGGAGCGTACCCCGTAGCGCATGATTCCCAACCCGACCAGTTGCGAGGCGCACAAGGACGCCCGCACGGCGGCCTTGTCGGCGCCGAGCATTCTGAGCATCGGGCCGAAAACCGGCCCGATGAACATGTTCTGCACGATCTCGGCGGTCTTGGCCAGGCCGGTGGACGCGATGGCACTGGCCGCAAACGGGCCGCCGCCCGCGGCGTCCCAGGTATTGATCAGCAGATTCAGTGTCTGACGGCCCACCTGATTGACCCCGCCCGTGACGATGCGATCGATGAATTCCGTTGTGCCGAAAGGCAACCGCAGCGCCTCCGCGACGGGATCGAGGAGCCCGCGCGACGGCTCCTCGCGACGGGGCATGGTGTCAGGATCGCCCCTGGGCCATCAAAGATCAAGCATTGCCGGGCCTGTCGGCGTGCCCGCTCGGTGGCGCCGGACCGGGCGGCGGCCGCCGGCGTTCACCACCGGAGGCACTGCGCGGCGGAACCGGTCGGCGATCAAGCGCGCCATTCCCGGATGAGTGCCCAGCGGCCGGCTGACCAGGTCGGCGCCGGCGGCCTGCAGCCTGTCCTGGAACAGGCCGTCGGACAACAGGTAGGACGCCACGACCACGCGGCGCGCACCGTCGGCGCTGGCCCGCACCACCGCCTCGCGGATGCGCGGTTCGCCGGTGGCGGCGAAGCCGAGGTTCACCCGCGAGCCGGTCATCGCCGACAACAACGTGGCGGTGGTGTGCAGGTCCGCGCCTGCCCGGACATCGGATGTCCCCGCCGCGCCGAGAATCACCGAATCCCCTGGACGCCAACCGATTTGGATCAGCTGATCGGCGACGATCCGCGCGATGCGGCCGCCCGGTCCCAGGGCCGGGGTGACGACGACATCGTGGTGTCCGCTGGCCGCGACGTGGGCGGGCAGATCGGTCCGGACGTGGTAGCCGCGGGACAGGAACGCCGGCACCACGATGGCACGCGGGCCGGCGGCGGCGGAAAGCACTTCGCTGGGCGTAGGGCCCAGGACGTCGACAAAGGCAACTTGCACGGTCCGGCCGAGTAGCGTGCTCACCCGCGCGGCAAGGTCTCCGACCATCGCGACGCCACCCGGCCGGCGGGTGCCGTGCGCGGCCAAGATCAGGCTCACCATGTCCGGTCCTGTTCGTCGATCGCCAGCCGGTAGCCGCGCTTGACCACTGTCGCGACAATGTTCTTGTCGCCCAACGCCGTTCGCAGCCGCAGCACGGCGGTGTCGACGGCGTGGGTGTCGTTGCTGCTGCCGGGCAGCGCCCGCAGCAGGTCAGCGCGCGAGACGACGTCGCCGGGGCGCTGCGCCAGCGCGCGCAGTATCGCCATCCCCGATCCGGACAGCGATTTGACCGAGTCGTCGACCAACACGCAGGTACCCCGGATCTCTACTATGTGACCGGCGGCCCGCACGGTGCGTGACACCAGCGGCGGCAGCTCGTCGGCGATGTGACGCGCCAAGGCGCCCAGGCGCATTCGCTCCGGCGACGACGTCGGCACGCCCTTGCGGATCAGCGGCTGGGAGGTCACCGGTCCGACGCACATCGCATGCACATCGGTGCGCAGTGCCTCGAGTACCTGGTTCTCGATCTGCAGGTCGCGGCTGCGCTCCAGGACCGCGGCGGCCGCGGGTGCGGAGGTGAAGCTGACCGCGTCGAATTGCCGGCGCGCGATTCCGGTGACCAACTGGTCGAAGTTGCCGCCCAACGGCGTTGACTTCCAGCGATAGACGCGGATGGGCACGACTTCGGCACCGGCCGCGCGCAGGCCGCCGACGAATTCCGGGAAGGGATCCCAGGCATCCGCGGCGCCGTGCAGCTGGACGGCGATGCGTGCGCCGGACACTCCCGTGTTGAGCAGGTATTCGAGAAGCTCCTGGGAGGATTCGGATTTCGGGGACCACTCCTCGTGCAGGCCCGCGGCACGCAGCGCGCCGGTGGCCTTCGGCCCACGGGCCACGACCCGGGCCTTGGACAGCGCCGCGACCAGCTGGCTGGACAGCCCCCAGCCCTCGGCCGCGGCCAGCCAGCCGCGGAGGCCGATACCGGTGTGGGCGACCAGGATGTCCGGCGGTTCGGCGATCAGGGCCTGGGTGCTGGCGTGCAGTTCGTCGTCCTCCGGCAGCGCGATCATGTTGATGGCGGGGGCGCTGCACACCTCGGCGCCGTTGCGGCTCAGCAACGCGCACAGCTCCTCGGAGCGCCGCGCCGACGTTACCGCAATGCGGTAGCCCGTCAACGGCGTCGAGGCGGGCTGGGACATATGCCTTGTGTATGCCTGTGACATTTCCGTCGCATTACCAAGTGATTGCTGCAGCATTGCTCTGTTGCGCTGTCGATCGCGCCCGCGCGGGCCTGGGCTCGAGCGCCGCGTCGGGCACGACCGGAGCCGTGGCCGGGCGGCGAACGTACACCATCCAAGCGAGGACGGCCGAGATGACGTAGGAGGCCAGGAACAGCCAGTAGGCCGATGTTTCGGTGCCGCTGCGCAGGTAGGACTCGCGCAGCGACAGGTTGATGGCGACGCCGCCGAGCGCGCCGACCGCCGAGCAGATGCCGATCAGGGAGCCCGATTTCGAGCGCGCCCACTGGCGGCGCTGCGCCTCGCCGAGCTCCAGTGAACGACTGCGCGCCTCGAATACCGTTGGGATCATCTTGAACACCGATCCGTTGCCCATCCCGGACAAGACGAACAGGATCAGGAAGCCGATCACGCAACCGACCATCGCGGTCGTGGTTGCGCCGGCCTCAGGACCGTTCGCCATGCTGATGGCGGCCAGCAGCCCGGCAGCCAGGGTCATGCCGCCCAGGATCCAGAGGGTGACGTGGCTGCCGCCGAGGCGGTCGGCCAGCCGGCCGCCGTAGATTCGTGCCAGCGAGCCCAACAGCGGTCCCACAAAGGCGATTTGGGCGGCGTGCAGCGACGCATGCCGGGCCGATTCGCCATTGGCCAGGAAGTTGACCTGCAGCACTTGGCCGAAAGTGAAGGAAAACCCGATCCAGCTGCCGAAAGTGCAGATGTAGAGCAGCGATATCAGCCAGGTGTCGCGGTCGAACAGGATCGACCGCATCTGGTTCGGTTCGTCGCCGCGATCGAGGTTGTCCATGAACAGCGCCGCGGCGATGCCGGCGGCGCTAAGCAACACCAGATAGATCGCGCACACCCAGTACGGCGCCTCGTGCCCCGCGGTGGCCAGCACCAGCAGACCGACCAACTGAACGACCGCGACGCCGAGGTTGCCGACGCCCGCGTAGACGGCCAGCGCCGTGCCCTTGAGCCGTTGTGGATAAAAGGCATTGACGTTGGCCAGGGAAGCCGCGTAATTGCCACCGCCCAGGCCGGTCAGCGCCGCGCACACCACATACGGCCACAGCGGTGACCCGGGGTTGTCGAGCAGCACGATAGTGCCCGCCGTCGGGATCAGCAGCACGAACGCCGAGAAAGTCGTCCAGGTACGCCCGCCGAATGCGGTGGTGCCCAAGGTGTAGGGGATGCGGGCGCAGCGTCCCACCAAGGTCGCCACCGCACCGAGCAGCAGTTTGTCGCCAGCCGAAAAGCCATAGACGGACGCCGGCATGAACAGCGCCATCACCGACCAGAGGCTCCAGATCGAAAACGCCACATGGTCGCCCGCCATCGTGCAGAGCAGATTGCGACGGGCGATTTTGTTGTTGCCGCCCGCCCAGGCGGTCGTGTCTTCCGGATTCCAGTCCGTCAGGTGATGGCTGCGACTCATGCGAACTGGACCGTTCGTGGCCGAACTGCCGGCAATCGCACCGGAGCACCTATGGGTAACGAAATCTGTTGGGCAACAGAAGAATAGACATTGACGCCCGATGCGATCACGCACACCCCCGTCGATAACCTGGCGTGCATGAACCCCCCCTCGTCGAGCCGGGCGGCAACGAGCCCACTCCTGAGGTGGAGAAGTGTGCTGCTGCCCGGCTGTCGATTGCCCTTGCGGGCGCCGCGATTTGAGAGTCGTGCCCTGCCGTGACTTTGATGCTCACATTTCGAGCGGAAGGCAGTCAACTCAGTTCGGCCCATTTCGCCTGTAAGTTGCTTCCCAGTTATCTGGTAAATCCATGATGGGCAACACTACTGACGAATCCGCACGTCAGAAGCGAATCGGGGCGCCATATGGCGCCGGGGCGGCGCAAATCGACGACGCCATTCAAGGCGCTGCGGAATTCGGTGTGGCGCGAAATACATCTCGTGCTAATCCGATTCGGTATCGATGCCGGGGACTACACGCGGGCCAGGGTTGCCGCGGCCGGGGAGCCCGCCTCGGCCGGCGGGCCCACCTGTAGCGGCCTGCGCACGTAGATCGCCCAGGTCAGCACCGAGGCCGCCACGTAGACGACCGTGAATGCCCAGAATGCCGCCGTCGCCGAGCCGCTGTGTAGATACGACTGCCGCAGAGCGAGATTGACGCCAACACCGCCGAGTGCACCGACCGCACCGGCAAACCCGATGAGCGCCCCGGACATCGAGCGCGACCACTGCCGGCGCTCGGTCTCGCCGACCTGCAGCTGGTGGCTGCGCGACTCGAAGATCGACGGAATCATTTTGTAGACCGAGCCGTTGCCGATGCCCGACAAGATGAACAGTGCGACAAAGCCGATGACGTAGCCGACCATCACCCCGTCTGACGTGCGGCCTGCGCCGTGGCTGCCGAAAGTGCTCGCGCTGACCAGTATCCCGGCGGCGAGAATCATCGAACCGAAGACCGCCAGCGTGACTGTGCCCCCGCCGACGCGGTCGGCGAGCTTGCCGCCGTACACCCGCGAGATGGATCCTAGTAACGGCCCCAGGAAAGCGATCTGAGCGGCATGCAGCGAGGCCTGTGCCGCATTCTGCCCGCTGGCGACGAAGTTCATCTGCAACACCTGGCCGAACGCGAACGAGAAGCCGATGAACGAACCGAAGGTGCCGATATAGAGCAGGGAGATCACCCAGGTGTGCGGCTCGGCCAGCACCGCGCGGATAGTGTTCATCTCGATGCGGTAGTGCTCCAGATTGTCCATGAAGAGCGCGGCGCCGATGCCCGCGAAAGCAAGCAGCACAAGGTAAATCGCGCACACCCAGTACGGCTGGCGATTACCCGCCGTTGCGATCACGAGCAGGCCGACCAGTTGCACCACCGGCACGCCGAGGTTCCCGCCGCCCGCGTTGACCGCCAACGCCCACCCCTTCAGTCGCTGCGGGTAGAAGGCGTTGATATTCGTCATCGAGGAAGCGAAGTTACCGCCGCCCAGCCCCGCCAGCGCCGCGCAGATCAGATAAGGCCACAGCGGCAGGCCGGGGTGGGCCAGCAACAGCATGGTACCCACGGTCGGAATCAGCAGCACGAAGGCGGAGAACACCGTCCAGTTGCGACCGCCGAATTTCGCGGTGGCGAACGTGTAGGGGAACCGCAGGCAGGCCCCGACCAGCGTGGAGGTGGCTCCGAGCAGGAACTTGTCGCCCGCCGAGAAGTGGAAGACCGAGGCGGGCATGAACAGCACCATTACCGACCAGATCGACCAGATCGAGAAGCCGATGTGCTCGGCGGCCACGGACCAGATCAGGTTGCGGCGGGCGATCTTGTCGTTGCCGTTCTCCCATGCCGCGGTGTCTTCGGGGTCCCAGTCCGAGAGGACGTGCGAGCGGCCCAGCGAGATTCCCATGCGACTCCCATCGTCATCGCTCTTGGCGATAACGCTAGAAATCCTTTGTTGCCCGGGCGCTGCCGGCAATGACCCGGGCGTGAATTTCAGCTCACCACATCGCGACTGGTCCTGTGAGGGCGGCCGAACCACGTGATGCGCGCCACATTGTCGAGACCGGCGCGACGGTTCAGCTTTCCGTCCGCGCACTCATTGATCAGCGAAAAAGGTTGCTGCACAGCTGTTTTCGCGTCACCACGCGTCACCCGCCCGCCAATCGCACATCAGCTCCGCGGAGGTGTCCACGCCGACCTGGACCGGCAACACGAAAATCGTTCCGTCGTCCTCGGGTGTGCGCATCGGCCCGTGTGGGGTCAGCACTGACGTCGGCCCGTCCCACGGCAGCCAGCCGCGCCGCGCGTAGAGCCCGCGGGCACGGGCAGACGAACTCAGCGCGCCGAGTTCGTAGGCGCCTCGCATCACCTGCTCGACGCCGTCGAGCAGGGCGTGAACCAGCCCTCGTCCGCGGCAATCCTCGCGCACCGCGACGCCTTCGACGTAGCCGCAGCGCAGCGCGGCGCCCGCGTAGAACAGCCGCCGCTGGACGACGGCGGCGTGGGCGATGATCGCGCCGTGCCGCCAGACCAGCGCGTGCATCCCGCCGAGCGCGTGCTCCCAGTCGTCCTCGGTGAAGTCGCCCGCGAAGGCCTCGCCGACCATCTCATGGACCTGCTGCAGGGTCGTGCTGTCGAGATCGGCGGTGTGTACCAGGCGTGCGGTGTGGACCTGGGTATGCACGCTCCCTGTCTACCAGCCCGGGCCGGCGGTACGCATTACGAGAACGGCCAGCCCGCGCCGCTCGATGCCGACACCGCGCCCACGCCCGCCCGGGGCCGCGCCCAATGCAACCGCACCCGCTGGCCGGCCCGCACCTGAGCGGCCTTGTCCATGTCCTCGTCGATCACTACGCCGACCACGGGGTATCCGCCGGTGACGGGATGATCGGGTCCCAGGATCACGGGTAATCCGTTGGGAGGCACCTGAATTGCGCCGCGGGTGGCCCCCTCGCTGGGCAGCTGCCGGTCCGGGAAGCGGTGCTGCAGCGGGCGGCCCACCAGTCGCATGCCCACCCGGTCACTGCGATCCGACGCCACCCATTCGGTATGCACCAGCAGGTCCGGATCGACGAACCAGTCGTCGCGGGGTCCGGGCACCACCGAGAGCTCGATCGCGTCGCCGGTGATCGCCGCCACCGGGGCCTGGTCGATTTCGGGGTAGTCGGCAGTGTGCTCGCCGATCGGCAGCTGGTCGCCGGCGCGCAGCGGCGCCGGCCCGATCGCGGACATCACGTCGTAGCTGCGCGAGCCGAGCACCGGTTCCACGCAGATTCCACCGCGTACCGCCAGATAGGTCCGCAGCCCGGCGCGCGGAGTGCCGAATGAGATCAGCTGGCCGTCACGGACATGCTGAATGCTGTTGGTGCCGAACTTGATTCCGTTGACGGCCGGGTCGGTGTCGGCGCCCGTTACCGCGATGTCGATGTCGCCGCCGCGGACCCGGGCGCAGAATCCGCCGAACGTCACCTCCACGGTGGCGCGGTCGTCAGGGTTTGCGACCAGCCGGTTGGCCAGCTTGTGCGACCGGCGATCGGCCGCCCCGGACCGGCCCACGCCGAGGTCGCTCCGGCCGATCCGGCCGAGGTCCTGGATGACGGCGAGCGGCCCGGTGCGCAGGATTTCCAGCGTGGTCACGGCTTGCTCCTTGTCAGGCGGGGCGGAACTGAACCCACATGCCCTGGGCGAGCAATGCGGGATTGTCTCGGTCGAGGTCCCACAGCACCGCGTCGGTGTGGCCGATGAGTTGCCAGCCGCCGGGGGATCGGCGCGGGTAGACGGCGCTGAATTCGCCCGCGAGCCCGACCGAACCGGCCGGAACCGAGGTCCGCGGCTCGGCGCGGCGGGGGACCCGCAGGCGGGGATCGCCGTCGACGAGGTAGGCGAAACCCGGTGCGAATCCACTGAATCCGATGCGCCACGGGGTGGCCGTGTGAGCGTGCACGATCTGAGCCGTGGTCAGCCCGGTGTGGTGGGCGACCTCGGCGAGGTCGGGGCCGTCGTAGACGACGTCGATCACGAAGTCGGCGCGGCGCTCCGCCGGGGCGGCGGGCCCGGCGTTGATTCGCATCGTGCGGAGCCGCTGCCGGACGACTCCCTGGTAACGCGGGCCGTTGAGCTTCACCAGTACGGTGCGGGCGGCGGGAACGACGTCGAGCACACCGGGCAGCGCCGCGGCACGCAACGCATCCGCCCATGCCAATACCTCAGCGGTACTGCCGCACTGCACCAACAGGGCCTGGTCGCCGTAATCGTGAACGACGCTGCCGACCAGCTCCGAAGCCAGGTCCTGGGAAACATCCGCCACGCTCATTACTCGAGAGTAACTTGGGATCGCGGCAGGCGGGAGGGGTCGGACCCGGATTTTCGAACACTGCCAGAGCTGCCTTAGCGCACGCTCAAACAGGCGGGGCGCAGCGGGTTTTAGCCCAGGATCTTGCTGATTTGTGGCGGCAGTTGATCGGCGACCAACGGATAGCTGAGCGGTGAGGAGAAGGCGATCGCGCCGGCCTGCTCCTTGGTGGTGAAGACGTGGTGGTTCTGCGCGGTCGCCCCGGACGCCGCCACCTCGGGATCGGCCAGCAGCGCCTTCTGGTCGTCGGGGCTCTCGGTCGTCCAGATCACCACATCGGCGGAATCGAGCACCGTCTTGATCTGATCGCGCGGGATGACGGCACGATGATCGTCGGTGCCCAATCCCTTGATGCTGTCGGCGATGACCAGACCCATCTGATTGAGGAAGTCGGTTCGCCACCCCGCGAGGGTGGCGACCACCGTGCCGCGCCAGAGCTTGCCCTGCATCAGCAGCGCCTTCTTGCCCTGCCATTGCGGATTCCTCTGGGCGACGGCGGCGAACTGCTTGTCGACGTTGTCGACCAACGACTTCATCTGGTCGGCCTGGAACACGGCTTGGCCGATCGTCGCCGCCTGCACCTTCCACGGCTCGAAGAACGCGTCGCCGTCCGCCTGCGCGATGGTCGGGGCGATCGCGGTCAGCTTCTGGTAGGTGTCGGCGTCCAGGCCCGCGTTGACCGCCACGATCAAATCCGGTCTCAGGCCGGCGATCTGGTCGACGGGAATCCCGTTGTCCAGGTTCAGCACCGTCGGGTGCGCGCCGCCGAGCTTGGGCTGGGCCCACGGCCACACCCCGGACGGTTGGTCACCGAACCAGTTGGTCACCGCGATCGGCACCACGCCCACCGCGAGGAGGTCGTCTTGCTCGGTGAAGCCGGCGCTGACCACCCGCCTGGGTGGATCCTTGATGACGGTCTGGCCGAACAGATGGGTGACGGTGACCGACCCGCCGCTTGCGGGATTGGACGCCGGTTTCGGTGACGAGCACCCCGCCGAAACCGCGGCGCCGGTGGCGGCCGCGGCAGCCCCGGCGAGCTGGAGGAAGCCCCGCCGATTCCATGCCTGTCGCATCGCGTGAGAGTATCGCGTCCGTAGCCCTCACCTGCATCGCCGCGCGGTTTGCTCGATCAGCCCGGCCCGGCTGCCGCGTCCACCCTAGTTCAATGACCTTGCCAGGGACTGTAATCGGCGATCAGGTCTTCTTGCGGCGGACGCTCGGCGGGCGGCACATGCTGCAGGTTGATCCGGATGCGGTACCAGATCGAACTTGGTCCGCGCATGCCGTCGACCAGGACATCGGCCGGCTGCAGCCGCTCGGCGACCGCGGGATAGCGGGCGCGCCAGGTGTCCAGCGCGGCCACCGCCTCGTCCTTGGTCTTGGTGCGGGCAATCTCGATCAGCGGCTTGGACGACTGGCGTCTGCCGTCCGCGCCCTTGGCCGAACCTTTCGGCGCGCGCTCCGGGGGGCCGAGGTCCTCGGCCAGCATGAGCAGCCGATCGAGCTCCCCGGCCGCGTCGTCCATTCCCGCCCAGGGATCGCCGATGTCGGCGAACCGGTCGGACACGGTCGCGATGGTGAACGCCGCCGGCCGGCAGCCGGCGACCTCGTCCCACTGCAACGGCGTCGACACCCGGGCGTCCGGCGTGGCCCGCACCGAATAGGCCGACGCGACTGTGCGGTCCTTGGCGTTCTGGTTGAAGTCGACGAACACGCCCTCGCGCTCTTCCTTCCACCAGCGGCTGGTGGCCGCCTCGGGTATCCGTCGTTCGATCTCGCGGGCGACGGTCTGCGCGGCCAGCCGCAGCTGGCGAAACTCCCAGCGCGGGACGATGCGGGCGTAGATGTGAAAGCCGCGCGAGCCGGAGGTCTTCGGCCAGGCCACCAGGCCGTAGTCCTCGAGGACCTCGCGGGCCACCAGCGCGACGTCGACGATGCGCTGCCAGCCGACCCCGGGCATGGGGTCCAGGTCGACGCGCAGTTCGTCGGGGTGGTCGAGGTCGCCGGCCAGCACCGGATGCGGGTTGAGGTCCACGCAGCCCAGATTGATGACCCAGGCCAGCCCCGCGGCATCGTGGATGACGGCTTCCGCCGCGGAGGTGCCGCGCGCATAGTGCAATTCGGCGACGTCGACGTAGTCCGGCCGGTTGGCGGGCGCCCGCTTCTGGAACACGGCCTCTTGCCCGATGCCCTTCACGAAACGCTTGAGGATCATCGGCCGGCCCGCGACGCCGCGCAGTGCCCCGTCGGCGACGGACAGGTAATACCGAACGAGGTCGAGCTTGGTGTGCGGGCCCGAGCCGTCGTGGGCTTCGAATACCACTTTGTCGGGGTGGGTGACGGTGACCTCGCGCCCGGACACCTCCAGCGTCACGGGGCCCATGTTCATCATCGTAAGTCCGTGGGTACTAACCCCTGGTAATGCGACGGACGTCACATATGGTGGGATCCATGCCTAATCTGATTGGTCTTCCCGGGCAGGCGGTTGCCAAGGTCCAGCAGTATCTGGAGCGCGGCTCCGCCGAACTGCACTATCTGCGCCGCATCATCGAATCGGGCGCGTTCCGACTGGAGCCGCCGCAGAACTACGCCGCGATGGCTGCCGACATCTACAAGTGGGGCGAGTTCGGCATGCTGCCGTCGCTCAACGCCCGGCGCACCCCCGACCGTGCGGCGTGCATCGACGAGGACGGCGAACTCACCTATCGCGAGCTCGACGAGGCGGCCCACGCGGTGGCCAACGGCCTGATCGACAAGGGGATCAAGGGCGGCGACGGCGTCGCGCTGCTGGCCCGCAACCATCGCTGGTTCCTGATCGCCTACTTCGGGTGCGCCCGGGTCGGCGCCCGCGTCATCCTGCTCAACAGCGAGTTCTCCGGCCCGCAGATCAAGGAGGTGTCCGAGCGTGAGGGCGCCAGGCTGATCATCTACGACGACGAGTACACCAAGGCCGTCAGCAAGGCCGAGCCGGAGCTGGGCAAGATCCGGGCGCTGGGTGTCAATCCGGATGCCGACGAGCCGTCCGGCAGCGAAGACGAGACGCTGGCCGACCTGATCGAGCGCAGCAGCAAAGAACCCGCTCCCAAGGCCGCCAAGCACGCGTCGATCATCATCCTGACCAGCGGGACGACCGGTACCCCCAAGGGCGCCAACCGCCGCACCCCACCGACGCTCGCGCCGATCGGCGGCATCCTGTCCCACGTCCCGTTCAAGGCCAACGAGGTGACGTCGCTGCCCGCTCCGATGTTCCACGCGCTCGGCTTCCTGCACGGCACCATCGCGATGTTTCTGGGCTCGACGCTGGTGCTGCGGCGAAAGTTCAAGCCACCGCTGGTGCTCGAGGACATCGAGAAGCACCAGGTGACGGCCATGGTAGTGGTCCCGGTGATGCTGTCGCGGATCCTCGACGCGATCGAGAAGATGGACTCCAAGCCGGACCTGTCCAGCCTGCGCATCGTGTTCGTGTCCGGGTCGCAGCTGGGCGCCGAGTTGGCCACCCGTGCGCTCAAGGACATGGGCCCCGTCATCTACAACATGTACGGCTCGACCGAGATCGCCTTCGCCACCATCGCCGGGCCCAAGGATCTGGAGAAGAACGCGGCGACGGTCGGCCCGGTCGTCAAGGGCGTGAAGGTCAAACTGCTCGACGACAACGGTAAGGAGGTGCCGCGGGGTGACGTCGGGCGGATCTTCGTCGGCAACGCGTTCCCCTTCGAGGGCTACACCGGCGGCGGCCACAAGCAGATCATCGACGGCCTGATGTCCTCCGGCGACGTCGGCTACTTCGACGAGGACGGCCTGCTGTACGTCAGCGGCCGTGACGACGAGATGATCGTCTCCGGTGGCGAGAACGTCTTCCCCGCGGAGGTCGAGGACCTCATCAGCGGGCATCCCGAGGTCGTCGAGGCGACCGCGATCGGCGTCGAGGACAAGGAGTGGGGCCACCGGTTGCGCGCGTTCGTCGTCAAGAAGGACGGCTCCGACGTCGACGAGGACACGATCAAGGGATACGTGCGCGACCACCTGGCCCGCTACAAGGTGCCTCGCGAGGTGGTCTTCCTCGAGGAGCTGCCGCGCAACCCGACCGGCAAGATCCTCAAGCGCGAGCTACGCGAGATCGAGGTCGAGTAGCGGGGCGCGTCAGCGCCGGTCTTGAATGGCCTGGGTGATCTGGGCCGCGAGCTTGGGATCGGCCAGCAGTTGGTCGATGAGCGCGGTCAGCACCTCCTGACCGGTCACCCGGGCCACTCCGAGGCGGTCGGCCGCTTCGCGTTGCCAAATGTCGAGGGCGCGGTGCTTGGCCGCGGGCAGGTCGACCGTGCGTCGTGTCCGCTGGATGCGCGGTTGCTGATCGCCGCCGGACCGGTCGCTCGGTCGGGGTTCGCCGGACGGGCTGGACGGCCGATGGGCCCGCGGCTGCCGGAAGCCGGTGAGGCGCTCCGTGGGCGCGGCGTCTCCGGAGGGCGTCGCGGCGTACACGTTGGCGCGGAGCTGTCCGGCGCCGGATCCGATGTGGCCGGGGTTCAAGCTCACTGCGGCGACCGTCCCTTCCTGGGTGCCCATCAGTACACCGTGTCTTACGCAGATACTGATTGTCTCACTGGGCCCAGCTTAAGTCGCGACGCCGAGCCGAGGGTGTCAGCGCGCGGGCGCATCGGCGGCCGTCGGCGAATCGACGCCACTACCAGCGATTTGCGGTCGTAATGGGGCGGTTCCGTCGACCTATATCGCGAATATTCGCACGTCGGTGCGGGGTGTTCTGGTGGCGAGCACGGAATCGGACGAAAACCATTCGATTTCCGCTTGTATGCGAATAAGATAATACGAATCCACGGATGTACTGAATTGTGCAAATCTGCATTTCAGTAACTCAGTGGATAGATTATGAGCTGCGGTTATGTAGGTCCATGGGAAGTACTGATTTCAGTATCCGCGGAGCTCAGTAATGGCGTGCAAATTTCAGTAATGGAGCAGCTCTGGAAATGTGAGGATTGTCAGTAAATTGGCAGCATTGAATTTCGCATTTGGTGTTGTTTGCCGTGGAATTGATGGGTACTTTCTGAATTGTCAGTACCAAGCTCTCGGAAGGAGCCACCCGCATGATGCTGTCAATGCGAACGATCCGCGGCGCCGCCGCCGGCACTATCGGCGCCGCCGCGGTGGCCACAGCCATGCTGTTCGGCGGCACGCCCGCCGCGAACGCCGCCCCAGCACCTTCTCCCTCGACAAGCTTCGCGACGGTCGGCCCGCACGGCCCCGCTGATATCCCGAGTTGGGGCGGCCACGGTTTCGGTGGCGGCCACGGCGGTTGGGGTCACGGCGGTTGGGGTCCCGGCGGCTGGGGACGCGGTGGCGGTTGGGGCCATGGCGGTTGGGGTCCCGGCGGCTGGGGACGCGGTTTGGGCCACGGTGGTTGGGGATGGTTCAACCGCGGCTGGAACCCGTGGTGGTAACACACCAGCCTGCGTGGGTCACCGCCTTCTCTCCTGCCTGAGTCACCAGTTGGCGGGCCCACGTTCACGGGGGATTCATGCCGGCCTGGCACCAGCCAGGCCGGCATGAATTTTTTACGCTGATTACGGATCTCGGGGCAGGCCGAGCAGCCGCTCGGCGATGATGTTGAGCTGCACTTCGGAGGTGCCCCCGTAGATGGTGGTGGCCCTGCTGGCCAGCAGATACTCTCCCCACCTGCCCGGCGGCTCGGCGGGATCGCCGATCGCCGCGTCGGTGCCGAACGAGGACACCGCGAATTCGGCGTAACCCTGCCCGGTCCGCATCGACAACAGCTTGGAGATCGCCGCGGACGGCATCGCGTCGCCGCCGGCCAGCGTCAACAAGGTCGAGCGCAGGTTCAGCACCTTGGCGGCATGGCCTTCGGCGATCAGCTGCCCGGCCCGCTGCTGGGCCACCTGGTCGAAATGCCCGTCGCGTACGAAGTCTACGAACTGCGGCAGCGTCGCCAGGAAATTGGCGTCGCTGCTGCCGATCGAAACCCGCTCGGCCGTCAGGGTGTTGCGGCTGACCTCCCACCCGCGGTTCACCTCGCCCAGCACGCATTCGTCGGGGACGAACACGTCGTCGATGTAGACGGTGTTGAACATCGCGTTGCCGGTGAGCTCGCGCAGCGGCTTGACGTCGACGCCCTCGCTCTTCATGTCCAGCAGGAAGTAGGTGATGCCGTTGTGCTTCGGCGCCGACGGGTCGGTCCGGGCCAGCAGCGCGCCGTAGTGGGAGAACTGCGCGGCGGTGGTCCAGATCTTCTGGCCGGTGATGCGCCAGCCGCCGTCGGTCCGGGTGGCCTTCGTGGTCAGCCCGGCGAGGTCCGAACCGGCGCCCGGCTCGGAGAACAGCTGGCACCAGATCATCTCGCCGCGGAACGTGGGCGGCAGGAAGCGCTGCTTTTGCTCCTCGGTGCCGAACGCGACGATCGACGGAATGATCCACGCCGCGATGCCCACCTGCGGCCGCTTGACCCGGCCGGTGGTGAACTCCTGGGCGATCAGCACCTGTTCGACCGGGCTGGAGCCGCGCCCCCACGGCTTGGGCAGATATGGCAGCACCCAGCCGCCCTCGGCGAGGGCGACCGTGCGCGCTCCGCGCTCCATCTCCTTGAACGCCGCCACCTCGTCGCGGATCTCGGCCCGCAGCTTCTCGGTCTCGGGGTCCAGGTCGATATCCACCGGGCGCATCCCAGTGGTGGTGGCGGTGTCGACGACCTTTTGCGGATACTCCGTGCGGCGGCCGAAGCAGGCGGCCACCATCAGCGCCCGGCGGTAGTAGACGTTGGTGTCGTGTTCCCAGGTGTAGCCGATACCGCCGTGCACCTGGATGCAGTCCTGCGTGCACCGCTGGGCGGCGGCCGGCGCCAGCGTCGCCGCCACGGCCGCGGCGAACTCGACGGCCGAGGCCTCGATGTCCCAATCGTTTTGGCTCGCGTCGTCGATCGCGCGGGCGGCATCCCAGACCGCGGCGGTGGCCCGCTCGGTGTCCGCGATCATCTCCGCGCACTTGTGCTTGATCGCCTGGAACTGCCCGATCGGCCGGCCGAACTGTTCGCGGATCTTGGCGTACTGCGCCGCCGTGTCGGTTGCCCAGCGCGCCACCCCGACCGCCTCGGCGGACAGCAGCGTGGACATCAGCGCATAGGCGGTGGCCATGGTCAGGTTGCTCAGCGCGTCGTCGTCGCCGACCTCGACGCGGTCGGCCACCACATGCGCGATCGGGCGCAACGGGTCCAGGCTCTTCACCGGCACGATCTCGAGTTGATCGGCGCGCAGCACCACCCACTCGTCGCGGCTCTCGATCGCCACAGGTAGCACCAAGATAGAGGCCTGCGCCGCGGCGGGCACCGCGCGGACTTCGCCGCGGATGACCAGCACGTCACCCTGCTGCGTGGCGGTCAGCCCGGAATCCAGCGCGTAAGTGGCGATGGCCGCGCCCGATGCCAGCTCGGCGAGCACCTTCGCATGCGGGTCGTGCGCGGCGATCAGCGCGCTGGCGATCGCCGACGGCACGAACGGTCCTGGCACCGCCCCGTAGCCGAATTCGGCCAGCACGATGGCCAACTCGAGGATGCCGAAGCCCTGCCCGCCGACCTCCTCGGCCAGGTGCACGCCCTGCAGGCCCTGCTCGGCGGCCGCCTGCCAGTACGGCGGCGGGTTGTCGAGCGGCGTCTCCATGGACGCGTGCAGCACCTCCGACGGCGCGACGCGCGCCACCAGGGACCGCACCGATTCGGCCAGGTCTTGGTGCTCAGGATTTATCGCGATCGGCATTGGTCGCCTTCCCATGCGCTCGGGGTTCGTTTCGGCCAAGCAACCCTCAATCTAATAACCGGTCGGTTGGTTGACCAGATTGGCCGGGGGTTGCCCGTCGTGCAGCCGACGGCAGTTGGCCACGGCTTCGATCAGATAGCGCCGCATGGTGTCGGCGGTGTACCAGGTGACGTGCGGCGTCAGCACCACGTTGGCAAGGCCCAGCAGGGGGTTGTCGGTCGCAACCGGCTCCGCCTCGAAGACGTCCAGCCCCGCGGCGGCCAGCCGCCCGCCGGACAGCACGTCGACCAGCGCCGTTTCGTCGACGACTGCACCGCGCGAGGTGTTGACCAGGACCGCGTTCGGTCGCATCCGGGCCAGCGCGTCCCGGTCGAGCAGATGATGGGTCTGTGCCGTCAGCGGCAGGTGCAGCGAGACGACGTCGCTGGCGGACAGCAGTTCGGGTAGCGGCCGCCAGCCGGGCCGCCCGTCGTCGCGGGTGCTGGTGTGCACGACGTCGGCACCCATGGCGCCGACGATCGCGGCGACGCGCTGGGCGATGTTGCCGAAGCCGACCAGGCCGACGGTGCAGCTGCCGAGATCGCGGACCGTCTCGCCCAGCGCCGGATCCGTCGGCCAGCCGCGGCCCTGACGGGTTGCGCGGTCGAGGGCCGGCAGTGTGCGCAGGGCCGCCAGCATCAACAGCACGGTCCCCTCGGCCACCGACGGCGCATTGGCGCCGGGCATGTTGGCGACCGCGATGCCGCGCTCGGTCGCGGTCGGCACGTCGATGGTGTTCACCCCGGCGCCCAGCTTGTGCACCAGCCGCAGCCGCGTCCCCTGCCGCAGGTCGTCGCCCGACAGCGGCCGCAGCACGTGCCACAGCACCTCGGCCTCGGGCAACTCGCGGTAGAAGGTCGCGTCGTCGTCCTCCGCGCACCAGCGGATGTCCAGCCAATCTGATTCGGCCGCAAGAAAATCCAGGACTTTGTTGCCGGGAACGAAGTGGGCGAGAACCCTCAGCGCCACCTTTTGCTGATCCACCTGGCGATGGTATCGGCCTGCTCGGTGCGCGCGCCCGGGGTGGTGAAGTAGTGGTCGGTGTCGATGGAGGTCTGCGATTTGTCGGTACCGGCGAGCGCGTCGTAAATGCGCTGGGCATCCGACGGGAACACCCCGGTGTCGGCCGCGGCGTTGATCACCAGCGCGGGGGAGGTGATGCGGCCCAGGTGCGGCTCGGCCCGGGTCTGCGCGACGCGCAGGCTCCACATGCTCAGCCAGTTGCGCAGGGTGCAGGCCGCGGCGATGCCGTACGCCGAGCGGTTCGCCTTGACGGGCACGCCGGCGTAGCACTGGTTCGGCGGTCGTTTGGTCGGCTCGATATCCGGATCCACCATCCGGGGGTCCGCCCAGGTGCGCATGACGGTGAAGGGCCGATCCGAAAAGCCCTTGACACGAACCCTTTTGAGCTCGGATTCGACCCAGTCGGTGATGGCATGGTTGCGCGCGACCTGCGCCGCGCGGTAGCGGGCGAGGAACTCCGGTGAGTACGGCGGGCCGTTGTTCCCCTCGAACAGGTCGAGCTCGGGATCGGTGGCCACCGGGTCGTTTTCGTCGACCACGGCGGCGTCCATCCACGCCGTCAGCACCTCCGGGCGCCCGGGGTGGGCGGCGGTCGCGACATAGCCGTCAGCGGGTGGCAACTCGGCCAGGCCCGCGGCCGGGCGCATGCCGTCGAAGGGAGTCACATTCGGGTCCACGGCCTGCGACTGGTAGGCCGCCATCAGTGATCCGCCGCCCGAATTGCCCAGCAACACAACGGCGTCGACTCCCTGGACCTGGCGCAGCCAGCGCACTCCGACGCCGATGTCGACCAGCGCGTGGTCGAGAAGGAAGTTCGTCTCGAAGCCGCGGAACCGGGTGTTCCAGCCCAGAAAGCCGATGCCGCGGATGGCCATGTAGTCGGCGAGATAATGTTCGGAGAAATCGATCTGATAATGCGTGGCGATCATCGCGACCTTGGGTTTGCGCCCGACCCCGCGGTAGTACAGGCCCTGGCATGGATGCCCGCCCGCACCGGCGCGTCCGGCGGTTCGCGACGGCAGTCCGACGAATTCACGGATGACCCCTGCGGTACCCCCACGACCGGTCAAATCAACCCCTTGGTGAATAGATGGCGCGGTAATAGATGTTGGCCAGGGTTGCAATGCACGCTACGTCGTCGGGTTCGCCCGACCGCGTTCCGCTGAGCTGGGCGTAGCAGAACTGATTCAACATCGCCACGATGGCCTCGGCGATCAGTCGCGGGTCGTCGCCGGCGCAGTAACCCTGCGCCTGGGCGCGTCTGACCGACTCCGCGATGAAAGATATTGGCATCTCGCAAATCTCGGCCCAGAACTGGGTGAAGTCGTCGTTGATCATCGCCAGCTGGATCACGCCGATCACCTCGGCCAGCCGATTGCGGAAGGTGAGCCACTGCGCGGCGGCGAAGTAGTGCGCGCGCTGCTGGTCGGACCGGCCATGCCGGGTCACCGAAAGCGCGCGCTCGTTGGCCTCGTCGCGGAAACGCAGGGCCCACTGCCGGACCATCGCCTCCTTGGAGTCGTAGTAGTTGTAGAACGACGCTGGCGAGCGCCCCGCCTCCGCGGCGATGTCGGCGATGGTGGTCGCCAGAATGCCCTTGCGCGCCACCACGGTTCGGGCGGCCGCATCGATGGCGGCCTGCGTCCGCCTGCCCCGGTGCGTCGGAAACTCGGCCGGCCGGCCGGGCGGGCCGACCACCGGATTCGGCCGCGATCGACAATGCGCCGCATCCTCCCCTGGATCGAAACTGAACCTGATGTTAGGTTCAGATTTGGATCTTGGCCAGGGCGCCTTCGGAGGTAATGAAGGGAACCGCAACATGATCAGGCCGCAGAACACCAACACCGAATTCGAACTCGGGGGGATCAACCATGTGGCGTTGGTGTGCTCCGACATGGAGCGCACGGTGCACTTCTACCGCGACATCCTCGGTATGCCGCTGATCAAATCGCTGGATCTGCCCGGCGGGGCGGGGCAGCACTTCTTCTTCGACGCCGGCCACGGTGACTGCGTCGCGTTCTTCTGGTTCGCCGACGCACCCGACCGGGTGCCGGGCATCTCGTCGCCGGGAGCGATTCCGGGCATCGGCGACATTACCAGCGCCGTGAGCACGATGAACCATCTGGCGTTTCATGTCCCGCCCGAGAAGTTCGACGCCTACCGTCAGCAGCTCAAGGACAAGGGCGTGCGGGTAGGCCCGGTGCTCAATCACGACGAGAGCGAGCGGCAGGTGTCGGCGACGGTGCATCCCGGCGTCTACGTACGCTCGTTCTACTTCCAGGACCCCGACGGCGTCACCCTGGAATTCGCTTGTTGGGTGAAGGAATTCGCTGAGGGCGAGGCCAAGGCCATGCCGAAGACCGCGTCGGATCGGAGGCCGCGCGTCCAGGTCGTAGGCTGACGAGTAAAACCGTGCCGACCCGGGGGTGAGCCACGATGACCGACGGACTGTTGACCGACGAGCAGATCGCGGCGCTGACGCCGGAGCAGCGACGGGATCTAATCACGCGGCTGGAAGCGCCGCTGAATGAGGTGATCGATCCGGAGTTGCTGAACCGGATTCGGCGTATCCGCTTGGGGCTCATGGTCGGTGGTTCGATCGCGATGATTCCGTGGCTGGCGTATCTGGCGCTGACGTTGCCGGAAAGCTACGTCGCCCGCAACTGGTGGCTCACCTGGGTGGGCTTTGACGTCTTGTTGGTCGGATTCATGGTGGCGACGGCGATATTCGGGTACCTGCGCCGTCAGGTGCTGCTGTTTGCCGCGTTCACCGCCGGGGTGCTGATGATCTGCGACGCGTGGTTCGACCTGATGACCGCCGGACCCAACGACATCTGGCTGTCGGTGGTCACGGCTCTGGGGATCGAGGTACCGTTGGCGGTCCTCCTGATTACTGGTGCGCAGCGCATCATGCGACTCACCATGATGCGGTTGTGGATGCTCAATCCCGGGATGCGGCTTTGGCACCTGCCGCTGTTTCCTTGAGGCCGTACAGGTTTGGGTGAGCGATCTCATCGAGCAGCAGCGCCAGCTGATCGATGAGCTGGTCGGGCTCGAGCCGGACGTCGCCGGACAACCACGCGCTGATCATCTGCCCGACGCCGCCGACGGCGAAGTACGCGCCCCCCTT
This sequence comes from Mycobacterium shigaense, assembly GCF_002356315.1. Classification (NCBI taxonomy): domain Bacteria; kingdom Bacillati; phylum Actinomycetota; class Actinomycetes; order Mycobacteriales; family Mycobacteriaceae; genus Mycobacterium; species Mycobacterium shigaense. The sequence goes on from NZ_AP018164.1 coordinate 496,439, forward strand.
CATGCGCTCGTTCGCCGGCATCCGCGCCGCCGCGCCGGCGTGTTGCCCCAGCAGCATGGCGAACAGCGCGGTGGATTCGGCGCGCTTGCGCATGATCACGGCGTCGGCCAGCTGCGTGCTGAACAGCAAGCGGCCGATCCGGGAGTCCGACGCGACGGTCCGCACGATGTTGGCCATACCGGCACGAGCCTGTTCGGGCACCGGCGCCGCGGCGACGGCGGCCTGAGTCGTGGCAGCCAGGTCGGCCACCACCCAATCGAAGACGGCGCCGACGAATTCGTCCTTGTCGCCGAAGCCTTCGTAGAAGTAGCGCGGGGTCAGCCCGGCACGGCCGCACACGGCCCGAACCGTCACCGCGGGCCCGGTCCCCAGCAGGTCCAGACCGGCGTCCAGCAGCCGGGCGCGGCGTTCGGCCACCCGCTCGCGCGCGTCGACGCCGCGGTAGGGGCGGTCGCTCGCGGTGTCGGCCATCGCACCATCTTGACACCGAAGCGGCGCCCCGGCAATATCAGGAAACGTTCGTTATCACATTAGGCGGCGAGGGCCCCGGGAGGTCGTGCAATGGCAATTCGACAGACGCTGCACCCGCCCGTCCCGCATGTCGAACGCCCGATTGCCGACCCGCCCCGGTCGCACCCGGCCAGGCGTCCGCGGCGGGTGGCCGAGGACTACGCGCTGATGGGGGTGGCGCTGCTGGCGGGTTCGGCCAACGTGATCATGGAGCTGTCGCATCCGAGCGTGGGCCACGGCGTGGCGGAGAGCCGCGTCGAGAGCGGCCGGATCGACCGCCATCCAATCAAGCGGGCGCGCACCACGTTTACCTACATTGCGGTGGCCAACGCCGGGACCCCCGAGCAGAAGGCCGCCTACCGCCGCGCGGTCAACCGGTCGCACGCGGAGGTCTATTCGAGGCCCGGCGATCCGGTGCAGTACAACGCCTTCGATCCGGACTTGCAGTTGTGGGTGGCGGCGTGCATCTACAAAGGCGGGGTCGACATCTACCGCACCTTCGTCGGCGAAATGGCCGACGAGGACGCCGACCGGCTCTATCGCGAGGCCATGACACTGGCCACCACGCTGCAGGTGCCGCCCGAGATGTGGCCGGCGGATCGGACCGCCTTCGACAAGTACTGGCAGAAGTCGCTAGACCGGGTGCACATCGACGACACCGTGCGCGAATTCCTGTATCCGATCGCCGTCTCCCGAGTGCGGGGGGTTCGCCTGCCTCGCCGGGTGCGGGAACCGCTGGAGAACTTCAACCTGCTGATCACCACCGGCTTTCTGCCGCAACGCTTTCGTGACGAGATGAGGTTGCCCTGGGATGCGGCCAAACAGCGGCGCTTCGATCGGTTGATGGCGGTGGTGGGTGCAGTGAACTGCAGGCTGCCGAAGGTCGTCCGGCAGTTCCCGTTCAACCTGATGCTCTGGGACCTGGACCGGCGGATCCGGACGGGCAGGCCGCTGGTGTAGGGAGGCGGGGCCACCGGCTCCGGTTGATAATGACAATCATATTCATTAAGCTCTCTTCGGTCAGGTTCGACCCCAGCCCGAGGAGTTCGTCGTATGACCGCGCCGATTTGGATGGCCGCGCCGCCGGAGGTGCATTCGGCGCTGCTGAGCAGCGGACCGGGGCCGGGCCCGTTGGTGGCGGCCGCGGGCGCTTGGAGCGGCCTCAGTGCCGAATATGCCGCGGTGGCAACCGAACTCGGCGCGCTGCTGGCCGAGGTGCAGGGCGGGGTGTGGGAGGGTCCGAGCGCGGCGTCGTACGCCGCCGCGCACGCGCCGTATCTGGCGTGGTTGACCAAGGCGAGCGCCGACGCCGCCGCGACCGCCGCCCAGCACGAGACGGCGGCCGCTGCCTACACCGCGGCGCTGGCGGCCATGCCGACCCTGCCGGAGCTGGCCACCAACCACGTGGTCCATGGCGCGCTGCTGGCCACCAATTTCTTTGGTATCAACACGATTCCGATTGCGGTCAATGAAGCCGACTATGCGCGGATGTGGGTCCAGGCCGCCACCACCATGGGCACCTATCAGGCGGTGTCCACCGCGGCGCTGGCCTCGACGCCGCGGGCCGATCCGGCGCCGCAGATCCTGAAATCCGACGCGCAAGCCCAGTCCTCGTCGGGTTTCAATTTCTGGCAGTGGTTGCAGAACTTTCTGTCCGGCATCTCGAACCAGACCGTCGACCACGACCCGACGGTCAACAACTGGCTCGACCAACTGATCGCCTCGATGCTGCGCAATTTCGGTTACGTGTGGGACCCGGCTCAAGGCACACTGAATGGCCTTGACTACGACGCCTATACGAACGCGGGCACCCTGAGCTTTTGGGTCGCGCGGGCCCTGGAGTTGTTCGAGGATTTCCAGCAGTTCTTCGTGTACCTGCAACAGAATCCGATCTTGGCGATTCAGTATCTGATCAGCCTCGCATTGTTCGACTGGCCGACGCACATCGCCGAAATCTTCTTGTCCCAGCCGGAGTTGTTGGCGCCCGCACTGATCGTGGTGGCCGCGCCCCTCGCGCCGCTGGGTGCGTTGGCGGGGCTGGCCGGGTTGGCCGCGGTTCCGGCGCCGGCGGTGGTTCCGGCGCCGCCACCGATTGTGCCCGCACCGCCGTCGCTGTTACCGGCGCTCGGATCGACGCCCCTTGCCGCTCCGGCCGGGGTCCCCGCTTCGGCGCCGGCGCCCGCTGCGACCGCCACCACCGGCACGGTTGCCGGGTCCACACTCCCGCCTGCACCGCCGGCGCCGGGCGCACCCGCATTCTTCCCGCCGTACGTCGTCGGACCGCCGGGCATGGGCGTCGGCTCCGGCGTGAGTGTGGCTGCCGGCGCCGGCGCGAAAAGGAAGTCACCCGAACCCGATACGACGGCAGCGGCGGCCGCGGGCGCGGTGCGGGAGACCGCCCGCGCCCGCCGCCGCCGGCGGGCGCGGCAGCGCGACCATGGCGACGAGTTCATGGAGATGAACGTCGACGTCGACCCGGACTGGGGCGCCGATCCCGTCGTGTCCGCGTCGGATCGCGGTGCCGGCGATCTGGGGTTCGCCGGCACCGCCCGCGGACGGGCCGCGGGGGCCGCGGGCCTGACCACGCTGGCGCCCGGCGAGTTCGGCGGCGGCCCGCGGATGCCGATGCTGCCCGGCAGCTGGACCCCCGACGGTGAGCCCTACCCGCGCGACGACAGCGCGCGGTAGCCCGGCGAGCGCCGGTTCGATGGTCGACCTCCCAACCGTCAGCGTGAGCGTGGCGCTGCCAGCATCGCAGGCCGACACGCGGTTTGCCACGTCCGTGTCCACCACTACTGTTGCGCCCCACAGGGAAAGGGTGTGGCCGACGCGGCGTAGTCTCGTGGAGTGCGTAGCGAAGGCGATACCTGGGACATCACCACGAGTGTCGGTTCGACGGCGTTGTTCGTCGCCACAGCGCGAGCGCTCGAGGCGCAGAAGCCCGACCCGCTGGCCGTCGACCCATACGCGGAGATCTTCTGCCGCGCCGTCGGCGGCGAGGCTGCCGACGTCCTCGACGGCAAGGCTCCCGATCACCAGCTGAAGACCGTGGATTTCGGCCAGCATTTCGTCAACTTTCAGGGCGCGCGTACCAAGTATTTCGATGAGTACTTCCGCCGGGCCGCAGAGGCCGGTGTCCGGCAGGTGGTCATCCTGGCCGCCGGGTTGGACTCGCGCGCCTACCGGCTGGACTGGCCCGCGGGCACGGCGATCTTCGAGCTGGACCAGCCACAGGTGCTGGATTTCAAGCGTGAGGTGCTGGCTGGCCAGGGCGCCACACCGCGGGCCGACCGCCGGGAGATCGCGGTCGATCTGCGTGACGATTGGCCACAAGCATTGCGGGACAGCGGTTTCGACCCCGACAAGCCGTCGGCCTGGATTGCCGAGGGTCTGTTGATCTACCTGCCGGCCACCGCCCAGGAGCAGCTGTTCACCGGTATCGACTCGCTGGCCGGGCCGGGCAGCCATGTCGCGGTCGAGGACGGCGCGCCGATGACCGCCGAGGCGTACGAGGCTGCGGTCGCCGAAGAACGCGCCGCCACCGCCGAAGGTGACGGACGGGTGTTTTTCCAGCTGATCTACAACGAGCAGCACGCACCGGCCACCGAATGGCTCGACCAGCACGGCTGGACCGCAGTCGGCACCCCGCTGACCGATTATCTGCGGGAGGTCGGCCGGCCCGTGCCCGGTCCGGATACCGAGGCCGGCCCGATGGTCGGGCGCAACACGCTGGTCAGCGCCGTCCGGCCCTAATCCATTCGCACGCGGCCGGGCGCCGATTGGCGCCCGGTTTGGATGTCTTTGTGATGAGTCGCTTCGGCGCGGGAACTTTTGTGCGCCGCCGACCGACTACTGACGAGCTGATATTTGTGCCGCCTCCGGCTCAGGTGGCTGTGCTCAGCCCGTGAGGAGTCCTTATGACCGCGCCGGTGTGGATGGCGCTGCCCCCGGAGGGGCATTCCACCCTGCTGAGCAGCGGCCCGGGGCCGGGCGCCCTGCTGGCCTCGGCGGCGTCCTGGAGTTCGCTGAGTGCCACCTACGCGTCGGTCGCCGACGAGCTCGGCGCGACCCTGGCCGCGGTGCAGGGCGGTGCGTGGGAGGGGCCCAGCGCCGCGCAGTACGTCGCCGCCCATCAGCCCTACCTGGCGTGGCTGGTGCAGGCCAGCGCCGACAGCGCGGCGCAGGCTGCCGAGCAGGAAACCGCGGCCGCCGCCTATACCGCGGCGCTGGCGGCGATGCCGACCCTGCCCGAGTTGGCTGCCAACCACATTGTTCATGGGGCGTTGGTGGCCACCAACTTCTTTGGCATCAACACGATTCCGATCGCGGTCAACGAGGCCGACTACGTCCGGATGTGGGTCCAGGCCGCCACCACCATGACCACCTACCAGGCGGTGTCGACCACCGCGCTGGCCGCCGCCCCGCAGACGACCGCCGCCCCGCAAATCATGACGGCCGACAGCGGCGGCAACGGCGACAGCGGCGACAGCGGACTTCTCGACATCGTCGACAACGACGGCGGCAATCCGTACGACCTGTGCTGGTGGATCAACCGCTTCCTGGAAATCCCGCAGACCCTGTTTCGCGATCTGCAACTGATCGCCGAGGGTGACCCCGAAGGCTTCCTGCAACTGGAGACCGACATCTTCGCGCTGATCGGTGACGAGGTCGGCCACGTGGGCGAGGTTATCCAGGCTTTCCTGCCCCAGATCGTGGCGCTGGCGGTGGCGGCACCGGCCGTCCTCGCCAGTGGCGTCGCGGGTCTGGCCGGGCTGGCCGGTATTCAGCCCGCACCGGCCCCGGCCGTCGCCGTGCCGTTGCCGCCGCAGGCACCGAGCATGCCGACGGTGGCCGCCGGCGCTCCCGCCCTCGGCGCCGCGGGCGCGGCCCCGACGCCCTCGTCGTCTCCGGCCTCCGCGCCGGCTGCCGCCGCCACGGCGGCCCCGGCGCCGACGGCCCCGCCGTCACCTCCCGCCGTCGCGGGAGCCGCCTTCCCCTATCTGGTGAGCCCCCCCACCATCGGGAACGGGCTGGGTGCGGGTGCCGGTGCCCAGCGCAAGGCGCCCGAGCCGGATGCCGTGGCCGCCGCGGCGGCGGCAGCGGCGTCCGCACGGGAGGCGCAACGAGCGCGCCGGCGGCGAAGGGCCGCGATGAATGCCGACCAGCGCGGCTATCGCTACGAATTTCTCGACGCCGACCAGACCGTGGACGCCGACCCGGGCGAACAGGTGGTCGGCGCGACGCGGCCGTCCGATCGCGGGGCGGGGCCGCTGGGCTTTGCCGGGACGGTCCGCCAGAACGCCGCCGAGGCGACGGGATTGGCCACGCTGATCGGCGACGACTTCGGCGGCGACCCGAAGCTCCCGATGATGCCGGGTACCTGGCAGTCCGACGACCACGACCGGTGAGGGCGACCGAGTTCGTCGCCAGACTCGTGGCCCCACAGCGGGAACTTTTCCGGGCCGCCAGCCGACTAGTTTTTGCCTGCTCGTCGCGCCGTCCCGGCCCGGGCGGTTGCCCGAGTGCATCCCTGATCGGTGAGGAGTCGCGTGCTATGACTGCGCCGGTCCGGATGGCATTGTCGGCCGAGACGCGGCAGTCGGTCCTTTGCTGGAGCCGTCCGCAGAGACACCGTCGAGTGGCCATATCGGGGCCCGCCGGACGGGGGTGGCGCCCGGCGGGGATCGCCGCCTCGCACAACGCGGTCGTGCCCCCGATCCGCCCCGGATTGCTAATGAAAATCATTTTCAGTAAGGTTCCCTGCATGGCTGCCGCGGAAGGCGCCCCGCCCCGCCTTATGCGGCTTTACCCGAAGGCCAAGATGGGGCGAGTGATCACGGATGGGGCCAGTGTGAGCGGAACCGGAGCGGGGTGCGGGGGCATGAGTCGAGGGCTGCCGAGCACCTCGACAGTTAGCTTATGCAATGCTAACTTCAGGCGAATTGGGTTAGGGGAGACTACCTAGATGGAAAGAGTGAGCCGTGGAACGCGGTGAGACCGGCATGCTCGCAGCTCAGCCGGCCAATTCGGGCCTGAACGGCAAGGTCGACGGCGACGTCGTCAGCCGATTCGCCACCTGTTGCCGGGCGCTTGGCATCGCCGTCTACGAGCGCAAGCGACCCGCCGATCTGGCGGCCGCGCGCTCCGGTTTCACCGAACTCGCCCGCATCGCCTACGACCAGTGCGACGCATGGACGGGTCTGGCCGCGGCCGGTGATCCGTCGCTGCGCACACTCGAGGCGATTTCGCGCACCGCGGCGACGGCCGGCAGGCTGCAGCGGCAGGTCGAACTCGCGCCCGGCGCCCTCGGCTTCCGCTACGACACCGGGTTGTACCTACAGTTCCGCGCCAGCACCACCGACGAATTCCACCTCGCCTACGCCGCGGGCCTAGCAACCGCCGGACGGTTTGCCGAGGCCGACCAGATCGTCACCGGCCTGACCGGGCGCCGCCCCAATTGGCGCGAGGCCCGCTGGGTCTCCGTCGTCGTCAACTACCGCGCCGAGCGGTGGTCGGATGTCGTCAAGCTGCTGACCCCCATCGTCAACGACCCCGAACTCGACGAGTCGTTCTCGCACGCGGCCAAGATCGCCCTGGGTACCTCGCTCGCCCGGCTGGGCATGTTCGCCCCGGCGCTGTCCTACCTCGAAGAGCCCGACGGCCCCGTCGCCGTGGCCGCCCTCGATGGGACGCTGGCCAAGGCGCTCGTGTTGCGCTCGCACGTCGACGAGGAGTCGGCGAGCGAGGTGCTGCAGGACCTCTACGCGGCCCACCCGGAGAACGAGCAGGTCGAGCTGGCCCTGACCGACACCAGCTTCGGGATCGTGACCACCACCGCCGCCCGCGTCGAGGCGCGCACCGATCCGTGGGATCCCGCCACCGAGCCCAGCGCGGAGGACTTTGTCGACCCGTCCGCCCACGAGCGCAAGGGCGTGCTGCTGCACGAGGCCGAACGCCAGCTGGACGAATTCATCGGCCTGGAAGAGGTCAAGAATCAGGTGGCGCGGCTCAAGAGCTCGGTGGCCATGGAGATCCTGCGCAAGCAACGCGGTCTCGCCGTGGCGCAGCGCGCTCACCACCTGGTCTTCGCCGGCCCGCCCGGGACCGGTAAGACCACCATCGCCCGTGTGGTCGCCAAAATCTATTGCGGGCTAGGCCTTTTGAAGCGGGAGAACATCCGGGAGGTGCACCGCGCCGATTTGATCGGCCAGCACATCGGGGAGACCGAGGCCAAGACGAACGCCATCATCGACAGCGCGCTGGACGGGGTGTTGTTCCTCGACGAGGCGTATGCGCTGGTGGCCACCGGGGCCAAGAACGACTTCGGCCTGGTGGCCATCGACACGCTGCTGGCCCGCATGGAGAACGACCGCGACCGGCTGGTCGTCATCATCGCCGGCTACCGCGCCGATCTGGACAAGTTCCTCGACACCAACGAGGGCCTGCGGTCGCGGTTCACCCGCAACATCACCTTCCCGTCGTACAACGCGTCGGAGTTGGTGGAGATCGCGAACACGATGGCCCAACAGCGCGACAGCATCTTCGAGCAATCCGCGCTCGATCACATGGCGGCGCTGTTCGAGAAACTGGCCGCGACCAGCACGCCCGACTCCAACGGAGTCGAGCGCCGCAGCCTGGACATCGCGGGTAACGGCCGGTTCGTCCGGAACATCGTCGAACGATCCGAGGAAGAACGGGAATTCCGGTTGGACCATTCAGAACAGGCGGGCACCGGCGAGTTCAGCGACGCCGAACTCATGACCATCACCGACCAGGACGTCAGTAATTCCGTGGAGCCGCTGCTGCGCGGTCTCGGGTTGTCGGTGCCGGCATGACCAACCCGGAACCGCTCGATGAACGCCGCTCCTTTTCCTCCCGGACCCCGGTCAACGACAATCCCGACAAGGTCGTCTACCGGCGCGGCTTCGTCACTCGTCACCAGGTGACCGGCTGGCGTTTCGTGATGCGCCGCATCGCCTCCGGAATCGCCCTGCACGACACCAGGATGCTGGTCGACCCGTTGCGCACCCAGTCGCGGGCGGTGCTGATGGGTGTGCTCCTCGTGGTCACCGGCCTCGCGGGCTGCTTCGTGTTTTCGCTCATCCGGCCCAACGGGCAGGCGGGCAACAACGCGGTACTCGCCGACCGGGAGACGGCGGCGCTGTATGTGCGGGTGGGCGATGCGCTGCACCCCGTGCTCAACCTGACCTCGGCCCGGCTGGTCGTCGGTAAGCCGGTCAACCCGACAACCGTGAAAAGCACTGAGCTGGACCGCTTTCCACGCGGCAACCTGATCGGGATTCCGGGCGCTCCGGAGCGGATGGTGCAGAACACCTCGCGCGACGCGAACTGGACGGTCTGCGACACGATCAGCGAAGCGGCCCCGGGCGGCCATGCCGCCCATAGCACCGGCATCACCGTGATCGCGGGCCCGCCCGACACCCACGGCGCGCGTGCCACCAACCTCGGTGCCGCACAGGGCATCCTCGTCGACAACGCCAACAGCACCTGGCTGCTGTGGGACGGCAAGCGCAGCCAGATCGATCTGGCCGACCGCGCCGTCACCAACGCCCTCGGCCTCGGTGCCGACGTCCCGGCGCCGCGGCCCGTGGCGCCGGGGTTGTTCAACGCGATTCCGGAATCCCCGGCGCTGACGGCCCCGGCCATCCCGAATGCCGGTGCCGCGCCGGCATTCGCGGCTCCCGGCCCGATCGGCTCGGTGCTGGTGTCCTACGGCTTGGACAGGTCGGCGTCCGACGCGGTGCGGTACTACGCTGTGCTGCCGGATGGCCTGCAGCCGATCTCGCCGGTGCTCGCCGCGATCCTGCGCAACACCAACTCCTACGGCCTGGATCAGCCGCCGCGGGTCGGCGCCGACCAGGTGGCGAAGCTGCCGGTGTCGCGGTTGCTGGACACCGCTGGCTATCCCGACCAGTCGCTCAGCCTGGTCGATGCGGCCAAAAACCCTGTCGCCTGCGCCTATTGGACCAAGCCCGCCGGAGCCGCCAGCAGCTCGCTGAGCCTGTTGTCGGGCTCGGCGGTGCCGGTGCCCGATGCCGTCCGCACCCTCGATCTCGTCGGGGCGGGCGGCGGCGTCGCCACCCGGGTGGCCCTGGCGCCGGGCACCGGCTACTTCGCCCAGACCGTCGGCGGCGGCCCGACCTCACCGGGCGTCGGATCGTTGTTCTGGATCTCCGACACCGGAGTGCGCTACGGCATCGATACCGAATCCGACAGCTCCGGGGCCGGACGCTCGAAAGCCGTTGAGGCCCTTGGTCTCAACCCGCCGGCGGTGCCGATCCCGTGGTCGATCCTGTCGCTGTTCGCGAGCGGGCCGACGTTGTCGCGCGCCGATGCGCTGCTCGCGCACGACGGATTGCCGCCCGACAGCAAGCCCGGCCGCCCCGTGTCGGCCGAAGGAGGACCTCGATGAGCCGCCTGATCTTCGAAGCGCGCCGACGGCTGGCGCCGCCAACCACCCGCAAGGGCGCCATCGCCATCGAGGCGCCCCCCGAGCTGCCCCGGGTGATTCCGCCGTCGTTCCTGCGGCGCGCGATGCCGTATGTGATCGTCATTCTGATTGTCGGCATGATCGTCGCGCTGGTCGCGACCGGGATGCGGGTGATTTCCCCACAGACCCTGTTCTTCCCGTTCGTGCTGCTGTTGGCGGCGACCGCCCTCTATCGCGGCAACGACAACAAGATGCGCACCGAGGAGGTCGACGCCGAGCGGGCCGACTACCTGCGTTACCTATCGGTGGTCCGGGACAACATCCGGACCCAGGCCGCCCAGCAGCGCGCCGCGGCGCAATGGTCGCATCCGGAACCGGCGGCCCTGGCGGCCATCCCGGGATCGCGTCGCCAGTGGGAGCGCGACCCGCACGACCCCGATTTCCTGGTGGTGCGGGCGGGCCGCGATCAGGTGCCGCTCGACACCGCACTGCGGGTCAACGACACCGCCGACGAGATCGACCTGGAACCGGTGTCGCACAGCGCATTACGTAGCCTGCTCGATACCCAGCGCATCGTCCGCGACGTGCCCGTCGGGATCGATCTGACCAAGGTCTCCCGCATCACCGTGCTGGGTGCGGCCGACGAGGTCCGGGCGGCGCTGCGCGCGTGGGTCGCTCAGGCCGTCACCTGGCACGACCCGACCGTGCTGGGGGTGGCGCTGGCCAGCCGCGACCTGGAGGGCCGCGACTGGTCCTGGCTGAAATGGCTGCCGCACGTCGACATTCCCGGCCAGGTCGACGGCGTCGGGCCGGCCCGCTATCTGTCGACCAATGCCGACGAGCTCGCCGCGTCGCTGGGCTCGACGGTCGCCGATCGGCCCGCGTTCACCGGCGGGGCCGCCGATGCCCTGCGGCACCTGCTGATCGTGGTCGACGACCCCGACTTCGATGTGCACTCCTCGGCGCTGGCCGCGGACCGGGCCGGGGTCACCGTCATTCAGCGCCGCACCACCGAGCCGAACCGCGAACAGTATTCGGATCCCGAAAGGCCGATCCTGCGCGTCGAACGCGGTTCGCTGCAGCGCTGGCAGACCGGCGGTTGGCAGCCCTACATCGACAACGCCGATGCGTTCGGTGCCGACGATGCGGGGCACCTCGCCCGGCAACTGTCGCGCTGGGATTCCAATCCGACGCACACCGGGCTGCGCTCGGCGGCCACCCGGGGCGCCAGCTTCACCACGCTGCTGGGGATTTCGGACGCCTCGCAGCTGGACGTGGCCACACTGTGGGCGCCGCGGCGCCGCGACGATGAGTTGCGGGTTCCGATCGGCGTCACCACGACCGGCGAGCCGCTGCTGTTCGACCTCAAGGACGAGGCGGAGGGTGGCATGGGGCCGCACGGCCTGATGATCGGTATGACCGGGTCGGGCAAGTCGCAGACCCTGATGTCGATTCTGTTGTCGCTGTTGACGACTCACTCCGCCGATCGGCTGATCGTGATCTATGCGGACTTCAAGGGTGAGGCCGGGGCCGACAGCTTCCGTAACTTCCCCCAGGTCGTTGCGGTGATCTCGAACATGGCCGAGAAGAAGTCGCTGGCCGACCGGTTCGCCGACACCCTGCGCGGTGAGGTTGCCCGGCGCGAGACGCTGCTGCGCGAGGCCGGTCGCCGCGTTCAGGGCAGCGCGTTCAACTCGGTTACCGAGTACGAAAACGCTCAGGCATCCGGCGCGCCGGGCGCCGCAGATCTCCCGCCGATCCCGACGCTGTTCGTGGTCGCCGACGAGTTCACCCTGATGCTGGCCGACTACCCGGAGTATGCCGAGCTTTTCGACTACGTCGCACGTAAGGGCCGGTCGTTCCGCATCCACATCCTGTTCGCGTCGCAGACGCTGGACGTGGGCAAGATCAAGGACATCGACAAGAACACCTCCTACCGAATCGGGTTGAAGGTGGCGAGCCCTTCGGTATCACGCCAGATCATCGGCGTGGAGGACGCCTACCACGTCGAATCCGGCAAGGAGCACAAGGGGGTGGGCTTCCTGGTCCCCGCTCCCGGCGCCGCCCCGATCAAGTTCCGCAGCACCTACGTCGACGGCATTTACGACCCGCCGCGCGCCGCCAAAGAGCTTGTCGTGCAATCGGTCCCGGAGCCCCGGCTGTTCGCGGCGGGGTGGGTCGAGCCGGACCAGGGCACCGTGATCTCCGGTGCCGACGAAGCGGAGTTGCCCGAGCCGCCGCGCAAGCTGATCGCGACCATCGGCCAGCAGCTCGCGCAGTACGGGCCGCGGGCGCCCCAGCTGTGGCTGCCGCCGCTGGACGAGCCCATCCCGTTGACCGAGGTGCTGGAGCAGGCCGCAGTGCCGCCGCGGCAGTGGCGCTGGCCGCTCGGCGAGATAGACAAGCCGTTCGAGATGCGCCGCGACCCGCTGGTCTTCGACGCCACCTCGGCAGCCGGCAACGTGGTGATCCACGGCGGGTCCAAGTCCGGCAAATCGACCGCACTGCAGACGTTCATCCTGTCGGCGGCCAGCCTGCATTCGCCGCGCGACGTCACGTTCTACTGCCTGGACTACGGCGGCGGGCAGTTGCGGGCGCTGGAGAACCTGGCGCATGTCGGCAGCGTGGCCTCGGCGCTGGAGCCCGAACGTATTCGCCGTACCTTCGGCGAGCTGGAGCAGCTGTTGCTGTCCCGGCAGCGGCGCGAGCTGTTCCGCGACAAGCACGGCAGCGCCCCCGACGACGGCTTCGGCGAGACCTTCCTGATCATCGACAACCTGTATGCCTTCGGCCGGGACAACACCGACCAGTTCAACACCCGCAACCCGTTGCTGGCCAGGGTGACCGAACTCGTCAATGTCGGCTTGGCGTATGGCATCCACGTGATCATCACCACCCCGAGCTGGCTGGAGGTGCCGCTGGCCATGCGCGACGGCCTCGGGCTGCGGCTCGAGCTCAAGCTGCACGACGCGCGCGACAGCAACGTGCGGGTGCCCGGTGCACTGCGCCGGCCGGCCGAAGCCGTGCCGCACGACCAGCCCGGCCGGGGGCTGACGATGGCCGCCGAGCACTTCCTATTCGCCAGCCCCGAGCTGGACGCGGAGACAGACCCGGTGGCCGCGATCAACGCCCGCTACCCCGGGGTGGCCGCTCCGCCCGTCCGGTTGCTGCCGACCAACCTGTCGCCCGACGCGCTCGGACCCTTGCATCGGGGCCAGGAGAAGGTGGTCATCGGTCAGCGCGAAGAAGATCTGGAACCGGTCGTCGTCGACTTCGCCGAGAACCCGTTGTTGATGGTGTTCGGCGACAGCAAGTCTGGAAAGACCACGCTGCTGCGCCACGTCATTCGCACGATCCGGGAGAACTCCACCGCGGATCGGGTGGCCTTCACGGTGCTGGACCGGCGGCTGCATCTCGTCGAGGAGCCGCTGTTCGCGGACAACGAATACACTGCCAACATCGATCGGATCATCCCGGCGATACTCGGCCTGTCCAACATCATCGAATCGCGCCGCCCGCCGGCGGGCTTGTCGGCGGCCGAGCTGGCCCGGTGGACCTACGCGGGCCACACCCACTACCTGATCATCGACGACGTGGACCAGATCCCCGACGCACCCGCGATGAGCGGTCCCTACGTCGGGCAGCGGCCGTGGGCCAGCCTGATTCCGCAACTGTCGCAGGCCGCCGACTTGGGGTTGCGGGTGATCGTCACCGCCCGCGCCACCGGGTCGGGGCACGCGTTGATGACCAGCCCGTTGTTGCGGCGGTTCAACGACCTGCAGGCGACGACGCTGATGCTGGCGGGCAATCCGCAGGACAGCGGGAAGATCCGAGGCCAACGATTCGGCCGGTTGCCCGCCGGACGCGCAATTCTGTTGGGGGACAGCGACAGTCCCACCTATGTGCAGCTGGTCAACCCGTTGGTTGGCGAGTCCGCCGTGTTTGGTGAAACGCGACAGTAGAAGGAGTTGCCATGACATTGCGAGTGGTTCCCGAAGGCCTGGCCGCGACCAGCGCGGCGGTCGAGGCGCTGACGGCGCGGCTGGCGGCCGCGCACGCGGCGGCCGCCCCGGCCATCACCGCGGTGGTGCCGCCGGCGGCGGATCCGGTGTCGCTGCAGACCGCCCTCGGGTTCAGCGCCCAGGGTCAGGAGCACGCCGCGGTCGCCGCCGAGGGTGTCGAAGAGCTGGGCCGCGCCGGCGTCGGCGTGGGCCAGTCCGGCGTGAGCTACCTCGCGGGCGACACCGCGGCCGCCGCGAGCTATGGAGTGGCGGGCGCCTGACGATGACCGCGCCCGTCTGGATGGCTTCGCCGCCGGAGTTGCACTCCGCGCTGCTGAGCGCTGGCCCGGGACCGGGCCCGCTGCTGGCGGCCGCCGGCGCGTGGATGTCGTTGAGCGCCGAATACGCCTCGACGGCAGCCGAACTCGGCGGGCTGTTGGACGCGGTGCAGGCGGGGGAGTGGCAGGGGCCGAGCGCCGAGCAGTACGCCGCGGCTCACCTGCCGTATCTGGCGTGGTTGCAGCAGGCCAGCGTCGACAGCGCCGGTGTCGCCGCGCAACACGAGGTCACGGCGGCGGCCTACACGAGCGCCCTGGCGATGATGCCGACGCTGCCGGAGCTGGCCACCAACCACGTCATCCACGCGGCGCTGGTGGCGACGAATTTCTTTGGTATCAATACGATTCCGATCGCGCTCAACGAGGCTGACTACGTCCGGATGTGGGTGCAGGCCGCCACGACCATGGGGACCTACCAGGCGGTGTTGGGGACCGCGCTGGCGGCCGCGCCCAGGACCACCGCGGCACCCAACATCGTCAATCCCGGTGCAATGGAGGCCGACAACGTGTCGACCTTCGCCGCGCCGAACGCCACCGGTTCGGGCAACTGGCTGCAACAACTCCTGCAGCAGATTGCGCAGCTGCTGCAGACTTTCATGCAGGACCTGTCCGACATGCTGCAAAACTTCGCATCGGAGTTCTTGCCGTGGTTGGTGGCCAACTTCCCGCTGCTGTTCTTCGTCGCCTACCAGCTGTTCTTCAACGCCATCGGCTGGCCCACCTGGGGCGCGATCCTGACTGCGCCATTGTTGATACCCCTGGTGCTCGCCATCGGCATCACGATGTATCTGCAGCAGCTTCCCGACTTGGGTCCCCTCGACGATATGCCTGCCGCCGCATCGGGTCTCGGGTCCCAGAGTCCCGCGCCGATGCCGGCGGCGGCCACGGCTCCGCCCTCGGTGGGCACGGCCGCAGGCGCGCCCGCCTCGTCCCCCGCCAGCGCCGGTGCGCCTGCCCCGTCGGCCCCGGCACCGGCTCCGGCAGTGTCCTTTCTCTACGCGGTGGCCATGGGTGGCGACGAGGGGCCCGGCTTTTCGCCGACCGTGGGCGGTCGCGGCGGCATCAAGGCGCCGGGTAGCACCATCCCAGCGGCCGCGGCGGCGGTACCGGCCAGCGCCGCGGCGGCGCGGCGGCGACGGCGCGCGGCCATGCGCGACCACGGCGACGAGTTCGCGGATATGAACGTCGACGTCGACCCCGACTGGGGTGCGCCGCCCAACGACGCGGAGGCACTGACCTTCGCGACGGCCTCCGCCAGCGGGGCAGGGCCGTTGGGATTTGCCGGGACCGCGGCCAAAGACGCGGACATGCGGGCCGCGGGGCTGAGCAAGCTGGCCGGCGACGACTTCGGCAGCGGGCCGCGCATGCCGATGGTGCCAAGTACCTGGGATCAGGACACCGATCGCCCGAACGGGTCCGGTGAAACAGGGAGGGGGGGTCGAGACAGTTAGCAGCACGGTTTTCGAAGACCTAATTCCAAACAGACGGAACAGAAAGGAATCACGATGAGTCTTCTCGATGCTCACATCCCGCAGTTGGTGGCGTCACAGTCGGCGTTCAGCGCCAAGGCGGCGCTGATGCGCAGCACCATCAGCCAAGCCGAGCAGGAAGCGTTGTCCGCGCAGGGATTTCACCAGGGTGAGTCCTCGGCAGCGTTCCAGGCCGCGCACGCCCGGTTCGTCGAAGCCGCTGCGCGGGTCAACACGCTGCTGGACATCGCGCAGGCGAACCTGGGCGACGCCGCGGGCACCTATGTGGCCGCCGACGCCGCCGCCGCGTCCAGCTACACCGGATTCTGACCCGACCGATAACACACGAAAGGACTTGTGATGTCGCAAATCATGTACAACTACCCGGCGATGCTGGGTCACGCGGCGGACATGTCGGCCTTCTCCGGCACGCTGCAGGGGCTCGGCGCCGACATCTCCACCGAGCAGGCCGCGCTGCAGAACGCGTGGCAGGGCGACACCGGAATGACCTACCAGGTTTGGCAGGCGCAGTGGAACCAGGCGATGGAGTCGTTGGTGCGGGCCTACCAGTCGATGGCCACGACCCACGAATCCAACACCATGGCGATGTATGCGCGCGACACCGCCGAAGCCGCTAAATGGGGCGGCTAGTTTTACCTAGATGAGTGCCGAACCCAACGCCGTCGAGCTGACAGTCGACCACGCGTGGTTCATCGCCGAAACCATCGGAGCCGGTAGCTTCCCGTGGGTACTGGCGATCACCACGCCGTACTCTGATGCCGCGCAACGAGACGCGTTCTTCCAACGTCAGAAGGACGAGCTGACTCAGCTGGGTCTGGTGTCGGCAGATGGTGTTGTCAACCCAGCGGTGGCCGACTGGATCCGGGCGGTGTGCTTCCCGGACCGGTGGCTGGATCTGCGTTACGTGGTGCCTGCCACGGCTACCGCTACCGACGAGTTGCTGCGCGGCGTGATCGCGCAGCGCGTCATCGGCACCGACAGAACACCGAAAACGGTCGTCGCGCTGCGCAGCGCGCAGCTGATCACGTTCACCGCGATGCATATCGACGACGCGCTGGGGCTGGTACCGGTGCTGGGCGTCGGGCTGGGCCGGCGCCCGCCCGCACGCTTCGACCAGTTCAGCATGCCCGCCCGCGTCGGGGCCCGCGCCGACGAACGGCTGCGGTCCGGCGCTTCGCTGGCGGAAGTCGTTGACTACCTGGGCATCCCGCGCTCGGCACGGCCGGTGGTCGAGTCCGTTTTCACCGGGCCGCGCAGCTACGTCGAGATCGTCGCGGGCGTTCGCCGCGACGGGCAGCACCACACCACCGAGGTCGGCATGAGTCTGGTGGACACGACCGCGGGCCGCGTACTGGTCAGCCCGTCCCGCGCGTTCGACGGCGAATGGGTCTCGACGTTCCAGCCGGGAACCCCCATTGCGATCGCCACCGCGATCGAACAGCTGACCGCCAGCTTGCCCGACGGCCACTGGTTCCCCGGCCGGCGGCTGTCCCGAGATTCCTCCACCCAGCACGCGTAACAGCATCGAAAGAGAGAGAGCACGATGTCCCAGCAATGGCCCCAGCGTAATCCGGGGGTCCGGTGACCGCCGGCACCGTCATGCCGATCGTCCGCGTCGCGATTCTCGCGGACAGCCGGCTGACGGAGCTGGCCCTGCCCGCGGAGCTGCCGCTGCGCGAAATCCTGCCCGCGGTGCAGCGATTGGTCGTTCCCTCAGCCCAGAACGGCGATGGCGGCGGGCACACCGACGCCGCGACCGGCGCGGTCTCGCACCTGAGCCTGGCGCCGATCGGCGGGGCGCCGTTCAGCCTGGACACCAGCCTGGACACCGTTGGCGTCGTCGACGGCGATCTGCTGGCGTTGCAGCCGATTCCCGTGGGTCCGGCCGCGCCCGGCATCGTCGAGGACATCGCCGACGCCGCGATGATCTTCTCCACGTCGCGGCTGAAACCTTGGGGTCCGGCGCATATCCAGGGAGGCGCGCTGGCCGCGGCCATCTTCGTCGCGCTTGCGGCGACGGGGCTGGGCATCACCTACCGGGTGGTCACTGGCGCGCTGACCGGCCTGGTCGCCGTCAGCGTGGTTGCGGCGCTGACCGCGGTGGCCGGCTTGCTCGTCACGGCGCGGTCGGAGCGCACCGGCACGGCGCTGTCGATCGCCGCGCTGGTGCCCATCGCCGCCGCCTGCGCGTTGGCGGTGCCCGGCAAGTTCGGGGCGGCGCAGCTGATGCTGGCCGCGGCGGGAGTTACCGCGTGGTCGCTGATCGCCCTGTTGGTGCCCAGCCCGGAACGCGAACGCATCGTCGGTTTCTTCACCACCACGACCGTGGTCGGCGGTGGCGTGCTGCTGGCGGCCGGTGCCGAATTGCTCTGGCGGCTATCGCTTCTCACCATCGGCGCCGGGCTGATCGTGGCGGCGCTGCTGGTCGCCGTCGAGACCGCGCAACTGTCCGCGCTGTGGGCACGCTTCCCGCTGCCGGCCATCCCGGCACCGGGAGACCCCACCCCGTCGGCGCCGTCGTTGCGGGTCCTCGAGGACTTCCCGCGGCGGGTCCGCATCAGCGACGCCCACCAGAGCGGCTTCATCGCCGGCGCGATGCTGCTCAGCGTGCTCGGATCGGTGACGATCGCGCTGCGACCCGAAGCGCTGAGCGTGGCGGGCTGGTACGTGGTGGCCGCCACCGCGGCCACTTCCGTGCTGCGCGCCCGGGTGTGGGACTCGGCCACCTGCAAGGGGTGGCTGCTTGCTCAGCCCTACCTGGTGGCCGGTGTCCTGCTGGTGATCTACACCGCCACGGGGCGGTACGGCGCCGCGCTCGGTGCGGTGCTGGTGCTCGGCGTGCTGCTGGCGGCGTGGCTCGTGGTGGCGGTGAACCCGCTCATCGCCTCGCCGGACAGCTACTCGCTGCCGCTGCGCCGGCTGCTGGGCTTCGCGGCCTCGGGCCTTGACGCCTCGCTGATCCCCGTCATCGCCTTTCTCGTCGGTCTGTTCAGCTGGGTCCTGAATCGATGATGCGGGCCGGCCTAGCCTGCCTGACCGCGACCCTGACGGCCACGGTCTGGGCCTGCCCGACGGCGCTGGCGATCAACCAGCCTGCGGTCGACCCGGGGGCGCCGCCGCCGAGCGGCGCGCCGGGGCCCGTACAGCCGACGGAGGAGCGCGGCCCGTGCGGCACGTCGGGCGTCGTTTCCGGCAGCGACGCGGACGCCGTCACGCCCAGCCAGGCGATGCTGAATTTGCCTGCGGCATGGCAGTTTTCCCGCGGTGAGGGCCAGCTGGTGGCCGTCCTCGACACCGGCGTGCGACCGGGTCCGCGGCTGCCCAACGTCGAGCCCGGCGGCGATTTCGTCGAGACGACCGACGGCCTGACCGATTGCGATGGGCACGGCACGTTGGTCGCCGGACTCGTGGCCGGCCAGCCGTCCGGAGCGGACGGCTTCGCGGGCGTGGCGCCGGCGGCCAGGGTGCTGTCGATCCGCACGACGTCCGCCAAGTTCTCGCCGCGCACTCCCGGCGGTGATCCGCTGCTGAGCAGGGCGACGCTGGACGTCACCGCGTTGGGCCGCGCGATCGTGCACGCCGCCGACCTCGGTGCGCGGGTCATCGATGTGTCGACGGTGATCTGCGTGCCCGCCGACCGGCCCGTCGACCAGGCGGCGCTGGGCGCTGCGGTCCGTTACGCGGCGGTGGACAAGGACGCGGTCGTCGTGGCGGCCGCCGGCAACACCGGGTCGACGGGATCGGCCGGCGAAGGCACGTCCTGCGAGTCCAACCCCCTCACCGACCTGAGCCGCCCCGGCGACCCGCGGAACTGGGCGGGCGTCACCTCGATCTCCATCCCGTCGCAGTGGCAGCCCTACGTGCTGTCGGTGGCGGCGTTGACCCCGGACGGTCAGCCGTCGAAATTCAGCATGGCCGGACCGTGGGTGGGCGTCGCGGCGCCGGGCGAAAACATCGTCTCGGTGAGCAATCGGGACGGCGGCGGCCTGGCCAACGGGTTGCCCGACGAACATCAGCAGCTGGTCGCGCTGAACGGCACCAGCTATGCGGCGGGCTATGTGGCCGGGGTCGCGGCGCTGGTGCGCAGTAAGTATCCCGCGCTGAGCGCACCGGAGGTGATGCGTCGCATCACCGCGACCGCCCACAACGGTTCCCGTGCGCCCTCCGACGTTGTCGGCACCGGCAGCGTGGACCCGGTCGCGGCACTGACCTGGCAACTGCCCGCCGGCAGCGCCCCGGCCGCGCCGTCGGTGAAGCCGGTCGCGCTGCCGCCGGCGCCGGCGCCGGCGGACACCACACCGCGCACCGTCGCGTTCGCCGGCACCGCCGGCCTGGCTTTGGTTGTTGCGGTGATCGCCGCCGTCGCGGTGATCACCCGGAGGAAGGAGTCCACCCAATGAGCCAGCTGCGCTCGATCCCGATCCCCAGCCCGGGCCGAATCACGTTGGCGGCGTTGGTCGTAGTGCCCGCGGTGCTGGCCTACCCGTGGCACTCCGCCCGCGACTACTGGCTGCTCGGCATCGCCGCTGCGGTCGTCGTCCTGTTGTTCGGCTGGTGGGGGGGACTGCACTTCACCACCATCCTGGGCCGCCGCCTGGCGATGACGGGCCGTCGCGGAAAGCCCATCCCGCCCGCGGAATCCGCGACGACGACCGTGCTGGTGCGCATCGGGCCGCCGGTCGACGAGCGCGAGGTGCTGCCGCTGCCGGTGATCGCCCAGTACCTGGACCGCTACGGCATTCGCGCCGACAAGATCCGAATCACCAGTCGCGACAACGCCTCCGACACCTCGCGGCGTCAGACGTGGATCGGCATCACGATCGCGGCGGCCGATAACCTGGCGGCGCTGCAGGCCCGCTCGGCGCGGATCCCGTTGCACGAGACCGCGGAAGTCGCGGCGCGCCGCCTCGCCGATCACCTACGCGAGATCGGTTGGGAAGCCAACACCGTCGCGGCCGACGACGTGCCGCGGCTGGTCACCCCGAACGCCCGCGAGACGTGGTCCTCGGTGCAGCGCGGCGCATCGGATCACGTGGTGGCATACCAGGTCGTCGTCGACGATGCCCTCGCCGAGACGCTGGACGAGATCCGGTCGTATCCGGCGCGCGAGACGTGCACGGCGCTGGAGATCGCGGGCGGCGGCTCGGGTCGCCCCCGTACCATCGCGGCCGCGTGCGCGTTTCTCACCGAGGCCGTTCCCGAGACGGGGACACCGCTGCCCGGCCTGATCGCACAACGCGGCAATCAGCTGCCGGCATTGATCGCCTTGGATCTGTTGTCCACGCGACGGCTCGACGGGCACACGGCGGCGGCCGACGGTGTGCTGGCCGGCTTGGATTGGCCCACTCCCGAGGCTGGGGCGCACCGGGCTTCGGAAAGCGCGCACGCTAGCCGAACATGACCTCGTGTAGGAAGCCGGTCATCCGGCGCAGGTAGTCCAGCTGGCTCACGTGCAGCACGTGATTGCCGGGAAACCAGTGCAGCGCGCAGCGATCCCAGTGGTTCCACAGCAGGACGGCCTGTTCCGGTGGGGCCATCCGGTCGCCCAGTCCGGTGATGATCATCCGGCGATCCCGGGGCAGCCGCGGCCGGTAGTTCAGCGGGCCGTGGTAGGCCAGGCCCGCGTCCAGCTCCGCGCGGTTGATGTCGTACAGGTGGAACCCCAGCTGGACGAGTTTGTTGGCCGGGAACCATTGGTCGAACATCGTCGCGGGGGTGACGACCGGGCAGTTGGGGATGACGGCCTCGAGCCGATCGTCCACCGATGCCACCAGCGCACTGGTGTAGCCGCCCAGCGAGATTCCGGTCAGCGCGATGCGCTGCACACCGGTGTGCCGCAAATAGTCGATGACTGAACGGAAGTCGTGTACGGCCTGCGCCATTGACTCGGCGAACCCGCTGAGCCCACCGGCGAAAAAGCCGAAGCCACTGAACGGGGACAGTTTTTCGGCTCGTTGACCGTGAAACGGCAGGGTGAACATCAGCACGTCGTAGCCCGCCCGGTAATACCACGGCATCGAGAAGAACCGGCCGTTGGCCAGATACGACGACCCCATGAAGCCGTGGATGACGCACAGTGTGGGGCGGGGCCCGTCGTCGTGGCGCCAATGTTGGGCGCGCACAACATTGTTCGACTTCCACCCGGCCCAGCGCTTCCGCAGCGCCGGATTGATGGCCGTGAAGCTGCTGTCGAAGGAGATGTTGTCGACCGTGCCGCGCGCGAGCCAGGCCGCGAGCCGGCCCGCGGGCCGGGACGAAACTCGGGGCGGTTCGATGGGCGGCGGAAACGACTTCTCCGAGTCTCGTGCGGCCGCGAGTTCGGCGTAGAAGTTCAGGTTGCCGCGCTCGTCTCGGGATTGACGCAGCGACGTCGCGGCGACGAGTGGCGTCACCGTGGTGGCCAGCAGCGAGGCGACCCAGGTACGTAGCGCGAGATCGCCGAGCGCAGATGCCCCGACGACGAGTCGGGTACTCGGGGTCAGCGCCGACAGCGGTGGTAGTGTGTCGGCGCCGGGGGGTAGATCGGCACCGGGGACATCGGGAAGCCCCGGGGGCGAATCGATCGGATCCGAGTCGGACGCCACAAACTTTGATGTTATCGGTTCGCGGCGGATCCCCGCCCCAACCGGGCCCGTGTGCGCCGTACCGTAATACGGTTGCTATCCGCCGAGGTTGCTGAGCAGGAGGACCGACATGTGGGATCCCGACGTCTACCTGGCGTTTGCGGACCAGCGCAGCCGCGCGTTCTACGACTTGCTGTCGCGGGTCGGGGCCGAGCGACCGCGTCGGGTGGCTGACCTGGGTTGCGGGCCCGGCAACCTGACCAAGTACCTGGAGAAGCGGTGGCCCGGCGCGGTCATCGAGGCATTGGACACCTCTCCGGAGATGGTCGCCGCAGCCCGGGAACGCGGCATCGACGCCACCGTCGGCGATCTGCGCGACTGGACACCCAAGCCCGACACCGACGTGGTCGTCAGCAACGCGGCGTTGCATTGGGTGCCCGAACACGCCGACCTGTTGCTGCGCTGGGTCGCAAAGCTGGCGCCGGGATCCTGGGCTGCCGTGCAGATTCCGGGCAATTTCGAGACACCGTCACATGCCGCGGTGCGGGCGGTGGCCCGCCGTGAACACTACGCAAAGACTTTGAAAGACATACCGTTTCGGGTAGGCGCCGTGGTCCAGCCGCCGACGGACTACGCCAACATCTTGCTGGACGCCGGATGCCGCGTCGACGCCTGGGAAACGACGTATCTGCACCAGCTCACCGGGGAACACCCGGTGCTGGAATGGATCACCGGCACCGTGCTCGTCCCGGTGCGGGAGCGACTCGACGACGCGGGATGGGCGGAGTTCCGTCAGGAGCTGATCCCGTTGCTCGACGACGCCTACCCCGCCCGCGCCGACGGCACGACGATCTTCCCGTTCCGGCGGGTGTTCATCGTCGCCCAGGTCGGCGGCTCGAGCCGCTCGCCTCGGTAGCCCGGGCGGCGTTCACTCCTCGATACCGCGGTCGACGGCGATGGCCGACCGGCTGCTGGGCGCGTTGAGGTGGATCTGCACATACGTTTCGGTGTAGCGCAGCGCGATGCGGCTGCCCGCGAAGTCCGAAGGGATGACATCGCCCGTCCGCTGGCGCCAATCATGCAGGCGCACAGCAAGATCGGCTGCGATGGCCTCCGCACCCGGATCGCCGTCGGCGAGCAGATTAAGGGTCTCGGTGGGATCGGTTCGAAGATCGTAGAGTTCGCGCGCCGGCCGCGGCGACGTGACGAACGGTGCGACCGCCTGACCCGAGGGGCTCTCCTGGATGTCCCACGGCAGGTCCAGCAGCGGCCGGGGCACGTAGTTCTCGATGTAGCTGTATTCCTTGGTGCGGATGGCGCGAATCGGGTCGAACGAGTCGTGATAGGTCTTCATGCTGTAGACCTGCTCGCGCACCGGGTCGGCCGGGGTATCGGGTGCGTGCAGGGCGTGCGCGTGGGAGACGCCCTCGACGTCGGCGGGCACGTCGAGGCCCAGCAATTCCAGCAACGTCGGCACCAGATCGACGCCGCTGAACAACTCGTCGTAGACGCCGGATGCGATGTCTCGGCGGCCGGCGGGCGGCCGGATCAGCAGGGCGACGCCGGTTCCCGCGTCATACAGCGTGGATTTCGCGCGAGGCAGGGCCGGACCGTGGTCGGTGAAGAACACCACCCAGGTGTTGGCGTCCAGCCCGGTTTCGGCCAGCGTGTCCAGGATCCGGCCGACCGCCGCGTCGGCGGTGCTGATGGCCCCGTAGAAGCCGGCGAGGTCGCCGCGCACCTCGGGGGTGTCGGGCAGGTAGTCGGGCGGCTCGACGGTCGCGCTGTTGGCCGGTTCGTAGCGCTCCTGCGGGTAAGGCCGGTGCGTCTCGAAGAACCCCGCCGTCAACAGGAATGGTTGCCCGGCGCGGCACGGCACGTCGCCGTGCAGCCAATCGATCACCTTCTCCACCACGTACTCGCAGTAGGAGTTGGACACGTCGAACTCGTCGAAGCCCAGCCGTTTGGGGTATGACGATTCGTGTTGCATCCCGAAAAGCGCCGAATACCAACCCGATTGCGAAAGTATCTGCGGCAGCGTCTGGACATCGGCGCGATACTCCCACCCGTGGTGAGCCAGCCCGACCAGCCCGTTGCTCTGGGGGTAGCGACCGGTGAAAAACGATCCCCGCGACGGCGAGCACAACGGTGCGCAGGCATGGGCTCGGGTGAACAGGATGCTGTCGGCGGCAAGCGCGTCGAGCCGGGGGCTGGACACGTCTTGGTGACCGTAGGCGCCGAGGTAGCGCCCCAGATCGTGCCAATGCACGAGCAGCACGTTGTCGCCCGCCATCCGCGTCACCTCCTCACCATGCCTTGCGACCGGCGACGATACCGCAGTCACTTGCGATGATTCTGAGTGTGCCGACCAGTCAGACCACGCAGATGGCATTTTGCTCTCGGTGAAGGGAACCCGATGCGGACGCTGCTGAGCGGCCTGGGATTGCTGGAATCGCCGCGCTGGCATGACGGCCGGCTATGGGTGGCCGACTGGACGGCCGGCTCGATCGGCCGCATCGACGGCGCGGGCCGGGTCCGCACCGTGGTCGAACACAAGTCGTTGCCACTGTGTTTCGATTTCCTGCCGGACGTGCCCGGCGGCGAGGCGCTGGTGCTGGCGTCGAGCGCGCAGCGGGCGTTGCTGCGACTGTCGGCGGACGGCACCCTGACGCGGTATGCCGAGCTGGCGTCGTTGTCCCCCCACGGCCCCAACGACATCGTGATCGACGGCCGCGGCAACGCCTACGTCAACAACGTCAACTTCGACTTCGCGGCGGGTCCGCCGGCCGGGGACATCGCCCCCGGGTTCGTCGCCCTAGTGCGCGCCGGGACCGCCCGCATCGTCGCCGCGGACCTGTCGTTCCCCAACGGCATGGCGGTGACTCCCGACAACGCCACCCTCATCGTGGCGGAGTCGTACCGCCACCGGCTGACGGCCTTCGACATCGCCCCCGACGGCTCGCTGTCGAATCGCCGAGTGTGGGCGGAGTTGGGCGCACACTCACCCGACGGCATCTGCCTGGATCGCGACGGCGCCGTCTGGTACGCCGACGTCGGCGACCGGTGCTGCGTCCGGGTACGCGAGGGTGGCGAGGTGGCCGACCGGATCCGGCTCGATCGCGGCGCATTCGCCTGCATGCTCGGCGGCGACGACCGCGCCACGCTGTTCGTGGTCGCCGCGCACTGGCCCGGCCCGCAGCGCCTGCTGCGTCACACCGACTGGGACGGCACCGTGCTGGCGGTTCCGGTCTCCGTACCCGGCGCGGGCTGGCCGGGCCGGGTATCGGCCGGCTGACCCCATTGGTTATCGGAGACGAACTCCGAGAGCGGCCGCGCGTGGGTCCACCCGTCGAGCTCGAGGGCCGGCCGGTCCGGGAACTCGGGCACCGGGCCCACGCACAGGATGGCCACCGGCTCGGCATCGGCGGGCATTCCCAGCAGCCGGGCCAACGGTTGCGGGTCGAACAGCGACACCCAGCCGACGCCGAGGCCCTCGGCCCGGGCCGCCAGCCACAGGTTCTGGATCGCGCAGGACACCGACGCGAGGTCCATCTGTGGCAGCGTGCGCCGGCCGAAGACGTGCATGTCGCGCTTGTCGGCCAGCGCCACCACCAGCAACTCGGCGCATTCCAGAATGCCCTCGACCTTCAGCCGCAGAAACTCCGCGCCGCGCGGTCCCAGCGCCGCCGCGGTACGCGGCCGCTCCTCGTCGACCAGGGCGTGGATGCGCTTGCGCAGCGCCTCATCGGTGACCCGGATGAAACGCCACGGCTGCATCAGGCCGACGCTGGGCGCGGCGTGCGCGGCCTGCAGCAGCCGGGCCAGGACGTCCTCGGGCACTGTGCTGCCGGGCACAAAGCGGCGCATGTCGCGCCGTTCGGCGATCACCCGGTAGATGGCTCGGCGTTCCTGGGCGCTGAACGCATACCCGTTGACAGCGCCATCGGAGAAATCGGGGAAGTCGCCAGGCGAGAATGGCATTAGCGTGAATGTACCAACGAGACGGTCCCGCAACACCAGCACAAGGGAATGTCGAAGTGAAGTATTCGGAAGTTCTCGCGCAACTGCCCGCCGACCGGTCCGTCCGCGGGTACGGCGAGCCGTACCAGACGCCCGACGGGGCCACCGTGATCCTGGTGACCAAGCCCAGCGGCGTGTTCGTCATCCGCGACGGCGTGGCCTCCTGGGTGCCCGCCATCGACGCGAACAGGGTCGCGTTGATCGGCGTGATCACCGGACTGCTGGCGGCCGTGATCGGCAGCCTCGCGGTGCTGCGGCAGCCGCCGTGGCCGCGGATGACGGTCACGGAATACCGGTAACGCCGCTCGCGCGCCCGCCGCACCGCGTCAGGCAGGATCAGGACGTGTTTTCCCGTTCTCACCTGACGCCGGCCGAACCGTCCTGGTTCACCGCCGCGCTTGCCCAGAAGCCGGACCATCTTGACGTCGACGTCGGCGGTTGCCGGGTGCACGTGCGCGCCTGGGGCGCACCCAATCAACCGCCTGTGGTGTTCGTCCACGGCGGCGGCGCGCACTCGGGCTGGTGGGACCACATCGCGCCGTTCTTCTCCCGCACCCACCGTGTGGTCGCCCCCGATCTGTCGGGGCACGGCGACAGCGGCACCCGTGCCCGCTATGACCTGCAGACCTGGGCGAGGGAAGTCATGGAGGTGTTGCCGGCCGCGGGGGCCTCGGGCCGGCCCACCATCGTCGGCCACAGCATGGGCGGCTGGGTGGCCGCGACTGCGGCCACCCGCTACGGCGACGACATCAACAGCGTCGTGGTGGTCGACTCGCCGTTGCGCGACCGCGCGCCCGAAGCGGCACGACTGCGCAACCCCAAACCCAGCGACTACGGGTCACGCGACGAAATCCTGTCTCACTTCACCCCGGTGCCTCGGCAGGAGCTGGTTCTGCCCTACATCGGGGCGCACATCGCGTCGGAGTCGATACGCAAAGTGGGCAAAAGGTGGACGTGGAAATTCGACCGGGCGATTTTCCGGGGTGAGTTCCTCGAGGCAAGTCCCGCCGACGACGAGTCGATGGAGGCGATGATTGCCAAAATGCGTTGCCGAATAGGCTATCTGAGCTGCGAGGCCGGTTTGGTATCCGCGACGATGGCCGCGCGGTTGCGCTCGATCTTCCAGCTCAGGGGCCCGTTCGTGGAGCTGGCCGAAGCGGGCCACCATCCCATGCTCGACCAACCTCTTCCGCTCGTCGCGACGTTGCGGACCCTGCTTGAATTCTGGTCGATCACCTAGCCGGGGCGATCACGGGCTGTAAGTGACCCCGACCGCCCGGTAGATGTACTCCGGCGGCATGTCGAAGGCCAGCTCCCGCAGCGGCAACCCGGCGAGCACGTCGGCCGGGATCGTCGTCTTGTAGTGCAGCGAGAGGTCGCCGCTGAACTTCGGGTCCACCCGGGCGACGTCGAGGTCGACGCGCAGGCCGGTCGACGAGATCTCGGCCGTCGCCGCCCCCGCCTGCGCGGCGTCCCAGCGCACGTCGACCGTCGGGCCGGCGAGCCGGGGCAGCTGCGAGATCGTGGCCAGCACCCGCTGCGAGGTGAAGGCCAACGAACCGGTGTAGCTGGCGACGCTGTGCGGCAGCCGCACACCGGGAATGGCGCCGCTGAAGCGCCGGGTCACCGCCACGTAGTCGGCGAGGTAGACAAGGCCCTCCGCCTCGAGCTGAGCGTGCAGGTCGTCGGGCAGCTTGCCGATGCCGAACAACCTTCGGACGAAGACGGGCATGACGCCAGTATGACTCCGAACGCCGCGGCCGCCGGCCGGTGCTGGTATCGGTGTAGGCATGACCCGCACCCGGACCGTGGTCCTCGGCGCCGCCCTAGCCGCCGCGGTGGTCTACGCGGTCATGTGGGTGGGCTTCCTGCAGAATTGGGGCTGGTTGCACGGCCTGGACTGGTCGTTGTTGACCGCGGCACACGACGTCGCGGTCAAGCATCCGGGCTGGCTGCGCTTCTGGGCCGGGCTGTCGACCGTGCTCGGCCCGGAACCGCTGCGGCTGCTGGGAGCGGCCGTGGCGGTGGTCCTGCTGGTCCTGCGCCGCCTGCGCGCGGCGCTGCTGGTGGTGGCCTGCGCGCCGCTGAACGGATTGGTCACGACGGGGGTCAAGGCGCTGGCGAACCGCCCACGGCCGCCCACGATGTTGGTGTACGCGCCCTCGACGTCGTTTCCGTCGGGCCACGCGCTGGAAACCACCGCGGCCTGGCTGGCGCTGTTGATCCTGCTGTTGCCGGTGCTGAGCCGGTCGCTGCGGGGGGTGGCGACCGTGGTTACCGCGGTGATCCTGCTGTTGGTCGGGATCTCCCGCGTGGCGCTGAACGTGCATTACCCGTCCGACGTGCTGGCGGGCTGGTCGCTGGGCTATCTCTATTTCCTGCTGTGCCTGTTGGTTTTTCGGCCCAGATCGGTGTTGGTCACGGCGCAGTGACCCAACTGGGTCTAAAGCTTGACTTGACCTCAAATGCTGCGGCGCTTGACGATTGAACGTATGCGCCGACTGCTAGCTTTGCTGCGCGCCGCGGCGTGCGCACTATTCACGTTGTTCGTGCTGACCCCGGCGGCCAGCGCGGCCCCGACCGGCAACCCCCTGGCCGGCACACCCTGGTTCGCCAACCAGGTCGGCAATGCCACCCAGGTGGTTTCGGTCGTCAGCACCGGCGGCTCGAACGCGACCATCGACATTTACCAGCGCACTGCCGCCGGCTGGCAGGCGCTGCGCACCGGGGTTCCGACCCACGTCGGTTCGGCGGGCATGGCGCCGCAGGCCAAGAGCGGGGTGCCGGCCACCCCCACGGGCGTGTACAGCCTTGACTCCGCGTTCGGCACGGCGCCGAATCCCGGCACCGGTCTGCCCTACACCCAGGTCACCGACGGCAACCATTGGTGGAGCGGCGACGACCACAGCCCCACGTTCAACTCCATGCAGGTCTGCGCGAAGGCGCAGTGCCCGTTCAACACGGCCGACAGCGAGAATCTGCAAATCCCGCAGTACAAGCACGCGGTCGTGATGGGCGTCAACAAGAACAAGACCCCGGGCGGCGGTGCGGCGTTCTTCTTCCACACCACCGACGGCGCGCCCACCGAGGGTTGCGTGGCGGTCGACGACGCTCAGCTGGTGTCGATCATGAAATGGCTGCGCCCCGGCGCGGTCATCGCGATCACCAAGTAGGGCTCAGTCGACGCCCGCGATGGCGCGGCCGGGCTTGACCGTGAAGTTCAGGCCTTCCAAAGACATTGTGGCGTCGTAGGTTCGGTCGTAGCCGGTGCCGCTGATCTTCCAGCCGCCGTCGGTGCGCCGGTAGGTGTCCTTGTAGAACGCCGCGCCGATCAGCATGAAGTTGAGGTCGCCGACGATGACGCGGTCCTGCAGATACCAACTGCCCGTTGCGGTATCGCCGTTGACGACGATGTCGGGATGGGTCACTCGGTGTTCGGTGATGACGTTGGCCGGCAGCGAGGTGCGCATGTACTCGACCAGGTCGGCGCGGTTGGTGAAGTGCAGTTCGTTGCCGATGGACGGGCCGTAGTCGGCCTTGATGTCCTCGGCGAGGGTGTCGCTGAAGTCGTCCCAGTGCTTGGTGTCCAGCGCGCGCAGATAGCGGTATTTGACTTGCTTGATGGCTTCGATATCGGCCAGATCGTCGAGGGTCATCCCGTCATTGCAGCACACGGGTGACCATGTCGATCAGGGCCCGCCGTTCCAGGCTCCAATCGACGTCGCCGCCGGTCACCATCTGCACCAGCACCACCCCCCGCAGCGTGGCCCAAATGACCTCGGACACACCGGTATTGGCGGGATCGTCGGTGATCAGCCGGCCTAGCTCGCTGATTGCGGAGTTCATCTCCAGCAGGTGGCGACGCGACGATGAGCCCAGGGCGCCGCGGGTGGCCCGCAAGATCTCGAAGGCCGCCAGCGACGTCGGGCTGCTGTAGCAACTCCACGCGGTGTCGACGACGACTTCGATGCGCTCGCGCAGCGGCAGCTCGCTGACGTCGGCGGCGGACAGGCTCTCGATCAGCCGGTCCACCCCGTCGTCGACGACGGCCATCAGTACGCCGTTGCGGTCGCCGAAGTGGTACTGGATGACGCCCCAGGTGACGCCGGCGCGTTCGGCCACGTGCTTGGCCGTGGCGGCGGCGAAGCCCTCCTCCACGATGCAGCGGACCGTCTCGTCGATGATCTTGGCCCGGGTGGCGTCGCCGCGCTTGCGTGGCGCGCTGGTGCGCCGCGTGGGGCTCGCCGACCGCGCGGGCGCCTGGCCTGCAGCAATGGACATTATTGACTTTATAACATAGCCACCACTATTTTTGGGCCGTGAGCCCATCCCGCTACGCGAAATTGTCCCGTGAACAGCTGGCCGTGTTGGTGCCCGAACTGCTGTTGATCGGACAGCTGATCGACCGTTCCGGCATGGCCTGGTGCATCAGCTCGTTCGGCCGCGACGAGATGGTGCAGATCGCCATCGAGGAGTGGGCGGGGTCCAGCCCGATCTACACCCGGCGCATGCAGCGGGCGCTGAACTACGAGGGCAACGACGTCGTCACGATCTTCAAGGGCCTACAGCTCGACATCGGCGCCCCACCGCAATTCATGGATTTCCGCTACACCGTGCACGACCGGTGGCACGGCGAATTCCACCTCGACCACTGCGGCGCCCTGCTCGACGTGGAGCCGATGGGCGAGAAGTACGTGTTCGGGATGTGCCACACCATCGAGGACCCGACGTTCGACGCGACCGCGGTGGCCACCAACGCCCGCGCCCAGGTGCGCCCGATCCATCGGCCGCCCCGAACACCGGCGGACCGGCAGCCGCACTGCGCCTGGACCGTCATCATCGACGAGTCCTACGCCGAGGCCCAGAGCATCCCAGCGCTGGACCTCGTCGGCCAAACCCGGGCTGCGACATGGGAACTCGACCCCATCGATCGCTCCGACGACGGAGCGGCGGACTACTCGGGTCCGCTGCTGTCCGATTTCGACTTCGCCGCGTTCTCGCATTCCGCGCTGGTGCGCATGGCCGACGAGGTCTGCCTGCAGATGCATCTGCTCTACCTGTCGTTCGCGATCGCCGTGCGCGCCCGCGCCGCCGACGAGGCCGAGGCCGTCAAGGTGTGCACGCAAGGCCTGATCGGCATCGCCGGTGTGGCCGCCGAACGCATTCACCGCGCGCTGGGCCTGCCCGGCGGAATCCAGGGTGTGCTCGAGGTCCTCGAACTGCACCCGTTGCTGAACCCCGCGGGCTACGTGGTGGCCGAAACCGCCAATCGGCTCGTCGTGCACCGCTCGCCGGCGCACGACGACCGTTCGTGGATCTCCTTGTGCTCTCCGGAGTCCGTGCTGCCGCTGCGGGCGGTCGCCGCGGCGGTGGATCCGCGCATCGATGTTCGAGTTAGCGGAACGGACACCGACTGGACCGCCGAGTTCTTCGAAACCGACACCGCGGCCGACGAACTGCCAGAGGTTTCGGTGGTCAAAGTCAGTGGCGGAGCGTCGTTTGTGTTCGAGCCGAGGCGTTCGCTGCCGCTGACCGTGGTCTGATCTCGGCGACTTTGTCAAGGGGGTCTTGATACCGCTTCGGTGACACGATCGCATCGAGGCGGTACCAATGGCATTGCAAGCCATCGGCTTTCCGCGTGTCCGCGGCTATCGTTAACGCTGGCCACGACCCCTATAGACGAAAGTATTCGCTCTATGTACGACCCCGTTGGGTTGTCGATCGGGACCACGAACCTGGTCGCCGCGAGTAGTGGAAGTACGCCGGTGAGCCGCCGCGCCGTACTGACGCTCTACCCGCACTGCGCGCCGAAAATCGGTGTGCCCGGCGGTAACCCACCGCACAGCGAGCCGGGCATGATGCTGGGCGGCTTTGTTGAGCGCATCGGCGACTCGGTGGCGCTGGTGTCGGCCGACGGGTCGGCACACGACCCGGATCTGTTGATGGTCGAGGCCCTGGACGCAATGGTTCTCGAGGCCGGTGCGGACGCGGCCTCCTCGGAGATCTCGATCGCCGTTCCCGCGTACTGGAAAGCCGGCAATGTGCAAGCGTTACGCAACGCGCTACGAACGCATTTGGGCTTCGTCCGAAGCGGCATGGCACCCCGGCTGGTCTCGGATGCCATCGCGTCGCTGACCGCGGCGAACGCGGAGCTCTGCCTTGCGGCGACGGGCGTGGTCGGCGTGATCGACTTCGGCGGATCGGGAACCTCCGCCACCCTGGTGAACATCGCTGGGGATTTCGAACCCGTCACGCCGACGCTGCGCTATCCGGACTTCTCCGGCGACGAGATCGACGCGGCAATATTGTTGCGGGTGTTCGAGGAACTGGGACACGCCAGCGGTATCGACCCGGCGAGCACCGCCGCGGTCGGGCAGCTCGCCAAGCTCAGGGAGCAATGCCGCACCGCCAAAGAGCAGTTATCCATCGACACGGCAACGGAATTCACGGCGGAGCTGGGTGGCCGCAGGTCGAGCATGCGGCTGACCCGCGACGAGCTGGGCGACCTGATCCAGGACCGGCTGACCGGGTTGATCTACGCCCTGGACAAGATGCTGGTCAGGCACCACAAGAGCTGGACGGACCTGGCGGCGGTGGTCACCGTCGGCGGCGCGGCCAGCATTCCGCTTATCACGGAGCGTCTTTCGGTGCATTCCCGCCGCCCGGTGGTATCCCCGGCCGAACCGGCGTTGGCGGCCGCCGCCGGCGCGCTGATGCTGGCCTCTCGTGGGGAGGAAGTGGATCTTCGCACCCGCACGTCCGTGGGCCTGCTCGCTTCGTCGGCCGCCGCCGGCGAGGTCGTCGACCTCGGTGCCGGCGACGTGCTGGTGATCGACCACGACGCGCTGACCGATCGCGAATTGGCCTGGTCGCAAACCGAATACCCGGGCGATATCCGGCTGCCGTATGTGCCCGAGGACTACGGCGAGGACAACCAGGCCGGCTGGTCGATGCGGCTGAACGTGATAGACCCGGTCCCCGTCGGGCGGCCGTGGCGGCGATTGCGCTTGTCGCAGTTCATCATCGGCATGTGCGCCATGGTCGCCATGACGGCGATCGGCGGCGTGGCCTACACCTTGGCCGGTATCGAGAACCGCGAGGCACCGCCGGTGCCCACCGTGGTGCCGGTGCCCGCGCCACCGGTCAGCTCGCTGATGCCCCGTCCCGCCCCGCCGCCGCCCACGGCGGTCCCGCCGCCGCCCAGTGTCGAGCCGGTGCCCAGCAACGTGCCGCCACCGCCACCGCCACCGCCGCCGCCCCCGCCGGTGGTGGTCAGCCCCGAGCCGCCGCCCGTCGTGACGACGCATCCGCATCCGCATCCGCCGCCGTCGACCCAGGCGACTCAGACGCCGACCATGACGACCCCGACGACCATGACGACCCCGACGACCCCGCCACCGCCGCCGTCGACGACGACCCCCCCGCCGCCGCCGACCACCACGACCACGACGGTGCCGATGACCACGCAGTGGGTTCACGTCCCACTGCTGCCGATACCGATACCGATTCAGGTCCCGGCAAGTCAGGCGCCGCAGACCCCGCAGTACCCGGGGCAGTACCCCAGCCAGTATCCGGGGCAGTACCCCGGGCAGTACCCCGGGCAGTACCCGGGCGGCGGTAACCCGTTCCTGAGCCCGGGTTACTAGCCCGCGGAGTTCGGCTGGGAGCAAATCCCATGGCGGATCGCGGCGGCCGGGCGCACACTGGCAGGGACACCTACAAGCGGCGAGGAGGCCACGTGGCTGAGTACGGTGCGTTCGGATTCGATCCCGACGAGTTCGATCGGGTGATCAGGGAAGGTAGCGAGGGTCTGCGCGACGTGTTCGAGCGCGTGAGCAGGTTTGTCGGAACCCCGGGTGGCCGGACGGGGTGGTCGGCGTTCTTCGACGACATCTCGCGCCGGCCGCGGGCCACGCCGGAAACCGCCGGCGAGGCCGGGGACGGCGTGTGGGCCATCTACACGGTGGACGCCGCCGGCGGCGCCCGCGTCGAGCAGGTCTACGCGACCGAGCTCGACGCGCTGCGCGCGAACAAGGACAACCTCGACCCGAAGCGCAGGGTCCGCTTCCTGCCGTACGGCATCGCGGTCAGCGTCCTCGACGACGACGCGGAGGGCCCCGCGTAACGACGCCTTGCGGCGTCAGCCCTGGCTCACGACGTTGTCGACACCGGAGTTGGAGATCTTCGGCGCGCCCGCGTGATACGTCACCTGGTTGTTCATGCCCGACGCCTCGATGGTGTCGACCGCGTCGACGGTGACCGAGTTCTTCATGCCGGACACGGTCACGCTCGCGCAGTGGCCGGTGATGACGATCGTGTTGGAAATCCCGCTGACGGTGACGGCGTTGTCGTTGCACGCGACCGTCTTGTTCTCGTCGATGCCGGACACGTCCAGCGGTCCGCCGGGCGACGGTGACGTCGACGTCGACGGGGTCACGGTGCCGGTCGACGGCCTCGGGCTGCGCGTCGTCGTCCGGGGCAGCGTCGGCACCGTCGTGCTGCTTGGCAGGGTCGAGTTGATGATCGAACGGACCCCGGACAGTTGGTGTGCGGCGAAGGCGGCGATGCCTCCCGCCAGCGCCAGCACACCGACGACGATCAGGGTGCCCACGATCCACCACATGCGGTTGCCGCCGCCGGGATTCGGCGTCCCCGTCGAGTACGGCGTGTTGTAGCTGTACGGGGGCGGGGTGCCGTACTGGGGCGGCGTGTCATAGCCAGGTGGCGCGGTGTAGGTGGGCGGTGGCACGGGGCCCGGTGGGGGCGGCGGATAGGGATGCGAACCGGGCGGAGTCCTGCTGAAATCGGAGCCCAGTTCGGAGGCGCGCGCGGTGTCGGCCAGCGGGCGCTCGAGGTCCCGGATGCGTTTTTCCGGATCGTCCTGCGATTCCATGGACCGATGCTCCCACCGCGCGGCCTCTAATGGGTAGTTTCAGCACCGTGCCCGAACTGCCGAACCGCCACATTCTGTTGCGTCGCCGTCCCACCGGCCTGGTTGCGCCCGGCGACACCGAGCTGGTGACCACCCCGGCACCCCGACCCGTCGAGGGCGAGGCGTTGCTGCGCACCACCTATGTGGGGCTCGACGCCGCCGTCCGGACCTGGCTCAACGACCAACCGGGCTACCTGCCGCCGGTACAGCTCGGCGAGGTCATTCGCGCGGCCGGCATCGGCGAGGTCGTCGAGTCGCGGTGCGGCGCCTTCGCGGTCGGGGACGTGGTCACCACGCTGTCCGGTTTCCAGGAGTACGTGATCATTCGCGACGACGTCTTCAGCACGCCCGTCCCGAGCGAGGACGAACAGCAGGCGGTGATGTCGGTCTACGGCCCGACCGGGGCCACTGCCTACATCGGCATGGTCGACGTCGGCATGCCGCAGGCCGGTGAGACGGTGGTGGTCTCGGCGGCGGCGGGTGCCACCGGGTCGATCGCCGGCCAGATCGCCAAGATCGCCGGCGCACGGGTGGTGGGCATCGCGGGCGGGCCCGAGAAGTGCCGGGCGGTGGTGCAGGACTTCGGATTCGACGCGTGCATCGACTACAAGAACGACGACCTGCCGGCCGCGCTCAAGCAGCACTGCCCGAAACGGGTCGACGTCTACTTCGACAACGTGGGCGGACCGATCCTCGACGCGGTGCTGGGGCGGTTGGCCGCCAATGCTCGCGTGGTGCTGTGCGGGGTCATATCCAGCTACCTGACCGGGGAGCACCCGGGGCCGTCCAACTATGTGAACCTGCTGTCGAAGACCGCGCGGATGCAGGGATTCAACGCCCTCGACCAGTGGGGCCGGTTCGATGAGGCGCACGCCGCGTTGCGCAAGTGGGGGGCCGAGGGCCTGCTCACGCATCGCGCGACCGTCTTCGACGGCATCGGCTCCTGCGTGGACGCCCTCAACGGGCTGTTCACCGGCGCCAACATCGGCAAGACGTTGGTCAAGCTGAGCGAACCCTCGGCCCCCGCTGGCCGCTAGTCCTCGCCGAGGACGCGGTGCAGCGTCTTCTTGACGTCGGTCAGGGCTTCCAACAGCTTGGTCCGGGTCTCGGCGAGCTGTTGCTTCTGCTCGTCGGTGCCCGTCCAGGCAATGGTGCGAGCCAGTCCGGCGACTTCGAAGAACGTGCGACGGATCTTGAAGACGTCGGCATGCTTGGCCCGATGCTTCAGGAATGCGTGCGCGCTCTCGCTGCTGACGCCCCGGTACTTGAGCAGGTTCTCGCCGAGTTCGGTCAGCGTCGCCACGCCGTTGTCGACCTTGACTACGCCGCGGCCGGCGAGCAGGCCGATGGCAAGCTCCACCCTGTCCTGCGGCGGGGTGAATGCGCCGTCGGTCGCGTCCGCTACGCGCTGCACGATTTGCGCGGCGTCAGCCGGCCCGTCGACCAACAACGCCGCGGTGACGAACGCCGCGCGTTTGAGCGGCGGCAGGCCACCGGGGCCACCGAAGCCGAAACCGCCTGGGCCGCTGCCGAAGCCGGGCCCGCCCGGTTCGCCCTGACCCCAACCGTGCTTGCCCCAGCCACCGCCGAAACCACCGGGGCCACCGAAGCCGAAACCGCCTGGGCCGCCACCGAAACCGCCGGGGCCATCGAACCCTGGGCCGCCGAAGCCGCCGAAAAATCCACCAGACATCCTTGCCATTCCTTTCCAGCCAAAGTATCAACCTCCTTGATACCACTGTGTGCGGCAATGTCAATGAAATTGATGGTTGCTGATGCGAACCGATAGCTGCGTGCCAGCATGTAGCTATGGGTCGATCCGACGACGAGCCGCTGGGCTTCCTGCTCTACCGGGTGATGGCGTCGTTGCGGCCCCAGGTCGCCGCCGAGCTCAAGCCGCTCGACCTCGGCCTGCCCGAATTCGTGTGCCTGCGGATTCTGGCCAGCCGGCCCGGACTCACCAGCGCCGAGTTGGCCCGCGGCACCAACGTGTCCGCGCAGGCGGCCAACCAGGTGCTGCGCGCACTCGAGGAGCGCGGCGCGCTGTGCCGCCCTGCCGTCACACCGGCCGGCCGGGCGATGCCGGCGCAGCTCACCCGGCAGGGCAAGGCGCTGTTGAAGCGCGCGGATGCCGCGGTGCACCGGGCTGAACAACGAATCTTGACGCGGCTCTCCGCGGAGCAGCAAAGCCAGCTCAAACAACTGCTTTATGCTGCGGGAAGCCCGTAACCCGAAAGCAGCGTGCTCATGCCAGAGATGGATCGTCGCCGGGCGATGATGCTGGCGGGGTTCGGCGCACTGGCGGCCGCGGTTGTCGCTCCGCGCGCCGCGGCGGCCCCGGCGACGGCGGGCGGGGCCTACCTCTTCCACGACGAGTTCGACGGCCCGGCCGGCTCGGCCCCCGATGGGTCGAAGTGGGTGGTGTCCAACAACCGGACGCCGATCAAGAACCCCACCGGATTCGACCGCCCCGAGTTCTTCGGCCAGTACCGCGACAGCCGCCGAAACGTGTTCCTGGACGGCAACTCCAATCTCGTGCTGCGTGCCACCCGCGAGGCCGACGGCTACTACGGCGGGTTGGTCAGCGGCACCTGGCGCGGCGCCATCGGGACCACCTGGGAGGCCCGCATCAAACTCAACTGCCTCGCCGGCGGGTGCTGGCCGGCCTGGTGGCTGTCCAACGACGATCCCGGCCGCAGCGGGGAGATCGACCTGATGGAGTGGTACGGCAACGGGCAGTGGCCGTCGGGCACCACCGTCCACGCCAACCCGGATGGCACGGCCTTCAAGACCCAACCGATCGCGGTGGACGGCGCCTGGCACACCTGGCGCGTTAGCTGGAACCGCGGCGGGATGTCGTTCTGGGAGGACTACGCCGAGGGCGCGCAACCGTACTTCAGCGTCCCGGCGACCGGCATCGACGACCTCAACGACCCCATCCGCATGTGGCCCTTCAACGACGTCGGCTACACGGTGTTTCCGGTGCTGAACCTGGCGGTGGGAGGCGCGGGTGGCGGCGACCCCGCGTCGGGTGTCTACCCGGCGGAAATGCTGGTCGATTGGGTTCGCGTGTTCTAAGCCCCACCTCATCCGGGGGTGCGCGCCCTGCCCGCGCATGATTTCATAACACCGTTTGCGAAAAGTTATCAAGGGGGATCGCAGCGGGCTTGACGTCCCCGACCGATTGATTGGTGGGTATTTGCAGATGGATCGTCGCAGCATGTTGTTGACGACGGGGCTCGGCATGCTGGCGGCGGTGGCGTCGATGCCGCTCCCGGAGGCCGCGGCTGTCCCGTCGGCCCCGAAGGCACCGCCGTCGGCCGGGGGCGGCCCGTACATCTTCGCCGACGAGTTCGACGGGCCCGCGGGTTCTCCTCCCGACCCGGCCAAGTGGACGATCCAGACCTGGCAGGACGACGTGTACCCGCCGGTCGAGGGGATCTATCGCAACGACCGCCAAAACGTGTTCCAGGACGGCCACTCCAACCTCGTCCTGTGCGCCACCCACGATTTCATGAACAACACCTATTACACCGGCAAGCTGCGCGGCAACTTCCGCAGCATGATCAACCAGACTTGGGAAGCGAAGATCAAGCTCGACTGCCTGTTCCCCGGCCTGTGGCCGTCGTTCTGGGGCGTCAACGAGGACCCACTGCCCGACGGAGAGGTCGACATCTTCGAGTGGTACGGCAACGGCAACTGGGCCCCGGGTACCACGGTCCACGCCGCCTCCAACGGCAAGACGTGGGAAGGCAAATCCATTCCCGGCCTGGTCGACGGGGACTGGCACACCTGGCGGATGCATTGGGGCCCTGAGGGTTTCGAGTTCGCGCGGGACGGCGCCGAATACTTCAAGGTGCCCAACAAGCCCATCCACGTCGCCGGCGGCGCTCCCGACGACTTCCGGTGGCCGTTCAACATCCCGGGTTACTGGATGACGCCGATGTTCACGCTTGCCGTGGGCGGTGTCGGCGCTGGCGATCCGGCCGCGGGTACCTTCCCGGCGTCGATGCTGGTCGACTACATCCGCATCTGGTGAGCGTCAGCGCTCGGCTTTGATCACCTGAACCAGGTTGAACTGCCAGCGCTCGACGAGCCGGAATCCCAGATCGTGGGGCACGGCGAACGCCGGGGTGAATCCGTAACGCGGGCCGGGCGGGATCGCCGGACCCTGTTCGTGGGCGGGCATCGACTCGTCGGCTTGGGTGATGATCCACACGACGCGGCAGTGGCCGAGCGGCGCGGCGACGACCTCCGGGATGAGGTTGGTGTCGAACACCTCGTTGCGATCGGCGGCCCGTTGCCACAGGGTGAGGTCGATCAGCTTCCGGTAGGCGTCCGGTCGGGCCGCTAGCAGCGGGCGCATCGGGGCCGGCATGAACGTCACCGTGTCGTTGACCAACAGGCAGTCGCCGGGCGCGGCCTTGGCGGTGATCAGGTCGGCGACCTGGCTGTAGTCCATCCCGTACTTGGCGTACGGGCCGCGCTGCGCCCGAACGTAATTGGGGGTCGCGGCCACGGCGAACAGGCCGACGATCGCGGCTGCTATCCATGGCTTGGCGGCCGCGGCGCCCGCACAGACGCCCAGGATCAGCGCTATCGCCGGCGTGGTGAACGACAAGTAGCGTGGCGTGTAGATCGGATGTGCGGCAACGGCCGAAAAGGTCACGATCACGGCGGTCGGTATCACCAGCCATGCCACCGCCAGCGTCAGCAGTTGCCGATCCGCCGCGTCGGGCCGGCCGGATGTGCGCAGCCACAAGGCAATTGCCGTCACGACTAGTACCGCGGAGAGAACGGCGAATGGCGGGCTGCGTTCGAAGTATTGCTGGACCACCACGTCTTCGATCGTCCGCCGGCCGATCGGTGCGATCCATTTGATCTGCGGGGCCTGCCGGACGACCTCGATCGCGAACGGGGTCATGACGCCGACCGTCAGCACCGAAGCAAGGACGAACGGGACGACGACCGTGCGGGTGCGCCGGAACGAGAAGATGAAGACGACGTGTGCCAGCAGCACCAGCGAGAGATACACGTCGAGCAGCATCGACATCGCCAGGGCGATCGCGTAACACAGCCAGAGCCAACGACTTTCGCGTCGTGTGGTGACAACCAACAGCACGGTCAGCCACACCGCGGCCGCCATCGACAGGGCATATGGGCGAGCCTCGATGCCGGCCCAGGTCGACCGCGGCAGAATCGCACACATGGCCCCGGAGGCCAGTGCGACGGTGCGAGAGCAGAACTGCCGGCCCAGCACGACGACGCCGGCTGCGGCGGCGCCGACGGCCAGCCCGCTCGGCGCGCGAGACCAGAACTCGCTTGCGCCGAATACCTGGAACCAGGCGTGCATGAGCAGGTAGTACAGGCCGTGGACGGCGTCGACGGTGCCCAGCATGTGCCACAGCGCAATCAGCGGACGGGTGTAGGACGCCGAGATGGTCGCGGCCTCGTCGTACCAGAACGACGGGCGGGCGGCCCCCGCCAGACTTATCGCCGCGGCAAGGATTCCGATGACCAGCGGGTCGCGCCAGACGGGCGCACCACGGGACTCGCTGGACACGCCGCTATGTTGCCAGAAGCGGCCCAGCGCCTTTCGCCGGCCGAACCGGCGCGGTTGGCGAGCTGCGGGTTAGGGGCTCAGCCAAACGTGCCAGAAGCCGTCGGAGCCCAACCGGCAGTCGAAGTGGTGGTAGAGGTTGTCGTTGTAGGTCAGCTCGACGTGCGGACCGTCGGCTAGGCAACCCGCCTCGCTCGAGTAGTTGCCCTCGACCTCGACGTCGGCGTTTGCCACACCAACTCCTGCGGTCAGCAGGCCGACGAATGCCACCAGACCGGCAGCCACCATTCTGATCATGCGGATTTCCCCTCATAGACGTCCGTCGCGCGGCCCGTCGCGCGGGCCCAACTATAACGAGCGCACGGGCGCGCCGCGCGGGAAATGAACGGACTCCGCAAACTTCGGATGTCGTGCCGTGGGCGTCGGCTAGTTGGTCAGGTAGAGGTAATAGAGACCGTCGCGACCCTGGCGGCAGTCCCAGTGCGTCCACAAATTGTTGTTGTGGGCGACTTCGACGTACGGCCCGTCGGTCTGGCAGGCCGACAGCGTCGCGTAGCCGCCGTTGACCTGGATTTCGTCGGCTTCGGCCACCGTCGCCGGGGTGGCCAGCAGCATGCCCAGCGCCAGCGATCCTGCGGCGAAAACCCTATTCATGCGAACCCTTTGGGTGGCTGTCGGTTCCGAGCCGGACTCTATCGAGCCGGCGGGCCGAACGCGAGGCAGAGGTTCCGCCCCGGCAATTCGAACGTATGATCGATCAATGGGTTCGCTTGCCTCGATCGGGTACAACGGCCAGCCGGCCCGGGACCCGTTTCGGGCAGTGTGGCCGCCGATCGCCGTGCTCGTCGATCTGACCACGCTGTTCCCCCGCGCACCCCACCGCTCGGGTCGCTATCACCCCAACGGTCTGCAGCTGCACAAGGTGGTCGAGGGGCGGCTCAGCTGCTGGGGCATCTGCGAGCAGGGCGACTGGTGGGGACTGGTCACCTACCCGGTCGCATACGGCTCCAAGCGGCGAACGGTCACGCACTGGGTGCCGGCGTGGACGTTGCGGCGCAAACCCTAGGCCGGTGGCACCGCGGCGGTGGGAATGAGAGGATTGCTGCCCGTGGCAGGTAGCTGGACGTCGGTGTTGGGCACGCTGATTGCGTTGGCACTCGTGATCGCCGTCTCCCCGCTGACGCTCATCCCGGCAGTCCTTGTCCTGCACGCGCCGCGGCCCCGGCCCGCCGGGCTGGCGTTCCTCGGCGGCTGGGTGTTCGGGCTGGCGGCGCTGACGGTGCTCTTCGAGGCGGGTTCCGGCGCGCTCGGCGACATGCACAATTCCCCGCCCGGCTGGGCGTCCTGGTCGCGCGTGGTCCTGGGCTCGGCGCTGATCGTGTTCGGCATCTACCGGTGGTTCACCCGGCACGGTCGCATCGAGTCACCGGCCTGGATGCGACCCTTTACCAGCATGACCCCCAGGCGCGCCGCCATCACCGCACTAGTGCTGACGGTGGTCCGGGTCGAGGTGTTGCTGATGTGCTTGGCGGCCGGCCTGGCCATCGGCACCAACCACCTCGGTGACACCGACAAGGTGGTGGCCGGCGTAGTCTTCGTCGCCATCGCCGCGTCGACGGTCGCGGCCCCCATCCTCGCCTACGCCGCCGCCGGCCAGCGCCTCGACGCATTCCTGGAGAAGCTCAAGAACTGGATGGCGAACAACAACGCCGCGCTGATGGCGGCCATCCTGGTCCTGATCGGTTTTATGGTGCTGCACAACGGGATTAGTGCTCTGTAACCCGCGCGGCGGTCACCGGTAGCCGCCGTCGGCCAGGCCGGCGTCCACTTCGAGCCGATTCGCCTTGCGAAAGGCTTTGTCGCGGAACACTTCCCAGAGGTACGCGGCGATCATGCGGGCGTGACCCTTGTCGGCCCACTGCTGAGCGTGCAACTCCTCGTGGTGCAGCACCCGGTCCAGCGCGAGCTTGCTCTGGCACGGCTTGCCCGTGCGGTCGGTGTACCAGGCGCGACCCGACTGCACGATTTGGCGCAGCCGACGGGCGGGGTCGCCGCCGAGGTTGACCAGGAAGATGTCGCCCCAGGCGGTGCCGCCCTGCCGGCTGAATTGCTGCTGGATCCAGTTGCCGCCCAGGCCCATCAGCATGCCGTTCGGGGTGGTGACCAGGCGCCCACCGTTACCGTCTACGAATGCGACGTCCTGGTCGTAACTCCAGCTGTTGGCGTGCTGCCGGTCGATGATCCGCTGTACCTCGTCGGCGGAGTATGGCGTCTCGGCGAAGTCCGTCGGCTGCTTGTGCGCATCGCCGTAGCCGGTGCCGGCGTTGACGATGTAGGTCAGCAGCGTCGCCCGGCGGGCGTCGCGCGCGTCGGTGCCCCGGGGCAGCAGGAAGAAGGACTTGCCGTCCGGGTCGTTGATCTCCATCAGCCTCGCGAGGACGGCGAAACTGTCCGCGGTGATGCCGTGCCGTTGGGCGATCTCGGCCATGACCGTCGACGGCACGCCCCGGCGCTCGGCGTTTTCCCGCCACTTCGCGTGGTAATCGGTAACCGCGAGCCTGGTCATACTTCGTCAATTCTTATCAGCGGGCGCCGGTTAGGGTGTAGCAAATGAACTTCGGCCCTTGGCGACGCCCGCGCGGCATCAAACAGATCACCCGGGGTCTGGGCACCCTGGACCGAGAGTTGTTCGCGGCGATCGCCGATAGCCCCACCCCGCTGCTCGACACCGTGATGCCACCGCTCACCCGGGCGGCCGACCATTCCAAGCTGTGGCTGGCCATCGCCGCCGGGTTGCTCGCGTCGGGCAAGCCGGACATACAGCGTGGCGCGACCCGCGGGGTCGTGACCGTCGGCGTCACCAGCCTCCTGACCAATCAGGTGGCCAAGCGAATACACCAGCGCCCGCGCCCGTTGTCCGACTCGGTGCCGGTGGTCCGGCGGGTCCGGCGCCGTCCCACGTCGAACTCGCTGCCGTCGGGGCACTCGGCCAGCGCCGCCGCGTTCGCCGTCGGGGTGGGTCTGGAGAATCCGCCGTTGGGCTTCGTGCTGGCACTGCTGGCCGGGCTGGTCGGATTGTCCCGTGTCGCGACCGGGGCACACTACCCGGGCGACGTCGTCGCGGGATTCGCCATCGGCGCCGGGATCGCGGTGGCCGGTGGCCGGCTTGTCCCACCGATCGCCGAAACCCGCCTGCCCAGAACGGAACCGCTGCGGGTCGCGACGCCCGAGCGGCCGGACGGCTCCGGCGTGGTGCTCGTGCTCAACCCGAACTCGGGCAGCGGCACGGGCGGCCGCGTCGCCGACGAGGTCCGTGCCGAACTGCCGAGGGCGCAAATCCGTGAACTCGGCCCCGACGACGATCCGGCGGAGGTCTTGCGCGGCGCCGCCGCCGATGCCGAGGTGCTCGCGGTCGGTGGCGGCGACGGCACCGTTTCCACGGCCGCCGCGGTTGCGGTCGACGCGGGATTGCCGCTGGCGGTCTTTCCCGCCGGAACGTTCAACCACTTCGCCAAGGATATCGGCTGCGACACCGTGGCCAAGACGGTGGATGCGATCCGGCGCGGCAGCGTGGTGCGCGTTGACGCGTTGTGCCTCAACGAGAATCGGACGGTGCTCAACACCGCCAGCATCGGCGCCTACCCCGCGTTCGTGCGGCGGCGCGAGAAGCTGGAAAAGCGGATCGGCAAGCCGCTGGCGAGCTTCTACGCGATGCTGCGCACGTTGCGCAGCGGCCAGCCCGTGCGCATCCGCTACGACGACAAGACGCTGCTGACGTCGTTGTTCTTTCTCGGCAACTCGGTATATCTGCCGACGGGATTCGCCCCGTCGCGCCGCAGTCGGATGGACGACGGCCTGATCGACGTGCGCATCCTGGAAGCCGGCCGCCGGTTCGCGCGGACCCGGATCCTGACCGCGCTGGCGCTGGGGCGGTTGCAGCGCAGCCCGCTCTACC
Source organism: Mycobacterium shigaense (assembly GCF_002356315.1). Taxonomy (NCBI): domain Bacteria; kingdom Bacillati; phylum Actinomycetota; class Actinomycetes; order Mycobacteriales; family Mycobacteriaceae; genus Mycobacterium; species Mycobacterium shigaense. The sequence goes on from NZ_AP018164.1 coordinate 541,259, forward strand.
ACGAGCTGCAGGTGCCCGAGTTCAGCTTCACCGCCGTCGACGGTCCGACGGTCGTCGCCCGCGACGGCGAGCTCGACGACGAGTACGAGCATGCCAGCTTCGTCGCGAAATACCGTGTCTTGCCCGTCTTTTCGCTATTGCCCTAGGGCCGGGGCGTCGGGTCCTAGTTGGGCGCGCCGAGGTAGGCGTCGGCCCAGGCGCCGATGATCCGGCCGGCCCGTTGAGCCTGGCCGCGCACGGTGAGCAGGTGATCGGAACCCTCGAGTGAGACGAAGCTGCGTGGGTGCCGGGCCAGCAGAAAGATTTCGCTCGCGTTCTCGATGCCGACGGTGTTGTCGGTGGGGGAGTGCAGGATCAGCAGCGGCAGCCGCAAGTTCGTGATCTTGTCCTCGAGGTGAGCGGCGCGGACGTCCTCCACGAATGCGCGCTTCAGGGTGAGGGTGCGTCCACCGGTCATCCATTCGGCGGCTCCATCGGAGAACACGCGCTCAACTACTGCGTCGTAATGCTTTTCGACGTGGCTGGGGTCGAAAGGGGCGGCCACCGTGACCACCGACCGCACGCCCGGGGCCCGCATCGCCGCGGCGATGACGGCCGCGCCTCCCCACGAGTGCCCCACCAGGATGCCGGCCGGGGTCCCGCGGTCGGTCATGAACTGGCATGCCCTGATGATGTCGTCGACCTTGACGGTGAACGAGCCGTCGCCCCAGTCGCCCTCGGAGGCGCCGAGTCCCAGCGCGTCGAAGCGCAACATGCCGATGCCGTCGGAGGCCAGCTGTTTGCAGATGCGGGCGGCGGCCGGGCAGTCCTTGCCGAGCGTGAAGCCGTGCGCGAACACACCCCAGCCGCGCACCGGTCCCTCGGGCACTTCGACGGTCCCGGCCAGTGTCGGGCCGGTGGAGCTTGAAAATGTCACACGTTCGGCCATATTTCCGATCTAACCCGCTGCGGGCGGGTCTTTCGTAGTTTGAGTGTGCATTAGCGGCTTTGAGCGTGCACCGGCGGCGGGAAATCGGCCGAGACCCCACCCTGGAGGCACCTTCAAAGCCCTGATTGCACGGCCGACGCCCCGGCCGCACACTTTAGCCGCTTTTGCGCGCGCTGATCGGTACTCCACGGTGAAAATGTGATCTCGCTATGCGTCCCGGGGCGCCGCGGTAAGCAACGTCACCGTTTGGAAACGGTTGCAAACGGCGCGGTGCGGCGCGGCGTGTCTGGTATGTCGGCTGCTCACAATTGAGCCGGTCGTCTAACCATGACCTCGGTACGGCTCGGCAGTGTCGATTGAAGAAATATCTGGGCGCGAATATAAGGAGTTGACGTTGATGGCGATCTTCGATCGGTTCAACATCAAAGTGGTGGCCAGCGCTGGGTTGTTCGGAGCCGCGATAGCGATGAGCCCGGACGCGGCAGCCATGCCGCTGAAAACGGGTGGTGCGTGCATTCAGGGACAGGCGGGTGAGGTTCCGCCGCTGCCCGCCGCGGGCGCCCCAGCGGTGGCCGGAGCGCCGGTCGCCGCCGCGTGCGGCGCTCCGCTCACCGACATGGCCGGTGGTGTCCCGATGGCTTTTCCCGGGCCCGTGCCGGTGGTGCCGTTAGTGCCCCCGGTGCCGCTGGTCCCCCCGGTGCCGGTGGTGCCGGCCGGTGTTCCAGTAGGCGCTCCGCTCCCGATCGGCGCGCCGCTGGTCGCCATGGGCGGTGCTCCGGTGGATGGCCCGCCCGGCGTACCGCTGGTCGACATGTCCGGGGTCAAGGATGCTCCCATCGGCCCGGCACCGACGGGCGGGCCACAACCCGGTAAGCCGATTCAGCCCGGCCCTGCTGATCGGCCTCCGAGTTAAAGCCGAATCCCCCTTTCGAAAAACGGGCCCGCTGGTTGTTACCAGCGGGCCAGTTTTTGTGTTGGGTCTAAAAGGCTTGCGCGAAGGTACGTTAGCGGCGGACCGCTACAAAAACGGCTGTCGCCGAGGTTATTCCTGAACGATCACCGGGTCGCCGACGTTGACGGTGTTGTAGTACCACTCGGCATCCTGCGGGCTCAGGCTGATGCAGCCGTGGCTGACGTTCTGCAGCCCGAGCGCATTGACCGCCCAGGGAGCCGAATGCACGAACAGGCCGCGACGAGTGATGCGAACGGCGTAGTCCACCGACAGCAGATAACCGTTGGGATCGTCGACCGGAATGCCTACGCTGCTCGAATCCATAAGCACCGTGCGGTCTTTCGACAAGACGGTGTAATTGCCGACCGGTGTTTCGTACTCGGGCCTACCCATCGAGGCCGGCAACACGCCCGGTTCGCCGAAATGCGGCCGATGATGCGGCACGGGGAGTGCCGGCGGCGGCCCATCGTCGACTCCGTCCACGCTCACCCGAAACGTGTGCTCCGACAGGCTGGCGACCCCGACGACCTTGGGGCCTGTTTTGAACTCCTCGGACCGCCCGTCCACCGAGAGTGCCACCGTGGTGTGCGCCGGCCAGTACCGGTCGGGAACCCACTGCACGACCTTGTTGTCGAGCCAGTCGAACTTGCCGGTTATCGCGGGCGTCGACGTGAGGTGAATCGCCCGCTCGGCGGCGTGCCGGTTGGCAACGGGCGCATCGAAAGTCACCACCACCGGGTGTGCGACGCCCACGACCTCGCCCGGCGTCGGCAGGATCGACGCGATGGCCAGGTCGGACGACCGGCTGGCCGCGGTCAGCTGCACGCCGGGCGGCTCCGCAATCGCGCTCGCGGCAATCCCGATCGCCGTAACAGCACACCACAAGACCGGCCGCATATTCCAATTCCTTTGACTGACAGCGTTGCAATGGTGATGATGGTAAATGCGCCCTGACCAGTGGAACTGAAAGGGCGCGTGAGTAATTGATCAAGGATTCGTCACGATTTGGCCACGGCGCGGTTGGCGCGCTGTTATCCGCGCAGGCGGCAGACGTCGACCTCGTCGGGCAGGCCCTTGAGTCGTTGCGGTCCAAGGCTTTCGAAGGTAAGGCCCGATCCGGCGGACAGATCGCGAACCGTGCGGCTGGTCAGGACCTCGCCCGCGGCCGCCAGTGCGCCGATGCGAGCACCGGTGTGCACCGCCATGCCGCTCCACTCCTCGCCGCGCCGTTCGCATTCGCCGGTGTGCAGGCCCGCGCGGATCCGGATGCCGCGGGTGGCCAGGGCCAGGATCAGTTCCAGCGCGCAGCGCGCGGCCTTGGTGGGGCCGTCGAAGAGCGCGAAGATTCCGTCCCCGGTGTGTTTCGCGCGTCGGCCGCCGTATTTCTCCAGCAACCAGTCAACCGCCTTGTCATGCGCGTCGAGCTGGCGACGCCACTGGGCGTCGCCACGGGCACTGAGCAGTTCGGTGGAGCTGACAATGTCGGTGAAAAGCACCGTCTTGACCACTCGTTCGTCGATGGCGGCACCGACTGTGCCGCAGACGAAGTCGAGAACCGCTGAACCCACCACATCGTCCAATATGGAATGCGGTCCCTCGGGCAGCGTCTTGAGCTGGGCCCCGGGGATAGCAGCCACCATTGCCGCCGCGCCCTCGAAAGGAGCCACTCGGTCATCCGGCCTGGCTAGCACCAGCGTAGGGGCGCGGACGGAACCAAGAATTCCGCGCACGTCGATCTCCAGGAGCGCCTGCCACAGCCAGGCAGCCATCGTCGGGCTTGCGCTCACCCGTTGCACCCGGCCATAGAAGTCACGAAATCCCGGGATGTCGGCAAAGTCACCGAAGAACAATTCGCCGAGCGCGCCTTCGCCCCAATGACTTTCGATGTCTTCCAGATGTGCGGCCTTCTCTTCGGCGGTGAATCCCCACGGGTAATCCGGCAATTCCTGCGAAAACCGTGCCGAGACGCCGTACATCACCAGGGACTGAACGCGCTCGGGGTGCGTGGCCGCGAACAACAGGCTCATCGGGCCGCCCTCGGACATACCGAAAAGGGCCGGGCGCTCCACCTGCGCCGCATCGAGGACGGCGCGCAGGTCGTCCATCCGCTCGTCGAGTGGGGGCACGTGGGTGGCCGGATCCGACAGACCGGTGCCGCGTTTGTCCCACACGATGAGGCGGGTGGCCTCGGCCAGCTGCTCGATGACGCCCATGATCGGGCTCATCGGCTCATCGAGAATTTCGACGTTGCTGAACCAGCCGGGGTTCCACACGAGCGTCGTCTCGCCCCCGCCGAATTCGCGGTACGCGAGCCGGGTCGAGCCGTTGCGTGCATAGCGAACTCGCCGGTCGCTCATGCCGACATCTTGGCACCACTCAGGGCTGGCGGTGTCCAGAATCGGCGGCCCACTGCTCGGCCCACGCTTGCAGCGAGTTCAGAACCTGCCCGAGCTGGTGCCCCTGTTTGGTGAGGCGATAGCCAGCCTCTTTGTGCTCGATAATGGCGAGGTCGCGAAGTTCCCGCAGGCGGGTGTTGATCGAGCCGGGGTTACTCTCACACGCCGCCTGCAGAGCGCGGAAGGTCAACGGGCCGTCGCGCAGCTCCCAGAGCACCCGCAGGGCTCCGCGCCGTCCAAGGACGTCGAGGACCACCATGATCGGTCGCCCGGTCGACGAGCCCCGTACAGGGACACCCGCCTTCGGAGAACTCATGCTTTACATTTTATAGCATACGCAAGTATGGTTCACGGCCATGAGTAGCTATAGGAATCATAGCGCCCGTGTCGAGCCCGCGCCGCCTCCGCTGCCGGCCGACATCCGCGCGGCCATCGATGCCGTCATGCGGGGGAGCGAACCGCTGGTTCTGTTCACCACACTGGCGCGCGATCGCCGCCTATTCGGCAAGTTGTTCAGCGGCGGTCTGCTCGACCGCGGTCACCTGACCATCCGGCAGCGCGAGATCGTCATCGACCGCGTGACGGCGCAATGCGGTGCCGAATACGAGTGGGGCGTTCATGTTTCGGCATACGCCGCCAAAGCTGGTCTCGATTCCGAGCAGATCGCGGCACTGCTGCGAGGCGGTGACGCTCAATGGAGCGAACAGGACCAGGTGCTCATCCGGCTCTGTGACAGCTTGCAAGCTACCTGCACCGTCGATGACGAATTGTGGGAGAGCCTCGGCAGATACCATTCGGACGAGGCGATCATCGAATTGCTCATGCTCGCCGGCTATTACCGGATGGTGAGCTATCTGGTGAACGGGCTTCGGCTACCGCTGGAGCCGGGGGCGGCGCGATTCGCCGATTTCTGACGGCGTTCCGGACGCGGTGGCCGAAGTCGAGGGCGAGAACATGCGGCCCGTAACGGTGTCAGTGGATGCGCGCGCTGCCGCCAAGGGCGATCTCTAAGACGCTTCCGGTGATCACGCCCGGGTCGGTGACCAGATACAGCACCCCGCGACTGACGTCCTCTGGTTGCAGCCACGGCTGAGGGATCGGGTTGGCTCTCGTCATCCGGCGCACCAGTTCGTCGGGGACGTCGTCACTTCCGGGGGGCTGCACCATCGGTGTCTGGGTGGTGGTCGGGCAGACGACGTTGATCGTGATGCCCTCCTTGGCGACCTCCAAGGCGGCCGACTTCGCTAGGCCGATGACACCCCACTTGGTGGCGTTGTAGGCGGCCAGCTCAGGGATGCCCATGCGGCCGCCCATCGAGGAGGTCACGACGATCCGGCCGAACCGCTGGCGTCTCATCACCGGGATGGCCGCCCGCAGGGTGTGGAAGGCGCCGGTCAGGTTGGTGTCGACCAGCTGTCGCCACACCACGTCGCTGACGTCTTCGAGCAAACCGGTGCTGACGATTCCGGCGTTGGCCACCACGATGTCCAGGCTGCCCATGTCCGCGACGATCTGCGTGACCGCGGCATTGACCGCGGCCCCGTCGCGCACGTCCAGAGCTAGCGGGACACAACGTCCGCCCAACTCGTCGACCAGCTTGGTCGTTTCCCGTAAGTCGGCCTCGGTGCCCAGCGGGTAGGTCAGGTCCGTCATTGCACCGGGCGCATCGGCGACGACGACGTCGGCCCCTTCGCCCGCCAACGCCAGCGCGTGCGCGCGCCCCTGCCCCCGAGCTCCGCCGGTAATCAAGGCCACACGTCCAGTCAGGGCGCCCATGGGGGTAAAGCTACCGGCGCGTGTCGCAGCGGCCACGTTCGGTCCGCGGCTGACTACGAAAGCGCGTGCTGCGGTCTATGTTTCGACGGTCGCGCCAACCGCGATCACCTGGTCCACCTCGACGGCCCGGGCGGCCATCTCGGCGTGCGCCTGGTCCAGCGCTTCGGCCTGGTCCTCGTCGGCCTTCATCAGCGCATCGATGTCGAAGCCGCCCATGTCGAGGACGCCCATCTCCGCGAAGGCCTTCTGCACCTTGTCGCCCCACAAGCCGATGTCCTTGACGATCGGCACGACGCGGCTGAACAGGTGCGCGCGGAACTGGACCATGATCGGCGACGTGTCGACCCACTCGGCACAGGCCTTGACGTCGAGGCCGAGGGTCTCGAACACCTCCTCGCCGCGGAACCGATCCCGCATCAGGTAGCAGGCATCCACGACGAACTCTTCGCGCTCGTCCCGCTCGGCTTTGGTCAGCGCGGAGTAATAGTCCTTCAGCGAGATTCGGCCGAAGGCGACATGGCGGGCCTCGTCCTGCATGACGTAGGACAGCAACTGCTTGGCCAGCGAGTCCGGCGTCGCCAAGTCACGCAGTGTTCCGAAGGCGGCAAGCGCGAGCCCCTCGATGAGCACCTGCATGCCGAGGTAAGGCAAGTCCCAGCGTGAGTCGCGCAGGGTGTCGTCCAGCAGTGCGGTCAGGTGCTTGTTGATCGGGTAGACCACGCCGACCTTCTCCTGCAGGAACCGCGAGAAGGCTTCCACGTGCCGGGCCTCGTCCATCGTCTGGGTGGCCGCATAGAACTTCGCGTCCATATCCGGGACGACCTCGACGATCTTCGCCGCGCACACCATCGCCCCCTGCTCGCCATGCAGGAACTGCGAGAACTGCCAGGCCTGGCTGTGCTGGCGCATTTGCGCGCGAAGCGATTCATCGGCGTCGTTCCACATCGGGCTGTTGAACAGCGGGTGGAACTCGTCGGGCAGTCCTACCGGGTTCATCGGGTCGACGTCCTGGGACCAGTCGATGCGCGACTGCGCGTCCCACTGTTTGTCTTTTCCCTTCTGGTACAGGGAGAGCAGGCGGGCGCGGCCCTCGTCGTACTCCCAGGTGAAGCGCGCGTCGCCGGCGCTCGGGACAACCATGGAGAACGGCTCGGGCACGTCGGTGTACTTGTCCCTCGTGGTCATGAGCTGCGCCTCTCTGCGGGGATGACCAGTGGTCATGTGATGGCTATCACAATGCGCCGCACCGGGTGGCGCAGTCAACCCTCTCGAGCTTGGCAGCGGTGAAACCGCAGCACACGAGTAGTCGGCTACTTCACCTTTTGCGATCGGTAGCGACCCGCAGAAGGTGCACTTTTCGCGACGAGCCAGATCGGTTCTCCCCGAGGAGGTCCCATGCGGATTGCCGCGATCGTGCTCGCCGGCCTGGTGGCCGGCGCACCGCTTACCGCAAACACCGCCCAGGCAGACGTGCCGGCCGGGCCGGTGCCGGCGCACGTGTATCCGCTGCAGCCACCGCCCGGTCCGGCTATCGACCCCGATCCGCTGGTGGCGGTGCAGAACTTTCAGGGTCACATCGCGGATCTGCACGACAACTGGGAGACGCTCAGCCCGGATGAGCGCAGTCGGCGGCTGAAGGCCCTGCAGCAGGAGGCGCCCATGGTCGAGGCCGAGACTCGCAACTTGCCGCCGGGTCAGCAGTTGCAGGTCGAGGGCATGCTGTTGTCGGCGATGTTCCAGCTGACCGATCTTCTCCGGAGGATGCGCTAACCGACGACCCGGTGGACAAGCGTGGAGCGGTTTCGAGCGCGCCAGCGGAATCAGGTCAGGGGGGTCACACCGGCGACTACGCTATCGCGGTGCTCGGCGCGTTGGCGATACCAAGGCTCAAGGCGAGCAATGTGATAGCGCTACTTCGCTAAGCCTCTGGTCGGTGTGGTGACCCGGTAGACATCGACCTCTTCGGGCAAGCCCTTGAGCCGTTGTGGACCAAGGCTTTCGAAGAGCAGGTCTGATCCTGCGGAAAGGTCACGCACCGTTCTGCTGGCCAGCAGTTCCCTGGCACCCGCCAGTGCGGCGATGCGCGCCCCGGTGTGTACGGCTATTCCGCTCCATTCTTGGTCCCGCCGTTCGCATTCACCGGTGTGAATGCCCGCTCGGATGAGTATGTCGCGCGCGGCCAGGGCCGGAACAAGGTCCAGTGCACAGCGCGCGGCCTTCGTCGGTGCGTCGAACAGGGCGAAGATTCCGTCCCCGGTGTGTTTTGCGCGGACCCCGTCGTGACTTGCGAGCAGATGGCTGACCAATGTGTCGTGACTGTCGAGCTGATGGCGCCAGTGTGCGTCGCCGTGCGCTGTCAGCCGCTCCGTGGAGCTCACGATGTCGGTGAAAAGCACCGTTTTGAGCACCCGGTCGTCGGCTGGACCGTTCGCTTCGGCGCCAACGAATTCGGTTACCTGCGTTATCAATTCGTCAAGAATGTCGAATCCGTTGTGTGCGCCTGCACGCAGCGCGTGGAAACTCGAATTCGGGATCGCCGTGGCCAGGGCGGCCGCCGCCTCGATAGGTACGAAGCGGTCGTCGGGGCGTGCTAGAACCAGCGTTGGCGCCCGGACCGCAGGAAGGACCGCGCGGACATCGATCTCCATCAATGCCTGCCACCACAGCTTTGCCGTGGTCGGGCTGGCGATCGAGCGTTGGCGCTTGCCGAACATCTCGCGTACCCCCGGCACCTCGGCGGTTGCTCCGTGGTAGACCTCGGCAAGTGCCCCCTCCCCCCAGTGCTGGTCGATATCGTCGATCTGCGCTTCGACCTCCTGCGAAGTGAAGCCCCACGGGAAACCAGGAAGGTCCTGGGAGAAGCGAGCCGCGCTCGCATAGATCCCCAGTGAACGGACGCGCTCTGGATAGGTTGCCGCGAAGAGGATGCTGATCGGCCCGCCTTCGCCCGACCCGAGGATCGTCGGCTGGTCTGCTCCGACCGACTCGACGACCGCGCGGAGGTCGTCCATCCTTTCGTCCAACGACAAGATCTGGGCAGCCGGATCTGAGAGCCCGGTTCCACGCTTGTCCCAGATGACCAACCGCATGAATTGCGAGAAGGCGGTTACCAGCTTGGCGTAGGGGCTGCTCGGTTCGTCGATGGTGTCGACGTTGTCGATGACCCAACCCGGTGTCCAGACGACAACCGGCCCTGTGTCGCCGAACATCCGATAGGCCAACCGCACGTCCCCATTGCGCGCGTAATGCACCCGACCGCCACTCACATCAATATCGTGACATTTCGCCGGCGTCTGAACACGGGCTACGGGCGACGACCTGTCCAGACGACCGCTGAGATGGTTCGTTGCCGTTCGCCGCGCGGACCGGTGACCTCCCCGACCGAGCAAGGGACTGCCAGCCCCCGGCGCGGGCGAGCAGGCAGTTATGCCCAGTTCACGCGTGGAGCCGATGACGGGAATCGAACCCGCGTATTCAGCTTGGGAAGCTGATGTTCTGCCATTGAACTACATCGGCACTTCTCGCCAAGAGAGGCTAGCACCTGGCGACAGACGTGGTGGCCAGCTCGTGTGGGCGGCGCGACTCGGGCGGATAAGTAATATTCTTTTCGTGAATTTACAATTCCCATATTTATTAATTCGTTATTGCGCCGTAATGTGCTTGCCGTGGGCCGCCACAGGTTAGCCAAGAAGCGTCGCAGTTCGGCGGTAGTCCTGGCTGCACTGCTGCTCACCGCCGATGTCTTCTTCGCCGTGGGCGGCGATGTCCACCCATTCGCCAACGCCGAAGCCGCCAAACCCGTGATTGGTGATGCCGCGCCCAGTGATCTGGAAATCGTCGCGGCGGGACTGAAGACGTCGCACCACTCGGCCGAGACCGCATTCCCCGACGGCCAGCAGGCGGCATCGAGATACCACACGCGATCGCGCTTCTTGCCCGCCGGCGTCGCACCGGAACACGGGTTGCAGGTCCGCACCATCCTGGTCGCCCGCAGCATCAGCGCGAAGTTCCCCCAAATCCACGAAATCGGCGGCGTGCGACCGGATCCGCTGCCGTGGCACCCGCTCGGCCTCGCCATCGACATGATGATCCCGGACCCCGGAAGCGCGCAGGGCATCGCGCTGGGCGACGCGATCGTCGCCTACGTCATGTCGAACGCGAAACGGTTCGGGATACAGGACGCGATTTGGCGCGGCGTCTACTACACACCCGACGGCGCCAAGGCGAGCCGGCTCGGTCACTACGACCACGTCCACGTCACGACGACCGGGGGCGGATACCCCACGGGCGGGGAAATGTATCTCGCCGATTGAAGGCGCGGCGATGCGCGCCGGGCAACGGTTAGGCTCGTCGCGTGCTGCTCTCCGATCGTGACCTCAGAGCCGAAATCACCGCCGGGCGGTTGGGCATCGACCCCTTCGACGACACCTTGGTGCAGCCGTCCAGCATTGACGTTCGCCTCGACTGCATGTTCCGGGTGTTCAACAACACCCGCTACACCCACATCGACCCGGCCAAGCAGCAGGACGAGCTGACCACCCTCGTCGAGCCCGCGGCCGGCGAGCCCTTCGTCCTGCACCCGGGCGAGTTCGTGCTCGGCTCGACGCTGGAGCTCATCACCCTGCCCGACGACCTCGCCGGCCGCCTGGAAGGCAAGTCCTCGTTGGGCCGGCTGGGTCTGCTGACGCACTCGACGGCCGGCTTCATCGACCCCGGTTTCAGCGGTCACATCACGCTCGAGCTCTCCAACGTCGCCAACCTGCCGATCACGCTGTGGCCCGGCATGAAGATCGGGCAGCTGTGCATCCTGCGCCTGACCAGTGCGGCCGAACATCCCTACGGCAGTTCGCGCGCCGGTTCGAAGTACCAGGGCCAGCGCGGCCCGACGCCGTCGCGGTCCTATCAGAATTTCATAAGTTCTACATAAGTTGCGGAGCGTGCCCGCAACGCCTCGATGCGCAATGATTAGTTAGTCAAAAGATTTCCTCCTCCGCCGGAGCATCGCTCGGCTCGCACCGCCTTAGGAGGGGTTGGTTTGCATACCGTGCTCGGGGTGTCGATGGCACCGGCCTCGGTCCAGATGGTTCTGGTCGAAGGCGAAAACGCCGATGGCGCTTTGATAGAAGAGGACGAGTTCGCAGTCACCGCCGCCGCAGACTCCGACCCGACGGCGCTGCCGGATCAGGTCATCTCCGCCATCCTGGGTACTCGCGAGGGCGCGGCCGAGGCGGGGTTCGACGTGGCTTCTATCGGGGTGACGTGGACCGACCAGGTCCAGGCTGCCGTCTTGCGCGACGCCCTGTCTGCCCACCGGCTCGACAACGTGATGCTGGTCTCGTCGTTCCTGGCTGCCACCGCATTAGGCCAATTCGTCGGTGGCGCAATGGGTTATGAGCGCACCGCGGTGCTCTTCGTGGAACCGGAGACCGCGACTCTGGCGGTGGTCGAGACCTCCGACGGCTCCATAGTCGACCTTTACAAGGAACGCATCGAAGCGGAGTCCTACGACGAAGCCATCGCACAGCTCACCGGGATGGTCTACTGGCTGGAGGAGCAGGCTTGGGCTCCCGGGGGCGTATTCGTCCTCGGCTCGGGTGTCGATGTCGCCCCGATCATTCCGGCACTGGCGTCGGCGAGTTCGCTTCAAGTGAATGCCGCCGAAGAGCCGGCGACGGCGCTGGCGCTCGGTGCCGCCCTGGCTTCAGCCAACGCGCCGTTGTTTGCCTCGTCGACGGCGGCGCTGGCCTACGCGCAAGACCCCGGCACCGGCTCGGTCAGCCCCTATGTCATGCCCGAATATTTCGTCAATCCCTTTGCAAAACACGATGATTCGGCTGATGAGCTGGCCTACAGCCTGGTGTTGGATGAGGACGCCGACGCCCCGACCGTTGTCATCGACACCTCCGACGGGTTCGGTTCGGACGAGAGTCAACGGCGCCGGCCCGTCCTGCTGGTCGGCAGCGGGCTCGCGGTGGTCGCCATCAGCGCGGTGGTGGCGCTCGAGATTGCGCTGGCGATCGGCATCCGCACGACGGTCGCGTTGCAGCCCAGCCCGAGCCAAAGTCTCATCGTCCCAACCCAACAGGCCCCGGCGCCTCCTCGAATCGAGGCGTCGGCCCCGGCGCAGAAGATCAATCTGCCAGCCCCGGTGGCGGCACCGAAGCCGCCGGTCCTCGCAGCGTTGCCCGCGGCCCCGGCTCCCGCAGCGCCTCCGTTGCCCGCGGCTCCACCGGTGCCGGTCGCGGCCCCGCCGATCGTGCCGATTCCGGTGCCCGTTCGTTTGCCGGTTCCGGGTCCGGTGCTGCGACCGCCGGTGATCGAGGCCCCGCCGGTGCTGCGACCGCCGGTGATCGAGGCCCCGCCGGTGCTCTCGCCGCTGCAACACGTCGTGACCGAGCCTCCGCACCAGCTTCCCCCGATGCAGGGCCTGCCGCCCAACCCCAGCCAGGGTGAGGGCCACACGCTGCCTCCCGGCGCGGAGCCAGGCGGTCCCAATGGCGTTGGGCTAGGCCATTTTCCGGGTAGCAGCCCCGGTGGTCTCGGCGGTGGGCCGGGCAGCCCGCCGTCACTCGGGAGTGGTCACGGCGGCGGGCCCCTCGGTGGCGGGCCGTTCGGCGGTGGTCTCGGCGGTGAGCCGGGCACTCCGCCCCCGCTCGGCGGTGGTCATGGCGGACCCGTCGGCGGCGGACTACTCGGTGGCGGCCCGCTCGGTGGTGAGCCGGGCAGTCCGCCCCCGCTCGGCGGTGGCCACGGCGGTCCGTTTGGCGGCGGCGGTCCGCGCGGCGGCGGCCCCTTCGGCGGCGGCGGCGCGCCCAGCGGTCCGTTCGGCGGCGGCGGCGGGTTGGGCGGCTTCGGTGGCGGTCACGCCGGCGGCGGCCTCGGCGGCCTCGGCGGCGGGCATCTGCCCTTCGGCGGTGGCCACGGCTCTGGTGGCTTCGGGCATCGCTAGCGTGCGTTGTCGCAGCCCGGAACGAGCAGGGTGGCGGGCTTAAAATTGAAAAATAGGGGAATACGGGGGGTATTCGAATGGTCCGGTCTAGGGCTGGCGTTTGCGACGAAGACGCTTCCGATATCACTGGCTAGCAAACGATTGAGGGAGGAGCTTTGGACACCGTACTTGGTGTTTCGATGGCACCGACAGCGGTCAGGATGGTGCTGGTCGAAGGCGAGAATGGTGACGGCGCCACCGTCGACGAAGACAACTTCGACGTTGCCTCCGACGACGATGCGGCAACGCTATCTGCCGCCGACCAGGTGGTCTCCGCAATTCTGGGCACCCAGGAGGGTGCGGCCCAGGGCGGCTATCAGCTGACCTCGACCGGAGTCACATGGACGGACCCCATCGAAGCCGCCGCGCTGCGCGATGCGCTGGCCGCGCACAAGGTCGAGAACGTGATGCTGGTCTCGGCCTTCCTGGCCGCGGCCGCGTTGGCCCAGACCGTCGGCAGCCAGACGAACTACGCGCAGACGGCGCTGTTGTTCATCGAGCCCGACACCGCCACGCTCGCGGTGGTCGACACCTCCGACGGTTCCATCGCCGACGTTCATCGTCAGGCCCTGCCGGAGGACGACGAGGCGGCGGTGGCGCAGCTGACCTTGATGATCTCCGAAGCCGAGAAGTTACAGACGCGCCCCGACGCCGTCTTCGTTGTCGGCTCCGGCATCGATGTCCCGCTGATCAAGCCGGCCCTCGAGGCGGCGACAACGCTGCCGGTTACGGTGCCCGGGGAGCCGGAAACCGCGCTCGCCCGCGGAGCGGCCCTGGCCTCGGCAAATGCGCCGCTGTTCGTGTCGTCGACGGCGGCGCGCGCCTACGCCCAGGACCCGGGCACCGGAGCGATCGACCCGTTCGCCGTCGCCCCGGGCTACTTCGACACCCCGCAGGCGGGTGACGCCGCCCTCGCTTACAGCGCGGTCGGCGACGACTTCGCCGACCCGTACACGGGTGCGCAGACTGCCGCGACCGAGCTGGTCAACACCGACCGCCGGGAGCGCAAGTCGTTCGGCCTGGTCGGAAGCGCCCTGGCCGGGATCTTCATCGTGGGGGTGGCCGCGCTCGTCGTCTCGCTGGCGATCGCGATCCGGCCAACGGCCGGGGTCCGTCCCGTCCCGGGCCAGAACGTCGTCGCACCCGCGCAAGGGGTCCCCGCGCCCGCGGCTCCCGCGCCCGCTGCCGCACCCGCCCCGGCGCCGGCTGCTGCGCCGGCTCCTGCGCCCGTGCCCGTTCCCGCGGCGCCGGCACCCGTCGCGGCGCCCGTGCCTGTTCCCGACGCGCCTGCCCCGCTTCCCGCGGCGCCCGCTCCGGCCCCGCCCCCGGTGGCGGCGCCGATTCCGGTGCCGATCCCGCTGCCCATCCCGCCGATCATCGGCGCGCCCGGGGCCCCCTTCGGGCCCGGTGGTGGCGGTCCGGGTGGCCCCGGCCGCGGTGGCTTCCCCGGCGGCGGACACCCCGGCGGCGGTGCGGGACCGATCGGTGGGGGTGGCGGACCGTTCGGCGGCGGCCACGGCGGCTTCGGCGGGCCCTTCGGGGGCGGCGGTCACGGAGGGTTTGGCCACCGCTAACGCAGTGGCGGCATCGGGGTCACCTGGTCACCTCCCGTTTGCCTCCCGCTCAGCGCCGCGATGCAGTTAGCTCACCGCGGCCCCCTACACCAGTTGTATGCGATGCACCGTCTTCGGCACCGGTTACCTGGGCGCCACGCATGCGGTCGGTATGGCCGAACTGGGACACGAGGTCGTCGGGGTCGACATCGACCCGGGCAAGGTCGCCAAGCTAGCCGCGGGCGACATCCCGTTCTACGAACCCGGCCTGCGTACGCTGCTGACCGACAACCTGGCTGCCGGCCGGCTGCGGTTCACCACTGACTACGCCATGGCGGCCGACTTCGCCGACGTGCATTTTCTGGGCGTGGGCACGCCGCAGAAGAAGGGCGAGTACGGCGCCGACCTGTCGCACGTGCACGCCGTCATCGACAGTCTGGTGCCAAGGTTGTCCAGATCGGCGGTGCTGGTTGGCAAATCGACGGTGCCGGTAGGGGCCTCGGCGGAGCTTCGGCAGCGGGCGGCCGCGCTGGCGCCCGCGGGAGTCGACGTCGAAATCGCGTGGAATCCGGAGTTTCTGCGCGAGGGTTACGCGGTGCACGACACCTTGCATCCCGACCGCATTGTGCTTGGCGTGCAAGATGATTCGCAGCACGCCGAGGCCGTGGTCCGCGAGCTGTACGCGCCCCTGCTCGACGCCGGCGCGCCGCTGCTGGTGACCGACCTGCAGACCGCCGAGTTGGTCAAGGTTTCGGCTAATGCCTTTCTGGCGACTAAGATTTCGTTCATCAACGCCATCTCCGAGGTCTGCGAGGCCGCGGACGCCGACGTCACCCTGCTGGCCGACGCGTTGGGCTATGACCCGCGGATCGGACGCAAATTCCTCAACGCCGGTTTGGGTTTCGGCGGCGGCTGCCTGCCCAAGGACATCCGCGCGTTCATGGCCCGCGCCGGCGAGCTCGGGGCCAACCAGGCGCTGACCTTCCTGCGCGAGGTGGACAGCATCAACATGCGCCGGCGCACCAAGATGGTCGAACTGGCCACCACCGCCTGCGGCGGCTCGCTGCTGGGCGCCAACATCGCCGTGCTCGGTGCCGCCTTCAAACCCGAATCCGACGACGTGCGTGACTCTCCCGCACTCAACGTCGCCGGCCAGCTGCAGCTCAACGGCGCCGCGGTCAACGTCTA
Organism: Mycobacterium shigaense; assembly: GCF_002356315.1. Classification (NCBI taxonomy): domain Bacteria; kingdom Bacillati; phylum Actinomycetota; class Actinomycetes; order Mycobacteriales; family Mycobacteriaceae; genus Mycobacterium; species Mycobacterium shigaense. The sequence goes on from NZ_AP018164.1 coordinate 557,040, forward strand.
CGACCCGAAGGCGTTGGAAAACGCCCGCCGGCTCTTTCCGACCCTGAACTACGCCGTCTCGGTGACCGAGGCGTGCCAGGGGGCCGACGCCGTCCTGGTGCTCACCGAGTGGACCGAGTTCACCGAACTCGACCCCGACGAGCTCGCCGACGGGGTGCGGGCCCGGATCGTGGTCGACGGCCGCAACTGCCTGGATGCCGAACGCTGGAAGCAGGCCGGCTGGAAGGTGTTCCGGCTCGGGGCCCGGCGGCCGTAGCACCCCGGCGGGGTAGCCTGAGCGCGTGGACTACGCGGCCGCCTTCCTCGCCGAAAACCACGCCTTTTCCGAGCTTTTCCACGACGCCGACGACGCCACCCCGGTCCCGACATGCCCGGGCTGGAGCCTCGATCAGCTGTTTCGTCATGTCGGCCGCGGCGATCGATGGGCGGCCCAGATCGTGCGCGACCGCCTCCAGGAGTTCCTGGAATTCCGCAGCGTCGAGGCGGGCAAACCGCCGCCCGGCCGGGCCGAGGCTATCTCCTGGTTGCACGGCGGGGCGCAGCGGCTGGTTGCCGCCGTGGAGATGACCGGGGCGGAAACGCCGGTGTGGACGTTCCTCGGCGGCCGCCCGGCGAACTGGTGGATCCGGCGCCGGCTACACGAGACTGCGGTGCATCGCGCGGACGCCGCGCTGGCCGTCGGCGCCGACTTCGCGCTCGCGCCCGAGGTGGCCGCGGACGGGATCACCGAATTTCTGGAGCGGATCGCGGTCCAGGCCGGCGCTGACGGCGCAGCGTTGCCGCTGGACGACGGCCACACCGTGCACCTGCACGCCACCGATGCCGGACTCGGTGTTGCCGGTGAATGGACGATCGCCGTGGACCAGGGGCGCATCGCGTGGTCGCATGAGCACGGCAAGGGCAGCGTCGCGCTGCGCGGCGGCGCCACCGAGCTGTTGCTGGCGATGGTGCGGCGCACCGGCATCGGCGACACCGGCATCGAGCTGTTCGGCGACGACGCCGTATGGCAGAACTGGCTGAATCGCACGCCTCTCTAGCCAGCGCAGGGGAAACGGCATGCTGGGAAGGGTCACACGGTAACTTTCAGATCATGACCACATCGGAGATCGCCACCGTGTTGGCTTGGCACGACGCGCTCAACGCCGCTGACATCGAGACCTTGGAGGCCTTGTCCAGCGACGACATCGACATCAGCGATGCACACGGCGCCCAGCAAGGCCACCAGGCGCTGCGCCGGTGGGCCGCCTCCCACCCGGTGGCCGCCGAACTCGGCCAGATGTACGTGCACGACGGCGTGGTGGTCGTCGAGCAGAAGGGCGGTTCCGACGATCCCGGGACGGCCGCGCTGGCGTTCCGGGTGGTGCACGACCGCGTCGCCTCCGTCTTCCGGCACGAGGATCTGGCGTCGGCGCTGGCGGCCACCGAACTCACCGAGGCCGACCTCGTCACCTAGGCATAGGAGCCACACCCATGCGCGGAATCATCTTGGCCGGCGGGTCGGGCACCCGCCTGCATCCCATCACCATGGGCATCAGCAAGCAGTTGTTGCCGGTCTATGACAAACCGATGATCTACTACCCGCTGTCCACCCTGATGATGGCCGGCATTCGCGACATCCTGGTGATCACCACCCCGCACGACGCCGACGGCTTCACGCGACTGTTGGGCGACGGCTCGCAATTCGGCATCAACCTGAGCTATATCCAGCAGGAGAGCCCCAACGGCCTGGCGCAGGCTTTCGTCTTGGGGGAGCGTCACATCGCCAATGACTCGGTGGCTTTGGTGTTGGGGGACAACATCTTCTACGGACCCAGGCTTGGCACCAGCCTTCTTCGCTTCCAATCCATCAGCGGCGGAGCTATTTTCGCGTACTGGGTGGCCAACCCGTCGGCCTACGGTGTCGTCGAGTTCAGCCCCGACGGCCTGGCGCTGTCGCTGGAGGAGAAGCCGGCGACGCCGAAGTCCAATTACGCGGTACCCGGTCTTTATTTCTACGACAACGACGTGATCGAGGTCGCCAAGGGCCTTAAGCCCTCGGCGCGCGGCGAATACGAGATCACCGACGTGAACCGGATCTATCTCAACCGTGGGCGCCTGGCGGTCGAGGTGATGGCCCGCGGTACTGCCTGGCTGGACACCGGAACGTTCGACTCGCTACTCGATGCCAGCGACTTCGTCCGCACCCTGGAGAGGCGGCAAGGCCTGAAAGTCAGTGTGCCCGAAGAGGTTGCCTGGCGGCAGGGCTGGGTGAGCGACGAGGAGCTCGAGGCCCGAGCGCACACCATGATCAAGTCCGGCTATGGCGGCTATCTGCTGGAGCTGCTGGAACGGGGCTGACCCCGCCGGGTTTGGCGAGCACGGCGGCTATCCCCGTCGTCAACGGCACCGACAGAGCCAACCCGATGCCGCCCACCGCCGAGCGGACGATCTCGATGGCCACGCTCTCGCTCATCAACACATCGCCCAGCGAGCGGTTGGCGACGCTGAACAGCAACAGCAGCGGCAGCGAACTGCCCGCGTAGGCCAGCACCAGCGTGTAGACGGTGCTGGCGATGTGGTCGCGCCCGACCCGGATCGCGCTGACGAAGATGGCGCGCCGCGACGTGTCGGCGCCGACATGGGCCAGCTCGAAGACGGTCGACGCCTGCGTCACGGTCACGTCGTTGAGCACTCCGAGCGAGCCGATGATGAAGCCGGCCAGCAGCAGGCCGCTGATCGACACGCTGCCCAGGTATGCGCTGACCGTGGAGTTCTGCTCATCGGCGAGCCCGGTGAGATGAGTCAATTCGATTGCCGTCCAAGACAAGAGGGCTGCCAGTAGCAGCGATGACAACGTCCCGAGCAGGGCGGCGCTGGTCCGCAGGCTGACGCCGTGTGCCAGATAGATCACCGCATACAAGATCGCCGCCGACGCCACCAGTGCCACCGGGACCGCTGGGGCGCCCTCGCGCAGGGCCGGCAGCAGGAACACCACCAGCACCGCGAACGACACCAGGATGCCGACCAGCGCCAGCAACCCGCGCCAGCGGGCGACGGCCACGATCACGACGGCGAACACGATGGCGATCGCGACCAGCGACCAGCCACGCTCGAAGTCGTAGAACGCATAACTCGTGCCGCCCTCGGCGTCGACCTGCCGCGAGACGCGGATGTGGTCGCCCACCGCGAAATGTGGCTGGCCGGGTCCGGGGGAGGACTCCAGCAATGTGTTCGCGCCGGCGTTCGGCCCAGAGTCGATCGCGACCAGGGTCAGGATGCATCGTCCCGAGCCGGGCATGCCCGGCTGCGGCGCGTTGGTCAGCACCTGGTTGGCCGACGGGCTGCCGCAGTCGCCCAGCCCGCTGGACAGCACGTGCCCGCGCTGGGTGCTCACGGCCCCGCCGACGGCGTTCTGCAACGGCATCGGGATGTCGACGTGCTGGCGGCTCGGCCAGAGCAGCGCCGCGCCGGCGATCACGGCCACCCCGATCGCGACCAACAGCCCGACGACGATCTTGGCGGGCAGCGGTCCCAGCGGGGACGGGCCGGACGACAAGTTGTGCGAGTGTGCGTGGGTCACCCGCTCCACCGTAGAGGCGGAGCCTTGCCGCTTACTGTCGGTAGCCGGTCAGGAAGTTGCCCAGCCGGTCGATCGCGGCCGACAGGTCGCGCGCCCAGGGCAGCGTCACGAGGCGCAGGTGGTCCGGGGCGGGCCAGTTGAAGCCGGTGCCCTGGGTGACCAGAATCTTCTCCTGTAGCAGCAGGTCGAGGACGAGCTGCTCGTCGTCCTCGATGTCGTAGACCTCGGGATCCAACCGCGGGAAGGCGTAGAGCGCGCCGTCCGGCTTGACGCAGGACACCCCAGGAATCGCGTTGAGCTTGGTCCAGGCGATGTCGCGCTGCTCGAGCAGCCGGCCGCCGGGCAGGACCAGGTCTTCAATGCTCTGATGGCCGCCCAGGGCCACCTGGATCGCATGCTGCGCCGGGACGTTGGGGCACAGCCGCATGTTGGCCAGCAGGTTGATGCCCTCGATGAAGCTGCCGGCGTGGTCCTTGGGGCCGGTGATCGCCAGCCAGCCCGCGCGGTAGCCGGCGACGCGGTAGGCCTTCGACAGGCCGTTGAAGGTCAGACACAACATGTCGGGCGCCAGGCTCGCCAGGCTGATGTGCTTGGCCTCGCCGTAGAGGATCTTGTCGTAGATCTCGTCGGCCAGCAGCAGCAGCTGATGCTTGCGTGCCAGATCGACCATTTGCGTGAGGATTTCGCGGCTGTACACGGCGCCGGTGGGGTTGTTCGGGTTGATCACCACCAGCGCCTTGGTGCGCTCGGTGATCTTGGATTCCAAATCGGCGATGTCCGGCTGCCAACCCTGCGTCTCGTCGCACAGGTAGTGCACCGGAGTGCCGCCCGCCAGCGAGGTCGATGCCGTCCACAGCGGGTAGTCCGGGGAGGGGATCAGGACCTGATCGCCGTTGTCCAGCAGTGCCTGCAGCGTCATCGTGATCAGCTCGGAGACGCCGTTGCCCAGGTAGACGTCGTCGACGTCGAATCGCGGGAAGCCCTCGACCAGCTCGTAGCGGGTGACCACCGCTCGCCGGGCCGGCAGGATGCCCTGGGAGTCCGAGTAGCCCTGCGCATAGGGCAGCGCCTGGATCATGTCGCGCATGATCACGTCGGGCGCCTCGAAGCCGAACGGCGCCGGGTTGCCGATGTTCAGTTTGAGGATGCGGTGCCCCTCGGCCTCCAGGCGCGCGGCGTGCTGGTGCACCGGGCCGCGGATCTCGTACAGAACGTCCTGAAGCTTGGACGACTGCGCGAACGTCCGCTGCCGGTGATGGCCGGTCAGGTGCGCGGGCAGCTGGTGAGTGGTCACGTCACCTATGGTGCCACTGTTGTCCAGCGAGATTTGCTGACAGAACCCAATCTGTGATCAACGCTTGCCCGGCGGGCGCGCGCCGCGCGCGATCCCCAGGCCCTTCACGGGCGGCTGCTCGGCGGCCCCGTTGCCGCCGGATTGCTCCTTCGACTCCGGTTTCGCCTCGGCTTCCGGTTTCGCTTCCGGTTGCTCGGCGGACGGGGCCGCGGGGGCTTCGGCCTTAGCTGCGGGCGCGGCGGGGGTCGCCTTCTTGGCGCCGGGGCGCTTGGCCCCGGCGGTGATGCCCAGCCCCTTGACCGGCGCGGCGGGCGTGGCCGGTGCGCCGGCCGTCTTCGGTGTCTCCGCCTCGGTCGCGGGGGCCTGCGCGGGCGCTGCCGGTGCCGCCTTCTTGGCGCCGGGCCGCTTGGCGCCGCCGGCGATGCCGAGGCCTTTCACCGGCGCGGCCGGCGCCTTGGCTTCGCCGGCGTCCGCGGTCTCGGCGGCGGGTTCGGCCGCCTTCTTGGCACCCGGCTTCCTGGCGCCACCGGCGATCCCCAGCCCCTTGACGGGGGCGGCGGTCGCCGCGGGCTGCGCGGGAGCCTCCTCGGCTTCTTCCGCGGCCGCCTCGACGGGTGCCTCCGCGGTTGCCGTCGCGACCGCAGCCTTCGGCGTGGCCTCTTCGGCCTTGGCGGCCCGCTGTTCGGCTTCCTTTGCGGCCGCGCCCTTTTCGGGCAGCGTCGCCTTGTCGTAGTCGAGGGACGCGAGCAGGACCTGCGACACGTCGAGCACCTCGGCGGTGTGGCCGGCCTCCTCGGACCGGTCGTTGACGCCGTCGGTGACCATCACCCGGCAGAACGGGCAGCCGGTGGCGATGGTCGCGGCGTTGGTGGCCAGCGCTTCGTCCACCCGTTCGTGGTTGATCCGCTTGCCGATGTGCTCTTCCATCCACATCCGGGCGCCGCCAGCGCCGCAGCAGAAGCTGCGCTCGGCGTGTCGCGGCATCTCGGTGAGCCTGGCCCCCGTGGCGCCGATCAGCTCACGCGGCGCCTCGTACACCTTGTTGTGCCGGCCCAGGTAACACGGGTCGTGGTAGGTGATGTCCTGCGAGACCGACGTGACCGGCACCAGCTTCTTGTCGCGCACCAGCCGGTTCAGCAGCTGGGTGTGGTGCAGCACCGAGTAGCTGGCGCCCAATTGCCGGTATTCGCGGCCCAGCGTGTTGAAGCAGTGCGGGCAGCTGACCACGATCTTGCGGTCGACGGTCTCGACGCCCTCGAACAGCCCGTCCAACGTCTCGACGGCCTGGGCGGCCAGTTGCTGGAACAGGAACTCGTTGCCCGAGCGGCGGGCCGAGTCGCCGTTACAGGATTCGCCGGTGCCCAGCACCAGGAACTTCACCCCGGCCACGGCGAGCAGTTCGGCAACGGCCTTGGTGGTCTTCTTGGCTTTGTCGTCGTAGGCGCCCGCGCAGCCCACCCAGAACAGGTACTCGAAGCCGTCGAAGCTGTCGACGTCCTCGCCGTAGACCGGGACGTCGAAGTCGACCTCACTGATCCAGTTGGTTCGGTCGGCCGCGTTCTGCCCCCACGGGTTGCCCTTGGTTTCCAGATTCTTGAACAGCGTGGACAGCTCGGTGGGGAACTCCGACTCCATCATCACCTGGTAGCGGCGCATATCGATGATGTGGTCGACGTGTTCGATGTCCACCGGGCACTGCTCCACGCAGGCGCCGCAGGACACGCAGGACCACAGCACGTCGGGATCGATGACGCCGCCCTGCTCGGCCGTGCCGACCAGCGGGCGGGTCGCCTGGGCCGGCCCGGACCCGGTGATCCGGCCGAAGCCCGACTCCGGCACATGGTGCTCCTCGGCGTGCTTTTCGCCGGCCAAGTCCTCGGCGACCCCGCCCTCAGGGGTGCTCTCCAGCGGAGTTTCCTTGTCGCCCAGGATGTATGGCGCCTTGGCCATCCAGTGGTCGCGCAGGTCCATGATGACGAGCTTGGGCGACAGCGGCTTGCCGGTGTTCCATGCGGGGCATTGCGACTGGCAGCGCCCGCACTCGGTGCAGGTGGCGAAGTCGAGCATGCCCTTCCAGCTGAAGTCCTCGATCTTGCCGCGGCCGAACACGGCGTCGTCGGCGGGATCTTCGAAATCGATCGGCTTACCGCCGGACTCGACCGGCAGCAGCGGGCCCAGGCCGTCGGGCAGCCGCTTGAACGTGACGTTGATGGGCGCCAGGAAGATGTGCAGGTGCTTGGAGTGCAGCACGATCAGCAGGAAGATCAGCGCCACGGCGATGTGGGCGAGCAGCGCGAAGGTTTCGATCCACTCGTTGGCGGTGGTGCCCAGCGGCTGCATCAGCGCGCCCATGGCGTGCGAGAAGAACGCGCCTTTGCCGTACTGGAAGTTTCCGGTGACCACCGACGCGCCGCGGAAGATCGCGAAGCTGATGATGACCAGGGAGATCATGAACAGGATCAGCCAGGCGCCACCGGTGTGCGAACCGTAGAAGCGGGATTGGCGACCGTATTCCTTCGGCTCGCTGCGCAACCGGATGATCGCGAAGGTGATGATGCCGGCCAGCACGGCCAGGGCGATGAAGTCCTGCAGGAAACCCAGCGCGTCCCAGCGGCCGACGATCGGGATGTGGAAGTTGGGCTGGAACAGGGTGCCGTATGCCTCGATGTAGACCGTGATGAGGATGAAGAAGCCCCACATGGTGAAGAAGTGGGCGAGGCCGGGCACCGACCACTTCAGCAGCTTGCGCTGACCGAATACCTCGGAGACCTGCGCCCAAATCCGGGCGCCGACGTCGTCGGTCCGTCCGCTTGCCGGCTGGCCGGACATGACCAGCCGGTACAGCCACCAGACCCGCTTCAGTGCCAACAAGACCACGACCGCGGTCAAGCCGAGCCCCAACACCAGTCTGATGAGCGTCTGCGTGGTCACAGCAGGTCTCTCCCCAATGCGTCGTCACGGAACGAAAATTCGTTCGATCTTTGCCCTGCTCATAGTGACATCTGTGCGGCTTAGGACGCGAGAAAGGCTGCCCTAACTGCCGGGCTCCAGCATGGCGCGCAGCATCGACAGCATCTCCGATCGAGACCCGGCCCCGAGCCGCCGCCGGATCCGGGCGACGTGGTGCTCGACGGTCTTCGCCGAGATGAACAGCTGCGCGCCGATGTCCCGATACGGCATGCCCAGCAGCAGCAGCTCGGCGACTTCGCGTTCGCGATCCGACAGCGGCGACCCGGCCGGCGGCTGGTGCGAAGCCGCCGCCGTGGCACCCTGCGGCTCGTCCCCGGGCGGCTCGACGGGAAGGTCGCCGGGCGCCGCCCCCAACTTGAGATCGCGGGCCAGTTGCAGCATGGCGCCCGACACCCGCCCGTCCGACGTCTGCAGGGCGGCCTGACCGGCCAGCCGGGTCGCGTCGGAGGTGAGTCCGACCTGCGACAGCGCCCGGGCCGCCGCGGTGACCTCGTCGTCGTTGACCTGGTCGCCCAGCACCCGCAGCCAGGTCCGGCCGGCCGCGGACAGCGCCCGCGCCAGGCTGCTATCACCCGCCGCCGCGGCCAGGGCTTGCCCGTGCGGCGCGACGGATTCCGGCGAGTTGGCCAGGATGCTCGCGTGCACCCCCGACCAGTGCAGCGGTATCGACCACAAGGCCGGGCTGCCCAGCGATTCCAGCAACCCGAAGGCGTGGTCCAGGTGGTGGCGCAGCTGGTCGGCCCGCCGCATCCGGGCGCCTGCGACCCACAGCTCGCCCAGGGGCAGCAGCGCGCACAGGTCGATGGAGTACTCGGCGAGCACGTCCATGGCCGCGTACCAGTACTTCTGTAGGGCGCCGGCGTCGCCGCTGCGACGCGCGATCGCGGTCTGCAGCGCCGCCGCCCATAACGCGTCGCGCGGGTGCAGGTCGGCGGTGCCGACGGCGCCGGCGTCCGCGCTGGCCGACGGCAGTTGCCCGTCGTGCATCTTGATCCAGCCGGACAACAGGATGTGCCGGGCATCGAAGAGCGCGACACCGCGGGCCCGCAGGGCGCGGCCGATCACGCTGCGGGCCCGGACCGGATCGCCGGCGTGGATCGCGGCCAGGGTGACCAGCGCGGCCGGGCTGTCCGGGAGCGCGTGCGGCATCGGCTGGTCGGCCGCGATCGCCTGGCCGAGGCGTGCCATTGCCGCCGGGTAGGGCCGATCCATCGTCAGCAGCAGGCCCTCGGCGAGAGCGCGCGAGGTGCGTGCGGCGGTGGTCGGCGGATCGGCGTTCGCCGGCTCCAGGGCGGCGCGGGCGGCCGCCAGGTCGCCGGTCGCGGCGAAGGTGACGGCCGCGGCCGCGCCGACGATCGCGTCTGGGTGCGGGCCCAGCCAGCCGAACAATTCTGCGGCCTGGCTCGCGGCGCCGTCGTGGGCGGCGACGCTGGCAGCGACGCGCACCGCGGCGGCGCGCTCCGCGAAATCGCTGGAGCCGAGCAGCCTGTCGGTCAACGCCGCCGCGGCCGCGCAGTCTCCGGCGAGCGCCAGGGCGTCGGCGAGGTGCGCGGTCAGGCCTTCGGCGCCGGCATCGACCGCGGCCCGGTACAGCCGCGCGGCCCGGGCATCCTCGCCGCCCGCGGCTGCGGCGTGTCCGGCGAGGATGCCGGCCAGCCGCTCGTCGCGCAGGCCGTGTTCGGCGAGCCGCAGCGCGAGGCCGGGCGACATGGCCGAGAGGTCGAGCTGTGAGCGCACCAACGCGGTCTCGACGTCGCGGTGGTGGGCGTTGCCGGCGAGCTGGGCGAGCGCCCCGTGCAGCAGGTGCAGGAATTCCGGGCCGTGTGAAGGCTCGGCGAGCCCCGCGGCGCGAGCTCGGTCGACCCACTGGTGTGCCTGCGTCGCCGAGACGCCCAGCGCGGCGGCCACGTCGGCGGCGCCGAGCTCGTGGCTGAGCGACATCAGCAGCAGGGTGTCCAGCGTGCGGTCGTCGAGCCGCCGCAGGCGTTCGATCAGCGCGAACCTCGCTGCCTGCGCCGGGGGTGTCGCCACGTCGGCGGTCGCGTGCACCAGGAACGGGACGCCCCCGGTGCAGTCCCGGAGTTGCCCGGTGACCGGCAGCGGACCCAGCGCGATGCGCGGCCGCTCGCGTTCGATGGCCACGGCCAGGTCCCGAAGCTGCTCCCGGGGCTCGGCGGCCACCACGACGGTCGCCCCGGCGTCGGCGACGCGCTCGGCCAGCGCGCGCAAGTCGGGCTCGCTCAGCAGGTGGGCGTCGTCGACGGCCACCGCCGCGTCGGGGGGATCGCCCGCCCGGGGCGGACGTGCGAGGACCGTGAGCCCGGCCGCGCGCAGTACCTCGCGCGCGGCCGCCAGAGCGGTGCTCTTGCCCGTGCCGATACCGCCGGTGATCAGGACTTTCGCCGGGATTGCCGCGACCGCGCGGACGGCCTCCCGAGTGCCCGGTAACGCCTCGGCAGACGGCTCGGAAATCGGGCGGCTCGCCACCCCCGTAACGCTACCGTTCCCCTAATGGGGCATCCCCTAATGGCGCGGCGAGTCCGGTGGGTTTCGCACCGATCTCACGGGCGGCCGCAGCCGATAGCATCGTGATAGTCGCCTGGGGCTTCGCGCGGGGCCCGGACGTGGCCGCACCGGCGACGCGAGGAGGTGTGCGGGTGGCAAACTCGTTGCTCGATTTCGTCATCGCGCTGGTGCGCGACCCCGATGCCGCGGCGCGCTACGCCGCGAACCCCGCGCAGTCGATCGCCGACGCTCACCTTACCAATGTGACCAGCGCCGACGTCAACAATCTGATCCCGATGGTGTCCGATTCGCTGTCGATGTCCGGCTCCGGAATCGCCGGCGCGGGAGCGCCGGTCGCCGACCACGGCAACGTGTGGGCGAGCGGTGCGGCCGCGGCCGCACTCGACGCATTCACGCCGCAGGTGCCCGCCGCGCCGACCGACCCGCACCCTTCTCAGGGCGGGGTGATCAGCCAACCGCCCACCCAGCCGCCTGCGCCGGCGGCGGGGTACCCGCACCCGCTGGACCTCGAGTCGCAGGGGCCATCCCCGCTGCTTACGGGCGCGGATGTGTCCGATCCCGCAGTGCATCACGGCGGGCTGCCGGCCGACGATCCGGGTATTTGGGCTCACCCGGGCCCGCGCCCGCATCCCGCCGACCCCGATCACCACGATTTCGGCATCCACGGCTGAATCCATCTTCCGAATCACCTGCTGAAGTGCGCAAATGCCGCACATCCGGGGGCGTTACGGACCCCTAGGAACGGTCTGAAAATCCCCTAATCCCCTAACCGGATGGCGCGGACGATCCCGGGGAGGTCCCGATCAGCTGGGGGATCGCGCCCCGATTCCACGGGACCGCGAGATCCATAGCGTAGGTAACGGACGCCGGTCAGCCCGGCGCGGGAGATTTCGGAGGGAACCGATCATGAACGAGCTGATCCAGTACATCCTGGGCCTGTTTACCAACCCGGCGGCCGCGCAGGCGTTCGTGTCCGGCCCTAACCAGGCCATGATCGACAACGGCCTGGTCAACGTGGCGCCCGACGAGTTCTCGTCCGCCGTGGCCAGCGCGATGCCCGGCGTGGACCTCGGCCCCGGCGACCCGATCGGCGGTCTGCAGCAAGTGCTCACGGACCAGTACGGCTTCGACCAGGGCTATGCCGGCTACGACGCGGGCTACGGCGGGTACGGCGGCGGATACGACGCGGGCTACGGGCCCGTCGTGGATGGCGTGGGCGCAGTTCTCGGTACCGGCGATGCCATCGCGGGTGATGTGGCCGGCGGACTCGTCGGAGCCGTCGATGCCGGCCTGTACGGCGGAGCGGGCGGGTTCTTCGGACCGGTTGGACCCGGGTTCGGCTGGCAACCGGGATGGGGAGCATTTGGTCCAGGAACCGGTGACTGCGGTCCCGGTTACGGGCCCGGCTGGTACGGGCACCGGCCGGGATGGGGGGAACCGCGGCCGGGCTGGGGTGAACCGCGACCAGGCTGGGACGGGTACCGGTCAGGTTGGGGCGAATTCCGGCCCGGTTGCGGCCCAGGCACCGGCGATTGTGGGCCCGGTTGGGGTCGGCCGGGCTTTGGTGTTGGTGAGCGCGTCGGCTTCGTTGGCGGCGCCGGACTCGGTGGCGTGAATGGCGCTGCCGGTCTTGGCGGCCAGGCGGCCCTGGGTGCGGGTTCTGCCGGCAATGTCGGCGGGCTCGCTGGCGGCAATGCGGCGCTGGGTGCCAGCGCGAGCGGTCAGGTGGGGTTGATCGCTAGCGAAGGTGCCGCGCTGAACGGCGCCGCCACCCCGCATGTGGCGGGGCCGCTAGGCGGTGTCGGTGTCGGCGGTCAAGCCGGCGTCGGTGCCGCGGGCGGCGCTGGCCTGGGCCTCGGGGGTGAACGCGGCATCGCCTCGGTTGGTGGCAACACCGCGTTCGGCGGCCACGCCACGGCCCAATCCGGCACCCCGGCCCTGGCGGGCGGGGCCGGACTGGGCGGTCACGCCGGTGGCGGTGCCGCCGGCGGAGTCGGGCCGGGCGGGCAGGCCGCCGGTGGTTCTCTGGGTGCCGGCGCGGGCGGCGGAGTTCACGGCGGCGGCATCCTCGGCCAAGAGAGCGCGGCCCTCGGCGGCGGCGGCACGGTCGGCGGTGGTGCGGGAGTCACCGCCCCGCACAGCCCGGGTGCCCTGGGCGGCGCGGGCCCGGTCATCCAGGGCGGGGCCGGTGCCGGCGGCACCGTCGGCGGCCACGCAGGTATCCCGTCGAGCCCCGGACCCGTCAACCACGGCGGCGGCACACCCGTAATCCAGCAGCCGCAGGTGCATTCGCCGGCCCCGGTCGAGCACGCACCGGCGCCGGTGCAGCATTCGCCCGCGCCGGTTCAACACGCGCCGGCCCCGGTCGAGCACGCGCCCGCCCCGGCGTCGCACAGCCCGTCGGTGTTCGAGGGCACGCCGCACGCGCCCGCGCCGGTGCACGCCGGCCCGCATGGGTGAGATGGATCCGCTGAGCGCCTACCGTGATCACATCGCCGCGAGAAGTGGAGTAGCACGGTGACTCAGCCCCAGGATCCGCGACGGGTCGGTGTGATCGTCGAGCTGATCGACCACACGGTCGCGATCGCCGAGCTCAACGATCGCGACGACCTTGCGCAGCGACTGGCTCGGGCCCGCCGGCGCATCACCGATCCGCAGATCCGGGTGGTGATCGCCGGCCAGCTCAAGCAGGGCAAGAGTCAACTGCTCAACTCGCTGCTGAACCTGCCGGTCGCCCGGGTGGGCGACGACGAGGCCACCGTGGTGGTCACGGTCGTCGGCTACGGCGACCCGCCGTCGGCGCGGCTGGTGGTCGCGTCCGGACCCGACGGCGAGACCGTCGCCGTCGACATCCCGATCGACGACATCAACACCGATCTGCGCGGGGCGCCGCAGGCCGGCGGCCGGGAGGTGCTGCGCGTCGAAATCGGCGCGCCCAGCCCGCTTCTGCAGGGCGGGCTGGCGTTCATCGACACCCCCGGCGTCGGCGGCCACGGGCAGCCGCACCTGTCGGCGACGCTGGGACTGCTGCCCGACGCCGACGCGCTGATCATGGTCAGCGACACCAGCCAGGAGCTGACCGAACCCGAGATGTGGTTCCTGCGGCAGGCACACCGGATCTGCCCGGTGTCGGTGCTGGCGGCCACCAAGACCGACCTGTATGCGCATTGGCGCGACGTCGTCGACGCCAACGCCGGATACCTGCAGCGCGCCGGGGGTGTCGATTCCCATCGTGGCGGTCTCGTCGCTGCTGCGCAGCTACGCCGTCTCCAGCAACGACCAAGAGCTCAACGAGGAATCCAATTTCCCGGCGATCGTCAAATTCCTCAGCGAGCGGGTGCTGTCGCGCGAGACCGATCGAGTCCGCGACATGGTGCTTGGTGAAATACGTTCGGCGGCAGAGCAATTGACGATGTCGGTGGGCTCCGAGCTGGCGGTTGTCAACGATCCGGGGCTGCGTGACCGGATCACCGACGACCTGGAGCGGCGCAAGCGCGAAGCGCTGGGCGCGCTGGAGCAGACCGCGTTGTGGCAGCAGGTGCTCAACGACGGGTTCACCGACCTGAGCACCGACGTCGACCATGACATGCGGGCCCGGTTCCGGTCGCTGACCGAGGACATCGAGCGCCAGATCGATTCCTGTGACCCGACGCGGCACTGGGCCGAGATCGGTGCCGACGTGGAAGACGCGGTCGCTACCGCCGTCGGCGACAATTTCGTGTGGGCCTACCAACGTGCCGAGGCGCTCGCGGACGACGTCGCGAACTCCTTCGCCGACGCGGGTCTGGATTCGGTGGTACTGCCCGCGCTGAGCCCGCACGAGATGGGCGGCGATTTCGGCGGTCTCAACTCACTGGCCCAGCTGGACGCCAAGCCGGCCGGCAAGGGACAGAAAGTGGTGACCGGCCTGCGCGGTTCGTACGGCGGCGTGGTGATGATCGGCATGCTCTCCTCGGTGGCCGGGCTCGGCCTGTTCAACCCGCTGTCGGTGGGGGCGGGACTGCTGCTTGGCCGGATGGCCTACAAGGAGGACAAGGAGAACCGGTTGCTGCGGGCGCGCGCGGAGGCGAAGACCAACGTGCGGCGTTTCGTCGACGACGTGTCCTTCGTGGTGGGCAAGGAATCTCGGGACCGGCTCAAGCTGATCCACCGCGCCCTGCGCGACCACTACCGCGGCATCGCCAACGAAATCACCCGGTCGCTCAACGAATCGCTGCAATCCACCGTCGCCGCGGCGCACGTCGAAGAGGCCGAACGCGACAACACGGTCCGCGAACTCGAGCGGCAGTTGAATATCCTGAACCAGGTCACCGACAATGTGGACAAACTGACGCCGAAGGTGACCGTAGGACGGGTGTGAGCACAAGCGATCGGGTCCGCGCAATCCTGGGCGGGACCATCGAGGCCTATCGAGGGGAGCCGGCGTTCCGGCAGCGGCCCGAAGTCTTCTACGAGCTGGACCGCATCGGCGCCCGTCTCAACGAGCCCGTCCGCATCGCGCTGGCCGGCACGCTCAAGGCCGGAAAGTCCACCCTGGTCAATGCGTTGGTGGGCCAGGACATCGCCCCCACGGATGCCACCGAGGCCACCCGGATCGTGACCTGGTTTCGCCACGGGCCGACTCCGCGGGTCACCGCAAACCATTGGGGCGGAAGGCATTCCAACGTTCCGATCAGCCATGACGGCGGACTGTCCTTCGACTTGCGGGCGCTCGATCCGGCCGACGTGGCCGATCTGGACGTCCAGTGGCCCGCCGAGGAGCTTGTGGACGCCACGCTCATCGACACGCCCGGGACGTCGTCGCTGACGCGCGATGCGTCCGAGCGCACCCTGCGCCTGCTGGTGCCCGGCGATGGCGTGCCGCGCGTGGACGCGGTGGTGTTCCTGCTGCGCACGCTCAACGCCGCCGACATCGCGCTGCTCAAACAGATCGGCCAGCTCGTCGGCGGGTCGGCGGGCGCGCTGGGCATCATCGGGGTGGCCTCGCGGGCCGACGAGATCGGCGCCGGGCGCATCGATGCGATGCTGTCGGCGGCCGACGTGGCAAAGCGGTTCACCAGTGAGATGAATCAGACCGGCATCTGCCAAGCGGTGGTGCCGGTATCCGGATTGCTGGCGTTGACCGCGCGCACGTTGCGCCAAGGCGAGTTCATGGCGTTGCAAAAACTCGCCGGCTCCGACCCCGCCGAACTCGGCAAGGCCCTGCTCAGCGCGGATCGCTTCGCGCGCACCAACGATCGGCTACCGGTGGACGCGGCGACCCGCGCCGATCTCCTCGAACGGTTCGGCATGTTCGGCCTCCGGATTTCGATCGCCGTGCTGGTCGCCGGCGTCGGCGATGCGGCGGCCCTGGCCGACGAACTGCTCGAGCGCAGCGGGCTGGTGGCGTTGCGCGACGTCATCGACCAGCAGTTCGCCCAGCGCTCCGACATGCTCAAGGCGCACACGGCGCTGGTGTCGTTACGCAGGTTCGTCGAGGCGTTTCCGATCGTGGCGACACCGTACGTGATCGCCGACATCGCCCCCCTGCTCGCCGACACCCATGCCTTCGAGGAGCTCCGGCTTCTCAGTCAATTACATTCGCGCACGACGACATTGAATGAGGAAGAGATCGTCTCGTTGCGCCGTATCATCGGCGGTTCAGGCACCCTGCCGGCCAGCAGGCTGGGCTTGAGCGTCGACGATCCGGACGCCGCGGCGCACGAGGGCCCGCGCGCCGCCTTCGCCGCCGCGCAACGCTGGCGGCGGCGCGCGGAGCATCCGCTCAACGACCCGTTCACCACCCGCGCCTGTCGTGCCGCGGTCCGCAGCGCCGAGGCGATGGTCGCCGACTTCACCGTCCAGCCGCGCTAGAAGCGCCACCGCGGGAACAACCGGGGCCTGTCTCGCGTGGGCGGGGATTCGGTGGTGGTGATCGTAGGCACGGTCGTGGTCACCGGCGGCTGTGTCGTCGTGACGGGAGGCGGTGTCGTCGTCACCGGCGCCTCCGTGGTGGTGGTGGTCGTCGACGGTGGTGGCGGCGCGGTCGTCACGGTCGTCACGGTCTCGGTGGGCGTGTCGGTGACGGTCACGGTTTGCGGCGATGGCGGGGGCAACGGGGGCGGCGCCGGCGTCGACCGGGTGGGTGGGGGAGCTGGTGGGGTCTCCGGGTGGTCGAGAGTCAGTGCCAGCACCACGCCCAGCAGCAACAGCGCCACCGCCGCGCCGACCACGCTCAGCACCAGCACCGTGCGCTTGTACCACGGCAGGCGCCCCACCTCGGCGGCGTAGCGATTGTCCTCCGGATCGTCGAAACCCATTGCCTCCCGGGCATATTGACCGCTGTGCTCCGGGCCGGTGTAGGGAACCGGCTCGTCGGCCTCGGGGTCTTCCGACCAGGCCAGCGGGTGCTCCTCCTCGATCCGCGCACCGGGGATGGCCTGGGTCATGTCGAGTGGGGCGGCGCGTGCCAGCTGCGTCGGGTTGTCCAGGACCGGACCCGCTGCGGGGCTCGCCGGGGGCTGCTGCTCACCGATCAGCGCCGCCCCGGCGGCGGCGCACAGCGCCGGCGCGGCCGCAGTGAGGACCGGCACACCGAGTCTTGCCGGAATCCGGCCGGCGAGCAGCGGAATCGCGGCGCCGCCGCCGACGGTCGCCACCGCTGCCAGTTTGTCCCTCGGAATGTCGTTGCGCTGCAACACTTGTTCTACCGTGGCGAGGAATCGGTCCAGGGGCTCGGAGATGAGCTCCTCGAAGTCGTTGCGGGACACCTCGACATCCTCACCGGCGCCCAAAGCGACGGTGGCCACCTCGTCGGTCGACAGCCGCTCTTTGGCGCGCCGGCACTGGTCGAGCCCGCGGGCCAGCGAACCCATCCGGGTGGTGCTGGCGAGGCCGCCGGTGGTGTCGGGGCTCGCGACGTCGTCGCGCACGTGGTTCAGGATCAGCTGATCGATCGCGTCGCCGGAGAATTCGGTGTAGCGCACCGACGGGCCGATCTGCGCACCGGCCGATCCGGCGTTGGCCAGCGTCACGGTCGTGCCGCCGGCACCGAAGTCGCACAGCGCGACGACGCCCTCGGCGGGGAAGCCCGGCTCGGCGCGCAGCGCCTCGAGCGCGGCCGTCGCATCGGAGATCAGCGTCGGCGGTGCACCGTCGGACGTCAGCCCGGGTTGGGCAAAGAACTCCTCGCGCAGCTCGTCGGCCTGCTCGTCGGACCAATACGCCGGTACCGCGATGGTGATCGGCGTGCCGTAGCCGACGGTGCGTGCCATCACCTCCAGAGCCTCGACCGTCAGCGCGTCACCGAGGTACTTCGTCCCGTCGGACGCCACCAACGGCGTGCGGTCCCCGACCCGTTCGACGAAGCCCCGTATCAGCAGTCCGGATTCGGCCAGGTTCGAATGTTCTTCCGGCAGGCCGACTTCGGAGGGCTGGTCATCGAAGAGGGTCAGCACGGACCGACGGGCCACCGGGTTGCTGCCGGCGCGCGCTGCGACCAGGTTGGCCACCCCGATCGACAACCCGAGCGACTCGCTCATCTCGCATACCCCTACTGGTGACTGTGGATCTCGTGAGTCTAGGTGGGCGAGGAGTGCTACAGGCCCGGGGGCAAGGTGATCTCGGTGGGCAGGCCGGGCAGCGCCGGCAACGTGATCACCGACGGCAGCGGGGGCAGCGGGAACGCCCCGGGCGACGAGGGGCTGCCGGTGGTGAGTGGCGGCACGGTGTCGGCGGCCGTGGTCGAAGGGGCCGGAATCTCCGTGGTGGCGGTCGGGGTCGTCTGCTGGAACGTCCGACGTTGGGTGGGCGGGGGCACCGGCGCGGCGCTGGACGACGGCGTCGTCGCCGGGGTGGTGATCGTGATCGCCGGCTCCTGCGGCGCGCTTCCGTGCGCGAGTTGGATGATGCCCCAGACGATCAGCGCGACCAGGACCGCGATGAGGATGCCCCACCCGGCCAACGCAAGTGGCGTGCGCCAACCCGGAATCGGCTCCTCGGGTTCGCACTCCTCGGACCACGCGGTCGGGTCGGTGACGCCGTAGTCGGGCGGCGCGAGCCTTGCCATGGTTGCTGAGCGTATCGGTGCCCGTCCCACCTGCTCGGTAGCCACCCCCGCGGCTACCGAGCAGCAGCCAAACGTTGACCTGATCGCAACCAAACCGTTAGGGCAATTGCGGCACGGTCGTGGGCAGCCACGACGGCCAGTGATGCCGGTGTGTGGGCTGTTGTTGGGTCGGCTGGCGGGTCGGCTGTTCCGACGACGGCACGACGGCCTCGGTGCTGGTCGACGTCGTGGTGCTGGTCGCCGGTGGTGTCGTGGTGGTCGTGGTCGTGGTCGTGGTTGAGGTTGTGGTGGTCGTCGGCGTGCGGCTGGTCGTCGACGTGGTGCTGGGGGTGGTACCGGTGCCCTGGTCGTGCACCAGCTGGAGGATCCCGTAGACGATCAGCGCGACCAGGATCAGGACGGACAGGGCCCAGATGAGAAGCCCCGCGGGCCTGCGGTACCACGGGGCGGGTTCGGGCTCGTCGCCGAGCGGTTCCAGGGCAGGCTCCGGCTCTTGCGGGGGTGGTTGCGGTCCAGCCGCATTGGCGTGCCGGGTCACCTGGTTGTTGAAATCGTCCGGTGGTCCGTTGGGTGGCACGGCACCGATCGTACTGAACCCGAGCGCCTAGAACGTGGTGACCTTCTCGACGCTGACGAACATGCCGTGACCGGTGCGGTCGTTACTGAACCTGGTGCCGGCCTCGGTGGCGTCGATGGTCCAGCCCTGTGCGCCGTATTTCTTGTAGTCGATGGTGACGGCCGGGATGGCGCCCAGGTTGCCCAGCACCCACTGCACCGAGCCGCCCGCGCTGATGCTGACGCCGTTGGCGTGCTCGCCGTCCTGCATCGGGGAGTTGGTGAAGGGCGCCTCGCATCCGACGGTGTCGTTGTTGATCTGGCAGCGGGTGATGCCGGACTTGGTCTCGATGAACACGTACCCGTTCTGGTCCGGCGGCAGGGGTATGGCGCCGGCCGGCGTGGTCGGCCCGACGGGCGCCGGGTTGGGGTTGGTGGGCGTCGTCGGGGGCAGCGCCGTGGCGCTGGGCCGCGGCGTCGGAAAGGTGGGCTCGGTCGGGCCGGCTCCCGGCGCGGCGATCGGCTTTCCGTCGATTTTCGAGCTGCAGCCAGAAACCAGCACCGGGCTGGCCAGCGCGAGCAACAGCGAACCACCGGCCAGACCTCGTCGTGCATTCTGCGATAACCGCACGCGTTGCTCCCCGCAAATCTCCGAATACCAGGGGCCAGGGTACGCAGCTACCGGCCGAAGTTGCTGGCGCGACGCGGTTTTGAAATAGCGCCGATAGTAAAGTGTTACCGGCCGAGCAACTTTTCGGCGTTGCGGTGGCTGATCGCGGCCCGGTCGTCGTCGGACAGCGGCAGGTGGTCCAGGAAGGCGCGGGCGGCCTTCATCGATCCGAACGGGTAGTCGGCCGAAAACGCCACGCGCTCAATGCCGACGTGGGCGACCAGGTTGGCATAGGTTGCCTCGTCGTTGAAGTTGGCGAAGGTGTAGTACAGGTTGTGCCGCAGGTAGGCGCTCACGGGATGGCGCAGTCCCGTCAGTTCGGGCCGCAGCGTGGCGTCGAAGCGCGGCAGCATGAACGACGTCCCTTCGCCCATGTGCCCAATGATGATTCGCAACCCGGGGTAGCGGTCGAACACGCCGCCGAGAATCAGCCGCAACACATGCGTGGCGGTGTTGATGTGCCAGCCCCAGCCCACCGTCGCCAGCGCGAAGGTGACCTCGTCCGAGAAGCCCGCGTAGCTGGACTCGATCACGCCCGCGGGTGGGATCGTGGGATGCAGGTAGATCGGAACGTTCAGTGCCGCCGCGCGGCCGAGCACCGGATCGAAAAGCGGGTCGTCCAGGTAGCGACCCTGGCTGTGCCCGTTGATGACCGCGCCGACGAACCCGAGTTCGTGAATTGCCCGCTGCAGCTCGTCGGCCGCGGTGTCGGGCGCGCTGATCGGCACGGTCGCGAAGCCGGCCAGCCGGCCGGGGTACCGCGCCACCGCCGCCGCCAACTCGTTGTTGCAATCACGCGCCAGCGCAATAGCTTCCGGGCCGTCCAACTGCTCGACACCGGGAGCGGCCAGCGAGAGCACCGCGAGGTCGACCCCCGCGTCGTCCATCGCCGCGATGCGACCGTCGCCGAGGTCGGAGATCGGCTCGATCACCCCCGCGCGGGCCGTCAGCCAGCGGCCCGGCCCGTCCAGGAAGGCCGTTGTGGCGTAATGCTCTTCGAGCGCGACCGTCCGCATCCGGGTGTTACCCCTCCAGCACCCGGGTGGCAGCCGACCAGTAAGCCAACTCATCGGGCCGTGCGGGCAACCGGATTGTCTTGGTGTACCCGTATTCCGCCAGCGTCTCCTGGGCGTGTTCGCGCCCGAATCCGCTGTGGCCGACCCCGCCGAACCCGGTGCCGACCGATATCCGCTGGTAGTTGTTGACGAAGACGGCTCCGGCACGGATCTGCCGGCTGACGCGCAGCGCCCGGTCGCTATTGCGGGTGTACACCGCGGCCACGAGCCCGAAGGGGGTGCTGTTGGCGATTCGCACCGCCTCGTCATCGTCGCCGAACCGGAGCGCGGTGACCACCGGGCCGAAGATCTCCTCGCGGGCCACCCGCATGCGCGGGGTCACGTCGGTCAGCACCGTCGGTGCGACGTAGAAGCCGGCGGTTAACCGTGGATCGTCGGGCAGGGGCGCCTGGGCCGCGACGCGGGCGCCCTCGGCCACGCCGATCTTGAGGTAGTTCAGGACCTGTTGCTGTTGGCCGCGGGTCACCAAGGGCCCCACGTCGGTGCGCGGGTCGACGCCATCGCCCACCCGCAGCCGGGTCACCGCCGCGCACAGCCTTTCGGTGAATTCCTCATAGACTTTGTCCTGCAACAGGATTCGTGATGCAGCGGTGCAGGCCTCGCCTTGGTTGAAAAAGTCGCCGTCGACGGCGGCCAGTAGTGCCTCGCGCAGATTCGCGTCATCGAACACCAGCAGCGGGTTCTTGCCGCCCAGCTCCATCAACGCCGGCGTGAGGTTGTTCGCCGCGGTGTGCAACACCGCCGCGCCGGTCTTGGGGGAGCCGGTGAACGAGACCTTGCCCACCAGTCGATGCCCGGCCAGCGCCGCGCCCACGTCGCCCCGCCCGGGCACCGCGTGCACCACGCGCTCGGGCAGCACGGACTGCATCAGTTCGACCATGCGAAGCACCACCGACGGCGCCTGTTCCGGCGGTTTGAGCACGACGGCGTTGCCGACGGCCAGCGCCGGGGCGACCTTGCCGGCGGTGTGGATGGGCGGCCAGTTGAACGGCACGATGCCCGCGATCACCCCGTAGGGTTCCAGCGTGGTGACGTCCAGCACCGGACCGTAGTCGCGGGCCTGGCTCGGCAGCGCCTCCACCGCGCCCGCGAAATACTCGAAGATCGAGATCGCCATTTCGACGTCGAAGGTGCGTGCCTGGGTGATCGGCTTGCCCATTTCCAGCGATTCGAGCTCGGCGATTTCGTCCGCGTGCGCGCGGATGACCTCGGCGATCCTGCGCAGGTAGGCGCCGCGCTCCCGCGCCGGGCGCAATTTCCAGCGCAGGTGGGCGAGGTGGGCCTTGCGCACCGCCTGGTCGACTTCGACCGGTCCGGCGCCTTGCACGACGGCGATGGTCTGGCCGTTGGCGGGGTTCTCCACCACGAACTGGTCGTCGGTGGACGCGGAGGACCAGCGAGTTCGGGTGCGTGTCAAGGGAAACGTCTGCTGCGTCATACTGCGCTCGACGCTACGGTGACCTGCGCAATCAGGTCCAACGACAGCTTTTGATGGATACCAGCAGCTGAGGTGATAATGGCTGCGTGGAGCTGCGCCACCTCGAGTACTTCCTCGCCGTCGCCGAGAATCGGAGCTTCACCGCAGCCGCGAAGCGCCTGCACGTCGTCCAGTCCGGGGTGTCCGCGACCATCAAGGCGCTGGAACGCGAACTCGATGCGGAGTTGTTCGTCCGGGGTCCGGGGGGCGTGGCCCTGACCCCCGCCGGCGAGGAGCTGCGACCGCGTGCCCGCGAGACCCTGGACGCCGCCCGCGCGGCCAAAGATGCCGTCAACGCCACCCGCGGCTCCATTCGCGGCACGGTCACGCTCGGTACCTTGACGAGTATCAACGTCATCGACCTGCCCACGCTGCTGGTCGAGCTGCATGACCGGCATCCCGACGTGGTGGTGCACCTGCGCGCCGCCGCCGCCGGATCGGACGGACTGCTGCGGCAACTGCGCGACGGCGACCTCGACGCCGCCTTTTTGGTCTTCACCGGCCCGCCGCCCGTCGATCTGCAGGCCCGGCTCATCGCGGCCGTCCCGCTGCTTCTGGTCGTTCCCGCCGAACATGAACTGGCCCATCGTGATTCGGTGCGGCTGACTGACCTGGCCGGAATGTCGTTCGTGGACAGCCCGCCCGGGTATGGCACCCGGACCGTGATCGACAACGCCTTTGCCGCTGCGGGCATCCAGCGGACCGTCGCAGTGGAGGTCGCCGACCTGGGCACGGCCGCCAGGTACATCCGAAATCGGTTGGGCATCGGACTGTTGAGCTGGCCCATCCTCGACGACACCGACGATTCCGGCCTGGCCACCGTCCGCATCGCCGATTACGACCTGCAATGGCGGCTGTTCGTGACGACGTCGGCCCTGCGGCCGCCCGGCGCGGCCACCCGCGCCCTGCTCGCGCTGATCGAGGAAAAGGCCTATCCGCTGGCTACCGCCGCACCTCATGTGCCGTGCGATAACCGTAACGATCGATGAGTTGGCCCCAGTTCTCGTCGACCGTCGCGCGCTGTTCGGCCGTCAGCTCGTAGCTGTTGGTTCGGTAGTTCACGTGCTCGGCGAGATACTGGCGCAGGCGCGGCAGGTAGCGGTCGAACTCGCCTAGGCCCAGGTGCTCGTAGAGGCGACGCAGCTGCTCCTCGGGATCGGCGATCAAGTCCTCGTAACGCAGTTCGTGAAAGCGGGACGGGTCAACGAGTTTGCGCCCCTCATCGACCTTGCGGTACAGGTCGACGTAGGTCGCCAGCACCCTTTCGTCCAGGCCCTCGAACCTCGGCCGCTGCAGGCTGTGCACCCGCGACAGCGACTTGAGCAGATGGATGCTGGACGGATACACGACATACGGGTCGCGCACGATGTGGATGAACTTCGCCTGCGGAAAAACGTCCAGCAGCACCCTGATTCGGAAGCTGTGGTTGGGATTCTTCAGGACCACGGTCTTGCGGTGGCGGTAGTACAGCTGCTGAACGAAGCGCAGCAACGGCCGCTGCCATGCCGCCAGTTCGTCCGGGGTCAGCTCTTCGAGATCCAGGTACCGCTCGTGCTCGGGCGGCCGGTTCGGAAACGCCAGCGTCAGGTAGGGAGACGGCTGGCCCTGCATGATCCAGACGAATTCGTCTTCCTGCGGATGGTTCAGGCTCGAGTCCATGTTGTCCATGGCCCGATGCTTAGACACCATGAACCCTGCCAGCGGCGCGAACCGTTCGGTAAGCAGAAAATGTTGCGGTGCAACGCATTCAAATCCCGTCGGCCCGACGAAGCGATCGTCGAGCACCAGCATTTCGTGCAGCAGCGTGGTGCCGGTACGCCAATGTCCGATGACGAAGATGGGCGGCTCGGCGATCACGGTGTCGGCCACTCGCCTGCCGAACACGGCCTTCTGCAGCAAGCCCAGGGCCGAATTGACAACGCTGACAAACGTATACAACACGACGTAGTGCCAGCGGCTCGGATGCACGGCGAACCGGTTGCGGATCAGCAGCCGCGACCAGGCCGAGAAGTTGCAGCCGATCCATACCGGTGCCGCCCACTCGCGCCACCGGGATAACAGCGACGCCCAGCGGCGCGTCGTCATCGCACGGGCGACAGGCTCGGCGCGGCTACCCGGGGCGCGACGGCGACCCGCAGTCGGGCCAGGCCGCGCAGGTTGGCGTTCGTCGTCCACGCCGGGGGCTCGATCACGTCGATGCGGCCGATGTTGGCAACGATCTCGCGCAGTACCGCCTGGCCCTCCATCCGGGCCAGGTGCGCGCCCGGACACCCGTGGATGCCGGTGCCGAACGCTAGATGCCCGGCCGGATTGCGGTCGACGCGAAAGACATCCGGATCCTCGAATTGCCGCGGGTCGCGGTTGGCCGCACCCCAGGCCAACAGCACCAGCGAGCCGGCCGGGATGACCACCTCACCCACGCGGTAGTCGGCGCGCGTGGTCCGGCAGATGTTTTGCACCGGCGACATCAGGCGGAGTTGTTCCTCGATCGCCGGTCCGATCAGCTCCGGTCGCTGCGCGAGCAGCTCAAGCTGATCCGGATGGTTGGCTAGCGTCAGGAACAGGGTGCTGATCATGTTGGCGCTGGTCTCGAAGCCGGCGACCATGAGCAGCACCGCGAACAGCGACAATTCGCTGTCGCTCAGCCGCCCCTGTTCGGCGTGCGCGGCCAGCCGGCCAAGGACGGTGGCGTCGCGCAGCGTCCCGTTATCGCGCCGATGGGTGAACAGTGCGCGCAGGCGCCGGAATCCCGTGATGCCCTGCACCAGCGAGACCAGGCCCGGCACCGAGAAATTGACGTCGGTGATGCGGATGGCCTGGCTGGACAGCTTGCGGAACGCCTCTACGTCGGCGCCGGCGACGCCGAGCACGTTGGTGATCGTGCGCATCGTCATCGGAGTGGCCACGGTGGCGACGACGTCTGCGGTCGTCTTGGTCAGCAGGTTGCCGACCACCTCTTGGGCGAGCCGTTCGACCAACGGGCGCCAGGACTCCAGCGCGCTGCGTGTCATGCCCGGCGACAGCTGCTTGCGCATCCGCGTGTGCTCCGGCTGGTCGGAGGTGGGCAGAAAGGGCGGCGACCCCTGGGAGAACGTGACTCCGCGGGCGCTGGAGAGCACCTCGTGGTCGCGCGCGGCCGCCCGGACGTCGGCGTAACGACTCAGGATGTAGGCGTCGCGCCGGGGGTTGTAATGCACTCGCTCGCCCGCCAGGAGCTCCCGGTAGTACGGGTACGGGTCGGCGGCGATCGCGGGGTCCAAGGGGTCGAAAGCGGTGAGCTGTACGTGTCTATCTGCGTGCGCGCCGGCCAGCTTCGTCCGGGCTTTTTTGGCGGTGGTGAGCGCGAGAACCTTGGCGACCATCGGCGCGGAAACCCGGGCCAGCTGCGCGTCGCGCTTCATCGTTGTTGCAGGTCCAGCCGTTGCGCTGGACCTGTACGGACAGCAAGGTTCCCCGTCCTGTGCTGCCGCGGATTGCCGCATAGCGGTCATCTGCTGCGCCCTTCCCCCACGGAGCTTTCGATACGACCGTACTAATCCGGTCGTCCGTCCACACCGTAGTTAACGGAAGTGTAATTAAGGCCGGGTGGCCTCCAGGACACAATTTTGGGAACCAAACCTGGGCGTCACCTGTGCGGATCGTGAGCATTGCCACAGCGATCGTGAAGACCCCGGGAACAAGTTGGGCCAGTCGCCCGTTAGCATCATCGATAAGTTGAGTGAATCGGACTCAATCCTGGGTTGACAGCATGGCGTCGCCGGTAGCAGGCTTGAGCGAGGTTCACTCAGCATAGTGGCACCAAACATGCTCTACAGAAATCAGGAGGAATCACTATGGCTCGTGCGGTCGGTATCGACCTCGGGACCACCAACTCCGTCGTCGCAGTTCTCGAGGGCGGCGACCCCGTGGTCGTCGCAAACTCGGAGGGCTCGCGGACCACGCCGTCCATCGTCGCCTTTGCGCGCAATGGAGAGGTGCTCGTCGGGCAGCCCGCCAAGAACCAGGCGGTCACCAACGTCGACCGCACGATCCGTTCGGTCAAGCGGCACATGGGCACTGACTGGTCCGTCGAGATCGACGGCAAGAAGTACACCGCTCAGGAGATCAGCGCCCGCACTCTGCAGAAGCTGAAGCGCGACGCCGAGGCCTACCTGGGCGAGGACATCGCCGACGCGGTCATCACTGTGCCGGCGTACTTCAACGACGCCCAGCGCCAGGCGACCAAGGAAGCCGGCCAGATCGCCGGCCTCAACGTGCTGCGCATCGTCAACGAGCCCACCGCCGCGGCCCTGGCCTACGGCCTGGACAAGGGCGAGAAGGAACAGACCATCCTGGTCTTCGACCTGGGCGGCGGCACGTTCGACGTCTCGCTGCTCGAGATCGGCGAGGGAGTCGTCGAGGTCCGCGCCACCAGCGGTGACAACCACCTCGGTGGGGACGACTGGGACGACCGCGTCGTCGAGTGGCTGGTCGACAAGTTCAAGGGCACCAGTGGAATTGACCTGACCAAGGACAAGATGGCGATGCAGCGGCTGCGTGAGGCCGCCGAGAAGGCCAAGATCGAACTGTCGAGTTCGCAGAGCACCTCGATCAATCTGCCGTACATCACGGTCGACGCGGACAAGAACCCGCTTTTCCTCGACGAGCAGCTGACCCGTGCCGAATTCCAGCGCATCACACAGGATCTGCTGGACCGCACCCGTCAGCCCTTCCAGTCCGTGATCAAGGACGCCGGCATCTCGGTCTCCGAGATCGACCACGTGGTGCTGGTGGGTGGTTCCACCCGCATGCCCGCGGTGACCGACCTGGTCAAGGAGCTCACCGGCGGCAAGGAGCCCAACAAGGGCGTGAACCCCGACGAAGTCGTGGCCGTCGGAGCGGCCCTGCAGGCGGGTGTGCTCAAGGGTGAGGTGAAAGACGTTCTGCTGCTTGATGTCACACCGCTGAGCCTCGGTATCGAGACCAAGGGTGGCGTGATGACCAAGCTGATCGAGCGCAACACCACGATCCCGACCAAGCGGTCGGAGACCTTCACCACGGCCGATGACAACCAGCCGTCGGTGCAGATCCAGGTCTTCCAGGGTGAGCGCGAAATCGCTTCGCACAACAAGCTGCTCGGCTCCTTCGAGCTGACTGGCATCCCGCCGGCTCCGCGCGGCGTGCCGCAGATCGAGGTCACCTTCGACATCGATGCCAACGGCATCGTGCACGTCACGGCCAAGGACAAGGGCACCGGCAAGGAGAACACGATCAAAATCCAGGAGGGCTCCGGCCTGTCCAAGGAGGAGATCGACCGGATGATCAAGGACGCCGAGGCTCACGCCGAGGAGGACCGTCAGCGTCGCGAAGAGGCCGACGTCCGCAACCAGGCGGAATCGCTGATCTACCAAACGGAGAAGTTCGTCGCCGAACAACGGGGCGCAGCCTCCGAGGGCGGGTCGAAGGTCCCCGAGGACACGCTGGGCAAGGTCGACGCCGCGATCGCCGAGGCCAAGTCGGCACTCGGCGGAACCGACATCAGCGCGATCAAGTCGGCGATGGAGAAGCTGGGCGAGGAGTCCCAGGCGCTGGGTCAGGCCATCTACGAGGCGACCCAGGCGGCCGGGGAGCAGACCGGTGCCGGCGCGGCCGGCGGCGCCTCCAACTCGGCTGACGACGTCGTGGACGCGGAGGTGGTTGACGACGACCGGGAGTCCAAGTGACGGAATCGAATCAGGAACCGGTGACCGTCACCGACAAGCGGCGGATCGACCCCGAAACCGGTGAAGTACGGCATGTCCCTCCCGGCGCTGAGCCGGGAGGGACGGCATCCGGCCCATTCGCGGGCGAAAGCCCGGAGGAGGCCGGCAAGGCCGCCGAACTGCTCGGCGACCTGCAGCGCGTCCAGGCCGACTTCGCCAACTACCGCAAGCGGGCGCTGCGCGACCAGCAGGCCGCGGCAGACCGCGCTAAGGCCGCCGTCGTCGGCCAATTGCTGGGCGTACTCGACGATCTCGACCGGGCGCGCAAGCACGGCGATCTGGAGTCCGGACCGTTGAAGTCGGTGGCCGACAAGCTGGAGAGCGCACTGTCCGGGCTCGGGCTGACCGCGTTCGGCGAGGAGGGCGAGGACTTCGACCCGGTGTTGCACGAAGCCGTGCAGCACGAGGGTGACGGCTCTCGTCCGGTGATCGGCACCGTCATGAGGCAGGGCTACCGGCTCGGCGATCAGGTGCTGCGGCACGCTCTGGTCGGTGTCGTGGACACCGTGCCCGGCGAGGGCGAACAGGGCAACCCCGGGGCCAGCGCAGTCGACACCGACGAAAATGTCGACACCTCGGGCAGTTAAGGCACAGAATCTCAATCCAAAGAGACAACGACGAACAAAAGAAATGAAATAGAGAAAGGTGAGGGGGTGACGCGACATGGCCCAGCGTGAGTGGGTCGAAAAGGACTTCTACAAGGAGCTGGGCGTCTCCTCCGACGCCACACCCGAGGAGATCAAGCGCGCCTACCGCAAGTTGGCGCGCGATCTGCACCCGGACGCCAATCCCGACAACCCCGCCGCCGGTGAGCGTTTCAAGGCGGTGTCGGAGGCGCACAACGTGCTGTCGGACCCGGCCAAGCGCAAGGAATACGACGAAACCCGCCGGCTGTTCGCCGGCGGTGGCTTCGGCGGGCGCAGGTTCGATGGCGGTGGATTCGGTGGCTTCAGCAGTGCGGGCGGCGACGGCGCCGAGTTCAACCTGAACGACTTGTTCGATGCCGCCGGTCGCAGCGGGGGCACCAACATTGGCGACCTGTTCGGCGGGCTGTTCGGGCGCGGCGCGGGCGCCCGTCCCAGCCGGCCGCGACGCGGCAACGATCTCGAGACCGAGACCGAGCTGGATTTCGTCGAGGCCGCCAAGGGTGTGGCGATGCCGCTGCGGCTGACCAGCCCGGCGCCGTGCACCAATTGCCATGGCAGCGGGGCGCGCCCGGGCACCAGCCCCAAGGTGTGTCCCGCCTGTAACGGCTCCGGCGTGATCAGTCGCAACCAGGGCGCGTTCGGTTTCTCCGAACCCTGCACCGACTGCCGGGGCAGCGGCTCGATCATCGAGAACCCCTGCGACGAGTGCAAGGGCACCGGGGTCACCACTCGCACCCGCACCATCAACGTGCGAATCCCGCCGGGTGTCGAAGACGGACAACGGATTCGGCTGCCCGGGCAGGGCGAGGCCGGGTTGCGCGGCGCCCCGTCGGGCGACCTCTACGTGACGGTGCACGTACGGCCGGACAAGGTCTTCGGTCGCGACGGCGACGACCTCACCGTGACGGTGCCGGTCAGCTTCAGCGAATTGGCTTTGGGCTCAACCCTTTCGGTACCCACACTGGATGGCAAGGTTGGCGTTCGGGTGCCCAAGGGCACCGCCGACGGCCGCATCCTGCGAGTGCGCGGACGCGGTGTGCCCAAGCGCAGCGGCGGCAACGGCGACCTGTTGGTCACCGTGAAAGTCGCTGTGCCGCCTAACCTGGAGGGCGCCGCGGCCGAGGCGCTCGAGGCGTACGCCGAAGCCGAGCGGTCCAGTGGCTTCAATCCCCGGGCTGGATGGGCAGGTAATCGCTGATGGCCAAGAACTCCAAACGAGAAGAGGCTCGGACCTTCCTGATCTCCGTGGCGGCGGAACTGGCCGGCATGCATGCCCAGACCCTGCGCACCTACGATCGCCTCGGGCTGGTGACCCCCAGCCGGACTTCCGGTGGGGGGCGCCGGTATTCGCAGCACGACGTCGATCTGCTGCGCGAGGTGCAGCGGCTGTCGCAGGACGAGGGCGTCAACCTGGCCGGCATCAAGCGCATCATCGAGTTGACCAATCAGGTCGACGCGCTGCAGTCACGGCTCAAGGAAATGGCCGAGGAGATAGCCATGCTGCGGGCCAACCAGCGCCGCGAGGTCGCGGTGGTGCCCAAGAGCACCGCGCTGGTGGTCTGGCAGCCGCGCAAGCGTCGCTGAGGCCGCCGCGCAGCAGGTAGTCGACTACTCCATTTCGGTGATATCAGGGTGAACTGACAGTTTGCTCTGGCACGGGCGTCGCCGATCTGCCATGCTGCCTGCATGACGGGCGCACCTGGGGGCTCCCGGTGGACGGACACGCTGCTGAATAGCAAGCGGCAGCAGGGGGATCCCTTCGGGGACGACGTCGTCGAAAAACTGTTTGCGCAGGGCAACGTCCAGGCAGTTAATGATCTGATGCGCACGCTGGTGAGCAATGACCAGCCGGTGCCGGCGGGTTTGCCCACGCTCGTGCAGGGCTACCTAGCCAAGAATGTAGCGCTGCCGGTGTGGGCCGAACCCGCCAAGATCAAGCGCGGGCAGAAGTTGTTCGAAGAACTCGGCCTGCAGATCTCACTGTGTCTGTTCTGTGCATCGCTGCCGTCGGCCTACGCGGCGGCCAAGGGCGTCAAGGTGCTCAGTCGCACGGCTCAGCTCGAAACGAATGCGCGCAGGCGGGTGATGGAGACCGGCCAGTTCCTGATCAACGTGCTCGCCGTCGACAGCTTCGAGCCACAGGGCAAGGGCTTTCGCGCCATCCAGCACGTCCGGCTGATGCACGCCGCCGTGCGCAAGATGATCGTGAACCGCAACAACCAGCACCCCGGCTTCTGGGACCCCAACTGGGGCGTCCCGATCAACCAGGAAGACCTTGCCGGCACGATGCTCTCGTTCTCCTATGTTCCGGTCGGGCCGATGCGGCAGTTGGGTGTCGAGCTGTCCACCGAGGACAAAGAGGCCTACCTGCACCTGTGGAACGTCATCGCCCACCTACTCGGCGTCGACGACGACATGCGGGTGGAAGGTATCGAAGATGCCACCGCCCTGGTCGAGACGATCCGGCGCCGACAGTTCAGGGCGTCGCCGGAAGGCCAGCAGATGGCAGCCGCGCTCATGGAGCTGCTCGACGAACTGACGCCCGGGCACGAGTTTGACAAGACGATTCCGCCGTTGATCCGTCACCTGGCCGGCGACGACATCGCCGACATGCTGGCGGTACCGCCGTCGAAGTTCACCGACGACCTGGGACGTCTCACCCAGGTGGCCAATTGGTTCTGGTTGCGTGCCTTCGGCAAGAAGTTGCGTAGTAATTCTCCGCGCTATCAAGTGGTTTCGGATCTGGTCCGCCCGTTCGGGCGCGAGCTGATGCTGGGGATGTTCGCCCTGCAGCGCGGTGGGGTGCGAGCGGCATTCGACATACCTGATCACCTGGCCAGAAAATGGGAGGTATCGAAATGACGCCACTGGGCCGCCTCGCCGAGCCTCAGTCGGTCGAGGACGTTCTGCACAACATCGATCAGATCATCGACTGGGCGACCAAAGCCGAAAGCCACATCGGCTACTTTGCCGTTCTCTATCGGAGGACCACCCTCGCCATTCGAGACGCGGTCAAAGCAGGAGCGTTCGAAGACGGGCCGCGCATGGAAGCGCTCGACGTCGCGTTCGCCCGGCGCTACTTCAACGCGGTGAACGCATATTTCCAGCCGGGCTCTGCCGATGGGCCGACGCTGCCGTGGGAGGTGGCGTTCCTCGGCGACCACGATGGTCAGGCGATCATCCTGCAGCACTTGATGGCCGGACTGAATGCCCACATCACGTTCGACCTCGGGCTCGCCGTCCATGCGATTGCGCCCGAGTCGATGGACAGCCTGGAGGTGGATTTCTTCCGGGTGAACAAGGTCTTGTGTCAGCAGCTACCCGGCGTCCTCAAAGTCATCGACCAGCTCTCCCCCGAGATCCGCTGGACTCGTTGGCTGATACCTGGCGAGGTTCAGGTGCTCGATCGAACCCTCATGAAACTGCGACGGGGAGCCTGGGATTTCGCCTACTACCTGGCAACGCACCGGCCGACCGTTGCCCAACGGACGGTGCACCAAGAGGCCTTCGCGGCGGCAGTGGGTTCATGGTACCTGCAACCGCCGGCACGGGTGACTCCCTTCCCTGCGCTCGTACGCCAGATCGGCAAGCACGAAATCCGTGACGTGCCAAGCAATCTGAAAGCGCTCGATGAAGTGTCACACAATCCGTACAAGCCCCAAAAAGGTTACTGACCTTACCGCGCGCGGGTTATGAGAGCAGCTCCTGTGTCCGCGCGAATTCTGGCCATCGAGCATCGCCTGGGAACCGAGAAGCAATGTCGCTGAGGGCGGAGCGATCACCGTAAAGATCGAAAAGATCTAAGCTACAACGTAATTCGAATAACGTAGCGCCCTGGCGTTGGCTGAACTGCAGCGCAGCAGTCAGGGCGTTGCGGCGTTCCTGCGGGTCGGCGAGCGTTTGCGCGCGCACCCGCAGTAGCTCACCATCGTAGAAATGCATTCCCGTCTCAACCGCGTGGCCCAACGCTATCTCCAATCGTTCCCGCGCCCGCTCTGGTAGGCCCGCCGCAATCAGCAGGCGGCCGATGATCGCATCGTGAAACGTGAGGAACATCTTGAGATGCATGCGGCGGGAGCTGTCCACCCACCGCGCCAACTTTTCGGCGCGGGTGGTCAGGGTGGCGGTGTCGGCCTCCGCCGTCAACGCTGCTAGTGCCTCAACGGTAGCGTGTTGGGTCCTGCCGACCCATTGCCACAGGTCCAGTCCAGACCGTTCGCTGAGCTCGCGAAGTTCCGCGACCAGAGCCGCGGCCTTGTCGATTTGGCTGTTCTCCAAGCGCATCCAGATTTCCATGTAATAGGTGTTCGCCCTGTTATAGGCATTCCGCGGGAATGCCAAGCCATCGCATCGTCGGAACGAATCGGTCAACTCCGTGTGTGCGCTGTCGATATCACCGCATACCGTATCCGTGAGCGCCATATACGTGTGCGCCAACGAGATGGGGTCGACGTTCACCCACCAGGCGGTGTCCAGCACATTAGGATCTGCCGCCGAACTTTCCGCCAGCGCCCGCAACAAGTGCTCGCGGGCAGCCGAGAAATCGCCTTCCAGCCAGACGACAGAACCCAGCACCGCCGCTATGGCTGGTTGAATCCAGGATCGGGTGATCCGGCCGGACAGCGAGTCGAGCAGATCGTGGGCCCGGCGCAGTTCGGCGCGCGGGACGTAATAGCCGATCAAACCTATTAGGGTGGTTAGCAATTCGTCCTCATAGTCGCCGTTGCTCGCCAATGCCAGGCAGCGTCGGAAGTCGGCAGGTCCCTCACCACTCATGCTGCCCTGGGTGGCGCCCGCCAGGAAACCGCGCTCCATCCGGATCGCAATCTCTGTGCGGTCGCGTGTCGCGCCCGATGGGCAGCATGTGAGCTCGTCGAGCGCATTGGTGAGGCACGCGACAGCCTCGTGTGCGGCACCGCGGCGTCTGGCGCTGATCGAGGCCTTGCGATAAGCGTCGACGGCTCCGTCGTGATGGTCTGCATGCTCGAAATGGCCTGCGATCAGCCGCCAATCCGGTTCGGCGGTCGCCGCGGCGGCGACCAGAGCGCGGGCGGCACGCGCGTGCAGGTTACGGCTGACCGAGGGCGGGGCCAGCTCGGCGGCCACCTCGCGGAGCAACTCGTGGCGGAATCGCCAGCCGTCGGTCCCGCGCCTTTCGAACACCCGCACCCGCTCGAGTTCCGCGACGATGTCGTCGACGCCGTCGACGTGCGGATCGACCACAGCGCGAAGCAATGCCAGGTCACCAGCGCGCCCGATCACCGCGGCCGCCTCGACCACCGGCACGACCTCGGCATGCGAATGATGCAACCGGGCGAACAGCGGCTCGTACAGGGCCTCGGGTACCCCGGCGTCGGGCTCGACGACATCGAGTTCATTGAGGACATGCTCGATGTAGAACGGCACCCCATCGCATCGGGCGCGCACCGCGGCCCGCTGGGCAGCGGTCACCGACGGCTCCAACGCGTCGATCAGCGCGTCGGACTCCTGGTCGGTCAGCGGTGAAAGTTCGAAAACCGTTACCGGCCAGTCTTTTTTCAGCCAGCCGTCTTCTCGCCCGGTCAACACGACAAGCAGCCGTCCGTCCGCGCCGGTCAGTATTGAGTCGAGCAGTTCGACGGTGGACGGATCGAACCAGTGCACGTCCTCGGCGACCACCAGCCCGGCTTGATCGCCGAAGCCGGCCAGCATGTATTGGCGAACCGTCGCGCCGATAGCGTCATAGAGCGAGCGGCCCTCGACTGCGGCGGCCTGATAACCGTGTTCGGGGCCGACACCGATCACCGGGCCGAGCAAAGGCACGGCGCTGTCCGAATCCAGACCACGCGCGCGCAATTCGGCCTGCAGCAGGCGCAGCCGCTCGGCCCCGCCGGTGAGCCGGGTGATGCCACAACGGCGTTCGATGAGCCGGCGAACCGGGTGCAGGCCGGTGTCGGAATGCAGCGGCGAGCCGAACAGCGCGATCACGGGCGCCCTTGAGCTCTGGGCCAATTGGGCCGCCTCGGCGACCAGTCGGGTCTTGCCGATGCCCGCCTCGCCGCGAAATGCGACACCCGGGGTGGTGAGGACGCCGTCGCGCGCCTGTTGCCAGCTCTGCTGAAGCCGCGTGCGCTCACGGTCGCGACCGATCAGTGGCGGCGTCCGTGGCGGCGGTGCGTCCTGGCGTTCCCCGAGCACCTGGTGATGGCCGATCAATCCCTCGACGCCTTTGACTACGACGGGTAGCCCGGCGTGGAGGTCGAACGCATCGGCCACCAGTGGAGCGACGGCATCGGACACCGACACAGTGCCCGGACTGGCCATGGCACAAAGACGGGCCGACAGGTTCGCGGCGAATCCGTAGACGTCGTCCTGGTCGGTGTCGAGATAGACCAGGCCGCGGTGGATGCCGACCCGAACGTTGATAGCCACGCCGAACTTGTGTTCGGATTGGATGCTCAGCTGCGCGACGACGCGGGTGATGTCCAGCCCGGACGCGACGGCGCGCCGCACGTCATTCTCATGCGCCTTGGGGTGGCCGAAGACGGCCAACAGGCCGTCGCCCTTGATCGAACAGACATGGCCCTCGTATCGGTCGACGACCCGCTGCACCTCATCGCGATACCGACCGACCAAGGCGCGATACGTCTCGGGTTCCAGCCGGGTGGACAGCGCGGTCGAGTCGACGAGGTCGGCGACCAGGATGGTCAGCCGGCGGATTTCACCGAACCGCGGCGGCGCGGTGAGCAGGTCCTCGGCCTCCGGGTTGCCGCGGTCGACCGCGAGAACCTGCGCCGCCAGTGCGGTCGCCGTCGTGCGGTCGCCATCATTGATGGCCCGCACCGCGCGCTGCAGCAAGTCGTCGATCGATGCAACGCTGTCGCTAGCGCCCAACCCGCGCCTCCTGTCTGCCCCCAGGATTGGCTCAGAATACCGATCTATCCCGCGTATTTCAGCGGATGGGCAGCAGAACTTTCGGGGTGCTAGACGCGAATCGAGAACACCGCGACCGCGGGCTCGCCGGGGCGCGCGCTGCGGTAGCCGCCGCGGCGCAGTGCATCGGTCGGTGCGGTCATCGGCTCGAAGCAGATCAGGTCCTCGGCCGGCGGCGCGAAGATCTGGGTGGCCGAATAGCCTTGCTCGAAGCGGACTTCCATGCGACGCCCGCCGCCGGAAACCGCGAACACCGCACCGTCCTCGATCTGGTCGTAAGCATCGTCAAAGGCCTTGTCGCCCAGCAACTCCGAGCCGGGCGGCTGGGCCGCGGTCGCGCCGTTGGGCAGACCGCGCTCGTCGAGACTCAGATGCCGCAGCGCGGGCGTCTCGATGAGCCATTCGCCGCGGGCCGCCTCCGGCACGCGCAGATATGGGTGGAACCCAAAGCACAGCGGGACGGCGGTGTCACCGGTCGCGGTGACGGTGGTGCGCACCGTCAGCGTCCGGTCGGCCAGCAGCACGCTCACCGCGAGCAGGTGCGGGTACGGGAAGCTGGCCAACAGCTCCGGTTCGGCACCGAAGTTCACCTCGGCGGTCAGCTCGTTGTCCGAGTTCGCCGTCACCTTCCAGCCCGGGTAGGCGGCCAGCACGCCGTGGATGGGCAACCCGTTGGGATCGGCCCGCACCCCGTGTTCGCCCGGCGTCAGCGTCACCGTCACGTTTTCGGCCGTATAAGTGTTGGCACCCAACCGGTTTGCCCACGGATACAGGATCGGTATCCCCATGGTCTTGCCGGCCTCGAGGTAGGCATCGAGCCCGCGCCGTTGGCCGAGCAACTCCACCGCCGCGTCGGTCAGCGAGGTGCCGATCATGCCCGCCTCCGGGACGAACTGCGCGGCGACCGCCGAGGACGGGTCGCGCAGGGTGACGACATGCACGCCGTCAGACTAACCCGTGGCCGCCGGCTTAGCGGGACAGCGGGTCGTGCTGAATGCGCTCGGGCGGGGCGCCTTTGGCGGTCAGGGCGGCCGCGGTGGCACGGACCATCGCGGGTCCGCCGCAGATCAGGATCTGGCGGTCGCCCCAGCCGCCGTACTTGGTGACGACCTCGGGCAGCCGTCCGGTCTGGTGCACATGCAGCCCCCGCGGCGGGGTCACGTCGGGATAGTCGGCCGCCCACGCGGGGTCTCGGCTGTACTCCGACACCGGCGATACCGACAGCCAGGGATTGTGCGAGGCGATCTGCCAGAGCGTGGGCAGGTCGTAGAGCTCGCAGCGGTAGCGCGCGCCGTAGAACAGATGTATTCGCGGGTTTTCCGCGAGGCGGGACAGGTCCATGATCAGCGAGCGCAGCGGGGCCAGGCCGGTGCTCCCGGCCACCATGAGCACGTCGCCGCCGTCGCGGTCGACGTGCAGGCCGCCATGCGGGCTGGACATCCGCCACCGGTCACCCATGCGGGTCTCGTTGACGATCGCCGTGCTGACCAGGCCGCCCGGGACCTGGCGGACGTGGAACTCGATGCCGCCGTCCGGGTCGGCCGGAATCGCGGGGGACAGGTAACGCCAGCGGCGCGGGCACTGCGGGACGTGGACGTTCACGTACTGGCCGGGGTGATAGTGCATCGGGCGGTCCAGGCGCAGCCGGACGACGGCGAGATCGCGGGACATGCGGTGGTGCTCGACGACTGTCCCGTCCCACCACGCGGGCCCCTCCTCGGCGTCGGCCGCTCCGCTCATGACTCCGGTGATCAGGTTGAGCGAGGACGCCGCGGCGGCGTCGACGGCGTCGGTCCACGCACCGCCGAGCCGGCTGCGCAGCGTCGCGTACAAGGCGCGGCGCAGCGTCTCGTAATGGCTTGGCAGCACACCGTATTTACGGTGGTCGCGACCGAGCTGGGCGAGGAAGGCCACCGGCTTGGCGGCGCGCTGGGCCACCAGTTCCTCGTAGACCCAGTGCATCGCGTGGCCGAAAGCGCTTCGCTGTGCGGCCATTTCGGGTGGAAAGAGGTCGCGAACCGACACGTCGAGGGCGAACCAATGGTTGTAGAACCGGAGGACGAGTTCGCCCGCGTCCGGCCCGTCCGGCTGGAAGGCATCGCGCAGCACCCGCAACGCGTCGGAGTCCTCGAGGCTCACGGAGCCCGATTCTAGGCTCGCGCGCCGCCGTGGCCGGCCTCGTCGCGGGCGAGGTCGTTGTGCGTCTGAATCATGGACTAAAGGCCTCTATCGGAGCGCGCGGAAAAAAATTAAACTTGAGCGGAACAGACTCAACCTTGACGGCGTTGAACAACGCGACAAGCATTTTGCATATCCCTTTTAGACCCACGATGGAGGGCGGAGTGGACTCCTTTAACCCGACAACCAAGACTCAAGCGGCCCTGACGTCGGCCTTACAGGCGGCCTCAGCTGCCGGTAACCCCGAGATCCGGCCCGCCCACCTGCTGATGGCCCTGCTGACGCAGGCGGACGGCATCGCCGGACCGCTGTTGGAGGCCGTCGGCGTCCAGCCCGCCACCATCCGCACCGAGGCCGAGCGCCTGGTCGAAAAGCTGCCCCAGACCAGCGGCGCCAGCTCGCAGCCCCAGCTGTCACGCGAATCGCTGGCCGCGATCACCACCGCCCAGCAACTGGCCACCGAGATGGACGACGAGTACGTCTCGACCGAGCACCTGCTGGTCGGCCTGGCCACCGGCGATTCCGATGTCGCCAAGCTGCTGACCGGCCACGGCGCGTCGCCGCAGGCCCTGCGGGACGGCTTCGTCAAGGTCCGCGGCAGCGCCCGCGTCACCAGCCCCGAGCCCGAGGCCACCTACCAGGCACTGGAGAAGTACTCCACCGACCTGACCGCCCGCGCCCGGGAAGGCAAGCTCGACCCGGTGATCGGGCGGGACAACGAGATCCGCCGCGTCGTGCAGGTACTCTCCCGTCGCACCAAGAACAACCCGGTGCTGATCGGCGAGCCCGGCGTCGGCAAGACCGCGATCGTCGAGGGCCTGGCCCAGCGCATCGTGGCCGGCGACGTCCCGGAAAGCCTGCGCGACAAGACCGTCATCAGCCTGGATCTGGGTTCGATGGTGGCCGGCGCGAAGTACCGCGGTGAATTCGAGGAGCGGCTCAAGGCCGTGCTCGACGACATCAAGAACTCCGCCGGGCAGATCATCACGTTCATCGACGAGCTGCACACCATCGTCGGCGCCGGCGCGACCGGTGAGGGCGCGATGGACGCCGGCAACATGATCAAGCCGATGCTGGCGCGAGGCGAGCTGCGGTTGGTCGGCGCCACCACCCTCGACGAGTACCGAAAGTACATCGAAAAGGACGCCGCGCTCGAGCGCCGCTTCCAGCAGGTGCTGGTCGGTGAGCCGTCCGTGGAGGACACCGTCGGGATTCTGCGCGGCCTGAAAGACCGCTACGAGGTGCACCACGGCGTGCGCATCACCGACTCGGCGCTGGTCGCCGCGGCGACGCTGTCCGATCGCTACATCACCGCCCGCTTCCTGCCGGACAAGGCCATCGACCTGGTCGACGAGGCCGCGTCCCGCCTGAAGATGGAGATCGACTCGCGGCCCGTCGAGATCGACGAGGTCGAGCGCTTGGTGCGCCGCCTCGAGATCGAGGAGATGGCGCTGGCCAAGGAGGAGGACGCGGCGTCCAAGGAGCGGCTGGAGAAGCTGCGCTCCGAGCTGGCCGACCAGAAGGAGAAGCTGGCCGAGCTGACCACCCGGTGGCAGAACGAGAAGAGCGCCATCGACGTCGTCCGCGACCTCAAGGAGCAGCTGGACGTGCTGCGCGGCGAGTCCGAGCGCGCCGAGCGCGATGGCGACCTGGCCAAGGCCGCTGAGCTGCGCTACGGGCGGATCCCCGAGCTGGAGAAGAAGCTCGACGCCGCGCTGCCCCACGCCGAGGCCCGCGAGAACGTGATGCTCAAGGAGGAGGTCGGTCCCGACGACATCGCCGACGTGGTGTCCGCGTGGACGGGCATCCCGGCCGGCCGGATGCTCGAGGGCGAGACCGCCAAGCTGCTGCGCATGGAAGAGGAGCTAGGCAAGCGCGTCATCGGGCAGAAGAAGGCGGTGACCGCGGTGTCCGACGCCGTGCGCCGTTCGCGCGCCGGGGTCGCCGACCCCAACCGGCCGACCGGCTCGTTCATGTTCCTCGGGCCTACCGGTGTCGGTAAGACCGAGCTGGCCAAGGCGCTGGCGGAGTTCCTGTTCGACGACGAACGGGCGATGGTCCGCATCGACATGAGCGAGTACGGCGAAAAGCACTCGGTGGCCCGGCTGGTCGGCGCCCCGCCCGGATACATCGGCTACGACCAGGGCGGCCAGCTGACCGAGGCGGTGCGGCGGCGTCCGTACACGGTGATCCTGTTCGACGAGATCGAGAAGGCGCACCCGGACGTGTTCGACGTGCTGCTGCAGGTGCTCGACGAGGGCCGGCTGACTGACGGACAGGGCCGCACGGTCGACTTCCGCAACACCATCCTGATCCTGACGTCCAACCTGGGATCGGGTGGCAGCGAGGAGCAGGTGATGGCCGCGGTGCGCTCGGCGTTCAAGCCGGAGTTCATCAACCGGCTCGACGACGTGATCATCTTCCACGGCCTCGAACCCGGTGAGCTGGTCTCGATCGTCGACATCCAGCTGGCCCAGCTGCAGAAGCGGCTGGCGCAGCGTCGCCTCATGCTGGAGGTGTCGTTGCCGGCCAA
Source organism: Mycobacterium shigaense (assembly GCF_002356315.1). Classification (NCBI taxonomy): domain Bacteria; kingdom Bacillati; phylum Actinomycetota; class Actinomycetes; order Mycobacteriales; family Mycobacteriaceae; genus Mycobacterium; species Mycobacterium shigaense. The sequence continues at coordinate 597,225 of NZ_AP018164.1, forward strand.
GCAGTGGCTGGCTCAGCGCGGTTTCGACCCGGTGTACGGTGCCCGTCCGCTGCGCCGGTTGGTGCAGCAGGCCATCGGCGACCAGCTGGCCAAGCTGCTGCTGGCCGGCGACGTCCACGACGGCGACACCGTGCCGGTCAACGTCAGCCCGGACGGCGACAGCCTGATCCTGGGCTAAATCAGCTGCGCCGAACGTGCACTCACCGTCAAAATCGGGCGATTTTTTCGCAGTGAGTGCACGTTCGGCATCCGCTACCGGCGCGCCGGCTAGCTGGAGCCCAGCTCGAACTCTCGGGTCTGCGCGCCGGCGTCGACGATCGCATCCAGCAGCCGGCGGGCGGCCGGCTGGGCCACGGTCTCGCGCAGCAGCTGATCCTCGATGCGCAGGCCGGTCCTCACGTCGATCCGCTCGTCCAGGGCGGCGTCGACGGCGCGCTTGGCCGCCGCGATCGCGGCCGGCGGGCTCGTCGCGATGCGCGCGGCCAGCCGGTCGACGAACGGCCGCAACTTCTCCGCCGGCAGGGCCCGGTCGAGGTATCCCCACGCCTCGGCGGTCGCGGCGTCGACGTCTCGGCCGCCGAGGATCACTTCGAGGGCCCGGCCGCGGCCGACCAGCCGCGGCAGTCGCTGCGTGCCGCCGCCACCGGGGATGATGCCCACCGACACCTCCGGGTGGCCGAGCACCGTCGTGCCGAGCGCCGCGTAGCGCAGGTCGAAGGCCATCACGAATTCGCAGCCGCCGCCGCGGCAGACACCGTCGATGACGGCGACGGTGGCCTTGGGCAGCGTCCGGACCTGTTCGGTGATGGCGTGGAAGAACGACAGCTCCTCGTGCAGCCCGACGTCGTCCGGCGGCAGGTGCTGGATCAACGCGATGTCGGCGTGCGCGATGAAGATCTGCGGGTCGGCCGAGTCGACGATCAGCACCCGCACCTCGTCGTCGGTCCCGACCTCGTCCAGCAGGCGGTTGAACTCGGTAAGGAGCGGCACATCGAGGAGGTTGACCGGCGGATTGTCGATCGTCGCCCGGCAGATACCGCCCTGCGCCGCGACGCGAATGAGCTGGTAGTCCTCGTAGGCCATGGCCGGAACGCTACCTGCCAAGCGGCCCAGCAAACCTTAATTTGGTTGTGACCTGGTCGCATTCTCGGTTCCGGGGCAAAAACAGATACCCTGTTTGGGATGGTCCCCCTTTGGTTCACGCTCTCCGCGCTGTGCTTTGTCGGCGCGGTGGTGTTGCTGTACGTCGACGTCGATCGACGCCGCGGTCGCAGCAGACGCCGCAGGTCGTGGGCGCGGTCGCATGGCTTCGACTACGAGCGTGATTCGACCGACATCCTCAAGCGCTGGAAGCGCGGCGTGATCTCGACCGTCGGCGACGTTCCCGCCTACAACGTGGTGCTGGGCCAGATCCGCGGCGAGGCGGTCTACATCTTCGACCTGGAGGAAGTCGCGACGGTGATCGCGCTGCACCGCAAGGTGGGCACCAACGTCGTCGTCGACCTGCGGCTCAAGGGGCTCAAAGAGCCACGCGAGAGCGACATTTGGCTGTTGGGCGCCATCGGGCCGCGGATGGTGTACTCCACCAATCTGGACGCGGCCCGGCGGGCCTGCGACCGGCGTATGGTCACCTTCGCGCACACCGCGCCCGACTGCGCCGAGATCATGTGGAACGAGCAGAACTGGACGTTGGTCGCGCTGCCCATCGCCAGCACCCGCACCCAGTGGGACGAGGGGCTGCGCACGGTGCGCCAGTTCAACGACTTGCTGCGGGTGCTGCCGCCGATACCGGCGGAGGCGGAAGAGGGCGCGGCTCCGCGCAACGTGGCGCCGAGCCGTCCCTTGGCGCCGGCCGGCCGAGCGGAGCTACCGCCCCGGCGTGAGGGCCAGGACGTGGCCGGACTCCTCGGGGACGCCGCGCGCCGCGGCCCGGAGCCGGTCCGCCGCGAGGAGGCACGCCCGGACACGCTCCGGCGCCCGCCACCGTCCGGACGCAACGGCCATCAGGCCTCGAACTACCAGCACTGAAAACCTCTGCACCGCAATCGCGGGGCGCTTCGCTACGCTATCGGTCATGTCTGACCGCGACGAGCTGGCCGACCTGGTGAGCCGGCTGTCGGTGGTGCACGGACGCGTCACACTGTCCTCCGGCAAGGAAGCCGATTACTACGTCGACCTGCGCCGCGCCACCCTGCATCACCGGGCGTCGGCACTCATCGGCAAGCTGATGCGCGAACTCACCGCGGATTGGGACTATTCGGTGGTCGGGGGCCTGACGCTGGGCGCCGACCCCGTCGCCACCGCCATCATGCATTCGCCCGGCCGTCCCATCGACGCGTTCGTCGTCCGGAAGTCGGCGAAAACCCATGGGCTGCAACGGCTTATCGAGGGGTCCGAGGTGTCGGGTCAGCGGGTGCTGGTGGTCGAGGACACCAGCACCACCGGCGGTTCGGCGCTGACGGCGGTGCACGCTGTGCAGGAGGCCGGGGGCGAGGTGGTCGGCGTGGCCACCGTGGTGGACCGCGCCACCGGCGCCGCCGAGGCCATCGAAGCCGAAGGACTGCCGTACCGCAGCGTGCTCGGCCTTGCCGATCTGGGGCTGGGCTGAGGCCGCCATCGTTGTGCGCATACTCATCGCGGTAACCGCCTGCCTGGCGCTGCTGCTGTCGGGCTGCTCGAGCTCGCGCCACCCCGCCCGCCCCTACGGGGCGCAACGGGCGCGGATCGGCGAGTCACTGGCGCTGCTCGGCTGGAATATGTCGGTGGCGGATCTGCGCTGGGACGGCGACTATGTGCTGATCGACGTCGACGCCTCCCCGACGGACCCCAAAGCGCCGCATGCCAAGCCGGACGACGTCCGGTTCGGCCTCTACGGGGCGCTCGCGCATCCGCTGGAGGCCAACGCGCTGGGCAGCTGCGATGCGGCGATGACCACCGTGCGCGACATCCACACCCCGCTGACGGCGCCGCCGGACCGGATGACCGGCACCGTCTGCCTGGGCCCGTTGAAGGACCGCAGTCAGGTCCGCGGTGTGTACGGCTACTCGACGCGCGACCGGATCTCGGACACTTCGGCGGCCTACCCGGCGGCGTTCCCGGTGGGGTTGATGCCGACCAACGTCAACGACACCGGCCTGGTGGTGAAGACGATCAGCCTGTCGGCGTGGCGCGCTGACGGAGTCCCGGTGACCAAGGCCCAACTCGGCGACCCCGCCGCCTTCACCGGCAACGGCTACATGCTGCTGGGCTTGCAGGCCGACGCCTTGGCCGACCGCTATCGCGACGACTCCGCCAAGCGGGGCGGCCCGATGATGCTGCTGGCCTCGCCGACCCTGCCCGGCCGCGGCCTGAACCCCGCCTGCGCGACGTACGGCGCCGCGGTGCTGATCCTGCCGGACGCGGCGTTGGACGCGGTGCACGTCGACGCGTCGCTGTGCACCCAGGGCGAGATCAACGACGCGCTGCTGTACGCGACGGTGGCGATCGTCGGCACCCACGCCGGCGTGTGGACCACGCGATGAGCGAACCGGGGCCGGGGCCCACCGAATGGGCGGCTTCGGTCAACGGAGTCGGGCCGTGGGTGGGCGACCCGCCCGGCGATCCGCGGTATGACCCGATCCTGTTGCGCGACGGCGATACCCGCAACGTCGTCGACGCCTACCGCTACTGGACCCGCGAGGCGATCGTCGCCGACATCGACACGCGCCGGCATCCGCTGCACGTCGCGATCGAGAACTTCGGCCACGATGCCAACATCGGCTCGGTCGTGCGCACCGCCAACGCGTTCGCGGTCGACACCGTGCACATCGTCGGGCGCCGGCGTTGGAATCGGCGCGGGGCAATGGTGACCGATCGCTACCAGCGGCTGTGCCACCACGACAGCACCGCCGAATTGCTGGCGTTCGCAACCGAAGCCGGGTTGACGGTGGTTGCGGTGGACAACGTCCCCGGCGCCGCACGCCTCGAGGAGACGACGCTGCCGCGCCAGTGTCTGCTGGTGTTCGGCCAGGAAGGCCCCGGCATCACCGACGGCATCCGGGACGGCGCGGCTCGCACGGTCTCGATCGCCCAGTTCGGCTCGACGCGCAGCATCAACGCCGGCGTGGCCGCCGGGATCGCGATGCACACCTGGATCCGCCAGCACGGGGACCTGAACACCGCCTGGTAGTTACGGGTGGGGCATCGGGTGTGCCTGCACGGTGACGCGAGTGCATCCTTGGCATCGAGCGTGCGTTCGCGGCGGCGACACGCCGAGCTGGGCCGCCGCGAGCGCACACTCAAAACCCTGAGGGCGCACTCAAAGTCCCTGGGGTACAACCAAAGTTCGTCGATGGCACACTCAATCCGCGGGTGGTGTCCTTCAGTGCGACGCCGGAGCGGCCGAGCTTGCGGGCCCCGGCCACCAGTGCCGCCGCGACGGCCGCGGCCGTCGCGTAGTCCAGGCCATCGGGCGGATGGATGTTGGAGATGCAGTTGCGGTCGGCGTCGGTGACGCCCGGCTTCGGGCGATGCGTCAGGTAGATGCCCAGGCTGTCGGCGACCGACAGGCCCGGGCGCTCGCCGATCAGCACGAGAACCGTTGCCACGCCAAGGGATTGACCGATGTGATCGGCGAGCGCCACCCGCGCCTGGGTCGCGACGACCAGCGGCGCGATGCGGTAGCGGCCGTCGAACTGGCGGATCAGCGCGCCGACCATGCCCGCGCCGTGGTCGGTCAGGGCACGCGGGGAAAGGCCGTCGGCGAGCACTAAACCGATGTCCGCGTTGCACTTTGGCAGGTGCGACAAACCTTCGGGGCTGCGACCGAGGTCGGGCCGGCGTAGGTACTCGCCGCGGGTGGTCGCCCGGCTGCGCACCCGCAGCGGCTCGTCGACGCCGATGTCGCGCAGCTGCCCGACGAGGCGGTCGACGTCCAGCGGGTCATGCACGGCGTCGCGCGCCGCGGCGTGCGCGGCCTGAAACTCCAGTACCCGCCGGGTCGGCAGCGAGTAACCTGCGCGCCCCAGCCCGATGCGCGCCTGCGTGGTCGCCCGCAGCGGCGCCCAAAGGTCGGTCATCAGCCGGCCGCCAGCGCCCGCAGGGGCGACGTGGCGAGATCGACGGGCAGGATCCTGCCGTCGGCGTCGGCCATGCCCAGGCTCGCCAGCCAGGCCTCGAATTCGGGTGCGGGCCGCAGCCCCAAGGCTTTTCGCGCGTACAACACGTCGTGGAACGACAGGCTCTGATACCCGAGCATGATGTCGTCGGCGCCGGGCACGGCGATCACGAACGCGGTGCCCGCCGTGCCCAGCAGGGTCAGCAGCGTGTCCATGTCGTCCTGGTCGGCTTCGGCGTGGTTGGTGTAGCAGACGTCGACGCCCATTGGCAGCCCGAGTATCTTCCCGCAGAAGTTGTCCTCCAGCCCGGCCCGGATGATCTGCTTGCCGTCGTAGAGATACTCGGGCCCGATGAATCCGACCACGGTGTCGACCAGCATCGGTTGCAGCGCCCGGGCCACCGCGTAGGCCCTCGCCTCCAGCGTCTGCTGGTCGACCGGTTGGTTCCCCACCCCGAGATGGGCCCCGGCCGACAGGGCCGCGCCCTGTCCCGTCTCCAGGTACATGACGTTGTCGCCGACGGTCCCGCGGTGCAGCGACCGGGCCGCCTCGTTGGCCTCCAGCAGCATCGCGATCGACGTGCCGAAGCCGGTGTTGGCGCCCTCGGTGCCCGCGATCGACTGGAACACCAGGTCGACGGGCGCGCCCCGCTCGATCAGCTCCATCGTCGTCGTGACGTGGCACAGCACGCACGACTGCACGGGGATCGCGAACCGCTGGCGGATGTTGTCGAGCAGGTTCAACAAGTCCGCCGCGGCGTGCGGCGAGTCGGTCGCGGGGTTGATGCCGATGACGGCGTCGCCGCAGCCCAGCAGCAGGCCGTCGAGCATCGCGGCCGCGATGCCGCGTGGGTCGTCGGTGGGGTGGTTGGGCTGCAGGCGGCTGGCCAGCGTGCCCGGCAATCCGATGGTGGTGCGAAACGCCGCGGTGTTGGTCGCCGCGGCAGCAACCAGGATCAGGTCCTGGTTGCGCATGATCTTCGACGCCGCGGCCACCATCTCCGGCGTCAGCCCGGGCGAGACGGCGGCGATGCGTGCCGCGCCGTCGTCGCGGGACGCAGCATCCAGCAGCCAGTCGCGGAAGCCGCCCACGGTCAAATGCGCGATCGGGGCGAACGCCTCGCGGTCGTGGCCGTCGATGATGAGCCGGGTGACCTCGTCGGTCTCGTACGGGACAACCACGTCGTCGAGGAACGTTGCCAGCGGGATGTCGGCCAACACCCAGGCCGCCGCGGCCCGCTGCGCATCGGAGTCGGCGGCGCAGCCGGCCAGCTGGTCACCGGAGCGCAGCGGCGTCGCCTTAGCCATTACGTCGACCAGCCCAGCAAAGGAATGGGTGGTCCCCGAAACGGTTTGCCGGTAGCGCATATGCCACAGTAGGCCACCCTTGACTCGGCATGCGGCAGGATCGGCGGTATGGACCAGCTATGGGCGAACCGGGCGGCCAGCTCCGAAGCCGCTGTCGCGCAACGACACCTGCGGCGCCTGTGGGGGCTGCCCGGCACGCAGCTGGGCGTGGTGGCCTGGCCGCCGGCGCGCCAGGAGCGGCTGTTCGGTACCTGGCACTACTGGTGGCAGGCGCACCTGCTGGATTGCCTCGTCGACGCGCAGTTGCGCGACCCCCAGCCACACCGCCTCACCGAGATCAAGCGTCAGGTCCGCTCGCACCACCTGCGCAACATCACCTGGACCAACAACTACTACGACGACATGGCATGGCTGGCGCTGGCGCTGGAGCGCGCCGCCCGGCTGGCGGGCGTCGAGCGCAAGCGCGCGCTGCGCACGTTGGCCGACCAATTCGTGCGGGCATGGATGCCCGAGGCCGGCGGCGGCATCCCGTGGCGCAAGCGCGAACAGTTCTTCAACGCCCCGGCCAACGGCCCGGCCGGCATCTTTCTCGCCCGTTACGGCGATCACCTGCGGCTCGCCGGGCAGATCGGGGACTGGATCGACCAGACGCTGATCGACCCGGAGACGCACCTGGTGTTCGACGGCATCAAGGACGGGTCGATGGTCCGCGCGCAGTACACCTACTGCCAGGGTGTGGTGCTCGGGCTGGAGACGGAGTTGGCCGCACGCACCGGGGCCGAGGTCAGGAACCGGCACGCCGAGCGGGTGCACCGCCTGGTCGGGGCCGTCGGCGAGCATATGGCGCCGTCGGGGGTGCTGCAGGGCTCCGGCGGGGGCGACGGCGGGTTGTTCGCCGGCATCACGGCCCGCTACCTCGCGCTGGTGGCTACCACGCTGCCGGGCGAGTCCGCCGACGACGTGGTGGCCCGCGACACCGCCCGCGCGATCGTGCTGCGGTCGGCGAAGTCGGCGTGGGACTACCGGCAGACCCTCGACGGGTTGCCGGTGTTCGGCGCATTCTGGGACCGCGATGCCGAGGTGCCGACGGAAGGCGGGCAGCAGGCGCAGTTCGTCGCCGGCGCGGTGAACGCCTCCGAGACGGCCGAGCGGGATCTTTCGGTACAGCTGTCCGGGTGGATGCTGATGGAGGCCGCAGGTAAGGTCACCGCCGTGACATCAGGCAACGACGCCGACCGGCCGTCGCCGTGAGTGAGTTCGACGGCAGCTGGACCCCGGACGAGGCGAACCTCGCCGCGGCGAACCTGACCCGCTTCACGGGCTGGCTCGCCGAGACCGGGCGCGGTACCTACACCGATTACCAAGAGCTGTGGGCGAAGTCGGTCGACGACGTCGCCTGGTTCTGGGACGCCGTGTGGAACTACTTCGACATCGAGACCGACGGCCCGCCGACCGCGGTGCTGGGCAACTCCGAGATGCCGGGCGCCGAGTGGTTTCCCGGCGCCACCATCAACTACGCCGGCGAGATCTTCCGGCACGCCACCGACGCGCGCCCTGCGATGATCGTCGTCGGCGAGGACGGCTCGACCGAATGGTCGTGGGCACGGCTGCAGCGCGAGACCGCCGCGTTCGCCGCGTACCTGCGCGGCCTCGGGGTGCGGTCCGGCGACGCCGTCGTCGGGTATCTGCCCAATGTCGGCGAGGCCGTCGTCGCCGCGCTGGCCGCGGCCAGCATCGGGGCGATCTGGGCGGTGTGCAACCAGGACGTGTCGGTCGACGGCGTGATCGCGCGGCTGGGTCAGCTACGGCCTTCGGTGCTGGTTGCCACCGACGGCTCGCTGTACAGCGGCAAACGCATCGACCGGCGCACCGAACTGGCCGCGATCCGCGGGGGGATGCTGACGCTGCGGGCCACCGTGGTGGTGCCGCGTCTCGGCCTGGACCTCGAAGACCAAGGGGCGCAGGTGGTTTCGTGGGCGGCGGCGGTCGAGGCGGAGGCGCCCCTCGAGATCGCGCCGGTGCCGTTCGCGCACCCGCTGTGGGTGATGTTCTCGTCGGGAACCACCGGCAAGCCGAAGGGGATCGTGCACGGCCACGGCGGCGCGACGCTGGAACACCTCAAATACCTGACGCTGCAACTGGATTTACACGCCGGCGACCGATTCTTCTGGTACTCGTCGACCAGCTGGATGATGTGGAACTTCCAGGTCTCCGGGCTGCTGGTGGACACCACGATCGTGCTCTACGACGGCAGCCCGACCTACCCGACGACCGACGGCCTGTTCAAGGTGGCCGCCGACGCCGGGGTTACCTTCCTGGGCGCCGGCGCCGGCTATTTCCTCGGCTGCGCGAAACAGGAACTCACACCAGGCAAGTCGTATCAGCTCGACCAGGTGCGCGCGGTGGGGTCGACGGGGTCGCCGCTGCCGGCGGCGGCATTCCGCTGGGTGCAGGAGGGGCTGGGTCGGCGGGTTCCGGTGATCTCGATGTCCGGCGGCACCGACGTCTGCACGGCCTTCATCGGCGGCAGCCCGACCATGCCGGTGGTCGCGGGCGAGCTGAACTGCATCTGCCTGGGCGCCGCCATCGAGGCGTGGGTGGGCCCGCAGAGCCCGGTCATCGGGGAGGAGGGCGAGCTGGTCGTGACCAAGCCCATGCCGTCGATGCCGGTGTTCTTCTGGAACGACGACGACGGCAGCCGCTACCGCGCCGCCTACTTCGACAAGTACCCGGGCGTCTGGTGCCACGGTGATTGGCTGACCATCAGCGAGCGGGGATCGGTTGTGGTGCATGGACGTTCGGATGCCACGCTGAACCGGATGGGCGTGCGGATGGGCAGCGCGGACATCTACGGCCCCGTCGAACGCATGCCCGAAATACGCGACTGCGTCGTGGTCGGCATCGAGCAGGACGACGGCGGCTACTGGATGCCGCTGTTCGTTGACCTGGCCGACGGCGTCGACCTGGACGAGGACCTGCGCTCGCGAATCGTCGCGGCCATCCGGACCCACGCCTCGCCGCGGCACGTCCCCGACGACATCCTGGCGGTGGCCGGCATCCCGCGCACGTTGACCGGCAAGCGGCTGGAAATCCCGATCAAGCGGATCCTGCTCGGCACGGCGCCCGCCGATGCGGTGCAGAAGAGTTCGGTGGACCGGCCCGAGCTATTCGACGGGTTCGTTCAATACCGCAGGACTCGGGTCTCCTGAGCGGCGCGCGCGTCGGCGGCCCAGGTAGCCGCGCCCGGCGGCGATCAGCGCCGGCAGCAGCGACACGAACAGGATGACCAGGATGATCTTCTCCAGGTTCTGGTGCACCAGCGGCACGTTGCCCAGGAAGTAACCGGCCACCGTCACGCCGCCGCCCCACAGCACGCCGCCGACGATGTCGAACGCCAGGTACACCGGGTAGCGCATGTAGGACACCCCGGCGACGACCGGCGTGAACGTCCGGATGAACGGCATGAAGCGGGCCAGGATGATGGCCGCAGGTCCGTACTTCTCGAAGAAGGCGTGCGAGTCGGTGACGTAATGCTGCTTGAAGAACCGGGAGTCTTCCTTCTTGAACAGCGCGGGCCCGATCCGGCGGCCGATGAAATACCCCGTCTGGTCGCCCAGCACCGCCACCACCGCGACGGCCGGCGCCAGCACCCAGATGTTCAGCGTTCCGTGCGCGGCCAGCAAACCACCGGTGAACAGCAGCGACTCACCCGGCAGCAGGGGGAACAGCAGGCCGGTCTCGACGAAGACAATGACCAGGATGGTCGGCAACACCGCGGAGGCGAACAGGCCCTGGGGCCCGATCCAGAACATCGGATCGATGATGTCGGGCATCAAAACCACTCAGCCGTCACGGCGGTGCTCATGTCGTCACAACTTACCGGTCCCCGGTCGGCTGCCCACCGGCAACGCGTCCTTGCCATACTTAGGCGACCGCAGTCTCTCCAGGAGGAACGTCATGCCCATCGCAACGCCCGAGGTCTACGCGGAGATGCTGGGCCGCGCCAAGGAGAACTCCTACGCCTTCCCGGCCATCAACTGCACCTCGTCGGAGACGGTCAACGCCGCCATCAAGGGCTTTGCCGACGCGGGCAGCGACGGCATCATCCAATTCTCCACCGGCGGTGCGGAATTCGCTTCCGGGCTTGGAGTCAAGGACATGGTGACTGGCGCGGTGGCACTGGCGAAGTTCACTCGGACCATCGCGGCCAAGTACCCCATCAACGTGGCCCTGCACACTGACCACTGCCCCAAGGACAAGCTGGACACCTACGTGCGCCCGCTGCTGGCCATCTCGGCCGAGCGGGTGGCGGCCGGCAAGAACCCGCTTTTCCAGTCGCACATGTGGGACGGCTCGGCGGTGCCGATCGACGAAAACCTGTCGATCGCCAAGGAGCTGCTCAAGACGGCCGCGGCGGCCAAGATCATCCTCGAGGTCGAGATCGGCGTGGTGGGCGGCGAGGAGGACGGCGTCGAGGGCGCGATCGACGACAAGCTGTACACCACCCCGGAGGATTTCGAGAAGACCATCGACGCGCTGGGCCACGGTGAGCACGGCCAGTACCTGCTGGCCGCCACGTTCGGCAACGTGCACGGTGTCTACAAGCCGGGCAACGTCAAGCTGCGTCCCGACATCCTCGACGAGGGCCAGAGGGTCGCGGTCACCAAGCTCGGGCTGCCCGAGGGGTCCAAGCCCTTCGACTTCGTGTTCCACGGCGGCTCGGGGTCGCTGAAGTCGGAGATCGAGGAGGCGCTGCGTTACGGCGTGGTGAAGATGAACGTCGACACCGACACCCAGTACGCGTTTACCCGGCCACTGGCCGCTCACATGTTCACCAACTACGACGGCGTCCTCAAGGTCGACGGCGAGGTCGGCAACAAGAAGGTCTACGACCCACGCAGCTACCTCAAGAAGGCCGAGGCGTCGATGACCGAGCGCGTGATCGAGGCCTGCAACGACCTGCACTGCGCCGGCAAGTCCCTCGGCGCTTAGCTTTCTGCGCCGAGCGTGTACTGACTGCGAGATATCGGCCCGAATTTCGCTGTGGTTACACGTTGGGCGTTAAAGCAGGCTTAGCCGCTAGGGGACTGGCAGATCTTCCACTGGTCGTCGCGGAACTGTAGGTCCAGGCTGCGCGTCGAGCGGACCTGCGGGTCGTAGGCTATGAATGTGGTGATGTTCGCTTCGGCGTGCTGGCCGTTGACCACGACCTGGTCGATGCTGGCGATCACCGGGTACTGCCTGGCCGCCGAAACCCGGTGGTAGGTCTCGTCCCACGCGCGCTCGTCGTAATCGACATAGCCGTCCCGCGCGGTGCCGCACGTCATGGTGCGCAGCGCGGCCAGATCGCCCCGCTGCACCGCGACGTCGTAGGACTGGATGGTCTGGCGCACCTGGTCTTCCTGCGACACCCTGGCGTGCTTGCCGCGCGTCAACAGCACGGTGCCCAGGATGGCGATGGCCGCCAGCGCCAGCACGATCACGGTGATCGCCAGCACCCAGCCCCAGTTGAAGTTCTTGCCCAGCGACCGCAGCTTGCCGTCATCACGGCCCGGAATTGATTGCGGCACAGCAGATTTAGGGGAAATTGGGGGGGTCTGTCCCGGGGGGAACGGCGGCGGTGCGGGCGGCGGCACCGGCTGGCCCGGCGCCGCGGGCGGGCTCGCGAACACCTCCGTCGCGGGATCGGCGGCGGTCGTGATGATCGCCGTCTCCTTCGCGTCGAAGCCGGGGGCGGTGAACCTGCGTTCGGGCTGCTGGTCTTCGGACTCCGGCGCCGGCTCGTCGGCCGGACCGGGCTTGCTGATCACCACGGTCTCGGTCTCGGGGTCGGGCGGCAACAGGGGATAGTCCTCGGTTGCGTCTTCGGCCTGCTCGGTGCCCGGCTGGTCGCTAGGCGCCGCGTCACCGCGGTCGGGCTCCGATGCGTTAGGCATGATTGGAGCTTAGCGACCAACGGCGGAACGGCAGAATGGAAGCCATGACGCCGATGGGTGACCTCCTAGGACCTGATCCGATCCTGCTGCCTGCCGACAGCGAAGCCGAAACCGAACTGCTCGCCGGCGAAAAACCGGGCATCGTGGCGGCCGCGCATCCGGCGGCCTCGGTCGCCTGGGCGGCGCTGGCCGAGGCGGCCTTGGCTTCCGGGGCCGACGACGCGGCCATCACGGCCTACGCCTACGCGCGCACCGGCTACCACCGCGGCCTCGACCGACTGCGCCGCAACGGCTGGAAGGGCTTCGGCCCGGTGCCGTATTCGCACGAACCGAACCGGGGCTTCCTGCGGTGTGTGGCCGCGCTGGCGCACGCCGCCGACACGATCGGGGAGACCGACGAATACCGGCGCTGCCTGGATTTGCTCGACGACTGCGATCCCGAGGCCCGCAAAGCCCTGGGGCTCTAAAAAGTATCCGAGCAGTCGCCGCTGCGGTCCGGGTTCTCGATCTGCACGGTGGCGTGCTCGATCCCGCGGTGGTGCAGCACCTCGCGGGCGTCGCTGAGCACACGGGCGGAGTCGCTGGCACTGGTCAGGTGCACGGTGCACATGTCCTTGCCGGGCGATAGCGTCCACACGTGCAGGTCGTGCACCTCGCTCACGCCGTCGACGGCGCCCAGCGCGGACCGCAGCTCCTCGACGTCGATGTGGGCCGGCGACGTCTCGGACAGGATCCTCAGCGCCGCGCGGGCCAGTGCGATGGCGCGGGGCAGCACCCAGAGGGCCACGAGTACGGCGACGACGACGTCCGCGTACGGCCAGTGCGTCGTGACGGTGACGATTCCCGCGATCAGCACGCCCAGGCTGCCGACGGTGTCGGCGACGACCTCCATATAGGCGCCCTTGACGGCCAGGCTGCCCTCGGAGTGTGACCGCAGCAGCATCGCCACCACGAAGTTGGCGACCAGCCCGGCCAGCGCCACCACGATCATCGGTACTCCCGGCACCTCGGCGCCCTTACCGAGTCGTTCGCCCGCCTGGTAGAGGATGAACGTCGCCACCCCGACCAGCAGCACGGCGTTGGCGACCGCGGTGAAGACCTCGGCGCGGTGCCAGCCGTACGTGCGATCCGGCGACGTGCTGCCGCGCTTGGCCAGCACGATCGCGGCCAGCCCCATGAACACCGCGACGACGTCAGTCAGCATGTGCCCGGCATCGGCAAGCAGCGCAAGCGAATTGATCAGCAGCGAGGTGGTCAGTTCCACCACGAAGAACGTCGCCAAGATCCCGGCGGCCATGACCATGCGGGGAATCATCCGAGACGCATCGGCCTCGGCAGGGGTGTGACTGTGTCCGGCGCCCATGATCGATCAATATATGCGTGCTATCGCATATATCGCAAGCGTTAGAACCACTGGCTCCAGAAGCGGGTCAGCGAGTTACCCGCGGTTGCCAGCAACACCGGCACACCGGAGAACTCGAAGAACCAGGCCGACAGGCCGTAGAGCCACTGCCCCACCGCCGGCGCCAGAAACAGGAACAGGAGGATGAACACCGCGTACTGCTTCGCCGGAGCCACGGCCCGCTGGGTCTCCGGGCTCAGATGCGGCTCCAGGGCGTCGTAGCCGTCCAGACCGGGGATGGGCAGCAGGTTGAGTATCACGGCCATGATCTGTAGGAAGCCCAGAAACGCGACGCCCGCCCACAGCACCCAGTGGTTCGGGTCGAACAAGAACCGGGTCAGTGTCAGCAACAGCACCGCGAGCACCACGTTGGCCGCCGGGCCCGCGAGGCTGACCAGGGTGCGGCGCGTCGGCGTCATGAACCAAGTCCGCAGATAGACCGCGGCCCCCGGCAGGCCGATCCCGCCCAGCGCGATGAACACCATCGGCAGCAGCAGCGACAGCCCGGGATGGGAGTAGTGCCGCGGATCCAGGGTCAGGTAACCGCGGACCGCGTCGTCGCGGTCGCCGAAATGCCAGGCGGTCGCCGCGTGCCCGAACTCGTGCAGGCACAGCGAGACCAGCCAGCCGGCGATCACGAAGACGAATACGCCGGCGTAGGCCAGCGGGCGGGCGGTCGCCCCGGCCAGCCAGGCCAGCAGGGCCCCCACGGCCGTCACGCCGACGAGAGCCAAAAAGATGGGGCTGGGCCGGACCGATCCTCGGGCTCTGGGGAAGCTCACCGGATGAAACTACCGGACCAGCAACCAGCCTTCGACGTGGCGGTAGAACGTCGATCGGCGCGCGCTGCGGGGCGCGCGCACGCCGTCACGCACCACCACGACACCGGTGCTGCCCAGCTGCGCGGCGCGGCCGGCGACCCAGCGGCGCCAGGATCGGTGCGGGCCGTGGACGGAGGTGCGCAGGCCTGGCACGGCCAGGGTCGGTTCGATGCGGACGCCGGCCGCATCGCCGTCGAACAACACCGTGTCGTCTACGACCGCCTCGCCGTGCAGCGGCTGCCCCGGAGCGGGCGGCAGCCAATCGGCCCGCCCGACGATCACCGAACCGGTCTCGTCGCGGACCAGGGTCACCCGCCGGGCGGTGCCGCTGAGGGCACGCCGGGCGGCGCGGCGTCCCGCCGGCAGCCGGTACACGCGGGTGGCCGGGGTGCGGCCGGGCGGCACGTAGGCCACCTCGACGTCGAGCCGCTCGGCGCGCAGCAGCCCGCCCAGCGTCGCGGCCAGGTCGGCGTCGCCGCCGACGACCACCAGCCGCCGGTTGGGCCCGACTATCGCGTCGAAGTCGGCGGGGCCGTCCACCCGGTGAACGGGCAGGCCGCGCAGCGGCGCGGGGGCGCGCGCGGCGCCGAACAACAACACCGCCACGCTGGACGTGTCGGCGGCGATATTCATGAGCTCCTCGCGACCTGCTGGGATAGGGTTGGTCCCCGGCTGGACCACAATAAGCAGGCGAGACCAGGCAGGAGCATGCCATGCCGGCAATCGTCCTCATCGGCGCCCAATGGGGTGACGAGGGCAAAGGTAAGGCCACTGACCTGCTTGGTGGCCGCGTGCAGTGGGTGGTGCGGTATCAGGGCGGCAACAACGCCGGGCACACGGTCGTCTTGCCGACCGGCGAGAACTTCGCGCTGCACCTGATTCCGTCGGGGGTGCTGACGCCCGGGGTCACCAACGTCATCGGCAACGGCGTGGTGATTGATCCCGGTGTGCTGCTCGACGAGCTGAAGGGCCTCGAGGACCGCGGCGTGGACACCTCCAAGCTGCTGATCTCCGCCGACGCGCACCTGCTGCTGCCCTACCACGTCGCCATCGACAAGGTCACCGAGCGCTACATGGGCAACAAGAAGATCGGCACGACCGGCCGCGGCATCGGGCCGTGCTACCAGGACAAGATCGCCCGCCAGGGCATCCGGGTCGCCGACGTGCTCGACCCCGAGCTGCTCACCCACAAGGTCGAAGGCGCGCTGGAACTGAAAAACCAGATCCTGGTCAAGATCTACAACCGCAAGGCGCTGGATCCCCACCAGGTGGTCGACGCGCTGCTGCGCCAGGCCGAGGGCTTCAAGCACCGCATCGCCGACACCCGGCTGCTGCTCAACGAAGCGCTCGAGGCCGGCGAGATCGTGCTGCTGGAGGGGTCGCAGGGCACGCTGCTCGACGTCGATCACGGCACATATCCCTATGTGACGTCGTCGAATCCGACGGCGGGCGGCGCGGCCGTCGGGTCCGGGATCGGCCCGACCCGGATTACCACCGTGCTGGGAATCCTCAAGGCCTACACGACGCGGGTGGGCTCGGGCCCCTTCCCCACGGAGTTGTTCGACGAGAACGGCGAGTACCTGTCCAAGACCGGCGGTGAGTTCGGGGTCACCACCGGGCGCCGCCGGCGCACCGGCTGGTTCGACGCCGTCATCGCGCGCTATGCCACCCGGGTCAACGGCATCACCGACTACTTCCTGACCAAGCTCGACGTGCTGTCCAGCCTGGAGACCGTGCCGGTGTGCGTCGGTTATACGGTCGACGGTTCCCGCACCGACGAGATGCCGATGACCCAAAGCGAGCTGCACCGCGCCCAGCCGATCTATGAGGAGCTGCCGGGCTGGTGGGAGGACATCTCAGCGGCCCGGGAGTTCGACGACCTGCCCGCCAAGGCGCGCGACTATGTGTTGCGGTTGGAAGAGCTTGCGGGAGCCCATGTTTCGTGCATCGGTGTGGGCCCCGGCCGGGATCAGACCATCGTGCGCCGCGACATCCTGGCGGCGCGCCCGTGACGGATGCCGCCCGGGATCCCAAGGAGCTCGACCCGGAGTACGAACACCACGGCGGCTTTCCCGAATACGGGGTGGCCAACCCCGGACCCGGATTCGGGCGATTCGTCGCGGCCATGCGCCGGCTGCAGGACCTCGCGGTGTCGGCCGACCCCCCCGACGAGGTGTGGGACGACGCGGCCGATCGCGTCGTCGCGCTGACCGAGCTGCTGGGGCCCTTCCAGGCTCTGGAGGGCCAGGCGCCGTCCGGGCGCGCGCCCGGCCTGCCCGGCATGGGCAGCCTGCTGCTGCCGCCGTGGACGCTGACGCGCTACCAGCCCGACGGCTGCGAAATGCGGGGTCATTTCACGCGGTTTCACGTCGGCGGCAACATGGCGGTGCACGGCGGCGTGCTGCCGCTGCTGTTCGACCACATGTTCGGGATGGTCTCGCACGCGTCCAACCGGCCCATCAGCCGCACGGCGTTCCTGCACGTCGATTACCGCAAGATCACCCCGATCGACGCGCCGTTGGTGGTGCGCGGCCGGGTCGACCGCACCGAGGGCCGCAAGGCGTTCGTGTCCGCGGAGTTGGCCGACGCCTCGGAAAATCCAGGCGCGCTGCTGGCCGAAGCCAACGGCCTGATGGTGCAGTTGCTGCCGGGCCAGCCGTGATCGGCGCCCGCAGCCGTGCCCGGCGCACCTATCCTTAGCTGGTGACCGATGGCGTGACCGAAGGACAGCACGAGCCCCTACGACCCCGAATTGTGCTGCTCGGATCCGACGAACTCAGCCGGGAGCTGGCGATCGCCCTGCGCCATCTCGGCGCCGAGGTGATCGCCGTCGACGATCACCCGGATGCGCCCGCGCACGCGGCGGCCGACCAGTCGGTGGTGATCCCGATGACCGACGCCGGCGAGTTGTCGGCGTTGATCAAACGGCTGCAGCCCGACTTCGTGGTGACCGCCTCGGAAGCGGTCGCCCTCGACGCCCTGGATGCGTTGGTGGCCGGCTTCGACAACGACCTCACGGAGCTGGTACCCGGTGCCCGGTCCGTCCGGCTCACCGCGGACCGGGAAGGTCTGCGCCGGCTGGCCGCCGACGAGCTGGGCCTGCCCACCGCACCGTTCTGGTTCGCCGGATCGCTGGACGATCTCAAGGCGGTGGCCGCCCACGCCGGATCTCAGCTGTTGGTCGAGCCGGTCAGGGGCCCGGTCGGCCAGCGGCGTTCGGTGATCCGGGGGCCGGGCGATATCGAGGCTGCCTGGCAGCGGGCCGTGGGATCGGTGAGCGCGCCGGAGCAGCAGCGGGTGCTGGCCGAGACGGTGGTCGACGTCGAGTTTTACGTCACCCTGCTCGCAATACGCAGCGACGGCCCCAACGGTCCGGTGATCGAATTCTGCTCGCCCATCGGCCACGGCGGCGCCCAGGCCGACGCGGTTGAATCCTGGCAACCGCAGCAGCTGAGCCCGGCTGCGACCGACGCCGCCAAGTCGATCGCCGCGCGCATCGTCAAGGCGCTGGGCGGCCGCGGCGTGTTCAGCGTCGAACTGATGATCAACGGAGACGAGGTGTACTTCGCCAGCGTCAGCACCAGGCTGCCCCCGACCGCCTGGGTCACTCTGCGCAGCCAGCGGCTTTCGGTGTTCGAGCTGCAGGCGCGGGCGATTCTCGGCCTGCCGGTGGACACGCTGATGATCTCGCCGGCCGCCGCGCGGTCGATACGGCGCGCACCGGATGCGGGCCGCGCGCCGGCGGCCGCCGCGCTGAGCGCCGACGCGCTTGCCGCCGCGCTGGGTGTCCCGGAAACGGACCTTCGCGTGTTCGGGCGGGGCTCGGCGCGGCTGCTGGGTGTGGCGCTGGCGATGGGGCCGGACGTGGCTGGCGCCCGCGCCCGCGCCCGCGACGCGGCCGCCGTCCTGTCCGGCGTGTCGGCTACGGGTTCGCAGCGGCCCAGCTGAATATGCGAGACTCACGCGAATGAGCTACGCAGGAGACATCACGCCGCTGGAAGCCTGGAAGCTGCTGAGCGACAACCCTGACGCGGTACTGGTCGATGTGCGCACCGACGCGGAATGGCGGTTCGTCGGGGTGCCGGACTTGTCGAGCCTGGGCCGCGACGTGGTCTACATCGAGTGGAACACGTCCGACGGGCGCCGCAACGAGCACTTCCTCACCGAACTGCAGGAGCAGGTGCCGTCGGCCGAGGGCGAGCGCCCAGTGGTCTTCCTGTGTCGCTCGGGCAACCGCTCCATCGGCGCCGCCGAGGCCGCCACCGCGGCCGGTATCGTCCCGTCCTACAACGTGCTGGACGGCTTCGAGGGAAATCTCGACGCGCACGGTCACCGTGGCGAAACCGGTTGGCGAGCAGTCGGATTGCCCTGGAAACAGGGCTGAAGCGGCAATGACCGACAGCGATTCGGTCCGCACCCCCAAGGCGTTGCCCGACGGCGTGGACCAGGCCACCCTCGGAGTGCGCGGCGGACTGCTGCGGTCCGGATTCGACGAGACCGCCGAGGCGATGTATCTGACCTCCGGCTACGTCTATCCGTCGGCCGCCGTCGCGGAGCGGTCGTTCACCGGTGAGCTGGACCACTTCGTGTACTCGCGCTACGGCAACCCGACCGTCTCGATGTTCGAGGAGCGGCTGCGCCTGATCGAGGGGGCGCCGGCCGCGTTCGCCACGGCCAGCGGCATGGCCGCGGTGTTCACCTCCCTGGGCGCGCTGCTGGCCGCAGGGGATCGATTGGTGGCCGCGCGCAGCCTGTTCGGCTCGTGCTTCGTGGTCTGCAACGAGATCCTGCCGCGCTGGGGCGTCGAGACCGTCTTCGTCGACGGCGACGACCTCTCGCAGTGGGAGCAGGCGTTGTCCAAGCCGACCCAGGCGGTGTTCTTCGAGACGCCGTCGAATCCGATGCAGTCGCTGGTGGATATCTCGGCGGTGGTCGAGCTGGCTCACGCCGCGGGGGCAAAGGTGGTGCTGGACAACGTCTTTGCCACACCGTTGCTGCAGCAGGGGTTTCCGCTCGGGGTCGACGTGGT
The DNA here is from genome assembly GCF_002356315.1 of Mycobacterium shigaense. Classification (NCBI taxonomy): domain Bacteria; kingdom Bacillati; phylum Actinomycetota; class Actinomycetes; order Mycobacteriales; family Mycobacteriaceae; genus Mycobacterium; species Mycobacterium shigaense. Next base: position 616,816 of record NZ_AP018164.1, read on the forward strand.
GGTGTATTCGGGCACCAAGCACATCGACGGCCAGGGCCGGGTGCTGGGCGGGGCGATCCTCGGCGACAAGGAATACATCGACGGGCCCGTGCAGAAGCTGATGCGGCACACCGGCCCGGCGATGAGCGCTTTCAACGCCTGGGTATTACTCAAAGGGCTTGAAACACTTGCGATTCGCGTTCAGTACAGCAATTCGTCGGCATACCGGATCGCGGAGTTCCTCGAGGCTCATCCGGCGGTGAGTTGGGTGCGCTACCCGTATCTCGCGTCGCACCCGCAGCACGACCTGGCCAAGCGCCAGATGTCCGGCGGCGGGACGGTGCTCACCTTCGAGCTCAAGACCCCTGCGGGTCGCGAAAGCACGGCCAAGGATCGGGCCTTCGAGGTGCTGGACAAGTTGCGGCTGATCGACATATCGAACAACCTCGGCGACGCCAAATCGCTCGTCACACATCCCGCTACGACGACGCACCGGGCGATGGGCCCGGAGGGTCGGGCCGCGATCGGGCTGGGTGACGGGGTGGTGCGGATCTCGGTCGGCCTGGAAGGCACCGACGATCTGATCGCCGACATCGACCAGGCCCTCAGCTAACCGGCCCGCTGTTCGACCGGCGGATTTGCGGCCTGCGTCGCCGGTTCCTGCGTCTGGGATTCCACCCAGTTGGTCACCACCCGGGCGTACATCATCTGGTTGGTGATGGCCATCTGACTGCGGCCGTCACCCAGGAACGTGATGAACCAGGCGACCACCGTGGTGAACCGGTTCTTGAAGCCGACCAGGTAAAGCAGGTGCAGTCCCAGCCACGCCAGCCAGGCGATGAAGCCGCCGAACTCCAGCTTGCCGACCTGGGCGACGGCGCTGAACCGGGAGATGGTGGCCATGCTGCCCTTGTCGAAATAGGTGAAGGGCTTGCGGTTTGCCGGATCGTCGGTGCCCTGGACCGTGTGCTTGATCAACGTGGCGGCGTAGCGCGCGCCCTGGATCGCGCCCTGGGCCATGCCGGGGACTTCGGGAACCGACATCAAGTCGCCGACGATGAAGACGTTGGGGTGGCCCTTGACCGTCAGATCGGGCTCGACGATGACTCGTCCGGCGCGGTCGACCTCGGTGCCGTCGGACTGGTCGGCGATGATCTTGCCCAGCGAGCTGGCTTGGACGCCGGCCGCCCAGACCTTGCACGCGCACTCGATGCGGCGCTTCGTGCCGTCCTTTTCCCTGATCGTGATGCCCATGTAGTCCACGTCGTCGACCATCGCGTTGAGCTGGACCTCGACACCCATTTCCTCTAGCCGGTGCTGTGCCTTGAGGCCCAGCTTCTCGCCCATCGGCGGCAACACCGTGGGCGCGGCGTCGAGTAGGATGACCCGGCAGTCGCGGGGCTCGATGGTGCGGAACGCTTGCTTGAGGGTGCGGTGGGCGAGTTCCTTGATCTGTCCCGCTACCTCGACTCCGGTGGGGCCCGCGCCCACGACGACGAACGTCAGCCGGCGCTGGCGCTCGGCCGGATCGTGGGTGAACTCCGCGGCCTCGAACGCGCTGAGGATTCGCCCGCGTAACTCCAGGGCGTCGTCGATGGTCTTCATGCCGGGCGCGTACGTCGCGAACTGGTCGTTGCCGAAGTAGGACTGCTGGGCGCCCGCGGCCACGATGAGGCTGTCGAAGGGTGTCACCGTCTCCATGCCCATCAATGTCGACGTCACGGTGTTGGCCGTGATGTCGATGCCGGTGACCTCGCCCAGTAACACCTGGACGTTTTTCTGCCGCTGCAGAATCAGGCGGGTGGCCGGCGCGATCTCGCCCTCGGACAGGATGCCGGTGGCCACCTGATACAGCAGCGGCTGGAACAAGTGGGTGGTCGTCTTCGAGATGAGGGTGACGTCGACGTCGGCGCGCTTGAGCGCCTTGGCGGCATTCAGCCCGCCGAATCCACTACCGATGATGACGACGCGATGGCGCGACATGCTGATCCCTTCCGGTACCCGACGTTCTGCTGGTTTCCAATGGTCTCCGCAGCTCATGTCCACCGTACGACTCCACGTAACGCCTTGATGTCGCGGTCGTGACACTCAGCTTTCCGGGGCCGGTCGGGGCCGGTTACCCGCTTTAGCATTGAACACATATTCGACTTCGACGTCGTCGACCGGATGCGCGACGCGGGGCGGGCCGAGGCCCCGGGCGGCGGCCGGCCGGCTGGACGCGATCGGCGACTTGTTCGAGCTGCGTCCCCGTCGGCCGGTGTCGGGCCGCGAGGCCGCGATGCCCATCGGGTCTCGCACCCGTGCGCGGGGCCGCGCCCAGCGTGTCGCGGCCGAGCGCCGGCGCAATCACCTCGATCGTCAAGCATGGCAAACGGTTTCGGTACCCATACCGTCCACAGCGAGCGATCCCGACCCGCCGCCGTTCTAACGGTCTTCAGGGTCGATTCTCACGTCGCTGAAAGCTGCGGCTGCGATGTTGTGGCCATGAAAAGCGTTGGGACGGCGGCGTTGGTCGGCGCGCTGGTCGCGGCGGGCTCGGCGGCGCCGGCCGCCCGCGCCGACATCTCGTTGTACTGCAGACCGGGGTGCTGGGGTGCGATCGCGACGTCGCAGTCGACCGGACAAATCTCGCTGCGGCTCAACTACACGGCTCAGCAGCGGGCCGAGGACGCCGCCCTGATGTGGTGCGACATCCTGGGCCAAACGAACGACTGCCAGGTGGCCATATCGGGGCTGGGCTGCCTGTCCATCGCGGAGAGCAGCGACGGGAAGCTCGCGGGGCGCCAGGCGTTCACCCAGGACGCCGCCGACGCCGCGGCGTTGGACAGCGCGGGCCCCGGGTCGAAGATCGACCTCAACGGGTGCAGCGGCTGGTGAATCGCACGGCCACCGGGCTATCCGTCGTCTTGAGCCTGCGGGTCAAGCCGCGAGCAACACCCGCAGCGCCGACCGCCACGATCGGCTGATCTGTCGGGGAGAACGGCCATGGGTCCTGGTCATCACCTCGAACGCCTCGGGGGAGGTTAGCGAGTCCAGCAGGGACCACAGGTGTGAGGTGTCGGCCTCGCTGCGCCCGGTGATTTCGGTCCAGAAGCACTCGCGGGTCTGCGCCGCCAGCGCGGCACGGTTGTACGCGACCGCTTGGGCCATCGTTTCGTGGTCGAGTGCGCGGCCGCGAGCCAGCATCAACAACTTCCCGGCGCGCTCGTACAACCCGACCCGAGTGCGGACGAAGAACCCGATTCGTGATTCGAGGTCTGCGCCCGGCGCCGGCCTGGCGGAGACGAAATGCGAGTAACGGGATTGGAACTGACCCAGAGCCTGGCGCTGAAGGTCGGCCAGGCCGTCGAAATTTCGGAACACCGTCGAGACTGACACGCCGGCCCGCTCGGCCACGTCCTGGACCGACGGTGGGGCCGTGCCTTCCAGGATCAGCGCGAACGCCGCGTCGACCACCGCCTGTCGGCCGCGCTCCCGGCGGGCCCGCCTTCCGTCGGATTCCGCAGTCGGGGCATCGGGGTGCGCGCTCACCTCGACGAGCGTACGGCGTGAGGGATGCCCGTGTATTGCGAGTAACACTCGCAATACACGGGCGGTGCATGGTTCACTTGTCGGCGTGGGATCTCATCGACATCGCGGCCGGGTCGCGGTGGTGGCCGGCCTCGCCGGGTTGAGCCTGGTGGCCGTGGCGTGCGGCTCGGCGCCGGCCACCGCCCCGGCGGCCTCCGCGCCGGCCGCCACCTCGCGCGCGGTGGCCAGCGGCCTGCTGGACAAGCGGTATTGCGAGGTTTTGTTGGTCTACGCGGGTCTTAGCGGGTTGAGCGCGGACGTCTACAACTCCTACGGGCTCAATGACTGTCCGCAGTCGGCATGGTCGGCGTTGAACGCGGATCGGATCGCCGACGACAACGGCGCGCTGACCGCCGTGCTCAACGGGCCGCGGTATTGGCTGATGGATTCGATCACCAAAGACAATCCGGCGCAGCAGACCAAGACCTTCGGCAGCCTCGCCATGCGCAAGGAGGCCACCGTGGACATCGGCGATCCGCTGACGGCCAGGCGACCCTACACGGCGCATGCCGTCAACCGCCAGACGGTGTTCAGCTTCGACGCCGGACGCCAGATCTACGAGCTGGTGGAACCCAGTGGGACGCGCTGGGTCATGCAGACCTGGAGCCAGCAGAAGGATCCCCGGCTCTCCCGAGCCGATCTGGCAAGCCTGGGGTCTCGGTTGTCCCTGCCGGCCGGGTGGAAATATGAAGTGCGGACTCTGTCCGCGCCTCTGCAGATCGTCACCACAGCAACCAACGCCCTGGTCCTGCAGGACGACCTGAACAATAGTTACAGCAAGCAGTCCTCGGGTTGACCTGAATTGGCCTGCACTTGGAGAGTGTTATGAAAATTCTGCGCACCCCTGATAGTCGCTTCGACGGTCTGCCGGACTGGCCCTTCACGCCGCATTACACCGAAATCTCCGATGCGGACACCGGGCAAGTCCTGCGGGTGGCCTCTGTTGACGAGGGTCCTCGCGATGGCCGCACAGTGTTGCTGCTACACGGTGAGCCGAGCTGGTCTTATCTCTACCGGCATGTCGTGCCTACGCTCGTCTCGGCGGGCCTCCGCGTTGTCGCTCCCGACCTCATCGGCTTCGGTCGTTCCGACAAGCCGGCCGACCGGCACGACTACACCTACGAGCGCCATGTCGCGTGGCTCAGCGATTGGTTCACGACAGTGAACCTGCAGGATGTGACGTTGTTCTGCCAGGACTGGGGTGGACTGCTGGGCTTGCGACTCGTGGCTGCTTTCCCCGAACGCTTCGCCGGCGTTGTCGTCGCCAACACCGGGCTGCCGGTGGGAACGCCACTGTCCGAGAGTTTCATGCAGTGGCTGGCCTTCAGCCAAAGCACGGCCGACCTGCCCATCGGCCAGATTGTTGCCGGCGGGACCGATCGGGAACTGACTCCGGCCGAGGTGGCGGCCTACGACGCGCCATTTCCTGACGCAAGCTATAAAGCAGGCGCGTGTGCGTTTCCTACGCTCGTTCCGATCACACCCCAACACGGCTCCGTGGCAGAAAACAAGGCCGCGTGGGAAGTGCTGACTCAATTCAATAAGCGGGTCGTTACTGCGTTCAGTGACAACGATCCGATCACCCGGGGTGGGGACACAATTTTCCAGGACTTGATTCCCGGCGCCAAAGGCCAACCTCACGTCACGCTCAAAGGTGCGCATTTTCTGCAGGAAGACTGCCCCGAGGAGATCGCCGCCGTCATCGAGGGTGTCGTTCGCGGCCGAGGTTGACCCTGGGGCTAACTCACGGCCACGCGGAGGCGCTGGTCTTATAGTTCCCGTTAAGCGCGCTGCAGAAGTCGGAGTTGGTGCCGGCCAGCAGGACCGTGTAGTCGCCGCCCCTTTTGTTGAAGTCCAGCGGGGGATAGGTCCAACTGCCGTTGCACATCGAAGTGGTGCTGCCCGCCGAAGGCCGGCGCCAATTCGACATTTCGCACATCTTCATGGCGTCGGTGTCGGGGTAGGCGCTCTTGGGGATCACCAGCATCGCGCCACCCCACAGGCCGTCATTGCGCCGGTAGGCCCGCGCCCCGAATCCGGCGTTGTTCTGCTGGCAGGCCAAGGCCCGCTGCAACGCCATGAACGGGGAGGCAAGGTCGCGGTTTGTCAGACCTGCTGCGGCACTGATGAATTGGGCCGCATCGGGCCCGTCTACCTCTTGGACGTTCGGGTCGTTCAGGCTCTTGAGTTGCGGCCTCATCTGTGCCGCGTTGCCGCCGCCGCCGATGATCGGCCCGCCGTTGGTGGCCGTCATCGGCGGCAGGGTGTCGTCGGCGAGCGCCGTCGCCGGCGCGCACAGGGCGACCACGGTCACAGCGCACGCCGCGATAGGTCCGATCCGCATGTTCGTCAACGTAGCAGGCCGTCGCGTGCGGCGGCCAGGTCAGCGGAAGGCGTCGCTACCCGTGAAGGCCTGGCCGAGCACCAACTGGTGCATCTCGGGCGTCCCCTCGTAGGTCAGCACCGACTCCAGGTTGACCATGTGCCGGATGACCGGGTACTCCAACGATATCCCGTTGCCGCCCAATATTGTTCGGGCGGTGCGGCAGATTTTAATCGCCTCCCGGGTGTTGTTGAGCTTGCCGAAGCTGACCTGTTCGGGACGCAGCCCGACGCTGTCCTTGAGGCGGCCGAGGTGCAGCGACAGCAACTGTCCCTTGTGTAACTCGATGGCCATGTCGGCGAGTTTGGCCTGTGTCAGCTGGAATCCGGCGATGGGACGGCCGAACTGGGTGCGCTGGTTGGCGTAGTCGAGGGCGGCCCGCCACGCGGACCGGGCTGCGCCCATCGATCCCCAGATGATGCCGTAGCGCGCCTCGGACAGACACGACAGTGGCCCGCGCAGCCCCTTCGCGTCGGGCAGCAGCGCGTCGGCCGGCAACCGCACGTCATCGAGCACCAGCTCACTGGTGATCGACGCCCGCAACGACAGCTTGTGGTGAATGGTGTTAGCGGTGAAGCCCGGCGTTTTGGTGGGGACGACGAACCCGCGGATGCCGTCGTCGGTGGCCGCCCACACCACCGCGACGTCGGCGACCGAGCCGTTGGTGATCCACAGCTTGCGGCCGTTCAGGATCCAGTCCGAACCATCCTGTCGCGCACGGGTTTTCATTGCTGCCGGATCGGATCCGACATCGGGCTCGGTGAGCCCGAAACAGCCGAGCAGTTCGCCAGCGGCCATCCCGGGCAGCCATTGCTGCTTCTGCTCCTCGGACCCGAAGTTCCAGATCGCGAACATCGCCAGCGAGCCTTGCACCGACACCATCGACCGGATGCCGGAGTCGGCGGCCTCGAGCTCGACGCAGGCCAGGCCGTAGTGCACCGCCGACGCCCCGCCGCACCCGTAGCCGTGCAGGTGCATGCCGAGCAGGCCGAGCTGGCCGAAACCCTTGGCGAGTTCGCGGACCGGCAGGTCGCCGATCTCGAACCACTCGGCGATGTGGGGGAGCACGTGCTCGGCGCAGAACTCTCTGGTGGTGTCGCGCACCGCGATCTCGTCGCTGGACAGCGATGCGTCCAGGCCCAGCGGGTCGTCGCGGTCGAAGGCGGGTGGCGATTGTGTGCTCATGGTATTCAGCCTGCCACTTTTCGGTAGTCTCGCTGCATGCAGCGGCTGGCATGGCTGGCGTACTTCACCGCAGACGTCGTTGGCGTCGTGGTGTTTTGCGCGGTGGGGCGGCGCAGTCACGCCGAGGGCCTCACGATCGCCGGCGTCGCCACCACGGCCTGGCCGTTTCTCACCGGAACCGTCGTCGGGTGGCTGGCGTCCCGCGGCTGGCGGCGGCCCACCGCGGTGGCGCCGACCGGGCTGATCGTCTGGCTGTGCACCGTCGTGATCGGCATGGTGCTGCGCAAACTCAGTTCGGCGGGCGTGGCGGCCAGTTTCGTGGTCGTGGCGGCCTCGGTCACCGCCGTGATGTTGCTCGGCTGGCGAGCGGCGCTGCGGCTCGCCCTGCGGCGTCGCGCCGGCGTCTGAGAAGTCGATGGCACGGACAGCCGACGACATCTGGGATCCGGCCACCGGCGTCGGGATGACTGCGACGTTCGGCGCGGTCGTGCGGGCTGTGGCCACCAACAAGGGGCTCCTCGACGATCCGTTCGCCGAACGATTGGTGCGCGCGGCCGGCGTGCATTACTTCACTTCACCCAAATGGTCGCAAACGAGCTGTATTCCGACGACGATCCCAACTCCGTCACCGCGGGCCTGATCGCCGTCCTCGGGGCGCACACCCGGTACCTCGACGACTTTCTCGCCGACGCCGGACGCGCCGGCATCCGCCAGGTCGTCCTGCTCGCCTCGGGCCTGGATACCCGGCCCTACCGGCTGTGGTGGCCGTCGGGCACCACGGTCTACGAACTCGACCAGCCGGCCGTCATCGATTTCAAGACCGACGTCGTGGGTGGGCTGGGCGCCGAGCTGACCGCGCACCGCCGCGCAGTCGGCGTCGACCTGCGTCAGGACTGGCTGGCCGCGCTGTACCGGGTGGGTTTCGACGCCGCCCTTCCCGCCGTGTGGGTCGCCGAGAACCTGCTGGTCGGTTACCTGCCGCCGGCCGCGCAGGACCGGCTGTTGCGCGACGTCACAGCGGCGAGCGCTCCGGGCAGCCGGTTCGCCGCCGACCACATTCCCACCTGGAATCCGCTGCTGCTCGAGGCCGGCCGCGGGTTCGTCGACCGCTGGCGGCAGTTCGGCCTGGACATCGACCTCGCCGAACTGATCTATCAGGGTGAATACCGCCACGTCCCGGCGTACCTGGCCGAGCGTGGGTGGCAGACGCAGGAGCGCAGCGTCGCCGACTTGTTCGCCACGATTGGGATGGCGGGCAGGCGGCGGGGGGGGCCGAAAAGGCGAAGCCATCGCCCCGGGCTACGTCACGGCGACACGGTTGACCGCCGAATCGGCCGGAATGCCTCCGGCCGGCCAGCGTTGAGAAGGGGATGGTGGCCGACATTCAGCTCAGATTCATCCCGGCCGCGCTGGACGACGCGGTGGCGCAGCCGCTGCTGGCGGAGTTGGCGGTCGAGTACGCGACGCGATACGAGCGCCCCGTCCCGATGGTGTCGGCGTGGTTGCGGGACAGTCCGACCGACGAATTCGCGCCGCCCGGCGGCGGCATGCTGATCGGCCTGCTGGACGGCCAGCCGGTCACCGGCGGCGGATTTCGCCGCCTCGACGCGCAGACCGCCGAACTGAAGCGGATCTGGACCGACAGCGCGCACCGCCGCCGCGGATACGCCTCGGCGCTGCTGGCCGAGCTGGAAACCGAGATCGCGAACCGCGGGTACCGCAGGGTCTATCTGATGACCGGCGATCGTCAGCCAGAGGCCGAGGAGCTGTACCGGGCCACCGGATACACCCGGCTGCCGGGGCCGCTGCCGTCCGAGGGGCCGGTCTTTCCGATCGCCTTCGAGAAGTGGCTCGCATGAGCGGTCAGCTGCATCTGGGCGTCGCGCTGGACGGGTTCGGTTGGGACCCGCAGGCGTGGCGGGCTACCCTGGCCGCCACCCCCGGCGCTTCGGCGCTCAGCGGCCGGTATTGGGCCGGCCTCGCGGCCACCGCCGAGCGCGGGCTGCTCGACTTCCTGACCATCGACGACTCGCTGATGCCGCAGCCCGGCCGCGGCGAACGCATCGACCCGAAACGGTTGACCGGCCGCGGCGACGCCGTGCTGGTCGCGGCGCGAATCGCACCGGCGACGCGGCACATCGGGCTGATCCCGGTCGCGACGGTGACGCACACCGAGCCCTTTCACATCTCCAAAGCCGTTGCCACGCTTGACTTTGTCTCACACGGCCGGGCGGGCTGGCAGCCGCGGGTGAGCTCCACCGCGCACGAGGCGGCGCTGTTCGGCCGCCGGACTGTCCCGCTGGACGGTCTGTTCGAGGAGGCGGTGGACTACGTCGAGGTGGTGCGCCGGCTGTGGGACAGCTGGGAGGACGACGCGATCATCCGGGACGCGGCGACCGGCCGCTACGTCGACATCGACAAGCTGCACCACATCGACTTCGCCGGAAAGTACTTCTCGGTCAAGGGCCCGTCGATCACGCCCCGCCCGCCGCAGGGTCAACCCGTGGTGGCCGCCCTGGCCCACCTCGGCCCGGTGTATGAATTCGCGGCCGCCAGCACCGATCTCGTGTTCATCACACCCAAGGACGAGGCGTCCCTGCGCGGCATCCTGGCTGAGGTGGCCGCCGCCGGCGGTGCAAAGCTGAAGGTCTATGCCGACGTGGTGGTGTCGTTCGGCGGCCCGGGTGATCCCCGGTCCGACGCCCTCAACTTCACCGGCAGCCCAACGGAATTGGTGGAGCTGCTGCTGGCGTGGCAGCGCCTGGGCATCGACGGCGCCCGACTGCGCCCGGCCGTCAACGCCGCCGATCTGCCGGTGATCGTCGATCAGGTGGTGCCGATGCTGCAGCGGGCCGGGCGGTTTCGCACCGGCTACGTCCACGGCGAGACGCTGCGCGAGCGGCTCGGCCTGCCGGTGGCACTCAACCGATACACGGCGGCCGCGCGATGAACGTCCCCCTGTCGATTTTGGACCTGGCGCCGATCAGCGCGGGCAGCGACGCCACGACGGCGCTGCGCAACACCATCGACCTGGCCCGGCATGCCGAAGCGTGGGGTTTTCGCCGCTATTGGGTCGCCGAGCATCACTTCGTCGGCGTGGCCAGTTCGGCACCGGCCGTGCTGATCGGGCAAATTGCGGCCGCTACCAACAGGATTCGGGTCGGTGCCGCGGCGGTGCAATTGGGCTACACTACCGCCGTCGCGGTGGTCGAGAGTTTCGGCATGCTGGAAGCCTTCCACCCCGGACGCATCGACCTGGGTGTCGGCCGGTCCGGGCAACGCCGCGCCGAGGAACGCAAACCGAAGAAGCCACGCGAACCGCGGCCGCCGCGGGTGTGGCACGAGGTGGACGGCGTCGTCGTCCCCACTCCCTTCGATCTGCGCGGGCTGCTCGACCTCGAACAATTGCAGGCCACTATGGGGCTGCTGCAGCAACCGGAGGCGGTGTCGCCGGATTTCGCCGACCAGGTCGAGGAAATCCTCGCCTTCCTCGACGGCACCTACCATGTCGGCGAGTTCGACGTGCACGCGGTGCCCGGCGAGCGAAGCGGGTTGCTGCCGTGGGTCTTCGGCAGCACCCGGGGGCAGAGCGCGCGGGTCGCCGGGGCGCGGGGACTGCCATTCGTCGCGAGCTATCACATCACGCCGGCGACGGCGCTGGAGGCGATCGCGGCCTACCGCGAGACGTTCGTGCCGTCGGTGGTGTTGCCCGAGCCCTACGTGGTGGTCTCGGCCGACATCGTCGTCGCCGACGACAGTGCGACCGCCCGGCGCCTGGCCGCCGGATACGGCCACTGGGTGTATTCCATCCGGACTGGCGTCGGCGCCATGCCCTACCCCGACCCCGACGACTGCCCGCCGCTGACCGACGAGCAGCGCGACGTCGTCAAGGACCGGCTGGCAACGCAATTCGTGGGCACGCCGGACGAGGTCGCCGAACGTTTGCAGGCGCTGCAGCGGCACACCGGCGCCGACGAACTCGTCATCACCTCGGTGACGCATCGGCACGAGGACCGGCTGCGCTCGCACCAGCTGATCGCCGAGCGTTGGGGGCTGAATTCATGAGCCGCAAACCGATTCACCTCGCCGTCCACTTCCCGGGCGTCAACAACACCACGGTGTGGGCCGACCCCGGCGCGGGCAGCCAGATCGAATTCGACTCCTTCGTCCACCTCGCCCGCACCGCTGAGCGGGGACTGTTCGACTTCTTCTTCCTGGCTGAAGGACTGCGGCTACGCGAGCACCGCGGCCGGATCCACGATCTGGACGTGGTGGGGCGCCCGGACACCTTCTCCGTGCTGGCGGCCTTGGCCGGCGTCACCGAGCGGATCGGGCTGACCGGGACGATCAACACCACCTTCAACGAGCCCTTCGAAGTGGCAAGGCAATTCGCGACCCTCGACCAGCTGTCGGGTGGGCGCGCCGGCTGGAACGTTGTCACCTCGTCCGACGCCTTCACCGGCGCCAACTTCCGCCGCGGTGGCTTCCTGGCACATTCCGAGCGGTACCAGCGCGCCGAGGAGTTCGTCACCGTCGCGCGCCAATTCTGGGACAGCTGGCAACCCGGCGCCGTACTGGGCGACGTGGCGGCCGGCGTCTATGTGGACCCCGACCGGATCCGCGCGGTCGAGCACTCCGGTCCCCAATTCGACGTGCGCGGGTTCGGGACGCTTCCGGTGGGGCCGCAGGGGCATCCGATCCTGTTGCAGGCGGGCGACTCCGACGAAGGCCGGGCGTTCGGCGCCCGCTACGCCGACGCGCTGTTCACCCTGCACGGCTCGCTGCAGGACGGCCAGCGCTACTACGCCGACGTTAAGGGCCGGGCGGCGGCGGCCGGTCGAGACCCCAATCAGCTCAAGGTGTTTCCGGCCGCGACCTTCGTCCTCGGCGACACCGACGCCGAGGCGCAGGACAGGGCGCGCCACATCCGCCACCAGCAGGTCAGCGGCGCGACGGCGATTGCGGTGCTCGAGCAGGTGTGGGGTCGCGAGCTCGGCGACTTCGATCCGGATTGCCCGCTGCCCGACTTCGATCCCGTCGTGGACAGCGACATCACCCAGGGGCGGGTGCGCCACGTCGATCCCGTCGCGGTTGCCGGCAAGTGGCGCGAACGCGCTTTGGCCGAAAAGCTGTCGATTCGTAAGCTGATCATCGCTGTCACCACCCGCGAGCAGTTCGTCGGCACTGCCAGCCGGATCGCCGACGAGATCGACCGCTACATCCAGGCCGACGCCTGCGACGGGTTCATCCTGGTGCCGCACTTGACGCCGCACGGTCTCGACGAGTTCGTCGACCGGGTGGTCCCGCTGCTACAGGAGCGCGGCGCCTACCGCAGCGAGTACACCGGCGAAACGCTGCGAGATCAGCTGGGGCTCAGCGAGTTCGCGGCGCATACATGAGGACGGCCACGCCGAGCAGGCAGATCAGTGCGCCGGCGACATCCCAGCGGTCGGGACGGAACCCGTCAAAACCCATGCCCCACAACAGCGAACCGGCCACGAAGATGCCGCCGTACGCGGCCAGGATGCGGCCGAAGTGGGCCCCAGAGCCAAACGAGGGCTGCAGGGTGGCGACAAAGCCGTAGGCGCCCAGCGCCACCACGCCCCAGCCCACCCACGCCCAGCCGCGGTGTTCGCGCACGCCCTGCCACACCAGCCAAGCGCCGCCGATCTCGAATAGCGCCGCCAGCGCGAACAACGCGATCGACTTGGCGACCGTCACAGTGCACCCGCCTTCCGCAACGCGGCGTCCGTCGCCTCCCGGATCGGTCCGCGCCACAGCGGTCCGTGACCCGGCGCCAGGATCTCGGTCTCCAGCAGAGCCAGCGCCGACAGGGTCCGGATGCAGTTCTGCTGGCTGTGGCTGAAGATCGCCGGAAGCAGCTGCGGCCCGTCCTGCCGTATCAGCGGGTGCCCGGTGATCAGCGCGTCGCCGCTGGCCAGCACGCCGTCGACCAGGTAGGAGCAGTGCCCGTTCGTGTGGCCGGGGCTGAAGACGGGCCGCGGATGGCCCGGCAGGGCCGCGGCGATTTCGGGCGTCAGCGGCTGCGTGGTCGGGATGCCGTCGCGGATCAGGCCGCCGCTGCGCACCACGTGGGCGGTCCACACCGCCCACCGTGGCCGCCAGATGCGCAGCGCGAGATCGAGGATCGACACCTGTTCCAGGTACTCGCGCTTGGCGTGGCCGACCTCATCGGCGTGGCAGTAGACGGGGGTGCCGTGCTCGCCGGCGAACCAGATCGCCGAGCCCAGGTGGTCGATGTGGGCGTGTGTCAGCAGGATGGCACGCACGTCGTCGGGGTCGAAGCCCAGCGCGCGCAGCGACGCCAGCACGTCCTCGCGGTCACCGGGATAGCCGGCGTCGATCAACAGCACGCCGGTGTCGTCGGTGACCAATGTCCAGTTGACGGCCGCACCGTGAGCGAGGTGCACGTTGTCGGTTACTTGAACAAGCGCTGGTGCCGGTCCCATGCCGAACACTGTAGGAGCGATCGCAAGCGCGGCGAAGCCGGGCGCGGCGGGTCGCGGCCATCGATGTAGGAGTAGAAAGAACCTGTGGCTGAACTGAAACTGGGATACAAGGCGTCCGCTGAACAATTCGCTCCGCGTGAGCTCGTCGAACTTGCCGTCGCCGCCGAAGGGCACGGCATGGACAGCGCCACCGTCAGCGATCACTTTCAGCCGTGGCGCCACGAGGGTGGCCACGCCCCGTTCTCGCTGGCCTGGATGACCGCGGTCGGCGAACGCACCGAGCGGCTGCAGCTGGGCACGTCCGTGCTCACCCCGACGTTCCGGTACAACCCGGCGGTCATCGCTCAGGCCTTCGCGACGATGGGATGTCTCTACCCGGGCCGCATCTTCCTCGGTGTCGGCACCGGCGAGTCGCTCAACGAGATCGCCACCGGCTACGAGGGCGAGTGGCCGGAGTTCAAGGAGCGCTACGCGCGGCTGCGCGAATCGGTCCGGCTGATGCGCGAGCTGTGGCTCGGCGACCGCGTCGACTTCGAGGGGGAGTACTACCACACCAAGGGTGCGTCGATTTACGACGTGCCCGAGGGCGGCATCCCGATCTACATCGCCGCGGGCGGGCCGCAGGTGGCCAAGTACGCCGGCCGCGCCGGTGACGGCTTCATCTGCACGTCCGGCAAGGGCGAGGAACTGTATAAGGACAAGCTCATTCCCGCGATGCGCGAGGGTGCCGAGGCGGCGGGCAAGAATCCCGACGATGTCGACCGGATGATCGAGATCAAGATCTCCTACGACACCGACCCGGAGCTGGCACTGGAGAACACCAGGTTCTGGGCGCCGCTGTCTTTGACCGCCGAGCAGAAGACCAGCATCCACGATCCCCTCGAGATGGAGAAGGCCGCCGACGAGCTGCCGATCGAGCAGGTGGCCAAGCGCTGGATCGTGGCCTCGGATCCCGACGAGGCCGTCGAGAAGGTCGGCCAGTACGTCAAGTGGGGCCTCAACCACCTGGTATTCCACGCGCCCGGACACGACCAGCGCCGATTCCTGGATCTGTTTGAAAAGGATCTGGCGCCCAGGTTGCGACGGCTGGCCTGACAGGCGCGCGGATGCCCGAGGGTTCAGCGTCCGCGATCTACGTCGCTGCGCCGGAGCCCGAGACCGGCAAGTCGACGATCGCGCTTGGGTTGCTCAATCGGTTGACGGCGACGGTCGCGAAAGTCGGTGTGTTCCGGCCCATTACGCGGCTCGGTGAAGACCGCGACTACATCCTCGAATTGCTGCTGTCGCGCACCACCGCGGGTCAGTCTTACGAGCAGTGCGTGGGCGTGAGCTATCCCCAGCTGCACGCGGACGCCGACGCCGCGATCGCCAGCATCGTCGACTCCTATCACGCGATGGCGCAGGACTGCGACGCGGTGGTGATCGTGGGCAGCGACTACACCGATGTCGCCACTCCCGCCGAACTCTCGGTCAACGCGCGGATCGCGGTCAACTTGGGCGCGCCGGTGCTGCTGGCGGTGCGGGCCAAGGGCCGGACCGCGGATCAGGTCGTCGCCGTCGTCGACGTCTGTCTGGCGGAGGTGGCGGCGCAACGTGCGCACACGGCCGCCGTGGTGGCCAGCCGATGCGAGCCAACACAAATCACGGCCGTCGCCGAGGCGCTGCACGTGTTCGCTCCGCCCAGCTACGTGCTGCCGGACGAGCCCCTGCTGTCGGCGCCGACGGCGGGCGAACTGCAGAACGCGGTCGGCGGCACGCTGGTGAGCGGTGACGCCGAACTGGTCGAGCGCGAGGCTACCAGCGTTCTGGCGGCCGGGATGACCGCGGATCACGTGCTGGAACGGCTGCGCGACGGGATGGCGGTGATCACCCCCGGCGACCGCTCCGACGTCGTGCTGGCCGTCGCTAGCGCGCATGCCGCCGAAGGGTTTCCGTCGCTGAGCTGCCTGATCCTCAACGGCGGCTTCGACCTGCATCCCTCGATCTCTGCCCTGGTGTCGGGATTGCGGCTGCGGCTGCCCATTATCGCAACCAGCCTGGGCACCTACGAAACGGCCAGCGTGGTGGCCGCGACGCGCGGCCGGATCACGGCGAACTCACAGCGCAAGATCGACACTGCCGTCGGGCTGATGGAGCGTCACGTCGACATCGCGGATCTGGTTGCACAACTGGCTATTCCGATACCCTCGGTCACCACGCCGCAAATGTTCACCCACCAGCTGACGGAGCGGGCGCGGGGCGACCGCAAGCACATCGTGCTCCCGGAAGGGGACGACGACCGGATCCTCAAGGCGGCCGGACGGGTGCTGAAGCGATGCATTGCCGACCTGACGGTCCTCGGCGACGAAGCGCAGATCCGGTTGCGTTCGGCCGAACTCGGCGTGGACCTGAGCGCGGCGAAGATCATCGACCCGCGCGGCGGCAGTCTGTGCGAACAGTTCGCCGAGCAGTACGCGGAGCTGCGCAAGGCCAAGGGCGTCACCGTCGAGCGGGCCCAAGAGATCATGCACGACGTCTCCTATTTCGGAACCATGCTGGTGTACAACGGCATGGTCGACGGCATGGTGTCCGGCGCGGCGCACACCACCGCGCACACCGTTCGTCCGGCACTCGAGATCATCCGGACCGTCCCGGACGTGTCGACGGTGTCGAGCATCTTCCTGATGTGCCTGCCTGATCGGGTGCTGGCCTACGGCGACTGCGCCATCGTCCCGGATCCCACCCCCGAGGAACTCGCGGACATCGCGATCAGTTCGGCGCGCACCGCGGCGCAGTTCGGTATCGAACCCAAGGTGGCGATGCTGTCGTATTCCACCGGGGACTCCGGCAGCGGCGCGGGTGTAGACAAGGTAAGGAAGGCAACTGAATTGGTGCGCGCACGGGCTCCCCAGCTGCTGGTCGAGGGTCCCATCCAGTACGACGCCGCGATAGACCCCTCGGTCGCGGCCACCAAGCTGCGGAATTCCCCGGTCGCCGGGCACGCCACGGTGCTGATCTTCCCGGACCTCAACACCGGCAACAACACCTACAAGGCGGTGCAGCGCAGTGCCGGGGCAATCGCGATCGGCCCGGTGCTACAGGGCCTGCGCAAACCGGTGAACGACCTGTCGCGGGGTGCGCTGGTCGAAGACATCGTCAACACCATCGCGATCACCGCGATCCAGGCGCAGGGCGTCCGCGATGGCCGATAACACCGTGCTCGTCATCAATTCCGGGTCTTCGTCGTTGAAATTTCAACTGGTAGAGCCCGATTCGGGTGAGGCGCTGGCCAGCGGCGTCATCGGGGAGATCGGCGAGCCGTCGGGGCGGGCGGCTGACCACGAAGAGGCGCTGCGCCTGGCCTTCGCCCAGATGTCCGAGGACGGCATTGACCTCAGGGCGTGCGGCCTGCTGGCGGTGGGGCACCGAGTCGTGCACGGGGGCAAGACGTTCTATCGTCCGACGCTGCTGGACGACAAGCGGATCGCCGACCTGGAGCGGCTGTCCGAGCTTGCCCCGCTGCACAATCCGCCTGCGCTGCAGGGTATCAAGGTGGCACGCAAGCTGTTGCCGGATGTGCCGCACATCGCCGTGTTCGACACCGCGTTCTTCCACCACCTGCCGGCCGCGGCCGCGACCTACGCGATGAATCGCGAGCTGGCCGAGCGATACCATATCCGCCGCTACGGGTTTCACGGCACATCGCACCACTACGTCGCCGAGCACGCCGCCGTTTTTCTGGACCGGCCGCTGGAATCGGTGAATCAGATTGTGCTGCATTTGGGTAACGGGGCCTCGGCCTCGGCGATCGCCGGTGGCCGGCCGGTCGACACCTCGATGGGCCTGACGCCGCTGGAGGGCCTGGTGATGGGCACCCGCAGCGGCGACATAGACCCCGGCGTGATCAGCTACCTGTGGCGGCGCGCGAACATGAGCGTCGACCAGATCGAGTCGATGCTCAACAACCAGTCCGGCGTCTGGGGCCTGGCCGCCGAGCGCGACTTCCGCCGGCTGCACGCGATGATCGAATCGGGCGACGGCTCGGCGCAATTGGCTTACGACGTGTTCATCCACCGGTTGCGCAAATACCTCGGCGCGTACCTGGCGGTGCTGGGACACACCGACGTGATCAGCTTCACCGCCGGCATCGGCGAGAACGATTCCGCCGTGCGCCGCGACGCGGTGGCGGGCCTGAGCGAGCTGGGCATCGTCCTCGACGACGACCGCAACGCGGCCGACAGCACGGGGGCGCGGCGGATCTCCGCCGACGAGTCGCGCATCGCCATCCTGGTGGTGCCCACCAACGAGGAACTGGCCATCGCCCGCGACTGCGTCAAGTCGCTAAGGGGTTAGGAAGCCCAGGCTGGTCCGGCCGGCGCCGACCGCCGGCGCGGGATCGGTACCGACGGTACGCACCAGCAATTCGTGGTAGATGTCACGGAAGTCAGTGGTGTACTTCAGGTCTCCGTGGTCGAGGTTGGTCAAGCTGGGCTCCTCGCCGTAGAAGCCGCCCTTGACGGGAGCGCCCGCGATGAAGACCGGGCCGGCGGTGCCGTGGTCGGTGCCCTGCGACGCATTGGCCGCCACTCGCCGCCCGAACTCCGAATACGCCATCAGCACGACGTTGCGGCCGTAGCGGTCTCCGGCCATCTCGCGCAGGAAGGGAGTCACGGCCTCGTCGAGCGTCTGCAGCAGCCGTTGCTGGGTGGCGCGTTCGTTCGCGTGGGTGTCGAATCCGCCGAGTTGCACGGTGTAGACCCGGGTCGGCACGCCGGCCCGCACCGCGGCCGCCACCATGCTCAGCTGGGTGGGCAGCGAATTGCGTTCTTCGGCAGCAGGTTTGACGGATTCGAAGGTCTTGTTGGTGGTGTGCGCCGCGCGGTAGGCCTTGCACACGGCCGCCATGGCCGGCGTGTCGGTGGGGTCGTCGGCGCCGAGCGCGGTCATGATCGCGTCGAACCTGTCCGCCTGCTGCGACGCAACGTGTGTCGTGGAAAGTGCTCCGGCCGTGAACTTGTCGCCAACGGCGAGCGGGGGAAGCACGGGCCCGATGTTGACCGCGCGCAACGGATCATCGCCGGTGGCGTCGAGCCAGCGGCCGATCCAGCCCGTCGAAACGGGCTCGGCCGGTGAGGCCGTCTGCCAGATGTCCATGGAGCGAAAGTGGCTGTGGTCGGGCTGCGGATACCCCACGCCGCGCACGATGGCCAGCCGGCGCTGGTTCCACAGGTCGGCAAGCCCCTTCATCGCCGGGTTGAGCCCCAGCTGCGCGTCCAGCCGCAAGACGTCGGTCGGGGCGTAGGCAAGCTCGGGACGCGCATCGTGATACGCGTTGTCCGCGTAGGGGATCAGGGTGGAGATGCCGTCGTTGCCGCCATAGAGAGTGACGAGCACCAGCACGCCGGCGCCGTCGGCCAGCGGTCGGTCCTGGGCCGCGCGCATCAGGTCGGGCCAATTCACCGCCACCGCCGTGGAGAGCAGACCCGCGGCGCCGGCGCCCGCGCTGGCGATCAGGAATTTGCGGCGATTGATCTCGGGCATCTGGTGGGTCGCTACGAGGTGAGGTATTCGGGCGTGTTGACGGCGGCGGCCACCAACTCCGGTGGGTTGCGTACCAGGGGTTGCAGCGCGTCGGCGGTCCGGTCCGACCACGCCCCGACGCCGATCGCGTAGCCGACCGCGTCGATGCGCTCGCCGGGGGCGGTGCTCTCGATGCCGGACAGGTCCGCGAGGTGAGCGAGCCGGCCGGCGGCGCGGAGCCTGGCCTGCGCGCTGGCGGTGGACAGCCAGACCTGGCCGCGCGGCCAGCCGCCGACGCTGGGCGGGTAGAACGGGCGCTGTCCCAGCGCCCGCAGCGTCGCGTGGGCCGCCGTGAGGTGCGCGGGGGTGTCGAGGGGAACCCTAAGGGTGCGGAGCACGCCGATGAGCCATTCGATCGGCGGGTTGACGACCGCCGCCCGGCTGCCGGTGAACTCGGGGTCGGTGAGGATAGCGGTGGTCAGGGCGCGCAGGCTGCGGCCCGGGCCGTAGGCGGCGACTGACCGGGCGAGTGCTTGCGGCGACGGTGCGTCGTCGGAGGCCAGGTGCTGCCACAGCCGGTCGGCGACATATTCCGCCGACTTGGGCTGGGCCAGCACGGTATCGCAGAAGCCGGCGGCGTCGAAGTCGCGGTGCAGGCCGAACAATGTCTTGGGTCCGGCGTCGTGGCGTCTGGCGATCATCGAGGTGCGGCCGTCCGGTTCGATCACCCAGCCCGTCAGCGCGCGCGCCCCGGCCCGCACGTCGTCCTCGGTGTAGCCGTTGCCATGCCCGAGGGCGAACAGCTCCATGAATTCGCGGGCGAGGTTTTCGTTGGGCGCCTTGGCCGTACTGCTCTGCCCGTCGAGCCAGCGCAACATCGCGGCGTCGGTCAGCATCGCGTAGGCCAGGCCGCGGAAATCGCCCAGCGACAGCGTGCGCAGCTTCTGGTTCTGTGCGGCCAGGTGCGCCGCGGAGCGGACCTTTTGCGCGGACGTGGCAAAGTGGTTGTGCCACAACAATGTCAGCTTCTCGTGTATCGGGTTGTGCACCAAGGTCATTCGTTGTAGCCACCAGTCAGACAACACGCGCTGTTGCTCGGCGAGGTCCTGATTGTATTGCTTGCGGGCGGCCGGCGTGGCGCCCTTGCCGGGCGGGCGGCGAGTCGCGAGCGGGGGCATCGGGGTGGCCCTCGCGCCCGGGTCCGCGTCGGGGTCGCCGCCCAGCATGGAGTCGACATAGGAGGGCCAGTCCCGGCCGACGACGGCGTCGACCTCGGGCCCGGTCACACCGAATCCGGTCCGGCGCAGCACGCGGGCCGTCGCGATCCATTGTCTGGACTGTCCCGGCATGCACTAACTGTGCTGCATCAACCTATGTTTTGGCTGTGCGCCGAGGGCGGAAAAGTCCGATCTCCCTGTGGATGGCGGAAAACGCGCGCGGCGCGAACCTGCGAGCGTTCGCCCCATGATGGACTTGACACAGCCGTTCATCGGCACTGAGGCCCTGGCAAGCGGGAAGCTGAAGCGACACCAATTGCGCATGCGCTATCGCGCGATCTTGCCCAACGTCTACGTCGCCAAGGACGTTTCACCTTCGCTGCACCAGCGCATCGCGGCGGCGTGGCTGTGGTCGCGCCGCCGGGCGACGATCGCCGGTGCGGCGGCCGCCGCGCTGCATGGCGTCCAGTGGATTCCCGACAATGTTCCCGTTGAACTGGCGTACGCCAATCCGCGTGCACCGCAGGGAGTGCTGACTCGGCGCGGTGTGCTCAAAGACAGCGAGATCCAAACGATCGCCGGATACCCTGTCACCACACCGGAGCGAACTGCCTTCGATATCGGTCGGCGTGGAGCGGTGCATTCAGCGGTGACCCGGCTCGACGCGCTCGCTCGCGCAACGGGTTTTAAGGCCGAAGACGTGCTCCGGGTCGCGCAGAATCATCCACGTTCACCGGGGCTGCGAAGCTTGGAAACCGCGCTCGAGCTCGTCGACCCGGGCGCCCAGTCGCCCCGGGAAAGCTACTTGCAGCTGCTGCTCATCGATGCGGGTTTGCCTCGACCGCAGACTCAGATACCGGTGCTGGGGGTGGACGGCATGCCGATCGCGTACCTCGACCTTGGTTGGCCGGAACACCGGGTTGCAGTCGAGTACGACGGCGACGAACATCGCAGCGACCGAAGGCAATACGTCAAGGACGTTCGCCGGCAGGAGCTGCTGGAGGAGCTCGGTTGGACGATCGTCCGAGTCGTCGCCGAGGACGGTCCGGCGGTCGTACTGCGGCGCGTTCGCGCCGCGCTGTCCGCATCGGGTGTGCGGTGATGGCATTGCGTGTGCATCCACGGCGGTGGGTGTGCGGTGACGGTGTTCAGCGTGCGCCGCCGCCGGGATTCCCGGCTATTACGCGCCGTGGACGCACACGCAATGCCGTGGATGCACACCCAGTGCCCTGGACGCTCACGCGGCGCAGGCAGCGCCTAGAAGGTGCTTGTCGGCCGCACCCGGTTGGCCATGTCGACCAGGGTGTAGCGGTGGCGCTGGGTCGGCGCGACGCGGGCCAGGCTGCGCAGCGACGCCTCGACGCCCAGCCGCAGGCCGTGCTCGGTGAACGGAAAACCGAGGATGTGGTTGGTACTGGCTTCGTTGTCCTCGAGCCAGTCCATCGCGCCGCCGAGCACCAGCGCGCGGATCTGCAGCACGCGGGGTTCGGTGGCCGGCAGCGCCTCGACCCGCCGGGCGGCGTCGCGGATCTGCTCCTCGGTGATCTCGGTCGTCGACCGACCGGACAACAGGGTCACCGCGCTGGTCAACCGCGCCGTGGTGAAATGCCTCGACGCGGGCGGTACTTCGTCGAGTGTGCGTACCGCCCCGATGCGATCCCCCTCGGCAGAAAGGGATCTTGCCAGGCCGAAGGCGGCCGAGATGACGCCGTCGTTGGTGCGCCACACCGTCTGATAGAACTTGTGCTCGTCGGCGCGGCCGGCGAGTTCGCCGGTGGCGGCCAGCGCCAGCTTCGGGCCCAGCTCGCCGGGGAAGGTGTCGAGCACCTCGGTGAAATGCTTGATGGCGGAGTCGTAGTCACCGGTGAGCAGCTCCGCGACGGCCCGGTACCAGACCAACCGCCACCGCCAGCCGACGCGCTCGGCCAGGTCGTCGAGTTTGCGCGTGGCCTTGGCGACGTCGCCCAAATCCAGCAGGGCGCGCACCTCCATCAGCGGCAGCTCGATCGACTCCGAGACGTCGACGCCTTGGGCGTCCAGGACTCCGTGCCGAGCGGCGCGCAGCGAGTCCAGGGTCTGCACCGGCTGGGAAAGCACCGTCGCCTGCAGCACGGAGGCCGCGACGTCGGTCGGATCGACCAGCGGAACCGGCAGGGCTGTCACGATTTCCCGGGCGGTCAGCTTCTCCGAATGCACCTGGCCATCGAGATACACGTCGGTGTGGGCGACCAGCAGGTCCACCCCGAAGGTCGACCGGCTGGGGCTGAAAATCGTTGACAGCCCGGGCCGTGCAACCCCGGAGTCGTGGGCGACGACCTCCCGCAACACGCCCATCATCTGTGCAGACATCTCCTCGGCGGAGGAGAACCGGCGCCGCGGGTCGGGGTCGGTGGCGCGGCGCAGCAGCCGCCCGAAGGAGTCGTAGGTTTTCAGCAGCGGGTCGTCGTCGGGCAGCCCGTCCGCGTAGCGGCCGTTGCGGGTGCGCAGGTTTAGGGTGAGCGCGGCCAGCGTGCGTCCCACTGTGTAGATGTCGGTGGCGATCGTCGGGCCGGTGCGCACGATCTCGGGCGCCTGAAAGCCCGGTGTGCCGTAGAGGTAGCCGAACGAATTGATCCGCGACACCGCGCCCAGGTCGATCAGCTCGAGCTGCTCCTCGGTGAGCATGATGTTTTCCGGCTTCAGGTCGTTGTACACCAAGCCGATGGAGTGCAAATAGCTGAGCGCCGGAAGGATTTCCAGCAGGTACGCGATGGCCTCAGCGACCGGCAGCTTCTCGTCTTTTTTCAGGCCCTGCTTGAGCGACTGGCCACCGATGTACTCCATGACGATGTAACCGACCGGGTCGCCGTGGCGGTCGGTGTGCTCGACGAAGTTGAAGATCTGCACGATCTGCGGGTGAACCACTTCGGCCAGGAACTGCCGTTCGGCCATCGCGATGGCCTGCGCCTCGGCGTCACCGGAATGCACCAGTCCCTTGAGCACCACCGGGCGATCGTTGACGTTGTGGTCGAAGGCCAGGTAAACCCAGCCCAGCCCGCCGTGCGCGATGCAGCCCTTCACCTCGTACTGCCCCGCGACGATATCGCCCGGATTCAATTGCGGCAGAAACGGATACGGGCTGGCGCAGAATGGGCAAATGCCCTCCGAAGGGCCCTTGCCCTCCGAACTCGACCGGCCCACCGGCTTCCCGCAGTTCCAGCAGAACCGCTTGGATTCTGGCACCACCGGGTTGGTCATCAGGGCTTCCAGCGGATCGATGTCCCGCACCCGGGGAATCTCGACAAGCCCGCCGCCGAGCTTGCGGGTCGGCGGCAACACCCGCGTCGCGACGGTCATCCGATCCTGCGGTTCGGTGTCCATCGTGCCGAGCACGATGTGCGGCAGGTCGTCGTCATCGTCGTCGTCGAAATTGGGGCGGAACAACGCCTGCGTGGCGTGCAACCGGCCCGTCGTCGCGCCCGTGGCCGTGTCGGGCGGTTGGGTGCCCGGACTCTGCTCGGCTTCCGTTTCCTGCTGCGCCGCTGGGCTTTCGGCGTCTTTTCCGAGGTCTTTTCCGGGGTCTTTTCCGGGGTCGGACATCAGTCCACGTACCTCGGTGTGGGTGCGACGGGCGCAGGTCCCAGAACTGTTAACCACTTGCGGTACAACGTGTTCCAGGTGCCGTCGAGTCGGATCCGCTCAAGGGTGCCGTTGACGAACCGGACCAGACCGGCGTTGTCCAGGTTGATCCCGATGCCGTACGGCTGGGTGGCCATGTTCGGGCCGACGATATGCAGATAGGGGTCCTCTTCGACCAGCCCGGCCAGGATCGAATCGTCGGTGCTGACGGCGTCGATCTCGCGCTGCTGCATGGCCACCAGGCAGTCAGCCCAATTCACCACCGACACGACGACCGGCGGCGGGTTGATCTGCCGGATCCGGTGCAGCGACGTGGTGCCGCGCGCCACGCAGACGCGCTTGCCGGACAGGTCGCCCACCTTGACGATCGGCGAGTCCCGCGGCGCCAGGATGCGCTGGTTGGCGTCGAGGTAGACGGTGGAGAAGTTCACCAGCTTGCGCCGCTCGCAGGTGATGGTCATGGTCTTGACGACGACGTCGACCTCGGATTTCTGCAGCGCGGTGATGCGCTCGTCGCTCGACAGGATCCGGTACTCGACGTGCGAGGGGGCGCCGAAGATGTCCCGCGCGATCTCACTGGCGATGTCGACGTCGAACCCGGTGATCTCGCCGGTGATCGGGTCGCGGAAGCTGAACAGGTTGCTGCCGATGTCGAGCCCGACGATCAGCCGGCCCCGCGCCCGGATGTCGGCCACCGCGGCGTCGGCGTCCGCCTTGTTGGCGAACGGGCGCAAACTGGCGGTGGCATTGCAGTTGTCCGCGCCGTCGTCCGGCGGCAGCGGGGGTTCCGGCGCCAGCTGGCTCATGCCGACCGGCGTGGGCGGGGGCAGCGTCGGCACGGTGGCCGTCGTCAGCGATTCGGTGTGCCCGCACCCCGCCACTGTCAGCGCCGCGGCCAACACCGCGCACGCCCGGCGAATCCGCGGCGTCATCGATACTCCTTCAGCCGCGGCCACAGGCCGAGGGCGACGGCGATCGCGGCGCCCAGGCTCAGCACCACGCCGCCGACCTGCGCCCCGGACAGCCCGCTGCGCGCGTTGATGACGTCGTTGCGCAGGTGCGTGCGGCTCTGCGACATGGCCTTGCCCAGCGCATCCTCGAGCTTGTCGAACGCGGGCGTGGAGTCGTCTTCGGCGCTGCCCAGCGCGACCTGGGTGGCGGCCCGGTAGTTACCGACGGAAATGTAGGAGTTGATCCGGTCGTTGGCCTGGCGCCACCGGACCAGCAGCTGGTCGGCGCCCTGCAGGTCGGGCTTGTCGACGGCATCCGGGCGCGCCATGTACTGGTCGATCTGGGCGTGCATGGCGTCGATGCGCTGGTAGAACGATTGCTTGCGCATCTCTTCGTCGCCCCGCCGGATCAACGACAGCGTCTCGTCTGCTCGTGCTTGCTGGGCGGTGATCGCGACGTTGGTCACGGTCCTGAGCGACTCGGCCGCGGTGTCTTTCGCGCTGCGGCTGGCGGTCGTGGAAATCGTCAGCGCAGTTCCTACCCACACCACCATGACGAGAATACCGAGCGCGCCCACCACCAGTCCGGGATTGATGCGGCGCCGGGTCCGCCGCGCCAGCCAGCGATGGGAGAACGCACCGAAGACGACCGTGCCCGCGACGACGAGGATCACCGGCGCCGGGAAGTGCGTCGATGCCGTCGTCTCCGTGTCCACGCGTTCCGACGTCGCCTGGTAGAGCTGCGCCGCATCGGGCAGGATCGTCGACTGCATCAGCCCCGAGGCCTCCGACAGGTAGGACGAGCCGACCGGGTTGCCTTCCCGGTTATTGGTGCGCGCGATTTCGATCAGGCCGGTATAGACGGCCAGCTCCGCGTTGATCTTGCCCAGCAACTGCACCAACGGTTCGTCGGTCAACCCGCTGGACGCCCGGGTGACCGCCACCGCGGCGTCGGTGATGGCCTGCTCGTAGCGCAACCGGACCGGCCGCGGCTCGGCCTGGGCGATGAACGCGGTGGCCGCCGCGGCGTCGGCCACCGACAGTGTCGTGTAGAGCCGCCCGGCCGCGAATGCCAGCGGCTCGGTGTGGTTGAGCACGGTGGACAGCACTTGTTGCCGGTGGTTGATGGTCGTCGAGGTGGCGAACGCGCTGGAGACGCCCAGCGCCGCGAGCACGATGCCGATGGTCAGAATCCGGCCGGGCGTCGTCGAAATGAACCACCAGCGCGGATGGGCCGGTTCTACCGGCGACCTCGACCCCTGCGGCTCGGTCGACGGGTGCGCCAGCTCAACCGTCACGTCTGTTCAGACCTCAGCTTTCGGCCCCACGAATTAGCTGTATCGACTGTATAAGCAAATTCTAAGAGAATGTCCGGCCGGATGGGGGGAGGTGGACCCGATTTCGGCGAGCGCCTGCATATCCTGATCTCGTGCATGGCGACGGTGACGGATGGGTGATGTCCGACAGCGGCGCCCATTACTGGGGTCGGTTCGGCGCGGCGGGCCTGCTGCTGCGGGCCCCGCAGCCCGACGGCACCCCCGCGGTGCTGCTGCAGCATCGCGCGGTGTGGAGCCATCAGGGCGGGACCTGGGGTCTGCCCGGCGGTGCCCGGGACAGCCACGAGACGGCCCAGGAAACGGCGGTGCGCGAGGCGCACGAGGAGGCCGGCGTGCTCGCCGAGCTGCTGACCGTGCGGGCGACCGTGGTCACGGCTCAGGTCGCCGGGATTGCCGGCACGCAGTGGAGCTACACCACCGTCATCGCCGATGCGGGTGAATTGCTGCAGACCGTGCCGAACCGGGAGAGCGCCGAAATGCGCTGGGTCGCCGAGAGCGAAGTGGACGAGCTGCCGCTGCATCCCGGCTTCGCCGCCAGCTGGCACCGCCTGCGCACCTCCCCGGCGCTGGTGCCGCTGGGCCATGCCGACGAACGGCGCCAGCGCCTGCCCCGAACGCTGGAGCTCGAGACCGGCGCGTTCGTCTGGTGTATGCCGGGCCCACCCCTGCCGGCGGACCAGGCGCCGCTGAGCCCGCACCTCAATTCGCTGCTGCAAGCGCTGATGTGAGCTTTTCGGCCGCCGCCCGGGGATCCGCGGCAGCCGTGATCGCGCGGACCACGACAATGCGCCGGGCGCCGGCCTCGAGTACCTCGGGCAGGCGTTGCGCGTCGATGCCGCCGATCGCGAACCAGGGTTTGTCGGTGCCGAGTGCGGCGGCGGCGCGGACCAGCTCCAGGCCGGGCGCGGCCCGCCCGGGTTTGGTCGGGGTGGGCCAGCAGGGGCCGACGCAGAAGTAATCAGGGCCCCCAGGCCCCGAAGAACCAACGTCGGCCAACTGCGGCGCGTCGTGCGTGGACAGGCCGATCACCGTGTCCGCCCCCGCGATGTCCCGCGCAACGTCCACCGGCAGGTCGCCCTGGCCCAGGTGCAGCACGTCCGCGCCGGCCACGCGGGCGATGTCGGCGCGGTCGTTGACCGCGAACAGGGCGCCGTGGCGGCGGGCCGCGTCCGCCAGGATCTCGCACGCCGCCAGCTCCTCGCGCGCTTCCAACACGCCGAACCGCTCCTCGCCGGCCGATCCCTTGTCGCGCAGCTGGATGATGTCCACCCCGCCGGCCAGCGCGGCGTCGGCGAACTGCGCCAGATCACCGCGCTCACGACGGGCGTCGGTACACAGATACAGCCGGGCGGCGGCAAGGCGAGTCAGGTGCTGGTGCACACCGCGACGCTAGCGCGCTAGCGTAGAAGCCGAAGAATCTAGAACACGGGAGTCCCTGGAGCGGGGCTGAGAGTGGGCACGGCGACAAGCACCTGCCCTTACCGTCACACCTGATCCGGATCATGCCGGCGAAGGGAGGTCACGAATGACCGGGATGCCGCCAGATCCTCCCGTGCGGCTGCTGGCCGACTTAGCCGTTATCGGCGGCGGGGTGATCGGGTTGTCGGTGGCGCGCCGGGCGGCGCGCGCCGGGTGGTCGGTCCTGGTGCATCGCACCGGCGATCCGGGTGCGTCCTGGGTGGCGGGCGGCATGCTGGCGCCGCACAGCGAGGGCTGGCCCGGCGAGGAGCGACTGCTGCGCCTGGGTCTGGAATCGCTGCGGCTGTGGCGCGAAGGCGGCTATCTGGACGGGCTGCCGGCCGGGCTGATCACCGCCCGCGAGTCGCTGGTGGTGGCTGTCGACCAGGCCGACGCGGCCGATCTGCGGACCGTCGCGGACTGGCTGTCGCAGCAGGGGCATCCGGTGAGTTGGGAGTCGGCGGCGCGCGACGTCGAACCGCTGCTGGCTCAGGGCATCCGGCACGGCTTCCGGGCACCGACCGAGCTCGCGGTGGACAACCGCGCGCTGCTCGGCGCGCTGGCGGCGGACTGTGAGCGTCTCGGGGTCGCCTGGGCGCCCCCGGTGCACCACCTGAGCGAGGTCGACGGCGACGCGGTGGTGATCGCCAACGGTCTCGACGCCCCGGCGCTGTGGCCCGGCCTGCCGATCCGCCCGGTCAAGGGGGAGGTGCTGCGGCTGCGCTGGCGGAAGGGTTGTATGCCTTTGCTGGACAAGGTGATCCGCGCCCGGGTGCACGGCCGGCAGGTGTACCTGGTGCCGCGCGCCGACGGGGTGGTCGTCGGTGCCACGCAGTACGAGCACGGCCGCGACGTCGCGCCGGTGGTGTCGGGCGTGCGCGACCTGCTCGACGACGCCTGCGCGGTGCTGCCCGCGCTGGGCGAGTACGAGCTGGCCGAGTGCGCCGCCGGGCTACGCCCGATGACACCCGATAACCTGCCCCTTGTGCACCGCCTGGACGAACGCACCTTCGTCGCCGCCGGCCATGGCCGGTCGGGTTTCCTGCTGGCGCCCTGGACGGCAGAACAGATCGTTTCCGAACTGGCCCCGGTGGGAGCGCACCGATGATCGTCGTGGTCAACGAACGGCAGGTCGACGTCGATGCGCACACCACGGTCGCGGCGCTGCTGGATTCCCTGGGCTTCCCCGACCGCGGTGTCGCGGTGGCGATGGGCGACGCCGTGCTGCCGCGATCACGCTGGGCCACGGAACTTTCACAGTTTTCCGGGGCACCCGTGCGCCTCGAGGTGCTGACGGCGGTGCAAGGTGGCTGACAAGTTGACGATCGCCGACCGCAGCTTCGCGTCGCGGCTGATCATGGGCACCGGGGGAGCGGCCAATCTGGCGGTCCTCGAGGAGGCGCTGGTCGCTTCGGGCACCGAATTGACCACCGTCGCGATGCGCCGGGTCGACGCCGAGGGTGGCACCGGACTGCTGGACCTGCTCAACCGGCTGGGCATCACGCCGCTGCCCAACACGGCGGGCTGCCGCGGCGCGGCCGAGGCGGTGCTCACCGCGCAGCTGGCCCGCGAGGCGCTGGACACCAACTGGGTCAAGCTCGAAGTGATCGCCGACGAACGCACTCTGTTGCCCGACGCGGTCGAATTGGTGAGGGCGGCCGAGCAATTGGTCGACGACGGTTTCGTCGTGTTGCCCTACACCAACGACGACCCGGCGCTGGCCCGCCGGCTAGAGGACGCCGGATGCGCGGCGGTGATGCCGCTGGGCTCGCCGATCGGTACCGGCCTGGGCATCACCAATCCGCACAACATCGAGATGATCGTCGCCCGGGCCGGCGTGCCCGTGGTGCTCGACGCCGGTATCGGTACGGCCAGCGATGCCGCGCTGGCGATGGAGTTAGGTTGTGATGCAGTGCTTTTGGCGACAGCCGTGACACGCGCCTCCGATCCGCCTGCGATGGCCGCCGCGATGGCCGCCGCCGTGACGGCCGGGCACCTGGCGCGCCGGGCCGGCCGAATACCCAAGCGATTCTGGGCTCAGGCCTCCAGCCCAATCCGATGAGGCGCTATGTCGCGCTGGGCAGTTCGATGGCTGCCGGCCCCGGCATCGCGCCCCGGGCCGCGGGGGCGCCGCGTTGGTCGGGCCGATCGGCAAGCAACTACCCACACCTGGTCGCCGAACGTTGCGGCCTGGAGCTGACCGACGTCACCTTTTCCGGGGCGACCACCGCCCACCTGCTCACCGACCGTCAACACGATGCGCCACCGCAACTTTCGACACTGGACGGCTCCGAGAGCCTGGTCACGGTGACCATCGGCGGCAACGACGTGGGCTACGTTCCACTGCTGATTGCGGCGACGCTGCCGCGGGCGGTGCGCCGCCTGCCGCTGGTCGGCGCGCGCATCTCGGCGCTGTTGGATCCCGCGGCCCGCGACCGGGCCCTGGGTGAGGTATTCGATTCGTTGTGTGCGGTCGGTCGAGAGTCACGCCGACGCGCTCCGCAGGCGCGGATCTTCTTCGTTGACTATCTGACGCTGTTGCCGCCCGAAGGCATTGCGGCCCCGCCGCTGTCGCCAGCCGACGCGGACCTGGGCCGCCACGTCGCCGCCGCCCTGGAAAGACTCACGGGCGACGCTGCGGCGGCCACGGGCTGCGAGATCGTGCGCGCCGCGGCGGCCAGCCGGGAGCACCACGCGTGGTCGGCCCAGCCATGGACGACCAAGCCGGCCAAATACGTTGTTTCACTTCCCGGCCGGCCCGCTCCGCTGCACCCGAATGCAGCGGGCATGCGTGCCGTCGCCGAGCTGATCTCAGCTCAGCTGTGACGAATCAGCCGTTGGCCTGCCACCACTTGTAGAGGGACGCGGTGTCGCCGTCGGACGCGCGGATGAAGGCCAGCACGTTCTTGGCGTCGACGGTCCACAGGACCTCGGCCTTACCGGAATCCGTCCCGCACGCGACCTGTCCGGCCGAGTCGGTGTTGCTGCCCTGGTGCCAGGTGGTCGGCGATGACGCCGACCCGCAATTTGCCAGGGTGTCGCCGCTGATCAGCTTGGTGAACGAGCTGGCGGTGTCGGCGCTATTGCCGAACAAGAAATATTTGCCGCCCATCGGGCCGCTGGAATCGGAATTCTGCCCGCATTGCAGCACCGCGAGCACGGTGGCGTTGAAGGAGCCCTGGACCTCCGACGGCTGTTGCGGCTTGCAGTTGCTGCTGGTGTAGCCCTTCGACAGGGCACCGGCAAGCGTGTCGTTGGCATCCGCATTCGCGGTGGCAGTTCCCATACAGGCGATGGTGCTCATCAGTGCTGCCGCCATCGTGGCGCGCAGCGCGGGGTTGATATGGGACATGGGACTCCTTAGCCCCCCGAACGGCTATACGGACATTCGGATTGTATGGCGTTGCGCGCCGAAAAACAGCTGGGAATTCAGCCGTTGGCATGCCACCACTGAAACAGCGCGGGGACATCGGTATTGGCGGCGCGAATGAGGTTCAAGACGTTTTTCGCGTCGTTGGTCCAAATGATCTCGGCGCCGTTCTGATAGGTCCCGCAGGCGATCGATCCCGCTTTGGCGGTCGAATTGCCTTGGTGCCACACGGTGGGCGACTGGCCTTGATCGCCGCAGGCGGTCAACACATCGTCGTTGATGCTGTTCTTGAACACCGCGGCCAGATTGTCGCCGTTGGCGAACAGGATGTACTTCCCCTGCACCGGTCCGCTGGGATCCGGGCTTTGCCCGCAGACCAGCGCAGCGAGTTCGCCCGGGACGATGTTCTGGGGCGTGCAGTTATTCAGGCCATAGCCCTTCGACAGGGCGGCCGCAAGGGTGTTGAGATCCGCCGAGCTGGCGGTGGGGTCCGCCCTCGCCGTCGCGGCGCCCGCGAGAACGACACAGCCCATGAGTGCGGCAGCCGTCGCGGCGCGCAGCGGGCCGGCGAGATGGGGCATCCGCTCACTCCTTTGTTCCAGCGATCGTATAGCGGGGACCTTCTCACTAGCATTGCCCTATGGCGACAAGTCGTCAGCATGCCCGGCTCGGCCTCGGCGCCCCACTGATCGTGGCGGCGTCGGCGACGCTGGCGTGCGCGGCCATCTGGGTCGGCGATCCGACCAGTCCACACGGTCCGTTGCCGGTCTGTCCCACCAAGGCGCTGTTGGGCATCGACTGTCCCGGCTGCGGCAGTCTGCGGATGCTGTATTCGCTCATGCACGGCAACGTGTTGGCGGCCGCGAGATTCAATGCGCTGGGGTTGGTGGCGGTCGCGCTGCTCGGGTGGGCATACCTGGTGTGGACCTACGGTCGGGTGACCGGTCGGCGCATCCGGAGCTGGCAGCACCGGCGGTGGGCGCCGATGGTGACCCTGTGCCTGGTAACGGCGTGGTTTGTGGTGCGCAACATCCCGATTGCACCCTTCAACTGGCTGTATGTCTGATCCGCGGGTGATCGGGGGCCCAGCGCGGGCCGCGGTCTAACCTTGGGCGGGATGGCGAACAAATCAAGGACGGTGTCGGCGCTACTGGCCGCGGTCGCCCTCGCTGCGATGACGACCGGCTGTTCTCATCGTTCGGCCGGCCCGCAGCAGACGACCGGCGATTCCGCGGCGGCCGAGTTCGCCACCGAGTTCGCCACCACACTGCGTGACAAGGTCACGACGGACGCGATGATGACGCATCTGTCGAAGCTGCAGGACATTGCCAACGCCAACAACGGCACGCGGGCAGTGGGCACACCCGGCTACGACGCCACCGTCGACTACGTGGTGAAAACCTTGCGCGGCGGCGGTTTTGATGTCCAGACGCCCGAGTTCTCGGCGCGGGTCTTCCACTCCGACAAGCCGTTGGTGTCTGTCGGCGGCCAGGCTGTGGAGGCAAGTGCGCTCCAATTCAGTCTGGGGACCGGGCCGGGCGGCGTGAGCGGGCCGCTGGTGGCCGCGCCGGGCCCCGGCGGCGCCGGATGCGCGCCGACCGATTACGACAAGTCGCCGGTGCGCGGGGCGGTCGTTTTGGTGGACCGCGGTATCTGCCCGTTCGCGCAGAAGGAAGATGCCGCGGCCCAGCGCGGGGCCGTGGCGATGATCGTGGCCGACAATGTCGACGAGCAGGAGATGGGTGGGACCCTGGGCGCCGACACCGACGTGAAGATCCCGGTGGTGAGCGTGACCCGCTCGGTCGGGGTGCAGTTGCACGTGCGGCCTGCGCCGGTGACGATCACGCTGAGCGCGAGCAGCAGGAGCTTCAAGGCGCGCAACGTCATCGCCCAGACCAAGACGGGTTCACCCACCGACGTGGTGATGGCCGGTGCGCACCTGGACAGCGTGCTCGAGGGACCGGGCATCAACGACGACGGCTCGGGAGTGGCCGCGATCCTGGAAACCGCGGTACAACTGGGCAATTCGCCACACGTTCACAACGCGGTGCGATTCGGATTCTGGGGTGCGGAAGAGCTCGGGCTGATCGGGTCGCGGAACTACGTCGAGTCGCTGAACCTGGAGAACTTGAAAAACATTGCGCTGTATCTGAATTTCGACATGCTCGCGTCGCCCAATCCCGGTTACTTCACCCTTGACGGCGACCAATCGCTGCCGTCGGACAGCCGCGGCAACCCGGTGGTGCCGGAGGGCTCGGCCGGCATCGAGCGCACGTTGGTCGCCTACTTGAAGTCGGCGGGCAAGCCGGCGCAGGACACGTCGTTCGACGGCCGCTCCGATTACGACGGGTTCACGCGGGCCGGCATCCCGGCAGGCGGCCTGTTTTCGGGGGCAGAGGCCAAGATGTCCGACGACCAGGCCAAGCTGTGGGGCGGCACCGCGGGTGCCGAGTTCGACCCCAACTACCACAAAAAGACCGACACCCTGGACCATATCGACCGCACGTCGCTGGGCATCCAGGGCGGCGGGGTCGCCTACGCGGTGGCCCGCTACGCACAGGATCTAGGCGGTCACAACGGCGTTCCCGGCATGGCCGATCGCATCCGTCACCTCCTGTCGCAACCATGATTCGCCGGCTGGGTGCGGTGCTGCTCGCCGCCGCGCTCGCGACGGGATGTTCGTCACCGCGGCTGGCGCCGCCTGCCGCCGCACCCGATCTGGGCCGTGAGATGGCGGCCAAAGTGACCGCGGAGCGGATGCTGGCCCACCTGCGCGCGCTGCAGGACATCGCCAACGCCAACAAGGGCACCCGGGCCGACGGCACACCAGGCTACGACGCCAGCGCCGAATACGTGGCGAAGGCATTGCGCGACAGGGGTTTCGACGTGTCGACCCCGGAGTTCGACCGGGTGTACCCGATTTCGCCGGGCACGCCGACGCTGACCGTCGCTGGCCGCGGCTACCCGGTCGACCAGGCCTCGCTGTTGGTCCGGACCCCGCCCGCCGGCCTGACCGGACAACCGGTCCGCCCGATCGACCCGAAGGGCTGCGCGGTCGGCGACTATCCCGCCACGGTACCGGCGGGGGCGATCGCCTTCGTCAACGACGCCGGCTGCTCGGTGGTGGACAAGCAGAACACCGCGCTGGCCAAGGGCGCGGTGGCGCTGATCGTGGTGCGGGCGCCCAACAGTCAGGCTGTCCCGCCGACGCTGTTCAGCCCCGGATACTTCAAGCAGCTGACGGTGCCGGTAGCCGTCGTCGACGACTACGGCGGCCACGCGCTGGCCCAGGCCACTGCGCCGGTGCGCCTGCTTCTCGATGCCGAGAATATTAAGATCACGTCGCGAAATGTGTTGGCACAGACCAGGACCGGCTCGCCGGGCAACGCGATCGTGGTCGGCGCTCGGCTCGACAGCCCGCGGGACAGCCCGGGCATCAACGACAACGGATCGGGAGTGGCCGCGGTACTGGAGACCGCCCTGCAGCTCGGGCCGTTGGCGCCGGTGAACAACGCGGTGCGGTTCATGTTCTGGGGTGCCGAGGAGGACGGCCTGGGCGGCGTGATGGACTACCTGTTCGGGTTGGACCGCGACCAGCTCAACGATATCGCGATGTACCTCGACTTCGCCGTGCTCGCCTCGCCCAACGCCGGCTTCTTCACCGACGACGGCGATCAATCCGGTCCGCCCGCTCCCGGCGTGGCCGCCGGTGATGTGCCCGAAGGGTCGGCCGGCATCGAGCGCGTGCTGGGCGGCTATCTGAACCTGGCCGGCAAGCGGCCGGCCGACATGCCGTTGAACACCCGGGCCGACTACCACCCCTTCATGGTGGCCGGCATCCCGATCGGGGGCATGACCGCGGGCGCCGCGCAGCCGAAAAGCCCTGTGCAAGCACGACTGTGGGGTGGGCAAGCCGGTGTGCCGTTCGACCCCAATTTTCAGACCCCACGCGACACGATCGACAACATCAACCGGGAAGTCCTGGCGGTCATGGGTTCTGGCGTGGCCTTTGCGGTGGGCAGCTACGCCCAGTCGATCGGCGGCGTCAACGGGGTCGCGCCGCATGACAAGCGGCACCGGGCTCGGCTGCCGTAACGGCGAGTTCGTCGCGCTTTCGAATCGGTAGACCCGTTTCCGGGTTGTGTGGTTTGCTGGGAATCGCAGTTCTGCTCCGCCCGGTAAGGCACGGATCGAGTCGGGATGAGGTTGGCCATGAAGAACCGCGGCCGCGCACGACGCTGGCGGGCGGCAACCGTCTGCGCGTTGGCGGTACTCGTCGTCGCCGGGTGCAGCACGGTCACCCAGGGACGCGCGCTGTCGATGCTCAACGATCCGTTCCGGGTGGGAGATCTGCCTGCGACCAACGGCCCCAGCGGCATCCGTTCCAACGCGCCCGCGCCGAACGGCACCGTGGTCAACACCGACAACGGCCAAATCGACAAGTTGTCGTTGCTGTCGGTCAACGACATCGAGGACTACTGGGAATCCGTCTACAGCCAAACGTTGAAGGGAACCTTCGTCCCCGTCGGCAAGCTGGTGTCTTACGACTCGGGTGAGCGCAGCAGTCCGATCGTTTGCCGCGAGGACACCTATAAGCTCGTCAACGCCTTCTTCACCGGGCGCTGCAACCTGATCGCGTGGGATCGCGGGGTTTTCATGCCCGTCGCGCAGCGCTATTTCGGCGATCTGGCCGTGACGGGTGTACTGGCGCACGAGTTCGGGCACGCCCTGCAGCAGATGGCGAAGCTGGTGACCAGAGCGGATCCGACCATCGTTCGTGAGCAGCAAGCCGATTGCTTCGCCGGCGTGTACCTGTACTGGGTCGCCTCCGGTAAGTCTCCGCGCTTCACGCTGAGCACCGGCGACGGGCTCGACCACGTGTTGGCCGGGATCATCACCACCCGCGACCCGGTGCTGGACGCCGACACCGAGAACGACGACGAGCACGGGTCGGCGCTGGATCGGATCGGCGCTTTCCAGATGGGCTTCATCACCGGCGCCTCGGCCTGCGCTGGAATCAACAAGCAAGAGATCGCGCAGCGCCGCGGCGACCTGCCGACCGCACTGCAGGTCGATGCCAGCGGCGACCCGGTGACCGGTGAGGTCGAGATCACCGAGGACACGTTGTCCACGCTGATGAAGGTGCTGGGCAAGGTGTTCTCGCCCAAGAGTCCGCCGACATTGTCCTACCAGCCCGCGAAGTCCTACCAGCCCGGGAATTGCCCGGACGCCAAACCCAGCCCGCCGGCGTCCTACTGTCCGGCCACCAACACC
The DNA here is from genome assembly GCF_002356315.1 of Mycobacterium shigaense. Classification (NCBI taxonomy): domain Bacteria; kingdom Bacillati; phylum Actinomycetota; class Actinomycetes; order Mycobacteriales; family Mycobacteriaceae; genus Mycobacterium; species Mycobacterium shigaense. The sequence goes on from NZ_AP018164.1 coordinate 653,126, forward strand.
ATCGTGATCGACCTGCCCGGGCTGGCGGCGATGGGCAAGGCGTCCGGCGAGAGCGAACACACGCTGCCGCAAGGTGACGACACCGCCCTGTCGATCGTGATGTCGAGGTACGCGCTGGCCGTGCAGCACGAGCGCGGCCTACCGATGCAGAGCCCGTGGACGGCGCTGCGGACCGCGTGCCTGACCGGTGTCGTGCACCGCAAGATGGCCGAGCCCGACAACGACTTGACGCTGACCGCCAGCGATCTCGACGAGGCGGTGGCCGGCCTGCTCACCAACCGCATGGTCGCCAGCGACGCCGACGGAACCACCGTGCCGGCCGGCTTCACGCGCATCTCGGCGTTCCGCGGCGGCGTGGCCGGCAACATGGACGCGTGCTACACCCGCTACCCCGGATAAGCGGAGATTTTTTTCAGCGACAAGCCACCAACCGCAGCGTAGAGTGTGTGCCACTTGACCCCTGCCTAGGAGGCTTCCTTGACGGAGCAACCGCCCAGCTACCCCCCACCGCCGCCGGGTGACTACCCGCCGCCAGGGCCGCCCGGGCCCGGTTACCCGCCGCCGGGCGCCGGTTACCCGCCGCCGGGCGCCGGTTACCCGCCGCCGGCCGCCGGTACCAACACCTTGGCCATCGCCTCGTTGGTGGCCTCGCTGCTGGGTTGGCTGTGCGGCATCGGGCCCATCCTCGGCGTGATCTTCGGGTTCATCGCGCTGAACCAGATCAAGAAGACGGGGCAGGGTGGCCGCGGCCTGGCCCTCGCCGGCATCATCATCGGCGCGGTTGCCATCGTCCTGGGCATCATCTACGGGATCATCGTCGGCATCGCCGCGGTGAACCACCCCGACGTGCAGACGTCAACCGCCCCGCCCGCGGTGGTGATGATCGTCGACCAGCAGCCGGCGGCCGCCGCGTTGGCGGGGTAACTGCCTGCCGCTCAACCTATCTCCGCGAGCCTGGGCACCAGCTCGTCGCCCAGGCGCCGGATGAAGCCGACCGGGTCCAGGTTGCCGGGCATCGGACCGACGTTGATCGTCTCGACGCCCAGTTCGGCATAGCGTTGCGCGGTCCTCAGATAAGCGTCGAGGTCCTCGAACGGGTCCGCGGCAACGGCTACCGTGCGCCGGATTTCGGCGGGATCGCGGCCGGCGGCGTCGCAGTGCCGCATCAGCACATCGACCTTGTGCTCGAGCACCTCGACATCGGACGTCGTCGTGTTCCAGACGTCGGCATACTGCGCGACGAGCCGTAACTTCTTCTTCTCGCCGTCGCCGCCGATCAGGATCGGAGGCCGGCGAATCGGTTGCGGCTCACAGATTGTCTCGGCCAGCTGGTAATGCTTGCCGTGGTAGGTGCCGTTGTCGTCGCTCCACATCTGCCGGCAGATCTGCAGTGTCTCCTCGAGCATCTCGAACCGTTGGCTCAGCGGCGGATACGCGATGCCCAGGGCCGCGTGTTCGCGGTCGTACCATGCCGCGCCCAGGCCCAACATCGAGCGGCCCTGCGACAGCACATCGAGCGTGCTGACGGTTTTGGCCAGGATGCCCGGGTACCGGTAGGTGACACCGGTGACCAGCAGGCTCAAGTCGATCGTGAGCGTTTGACCCGCAAGAAAACCCAGCGATGTGTAGCCCTCGAGGAACGGATCCTCGGCGGGACGCCCGGTGCCTTCCATCTGCAGGAAATGGTCGGCCAGGGTGAACATCGTGGCGCCCGCTTGCTCTGCGGTTTTGGCCGCGTCGGCCAGGGTTGGGCTCAGTGTCGCGGGGTCGCTGGGCAGGAAGTCGATGAAGTGCACGCCTATTTCCATTGCTATCAGTGCCTTTCGTCATTCGGTCAATCTTTCGAGCAGCGATAGCGCGTCGAGGATGGTGCGGCGCTCGGGCTCGGAGTAGCGCTCTTGCATGGCGCGTGCCAGCCACTCCTCCCGCACTTGATGACCGGTCTCGGCGCGCCGGCGGCCCAGCTCGGTCAACGAAAGCACTTGGCGCCGACCATCTTCGGGGTCGGGGGTGCGCTCGATGAGCCCGCGCTGGTCCAGGGCGGCCACTATGGTTGCCATCGATTGGGGGCGTACTCGTTCCGCGCCGGCCAGCGCGCTGGCCGACGACGCGCCCTCTTTCCAGAGCCGGATGAGCACCGCCGTTTGCGACGGTGTCAGATCGCCGTCGATCGCGACATCTCTCAACCGGCGCCGTAGTCGGCTGAACACCACCCGGAGGTCCCGGGCGGCAGCTCCGGCGGATTCACCGATGCCGTCCATGCCTCGATCCTAAAGTAGACAGCTAAAGCTGTCCAGTTTCAACTGTCTAAATCAGGGGAGTGCTGCAGGCGCGGTGGCTCAGCCCAGCAGTCGCAGCGCCGCGTCGACGGCGAGCGCCGGTACGTCGAGCGTCTTCGAGCGCAAGTCATGGCGCGCCCCGGAGATCTCGACGACCGCGGTGACAGCGGCGATCAACGCCGCAGCCTCGCGGACGTCGTCGAGCGTGCCGAAGGGGTCGGAGCTGCCGTGGGTAAACACGGTGGGCACGGTGATGGCGGGCAGATGTTCGGTGCGGCGCCGTTCCGGCTTGCCCGGCGGATGGACCGGATAGGAGAACAGGGTCAAGACATCGACCGGCGTCGAGCTTGCCTCGGCGATGACCATCGACGTCTGGCGGCCGCCGTAAGAATGCCCGCCGGCGATCAGCGGGCCATCGGTGAGCTTGCGGCACAACGCGATCGCCTCGTCGATCCCGGCGCGGTCGCCCGCCGGCGAGCCGGACGGCGGGCCCTTGGGGCGGCGTCGCCGGTAGGGCAGGTTGTAGCGTACGGCCAACCAGCCACGCCGCGCCCACTCGTCGCAAATCTGTTGCAACAGGGTGGAATCACGGTCGCCGCCAGCGCCGTGGGTGAGCACCGCCACGCCTTTCGGAGTGGCCTGGGGTTCGTGCGCTATGCCCGCGATCGGCTCGAGGTTCCTGGCAATCACGAGAGCCGGAACAGTGGTGAGACGGGTCCGTGGCCGTGGCCCAGCGGGTAGGCGGCGCGCAAACTCTCGGTGACCCATCGCTTCCCGAAACCGATGGCGTCGGGCACGGTGAACCCGTGCGCCAGCGCGCAGGCGACCGCGGCGGCCAGGGTGTCGCCGCCGCCGTGGTCGTTGCCGGTCGCGATGCGCTCGGCATCGAACTCGTGGAAGTCGGCGCCGTCATAGAGGAGGTCACAGCTGCGCTCAGATGAGCGCAGGTGCCCGCCCTTGACCAGTACCCACTGCGGCCCCAGCGCGTGCAGCGCCTTGGCCGCCGCGCGCTGCGACTCCGGATCCACCACGTCGACACCGACCAGCAGGCGCACCTCGTCGAGGTTGGGTGTCACCAGCGTGGCCAACGGAAACAATTGGCCGCGAAGCGAATCCAGAGCCGACGGCGCCATCAGCGCGTCGCCGTGCATGGATGCCGCCACGGGGTCGACGACGAGCGGGATCGTCAACCCGAGCCTGCGCCAGGTGGTGGCCACGGTGTCGATGATGCGCGGCGAGGCCAGCATCCCGGTCTTGGCGGCCTGCACGCCGATATCGCTGACGACGGCTTCGATCTGCCCCGCCACCACGTCGTCGGGAACCTCATGAAAGCGCTGGACTCCCGTCGTGTTCTGCACCGTCACCGCGGTCACCGCCACGCAGGCGTGCAACCCGAGCAGTGCGATGGTGCGCATGTCGGCCTGGATGCCCGCGCCGCCGCCGGAGTCCGATCCCGCGATGGTCAGCACCCGACGCGGCGTGGTGGCCGGCGGGGACAGCGGCAGGAACGTCACTGTGCCGCGATCACCCCTGCGCCAGCGGCAGATACACCCGGTTTCCCTGCTCGGCGAACTCCCGGGACTTCTCCGCCATGCCCTCACTCATGGCCGCCTCGATCGCCTCCTCGCTGTCCAAGCCGTGCTTGGCGGCGTAGTCGCGGACGTCCTGCGTGATGCGCATCGAACAGAATTTCGGTCCGCACATCGAGCAGAAGTGCGCCGTCTTGGCCGGTTCGGCCGGCAGCGTCTCGTCGTGGTACGCCCGCGCCGTATCGGGATCCAGCGACAGCGCGAACTGGTCGTTCCAGCGGAACTCGAAGCGCGCCTGGCTCAATGCGTTGTCGCGATTCTGTGCGTGCGGATGGCCCTTGGCCAGGTCGCCCGCGTGCGCGGCGATCTTGTACGCGATCACCCCGTCCTTGACGTCCTTGCGATCCGGCAGTCCGAGGTGTTCCTTGGGGGTCACGTAACACAGCATCGCGGTGCCGGCCTGCGCGATGATGGCCGCGCCGATCGCCGAGGTGATGTGGTCGTAGGCCGGGGCGATGTCGGTGGCCAGTGGGCCCAGCGTGTAGAACGGGGCCTCCTCGCACCATTCCTCTTCCAGCCGAACGTTTTCCACGATCTTGTGCATCGGGACGTGGCCCGGGCCCTCGATCATCACCTGCACGCCATGGGATTTCGCGATCTTCGTGAGCTCGCCCAGGGTGCGTAGCTCGGCGAACTGCGCCGCGTCGTTGGCGTCGGCGATCGAGCCCGGCCGCAATCCGTCGCCCAGCGAGAAAGTGACGTCGTAGCGGGCGAAGATTTCGCACAGCTCGTCGAAGTTTGTGTACAGGAACGACTCCCGGTGATGCGCCAGGCACCACGCCGCCATGATCGAGCCGCCGCGCGACACGATGCCGGTGACCCGCTTGGCCGTCAGCGGAACGTAGCGCAGCAGCACGCCGGCGTGCACGGTCATGTAGTCCACACCTTGCTCGCACTGCTCGATCACGGTGTCGCGGTAGAGCTCCCAGGTCAGCTCGGTCGGGTCGCCCTTGGTCTTTTCCAGCGCCTGGTAGATCGGCACGGTGCCGACCGGCACCGGCGAGTTACGCAGGATCCACTCGCGGGTCTCGTGAATGTTCTTGCCGGTGGACAGGTCCATGATCGTGTCGGCGCCCCACCGGGTGGCCCACACCATCTTGTCGACCTCCTCGGCGATCGACGACGTCACCGCCGAGTTGCCGATGTTCGCGTTCACCTTGGTCGCGAAGGCCTTGCCGATGATCATCGGCTCGATCTCGGGGTGGTTGTGGTTGGCCGGGATCACCGCGCGACCGCGGGCGACCTCGTCGCGCACCAGCTCGGCCGGCATCCCCTCGCGCGCGGCGATGAAGGCCATCTCCGCGGTGATCTCACCGGCCCGGGCCCGCTGCAGCTGTGTGCCGCGGTCGCGGACCACGCCGGGCCGCGGCGGGAGGCCGCCCGCCAGGTCGATCACGGCGTCGGGATCGGTATAGGGGCCGGAGGTGTCGTAGAGGTCGAAGTGCTCCCCGGTGGATAGCTGCACGCGCCGTAACGGCACGCGCGCACCGGGAACCCCGTCGAGCTCCAGATAAGCCTTGGTGCTGCCCCAGATCGGTCCGGTGGTGACGGATGGTTCGACGATTACCTCTGAAGCGGTCATTTTCATTCTCCCTACGCCGGCATTACCCGGTCAGGTTCTTACGGTCGACGGCCCCGAGCCGTCCTCTCAGCGCCTTGGTGTGCGCTCCCGCGTTGGTGGATGGTCCGCACGCGACGTTACCCCCACCTCGGGTGGTGCGGGGCAGACGGGCGGGCGCCATCCGGGGGCTAAACCTCTTCCATCGCCTCGCCGAGCTCCTCGAGGAGCTTGTTGTGATGGTTGCTGGCCAGCACGTGCCCGGCGGCGATGACCAGCGCGACGGGCCAGTCGATGAGTTCGAGGGCGGCCAGCGTCGCCAAACCGCCGTAATAGGCCAATTGCTCGGGCCGCGGAATCTCGACTTGACCGACGATCGGCAGGTTCAGAATGAAGGTCTCACCCGCGCGGATCTTCTCCACTGCCTCCGCCTGGGACGTCGTTCGGCGAGTTTTCTTTTCCGCCATCATTTACCTCTCAGTAACAAAGGGTTTGCCGTCGCGCCGGGTGATGCGGTCAACGTCGGATTATGTCGACGACCAACGACCTGGCCGATCCGATAGTTTCGTCGTTTGTTTCCGTGTTGAGCGTGCCCCTGTTCGAACTCTATGCGCTGTTGTGGCGCGCGGGGATCGTGGAGATCCGCCACCACCAGCCCCGCGGCCGGGCGGCGCGCCTGGTGGCCCGGGTGGCGCCGGGTCCGCGCCGACCCATCTGTCCGGACCCCGCGGCCCACGGTTGCCCGCGTTCCCGGCCACAATCGCCGCACCGGGCCTACAGCCAAGCGGTCGGCTGAAAACGAGAACACACAGGCCCCGCCGGGGGCCTGATCAATTGGTGCTGCGCAACTCGGCGGCGCCGGCCCGACGACCCGTCGCCTTCTTGGCGGTCGACTTCGCGCTGGCCTTGCGGGGCGCGGAGGTCTTCTTTTCCGCCTTTTCCAGCCTTTCCAGGGCCGGCTCGGTGGGCACCGGCTTGAGGTTCGCCTTCGCACGCGGCTGGGGCTTCTGACTCAGCCGGTGCAGCAACAGTGCGCCGCCGCCCACCGCCAGCAGCACCGGCCATTCCACCAGGCCGGCGACACCGAGTGCGCCGAGCGCCAATGCGGCGGCCGGCGTCGAGTGACTGCCCGAGCTGATTCCGCGCTTGATGCCCTCGGCTGCTCCGGTGATTCCGCCGACGACCCCGTTGACCGCTGCTCCGCCAACAGCGCCGGCGGCGGCCGTGGTTGCGTCGGCCGCGCGATTGACCGTTTTCCCCACGCTGCGGACTGCCCCTCCGACGACACTCATCATGACTCCTGGCTCTTCGTCGCTCGCTGCGAGTTACGTGTCAACATTTATACCCGCTGAACACACAGTTAACGGCGACAACGAAAATTGATCACACATCTAACAAGGAAAATGCTGCCACGTTGTAATCGCGTAGACAACGTGACTTCGCCGGGAATTTAGCTGGTCGGGGTTTGGCTCAGGTCGACCAATACCGGTGCGTGATCGCTGGGTGCTTTGCCTTTGCGTTCATCGCGGACAATTTGTGCGCCGGTGACGCGGCCGGCCAACGCCGGTGACCCGAGGATGAAGTCGATCCGCATGCCCTGTCGTTTCGGGAACCGCAACTGGGTGTAGTCCCAGTAGGTGTAGACGCCCGGTCCAGGTGTGTAAGGTCGTACGACGTCCGTGAACCGGGCGTCGACGATCGCGTTGAAGGCGCGGCGTTCCGGCTCCGAGACATGCGTTGCGCCGGTGAAGAACTCGGGATCCCAGACGTCCTCGTCGGTGGGGGCGATGTTCCAGTCGCCGACCAGCGCGATCTGCGCGGCGGGATCGTCGCGCAGCCAGCCGGACGCCGTATCGTGCAGCGCCGCAAGCCAATCCAGCTTGTAGATGTAATGCGGATCGCTCAGAGTGCGGCCGTTGGGCACGTACAGGCTCCACACCCGGACCCCGGCGCAGGTGGCCCCGAGGGCGCGGGCTTCCGAGGTGGCGGCCACCTCGGGCTTGCTGCTCCAGCTGGGCTGGCCGTCGAATCCGATCTGCACGTCGTCGAGGCCGACGCGAGAGGCGATCGCCACACCGTTCCACTGGTTGAAGCCGACGTGGGCCACTTCGTAGCCCAGTTCGAAAAACGGCAGTGTCGGGAATTGGCCGTCGGAGCACTTGGTCTCCTGCATGGCCAGCACGTCGACGTCGGCGCGGGAGAGCCAGTCGACGACACGGTCCACGCGGGTGCGAATCGAGTTCACGTTCCAGGTTGCCAGCCTTAGCCGCGGCGATCGCAAGCCCGGCGAAGCCGGTCGAAGCGGGTCGCCGCCATCAGGTGTGCCGTCGGGCATTGCTAGACGCTATCCCAGCGGCCGGCCCGGGCCGCGAAGTAGCGGCGGCGATGATGCAGCCGGAAGCCCAGCGATTCGGCGAGGCCGACGGTGCGGGTGTCTTGCGCGGCGACGGCGATGTAGCCGCGGGACGCGCCGCGGCGGGCACCCCAGACGAGCAGGGCTTCGCGCGGCGCCGAAAGGCCCACCCAACGAGTGCCATCGGGCGCGTCGGCGACGGTCGCGGCGGCGGACGAATCCGCTACGGTGCCCGACGGTTCGCGGGCGACGAGATCCGCCACGTCGCGCACCATCAGCCGCTCGGCGTGCTCGCCCGTCCAGGAGGTCGGCACGCTCAGCAACCGATCGGGGATGGCCAGCCGCGGCGTGCGGCCGCGGCGCTGATACCAGGCGGCGATTGCCGGCAGTGTGCTCAGCCGAGCCGAAATATCCAGCGGCACAGCGGAATTCAGCGGCAATTCGTCGTCGCTGTCGGCGCGCAGCAACCAGCCGTTCAGCCAGGCCTGTTCAGCGGCGGGCCGGGCGGTCGCCGCGGCTTGCTCGAGTGCCCGGATCGCCGAGGTCCGCACCGGCGCGTCGGTCAACGGTCGCAGTGCTACCACATCGGCGGGCCCGAACTCGACCACGGCGCCCGTCTTGGTCTGCACCCGCACCACCGGATCGATCGCCAGTAGGTGCCCGACGGCGTCGGTGAGCGGCGGGAGCGCTCCGGCCGGGCGCCGGTAGCGAACTGTGACCCGCGTACCGAGGTCCGGCCACGAGACCATCAGTGGCCGAAGGGGTCCGGTTCCTCGCCCGGCATCCATGACCGGCCGGGCACACCCCAACCGTGGGACTTGACGGCGCGCTTCGCCGCTCGGGCATGCCGGCCGATGAGCCGGTCGAGGTAGAGAAATCCGTCGAGGTGCCCGGTTTCGTGCTGCAGCATCCGGGCGAACAGGTCGGTGCCCTCGAGGGTGATCGGTTTGCCGTCGGCATCCAGGCCGGTGACCCGAGCCCACTTCGCGCGGCCGGTGGGGAACGACTCGCCGGGAACCGACAGGCACCCCTCGTCGTCGTCGCCCGGGTCCGGCATGGTCTCGGGGATCTCGGAGGTTTCCAGGATCGGGTTGATGACAACGCCGCGGCGACGCTGCGTCAGGCCACGCTCGTCGGCGCAGTCGTAGACGAACAGCCGCAGCCCGTGCCCGATCTGGTTGGCCGCCAGCCCGACGCCATGGGCGGCGTCCATCGTGTCGTACAGGTTGGCGATCAGCTCGGGCAGATCCGCGGGCAGTGAACCGTCCGCGGCGACCGGCACCGGTGTTGTCGGGGTGTGCAAGACCGGATCTCCCACGATGCGAATCGGTACGACTGCCATGGTCGGCAAGCTTAGGCGGGGTGCAGAAGCGCAGCGCGCAGCGGTGCGCCGTGGAGGCGGGCAATCAGGCGGGGCGGGGCAATGAAAGGCAATCCGCCGACTCGCGGGTCTGCATTACGGCTTGAGGGTTCGCGGCGTGGTTCAATATTCGCCGAAACATGCCCCTATGTAAGTCAAGTCATTCGAGCAACACGGAATTCGCCGGAAGGGTCCAGGGGAAGCGATATGGACAGCGCCATGGCGCGGGCAAATCGATCGGGGGACGAGTCTGAAATCGCCGATGGGCTGACCCGCCGCGAGCATGACATCTTGGCGTTCGAACGCCAGTGGTGGAAATTCGCCGGTATCAAAGAAGACGCGATCAAAGAGCTGTTCTCGATGTCGGCCACGCGCTACTACCAAGTGCTCAACGCGCTCGTTGATCGGCCCGAGGCACTGGCCGCCGACCCGATGCTGGTGAAACGGTTGCGGCGGTTGCGCGCCAGCCGGCAAAAGGCCCGCGCGGCGCGGCGCCTCGGCTTCGAGGTGACCTGACTCGCTACAGTAGGGCTCGATGAAAGAGCGCGTCCCGGACTCGACGGGCCTTCCCCTGCGGGCCATGGTGATGGTGCTGTTGTTCCTCGGCGTCATCTTTCTGCTGCTCGGCTGGCAGGCGCTGAGCTCTTCGGGGCACTCCGACGACGACACGGCATCGTCGGTCGCCAGCAGCACCAGTAGCGCCGTGAGCGCCACGTCGTCGACGCCTACCAGCGCCAAGCCCGCGACGAATGCCGACGTGCACGTCTACAACATCTCCGGCAAGGAGGGCGTCGCCGGGCACGCCGCCGATCAGCTCAAGGCAGCCGGGTTCAAGGTCGTCGACGTCGGAAATCTGACGATGCCCGACGTGCCGACCACGACGGTGTACTTCACCGACGCCGACGGCGAGCACGTCACCGCCGACGCGGTGGGCAAAAACCTCGGCGCGCCGGTTGAACAGCGAACTCCCGGATTGGCCGGCCAGCCGCCCGGCGTCATCGTCTTGGTGACGGGCTGACTCGAGGTCCTGAGCCGGGTTAGGCTTCCGCTATGCCAATGCCTGCCGGTCATCGCAATGCCGTTGCGGCCACCACGTCCGCACTGTCTGTTTCGTTGTTAGCCGCGAGCGTTGCGCTGGTGAGCGCCTGCTCGTCGCCGCAACACGCATCGTCGGTCCCGGGGACCACGCCCGCGGTCTGGACCGGATCGCCCGCGCCGGCGGGTGCTTCGAGCGTCGCGGGCGCCGAGGGTGGCCAGCCCGTCGCGCAGAGCGTGCTGACCCAGCTGCGGGCCCCGGACGGCACCCAGGTGGCGACGGCGAAGTTCGACTTCAGCAACGGCTACGCCACCGTCACGATCGCCACGACCGGCGCCGGTCAGATCGCGCCCGGCTTTCACGGGGTCCACATCCACAAGGTCGGCAAGTGTGAACCCAATTCGGTGGGTCCGACCGGTGGCGCGCCCGGCGACTTTCTGTCCGCCGGCGGCCACTTCCAGGCGCCCGGGCACTCGGCCGAGCCCGCCAGCGGCGACCTCACCTCCCTGCAGGTGCGCCGCGACGGCGTCGGGACGTTGGTGACCACCACCGACGCCTTCACGCTGGACGACCTGACGAGCGGTCAAAAGACGGCCATCATCATCCACGCCGGAGCCGACAACTTCGCCAACATTCCTGCGGAACGCTACAACCAGACCAATGGCGCGCCGGGTCCGGACGCCATGACGATGAGCACCGGTGACTCCGGCAAGCGGGTAGCGTGCGGTGTCATTGGTGCCGGCTAGCAGACCTGTCCCGCACATCGAATTCGCCCGGTCACCACGGCCGACCATCGGCGTCGAGTGGGAGTTCGCTCTCGTCGACGCGCAGACCCGCGACCTGAGTAACGAGGCCACCGCGGTGATCGCCGAGCTCGGCGAAAACCCGCGCGTGCACAAGGAATTGTTGCGCAACACCGTCGAGGTGGTCAGCGGCGTCGCGGATTACACCGGCCAGGCGATGGAGGATCTGCGCGAGACGCTGCGCCCCGCTCGCCGCATCGTCCGCGCCCGCGGCATGGAGTTGTTCTCCGCCGGGACCCACCCGTTCGCGCGGTGGTCCTCGCAGCAGCTCACCGACGCCCCGCGTTATGCCGAGCTGATCAAGCGCACGCAGTGGTGGGGCCGGCAGATGCTGATCTGGGGTGTGCATGTGCACGTTGGCATCTCGTCGGCGCACAAGGTGATGCCGATCATGACGTCCCTGCTGCAGTACTACCCGCACCTGTTGGCGTTGTCGGCGTCCTCACCATGGTGGGTGGGCGAAGACACCGGATACGCCAGCAACAGGGCGATGATGTTTCAGCAGTTGCCCACCGCCGGGCTGCCGTTCCAGTTCCAGACCTGGAGAGAGTTCGAGGGCTTCGTCTACGACCAGAAGAAGACCGGCATCATCGACCACATGAACGAAATCCGTTGGGACATCCGGCCTTCGCCGCACCTCGGCACGCTCGAGCTGCGGATCTGCGACGGCGTGTCCAACCTGCGTGAGCTTGGCGCGCTGGTCGCACTGACGCATTGCCTGGTGGTGGACCTGGACCGACGGCTGGAAGCCGACGAGACGCTGCCGATCATGCCGCCCTGGCATGTCCAGGAAAACAAGTGGCGCGCAGCCCGTTACGGTCTGGATGCGGTGATCATCCTGGACGCCGAGAGCAACGAGCGGCTGGTGACCGACGATCTCGTCGACGTGCTGAACCGGCTGGAGCCGATCGCCAAGTCGCTGCACTGCTCCGACGAGCTGGCCGCGGTGGCCGACATCTGGCGCGGCGGCGGGTCGTATCAGCGGCAGCGGCGGGTGGCCGAGGAACACGACGGTGATCTGCGCGCGGTCGTCGACGCGCTCGTGGGCGAGCTCGAGATCTGATGAGCGACCTCCTCGAGTTGGCGATGTTCCCGCTAGAGGTGGCGCTGCTGCCGGACCAGGATCTGCCGCTGCGCATCTTCGAGCCGCGTTATGTCGCGCTGGTGCGGCACTGTGTCGACGGCGGCAACCCGTTCGGTGTGGTGCTGATCTCGCGGGGCCGCGAGGTCGGCGGCGGCGACTCCCGTTGCGACGTCGGGGTTTTGTCCCGGATCACCGAATGCGTCGATCTCGGTGCGAACCGGTACTCCCTGGCCTGCAAGACCGGTGCGCGGTTTCGGGTGGCCGAATGGCTGCCCGACGATCCCTTCCCGCGGGCCTCGGTGCGGCTGTGGCCCGACGAGCCCGGCGATCCGGTGACGTCCGCCCAGCTCCGCGGCGTCGAGGACAAGGTGATCGCCCTGTTCGAGCGGATCGCGCAGGCGCGCGGCGCCGCGTTGCCGGACCGCGATGTGCTGCTGGGTTACGCCGAAACCGGCGCCGCGGACGCCGGCCAGCGGTTGTTCACGTTGGCCTCCCGCATCCCGCTCGGTGCGGCCGACAAGTACGGCGTGCTGTCGGCACCGTCGGCGGCCGAGCGGCTAGCCGTCCTCGAAGAGGCGGTGGTGGCGGTTGCCGAGATGGTCGAGTTCCAGCTGTCGGAGTAGAGGGCGAAACGGGAAAGTGAAAGTACATCTGCAGATCGACGGGTCGCCGACCGCGGCCGCGGCCAGCGCGGCCGAGATCGCCGCGACGGGCGCCGACGGGGTCTTCACCTTCGAGGGCCAGCACGACGTGTTCTTTCCGCTGCTGCTCGCGGCCGGCACCACCAACGCGGACCTGATGACCAATGTGGCGATCGCACCGCCACGCAGCCCGTTGCATGTGGCGCACTCCGCATACGACTTGCAGGCCTATAGCGGCGGCCGATTCCGGTTAGGGCTCGGTTCGCAGATCAAGGTGCACATCGAAAAGCGTTATGGCAGTAAGTGGGAACGGCCGGCGGCGCGCATGGCCGAGGCCGTCGCCGCGATCAAGGCGATTTTCGCGGCCTGGGAAGGCCAGTCCCGCTTGAATTTCCGCGGCGATTTTTATACGCACACCATCATGGCGCCCAACTTCAACCCCGGCCCCAACCCGTTCGGGCCGCCGCCGGTGCTGCTGGGCGCGCTGGGCCCGGTCATGACCCGCACGGCCGCCGAAGTCGCCGACGGGCTGCTGGTGATGCCGTTCAACAGCGCGCGCCACTTCGCCGAGCGCACGCTGCCGGCGGTGAGCGAGGGCCTGCGTCGTTCGGGGCGGGCGGCCGGCGAACTTCAGGTCATCGTGCAGGCCATGGTCGCCGTCGGCCGCGACGAGGCGGACCTGGCATCTGCGGTGAACGGCGTCGCCTCCCTGATCGCGTTCTACGGCTCGACCCCGGCATATCTGCCCGTCCTGGAGGTCGAGGGGTGGGCGGATATCCAGCCCGAGCTCAACGCGCTGTCCAAGCAGGGCCGCTTCGCCGAGATGCGGGCGCTGATCACCGACGAGATGGTGGCCCGCATCGGGATCATGGGGACACCCGAGCAATGTGCGCAGCAAATCGCCGAGCGGTTCGGCGGTCACGCCGGCGAAGTGTGTTGTTATTTCCCGGGTTACCCGCCGCGCAGCGCCGACGTCGCCGATCTGATCGGCGCGCTGCACCGAGTGCCTGCCCTCCGATGAGCGCCGACGTGCTGGTCGAAGTGAGCGCCGGCGTCGCGGTGCTCACCCTCAACCGGCCCGAGCAGCTCAACGCCTACACCGCCGAGATGGGCGCGCTGCTGAGCCGCGCATACCGGGACTGCGACGCGGACGACGACGTCCGCGCGATCGTGATCACCGGTGCGGGACGGGCCTTTTGCACCGGCGCGGACATCTCCGGGGAGGCGTCGCCGTTCGACGCCCCGTCCGCCGACGGCTCGTTCTCCGCGTCGCCGATCGATCCGGCCGCCTTCGAATTGCGCAAGCCGGTGATCGCCGCGCTCAACGGCCACGCCGTGGGCATCGGATTGACCATCGCGCTGCAGGCTGACATCCGCATCGTCGCCGAAGACGCGAAATACGGTGTGGTGCAGGTGCGCCGGGGCGTGCTTCCCGACTGCATGTCGCACTGGACGTGTGCGCACCTGACCAACCTGGGGGTGGCGGCCGAGGTGCTGCTGACCGGCCGGACGTTTTCCGGCGGCGAGGCCGCGGCACTCGGGATCGCCAACCGCGCGCTGCCCGCCGACCAGGTGCTCGACCACGCGCTCGAGATGGCCCGCGACATCGCGGTCAACGTGGCGCCGATGTCGGCGGCATTGTGCAAAAGGCTGTTGTGGGACAGCGCAATTCACGGCTACACGCCGCGGCAGGTCGCGTCGCTGGAAACCCGGCTGCACCACCGGGTGATGGGCACCCCGGATGCCGCCGAAGGCGTGGCGGCCTTCGTCGGCAAGCGGGCCCCGCGATTCAGCGCGACCGTGTCCAGCGAGTGGACGCCCCTGCCCGAGCCGTGACGGGCGTCCCCCTCAGCTGCCGCAGAGCTTTTCGGAGAGCGCCCAGAAATCCACCGCGCGTTGCTCGTCACATGCATACGGCGCGACCGCGTCGCTGATCCGGCAGTCTTCCAGGTACAGTCCGCCCCGGCCGTCGAGCTCGGGGCTGACGGCGGCCCACACCTGGGTGGCCGCTCCCTGATCGGGCGTGAGGAAGTCGAGCCGGCTGGCACCGGGCCCGCCGTTGGCGGCGATGAGTTTGCGGAGGTTGGAGAAATCCTCGCGGGACATGTAGCGGGCCAGTGACGTGGCCACCGTGCCGGGGTGGACGGCGAAGGCGCGGATTCCCTCGTCGCGCAGGCGACGGTCAGCCTCTTTGGCGTGCAGGATGTTGGCTGTCTTGGATGCGCCGTAGGCGACGAACTTGTCGTATTCGCGGCGGTCCCAGTTGAGATCGTCGAAGTCGACGTCCCCCATGATGTGCCCGCCGGAAGAGAGCGTGACAAGCCGAGCACCCTGCGCGGCGGCCAACTGGCCGATCCGCAGGCGGGTGAGTTCGAAGTGGCCGAAATGATTCGTCCCTATTTGGTTTTCGAACCCATCGGCGGTTTGTCCGAAGGGGGTGAACATCACCCCGGCGTTGTTCATCAAAACGTGGATCGCCGGCGCGATGTCGGCGATCAGCGCGGCCGCGGCACGAACACTGGACAGCGCGGTGAGGTCGAGCGGCACCGTGGAGGTACGTGCACCGGGCACCTCGGTGGCTATCCATTGGGCGGTTTCGGCCAATGCCGCGGGGTTGCGCGCCGCGAGGACGACGTGCGCGCCCGCGGCGGCCAAGGCGCGCGCCGCCCAGCGGCCCAGTCCGGCCGAGGCGCCGGTGATCACGCAAGCCTTGCCGGACAGGTCGATTCCCTCGACGACATCGACCGCAGTGCGGCGTTCGGTCATGCCGTAACTGTAGGAGTGGAACCCGCGACGTCGAGTGGCCGGGTGACCAACAGCCCGGCGACCAGCGCGCCGACGAAATACAGGCCCGCGGCGACGTGCAGCAGCCGTGCGAAGCTGGCGTCGGTCAGCGTGCCGGCGGCGATCAGGCCCACGCAGGCAACGGAACTCAGCGCCGACGTCCTGCCCACGGCGTTCTGCAGTGCCGCCGCGACCCCGCTGCGCGCCGCGTCGATCGACGACAGATTCACCGCGGCCAGCGGCGTCAGGGTGAGCACCGAACCGATGGCCACCACAATCGTCCCCGGCAGCAGATGTGTGACGATGTTGAATCCGTGGCCGGGCCGGATGAGCAACAGTCCCAGCCCGGCCAGCACCGGGCCGGTCGTCAGGAAGACCCTGGGGTCGATCCGTGCGGCCAGCCTGCCGACGCGCTTGGCGAACAGGAACGAGACGAGGGGGGTGGGCAGCGTGGCCAGACCGGCGACCGTCGCGCAATAACCGGCGACCTCTTGGGTATACAGAGCGACCGCGAGGGCGCCCATCGTGATCGCGCCGTAGACGAACCCGGTGGTCACATTGGCGCCCGCGAAATTTCGGATCCTGAACAGGCCGAGCGGCACCAAGGGGTGAGGGGCGCGGCGCTGCCAGGCCGCAAACCCGAGCAGTGCGCCGACACCCACGCCCAGCGACGCCGCGACGCGGGGATCCGACCAGCCTTGCTCCCGCGATTCGATGAGGGCGTACACGGTGGCGGCCAGGCCGGCGGCCGACAGCACGGCGCCGGCAACGTCGAGGCGGACCCGCTGGACGGGCCGCGGCGTCGGGCGCAGCCAGAACGTCAGCGCGAAACCGATGACCATCGGAACGGCCGACAAGGCGTAGATCCAGCGCCAACTCAGGAAGTCCACCGCCAAGCCGCCCAGCAGCGGGCCCAGGGCGAACGCCGTGCCGGTCCACGCGGTCCAGGAGCCGATGGCCGCGGGGCGATCGGCGCGATCGAACGTCGAATTGATCAACGCCAGCGACCCGGGCACCAGGAACGCCGCGCCGAGACCCTGGATGACGCGGCCGGCGATGAGCGCGACCGGTGACGGCGCGCCGGCGGCCAGCACCGAGCCCGTCCCGAAGGCCACCAGCCCGAACCGGATCACCGGCACCCGGCCGAACAGGTCGGACAGGGAACCGCCCGGCAGGATCATGGCCGCCTGCGCCAGCAGGTAACCGTCGACGATCCACTGCTGAAGGCACAGACCACCGCCGAGGTCACGCGCGGTGGCCGGCAGGGCCAGGTTCACCACGGTGGTGTCGAGGAAAGCGACCATCGACACCATGGTCGCCACGATCATGACCCGGTTCGCCGGCGTGACGTCACCCAGCCTGGCCAGTAGTAGCCGAGCCCGGGGTGCGGGCGGGGTGGCAGCGACCGCGCGAGCGGGCTGTAGCGCGATCATGCCCGTATTACGGTGCAGCGGTCGGCGTCGTTCATTGCGGTCCTCCTGGACGGCCCGGAACCCGGTGCTCCGGCAACGCCCTCGGCAAGATGTATCGGGCGGGGTTACACGCGGACCGCAAGTCGGGCGGTGCGGGCGATGTCAGACAGCTTTGGCAAACGCGCGTAGCGACTCGACCTGGGCGGGATCCAGCGAGGGACGCACGGTTTTGCGGGCCGCGTCCAGATCGGCGGCCGTCACGTCGGCGGCGTCGATGGAGCGGCGCATCGCGGTCAGTGCGGCCTCGCGCAGCAGTGCCACGCAGTCGGCCGCGCTGTAGCCGTCGAGTGTGGCGGCGATGTCGTCCAAGTCGACGTCGGCGGCCAGCGGGATGTTCTTGCCTGCGGTGCGCAGGATTTCGCGGCGGGCGGCGGCATCGGGCGGCTCGACGAACACTAGCCGCTCCAGCCGGCCCGGGCGCAACAGCGCGGGATCGATCAGATCGGGCCGGTTGGTGGCGCCCAACACCACGACGTCGCGCAGCGGGTTGATGCCGTCGAGCTCGGTGAGCAGCGCGGCCACCACCCGATCGGTTACGCCGGAGTCGAAGCTCTGCCCGCGCCGGGGCGCCAGTGCGTCCACCTCGTCGAGGAACACCAGCGAGGGCGCCGAATCACGGGCCCGCCGGAACAATTCGCGGACCGCCTTCTCCGAGGCTCCCACCCATTTGTCCATCAGCTCGGAGCCTTTGACGGCGTGGACGCTGAGCTGCCCGGTGCTGGCCAGGGCGCGGACGATGAAGGTCTTGCCGCAGCCGGGCGGTCCGTAGAGCAGCACGCCGCGCGGCGGGTCGATACCCAACCGCGCGAACGTGTCGGGGTGCTGCAACGGCCACAGCACCGCCTCGGTCAGCGCCTGTTTGGCCTCGGCCATGTCCCCGACATCGCCGAGGGTCACGTTCCCGACGGTCAGCTCCTCGCTGGCCGAGCGGGACAGCGGCCGGATGACGGTCAACGCGCCGGCGAGATCGTCCTGGTTCAACTTCGGCGGCTCGCCGTCGGCGCTGGCCCGAGACGCCGCCCGCAGTGCCGCCTCGCGGACCAGTGCGGCCAGGTCGGCAACGACGAAACCCGGTGTACGGCTGGCAATTTCGGCGATGTCGAGATCGCCGGTCGGCACCGGCTTGAGCAGCGCCTCCAGCAGTGCCTTGCGGGTCGCGGCGTCGGGCAGCGGCAGCGTCAGCTCTCGGTCGCACAGGTCGGGGGCGCGCAGCCGGGCGTCGAGCTGGTCGGGCAGGGCGGAGGTGGCGATCAAGGCGACGCCCTCGGTGGCCACCGCGCCGCGCAACTCACCCAGGATCAGTGCGGCCACCGGCTCGGCGGCGGCGGGCAGCAGGGCGTCGACATCGGTGATCAGCAGCACGCCGCCGCCCTCGCGGACCCGCTGCGCCGCCGAGGCCACCGCTTTGAGCCGGTCTTCCGCACCCAGTGCGCCCGCCTCCGGGCCGTCCAGTTGCACCAGCTTGCGTCCGTCGCACACCGCGCGCACCATCGTCACCTTGCCCACGCCGGCCGGGCCCGACACCAGCACACCGAGGTTGGTGGCGGCGCCCAACGCCTTGAGTAGATGCCGCTCGTCGAGGGCGAGCTTGAGCCATTCGCTGAGCTTGGCGGCCTGCGGCTGCGAGCCCTTGAGCTCCTCGACCAGGATGTCCGGGCTGGTGATCTCGAACGGTTCCCGACTGGGAGCCGCGGTCGCGACGGTCACGGGAACGCCGGCGCCCCAACCGACTTGGGAGTTCGGCTGCACGCTGACCGGTCCCTCGGGGTCGACGCCGGTCACGGTCAGCAGCTCCGATGTCCAGCTGATGCCGACCGCCGTGGCCAGTGCCCGGGTGGCGGCCGACGTCGAGGTGCCCGGGCCCAGATCGCGGGGCAGCAGCGACACCGCGTCGCCGATGGTCATCACCTTGCCGAGCAACGCCTGGCGCAGGGTGGCCGCCGAGATCGACTGACTGGTCAGCGACGAGCCGCTCAGGGTCACCGACCGCGCGCCGTAGACAGTGACGGTGCTGACGATCACCGCGCTGCCCTCGCGTAGCCCCGCGTTGGACAGCGTCACGTCATCGAGCAGGACCGTGGTCACCGGCGAGGCCGGGTCGGCCAGGCCCGCGACGGCCGCCGTGGTCCGCGACCCGGTCAGCGACACCGCATCCCACTCCCGGATACCCAGTGCTGCAACGGCATTCGGGTGCAGCCGGACGACACAGCGACGGGAGTCGACGGCCGAGGTGTTCAGCCGCGCCGTCAGGGTGAGCCGTTGGGTCATGGAACGCGTCCGCCCGGCTTACGCAGCCCCAGGCGGGTCATCGATCGTCCGCGCGGTTTGCCCAGTCCCAGCCGCGGTATCGGCCGGCGGTGTGGCTGCTCGCGGCGGTTCGCGCGCCGCACGGCGCGCCGCTGCTCCGGTTTTTCATCCCACACCTCGGGGTGCGCGGCCAGCCAGCGCTGGTTGCGAATCGCGAACGGGATGTGGCAGAGGTAGGCGATGATAATCACCCAGATCAACACGTAGGGCGCCAACACTGCTGCGGCGGCACAGATCGCGAGGATCGCCAGCAGCGGCGCGGCCCAGGTCGGCGGCACGGCGGCGGCGTGCATCTTGCGCATCGGGATCTTGCTGATCATCAGCATCGACGTCCCGGTGATCCAGATGCACAGGAACACCGGCGAGGTCCACCAGCCATTGCCGAACTGCAGTTTGAGCCCGATCAGGCCGATCATCGAGACCGCGCCCGCCGGCGCGGGCATCCCGGCGAAGAATTCGTGCGTCCACGCGGGCTGACTGCCGTCGTCCTGCAGCGCGTTGAACCGCGCGAGCCGCAGCACCACGCAGACCGCGTAGAGCAGCACCACCACCCAGCCAGCCGGCGACGTGGCGAACAGCGTCACGTAGAGCACGATCGCGGGCGTCACGCCGAAGTTCACCGCGTCGGCCAGCGAGTCGATCTCGGCGCCGATGCGCGACTGGGCGTCCAGGATGCGGGCTACCCGGCCGTCCAGTCCGTCCAGGATCGCGGCCGCGGCGATCAGTGCCATGGCGGCCTTCGGTTGATGCTCGAGCGCGAATTTGATCGACGTCAGCCCCGCGCAGATGGACAGCACCGTCATCGCGCTGGGCAGGATCTGCAGGTTCATCGGTCGTCTGCTGCGCAGCCTGCTGCTCACGACAGGTCGGCCAATAACGTCTCGCCGCCGACGGCGCGCTGGCCCACCCGCACGACCGGTTCGGTGCCCGGCGGCAGGTAGGTGTCCAGCCGCGAGCCGAACCGGATCAGGCCGTAGGTGTCGCCGATCGACAGCTTGTCGCCGACGCGCGCGTCGCACACGATGCGCCGGGCCACCAGGCCGGCGATCTGCACGGCGACCACCTCGCCGCCGCCGGAGGTCCGGATGCGCAGGCTGGTGCGCTCGTTTTCGTTGCTCGCCGCCGGAAGATCGGCCGAACCGAACCGGCCCGCCCGGTGCTCGACGGCGATCACTTCGCCGCTGACGGGGGCGCGCTGCACGTGCGCGTCCAGGATCGACAGGAAGATGCTGACCCGCGGGCGGGGTTGTTCGCCCATGCCGAGTTCCGCGGGCGGGGCCGCGGCGTCGATCACGCAGATCACGCCGTCGGCCGGGGCGACGACCGCCCCGGGCCGGGTGGGCGGCACCCGCGGGGGATGCCGGAAGAACGCCGCGCAGGCGCCCGCGGTGAGCAGGCCCGTCCGGCGCAACCAGCGATGGTTGCGCCCGGCCAGCGCGACGGCCAGGCCGGCGGAGATGAACGGCGTGCCGGCGGGATGAACGGGCGGCACGCTCGCGCGTACCAGCTCCACGACGTGCTGGAGGTCGAAGGAGGGGTCCTCGGCGGTGGGGCCGATCGTGCGGGGGCGTCGTGCCACCCGGTCATCTTACGAAGAGCGGGCCTAGCGCAGATCCCAGACCGGCAGCTCGGTGCCGGCGGCCACCTCGACGACGTCTTCGGGGATCTCCAGCAGTGCGTTCGCCGAAGCGAGCCAGCGCAAATGGTGCGACGCCGGGGGACCGTAGCTGGTGACGCTGCCGTCGTCGAGGATCGCGCGGCGGAACTGGCGCTTGCCGCGCGGCGAGGTCAGCGACTCCGACAGGGTCGCGGTCCGCCGCGGGCGCTCGGGGTCCGGCAGGCCCATCGCGCGGCGCAGCGCGGGACGCAGGAACACCTCGAAGGACACCAGGGAGCTGACCGGGTTTCCGGGTAGGGTGACTATCGTCGCGCCGGCCACCCGGCCGACCCCTTGCGGCATGCCCGGTTGCATCGCCACCTTGACGAACTCCACGCCTTGATCGCCCGCCCTGCCGAACGCGTCCTTGACCACCTCGTAGGCTCCGGCGCTGACGCCGCCGCTGGTGATGATCACGTCGCAGCCGGCGGCGTACCGGTCGACGATCGCGCCGAACTGCGCGACGTCGTCCTCGGCCGTCGCGACCGCGACCACCGCGGCACCCGCCTCGCGAACGGCGCCGGCCAGCATCACCGAGTTGGACTCGTAGATCTGCCCCGGCTGCAGCGGCGTGCCCGGCGTCACCAGCTCGGTGCCGGTCGAGATCACCAGCACCCGCTGCCGCGGGATCACCGACAGCCCGGCCAGTCCCAGCGCCGCGGCCAGGCCGAGGATCGCCGGTGTTACCACCTGGCCAGCACGCAGCACGGTGGTCCCGGGCGCCACGTCGTCGCCGGCGAGCCGAATGTGCTTGCCGGCCGGCGAGCTCTGCCGGATCGTCACCGAACCCGCACCGCCGTCGGTGTTTTCGACTGGCACGATGGCCGTGGCCCCGGCGGGCAGCGGCGCGCCGGTCATGATCCGGTGCGCGGTCCCCGGGTCCAGCGCCAGCAGGTCGGTGCGCCCGGCCGGGATGTCCTCGGCGACGGGCAACACGACCGGGTGGTCGGGCGTGGCATCGGCGACGTCCTCGGCGCGCACCGCGTAGCCATCCATCGCCGAGTTGTCGAAGACCGGCAGCGCCAGCTGCGCGACCACGTCGTCGGCGAGCACCAGCCCCTGGGCCTCGGGCAGCGTCACCGTGACCGCCGAGCGGGCACGGATCATCTCGGCTACGACGCGCTGGTGTTCGTCAACAGACCGCACCCGGCCATTATCGGCCCGGACTCACGGTCCCGGATCGACGCCGCCCGACGTAGAGTTGAGAATGTGATTACCGGGATTGCCCACACCGGGGTGTGCGTACCGGATTGTGAAGGCGCGGTGGCGTTCTATCGTGACGTATTAGGCCTGCGTGTGCTGTCGCCGCCGTATGTCATGGCCGGTAATGCCATTCGCAACGACATGGGTGAGCTGGTGTCCGACCCGACGATGACGGCGGCCATCGTCGGATTTCCGGACGGCGGCGATCGCGTTCTCGAGGTGATCGAGTACCTCAACGTCGACGGCGCCGACGACGTCCGCAGAAATGGCTGGAAAACATCGCCGAGACCTGGACCACGCCGATCGATCGGCTGGGCGCCGCGCTGATCAGGTTTTTGCTGGCAAGCTGGGCCGACGACGAGGTCGGGCCGACCCTGCGCGCCATCCTGCAGACCGCCGCACACGAACCGGCCATCCGCGAAAAGCTGCGGCGGGTGGTCGAGGGCAGCTTGATGGGGGTGTCGCAGCTGGGCTCCGACGAACGGGATCGGCTGATCCGCAGCGGGCTGGTGTCGTCACAGATGATGGGCTTCGCGCTGATGCGCTACGTCTGGCAGATCGAGCCCGTCGCGTCGATGACGGACGACGAGGCGGTCGCCGCGGTCGCTCCCAATCTGCAGCGCTACGTCAACGGGGACCTGAGCGCTCAGATCCAGTAGTTGTCGTGGCGGACGAACCACTCTTGCCGCTCGTCATCGGTCATGTCGGCCAGCGCGCCCAAGCCCTCGAAGTAAGCCTCGCGCGGCGCGCCGGGCGCGAACAGGATCAGGATCGACGCCGGCTCGCCGGCCTCGTTGCGGAAGCCGTGGATCCCGCCAGGCGGCACGTAGAGGAAGTCGCCCTCCCGGGCGTCGGCCCACTGGGTCCCGTCGTAAAGCTGCATGTTTCCGGACAGCACGAAGAAGGCCTCGGATATGGCGCGGTGGTAGTGCGCCGGCGGCCCGCCGCCGGCGGGGGCGATGTCGACCCGGTACAGGCCGTAATCGCCGTCGGTGTGCTGCTGGTCGGCCAGGTAGTGGTAGGTGACCCCGGACGTCGCGTAGTCGGGTGGCTGGTCGGCCCGTCTGAGCCGCGCGCTGACCTCCGGCTCGGCGGCGGTGTAGCGGGGCGGCGGATATGGCGGCACGACGAGCGACATGGTTTCCACTCTGCCAGTTAGCATCGGCGGGGTGGAGTCTGCCGAAGACGCGCGCGTGCGGCGGCTTCTCGACGCCGAAAGCAAGGCGGCGGAACTGTTCGACGAGATCGAGCGACGCGCGATGATCCGGCCCGGCGTGGGCGAGAAGGCGTTGTCCGACGAGGTCCGCGACCTGGCCGCCGAGATGTTCGGCGTGACGCGGCACTGGCACCGGCGGATCGTGCGCGCCGGCGAGAACACGTTGCTGCCGTTCAAGGAGCATCCGCCGGACCGGGTGATCGCCGCCGACGACATCGCCTTCCTGGACCTCGGGCCGATTTTCGACGAGTGGGAGGCGGATTTCGGGCGCACCTTCGTGCTGGGCGATGACCCGGCAAAAGTGGCTGTGCGTGAAGCGCTTCCGCGAGTTTGGCAGGCCGGCCGCGACTATTTCCGCAAGCACCCCGACATCACCGGAGCCGAGTTGTACGACCACGTCGTCGGTCTGAGCCGCGCCGAGGGATTCGAGTGGGGCAGTCCGATCGCCGGACATCTCGTCGGGGAATTCCCGCACAAGAAGATCATCGGCGACGGCGCCCAGTGGTACATCACGCCCGGCTCGGATAAACCCATGCGGCGCAACGACGGACGCGGGCGGCCATGTCACTAGATTCTCGAGGTCCATCTGGTCGACCGCCCGCGCGCGTTCGGCGGGTTCTACGAGCAGCTGCTCGACGTGCCACCGTCGGGTTAGTCGATGCCGTAGACGACCCCGGTCAGTTCCTCGGAGACCGCCCACAGCCGGCGCTGCCGCTCGGCGTCGTGCGACTTGGCGCTGGAGCTGACGACCTTGGGATAGCCGCGTGTCTCGCCGAGGCCATCGGGCCCGTAGTACTGGCCGCCCAGCACGCCGGGGTCGGTGGCGGCACGCAACTGCGGCAGCGCGCCGGCGGCCGCGTCTTGCGCGATGACGTTGAAGAACACGTCGACGAACGGCCGGAACGTCGCGGGTGTGTAGCGGCCCAGCTCGGTGTTCGACCCGCCGGGGTGCGCCGCCACGGCGATCGTCGTGCCGTGCGGGGCAAGCCGGCGCTGCAGTTCGTAGGTGAACAACAGGTTGGCCAGCTTGGCCTGGCCGTAGGCGGCGACCCGGTTGTAACGACGTTCCCACTGCAGGTCGTCGAAGTGGATGTCGGCCAGGATGCGGTGACCGATGCTGCTGATCGTGACGACCCGCGAGCCGGCGACCGGCAGCAGCCGGTCCAGCAGCAGGCCGGTCAGGGCGAAGTGGCCCAGGTGGTTGGTGCCGAACTGCAGCTCGAAGCCGTCCTTGGTGGTCAACTTCGGCGTGTACATCACGCCGGCGTTGTTGATCAGCAGGTCGATGCGGTCGTAGTTGGAGCGCAGCTGCTCGGCCGCGGCGCGGACTGACTGCAGCGACGTCAGGTCGAGTTCGGCCAGCGCGACGTCGGCCTGCGGGCTGGTGGCGGTGATGCGCGCGACGGCGTCCTTGCCCTTGTCGAGATTGCGCACCGCCAGCACGACATGGGCGCCGTGCTCGGCGAGGGTCAGGGCCGTCTCGTAGCCGAGGCCGGTGTTGGCGCCGGTGACGACGGCGACGCGGCCCGTCTGATCGGGGATGTCCGCGGTGGTCCACTTGGCCATGGGGGAAGCTCCTCAGCTTGTAGAGTAAACGGGGCGAACGCTCCGATTGATTGCCCACTATACGGAACGTACGCCCCGGTTTGTCAATGGAAATGTAGGTGACATGGCGGAACCCGTCCGGCCGTTGCGCGCCGATGCGGTGCGCAACCGCGCGCGCGTCTTGGACGTCGCCTACGAAACCTTCGCGGCCGAGGGCTTGGCCGTACCCATCGACGAGATCGCCCGGCGCGCCGGCGTCGGCGCCGGAACCGTCTACCGGCACTTCCCGACCAAGGAGGCCCTGTTCGCGGCTGTCATCGACGACCGAATGCGGCATCTGGTCGACGATGGCTACGCGCTGCTGCGGTCCGGCGAACCCGGTGAGGCGCTCTTCACGTACCTGCGCTCGCTGGTGTTGAAGTGGGGTGCGCGGGACCGCGGCCTGGTCGACGCGCTGGCCGGGCTCG
This sequence comes from Mycobacterium shigaense, assembly GCF_002356315.1. Classification (NCBI taxonomy): domain Bacteria; kingdom Bacillati; phylum Actinomycetota; class Actinomycetes; order Mycobacteriales; family Mycobacteriaceae; genus Mycobacterium; species Mycobacterium shigaense. The sequence continues at coordinate 678,480 of NZ_AP018164.1, forward strand.
GTATCAACATCGAGACCGTGGCGCCGGAGGCCGAGGAGGCGTTCCTGGCGATGCTCGGTGAGCTGCTGAGCGCGGCGCAGCAGGCGGGAGCCGCGCGGCGCGACATCGGGGTGCGCGAAGTGAAATCGCTCCTGGTCGGATGCCAGGCGATGGAGGCGTACGACTCGGCGCTGGCTGAACGGGTAACCGATGTCGTCGTCGACGGTTTACGCGCTGGGCGATAGCGGCTGCCCGTTCTTGCACTCGGCATAGGCGAGTGCTAAGAATGACGTTGGCACTCGCGACTGGCGAGTGCTAGGTCGGGACGGTGAGGCCAGCTCTGGTCGTCCGTCGCGGGCACTGCGCCCGGCCAGCGTAAGTAATTGGGTTGTCGCCACCCGGCGACCCCAATTTCATTCCCAATCCGGAGGAATCACTTCGCAATGGCCAAGACAATTGCGTACGACGAAGAGGCCCGGCGCGGCCTCGAGCGGGGGCTCAATGCCCTTGCCGACGCGGTAAAGGTGACGTTGGGGCCCAAGGGTCGCAACGTCGTCCTGGAGAAGAAGTGGGGCGCTCCCACGATCACCAACGATGGTGTGTCCATCGCCAAGGAGATCGAGCTGGAGGACCCCTACGAGAAGATCGGCGCCGAGCTGGTCAAGGAAGTCGCCAAGAAGACCGACGACGTTGCCGGTGACGGCACGACGACGGCCACCGTGCTCGCTCAGGCACTCGTCAAAGAGGGCCTGCGCAACGTGGCGGCCGGCGCCAACCCGTTGGCCCTCAAGCGCGGCATCGAGAAGGCTGTCGAGAGCGTCACCGAGACGCTGCTCAAGTCGGCCAAGGACGTCGAGACCAAGGAGCAGATCGCGGCCACCGCGGGTATCTCCGCGGGCGACCAGTCGATCGGCGATCTGATCGCCGAGGCCTTGGACAAGGTCGGCAACGAGGGCGTCATCACTGTCGAGGAGTCCAACACCTTCGGCCTGCAGCTCGAGCTCACCGAGGGCATGCGGTTCGACAAGGGCTACATCTCGGGCTACTTCGTCACCGACCCCGAGCGTCAGGAAGCGGTCCTCGAGGACCCCTACATCCTGCTGGTCAGCTCCAAGGTGTCGACCGTCAAGGATCTGCTGCCCCTGCTGGAGAAGGTCATCCAGTCCGGCAAGCCGCTGCTGATCATCGCCGAGGACGTCGAGGGCGAGGCGCTGAGCACCCTGGTCGTCAACAAGATCCGCGGCACGTTCAAGTCGGTGGCGGTCAAGGCCCCCGGTTTCGGTGACCGTCGCAAGGCGATCTTGCAGGACATCGCCATCCTGACCGGCGGCCAGGTGATCAGCGAAGAGGTCGGCCTGTCGTTGGAGAACACCGACCTTTCGCTGCTGGGCAAGGCCCGCAAGGTCGTGATCACCAAGGACGAGACCACCGTCGTCGAGGGCGCCGGTGACACCGACGCCATCGCCGGCCGGGTGGCCCAGATCCGCGCCGAGATCGAGAACAGCGACTCCGACTACGACCGCGAGAAGCTGCAGGAGCGTCTGGCCAAACTGGCCGGCGGTGTTGCGGTGATCAAGGCCGGCGCCGCCACCGAGGTGGAGCTCAAGGAGCGCAAGCACCGCATCGAGGACGCGGTGCGCAACGCCAAGGCCGCCGTCGAGGAGGGCATCGTCGCCGGTGGTGGCGTGGCCCTGCTGCAGGCGGCCCCGTCGCTGGACAAGCTGAAGCTGTCGGGTGACGAGGCGACCGGCGCCAACATCGTCCGCGTGGCGCTGTCGGCTCCGCTGAAGCAGATCGCCTTCAACTCCGGGCTGGAGCCCGGCGTGGTCGCCGAGAAGGTCCAGAACTCGCCCGCGGGTACCGGTCTGAACGCCGCCACCAACGAGTACGAGGACCTGCTCAAGGCCGGCGTTGCCGACCCGGTCAAGGTGACCCGTTCGGCGCTGCAGAACGCGGCGTCCATTGCGGGCCTGTTCCTGACGACCGAGGCCGTCGTTGCCGACAAGCCGGAGAAGGCCGCCGCTCCCGTCGGCGACCCGACCGGTGGCATGGGCGGTATGGACTTCTAGAACGTCGACGAAAAAGCCCGGTTCCCCTTGGGGGCCGGGCTTTTTCGTGCTTCGGGTCCGTCTAGCCTGGGCGGCGAGTGTGCGGCCTGGGCCTCGCGTGTGAACATTCGGCGGAGCGGGTGCGCGTAGGGCGGCATTTCGGCGGCGATTTTTCCGCCCTGGCTGCACTGCGAAAGTCGTGACCGCGCGGCCGATGCGCTCACCGCCGAATTGTCGCTACGAGGCGGGCAAGTCGACCATTGCGCCGGTCCGCACCGTCCCTGTCGCTCGGCGCTCGTTTTTCGGTACTTGATGTACTCAACGTTTGATCAGTTGGCCACGAAGCGACCAGGCAATGAGCAAATCGTTATGGCGCAAGGTTTTCGGAGTGATCGCTGCCTGCGCTCTGTGCGTCATGATCGCGCCAACCGGGGTTGCCACGCCCGACTCCTGCTCGGCGAGCGGGGTCGCCGCTAGCGCCAGCGGGGTGCTGAACTCGGCGAGTGGATATCTGGATGGCCATCCCGAGGCCAACAACGTGCTTCGCCGCGCTTGCGATCGCCGCTAGGCCGATGGCGGCGACCCGCGGCGCCCGGCTTCGCCGCGCTTGCGATCGCCGCTAGGCCGGCAGCGAGAACACCACGCAGTCGTGCAGGCAGCCCTTGGCGGCCGCGGGGGAGTCGGCGTTGCGGTGCAGCAACGCGCGGGTGGGCACGATGCGGCAGCGGGCCGTCTCGCCCTCGACCTCCGACAATTCGGCCTGCCCGTCGACGATCAGCGAGTAGCCGCCGGGCACGGTCGGGGGCCACAGCACGGTGACGTCGCCGCGCCGGGCAAGGTTGGCTCGGGTGCCGCCGCCGACCAGGCCGATATCCAGAACGGTGTCGCGCAGCTGCGGCTCGACCGTCACGGTGTGCACGCGGTAGTCATCGCCTACGGTGATCAGGTACGCGAACGGATAGTCGGGGAGAGCCGCGGCGAGCCGCGCAAAATCCACCCTCTTCTGGGTGCGCATGGCTTCGAGGATAGGCGCCGCAGCGGCCGCCCCAGGGGGGCGCTGCTAGCTGGGCACCGCGGGCTTGGGGGCGACCGCGTCCATACCGCCGACATAGGTCGCCGGGTGCAGCAGGTCCGGGTGGCCGAGGCTCGGGGTCAAGCCCGTGCCGGGAGTCGCCGGGTTGAGCAGGCTATAGCCGGCGCTGGCCGTGCTGACCCCGCCCGTGACGTCGTGCGCGGAGGTCAGTGCCCCGGTATCGGCCGGGGCGAAGCCGCCGAAGGCCAACGGTGTATTGCCTGTCGGTGGGGTGGCACCGGGGAGCCCGGAGGTCAGTTGGCCATGGTTGAAGTCGAATCCGAGGGTGTGCAAGACCTGCTGCCAGGGCGCCAGGTGTGCCACGGCCGCGGACGCGTCGGCGTGGTAGTCGGACATCGCCGCCACGTCAGACGCCCACATCTGCTCGTAGGCGGACTCGATGTCCATGATCGTCGGGGCGTTCTGACCCAGATAGTTGGTCGACGCCAGCACCTGCACCAGCTGGCGGTTGGCCGACACCACCGCCGGCTGGACGGTGGCCGATTGCGCGTTCTCGAAGGCGGCCGCCATTGCCGACGCCTGGGTGGACGTCGCCTCCGCCTGGGCCGCGGCCGCGCTGAGCCAGCTGGTGTACTTCGACGCGACCTCCATCATCGCGATCGCCGCCGGGCCCTGCCATGAACTCTTGGCCAGGTCGGCCGTCACCGAAACGAAAGTCGTGGCCGACGACGCCAGATTTTCGGCAAGCCCGTACCACGCCGCCGCAGCGGCGAGCATGGGCGCGGACCCAGGACCGGCGAACAATAACGCCGAGTTGATTTCTGGAGGCAACCGCGCGTAGTGCGGCCTCGTCACCGATATAACTTAACCGTGCGAGGCCACCGCGCGCGGCGTTATGGCGTAGGGGCCAGCTGCCGGCCCCGAACCAGCTTGCCGGGGCGGGCGGCGGTCGGCACGCCGTTTTCGGCGATCACCTCACCGGACACTACGGTCGCGACGTAGCCGTCGGCCGTCTGGTCCAGCCGACGACCGCCGGCGGGCAAGTCGTGGCTGATGGTCGGCTTGTGTAGCCGCAGCCGCGCGTGGTCGATGACGTTCAGGTCCGCTTTGTAGCCGACGGCGATTCGCCCGCGGTCGCCCAGGCCGGCGACACGGGCTGGGACGGAAGTCAATTCGCGGACCGCCTCGGCGACGGTGAACCGTCCCGACTTGCGGTCGCGCGCCCAGTGCGTCAGGAAGTACGTCGAGTAGCTGGCGTCGCAGATCATGCCGTAGTGCGCGCCGCCGTCGCCCAGGCCGAGCACCACGTCCTCGCGATGCAGCAGTTTGCCGACGGTGTCTAGCGAGTGGTCCTGCAGGTTGCTCATGGCGACCAGCAGCATGGCCCGGCCGTCGTCGTCGAGCAGCCGGTCGTAGGCCTCCTCCATAGGCTCCACGCCCTTGGCGCGGGCACGGGCCCCGATGCTGTCGGCGGGGTCCGGTTCGTAGTTGGGGTTGTCGCCGAGCGGGAAGATCCAGTCCCACATCTGCGCGACGTAGAGGATCGGATGCCCATGGCCGGGCTTGTCGGCCAGGATGCGGGCGCGGACCTCGGGCTTGCGCATCTCGGCGACCCGCTCGGCCAGCGGCAGGTGCGCGATCTCGCGATAGCTGGGGTAGAGCACGAACGGGTTGGCGGTCAGCTGCAACCCGATGATCAGCCCGATCGGGCGGGGCAGCAGCTGGGCGGTGACGCGGACGGCCCCCGCGTTTTTGTTGGCCTTCTCGACCATCGTGACGGCGTCCTCCCACGTCGGGTCGCCGGTGTTGGCGACCACGAGGGTGAAGGTGACCGGCAGGTCCAGGTCCTCGGCGACGTCGAACACCGTCTGCAGCACGGGCTGGTAGCCGCCGGCCGGAATGTCGGGGACGAATTGCAACAGGCCGCCGCCGGCGTCGACCACGCCCTTGGCGATCTCCTCGATCTCCTCGCGGGCAGCGTCATAACTCGGTATGGGAGAACCGCTTTCGGTCTTGTGGATGGTCAACCGCGACGACGCGAAACCGAGCGCGCCGATCTCGATCGCCTCCTTGGCCAGTGCCCGCATCTTGGCGAGGTCCTCGGCGGTGGCCGGCTCGCGGTCGGCACCGCGCTGACCCATCACGTAGACCCGCAGCGGGGAGTGCGGCAGGTAGGCCGCGACGTCGATGTCGCGCTTGCCGGACTCCAGCGCGTCCAGGTACTCGGGGAAGGTTTCCCACGTCCAGGGCAGGCCATCGGTCATGACAACGCCGGGGATGTCCTCGACGCCGGCCATCACGTCGACGAGGACGTCATGGTCTTCCTGGCGGCACGGCGCGAACCCGACGCCGCAGTTGCCCACCACCACCGTGGTCACCCCGTGCGCCGACGACGGGGTCAACCGCTCCGCCCAGATGGCCTGCCCGTCGTAGTGGGTGTGCAGGTCGACGAAACCCGGCGTGACCAACAACCCGGTGGCGTCGATCTCGCGCTCGGCGGTGGCGCCCCGTAGATCTCCGTTCGCCCCCACCGCGGCGATGACGCCGTCGCCCACCGCGACGTCGCCGACGTACGGCTCACTCCCCGAACCGTCGACAATGGTGCCATTGCGGATGATGAGGTCATAGGTCATCTAAATAACTTACGACCGAGGCGGGGGGGGGCGTGCCAGGGTCAACAACACTTCGGCCGAGCGGCACGGGGCCCTTGGCAGTCCGTAGTGTCGTCGATATGCCCCATGCCGACGCCGCCGCACAAGAGTTACTGCGTGACGCGTTCACCCGGTTGATCGAACACGTCGACGCGTTGACCGAGGACCTGACCGACGAGGTCTCCAGCTACCGGCCCGCCCCGGACGCCAACAGCATCGCCTGGCTGATCTGGCACAGCGCGCGGGTGCAGGACATTCAGCTGGCCGACGTGGCCGGGGTGGAGCAGGTGTGGTTCCGCGACGGCTGGGTGGACCGGTTCGGCCTGGACCTGGCGCGCAACGACACCGGCTACGGCCACAACGCCGAACAGGTCGCGAAGGTGCGGGCTCCGGCCGACCTGCTGTCCGGTTACTACCACGCGGTGCACAAGCTCACGTTGGAGTACGTCGCCAGTGTGACCGCCGAGGAGTTGGCTCGCATCGTGGACACCAACTGGGACCCGCCGGTGACCGCCAGCGCCCGGTTGGTGAGCATCATCGACGACTGCGCGCAACACCTCGGGCAGGCCGCCTATCTGCGAGGGATCGCGCAGTAGGTTCAAGGGCGTGCGATTCGCGGCGACGCTGCTGTGCTGGCTGGCCACCACCCTCGCGCTGGCCGTCGTGGTGCCCGCGACCTGGGTGCAGCGCAACATCGTGAACCCCGACGGCTACGCCGCGTTGGCGGAGCAAGCCGCATACGATCCGGGGCTGCAGTCGGCCATGGCCGCCGAATTGACCACTCGGGCAACGGCACTCATCGCGGCCCGCAACGGCGGGCGGGTACCCGCCGACAGCAGCCAGGTGCACACCGCCGCGGCGGCGTTCACCTCCGGCCCGTCGTTCCCGGCGTTGTTCGCCCAGGCCAACCGGGCCGCGCACGGCTGGTTGTTCAGCGATCCGCGGTCCGGGCAGGACGGCGACGGGTGGACGGTCGACCTGGCCCCGATGCTCAAAGACCCCGCGATTGCCCAGTTGCTGGCCAGCTATCGCGTGCAAGTGCCCGCGACTCTGACCGTTCCGCTGACGGTGTCGCTGTCCTCGATGTCCGAGCCGGTGCGGCAGGGGGAGCTGAGCCCGCTCGGCGATTGGGGCTCGCGGGCGACCACCGTGGCGTTGGTGTGGTGCGGCGGTTGCGCCGCGCTGACGCTGCTGGCCGCCCGGCGGCGCGGCAAGGCACTGACCAGCCTGGGAGTCTCGGCGCTGTTGGTCGGGGCGGCCGGCTGGGTGGGCATCGAAGTCGGTGCCCCCTACGTCAACGACGCGCTCAACTGCACCACCGGAAACGTCCGCCAGGTCGCGGACGTCATGGTCGCGCACGCCGGGGCCGGCCTGCGCGAATGGCTCGACCTCACCCTGGGCGCCGGGGCGGCGCTCGTGGTGTTCGGCGTGTTTGTCGCGATGGCTGGCAGCGTCGCGCGGGGCAAGCGAGGATCGTGACATGGACGTCGCGGCCATCCCTCACCCGCCTCGCCGTGTGCCGATCCTCGGGGATGTGGTGGGCATCAAGCTCGGCAAGCCCGTCCAGTCGGTACTGCGCCAGACCCGCGATGTCGGGCCGATCACGGCCCGCAAGGTGTTACGGACCGAGGTCGTCACGGTGGGTGGAGCCGACCTGGTCGGCGAGCTGAGCGACGAGAGCCGGTTTTGCAAATTCGTCGGGCTGCACCTGCCGCCGCTGCGGCGCATCGTCGGTGATGCCCTGTTCACCGCCGAGAATGACGAGCCGAATTGGCAGTTGGCGCATGACATCCTGATGCCGGCCTTCACCCGCGACGCGATGAGCGGTTATCACGCCATCATGCTGCAGGTGGCCCGCGAGCTGCTGGGTCGCTGGGACGTCGCCGCTGCCGGCGGCCAACCGGTCGACGTCACCCCCGACATGACCCGGCTGACGCTGGAGACCATCGGGCGCGCCGGATTCGGCTACCGCTTCGCCTCGTTCGAGCGCGACCGGCCGCACCCCTTCGTCGTCGCGATGACCCGGGCGCTGCGCTACGCCAACGTCTCGGCCGTGCTGCCGTGGGCCCCGGTGCGCCGCATCCTGTCGAGTTCTGCCGCCCAGCATCGCGCCGATGTCGCGACGATGCAGGGGATCGTCGACGAGGTCGTCCGGGCGCGCCTGGACGATCCGGCGTCGGGCACGGCCGACCTGCTCAGCCTGATGCTGCGCACCGCGCACCCCGACACCGGCCACCGGCTGGATCCGGTCAACATCCGCCACCAGGTGATCACCTTCATGGTCGCCGGCCACGAAACCACTTCGGGCGCACTATCGTTCGCGCTGTATTACCTCACCCGGGATCGGCAGGCGCTGGCGCGGGCCCAGGCGGAGGTGGATGCGCTGTGGGGCGATGCGGAGGACCCCGAGCCCGCGTTCGCCGACATCGCCAAACTACGCTACGTGCGGGCCGCCCTCGACGAGGCGCTGCGGCTGTGGCCGACCGCCCCCGGCTACCTGCGGGCGGCCCGCGCCGACACCGTGCTCGGCGGGCGGTACCGGATGAATCGGGGCGACTGGGCGCTGGTCTTCCTGCCGCTGCTGCACCGCGACCCGCAGGTGTGGCCGGAGCCCGACCGGTTCGATCCCGACCGCTTCGCGCCGGGACAGGCGAAAGGCCGTCCACCGCATGCCTATAAGCCGTTCGGCACCGGTAAGCGGGCCTGCATCGGTCGACAGTTTGCGCTGCACGAGGCGGTGCTGGCGCTCGGGCTGATCCTGTACCGCTACGAGCTGACGCCGACCGACGGCTACGAGCTGCAGATCGTCGAGTCGCTAACGCTGAAACCCCAGGGCTTTCTGCTGCTGCCGCGCCGCCGCCGGTGAGCGGCGGGTTGCCGCTAGCGCAGCGGCAATTCGGCCAGGATCGCCGTGGTCGGTTGCGTCGAGCCCTTACCGGGCTCGACGGTGAACGCCAGGGCCGTCGACGAACCGATGTTGGCGAGCATCGCCGTCGTCGAGGGTGTCACGGCCGCGGGGCCCATGGTGCCGACCGACTTGGGGCCGTTGGCCCCGATCAGCCACATTTGGTAGACGGTGCCCGGGGCCGGCGGCGGAACGTCATTCATCACCAGCACACCCGCGTTGCGGTCGTGGGAGAACATCACCGTCGCGTTGCCGGTGCCCAGCGGCGCCGAAACCGTCCGCACATCCGGCGCCGCCAGCACCTGTTGGGCCAGCGACGGCGCTGCCGACGGCCGCAGCAGCACCTGCACGCCCAGAGCGGTCAGGCCCGCCACGATCGCGGCCGCCACGGACACCACTACCGTTGTGCGCCAACGCACTGAGCGCTTCGCGGACGCGGCGGGCTGCGCTAGCCCCAGGATGGTGGTGCGCAGTTGCGCCGGTGGCTCCGCGCTGGTCGCCGCCGACAGCACCGCCATAGTTTCCCGCACGGCGCGCACCTCGTCGGCGAAGGCCGCCGCGATCGGCGACGGCGCGGCCGCCACCCGCCGGTCGATGTCCGCGCGCTCGGCGTCGGTCACCGCGTGCAGGGCGTACGGGGCGGCAAGTTCGAGAAGTTCGAATTCGTTCGGATCGGTCATGGCACTTCCAGGCAATTACGCAGACCGCGCAGCCCATCGCGAATGCGCGACTTGATGGTCGACAGGTTGGCGGCCAAGCGCTGCGAGACCTCGGCATACGTCAGACCGCCGTAGTACGCCAGCTCGATGCACTGGCGTTGCGCGTCGGTCAGCGCACCGAGGCATTCGGCAACCCGGCGGCGTTCGTCACCGGCGATTGCCGAGTCGGCGACCGGGTCGGGCGCCGCCGCGCTCTCGGGTACGAGATTGGCCGCGCCGTAACGCGATTCGCGGCGGGTGCCGGCTTGCTCGGCGCGCACGCGGTCGATGGCCCGCCGGTGGGCGATGGTCAGCAGCCAGGACAGTGCCGACCCCCTGGTGGAGTCGTAGTCCGACGCCGTCCGCCACACCTCGAGGTAGACCTCCTGCGTGGTTTCTTCGCTGTAGCCGGCATCCCGCAGCACCCGCACCACCAGCCCGAACACCCGGCTCTTGGTGAGGTCGTAGACGGCGGCGAATGCCGCGGCGTCCCCGGCGGCGACGCGGCGCAGCAACGCGTCGAGCTCGTCTCCTGCCGTAGTCGCCGTGTCGGTCATCGTGGCAACTTTAGCGTCTGCGGGCGCGGGCCTATTCCGATTTCTCTCATCGAACCGCTAGCCGAAGGTGAAGGAAAACACTTGTAGTCCCTTGCTCACCTGCAGGTCCAGCTGATCGCGGTGCGCGCCGGGATCGGCGACGATCTGATGCAGGGTGGGCGGCCCGCCGATGGGCGTCGTGGTGGTGTTGCCGGCTCGGGTCGTGGTGACGGTGCCGGAACCACCGACGACGACGAAGACGTCCTTGGCCGTGTAGTTCAGCCGAATCGCGGCATCGTCGCTGTCGGCGGTGGCGCCTTGGTCATCCAGCGTCCAGCGGCCGCGCAACGCGAACTTGTCGTCGGCCAGCTGCGCGGGGAAGCTGAACGCGCCGCCGCCAGCCTTGTATTCGCCGCCGCCGCCATAGTTTCCGGCTTTCTCGGGGGCCAGGTAGGTCTCGGGGGTGAGCATGGTCTGCGGGGTGGTGTCGACGCCGTTCACCGCGGCGGGCAGTCGGGTGTCCGGGTTGGCGTCGAGGAGCAGTTGGCGGATCAGCTTCTCGGTTCCGTCGTAGTCACCCTCGCCGAACTTGGTGTGTCGGACGTTTCCGTGCGCGTCGATCAGATACTCGGCCGGCCAGTACAGGTTGTGGAAGTTGTTCCAGGTCGCGTAGTCGTTGTCGAGCGCGACGGGATAGTCGATGTGCAACCCGGCGGTACCGCTGGCCACGTTGCCGGGCACGCGTTCGAACGCGTACTCGGGGGTGTGCACCCCGATGACCACCAATCCGTTGTCGCGATATCGGTTGTACCAATCGACCAGGTGTGGGATCGCGCGTTGACAGTTGATGCAGGAGTAGGCCCAGAAGTCGATCAGGACTACCTTGCCCCGCACCGCGGCGGCGTCAAGCGGCTTGCCGTCCGGGGTGTTGAGCCATCCCGTGATGCCGGTGAGGGCGGGCGCCGGGCCGCACTGTTGCAGCTGCGGGTCGCCGGGGGTGCAGTTGATCAGTGAGCTGTCGCTGCTGCCGCCCTGGCTCAGCTGCAGTGCGCTGCCCGTGGCGGGCGACGGTGGCGGCCGCTCCGAGTTCAGCGTGCGCTCAATGTCGTTGGTAGCCAGTCGGTTCTGCATGGCCGAGGTGTAGTCCGGCACGACGCGCTGCAGCATCGCGGGCAGGTTGAACACCAGCGCGACGGCCAGCACGATCATCGTGAGTCCGCCGGCGATCTGAATCTGGCGCTGCCGGCGCCGGAAAGTCGCGACGCGTTGCCCGACGTGGCGCCCGGCCAGGGCGAAAGCCAACAGCGGCAAGGCATTACCCAGAGCGAACGTCGCGGTCAGCACGAGCGCGGCGGGTCCGAGGGATGCCGTGCCTCCGGCTACCACGATCGCGGCAAGCACCGGTCCCGCGCACGGCACGTAGAGCGCGCCCAACGTCAGGCCTAAACCGAAACCATCTGTGCTGCGGCCGATTTGGCGTTGCGGCAGGGCGGCAAACGGGCGCTCGATCAGATGCTGCAGGGGCGGGAAGATCAAGCCGAGGCCGATGAGCGTCAGCACCACCAGGGCGGCCCAGCGGATGGCGTCCTGCGGCAGCTGGAACGCCGACAGCAACGCGGACCCGAGCAGGGTGGCCAGGCTGAAGCTGCACACCAGGCCCGCGATCACCAGATACGGGCGCACCGCGGAACTCAAGCCCCGGCCGCCGCCCGCGCCGGACAGGAAAATCACGGGCAACACCGGCAGGATGCACGGCGAGATGCCGGTGATCAGGCCACCGAGGAAGCCGATCAGCGCGATGGTGTGCATGGGTGGTATTCGGAGTCAGCCCGGATAAGGACGGTGTAGGGCGGTCATTCGCTGTGCACCAGGGCGCGAACCCAGGGTCGCGGCCCCATCGACCGAAGCAGGGTACTGGCAGGGCGGGTGCGCACCCGCAACGGCCACCAGAACCACCGTCCTAGCAGCGCCGCGATGGACGGCGTCATAAACGCGCGCACGATCAACGTGTCGAACATCAGGCCGAGGCCGATCGTGGTGCCCACCTGGGCGATGATCACCAGGTCGCCGACGATCATGGACGCCATCGTGAAGGCGAACACCAGGCCGGCATTGGTCACCACCTTTCCGGTACCGCCCATCGCGCGAATGATGCCGGTGTTCAGCCCGGCGTGGATCTCCTCCCGGAAGCGGGACACCAGCAACAGGTTGTAGTCGGATCCCACCGCCAGCAACACGATCACCGACATCGCCAGCACCAGCCAGTGCAGGGGTGTGCTGAACAGGTATTGCCACACCAGCACGGATAGCCCGAACGACGCGCCCAGCGACAGCGCGACCGTTCCGACGATCACGGCGGCGGCGGCGAGCGCCCGGGTGAGGACGAGCATGATGACGAAAACCAGGCACAGCGACGAGACGCCGGCAATCAAAAGATCCCACTTCGCGCCGGCGGAGAAGTCCTTGAAGACGGCCGCGGTGCCGTACATGTAGATCTTGGCGTCCTCCAAAGGCGTTACCTTCAGCGCTTCTTCGGCGGCCGTCTGCAGCGCGTCCACGCTTTTCATGCCCGCTTCGGTGGCGGGGTCGTCCCGGTGCAGGATGATGAACCGGGCCGCGTGCCCGTCGGCCGACAGGAAGCTGTCCTCGGCCCGCTTGAAGTCCTTGTTCTTGAACACATCCGGCGGCAGATAGAACGAGTCGTCGTTTTTCGAGTCGTCGAAGGCACGTCCCATCGCCGTGGAATTGTCGGTCTCGCTGTCCATCTGGCTGAAGATCCCGGACATGGTGCTGTGCATGGTCAGCATCATGTTCTGCATGCCTTGCATGATCGCGATCTGCGGGGGGAGCTGGGCCGCGAGTTGCGGGACGAGCGTGTCCAGCTTGTCCAGGCTCGCAACCAGGTCACGCAACTTCTCGGTGATCTCATCGATACTGTCGAGCGCGTCGAAGACCGATCTTATGGAAAAGCAGATCGGGATGTCGTAACAGTGTTTCTCCCAATAGAAATAGCTGCGAAGCGGGCGGAAGAAATCCTCGAAATCCGCGATGTGGTCCCGCAATTCGTCTGTCTTGTCTTCTATTTCGTGCGTGACGCCGGTCATCTGGTGCGTCAGCCCGTTCAGCTCGACAAGCAGAGAGTGCATGCGCCCCATGATCACTACCATTTTCCCCAGGTCCTCGGCCTGGGTGAGCAGGTCCTCCATCCGCTTTTTCTGAAACTTCAGATCCTGCCCCTGGAAGGCCTGCACCATGCTCATGAAAAACGGCAATGTGGTGTGCGCCAGCGGCGTTCCGTCCGGCCGGGTGATCGCCTGCACGCGCGAGATTCCCGGGACATCGATGAGAGCCTTGGCGACCTTGTTGAGTACCAGGAAGTCCGCCGGATCTCGCATGTCATGGTCGGTCTCGATCATCAGGATTTCGGGCTTCATCCTGGCCGGCGAGAAGTGGCGGTCCGCGGCGTCGAAACCCTGATTGGCGGGGATCCAGTCGGGCAGATAAGCGCGGTCGTTATAGCTGGGATGGTAGCCGGGCAGGGTGAGTAGCCCGACCAGCGCGACGGCCAGGGTGGCGACCAGGATGGGTGCCGGCCAGCGGGCGATCGCTGTGCCGATCCGCCGCCAGCCACGGAACTGCAGCTTGCGCCTCGGCTCGAAGAGACCGAACCGGCTGCCGAAAGCCACCAGCGCCGGCCCCAGCGTGAGCGCCACCGCGATCGCCATCAGCAGTCCTGCCGCACACGGGATGCCCAGGGTGTGAAAGGACGGCATGCGCGCGAAGTGCAGGCAGAACATGGCCCCGGCGATCGTCAACCCGGAGCCCAGGATGACATGGGCGGTGCCGCGATACATGGTGTACCACGCGGTTTCTTTGTCCTGACCGGCTTGCCGCGCTTCCTGATACCGCCCGACGACGAATATCCCGTAGTCGGTTCCCGCCGCGATGGTCAGCGACGTGATCAGGCTGATCGCGAACGTGGTGAGGCCGATCGCGCCGGTTTCCCCGAGCGCGGCCACGGCGCCGCGCGCGGCCGCCATTTCGATGCCGACCGTCAGCAGCAGCAGAATCACCGTGAAGATCGAGCGGTAGACGAGCAGCAACATGACGCAGACCACCGCGGCCGACACAATGGTGATCGTGGCCGTCGATTTGTCCCCGGCCGCGCGAGTGTCGTCCGCGAGCGCCGACGCCCCGGTGAGCCAGACCTTCACCCCGGGCGGCGGGCGCTGGCTGTCCACGATCTTGCGCACCGCCTCGACGGATTCGTTGGCCAGCGCCTCGCCCTGGTTGCCGGTGAGGTTCACCTGGACGATGACAGCTTTCCCGTCATTGCTTAGCGCGCCGGCCGCCGTGAGCGGATCGCCCCACCAATCCTGAACGTGCTGAACGTGTTTGGTGTCGGCGCGTAGCTTGCGGATCATGTTGTCGTAGAACTCGTGGGCGTCGTCGCTCAGGGGCTTGTCGCCCTCCAACACGATCATCGCGGTGCTGTCCGAACTTCCTTCGTTGAACACCCTGCCGATGTGCCGCATTGCCTTGAACGACGACGCATCGTTCGGGCTCAGCGAGACGGCTCGCTGGGCGCCGACCACTTCCAGCGGCGGCAGCGTGGCGCCGAGGAAGATGACGAATCCCGCCCAGCCCACGATGATGGGCAGAGAAAACCGGTGGATCACCCTCGCGAGGAACGGCCGTTCGTTATGTGCGTGGGGAGGGGCGTCGTTGGCGAATTGGGTTCTCACGCGAGCGTCACCGGGGCAGCCGCCGGGCATCGGCAGCCGGCCCGCGTCCGCGCCCGAAGCCTAGAATTTCGCGAATCCCCTTCACCGGTTGGCGTTCCCCTGCCGGACAATGCTGCGTCCATCGCTGCAAGTCAATCTACAGATCGCCGTGCCGGCGATGCGATCCGAAGTATAACCAAGGGGACCCTAACTAAACGCCGGAGCGCTGTGGACCCCGCAACGGTGATCCCAAACAAATCACGCGATGTGCGTTATACAAATCACGCGACGTGCGTTATCCTTCGGCGCGTGGCGCAACTCACGTTTCAACGCGCCCGCACCGCGGAGAACAAGCGTCGACGTGCGGCCGCACTCGTCGAAGCCGCGCGCTCGCTGGCTATCGAGAGCGGCGTCACGTCGGTCACGCTGACCGCGGTCGCGGGCCGCGCCGGGATTCACTACTCCGCGGTGCGCCGCTACTTCTCTTCGCACAAAGAGGTGCTCATGCACCTCGCCGCCGAGGGCTGGGTGCGCTTCTCGGAGACGGTATGCGCGGAGTTGGGAGAGCCGGGACCCAAGTCGCCGGCGCAGGTGGCCGAGACGCTGGCCAACGCGCTGGCGGCCGACACGCTTTTTTGCGATCTGCTGGCCAACCTGCACCTGCATCTCGAGCACGAGGTGCACATCGAGCGGGTGGTCGAATTCAGGCGGACCATCAGCGCCGCCGCCGTCGCAGTCGCCGACGCGACGCAACAAGCACTGCCCGCGCTGGGGCGGTCGGGCGCATTCGACATCCTGATCGCCGCGTATTCGATGGCCGCCGCGTTCTGGCAGATCGCCAATCCACCGCAGCGGCTCACCGATGCCTATGCCGAGGAGCCCGAGGTGCTGCCGCCGGAGTGGAACATCGACTTCGCCTCCGCGCTCAACCGGTTGTTGACCGCGACCTGCATCGGTCTGGTTTCCGAATCATCGTGAACAGAAACGAGATCGGGATGGCGGGAGCAGCCGAACGGACGGGCGCGCGCCCGATTAGTGGAAGGCCTTGAGTGGCAAAGACTTCTGTGGCCAACACCGTCAGACGAGGGTGGGTCCTGCTCGTCATCGTCGTCGTGGTCTTGGTCGCGGGTTTCTGCGTCGTCCGGCTCCGCTCTTTCTTCGGCGATCACGACAATCGCGGAATCGGCAACAGCAGCCTGGACGACATCAAGCCGTTCAATCCCAAGCACGTGGTCTACAAGGTGTACGGGTCCGGAGCCACCGCGAATATCAACTACCTGGACATCAACGCGCAGCCGCGGCGGGTCGACAACGTGCCGCTGCCCTGGACGCTCTCGGTCACCACGACGCTGCCGTCGGTCAGCGTGAACGTCGTCGCCCAAACCGAGGGAGACCAGATCGGCTGCCAGATCATCGTGAACGACGTGGTCAAAGACGAGAGGTCGGTGACCGGAGTGAACGCTGAAACCTTCTGCATTGTGAAGTCCGCATGAGCAACAACGGTGACGTCCACCCGCACAAGAACGATGCCGTCGGCCTTCCCCACATGCCATTCTTCGCGCGGACGGTGTACAGGTTCGCGCCGCTGATCGTGCTGGGCTGGGTGGGCCTGGTGGTCGTCCTGTCGATGTTCGTCCCCGACCTGGAAACGGTCGGCAAGCAACACACGGTGCCGATGAGCCCGAAAGAGGCGGCATCGATGAAGGCGACGCAGCGGGTCGGCAAGGTGTTCAACGAGTTCGACAGCGACAGCGCGATCATGATCGTCCTGGAGGGCGACAAGCCGCTCGGCGACGACGCGCACCACTACTACGACGGCCTGGTCAAGAAGCTCGAAGCTGACACAAAGCACGTGGAGCACGTGCAGGACTTCTGGGGAGATCCGCTGACGGCCGCCGGCTCGCAGAGCACCGACGGCAAGGCCGCCTATGTGCAGGTGTATCTGCAGGGCAACCAGGGCGAGACCAGAGCCAACGAATCCGTCCGGGCGGTCCGTAAGTTGGTGGAGGACGACCCGGCACCACCGGGCATCCACGCCTATGTGACCGGCGCGGCCGCGCTGACCGCCGATCAGTCCGCGGCCGGTGACAAGGGCGTCATCCTGGTCACGCTGCTCACCTTCGTCGTGATCATCTTCATGCTGCTGTGGGTGTACCGCTCGATCGTCACCGTGTTCAGCACGCTGATCATGGTGGTGCTCGAGCTCTTCGCGGCGCGGCAGGTGGTCGCATTTCTGGCTCACAACAACATCATTGGGCTGTCGACCTTCGCGGTGAACCTGTTGGTGTTGATGGTTATCGCGGCAAGCACCGACTATGCGATCTTCGTGCTGGGCCGGTATCAGGAGGCGCGGTCGCTCGGCGAGGACCGAGAACAGGCGTTTTACACCATGTTTCACGGGACCGCGCACGTCGTCCTAGGCTCCGGCCTGACCATCGCCGGTGCGATGTACTGCTTGAGCTTCACCCGGCTGCCGTATTTCCAGAGCCTCGGCGTCCCGTGCGCGGTGGGGACGCTGGTCGCCGTCATGGCGGCACTCACGCTGGGTCCGGCGCTGCTGGCGGTGGGCAGTCGCAGCCGCTTCCACCTGTTCGACCCCAAACGCAAGATGCGGACGCGGGGCTGGCGCCGGGTGGGCACCGCCATCGTCCGGTGGCCCGGGCCGATCCTGGCGGTCTCGATCGGCATTGCGCTCATCGGGCTGCTGGCCCTGCCCGGTTACCGGACGAACTACGACAACCGCCAGTATCTGCCGCCGAGCACCAAGGCCGTCGTCGGATACGAGGCCGCCGAGCGGCACTTTTCCAATGCGCGGATGAACCCCGAATTGTTGATGATCGAGACCGATCACGACATGCGCAATCCGGCGAACATGTTGGTGCTGGACAGGATTGCGCGCTTCGTCTTCCACATCCCCGGCGTCGCACGGGTGCAGACGATCACCCGCCCGCTCGGAGCGCCGATCGAGCACACGTCGATCCCGTTCCAGATCAGCATGCAGAACACCACCCAGGTGGAAAACCAGGAGTACATGAAGAAGCGGATGGCCGACATGCTCACGCAGGCCGACGCCATGCAGCAGTCGATCGACACGATGCAGCGCATGTACGAGATCACCTCGAAGATGGCCGCCGTCACGCACCACATGGACGGCCTGACGCACGAAATGCTAGACGTCACAAGCAATATGCGTGACGAGATCGCCAACTTCGATGACTTCTTCCGGCCGATCCGCAGCTACTTCTATTGGGAGAAGCACTGTTTTGACGTTCCGGTCTGCTGGTCACTGCGATCCATCCTGGACGCGCTGGACGGCCTCGATCAGATCGTCGAAAAATTCAAGTTCCTTTCCGACGACCTCGCCCAGATGGACGCGCTGCTGCCGCAGATGCTGGCGCAGATGCCGCCGATGATCGCGACGATGACGACGATGAAGCAAATGATGCTGACCATGCACAGCTCGATGAACTCGATGTATGACCAGATGGATGTCATGAGTCAGAACTCGACGGCCATGGGCCAGGCCTACGACGCCGCGAAGAACGACGACTCGTTCTACATCCCGCCGGAGGTCTTCGACAACCCGGACTTCAAGCGGGGCCTGAAGATGTTCCTGTCGCCCGACGGCCACGCGGCTCGGTTCATCATCTCTCACGACGTTCCTCCGGCGACGCCCGAAGGGATTTCGCACGTCGACCCCATCAAGAGCGCGGCGAAGGAAGCCATCAAGGGCACCCCGCTGGAGGGCTCCAAGATCTGGCTCGGCGGCACGGCCGCGGTCTACAAGGACATGCGCGACGGATCCAAGTACGACCTGATGATTGCCGGGATCTCGGCGGCCAGCCTCATCTTGATCATCATGCTGATCATCACCCGAAGCCTGGTCGCCGCAATCACCATCGTGGGCACGGTGCTGCTTTCGCTCGGCGCCTCGTTTGGGCTCTCGGTGCTGGTGTGGCAGGACATCCTGGGCATTGAACTGCATTGGATGGTGCTGGCTATGTCGGTCATCCTGCTGTTGGCGGTGGGCTCGGACTACAACCTGCTGCTGGTTTCCCGGTTCAAAGAGGAGATCCACGCCGGAATCAAGACCGGCATCATCCGGTCGATGGCCGGAACCGGCGCCGTGGTCACGTCCGCGGGTCTGGTCTTCGCCGCCACCATGGGGACTTTCGCGATCAGCCCGCTGCGAGTGATGGGCCAGGTGGGGACCACGATCGCCCTGGGTCTGCTGTTCGACACCTTGATCGTGCGTTCGTTCATGATGCCGTCCGTCGCCGCTCTGATGGGGCGCTGGTTCTGGTGGCCGCAACGGGTGCGCAACCGCCCGGCCAGTGAGATGCTCCGGCCCTACGGGTCGCGGTCGGCGGTGCGTGCCTACATGTTGCCGCCGGAGCCGCGCCCGCCCCGTTCGGCGCATTCGGCCGACACCGACCGGTTCCCGGTCGGCGCGCCGCACTACTGACCGGGCTTAGAGCGGGACCAGCTCGCGGACGGCCTCGCGGGTCACTTCGCTGCCGCACGTCCGGCAGTGGGTGCCGGGGTAACGCCTGGCCCTACCGACCTTGAGTGTGACCTCGACGCCGCTGGCACGGGCGGAGACGACGCCCACGACATCGACGATCTCGGCCCCGTCGAAGGCATGCAGGTGCACGGCGCCCACGTCGGAGTTCGCGCGGTCCAGGATCGCCAGGGTGTCGAGCTTCGCGTCGGTGCCGTAGCCGGTGATCGTGTGCATGCCCCAAATATCTCGCCGGGGCTCGGCTCGCAACATCCGCCGAACAGCCCGTCATAGGGATGATTTGGGCGTCCCCCGTTCAGGGGACAGACCGCACCGCGGTCGGCTGAGGCCTAGGTCAGGCCCAGTTCCACACCGACATGTCGCCTGCCGGGTATTGGCTGCACACCTCGGTGGACTTCGCGACGACGCCCTTGTTGTTGAAGAAGATCTTCATGTGGTTGGGCCAGGCCACCCACAGCGGGTCGGAGACCGGCGCGTAGAAGTTCTCGGAGTACGACCGGCGGTCCTCCGGCGACAGCGAGTAGAACCAGTGCGCCTTGTCGATGGTCGCCTGCTGGACGTTCGGGTGGTTGTTGAAGTCGATCATGTAGCGCTGGTAGTACACCGGGCTGGTGTCGCGAGTGGCCGCCAGCAGCTGCTCGGCGTCGCAGGTGGTGTTGATCATCCGGCGCGGTACCGGGAAGTCCTCGGTGGAGTCGGCGGCCGCGGTCGTCGGGAAGACCGTTGCGGCGATACCCAGGGCGAGGAAAGCGACGCCTGCGCGCAGGCTGTTACTGAGCCGAGACATAGCATCAAAGGTAACACTTTTGCCGGGCGCTGGGCCACCGGGTGCCAAATTTTTAGCCGACCTTACTAATGATCTTCATCAGGAACGATGACGTGCGTCGGGTCGGGCCGCAGCTCCGGTGGGGCCTGGCTGTAGTCGCCGAACGGGCCGTCCCGGCGGCGCACCGTGGCCCGCACGCCCTGGGTCTGAGCGGTCTGGATGAACTCGAGCGCATCGGGGGTGTTGCGCATCAGCCCGTCGAGAATGCCGCCGAGCAGCTGGGTGGAGGCCAGGCCCATGTTCTCGTAGGCCTGGTTGACGATCAGCTTCTGCGCCCGCAGCTGTGACAACGGAATCTGGGCGAGCTCGGCGGCGATTTCGGCGACCCGGGCCTCGAGGCGCTCGAAGGGCACCGCCTCGTTGATCAATTCGACCTCCGCGGCCTGGCTGCCGGTCAGCGGCCGGCCGGTCAGCGAGTGCCATTTGACCTTGGCCAGGCTCAGCCGGTAGAGCCACATCCCTGTCAGATACGCCCCCCACATCCGGCTGTATGGCGTGCCGATCACCGCGTCTTCGCTGGCGACGACGATGTCGGCGCACAACGCGTAGTCGCTGGCCCCGCCGACGCACCAGCCGTGCACCTGGGCAATCACCGGTTTGGAGGCCCGCCAGATCGCCATGAACTTCTGCGTCGGTCCGGTCTCGCGGGCGCTGACCATCGCGAAATCCTTGCCGGGATCCCAGTGCCCGTCGGTCATCATGGTTTCGCCCCAGTGCTGGAAGCCGCCACTGAAGTCGTAGCCGCCGGAGAAGGCGCGCCCGGCGCCGCGCAGCACGATCACCTTGACGTCGTGGTCGCGCTCGGCCAGGCCGATCGCGGCTTCGATCTCGTCGGGCATGGGCGGCACGATGGTGTTGAGATGCTCGGGGCGGTTCAACGTGATCGTGGCGATCGGGCCGGCAGTCCGGTACAGCAGGGTCTCGAAGGCGGGCGGGTTCATTCCGGGTCGGGCTCCCGGTTCTCCGGGTTGGAGGCGTAGATCTGCCCGCCGATCTTCAGGTACGGCGTGATCATGTACGCGGCTCCCACGACGATGGCCGTGAAGATCGCCGCCGAGGCGATGGCGTTGGGCCAGAGCCGGCCCGTGCCCACGGCGAAGCACACGATGCCGATGACCGACGTGAGCCAGTAGAAGTGTCGGCCCCGTGGGCGATCCTTGACAAAGCGGTAGCGTGCCTGCGCGTGCCCCGCGATGATGAACACCAGGCCGACCACGACCAGCGCGGTCTCGATACTTTCTAGCGGCACGTGCACATCCTATGGCCGGCCCACTCCTCAGGCCGACAGCGTCTGCCACAGGAACGAATAGCTGAGTGCCGCCTTGAAGGCGGCCTGCTCGTTGTCGGCCGCGCCGGCGTGCCCGCCCTCGATGTTCTCGTAGTACCAGACCCGGTGGCCCGCTTGTTCCAACGCCGCCACCATCTTGCGCGCGTGGCCCGGGTGTACGCGGTCGTCTCGGGTGGAGGTGGTGAACAGCACCGACGGGTACTGGGCGGTGGCCGAAATATTCTGGTAGGGAGAGTATTTGGAGATGAACTCCCAGTCATCCGGGTTGTCCGGGTCGCCGTATTCGGCCACCCACGACGCGCCGGCCAGCAGCAGGTGATAGCGCCTCATGTCCAGCAGCGGGACGTCACAGACGAGCGCGCCGAATTTGTCCGGATACTTGGTCAGCATGATGCCCATGAGCAGCCCGCCGTTGCTGCCGCCCTGGGCGCCGAGCTGCTCGACGCGCGCGATGCCGCGCTGCACCAAATCGGTTGCTACCGCAGCGAAGTCCTCGTCGACCTTGTGCCGGTTCTCCCGCATGGCCTGGGTGTGCCAGCCGGGCCCGTACTCGCCGCCGCCGCGGATGTTGGCCATCACGTAGGCGCCGCCCCGGGCCAGCCACAGCCGGCCCAGCACGCCGCTGTACCCGGGCGTCTTGGACGACTCGAATCCGCCGTACCCGCCCAGCAGGGTGGGCCCGGGGCCGGCGGCGTCGCGTGAGCGGACCACGAAGTAGGGGACTTTCGTGCCGTCCTTCGATGCCACGAAATGCTGTACCACGTCCAGGTTTTCGGCGTCGAAGAAGGCGGGAGCGGACTTGATTCGCTCCAGCGGCCCGTCGCCGGTGCCGCGCAGCAGGCGCGACGGCGTGTCGAAACCGCTTGAATCCAAGAAGAATTCGTCGCCGGTGTCGTCGGCAGCCACGATCACGGTGTGGGTTGCCGGCGGGACGCCGGGCACCACTTCGCGCTGCCAGGATCCGGGTGTGACGATCTCCACCCGGCTGGCCACGTCGGCCAGCGTCACCAGCAACAGCCGGTCGCGCGTCCATGCGCTCTGATGCAGGCAGGTGTGCTCGTCGGGCTCGAAGACCACCTGCAATTTGACCTTGCCGGAGAGGAATTCGTCGTAGTCGGCGGCCAGCAGCGAGCCGGCCGGGTAGGTGGTCTCGCCGACGGTCCAGTCGCTGCGCGGCTCGATCAGCAGCCACTCGCGGTGGATCGACACGCTGGCGTCGGTGGGTGTCTGGATGCGGACCAGGTCCGCGCCCCGTACCTCGTAGATCTCTTCGTTCCAGAAGTCGATGGTGCGCCCGGCGAAGGTGCGCTCGAAACCGGGCGTGCGATCGGCATTCACCGACGCGCTGACATCGGTGGGCGTGCCCTCGAAGACGACCTGGGCGTCGGCCAACGGCGTGCCCCGCCGCCACCGCTTGACGATCCGCGGATAGCCGGACTCGGTGAGCGTGCCGGGACCGAAGTCGGTGCCCACCAGCACGGTATCCGGGTCGGCCCAGCCGATCTGCGACTTGGCCTCCGGCAGCGAGAACCCGTCGGCAATGAATTCCCGTGTAATCATGTCGAATTCACGCACAATCACCGCATCCGAGCCGCCGCGGGAGAGGTTGACCAACGCGCGGGTGAACTCCGGTTCGATCACGCTCGCGCCGGCCCACACCCACTTCTCGTCGTCGGCCCGGCCCAATTCGTCGACATCGATCAGCACATCCCACTCGGGGGAGTCGCTGCGGTAACTGTCCAGGGTGGTGCGTCGCCACAGCCCGCGCGGGTTGGCCGCGTCGCGCCAGAAGTTGTACAAGTATTCGCCGCGGCGCCGCACGTAGGGGATCCGGGCATCGGTGTCAAGCACCTCGAGCGCCTCGATGCGCAGTTGCTCGAACCGTGCATCGCAGAACTCCGCCTGGGTCGGTTCGTTGCGGGCGCGGACCCAGTCCAGCGCCGCCGGACCCGTCACGTCCTCGAGCCACCGGTAGGGGTCGTCGGGCGAGTTCCGGTCGTCGGCAGGCTGCGCTGTCATGGAAGCCATTGTGGCCCGAGCGGTAGTGTGAGGTGGGTTACAGGTGTAGCACCACAGCCGGACGAGGAGCCGAGGAGATGACCGTTTTCGCACGTCCCGGTGCTGCCGGGGCGCTGATGTCCTATGAGTCGCGCTACGACAACTTCATCGGGGGGCAGTGGGTGAAACCGGCCAAGGGTCTGTACTTCGAAAACCCGACACCGGTGACCGGGCAGGTGTTTTGCGAAGTCGCGCGCAGCGACGAGTCCGACGTCGACAAGGCACTCGACGCCGCCCACGCGGCCGCCCCCGCCTGGGGTAAGACGTCCCCGGGCGAGCGCGCCGCCGTGCTGAACAAGATCGCCGACCGCATCGAGGCCAACACCGACGCGCTGGCGCTGGCCGAGGTGTGGGACAACGGCAAACCCATCCGCGAGACGCTGGCCGCCGACATCCCGCTGGCCGCCGACCACTTCCGGTATTTCGCCGCGGCGATCCGCGCCCAGGAGGGCTCGCTGTCACAGATCGACGACGACACCGTCGCCTACCACTTCCACGAGCCGCTCGGGGTGGTCGGGCAGATCATCCCGTGGAACTTCCCGATCCTGATGGGCGCCTGGAAGCTGGCGCCGGCCCTGGCCGCGGGCAACACGGTGGTGCTCAAGCCCGCCGAGCAGACGCCGGCCTCGATCCTGTACCTGATGTCGCTGATCGGCGACCTGATCCCGCCGGGCGTGGTCAACATTGTCAGTGGCTTCGGCGTCGAGGCCGGCAAGCCGCTGGCGTCCAGTGACCGCATCGCCAAGGTGTCGTTCACTGGGGAGACCACCACCGGGCGGTTGATCATGCAGTACGCCTCGCAGAACCTGATCCCGGTCACGCTCGAGCTCGGCGGCAAGAGCCCGAACATCTTCTTCTCCGACGTGATGGCCGCCAACGACAACTTCCAGGACAAGGCCCTCGAGGGCTTCACGATGTTCGCCCTCAATCAGGGCGAGGTCTGCACCTGCCCGTCGCGCAGCCTGATCCAATCCGACATCCACGACGAGTTTCTGGAATTGGCCGCGATCCGCACCAAGGCGGTCCGGCAGGGCGACCCGCTGGACACCGAGACCATGCTGGGCTCGCAGGCCTCCAACGACCAGCTCGAAAAGATCTTGTCCTACATCGAGATCGGCAAGGCCGAGGGCGCCAAGGTCGTCACCGGCGGTGAGCGCGCCGAGCTCGGTGGCGACCTGTCCGGTGGCTACTACGTGCAGCCAACGATCTTCGCCGGCAACAACAAGATGCGTATTTTCCAGGAGGAGATCTTCGGGCCGGTGGTCGCGGTGACGTCGTTCGGCGACTACGACGACGCTCTCGCGATTGCCAACGACACCCTGTACGGCCTCGGTGCCGGCGTGTGGAGCCGCGACGGCAACACCGCCTACCGCGCCGGCCGCGATATCAAGGCGGGCCGGGTGTGGGTGAACTGCTACCACGTCTATCCGCCGCACGCGGCTTTCGGCGGATACAAGCAATCCGGGTTCGGCCGGGAAACCCACCAGATGGCGCTCGACCACTACCAGCAGACCAAGAATCTGCTGGTGTCCTACACCGACAAGGCGCAGGGCTTCTTCTGATGCGCGTCGGCGACGACGCAGAGCGCAGCGATGAGGAGGAGTGGCGCCATTATGTCGTGCCGGCGCCGGTGGTCGTCACCGCCGCGGCCGCCGAGTTGCTGACTCGACTGCAGGACCGGCACGGCCCGGTGATGTTCCACCAGTCCGGCGGCTGCTGCGACGGGTCGTCGCCGATGTGCTACCCGGTCGGGGACTTTCTAGTCGGCGATCGCGACGTCCTGCTCGGCGTCCTCGACGTGGCCGCTCCAGGCTCGGGGGGCGTGCCGGTGTGGATCTCGGGTCCGCAGTACCGTGCCTGGAAGCACACCCAGCTGGTCATCGACATCGTGCCGGGCCGCGGCGGCGGGTTCAGCCTGGAAGCTCCGGAGGGCGTGCGGTTCCTGAGCCGGGGCCGGGTCTTCACCGACGACGAAAAGGCTCAGCTGGCAGCCGCTCCCGTCATCACCGGCGCCGGCTACGAGCGCGGCGAACGTCCGGCGATACGCGGCCCGGTGGTCGGCGAGACCGCGCCGGAAACGTGCCCGGCTGGCCCTGCCGAACCGCAGTAAGGTCGTCAGAGTGATCCCGCTGCCGCGCCCCTGGCTGCTGGCCAGCGCCATGTTGATCGGCATCGCGGTCGGCCTGCTGGCGGGAGTCGCGGGCACGCTGGTGATGCACGCCCGGGTCCGCCCCGACATCATCATCGCCCTGGTCGCCGGGCTGCCCAGCATCCTCGGCCTGCTGGTGATTCTGTTCTCGGGGCGCCGGTGGGTCACCATGGTCGGCGCGTTCATCCTCGCCCTGACGCCCGGTTGGTTGGGGGTCCTCGTCGCAATCCAGGTGACCTCCGGTGCCTGACGACGAGGACACCGGTACGCGGGCCTTCGTGCCGGACTTCGGCGATTCCGAGGACAGCGGCGAGCACTCGGTGCCGTTCAAGCCGAATTTCGACGACACGGGCACGCTTCCGGCAAAGCCGTCCGCCGCGCCGGAGCCCGCGCACGAGGCCGAGGCCCCCGTCGAGCACGCCGAATCGGTTGCGGCGTCGGTGCACCCGGTCGCCGTCCCCGGGCGTTACCAGTACCTGAAGTGGTGGAAGCTGGTCCTGGTGATCCTGGGCGTGTGGATCGGCGCGGCCGAGGTCGGCCTCAGCCTGTTCTATTGGTGGTATCACACGATCGACAAGACGCCGGCGGTGTTCATGGTGCTGGTCTATGTCGTCGCGTGCGCGGTGGGCGGGGTGATGCTGGCGATGGTGCAGGGCAGGCCGCTGATCTCGGCGTTGTCCATCGCGGTGATGTCGGGGCCGTTCGCGTCCGTCGCCGCGGCGGCGCCGCTGTACGGCTATTACTACTGCGCGCGCGCGGGTCATTGTCTGATCGGCGTCATCCCGTATTGACCCATTAGGGTGGGCTCGTGACTTCTCACTATGACGTCGTCGTCCTCGGAGCCGGTCCCGGCGGTTATGTCGCCGCTATTCGTGCCGCGCAACTCGGCCTGAACACCGCAGTCGTCGAACCGAAATACTGGGGTGGCGTCTGCCTCAACGTCGGCTGCATCCCGTCCAAGGCGCTGCTGCGCAACGCCGAACTCGCGCACATCTTCACCAAAGAGGCCAAGACGTTTGGCATCAGCGGCGAGGCGACGTTCGATTACGGGGTCGCCTTCGACCGCAGCCGCAAGGTCGCCGAGGGCCGCGTCGCCGGCGTGCACTTCCTGATGAAGAAGAACAAGATCACCGAGATCCACGGCTACGGGAAGTTCACCGACGCCCACACGTTGTCGGTCGACCTGAACGAGGGCGGGACCGACACGGTCACCTTCGACAACATCATCATCGCCACCGGCAGCAGCACCCGGCTGGTTCCCGGCACCACGCTGTCGGAAAACGTGGTCACCTACGAGAAGCTGATCCTGACCCGGGAGCTGCCCCAGTCGATCATCATCGCCGGGGCCGGCGCCATCGGCATGGAATTCGGCTACGTGCTGAAGAACTACGGCGTCGACGTGACCATCGTCGAGTTCCTGCCGCGCGCGCTGCCCAACGAGGACGCCGACGCCTCCAAAGAGATCGAGAAGCAGTTCAAGAAGCTGGGCGTGAAGATATTGACCGGAACCAAGGTCGAGTCCATCACCGACGGTGGTTCCGAGGTCACGGTCAGCGTCAGCAAGGACGGCAACAACCAACAGCTCAAGGCCGAAAAGGTGTTGCAGGCCATCGGCTTTGCGCCCAACGTCGAGGGCTACGGGCTGGACGCCGCCGGGGTCGCGCTGACCGACCGTCGGGCCATCGGGATCACCGACTACATGCGCACCAACGTCGACCACATCTACGCCATCGGCGACGTCACCGGCAAGCTGCAGCTCGCCCACGTCGCCGAGGCCCAAGGGGTGGTCGCCGCCGAAACCATCGCCGGCGCAGAGACATTGGCGCTCGGCGACTACCGCATGCTCCCGCGCGCCACGTTCTGCCAGCCCAATGTGGCCAGCTTCGGGCTCACCGAGGAGCAGGCCCGCGACGAGGGTTACGACGTGGTGGTGGCGAAGTTCCCGTTCACTGCGAACGCCAAGGCGCACGGCGTCGGTGACCCGAGCGGATTCGTCAAGCTGGTCGCCGACGCCAAGTACGGCGAGCTGCTGGGCGGGCACCTGGTCGGCCACGACGTGTCCGAGCTGCTGCCGGAGCTCACACTGGCGCAGAAGTGGGACCTGACCGCCACCGAGCTGGCGCGCAACGTGCACACGCATCCGACCATGTCCGAGGCGCTGCAAGAGTGCTTCCACGGCCTAACCGGCCACATGATCAACTTCTAGCCGATGATCCGTGGGGACACCATTGTCGGTGCCATCGGCGGCGTGGTCGTCGGCTATGTGCTGTGGCTGATCGCCATCTCGGTTGCCGGCGACAACGCGACGGCCGGCCGGTGGGCACCGGTGGTCCTGGTGGCATCGGCCGTGCTGGCGCTGGTCGCCGGGGTATGGGGCTGGCGGCTGGGCCGGCGCGGCCGATATCCTTGGGCGGCATTGGCTTTCGGCCTGCCGACGCTGCCGGTGATACTCACGCTGGCCGTGCTGGCCAACATCTACATCTAACGGCTGCCCGGGTAGTCCAGCGGCACCTTCAGCGCGGTGATCGTCGCGGCCAGCGCGTCGTATTGTGTTGCGAGCAAGCAGAATTCGATGAGTAGCCGCCGATCAAGGTGCGCCGCCAGCTGTTGCCAGGTGTCGTCGCTGACGGACCGGTCATTGATCAACTCATCGGTCGCCTTGAGCAGCGCCTGTTGCCTGGCGCTCAAGATCTTTCGCGGTCCGTCGCCCTCCGGGACGTCGGGCCAGGCGAAGATCGTGGCCTGCATGTGAGCGTCCAGACCATGCTGGCGCGCCATCTGACGATGATGCTGCAGCTCGTATTCGCACGAGCGCAAATGCGCGACGCGCAGGATCACCAGTTCGGTGTCGACGCGCGGCAGTCGGCCGTGCAGCAGCCGGCCGCCGTAAAGCGACCACGCCCAAAACAGCCCCTGGCGCTGACCGAGCGTGGTGAACAGATGCATCTCGGGTGCCCGCGTGGTGCGCGCAGCCCCTTTGGCCAGGGCCCAGTTCAGCGGGCCGAGCCGGCGCAGCTTGCTGGACGACGGCACTCGCCCGACCTGCTCGTCGGTCATGTCTGCTTCACCAGATACGGCGAGACCGTGCTGCGGTGTTCGTCGAGGTCAAGTGATCGCCCCAGCGCGGGGAAGGCCCGCTGCGGGCAGTTGTCGCGTTCGCAGACCCGGCATCCCGCGCCGATGGGTGTCGCAACGTCCCCGGACAAATCGAGTCCTTCCGAGTAGACGAGCCGGTGCGCATGGCGAAGCTCGCAGCCCAGACCGATGGCAAAGGTTTTGCCGGGCTGACCATACCGCGCAGCGCGGCGTTCCACCGTGCGTGCCACCCACATATAGTTGCGCCCGTCGGGCATCTGCGCGATCTGCACTAGGATCTTGCCGGGGTAGGCGAACGTCTCGTAGACGTTCCACAACGGGCAGGTCCCACCGCTGGAGGAGAAGTGAAAACCTGTGGCGGACTGGCGCTTCGACATGTTCCCCGCCCGGTCCACCCGGACGAAGGAAAATGGCACGCCGCGCATCGACGGCCGCTGCATCGTGGAAAGCCGGTGTGCGATGGTCTCGTAACTCACCGAATAGAACGAGGACAGTCGCTCGACGTCGTAGCGAAAATTCTCCGCGACGTCGTGGAACTGGCGGTAGGGCAACACCGCGGCGGCGGCGAAGTAATTGGCCAATCCCAGCCGGGCCAGCGTGTGCGACTCCGGGCTGGTGAACTTGCCCTCGGCGACCATGCTGTTGATCAGGTCGCCGAACTCTAGGTAGGCCAGTTCGGCGGCCATCTTGAAAACCTGCTGGCCCAGTGACAGGTGGTTGTTGATTTCCAGCGTCTTGGTCCCGGTGTCGTAGCGGTGCAGCACGGCCTCGCCGAGGTCGATCCGCTTGGTGATGTGCACCCCGTGCACCTCGGTGAGTCGCCGCGTCAGCTCGCGGGCCAGATCGCCGTGGTGCAACCGCATCTGGTTGGTCAGGTTTTCGGCCGCGGTGTCCAGCTCGTGCAGGTAGTTCTGCCGCTCGTAGAAATAGTCGCGCACCTCTTCGTGCGGCATGGTGATCGAACCGCTGCCGCTGCTGCCGTCGAAGAACCTTTCCTCGGTGGCGGCGGCGAGCTGGGCGGTGGTGATCCGGTAGCGCCGGTGCAGGTTGACCACGGCCCGGGCCAGGGCGGGATGCGCGCTGACCATCTCGGCGATCTCGGGCGGGTCGACATCGATGTCCAGGTCGCGGTCCATCGTCACCTCCCGCAGTTCGGCGACCAGCCGGGTGTCGTCCTGCGGCGCGAAGAAGGTCGCGTCCACCCCGAACACCTCGGTGATGCGCAGCAGCACGGCGACCGTCAGCGGGCGGACGTCGTGTTCGATCTGGTTGAGATAACTCGGCGAGATGTCGAGCATCTGAGCCAGCGCCGCCTGAGAAAATCCGCGCTCACTGCGTAGTTGGCGCACGCGGGAGCCCACAAACGTCCGGGATGTCTTGGACATTTTTTGAGCGTACTCGCGAATGTGAAGGTGTGGTTTGCAGAGTTCGCACAGGTCGCTGGTCTTCGACCGGGCGCATCGGCATGATCCGCACCGGGGGCCTCGGGTTAGCCTGAGGTACGCAGGAACGTACAACGGGGAGCGCATTGGTGAGCCTGGACAAAAAAATGATGCCGGTGCTCGACGGTCATCCCGACGTGTTCGATCGCGAATGGCCGCTGCGGGTCGGCGACATCGACCGCACCGGCCGGCTGCGCTTGGACGCCGCCTGCCGGCACATCCAGGACATCGGCCAGGACCAGCTGCGCCAGATGGGTTTCGAGGAGACCCACCCGCTGTGGATCGTCCGCCGCACCATGGTCGACCTGATCCGCCCGATCGAGTTCCAGGACATGCTGCGCTGTCGGCGCTGGTGTTCGGGCACCTCGAACCGATGGTGCGAGATGCGGGTCCGCATCGACGGGCGCAAGGGCGGGCTGATCGAATCCGAGGCGTTCTGGATCAACATCAACCGGGAAACCCAGATGCCGTCGCGCATCGCCGACGACTTCCTGGCGGGCCTGCACAAGACGACGTCGGTCGACCGGCTGCGGTGGAAGGGCTACCTGAAGCCGTTCACCCGCGGCGAGGCGTCGGAGATCCACGAGTTCCCGGTCCGGGTCACCGACATCGACCTGTTCGATCACATGAACAACTCCGTGTACTGGAGCGTGATCGAGGACTACCTGGCGTCGCACCCCGAGCTGCTGGCCGGGCTTCCGGAACGGGCGCTGCGCATCACCATCGAGCACGAGGCTCCCGTCGCCCTAGGCGACAAACTCGAGATCCTGTCGCGTGTTCACCCGGCCGGATCCACGGATCAATTCGGCCCGGGGCTGGCCGATCGGGCTGTTACAACGCTCACATACGCGGTCGGCGACGAGACGAAAGCCGTCGCATCGATCTTCGCGGTTTAACCGGACAAGCGTACCGTTAAATCCCTGTGTGACCTGCGAATTCTTGTTACCAGCCGGTAGCTTCTGAAACGGTTAAGTTACACGCCTCCTTCGCAAGCTTCGCAAGTCTGGGCCGTGTCGTAGCCTAAATTGGCAACTGAAATGGGTGGACCAGCATCAACGGGCTATGCCATGGTCGTGTTAGCACGCCAGTGAAGTTAAGCCGTTAGCCACCGCCCAGCCGGCGGTGTGGCGTTAGCCGTTCACCATTTGAGTTGAAGGAGTCAAGCCCAATGTCTGTCGCTGGAGCCCCGAAGAGCGCCGAACAGATCAAGAAGGACTGGGACACCAACCCCCGTTGGAAGGGTGTCACCCGCACCTACAGCGCCGAGGACGTCCTCGCGCTGCAGGGCAGCGTCGTGGAGGAGGCCACCCTGGCCCGCCGCGGCGCCGAGGTGCTGTGGAACCAGCTGCACGACCTGGAGTTCGTCAACGCGCTCGGCGCGCTGACCGGCAACATGGCCGTCCAGCAGGTGCGCGCCGGCCTCAAGGCCATCTACCTGTCGGGTTGGCAGGTCGCCGGTGACGCCAACCTCTCCGGCCACACCTACCCCGACCAGAGCCTGTACCCGGCCAACTCGGTGCCGCAGGTCGTTCGCCGGATCAACAACGCGTTGCTGCGTGCCGACCAGATCGCCAAGGTCGAGGGCGACACCTCGGTGGAGAACTGGCTCGCCCCGATCGTCGCCGACGGTGAGGCGGGCTTCGGTGGCGCGCTCAACGTCTACGAGCTGCAGAAGGCCATGATCGCCGCCGGTGTCGCCGGTTCGCATTGGGAAGACCAGCTGGCCTCCGAGAAGAAGTGCGGCCACCTCGGCGGCAAGGTGCTGATCCCGACCCAGCAGCACATCCGTACCCTGACCTCGGCCCGTCTGGCGGCCGACGTCGCCGACGTGCCGACCGTCGTCATCGCGCGCACCGACGCCGAGGCGGCCACGCTGATCACGTCCGACGTCGACGAGCGCGACCAGCCGTTCATCACCGGTGAGCGGACCAAGGAAGGCTTCTACCGGGTCAAGAACGGCTTGGAGCCCTGCATCGCCCGGGCCAAGGCCTACGCGCCGTACTCTGACCTGATCTGGATGGAGACCGGCACTCCGGACCTGGAGCTGGCGGCGAAGTTCGCCGAGGGCGTCAAATCCGAGTTCCCCGACCAGATGCTGGCCTACAACTGCTCGCCGTCGTTCAACTGGAAGAAGCACCTCGACGACGCGACCATCGCCAAGTTCCAAAAGGAGCTGGGCGCAATGGGATTCAAGTTCCAGTTCATCACGCTGGCCGGCTTCCACGCGCTGAACTACTCGATGTTCGATCTGGCCTACGGCTACGCCCGCAACCAGATGAGCGCCTACGTCGAGCTGCAGGAGCGCGAGTTCGACGCCGAGGAGCGCGGCTACACCGCCACCAAGCACCAGCGTGAGGTCGGTGCGGGTTACTTCGACCGCATCGCCACCACGGTGGACCCGACCTCGTCGACCACCGCGCTGACCGGCTCGACCGAAGAGGGTCAGTTTCACTGAGGACGAGCGGGCCGCGGGCTCGCGAGGACGAAGTTGAACCGGCGGCGTCGGTCGCTGAGCTGAGGGCGAAAGGCCTGAGCCGCTGAGTTAGTCTGCCGAGCAGACGCAGAGTCGCACTTCTGCAGCCCAGTCGATGCGATTCTGCGTCTGCTCGCGCGTATGAGGAGGCAAAATTGGCAGCGATCCAGCGAGTAGGGGTTGTCGGGGCCGGGCAGATGGGCGCCGGCATCGCCGAGGTCTCGGTTCGGGCCGGTGTCGACGTGACCGTGTTCGAGACCACCGACGCGCTGATCACGGCGGGACGCAACCGCATCGTGAAGTCGCTCGAGCGCGGCGTCAGCGCCGGCAAGGTGACCGAGCGGGAGCGCGACCGCGCGCTGAGCAAGCTCACCTTCACCACGGATCTGAAGGACCTCGCCGACCGCCAACTCGTCATCGAGGCGATCATTGAAGACGACGCCATCAAGGCCCAGGTCTTCGCCGAACTCGACAGCGTCATAACCGACCCCGACGCGGTACTGGCGTCGAACACCTCCAGCATTCCGATCATGAGGATCGCCGCGGCCACCAAGAATCCGCAGCGCGTGCTGGGTCTGCACTTCTTCAACCCGGTTCCGGTGCTCCCGCTGGTCGAGTTGGTCAGCACCTTGGTCACCGACGAGGCCGCCGCCGCGCGCACCGAGGAGTTCGCCGCCGCGGTGCTGGGCAAGCAGGTGGTCCGTTGTTCGGACCGATCGGGGTTCGTGGTCAATGCGCTGCTGGTGCCCTACCTGCTGTCCGCGATCCGGATGGTCGAGGCCGGCTTCGCCACCGTCGACGATGTCGACAAGGCCATCGTTGCCGGGCTGTCGCACCCGATGGGTCCGCTGCGGCTGTCCGATCTCGTAGGCCTGGACACCCTCAAGCTGATCGCGGACAAGATGTTCGATGAGTTCAAGGAGCCGCATTACGCTCCGCCGCCCTTGCTGCTGCGCATGGTCGAGGCCGGCCGGCTGGGAAAGAAATCGGGCCAGGGCTTTTACGCCTACTGACGTGCGTTCTTTGGCGTACGTTTGGTTTGTTGGATAGGATCCTCGCGGTCCACTGACGAGAGGTTTTACCCGCGCATGACCCAATTGCGGCCGTATTACGAAGAATCCCAATCCATCTACGACGTTTCCAACGAATTTTTCGCCTTGTTCCTCGACCCCACGATGGCCTATACGTGCGCCTATTTCGAGCGTGACGACATGACTCTCGAAGAGGCGTCGAACGCGAAGTTCGACCTGGCGCTCGGGAAGCTCAACCTCGAACCGGGGATGACACTGCTGGACATCGGCTGCGGCTGGGGCGGTGCGCTGGTGCGGGCGATCGAGAAGTTCGACGTCAACGTCATCGGTATCACGCTGAGCCGCAACCAGTTCGAATACAGCAAAGCCAAGCTCGCCAAGATTCCGACCGACCGCACCGTCGAGGTGCGGCTGCAGGGCTGGGAGGAATTCGAGGACAAGGTCGACCGGATCGTCACCATCGGTGCCTTCGAAGCGTTCAAGATGGAACGGTATGCGGCGTTCTTCGAACGCTCCTACAACATCCTTCCCGACGACGGCCGAATGTTGCTGCACACCATCTTGACCTACACCCAGCAGCAACAGCTCGAGCGCGGCGTCAGCATCACGATGAACGACCTTCGTTTCGCGCGATTCATCGGCACCGAGATTTTCCCGGGCGGACAGCTGCCGGCGCAGGAAGACATTTTCAAGTTCGCGGGCGACGCGGGTTTCACGATCGAGCGGGTGCAGCTGCTGCAGGAGCACTACGAGCGCACGCTGCATCTGTGGGCGGCCAAGTTGGAAGCCAACAAGGAGAAAGCCATCGAGCTGCAATCGGAAGCCGTGTACGACAAGTACATGCATTACCTGACCGGGTGCGAGAAGTTCTTCCGGAAAGGGATCAGCAATGTCGGGCAGTTCACCTGCGTGAAGTAGGCGCCACGGCCCGTGCGGGCTACTTCACCAAGGTGAACTGATCGATGTCCGTGTAGCCCTCTCTGAACAGCTTGGCGCAGCCCGTCAGGTACTTCATGTACCGGTCGTAGACCTGCTGCGACTGAAGCGCGATGGCCTTGTCCTTATTGGACTCCAGCGCCTCGGCCCACAGGTCGAGGGTTCGCGCGTAATGGAGCTGCAACGACTGGGTGCGGGTGAGCTTGAAGCCGGCGTCGGACGCGTGCTCTTCCACCAAGTGCGGAGTGGGCAGCCAGCCGCCGGGGAAGATCTCGGTCAGGATGAACTGCGTGAAGTGCACGACCTCGTGCGTCAGTGGCCGCCCCTTGGCCCTGGCTTCCTTGAACGAGGGGCGCACGATCGTGTGCAGCATCATGATGCCGTCGGCCGGCAGCACCGAATACGCCATCTCGAAAAAGCGGGCCCAGCGCGCGCGGCCGAAGTGCTCGAAGGCGCCGATCGACACGATCCGGTCGACCGGCTCGTCGAACTTCTCCCAGCCTTCCAGCAACACTCGCCGGGTGCGCGGGGTGTCCAGCTCGTCGAACGACTTCTGCACGTGCTCGGCCTGGTTCTCGGACAGGGTCAGGCCCACGACGTTGACGTCGTATTTCTCGATCGCTCGGCGCAGGGTGGCCCCCCAGCCGCAGCCGATGTCGAGCAGTGTCATCCCGGGCTCGAGGTTGAGCTTGCCCAACGACAGGTCGATCTTGGCCAGCTGAGCCTCGTGCAGCGTCATGTCGTCACGTTCGAAGTAAGCGCAGCTGTAGGTCTGGGTGGGGTCCAGAAACAGCCGGAAGAAGTCGTCGGACAGGTCATAGTGCGCCTGCACGTTCTCAAAATGGGGCGTGAGCTGCGCGGACATTAGAAGGTAAGCCTTTCTATGGCCTGGGGCGTTGGGCTGCCGACTGACAAATGGGGTCGGTCTGCCCCGGGAGCATCTCTGCATGCTATCGGCTGGAGCAGGTTGGGACTGCACGCCCGGCTGGAGTCCCGGGTCACGCGGGTGCGCGCAATCGACAAACGAATGGGAGGGTTCGCCTCGCCGGACCTGCTCAGCGTGCGTCGGGCGGCACAGTCGGGGCAGGGTGGGGTTCTGCGCGGAATCTCTCCAGGGACCCGCCGACCTGGACGATGCCGCACAGCGCGCTCCAGCTGAGCATGGTCAGGTAGTCGATCAACTCGTCGCGGGTCATCCGCGGATCCGACATCCACGAGTGGGTAGCCAGCTGCACGCCGCCGACGATCAGGTAGGACCAGGGTTCCGCGCCGCCGGTGTCCACGCCGCTCTGCTGCATGCGGCGGCGCATCAGCACCGCGATCATGCGGGCGATGATCCGCTCGGAGTCGGCGATCACCTTGCTCTTGCTGGCCGAGCTGTTCGCCATCACGAACCGGTACGGCTCTGGTTCGTTGGCCACCGTTTCGACGTACACCCGGATCACCTCGCGGGTCAGGTCGATACCGTCGAGGTCCGACAGCAGGGCGGCGGCCATGTTGGGGATCAGAGTCGTCTGGGTGAACCGCATCATCACCGCGGTCGTCAGGTCGTTCTTGTCGACGAAGTAGCGGTAGAGCACGGTCTTGGAGACGCCGATCTCCGCGGCGATCTCGTCCATACTCAGGTAGCGGCCGAGTCTGCGGATTGCTTCGATGGTCCCGTCGACCAGCTCGTTGCGCCGGTCGACCTTGTGTTGATGCCAGCGCCGCTTACGACCGTCCGTCTTCGCGGTCGCCGCCGGGATTCGCTCTGCCACAGTCGCCGATTCCATTCCGTAGACGACTTGATACTACGGTGTGCCGCGGTGGGTTGGGGGACCCGACGCGACCGCCCGACAACCGCGCTGACCAGTTGTCGTAACACATACTCGCCCCGGCAATACATGATGGTGTGGTGGTACACAGAGCCCCGCAGAAATCCGAGACATCGGGACCGCCCGCCGCTGCGGGCAGCACCCGCACGTCCTTCGCGGAATCCTTCGCCGGGGCCGACCCGAAGGCAGACGCCGAGCGGCGGGTGGCGCTGCGCCGGATGAAACTGGTGGCGCTGAGTTTCCTGATCGGTGCCACGGTCGTCTTCCTCGCCTGCCGGTGGGCGCAGGCCCATGCCGTCACCGGCGCGTGGGTCGGTTACGTCGGCGCGGCCGCCGAAGCCGGCATGGTGGGCGCGCTGGCCGACTGGTTCGCGGTGACCGCGCTGTTCAAGCACCCGTTGGGCATCCCGATTCCGCACACCGCGATCATCAAGCGCAAGAAGGACCAGCTCGGCGAGGGCCTGGGCACCTTCGTGCGGGAGAACTTTCTGTCGCCGGCGGTGGTAGAGGCCAAGCTGCGCGACGCTCAGGTGCCCGGCCGGCTCGGCAAGTGGCTGTCGGAGACCGCACATGCCCACCGGGTCGCCAGCGAGGCGGCAACGGTGCTGCGCGTGCTGGTGGAGCTGTTGCGCGACGAGGACGTCCAGCAGGTGATCGACCGGATGATCGTGCGCCGCATCGCCGAGCCGCAGTGGGGCCCGCCGGTGGGCCGGGTGCTGGGGACGCTGCTGGCCGAGAACCGGCAGGAGGCGCTGATCCAGTTGCTCGCCGACCGGGCGTTCCAGTGGTCGCTGAACGCGGGCGAGATCATCCAGCGGGTGGTCGAGCGCGATTCGCCGACCTGGTCGCCGCGCTTCGTCGATCATCTCGTCGGCGACCGCATCCACCGCGAGCTGATGGACTTCACCGACAAGGTGCGCCGCAACCCCGACCACGAGCTGCGGCGCTCGGCTACCCGCTTCCTGTTCGAATTCGCCGATGACCTGCAGCACGACCCGGACACCATCGCGCGCGCGGAAACCGTCAAGGAGCAGCTGATGGCCCGCGATGAGATCGCCGGCGCGGCGGCGACGGCGTGGAAGACGCTGAAGCGGCTGGTGCTCGAGGGCGTCGACGACCCGTCGTCGGCGTTGCGTACCCGCATCGCCGACACTGTGATTCGCATCGGGGAGTCGCTCCGCGACGACGCCGACCTGCGCGACAAGGTGGACAGCTGGATCGTGCGGGCGGCCCAGCACCTGGTCACCCAGTACGGGGTCGAAATCACCGCGATTATCACCGACACGATCGAGCGCTGGGACGCCGAGGAGGCCAGCCGGCGCATCGAGCTGCACGTCGGTCGTGACCTGCAGTTCATCCGGATCAACGGAACCGTGGTGGGATCTCTGGCCGGCCTGGTGATTTACGCCGTCGCGCAGCTGTTCTTCTAGCGGCGGTGGCTAGTAGCGCTAACAAGTGCTTGCAAAAGCAAGCACTTGTCTCTACGCTGATGCCGGATACGGCGATCGGACTGAGGAGCACGCGATGTCGTCGGAGGACAAACTCTCCGCCAAGGTGTCGATCGCTGCCTCCGACATGGCCTCCGACATCGGCAGCTTCATCCGCACCCAGCGGGAAAACGCTCAGGTGTCGGTCCGCCAGCTGGCCGAGCGGGCCGGCGTGAGCAACCCATACTTGAGCCAGGTCGAACGCGGACTGCGCAAGCCGTCGGCCGATGTTCTCAATCAGATCGCCAAGGCGCTGCGGGTGTCAGCAGAAGTCCTTTACGTGCAGGCCGGCATTCTTGAGCCGAGTGACAAGAGCCAGGTGCGTGACGCCATCGTCACCGACACGGCCATCACCGAGCGGCAAAAGCAAATACTGCTCGACATCTACACCTCGTTCGCCCAACAGAATGAATCCGTATCCAACGCCGAAGAGGAGTGTTCGTCGCCCGACGAGGCCGTGCAGGCATAGACCGGCGGCCATCGGGCTATTCACAAGCAAGGCAAGTGATCCCACCGCTGCGGGCCGCTACCGGGCTGAGTACCGACAACGCAGTCGACATCGGCCCGGCCTGAGCCCCGGGTGCGTCCACCGCACCGATGTCCCCTCAATCCTCAATCTGACCCGACCGATTGGAGGTTTTTGGCAAGCCGCGTGCGACGTCAATCCGCGGGTCTTGACCCTCCCCTCGAGGGAGCCTGCGCTTGCCCCAACTTCCCTATGAATGACGCAACACGACCGATAACGAATCCAAACCAGAAAGGAAACAGCATGGCCGAAAACTCGAACATCGAAGAATTGCGGGCTCCGTTGCTGGCGGCCCTGGGCGCCGCGGACCTGGCCCTGGCCACCGTGAACGAGCTCATCGCCGGCCTGCGTGAGCGCGCCGAGGACACCCGCACCGACACCCGCAGCCGGGTCGAGGAGAGCCGTGCCCGCCTGGCCAAGCTGCAGGACGACCTGCCCGACCAGTTCACCGAGCTGCGCGAGCGCTTCACCCCCGAGGAGCTGCGCAAGGCGGCGGAGGGCTACCTGGATGCCGCGACCAACCGGTACAACGAGCTGGTCGAGCGCGGCGAAGCCGCGTTGCAGCGCCTGCGCAGCCAGCGGCCGTTCGAGGAGACCACGGCGCGCGCCGAGGGCTACGTCGACCAGGCCGTCGAGCTGACCCAGGAGGCCCTCGGCACCGTCGCGACGCAGACCCGCGCGGTCGGCGAGCGGGCCGCCAAGCTGGTCGGTATCGAGCTGCCCAAGAAAGCGGAGTCGGTCAAGGCGGCGGCGAAGGCCCCGGCCAAGAAGGCCCCGGCCAAGAAGGCCCCGGCGAAGAAGGCCCCGGCGAAGAAGGCCCCAGCCAAGAAGGTCACCCAGAAGTAGGTTCGACCTCCGGGTTGCCCTTCGGGGCAACCCGGAGTCGACGTTTTCGACGCGGCCCGCATACCCTTAAGGCGTGAGTCACGCCGTGGGTACCGTCATGTTGATCTTGCAGATCGCCGTCCTGGTGACCGCGGTGTACGCGTTCATTCACGCGGCGATGCAGCGCACCGACGCCTACACCGCCGCCGACAAGCTGACCAAGCCGGTGTGGCTGGTGATCCTGGGCGGCGCCGTGGCCCTGACATCCATCCTGAGTTTCGTCTTCGGCGTGCTCGGCATGGCGATCGCCGCCTGCGCGGCGGGCGTGTATCTGGTCGACGTGCGGCCCAAGCTCCTCGAAATTCAGGGCAAGTCGCGCTAGACGGATGAAAGCCCTGCTGGCTCTGTCGGCGATGACGACTGCCGCGATGGCGGGCCTCTCACCGGCGGCGGCCACGGCCTCGGCAGATCCGGCGTACTCCCCGCCCTTCATCGATCACACCCAATGGACGCAATGGCAGCGGCTGACCAGCCTGCGGGTTTTCCCGACGCCGTCGGGGCGAGCGGCCGCCCGGCAGCCCGGCGGTGACGCCGCCGCCGACGAGGCCTGGACCGAGGTACTCGCGAAGTCGCCGAATGCGGACACCCCGGGCATGCGCGCCCAATTCTTCTGTCACTGGCAACTGGCCGAACTCGTCCAGCCCGGCAAACCCAGCTGGAACCTGGAACCGTGGCGACCGGTCGTCGACGACGCCGAGATGACCGCGACCGGGTGTAACCCCGGCGGCCCGGAGGAACAATTCTGATGGACACCGACGTCAGCAGGAAGCGCGTCGCGGCGCTGGTGGACCACACCCTGCTCAAACCCGAAGCCACCGAGGCCGACGTGGCTGCGCTGGTCGCCGAGGCCGTCGACCTCGGTGTCTACGCGGTGTGCGTGTCGCCGTCGATGGTGCCGGTCGCGGTGGCGGCCGGCGGCGGCGTGCCGATCGCCGCCGTGGCCGGTTTTCCGTCCGGCAAGCACGAGTCGGCGGTCAAGGCAGACGAGGCCGCCCGGGCCGTCGCTGCCGGGGCCGTCGAGATCGACATGGTCATCGACGTCGGCGCCGCGCTGGCCGGAGCGCTCGACGCTGTGCGGCACGACATCCGCGCCGTGCGGGCGGCGGTGCCGGCCGCGGTGCTCAAGGTGATCGTGGAATCGGCGGTCCTATTGAGGCAGTCGGAGAGCACGCTGACCGGCGTCTGCCGAGCCGCCGAGGACGCCGGCGCCGACTTCGTCAAAACCTCAACT
The DNA here is from genome assembly GCF_002356315.1 of Mycobacterium shigaense. NCBI lineage: Bacteria > Bacillati > Actinomycetota > Actinomycetes > Mycobacteriales > Mycobacteriaceae > Mycobacterium > Mycobacterium shigaense. Next base: position 718,818 of record NZ_AP018164.1, read on the forward strand.
GGCTTTCATCCCGCGGGCGGGGCATCGGTGCGGGCGATCGCGCTGATGGCCGAGACCATCGGCGGGCGCCTCGGCGTCAAGGCCAGCGGCGGCATTCGCACCGCCGCCGACGCGATCGCGATGCTGGACGCCGGCGCCACCCGGCTGGGCCTGTCCGGCACCCGGGCCGTCCTCGACGGGCTGGGCAGGTAGTGCGCGACACCTAGATGTTGGCGAAGCAGGAGTCGTTGTTGTCGCCGGCGGGAATGGTGGCGTTCTGCGTCGAGAAGTGACTCGTCACGCCGGTGGGGGTCACCTGCACGCTGTCTGCGTGGATGCCCAGCGGGTAGTTGGCGGTCAGTTTCGCGGTGTAGGCGTCCAGCGTCGACTGGATGCTCTCCCGCGGCAGCGTCAGGCCCAGCGCGTTGAAGCTCTGGATCTGCAGCTGGATTCCGGTGCCGGAGACCACCGGCTTGGTGGTGATGTTGTCGAGCATGCCCTTCAGCTCGATGGTGCCGTCGGCGGGATGGGTGGTGACGCTGTTGGTGACGAACTCGCCCAGAATCGGAATCGCGTTCTGCACGGACTGCTTGATGCCGTCACTCGTCCAGGTGATGGTGGCGTCCAGCGAGCCTACGGTGCCCTTCGACGTCGAGGTTCGGTCCAGCTTGACGTTCTTGATGCTGATGTCGATCTTCATGCCCTTGGCGTCGCGGATCTGGTTGCCGGCGGTCGCCACCGAGATGTTGGTGAAGTGTTGGGTGGCGAGCTGCCACAGGAGCAGCGGCGCCACCCCGAACGACGCGGTGGCCTGGTCCTGAACCTCACAGGCGACGGCCTGGGCGACCTTGGTGTCGGCGACGTGCCGCGCGTACAGCTCGCCACCGATCAGGCCGGCGATGACGAGCGAGACCACGATGATGCCGATCAGCACGAGCGACAGCGGGTCACGAATGGACCGCCGTTTGCGCTGCTCCTCCGGCGCCGGCTGGCCGCCGGGGCTGGACGGCCGCGCGCTGGGGCGCGGGGCGACCGGCGGGGGCGGCGGGCTCGGCGGCGGCTCCGCGGTGGCGCCGAATTGCTCGGTGCGCTCCTGCGGATGGACGGGCGTGGTCGGCGGTGACACGTCAGGGCCGCCGGTGCCGAAATGCTCGGTGGGCCGCGCGGTGGTCGGCGGTTCGCCGGACGGACCCTGGTTGCCGGGCTGGGCCCACGGTGGCGGGCCCGCGTTCGGTGGTCCTGGTGGGTTCGTCACCGGACCGATTCTGCCGTATCGCACCGAGCAAAGTCGGACTGGTTGCGCAGCACCGCGATGCTCTCGCGGGCCTTCGCGACTCGGTCGAGGTCGATGTCGGCAACCACCAACTGCGGCTCGGAGCCGGCAGACGCGATGACTTCACCCAACGGCGAGGCCACCAGACTGCCGCCCACCCCGGTCGGCGCGCCCGAGCCGAATCCCGAGCGTGCCAGCGTGTCGCCGGGGTCGGCCTGACCGGCTGCGGCGATGTAACTCTGCGAGTCCAGCGCCCGGGCGCGGGCGAGCAGCGTCCACTGCTCGAGCTTGCCCGGACCCGAACCCCAGGACGCACAGACAACGATGAGTTGGGCGCCGCGCCGGGCCAGCTCGGTGTAGAGGGCGGGAAACCGGATGTCATAGCAAACGGTCAACCCGATGCCGACGCCGTCGACCGTGATCACCACCGGCTCGCGACCGGGTGCGACCGTACGCGACTCGGTGAAGCCGAACGCGTCATACAGGTGGATCTTGTCGTAGTGGGCCCACACCCCATCCGAGGGCTGATTCGGCGGACCCGGGCTCGCCGCGATGACGGTGTTCGTCACCCGCCCGTCGCCGGACGGGGTGAACATGCCGGCGATCACGGTGACTCCGGAGTCGGCGGCGATCCGCCGGACACCGTCGCCCCACGGCCCGTCGACCGGCTCGGCGATCGGCTCCAGCGGCACCCCGAACCGGCACATGGTTGCCTCCGGGAAGACCACCAGCGCGGCACCGGCGTCTGCGGCACGGGCGGTGTATTCACGCACCAGCTGCAGGTTCGCCGCCGGATCGGTGCCGCTGAGGAGTTGCGCCAGGGCGATTCGCATAGCCGCCAGCTTAGGCGCGGCGACGATGCGCGCCGTGTGCGGCGCGGGGAGGAGGCGGGCGGTTCAGCTTAGGCGCGGCGACGATGCGCGCCGTGTGCGGCGCGGGGAGGAGGCGGGCGGTTCAGCTTAGGCGCGGCGACGATGCGCGCCGATCAGCCGTGGCTGATGATCCACTCCGAGGTGAACTGCTGTTCGGCGCTCACCAGGTTGGCCAATTCTGTTCCGATGATCTTCTCCAGCTTGCCGCCGATGAGCGGAATCCGGACGTGGACCGTGAGTTGGCACTCCAGCCGCGAACCGCCCGACTCGGCCGCGGGGAACAGTGTTGCGGTGCCGGAGACTTTCGCCGGGGCGCCCGCGACCGATCCCGAGAAGGTGCTCGAGGCCGTGCCGTCGGTGACCGGGCCCCAGCTCTCCTCACGCCGGATGCAGAGGTCGCCGCGGTGCAACTGCGAGATCATCCCGGGCAGTTTGTCGCTGTGCACGATCTGCAGGGTGACCACCTCGAGGGCCCCGTTGTCGCCGGGCTCCAGCAACTCGAGTTTCGCGTCGTCGACACCGGAGGCCGCCAGCCTGGCCAGCCAGTAGGCCTCATCGGTGAAGGCTTGCAGGACCTCTTCCACGCTGTCCTGATACTCGGCGGACAAGTCGAATGAACGCGGCATAGCTGGTCAGGCTACCGTTACGGGCCATGAATGGGCGCGAAGTCGGATCCCTGGATGCCGGTGCGTCTGTCGCTGAGGCGGTGTCGCTGGCCCCGCTGACAACTTTGCGGGTCGGGCCGGTCGCCCGCCGTCTGATCACCTGCACCAGCACCGATCAGGTGGTCGCGGTGGTGCGGCAGCTGGACGCGGAACCCGCCGAGCGCGGCGCTGGCCCGCTGCTGATCTTTTCCGGTGGCTCCAATCTGGTGCTCGCCGACACATTGACCGATCTGACCGCGGTCCGGGTCGCCAACGGCGGTATCGCGATCGACGGCAACCTGGTCCGCGCTGAGGCCGGGGCGGTCTGGGACGACGTGGTGGTCGCGGCCATCGAACACGGGCTGGGCGGTCTGGAATGCCTGTCCGGCATCCCCGGCTCGGCGGGGGCGACGCCGGTGCAGAACGTCGGGGCCTACGGCGCGGAAGTGTCCGACACCATCACCCGGGTGCGGGTGCTCGATCGACGCAGCGGCGAAGTGCGCTGGATACCAGCCGACGAGCTCGGCTTCGGGTATCGCACCAGCGCATTCAAGCGCGCCGGCGGTGGGCACACCCCGGTGGTGGTGCTGGAAGTGGAGTTTGCGTTGGACGGTTCGGGACGCGGTGCGCCGCTGCGTTACGGCGAGCTGGCTGCCGCGCTCGGGGCCCAGGCCGGCGATCGGCCCGACTCGCGCGTGGTCCGCGACGCGGTATTGGCGCTGCGCGCGCGCAAGGGCATGGTCCTCGATCCGGCCGACCACGACACCTGGAGCGTCGGCTCGTTCTTCACCAACCCGGTGGTGACGCCGGAGGCCTACGAGCGGCTCGCAGCCCGCGCCGACGGTCCGGTGCCGCACTGGCCGGCACCCGGGGGCGTCAAGCTGGCCGCCGGCTGGCTGGTGGAGCGGGCGGGTTTCGGCAAGGGCTATCCGGGCGACGAAGCGGCGACCTGCCGGTTGTCGACCAAACATGCGCTCGCCCTGACCAACCGCGGCGGCGCCAGCACCGAGGACGTGATCGCCCTGGCCCGCATCGTCCGGGACGGGGTCCGCGACGTGTTTGCCATCACACTCGAGCCCGAGCCCGTTCTGCTCGGTTGCCCGCTGTAGCTGTTAATTTAGCCGCGGACCCGCGTCGTCATTGCGCTGTCGTGGCGGGCAACGACGGTGTGTCCCGGTATCTTTGGATGTCGTGAACACCTCCGATCGCCAGCCGCCGGTCAACCGGCGCCTGGCTTTGGCGGCCCTCGGGCTTGGTGTGTTCGCTCCCAGCGTGTTGGCCGCCTGCGGTGACACCGCGGCCAAGCAAGCGGAGAAGAACAAGGAGCGGGCCGCGCCGCATCTGAAATACCAGCCCGCCGACGCGGCTACCGACGTCGGGCCGATCACGCCGATCAGTGTTCAGGTCTCCGATGGCTGGTTCCAGAAGGTGGCGCTGACGAACTCGTCGGGCAAGCCCGTCGCCGGGTCGTTCAACGACGACCGCACGGTCTACACCGTCACCGAGCCGCTGGGCTACGACGGGGCCTACACCTGGAGCGGCTCGGTCGTGGGCCACGACGGCAAGACGATTCCCGTCGCGGGCAAGTTCACCACCGTGGCGCCGACGAAGAAGATCGACGGCGGATTCCAGTTGGCTGACGGCCAGACCGTGGGTGTGGCGGCCCCGATCATCATCCAGTTCGATGCGCCCATCACCGACAAGGCGACCGTCGAGAAGGCGCTCACCATCACCACCACCCCGCCGGTCGAGGGCAGCTGGGCCTGGTTGCCCGACGAGGCGCAGGGCGCCCGGATCCATTACCGGCCCCGCGAGTACTACCCGGCGGGCACCACCATCAACGTCGACGCCAAGTTCTACGGGCTGCCGTTCGGCGACGGTGCCTACGGCCTGCAGGACATGTCGCTGAAGATCGCGATCGGCCGCAAGCAGGTCGTCAAGGCCGAGGTCTCGTCGCACCGCATCCAGGTGGTCCGCGACGAGGGCGTCATCATGGACTTCCCGTGCAGCTACGGCGAGGCGGACAAGGCACGCAACGTCACCCGCAACGGCATCCACGTGGTGACCGAGAAATACGCGGACTTCTACATGTCCAACCCGGCCGCCGGCTACAGCCACGTGCACGAGCGCTGGGCGGTGCGCATCTCCAACAACGGCGAGTTCATCCACGCCAACCCCAGCAGCGCCGGCGCCCAGGGCAACACCAACGTCACCAACGGCTGCGTCAACCTGTCCACCGAGGACGCCGAGCAGTACTACCAGACCGCGATCTACGGCGACCCCGTCGAGGTGACCGGCAGCACCATCCAGCTTTCCTACTCCGACGGCGACATCTGGGACTGGGCCGTGGACTGGGACACCTGGGTGGCCATGTCGGCGCTGCCGCCACCGACGGCACGCCCGCCGTCGACTCAGATCCCCGTCACCGCCCCGGTCACCCCGTCGAACGCGCCAACTCTGTCGGGTACCCCCACTACTTCGACGTCTGGGAGCGCCACGACCACTACCGTTTCGCCTAGCCCCGGCGGTTAAACCGCCGGGTGTCGGCCTGGTCGCGCGGCTTCATCACGATCAGGTCCAAGTCCACGTGCGACGGCCGCGAGGCCACGAATCCGATCACCTCGGCGACGTCGGCTGCCACCAGCGGCGTGATGCCGGTGTAGACGGCGTCGGCGCGCTGTTCGTCGCCGTCGAATCGAACCAGGGAAAACTCGGTTTCCACTGCGCCGGGCGCAATCTCAGTGAGCCGTACCGGTTTTCCGAGTAGTTCGCCGCGCATCGTGCGGTGCAGCGCGCTCTGGGCGTGTTTGGCCGCCGTGTAGCCGGCACCGCCGTCGTAGATCTCCATCGCGGCGACCGAGGTGACCGTGACGATCAAGCCGTCGCCGGACTCGATCAGCTTGGGGAGCAGCGCGCGGGTGACCCGGAGCGTGCCCAGCACGTTCGTCTCCCACATCCACTGCCAGTGCGCCAGGTCGGCGTCGGCGACGAACTCCAGTCCGCGGGCGCCTCCGGCGTTGTTGACCAGCACGTCGACCCGGTTCAGCCGGCTCGCCAGCTCGGCGACGGCGGCGTCGTCTGTGACGTCAGCCACAATTGCGGTGCCGCCGATTTCGTTCGCGAGAGCGGTGATCCGATCCGCACGGCGGGCCACCGCCACGACGTGCAACCCAAGGGCCGCAAGGGTTTTGGCGGTCGCCTCGCCGATACCCGAGCTGGCACCGGTGACTACGGCGATTCGTTGGTCAGTATTAGCTGCAGTCATCGAGACAATTCTAATAAACGTGCTAAATTCCCTTTGTGCATCACAGCACCTTGTTCAACGCCACCACCGCGTGTCTGTGCGCGGCGGGTGCGTGTTGTTGCCGCGCACTTTGCCGCGCCTGACTCAGCACAGGTGGGGCCGAAGACCGGCCATAGAACTCGGACAAAGGATGCTCGTGCGCTCGACCACTCTCACCCATTCACACCATTCCACCACTCGCAAGAATCACCTGCGACTGCACCGGCAGATTCTGCCGCCGGCCCTGCACATCGCTGACTCGGCGGCGGCGTCGGTCTTCCGCGCGGTGCGGCTGCGCGGCCCGGTGGGCCGCGACGTCATCGCCGGCGTCACCTCGCTGAGCATCGCCACGGTGAACCGTCAGGTCATCGCGCTGCTCGATGCGGGCCTGCTTCGGGAGCGGGCCGACTTGGCCGTCTCCGGCGCCATCGGGCGCCCCCGGGTTCCCGTGGAGATCAACCACGAACCCTTTGTGGCGCTGGGCATTCACGTCGGTGCGCGGACCACCAGCATCGTCGCGGCCGACCTGTTCGGCCGGACGCTGGACACCGTCGAGACGCCCACACCGCTGAGCCCCGCGGGCCCGGCGCTGGCGTCACTGGCCGAAAGCGCGACCCGTTACCTGCGACGCTGGCACCGGCGCCGTCCGCTGTGGGTCGGGGTCGCCATCGGTGGCACCGTCGACAGCGCCACCGGCCACGTCGACCACCCGAGGCTGGGCTGGCGCCAGGCGCCCGTCGGCCCCGTGCTGGCCGACGCGCTGAGCCTGCCAGTGTCGGTGGCGTCGCACGTGGACGCGATGGCGGGCGCCGAGCTGTTGCTCGGCATGCGGCGGTTCGCGCCGAGCTCGCCGACCAGCCTGTATGTCTACGCCCGCGAGACCGTCGGCTACGCGCTGGTGATCGGCGGACGGGTGCACTGCCCGTCCAGCGGTCCGGGCACCATCGCCGGCCTGCCCGCGTACTCCGAGCTGCTGGGCGGCACCGGCCAGCTGGAGTCCACGGTCAGCGACGAAGCGGTGCTCGCCGCGGCCCGCAAGCTGCGCATCCTGCCCGCGGCCCCGCCGGGCCGCCCGAACGGCTCGTCGACCGGGATCGCGGACCTGCTGCGGCTGGCCCGGGCCGGCAACAAGCCGGCCCAGGAGCTGCTGACCGAGCGGGCCCGGGTGCTTGGCGAGGCGGTCGCGCTGCTGCGTGACCTGCTCAACCCTGACGAGCTGGTGGTCGGCGGCCAGGCGTTCACCGAGTATCCGGAAGCCCTGGAGCAGGTCGAAGAGTCGTTCGCCGAGCGCTCCGTGCTGGCGCCGCGCGACCTTCGGGTCACCGCCTTCGGCAACCGTGTGCAGGAGGCCGGAGCCGGGATCGTGTCGCTGGGCGGGCTGTATGCCGACCCGCTCGGTGCGATGCGCCGCGCCGGCGCCATCGGCTCCCGGCTGCCGGAGATCGCGCCCGAGAACACCGCGTAACGCGAGGTTCTGCGCACGCTTGAACTGGGCGCGAGGGCCGTCCTGTAAAGATGACAGTGTGCGGCACGACGACGTCCTCTCGCTGAACGATCCGCGCCGGGTGGCGGTGTTGGCCGTGCACACCTCGCCATTGGCCCAGCCGGGGACCGGCGACGCCGGCGGGATGAACGTCTACGTGCTGCAGAGCGCGTTGCATCTGGCCCGCCGCGGCATCGAGGTGGAGATCTTCACCCGAGCTACCGCGTCCACGGATCCGCCGGTCCAGCGGGTGGCTCCCGGCGTGTTGGTGCGCAACGTCGTGGCGGGGCCTTTCGAGGGCCTGGACAAATACGATCTGCCCACCCAGCTGTGCGCGTTCGCGGCCGGGGTGCTGCGTGCCGAGGCGTCGCACGAACCGGGCTACTACGATATCGTGCACTCGCACTACTGGCTGTCTGGGCAGGTGGGTTGGCTGGCCCGGGACCGGTGGGCGGTGCCGCTGGTGCACACCGCGCACACGCTCGCCGCGGTGAAGAACGCCGCCCTGGCCGAAGGCGACGCACCCGAGCCGCCGCTGCGCACGGTGGGCGAACAGCAGGTGGTCGACGAGGCGGACCGGCTGATCGTCAACACCGATGACGAAGCGAGGCAGCTGATTTCACTGCATCACGCCGCTCCCGCGAAAATCGACGTGGTGCATCCCGGCGTCGACCTGGAGGTGTTCCGCCCGGGTGATCGCGCGGCCGCGCGGGCCAGGCTCGGGCTCGCACCAGACGAGGACGTGGTGGCCTTCGTCGGCCGGATCCAGCCGCTGAAGGCGCCCGACATCGTGCTGCGCGCCGCCGCGAAGCTGCCCGGGGTGCGCATCCTGGTGGCCGGCGGCCCGTCGGGCAGCGGCCTGGCTTCCCCGGACGGCTTGCTGCGGCTGGCCGACGAACTCGGCATCACCGAGCGGGTGACGTTCTTGCCGCCGCAGTCCCGGCAGAATCTGGCCACCGTGTTCCAGGCCGCCAATCTGGTTGCGGTGCCTAGCTATTCGGAATCGTTCGGATTGGTCGCGCTGGAGGCGCAGGCGTGCGGCACGCCGGTGGCCGCAGCCGCCGTCGGGGGACTGCCGGTGGCCGTGCGCGACGGGGTGACCGGGACGCTGGTGCCGGGGCACGACGTCGGCGACTGGGCAGACGCGCTCGACGGGCTGCTGCGACTCGGCGCCGGGCCGCGGGGCCGGGCGATGAGCCGGGTGGCGGCCGCCCACGCGGCGACGTTCTCCTGGGACAACACCACCGACGCGCTGCTGGCCAGTTACCGGCGCGCGATCGGCAACTTCACCGCCGGCCGCCAGCACCGGGTTCGCGACCGGCTCTCGGCGCGCAAGCCGCGCCGTTGGACGTCGCGTCGGGGGGTGGGCGCATGAGCTCCGGCGCCCGCGGCGATGCGGAGCGGAGCGATGAGCAGGAGCGGCGTTCATGACTGTGCAGCAGGTGATCGAGCATGCGCTGCAGGCCAGCGAGCTGGCCTACTCGAAACACGAAGGCGCACATGGTGGTTTGCCCGGTCTGGTGGTCGAACTGCCCGGCGAGCGCAGGCTCAAGACCAACACCATCTTGAGCATCGGCGAGCACTCGGTGCGGGTCGAGGCGTTCGTGTGCCGCAAGCCCGACGAGAACCACGAGGGCGTGTACCGCTTCCTGCTCAAGCGCAACCGCCGGCTCTACGGCGTCGCATACACGCTGGACAACGTCGGCGACATCTACCTCGTGGGCCGGATGTCGCTGGCTTCGGTTGATGCCGACGAGATCGACCGGGTGCTTGGGCAAGTTCTCGAAGCGGTGGATTCGGACTTTAACACCTTGCTGGAGTTGGGTTTTCGCTCGTCGATCCAGAAGGAGTGGGAATGGCGGGTGTCGCGCGGGGAGTCGTTGAAGAATCTGCAGGCCTTCGCTCATCTGATCGACGAAGACGACGACGACTAGCTCCGCGAGCGCAAGCCGGCCGCGGTTTGTGGAACCCAACTTTCGCAGTGGCCTTACGCTCGGCGCGCTTCGCAGAGTGCGTGAGAGACTAACCGGCATGGGAGACACGGCCACGCTGGTATTGCTTCGCCACGGCGAAAGCGAATGGAACTCGCTGAACCTGTTCACCGGCTGGGTCGACGTCGGGCTCACCGAAAAGGGCCGGGCCGAGGCCGTTCGAAGCGGCGAGCTACTGACCGAACACAAGCTGCTGCCCGACGTGCTCTACACCTCGCTGCTGCGCCGCGCGATCACCACCGCGCACCTGGCGCTGGACGCCGCGGACCGGCTGTGGATCCCGGTGCATCGCAGCTGGCGGCTCAACGAGCGGCACTACGGCGCGCTGCAGGGACTGGACAAGGCCGAGACGAAGGCCAAGTACGGCGAAGAGCAGTTCATGACCTGGCGGCGCAGCTACGACACGCCGCCACCGCCCATCGAGCGGGGCAGCGAATTCAGCCAGGACGCCGACCCGCGCTACGTTGACATCGGCGGCGGGCCCCTCACCGAGTGCCTGGCCGACGTGGTGGTCCGGTTCCTGCCGTATTTCACCGACGTCATCGTGCCGGATCTGCGGTTCGGCAAGACGGTGCTGATCGTGGCGCACGGAAACTCGCTGCGCGCCCTGGTCAAGCACCTCGATCAGCTGTCGGACGAGGAGGTCGTCAGCCTGAACATCCCGACCGGCATTCCGCTGCGCTACGACCTGGACGCCGATCTGCGACCGGTGGTGCCCGGTGGAACGTATCTGGACCCGGAGGCGGCCGCCGCGGGCGCCGCGGCGGTTGCCAGCCAGGGCTCGCGGTAGCTTCCCCGGCGTGTCGCCGCACCATGCGTTTGCGGCACCGTTTTGCGGTTTACCGGCCAGTTGGCCAAATTTCGTGTGAACGGGGGCCGAACACCTGTAGCTCAGGTTGTGACTTGTCCGATTTTGTCCTCGTTCCGCTAGGGCTGCGTTCACCAAATTTGTAGGATTTTGTACGTGACCGTGTTCTCGGCGCTGTTGCTGGCCGGGGTGTTGTCCGTGCTGGCACTGGTCGTGGGTGTAGCGGCCGGCACTCGGTTGTCGCCGCGGGTAGCCCGACGCCGCCAGCGGGTGGCTGCTGAGTCGACCGGGATCACCGTTGCGCAGATGCTGCAACGGATCGTCGCGCTGATGCCGATGGGCGCCGCGGTAGTGGATACCCACCGCGACGTCGTCTATCTCAACGATCGGGCCAAGGAGTTGGGCCTGGTGCGCGACCGTCAACTCGACGACCAGGCGTGGCAGGCCGCGCAGCAGGCGCTCGCCGGCGACGACGCCGAATTCGACCTGCAGCCGCACAAGCGCGCGGCGGGTGGCCGGGCGGGGATCTCGGTGCACGGCCAGGCGCGGCTGCTCAGCGAGGAAGACCGCCGCTTCGCCGTGGTGTTCGTGCACGACCAGTCCGACCATGTCCGCATGGAGGCCACCCGGCGCGACTTCGTCGCCAACGTCAGCCACGAGCTCAAAACCCCGGTCGGTGCCATGGCGCTGCTCGCCGAGGCATTGCTGGCCTCGGCCGACGACTCCGAGACGGTGCGCCGCTTCGCCGAGAAGGTGCTGATCGAAGCCAACCGGTTGGGCGACATGGTCGCCGAGTTGATCGAGCTGTCCCGGCTGCAGGGTGCCGAGCGGCTGCCCAACGTGACCGCCGTGGATGTCGACAGCGTTGTCTCCGAGGCGATTTCGCGCCACAAGGTGGCCGCCGAGAACGCCAACATCGAGGTTCGCACCGATGCGCCCAGCGGCCTGCGGGTGCTCGGCGACCAGACGCTGCTGGTCACGGCCCTGGCGAACCTGGTGTCCAATGCCATCGCCTATTCGGCCCCGGGTTCGCCGGTGTCGATCAGCCGTCGCCGCCGCGGCGACAACATCGAGATTGCCGTCACCGACCGCGGCATCGGCATCGCGCTGGAGGACCAGGAGCGCGTGTTCGAGCGCTTCTTCCGGGGGGATAAGGCCCGTTCGCGCGCCACCGGCGGCAGCGGGCTGGGGTTGGCGATCGTCAAACATGTTGCGGCTAACCACAACGGCACTATCGGCGTGTGGAGCAAGCCGGGCACTGGATCCACGTTCACCTTGTCGATTCCGGCGTATCAAGAGGCCGACGGCGACGAGGAACCCGAGGCGCCCCGGGCTCGCGAATTGCGGCCCAACCGCTCACAACGAGAGGAAGAACTAAGTAGATGACCCGCGCTGACGACGATGCAGAGCGTAGCGACGAGGAGGAGTGGCGCTCATGACCAGTGTGCTGATCGTGGAAGACGAGGAGTCGCTTGCCGATCCGCTGGCCTTTCTCCTCCGCAAGGAAGGCTTCGAAGCCACGGTGGTGACCGACGGCTCGGCGGCGCTCGCCGAGTTTGATCGCGCCGGCGCCGACATCGTGCTGCTTGACCTGATGCTGCCCGGCATGTCGGGCACGGATGTGTGCAAGCAGCTGCGGGCTCGGTCCGGCGTGCCGGTGATCATGGTGACCGCGCGCGACAGCGAGATCGACAAGGTGGTCGGTCTAGAGCTGGGCGCCGATGACTATGTGACCAAGCCGTATTCGGCGCGCGAGTTGATCGCCCGCATCCGGGCGGTGCTGCGTCGCGGCGGCGACGACGACTCCGAGGTCAGCGACGGCGTCCTCGAGTCGGGGCCGGTACGCATGGATGTCGAGCGGCACGTGGTGTCGGTCAATGGTGATGCAATCACGTTGCCGCTCAAGGAGTTCGACTTGCTCGAGTACTTGATGCGCAACAGCGGACGGGTGCTCACCCGCGGACAGCTGATCGATCGCGTCTGGGGAGCCGACTATGTCGGGGACACCAAGACGCTCGACGTCCACGTCAAGCGCCTGCGGTCCAAGATCGAGGCTGACCCCGCCAACCCGGTGCACCTGGTGACGGTCCGAGGGTTGGGCTACAAGTTGGAGGGCTGACTGCGCTCGCGCGCAACACATTCGGGAACCCCAGTCCGCGTGCGGACGCGGAAGACTCGCCGGGCGCTCAAACGCCAGGTAGCTGAGCATGATGCCGGCTACCCGCGTGGTGCGGGCACTCTTCGAACATTGACTGCGCATGGTATTGCGCTCAGATCGACGTAAACCGCGGGTGTGCGGGTGTTGTTCCGAAAAGTCCTGCCTCACTGTCATTTTCGTCATTTCGCTACACAATTTTCCGCTGGTGTAAGCGCGAAGTCACGAGGCGTTCACGCGACTCCATTAAATATCCTTGCTATACGTGCGCCGAATAACGGGCCGATGGGAAAGGATCCGGCGAATGGATTTTGCGTTGCTGCCGCCAGAGGTCAACTCCGCGCTTATCTATGCCGGTCCGGGATCGGGGCCTTTGTTGGCGGCCGCGGCGGCCTGGGACAGTGTGGCCGCCGAGCTGGAATCCACGGCCGGCGGTTATGCCACGGAGGTCTCGGGGCTGGCCGGCCAGAGCTGGTTTGGCCCGTCGTCGGTCGCGATGGCGGCGGCGGCCACCTCCTATGCGGACTGGTTGTCGGCTGCGGCGGCTGCGGCCGGTCAGACCGCCGCCCAGGCGTACGGGGCGGCGGCGGCATATGAGGCGGCGTTTGCCGCCACGGTGCCCCCGCCGTTGGTCGCGGCCAATCGGGCGTTGTTGACGGGCCTGGTCGCGACCAATTTCTTCGGGCAGAACACGCCGGCGATCGCGGCGACCGAGGCCCAGTACGCGGCGATGTGGGTCCAAGACGCCACCGCGATGTATACCTACGCTGCGGACTCCTCGGCGGCGAGCACGTTGGGCTCGTTTAGTGAGCCGCCGCAGACGACGAATCAGTCAGGGCAGGATGCCCAGGCTCGCGCCGCGGCGCAGACCGTTGGTAATGCCACGAGTTCGCGGACTCAGTCCGTGGCACAGCTCAGCTCGACCAACACTGCCCAACAGGCGGGCTCCACCATCCCGGGAGACCCCCCCATCCCTGAGGGCTCCACCACCACCGTTCCGGCCGGCAGCACCCTGACGGTCGGGCCCGGTTCGGTCGCATACATTAATAGCGGCTCAGTCACCATCGCGACCACCAGCAGTGATGGTTCCGTCTATTTCGGGAGCGCTACCTCCATCATCGTGAACGCCGGTAGCGCCGTCACTCTTGGCACCGAAGCCGTGGGCGCCGACGGCGTGCTGTATCAGGCCGGCGCTACGGTGGCTGCCGGCGCCAATCCCCTTACCCTGACCCCCGTAGAGGCTTTCCCGGACGTCGTGGCTTACCTCATCAGCGGGTCCGCCGTCATTACCGGTAACCCGGTTGCGGATACGACCGGCATCGTCAACCTCAGCTCCTCCTCGATCACCGCCGTCGTCGGCTCCTCCGCCGCGTCGATCACCAACGCCACCGGCAGTGTCGGCTATGTCGCCGCCGCCCCGGCCGCTTCCAGCGGCGCGGTGCCTGGGCTCGGCTTGCTGACCAGCTCACCGGGCTTAGCGGGAACATCGGGAATCCAACCCCAGCTGGACGTGGAGGGGCTTCTGGAATGGGCCGGCACTCTATCGGGCACCGAGTTGGCCGGCGCGATCGGCTAAGGCAAGCAAGGGCAGCGAGGGCTGCGGGGCATCCCGTTCAGGGCGGGTGCCCTCGTGATCAACGCAGGCCCACTTCGGCGTGACCGGTGCCGAGCACCGACCACTTCCGGCCACCGAGTTCGACGTCGATGTCGGCCTGCTCGGTGTTGGTGCACACCACCGTGGCTCCGTCGGGATCGGTGTATTCGAGGCTGACGCACCTGTCCCGGGGCTGATGAACCCGGATGGTCACGTCGTGACCCTTGATGCGCCCCGCGAGTTGCCAGTGCGGCAGACCCAACGCGGCCCGCATCCGCGGCGCCGGCAAAGTGCTTGCGGGCCAATCCTTTCCGTCGATCCGGAAGCGGACGAAGGCCAGCGGCGGAAGCCGGCGCAGGCTCGGTTTGCGTGACACCGCGGCGACCGCCTCGACGACGTTGCCGCCGCCGAGGTCGGCGTGGATCCATCCCCAGCGCTCGGCATTGCCGTGCCCGTAGATGTGGGCGATGTCGCCGCGCCAATCCGTGACGTGGTGGGCGTCGTCGCCGACGGTCAGCGATCCGGCGAAGTCGGCGGTGGGTGCGATCACCACCTGGGCGGCGGGCAGCAGCTCGCGCTCCCAGGCCTGTCGGGGGAACGTCCACAGCGGCGCGCCGGTATCCGTCCAGGACAGTTCCCACGACAGCGAGCCGGCCCGCCCGGTCAGCTCGGCGGGGCCAAGCCGCATTCCGCTCACGTCGAACCACGTTGCGCCGGTGGCGGATTGGGCGGGCTCGGGGCCGAACCGCTCGGTGCGCGGCGGCCCGGCCGGTGGGAACCAGCTCGCCCAGCCGTGGGAGTAGGCGCCGCCGCCTCCGGTCGGGGCGAGGGTTTCGCCGTGAATCCACAGCCCGGTACGCGTCAGCGGATCCGACAGGGTGGCATACCAGACTTCGAGGCGCCCGGCGCGGCCCCGCCAGCGCGGGGCGGCAGCCGACCGCCTCTCGTCGTCCATGGCTCGAAGGCTAACCGGGCGGGCCCTGCGTGGTTTCGAAGACGGTCCGCACATCGTCAGTGGCGCTCAACGCGATACGGCGGCGCATGTCGTCGGTCATGGGCGGCAGCTCGTCGAGGTCGAACCAGGCCGCCTCGGTGTTCTCGTCGTCGGCGGGGTAAGGCTCTCCGGACAGCCATTGCATCCGGAACACGTGATCGAGGTACTGCGCCCGATCGCCGTTGGGATAGACGCGCGGGCCGGTCACGTGCACCCACGCGAGTCGGGTGGCCCGCGCGGTGACCCCGGTTTCCTCGAGGACCTCGCGGGCGGCGCCGTCCGCGGGGTTCTCGCCGGGATCCAGGATGCCGGTCACGGCCGTCCACGCCCCGTTGTCGGATCGCTTGACCAGCAACACTTTTCGATCGCGAATCGTGACAGCGCTGACGCCGGACAACCACAACAGCGCGTGGCCCACCGCGCGGCGCAGCTCGGCGATGAAATCGGGCGTCGGCACGGGGCGTGCGCCCGGTTACTCGGCGAGCCGTGTCGCCGGGTGCACCGCGATGAGCCCTAGCCCGCTGCGGCGCTTACACATTGCGGCCAGCTCGGTGTACGCCTTCGCGCCGAGCAGTTCGGTGAGCTCGTCGGCCAGGCTCTCCCACACCGGCGTCGCGCCGACGTGGGCGGCCGGGTCGCCCGTGCAATACCAATGCAGGTCGGCTCCGCCGGAGCCCCAGCCGCGGCGGTCGTACTCGGTGACCCAGGTCTTGAGGATCTCGGTGCCGTCGGGCCGAGTCACCCACTCCTGGCTGCGCCGGATCGGCAGTTGCCAGCACACGTCGGGCTTCATCGTCAGCGGCGGCACCCCGAGCTTGAGCGCCCTGCTGTGCAGCGCACAACCGGCACCCGCGGGAAACCCGGGCCGGTTCAAGAAGATGCATGCCCCTTTGTATTTGCGGGTGCGGTACTGCGGCTGCCCCTCATGTTCGTCGAGTTCTAGAAATCCCTTGCGGCCCAAGCCTTTTTCGCGGTACTGCCAGTCGGCATCGGTCAGCGTCTGCACTGCGTCGTCGAGCCGGGCGCGGTCGTCGTCGTCGGACAGGAACGCGCCGTGCGAGCAACATCCGTCGTCCGGGCGGCCCTCCACAGTTCCATGGCAGGCCGGGGTGCCGAAGACGCACGTCCAGCGCGACAGCAACCAGGTGAGGTCGGCGGCGATCAGGTGCTCGGGATTGTCCGGGTCGAAGAATTCCACCCATTCGCGGGCAAAGTCCAATTCGACCTCTTGCCCGGGTTCAAGGTGTGAATTCGACACGAATTCAAGGTTAGAACACAAATCCATCGGCCCGCTCAGCTGACACCCGGGCGTCGGCGGATGTGAATTGCCGCGCAACTGCGCGGGGTGCGGGACGGCTCACATCCCCGCACGATAGGTTTTTGGCGTGCGATTGGGCGTGCTCGATGTGGGTAGTAACACGGTGCATCTGCTGGTGGTTGATGCCCACCGTGGCGGGCACCCGACTCCTATGAGTTCGACGAAGGCCACGCTGCGGCTGGCCGAGTCCATCGACAACTCGGGCAAGCTGACCAAGCGGGGTGCCGAGAAACTGATTTCCACGATCGACGAGTTCGGCAAGATCGCCGACAGCTCCGGCTGCGAGGAACTGATGGCCTTCGCCACCTCGGCGGTCCGGGACGCCGAAAACACCGACGACGTGCTGTCGCGCGTCCGCAAGGAAACCGGCGTCGAGCTGCAGGTGCTGACCGGAGTCGCCGAGTCGCGACTGACGTTCCTGGCGGTGCGCCGGTGGTACGGCTGGAGCGCGGGACGCATCATCAACCTCGACATCGGCGGCGGCTCGCTGGAGTTGTCCAGCGGCGTCGACGAGGAGCCCGAGGTCGCGCTCTCGCTGCCGCTGGGCGCCGGGCGGCTGACCCGCGAGTGGCTGCCGGACGACCCGCCCGGCCGACGCCGGGTCGCGATGCTGCGCGACTGGCTGGACGCCGAGCTGGCGGACGCCAGCGCCGACGTGCTCGAGGCCGGCAGCCCCGACCTGGCGGTCGCCACCTCGAAGACGTTTCGCTCGCTGGCAAGGCTCACCGGGGCGGCCCCGTCGGCCGCCGGGCCGCGGGTGAAGCGGACGCTGACCGCCAACGGCCTCAGGCAACTCATATCTTTCATCTCTAGGATGACGACCGCTGACCGGGCAGAACTGGAGGGAGTGAGCGCCGAGCGGGCACCACAAATCGTGGCGGGGGCTCTGGTGGCGGAGGCGAGTATGCGTGCACTGTCGATAGAAACGGTGGATATCTGCCCGTGGGCATTACGGGAAGGTCTCATCTTGCGCAAACTGGACAGCGAAGCCGACGGAACTGCCCTCGTCGAGGCTTCGGTGCGTGATGCTAGAGGTCACGTGGTTGATCGGAACTCGTACCGATCGAGAGGCGACAAATCATGACCGGACCGCAGCCCGAGTCCGAAAACACCGGCACCCGACCGATCTCGGTGGCCGAATTGCTGGCTCGGAATGGAACTATCGGTGCCCCGGCGGTAACCCGGCGGCGGCGCCGCCGGCGCGGGGACAGCGACGCGATCACCGTCGCCGAGCTGACGGGCGAGCTGCCGATCATCCGGGACGAGGGACACGACACCGGCGCGCCCGGCCCCGCCAACGGATCCGTCGACGTCGCCGAACCCGCCACGCCGGTCGCCGACGACGAGCACGTCGCCGCAGAGAAAGCCAAGCCCCCCTACTGGACGGAGCCCGAGCCGCGCTGGCCCAAGTCACCGCCGCAGCCCGACCGCGCGGGGCCGCAACTGAGCTCCTACCCGCGCCCGCCGCGCCGCCCCGAGGCCGCCCAGGCCACGCCCGCCGCGGAGCGTGGCGCCCAGCCGGGCTCGCAGTCCGACGCGGAGACGATGAGGCCGGATCCGCTGGACCGGTACTCCGATATGCCGGTGGACGTCATGGACGCCGAGGTGCGCGAGGCCGAACTTGAGACGGAGGATTCGGCCTACGTGCGCTCCTACCTACAGTCGTCGGATCCGGCGGCCGGCTCGGATTCGACCCTGTTCGGCGGCGAGACCCTTGCCGATGAGGTGGCCCGGCGCCGCGGCGCCGAGCGGTCGGCGGGGTCCGGCGCTGCGGCCGGCGAGGCCGACCTGGACCGGGGCGAGCACGCGGCGGAGGCCGGTCGCGCCGCGCCGGCCGCAGACGCCCACCCGGGACCCGGCAAATTCGAGTCGCTGTGGCGCGGCAGCCTGATCGTGTTGCAGTCGATCCTGGCCGTCGCATTCGGTGCCGGCCTGTTCATCGCCTTCGACCAGCTGTGGCGGTGGAACAGCCTGGTGGCCCTCGTGCTGTCGGTGTTGGTCATCCTCGGCCTGGTCGCCGGGGTGCGAGTGGTGCGCAAGACCGAGGACATTGCCAGCACGCTGATCGCCGTGGCGGTCGGGGCGCTGATCACGCTGGGACCGCTGGTCCTGTCGTTGCAATCGGGCTAGGCGTCACCGCAGCCCGTGCGTCCAGCAATCAAAGTCGGCCTGTCCACGGCATCGGTCTATCCATTGCGGGCGGAGGCCGCGTTCGAATACGCGGCCCGACTCGGTTACGACGGCGTCGAGCTGATGGTGTGGAGCGAGTCGGTCAGCCAGGACGTCGCCGCCGTCAAGAAGCTGTCGCGCCGTCACCACGTCCCGGTGCTCTCGGTGCACGCTCCCTGCCTGCTGATCTCCCAGCGGGTGTGGGGGCCCAACCCCATTCCCAAGCTGGAACGCAGCGTGCGGGCCGCCGAAGAGCTGGGCGCGCAAACCGTCGTGGTGCACCCGCCGTTTCGCTGGCAGCGGCGCTACGCCGAGGGGTTCACCGACCAGGTCTCGACGCTGGAGGCCACCAGCGACGTGCTGATCGCCGTGGAGAACATGTTCCCCTTCCGGACCGATCGCTTCTTCGGCGCCGACCAGTCGCGGGAGCGGATGCGCAGGCGCGGCGGTGGTCCGGGGCCGGGCATCTCGGCGTTCGCGCCGTCCTACGACCCGCTCGACGGCAACCACGCGCACTACACGCTCGACTTGTCGCACACCTCGACGGCCGGCACCGATGCGCTGGACATGGCGCAGCGGATGGGCGCGGGGCTGGTCCATCTGCACCTGTGCGACGGCAGCGGCCTGCCCGCCGATGAACATCTGGTGCCCGGGCGCGGCACCGAACCCACCGCCGAGGTGTGTCAGATGCTGGCCGCCGGCCATTTCGCGGGCCATGTGATCCTCGAGGTGTCCACATCCAGCGCGCGATCGGCCAACAAGCGCGAAGCCATGCTCACCGAGGCGCTGCAGTTCGCCCGCACACACCTGCTGCGGTGAGCTGCGGAGAATTCACCAGGAGACCATGACCACGCTATTCACCACCGCAATGACCCTGCGGGAGGCCGAACCGGGCTGCTATCACGGCGAACTCGACAAGCACTGGACGATCGGTCCCAAGGTGCACGGCGGTGCGATGCTGGCGCTGTGCGCCAACGCCGCCCGTCACGCCTGCGCAGAGGCCGGGCACGAACCCGTCGCCGTCTCGGCGAGCTTCCTGTGGGCCCCCGATCCGGGACCTATGCGGCTGGTCACCTCGATCCGCAAGCGCGGCCGTCGGATCAGCGTGGTCGACGTCGAGCTGATGCAGGGCGAACGCACGGCGGTGCATGCCGTGGTCAATCTCGGCGAGCCCGAACACTTCGCGCCCGGCGGCGGCCCGGCGCCGCTGCTGTCGGCGAATCCGGTGGTGGACCTGATGGCGCCGGAACCGCCCGACGACGTGGAACCGATCGGGCCGGGCCATCCGCTCGCGGGCCTGGTGCACCTGGGCGAGGGCTGCGAGATCCGGCCGCTGCTGTCCACGATGCGGCCCGGCAGTGACGAACGACCCCCGATGCTGCAGATGTGGGCGCGACCGCGTGATGTGGCTCCTGACGCGCTGTTTGCCCTCATGTGCGGCGACCTGTCGGCGCCGGTGACCTTCGCCGTGGACCGCACCGGCTGGGCCCCCACCATCCAGCTGACGGCCTTCCTGCGGGCCCGGCCCGCCGACGGCTGGCTGCGCGTGGTCTGCACCTGCCTCGAGATCGGCCACGACTGGTTCGACGAGGACCACATCGTCGTCGACAGCCTGGGCCGTCTGGTGGTGCAGTCGCGCCAACTGGCGATGGTGCCCGCCGCACGGTAGAGCCCCGGAAGCCGCGATCGGCGCTGCCGTCTGCGATGCTTTGCGGCATGGCAAGAATCGCGATCATCGGTGGTGGCAGCATCGGCGAGGGATTGCTGTCGGGTCTGCTGCGCGCCGGGCACCAGGTCAAGGACCTGGTGGTGGCAGAACGCGTGCCCGAACGCGCGAAGTACCTCGCCGACACGTATTCGGTGCGGGTCGCCTCGCCGAGCGAGGCGGTCGACAACGCGGCGGTCGTCGTCGTCGCGGTGAAGCCGGGCGACGTCGATTCGGTGGTAGGGGACCTGGTCCGGGCCACCGCCGAGGCCGAGGACGGCGGCGCCGAGCGGGTGTTCATCACTGTCGCCGCGGGGATCACGATCTCCTACTTCGAGTCCAAGCTGCCCGCCGGGACCCCCGTGATCCGGGCGATGCCCAACGCGGCGATGCTGGTAGGCGCCGGGGTGACCGCGCTGGCCAAGGGCCGTTTCGTCACCCCGGAACAGCTCGACGACGCGTCGGCGCTGTTCGGTGCGGTCGGCGGCGTGCTGACGGTTCCCGAGGTCCAGATGGACGCGGTGACCGCGCTGTCCGGCTCGGGGCCTGCGTATTTCTTCCTGATGGTCGAAGCCCTGGTCGATGCCGGTGTCGCGGCCGGGCTGAGCCGGGACGTGGCGACCGACCTGACCGCCCAGACGCTGGGCGGGTCGGCGGCCATGCTGCTGAACCGGATGGACGAGGCGCCGCAGCCGGGCGACCGCGAGACGGCGGGGACGCGGCCGGACGCCACCGCGGCCCAGCTGCGGGCGATGGTGACGTCGCCGGGCGGTACGACCGCGGCTGCGCTGCGAGAACTCGAGCGGGGCGGATTTCGGGCGGCCGTCGATGCCGCCGTTCAAGCCGCCAAAAGCCGCTCTGAACAGCTAAGAGTTACATCTGGGTAATTTAAAGATTTCAAAATGATTGTCCCCCACCAGTACCAGTAACCCCACTAGTCCCGCTATTCTCCTTTCTGTATGCCCGTGTGGGTGCCGGCGGAGGGGAAGCCGCTGGCATTGCGCGGGCCTGACATGATTGGGTTGCGATGACGTCTACGAACGGACCATCGGCGCGAGATTCCGCAGGTAAGCCGCGGGAGACCGGCTCTGTCGATGGCCAGCAGGCCAGGACACAATTTCTCACCGTCGCCGAAGTGGCGGCCCTGATGCGGGTCTCCAAGATGACGGTGTACCGCCTGGTGCACAACGGCGAACTGCCGGCGGTGCGGGTCGGCCGGTCCTTCCGGGTGCATGCCAAGGCCGTCCACGACATGCTCGAGACGTCGTACTTCGACGCCGGCTGAGTCGAAACCCCGCGCGACCTCACCGCGCAGCGCGACCGGCGATCGGTGCTGGCTCGCGCGCCAGGGGAGTCGGCGACCGCCGGTTGGTATTTCGTGCGACCAGCCGGGTAAAGTGGCCAGGTCCTTGGGTAGACCCCCACATGTGGTCACGGGTTAGATAGCGGAGTTCATGGGTTCAGTAATCAAGAAGCGGCGCAAGCGTATGTCGAAGAAGAAGCACCGCAAACTGCTGCGTCGCACTCGGGTGCAGCGCAGAAAACTCGGCAAGTAAGCCCGCTCCGCGAAGGTCCTAAAGACGGTCACCCGTCGTGTTGCTGCAAGGCCGCGCTGGTCGGCGGCCGTTAGGCTGATCGGGTGGATTCCTCGAGCGGGGAAGGCGCCGGCACCGGCGACACCATGCACTACCCCAAGGTCGTGCTGGTCACCGGTGCCTGCCGGTTTCTCGGCGGCTACCTGACGGCCCGGCTCGCGCAGAACCCGTTGATCAACACGGTGATCGCGGTGGACGCCATCGCCCCCAGCAAAGACATGCTGCGCCGGATGGGCCGCGCCGAGTTCGTGCGCGCCGACATCCGTAATCCGTTCATCGCCAAGGTGATTCGCAACGGCGGTGTCGACACGGTGGTGCATGCTGCGGCGGCGTCGTACGCGCCCCGGTCCGGTGGTACCGCGGCGTTGAAGGAACTGAACGTGATGGGCGCGATGCAACTGTTCGCCGCCTGCCAGAAGGCGCCCTCGGTGCGTCGCGTCGTGCTGAAGTCGACCTCGGAGGTGTACGGCTCCAGCCCCCACGATCCGGTGATGTTCACCGAGGACAGCACCAGCCGCCGGCCCATCCGGGGCGGGTTCGCCAAGGACAGCCTCGACATCGAGGGCTATGCGCGGGGACTCGGCCGGCGCCGGCCCGACATCGCGGTGACGATTCTGCGGCTGGCCAACATGATCGGGCCGGCGATGGACACCACGTTGTCGCGCTATCTGGCCGGGCCGATAGTCCCGACGATGTTCGGCCGCGACGCCCGATTGCAGCTCTTGCACGAGCAAGACGCGCTGGGCGCGCTGGAGCGCGCCGCGATGGCCGGCAAGGCCGGAACGTTCAACATCGGCGGCGACGGCATCATCATGCTGTCGCAGGCGATCCGGCGGTCGGGCCGAATTCCGTTGCCAGTACCGGGTTTTGGGGTGTGGGCCCTGGATTCGCTGAGACGGGCTAATCGTTATACCGAGATCAATCGCGCGCAGTTCGATTACCTGAGTTTCGGTCGCGTGATGGACACTACGAGGATGCGCTCCGAGCTCGGCTACCAGCCGAAATGGACGACGGCGGAGGCCTTTGACGACTACGTTCGCGGCCGCGGCTTGACTCCCATAATCGACCCGCATCGGGTACGCTCCTTGGAGGGTCGCGCCATTGCCTTAGCGCAGCGCTGGGGAAGCCGAAATCCAATTCCATGGGGTGGGGTCAGGTAGATATCGTGGCGGGTGAAAACAGAGCGAATGTCATTCCCCTGCATAGCAATAGGGGTCGCGTCGCAGCTCGCCGCAAAGCCGATCAACGTGCTGAAGCCTCGCGTCAGCATCCGTCTTTACTCACCGATCCGCACGGCCGCGCGTCGGCCGAACAGATCGCGGCTGTCGTCCGCGAAATCGACGAGCACCGTCGCGTCGCGGGTTCGGCCTCGGCGGCCGAGGGGCCACTCAACGAGCGTGCACAGCAGGTGGCGGCGGTCGCGGAGTTTCTACGGAAGCGCTTGACCGGTGACTACACCGTCGACGAGTTCGGCTTCGATCCGCACTTCAACAACGCCATCGTCCGGCCGCTGCTGAGATTCTTCTTCAAGTCGTGGTTTCGGGTGGAAGTCAGCGGCATCGAGAACCTGCCGAGCGAGGGTGCGGCGCTGTTGGTGGCCAATCACGCCGGGGTGCTGCCGTTCGACGGGCTGATGCTGTCGGTGGCGGTGCACGACGAGCACCCCGCGCACCGCGACATGCGACTGCTCGCGGCCGACATGGTCTTCGACCTGCCGCTGGTCGGCGAGGCCGCCCGCAAAGCCGGTCACACCATGGCCTGCACCACCGACGCGCATCGGCTGCTGGCCGCCGGCGAGCTCACCGCCGTGTTCCCAGAGGGCTACAAGGGCCTGGGTAAGCGGTTCGAGGACCGCTACCGGTTGCAGCGGTTCGGGCGTGGGGGTTTCGTGACGGCGGCCCTACGGACCAAGGCGCCGATCATCCCCTGCTCGATCATCGGTTCCGAAGAGATCTACCCGATGCTCACCGACGTCAAGCTGTTGGCGCGGCTGTTCGGCCTGCCCTATTTCCCGATCACTCCGCTGTTCCCGCTGGCCGGGCCGGCGGGCCTACTGCCGCTGCCGTCGAAGTGGCGCATCGACTTCGGCGAGCCGATCTACACCACCGACTATGGCGCTTCCGACGCCGAAGATCCGATGGTCACCTTCGAGTTGACCGATCAGGTGCGCGAGACGATTCAGCAGACGCTGTACCGGCTGCTTGCCGGGCGCCGCAACGTCTTCCTGGGCTGACGTCCGCCCGACTGCGCGACGTCTGGACAGACGAGCGCCCCGGCGCCGATGGCGTCGGGGCGCTCGTGCGGGCAAGCGGTTACTTGACCAGAGTGAACTGACAGACGTTGGTGTAGCCGTCGCGGAACAGGTCCGAGCAGCCCCGCAGGTACTTCAGGTAGATGTCGTAGGTCTCCTGGCCCTTCAGCGTGATCGCCTCTTCCTTGTGCGCCTCGAGGGCGTCGCCCCACGCCGTCAGCGTCGGAACGTAGTTCTTGCCGATGAAGTGGTGTCGCTCGATCTTGAAACCCGCGTCGGTCGAGTACTTGTCGACCAGATCGACCTGGGGCAACTTTCCGCCCGGGTAGATCTCCTTCAGGATGAAACTGATGAACCGCAGCAAGGTCATGTTGACCTTCAGGCCCATCGCTTTGCCCTCTTCGGCGGTGGGCACCACGATGCTGTGCAGCAGCATGCGGCCGTCGTCGGGCAGCAAGTCGTAGTACTTCTTGAAAAAGGTGGCGTACCGCTCGTACCCGGCGTCGCCGGTGCCGTCGGCGAAGTGCTCGAACGCGCCCAGCGACACGATGCGGTCGATCGGTTCGTCGGGGAATTCCTCCCAGCCCTGGATCCGCACCTCTTTGCGGCGGGGGCTGTCCATTTTCTCGAACTCCGCCACGCAGTGGGCGTGCTGGTTTTCGCTCAGCGTCAAGCCGATGACGTTGACGTCGTACTCGGCCACCGCGTGCCGCATCGTCGAGCCCCAGCCGCTGCCGATGTCCAGCAGCGTCATGCCCGGCTCGAGGTTCAGTTTGTCCAGGGCCAGCTTGCGCTTGGCGTACTGCGCCTCTTCCAGCGTCTTGGTCAGGTTCTGCGGGTCCGGATTCTCGTCGAAGTAGCCGCAGCTGTACGTCATCGACGGGTCAAGCCAGAGTTTGAAGAACTCATTCGACTTGTCGTAATGGGATCGGACCGCTTGAACTGGTGGCTTTAACTGGATGGTGCTACTCGTCTCCCCCTGTGAAGTCATTGAATGACCCTACTTTCGTGCAGAAATGGATGCAACGGCGGCGACGGTTTCTTCAGCGCGCGCGTCTGGGTGTGAGCCTTCACCCAGCATCGTGACGATGCTGGTGACTACCGGGTTCCCCTCGGCGTCGGTGACCTCGCTGCGGATCTCGACGATGACGGCGCCGTGGGACTCAGTCACTGAGTCTAGATAGGTGTCGAAGTACAACTTGTCGTGGGCCAGGATCGGCCGGTGGAAGGTGAATTTCTGGTCGCGATGCAGCACCCGCGCGATGTTGATCGGGATGCTGAACTTGGTGAAGATCTCCAACTGCACGCGCCGGCCGGCGAATGCCAGGAAGGTCAGCGGGGCCACCAAGGCGGGGTATCCCGCGTCCTCGGCGTCGCTTTCGTCGTAGTGCGTGGGGTGGTCGTCCTTGACGGCCTGCGCGAATTCCCGGATCTTCTCGCGGCCGACGTCGAAGTAGTCCGGCGCTCGGTAGTGGCTGCCGATGAGAGCCTGGGCTCCTTCTGGAACTACTGACATGCGGTGCTTTCCCCTCGACTATGTGATAGCGGCGCAGCTTATCAGCGCGATTGGCGCTTGGACGCCAACGCAGCCAGCGCACCGCCCGCCGCACCCAGGGCCAGGGCCGACGGCACTCCGATCCGGGCGGCCTTGCGGGCGGTCCGGAAATCGCGGACCTCCCAGCCCCGCTCGCGCGCCAGGCTACGCAGGCGAGCATCGGGATTGATGGCGACGGCCGTGCCCACCAGCGACAGCATCGGCACGTCGTTGAAGCTGTCGGAGTAGGCCGTGCAGCGTTTGAGGTTGAGGCCCTCGCGAATGGCCAGCGAGCGCACCGCGTGCGCCTTGCCCGGCCCGTGCAGGATTTCGCCGACGAGCTGGCCGGTGAAGATCCCGTCGACCGACTCGGCGACGGTGCCCAGAGCGCCCGTCAATCCGAGCCGGCGGGCGATGGTCGCGGCGAGCTCGTACGGAGTGGCGGTGATCAGCCACACCTGCTGGCCGGCGTCGAGATGCATCTGGGTGAGTTCGCGGGTGCCGGCCCAGATCTTGTCGGCGATGATCTCGTCGTAGATCTCCTCGCCGAGCGCGACCAGTTGGTCGACCGACCGGCCCTCGATGAAGGCGAGTGCCTTGCGTCGGCCGGCGGCGACGTCGTTGCTGTTCTCCTTGCCGAGCAACTGAAACTTCGCCTGGGCGTAGATGAATCCGATGACGTCGCGATAGGTGAAGTAGTCGCGTGCGGCCAGCCCGCGCCCGAAATGCACGGCAGAGGAGCCCTGCACGAGCGTGTTGTCCACGTCGAAGAAGGCGGCGGCGGTCAGATCGATCGGCGGCTGGGCGTGGTCCTCGCCCGCGGCAGCCTCGGTCTGCAGGCCTTCGAGAGCCCGGGCGGCGCTGGCGTTCGCCGCCACCGATTCCATGTCGTCGCGGCCCGCGGATTCTGCGCTGTTCGACTCAGTCGACTCAGAGGAAGTCATCGCCAAACCTCCTAGATCGCAGTGCCGCCCGGTGGCCGCGCGGTGCCCGCTCCGCGGCCGCTATCAACCCTATCCGGCAGGCGTGCAGGGCAGGCTTACGGCTCGGGGTTTGGGGAGCGGCTAGTCACCTTGAGTGCTAATGGTGAACCAGTCTGCCGGCAGTCCCTCGCGGAGAAGGGAATCGAGATCCTCGAAGCTGAGAAACACGATATGTGACGCTGCGGTCGCGTCGGTCTCGCCTATCCAACCGCGATCATCGTCTTCTCCATTTACCCGCAAGCTCACCCGTCCCGGATAATTCAAGGGATCCGGTTTGCTCAAGGTCACGCGTGGATCTACCGCTCTTTCGAGCCGGTCCATCGCAGGTGAATCTATATAGCGCCCGGACAAGGCTCGCTTACCTATAGAAAACAAAAGAAGCTTTTCAGCATCGGGATAGTGATTTAACATCCAGTACTTGTCGCGAGATCCTCTTTCTTGCTCGTCAATGAAATAACGTCCGTTTTCCCAGACTAAATATTCCGAAACGCCCCCATCGTCGATAAAGCCGAGTTCGTTGATGCTTGTCATCTCGGGCGGACGGCCGTCCCAAAATACTTGTGCCTCGGTCTCCCAGAGTCTAGGCTCCCGCTGGTCGTAGCCAGGGTATTTACCCTGGCTGAGAAGGTAGGCGCCCTGCCACGTGTACCAGGAGCGCACGATGCGATGCAAGAATTCGGGATACCTGGCGAGATCGATCCGGTAGCTAACCATTAAATTCCCTCCGAAATGGTCACGGCCTTAGTAAAAATTTTCTGATGAGCAACTGTTCAATGCTGGCCCTCTGGCCGTCCGATGCAAGTATGAGAAACTGGGGCCCGCCGCCCGGATGTCCAAACCATGGAGCTGCCAAAGAATATTCCATCTTCCAGCCCGGCGGAAGGCCGGCGGCAGCATTACTCTTATAAGAATAATAGAGCTCATTCAAGCTAGTATGAGGTAGCGCTCGACCTTCGTACGGAATTCCCTCCAGGGCGAGCCATTTTCCTCTCTCTGCGCCGATTCGATCTAGCCACTTACCGTCCAAGGAAGTGATATCCGCATCGGTCAAAGTCCGTACTGTCCCGGGGATAGCATAAGGCTTAGCGGGATCATTCTCATCCGGATATCTAGGCCAACCATTTTCGTCGATGAAGCGATCTCGGTACTCGTCTTCCGTCAGGTCGCCGTAGTCCTGGCGTCCGGGAACACCTCATTCGCTTTCGGCGGCCCAGCCCCGTCGTGGTGGTGGCCGTCGTTGTCCGGTGGATGTGAATCATGTGTCCCGTCACCGTCGCCCGGGTGATGCGATCCGTCGCTCTTGCCATCGCCGAGGTGGTGTGACCCATCGCCCTTACCGTCGCCCGGCCCGTGCGGACCGCCGCCGTCGCCGGGGCCATGCGGTCCGCCCCCGCCGGGACCGCCCGGATCGCCGCCGTGCGGTAGCCCACCGCCGGGTGGTGACGGTTCGCCCGGGAGCCCACCCGAGGGGGGCGTCGGTAGAGACGGCGGCTCGGGTGGGGACGGCATCGCGGCGGGCGCTGAAGCGGCGGCGTCAGCGGCGGCCGGTACGGCGGCCGCGGCAGGCACTCTCCCCGGGGCCGGCTCGTGCGGATCCGGCGCCGACGGCGGTTCGGCCGGCGCGTGCGCGGGCGGCTTGGCCGACTCGGGCGGCGATCCAACCGGCTTCGGCTCCCCAGCGTGGGGCGGCCCGCCGCCTGGCCGCTTGGATTCGGTCGGGCCGTGTGGCACGGGACCTTCAGCGGGCGCCGGTCCCGGCTTCGGCGGTGGGGCAGGTGCGGGGCGGCCGGGTTCGGGTGGCTTCGGGCCCGGCTCGGGCGGTTTGGGTCCCGCAGGCGGAGCCTTGGGTTCAGCTGGCGGAGCCTTGGGTTCGGCGGGTGGCGTGACCTCCGGCACCTTCGGAAGGTCGGCTATCGCCGGCCTCCTCAAGCCCTTCAGCGCATCGAGGGCGGCGCGGCCCTTGGTGCCCAGCTTGGTGAGCGGGCCGCCGGGCAGGGCCAACGTGGCGACGTCGAACAGGCTCGCGCCGGCGGCACCGACCGGGTCGGTTTTCCACTGCTCCCAGTGCGAGATGTCCTTGCCCAGTGCCTTCCAC
The DNA here is from genome assembly GCF_002356315.1 of Mycobacterium shigaense. Lineage (NCBI taxonomy): Bacteria > Bacillati > Actinomycetota > Actinomycetes > Mycobacteriales > Mycobacteriaceae > Mycobacterium > Mycobacterium shigaense. The sequence continues at coordinate 747,544 of NZ_AP018164.1, forward strand.
GAATCCAAGACCGATGGCGCACCATCGGGGCCCAGGCCGACCAGCGGCGCGGCCCCCTCGGCCATCCCCGCCAGATCCTTCGCGAAACCGATTGGGTCGACGAACAACCGGAACTGGGAGATACTCCAGAGTCCGACGACGGCATGGCCTGCCTCGCCCCAGAAGTTTTTTTGAAGTGGCCGATGAGGTCGATGACCCGGCCCACCTCGGTGCCGTGCAGGAACTGATCCCACTGCTTGGCGGCGTAGTCGCCCATCGTGTTGACGATCGTCTCCGCCTCGGAGGCGATGGAGGACAGCTCCCGGCCCAAGGCTGCGACTTCGGACGTGAACTGGTCGACCACCGTGCGGATGTCGTCGGCGATCTTCTTGATCTCGTCTTCGTCCTCGTCGGTCAGGAAATCCCAGACCTCTTTGATCCCGGTCATCGGGTCGCAGATGCGGGCCAGCAGATCAAGGATCGCCGCGTGAACTTTGTCGACTTTGGCCGCGTAGCTGGTGAGCTGGACCGCGACCTGTTGGCACTGCTGCACAATCCCGGTGGTGCTGGTGTAGGCCACGGTGAAGGCATGGTCTATGGCTGGGCCTTCTGGAATCTGTTGGGCGCGAATGGCTCCCATCGGGGCGCCGGTCCCCAGGATCTCGGCGAGCCCGAACTGGGTGCCCGCCGCGGTCCAGGCGGTGGCCGCGGTACGCAGCTTCCCGGAATCCGCTGTAGGCCAGATCATTCCGATGTAGGGGGCGACCCAGCCCCAACCGGCGGGGGCGCCGACGCCGGTGCCGACCGACGGCGGCAGCGAAACCGACGACATGGGGCCCGGCAACGCGGGTGTCGGAAGTGGGTCGGCGTGGCCGGAGATGGTGGACTGCGCCTCGGCCAGCGAGTAGTTCAGCGCCGACATGCGTACGCCAAAACCCAGCCAGCACAACCCATTTCGAGTGTCCAACATCGCCTGGACGAGCTTGGCCGCCGAACTGTCGCAGCTGTGACCGACTTCGATGCCGGCGGGGTCATCGCCGGCCATCCCGGAGCGGCCCGACAGCGCGGCGATCAGCGTGGAGATCACCGAGCCCAAACCCTCGCCGGCAGTGACGACCTCGGAGCCCGCTTTGTCGAGGGCCGCGGGGTTTACCGCCAGCGGCGCCATCAGCTCACGACCACATGCTCATGTTCTTGGCCATCGCGCCGGTGTAGTTGCCATGGGCGGTGTGGACGATGGTGCGCAATTGACTCAGCGCCTCGCGCATCATCGCCTCGCCCCGGGCCCAGTGCTGGTGCGCACCGGTGTGGGCCGTCGCGGCCTCGCCGGTCCATTCGGCGTGCAAATGGCTTACCTGAGAATCGATTTCGGCAATCATGCTCTCGGCGTAGCGCTGAAATTCCGCCATCCGCTGCACCGATTCGGCAAGCGCGTCAGGATTGACCTCGAATGCCTCAGCCACCGTGCACCTGCCGCAGCGTCTGCGCGGAGCCGGTCTCGTTGTGCCGATAACCGTTGTCGGCCTCGGCGACCGCCTTGGCCAGCGCCGACAGGCCCAGCTCGACCTCGGCGGCGCCGCGGTGCCACAGCTCCCAGGCGGACCCGTAGGCGTCGCCGGCCCCGCCGCGCCAGCCCCCGAGCATTTCGCCGACCTGCCCGTCGAGTTCGGTCAGGCGAGTCCGCAGCGATTCGGCCGCGCCGAGCAAGCCCTGGGCGAACCCCTGCATCACCTCGGGATCTACCCGCAGATTGTCGGCGGCGGTCATAGCCGAAATTTAACGATTGCCACTACCGCCCACAATTCACTCTGTCGTGCCGTGGATGCACACTGAAGCAATGACCCGACCCCAGGTGCAGTTGCTGACTCGCGCCGGCTGCACCATCTGCGAACGGGTACACGCGCGGCTGGCCGAGCTGGCCGGCGAACTGGACTTCGACCTGTCCACCACCGACGTCGACGCCGCCGCGCGGGCCGGCGATTCCGGGTTACGGGCCGAGTTCGGCGATCGCCTACCGGTGATCCTGCTCGACGGCCGCGAGCACAGCTACTGGGAAATCGACGAGCGGCGGCTGCGTGCTGACCTGGCGCGATAGCGCCACAGCCTGCGATCCCAGTGGCCGTGGACTCAATATTTGGTGGCCCAACGAATAAACCATTAACGTAGACCAGTAGTTCAGTTACTGCTGGAAGCAAGGGAGCTGGCCAGGTGATGCTGCCGTGAGCATCCTGCTCTTCGGGGTTTCGCACCGCAGTGCGCCGGTCTCCGTCCTGGAACAACTCAGCATCGACGAATCCGATCAGATCAAGATCGTCGACCGGGTGCTGCAATCCCCGCTGGTGACCGAGGCGATGGTGCTGTCGACCTGCAACCGCGTCGAGGTCTATGCGGTGGTCGACGCGTTCCACGGCGGACTGGCCGCCGTCGGGCAGGTGCTCGCGGATCACTCCGGGATGTCGATGACCGACCTGACCAAACACGCTTACGTGCGCTACAGCGAGGCCGCCGTCGAGCACCTGTTCGCCGTTGCCAGCGGCCTGGATTCGGCGGTCATCGGCGAGCAGCAGGTGCTCGGCCAGGTGCGACGCGCCTATGCCGCCGCGGAGGCGAACCGCACCGTCGGCCGGGTGCTGCACGAGCTGGCCCAGCGGGCGCTGTCGGTGGGCAAGCGCGTGCATTCCGAGACGGGCATCGACGCCGCCGGCGCCTCCGTCGTGTCCGTCGCGCTGGGCATGGCCGAACGCAAGCTGGGCGGACTCTCGGGCAAGACGGCCGTGGTGGTCGGCGCGGGCGCGATGGGCGCCCTGTCGTCGACTCACCTCATCCGGTCCGGCATCTCCGACGTCGTGGTGCTCAACCGGTCGCTGCCCCGCGCGCAGCGGCTGGCCCGCAAGATCCGTGAAACGGGCGCGCGGGCTCAGGCGATGACGCTGGATCGGCTGGACCACGCGCTGGTCGCGGCCGACGTCCTGGTCAGTTGCACGGGAGCGGTCAGCCCGGTGGTGTCGCTGGCCGACGTGCACCACGCGCTGGCCAACGCTCGCCGCGATGAGACCGCCCAGCCGTTGGTGATCTGCGATCTCGGCATGCCGCGCGACGTCGATCCGGCCGCGGCCGGCCTGCCCGGTGTGTGGGTCGTCGACGTGGACCGCATCCAGCGCGAACCCGCCGCCCACGCTACGGCCGCCGACGTCGACGCCGGCCGCCGGATCGTGGCCACCGAGGTCGCCGCGTACCTGGCGGGCCAGCGGATGGCCGAGGTGACCCCGACCGTGACGGCGCTGCGTCAGCGCGCCGCTGACGTCGTCGAGGCCGAGCTGCTGCGGCTGGAGAACCGGCTGCCCGGCTTGGAAAGTGCCCAGCGCGAGGAGGTGGCGCGCACGGTCCGCCGCGTGGTGGACAAGCTGCTGCACTCGCCGACGGTGCGAATCAAGCAGCTGGCCAGCGCTCCCGGCGGCGACAGCTACGCCGAGGCGCTGCGTGAGCTGTTCGAGCTTGACCAGACATCCGTCGACGCCGTCGCCACCGCCGGGGAATTGCCAGTGGTGCCAACAGGATTCGACGCGGGCCCCCACGGTGCGGCCGACTTCGCGGCCGGACCGACACAGTCGGCCGAGTAGCCGATTGGCGCACGTGATCCGGATAGGCACGCGGGGCAGTCTGCTCGCTACCACCCAGGCCGGCCTCGTCAAGGACGCCCTGGTCGCCAACGGCCACGTTGCGGAGCTGGTGGTCATCAGCACGGTCGGTGACCGCTCCTCGGCGCCCATCGAAAGTCTCGGTGTTGGGGTGTTCACGACGGCGTTGCGCGAGGCCATCGAGGACGGTCGCGTCGATGCGGCGGTGCACTCGCACAAGGATTTGCCGACGGCCGAGGACCCAAGGTTCACGCTAGCGGCCATACCGGCTCGCAACGACCCGCGTGATGCGCTGGTCGCACGCGACGGGCTGGTGCTCGGAGAGTTGCCGGCAGGTTCGCTCGTCGGCACGTCGTCCCCGCGCCGGGCTGCGCAGCTTAGAGCATTGGGTCTCGGTTTGGAAATCCGCCCCCTACGAGGCAACCTAGATACCAGGTTGAACAGGGTAAGCAGTGGTGATCTTGACGCCATCGTGGTGGCCCGGGCCGGTCTGGCCCGTCTGGGCCGTCTCGGTGATGTCACCGAGACGCTAGAGCCGGTGCAGATGTTGCCAGCACCGGCTCAGGGCGCGCTCGCCGTTGAATGCCGCGCCGGTGACAGCGGGCTGGCGGCAGTGCTGGCGGAGTTGGACGATGCCGACACGCGAGCGGCGGTCACCGCGGAGCGAGCCCTGCTGGCCGAACTGGAGGCGGGCTGCTCCGCACCGGTGGGAGCGATCGCCGAGGTGGTCGAGTCCATTGATGAGGATGGCCGTGTCTTCGAAGAGCTGTCGCTGCGCGGGTGCGTGGCGGCGCTGGACGGGTCCGATGTGATCCGTGCGTCCGGTATCGGCACTCCCGGTCGGGCTCGAGAGCTGGGGCTCTCGGTGGCCGCGGAGTTGTTCGAGCTGGGGGCCGGGGAGCTGATCGGCAATGCGCGGCAGTACCCCGCGCACGAGAACTAAATGACGTCAAAAGGGATGTGTTGGGAGCGACAATGACGACGCGAGGGCGTAAGCCGAGACCGGGCCGCATCACGTTCGTGGGCTCCGGCCCGGGCGATCCGGGGTTGTTGACCACGAAGGCCGCCGCGGTGCTGGCCAACGCGGCCCTGGTGTTCACCGACCCCGACGTGCCTGCACCGGTGCTGGCGCTGATCGGCAAGGATCTGCCGCCGGTCTCCGGTCCCGCGCCCGCCGAACCGGCACCGGTGGCCGTCGACGGGACCACCCCCGACGGCGATCAGCAACCGGCCTCGCCGGCGGTGATCACGGGCGGCCCCGACATCCGCCCGGCGCTGGGCGAACCCGCCGAGGTCGCCAAGACGCTGGTCGCCGAGGCCCGCACCGGAGTCGACGTGGTCCGCCTCGTGGCCGGTGACCCGCTGACGCTCGACGCGGTCACCACCGAGGTGAACGCCGTCGCGCGCAGCCACCTGCACCTCGAGATCGTGCCGGGCCTAGCCGCCACCAGCGCGGTCCCGACCTACACGGGGCTGCCGCTGGGCTCCTCGCACACCGTCGCCGACGTGCGCGATCCACATGTCGATTGGGAGGCGCTGGCCGCCGCCCCCGGGCCGCTGATCCTGCAGGCCACCGCGTCGCATCTGGCCGATGCCGCCCGCACCCTGATCGAGCACGAGCTGGCCGAGACCACCCCGTGCGTGGTGACCGCGCAGGGCACCACCTGTCAGCAGCGTTCGGTGGAGACCACGCTGCACGGGCTGACCGAGCCGGGCGTGCTCGACGGCGGCGGCAGCCCCGCGGGACCGCTCACCGGTTCGCTGGTGGTGACCATCGGCAAAACGGTGGCCAGCCGCGCGAAGCTGAACTGGTGGGAGAGCCGCGAGCTGTACGGCTGGACCGTGCTGGTGCCGCGCACCAAGGACCAGGCCGGTGAGATGAGCGAGCGGCTCACCTCCTACGGCGCGCTGCCGATCGAGGTGCCGACCATCGCGGTCGAGCCGCCGCGCAGCCCCGCCCAAATGGAGCGTGCCGTCAAGGGTTTGGTCGACGGTCGGTTCCAGTGGGTGGTGTTCACCTCCACCAACGCGGTGCGTGCGGTGTGGGAGAAGTTCGGCGAGTTCGGCTTGGACGCCCGTGCGTTTTCCGGGGTGAAGATCGCGTGTGTCGGCGAGTCGACGGCCGACCGGGTCCGAGCGTTCGGGATCAGCCCCGAATTGGTGCCGGCCGGCGAGCAGTCCTCGCTGGGCCTGCTGGACGACTTCCCGGACTACGACAGCATTTTCGATCCGGTGAACCGCGTCCTGCTGCCGCGCGCCGACATCGCCACCGAGACCCTGGCCGAGGGGCTGCGCGAACGCGGTTGGGAGATCGAGGATGTCACCGCCTACCGGACCGTACGCGCCGCGCCGCCGCCGGCGGCTACCCGCGAGATGATCAAGACGGGCGGCTTCGACGCGGTGTGCTTCACGTCGAGCTCGACCGTGCGCAACCTGGTGGGAATCGCCGGTAAGCCGCACGCGCGCACCATCATTGCGTGCATCGGACCCAAGACGGCCGAGACCGCCGCCGAGTTCGGTTTGCGGGTCGACGTCCAGCCCGAGACGGCGGCCATCGGTCCGCTGGTCGACGCACTGGCCGAACATGCCGCGCGGCTGCGCGCCGAGGGCGCGCTGCCACCGCCGCGTAAGAAGAGCCGCAGGCGCTAGTGGCGGGCTGCCACCGATCGTCATGAGCGCATATCCTCGGGTACGCCCGCGCCGGCTTCGCAGCACCCCCGCGCTGCGCCGTTTGGTGGCGCAAACGTCTTTGGAGCCAAGGCATTTAGTGTTGCCGATGTTCGTTGCCGACGGCATCGACGAGCCGCGGCCCATTCCGTCCATGCCCGGCGTGGTGCAGCACACCCGCGATTCGCTGCGCAGCGCGGCCGTCGATGCCGTGGCCGCCGGCGTGGGCGGGCTGATGCTGTTCGGCGTGCCCCGCGAGCAGGACAAGGACGCGACCGGTTCGGCCGGCACCGACCCCAACGGCATCCTCAACGTCGCGCTGCGCGATCTGGCCAAGGACCTCGGCGACGCGACTGTGCTGATGGCCGACACCTGCCTGGACGAGTTCACCGATCACGGCCACTGCGGCGTCCTCGACGAGCGCGGCCGGGTCGACAACGATGCCACGCTGACACGCTATGTGAAACTTGCTGTGGCACAGGCGGAGTCGGGCGCCCATGTGGTCGGGCCGAGCGGGATGATGGACGGCCAGGTGGCCGCGATCCGCGACGGCCTGGACGACGCGGGCCACAGCGACGTGGTGATCCTGGCCTACGCCGCGAAGTTCGCCTCGGCGTTCTACGGCCCGTTCCGCGAGGCGGTGAGCTCGAGCCTGTCCGGCGACCGGCGCACCTACCAGCAGGAGGCGGGCAATATCCGGGAGGCGCTGCACGAGGTCGAGCTGGATCTCGACGAGGGCGCCGACATCGTGATGGTCAAACCCGCGATGAGCTACCTCGACGTGCTGGCAGCCGCGGCGGCGATCTCGCAGGTGCCGGTCGCCGCCTACCAGGTGTCAGGGGAGTACGCGATGATTCGCGCCGCGGCCGGTAACGGCTGGATCGACGAGCGTGCCGTCGCGCTGGAGTCGCTGATCAGCATCCGCCGTGCCGGCGCCGACATCGTGCTGACCTACTGGGCCGTGGAGGCGGCGGCTTGGCTCGCATGATCGGGGCAGGCCCCGGGGGACAATCAGGGGAAGAGGCCGCAATGATCGGCGACGTCAAAACGAAGCCGTTGTTCTACGAACCTGGCGCCAGCTGGTGGTGGGTGTTGTCCGGCCCGGCCGCGGCCGCCTCGATGATCCTGATCGAGGTGTGGAGCGGCGCCCCGGTGAGCCTCGTTGTCCCGGCGATCTTTTTGGTGATGGTGTCGGCGTTCATCGCGTTGCAGGTGAAGGCGGCGCGGATCCACGTGTCGGTCGAACTCACCGAAGACGCGTTGCGTCAGGGCACCGAGACCATCCTGGTGCGCGAAATCGTCAAGGTCTATCCGGAGGCCGCGTACTCACCGAAGTCGGACAAGCCGCTGGCCAAGTGGCAGACGGCGCGGACGCTCGGCGAGCTGGCCGGCGTGCCACGCGGCCGGTTCGGCATCGGCCTGCGCCTCACCGGAGGCCGCACCGCGCAGGCGTGGGCGAAGCGCCATCGTCGCCTGCGCGACGCGCTGACCCCACTGGTGCAGGAGCGGGTGGAGCCGGCCCGGGCCGACGGTATCGACGGCGACGACCCCTATGGGGACCGGGCCGGGTCGGGTCTGTGAACGGCCGCTACCGGGCGCTGATCGAACTCGTATTCGCCGGTATCGCGCTGATCGGAGCCGGGGCGGCCTGGACGCACGCGAGCCAGACGCGGAGTGTGGCGCCCATCGCGGAGGGGCAGCCGGCCACGACGTCGCTGGTCTATGACCCGCAGCTGCTGCTGTTGACGATGGTGCTGGCGATCCTGGCCGGACTGCTCGCGGTGGCCGGCGCGGCGAGGCTCAGGCGCTCGCGCGCACGTTGGGCAACTAAGCCGTCTTCTGGATGAGCGGCAAAACCGCCTGACGGCGGATAACGATCGCGTTGGCCAGGTCGCGAAGGGCCTCCTGCACCGAGCGGGTGACCGGGAACATCTCGTCCTGCTCGTCGCTGTCACCCAGCACGTCCAGGACCGCCGGGCCGGCGACCAACGTCCACTCCACACCGGTGGCGCGGCACTCGTCGTCGAACACCGACAACAGCGAGATGCCGGCTGCCGCAAAGTGTGTCACGCCGCTCATGTCGAGCACGACGGGATTGCTCGCCAGGATGAAGCGACGCAGGTACTCGCTGACCGCGTCGAGATTGAGGGCGTCGATTTCGCCGCGGACCGTCACCACGGTCGCCAAGTGCCGGCAGTGCGCCCGAATCTGGGCGCCGCTGTACTCGAAGACGTAGTTCTCCTGCCGGGTGGCGGTCGCGATTGTCATAAGCAGCCTCTCGTGGCGGTGTGGCGGCCGACGCGTCGCCGACCAACCTGCCCTTAACGGTGCCCGCCAAAGTTAAGGGGACCGACAGCCGCGTCTATTTTTTTGCTAAAAACCGAGCCGCCGTGGTGTCCGGCCCGTTCAACGCACATCCGGTGCGCCCTAGCCCGATGCCACGCCACCCGCCCTGACGGCAGCGGGGCGCTTGCGCTGTTAGGCTGCTTGGGCTACCGGTTGCAGGTCAGGGGGCCTGTGCCAGGGTGAAATTGCCCGGTCAGCCGAGGGAATGGGCGAACGAAACTGCAAAGTCCGGACGGAAAGAAAAGCCTCGTGCGCACCGCGGAGATCAAGGGTGAAATCAAGGCCCTGACCGGACTCCGCATCGTCGCCGCGGTATGGGTGGTGCTCTTCCACTTCCGGCCGATGCTCAGCGACGTCTCGCCGGACTTCCGCGAGAACCTCGCACCCGTGCTCAACTCCGGCGCGCAGGGCGTTGACTTGTTCTTCATCCTCAGCGGCTTCGTACTGACCTACAACTACCTCGACCGCATGGGCCGGTCCTGGTCGACGCGCGAGACCCTGCACTTCCTGTGGCTGCGGCTGGCCCGGGTGTGGCCGGTGTACCTGGTCACCCTGCACCTGGCGGCGCTACTGGTCATCCTGTCGCTGCACGTCGGTCACGTGCCGTTGCCCGAGGCGGGTGACCTCACCGCCATCAGCTACGTGCGCCAGGTCCTGCTCGTGCAGCTGTGGTTCGAGCCGTTCTTCGACGGGACCAGCTGGGATGGGCCCGCCTGGTCGATCAGCGCGGAGTGGCTGGCCTACCTGCTGTTCGCTCTGCTGGCGCTGGTGATCTTCCGGATGAAGCTGGCCACCCGGGCGCGGACCCTGACGTTTCTGGCCATCGCGGCCGCGCTGCCGCCGGTGTTGCTGCTGTTGGCCAGCGGACACTTCTACACACCGTGGAGCTGGCTGCCGCGGATCGTGACGCAGTTCGCCGCGGGTGCGCTGGCGTGTGCCGCCGTGCGCCGGCTGCGGCTGACCGATCGCGGCCGCCACGTCGCCGGGTATCTCTCCCTGCTGCTGCTGGCCGCGGTGGTGGGTGTTCTGTACTGGTGCAATGCGCACCCGATCTCCGGCGTCGTGGAAAACGACAGCGGCGGCGTGGTCGACGTGCTGTTCATTCCGCTGGTGATGACGCTGGCGGTCGGCCTGGGCAGCCTGCCGAGGCTGCTGTCCACCCGGGTAATGGTGTACGGCGGGCAGATCTCGTTCTGCCTGTACATGGTCCACGAGCTGGTGCACACATCCTGGGGCTGGGCCGTCGAGCAATTCGAGCTCGCACCGTGGCATTCCGATTCCCCCTGGAAATGGAACGTCCTCGGCCTGTTCGCGATCGCCCTGGCCATCTCGAGCCTGATGTACCACTTCGTCGAAGAGCCCGCCCGCCGCTGGATGCGTAGGATGGTCAACGTCCGGCCGGCGGCCACGAAGATCGAACCCGTCGAGCCGGGCGTCGATTCCGGGAGGGCGAAGCTTCACCAGATCGACGGCGCACTGGAAGCGGTTTCGGCCCGCGCGGTGTGAACGATGCACCGGGCCGCCAATCATGCTGTGGCCCATGCCTCATCGAAAGCGGCAAACGCGAAAGCGGCCGGCCGCAGTGCGATTGCGCCGGTATCCTCGTACGGTTGCGTTGATGTGAACGACTATGCCGTTCATAGGGGGTTGCGGTGAATCGACTGGCCACGTTCGTCATCGGGCTCGCACTGCTGGCGGGCGTCCTCGCGAATACGCTGGAGCGGCCGGCGCGCGTGCGGCCGTACGAGACGTTAACGCTGGATTCCCGGGTGAGCCACATCGCGGTGGTCGGTGACTCGTACACCACCGGCACCGACGAGGGTGGTCTGGGACCGAAGGCGTGGACGGTACGGGCCTGGCAGTCGCTTGCGCAGCGCGGGATTCGGCTCGCCGCCGATGTCGCGGCCGAGGGGCGAGCCGGTTACGGCGTGCCCGGCGACCACGGCAGCATCTTCGAGGATCTGACCGCCCGCGTGGTGAAGCCGCAGGATGTCCTGGTGGTGTTCTTCGGTTCCCGCAACGATCAGGGTGTCGATCCGGTGCTGCTGGCCGACCGCGCCCGCGACACCTTCGCGCTGGCGCGCCGCTTCGCCCCCACGGCGAGGTTTTTGGTGATCGGCCCGCCGTGGCCGACCGCCGATGTGCCCGTGCCGGTGCTGCAGATCCGCGACATCCTCAACACCGCCGCCCGGTCGGCGGGAGCGGCGTTCGTCGACCCGATCGGCGACCGCTGGTTCGTCGACCGGCCCGACCTGATCGGCCCGGACGGCGTGCATCCCAACGACGAGGGGCATGCTTACCTGGCGGAAAAGATTGCCCCGCTGGTGGGCATGCAGTTGTCCCGCTGAGCTAGGCGTGGCGGGCTGCTTGCTGGGCGAGCTGAACCCGTGATGACACAGCCAGTTTCGTGTAGACGTGGGTGAGATGGGACTGCACGGTGCGCGGGGAGATGAACAGGCGCGCGGCGATGTCCTTGTTGGGTAGGCCCTCGCTGACCAGCCGCACGACGTCGAGCTCGGTGGGCGTCAGGGACTCCCAGCCGCCGGCCGGCCGGCCGCGGTGGCCGCGACCGCGCCGCGCGTAGCCGATTGCCTCGGCGGTGGACAGCGCGAAGCCTTCGGCCCATGCTGCTTCAAAAACGTTGGGCTCCAGGGATTCTCGCACTTCTGCCAGCGACGCGTCGTAGTCGGCCTGAAAGACCTGAAAGCGTGCCTCGGTGTGCCGTTGCCGCATGCTGCCGGCCGCCCCGAGAAGCCGGGCGGCATGCTCGGCGTTGGTGCGGGCGGCCAGCGCCGCCAGACACTCGAGGACATCGGGCACCCGCAGGAATCCGCTCATCCGTTCGGCGGCCTCGAGGGCGTCGTGCAGGTCGCGTTCGGCCTGCTGCGGCTCGCCCTGGGCGACGGCGACCCGGGCGCGCGCCAGCAGCGCTTGCACCCGATGACATCCCGGGACGATCGCGACGGTGCCGTCCGCCCACTCGCGGGCGGCGGCGAGATCCCCGGCGGCCAGGGTCGCCTCGGCCATCGGCAGCAGGCTTCGCACGAACAGTCCCTTGAGGGCAGAGGTGTGCTGCCAGGCCGCCTCGCAGGCCCGTTTAGCGGCCGCGATGTTGCCTTCTGCCAGCTCGGCGTTGGCCAGAGACGTGTAGGCGCTGTCTTCGTGGAAACCGCCAAGGGCAGCGCCGCTTTGCAGCGCGGCTTCCGCGGCGGCCCGGGCGGCCGGGGCGTCGCCAGTCATCGCGAGCACTTGCGCCAGGGTGATCAGGCCGAAGACTTCCATCGGGACGTCCTGTGCGGCTCGCGTCTCGTCGACCAGGTTGCGGGCTATTTGCAGCGCCTCGGTCAGCTTCCCCTGTGCCGTCAGCGCACCACTGAGGAAGGTGCGGCTGTATCGGGACATGAAGCTGTCGCCGAACTTATCGGCCAGGTCTCGCCCCTCCTCGCCGGCGGCTTGGGTGGCAAGGGGATCGCCGGCTACATTGCCGATGAACGACTGGTAGGCGCGCATGCGGTAGAGCGCAGCCGAATTGCCCACTGCGCGAGCCAAATCGACCGCCTCGACCAGATAGGGCTGGCTTATGTCGGGCTGGAAAATAGCCAGCATGCCGCAAGTCACCAAGGCATGCACGATGAGTAACTCATCGCCGAGCTGACGCGCGGCGGCCAGGGCTTCTTCCGCGCGCGACAACTCAAACGGTACCGAGAACCACACCGCCAGTAGCCCCGCGTCGGCGACAGCCCGCACCCACACGGCGGCGTCGACGCCGTCATCGCGGTACCGCTCGTCGCCGAACACGGTATCGAAGCCGGCGGCACCTTCGCGGAACCGCGCGCGGGTCAACCAGAGCCGCTGCAACGCAGACACCAGCTTCAGCGCCGACTCGAATTCTCCTCCGTCGCAACTCCATCCGTGGGCAGCCCGCAGGTTTGCCATCTCGACCTCGGCCCACGGCACCAACGGTGTTCCGTCACCCCGCGACTGGGATTCCAGCGCCACGGCGGCGCCGGTGTAGTGGTCGCGATGGCGGGTCCGCGCCGCCTCGGCTTCGCCTGAATCCGCGAGCTTTTCGAGACCGTACTGACGGACCGTCTCCAGCAGGCGGTAGCGCATCACGCCGCCGCTCTCCTCGGCGACCACCAGCGACTTGTCGACGAGCAGCCCCAGCAGGTCGACGAGTTGGAAATGTTCCACATCGGTGTCGGCGCCCACCGCCTGCGCGGCGTCGAGGTCGAAGCTGCCCATGAACACCGCGAGACGGCGGAACAGATCGCGTTCCGGCTCGGTGAGCATGGCGTGCGACCAGTCGATGGACGCACGCAGCGTCTGCTGGCGGCGGACCGCGGTGCGCGCGCCGCCGGCGAGCAGGCGGAAGTTGTGGTGGAGGCTGTCGACGATCTGCGTCAGCGACAGGGTCCGAATCCGGGCGGCCGCCAGCTCGATCGCCAGCGGCATGCCGTCCAGGCGGCGACAGATCTCGGCGATCGCGGGTGAATTGTCATGAGTGAGCGTGAAATCCGGCCTCGTCCGGCGGGCGCGGTCGACGAACAGGGCGACGGCCTCGCCGTCCACCGACAGCGAGGGCACCCGCCAGGTGAGCTCACCGGCGATGCCGATCGGCTCGCGGCTGGTCGCCAAGATCGTGACGCCGGGCCCGGCGTCGAGCAGTGCTACCACCAGTTCCGCACTGGCGTCCAGCAGATGCTCACAATTGTCCAGTACCAGCAACATCTTTCGGTCGCGGACGAACCTCGTGACAAGGTCCATCGTGGAGCGGCCCGGCTGGTCGGCCAGCCCCAACGTGCGGGCCAGGACGACGGGCGCGACAAGAGGATTGGTGACCGGCGCGAGATCGACAAACCAAACGCCGCCGCGGAATTCGGCCGCGACGTCGGCGGCGGCCTGCACCGCCAACCGTGTCTTGCCGACACCGCCCGCCCCGGTCAGGGTCACCAGCCGGTTCTCTTTCAAGAGCTGGCCGACGTCGCCGATCTGTGCGGCCCGGCCCACGAAGCTGGTCAGCTGAACCGGAAGATGAGCATTGGCAACGTCATTCGCGCTGCGCAGCGGAGGGAAGTCGGTGCGCAGGTCGGGATGATTGAGCTGCAGGACGCGTTCCGGACGCGGCAGGTCGCGTAACGGGTGGATGCCCAGATCGGTCAGCCAGGCGTCGGCCGGCAACCGGTCGACCACCAACTGTTCGGTGGCGCCGGACAAGACGGTCTGTCCGCCGTGCGCGAGGTCGCGCACCCGCGCGGTCCGGTTGACCGTGGGGCCGGCGTAGTTGCCGGCATCGCGTAACTGGACTTCGCCGGTGTGCAGGCCGATGCGTATCCGGATCGGCGCCAGGTCCGCTTGCTGCAACCGTAGGGCGCAGGCAACGGCGTCGCTGGCGCGGGCGAACGCGAGCACGAAGCTGTCGCCTTCGCCCTGCTCGACCGGCCGCACCCCGCAGTGGGCGGCGACCAGGTCATTGACGGTGAGATTCAGCCGCTCGAGCGCGTCCGTCATGGCCTCGGACTGGCTTTCCCACAACCGCGTCGAGCCCTCGACATCGGCGAGTAGCAAGGTGACTGTCCCAATGGGCAGGTCGCTCACTCTTTGCTCGTTCCAGTCCGGCGGTAGCGCGTCGGTCGGTGAATCAATTCCGCTCATGTTAGCCAGCATGCGAGCGCTGCGGTCGCGAAACATCAGCACAAATGCGCAGATTTCACCTGTGCCATAGCGCAGGTACGGCTAGGGGTCAGTCCTCGGCGTGGCGCTCGTAGTCCCAGCGCTCCAGGCGTGCCTGCAGTTGCATCAGGCCGACGCCGACGACCGGCATCACGGTCGCAAGGCAAACCAGCAGCAGCGGAGTCATCCCCAAACCTCCAAACCCCTTATCTTCCTAACACGTTCGTTGTCGTTGCGAGGTTCATCGGACAATAAAGTCACGACTGAGTTATTCGCCCGTGATGGCGCGGTCGCTGAGCGCGCCGAGCACCGGCGCCATCAATTGCGCGTATTCGGTGGTCACGTGGTTGTCGTCGCGGAAAACCAGGGTGTTGCCGACGATCATCGGGCAACGCTCTTCAGTGCAGAACAGGTCGGTCAGATCGGCGTATTGGCCGCCGGCCGCCGTGGTCGCGGCGTGTTCGGCAGCGATTCCAGCTCCGTCGACCGCGCCCGAGCGGGCCGGCGCGCAGGCGGTCGCGTCGTCGAGGTGCCCGGACAGACAGGTGGGCACCACCGAACGTGGATCCGGTGCCGGCCCGAGGACCAGGACCGCCGCGCCGCTTTTGCGCAGCTGCGCGACGGCGCGGCCCAGGGCGTCGATCCAGGCCGGATCGTAGGCGGCGAAGCCGAAGTCGGCTCCGTAGCGCCGGCTCATACCGAGCACCACCAGCTGTGGGTGCTCGGCCGCGACGCGCGCCGCGACCTGGCCGCGCCACTGTTCGCATTCGGTGTACTCGCGGCCCAGGTATGGGCTGTTGATCGGCAGATCCTGCACCGGGCAGGTCACCTTGGCCAGCGTCTCGAGCCGCCAGTGCCGCTGCGCGGCGAGCTGCTGGAACGCCGGGTCCCACATCGCGGCGTGCGAGTCACCGATCAGGGCCACGGTGGTCGGCGAGGCAACGTCGCCCGACGCGCACTCGCCCTGACCGACCTCGCGCCAGGACCGCACGCATCCGTTGACGAAGACCCCGGCCTTGTCGGCGGGAGCGGCGGCGAGCGACGGGTCCAGGTTCGACGGCACCGCGCGCAGGCTCGCCGATGCCGCGACCGCGTCGCGCACCGGCGCGAAGGCCTGCCCGACGGCGGCCTCCCGCGGATCGACGGCGCGCGCGTTGGCGGTGGGGACTGTCGTCGAGGGCAGCGCGACGATGTTGGCCTTCGAGGCCGCCGGCCCGTGACCGACCGGCACCGGGATTACGGTCAGCAGCAACGAGCAGGCGCACGCGGCGGCCCCGCTGGCGACGCCGGCCACGGCCAGGCTGGTCTTCGCAGACCGGCGCAGTGCCGCGGCGAAGCGGCCGGGGTTTTCCACCAGGTGCAGGGTGATCACCGCGAGTCCGGCCGACAGGAAGATCGCGGTCAGCCGGGCGGGCATGCCCGCGGGCTCGCCCAGCAGCGGCGGCATCAGCAGCAGCACCGGCCAGTGCCACAGATACCAGGAATACGAGAGCCGGCCGATCCCCCGCATGGCGGGGCGGCACAGCAGGCGACCGGGACCCAGGCCGCGGGTGACGCTGCCGCCGCCGATCACCAGCGCGGTGCCCAGGACCGGCAGCAGCGCCGAGGTGCCGGGGTAGGGGGTATGCGGCCCCAACTGGGTGCAGGTCAGCACGATCAGCGCGAGACCGCCCCAGCCGGCGACCGCCGCGGACAGCAGCGGCAGCCGGCGCCAGTGCTGGATCGACAGCGCCACCAGACCGCCGGCGGCCAGCTCCCAGGCGCGGGTGGGCAGCGAGAAGAACGCCCAGGACGGCGACGTACGGGTCCAGATCACGGCCGCCGCCAGCGACGCCGCGCCGACCAGCACGAGTACCACCGCGTAGGGCAGCACCCGGGTCGCCGCACCGGGTCGCAGCCGGCCGATCAGCCACGCGGTGCCGATGATCAACATCGGCCAGACCAGATAGAACTGCTCCTCGACGCCCAGCGACCAGTAGTGCTGATACGGCGACGGCAGATCCGCTGCCAGGTAATCGGTGCCGCGGGCGGCGAACCGGTAATTGCCCGCGTACAGGGCACTGGCGACGCCGTCGGCGAAGACGCTGCGCGCCTGCAGCGGTGGCAGCACGACCGCGGCCGCGATCGCGGTGGCGACGCCGACGGTGGCCGCCGCGGGGAGCAGGCGACGAGCCCGCGCGCCGTAAAAGCGGCCCAGCGCAACGGTATTGGTGGCGGCGACCTCGCGCCACAGCACGCCGGTGATGAGGAACCCGGAGATCACAAAGAACACGTCCACGCCGATGTAGCCGCCGGCCAGCCCCGGGATCTCGGCGTGGTATAACACGACCGCTATCACCGCGACCGCGCGCAAGCCTTCGATATCCGGGCGAAATCCCCGTCGCCGGGTTTGGCGGATGGGGCTATCGCCCGCTCCTGACAGCGGGCTGGCGGTGCTTCCTGCCGGACTGTCATGCCGTGTTGGGATGCCTCGCTAGGTCGCCAGCCAGGAGAGCTCGCCGGGTAATTGCAAGCGCCACCACGTCATGTCGTGGCCGCCGACCGTGAAGCTTACTGCCGGTGGCGTTTTGAGTTGGCTCACGAACTGGCGTGTCGCGGGATAGAAACGGTCAAAGGTCCCGCAGTCCACCCGCAGCGGAATCTGCGACAGCTCCGGCAGGCCCAGCACGCTGTTGGCCAGCCAGTCCTCTTCGCTGTCAAACGCTTTGGGCGCGCAGTCGGCGTAGGAGCTGTACAGCGCCGGGCTGATCGCGCAGATCCCCGCGGTGCGCGCCGGCCCCAGCTTGGCGCCCAGGTGCAGCGCCCCGTATCCGCCCATCGACCAGCCCATGAAGGCCACCCGCGAGGTGTCCAGGCCCATCGAGCCCAGCATCGGCAGCAGCTCGTCGAGGACCATCGCGCCCGAGTCCGTGCCGTCGGCCCGTTTGTGCCAGTAGGAATCCGAACCGCCGTCGACGCTGACCACCGCGAACGGCGGCTTGCCCTCCTTGACCAGGCGGGCAAGCGCGTCGGGCACACCGCAGTCGAGCATCATGTTCGCGTCGCCGTCCTTGCCGTGCAGCGCGATCACCGGTCGCAGCAGCCCGCTCTGCGACGTTTGGCCGGGCGGCAGCGCGATCACCCAGTTGGTCTTGACGCCGCCGCGCGCTTTGGAGATGAACGAGCCGGTCAGTTTGTTGGGCAGGTTGCTGCTCGCGGTCGACGGCTCGAACGGGGATGGCAGCGGCGCCGCTTGTGGTTGCGGTGGGTCCACGAGGGCGCTCAGTGCCCAGACGCCCATGGCCGCAGCGCTGGCACTAGCGCCCATTCGCAGCACCGCGCGGCGGGTCAGATCGGGCACGAAGGTCATAATGCCGCGCCCACAGGGCTTTTCCGACCCTGTCGCGCCATTTGCAAGGGCATCGTGATGCGGCGGTCACCGAGCGGTGACTTGTGCGACCCGCCCGGGTCGGCCGCGATCGAATCTACCGAATTGCAACCCTCCCGCGACGGCCCGTTTTCGCAGATGATGGGCCTTTCGTATGCCTTCACGCGTCGACCGAGAACGGAAGAGGACCGGATGAGCCTGGCATTTCATTGGTTTTTGCCGACATACGGGGATTCGCGAAACCTGGTTGCCGGCGGACACGGCACCGCCATGCACGGCGACCGACCCGCGACGTCGCGGTACCTGCACCAGATCTGCGCGGCGGCCGAGGACAACGGTTTCGAGGCGGTGCTGACGCCCACCGGATTGTGGTGCGAGGATGCGTGGTTGACGACGGCGATGCTGATCGAGCGCACCGAGACGCTGAAATTCCTGGTGGCGCTTCGTCCGGGGCTGCTCAGCCCGACCCTGGCCGCGCAGATGGCCGGCACGTTCCAGCGCCACTCCGAGGGAAGGCTGCTGCTCAACGTCGTCACCGGTGGCGAGCCGCACGAGCAGCGGGCCTACGGCGACTTCCTGGACAAGCAGGCCCGCTACGCGCGTACCGCCGAGTTCCTGCACGTGGTCCGGGAGCTGTGGACCTCGAACGAGCCGGTGACGTACGCCGGTGAGCACATTCACATCGAGGGCGCGCAGCTGAACAACCCGCCCGACCCGGTGCCCCCGGTGTTCTTCGGCGGTTCGTCGGGTTCGGCCGGTCCGGTCGCCGCGAAATACTCCGACGTCTACCTGACGTGGGGCGAGCCGCTGGCCGCGGTCGGCGAGAAACTGGACTGGATTCGTGGATTGGCGGCCGACGCCGGCCGAACCCTGCAGTACGGCTTGCGCATTCACGTGATCAGCCGCCCGACCGCCGCGGAGGCGTGGGCCGAGGCCGACCGTCTGCTGGCGGCCGTGGACCCTGCCGATGTGCAGCGGGTGCAGGCCAACCTGGCGCGCAGCGAGTCCGAGGGACAGCGCCGCATGCTCGACCTGCACGGCGGCGACAGCGGCAAGCTGCAGGTCGGACCCAACTTGTGGGCTGGGGTCGGGCTGGTCCGCGGGGGAGCGGGCACCGCCCTGGTCGGATCTTACGACGAGGTCGCAGAAAGGCTCTCGGAATACGCGCAATTGGGAATCGACCACTTCGTCTTGTCGGGCTATCCGCACCTGGAAGAGGCCTACTGGTTCGGCGAGGGCGTGCTGCCTTTGCTCGAGCGCAAGGGCCTGTGGGAGCACCCCACGCGTCGCAGCGAACCGCCGCCGTCGACGCCGTTCGCGATCTCCTCAGCCCACTAGTCATGGCGACGACGCTGCCCACTTCGGCAGCGGCTGACGCTCTGGACGAAACCGATGCCGATCGGCGCCGGCGGCTTCGCACCGTCGTCGCCGCGAGCCTGCTCGGCACGACGGTGGAGTGGTATGACTTCTTTCTCTACGCCACCGCAGCCGGGTTGGTGTTCAGCAAGCTGTTCTTTCCCAACGCCAGCTCCCTGGTCGGGACGCTGCTGGCCTTCGCGACCTTCGCCGTCGGGTTCGTCATGCGGCCGGTCGGCGGGCTGGTGTTCGGCCACATCGGGGACCGGATCGGCCGCAAGCGCAGCCTCGCGTTGACGATGCTGATCATGGGCGGAGCGACGGCGTTGATCGGCGCGTTGCCGACCGCCGCGCAAATCGGGGTGGGGGCGCCCGTGCTACTGCTCGTCCTGCGAATCCTGCAGGGCTTCGCGCTGGGCGGCGAGTGGGGTGGCGCCGTGTTGCTGGCCGTCGAGCACAGTCCCGGCGATCGGCGCGGACGGTACGGGGCGATTCCGCAGATCGGCCTGGCGCTCGGGCTGGCGTTGGGCACCGGAATCTTCGCCTACCTGCAGGTGGCGTTGGGCTCGGCACAGTTCCTGGCCTACGGCTGGCGGATCGCCTTCCTGCTCAGCGTGGTCCTGGTCGCGGTCGGCATCGTGGTTCGGCTCCGGGTGGACGAGACGCCGGCGTTCCAGGAGCTGCGCGACCTCGAGCAGTCCTCCACGGTTCCGGTCCGCGACATCTTCCGCGGGGCCCGCACCCGCCGCAACACCTTCCTCGGCCTGCTGGCCCGCTGGGCCGAGGGCTCGGCGTTCAACACCTGGGGTGTGTTCGCGATCAGCTACGCCACCGGGGCGCTGGGCTTCCACAAGGTGCCCGTGCTGCTCGTCGTGACCCTCGCCGCACTGGTGATGGCCGTACTGCTGCCCGTCTCCGGCGTGCTGACCGACCGGTACGGGCCGCGCCGGGTGTATCTGACCGGGGTCTTGTGCTTCGGCCTGGCCACTTTCCCGGTCTTCGCGCTGTTCGGCGCGAGGAACCTCGTCCTGTTCGGGCTGGCGATGGTCATCGTGTTCGGCGTCGTGCACGCGCTCTTCTACGGCGCACAGGGCACGCTGTTCTCGTCGCTGTTTCCGACCGAGACCCGCTACACCGGGCTGTCGTTCGTCTACCAGTTCTCGGGCATCTACGCCTCGGGCGTCACGCCGATGATCTTGACCGCGCTGATCGCGGCGCTGCATGGTGCGCCGTGGCTCGCGTGCGGGTATCTGGTGGCCACGGCGGCCATCAGCGTGGTCGCCACCGCGCTGATTCGCGAGCAAGATCTGCATCTTTGACCGCAGCACGTAGTAGACAATCACGTTCGTGGTTAGGCTGAACGCCTAGATTTGTTGTCCCCGTGGGAAGTCGCGAAGAGGCGAGCAGGCCAATGACTGACGCGAACGTCACCGGATTCGAGCCGCTGTACGAACAGGCGGAGCACACCGACCGGCGCATCCCCTGGGACATCGGCGGCCCGCAACCGGCGGTGCAGCAGTTGGTGGCGTACGGCGGGATCCGCGGCGCGGTGCTCGACCCGTTGCTGGAAAACCGCCAGGTGCACCTTCCGGTGTGGTCCGTGGTTGCGACCCGGCTGGACTGACCCGATTGGACTGCTGTGTCCAGGAGGCAGCCGGCCATGGCTAGCGTTTCGCAACTGCGCCAGGGACTTTCGCAGCGGCAGCTGAGTATGATCGCGCTCGGCGGTGTCATCGGGGCCGGGTTGTTCGTCGGATCCGGCGTGGTGATCAAGGACACCGGGCCCGCCGCGTTCCTCACCTACGCCCTGTGCGGCCTGCTGGTTGTGCTGGTGATGCGGATGCTCGGCGAGATGGCCGCCGCGAACCCGTCGACCGGGTCGTTCGCCGACTACGCCGCCAAGGCGCTCGGCGGCTGGGCGGGGTTCTCCGTCGGCTGGCTGTATTGGTACTTCTGGGTGATCGTCGTCGGGTTCGAGGCGGTGGCCGGCGGCAAGGTTCTCAACTATTGGTTCCACGCGCCGCTGTGGCTGCTGTCGCTGTGCCTGATGGTGTTGATGACCGCGACGAACCTGTTCTCGGTGTCCTCCTTCGGGGAATTCGAATTCTGGTTCGCCGGAATCAAAGTCGCGACGATCGTGGCCTTCCTCTGCGTCGGTGTGGTGTTCGTGTGCGGTCTGCTGCCGGGCCACGCCGGCGGGCTGGCCAACCTGACCGCCCACGGCGGCTTCTTCCCGAAGGGCGTGGCCGCGGTCTTCGCCGCCATCGTGGTGGTGATCTTTTCGATGGTCGGCGCCGAAATCGTCACCGTGGCCGCGGCCGAGAGCCGCGACCCGGTGCTGGCGGTCCAGCGCGCGACGCGATCGGTGGTCGCGCGGATCGCGATCTTCTACGTCGGGTCGGTTTTCCTGCTCGTGGCGATCCTGCCGTGGAACTCGGTGGAACTGGGCGCCTCACCGTACGTCGTCGTGTTCAAGCACATGGGTTTGCCCGGCGCGGATCAGGTGATGAACGCGGTGGTGCTCACCGCGGTGCTGTCCTGCTTGAACTCCGGCCTGTACACCTCGTCGCGCATGCTGTTCGTGCTCGCCGCCCGCAACGAGGCACCGCAACGGCTGGTCACCCTCAGCGGGCGCGGGGTGCCCTCGGCCGCGATCCTGTTCTCCTCGGCGATCGGGTTCGGGTGCGTGCTCATGTCCTGGCTCGCGCCGCGCACGGTGTTCCTGTTCCTGCTCAACTCCTCGGGCGCCATCATCCTGTTCGTCTACTGGCTGATCGCGCTGTCGCAGATCGTGCTGCGCCGCCGCACGCCCCCGGATCAGCTGCGGCTCAAGATGTGGTTCTTTCCGGCGCTGTCGCTGATCACGCTGGCCGGGATCACCGCCGTGCTCGTGCAGATGGCATTCGACCGCTCAGCGCGCAGCCAGCTATGGCTGTCGCTGCTGTCCTGGGCGGTCGTGCTGGGCCTGTACGGCGTCGCGCGTCTGCGCGCCCGCCGCGCCTAGGACGTCTTGGTGAACAGCACGGCCTGCTCGAACGGCAGCCGCCCGAACACCTTCTGCGCCCTGCCGCTGACGTGCTCGGCCGCCTCGTCGCGGGTGACGATCCGCGGGTCGGCGATGCCGAACGTCTTGCCGTGGCGGCGCATCTGCCCGCCCCCGGCGGCCTTGAGGTTCTTCAGCCAGTCGCGGTCGGGGCCGTAGGTCAGCAGCACCGCGACGCCGGGCTTGCCGTCGACGGTGGCGTCGAACACGGTGACCGGCGTGCGGAACTGGGTGCCGGACTTTCGCCCGACGTGCTCGATGATGCCGAACGACGGGGCCCAGCCGGCCCACGTCTTCTGGATGGGGTTGGTGACGTGCCGGTTGAAACGGGCCAGGCCTTGGGGAAGTTGCATGACCACCATCCAACTCTTCGGCCACCAGGGACTTCAAGGCATCGCCGCTTAATCGAGCGCGAACGGCACGAGACCGCACGGGCGACCGACAGGATGCGTGACTGCTACACCCTGTAGTCGAGCGATCGGCGGAGGCTGGGACACTGGACGGCATGGGCAGCACTGACCAGGCCGCCCCTGCGACCAGGGGGGCTGTAACGCGCTCGGCGCGTCTGTTCGACGAGGCATGCGCCGTCATCCCCGGCGGGGTGAACTCGCCGGTTCGCGCCTTCACTGCGGTGGGCGGCACGCCGCGCTTCATCACCGAGGCGCGCGGCTGCTGGCTCACCGACGCCGACGGCAACCGCTATGTCGACCTGGTGTGTTCGTGGGGACCGATGATTCTGGGCCACGCGCATCCGGCCGTGGTCGACGCGGTCGCCACAGCCGCCGCCTCCGGCCTGTCGTTCGGCGCGCCGACCCCGGCCGAGATTCAACTGGCCACCGAGATCATCGGGCGGGTCGCGCCGGTAGACCGGATCCGGCTGGTGAACTCCGGCACCGAGGCCACCATGAGCGCGGTCCGGCTTGCGCGCGGGTTCACCGGCAGGGCCAAGATCGTCAAGTTCTCCGGCTGCTACCACGGCCATGCGGACGCGTTGCTCGCCGACGCGGGTTCCGGGGTGGCGACCCTGGGCCTGCCGTCGACTCCCGGGGTGACCGGCGCCGCCGCGGCCGACACGATAGTGTTGCCCTACAACGATATTGACGCGGTGATCGAGACGTTCGACCGGTTCGGCGAGGAGATCGCGGCGGTGATCACCGAGGCCAGCCCCGGCAACATGGGGGTCGTCCCACCGGCGCCCGGCTACAACGCGGCGCTGCGCGCCGTCACCGCCGAGCATGGCGCGCTGCTGATCATCGACGAGGTGATGACCGGCTTCCGCGTCAGCCGAAGTGGTTGGTACGGAATCGATCCCGTCGACGCCGACCTGTTCACCTTTGGCAAGGTGATGAGCGGCGGACTGCCCGCGGCGGCGTTCGGTGGGCGCGCCGAGGTGATGGAGCGGTTGGCGCCGCTGGGCCCGGTGTATCAGGCCGGCACGTTGTCGGGCAATCCGGTGGCGGTGGCCGCCGGGCTGGCCACGCTGCGTGCCGCCGACGGCGCCGTGTACACCGCGCTGGACGCCAACGCCGGCCGGCTGGCCGGCCTGTTCGCCGAGGCATTGACCACCGCCGGTGTGCCACATCAGATTCCGCGAGCGGGCAACATGCTCAGCGTCTTCTTCTCCGAGACGCCGGTCACCGACTTCGCGTCCGCGCGCGACACCCAGACCTGGCGCTACCCGCCGTTCTTTCACGCCCTGCTCGACGCCGGTGTCTACCCGCCGTGCAGCGCCTTCGAGGCGTGGTTCGTCTCGAGTGCGTTGGACGACAACGCCTTCGAGCGGATCGCCGATGCCCTGCCCGGTGCGGCCCGTGCCGCCGCCCACGCCGCCAAGGAGCGACTCTGATGGCCGAGCAGACCCGCGTGCACGTGATGCGGCACGGCGAGGTGTACAACCCCGAGGGAATCCTCTACGGGCGGCTGCCCGGATTTCGCCTGTCCGACAAGGGTAAAGCGCAGGCGGCCGCGGTCGCCGACGCGCTGGCTCACCGCGACATCGTCGCGGTGATCGCCTCGCCGCTGCAGCGGGCCCAGGAGACCGCCGCCTTCATCGGCGACAAGCACGACGTCCCGGTGGACTCCGATCCTGATCT
This sequence comes from Mycobacterium shigaense, assembly GCF_002356315.1. NCBI lineage: Bacteria > Bacillati > Actinomycetota > Actinomycetes > Mycobacteriales > Mycobacteriaceae > Mycobacterium > Mycobacterium shigaense. Next base: position 771,706 of record NZ_AP018164.1, read on the forward strand.
GATCGAGTCGGCCAACTTCTTCCAGGGCCGGCGCGTCAGCCCGGGCGACGGCGCCTGGCGCGACCCGCGAGTGTGGTGGCAGCTGCGCAATCCGTTCACGCCGTCGTGGGGCGAGCCCTACCGCGAGATCGCGGCGCGGATGACGACCGCGGTAGACAAGGCGCGGGCCCGCGGCGCGGGCCACGAGGTCGTGTGCATCAGCCACCAACTGCCGGTGTGGACGCTGCGCCTGCACCTGACCGGCAAGCGGCTCTGGCACGATCCGCGGCGCCGCGAATGCGGCCTGGCCTCGGTGACGACGCTGGTCTACGACGGTGATCGACTGGTCGACGTCGAGTACTTCGAACCGGTGGTTTCTTGATCGTGCGGCGGCTGGCGTTGGCCGGGGCGGTGTTGGCGGTCTGCGGGCTGCTGGCCGGCTGCTCGAGCGGTCACGACGCCGTCGCGCAGGGCGGAACGTTCGAATTCGTCTCGCCCGGCGGCAAAACCGACCTCTTCTACGACCCCCCCGCGAGCCGCAGCCGGCCCGGGCCGCTGTCCGGGCCGGATCTCGCCGACCCCGCGCACCCGTTGTCGCTGGACGACCCGATCTTCGTCGGCAACGTCGTCGTCATCAACGTCTGGGGGCAGTGGTGCGGACCGTGTCGCGCCGAAGTCACCCAGCTGCAGCAGGTGTACGACGCCACCCGCGCTTCCGGGGTGTCCTTTCTGGGTATCGACGTCCGTGACAACAATCGCCAGGCGGCCCTGGATTTCGTCAACGACCGCGGGGTGACGTTCCCGTCGATCTTCGACCCGGCGATGCGCACCCTGATCGCCTTCGGTGGCAAATACCCGACCACCGTGATCCCGTCCACGCTGGTGCTCGACCGCCAGCACCGGGTCGCGGCGGTATTCCTGCGGGAACTGCTGGCGCAGGATCTGCAGCCCGTCGTGCAAAAGCTGGCCCGCGAGCAATGAATCAGTTTACCCAAATTGCTTCCGCTGGACCACTTTTGGTGGCCCTCGGGGTGTGCCTGCTGGCCGGGCTGGTGTCGTTCGCCTCGCCCTGCGTGGTGCCGCTGGTGCCCGGCTACCTGTCGTATCTGGCCGCGGTGGTCGGGGTGGACGAGCAGCCGCCGCCGGGCGCTGGCCATGCTTTTTGGCGCCCCGCGAGTTCAGCCCGTTGGCGTGTCGCCGGATCGGCCGCGTTGTTCGTCGCCGGCTTCACCACGGTGTTCGTCCTCGGCACCGTCGCCGTGCTCGGAATGGCCAGCACGCTGATCACCAACCAGCTGGTGCTGCAACGACTGGGCGGCGTGCTGACCATCGTGATGGGGCTGGTGTTCGTCGGGTTCGTCCCGGCCCTGCAGCGCCAGGTCCGGTTCAGCCCGCAGCAGCTGACGACGGTCGCGGGGGCGCCGCTGCTGGGCGCGGTGTTCGCGCTGGGCTGGACACCGTGCCTGGGCCCGACCCTGACCGGGGTGATCACCGTCGCGTCGGCCACTGACGGCGCCAACGTCGCCCGCGGCATCGCGCTCGTGGTCGCCTACTGCCTGGGCCTGGGCATCCCGTTCGTCCTGCTGGCCTTCGGGTCGGCGGGCGCGGTAGGGGCGCTGGGCTGGCTGCGACGCCACAGCCGGGCGATCCAGATCTTCGGCGGCGCCCTGCTGATCGCCGTCGGCGTGCTGCTGGTCACCGGGGTGTGGAACGACTTCGTCTCCTGGCTGCGCGACGCCTTCGTGTCCGACGCGAGGTTGCCGATTTGATCCCGCTGATAGTCGCCTACGCGCGCAACACCTGGCGCGCGCTGACGTCGATGGGCACCGCGCTGGTGCTGCTGTGCCTGCTGGCGCTGGGCGCGATCCCCGGCGCCCTGCTGCCGCAGCGCAGCCTCAACGCCGGCAAGGTCAGCGAGTATCTGGCCGCGCACCCGACGATCGGCCCCTGGCTCGACCGGGTGCAGGCGTTCGACGTGTTCTCCAGCTTCTGGTTCACCGCTATCTATGTGCTGCTGTTCGTGTCCCTGGTGGGCTGCCTGACGCCGCGGATGATCGAGCACGCCCGCAGCCTGCGCGCGACCCCGGTGGCCGCCCCCCGCAACCTGGGTCGGCTGCCCAAGCACGCAGCCTCCGAGCTGGTGCTCGCCGACGACGCCGACCTGAACGCCGTCGCGAACACCATCGCGGGGCGGCTGCATGGCTGGCGTACCGCGATCCGGCACGACGACGCGACCGAGGCGGCGGAGGTCTCCGCCGAGAAGGGCTACCTGCGCGAGTTCGGCAACATCGTCTTCCACTTCTCGTTGCTGGGCCTGCTGGTCGCGGTGGCCGTCGGCAAGCTGTTCGGCTACGAGGGCAACGTCATCGTCATCGCCGACAGCGGCCCGGGCTTCTGCTCCGCCTCACCGGCCGCGTTCGACTCGTTTCGCGCCGGCAACACCGTCGACGGCACGTCGCTGCATCCGATTTGCTTGCGGGTCAACGACTTTCAGGCGCACTATCTGCCGTCGGGCCAGGCCACCTCGTTCGCCGCGGACATCGACTACCAGGCCGGACGCGACCTGAGCGCCAACAACTGGCGGTCCTATCGGCTGGAGGTCAACCACCCGCTGCGGGTCGGCGGCGACCGGGTGTACCTGCAGGGCCACGGCTACGCGCCCACCTTCACGGTGACCTTCCCGGACGGGCAGACGCGCACGTCGACCGTGCAGTGGCGGCCCGACAACCCGCAGACGCTGCTCTCGTCGGGCGTCGCGCGCATCGACCCGCCGGCGGGCAGCTATCCCAACCCCGCCGAGCGCCGCAACCACGAGATCGCGATCCAGGGCCTGCTTGCGCCGACCGCGCAGCTCGACGGCGCCCTGCTGTCGTCGCGGTTCCCCGCGCTGAACGCCCCCGCGGTCGCCATCGACATCTACCGCGGCGACACCGGCCTGGACACCGGGCGGCCGCAGTCGCTGTTCACCCTGGATCCCCGGCTGATCGAGCAGGGCCGGCTGGTCAAGGAGAAGCGCGTCAACCTGCAGGCCGGGCAGGAGGTCCGGATCGACCAGGGGCCGGCGGCCGGCACCGTCGTCCGCTTCGACGCCGCCGTGCCGTTCGTCAACCTGCAGGTCTCCCACGACCCGGGCCAGGTCTGGGTGCTGATTTTCGCCATCACGATGATGGGCGGTCTGCTGGTGTCGCTGCTGGTGCGGCGGCGCCGGGTGTGGGTTCGTCTGACACCGGCGCCGGGACCAGCAGGTACGGTGAGCGTCGAGCTGGGCGGCCTGGCGCGCACCGACAATTCGGGTTGGGGCGACGAGTTCGAGAAGCTGACCGAGCGGTTACTCGCCGATCTCGGCGACACGGACCCCGCCGCAGCCTCGTTAAGGAGTTCTCAGGTGGACGTCACATGAATACCCTGCACGTCGACATCGGCCTGGCCCGGTACTCGGACTGGGCCTTCACCTCGGCCGTCGTGGCCCTGGTGGTCGCGCTGTTGCTGCTGGCGTTCGAGCTGGCCTACGTCGGCGCCCGCCGCGCCGACACCCGCGAGCGGGTGCTTGCCGGCGCCGTGCCGGTCGACAGCACCGCGCCGGGCATCGTCGCGGAGGCCGGCCAGCGGCCCTTCGACGAACGCGTCGGGCGGGCCGGCCTGGCGGTCACCTATCTCGGCATCGGGCTGCTGCTGGCCTGCATCGTGCTGCGCGGGCTGGCCACCATGCGGGTGCCCTGGGGCAACATGTACGAGTTCATCAACCTGACCTGCATGTGCGCACTGCTCGCCGGGGCCTTCGTGCTGCGCCGCCCGCAGTACCGTCCGCTGTGGGTGTTCCTGCTGCTGCCGGTGCTGATCCTGCTCACGGTGTCCGGGCGCTGGCTCTACACCAACGCCGCGCCCGTGATGCCGGCCCTGCAGTCCTACTGGCTGCCCATCCACGTGTCGGTGGTCAGCCTGGGCTCCGGGGTGTTCCTGGTCGCCGGCATCGCCAGCATCCTTTTCCTGCTGCGCACATCGCGGTTCGGCGACCCGGCCACCCCCGGCGCGCTGGCGCGGATCGTGCAGCGCTTCCCCGACGCGCAGACTCTGGACCGCATCGCCTACCGCACGACGATCTTCGCGTTCCCGGTCTTCGGGTTCGGCGTGATCTTCGGCGCCATCTGGGCCGAGGAGGCCTGGGGCCGGTACTGGGGATGGGATCCCAAGGAAACGGTTTCGTTCATCGCGTGGGTGTTATACGCCGCATACCTGCACGCCAGGTCGACCGCGGGATGGCGGGACCGCAAGGCCGCCTGGATCAACGTGGTGGGGTTCGTGGCGATGGTCTTCAATCTGTTCTTCGTTAACCTGGTGACGGTGGGTCTGCATTCGTACGCGGGCGTGGGGTGACAGTTAGCAACCGACGGCCAAACAGGGGGAGTGCACGTGTCTGACCAGGGAACGAGCGGCGTGGGGGCGCCCGAGCATCCGACGACCGAGATGTCTGCTCCGCAGGAGCGGCCTCAGCAGTCCGCCGAAGCACGCGAGGATGCGCCGACGCGCGCCTTCGCGGGATTTCGCACCGAGCGCCGGGTCCCGGCGCCCGAGCAGCGGGAGTCCGCGCCCCCGACGGACGTGCGGCCGGCCGCCGGAATGCCATCGTGGGACGCCACCCCGGTCACCGGGATTCCCCGCGTCGACCCGACGGCGTACGGCGCCTACTACAACGGGCCGGCCGAGGCGCCGCCGCGCCAAGCCCCGACTCCGCCCTACCGCCCGGAGTATCTGCCGCACACGCCGTACCCGGAGCTGTCTACCGGCATGCTGCTGCGCCCGATCAAGCCGCCGCCGTCGGAGGGCTGGCGCCGATGGCTCTACGTGCTCTCCGGCCGGCTGATCAACCTCGGCGAGAGCCCGCGCGCTGCGCGGCACAACAACCTGGTGGCCCAGGTCAACCGGCCGCTGCGGGGGAGTTACCGCGTGGCGCTGCTCTCGCTGAAGGGGGGCGTCGGTAAGACCACGATCGCCGCGACGTTGGGATCCACCTTCGCCGCCATCCGCGGCGACCGGGTGGTGGCCGTCGACGCCAACCCCGACCGCGGCACGCTCAGCCAAAAAATCCCGCTGGAGACTACGTCGACCGTGCGGCAGCTGCTGCGCGACGCCGGAACCATCGAGCGCTACAGCGACGTGCGCCGCTACACCTCGAAGGGCCCGGCCGGGCTGGAGGTGCTGGCCTCGGAAACCGACCCGGCCATCTCGGAGGCGTTCAGCGCCGACGACTACACCCGCACCCTCGAGATCGTCGAGCGGTTCTACGGCCTGGTGCTCACCGATTGCGGTCCCGGCCTGCTGCACTCGGCGATGTCGTCGGTGCTGGAGAACGCCGACGTGCTGACTGTGGTCGCGTCGGGCTCCATCGACGGCGCCCGTGCGGCCTCGGCGACGTTGGACTGGCTGGACGCGCACGGCCACGAGGCGTTGGTGCGCAACTCGATCGCGGTCATCAACGCGGTGCGGCCGCGGACCGGCAAGGTCGACATGACCAAGGTCATCGATCACTTCTCGCGGCGCTGCCGCGCGGTGCGGTTGATCCCCTACGACCCCCATCTCGACCAGGGCGCCGAGATTTCGCTGGAGCAGCTGCGCCGGAACACCCGCGAGGCGTTCACCGAGCTGGCCGCCGTTGTGGCCGAAGGATTTCCGGGCGACCAGCCGAACTTAGGCGTGGGCTAGTTGTGATGTCCAGGGAGGTTGGTCAGTCTGGTGACTGGTGGCTTGCCTGCGATGGCGGAGTGGGCTCGATGGAAATTGTAGAAGTGCAGCCAGCCCGCTAAAGCGGTGTCGCGTTCTTTAGTGGACTGGTAGTGACGGGCGTAGGCCCAACCGTCGGCCATGGTGCGATGGAATCTCTCGATCTTTCCGTTGGTTTGCGGCCGGTACGGGCGGGTCCGCTTCGGAGTGACGCGCAACTCGGCACAGGCGTCACGCCACGCGAAGGATCGGTAGGCCGATCCGTTGTCTGAGAGCACTCGTTCGACGACGACCCCGCACTCGGCGAACCACGCGACTGCGCGCTGCAGCACGGCGACGGCCGTCGCGGCCTTCTCATCGGTACAGATCTCGGCGTAAGCCATCCGAGAGTGATCGTCGATCACGGTGTGTACGAACGCGATTCCGATCTTCGGGCGGTAATTCGTCGAGATGCCACCGCGTTCCCCGGTGCGGTGGCCGGTGGCGATGGCGTTGCGTTTGCTTTGTTCTCGACTCAGGAATCTGTGACCGCCACCGTCGGGGATGTTGGCGAACTTGGTGACGTCGACGTGGATCAACGCGCCGGGATGGGGATGTTCGTAGCGGCGCAGCGGTTCGCCGGTGACGCGGTCGATGTGGGATAGCCGGTTGATGCGGCACCGGGTCAGTACCGCGTGCACAGTGGAGGCCGGCACCCCCAAGCGCCCGCCGATCTGCACCGGCCCGAGCCGCTTGCGCCATCGCAGATCCACGATCCGGCGCATCAGCGCCGGTGCGGTCCTGGTGGGGCTGACGTGCGGACGTGAGCTGCGGTCGGCCATCCCGGCGGGCCCCTCGGCGCGGAACCGATCGGCCCACTTCTTGGCGGTTCGCGGGGCGACCATGAACATCTTCGCCGCCGCCGCGTAGGTCCAACCGGACTCGACGACGAGTCTGGCGAGCCTCAATCGAGCGCGCGGGGTCAGTGCAGCGTTAGCGTGGGACACGAAGGCCTCCTGGTTGATGAAGCGGTTCCTAGACAGCTCCACTTCACAACCGGAGGCCTTCCCTGTCACACAGACTCACCGATAACGGGAGAAACAACCTCCCTGGACATCACAGCTAGCCGCGGACTAGCGGGGGTTGTTGTCGCCGCGGCCTAACCGTCGCAGGAAGTCTGGGTCGTCATCGGGTCCGATGACGCGACTCTTCGCGCGATGTGACTGTGACCGCGCAGCGCGCCAGCCGATGTAGACGAGCGTCCCCAGAACCAGGACGATCAGCAGGTAGACCATCAACACCTCCTCCGACGAATATACGCGCGCCGTAGGCTCGACCTGTGTCAGAAGGGCCGAGCGACAACAGCACTGAGGATCAGGCCAGCCGCGGCAATCGGGCGCTGCTCGACGTGGGGTGGTATGCGGCCGCGCGGTTGCTGTTGGCGGCCGCGCTCACCGGGGCGATCTACCTGGCGGCGCGGCTGCTCGGGGTCAGCCAATTCCCGCTCGGCATCGCGGCCCTGTTCGGGCTGATCATCGCGATGCCCCTGGGGATCTGGCTGTTCGGCCCGCTGCGGCGCCGTGCCACGGCCAGCCTCGCCGTCGTCGGCGAACGCCGCCGCGCCGAGCGCGAACAACTGCAGGCCCGGCTGCGCGGCGAGACACCGCCGGACGACGAACCCGAAGCCGAACCCGACGAGCCGTCGCGCGCTTAGCCGTTCGGCATCCGCACGACCTGAGCGGCGTAGCTCAGGCCCGCGCCGTACCCGATCAGCAGCGCCAGATCGCCGCCCTTGGCTGTGCCGGTGCCCAGCAGTTCGGCCATCGCCAGCGGGATCGAGGCAGCGGACGTGTTGCCGGTGTGCTCGATGTCGTTGGCGACGACCGCGTCGGGGCGCAAGCCCAGATTCTTGGCCAGCACCTCGTTGATTCGGGAGTTGGCCTGATGTGGGAGGAACACGTCGATCTCGTCGGGCCGCACCCCCGCGGCGTCCATCGCCTGCCGCCCGACCTTGCCCATCTCGAAGGCCGCCCAACGGAACACCGCGCTGCCTTCGAGCCGAAGAAACGGGCGGGGCCCGGTGGGCTCGTCCATGTAGTCGATCCAGTCGATGTCCTGGCGGATGGCTTGCACCTGGTCGCCGTCGCTGCCCGCCACCGTCGGCCCGATGCCCTGCTCGGGCGTCTCGGCGACCACGACGGCGGCGGCGCCGTCGGCGAAGATGAAACAGTTGCTGCGGTCGGTCATGTCGATCGTGGGGGACAGCTTCTCCGTGCCGACCACCAGCATCTTGGTGGCGCTGCCACCCCGGATCATGTCGGCCGCGACGCCCAGCGCGTACCCGAAGCCGGCGCACCCCGCCCCGATGTCGAACGCGGCGATGCCCGACGCGCCCAGCCCCGCGGCGACTTCCGGGGCGCACGGCGGCGTCTGCAGGAAGTGCGTGCTGGTGGCGACGATGACGCCGTCGATGTCTGCCGCCGTCAGCTCGGCGTTGGCGATCGCCTCGCGGCCGGCCTCGATCGCCATCGACGCGGCGGATTCCGCGCGGGCGGCGAATCGGCGCGTCTTGATGCCGGTTCTGGAGTGGATCCATTCGTCGGACGAGTCGATGTTTTCGCAGATCTCGTCATTGGTGACCACCCGCTCGGGGCGGTAGGCGCCGACGCTGAGCAATCCGATGTTCTTGGGCCCGCTGGTGATGGCGATCTGCTTCATTGCACTCCTCGCTCGGTGTTTCTCCAGCTAGCGGCGAAAGGGCCCCCGAAGTCAATCCCCCATTGTCACCGGATTCGTCGACCCGTGGTGGTGGTCGGTGCTTGGTGCCGGGCTATCCCGAGTGTGCCAGCGCCAGCGCCGCGCCCACCGCGATCGCCCACACCAGCATGGCCAGCCCGGTGTCGCGCAGCACCGGAATCAGCTGGGGTCCGCCGCCCCCGGAGCGCACGGGCCGGGCGGCGCGTAACGCCAGCGGGGTGGTCACCAGCCCGACCGCGCACCACGGCGTGGCAAGCATCAGCACCAGGGTCAGCACCCCCGCTGTCGCCAACAGCAATTGGTAGAGCATGCGGGTGCGGGCGTCGCCCAGGCGGACCGCGAGGGTGATCTTGCCGGACAGTGCGTCGGTGGGGATGTCGCGAAGGTTGTTGGCCACCAGCACCGCCGACGACAGCGCCCCGATCGAGACGGCCAGTGCCGCGCCCACCCAGTCGATCCGCAGCGCCTGGGTGTACTGCGTGCCGAGCACCGCGACCAGGCCGAAGAACACGAACACCGCGACCTCGCCAAAACCCGCGTAGCCGTAGGGTTTCGACCCGCCGGTGTACAGCCACGCCCCGGCGATGCAGGCGGCGCCGACCGCGATCAGCCACGGCGCGCTGGCCAGCGCCAGCGCCAGGCCGGCGGCCGCGCCCACCGCCAGGCTGGTCACCGCGGCGGTCAGCACCGATCGCGGGGTCGCCAGCCGCGAGCCCACCAGCCGCATCGGGCCGGCGCGGTCGTCGTCGGTGCCGCGGATGCCGTCGGAGTAGTCGTTGGCGTAGTTGACGCCGACGATCAGCGCGAGCGCCACCGCCAGCGCCAGCAGGGCCTTCCACCACACGGCCGATCCCAGCCAGGCCGCGGCGCCAGTGCCCGCGATGACCGGGGCTACCGCGTTGGGCAGCGTCCGCGGCCGCGCACCCGAGATCCACTGCCCAACACTCGCCACCAGGCCATCCTGCCCTATGCACAACAATGGGCGGATGCTCGGAGTGATCGGCGGCAGCGGCTTCTATACCTTTTTCGATTCCGGCGTCCGCAGCGTCACCGTGGACACCCCGTACGGCGAGCCCAGTGCCGCGGTCACGGTCGGCACCATCGGCGAGCACGAGGTCGCGTTCCTGCCGCGGCACGGCGCCGGCCACGAATTCTCGGCACACACGGTGCCGTACCGGGCCAACATGTGGGCGCTGCGCAAGCTCGGGGTGCGCCGGGTGCTGGCGCCGTGCGCGGTCGGCAGCCTGGATCCGCGCTACGGCCCGGGCGCGGTGGTGGTGCCCGACCAGCTGGTGGATCGCACCACCGGCCGTGCCGACACCTACTTCGACTCCGGGGCTATCCACGTCGACTTCGCCGACCCGTATTGCCCGGAGCTGCGCGGCGCGGTCACCGGCCTGCCCGACGTGGTCGACGGCGCCACGATGGTGGTGATTCAGGGGCCGCGGTTTTCCACCCGGGCCGAGAGTCAGTGGTTCGCCTCGGCCGGGTTCACGCTGGTCAACATGACCGGGTATCCCGAGGCTGTGCTGGCCAGGGAACTCGAAATATGCTATGCAGCAATCGCTTTGGTAACCGATCTGGATGCCGGGATCGCGGCCGGCGACGGCGTGAAGGCCATCGACGTGTTCGCGCAGTTCGAAAAGAACATGACGTCGTTCAAGGCGCTGGTGCGCGCGGCGATCGGGCGGGTCGCCGCCGAGCACGACTGCACGCATTGCCAGGCGCACACCGGCGTCACGCTGCCGTTCGACCTGCCATGAGGGTGCTGCTCACCGGCGCGGCCGGTTTCATCGGTGCGCGGGTGGACACGGCGCTGCGGGCGGCAGGCCACGAGGTGATCGGCGTCGATGTGTTGCTGGCCGCCGCACACGGTCCAAGCTCTGTGTTGCCCAACGGATGCCACCGGGTCGACGTCCGCGACGGTGAGGCGCTGGCGCCGCTGCTGCACGGGGTCGACCTGGTGTGCCACCAGGCCGCGATGGTCGGCGCCGGGGTCGACGCGCCCGCCTACGGCGGCCACAACGATCTCGCCACCACGGTGCTGCTGGCGCAGATGTTCGCCGCGGGCGTGCGGCGGCTGGTCCTGGCGTCGTCGATGGTGGTGTACGGGCAGGGCCGCTACGCGTGTCCCGAGCACGGTTCGGTCGCCCCGCTGCCGCGCCGGCGGGCCGACCTCGACGCGGGACTCTTCGAGCACCGCTGTCCCGCTTGCGATTTGCCGGTCGCCTGGCAGCTGGTCGACGAGGACGCCGCCCTGCGGCCGCGCAGCCTGTACGCGGCCAGCAAGACCGCCCAGGAGCACTACGCGCTGGCCTGGTCGGAGTCCACCGGCGGCTCGGTGGTGGCGCTGCGCTACCACAACGTCTACGGCCCCGGCATGCCGCGCGACACTCCCTACTCCGGGGTTGCGGCGATCTTCCGGTCAGCGCTGGAAAAAGGTCAGCCGCCAAGGGTTTTCGAGGACGGCGGCCAAATGCGCGACTTTGTCCACGTCGACGACTTGGCCGCGGCCAACCTCGCCGCGACTGGTGAACGGGTCGGCTTCACCGCGGTCAACGTTTGCTCCGGACGGCCCATCTCCATTCTGGAGGTGGCGACCGCCCTGTGCGAGGCGCGCGACAGTTCGGCGTCCCCGATGGTCACCGGACAGTACCGCAGCGGGGACGTGCGCCACATCGTCGCCGACCCCACCCGCGCCGCCGACGTGCTCGATTTCCGCGCGGCGGTCGACCCGCGTGCGGGCCTGCGTGAGTTCGCGTTTGCGCCGCTGCGCTAAACCCGTGCGCGTCTACGGTTTACGTCAAGCGTTCGGGGGCCGGTAGATATGCGGCTTGGGCACGGGAATCTGACTGGTGGCCGAGTCGTCGCCGCGGAAGATCCGCGGCGAGTGGGCCGGGTGCGGGTCGGTCGGGATCCGGGTGGTGGCCGCGGCCGACGGCGGCGCGGTGCCCACCGGGATGCGGGTGGTCTCCTGGGCCGCCCGCGGTGCCGCGGCGGCCGTGGGCCGGCCGGCGGCGCGGCGTCGTTGGCGGCGCAGCCGGCGACCGCTGAAGTGTCCGGTGACGATCGCCGCCGCCAGGATGCACAGGCCCAGCACGCTCAGCGTGACGTCGAACAGGCTAGTGATCTGCTGCGCCAGATCGTTTCCGTAGACCGGGTTTTCGGCGACGCCGGTGGGCGGTTGAGCGAAACGCGGAGCCAGCGCGACACCGATCACGATGCGGGCGATGCTCAGCGTCGCGACCAGCCCGCACAGCGACGAGGTCAATCGCGCCGACAGTGTCTCCCTGACCAGGTTGCGGCGCAGCCAGATCGCCAGCACCGCGGTCACCAGGTCGAAGCCGGCCAGCACCAGGGTGTCGTACCGCGAGAACGGGTAATCCAGCGTGATCGCGACCACGAGGTCGTTGATCCGCATCGCCACCGACCCCAGACACCAAACGGCGATGAGCAGCAAGCCATTTCGGGCCGCTGTGCGCCACGCGTTCTCCTCGGTCGTCGACGGGTGGCGCTGGCGGGACAGGGCGCGCGGCGCGAAGATCGCCGCGGCCGCCGCCCACGCCAGGTAGCCCTCGAAGCCCACCCCGGCCGTCGAGGTGTTCTGCGCGATGCCGTGGAACGCGTCGATGTCGCGGCCGACGGGCAGGGTCCACACGACGATCCCGGCGAGCAGCGCGGAGGACCCCAGCGCGACGGTTTCCAGCCGAGAACCCTGGGAACTGCGCAGCAGCCACCGTGACGCGACGACCACGGCGATCAACGCGACGACGCCGTAGACCACCGCGGTGGCGATGACCGCGATGTTCTGCTGGCCGAACCCACTCGAGCCGTCCGGGTTGTGCACGGCGTAGCGCACCCGCCAGTACAGGTTGAAACCGAAGCTGGCCAGCGCGCCCAGGATCGACGCGTAGCCGATGATCCGGGCCGATCGCACCCACCGCTGGAACCCGGCTTCGTCCGGGCCGGCGAGCGAGGGTTGCGCGCCCAGCAGCGCCCCGGCCACGCCCACCCAGGCCCCCGGCCCCACGCCGCCGGGCACGGTGACGGTGCCGCCGAATCGGACGGTCTCGAATGCGTCGAAGCCCACGAAGGCGAGGACCAGCAGCAGGTAGGGGACTTGGAGCCAGAATCGAATCCCGCCGGCGGGTCGCCGGGACGCGCCCAGCGCGACGGAGATCAGGGAGAGCGCCGTCACGCCGAGCAGCACCCAGAACAGGGCCATGCTGCTGTCGGGGATGCCGATGCCGAAATACAGGTTCCAGGGCAGCAACGGGGCGACGACAAGCAGGGCGGCTGCCGTCAGGGCGATCACGACGGCCGCCCGTCGGGGCGCCTGGACGGCCGCGGCCGCCCCCGCCGGCGGGTGGGCGCGGTCTGTGTCAGTCGTAGCAGTCTGCTGTGCGTGGTCGCCGGTGATCGGGCCGGTCGGCGCGTCGTCGCTGCTCTGGCTCATTGTTCCCCTCGGGTATCGAGGACGGTTAAGGGCGGAGCAATTTCGCGTGTGTGGCGAGGGAACCCCCCGCCGCCGCGACTGCGTTGCTTACTTGGAAACATAATCTCCGTTCGGGCGACGCGTCAGTGGCTAACAACGTCCGGCTCCGCGGACACGGCTTCGCGCCGCGGTTTGGAAACCCGGTTACGCTGCGCTCGTAGGCGAACGTTGATTTGGTAGTCCGACGGTATCGCAGTCTAGTGATGCCGGAACATGCTGGTCTGGGTGGCCAGCCGAAGGAGAGCCGGGATGGACGTCGTTTTGGGGGTTGCGGTCACCGGCCCCGTCGCGCGCTTGGCCCTTGTCGGAACGGGCGCCGACGCCACGGGTGTAATTGATCAGTCCGTCGTCGACCTGGCTAACAACCCGATTGAGCAACTTCGGGAGACAGTCGTCGGCACCGATCGGCTGCTGGCCGGCGAGAATCACCGGCTGGTCGGCACCCGGGTGTGTTGGACCGACCATCCCCAAGCCGATCAGCTGCGCCGGGCGCTGGAAGATTCCGGGGTCCACAACGTCGCGGTGCTGTCGGAGTCGCAGGCCGTTCGGGCTCTGATGCGGGCGGCCGGGCGGCCGGGCAGCGCGCTGCTGTTCGACGACGCGACGGCCTCGCTGTCGCTGGTGGATCCCGCCGCCGCGGACGACGATGCGCCGCCGACGCTGCTGGCCCAGGGACCGGTGACGGACGACGCGACGGGCGCGCTGGACACGGTACTGGCCCGGCTCGGCGACCAGTCAGGCGGCCCGCGGGATGTGCTGCTGGTCGGCGCATCCGGTGATCTCGACCGGGTCGCCGAGCAACTGCGCGAGTCGTCGACGATGCGCGTGCGGATTCCCGAGGACCCCACGTTCGCCCTGGCCCGCGGCGCCGCGCTCGCGGCCGCGCCGCCTGCCCCGGACGGCACGGCCATGGCACCGGCCGTCGCGCTCACCGGCGACGAGACGGCGATGGCGCCGGCCGCGGGGCTGGATCCCGACGCGACGACGATCGTGCCAGCCGAGGCGCAGGCCGCCGACGCGCAGCTGGCCTATTCGATGGCCGAGGACGACTCCGGCCTGCCGCCGGGTGATCTCGACGAGTTCGACGACTACTACGAGTCCGAGGCCGAAACCGGCCCGCTGAAGCTGAGCCGACGGTCGTTGCTGGTCGGCAACGCCGTCATCGCGTTCGCGGTCATCGGCGTCGCCTCGCTGGCCGTCGCGGTCGTGGTCGCCGTCCGGCCGACCGCGAGCACCGAACCGGTGATCGGACACCAGAACGCCGCTCCGGGCAAGTTCATGCCACTGCTGCCGACCCAGCAGCAGGCGCCGGTGCCGCCGCCCCCGCTCGAGGCGCCCAACGCCGGATACCAGGGCGGCACGATCGTCGCCCCACGGGCGCCCGCCGTGGGCCCGGCCCCGATCGTGCCGGGCACGCCGGGCACGCCGGGTGCCCCCGGCTTTGTGCCCAACCCGAACCCCGCTGTGCCGATCCCGATCCCGATCATCATCCCGTTCCCGGGTTGGCGGCCGCAGCCGCCGCCGTACTGGCCGCCGTACACGCCGCCGACGTGGACGACAACGACGACGACGTCGCCCACGAGCTCCACCAACCCGACGACGCCGACGACCTCCACCACGTCCACCACGTCCACGACGTCCACCACGTCCACGACGTCCACGACGTCCACGACGTCCACGACGTCCACCACGTCGACGACCTCGTCGACGCCGACGACGTCGTCGACACCGACTACCACCGTCGCCCCGACGACGACGCAGTACACGCCGCTCAACCCGACCACGACCGTCGCCCCCACGACGGCCCCCAGCACGGTGCCGACGACGGTCGCGCCGAAGACGCAGGTGCCGACGCAGTCGGTGCAGCCGACGATGACCGCGCCGCACACGTCGGCGCCGGTCACTCCCAAGCCGGTCATCCCGCAACAGCCCCGCTCGCACAGCGGATCCTGACCGCCGCGCTCTAGGGTCGAAGGCGTGCCCGACGATCCCGTCACCGTGGTGCTGCCCTGCCTGAACGAGGCGGAGTCGTTGCCGGCGGTACTCGCGGCCATCCCGGCCGGCTATCAGGCGCTGGTAGTCGACAACGACAGCACCGACGACACCGCCGCGGTGGCCCGGCGGCTCGGCGCGGACGTGGTCACCGAGCCGCGGCCCGGATATGGCTCGGCGGTGCACGCGGGCGTGGTCGGCGCGACGACCCCGATCGTGGCGGTCATCGACGCCGACGGTTCGATGGATCCCGCCCAGTTGCCGCGGCTGGTGGCCGCGTTGCAGGAGGGCGTCGATCTGGTGGTGGGCCGCCGCCGGCCGGTGCCCGGCCTGCACTGGCCGTGGGTCGCCCGGGTGGGCACCGTGGTGGTGAGCTGGCGGCTGCGCACCCGGACCGGATGCGAGAACCGCGGGCAACCTCGACGCTCTTGAGTGAGTTGACGTTCTTTGTCTCGCTGAAGCCAGCGGGGACCCGAACCCGGACGGGCCAAGACCCGGCTCGCCAACGCCCACGCCGATTCGGCCGGCGGATACCTGGTGCTGCAGATCGGGATGGACACCCCGCAGGTCACCGGCGACCTGCGGGCCGCGTGCGCACACCCGCGATGGCCGAGTGCCTGCGCTCCGTGCCGATGTCTCATCCCGACACCGGCGAGCTCACCCTAAAGGCGCCGCGCGACAACGGTGTCGACGTCGAGCATTGGCATCGCTGGCCGACTTCGACATCGCCGGCGACGTCGTCGCGGTGCGCGACGCCTGCGGGCCGGACAGCCGCTTCGCGCGTATCATCCGCGCTACCGGGTTGTAGCCGCGTCGAGGTCAGGCGCGACGGCGCAAAACCACTGCGCGCCCGGCGATTCCGACCGCGAACATGCCCAGGCCAGCCACGGCCGATTGCCACGGCAGCGTGGCCATCAGCACCAAGCACCCGACCAAACCGCAGGCGTTGAGGACGCGGCGGCGACGCAGCGTGTACGCGGCCGCATTGGCGATCGCGTAGTAGATCAGCACCCCGAACGAGGAGAAGCCGATCACCCCGCGCAGGTCGACCGTTGCCACCAGGGCGCAGACGACGACGCTCAGCGTGATCTCCGCGCGGTGCGGCACGTGATAGCGCGGATGTACGGCGGCCAGCCAGCCGGGCAGATCGCGATGACGCGACATCGCCAGTGTGGTGCGCCCGAGCCCGGCGACCAGCGCCAGCAGCGCGCCCATGCTGGCCAGCGCGGCCCCGACGGTGATCACGGGTACCAGGGCCGGCACGCCGGCGGCGCGGACGGCCTCGGCCAGCGGCGCCGCGGCGTGGGCCAGCCGGTCCGGCCCCGCCGCGGCCAGCGCGGCAACGGCGACCAGCAGATAGATCGCCACCGCGACCGCCAGCGCGAGCGTGATCGCCCGCGGGATGGTGCGCGCCGGGTCGCGCACCTCTTCACCCATCGTCGCGATCCGGGCATAACCGGCGAACGCGAAAAACAACAGCCCGGCCGACTGCAGCACGCCGTAGGCGCCACCGGTGAACCATTCGTGCAACGGCTCGGTCTTGCCCGCCGCGATGCCCACTACTACCGCGGTCAGCGCAATCAGCGTGCACACCAACAGGATTCGGGCCAACATCGCGGTCTTGGTGACGCCGCGATAGTTCAGAGTGGTCAGCAGCAGCACGGCGGCGACCGCGACGGCCCGCTGGGCCCACGCCGCCGCCCCGGGGGCCGCGTAGGCGGCCACGGTCAGCGCCATGGCCGCGCACGACGCGGTCTTGCCGATCACGAAGCCCCAGCCCGCGATGAAACCCCACCACGGGCCCAGGCGTTCGCGCCCGTAGATGTACGTTCCGCCCGACGTCGGATACACCGCGGCGAGTTGGGCCGACGCGGTGGCGTTGCAGTACGCGATCGCCGCGGCCAGCGCCAGCCCGATCAGCAGGCCTGCGCCGGCGGCGCGGGCGGCCGGGCCGAACGCGGAGAACACCCCGGCGCCGATCATCGACCCGAGCCCGATCACGACGGCGTCGGTGGTGTCGAGCCGACGCGCCAATCCCGGTTGCTCTGTCATCGGTCCACCTACCAGTTCGTCACCATGACGGTGTTGATCAGCAGCGCGCCGGCCGCGTTGAGCGCCAGCCAGATTCGGTGCGACCATGCCGGGAGCAGTGCCGGCGCCGCGGTGAGCCAGACGGTGAACGGCAGCCAGATCCGTTCGACCTCAGCCTTGCTCAGCATGCTCAGGTCCGCGCAGGCGATGGCCGCCAGCATCGCCAGCGCCACCAGGTGGAAGCCGCTGCGGCGGCGGATCGCGGCGCGGTCGAACAGCCGGGTGAGGCCGGCGACGCTGCCCAGCCCGATCGCGCACACCACGCAGGCCAGGTTGGCCCACCACCAATACTGGAACGGCCGGTCGTTGGCGATGCCCTGCCAATAGCGCTGCTGCACAAGGGTATAACCGTCGAACCAGGAAAACCCGGCGGCGGCGAAACTCACCGCCACGGCCAGCGCGGCCAGCACCACGGTCCGAAGACCCGCAGCGCCACTCGCCACCCCGGGGCGGACACCAGTACCGCCAATGCCGGGAGGCCCAGCAACGCCAGGCCGTAATTGAGGAAGACCGCCCAGCCGAGCAACAGGCCGGCCGCGGCCTCCGTCGCCGCGGGGAAGCGGGGTCGGCTGTGTACGGCGACGGCCAGCAGCGCGAGACCCCAGGCCGCGACCCCGGCGAAGTAGCCGTCCGCCGAGACCGCCACCCAGATGGCAGTCGGCGCCACCGCGACGAACGGCGCGGCCCGGCGTGCGGTCCGCTCGCCGGCCAGCGCCCGCACGGCGATCAGCACGGCCGCCGCGGCGCTGGAGCCGGCCAGCAGGCACAGCAGGCCGGCTCAGGCACCGCCGCGCAGCCCGACCCGGTCCCAGCCACACGAACGTCAGCAGCGCGCCCGGCGGATGCCCGGAGACGTGTGTCACCCACGAGTTCGGCTGGAAGTCGAGAATCCGGCCGGTGAACGTGCGCAGCGTCGCCGGGATGTCGGTGATGCCCGGCACCTCCCACAGGTATTCGTGCCGCGTGGTCAGCCGCCCGGCGAAGCCGCGTTGCCAGCCGTCGATCATCGCCAGGGCGAACGCCCACCCGCAGGCCACCGCCCAGCTGACCAGCGTCAGCACGCGCCATGAAAGGCGTTGCGCCACAACAGGTCCCCCTGCCACCACGGCCACGGCGATCAACAGCGCGGGCACCGTTCCCCAGCTGGCATAGATCTCCCAGGCGCCGAACAACGGCGCCGCCTCGGCGTGGGTGGCGAACCGCTCTCGTCCGATGTCGAGCCGCGGTCGGACGCCCCAATTCAGCGCGGGCAGCACCACGGCGGCGGCCACCAGGATCAGTCCGCCGGTGGCCGCGGCCAGTTCGCGGCGAGCGACTCTCACGAGCGCCCAGCCTATTGATCCGCGTCGGCGGCGAACCGGCGTGCCAGCGTCGTGCGGTCCAGCTTGCCGATACCGCGTCGCGGCAGCGCGTCGACGACGTGTAGCTCGCGGGGGGCCGCGGTGGGGTCCAGCGTGTGGCCCAGGTGGGCGCGCAGCGCCTCGAGCGTCGGGGCCGTCCACCCGTCGCGCACCACGATCGCGGCCACCACGCGCTGTCCCAGCCGGTTGTCGGCGACACCGAATACCGCGCAGTCGCCGACGGCGGGATGGGTGGCCAGCGCCGCCTCGACCGGCTGCGGCAGGACCGTCAGCCCGCCCGAGCTGATCGCGTCGTCGGCGCGGCCGAGCACGGTCAGCACCCCCGCGTCGTCGATCGAACCCAGGTCGTCGGTGTGAAACCAGCCGGGCTCGGCGAACGGGTCGGGATCGACCGGGTTGCGATAGCCCTTGGCCAGCGTCGCGCCGCCGATCGCGATGCGCTCGTCCACCACCCGCAGCGCGACGCCGTCCAGCGCGACGCCGTCGTAGACGCAGCCGCCCGCCGTCTCACTCATGCCGTAGGTGCGCACCACCGCGATGCCCGCGGCCGCCGCCGCGTCCAGGACCGGTCGCGGCGCCGGGCCGCCGCCCAGCAGCACGGCGTCCAATTCGGCCAGGGCGGCGGTGGCGGCCGGGTCGGCGAGGGCCTTGGCCAGCTGGGCGGCGACCAGCGACGTGTAGCGGCGGCCGGTGCCCAGCGCGCGCACCGCGGCGGGGAGCTCGGCCGGGTCAAACCCGTGGGAAACGTTGAGTTCGACCGGAGTCGAGCCGGCGACCAGGCTGCGCACCAGCACCTGGGTGCCGGCGATGTGGTGGGGCGGCAGCGCCAGCAGCCAGCTGCCCGGGCCGCCGAGGCGATCGTGGGTGGCGCGCACGCCGGCGGTCAGCGCCGCGGCCGTCAGCAGCGCCCCTTTGGGAGCGCCCGTGGTTCCCGACGTCGTCACCACCAGGGCCACGTCGTCGTCGATGGGTTCCCCGATGCGCAGCGCGGGCGGTGGTTCGCCCGGACCCACCGCGACCAGGGCGGGATCGCGGCCGGCCAGGACTCGCTCCAGGGCGGGCAGCAACACTGCGCTGGCCGAGCCGGGGGAGACGGGCAGCGCACGCAGAACAGCTATGTGTGCGCCTCGCCGTTCGGACCGCCGCCGTCGAGTTCGTTGTGCTCGTCGTCGTGCGGGTCGTCCAGCGGCCAGCCCTGCGCGGCCAGCCGGGTCCGTACCCGCTCGATGTCCGCCTCGGACGGCAGCTCGTCGGTGAGCTTGCTGATCAGCACTCCGATGTCGATCTTGTCGAAGTCGCCGCGCAGGATCAGCTCGTTGGCCACCAGCTTGACCTCATCGTTGGTCAGGCGATTGGCAAGCAATGCCAGTAGCGCAAACGAGTCGGTCGGCGGAATGCCGTCGGGGTATCCCGCCCGCAACCACGAGACCACCGAGGTGAGGAATCGGTTCACTTAGATCAACTCCGCCCGGGGGCTCGGTAGTTCGGGTGGACGACGATTCAATGCTACTTTAGCTTGGCTCCCAGGAACGGATAGCCGGTGTGGTGCGCGATGAAATCGCGGGCGATGTAGAGCACCCCGATGACGATCACCGCGACAACCAGCGCGTAGATCAGCCACGCCAGGCCGGACAGCACCGGGTTGGGACGCGCCGTGGTCCCGTCGGCGCCGGCTCCTCCGGCACCGAGCGCCTGCAGCCGGATGCCGACGGCGAACAGCCCGGGCAGGAACGCGCCGGCCAGCATGCTGAACAGCAGGATTTTCAGGGTGGCTTCGTAGTTGAACCAGTCGCCGAAGTGGCTCATGAGGGGCTCCCCGCGCTCACCGTGTCGTCGCCGACCTTGGGGCCGCCGGAGGTCTTCTGATCTTCCGTGCCGTCCAGTCCGGCGGTCAGGTCGCCCT
The DNA here is from genome assembly GCF_002356315.1 of Mycobacterium shigaense. NCBI lineage: Bacteria > Bacillati > Actinomycetota > Actinomycetes > Mycobacteriales > Mycobacteriaceae > Mycobacterium > Mycobacterium shigaense. The sequence goes on from NZ_AP018164.1 coordinate 791,981, forward strand.
TCCATTCGTCGTTGACGTTGTTGTGGTCGACCTTGGTCTTGCGCGAGCGCTGGTAGATGACGGCGGACACCGCGACCAGCAGCCCGAAGCCGACGATCGCGCCGGGGTAGCCGCCGATGTAGTGGACGATCCAGTAGGTGACGGCTCCGACCAGACCGGCCAGCGGAAGCGTCACCAACCAGGCGACAGCCATCCGGCCGGCCACGCCCCAGCGGACCTCGCCGCCTGGCTTGCCCAGGCCGCTGCCCATCACCGAACCGGTGCAGACCTGGGTGGTCGACAGCGCGTAGCCGAAGTGGGCCGACAGCAGAATGACTGCGGCCGAGGACGACTCGGCGGCCATCCCCTGCGGCGACGAGATTTCGACGAGGCCCTTGCCCAGGGTGCGGATGATCCGCCAGCCGCCCAGGTAGGTACCGGTGGCCATGGCCAGCGCGCAGGCGACGATCACCCACAGCGGCGGCACCGCGGCGCTCTTGCTGACGGAGCCGTAGGACATCAGTGCCAGGAAGATGATGCCCATCGTCTTCTGGGCGTCGTTGGTGCCGTGCGCCAGCGAGACCAGCGACGCGGAGCCGATCTGGCCGCGCCGGAACCCGGCCTCGGTGCGTTCCTTTTGCAGGCCCCGGGTGATCCGGAAGACCAGCCAGGTCGCGACCGCCCCGACCACGATGGCCAGGAACACCGACACGATGGCCGGGATGATCGCCTTGGACATCACGCCCTTCCAGATCACCCCGTGCGCGCCCACGGCCGCGATCGTGGCGCCGACGATGCCGCCGATCAACGCGTGCGAGGAGCTCGAGGGGATACCGAGGAGCCAGGTCAGCAGGTTCCAGACGACGCCGCCGACCAGGCCGGCGAACACGAGTTCCAGTGTCACTACGCTGGAATCGATGAGTCCCTTGGCGATCGTCGCCGCGACCGTCGTCGACAGGAAGGCGCCGACGAGGTTGAGCGCGGCGGAGAGCGCTACTGCCGTTTTGGGCTTCAGCGCGCCACTGGCGATAGAGGTCGCCATCGCGTTCGCGGTGTCATGGAAGCCGTTGGTGAAATCGAAAGCCAATGCCGTGACTACGACAATGATCAAGAGGAACAGTTGTATGTCCACAGGCCCTGATTCTGGTGGTAGGAGCAATCCATTGTCGAATGCACACGGAGCGGAAACGCAGGTTGGCTAGGAATCGTCGCCAGATGTTACCTGTCAGTTAACCGGCCTTTCCCTGTTGTTCATTTCGACTGTCGCGCCGCAATGGATGCTCCGGCGGCACCTCGACGAAGATCAGCGTAAGGCCATCCGGATCCGTCACGTGCATCTCGTTCAAGCCCCACGGCTCGCGGCGCGCTTCGCGGGCAATCTGTACTCCGCGGCCCTGCAGTTCGGCCTGGGTGGCCTCGATGTCGCGGACCTGCAACCACAGCGCGCCGGGGAAGGCCGCCTGCGCGGGATCGGGCTCGCCGTAACCGGCCAGCTCCAGCAGGGACTGACCCGCAAAAAACACTGTGCCAGCACCGTAGTCGCGCCAAATCGCCAGCCCGAGCTCGTCGCGGTAGAAGGCTAGCGACCGCTGATAGTCCGAGGGTCGCAGCAGCATCCGGCTGGCCAGGATTTCCATGCTGTCGTGTCTACCACTCGGCTCAGCCGTCGCTGGTGTTGTTGGGCTGCAGCGTCTGGCGTTGCATGACGGCGTTGACCCAGCGGGGGCCGAACGTGTCCAGCGCCTTGGCCGCCGCCCGCATCCGCGGCGCGATGCGCACCGGGCGGGTGCGGGCGGCGGTGATCATCCACTCGGCGGCCTCCTGCGACGTCAGCGCCGGCATGCCCGCGTAGGCCTTGGTCGGCGCGATCATCGGGGTGGCCACCAGCGGGTAGTACAGCGTGGTCGAATGCACGCCCTGGTGGCCCCATTCCGTTTCGACGACCCGGCTCACCGTCGACAGCGCGGCCTTGGACGCGTTGTAGACCGCGAACAGCGGCGACGCCTCCGACAGCACCCCCCACGTCGACACATTGATGATGTGGCCGTCGCCGCGCTCGATCATGCCGGGCGCCAGGCCGCGGATCAGCCGCAGCGGCGCGTAGTAGTTCAGCACCATGGTCCGCTCGACGTCGTGCCATCGCTCGAGCGATTCGGCCAGCGGCCGCCGGATGGACCGGCCGGCGTTGTTGATCAGGATGTCGACCCCGCCCAGGCGCTGTTCGACGTCGGCGATCAACGCGTCGACGGCGTCCATGTCCGAGACGTCGCACGGGATCGCGATGACGTCACCGCCGGCCACGGTGATCCGCTCGGCCAGCGCGTCCAAGAGTTCTGCGCGCCGGGCGACGACGACCACCGTCGCGCCCTGACGGGCGAACTCCTCGGCCCCCGCCTCGCCGATGCCCGACGAGGCCCCGGTCAACAGGATGCGTTTGCCGGCGAGTTCGACGGGCTTGATCGCCGGGCGGTTGACCAGAAGCTGCGGCGCAATCGGGGGTCGCATGGTCGCCAATACGAACTGGTCGGTCAGCCGGCGCAGGGGACTCTTACTCACGACGGGAGTCTAGGCGGGGGCTCACCCAGCGCCCTAGAAATACCGCGGGAAGGGGCTCCAGTCGGGGTTGCGCTTCTCCAGGAAAGCGTCGCGGCCCTCGACGGCCTCGTCGGTCATGTACGCCAGCCGGGTGGCCTCGCCGGCGAACAGTTGCTGGCCCACCAGCCCGTCGTCGAGCAGGTTGAACGCGAACTTCAGCATCCGTTGCGCCTGGGGCGATTTGGCGTTGATCTCGCGCGCCCACTGAATAGCCTCGGTTTCCAGCTCGGCGTGGTCGACGACGGCGTTGACCGCACCCATGTGGTGCATCTGCTCGGCGGTGTAGGGGCGGCCCAGGAAGAAGATCTCGCGGGCGAACTTCTGGCCGACCTGCCGAGCCAGGTACGCGCTGCCGTAGCCCCCGTCGAAGCTGCCCACGTCGGCGTCGGTCTGTTTGAACCGCGCATGCTCGCGGCTGGCCAGCGTCAGGTCGCAGACCACGTGCAGGCTGTGCCCGCCGCCGGCGGCCCACCCGTTGACCAGGCAGATCACCACCTTGGGCATGAACCGGATCAGCCGCTGCACCTCGAGAATGTGCAGCCTGCCTGCGCGGGCCGCGTCGATCGTCTCGGCGGTGTCTCCGCTGGCGTATTGATAGCCCGAGCGCCCGCGGATGCGCTGATCGCCGCCGGAACAGAACGCCCAGCCGCCGTCCTTCGGCGACGGCCCGTTGCCGGTCAACAGCACCACCCCGACGTCGGACGACATCCGGGCGTGGTCGAGCACCCGGTAGAGCTCGTCGACGGTGTGCGGCCGAAATGCGTTGCGCACCTCGGGCCGGTCGAACGCCACGCGCACGGTCGCGTCGTCGACGTGCCGGTGGTACGTGATGTCGGTCAGATCGCCGAAGCCGTCGACCTCGCGCCAGACCTGGGCATCAAAGGGGTTGTCACTCAAGGCTGTTGAACTCCTCTACCGGGTCCGGGCGGAATACCGGGCACACCCCGGCCAGCGCCTCGAACTCGTCGGGGCGCCCGTCTTCTAACAACCCAGAGCGTTTCATGAAGCCCATGCCGGTCGGCATCTCGGTCGGAAAGGCCCGCAGGATCGGACGCGCCGCGTCGGCGGGCAACTCCACCATCCGCACCCGGAAATCCGTCCACCAGCTACCGTTTGCCGTCCACGGTGCCTGAGTCCGTCGGGCGTACCCATGCCTGACACAGTAGTCAGGTTTGCGGCGCCTCCAGGAAGGGTTCGACGCCGTGCGCCCAGGGGTCGGCCCCGGGTGTGGCGACGGCGTCCAGCCGGGCCATCGCGTCGGCGCCGAGCGTGACGCCCGCCGCGCCGAGGTTCTCCTGCAGGTGCGCGACCGACCGGGTGCCCGGGATCAGGAAGGTGTTCGGCGCGTGCGCCAGGATCCAAGCCAGCCCGACCTGCGCCGGTGTGACGCCGAGTTGGGCGGCGATGTCCACCACGACGGCGTTGTCGGTCGCCTTGGGGAACCCCGGGAACGCCGACCCCAGCGGGAAATACGGCACCCACGCGATGCCCTCCGCCACGCAGACGTCGACCATCTCCTCCTGGGAGCGGTCGAGCAGGCTGTAGGCGTTCTGCACGCACACGATCCCGGCGGGCAGTGCGCGCCGCAGCACGTCCAGCGGCACGCTGCTGATCCCGATCGCGCCGATCTTGCCCTCGTCGCGCAGTGCGATCATCTCGGCCAGCTGGTCGTCCAGGTCGACGATCTGGTCGCCCTCGGCGCCCACGCCGGGACCCAGATCCATCCGCCGCAAGTTGACCACCGGGACGCGGTCCAGGCCGAGTTGGCTCAGGTCGTCCTCGACGGCGCCGCGCAGCTCGGCGGGCCGCTGCGCGGCGGTCAGCGGAATCAGTTCTTCGCCGGTGTGGCGCGCGCCGACTTTGCTGACGATGACGAGGTCGTCGGGGTACGGCGCCAGCGCCGCGCGGATGCGGCGATTGACCTCGCCGGGGCCGTAGAACGACGCGGTGTCGATGTGGTTGACACCGAGTTCGACGGCGCGACGCAGCACCGCGATGGCGTCGTCGGGCGAGGTCTCGAACAGTTGCATGGCGCCGTACCCGACGCGGGCTACCAGGTGAATGCCGATGTTGCCGAGGCCGCCGGGGTGTGGCTTGTCCGTCATGGTGTTCCCTATCCCGTGAGACACTGGAGAGATGCGGAGGTTCCTCCGCTTGACCGAGCGTAGCAGAAACGGAGGATCCTCCGCTTGGCTGGCAGCACCCGGTCCGATGCGCGCCGGAATCGCGAGAAGCTCCTCGAGGTCGCCACGGCGGCCTTCGCCGGTGCCGAGGGGCGCCCGGTGTCGCTGGAGTCGATCGCGCGCGATGCCGGCGTCGGGATCGGCACGCTGTACCGGCATTTCCCGAGCCGCGAGGCGCTGGTCGAGGCGATTTTCCGCACCGAGCTCGCCGAAGTGGCCGCGGCCGCGGAACAGCTGCTGGACAGGCATCCCTCCCGAATTGCCCTGCGGCGCTGGATGGATCGCTACGCGAGCTTTGTCGCCGCCAAGAAGGGGATGGCCGAGACGCTGCACGCGATCTTCGACTCCGGCGCTCTTGCGCCCAGCCAGACGCGCGACAGCATCGCCGGTGCCGTCGGCCTGCTGTTGCGCGCCGGCGCCGACGATGGCAGCCTGCGCGCCGACGTCCTGGCCGACGACGTGGTCAGCAGCCTGATCGGAATCTTTCTGGCCAGCGGTTCGCCGGAGCAGACCGGCCGCATGCTCGACCTCTTGGTGGCCGGCATCGCAGCCTAGGGCTCAGACTCCCTCAGCCTCCCCGAACGTGACGGCACAGTCACGCTGGGCCTCGACCGTGACTGCAGCGTCACGTTCGGCCCCAGGCGAAGAACTAGCCGACGGCGCGGTCGGCGCCCTCCCAGAACCGTGCCCGCACGGCTTTCTTGTCCGGCTTGCCCAGCGCGGTCACCGGCACCGACTCGACGACGACGACCTGCTTGGGCGATTGCACCGAGCCCTTGCGCTCCTTGACCGCGGACTGGATCTCGACGGTCACCTTCGCCACCGCCTCCTCGTCGGACGGGTGGTCAGGCCGCAGCACGATCACCGCGGTCACGGCCTCACCCCACTTCTCGTCGGGCGTGCCGATCACGCAGACCTGCGCGACGGCCGGGTGCTCGGCGACGACGTCCTCGACCTCGCGCGGGAAGACGTTGAACCCGCCGGTGACGATCATGTCCTTGACCCGGTCGACGATGAACCAGAAGCCGTCCTCGTCCTCGCGGGCCATGTCACCGGTGTGCAGCCAGCCGTCTTTGAAGGTCTTGGCCGTCTCCTCCGGGAGATTCCAGTAACCGCCGCTCAGCAGCGGCCCCGACACGCAGATCTCGCCGACCTCGCCCTGCGCCACCTCGTTGCCGTCGGCGTCCAGCAGCGCGGTACGCGCGAACAGGGTCGGCCTTCCGCAGGAGGTGAGCCGCTTCTCGTCGTGGTCGGCCTTGGCCAGATACGAGATCACCATCGGGGCCTCGGACTGCCCGTAGTACTGGGCGAAGATCGGTCCGAACCGGCGGATGGCCTCGGCCAGCCGCACAGGGTTCATCGCCGAGGCGCCGTAGTAGACGGTCTCCAGCGAGGACAGGTCGCGGGTGTGCGAATCCGGGTGGTCCATCAGCGCGTAGATCATCGACGGCACCAGCATGGTCGCGGTGATCTTGTGCTCCTCGATCACCCGCAGCACCTCGGCCGGGTCGAACTTGGTCAGCACCACCAGCTCGCCGCCTTTGATGATGGTCGGCACGAAGAACGCCGCCCCGGCATGCGACAGCGGGGTGCACATCAGGAAGCGCGGGTTTTCCGGCCACTCCCACTCGGCGAGCTGGATCGTCGTCATGGTGGTGATCGACTGCGCGGTACCCAGCACACCTTTGGGCTTACCGGTGGTGCCGCCGGTGTAGGCCATCCCGCCGATATGGTCGGGCGGAAGGTCGGCCGCCACCAGCGGCTTCGGCGAATACTTCGCGGCCTCGGCCACCAGGTCCACCGCCGAATCGGCCAGTTCCTCGGGAACCGGGCCGATGGTCAGGATCTGCTTGAGGCCGGGCACCTTCTCGAGCAGGCCCTGCGCCCGCTCGACGAACGCCGGGTTCGGGTCGATGATCAGCGACGTCACGCCGGCGTCGCCCAGCACGTAGGCGTGGTCGTCCAGGGAGCCCAGCGGGTGCAGCGCCACGCGCCGATAACCCTGGGTCTGGCCGGCGCCGATGATCATCAGCACCTCGGGCCGGTTCAGCGACAGCAGCCCGACGGTGGCGCCGGTGCCCGCACCGAGCGCCTCGAACGCCTGGATGTACTGGCTGATGCGCTCGGCGAGCTGACCACCGGTCAGGGTGGTGTCGCCGAGATGCAACACCGGTTTGTTCTTGTTGCGCTTGAGCGCACCGACGGTCAGGTGTCCAGAATGAATGGGATGGCGCAACAGATCGTCACTCATGGGGCAAGACTAGAACGTGTTGCAATTCTTGTCTGCCACCCCCGAGAAAGGCGGCCGCAGCACTGGGTTTGACGTGTGGCGACTCGCTTCGTCCGGCTTCGCAGCCCTTGCGATCGCCACTAGGCTTTCTGCCCATGGCCGATGCAGATGTCGTCATCACCGGAACCGTGTTAACCGTCGACGACGCCCGGCCCACGGCCGCTGCGCTCGCCATCGCCGACGGCCGGATCGTCGCGGTCGGCGACCGCTCCGACGTCGAGGCCCTCATCGGCCCGAACACCGAAACGATCGACATCGGTGACGGTTGCGTGATGCCGGGATTCGTTGAGGCACACGGACATCCGTTGATGGAAGCCGTCGCGCTATCAGACCGGATCGTCGACATCCGGCCGGTCACCATCGCCGACCCCGACGACGTCGTGGCCGCCATCCGCACCGAGGTGGCCCGGCGCGGATCCGATGGCGCCTACCTCAACGGCTGGGACGCGCTGCTGCAGACGGGCCTGTCCGACCCGACGCTGGCCTGGCTCGACGACATCGCGCCGGACGGTCCGCTAGTGATCATCCACAACTCCGGGCACAAGGCCTTCTTCAATTCGCGCGCCGCCCAGCTACACGGCCTGACCCGCGACACCCCGGACCCCAAGGGCGCCAAGTACGGCCGCGACGGCAGTGGCGAACTCGACGGCACCGCCGAGGAGATCGCCGCGGTGTTCCCGCTGCTCGGCGGAGCCATCGACGCCTCCAGCTACCCGGCGATGCTGGCCGCCGAATGCGCCCGGCTCAACCGGGCCGGGCTGACCACCTGCTCGGAGATGGCGTTCGACCCGAACTTCGGGCCGCTGGTCTCTCGGCTGCACGACCAGCTCACCGTCCGGCTGCGCACCTACGAAGTGTCCAACCCGCAGATGGCCACCGACGCCACACCCGGCCAGGGCGACGACATCGTGCGCCAGGTGGGCATCAAGATCTGGGTGGACGGCTCGCCGTGGATCGGCAACATCGCGCTGTCGTTTCCGTACCTGGACACCGAGGCCACCCGGGCCATCGGCGTCAAGCCCGGGTCCTGCGGATGCGCCAACTACACGAAGGAACAGCTGGAAGAGATCGTCGGCGCCTACTACCCGCTGGGCTGGCAGATGGCCTGCCACGTGCAGGGCGACGCCGGTGTGGACACCATTTTGGACGTCTACGAGGACGCGTTGCGCCGCGACCCGCGCGACGATCACCGGCTGCGCCTCGAGCACGTCGGCGCCATCCGGCCGGAGCAACTCCAGCGCGCCGCCGACCTGGGCGTGACGTGCAGCATCTTCGTCGACCAGATCCACTACTGGGGGGACGTCATCGTCGACGGTCTGTTCGGCGAGGAGCGCGGATCCCGGTGGATGCCGACAGGTTCCGCGGTCGCCACCGGGATGCGCATTTCGCTGCACAACGACCCGCCGGTTACGCCCGAGGAGCCGCTGCGCAACATCTCCGTTGCCGCGACCCGGACCGCGCCGAGCGGCCGGGTGCTGGCGCCGGAGGAGCGGCTGACCGTCGACCAGGCCATCCGCGCGCAGACCATCGATGCGGCATGGCAGCTGTTCGCCGACGACGTGACCGGGTCGATCGAGGTCGGTAAGTACGCCGACCTGGTGGTGCTGTCGGCCGATCCGCGCGCGGTGCCGCCCGAGCAGATCGCCGGTCTGCAGGTGCGGGCGACGTACCTGGCAGGGCGCCGGGTCTACGGCGAGTGAAGCCGGTGCTCGCGGAGCTGTTGGACCGCCTGCAGGTGGTGGCCCTGCCGATGCGGGTGCGCTTCCGCGGCATCACCACCCGTGAGGTCGCGCTGATCGAGGGCCCGGCCGGCTGGGGCGAATTCGGGGCGTTCGTCGAATACGAGCCGCCGGAGGCGGCGCACTGGCTGGCGGCGGGCATCGAGGGCGCCTACCGGCCGCCGCCGCCGGCGCTTCGCGACCGCATCCCGATCAACGCCACCGTGCCGGCCGTGGCCGCCGCGCAGGTCGGCGAGGTGCTGGCGCGCTTTCCCGGCGCCTGCACGGCCAAAGTCAAAGTCGCCGAACCGGGCCAAACGCTGGCCGACGATGTCGCGCGGGTCAACGCCGTGCGTGAGCTCGTGCCGACAGTACGGGTGGACGCCAACGGCGGGTGGAGCGTCGAGCAAGCGGTGCGGGCCGCGACCGCGCTGACCGCCGACGGCCCGCTGGAGTACCTCGAGCAGCCCTGCGCGGGAGTCGACGAGCTCGCCGAGCTGCGCCGCCGGCCGGACATGCCGGACGTGCCGATCGCCGCCGACGAAAGCATCCGCAAGGCCGACGACCCGCTGGCCGTGGTCCGGGCCCGGGCGGCCGACATCGCTGTGCTGAAAGTTGCTCCGCTGGGCGGGATTTCGGCCATGCTCGATGTCGCCGCGCAGATCGATATCCCGGTCGTGGTGTCCAGCGCGCTGGACACGGCGGTGGGGATCGCCGCCGGGCTGGCAGCCGCGGCGGCGCTGCCGCGGCTGCAGCACGCCTGTGGGTTGGGCACCGGCGGGCTGTTTCTAGAGGACGTAGTCGACGTCGCCGCGCCCGTCGACGGCAGCCTGCCGGTCGGGCCGGTGACGCCTGATCCCGCGCGGCTGCGCGCGCTGGCGGCTCCGCCGGAGCGGCGGCAGTGGTGGATCGACCGGGTCAAGGAGTGTTATCCGCTGCTTGTACCGTCGTCCGGGTGATCAATCTGGCTTACGACGACCGCGGGTCCGGTGACCCCGTGGTGTTCATCGCCGGCCAAGGCGGGCCCGGGCGCACCTGGCTGCCGCACCAGGTCCCGGCCTTTCTGCAGGCGGGATACCGCGTCATCACGTTCGACAATCGCGGGATCGGCGCCACCGGGAGCGCCGAAGGCTTCACGACGCAGACCATGGTCGCCGACACCGCCGCCCTGATCGAATCCCTGGACGCCGCGCCGGCGCGCATCGTCGGGGTGTCGATGGGTGCCTTCATCGCCCAGGAGCTGATGGTGGCCCGGCCGGAGCTGGTCACCGCCGCCGTGCTGATGGCCACCCGCGGCCGCCTGGACAAGGCCCGCCAGTCCTTCCACGAAGCCGAGGACGAACTGTACGCGTCCGGCATCGATCTGCCGCCCGCCTACGAAGCCAAAGTGCGCATATTGGAAAGCTTTTCGCGCAAAACTATCAACGACGACGCGGCCGTGGCGGACTGGTTCACGATGTTCAGCACCTGGCCCGTGCAGCGCACCCCGGGGCTGCGCACCCAGCTGGGGGTCTCCCCGAAGGACAACCGCCTGCCGGCGTACCGCAGCATTGCCGCGCCGGTGCTGGTGATGGGCTTCTCCGACGACGTGGTGACGCCGCCGCACCTCGGGCGCGAGGTCGCGTCCGCCCTGCCCAACGGGCGCTACCTGCAGATCCCCGACGCCGGGCACCTCGGATTCCTGGAGCGGCCCGAGGCGGTCAACAACGCGGCGCTGCAGTTCTTCAAGACCACGTAATTGGCGCCCAACGTCGACTTGTCGTGCAGAAACGCGCCCGGCGGACCCAACAACTCCACGCTCGCCAGGCGCAGCACACCCTGTGACACCCTGTACTCATGAACCCGTCGACGACGCAGGCGCGCATTGTCGTTGACGAGCTCATTCGCGGCGGCGTCCTAGACGTGGTGTTGTGCCCGGGCTCCCGGAACGCGCCGCTGGCCTTCGCGTTACAGGACGCCGATCGGGCGGGGCGCCTCCGCCTGCACGTGCGCATCGACGAACGCACCGCGGGGTATCTGGCGATCGGCCTGGCCATCGCCGCGGGCGCGCCGGTGTGCGTCGCGATGACCTCGGGCACGGCAGTGGCCAACCTCGGGCCGGCGGTGGTGGAGGCCAACTACGCGCGGGTGCCGTTGATCGTGTTGTCCGCCAACCGGCCCTACGAACTGCTCGGCACCGGGGCCAACCAGACGATGGAACAACTCGGCTACTTCGGTACCCAGGTGCGGGCCACGATCAGCCTGGGTCTGGCCGAGGACGCGCCCGAGCGGCTTGATTCACTCAACGCCACCTGGCGGTCGGCCACCTGCCGAGTGTTGGCCGCCGCCACGGGTTCTCGCAGCGCCAACGCCGGCCCGGTGCACTTCGACGTCCCGCTGCGCGAGCCGCTGGTGCCCGACCCCGAGCCGCATGGGGCGATCGTGCCGCCGGGGCGGTCCGACGGCCGGCCGTGGACCTACACGCCGCCGGTCACCTTCGACCAGCCGCTGGATATCGACCTGTCCATCGACACCGTCGTGATCGCCGGGCACGGGGCGGGCGTGCATCCCAACCTCGCCCAGCTGCCGACGGTCGCCGAGCCCACTGCGCCGCACCCGCCGTCGGGAGGCAACCCGCTGCACCCGTTGGCGCTGCGGTTGCTGCGGCCCAAGCAGGTGATCATGCTCGGCCGTCCGACCCTGCACCGCCCGGTGTCGGCGCTGCTGGCCGACCCGCAAGTGCCGGTGTACGCGCTGACCACCGGGCCGCGCTGGCCCGACGTCTCGGGCAATTCGCAGGCCACCGGCACCCGCGCGATCACCACCGGCACGCCGAATCCGGCGTGGCTGCGGCGGTGTGCGGAGCTCAGCGGGCACGCGCTCGCCGCGGTCCGCGACCAGCTGGCGGCCCACCCGTTGACCACCGGCATGCATGTCGCCGCCGCCGTCGCCGACGCGTTGCGCATCGGCGACCAGCTGGTTCTCGGGGCGTCCAACCCGGTCCGGGACGCCGCGCTGGTCGGCCTGTCCACCGACGGCATCAAGGTCCGGTCCAACCGCGGGGTGGCCGGCATCGACGGCACGGTGTCGACGGCGATCGGGGCGGCGCTGGCCCACGAGCGCACCGGCAGCCCGGCCAGCCCGGCCCGCACCGTCGCGCTGATCGGCGATCTGACGTTCGTGCACGACAGCTCCGGGCTGCTGATCGGTCCCACCGAGCCGACGCCGAAGCATCTGACCATCGTGGTCTCCAACGACAACGGGGGCGGCATCTTCGAGCTGCTCGAACAGGGCGACCCGAGGTTCTCCGACGTGTCGTCGCGAGTCTTCGGCACCCCGCACGACGTGGATGTGGGCGCGTTGTGTCGCGCCTATCACGTGGAGAGCCGGCAGATCGAGGTCGACGAGCTGGACGAGGCGCTCAACGAATCCACCGCGGGCATGCGGGTATTGGAGGTCAAGGCGGACCGCTCCTCGCTGCGACAATTGCACGCCGCCATCAGAGCCGCCCTGTGAGATCGCCAAAGGCATTGCTGCGCCTCCTGATCCACGGGCGCAGCGATGAACCGGCGAACACCGGCCCCCGGGTGATACTGCGGTGGGTGCGAATCGCGGTGCTGATCGTCGCCGGTCTGGTCACGCTGCAGTCCGTCCTGCTGGTGGCCGGCGCCTGGCGCGACGACCTTGCGATTCAACGGAATATGGGAGTGGCGCAGGCGGAGGTGCTCAGCGCGGGACCACGCCGCTCCACTATTGAATTCGTCACACCCGAGCGGGTCACGTACCGTCCCGAGCTCGGCGTGTTATACCCGTCCGAATTGTCTACGGGCATGCGGATATACGTGGAATACAACAAGAACAATCCCAACCTGGTCCGGGTGCAGCACCGCACCGCCGGGCTCGCGATCATCCCGGCGGGGTCCATTGCGGTGGTCGCCTGGCTGGTGGCGCTGGTTACGCTGATAGGGCTGGCGCTGCTGGACCAGCGGCTGGACCGGCGCGCCGAGGCCCACAAGGCGAGTTCATAGCTTGTTGACCAGGAGATTTCGCGCCCTGTATGCCCGTCGGCAACCTTGACGACAGTCAACGCTGCCACCGTAGGGGTGTGCGCGTTGCGATCGTCGCAGAATCATTCCTCCCGCATGTCAATGGTGTCAGCAACTCGGTGATCCGAGTACTCGAGCATCTACGTCGAACCGGTCACGAGGCTCTGGTCATCGCACCGGACAACCCACCGGGGGAGCCTCGGGCCGACCGCGTCTACGACGGCGTCCGGGTGCACCGGGTGCCGTCGCGCATGTTCCCGAAGGTCACCACGTTGCCGCTCGGTGTGCCGATGCCCCGAATGGTGAAGTTGCTACGCGCATTCGATCCGGACGTGGTCCATCTCGCGTCGCCGGCGCTGCTGGGCTACGGCGGGCTGCATGCGGCCCGCTACCTGGGCGTGCCGACGGTCGCCGTGTACCAAACCGACGTCCCGGGATTCGCGGAGAGCTACGGCATCGGGATGACGGCGCGGGCGGCCTGGGCGTGGTTCCGCCACCTGCACCGCTTGGCGGACCGCACGTTGGCGCCATCCACCGCGACAGTGGAATCCCTTGTCGACCATCGTATTCCGCGAGTGCACAAGTGGGCACGCGGTGTCGACATGCTCGGCTTTGCCCCGTCGGCGCGCGACGAGGTGCTCCGCAGGCGGTGGTCGCCCGACGGCAAGCCGATCGTCGGGTTCGTCGGTCGCCTGGCGCCGGAGAAACATGTCGAGCGGCTTGCCACGCTGGCGGCCGGCGACGCGGTGCAGGTCGTCATCGTCGGCGACGGCGTCGACCGCGAGAAGCTCCAATCGGCCATGCCCTCAGCGATTTTCACCGGTGCGCTCTACGGCGACGAGCTCGCCGCCGCCTACGCCAGCATGGACGTCTTCGTGCACGCCGGCGAACACGAGACGTTCTGCCAGGTGGTGCAGGAGGCGCTGGCGTCCGGGTTGCCGGTGATCGCGCCCGACGCCGGCGGCCCGCGCGACCTGGTCACTCCCTGGCGCACCGGGTTGCTGCTGGGAGTCGACGAGTTCGAGGCGCGGCTGCCGGAGGCCGTCGCGCATCTGCTCGACGAGCGCCAGCGCTACTCGCAGGCGGCGCGCCGCAGCGTCCTGGAACGCAGCTGGCCGGCCATCTGCGACGAGCTGCTCGGCCACTACTGGGCGGTGCAGTCGCCCTACGCGCGCGCCAAAGCCCGTACCTCGCTCCGGCGTTACGCGTAGCCGATGCGTGGTCAGCCCTGCGCCAACTCGGCGACGGGCTGCCATTGCTCCCAGGTGCGCAGCCGGTTCTCGTAGTCGGCCTTGGCCGTCGCCAGCGGGGAAGCACCGAAAAACACTCGCAGCGGCGGAGTTTCGGCATCCACCACCTGGAGCAGGGCGGCGGCTGAAGCCGCGGGATCGCCCGGGCTGGCCCACCGCTTGCTGCGCTCGGCCTGCACGGCGGCGCGCACCTCGTCGTAGTCGGGCAGCGGGTCTGAGTGGGTGGCCGACGCCCCGGACCAGTCGGTGTCGAAGCCGCCGGGTTCGATCAACGTGACGTGTACCCCGAACGGCGCCACTTCCTGCGCCAGCGCCTGCGAGAAGCCCTCCAGCGCCCACTTCGAGGCGTGGTAGATGCCGACCAACGGGAACGCGGTGATGCCGCCGATCGAGGAGACCTGGATGATGTGCCCGCTGCGCTGCGCACGCAGATACGGCAACGCGGCCTGGGTAATCCACAGCGCGCCGAACACATTGGTCTCGATCTGATCCCGGGCATCCTGCTCGGAAAGCTCCTCGACGAACCCGAAGTGCCCGTAGCCGGCGTTGTTGACGACGATGTCCAGCCGCCCGAAGTGATCGTGCGCCCGCCGCACCGCCGCGAAGTCCGCGTCGCGATCGGTCACGTCCAGTTGGATCGGCAGCAGCGCCTCGCCGTACTTGTCCGCCAGGTCGTCCAGCGAGGAGGTGTTGCGCGCCGTGGCGGCCACCTTGTCGCCGCGCTCTAGCGCCGCGATCGCCCAGGCTCGCCCGAAGCCACGCGATGTACCGGTGATAAGCCACACTTTTTCGCTCATGGGCAATTGCAACGCATCTGGCGTCTTGCCATTCCCGGATCATGGGCAAGGTAGCGTTCAGGTCGTGAGTCGTGCGGCCCTGGACAAGGACCCCCGGGACGTCGCGTCGATGTTCGACGGCGTCGCCCGCCGCTACGACGTGACCAACACCGTGCTGTCGCTGGGCCAGGACCGGTACTGGCGGCGCGCCACCCGGTCGGCGCTGCGAATCGGCCCCGGCCACAAGGTTCTCGACCTGGCCGCGGGTACCGCGGTGTCCTCTGTCGAGCTCAGTAAGTCGGGTGCGTGGTGTGTGGCGGCGGACTTCTCGGTCGGGATGCTGGCCGCCGGGGCCGCGCGCAAGGTGCCGAAGGTGGCCGGGGACGCCACCAAGCTGCCGTTCGGTGACGGCGTCTTCGACGCGGTCACCATCAGCTTCGGATTGCGCAATGTCGTGGACACGCTGGCCGGGCTCGGCGAGATGGCCCGCGTCACGCGGCCCGGCGGACGGTTGGTGGTATGCGAATTCTCCACGCCCACCAACGCTTTGTTCGCCACGGCTTACAAGGAATACCTGATGGGGGCGTTGCCGCGGGTGGCGACCGCCGTGTCGAGCAACCCCGAGGCCTACGTGTACCTGGCGGAGTCGATCCGGGCCTGGCCCGATCAGGCGACGCTGGCGAGCCAGATCGCTCGGGCCGGTTGGGCCGGTGTGCGATGGCGCAATCTGACCGGCGGTATCGTGGCGTTACACGCCGCGCACAAGCCGCTGCGGTGACGCGCGCTTAGTGCGCGCCCGCCGCCTGCACGACGCCTACCTGATCGGGGCAGTAGTGGTCGACGGCCGCGCCGAGGAACTGCAGCGATTGTCCCTCGGTGGTGCCCCGCGGCAGGTTGCGCTGGATGAAGGTGGCCGACTGGTGTGCGTCGTGGTCCACGCCGCGGCCCAACCGGTCGCAGGTGATCTTGCCCAGCCACGCGAGCTGGTCCTGCGGCTGGTAGATGCCGAAGCTGTTGACGGTGTTCTTGAACGGCGCGTCGTAGTCGCTGGGCGGCGACGGCGTCCTGGGCGTCGGGATCGGCGGATTCGCTGGGTCGGCCAGTGTCGGCGCGGCCAGCCCGATGGCGGCCCCCGCCATCACCGCCATCACGGCGCTCGTAAGCAGCTTAGTACCCCTCATTAGCCGGACTATACACCTCGACAATGACTCGGTCTCGCGGATGATCAGTCCCGGTGAGCGATCAACAGCCACGCGCTGACCGACTTGCGGCCGTTGCCTTCGTCGCGGACTCCGACGAACGGCAGTTCGGGACCGTTGTCCGGCAAGTTGGCGTAAATGCGGGCCGGGCGGATGTCGTCGACGGTCCAATAGTCCGATACCGCGGCACGCAACTCGTCGGCGGTCACGGCGTTGATCGGGCCCTCCGGTGCGGCCGCCTTGTCGAAGACGAGGGCGAAGTAGGAGGCGCCCGGAGCTGCGGCCCGGCTGATCGAGCGCTGGTAGCCCTCGCGTGCCTCGACCGGGATGGAGTGGAACAGGGTGCTGTCGACAATGGTGCCGAACCGGCCGTCATAACCGGTGAAGTCGCTGATGTCGGCGACTTCGAAGGAGGCTCTGGTCAGTCCCCACTTCGCGGCCTCGGCCCGGGCCAGCTCGATCGCGGTCGGCGACAGATCGAGACCCACCGTGGTGTGGCCGAGTTCGGCGAGCGTCAGCGAGATGGCGCCTTCTCCGCAGCCCACGTCGAGCACATCGCCGTGGAACCTGCCCTGGTCGATCAACGCGGACAGCTCCGGCTGCGGGGTGCCGATGCTCCACGGCGGGCGGAATCCCTCGCCGAACTCGGTGGATTCGCCTCGGTAAGCCGCCTCGAACTGGAAGTCAGTTGGTTGAGTCATACCTCCAGGTATAGCAACACGCCTGATAGGTGTCAACCAAGTTGATATATCGTGCGCGATGCGCCGATTACCCGAAATTGGGCTAGTTGAACGGTTTTCGGCGATCGATGAGCCGGGAGAGCCGACCGCCGCCGCGCCATGCCCGCGCCACCCAGTCCGCGTCGTCGTCGGTGACCAGGTTGGCCATCACCCGCACCGCGATCGTCATCAGCGTGGTGGAACGCATCGCCACGGGCCCGGTCGTCGGCAGGAACCGCTGAAAGGTCAGCAGCAGCGCGAGCCGTCGCGCCACCGAAAAGCCGCGGCCGTAGTGCTGTTCCAGCAACGACGGCCACACCGTCGACAGGTCTTGCGACAGGCCACCGCCCTCCAGCAGTTCGGCGGCCAGCCGGCCCGTCTCCAGGCCGTAGTCGATGCCCTCGCCGTTGAGGGGATTCACGCAGGCCGCCGCGTCGCCGATCAGCATCCAGTTCGGCCCCGCCACGCCGGACACCGCGCCGCCCATCGGCAGCAGCGCGGACGACACTGCCCTGGGCGTGCCCGCAAAGCCCCACTCGGCACGGCGCAGGTCGGTGTAGTAGTTGATCAGCGGTCGCAGTGCCAGGTCGGCGGGCCGTTTCGAAGTGGACAGCGCCCCGACGCCGATGTTCACCTCGCCGTTGCCCAGCGGAAAGATCCAGCCGTATCCGGGCAGCACCGCACCGTCCGGTGAGCGTAGTTCCAGATGCGAGGTCAGCCAGGGGTCCTCGCTGCGCTCGGTGGCCAGATATCCGCGGGCGGCGACGCCGTACACCGTCTCCTGATGCCAGCGCCGGCCCAGCTTGCGGCCCAGCGGGGAGCGGGCGCCGTCGGCGACGATCAACCGGCGACACCCCACCTCGGTGCCGTCTGCCAGGGTCAGCGAGGCCACCCGCCGAGACGAGTCATGCTGGGCGGCAACGACTTTGACGCCGAGTAGCATGCGCGCCCCGGACTCCTCGGCGACTTTGCGGATCCGGTCGTCGAGTTCGAGCCGAGCCACCGCGCTGCCGGTGGCCGGAAAGGACGGCCCGGGCCAATCGACCTCGATCTGCCCCCCGAAGCCACTCATCCGCAACCCCCGATGGCGGATGCGGGTGTCCAGCCAGTCGCCCAGGCCGAGCCGTTCCAGCTCGGCCACCGCGCGCGGTGTCAGCCCGTCGCCGCACGGCTTGTCGCGGGGAAAACTCGCCGAGTCGACGACCAGGACGTCGTTGCCCGCGCGGGCTGCCCAGGCGGCCGCCGCCGAACCGGCGGGTCCGGCGCCCACGACCACCACATGGGCCTCCAAGGCCTTAGTGTTCACCCTCACCAGTATGTTGGTCGGGTGAAGACTCCGGCGACGGTGGTGGCGGGCTTCGACTTCGGCGACGCCGCATTTGCCGCAACGGTGCGCGACGGTGTCGAGAAGATCGAGCTGCTCATGGATCTAGAGCTGGGTACCGCGGATGCGATCATGACCGATTCGCTGACGCATCTGCTCAGGGCGGGCGGCAAGCGGTTCCGGCCGCTGTTCACCGTGCTGGCCGCGCAGATCGGGCCGAACCCCGGCGCCGACGAGGTGACGATCGCCG
The DNA here is from genome assembly GCF_002356315.1 of Mycobacterium shigaense. NCBI lineage: Bacteria > Bacillati > Actinomycetota > Actinomycetes > Mycobacteriales > Mycobacteriaceae > Mycobacterium > Mycobacterium shigaense. The sequence goes on from NZ_AP018164.1 coordinate 810,289, forward strand.
GCTCGGTGATCGAGCTGGTGCACCTGGCCACGCTCTACCACGACGACGTGATGGACGAGGCGGAGGTGCGCCGCGGCGCGCCGACCGCCAATGTGCGCTGGGGCAACAACGTCGCGATCCTGGCTGGCGACTACTTGTTCGCGACGGCGTCCCGGTTGGTGTCCCGGCTGGGCCCGGACGCGGTGCGGCTGATCGCCGAGACGTTCGCTCAGTTGGTGACGGGCCAGATGCGCGAGACTCGTGGCGCGGCCGAGGGCGTGGACTCGATCGAGCACTACCTGAAGGTGGTGTACGAGAAGACCGCCTGCCTGATCTCGGCGGCCGGCGAATTCGGCGCGATGTTCTCCGGCGCCGATACCGAAACGGTCGCTCGGTTGAGCCGCCTGGGCGGCATCGTTGGCACCGCGTTCCAGATCTCCGACGACATCATCGACATCGACAGCGACTCGCACGAGTCGGGCAAGCTGCCCGGCACCGACATCCGCGAGGGCGTGCACACGCTGCCGATGGTGTTCGCACTGCAGGACTCGGGCTCGGCGGGGGATCGGCTGCGCGAATTGCTGGTGGGTCCGGTGGCAGACGACGACGCGGTGACCGAGGCGCTGACGCTGCTGCGGGCGTCGGCCGGGATGGCCCAGGCGAAGGAGTTCCTGGCGCAATACGCCGGCAAGGCCCGCGCCGAGCTGGCCCTGCTGCCGGACGTGCCGGGCCGCTATGCGCTGGAGACGTTGGTCGATTACACGGTCAGCAGGCACGGCTGACGCGAATCGCCGTGAGTCGCGGAACCCGGAAGGTCATCCCGGGCGTTCAATTGGCGGTAATGAGCAATCGACGAGTGTTCCCGTCGTCTCAAGGAGGACACGCATGACCTGGCATCCGCATCACAACACGTTCAAGACGTTCGCGTTGTTGGTTGGTATGTCGGCACTGATCGTGTTCGTCGGCGCGCTGTTCGGCAGGACCGCGATGTTCATCGCGGTGCTGTTCGCCATCGGGATCAACATCTACACGTACTACAACAGCGACAAGCTGGCGCTGCGCGCGATGCACGCCCAGCCGGTTTCGGAGCTGCAGGCGCCAGTGATCTACCGGATCGTGCGCGAGCTGGCCACGGCCGCGCACCAGCCGATGCCGCGGCTCTACATCAGCGACACCAACGCACCCAACGCGTTCGCCACCGGCCGCAACCCGCGCAATGCCGCGGTGTGCTGCACGTCGGGCATCCTGCAGATCCTCAACGAGCGTGAGCTGCGAGCGGTGCTGGGGCACGAGCTGTCGCACGTCTACAACCGCGACATCCTGATCTCGTGCGTCGCCGGCGCGATGGCATCGGTGATCACGGCGCTCGCAAACATGGCCATGTTCGCCGGCATGTTTGGCGGGAACGACCGCGACGGTGAGAATCCCTTTGCGCTGCTGCTGGTTTCGCTGTTGGGCCCGATCGCCGCGTCGGTGGTGCGGCTTGCCGTATCCCGGTCGCGGGAGTACCAGGCCGACGAGTCGGGCGCGGTGCTGACCGGTGACCCGCTGGCGTTGGCGGCGGCGCTGCGCAAGATTTCGGGGGGCGTGCAGGCGGCGCCGTTGCCGCCGGAGCCGCAGCTGGCCAGCCAGGCGCACCTGATGATCGCCAACCCGTTTCGCGCGGGGGAGCGCATCGGCTCGCTGTTTTCCACCCACCCGCCGATCGAGGACCGTATCCGCCGGCTGGAGGAGATGGCGCGGGGCTGATTGCCGCATGCGCCGCCACTGCGAGAGCCGCCTACGATAGCAAGGTGATTTCGCGGACATCGGGGCCGGCTGTCAGCCGACGGTGCATGCTGATCGGCACGGCGTTTTTCGGCGCACTCACCGGGTGCGGGGTTGGGGGTGCTGCGCTTTCGGCCGGTGCGCCGAGCGTTGCGACCGATGCATTCGCAGTCACCCACACCGACGCGGAGTGGCGACAACTTCTGACCCCACAGCAGTACGCCGTGCTGCGGCAGGGTTCCACCGAGGCGCCCTACAGCAGCCCGCTCAACGATCAGCACAACGCGGGGATCTTCGGATGTGCGGGCTGTGCCCAGGACCTCTTCTCATCTACCACCAAGTTCGACAGCGGCACCGGCTGGCCGAGCTTCTGGAAGGCCCTGCCCAACACGGTGGTCGAGCGGCAAGACAACACCCTGGGCATGTCACGCACCGAGGTCCTGTGCAGCCGCTGCGGCGGGCATCTGGGCCATGTCTTCGACGACGGCCCGCAACCAACCGGCTTGCGCTACTGCATGAACGGCGTGGCGCTGCAGTTCCGGTCGGTGTAGAACGCGGTCGCCGGCTAGGCGGCGGCCTCAGGTCGCTCGCCTGCGACCAGGTCATGCTCGGGCCGGCGAACGAAGCGGCCCGTCTCGACCACACCTTGGATCCACACCGTGCCGCCCGTCGCCTGGTACTGCTGCTGCCAGTCGGTGATCGCTTGGTGCGCGGCGTGATCCAGATAGCTCACCAAGATGGTGACGGTTACCCGCTGGCCGGACGGGATCGAGGACAGCACGCGGGTCAGCCGCGGCAGCGCCAAGAAGGTGCACGCCGCGCCCTCGACCGTCACGCGCCACCCGTCGCCGACCGCCTCGGCCTCGACCTTGGCCCGGATCACCCGCCACCCGGTCAACACGATGGCCAGGGTGAGGCCGATGAGCACGCCGTGCAGCAGGTTAAGGAAGACCACGCAGACGGCGGTGACGAGATAGACGGCGAGATCGCCGTGCTTCATCGCAGTTTCGATGTGGGCGGGCTTGAGCAGCTGAACTCCGATGACGATGAGCAGGCCGGCCAGCGCCGCGGTCGGGATGTAGTCGACCAACCCGGCGAACGGGATGCTGAACAGCAGGATCCACAGGCCGTGCATGATCGACGAGGCGCGGGATTTCGCACCCGCGTTGACATTCGTTGAGCTGCGCACGATTACGCCGGTGACCGGTAGACCGCCAATGGTCCCCGAGACGATGTTGGCCGCGCCCTGTCCAATCAGCTCACGGTTGAAGTCGGTGCGCGGCCCGTTGTGCATCCGATCGACGGACACCGCGGACAGCAGGCTCTCGACGCTGGCGATGAGCGCCACTGTGATAACGCCGATCGCGACCTTACCCCAGTCGCCGTCGGGAAGCTGCGGCAGCTGCAGCGCGTCCAGGGGGGACCCGTCCAGGTCGATGCGCCGCACCTGGAACGGGAAGACGACCGAAATGACTGTCACCGCAACGATTGCGACCAGAGGGCCCGGCACCGCACGCAGGCTGGCCGGCACCCATCGCCAGACGATGAGGATCGCGATGACTAAGACACCGAGCAGCACGCCGGGTCGATGCGAGTCGACGATCTGACCCGGCAGGCCGATAAGGTTGTGCCAGGCAGTGCTTTTGGATTTGCCGCCCAGCAGGACGTGCGCTTGCTGCAGCGCAATGGTGATCCCGATGCCGGCCAGCATCGCGTGGACGACGACGGGCGAGATTGCCAGCGCGGCCCGCGCCACCCGGCTGAGCCCCAACGCAACCTGCAGGACACCCGCGGCAACGGTGATTAGACACGTTACGGCCCAACCAAAGTCGGACACCAGACCAGCCACGATCACGGTGAGTCCGGCTGCCGGGCCGCTGACCTGTAGCGGGGACCCGCCGAGGAAGCCGACGACGATCCCGCCCACGATCGCGGCGATCAGGCCCGCCAGCACCGGCGCGTTCGAGGCGATCGCGATGCCCAGCGAAAGGGGCAGCGCCACCAGGAAGACCACAAGTGACGACGGCAGGTCGCGCCGGATGATCGAACGCAGCCGGGCACGTCGTGGAGAGGTGTCGCCCGGGCGGAGATGTTGTTCGGTGCGTTGCATCGGTCGCTTCCCTTGTTGGTCTTAGGGGGGACGCTCCGATAGCCGCCCCGTAATCGCGACAAGTCAACATCACCGTAAACCTGTTCGCGCACAGGCGGTTTCAATAGTGCCAGCCCACGGTGAGCGGCCGGAAACGCCTGGCTACCTGTCTTGACGCTATGGGCGCGGCCGAGCGTGGGTCAAGCTAAGGCGCCGGGGACATATAGAACGCAAAGATTTCTGTAACTCGTTGGCTGCCTGATCGACTCAGAAGCCTGACCCGTACACCTCGTGACCTGGGACTTCGGCGATCAGGCCGCTGTAGGCCTGTTCCACCGTCGAGCCGTGATTGATGACCCCGTCGACCTCGCGGGCGATCGGCATGCTCAGGCCGAACTCGTTGGCGAACTCCATGATCACGCTGGCGGCCTTGACGCCTTCGGCGACCTGGTTCATCGAGCCGATGATCTCGTCGATCGGCTTGCCCGCACCGAGCTGTTCCCCGACGTGCCGGTTGCGGCTGCGCTGGCTGGTACAGGTGACGATGAGGTCGCCCAGGCCGGCCAGCCCGGGGAACGTGTCGGGATTACCGCCCAGCGCGACTCCCAGCTTCGTCATCTCCCGCAGCGCGCGGGCGATCACCAGGGCGCGGGTGTTCTCCCCGATGCCCAGCGAGTAGCCCATTCCCACCGATATCGCGTAGACGTTCTTCAGCGCGCCCGCCATCTCGACGCCGACGACGTCGTCGGTGGTGTAGACGCGGAAGCGCCGGGTGCGGAACAGCCCAGACAGCCGGGTCGCCAGGTGCTGGTCGGGCATCGCCAGCACCGCCGCGGCCGCGTAGCCCTCGCCAACCTCGCGGGCGATGTTCGGCCCGGCCAGGATGCCCGCCGGGTGGCCGGGCAGCACCTCCTCGACGATCTGAGACATGCGCATGTTGGTGCCCTGCTCGAGCCCTTTGACCAGCGACACCACCGGGACCCACGGCCGCAGTTCCTTGCCCAGTTCGGTGAGCACGCCGCGAAAGCCGTGCGAGGGCACCCCCATGACGAGCACGTCGGCGCAGTTCGCCGCTTCGGCGAAATCGGTGGTGGCGCGCAGCGTCTCGCTGAGGACTACGTCGTTGCCGAGGTAGCGGCTGTTGCGGTGATGCTCGTTGATGTCTTTGGCGGTCTCCTCCGAGCGCACCCACTGCAGCGTCGGCCCGCGCCGCGCGCAGATCGACGCCACCGTGGTTCCCCAGGAACCACCACCAAGGACAACGACTTTGGGTTCGCGCTTCTCGGTAGCCATGAGGTCAGCGTATTGCCGAAACCTCACATTTAGTAGCAGTTCATGCGCGGCCGCTCCGCGCGTGGGAGAGCAAAGGCCCCGGTCAGCGGGCCCGGCCGGGGAAGTCCGAACCAATGACCTCTCGATATGGGACTTCGTCCCCTACCTGATCACCTCCGTGACCACGGATCGTCAGGGGGAGCGCCCTGAGCGGAGGAGGAAACATGTCCCGACGAGTGAACTCGCCGAGGTGTGGGGCCGTGGCCCGGGCATTCGCATTGCTTTTTTCCGTCCTACTCGCGATGTGGGTTGCTCCGGCGGGTATCGCGCGTGCTGACGACGGCCGTCCCCAGGTAAACCCCGAGGAAGAGGCGGCGGCCATGATCCGGCCCGCGGTGGTGTACCTCGCCGGCCTGGGCTCCGGCCTGGTCCGCCTGCCCGGCGGGCAGGTATTGTCCGAATTCGGCCGGGGCTCGAATATGCCGTTTCTCGCGACGTGGGGCTGTACCGGCTTCGTCGTGAATCCCGATGGGTGGGTGGCCACGGCGGGTCACTGCGTCGATCCCCAGAACGCCACCGCGCAAATCCTCAAGCGGGCCGCCAACGAGTACATCACCGAATTCCCGGATGCGCCCGAATCCCGTTATCCCGCAACCGCTTTGGAGTGGTTGCAGAAGAACGGGCGGGTCGAGGGCGAAAACACCGCCGGGGGGCCCGACGTCGGCCTCACGTTGGTGTACGGCACGGGGAAAAACGTCGTCGCGAAGATGTCGGCCAACGTCGTGGATTTCCGGCCGCTCGGTAAGGGCGATGTCGCCCTGCTCCGGGTGGAAAAGCACAATCTGCCGTCGTCGGAGCTGGCACCCGATTCTGACGTGAGTGTCGGTACGTCGGTTCTCGCGGTGGGTTTCCCGCAGACCACCGAAAGCATCACCGGCCCGTCGCTGGATCCGACGAACAAGAGCGGCAAGGTCAGCAAGAAAACGACCATGGGCTCTGTCGCCGAGTACGAGATCGACGCGGCGGTCACCGAAGGCATGAGTGGCGGTCCCACCGTCGAGCTCAACGGCAAGGTGATCGGCGTCAACAGCTTTGCGCCCGTCGGGGAACCGCAGGCATTCAACTTCATCGCACCTGCGGACGGTCTGGCCGCACTCATGGCGGGCAAAGGTGTCAAACCGATGCTGGGGCCCGCCGACCGGACTTATCGCAGCGGTCTCGCACATTACTTCCAGGGGCACTACAGCGACGCCGTCGACGATTTCGACCAGACCTTGGCGATGTCGCCCGACTATCCGGGATTGGTCGACCTCAAGGCCCATGCGGTCAATCTACGCGAGCAGTTTGGTGATGCCTCGGCGCTGAGCGGTTCAAACCTGTTGTGGTACACCGTGGTCAGCGTCGCACTGGTGCTCGTCGTCGGCGCGGGCGCCACCTTCATGGCGCTGAAAGCCGGCAAGGGCCCGATCGGCCCGCACGCTCAGCCGCTGCGCCTGGTCCCGGCCAAGCAGCCCGCACCCGACGAACCCCACTTCTGTGCGAATTGTGGTGCGCAACACCACCCGGCCGAACGGTTCTGCCCGGATTGTGGCAAACACATATTGATCGGCGAGCCCGCGGGCAACACCAGCGAAATACGTTGACGGTTGACTAGCCGGCCAGGCGGGCCCGGTCGCCGACCCGGCCGAACACCATCGACTCCTCGATGCGGTCGAAGCGGTAGTCGAGCGCGTCGGCAAGAAAGTTCTGGCGCACGTTCCACGGCCGCTTGGTCCCCGACTTGGGCAGTTGATGCGCCGACCGCTGCACGTAGCCCGCGGCGATGTTCCACGAGGGCTTCTCGGCCATCGGCTGGTCGCCCAGATGCGGGCTGGCGTGGGTGTAGCCGTGGGCGGCCATGTGCGCCAACAGCTTCGCGGTAGCGCGGGCCGTGATGTCGGCCCGCAGCGTCCACGAGGCGTTGGTGTAGCCGACGCACCAGAACAGGTTGGGGACATCCTCGAGCATGTGTGCCTTGTAGACGAAGCGCTCGCGGTGGTCGATCGGGACGCCGTCCATGCTGATCTTCGCGCCGCCGAGGGCCTGCAGCTGCAACCCGGTAGCCGTGACGACGATATCGGCATCGAGATGCTCCCCGGATTCCAGGGCGATGCCGGTCGCATCGAAGTGGTCGATGGTGTCGGTGACCACGTCGGCGCGCCCCGCGGCGATCGCCTCGTACAAGTCGGCGTCGGGGATCAGGCACATCCGCTGATCCCACGGGTTGTACCGCGGCTTGAAATGGACGTCGACCGCGTAGCCTTCGGGCAGGCTGTTGACCGCCTTGCGGCGCAGCAGCCGCTTGATCAGTCCGGGCAGCTTTTGGGAGATGAAGAAGAACACGGCCTCGGTCAGGGCGTTGTAGGTCCGGATAGCCAGGTGAGCGGCCTTGCGGGGCAACAGGGCTCGTACGACGGGAGGGATCTTGCTGTACCTGGGCGCCGAGATCAGATAGGTCGGGGAGCGTTGCAGCATGGTCACCTTCGCCGCTTTTTCCGACATCGACGGCAGCAGCGTGACCGCGGTGGCGCCGCTGCCGATCACCACCACCTTCTTGCCGGTGTAATCCAGGTCTTCGGGCCAGTGCTGGGGATGAACGACGGTGCCGCCGAACTGTTCGATGCCGGGGAAGTCGGGCGTGTAGCCCTCGTCGTAGTTGTAGTAACCGGTGCCGAAGAACACGAACCTGGCGCGGTAATGCGTGGTGGCGCCGTCTTGTTCGGCGGTGATCGTCCAGGTGTCGGTCGACGAATCCCAGTCCACGGCGCGGACGTAGGTGTTGAACCGGATGTGGGTGTCGATGCCGTACTTGTGCGCGGTGCTCGCCAGGTATTCGCGGATGTGGACGCCGTCGGCGACGCCCTCCTTGCGGGTCCACGGCTCGAACGGGAAGGACAGCGTGAAGATGCTGCTGTCGGAGCGCACTCCCGGATACCGGAACAGGTCCCACGTGCCGCCGATCTGCGCGCGCCGCTCCAGGAGGGCGTACCTCAGTCGCGGATTGCGCTCGGTGAGCCGGTAGGCCGCTCCGATGCCGGAGATCCCGGCACCGATGATGACGACGTCGAGATCGTCGGCCTCCGGCGGCGTGCGGCCGGCGGCTTCTTGGGGAGTCACGGTCATCGTGAACCTCGCTTGAATTGTCGGACCCGTCACTAGCCTAGGACCTGGCCTCGGATGTCGAGGAGGTGGTGTTGCGCCTCATGCAGCGTATGCACCGCGACCCAGCGCAGCGGCCGTTCGGCGGTTTCGGGGTAGTGGTACACCAGGGCGCGGTCCCAGTCCGCGGCGGACAACCGGCCCAGGACGTGGCCGAACATCAGCGCGGCGTCGGTGAGCTGGCGGGCCACATCCGCCGGGTCCTGGACGGAGTACCCGTCGTGCACCGCCCGCTCGTCGCGGCCCATCGCCGCGGCGTCGGGCCGATCCAGGCGAAGCGCCGCCAGCACGCGCTCGCGCTGGACCAGCAGCACGTCGCGCAGGTGGCAGCCGTACTCGAGCGCGGACCATACCGCGGGCCGGCGTCGGACACGCGCGTCCGGCCCGGCCTCGCGCAGCAGGGCGGCGGCCGCGCCGACCCGCTCGTTGATGGCCCCGGCCGCGCTCGGCGCCCGATCCACGTCGTAGACGAAACCGCATTGCGCGCATTCATCTTTCATGAGGGCTCCACGAGCACGTCGACGTGCAGCGGTGCGCACCGGTCGATCAGCCAGATCTGGTCGGCGGGGCTGGCGAAGATGCGCGCGTGGGTGGGGTCCTGGGCGAAGGCGTGCGCGCACCGGTCGCCGAAGAAGACGTATGCCTTGGTGTCGTTGCATTGCCGCGACATCCACACCAATCCGTCCAGCCCCGCGCCGTGGGTCGCGGCCGCCCACTGCACGGTGCTGTCGTAGCTTGACGCCGGGCCGGACGTGAGCTCGGCGGCGGTCACCTGGAGACGGCGCAGCCCCGTGCCGTGCAGCACTCCGACGCGTACCGGCCGCGTCAGCTCGAGGCGTACCAACACCTTGGTGGCGTATTGGTCGTAGGGCAGCAGGCCGCCCTCGGCCGGGATGTCGTGCAGCAGCGTCTCGGCGATGGCGGCGTCCTCGCTGTCCGCGGCGTACATGACCGGCACGACCGGTTTTCCGAAGAAGCCGAACCGGGTGCGCCCGCCGTGCCCGGGGTTGAACTCGGTGGCGGTCCGGACGGCCGACAGCACGCGGTAGAGCAGGTGCCCCGCCGGCAGGGTGGCGGTGGCCGGATCGAAGGGGTCTGGCGGTTGCCTCACCACGAGACGGACATGGCCTCCGCGGCCACCGCGACGACGCGATCCGGGTCCGTGGCCAGGTGGTCGACGGGCCGGTCGCCGTCCAGGTAGGTGGTCGGCGAGCACAGCCACTGCACCAGGCCCGCCTCCGACCAGCCGTTGCTGTCGGCGACCGCGAGCAGCCGCCCGATGACGCCCAGCGGCTTTCCGTCCGGCCCGAACTGGAAGCCGGGGTAGGCCAGATAGTTGCCCTGACGGACGGCGGCCAGGGTCTTGTTGCGGCGCGCGGTGGTGGCCAGGTTGCGCGGGGCGCTGGACCGCGACCCCATCCGCTTGCCGGCCTCGGTGCTGGTCAGCATGCCGAACTCGGCCTCGATGCGGGCGTAGAGGTTCAGCTCGGCCTGTACGGCCCGGGCGACCGCGGGCTCGGTGTACACCGTGACCGACGACAGGGCGGCGCCCACGGCGTGGGCGCTGTCGCGCAGGCGCCGGTTGGCGGCGTCCAGCTCGGCGACCGTGGGCGTCATGGTGCCCCCTCACGTGCGGTTCGTGCACTCCATTCTAACGCATGAACCGCACGCTGAACCGCGCGCTGTCGGCGCTAGCGGTAGTTGACGAACTGCAGCGCGACGTCCAGGTCGGCGTTGCGCAGCAGCGCCTGAACAGACTGCAGGTCGTCGCGTTTCTTGCTGCTGACGCGGATCTCGTCGCCCTGGATCTGAGCCTTGACGCCCTTGGGCCCCTCGTCGCGGATCAGTTTGGTGATCTTCTTCGCGTTCTCGCTGTCGATGCCCTGCTTGAGGGTGCCGGTGACCTTGAACGTCTTGCCGGAAGGCTGCGGCTCGCCGGCGTCGAAGGCCTTCATCGAGATGTCGCGGCGGATCAGCTTCTCCTTGAAGACGTCGACCGCGGCCTTGATGCGCTCCTCGGTCGACGAGGTCAGCTCGACGGATTCTTCGCCCTTCCACGCGATCGTGGTGTCGGTGCCGCGGAAGTCGAAACGGGTGGACAGCTCCTTGGCCGCCTGGTTGAGCGCGTTGTCGACCTCTTGCCGGTCGAACTTGCTGACGATGTCGAACGATGAGTCGGCCATGCGATCGCCCTTCCTCGTTGGTGCTAGCCGTTTGTGATCTGTCTACCGGTTCGTTGTAACCTGCTAGGCGGCAGGTTGCCCGAGTGGCCAATGGGAGCGGACTGTAAATCCGTCGGCTTACGCCTACACTGGTTCGAATCCAGTACCTGCCACCATAGGCAGAGGGCTTTTTCCTCTTTACCGCAACGGTTTACAGGTATCGCCCCGGTGCATCAGGATGGCGACACCACAGGCCGCGGGCTGTTACCCGCTCCGGCGATCAGCTCGGCGGCGTTCGAATAGCCGAGCGCCATCGCACTCCCGTAACCGCATCGTCGCATCGTGCGGCGGCCGCCCCGCGGCCCAGCCACTGGGGTCGACCGGTCGATATACCAGAACTAGAACACGTTATCGAGGTCAAAAGTTACCTTTTATGCTGGATTAATAGGGTTATCATCCACAACAGGCACAATGTGTTCTAGTACGTGCAGGCCCCACGCATGGAGGATGGCAATGACGTCGACCCAGCAACGCCACGCCCAATCGGTCTTGGCCGACATCGATGATCTGCTGCCGCGGATCAGCGCGCGCACACTGATGACGGAGGATCGGCGCCGGCTGCCCGAAGAGTCCGTTCAAGAGCTGCGGGACATCGGCTTTTTCACCTTGCTCCAACCTGAGCAGTGGGGTGGGCTGCAATGCGATCCGACGCTGTTCTTCGAGGCCGTGCGGCGGCTGGCCAGTGCGTGCGGGTCCACCGGCTGGGTGGCATCGATTCTCGGCGTGCACAACTGGCACCTGGCGCAGTTCGACCAGCGGGCCCAGGAGGACGTGTGGGGCGAGGACCCGAACTTGCGGGTGTCGTCGTCGTATGCGCCGATGGGTGCCGGCGAGGCCGTCGACGGCGGCTACCTGGTCAACGGCTCGTGGAATTGGTCGTCGGGGTGTGATCACGCCACGTGGGCGTTCCTCGGCGGTCCGGTCATCAAGGACGGTCGCCCGGTCGACTTCGGCAGCTTCCTGATTCCGTCCAGCGAGTACCGCATCGACGACGTGTGGCATGTGGTCGGGCTGAAGGGCACCGGCAGCAACACCGTCGTCGTCAAGGACGTCTTCGTTCCCGCGCACCGGTTCCTGTCGTACCAGGCGATGAACGACCACACCGCGGGGGGCCTGCGCACCAATACCGCTCCGGTCTACAAAATGCCTTGGGGCACAATGCATCCCACCACAATCTCGGCGCCTATCGTCGGGATGGCCTACGGCGCCTACGACGCCCACGTCGAGCACCAGGGCAAGCGGGTGCGCGCCGCGTTCGCCGGGGAAAAGGCCAAGGACGACCCGTTTGCCAAGGTCCGCATCGCCGAGGCGGCCAGCGACATCGACGCCGCGTGGCGCCAGTTGATGGGCAACGTCGGCGACGAGTACGCGCTGCTGGCGGCCGGCAAGGAGATCCCGTTCGAGCTGCGGGCGCGGGCTCGCCGCGACCAAGTGCGGGCCACGGCCCGGTCAATCGCCTCCATCGACCGCTTGTTCGAGGCTGCCGGGGCTACCGCATTGGCCAACGACGCACCGGTGCAACGGTTCTGGCGTGACGCGCACGCCGGGCGGGTGCACGCCGCCAACGACCCGGAGCGCGCGTATGTGATCTTCGGGAACAACGAGTTCGGGTTGCCGCCCGGCGACACCATGGTCTAGCCGGCCGGGGTCTTTGGTTTCAGATGCTCACCAGACATCGTCGTATGAGGAGTTCATGATGGCCCATCCGCAACTGCCCCCCGGGTTCGACTTCACCGATCCCGATATCTACGCCGAGCGTCTGCCGGTCGAGGAGTTGGCCGATTTACGCCGTACGGCGCCGATCTGGTGGAACGAGCAACCGATCGGCAAGGGTGGCTTCAACGACGGTGGCTACTGGGTGGTGACCAAACACAAAGACGTCAAGGAGGTGTCGCGACGCAGCGACGTGTTCTCCACCTGGCAGAACACCGCGATTCCCCGCTTCGCCGACGACATGACCCGGGAAGACATCGAGCTGCAGCGCTTCGTCCTGCTGAACATGGATCCGCCGCAGCACACCCGGCTGCGGCGGATCATCTCGCGCGGGTTCACGCCCCGGGCGATCGGCCGGCTGCGCGACGAGCTCAATGAGCGGGCGCAGGGCATCGCCAAGGCGGCCGCCGCCGAGGGCTCCGGAGATTTCGTCGAGCAGGTGGCGTGCGAGCTGCCGCTGCAGGCGATTGCCGGGCTGCTGGGCGTGCCCCAGGAGGACCGCACCAAGCTGTTTCAGTGGTCCAACGAGATGACCGGCAGCTCGGACCCGGAGTATGCACACATCGACCCCAAGGTGTCGTCGGCCGAGGTGCTGGCCTATGCGATGAAAATGGCCGAAATCAAGGCCAAGAACCCGGGCAACGACATCGTCACGACACTGATCGAGGCGGACGTCGAGGGGGAGAAGCTCTCCGAGGACGAGTTTGGATTCTTCGTCATGATGCTGGCGGTGGCGGGCAACGAGACCACCCGCAACTCCATCACCCAGGGCATGATGGCTTTCGCCGATTTCCCCGACCAGTGGGAGCTGTACAAAGAGCAGCGCCCAGAGACCGCCGCGGACGAGATCGTGCGGTGGGCAACGCCGGTCACGGCATTTCAGCGCACCGCGCTGGCGGATACCGAACTGTCGGGCGTCGCGATCAAGAAGGATCAGCGAGTGCTGATGTTCTATCGCTCGGCCAACTTCGACGAGGATGTCTTCGATAATCCGCACGCGTTCAACATCTTTCGGAATCCGAACCCGCATGTGGGGTTCGGCGGCACCGGTGAGCATTACTGCATCGGCGCCAACCTGGCCAAGCTGACGATCGGCCTGATGTTCAACGCGATCGCCGACCACATGCCGGATCTGACGTCGGTCGCCAAGCCCGAGCGACTCCGGTCGGGATGGCTCAATGGGATCAAGCACTGGCAGGTCGACTACCAGGGCGGCTCATCGGGCGGGTGCCCCGTCGCCCATTAGGCCGTGCGATACCGAATCCCGCTGCTTTGCAGCGGGATTCGGTATATAACTGCAAGGAGCGCCCCCTAGTGCAGGGTTCGTGCCCTAGTTGTACCGAGACATCACGTTGGTCACAGTCGGCTGATGGGCGGATAGCCGCCGAGTGAGCTGTGACGGCGTTGAGTGTTGTAGACAGTGAGCCATGGCGCAAGGGCCTGAGCTCTGGCGGCGTTGGACACAAAGACCCGCCGATAGGCCCACTCGGATTGCAGAGTGCGGTTGTATCTTTCGGCTTTGCCATTCTGCCAGGGGCAGTGCGGCTTGATGAAAAGTTGGCTGGCCCCTAACTGCTCGACCGCCTCGGCGAAGGCCGTTGAGCGGCGGTAGCTGAGGTGGTTGTCGGTGATGACCTGCTCGATGCGGGTGATCCCGCAAGCGGCGAAGTAGGCCGCACCACGGCTAAGGAAGCCGGCACAGGTAGGCCCTTTCTCATCGAGCAAGATCTCGGAGTACGCCAGCCGGGAGTGGTCATCGACCATGGAATGCACATAGTCATAGCCGATCCCGCGGCCGCGAACCTCCTCGCTGCGTCCGTGGGCACGCCAGCCACCGCCGTCGGGGATCCTGCCGAGCTTCTTGACATCGACGTGCACCAGCTCACCGGGACGTTCCCGTTCGTAGCGCACCGCGCTGGCTTTGGATGCTCGGATCGGTACGCCGGTTATCGGATCGCAGTCGCGCAGATAGGACACACTGCGGCGGCGCAACACCCGCGAGACGGTGCGGGTGGACACCCCCAGCTTGATCCCGATCTCCTCCGGGCCGCAGCGATGCCGGCGTCGCCAGGCCACGATCTGGTTCTCCAAACCCTGTGGCGTGCGGGTGGGCATCGTGTGCGGCCGGCAGGAACGGTCAACCAGGCCCGCCTGCCCGTCGATCTCAAAGCGCCTGATCCAGGTATGCACGCACTTGCGTGATACCCCCATCGCCGCGGCGATATGGGCCTTGGGCCAGCCCTGGTGATACCGCTGCACCATGAGCAGTCGGCCATGAAACGTGGTGCGGGCATTACGGTGGGACACGAGAACCTCCGAGCGGATGTGGGCCTTAGACAAGCCACACCCCACCCGGGGGTTCTCCTCACATCAAGCCGACACGCCTGCTACCAACGTCATGTCCAGGGACACCTAGCGCAGCTGGGCGGCCTCGCTTTGCAGGTTCTCTGCCACCTCGGTCTGCCAGTACTCATTCGCGGTGCTCGTGTCGACCTCGAACTCGAAGCGGTCGGTCATTGCCGCCGTGACGTCGGCGGAGTCGACGTAGAACTGTTCATACCAGCGGCGCAGCTGGTAGACCGGCCCATCCTCTTCCACCAGCAGCGGGTTTTCGATGCGGGTCTTGTGCTTCCAGATTTCGACGTCCTGCAGGAATCCCATGCTGACACCGTCGGTGAAAGCTGCGGAGAGCTTGTCGGTGTCCGCGTCGCTCATGCCCTGCGGCTTTTGCACGCTGATGCCCCACTGCAGCATGAAAGAGTTCTGTGTGACGGGGTAATGGCAGTTGATCAGAATCGACTCCACTTTGTAGCCGCCGTAACTGTTGTGCAGCCAGTTGATCATGAAGGACGGACCGAAATAGGACGCTTCGGAGTCCAGGATTTGTTCGCCGGTGTAGTGCGAACCGCCCAGCTTGACGTCGGGACGGCCCACGGTGCGTAGGTATTGCGACGCGATGTGGCCCTCGAAGACGTTCTTGAAGTAGGTGGGGAACCCGTAGTGGATGTAGAAGAAGTGCGCCATGTCGACGATGTTGTCGATGATCTCGCGGCAGTTGGAGCCTTCGATAAGCTTTCTGTTCCAACGCCATTCGGTCCACGAGTCACTGTGGGCCTCGGGAATCTCGGGGATCTGCAGCTCCGGGGGCGGCGGGTTGTCCTCCGGGTCGTGCCAGACGAACAACAGCCCGCCGCGTGTGTCGGTTGTCCACGACCGGGTGCGGGCGAACCGTGGGGTGCGCTTGGCATAGGGGACGTGGCGGCATTTGCCGTCGCCGCCCCACCGCCAGTCGTGGAACGGGCACGCGACGGTCCCGTCCTTGATCGTGCCCTGCGACAGGTCCCCGCCCATGTGCCGGCAGTACGCGTCGAGAACATGCACGGTGTCACGCTCGGCGTCGGCGAAGACGACCAGCTTGGTGCCGAACGCGTTGATCGGGTGCGGTTCGCCGTCCAGGAAATCCTTGACCGGGCCCAGGCAATGCCAGCCGCGGGCGAACCTGCTCGGCAGACTGCCGGCATCGATCTCCCGAACGCCGGCGGTATCGGCTCCCATAGCGCGCCTCCGCTCCCTAACTAGAACACGTTACAGTTTTGTCGTTCTGCTAGAGACTAAGCCGAGGCCGGTACCCCTGAACAAGTGACTTATGGCCCTTTGTTGATTTTTCGGCAGGCCGGATCCGCGTTCGACAGGCCGCCGTAGGCTCATGGCGATGCTGGACAAGTCCGCGATCCAGTTCCTACCCCTCGGCGCGGCGCATCGCCTACGAGGTCCGCGGCGACGGTCCACCGCTCGTGGCACCCGCGTGGTGGGTCAGCCTCGCGAGCGCGGATCCCTGGCACCCCCGCCGCCTCCGCCGGCTTGTATGCCATTCCTTCCCTGCTGAGGGTTCGATCAGCAGGGGGTGACTGCGGACGCGGTGGACGCCGCCGATGACCGCCGGCGTTCCACAGCGTCTGCTGCTTTACTTGTCCGCCAACACGATTCGCAATTGGGTACAGCAAATCGGGCATTCCCGCCGGCGCATGCGAACGAGCAGCCGATGCGGGAACGCCCTCTGGGTGGCGCGGGGGGCGCGGCCCGGCCCGCTACGCGGCTCTACCCGCTGGTGATGGCGAACAGCGCAAAGACCGGAGAGCATCCCGACGCGGCGACGGCGGTAACGGCGAGGATTGCCGCGACACTGATTTTCCTGGTAACGCCCGACATAAATTTCACTCCATATCGTCATGACAGCCCGGCTCAGGGACCGGTGGCGATGTGGGGAGGAGCCACGAGTTGGCCGCTCCCGAGTCCGAACAACAACAGGGGATGAAGGCGCCCACCGCCGCATTCAGCCCGACCTGCCGGAGCACTTGCTCTGGCACGCACGATTTATCTGGAACCTGTAACGTTCAGGCCCCGCGGCCCGAAGTTTAGAAGGAGAACAGCGAAAAGACCGGGGTGCAACCCGACGCCGTCAAGGCGGTGAAGGCGAGAACTGCGGCGATACTGACCTTGGTGGTGACGCGCGACATACGTACTCCATTCGTTCCGATGACGACCCGGCTCGAGAGAAGCCGGGACGGTGGCACCAGGAGATAGAAGAACGCGGCCTCTCCCGGTTCCCGAACAAAGAGGATGAAGGCGCCCACCGTCGCATCCAGACCCGATTCGGCCGGAGCGATATTAACCCGCGGTAACATCGCGCATGTCCGAAACCGACAGATAGGTATTTATTCATAGCCAGTACGCCGGGTAGGTAAATCGCCCAATCAGCAATACATAGCGTCTCTACGGTTGGCGCTCATGGTGCTACGGCTGGGAGGCTGCTGCCCGGGCGCTACGACGACCAGAACCAGACGGCTAGAACCAGGGGCCCGGGTAGTGCCCGTCCTGGTCTTGCACCAGCACGATTTCCTTGCACTGCCCGGCCGACTGCGGGGCCGTCTCGCTGCGACAGACCAGCGTCCAGCCGGATATCCGCGAAAAGGGCCGAACCGACCAGTTCGTCGCGACGGGGTCGGTCGCCGTCAGGGCGACGACGGCGAAGGTCCCGCCGTCGTTGGTGATGTAGACGTGGTCGTCGAAGAACGCGAGCTTGGCTATCGATAGCTTCTTCGCGTCGTCCCGCTTCTTCAGCAGATCCCACTGCTGGGTTCGCAGATTCCAGACGCCGAAGCCGAACTGCGAGTTATCCGAATTCAGGGCGTCGACGAACAACTTGCCATTGGACAGTGTCGCGGACAGGCCGCCGCCCGAAACACGTTCGGAATCGCCGAGTTTGATCGGCGTTTTGGCGTTGAGGTCGAAGAAGACCGTCGACACGACCACCGGATCATGCGGATCGCGCTGGGTCAGTTTCACTAATTTGTCCGGCCCGTCGGACAATTCGCCGTCGACCGTCGCAATGTCGTTGTCCTGGAGAATCGGTTCTCCGGTCGGGCGGCGCAACTCGGCTCCCGACGTCTTGCCAGGCTCGTTGTTGCGCTGGAAGGAGAGCACGTCCTGCCAGACCCTGGCCGGCCGCGGGTCATTCCAGGTCGCCGACAGGTCGCTGGCCGACAGGATCACGGTTCGGGGCGGCGACGCGCGGTGCCCGTCGGTAAACGCGTTGAGCCAGGCTACTCCGGATGAGGTGGCGACCAGTTCCCACTCTTTGGCATCCGCCAACTTCAGATCGGGCGTCGGCGGTTGCAGCTCCTTGGTGGCCGCCTGCTGGCCCGACTTGAAGTCGAACGCGTAGGCCGTTGCCTTGCTCGTTTGGGGCTCCAGCGCCTGCGCCGGCTTGTTGGTCGTGATGACGTAGACGATCTTCAAATCGTCAACGGTCCCCGATAGCGCACACACGCCACCGGTCACATTTTCGCCGGCAGGAATCGCGGGGACGGGTGGCGTCACGTACTGCCCCGTCTTGGTGTCGAAGACCTTGGGCCGGATGTCGTCGAGCGCGGCCTTGCTGAGGGAGAACTTGTCCGGGCAGCCGAAGTAGGCGGTTCCGCCGTAGGTCTTCCAATCCTTTTCCAGCGGGCCAGTCACCGACGGGGGCGGGGGAGCCGTACTCGTCGGGGGCTTAGAGGTCGACGTGGTTGCGGTGGTCGTCGGGGGCGGAGAGGCGGTCTCCGAACACGAGGCCAGGGTCAGACAAACGGCCGACGCGACGACGGCAACGCTGCCACCTCGGCTTTTTCCGCGCCGATAACGCCGACCCATCAATCAACCCCCGTTTACGTCGTGCAACCCATGAGCGTAAAGCCGCCGCGTCGTGGCCGCGACTTCTACTGTCTTCGTCACATATGCCCGCGTACTACATGGCCGCGGCGAGTGCGACGTGGCCCTCGAAACCGAGGTCGGCGGCCTTTCGCCGATAGCGGTCCCGAAAATCGCGAAAATCGGATTCCTCTTTGCGGGCGCGGGCGAGTTGGGCGCGCATCCGAAGCGACCAGATCTCGTGCAACGTCACCCCGAGTTCGCACGTCGCGCTCGTCCACCGCTCGATGACTGCCTCGGCCTCGGCGACATCCCGGGCCAGGCGACGGGTCAGCAACACGTCGACGAGGGCCGCGGTGGCCGGCATGTTCCACATCAGGGAGCCCGCGGCGGTGAGATGCTCGACCGCGTGCCGTGCCGACTCGAGGGCTTCGTCGATAGCGCCTCGCCGCGCCTTCTCCCGCGCCACGTAAGCCTCGGTGATCGCCAGCATGCTGGAAAACGAGCGCTGCCAAGCGCCTTCGCGTTCGCATACCGATACCAGTAGCGCAAGGCCGGTCGCGCGATCGGAGCCGCCGTTATGGATCAACACGATGCCGCGAGCGCCCCTGGCCAGGTCGAGCCCGAGGTCATCACCCGTCTGCTCCGCCATTGCCAATGTGTCCGCGGTATCGCGCAGCATCGCCGCATGGGGCCGCGCTACCCCGTAAATCAGCGGCGTGACGTACGCATACCAGCTCACGCCGGAGAACGAGAAGGCGTCCAACGTGCGCGCGTACGCCATGGCCTGGTCAAAGTCGGCCTGCCAGCCGGGCATCGCCAGACAGCTGCGGGCCAGGCCTCGCATGGCGATCGCCGTCGGCACCGGAACCGCGAAGGTCAACTTGCCCTGCCCGAGGTCCCCCTCGGCGAGGTCGATGACGCGCCGGGCGAAGCGCAGAACGGCGGTCACATCGCCGGCCTCGTGTTTGGCGCTCAGCACCGCCGACGACAGCGACACCGTCAGCGTCGGATCGCCGATCTTGTCGAGCAACGCGGCAAGTTCCGTGGCCAGATGTGCCGCCTCCCAGACGTGCGAACTCCTGAAGCGCGCCCGGATCAAACCGGCCATGCCGATGGCCAGCGACCGCTGATCGTCGGCAGCAGTGCACAGCTCGCGCAGCTCGGCGAACTCGGCGTCATCGCCGCCGCGTCCGACACGGAAATCGGTCAGGCACAGCAATGTTCGGGGCGCAATACGCATGGACAGGCGATCGCGATCGTGTTCGGGGATGCGGTCTGCCAAGGCCTTGGCGCGTTGCCAGCGCGCGCGGGCCGCGCCGAAGTCGCGGTTGCGCGACCAGGTCGCCGCCCGCATGTGCCAGGTGAAAGCCCCGCGCGCATCCCCCGCGGCCTCCAGGTGCTCGGCGATCAGGGCGGCATTGCCGTCTGCCGAAGTCTGAGTAGTCTCGATGGCCTCGGCCAGTCTCCGATGCAGTTGGGAGCGGTCGGATTTCAGCTGCGATTCGTAGGCGACCGCACGGATGAGTGGATGACGGAACGCATACTCCGGGTGCGAGCCGAACCGCACCTGGTCGACGACTTCCGCGTCGAGCAGCGCGGACACGTCGGCCTCGCCTCCCAGTGTGGTGAGGATGTCGGCGTCGAAGCGCAACCCGATCACCGCGGCCGCATCGAGGGTGCGTCTTGCTGTCGCGTCCAGCCGATCGATGCGCGCCCCGATCGTAGCCTGCAAGGTGGCCGGCACCTGTACGTCGGCGAGGTCCACTCGGCTGCGGTACTCGCCGCGACGGCCGTGCAGCACGCCGCGTTCGACGAAGTCGCGCACGATTTCCTCGGCGAAGAAAGGGTTTCCGGCGGCGCGTTGGGTCACCTGCGCGGCCACGGCCGTCACCGATCCGTCCGCGCCCAACAGCTGGGTCGTCAGCGCCGAGGCCTGCGTGTCGCTGAGCGGACGGAGCGCCACCACCTGAGCTCCGGATATCCGGCTGAGGGCGCCCCGATATTCGGGGCGGTAGGTGATCAGCACCAGCGACGGCGTATGTGGCAGTACCGCAAGAAGATTGGTCAGCAGCGACTCGCTGGCCTCGTCGATCCAGTGAGCGTCTTCGACCACGTAGACCGCCGGGGTGCTGCGGGCCAGCGATGCGGTGTTGATCAGGGTGATCAGCCGCCGGCGGCGGGCGTCGGGCGCGACCTCGGGCAGCGGCACCGAAGGGTCGCGGAGGCCCACCAGGTCGTCGAGCAGCAGCAGGTCGTCGGACTCGGCGGCGGCGAATCGCTCGCGTATCACACTACGAGCGACTTCGGTTGGGCGCTGGTCGATTTCGAGCGCCGCACGCAGCAGCTGCGCCAGCGTGCGAAACGGGATATCGCAAGTGTGCGATTCACAGTAGGAGCTGAATACCGGGATGCCGCGGGCTGCTGCGACGGCCGCGGTTTCCCGGGCCAGCCGGCTCTTACCGATGCCCGCCGGGCCGGTGAGGCTGACGATGCATCCCGCGCCGCGCATGGCCTCGTCGAGGATGCCACCGAGGGTGTTGAGTTCCCAGCCGCGCCCGACCAGCGGTGTGTCGCTCGGCGGGTGTCTTGACGGCGCGGCCGACACCAGCGCCGATCCGCAGGCGTGGCAGAACCGCGCATCAGCCGCCAGGGCCTCGGTGCCGCACGACCGGCACGTTGCTGACACGGTCCGATACTAACGGGCCACTTCGAACGCGATGGGCAGGCTCTTCGGCCCGCTCAGCGTCACTATCGGCTTCCACGGCACCGGCCCGTCGGTGCGCGGGTTGGCCAGTCGTTGGGCGAGGACATTGAGGGGACATTGAGGGCCTCGGCGATTTCGCGCCGGGCGAGGTTGGCGCCCAAGCAGTAGTGGACACCGCCGCCGAACGTTAGGATCGCCGGCGCGCCCTGCCGGGTGATGTCCACCCGGTCGGGATTGTCGTAGACGGACGGATCACGTTTGGCTGCAAGGGTATTCGTCAGCACTGGCGTGCCGGCGGGAAACAGGTAGCCGTCGATCTCGGCGTCCTCGGTCACCATGCGCAGCGTCCCGCATACGATCGGCCCCCGCCCGGAGAGTAAAGCGGCGAAGGCGTCAGCTCGCCGTGGGGGCCGGGACCTGTGTGCGGTCGCGCGCACCCAGATTGATTGCCGCGGTAATGGTGGACCGCTCGATCTGGCGTAGCGCGTGCACGGCGGTGAGGAATCGCCGGGTATCCGGATCCGGTTCGGCCCCGTCGGCGCGATGCCGGGCCCGGCATTCGGCGGCGTCGAGGTCGTCGGTCGCGGAGTCCACAGTCCCGCCCTTTGCGCCGTCGACCATCGCGATTAACGTATCGATGTTGCGCCGGGTCTGCGCCGCAGCCGAGGTGAAGGCGTCGGACAGGGCTTCGGCTCCCACCGGGTCCCGGTACTGCTCGCTGGTGCGGGCCAGGCTTCGTCCATAGCGGTCACACGCGGTGAAGATCTGCAGGCCGCGCCGAATGCTGCGGCGACCGGCCAGACCCGCGACCCCCGCCAGCAGGGGCTTCGCGGAAATCCGGAATTGTTGTAGATTGCGGTCGAGCTGCCGGGCCTGCTCAGTCGGGCTGACCACCTCGTCGCCGCCGAACATCGTCGCCGTAGAGATCTCAATCAGGTCGGACAGGCTGGTCAGGAAAGCTTTGGTGTCCTTGCGAATCGTGGTTTGGGTCCGGGTCGGCAACACCAGGATGGCCACGGCGATGCCGATCACGGCCCCGATCGCGGTCTCTTCGATCCGCAGCATCAGCACCCCGAAGGAGAACTGACCGAGCAGGCCGTACAGCAACGCCAGCATCGTGGTGATCCAGAACGTCATCAGGCTGTAGGTGACTGTCATGAAGTAGAAGGCGCAGAACAGGCACACGAAGATCGCCACCAGCGACGCCGTCTTGTCGCCACCGAACAACGTGGCGACCAGCACGCCGGCCGGCACGCCGAGCATCGTGCCGAGCAGTCGTTGCCAGCCTTTGGTGAGGGTCTCACCCCAGGAGTTGGTGCCCGCGAAGATCACGAACGCGGCGATCACCGCCCAATACCAACGGGCGGGTGCCAGCAGCTCGCCGGTCACGATGGCCAGCGACGCGGCGACGCTGACCTGGATCGCCTGCCGGGTGGTCTGCCGCAGACCGGGCTGCGATTCCTTCTCCTCGGGCGGCGCCGGCGGGGTGTCGGCGGATTCGACGGGCTGTCCCGCCGCGGCGCCCTCGACGATCGCCCGCACTTCGGCGGTTGCTTTGGCCGCGTTGATGATCGCCAGCGCGAGGCGGCGTACCGCGGCGTTGCCCTCCGCATCGCCGTCGGCCGGGTCGGGTTGGTCGAGCACGCGTTGCGCCTGGCGCGCGGCCTGCTGCAGCCCGCTTTCCTCGGGCACGCGGATCGCTCGCGACAGCATCGACAGCGCGGTGACCAACTCGGCGCGAGTGCGGGCCGGTATCGCCGCGGGGTTGTCCGCGGCCGCCGCCGCTCGCCGGCCCGCGGTGGCAACCCATTCGATCGCGAGCTCGGCGTCGAACAGCCACGGGGCCAGTTGCTCGACGGTCACCCCGCGATAGAGCATGGCGGGGTTGGCTTTGTCCTCGATCTGGCCCTGCACCATCAAGGCGGTCTCGTTGAGCCGGATGGTGCGGGCTCGCATGTGCCGGCGCCGCCGCCCGTCGAGGTGGCCGGTGCGTACCGCCTCCGCGGTGGTGTCCACCACGATCGCCATCCGCGCGCGCAGCGCCCGAATAGTGGAGCGCAGCACGGCTTCTGGGCGATCGGGCAACACGTAGGCGGTCATCACGAACGTGCACACCGTGCCCACCACGATGGCCACGATCAACCACGGCAACTCCGACACGCTGGCCCGCAGATACAGCGTGAAGAAATACGACATGAACGCGACCATGCCCAGCGCCCGTCCGCGGGGACCGAAACGCCGGATGTATACCGCGCCGAACACCACGGCCACGAAGACGACGTCGGCGGCGATGTTGTGCGGAGCCAGCAACGTGGCCAGCGTGACGGACAGCGCCCCGGGCAACGGCAGCAACGCCATCGTGATCCGCTGCTGACGGGGATCCGGCTCGGTCACCGAGCGCGACGCGATCATCGTGATCACCACCCCGAGCAGGGCGACCGTCAGCGGCTGCCCCGTGGCCTTGGTCAGCAGGAACAGCACGGCCAACGAGCAACCCAGCGACGCCGTCGTGCGGGTGGCCATCCGCAGCCGCAGCAGCCCCGGATCGGAGCCGATCAACCAGTTGCGGGCCTTGTCGTAGCGCACTGGGCCCCCTCACCGTCGGACACCACATGGTTACCTCAACTGTCGCGCACTGGCCAAGCTAGTGTTCGACATCGTGACAGCGCCGACCCGGGCGAAGCTGGCCGATGGCCGTGACCTGTTGTTCTTCGCGCTGCCCGGGCATCGTCCCGTGCCGGTGCCCGACCGCAGGCCGTTGCCGGAGCGTGACCCGGACCAGTCGCAACTGCGGTTCGACCGGTCAACCGGGCAGTGGGTGATCATCGCTGCGCGCCGCCAGGACCGCACGTACAAGCCGCCCGCCGACCAGTGCCCGCTGTGTCCCGGGCCGACTGGGCTGACGAGCGAGGTGCCGGCGCCGGACTACGACGTCGTCGTATTCGAGAACCGGTTCCCCAGCCTGTGCGGTGCCGGCCGGTCGTTGGGCGCGCCCGACGGCGACGGCTTCGTGTCCGTGCCCGGGCATGGCCGCACCGAGGTGATCTGTTTTTCCAGCAACCACACCGGGTCGTTCGCGGAGTTGGCACCGGCGCATGCCGTGTTGGTCGTCCAGGCATGGCGGCACCGCACCGCCGACCTGCTGGCCACTCCGGGCATCGAGCAGGTTTTCTGCTTCGAGAACCGTGGCGAAGAGATCGGCGTGACGCTGGCCCATCCGCACGGCCAGATCTACGGCTACCCCTATCTGACGCCGCGCACCGCCGCGATGCTGGGGCAAGCACGTGAGCATCGAATCCGACACGGCCACAACTTGTTTGCCGATCTGCTGGCGCGCGAGGTCGCCGACGGCAGCCGGATCGTCGCGCGCACCGAGCTGTTCACGGCGTTCGTGCCGTTCGCGGCGCGCTGGCCGGTCGAGGTGCACATCTACCCGAACAGGTTCGTGCGCAACCTCGTCGAGTTCGGCGACGCCGAACTGGATGCGTTCGCGCGGCTCTACCTTGACGTGCTGGATCGGTTTGACCGCCTGTATTCGGCTCCGCTGCCGTATATTTCGGCGCTGCATCAGTTCGCCGACACCGAGGCGCAGGCCGACGGGTACTTCCACGTCGAGTTGATGTCGATCCGGCGCAGCGCCACCAAGCTCAAGTACCTCGCGGCCTCCGAATCGGCGATGGACGCGTTCATCGGCGACGTCATGCCCGAAAGCGTGGCCCAGCGGCTGCGAGACCTTGCGTGACGGTCCGCTACGCCGCGCCGGGGCGGATCAATCTGATCGGGGAGCACACCGACTACAACCTGGGGTTCGCGT
The DNA here is from genome assembly GCF_002356315.1 of Mycobacterium shigaense. NCBI lineage: Bacteria > Bacillati > Actinomycetota > Actinomycetes > Mycobacteriales > Mycobacteriaceae > Mycobacterium > Mycobacterium shigaense. The sequence continues at coordinate 835,239 of NZ_AP018164.1, forward strand.
TGCCGATCGCGCTGCCCCAGCGCACGGTGGTGACCTTCGCGCCCGATGACTCCGACGCGATCACCGTGCGCAGCGATCGAGCCCGCACCGCCGCCCGCATTCCGGTCTCCACCACGCCGGGGGAGGTGTCCGATTGGGCCGGTTATGTCGCCGGCGTGATCTGGGCACTGGGCCGGGCCGGGTATCCGGTGCCCGGCGGCGCGATGTCGATCACCAGCGACGTGCAGATGGGATCGGGCCTGTCGTCGTCGGCGGCACTGGAATGCGCGGCACTGGGCGCGATCGCCGCGGCGGCCGGCACGCGCATCGACAGAACAGAGCAGGCGCGCCTGGCCCAGCGCGCCGAAAACGAATACGTCGGTGCGCCAACGGGTTTACTCGATCAACTGTCCGCACTGTTCGGGGCGCCGTCGACCGCCCTGCTGATCGACTTTCGCGACGTCACCGTCGATCCGGTGGCCTTCGACCCGGACGCGGGCGATGTGGCCCTGCTGCTGATCGACTCCCGGGCGCGGCATCGGCATGCCGGCGGCGAGTATGCGGCCCGGCGCGCGTCGTGCGAGCGGGCGGCCGCAGACTTGGGGGCGTCGTCGCTGCGCGAAATCCAGGACCGCGATCTGTCGGCGCTTGCCGCGGTCGAGGACCCCGTCGACGCCCGTCGGGCCCGACACGTGCTGACCGAGAACCGTCGGGTGCTCGACTTCGTCGCGGCGCTGCGCGACGCGGACTTCGGCGCGGCCGGCCGACTCATGACCGCCTCGCACGCGTCCATGCGCGACGACTTCGCGATCACGACCGAGCACCTCGACCTGCTCGCCGACACCGCCCTGCGCGCGGGCGCGCTGGGCGCCCGGATGACGGGCGGCGGCTTCGGCGGTTGCGTCATCGCGTTGGTGCCGACCAGTCGGGTGGACCCGGTGCGGGAGTCGGTGCGACAAGCGACGGAAAAGGCCGGCTTCGCGCCGCCGCTGATCACCCGAACCCGCGCGGCGGCGGGCGCCGGGCCCGCCGCCGCGCCGGACACTCGGGAGCACCCCTTCTGCTAGGCGCCTGAATAGCTGTAACTGTGACGGCATGGCCTAAGAACCCGACGGGCAAGCCAGCGCGCGAGCGGACGTTGGCCGGCGGTGCGCCGCAATCGGTGGGCTGGTCCCGGTTCTACTTCGAAGACCAGCGCTGGGAATGAGCCGACGAGGTGCAGCGCATCCACGGATACACCGATTTTTGCGGCCTGAGCCCAGACAACGTCGCGCCTGGGTCAGCGCACTGCTGCTCGGCGCGCACGAGAGCGCCCACAGCGCCGGACCTACGGCGTCGGGGTGAACCGGACCGCGGCCAGGTGCATCCGGTCGACGGCCTCGGAGAACTCGTCGAGGGTGGGGATGCGCCGGTCGCGGAACTTCAATCCGACGAGCACCTGCGCGCGCCGTAGGCCGTAAGACTGCGCGCACCGCAGGTAGAGATCCGAGACGGTGGCACGATCGGCAATCAGCTCGCCGCGCATGGCCGTCTGCCTGCCGTCCCAGACGACCTGTGCGGGTGCGCCGCCGCGGAAGTTCGCTTTCCACACCGCGCCGGTCAGCGCGTAGAGATCGTTGTCGATGACGTGAGCACTCACCGGAATTGTGAACTGCCGCCCCGTCTTTCGGCCGGTGAAGCTCAACACCATGAGCTGCTTGCGGGACGGACCGGCGAGCGGAGTGCGTAGCAAGAAGCCCAGAATCGGGTTGATGAGCTTGAGCAATGCCGACGGCGGATGCCCGGCGTCGACCGCGTACGACTGGTCTGCCATGCGACCACCGTACGGCCAATTCGTGGATCTCGGCGTTGCGATGTCGAAACCACCACGAAAACACGCGGTTATGCAGTAAGAGACAGCTATGCGGTCGCGAAAGGCCCCTATCGCGCTGGTGGCGGCAATGGTCGTCTTCGCCACGTTCATCGCGGCGGCCCCGCCCACCGCCTACGACGGCGAGCCCCACCTTGTCACCGATCCGGCGGCCTACGTCAACACCCTCATCGGCACCGGCACGGGCGGCGAGACGGTCGGGGAGATCAACAACTTTCCCGGCGCCACCGTGCCATTCGGGATGGTGCAGTATTCGCCGGACACCGTCGGCAACTACGCCGGCTACAGCTACAGCAACCCGCGCTCGACCGGGTTCAGCATGACCCACGCCTCGGTGGGCTGCGCCGCGTTCGGCGACATCTCGATGCTGCCGACGACCCGCTCGATGGGCCCGCAGCCGTGGAACGCCTGGGAACGGATCTCCCACGACGACTCCGAGCACGGCGCTCCCGGTTATTACACCGTGCGGTTCCCCGACACCGGGGTGACCGCGGAGCTGACGGCCACCACCCGCACGGGCGTCGGCCGGTTCAGCTACCCGCACAACGGCCTTCCGGCCTTGTTCCACGTCCGCTCCGGCGCATCGTTGGCGGGCAACTCCCGCGCGGCCCTACAGATCGGTGTCGACAACACCACCATCACCGGGTGGGCGGGCAGCGGCAGCTTCTGCGACAAGAAAAACACCTACACGGTGTATTTCGCCATGCGGTTCAGCCAGCCGTTCACCACCTTCGGCACCTGGGATGGCTACGCGATCTACCCCGGCACGCGCGACAGGGACTCGCCCTACAGCGGTGGATATGTGCAGTTCCCCGCGGGGTCCACAGTCGAGGTGCGCACCGCCATCTCCTACGTCAGCATCGACGCGGCGCGGGCGAACCTGGCCGCCGAGGGCGCGGCGAGCTTCCAGGACGTCCGCGGCGCCGCACGGTCGCAATGGAAGGCCGCGCTTGCGCGCATCACGGTGGCCGGGAGAAACGCCGGGGAGCTGAGGACGTTCTATACCTCCTTGTATCGATCGCTGTTGCATCCCAACACATTCAGCGATGCGGACGGACGATACATCGGATTCGACCGTCAAATCCACGTTGTCGCCAACGGGCGCACCCAGTACGCGAATTTCTCCGATTGGGATACCTACCGATGTCTGGCGCCCCTGCAGGCGCTGCTCTTTCCCGAGCACGCCAGCGATATGGCTCAGTCGCTGGTGAACGACGCCGAGCAGAGCGGCGCGCTTCCGCGCTGGGCGCTGGCCAACGTCGCGACCGGTGAGATGAGCGGGGACAGCGTGGTGCCACTGATCGTGAACCTTTACACCTATGGGGCAACTGATTTCGACACCAAGGCGGCGCTGCACTACATGGTCGAAGGGGCGACCAAAGGTGGAGTGGGGCTGAACGGCTATGTGGAGCGGCCGGGCATCGCGACGTACTTGCGCCTGGGCTATGCCCCGAACACGCCGGAATTCGGTACCGTCGATGCCTCGATAACGCTGGAGTGGTCCGTCGACGACTTCACCATTTCACGATTCGCCGACGCACTGGGCGACACCGCGACCGCCGCCGAATTCCAGCAGCGTGCCCAGTACTGGCAGAACCTGTTCAATCCCACTACCCGCTACATCTCGCCGCGTAGCGGCTTCGGATTGTTCAGCGGCGGAACGGGTTTCTTCCGGTCTCCCTCCGGCTTCGGCCAGGAAGGATACGACGAGGGCAACGCGGAACAATACGTCTGGTGGGTGCCGCACAATGTCGCGGGCCTGGTGACCGCCCTGGGTGGCCGCCAGGCGGTAGCCGCCCGGCTCCATCGATTCACCAAGCGGCTCAACGACGGTCCCGACGAGCCCTACCTGTGGGCCGGCAACGAACCGGACTTCGCGGTGCCGTGGCTGTACAACTATGTCGGTCAGCCGTGGAACACGCAGCAGACGGTCGACCGGGTGCGCGGCTTGTTCGGTCCCACGCCCAATGGCGCGCCCGGCAACGACGATCTCGGCGCACTGGCCAGCTGGTATGTCTGGGCGGCCCTGGGCCTGTACCCGAGCACGCCGGGAGTCCCGATCCTGACATTGAGCACACCGATCTTCGATCGCATCGAAATCTCCCTTCCGGCAGGCAAATCCATCCGGATATCGGCACCAGGTGCGTCGGGTCCCCGGCCGTTGAGGTACATCAGCGGATTACGCATCGACGGCCAAGTCACCGGTCACACCTGGCTGCCGGAGTCGATCATCCGCAGCGGCGGCGATCTCACGTACTCGCTTGCCGCCCATCCCGACAAGGCCTGGGGCACCTCAGAATCCGACGCGCCACCCTCCTTCGGCGCACAGAGTTCAGCGGTGACCGCGAACATCGCGAACCCCGTTGTCAGCGCCAGGCCGGGCAGCACCGCGGTCACCGTCGACGCGCAACGGATGAGCGATGGCGCCGGCGGCTACACCGTCAACGGCACATCCGACGACGTCGGGATCACGGTGGCGCAGGTGTCCGGCCAGTTCGACAAGGACGGATCGGCCGCCATCCCGGTCGTGATCACTGTGGCGCCGACGGTGCGCGAGGGTTACTACCTGGTTCATCTGACTACCACGGTGGGCGAGAGCATGCGGCGGTTGACGGTCCTGGTGAGCGTCGACGACGATTCCGGCGATTCCTGACCGGGCCGTCAGACCATCTCGTTCTCGGTCAGCCAGCGCATCACCGGCCAGCCGACGAAGACGGGCAGCCAACAGGTGAGCACCCGATACAACAGGACCGACGGCACGCCGACGGCCGCGGGCACGCCGAACGCGGCGAGCCCACCGATCAGCGCCGCCTCGACGGCACCGACGCCACCGGGTGTCGGCGCGGCCGAGGCAAGGGTGCCGCCGACCATCGTCACCACGGTGCAGGTGACAAACGTCGCACCGCCGCCGAAGGCTTCGATGCTGGCCCACAGCGCCAGCGCGGCCCCCAGAGTTGTTCCGGAGCAACCGAGTACGATCAATCCCAGGCGCTTGGGTTCGCGCGCCACCTCGACCAGGTCGTCGGCCAGCTCCTTGATCTTCGGGCGCAGATCCGTTGCCAGCCAGCGCCGCAGCGTGGGCACGAACAGAAACGTGCCCACGATGCCCAGCGCGACGCCGGCGATCAGATAGAGCACCGTGGCATCCGGCACGAAATGCGAGAGATTCGTCGACACGCCCGCGACGGCGCTGAACAAGATCAGCAGTGCCAGGTGCATGATCACCTGGACGGATTGCTGCAACGCCACCGCCGTGGTGGCCCGCATTGCCGACAACCCGCCGCCCTTCTGTAGGTACCGGGTGCTCAGCGCCAGCCCGCCGACCCCGGCCGGTGTCGTGGTCGCTGCAAAAGTGTTGGCCACCTGGGCAATTGATAATCGCCAGAAGCTCACCGTCTCGTCGGCCGACGCCCACAACGCGGCCGCGGCGCCCACGTAGGTCGACGCCGAGATCGCCAAACCCAGCAGGGCCCACCACCAGTTCGCGGTGCGCAGCTCGGAGAAGAAGGTAGGAACCGTGCTGATGAACGGATAGGCGACGTAGACCAGGGCGCCGAGAAGGACTAGCTGAATCAGCTGGCTACGGGTGAACCGGGTGATGGGTTCGGTCTTGATCTCGTCGGCACCCGTTTGCCGTTTGACCTCGACGCGCAGACTGGAAATCGTACCGCGTGGATCGGGCACCGCCCTCCGGATTCGTTTTGACACAGCCGATTTGGTGAGTCTGCGCGACGCGCGCAAGATGACGTCCTTGCCGAACGCGTCGATCGCCGCGCCCACCGCGGATTTCGCGTCGTACAGGGCGGACGTCGTCACCAGGAGTTGCGCGATGTCCGATTGCAGCTGCGCGTCGGTGGCGCCGTATTCGGCGCTGCCGAAGCCGCCGAACAGCACCTCGCCATCGTCGACTGTGATCTCGTTGCCGCGCAGGTCGCCATGCGAGATCCGGTAGCCGTGCAGTGTGTGCAGCGCCTCCCAGACCTTCTGGACGGGTGTCGTCGTCGCGCATTCGTCGAGCGGAGTTCCGCGAACGGGCTTGTGCGCGTAGAGCGTCCACCCGCGGTCGAGGGCCGCGAAGGCGATGGTCTCGGTGTTGGCGACGCCCGCGTCATTGATGGCGATGGTCATCAGCGCGCGGTGCTCCACCGCGCGGCGCATCGAGGCCTGCAGCGGCGCGGTTTCGGCATCGCGCAGCCGCAGCTTGCGCCAGAGCTCGCGCAGGGCACCGCCGCTGCGTTGATGCGGGCCGTACAACTCGATCTGCGCCCGTCCCCCGTCGGTGCCCGACTCGTCGGGACCGGTGCACAAAACGAGCGCGCCGGGGCCGGCGGGGCGGACCACCGTGAGCCGCGACACCACGAATCCGCGTTTGGCCATCGCGCGCACCGCGTCCTCCAGTGGAACCTCCAGCGCGGGGGTGCCGACGACGAGGACGATCAACGCGCCGACGAACCACCCCACCCCCAGGCCCACCAGCGAGCGGGCCGGGACGATGGCGCTGATGGCGAGGTGAATCGGCACGAAGGCCAGCAGCAGGGTCCACCACCAGCGCCGCCAGCGCGCGGGCAGCCACGGGCCGGACACCGTCAGCACCGCCGCCAGCATCGCGATCCACCGCGGGTCGTCGAGGAACTGGGCCGGCAGCGTGCTCAGCCGGTCCGAGACGTCGAAGTGCCATCGGAACGCGGCGATGCGGTTGCTGCTGATCGACAGCGGCAGGACGGCGAGAAGGGCGGCGGCCGCGTACGCGCCCAGCGTTTTCCACTGCCGGCCGACGATCAGGCCGATCAGGATCATGAACGGCAACGCCACGATGGCCAACCCGTAGACCAGGTACACGACGTCGGATTGCGTCGGCGTCAGGACGCCGACGACCCCGGAGATGGATTTCTCCAGCGCGATCCAGCGCGTGTGGGTGATCACGGTGCTGGTGATCACGGTCGCGAGGAACGCGGTAGCCAGCAGCAGCCGCAGGATGTCGTTGGTCCGCCGCGTCACGGGTTGCAGCAAGCTGCCGGAGACGCTGATGTCGCGCCCGTCAACTCGCATCTCCAGGTCCCTTTGCGATCCCGCCGCGCGGTAGGCGGCCCGTCGACAACTTAACCGGATACCTGAGGGCCAGCGCGCATGAACCTCGCGGACAGCTCGCTCACATATCACGGGCGTAAGGTCGTTACCTAGCCGTACTAGTCAAACGGGAGGACATCGGCGTGGCCAGAACCGACAACGACAGCTGGGAAATCACCGAGAGTGTGGGGGCCACCGCGCTGGGCGTCGCGGCCTCCCGGGCTGCCGAAACCGAAAGCGACGATCCGCTAATCCGCGACCCGTTCGCGCGGGTCTTCCTCGATGCCGCGGGCGACGGAGTGTGGAATTGGTTCGCCGCCCCGCAGCTGCCCGCCGAGCTGCTGGAGGCCGAACCGGACCTCGCGCTGCAGCAGCAGGCGATGGTCGGCTACATGGCGTCGCGGACCGCGTTCTTCGATTCGTTCTTTCTCGACGCGACGACCGCGGGCATTCGCCAGGTCGTGATCCTCGCGGCCGGCCTGGATGCCCGGTCGTGGCGGTTGCCGTGGCCGCACGGGACCACGGTCTACGAACTCGACCAGCCCCGGGTGCTGGACTTCAAGGCATCGACGCTGGCCGAGCACGGCGCGGAGCCTGCCTGCAACCGGGTCGCCGTGCCGGTGGACCTGCGTCACGACTGGCCGACGGCGTTGCGGCAGGCGGGTTTTGACCCCGCGGCGCCCAGCGCGTGGTCGGCCGAGGGATTGATGCCTTACCTGCCCGCCGCGGCTCAGGAGCTGCTGTTCGAGCGGATTCAGCAACTCAGCGCCGTCGGCAGCCGGGTGGCCGTCGAGGCGTTGGGACCGAAGTTCCTCGATCCCGAGCTCCGTGCGAAGCGGCGGGCCCGGATGGACCGCGTCCGCGCCATCATGGCCGACGCGGACCCGCAGCGCGAGATTCCCAGCACCGACGAATTGTGGTACTTCGAGGAGCGCGAAGACGTCGGCAGTTGGTTCGGCCGCCACGGCTGGGATGTGACCGTCACGCCGTCGGTCGAACTGATGGCCGGCTACGGCCGCAAACCGCCGCAACAGGTCGAGGACCAGGTGCCGGGAAACCTGTTCGTCGCCGCGCAGCGGTCCAAATCCTGACGAAACACGGTGCGGCACAAGGAGGGTCGAACATGGAAACCTGGGATGCAATCTGCGCGCGGCGCAACGTTCGGGAGTACACGCCCGACCCGGTATCGCGAGACGATCTGAACCGGATCGCCGAGGCCGGCTGGCGGGCGCCGTCGGCGAAAAACCGCCAGCCGTGGGACTTCGTCGTCGTCACCGACAAGGCCCAGTTGCAGGAGCTGTCCACAGTGTGGCGGGGCGCCGGGCACATCGCCAAGGCGCCGGCGGCCATCGCGCTGGTGGTTCCGGTGCCACCGGACGAGCGCCGGCTGGTGACCGACAACTACGACGTCGGTCAGGCGACGATGGCGATGATGCTCGCGGCCACCGACCTGGGCGTCGGCACCGGCCATTCGTCGGTGGGTGATCAGGAGAAGGCCCGCGCGATACTGGGCGTGCCGGACGACTATCTGGTGGCTTTCCTGCTGGGCATCGGATATCCGGCCGACCGACCGCTGCGGGTGATCCGCAAACCCGACCGCCGGCCGTTCGACGAGGTCGTCCACCACGGTCGCTGGTGAGCGGGTCCTGGGCGTTCAGGGCAGGATTTCGTCGTAGTCGACGGGCAGATGAAGTGGCCCGCGAAACACCTGGCTGATCCGGTACGGCGGCGGATCGGCCACCAGCCGTGGGTTTTTCACCCGGCGCAGGAAGGCCTCGAATGCGGTGTTGACCTCGAGGCGGGCCAGCGGGCCGCCGAAGCAGACGTGGATGCCGCGGCCCCAGCCGACGTGCTCGTTGTCCGGACGTTGCGGATCGAACGTGTCGGGATCGGCAAACCGCCGGGGATCGCGATTGGCCGCGGCGTAGATGAGATAGATGGGCGCGCCCTTGGGAATGGTCGTGCCGGCGATGTCGATGTCGGCCAGCGCCGACCGGGTCGGGAAGAACTGCACCGACGACTGCAGCCGGAGCACCTCCTCCACGGCGCCGGGGATCAATTCCGGTCTGCTGCGCAGCAATTCGATGGACCACGGGTTGCGCAGCGCGGTCAGCACGCAGTGCGAGATCAGGTTGACCGTCGAATCGTGACCGGCGAAGAACAGCAGAATGGTGTTGTTCACGATCGCACTCGGCGACATCCGGCCGTCAGGACCGTCGTAGTGGACCAATTGCGAAATCATCCCGTTTCCAGGTGATTTCACGGCCTTCTCGGCCAGCCCGGCGATGTACGCGTTGAGCTCGGCGTCGGCGGCTTCGCCCTTGGCGCGCCGGGCCTGGCCCTCCTCGGTGTGGATATCGGGGCCGAGGTCGAAGACGCCGGCCGTGATGTCGGCGAGCCACGCGTGGAATTGCGGCTCGTCTTCGACGGGCACGCCCATGATCCTGCAGATCACGTTGACCGGCAGCGGATAGGCGAACTCGTCGACCACGTCGATGCGCGTCTTGCCCCTCGCTTTGTCGAGCATTTCGTTGGCGATCTGCTGACACAGCGGCTCCTGGCCCGGGATCAGATCCGGCGAGTCCGGTGGGCCGAAAAAGTGCATGCACACCCGGCGCGCCCGGTCGTGCTCGGGCGGGTCCTGAGCGATGAAGCTCGGCTCCTTGCCGTATGCGCCCGCGATTTCGGGGGCGATTTCGGCGGGCGACTCGTCGGTGAACCGGCGACCGGGGCCGGCCGGCGGGCGGCTCTTGCGCAGGTCGGAACTCACCCGGGGATCGTGGGCCAGCGCCATGAGTTCCTCGTATCCGGTCACGGCGTAGATGCCGCCCGACACCCGCACCACCGGTGTCTTGCGCAGCTCGTCGAAAAACGGATACGGATTCGCGCGGTGCTCGAAGCGCATCGCGGCGTCGAAGGCTTCCTCGGGGGTCATCGGCGCCGCTCCTCCTCATCGCTTCGCTCTGCATCGTCGCCGGCGGGGTTCATCGGCGCCGCTCCTGTTGTCGGGGACGGAATTCGGCCCGCCGCTCGCTGGGGTCGTGTCCGGTCAACACCACGTCCGGTGTCTCGGTTGGCACGCCCCGCGCGGGAAAGTCGGCAGGCAGAACGCGCATATTCTCCGGGAAATCGAACCCGGGCGGATGGGGGGGAAACGGCCCCGAGTGCTCGATCTGATTGCGGTAGTAGTCGATCCACTTCGCGTGATTGAAGGTGACCGCGCCGACGATGCGGCCCTGGCGGCCGTAGGCCGCGGCGAACCGGCGCTCCTTGACCGAGCCCTGCGTGAAGACGATCTCGTCGCCGAACGACGGCACGCCAACGGATTTGATGTTCACGCCGAACTGCGCCGACCAGAACTGCGGAACCAGCAGATGTGCCCACCGGTCGACCTCGTCGCAGACCATGTTGTGCGCGGCGACCCGCGCACCCAGCACAGCGTTGTCCCAGTGCTCCATCGCCAGGAACTCGTAGTCGTACAGGACGTGCGGCGCTCGAGCGATGTCGCCCGCCACGAAGATGTGGTTGGTGACCACGCCGTTGATGTCGAACGCGCGACATCCGGCGTCGCAACCCACGCCCCAGGGACCCGCCGCCAACCCAGCGCCGTTGAGCCATTCGACGTTGCGGATCGACCCCAGCGACGTCACGACGACGTCCACGTCGAGGGTGTCGCCGTCGGAGAGCCGCGCGCGCCGCACCCGGCCGGCCGCGTCGCCCTCCAGCCCGAGCACCGAGACGCCGGTGCGCAGGTCCACGCCGGCGGCGCGCTGCATCTCGGCGGCGATCGCGCCGATCACGCCGCCCAGCGGACCGGACAGCGGCGCCGGGCCGCGCTCGGTGACCGTGACCTGAAGCCCGAGCTCGCGGCACATCGAGGCGACCTCCGAGCCGATGAATCCAGAGCCGATGATCAGCACCCGGCGCGGCCGGGCGGCCAGCGCGGCCTGCAGCCGCGCGGCATCGATGTTGGTGCGCACGGTGTACACGCCGCCCAACGCGGCCTCTTCGGTGTTGGGCCACCGCCGCGATCGCACGCCGGTGGCGATCAGCAGGCGGTCGCCGCCGACCTCGCTGCCGTCGGCCAGGCGCACCACCTGGCTGCTCCGGTCCAGGGCGGTCGCGGCGACCCCGAGTCGCCACTGCGCCTCGACCGCCCGCAGGCGCGGCAGCTTCGTGTGATCGGCCGCCACCCAACCCTTGAGGACCTGCTTGGACAGCGGCGGCCGGTCATAGGGCTCGTCCGGCTCGTCGCCGATGATGGTCAACTGGCCGCGAAAACCCTCATCCCGCAACGCCTCCGCGGCGCGCAGGCCGGCCAGTGAGGCGCCGACGATGACGATGCGGCCCGTGTCTTTGAAGCCGTCCCCGACCACGCGGATCCGCTACTCGAAGTCGAGCTTGTCGACGATGATCGCCTGCACCGGGCAGGCCGCCGCCGCCCGCAGCACCCGCAGCCGCTGCCTGTCATCGGGGTTGGGGTCGTAGGTGAGAGCCTCTTCGCCGTTGAGCTTGAGCACCTCCGGGGCCAGCGGGACGCAGTGCGCGTAGCCGAGGCAACGGTTCAAGTCGACGACAATCCGCATAGCGACCCCGATCCTCGAGACTGAAGATCCGACGCCTGGCAGCGTACCCCTGGACGCGGTGCGATATCGGACCATTGGAGGGCATGCTGGGGCGATGAGCAAACCTGTGGATCTGGTGCTGTCCGGCGGCGGAGTCAAGTTCATCGGCCTGGTGGGTGCCGTCGTCGCGCTGATGGATGCCGGATATGTGATCCGGCGGGTGTCAGGCGTGTCGGCCGGCTCGATCGTCGCGGCGGTGTTGGCCGCCGGGGCCACCGACGGCCAGCTCACCGGCGCGCAGGTCAAGGAGCTGGCCTTCTCGGTGCCGCTGCAGAAGTGGCGCGACGCGGGGCCGGTGCCGCTGCTCGGTGCCGCGTGGGGATTGGTGCGCGATACCAGCATGTTTCGCGGCGACGTCGCGTACGACTGGATCCGCGGCGAGCTGGCGAACCTAGGGGTCAACACCTTCGGCGACCTGATTCTCGACGAGGATCACCTGGTCGAGGGGCGGCGCTCAAAGCTGGTGGTGACCGTCGCCGATCTGACCGCCGCCCAGCTCGTGCGACTGCCGTGGGACTACCGCAGACTCTACGGCCTGGATCCCGACGAGCAGCCGGTCGCCGACGCCGTGCGCGCGTCGATTGCGATCCCGTTCTTCTACCCCCCGGTGAGACTGAAGAGCCGCCTCGGGGCAACCGCGACGACCCTCGTCGACGGCGGGGTGCTGTCGAACTTTCCGATCGACACCTTCGACCGGCCGGACGCAAAACCGCCGCGCTGGCCCACCTTTGGGGTCACGGTCCTACCTCGGTTGACCGAGGGCTTCAGCGCGGTGATGCCCGCGCTGAAGCCGCTGCGGTTCTTCGAACAGACGGCACTGCTGGAGAGCCTGCTCACGACGATGCTGACCGGCCACGACCAGACGCATCTGAACCAGCCGTGGGTCGCGGCTCGTGCCATCGCGGTCGAATCGACCAATGTGGGCGTGCTCGACTTCGATGTGTCGCGAGACCGCCTCGAAGAGCTCTTCGACAAGGGCTACGAGGCGGCTCAGGAATTCCTCACGACATGGGACTGGGCGGCGTATCTCGAACGGTTCCGCTGGCAAGTCGACGGCCGGCCAAAGGTGAAGTGACGGCGCCACGCGGACGTGCCAGACTCCGCAGTGGAGGAGGCGACAAGGGGGTGAGGCGGTTGCCCGGGCAACCGCGTCGCCTTCTCCGAAGGTCAGTTCATCGACCGTTGGGGCCGAGAGTTCGCGGCTACAGGCCGAACTCGGACTCTATGCCGTCGATTCCGGCACGCAGCGCCTTCAACGCGTCCGCCCGGGCGCGCAACTTGGTCGCCGCGTGGGCGTGCTGATGCAATTCGGCAAATCCACGGGCGGCCTCTTCGGCGCGGCTCAACACCATCTCGGGCAACACGATCTCGTCGACGAAGCCGGAGGCGACGGCGGTTTCGCCGAAGAACGACTTGGCCAGTCCGGTGGCCTGCTGGTACGCCGACTGCGTCAGTCGCAGCTTCAGGATCTCTAGGGCGGCGTACGGGATGGTCATGCCGATCGCGACCTCGTTGGCCTGGATGTTGTAGGCATGCGCGGCCACCCGATGATCGCCCGACGCCAGCAGGAATGCCCCCATCGCGATGGCATGACCGGTGCAGGCCATCACGACCGGCTTCGGGTAGGACAGCAGCCGATACGCCAACTCGAAACCGCCCCTGAGCATGTCGATCGCCGGCTGGACTTCGCCGGAGGTCAGGATCTTCAGATCGAAGCCGCCGCTGAACACGCGCTCGTTGCCGGCGATCACCAGCGCCCCGGCGTTGTCGCCGTCGGCATGGTCGATCGCGTCGTTGAGTGCCTGCTGCATCGTCGGGCCCAGCGCGTTGACTTTGCCGTCGTCCATCCGGATCACCGCGATGGAATCCAGGTGGGTGTAGGTGACCGGGCCGCTCATGGGCACTCCTTCGAAACCGACAGTTCGATTGAATCGGGTTGACCAAGGCCGAATTTACGCGCGGCGCCCAACCGGCCGTCACACGGACTGGTCGCGATGCTTACTCAGGTCGTCCTCGGCGTTGCTCCAGCGCAGCCGGACGTCGGTGGGTGCGTCCAGCTGCCTGGTGCGCCACCTGTCCTGAGTTTCGGCCACCGCCTTGTTGATTCGTTCGATTTCGCTGCGGAACACCTCGGGACTCGTTTCCTTGCTGGCGTAGTGGAAGTAGGTCAGCAGGCTGCGCAACAACTCGAGCTTCTGTTTCTCCCGCTTCGCCAGGTCGTGCGTCGTCATCAACTCGATGCGTTGCACGGGCGGCAGGGCGTCCCAGTCCAGCACCACCTCGGTCCGCAGCGGCTGACGCTCGCGCTCCCAGAATCGCCACCCGCGGGGCGTCTCCGGGCGGTCGTAGTAGATCACCGTCCCGGTGAAACGAGATTCGATGCCGGTGCCGATTTCCCGGCGGTCCAGCGCGGAATCCCACACCATCCGCCACTCTTGACCGGGGGCCAGCACGGGTAATTCGCGGGGGAGCTGCAGTTCGGCGACGTCGGCGTAGCCGTCGGTGGAATTCTCGTATTCGGCGACCGTCGGCGGATTCGCAAAAGAGAAGTGCACGTTGTAGGCGGCCGTGCGGCCGAAATTCTTGACCACCAACTCGATCACGTGCCAGTCCGCGGCGTGCGGCTCCATCAGCATGCCGACATGGGGCCTGGCCTGCTCGGCGGCCAGCCGGCGATTGCGGTTGATCTGGCGATTTGCGAAAACCAGCGTGACGATCGCGAGCGCGATTGCCGCCCACGCGGCCCACGCTATCCAGGTGCTGGGCTCCACATTGTTGACCCCGTGCCAGCCGTCCTGCATCCACCCCATGGAATTTATCCCCCCGCTTATGTGACAGCGATCTGCACAGAACATTTGCCGACTGCGGAATCACAATGACTCAACGTTGAAGCGCCGCCGAGTCGTCAGCCGCCCATCAACATTCGCCACTGGTGAAGGTTAGCGGCCCGATACACGTAATTGGAACGCTTGACGTCCGACAGCGACGCGCTCGGTTCCTCGGAATACCAATGGCCGGGAAATACCGTCGGGTTGCCCGGAAGCGCGGCGAGCTGCTGCAGGCTGCGATACATCTCGTCGGAGTCGCCGCCCGGGAAATCGGTGCGCCCGCAGCCATCCAGGAACAGGGTGTCGCCGGCCACCAGCCGGCCGTCGAGCAAGAAGCACTGGCTACCGGGTGTGTGCCCGGGAGTGTGCAGCAGCTCGATCTCGATATCGCCGATGCTGACCTTGTCGTGATTTTCGTGCGTGGTGAGATCGCCGACACCGATTCCGGTGACCCGCGACACCCAAAGTGCCTCATGGGAATTCACGTGGACGGGCACGTCGACCCGCTCCAGCAGCTCGGCCAGGCCCTTGAGTTCGAAACCCATCATCGATCCGCCCACATGGTCGGGATGATGGTGCGTCACCAGCATCCCGGACAGGTGCATGCCGTCGGCTTCCAGAGTGTCGAGGAGATCGCCGGCCGCGTACGCCGGATCGACCACCACGCAATCACCGGTCTGCTGATCGCCGATCAGGTAGGCGAAATTGCGCATTTGCGTCGCGACCATGTCACCTGCGGCGAAATCGCGCCCGGACAGCAGTTGGCGGAAGTAGAGCCGGTCCGCGGACGAATCTGACACGTCGATCAGACTATGACCCGGTGATCCGATCTCGTATTTCGGGCAGCACGGTCGGGACGACGATCGTCGCCTCGGCCCGGATTAGCCCTGCATGCAGTGGGTATTGTGTTCCCATGCTCAAGAAGGTCGAGATCGAGCTCGATGACGATCTGGTCCAAGAGGCTATCCGCCGATTCCACGTGGCCGACGCGCGCGAGGCCGTCCATCTCGCGCTGCGCAACCTGCTCGGCAAGGCGGACGAGGCGGGTGAGGTGTACGACGAGTTCAGTGACCCGAGTGCGTGGCTGCCGCGCCGAAACGGCGAGGCCGGCTGATCGCCGGCCGCCGCTGTCGGCTGGTTTGGTGCCGTTGCGCGCCAGGCTGTACCCTCTTTTAGGCCCGAGCCGTGACCAAATTGCTACGGGTGAAAGGCCCCCTTAGCTCAGTCGGTAGAGCGTTTCCATGGTAAGGAAAAGGTCAACGGTTCGATTCCGTTAGGGGGCTCGGCGGACGCCGAGCAGGCTGGCGGCGCACCAGAGGCGATGTAGCTCAGTCGGTTAGAGCGAACGACTCATAATCGTTAGGTCGCCGGTTCGAGTCCGGCCATCGCTACAACTGAAACAACGCGACGTAAAACGACAGATTTGAAAGAGAACGGTCATGGCTTCCAGTACCGATGTGCGGCCCAAGATCACCTTGGCGTGCGAGGTGTGTAAACACCGCAACTACATCACCAAGAAAAATCGCCGCAACGACCCCGACCGGCTGGAGCTGAAGAAATTCTGCCCCAACTGCGGCAAGCATCAGGCGCACCGCGAAACGCGCTGAATTTCCTGCGACCATTGAGCCCAGCTACTCCAGAGTGACCAGGTAGGTTCCAGAGCCGTGTCGTTGGCTGCAAGCATCGTCGGGAAGCATTATCGATACCCCGACTATTACGTGGTGGAGCGCGAGAAGATCCGCGAGTATGCGGTCGCTGTCCAGAACGACGAAACGTACTTCTTCGACGAGGATGCGGCCGCCGCGCTCGGTTACAAGGGGCTGCCCGCGCCGCTGACGTTCATCTGCGTTTTCGGCTACAAGGCGCAGGCCGCCTTCTTCAAGTACGCCAACATCGCGATCGAGGACTCCCAGGTCGTCCAGGTCGATCAGGTGCTTAGATTCAAGAAGCCCATCGTGGCGGGCGACAAGCTGTACTGCGACGTGACCGTGGATTCGGTTCGCGAAACGCACGGCACTCAAATCATCGTCACCAAGAACATCATCACCAACGATGCCGGTGAGGTCGTTCAGGAGACGTACACGACCCTGGCGGGCCGTGCCGGTGAGAACGGAGAAAAGGGATTTTCTGATGGCGCTGCGTGAGTTCAGTTCGGTGAAGGTGGGGGACCAGCTTCCGGAGAAGATCTACCCGTTGACCCGCCAGGATCTGGTCAATTACGCGGGAGTCTCGGGTGACTTGAACCCGATCCACTGGGACGACGAAATCGCCAAGATTGTCGGGCTGGACACCGTGATCGCGCACGGCATGCTGACCATGGGCATCGGCGGGGGCTACGTCACCTCGTGGGTCGGCGACCCGGGTGCCGTCACGGAGTACAACGTGCGATTCACCGCCGTCGTGCCGGTACCCAACGACGGCAAGGGTGCCGAGCTCGTCTTCAGCGGCAAGGTGAAATCGGTCGAGCCGGAGAGCAAGACGGTGACGATCGCCATCTCGGCCACCACCGGGGGCAAAAAGATCTTCGGCCGGGCCATCGCGTCGGCAAAGCTGGCGTAGGCGGGGCTGGTTTATGGCGCTCAAAACCGACGTCCGCGGAATGAGCTGGATCTACCCGGACCACTTCGAGGTCGGCCGCGAGCAATTGCGTGCCTTTGCCAGAGCGGCCAAGTACGACAATCCTGCCCACTTCGACGAGGCGGCGGCGGCGGAACTGGGCTACGACGGCCTGATTGCGCCGCTGACTTTCGTGTCGATCTTCGCGAAGATCATCCAGGACGACTTCTTCCGCAATGTCGACGTGGGCATGGAGACCATGCAGATCGTCCAGGTCGACCAGCAGTTCGTCTACCACCGGCCGCTGCTTGTCGGCGACAAGATCTTCGGCCGGATGGACATCGAGTCCGTCAACGAGCGCTTCGGCGCGGACATCGTCGTCACGAAGAACACCTGCACCAATCAGGATGGCGAAGTCGTTCTGCTCGCCTACACCACCCTGATGGGGCACGAGGGTGACGACTCCATCCAGCTCAGGTGGGACAAGGAAAGCGGCCAGGTCGTCAGAACCGCGTGATCAGTATCGGATTTCCCGCGCTCGGGGGCGATCAAGTACACTCGGACCTCGGGGTTTTCCCATTGCAGCGCGCTGTCCGGTTCGGCCCATTTCCGAACGGGGAGCGCGCGCGTCATGTAGGCCCCGGTAGGTAAGCGCAGGTTGGCCTGCCAACCGCGAAGGGGCGTAGCTCAACTGGCAGAGCAGCGGTCTCCAAAACCGCAGGTTGCAGGTTCAAGTCCTGTCGCCCCTGCAGAAGGCGACGTCCGACGACGATGCGGGCCGGAACGGCCCGAGGAGGAGTCGGACGATGAGATACGTGCCATGCTGGTCACTGGAGTGCCCGATCAGCACGGCACGGATCCCAGATACAGCTAGCGAACAAAGGAGCATGCGGTGAGCGACGAAGGCGATGTTGCCAACGACGCCGCAAGCGACGGTGGCGACGCCGAGCAGAGCCGCGAGAGCGGCGGTCGCACTGCCGTGGTGACGCGGCCGCAGCGCCCGACGGGCAAGCGGTCCCGGCAGCGCACGGCCGACGTGGACGAGGACGCGTCGGACGATGTCGAGGTCTCCAAGGAGGACAGGGCCAAAAAGGCTCCCACGGCCAAGCAGGCTAAGAAGCCGAAGAAAGCCGGCGAGCGTCGGGCCAATCCGTTCGCCTTCGTCTTCAACTACCTCAAGCAGGTCGTTGCGGAGATGCGGAAGGTCATCTGGCCGAACCGCAAACAGATGCTCACCTACACCTCGGTGGTGCTGGCGTTTCTGGCGTTCATGGTGGCGCTGGTCGGGCTTGCCGACTTGGGCCTGACCAAGCTGGTCCTGCTGGTGTTCGGCTGAGCTTGTGCAAGTGACAGAGAGGACTGAAAACCGTGACTACCTTCGACGGTGAACCGTCCGCGGGTGAGGCGGTCGACGTGCAGGACGAGGCCGCCGAGGCGACCGATACCCCAGCGGCCGCGGAGCCGGTAGCAGCGGCCGCTGAGTCGGCAGAGGAGTCCGCCGAGGACGTAGACCCCGCCGCGGCACTGAAGGCCGAGCTGCGTAGCAAGCCCGGTGACTGGTACGTCATCCACTCCTATGCGGGGTACGAGAACAAGGTCAAGGCCAACCTCGAAACCCGGGTGCAGAACCTGGACGTCGGCGACTACATCTTCCAGGTGGAGGTGCCCACCGAGGAAGTCACTGAGATCAAGAATGGCCAGCGCAAGCAGGTCAATCGCAAGGTGCTGCCCGGATACATCCTGGTGCGCATGGACCTGACCGACGACTCCTGGTCCGCGGTGCGCAACACCCCCGGCGTCACCGGATTCGTCGGCGCCACGTCGCGTCCGTCGGCTCTGCGGCTCGACGATGTGGTGAAGTTCCTGCTCCCGCCCGCCGCGACGAAGAAGCCGGCCAAGGGCGCAGCCACCACCGCTGCCGCCGCCGAGACCGGTGGCATTGAGCGTCCTGTTATCGACGTCGAGTACGAGGTCGGCGAATCGGTGACGGTCATGGACGGACCGTTCGCCACGCTGCCCGCCACGATCAACGAGATCAACGCCGAACAGCAGAAGCTCAAGGTGCTGGTGTCGATCTTCGGCCGTGAAACGCCGGTCGAACTGACCTTTACCCAAGTCTCCAAGATTTAGCTGGTGGTGATGCCGCGGACGCGGCAGCTACGCCCGAGCCGGGCGGGGCGGGTCACCACCATCAAACCCAGTCAGGAAGGAACGAACAACATCTCATGGCCCCGAAGAAGAAAGTCGTCGGGCTGATCAAGCTTCAGATCCAGGCGGGGCAGGCCAACCCTGCGCCGCCGGTCGGCCCTGCGCTCGGCCAGCACGGCGTCAACATCATGGAGTTCTGCAAGGCGTACAACGCCGCGACCGAGAGCCAGCGCGGTCAGGTGATACCGGTGGAGATCACGGTCTACGAGGACCGCAGCTTCACCTTCGCGCTCAAGACCCCGCCAGCCGCCAAGCTGCTGCTCAAGGCCGCCGGTGTCGGCAAGGGCTCGGCCGAGCCGCACAAGACCAAGGTCGCCAAGGTCACCTGGGACCAGGTCAAAGAGATCGCCGAGACCAAGAAGAGCGACCTCAACGCCAACGACATCGACGCCGCCGCCAAGATCATCGCCGGGACCGCCCGGTCGATGGGCATTACCGTTGAATAGGTCTGCATAAGCCCCTAACCGTGGGAGGGCCAGCTTCGGCCCGACTAACCACGACCCAACACAGATTGGATCAGCACGTGAGCAAGAACAGCAAGGCATACCGCGCCGCCGCCGAAAAGGTGGATCACGACAACCTCTACTCCCCGCTGCAAGCCGCCAAGCTCGCCAAGGAGACGTCGTCGAGCAAGCAGGACGCGACCGTCGAGGTGGCGATCCGGCTCGGCGTCGACCCGCGCAAGGCCGACCAGATGGTCCGCGGCACCGTCAACCTGCCGCACGGCACCGGTAAGACCGCCCGCGTCGCAGTGTTTGCGGTCGGCGACAAGGCGGAGCAGGCGCAGGCGGCCGGCGCCGACATCGTCGGCAGCGACGACCTGATCGAGAAGATCCAGGGTGGGTTCCTGGACTTCGACGCCGCGATCGCGACCCCGGACCAGATGGCCAAGGTCGGTCGCATCGCTCGGGTGCTCGGTCCGCGCGGTCTGATGCCGAACCCCAAGACCGGGACCGTCACACCCGACGTTGCCAAGGCCGTGTCCGACATCAAGGGCGGCAAGATCAACTTCCGCATCGACAAGCAGGCCAACCTGCACTTCGTGAT
Source organism: Mycobacterium shigaense (assembly GCF_002356315.1). Taxonomy (NCBI): domain Bacteria; kingdom Bacillati; phylum Actinomycetota; class Actinomycetes; order Mycobacteriales; family Mycobacteriaceae; genus Mycobacterium; species Mycobacterium shigaense. The sequence continues at coordinate 855,419 of NZ_AP018164.1, forward strand.
CGGCAAGGCGTCGTTCGACGAGAAGAGCCTGGCCGAGAACTACGGCGCCGCGCTGGACGAGGTGCTGCGGCTCAAGCCGTCGTCGTCCAAGGGGCGCTACCTGAAGAAGATCACCGTGTCGACGACCACGGGCCCGGGCATTCCGGTCGACCCGTCCGTCACGCGCAACTTCACCGAGGCCTGACCTTCACCGCTCCGGTGTGAGTTCCGCGCCGGCGCACTCGTCGATGCGTCGCCGAAGGAACGCGCGGCCCGGGTCGGAGCCGTTGGACGCCAACGCAATCCGGTACCAACCGGCGGCGTCGGTATATCGTCCCGCGCGCCGCAGCAGGTCGGCACGCACCGTGGCGACGAGATTCGAGTGCGCCAGCCGAGGGTCGTCGGCCACCAGGTCCAGGGCGGCCAGACCGGCGTCGGGGCCGTCGCGCAGACCCACTGCCAGCGCGCGATTGGCCCGCACCACCGGCGATTCGGTCAGCTGTAGCAGCCGGTCGTAGGCCGCGCAGATGGTTACCCAGTCGGTCTGGTCCCAGGACGGGGCCGTCGCGTGCAGCGCGGCGATCACCGCCTGCGGCAGGTAGGGGCCGGTCGATCCCTGCGCGCGGCGCAACCGGTCCAGCCCGCGGGCGATGCGGCCGCGGTCCCAGGCGCCGCGGTCCTGCTCCTCGAGCGGAACCGGCATGCCCGCGTCGTCCCGGCGCGTCGCCCGCCGCGAATCGTGCAACAGCATCAGGGCGGCCAGCGCCTGCCCCTCCCGCTCGTCGGGCATCAGGGCGCACAGCTCGCCGGCCAGCCGAATCCCCTCGTCGCACAGTTCGTCACGGACCGCCGACGGGCCTGCGGTCGACCAGTACCCCTCGGTGAACACCGAGTAGATGCAGCCGAGCACGTGCGGGGTGCGCTCACCGAGCAGCTCGGCGGGCGGCACCCGCAGCGGAATGTTGGCATGCCGGACCTTGTTCTTGGCGCGGGTGATTCGCTGCCCGACGGCGGTCTCGGTCTGCAGCAGTGCGCGGGCGATCTCGGCGACGGTCAAACCCGACACCAGCCGCAGCGTCAGCGCCAGTTGCGATTGCCGGTCCAGCGCCGGATGCGCGCAGGTGAACATCATCCGCAGCTCGTCGTCGCGGACCGGATGCGGATCGGTGTGCTCGGTGCGGGCCCGGATCTCGTCCACGAAAGCCGCCAATTCCTTCCCGGGACGGACGGATTCGCGCCGCAACCGATCCCGGGCGCGGTTGCGCGCGACGGTCAACAGCCAGCCGCCGGGATGATCGGGCACGCCGGCGTCCGGCCAGGTGCGCAGCGCCTCGGCGCAAGCCTCCTGGACGGCGTCCTCCGCGACGGTGAGATCGCCGGACCATCGCGCGAGCGCGGCGACGGCGGGCCCCCACTCCCGGCGAAAGACGCCGTCCAGGTTGGTCATCGCGGCGGTTTAGAGTGCCGAGACCCCGGCCAGTTGCCGCAGCTGCACCGTCGAAGCGGGGATCATCGACGCGATCTTGACGGCATCGTCACGATCCGCCGCGCCGATCAGGTAGATGCCGGTGGCGATCTCGGCGTCCTCCACAAAGGGCCCGTCGGTGATCAGTACCTCGCCATCGCGCACCCGCACCGTCGTCGCCGTGGACCGGTCGTGCAGCGCGGCGCCGCCGACGATGTGATCGCCCGCGGCCGCGTGCAGGTCTGCGTGCTTGGCGGCGAGTGCTTCCCATTCCGGGGTGCCCGGCGGGTACGCGGTTTCCGGCGGTTCCAGCAGCAGTGCGAGCCAGTCGCTGCCGGTAAGCTGCCGGGACGGCTCGACCGAGTGGACCACGGGCCACAACTCCACGGCGCCGTAGGTGGCGATGGGGACGTCACGGGCCAGCGCCAACGCCTCGTCGAGGTTTTCCGCCTCGAACACGTAGTAGCCGCAGGCCACCTCGGTGCCCTCGGCGAAGGGGCCGTCGGTGACCACCGGGGCGTCACGGCCGCCGGTGATGACCACTCCCGCGGCGGCGGGCGCCAGGGCGTCGCCGGCCTTTATCGCCGGGCCGGCCTTGGTGTGGAAGTTCTGCCAGGCCGCCATGGCCGCGGCCGGGTCGTCGGGCGTGCGGTCTTGTTCCTTGCCGATCAACAGCGCGAAATACTGCATGTTCGTCACCTCTGGTCGTGAGCGCAGCCGTGTGCTCCACTCTCTACCTATTCGACGAACAGCGCAGCCTCAATCCGACACGGGCGCGGAATCGGCACCCTACGAGTTCGCGGCGCCCGGCTTAAGGTAGGTCACCAGACTGACATCGAGCATCTCGTCGGCGAAGTAGTGCTCGCAGCCGCGCAGGTATTTGATGTAGCGGTTGTAGACCTCTTCGGAGGTGACCTCGATGGCCTTTTCCCGGTTCGACTCGAGCGTGTCGCCCCAGATGCGCAACGTCTTGATGTAGTGCGGCCGCAACGAAAGTGGTTGGGGTACTAAGAATCCCGCCTCTTCGCCGTGATCGACCATCATCTGGGTGGACGGCAGGCGCCCGCCGGGGAAGATCTCGGTGACGATGAACTTGATAAACCGGGCCGTTTCGAAGGTCAGCTTCTTACCCCGGGCGTGCAGGTCGTTGGGGTGGTAGCTGACGCTACTCTGGACGGTCATCCGGCCGTCGTCGGGCATGATGTCGAACGTCCGCTTGAAGAAGTCGTCGTAGTTCTCGTGCCCGAAATGCTCGAATGCCTCGATCGACACGATGCGGTCGACCGGATCGGTGAAGTCCTCCCAGTTCTGCAACCGCACCTCGCGCGAGCGCCCGGTATCCAGGCCCGTCAGCAACTGCTGGCTGCGGGCGTGCTGATTCTTGGACAGCGTCAGGCCGATGACATTGACGTCGTATTTCTCGACGGCGCGCTTCATCGTGGTGCCCCACCCGCAACCGATGTCCAGCAGGGTCATGCCGGGCTTGAGGTCCAGTTTGTCAAGGTTGAGATCGATCTTGGCGTACTGGGCCTCTTCGAGGCTGAGCTCCGGCGGTTCGAAGTACGCGCAGCTGTAGGTGCGGGTGGGATCCTGGAACAACGAAAAGAAATCGTCGGAGAGGTCGTAGTGCGCCTGGATGTCTTCGGATCGCGTACGCTTGCTTATCCTGCCCTGTTCCAGCGTCATAGTCGTGTCCGCTCCTGCACATTGGTCCAAACTGCATGCAGGCAGGCCAAAACCCCCGATTGTGTTGAGGTGCAAACCCCCACCGAGGACGCGGCGCGCCCCTAAATCCCCCAGCGTCAGCTGGCCCTAGAGCTAGTACCCATTAACGACGGCCTTGAAAAGCCAATCTGCGACTACCTTTCTAAAGTGAACTGGTTGCAATCGATGTAGCCCATCCGGAATGCTTTGGCGCAGCCGGTCAAGAACTTCATGTAGCGCTCGTAGACCTCTTCGGACTGGATCTCGATCGCCTCGTTTTTGTGGGCCTCCAGCGCATCGGACCACAGGTCCAGAGTCTTGACGAAGTCCGGCTGCAGTGACTGTTGCCGGGTCACTGTGAAACCCACCTTCGCGCAATGTTCTTCGACCTTCTCGATGGTCGGTAGCCGGCCACCCGGGAAGATGTCGGTGACGATGAACCGGATGAACTTCGCCAACTCCATCGTCACCGGTATGCCGCGCTCGATGATCTGTCTGGCGTGCAGCCCGGTGATGGAATGCAAGAGCATCACCCCGTCGCCGGGCATGGTGTTGTAGGCAAATTTGAAGAAGTCATCGTAGCGGTGAAAACCGAAGTGCTCCAACGCTTCAATGGTCACGATGCGGTCCACCGACTCGTCGAAGTTCGCCCAATCGCGGAGCAAAACCCGCCGGGATCTCTCGGAGTCGATGTCGCTGAGCAGCTGCTGGCAGTAGGCATGCTGATTTCTCGACAGCGTGAGTCCGACGACGTTGACGTCGTACTTCTCCACCGCGCGCTTCATCACCGAGCCCCAGCCGCAACCGACGTCGAGCAGGGTCATGCCGGGTTCCAATCCGAGTTTGTCCAGCGTCAGATCGAGCTTGGCGACCTGGGCTTCGTGCAGCGTCATGTCCTCGTGCGGAAAATAAGCGCAGCTGTAGGTACGGGTTGGATCCACGAACAGCGCGAAGAACTCGTTGGACAGGTCGTAATGAGCCCGGACGTCGTCGACTTGGGAGCGCATCCGCAGAGCTCCAGCTGACTTATCTGGCATTTGTTCCCCACCCCCCAAAAAAATGCAACCGGCACCCTCACGAGGTGACCATCCCGGGGACCCTACACTGGTCCGGGAGTATCCCCCGCATTTGACGTTCTGTGGCGCCGTATCTCTCGATCGGAGAGCGATCCGCGATCGGTGTGACCTGGCGTGGTGGCTATTTCTCCAGAGTAAATTGGTTGACGTCGATGTAGCCGACCCGAAATGCGTTGGCGCAGCCCGTCAGATACTTCACGTAGCGCTGGTAGACCTCGTCGGATTGAATCGCGATAGCCTGATCCTTGTGTGCCTGCAGCGCCTCGGCCCACAGGTCGAGGGTGCGCGCGTAGTGCGGCTGCAGGGACTGGCGCCGGGTCAGCCGTAAGCCCGCTTTCGCCGAGCGCTCCCCGACCATCTCGATCGACGGCAACCGGCCGCCCGGGAATATCTCGGTGACCATGAATTTGATGAACCGGGCCATCGCGAACGTCAGCGGGATGCCCTGCTCGACGCATTGCGGGCCGGTCAACCCGGTGATGGTGTGCAGCAGCATCACACCGTCGGCCGGCAGTACCTTGACAGTCATCGCGAAGAAGTCGTCATAGCGCTCGTGGCCGAAGTGCTCGAACGCACCGATTGACACGATCCGATCGACGGGCTGGTCGAATTGTTCCCAGCCGTTGAGCAACACCTGCTTGGAGCGCGGGCTGTCCATCTCGTCGAACAACTTCTGCACGTGCGCAGCCTGATTCTTCGACAGCGTGAGCCCGATGACGTTGACGTCGTACTTCTCGATGCCCCGCCGCATGGTGGCGCCCCAGCCGCAACCGACGTCGAGCAACGTCATTCCGGGCTGCAGGCCCAGCTTGCCCAGCGCCAGGTCGATCTTGGCGAGCTGCGCCTCTTCCAGCGTCATGTCCTCGCGCTCGAAATAGGCGCAGCTGTAGGTTTGGGTGGGGTCCAGGAACAACCGGAAGAAGTCGTCGGACAAGTCGTAGTGCGCCTGTACGTCGGCGAAATGCGGCGTGAGTTTCTTGCCCATGTCGTCAGTTGGGCCGGGTCACTTGGCGAGCGTGAACTGGGCCACGTTGGCGAGGCCTTTGCGGAACAGGCCCGCGCAACCGGTCAAGTAGCGCATGAACCGCTCGTAGACCTCTTCGGACTGGATGGCGATGGCGAGTTCGCGATTGGCCTCGAGATTGGCCGCCCACGTCTCCAGAGTCCGCACATAGTGCAGATCCAGGGATTGAACGTCTTCGATGGTGAATCCGCTGGCCAGTGAATTGTCGACGATGTCCGCCTCGCCGCACATGCTGCCGTTGGGGAAGATCTCGGTGCTGAGGAAGCGAAAGAACCGCAGATCGCTCATCGTCACCGTGATGCCATGATCGCGCCAGTACGTCTGCGGGTGGGTGTAAATCGAGTGCAAGAGCATCCGGCCGTCGTCGGGAAGGATGTCGTAGGCGCGGTCGAAGAACAACGCATAACGTTCCTTTTTGAAGGCGTCGAAAGCCTCGAAGCTCACGATGCGGTCGACGCGCTCCTCGAACTCTTCCCAGCCCTGCAGCCGGGCCTCGGCCTGCCGCGTCGTCGAGACGGCGGCCAGCCCCTCTTTGGTGCGCGCATAGTGGTTTTTGCTGAGCGTGATGCCGATGACGTTCACGTCGTATTTCTCCACCGCTCGCACCACGGCTCCGCCCCAGCCGCAGCCGACGTCGAGCAGCGTCATCCCGGGCTCGAGGTCAAGCTTGTTCAGTGCCAAATCCAATTTGGCGAGCTGTGCTTCTTCCAGCGTCATGTCGTCGCGCTCGAAGTATGCACAGGTGTAGACCATGTTGGGGTCTAAGAACAGCGCGAAGAAGTCGTCCGAAATATCGTAAGTGGCCTGCGATTCTTCGTAATACGGCTTCAGGTTCGCCATGTTCACGTCCTCCCAGTGCTTTTAACGCTACAACGCTGTGAGACCTGTCGCGAACTCGCGGCGAATCGGAAATGCGGAGCCGGCTGCTCGACTCCGCTCAGCTGGCCTCGGCGAAGTTGCCCGTCAAAACACCCACCACCGGATCCCACAGCTGCTGTGGCAGATCATGGCCCATTCCGTCGAATAACACCAATCGGGCACCGCCGATCGCGCGCGCGATCGCGCGGCCCCCGAAGGGACGCATCAACTTGTCGGATCGGCCATGGATCACCACCGTCGGCGCGACGATGCGGCGGTCATGGTGGGCGAGGCTGCCGCTGGCCAGGATGGCGCCGAACTGCCGGGCGATGCCCTGCGGGTAGTAGTTGCGGTCGTATCCCTCGGCCGCCTCGGCACGGACCTGCTCGGCGGGGATGCGGTAGCCCGGGCTGCCGATGATCCGGCTGACGCGCACGGCGTTGTCCAGGATGACGTCGCGGGGGGAGTCCGGCGGCGGCCCGATCAACAGCGACAGCAACGCCCGGGGAGCCGGCGGCGGCAGGAATGCCGAATTGTTGCTCGAGAAAAGAATTCCCAGTGACCTGGTGCGCTCGGCGAATCGGGCGGCGACGATCTGGGCGATCATGCCGCCCATCGACGCGCCGACGATGTGGGCCCGTTCGATGCCGAGGTGGTCCAGCACCGCGGCGGCGTCGCCGGCCATGTCCTCCAGTGTGTAGGCGGCGCGGCTGGGCAGCCCGGCCCAGGATCGGAGCAATCGCACCACGATCGGCTGCCCGGAGGTGTGCAGCTCGGTTTTGCTGGACAGGCCGATATCGCGGTTGTCGTAGCGGATGACGCGGAAGCCCTGGTCGACCAGCTTCTGGCAGAAATCGGTGCGCCACAGCAACATTTGGGCGCCCAGTCCCATGATGAGCAGCACGGGCGGGTCGGCGGGATCGCCCATGTCCTCGTAGTAGAGCTTCAGGTCGCTCGGCCCGGCGGCCGACGTCGCATAACCGGTGCGGATGTGCACTAGGCCTCCAGGTCGGTGTCGTGCTCCCGGCTGACCTCGACCATGAAGTTGGCGAAGTAACCCGTCAATTGTGGGTCGGACATCAGCTGCCACTTCGGTGCGAGCAGCTTCATGTACCGCTCGACGTAGAGGAACTGCTTGCCGATCAAGACCAGCTCGCGGGGGAGCTTGACGTCGTAGGCATCGGCCAGCGTCGACAGCTGCCGGCCGATGTCGGCGTACGACATGTCGCCGAGGGTCTGCATGGTCAGGGGGGTGGCGAACTTTTCCAGGTCCTTGGCGGCCTGGGCCTCCGGCTTCACCGCGCCGACGGCGCCCATCAACACGACGATCTTGCCGGCCGCGGCGTGGTCCTTCTTGACCAGCAGGGCGTAGACGAGCTCGCGCAGCAGCCAACGGGTGCGCGGGTCGATGCGGCCCATGATCCCGAAGTCGAAGAACACGATGCGGCCCGCCTCGTCGACGTAGAGGTTGCCCGCGTGCAGGTCGCCGTGGAACAGCCCGTGCCGCAGCCCGCCCTCGAACAGCGAGAACAGCAACGCCTTGACCAGCTCGGTGCCGTCGAAGCCTGCCTTGCGGATGGCGGCGACGTTGTCGATGCGGATGCCGTGCACCCGCTCCATCGTCAGCACCCGGTCGCTGGTGAAGTCCCAGAACACTTGCGGCACCCGGATGTTGCGGCCCAGCGGGGAGCCCTGCAGGTGTGACACCCACGCCTCCATCGACTGCGCCTCGAGCCGGAAGTTCAGCTCCTCGGCCAGGTTGTCGGAGAAGTCGGCAACCACGTCTTGTGCCGACAGCCGGCGGCCCAGCTTGGCCAGCTCGACGGCCTGGGCGAAGCGCTTGAGGATCTGCAGGTCCGCAGCGACGCGGCGGCGGATCCCCGGGCGCTGGATCTTGACCACGACGTCCTCGCCGGTGTGCAGGGTGGCATAGTGCACCTGGGCGATGGACGCCGAGGCGAACGGCGTCTCGTCCCACGTGGCGAACAGCTCCGCCGGCTCTCCGCCGAGCTCCTCGACGAGCAGCTTGTGCACCTCGCTGGTGTCGGCCGGCGGCACCCGGTCGAGCAGACCGCGGAACTCGCGCGACAGCGACTCGCCGAACGCGCCGGGACTCGAGGCGATGATCTGCCCGAACTTCACGTACGTGGGCCCCAGCTCGGCGAAGGTCTGGGGGAGCTGCCTGATGACTTTCTGCTGCAGCGGGCCCCTGCTCGGCAGCGTGCTTACGACGCGAGCGGCGGTGCGGGTCACCTGCCAACCGGTGACGGCCATCCGGGCCGCTTCGACCGGCAACGGCACCCGGTCCAGCTTGGCCACCTCGCGGTGTTTGGCGGAACTCATCCCAGCAGTCTGCCAAACCCGCGGTGTCAACTCCCAATTCCTGCGGGGCCCGCCCGCAGGCGGGTGGATTCGCCGTTTACCCGTCGGAGCGGCTCCGCCCGGCCGGATTCGCGCCCTTTCGCCAGGGCGTCACCTAGCCGTCGATCTCCCAGCCCGCCAGCCCGGCGATGGGAGGTAGGTCCGGAGCGGCGGCCACCCGTGCCATCCAGTTGTGCTGCATGCGGGTGACGTGTTTGACCAGGCCGCCGATCGACAGTGCACCGTCCGACGGTGTGGACCGGGCCTGCTCGTCGGTGAGGCCGTAAGCCACTGCGAAGTAGGAGCTTTGGTGGAGGGCCAGGTACTCGGGCAGGGCGCCGTGCTCGTCGGCCACGGGTGGCGCGAGGGCGGGCATGGCCAGAGCCTAGGTCCGCCGCGTCCGGGCCCGCCATTGCCGACATGTCGGAGCCCCGCGCCGTTAAGGTGCTCAGATGCGGCTGATTTCGGCGGAGTCGACGGAGCTTTTCGTCGGGCCGCCGCGAGCGCCGTTGCAGCTGGCGCGGGTCACGGTCGCCGGGGTCGCCAAGCCCACACTGGTGCGCATCGTGGGCGACGGCCTGGCCGGGGAGGCGGTTGCCGCGGCCGGCGACGAGGTCGTCGAGATTCCGGTCGCGGTCGAACAGCCGGTCGTGGGTCAGCGCCGAGCCGCCCGGGTGCAGGCCGGTGCCGCCGGTGCGGCGTTCGCCTTCGTCGTGGCCGAGCCGGGTTGGACGATGTTCATGGTCAGCCACTTCCACTACGACCCGGTGTGGTGGAACACCCAGGGCGCCTACACCAGCGAGTGGCACGAGGTGCCCGAGGGCCGCGCCCGGCAGACCAACGGCTTCGCATTGGTGCACGCGCACCTGGAAATGGCCCGCCGCGAGCCCGAGTACAAGTTCGTGTTGGCCGAGGTGGATTACCTCAAGCCGTACTGGGACACCCACCCCGAGGACCGCGCCGATCTTCGCCGTCTGATCGCCGAAGGCCGGGTCGAGATCATGGGCGGAACCTACAACGAGCCCAACACCAACCTCACAAGCCCGGAAACGACTATCCGAAACCTGGTGCACGGCATAGGTTTTCAGCGCGATGTGCTGGGTGCGCGACCGGAGACGGCGTGGCTGCTCGATGTGTTCGGCCACGATCCGCAGTTCCCGGGGATGGCCGCCGATGCCGGGCTGACGTCGAGTTCGTGGGCGCGTGGGCCGCACCACCAGTGGGGCCCGGTGCACAGCCAGGCCGGAATGGCCGGAATGCAGTTCTGCAGCGAGTTCGAATGGATCGCCCCGTCTGGCCGCGGGCTGCTCACCCACTACATGCCGGCGCACTACTCGGCGGGTTGGTGGATGGACTCTTCGACCTGCCTGGCCGACGCCGAGCAGGCCACCTACGAGCTGTTCGCTCAGCTGAAACCGGTCGCGCTGACGCGCAATGTGCTGCTGCCGGTCGGCACCGACTACACCCCGCCGAACAAATGGGTCACCGAGATCCACCGCGACTGGGCCGCGCGCTACACCTGGCCGCGATTCGTGTGCGCGCTGCCCGGCGAGTTCTTTGCGGCCGTGCGCGCCGAACTCGACGAGCGGGGGGGCCGTCCGTCGCCGCAAACCCGCGACATGAACCCGATCTACACCGGCAAGGACGTCTCCTACATCGACACCAAGCAAGCCAACCGGGCCGCCGAGAACGCCGTCCTGGATGCCGAGCGTTTTGCGGTGTTCGCGGGCCCCATCGGCGGCGCCGACTACCCGCAGGCCGCCCTGGCCAAGGCCTGGGTGCAACTGGCCTATGGCGCGCACCACGACGCCATCACCGGCTCGGAATCCGACCAGGTCTACCTCGACCTGCTGACCGGCTGGCGCGACGCGTGGGAGCTGGGCCGGGCGGTCCGCGACAACTCCCTGGCCCTGCTGTCCGGCGTCGTCGCGGACTCGCCGGAATCGGTCGTGGTGTGGAACCCGTTGACACACCGCCGCACCGACGTCGTTACCGCCCGACTCGACCCACCGCGGCCCGACGGGGTGCGCGTGCTCGATGCCGACGGCGCCGAGCTGCCGGCGCACCTCGAGCACGGCGGGCATTCGGTCAGCTGGCTGGCCGCCGGCGTGCCGTCGCTGGGCTGGCGCGTCTACCGGCTGGCCCCCGCGGCGCAATCGAGCGGCTGGATCGAGACGCCGGGGTCGGCGATCGCCAACGAGCACTACCGGCTGGCGGTGGACGCGGCCCGCGGCGGGGGAGTCCTGTCCCTGACGCAGGACGGCCGCGAGCTGATCGCGCCCGGACGGGTGGGCAACGAGCTCGCGGTGTACGAGGAGTACCCGTCGCATCCCACCGAAAGCGAGGGGCCCTGGCACCTGCTGCCCAAGGGGCCGGTGGTGTGCTCGTCGGAATCGCCCGCCCAGGTGCGGGCCTACCACGGCCCGCTCGGCCAGCGACTGGTCGTGCACGGCCGGATCGGCGCGATGCTGCGCTACACCCAGACGCTGACCCTGTGGCGCGGCGTGGCGCGGGTGGACTGCCGCACCACCATCGACGAGTTCACCGGCGAGGACAGCCTGGTGCGGCTGCGTTGGCCGTGCCCCGTTCCGGGCGCGATGCCGGTCAGCGAGGTGGGCGACGCGGTCATCGGTCGCGGGTTCGGGTTGCTGCACGGGCCGTCCGGTGGGCCCGACTCGGTGGACACCGCCCACCACCTCTGGACGCTGGACAACCCCGCGTACGGCTGGTTCGGGCTGTCGGCGACGGCCCGGGTGCGGGTCGGCGGCTCGACGCGGGCGGTGTCGGTGGCCGAGGTGGTCTCGCCCGCCGAGGCGCAGTCCGGATCGCTGGCGCGCGAGCTGATGGTCGCGCTGGTCCGCGCCGGCGTCACGGCCACCTGCAGCGGCGCCGACAAGCCGCGCTACGGGAATCTCGACGTCGACTCCAACCTGCCCGACGTCCGCATCGTGCTGGGCGGCCCCGCCCGCAATGCATTCGCGAAAGCCGTGCTCGTCGAGGCGGGCCCGGCCTACGCCGACGAGCTCGACCGGCAACTGGCCGACCGGGGCCGGGCCCGGGTGTGGGTGCCCGCGACAGCGCCGTTGGGGGACGTGTGGGTGCCCGGCGCCGACCTGAGCGCGCCGCGGGCGTTGCCGGTGCTGGTGATCGACGGCGCCGACGACGAGGGCCTGACCGCCGAGATCGCGTCGGTGGCCGCCGATCTCGAGGACGCCGAGATCGCCGTCAGCCAAGACGTCCAGCAGGCCCCGCCGCGGGCCGAACCCTTCGAGGCCCGGACGGTGGCGCTGCTCAACCGCGGCGTGCCCAGCTTCGCCGTCGACACCGAAGGCACCTTGCACTCCGCGCTGATGCGGTCCTGCACCGGTTGGCCGTCGGGCACCTGGATCGACGAGCCGCGCCGCGCCGCACCCGACGGCTCCAACTTCCAGCTGCAGCACTGGACACACCACTTCGACTACGCGCTGGTGTGTGGCGACGGCGACTGGCGGCAGGCCGAAATCCCCACCCGCAGTGCACAGTTCTCGCATCCGCTGGTGGCGGTGTGTCCGCAACGACCCGAGGCCCAGCTGGGACCCGAGGGTTCGCTGCTGCGCGTGGAGCCCGCCGACGCGGTGCAGCTGGGCGCGCTCAAGGCGACCGGCAACCCGCTGACCGCGGGCAAAGCCCGGCCGGTCGATCCGGCCGCGGTGACCCTGCGGCTGGTGCAGACGACCGGTTCGCCCACGCGCGTCGCGATCGCCTGCGACCACGGTGAGGTCGGCGCGCTGCAGGCGGCCGATCTGCTCGAGGTTCCATCGACGGAAGGGCCCGCCGGCACGGGGCGGGTCGACCTGCACGGCTACCAGGTGGCCACCGTGCTGGCGCGGCTCGCGCTGCCCGCGCTGTCGTGTCACCCGGCCGCGCTGGGCCCCGACGCCGAGCCCGCCCAGCCGCTCTACGCGCGGTATTGGCTGCACAACCGGGGCCCCGCGCCGCTGGGTGGGCTGCCGGCCGTCGCCCACCTGCACCCCCAGACGCTGACGGCCGAACCGGGCGGCAAGGTGTCGTTGCGCCTCAGCGCCGCCAGCGACAGCACCGACGCCGCGTTACACGGCACGGTGACGCTGCGATGTCCAGACGGCTGGCGCGCGACGCCCGCCGAGCTGCCGTTCACGCTGGCCGGCGGCGCGTATCAGGAGGCCGACGTGGTGCTGGCGGTCCCGGCGGGCGCACGGTCCGGGCGCTACCCGGTCCGGGCGCAGTTGCGCCTCACCGGCGACGCCGTCCCGCCCGCCTGGCGTCAGCTGGTCGAGGACGTGTCCATCGTCGAGGTGGGCGAGGGGCAGGACGGCGAGCTGGTCTACCTCGTCGACGAGCCGTCCGACGTCGAGCTCGCGGCCGGCGACTCGGCCCGGATCACCGTCACGGTCGGCACGCGCGCCGGGGCGGAGTTGTCGCTGGAGGCGCACCTGATCAGCCCCTGGGGCACCTGGGAGTGGATCGGGCCGCCCGCCCTTGGGGCGGTCCTGCCCGCGGGTGACACCGTCGAGCTCGGCTTCGACGTGACCCCGCCGGTCGGGCTGCAATCGGGCCAGTGGTGGGCTTTGGTCCGCGTCGGCTGCGCCGGCCGGCTGGTGTATTCGCCGGCGGTGCGGGTGGTCGTCCGATGAGCGGCCAGCTCGTCGTCGCGACCGTCGCCGGCACCCCGGTGGCGGTCCGGGAAGTGGACGCGGCCGAGGCGCGACTGCGCGGCGGTGCCCGCGCGGCCGCGTTGCCGGCCAGCGGCACCAGCGAGGGCCGCCAGTTGCGGCGCTGGCTCACCCAGCTGATCGTGACGCAGCGCGTGGTGGCCGCCGAGGCCGCCGCGCGCGGTCTGTCCGCAGCCGGGGCGCCGGCCGAGAACGAGGTGCTGCCCGACGTCACGGCCCGGCTCGAGATCGGCAGCGTGGCCGCGGCCGCGTTGGCCGATCCGCGGGCCCGCGCACTGTTCGCCCACGTCACCGCGGCCGTCGACGTCACCGACGAGGACGTGGCCGACTATCACGCCCGCAATCCGTTCCGCTTCGCCGCCCCGCGTCCCGCTCCGCACGGCTGGCGCGTCCCGTCGTCGACCACCCCGGCCCTGCGCGAGGTGGCCTCGGAGGTGGCGGCGCACCTGCGGGGCGCCGCGCGCCGGCGCGCCTTCCGGCTGTGGCTGGACGCGCGCCGGGCCGCGCTGGTCCAGCTCGCGCCCGGCTACGAGCATCCCGGCGATCCCCGCCAGCCCGACAACGTCCATCGGCACTGATCGCCCATGCTCACTCTTTGCCTGGACATCGGCGGCACCAAGATCGCCGCCGGTTTGGCCGACGCCCAGGGCGCTCTGGTGTGTACGACCACCTGTCCCACCCCGGCCGGCGGTTCGGCCGAACAGGTCTGGGCGGCCGTCGACACGACGATCGCGGGCATGTTGCACGCGGCGGGCGGGGCGGTCCGTGCGGTGGGCATCGCCTGTTCCGGGCCTATCGATCTGCGCGACGGAAGCGTCAGTCCGATCAACATCGCCGGTTGGGACGGCTTCCCGTTGCGAGACCGGGTCGCGGCCGCGGTGCCCGGCGTCCCGGTCCGGCTCGGCGGCGACGGCGTGTGCATGGCCCTGGGCGAGCACTGGCGCGGCGCCGGGCGCGGCGCGGGCTTCCTGTTGGGCATGGTGGTGTCCACCGGGGTGGGCGGCGGGCTGATCCTCAACGGCGCGCCCTACGCCGGACGCACCGGCAATGCCGGACACGTCGGTCACGTCGTGGTCGAACCGGACGGCGAGGCGTGTACCTGCGGCGGCCGGGGCTGCGTCGAGACCGTCGCGGCCGGCCCGTGGCTGGTGCGCTGGGCGTTGGCGAACGGCTGGTCCGCGCCGCCCGGTGTCGGGGCTCGGGACCTGGCGGCGGCGGCGGCCGGCGGCGATGCGGTCGCCGTGCGGGCGTTTCACCGGGGTGCCGGCGCGCTCGCGGCGATGATCGCCTCGGTGGCGGCGGTGTGCGACTTGGACCTCGTCGTGGTCGGGGGAGGCGTCGCCAAATCCGGCCGGCTGCTCTTCGATCCGCTGCGCGCCGCGCTGGCCGACTACGCCGGCCTGGACTTCCTGTCCGGCTTGCGCGTGCTGCCGGCCGAACTGGGTGGCGAGGCCGGCCTGGTCGGCGCGGCCCGGCTCGCGGGCGTCTAGCAGACGTCCCTGCGCTCGTTTTGGCCGACCGCGGGTGCGCAGGCTATTCTTGTCGTCGATCCACCGAAGACCGTCGGTCACCGAGCAATCGGTTGAAGGTCCGGGAGCATCCCGGCGGCCCACGCAGGAGGACGAGGCATTACCGTCGGCGCGAGCGCCGGTGTATCTCAACGCCCCGGCCGACCCCTGCGCCGGGGCGTTCGTCGTTTCTCGGTGATCACAGAGCGCAGCGCGCTGAAGACTTTCCACCGAGGAGGCATGCATGGCCAAGGCTGACAAGGCCACCGCCGTTGCAGACATCACCGAGCAGTTCACGGGCTCGACGGCGACCCTGATCACCGAATACCGCGGGTTGACGGTCGCCGCCCTGGCCGAGCTGCGGCGGTCGCTGTCCGGATCGGCTACCTACACGGTCGCCAAGAACACGCTGATCAAGCGGGCGGCATCGGAAGCCGGGATCGAGGGGCTCGACGAGCTGTTCGCCGGGCCGACGGCCATCGCCTTCGTGCGCGGTGAGCCGGTCGACGCCGCCAAGGCTCTGAAGACCTTCGCCAAGGACAACGCGGCGCTGGTCATCAAGGGCGGCTACATGGACGGCCAGCGGCTGACGGTCGCCGAGGTCGAGCGCATCGCCGACCTGGAATCCCGCGAGGTCCTGCTGGCTAAACTGGCCGGCGCGATGAAGGGCAACCTCGCCAAGGCGGCCGGGCTGTTCAACGCGCCCGCCTCGCAGATGGCTCGCCTGTTGGCCGCGCTGCAGGAAAAGAAGCCGGCCTCCGAGGCCGCAGCACCCGCTGCCGAAGCCCCCGCGGAGGCACCCGCCGCCGAAGAGCCGGCCGCAGACGCACCGGCGGAAACCCCCGAAGCACCGGCTGACGCCGAGTAGAACCAACCCGCAACCACCAGACCAGGGAAAACAAGGAAGGACCCACAACCATGGCAAAGATATCCACCGACGATCTGCTCGACGTCTTCAAGGAAATGACCCTGTTGGAGCTGTCGGACTTCGTCAAGAAGTTCGAGGAGACCTTCGAGGTCACCGCGGCCGCCCCCGTCGCGGTCGCCGCTGCCGGTGGTCCCGCCGCCGGTGGTGCGCCCGCCGAGGCCGCTGAGGAGCAGTCGGAGTTCGACGTCATCCTCGAGGCCGCCGGCGACAAGAAGATCGGCGTCATCAAGGTCGTCCGCGAGATCGTCTCGGGCCTGGGGCTCAAGGAGGCCAAGGACCTGGTTGACAGCGCCCCCAAGCCGCTGCTGGAGAAGGTCGCCAAGGAGGCCGCCGACGAGGCCAAGGCCAAGCTCGAGGCCGCCGGCGCCACCGTCACCGTCAAGTAGTTCTGCTTCAGGGAAGACCCCCGGGACCCGTTTCGACACGGGCCCGGGGGTTTTCGTGTATTCGGTGCTTCGCCGTCCGCACCGACCGGGTCACGCGCTCGGGCGAATCGCCGAGCGCGACAAGCAGATTTGAATTCATCGCCTCTAGTACCGGAGCGACGGCCGAGCCGTCGGCGCCGTAGAAGCCGCCCAGTTCGAGCATCACGAACCCGTGCACCAGGGCCCAAGCCTGGGCCGCCGTGGCAACGACGGCAGCGTCATCGTCCGCTGAACCGACTGTGATCCGGCCGACCCGCATGGCCCGGCGAACGGTGCGCACCACATGGGCGAAGCTGGGAATGCGCCGTTCGATCTCGGCGACCGTCAGGCCCAGGACGTTGCCCGCCGGTGCATGAATGCCATGGGCGCTGGTGCTGCCGAACATCAACCGATACATGTGCGGGTGCTCGATGGCGTAGCGCCGGTAGGCCCCGACGATGGCGAACATGTCGGCGACCGGGTCAGCGGTTTCCGGCACTGTCAGCGCGTCATCGAATTGTCGATAACCCTCCGCGGCAACCGCGGTGATCAACCCCTGCATGCCGCCGAAGTGGGTGTAGACCGCCATCGTCGAGGTCCCTGCCGCGCCGGCCACTTTGCGGGTCTGCAGGGCGTCGGGACCGTGCTCGTCCAGCAGTCCCACGGCGGCATGCAGCATCTCATCGCGTACGTCGCGAGCGGGCTGCAACTCTGAAGTCATCCTTGCCATCTTCCCATCGAGGGCGTAGCGTCCAAATAACGCTGAAATAACGATGTTATAGGAGTTCAGCTATGACTTTAACGGAAACCGCTAAGTCCGCGAATCCGTATCTCGAGGGCTTTCTGGCGCCGGTGCGCACGGAGGTGACGGCGACCGACCTGGAGGTCAGCGGCCACCTGCCCGGGCACCTCGACGGGCGCTACCTGCGCAACGGTCCGAATCCCGTCGCCGAGGTCGATCCCGCCACCTACCACTGGTTCAGCGGCGACGGCATGGTGCACGGTGTCGCGCTGCGGGACGGACGGGCGTGCTGGTACCGCAACCGCTGGGTCCGCAGCCCCGCGGTGTGTCGCGGGCTCGGCGAACCCGAGCCGACGGCCCTGAACCCGCGCGCCGGGATGCTGTCGGTCGGGGCCAACACCAACGTGCTGACCCACGGCGGCCGCACGCTGGCCCTCGTCGAGGGCGGCGGCGCCAACTATCAGCTGACCGACGAGTTGGACACCGTCGGCACCTGCGACTTCGACGGCACGCTGAGTGGCGGTTACACCGCCCATCCGCACCGCGATCCGCGCACCGGCGAACTGCACGCCGTGTCGTATTCCTTCGGGCGCGGGCACACCGTGCAGTACTCGGTGATCGATACGGACGGACGTGCGCGCCGCACCGTCGACATCGATGTCACCGGGTCGCCGATGATCCACGACTTCTCCCTGACAGATAAGTACGTGGTCATCTACGACCTGCCGGTGACATTCGATGCGGCGCGGGTCGCGTCGGCGACTGTGCCGCGGTGGCTGGATTTGCCGGCCCGCCTGGTCACGCAGTCGCTGCTCGGCCGCGTACGGATTCCCACCCCGGTGATGACGGCTATCAGCGGAAACCGGCAGCCGATGAGCGTGATGCCCTACAGCTGGAAGGACAACTACCCGGCGCGCATCGGCGTGATGCCGCGCGACGGCTCCAACAAGGACGTGCGCTGGTTCGACATCGAGCCCTGCTACGTCTATCATCCGCTCAATGCCTACTCGGAGACGCGAAACGGGGCTGAGGTCCTGGTGCTCGACGTCGTCCGCTATGCGCGGATGTTCGACCGCGACCTGCGCGGCCCCGGGGACAGCCGACCCACCCTGGACCGGTGGACCATCAATCTGACGACCGGTGCGGTGGCCAGCGAACGCCGCGACGACCGCCCGCAGGAGTTCCCGCGGATCAACGAGACGCTCCTCGGTGGCCGGCATCGCTTCGGCTACGCCGTCGGGCTGGACGGCGGCTACCTGTCCGGCGGCGCGACCGAGATGTCGTCGGCGCTGTACAAGCACGATTATGCGACCGGTTCGAGCACGACCGCCGCGCTGGATCCCGCCCTTTTGCTCGGCGAGATGTGCTTCGTGCCGAACCCGGCGGGCGACGGCGAACCCGCCGAGGACGACGGGCTGCTGATGGGCTACGGCTATCACCGCGGCCGCGACGAGGGCCAGCTGGTGTTGCTGGATGCGCAGACGCTCGAATCGGTGGCGACCGTGCACCTGCCGCAGCGGGTCCCGATGGGCTTTCACGGCAACTGGGCGCCGCGAGTCTGACGTGCCTTTCCGCCAGGTTGGCGGGCCGATTACGCTGCTGGGCGGGCCGGGTCTCAGGTCAGCGAATTTTTGGCCCCGGCGCCGTGCAACCATGATGCGCGACCCCGGGTGTGCGCTACAGTGACTCATGCCACACAAAGGGGCAGCTAGCAGGGGCAAGCGTGGACGGAAGGATCTCCTATGGGTGTCGCTATCGAGGTCAACGGCCTGACGAAATCCTTCGGATCATCGAGGATTTGGGAAGACGTCACCCTCGACATCCCGCAGGGCGAGGTCAGCGTTTTGCTGGGCCCCTCGGGTACCGGCAAGTCGGTGTTCCTGAAGTCGCTGATCGGCCTGCTGCGGCCCGAGCGGGGCTCGATCATCATCGACGGCACCGACATCCTCGAATGCTCGGCCAAGGAGCTCTACGAGATCCGCACCCTGTTCGGCGTGCTGTTCCAGGATGGTGCGCTGTTCGGTTCGATGAACCTCTTTGACAACACTGCCTTCCCGCTTCGTGAGCACACCAAGAAGAAGGAAGGCGAGATCCGTGACATCGTCATGGAGAAGCTGGAGATGGTCGGTCTCGGGGGTGACGAGAAGAAGTTCCCCGGCGAGATCTCCGGCGGTATGCGCAAGCGTGCCGGCCTGGCCCGCGCCCTGGTCCTGGATCCGCAAATCATCCTGTGCGACGAGCCGGACTCGGGTCTGGACCCGGTTCGTACCGCTTATCTGAGCCAGCTGATTCTCGACATCAACGCCCAGATCGACGCGACCATCCTCATCGTGACGCACAACATCAACATCGCCCGCACGGTGCCAGACAACATCGGCATGCTGTTCCGCAAGCACCTGGTGATGTTCGGTCCTCGTGAGGTTCTGCTGACCAGCGACGAGCCGGTGGTGCGCCAGTTCCTCAACGGCCGCCGCATCGGCCCCATCGGCATGTCCGAGGAAAAGGACGAGGCGACCATGGCCGAAGAGCAGGCGCTGCTCGACGCCGGTCACCACGCCGGTGGCACCGAGGAAGTCGAGGGCGTGCCGCCGCAGATCACCGCGACCCCGGGCATGCCGGAGCGCAAAGGCGTGGCGCGGCGTCAGGCGCGCGTGCGCGAGATGCTGCACACGCTGCCGAAAGAGGCCCAGGCCGCGATCCTCGACGACCTCGAGGGCACGCACAAGTTCCAGTCGCACGAGTTCGGCGGCTAGCCAGGCCCCCGGCGTCTCCCCGCGGCCGCACGGCTTGGCGGGCTGGTTTTGCGCTGCGTGACTACAAACGGTGACCGGAGAATTCCGCGCTAACTCCATGTAACTCGCCGCCCGCTCCTCTTGACGACAGGGGGATGCACGGGTCAATCTGTTGGGCAGCATGTACCCACGGGAAAAGTCGAGATGCCAGCCAGCGCCGAACTTCCTGGGCAGCTAGTTTGTGGGCAGTTGAGTAATGCGCGCGCCTGCGCTATTGTTGGACGTTGCGCTGGCTACCTCCTGCCCACCTCACCCGCCACTTGACACCGTGGTCTTAGCCTGAGCCTCCTATCGTGGCTCAGCTATTTAGTTGCGTGCGTGAGATACGGACAGATCGTTCGCCAGCTTGACCGACACAATTCGCGGCGAACAGGCCCGGTGGCCCCGGTTCTCGTGAGTCGCACGAGGTGCTGGAAGGACGCATCTTGGCAGATTTCCGCCAGAGCAAGACGGATCACCCACAGAGTTCTGCTGACAACTCCGTACCCGGAGCACCTAACCGAGTTTCCTTTGCCAAGCTTCGCGAACCGCTTGAGGTTCCGGGGCTTCTCGATGTGCAGACCGACTCGTTTGAGTGGCTGATCGGCTCGCCCCGCTGGCGCGAGAGCGCGACCGCACGCGGCGAGGTCAGCCCGGTGGGTGGCCTCGAAGAGGTGCTCTACGAGCTGTCGCCGATCGAGGACTTCTCCGGCTCGATGTCGCTGTCGTTCTCCGACCCGCGTTTCGACGAGGTCAAGGCGCCGGTCGACGAGTGCAAAGACAAGGACATGACGTACGCAGCCCCGCTGTTCGTCACGGCCGAGTTCATCAACAACAACACCGGCGAGATCAAAAGCCAGACGGTGTTCATGGGCGACTTCCCGATGATGACCGAGAAGGGCACCTTCATCATCAACGGGACCGAGCGCGTGGTCGTCAGCCAGCTGGTCCGGTCGCCCGGTGTGTACTTCGACGAGTCCATCGACAAGTCGACCGAGAAACTGCTGCACAGCGTGAAGGTGATCCCGAGCCGGGGCGCCTGGCTGGAGTTCGACGTCGACAAGCGCGACACCGTCGGCGTGCGCATCGACCGCAAGCGCCGGCAGCCGGTCACCGTGCTGCTCAAGGCGCTGGGCTGGACCAACGAGCAGATCACCGAGCGGTTCGGCTTCTCCGAGATCATGATCTCGACGCTGGAGAAGGACAATACCGCCGGCACCGACGAGGCGTTGCTGGACATCTACCGCAAGCTGCGACCGGGCGAGCCGCCGACCAAGGAATCCGCGCAGACCCTGCTGGAGAACCTGTTCTTCAAGGAGAAGCGCTACGACCTGGCCCGGGTGGGCCGCTACAAGGTCAACAAGAAGCTCGGCCTGCACGCGGGCGAGCCGATCACCTCGTCGACGCTGACCGAGGAAGACGTCGTCGCCACCATCGAGTACCTGGTGCGGCTGCACGAGGGCCAGGCCACGATGACGGTGCCCGGCGGCTCCGAGGTTCCGGTGGAGACCGACGACATCGACCACTTCGGCAACCGCCGGTTACGCACGGTCGGTGAGCTGATCCAGAACCAGATCCGGGTCGGTATGTCCCGGATGGAGCGCGTGGTCCGGGAGCGGATGACCACCCAGGACGTCGAGGCCATCACGCCGCAGACCCTGATCAACATCCGCCCGGTGGTCGCCGCGATCAAGGAGTTCTTCGGCACGAGCCAGCTGTCGCAGTTCATGGACCAGAACAACCCGCTGTCGGGTCTGACCCACAAGCGGCGTCTGTCGGCGCTGGGCCCGGGTGGTCTGTCCCGTGAGCGCGCCGGCCTGGAGGTCCGCGACGTGCATCCGTCGCACTACGGCCGGATGTGTCCGATCGAGACCCCGGAGGGTCCGAACATCGGTTTGATCGGTTCGCTGTCGGTGTACGCGCGGGTGAACCCGTTCGGGTTCATCGAGACGCCGTACCGCAAGGTGGTCGACGGAGTCGTCACTGACGAGATCCACTACCTGACCGCCGACGAGGAGGACCGCCACGTCGTGGCGCAGGCCAACTCGCCGATCGACGCGGCGGGCCGGTTCGAAGAGGCGCGTGTCCTGGTCCGCCGGAAGGCGGGCGAGGTCGAGTACGTGGCATCGTCCGAGGTGGACTACATGGACGTGTCGCCGCGCCAGATGGTGTCGGTGGCCACGGCCATGATCCCGTTCCTCGAGCACGACGACGCCAACCGTGCCCTGATGGGTGCGAACATGCAGCGCCAGGCGGTTCCGCTGGTGCGCAGCGAGGCGCCGCTGGTCGGCACCGGGATGGAGCTGCGCGCCGCGATCGACGCCGGCGACGTCGTCGTCGCCGACAAGGCCGGGGTGATCGAGGAGGTCTCCGCCGACTACATCACCGTGATGGCCGACGACGGCAGCCGGCACACCTACCGGATGCGCAAGTTCGCGCGGTCCAACCACGGCACCTGCGCCAACCAGTCGCCGATCGTGGACGCCGGCGAACGCGTCGAAGCCGGCCAGGTGATTGCCGACGGCCCGTGCACCGAAAACGGTGAGATGGCGCTGGGCAAGAACCTGCTGGTCGCGGTCATGCCGTGGGAGGGGCACAACTACGAGGACGCGATCATCCTGTCCAACCGCCTGGTTGAAGAGGACGTGCTCACCTCGATCCACATCGAGGAGCACGAAATCGACGCCCGCGACACCAAGCTGGGCGCCGAGGAGATCACGCGGGACATCCCGAACGTCTCCGACGAGGTGCTCGCCGACCTGGACGAGCGCGGCATCGTGCGTATCGGTGCCGAGGTCCGCGACGGCGACATCCTGGTCGGCAAGGTCACCCCGAAGGGTGAGACCGAGCTGACACCGGAGGAGCGGCTGCTGCGCGCGATCTTCGGTGAAAAGGCCCGCGAGGTCCGCGACACGTCGCTGAAGGTGCCGCACGGTGAGTCCGGCAAGGTGATCGGTATCCGGGTGTTCTCCCGCGAAGACGACGACGAACTGCCCGCCGGCGTCAACGAGCTGGTCCGGGTCTACGTCGCCCAGAAGCGCAAGATCTCCGATGGCGACAAGCTGGCCGGACGGCACGGCAACAAGGGCGTCATCGGCAAGATCCTGCCGGTGGAGGACATGCCCTTCATGCCGGACGGCACTCCGGTCGACATCATCCTGAACACCCACGGTGTGCCGCGACGGATGAACATCGGTCAGATCCTGGAGACGCACCTGGGGTGGGTCGCCAAGGCCGGCTGGAACATCGAGGGCACGCCCGACTGGGCGGCGAATCTGCCGGAGGACCTGCGCCACGCTGCGCCGGACCAGACGGTGTCGACCCCGGTGTTCGACGGCGCCAAGGAGGAGGAGCTGCAGGGCCTGTTGTCCTGCACACTGCCTAACCGCGACGGCGACGTGATGGTCAACGCCGACGGCAAGGCGCAGCTCTTCGATGGCCGCAGCGGGGAGCCGTTCCCGTACCCGGTGACCGTTGGCTACATGTACATCATGAAGCTGCACCACCTGGTGGACGACAAGATCCACGCCCGTTCCACCGGCCCGTACTCGATGATCACCCAGCAGCCGTTGGGTGGTAAGGCGCAGTTCGGTGGCCAGCGGTTCGGCGAGATGGAGTGCTGGGCCATGCAGGCCTACGGCGCCGCGTACACGCTGCAGGAACTACTGACCATCAAGTCCGACGACACCGTCGGCCGGGTCAAGGTGTACGAGGCGATCGTCAAGGGCGAGAACATCCCAGAGCCGGGGATTCCCGAGTCGTTCAAGGTGTTGCTCAAGGAGCTGCAGTCGCTGTGCCTCAACGTCGAGGTGCTGTCGAGCGACGGTGCGGCGATCGAGCTGCGCGAGGGCGAGGACGAAGACCTCGAGCGCGCTGCGGCGAACCTGGGAATCAACCTGTCGCGCAACGAATCTGCGTCCGTTGAGGATTTGGCTTAATTAGTTACTAAACCCGCAAGGGGAAAGGGAGTTACGTGCTCGACGTCAACTTCTTCGATGAACTCCGTATCGGCTTGGCGACCGCGGAGGACATCAGGCAATGGTCTTACGGCGAGGTCAAGAAGCCGGAGACGATCAACTACCGCACGCTGAAGCCCGAGAAGGACGGCCTGTTCTGCGAGAAGATCTTCGGACCCACTCGCGACTGGGAGTGCTACTGCGGTAAGTACAAGCGGGTGCGTTTCAAGGGCATCATCTGTGAGCGCTGTGGCGTGGAGGTGACCCGCGCCAAGGTGCGCCGCGAGCGGATGGGCCACATCGAGTTGGCCGCGCCCGTCACGCACATCTGGTACTTCAAGGGTGTGCCGTCGCGGCTCGGGTACCTGCTCGACCTGGCGCCGAAGGATCTTGAGAAGATCATCTACTTCGCCGCGTACGTCATCACCGCGGTCGACGACGAGATGCGTCACAACGAGCTCTCGACGCTCGAGGCCGAGATGGTGGTGGAGCGCAAGGCCGTTGAGGACCAGCGCGACGCCGACCTGGAGGCCCGTGCCCAGAAGCTCGAGGCCGACCTGGCCGAGCTGGAGGCCGAGGGCGCCAAGGCCGATGCGCGGCGCAAGGTTCGCGACGGCGGCGAGCGCGAGATGCGCCAGATGCGCGATCGGGCCCAGCGTGAGCTGGACCGCCTCGAGGACATCTGGAGCACCTTCACCAAGCTGGCTCCCAAGCAGCTGATCGTCGACGAGAACCTGTACCGCGAGCTGGTCGACCGTTACGGCGAGTACTTCACCGGCGCCATGGGCGCGGAGTCGATCCAGAAGCTGATCGAGAACTTCGATATCGACGCCGAGGCCGACATCCTGCGCGACGTCATCCGAAACGGCAAGGGGCAGAAGAAGCTTCGCGCCCTGAAACGGCTGAAGGTCGTCGCGGCGTTCCAGCAGTCGGGCAACTCGCCCATGGGCATGGTGCTCGACGCAGTCCCGGTGATCCCGCCGGAGCTGCGCCCGATGGTGCAGCTCGACGGTGGCCGGTTCGCGACATCGGACCTCAACGACCTGTACCGCCGCGTGATCAACCGCAACAACCGCCTCAAGAGGCTGATCGACCTCGGCGCGCCCGAGATCATCGTCAACAACGAGAAGCGGATGCTGCAGGAGTCCGTGGACGCGCTGTTCGACAACGGTCGTCGCGGTCGCCCGGTCACCGGGCCGGGCAACCGTCCGCTGAAGTCGTTGAGCGATCTGCTCAAGGGCAAGCAGGGCCGGTTCCGGCAGAACCTGCTCGGTAAGCGTGTCGACTACTCGGGCCGTTCGGTCATCGTGGTCGGTCCGCAGCTCAAGCTGCACCAGTGCGGTCTGCCCAAGCTGATGGCGCTGGAGCTGTTCAAGCCGTTCGTGATGAAGCGACTGGTCGACCTCAACCACGCGCAGAACATCAAGAGCGCCAAGCGGATGGTGGAGCGTCAGCGTCCGCAGGTGTGGGACGTGCTCGAAGAGGTCATCGCCGAGCACCCGGTGCTGCTGAACCGCGCGCCCACCCTGCACCGCCTCGGCATCCAGGCCTTCGAGCCAATGCTGGTGGAAGGCAAGGCTATTCAGCTGCATCCGTTGGTGTGTGAGGCGTTCAACGCCGACTTCGACGGTGACCAGATGGCCGTGCACCTGCCGCTGAGCGCCGAGGCGCAGGCCGAGGCCCGCATCCTGATGCTGTCGAGCAACAACATCCTGTCGCCCGCGTCGGGCCGCCCGCTGGCCATGCCGCGTCTGGACATGGTGACTGGGCTGTACTACCTGACCACCGAGGTCGACGGTGCCGACGGCGAATACCAGCCGGCCGCCAAGGATCAGCCGGAGGTCGGCGTGTACTCCTCGCCGGCCGAGGCGATCATGGCGTCCGACCGTGGCGCGCTCTCGGTGCGCGCGAAGATCAAGGTGCGGTTGACGCAGCTGCGTCCGCCCGCCGAGATCGAAGCCGAGCTGTTTGGCGCCAACGGTTGGCAGCCCGGCGACGCGTGGCTGGCCGACACGACGCTGGGCCGGGTGCTGTTCAACGAGCTGCTGCCGCTGGGCTATCCGTTCGTGAACAAGCAGATGCACAAGAAGGTGCAGGCTTCGATCATCAACGATCTGGCCGAGCGCTACCCGATGATCGTGGTCGCGCAGACCGTCGACAAGCTCAAGGACGCCGGTTTCTACTGGGCGACCCGCAGCGGTGTGACGGTCTCGATGGCCGACGTGTTGGTCCCGCCGCGCAAGAAGGAGATCCTCGACCACTATGAGGATCGGGCGGACAAGGTCGAAAAGCAGTTCCAGCGTGGTGCTTTGAACCACGACGAGCGCAACGAGGCGCTGGTGGAGATCTGGAAGGAAGCCACCGACGAGGTCGGTAAGGCGCTGCGCGAGCACTACCCGGCCGACAACCCGATCATCACGATCGTCGACTCGGGCGCCACGGGTAACTTCACCCAGACGCGGACACTGGCCGGCATGAAGGGGCTGGTGACCAACCCGAAGGGTGAATTCATCCCGCGTCCGGTGAAGTCGTCCTTCCGCGAGGGCCTGACCGTGCTGGAGTACTTCATCAACACGCACGGCGCTCGAAAGGGCTTGGCCGACACCGCATTGCGCACCGCCGACTCGGGGTACCTGACCCGTCGTCTGGTGGACGTCTCGCAGGACGTCATCGTCCGCGAGCACGACTGCGAGACCGAGCGCGGCATCATCGTCGAGCTGGCCGAGCGTCAGCCCGACGGCACGCTGATCCGTGACCCGTACATCGAAACCTCGGCGTACGCACGGACTTTGGGTGCCGACGCGGTCGACGAGGCGGGCAACGTGGTCGTCGCGCGCGGTGAAGACCTGGGCGACCCGTCGATCGAGGCGCTGCTGGCTGCGGGCATCACGCAGGTGAAGGTCCGCTCGGTGCTGACCTGCACCACCGGTACCGGCGTCTGCGCGACCTGCTACGGCCGCTCGATGGCCACCGGAAAGCTGGTCGACATCGGTGAGGCCGTCGGTATCGTCGCCGCGCAGTCGATCGGTGAGCCCGGTACGCAGCTGACGATGCGTACGTTCCACCAGGGTGGTGTCGGTGAGGACATCACCGGCGGTCTGCCCCGGGTTCAGG
Source organism: Mycobacterium shigaense (assembly GCF_002356315.1). Lineage (NCBI taxonomy): Bacteria > Bacillati > Actinomycetota > Actinomycetes > Mycobacteriales > Mycobacteriaceae > Mycobacterium > Mycobacterium shigaense. The sequence goes on from NZ_AP018164.1 coordinate 882,000, forward strand.
AGCTGTTCGAGGCGCGCGTGCCGCGCGGCAAGGCGCCGATCGCCGATGTCACCGGGCGGGTTCAGCTCGAGGACGGCGAGCGCTTCTACAAGATCACCATCGTCCCCGACGACGGCAGTGAGGAAGTCGTCTACGACAAGCTCTCCAAGCGGCAGCGGCTGCGTGTGTTCAAGCACGAGGACGGCTCCGAGCGAGTGCTGTCCGACGGCGACCACGTCGAGGTGGGCCAGCAGCTGATGGAGGGCTCGGCCGACCCGCACGAGGTGCTGCGCGTGCAGGGCCCCCGCGAGGTGCAGATCCACCTGGTCCGCGAGGTCCAGGAGGTCTACCGCGCTCAGGGTGTGTCCATCCACGACAAGCACATCGAGGTGATCGTCCGCCAGATGCTGCGCCGGGTGACCATCATCGACTCGGGCTCGACGGAGTTCCTGCCCGGCTCGCTGATCGAGCGCGCCGGCTTCGAGTCGGAGAACCGTCGGGTGGTGGCCGAGGGCGGCGAGCCCGCCGCCGGACGCCCCGTGCTGATGGGTATCACGAAGGCGTCGCTGGCCACCGACTCGTGGCTGTCCGCGGCGTCGTTCCAGGAGACCACGCGCGTGTTGACTGATGCGGCGATCAACTGCCGCAGCGACAAGCTCAACGGTCTGAAGGAGAACGTGATCATCGGAAAGCTGATCCCGGCCGGTACCGGTATCAACCGCTACCGCAACATCCAGGTGCAGCCGACGGAGGAGGCCCGCGCCGCGGCATACACGATCCCGTCCTACGAGGATCAGTACTACAGCCCGGACTTCGGCCAGGCGACCGGAGCCGCGGTTCCACTGGACGACTACGGCTACAGCGACTATCGGTAGTCCACAAGCGAAAAAGCCCCGGGTTCGCCCGGGGCTTTTTCGTATGCTTGCCCTGCGGAGCGGGCGTCATGAGCGTCATGAGGCACGCATTCGATCCCGGAAGAAGCCGGGGGAGACCGCCCACCAGATGCACATCAAAACCGCGCCGAGCACTATTGAGCCGATGCCGACGACCGCCACTGCGCCTATCCCGAAGATCGTGACGTTGTGGCCGTCTTCGACAAGCCAATCGGGCCTGGCGTATTGGGCCAGGCCGACGACGAAGACGACGGTTAAGAGCACCCCGCCCAGCAAAGGTAGTACGCCGCGCATCACGAAGTCGCGTAATGAGCTGGTCAGAACTTTGCGGTAATAGCGCACGCAGGCAAAGCCGGTGAGCCCGTAATAGATCGCGATCACCAACCCGACAGAACCGATGACCGCACTGAGCAAACTCTCGCTGATCAGCGTGAACAACACGTAGAACAGGGCCGATGCGGTTCCCATCGCGATCGTCGACGCGGTCGGGGTAAGAAATCGAGGATGGATCTTGGCGAACACGTCGGGGAGAGCCTTACGCGCCGCCATCGACAGCGTTGTCCGTGCGGTGGGCAGGATTGTCGTCTGCGTCGACGCCGACGCCGACGTCAAGATCGAGGCAGACAGCAGCAATAACGCGACCTTGCCGAACATCCCGTTACCGAACAACGTCGGGCCGATCGCGGCGAACACGTCCGCAGAGTTGTGTTCGTTGCCCAGGCCGATGCCGTCCGTGCCTACCCCGGCGAATGCAATGCTCGACACAGTGACCAAAGCATATGTCGATAACAGCAGCAAGGTGGACAGTACAGCCGCGCGTCCCGGCGTTCGACTGGGATCAGCGGTTTCCTCGTTGCACGCTACGGCGGTGTCGAAACCCCAGTAGATGAAGATTGCAATGAGCAGCGCCGGGGCGATATCAGAGCTGAAGCTCAATCCGTCGACCCAAAACCAGGACAGCGACGGTCGCAGCGAGCCCGGTGTGGCATGGTTGGTGTACACCTTGATAAGGGCCACGATTGAAAGCGCGGCTAGCACGACGAGTTCGATCGACAACATGAAACACTGCAGACGGGCTGATACCTCAATTCCGCGGTAGCAGATGTAGGTCATTATCGCGATCCACGCGACGCCGGCGACGGTGGACCACAGCGTGCTGTGGGCCAGATCTGACACCGCCCGCCAGCCGAGGTCGCCGACAAACGTGAACGAATAGGCGCCAGCGATTTGCGCCAGGTTGGCCATCACGATCACGTCGGAGGCGATTATGCTCCACCCCCCGAGCCAACCGGTGACCGGTCCGAATACGCGTGACGCCCAGGTGAACGTGGTGCCGCAGTCAGGTTCGGCGTTGTTGAGCTCTTGATAGGCGACCGCGATCATGAACATAGGGATGAACGAGATCACAACGATGGCAGGCGTTTTCACACCGCAGAGCAATTCGCCGCGGCGTGCCACGATCAGCCCCAACGTTGCCGCCAGGCTGTAGGCGGGCGCGGTGGAGGCGGTGCCGACGACGATGCTAGCGAGCAGCCCCATCGCGCCTTTTTTCAGACCTTTGCTCGGAACGGTGATACTCGTGCTGTCGCCGCTGCTCACTGAGTCTCCTCTGCCGTGAACCGGCTCGCCGGCGTCAAGCACCCGCGGCCGAGCTGGGGTATCCGAGGTTCAATTCCGTATGGGTAGCTCTTGTATGCCCCACGGTGATCCGTAGGCTTTGAGCAGCTCCAGGAAGGGCACGGAGTCGAATGCTTCCGGGCCCAGCACCCCTGAGCCTTGCCATGCGCCGGTGGCTAAGAGTTCAAGTGCTACAACCGGATTGATCGCCGTTTGCCATACGACGCATTGATGCCCGTACTCGGCCATCGACCACTGGTTGTCGACGACGTGATACAGGTAGGTTGATCGTGGGTTGCCGTCTTTGCCGGTTCCCGTTATCCACACTCCTGCGCATGTCTTGCCGCGCATCTTGGGCCCCAGGGTGGCCGGATCGGGTAGGCAGGCCGAAACCACGTCGCGAGGGCTAATTTGGGCTTCGCCGATCGTGATCTTATCGGTACGGTCTAACCCGAGGTTGTTCAATGTTTTGAGCACGCCTATGAATTCGGCGCCAAGACCGTACTTGAAGGTAACGCGCTTGGCCTTGATCCATCGGGGCATCAGCAGTACTTCTTCGTGCTCCACGTTGACGCATTCCACCGTGCCGATGCCTTCGGGGAAGTCGAAATCCTCTGCTCCACTGAATGGTTCGGTGACGAACCAGCCGCGGTCGCGCTCCCAGATGACCGGTGGATTGAGGCACTCCTCGATGGTGGTCCAGATCGAAAACGATGGAGCGAAGGCGTGCCCATCCACGGTGAGGTTTGCGCCGTCGCGGGTGCCAAGCTCGTCGATGTCGGTGAAGAGGTGATCGGCGGCATATCGGGCGAACACGTCTGAAAGGCCCGGTTCGACTCCCATGCCCACCAGTGCAAGACGACCAGCATTGCGCCATTGCTCGTCGGCAGCGAACTGCTGGTCCCCGAGTTTCACTCCTGTTAGCCGGTAGGGTTGTTCAGGATGTCGGCGCGACAAGCTCATGGCCATGTCCAAATAGTCCGCTCCGGCTGCCAGGGCTCCGGCGAAAATGGGCATCACGAAGCGCGGGTCAATCGCATTCACCACGTGGGTGATCCGGTGATGTCGAACCGCGGCCGCTACGGCGGCCGCAGAGCTGGCGTCCAAGTGATCCGAGGTAAACCTGGAATCTGCCGTCAGCGCAGTGACTCGGTGAGCTTTTGCTTGCTGGTAATCGCAGACCACCACATGGTCGAAAAAGTTGCGACGCAAGGCAACCGAACAGAATGCCGCCCCCACACCGCCGGCGCCTATCAATAGAATTCGCATCGAGCAGTTTCTCCAGTTTCGGTGTGCACGCCGGACGGCGTCGGTTTTCGGCTGGAAGATAAGGGTCGTCCAGTATTACTAGGTATGAGTGAATATCGTTCGATGCCAGGGCTTTTTGGCGACTCCGGTGATATCGCTCATCACGTGTTTGACAGTCAGGTATTCCTCGAAGGAATAGTCGGACATATCCTTGCCGTATCCGGACGCACCGACGCCGCCGTGCGGCATCTCACTGACGATCGGGATGTGGTCGTTGATCCAGACGCAACCAGCCTTGATTGCGCGTGAAGCCCGCTGCGCACGGTAAATGTCTCGCGTCCATGCGGAGGCGGCAAGGCCGTAGTCGGTGTCGTTGGCCTGACGTAGTGCGTCGTCTTCGCCGTCGTGCGACCGGACGGTTAGCACCGGTCCGAAGATCTCGGTTCGATAGGCCTCTGAGCGTTCGTCGACATCGGCAAGCAGCGTCGGAAGGTAAAAGGCGCCAACCGAGTCCAACGCCTTGCCGCCGGCCACCACGCGGGCACCTTCACCGGGCGCTCTGGCGACAATACCCGCTACCTTGTCCCGATGTGCGATTGAAATCAGTGGGCCCATATCGGTTTCCGCGTCGGATGGATCGCCAACCACGACCTTCGCCATCACCTCTGCGACTCCCGATACGAAGTCTTCATACAGGTTGCGCGCCACGATTGCACGCGTCGCCGCGGTGCAATCCTGTCCCGAGTTGATCAGCGCGCCCGCCACTGCGCCTTGAACCGCGGCATCGATGTCAGCGTCGTCGAACACCACGAATGGCGCCTTGCCGCCGAGTTCGAGCTGGGTGCGGTTGCCGTGGACGGCGGCCGCGGCCATCACGTTGCGGCCCACCGCCGTTGAGCCGGTAAAGGTCACCATGTCCACTCCGGAATGGCTGGCCAGTGCCGTCCCTACATCGGCGCCATAGCCGGTGACGACATTGAGGACGCCGTCGGGCAGACCCGCTTCGCTCGCCAGCCGTGCCAGGGTCAGGGTGGTGAGCGGGGTGAGCTCACTGGGCTTGATGACGACCGTGCATCCGGCGGCCAAGGCGGGCATGGTCTTCCAGACCGCCATCTGCAACGGATAGTTCCATGGCGTGATGGTGGCTACTACCCCGACTGCTTCGCGCCGGATGCTCGAGGTGTGGTCGGCCGAATACTCGGCCGTCGCTTGTCCCTGCAGATGCCGAGCGGCGCCGGCGAAGAACGCGATGTTGTCGACACTGCCCGGAATGTCGAACTGTTCAGCCAACCGAACCGGCTTACCGGTTTGGCGCACCTCGTCCGCGACCAGTTCGTGCGCATGCTGCTCGGTTAATTCCGCGAGCTTGGTCAACACGGCGCCGCGTTCTGCGGGTGTCGCGGTAGACCATCCTGGCAGTGCCTGGCGAGCGGAGGCCACTGCTCGGTCGACGGCAGCGGGGGTTGCGAGGGTTAATTCCGCAACCGTTTCCAAGTTGGCTGGATTGACCACTGCGTGCGCTGGCCCGCGGGTGAACTCGGCGGCGCCCTTGATCCAACTTCCGGCGAGCGATTCCGTTGTTGTCATCGGGCCAACATAGCGGCCCCGGTCGCTTCAGTCTACTGATAACGTACATATTCGGCGGCATGAGTGCGGGTTTCCGTAGTGCTATTGCACTATGGCGACTGATTCCGTATAAATGTGGTTGTGGCCCACAGCGCTGCGACTTCTGACCCCGCGCCGCAAACTCCTCGCGCACGTGCGCGTTCCAACCAAGATGCGCCTCTCCAGCTCGACGAGGTCTCTCGGCAGATCATCGAGGTTCTGCAAAAGGACGGCAGGTGTTCGTATGCGGCAATTGGCAAGACAGTGGGGTTGTCCGAAGCCGCAGTGCGTCAGCGTATTCAGCGGCTGACCGACGCCGGCGTGATGCAGATCGTTGCGGTCACCGACCCCATGCAGCTCGGGTGCGCCCGTCAAGCCATGATTGGCATCCGTTGCACGGGCCACACCCGTGAGCTTGCCGAACGACTTGCGGAGTTGCCCGAAGTCGATTACGTGGTGCTGACCGCAGGGTCGTTCGACATCATTGTCGAGCTCGTTTGCAAAGACGATGAGCAATTGCTCGACTTGCTCAACGACAGGATTCGATCGCTGCCCGGCGTCAATTCAACCGAAACATTCGTCTACTTGAAACTCATTAAGCAGCAATACAACTGGGGGGCCCGATGACGAACCGCACTGCCGCCGCCGACAGTCGACTGTGGGGACACTTCGCCCGGCACGGTCAGGGCATCACCCCGCGTGTGATCACCCGCGGCGATGGCGTCACAATCTGGGACGACCAGGGTAGGAGCTACCTCGACGGCCTGTCGGGATTGTTCGTTGTGCAGGTCGGTCACGGGCGCGAAGAACTGGCTGCAGCGGCCGCGGCGCAAGCGCAGACTCTTGCCTACTTCCCACTGTGGTCGTACGCGACGCCATCCGCGGTCGAGCTTGCCGAACGACTCTCCAATCACGCTCCGGGAGAAGGCAATCGCGTGTTCTTCACCACCGGTGGTGGCGAGGCCGTCGAAGCGGCTTGGAAGCTAGCCAAACAGTATTACAAGGTGACCGGTAAACCCGGAAAATACAAAGTGCTTTCGCGATCCGTTGCGTATCACGGCACCACACACGGCGCGTTGGCCATTACCGGTGTGCCGGCATTCAAGGCACCTTTCGAACCCGTGACCCCCGGGTCCGTGCGTGTCCCGAACACCAACTTCTACCGTGCGCCCGCACCGTATCAAGATGACCTCAAGGGGTTCGGGCAATGGGCCGCGAATCGCATTGCTGAGGCGATCGAGTTTGAGGGACCCGACTCGGTGGCAGCGGTCTTCCTGGAGCCGGTACAAAACGCCGGCGGCTGTTTTCCGCCGCCGCCAGGCTATTTCGATCGAGTGCGCGAAGTCTGCGACGAATATGATGTGCTGCTGGTCTCTGATGAAGTGATCTGTGCGTTCGGTCGTCTTGGATCGACGTTCGCGTGCAACGAATTTGGCTACGTGCCCGACATCATCACCTGTGCCAAGGGCATGACCTCAGGTTATTCTCCGCTGGGCGCGATGATCGCCAGTGGCAGGCTCTTTGAGCCATTCAACGATGGCAAAACGACATTCACGCATGGCTACACGTTCGGGGGCCATCCGGTTTCGTGCGCGGTGGCGTTGGCCAACTTGGACATCATGGAGCGGGAAAGACTCAACGACCATGTCAAGGAGTCCGCACCCGCCTTTCGCGCCACACTGGAGAAGCTGCTCGATCTGCCGATCGTCGGTGACGTGCGCGGCGAGGGGTTCTTCTACGGTATCGAGTTGGTCAAAGACAAATCGACAAAGGAGACCTTTTCCGTCCCGGAGTGCGAACGGATCCTGCGCGGCTTCGTATCCGAGGCGCTGATGGAGGCGGGTCTGTATTGTCGCGCCGACGACCGGGGCGACCCGGTCGTGCAACTGGCGCCCCCGCTGATCAGCGGTCAAAAGGAGTTCGACCAGATCGAGCAGGTTCTGCGCGGGGTGCTCACAGAGGCGTGGAATCGGCTTTAGCGCCGAGGCCCTGCAGCTCGTGTCTGCTCAGGCGATTCGACGGTGGTGCCGCGCGGCCAGCGGAATGCCTGCCGTCCGGGCCCGTCACTAGACTGGCGAACGTGCTGATCGGTTCCCACGTCAGTCCCCAAGACCCGCTGGCCGCAGCGGAGGCCGAGGGCGCTGACGTTGTACAGATATTCCTCGGCAACCCGCAGAGTTGGAAGGCGCCCAAGCCCCGTGAGGACGCCGCCGTGCTGAAGGCCGCCGCGCTGCCGATCTACGTGCATGCGCCCTACCTGATCAATGTCGCGTCGGCGAACAACAAGGTACGGATCCCGTCGCGCAAGATCCTGCAGCAAACCTGCGATGCGGCCGCCGACATCGGCGCCGCGGCAGTCATCGTGCACGGTGGCCACGTCACCGACGACAACGACCTCGACGAGGGTTTCCAGCGCTGGCGCAAGGCGCTCGATCAGCTGGAATCCACCGTGCCGGTGTTTTTGGAAAACACGGCGGGCGGCGACCATGCGATGGCCCGCCACTTCGACACCATCGCCAGGTTGTGGGATGTCATCGGCGACAGTGGAATTGGGTTCTGCCTGGACACCTGCCACACCTGGGCTGCCGGCGAGGCGCTGGTCGATGCCGTCGATCGGATCAAGGCCATCACCGGACGGATCGATCTGGTGCACTGCAACGACTCCAAGGACGAGGCGGGCTCGGGCCGGGACCGGCACGCCAACCTCGGCACCGGCCAGATCGATCCCGACTTGCTGGTCGCGGCGGTCAAGGCCGCGGACGCGCCGGTGATCTGCGAAACGTCCGACGAGGGCCGTAAAGACGACATCGCGTTCCTGCGCGAGAACGCCAACGCCTAAGCTCCAGACCGGCGCATTACACTTCTTGTGCAGTTGTCGGAAAACTGTAATATGGGTGGCATGTCAGACACGCATGTCGTCACCAACCAGGTTCCGCCGCTGGAGAACTACAACCCCGCCACCTCACCGATGCTCGTCGAGGCCCTGGTCCGCGAGGGCGGGCAGTGGGGACTGGACGAGGTGCACGCGGTGGGGGCTTTGTCGGCCAGTCGCGAAGCCCAGCGCTGGGGCGAGCTCGCCGACCGCAATCAGCCCATCCTGCATACGCACGACCGCACCGGGCATCGGGTCGACGAGGTCGAATACGACCCGGCTTACCACGAGTTGATGCGCGCGGCGATCGCGCACGGCATGCACGCGGCGCCGTGGGCCGACGACCGCCCGGGCGCACACGTGGTGCGGGCCGCGAAGACATCGGCGTGGAACGTCGAGCCGGGCCACGTCTGCCCGATCTCGATGACATATGCCGTCGTCCCGGCGCTGCGCTACAACCCCGAGCTGGCGGCCGTCTACGAGCCGTTGCTGACCAGTCGCGAGTACGACCCGGAGCTCAAACTGGCCACCACGAAGGCCGGCATCACCGCGGGTATGTCGATGACCGAGAAGCAGGGCGGCTCCGACGTGCGCGCCGGCACCACCCAGGCGACCCCCAACGGCGACGGCACCTACAGCCTGATCGGCCACAAATGGTTCACCTCGGCGCCGATGTGCGACATCTTCCTGGTCCTCGCGCAGGCGCCCGGCGGATTGTCGTGCTTCATGCTGCCGCGCATCCTGCCCGACGGCACCCGCAACCGGATGTTGCTGCAGCGCCTCAAAGACAAGCTCGGCAACCACGCCAACGCCTCGAGCGAGGTTGAATACGACGGCGCCACGGCCTGGCTGGTGGGCGAGGAGGGGCGCGGGGTGCCGACCATCATCGAGATGGTCAACCTGACCCGCCTGGACTGCACCCTGGGCAGCGCCACCAGCATGCGTACCGGGCTGACCCGTGCCATCCACCACGCCCAGCATCGGAAAGCGTTCGGCGCCTACCTGATTGATCAGCCGCTGATGCGCAACGTGCTCGCCGACCTGGCCGTCGAGGCCGAGGCCGCCACGATCGTCGCGATGCGGATGGCCGGTGCCACCGACGCCGCGTTGCGCGGGGATGAGAAGGAAGCCCTGCTGCGCCGCATCGGCTTGGCGGCCAGCAAGTACTGGGTGTGCAAGCGCTCCACCCCGCATGCCGCCGAAGCGCTGGAATGCCTGGGCGGCAACGGCTATGTCGAAGAGTCCGGCATGCCGCGCCTGTACCGCGAGGCGCCGCTGATGGGTATCTGGGAAGGATCCGGCAACGTCAGCGCGCTGGACACCTTGCGCGCCATGGCGACTCGGCCCGAATGCGTCGAGGTGCTGTTCGCCGAGCTGGAAGAGGGCACGCACCAGGATCCACGGCTGGGCAGCCACGTCGAACGGCTCCGGCACGACCTGAGCGACTTCGACACCATCCAGTACCGCGCCCGCAAGGTCGCCGAGGACATCTGCCTGGCTCTGCAGGGCTCGCTGCTGGTGCGCCACGGCCACCCGGCCGTTGCCGAGGCATTCCTGGCGACGCGTCTAGACGGGCAATGGGGTGGTGCGTTCGGCACCATGCCGACCGGTCTGGATCTGGCCCCTATCCTGGAGCGGTCGCTGGTAAAGGGCTGAGCCACAAGATGACCCGCGCCGTCGACGATGCAGAGCGTAGCAATGAGGAGGAGCGGCGCCCGTGACACATGCGATCAGGCCGGTCGACTTCGACAACCTGAAAACGATGACTTACGAGGTCACCGACCGGGTTGCGCGGATCACGTTCAACCGGCCGGAAAAGGGCAACGCGATCGTCGCGGACACCCCGCTGGAGCTCTCGGCGTTGGTCGAGCGTGCCGATCTTGACCCGAACGTCCACGTCATTCTGGTATCCGGTCGCGGCGAAGGCTTTTGCGCCGGCTTCGACCTTTCCGCCTATGCCGACCGCACCGGCTCGGCGGGCGGCACCGGCCCGTACGCGGGCACCGTGCTGGACGGAAAGACCCAGGCGGTCAACCATTTGGCCGATCAGCCGTGGGACCCGATGATCGACTACCAGATGATGAGCCGCTTCGTGCGCGGCTTCTCCAGCCTGATGCACGCCGACAAGCCAACCGTGGTCAAGATTCACGGCTACTGCGTGGCCGGCGGTACCGACATCGCCCTGCATGCCGACCAGGTGATCGCCGCGGCGGACGCCAAGATCGGCTACCCGCCGACCCGGGTGTGGGGCGTGCCTGCGGCGGGGTTGTGGGCCCACCGGCTCGGCGATCAGCGCGCCAAACGCCTGCTTTTCACCGGCGATTCGATCACCGGCGCCCAGGCGGCCGAGTGGGGCCTGGCAGTCGAGGCGCCGGACGCGGCAGACCTCGACGAGCGCACCGAACGACTGGTACAGCGGATCGCGACGGTGCCGGTCAACCAGTTGATCATGGTCAAGCTCGCGCTGAATTCAGCTTTGCTGCAACAGGGTGTGGCCACCAGCAGGATGGTCAGCACGGTGTTCGACGGCGTCGCGCGCCATACACCCGAGGGACACGCTTTCGTTGCCGACTCGGTCGAGCATGGCTTCCGTGAGGCGGTTCGGCACCGTGACGAGCCATTCGGCGACTATGGCAGGCGGGCCTCGGAGGTCTAGTCATGCGGAAGATGACGGCGCGTTCCGTGGTGCTCAGCGTGCTCCTCGGTGCCCACCCGGCGTGGGCCAGTGCCAGCGAATTGATCACGCTGACAGCGGATTTCGGGATCAAGGAGTCCGCGCTGCGCGTCGCGCTGACCCGCATGGTCGGCGCCGGCGACCTGATCCGTTCCGACGACGGTTACCGGCTGTCGGATCGGCTGCTGGCTCGCCAGCGCCGCCAGGACGACGCGATGCGCCCGCGCACCCGGAACTGGCGTGGATCCTGGCAAGTCCTCATCGTCACGAGCGTGGGCACCGATGCCAGCACCCGCGCCGCGCTGCGAACGACCATGCACCACAAGCGGTTCGGTGAGTTGCGCGAAGGTGTGTGGATGCGGCCAGACAATCTCGAGCTCGAGCTCGAGCCCGACATGGGGAAGCGGGTGCGAATACTGAGCGCCCGCGATGATGCGCCCGCTGAGCTGGCGGGTCGGCTGTGGGACCTGCCCGAGTGGGCCGGCACCGGACACCGGCTGCTTGATGAAATGGCCGGGGCCCGCGACATTCCGGCTCGCTTCGTGGTGGCGGCGGCCACGGTGCGCCACCTGCTCACCGACCCGATGCTGCCCGCTGAACTGTTGCCTACCGATTGGCCCGGTGCCCCGTTGCGCGCCGCCTACCACGATTTCGCCACTGAGCTCGCGCACCGACGCAACCTGACCCAACTTATGGAGGTGACATGAACGAGCCGGTGCGGGTAGAACGCAAGGGTCCGGTGACCACGGTGATCCTGGACCGGCCCGGCGCGCGCAACGCCGTCAACGGGCCGACGGCGGCCGCCCTCTACCAGGCGTTCGACGACTTCGATCGCGACGATTCCGCGTCGGTCGCCGTGCTGTGGGGCGACAACGGAACCTTCTGCGCGGGAGCCGATTTGAAGGCTTTCGGCACACCGGAGGCCAACGCGGTGCACCGGGATGGTCCCGGCCCGATGGGGCCATCGCGCATGGTCTTGTCGAAACCGGTGATAGCGGCGGTAAGCGGCTACGCCGTGGCCGGCGGTCTGGAGCTGGCCATCTGGTGCGACCTGCGAGTCGCCGAGGAGGACGCCGTATTCGGTGTCTTCTGCCGGCGCTGGGGCGTGCCGCTGATCGACGGGGGCACGGTGCGACTGCCACGGTTGATCGGCCAGAGCCGGGCGATGGACATGATCCTCACCGGCCGCGGTGTCCGGGCCGACGAAGCGCTGGCGATGGGACTGGCCAATCGGGTGGTCCCGAAGGGCCACGCCCGCCGGGCGGCCGAGGAGTTGGCGGCCGAATTGGCCGCGCTGCCGCAGCAGTGCCTGCGCTCGGATCGGCTGTCGGCCCTGCAGCAGTGGGGATTGTCGGAATCCGAGGCGATCGACCGCGAGTTCGCGAGCATCGCCAAGGTGGCCGCTGAGGCCACCGAGGGGGCGGGACGGTTCGCCGCGGGCGCGGGCCGCCACGGTGCGGCCGCGGGCTGATCCAACGACCCGCGGTCAGCTTCCCTTGCTGATGGTGTTGCCCGAGCCGAGGTTGTCCACCTTCGGGTCGCCGTCCCTGTAGGTGATGGTGTTGTTTAAGCCCAGCACCGTGATGCGTGTTTCGACCTTGTCGACGGTGACCTTGTTGTCGGTGCCGCCGATGGATACCGTCGCGCAGCTCCCGGTGACGGTCAGGGTGTTGTCCGAGCCTGCGACGTTGAGCGACTTGCCGGTGGCGCAATCGAGGGTGGTCGTGGTCCCCATCGACCCGTAGTTCAGCATGTTGCCGATCTCCACCGAAGCGGTGGTGCTCGGGCTGCCCGTGGTCGGCGCGGCCGCGGCACTGGTTGTTGTTGTTGTTGTTGTGCTGCCTGCCGGTGGGTTGGCTGTCGAACTGCAGCCGGCCAGCGCTACGGCGGCGACGGCCGGGGCCAACGCGAACGCAGTCAGTCGGGGACAGCGGTCAAATATGTTGGCGTGCAAGGTTTCTCGATCCTCTCGATGGGACGGGCGGCGCAGGTGCGCGTTCTAGGTGCCGACCTGCTGCAGCCGATTCGTCATACCCAGTTCGCGGCCGCGATCCCAGAGGAACGGTGAGCCGCTCTTGTAGAACACCGTCTCGTCGTAGCCGTAAACGGTGATGTCGTGCGAGACCGAGTCGGCGACGATGGTGTTCCCCGAACCCATCACCGTCACCGCGTAGCAGTTCCCCAGCGCGGTGACATTGTTGCCCGTGCCGTTGACGATCAGCGTGGCGTCGTTGCAGTCGACCACCTGGACCGTGTCCTGCCCGATCACGTGCGTGTCGCCGTTGTTGGCGTGAGCCTGCGGTGCCGGGGCCCCAGCGACGGCGACGACACAGACCGCCAGCGAGCCGGTGACTGCGGTCCAGTTCATTGCGGGCCCCCTCGCGACGGGTGGATCAGCTCAACAGAGCCTGCAAAGAGATTACGTGCATACCCGCGCTCGATGGCAGAGTTTTCTCTCCAGTGGTGATCGCTCCCCACCTGGCGGTCGCCGGAGCAGGTTCGCGGGTGCGTCAACTAGAGTCATTAGCTGACTTTGATCCGGGTCCCGCTAGCGAAGGGCGATCGCCATGGCAGCTCGGCCGGAACCACCGGCGGCCGGGCGTCAGCGCGCGGGCAGGTCTGCGTCCCGCCCCGCCAAGCTGAGTCGTGAGGGCATCGTCGACGGAGCGCTCACGTTCCTGGACCGGGAGGGCTGGGATTCCCTGACCATCAATGCCCTGGCGACGCAGCTGGGCACCAAGGGCCCGTCGCTGTACAACCACGTCGACAGCCTGGAGGACCTGCGCCGCGCGGTGCGGATCCGGGTCATCGACGACATCATCCTGATGCTCAATCGGGTGGGCGAGGGCCGTGCCCGTGACGACGCGGTGCTGATGATGGCCGGTGCCTACCGCAGCTATGCCCATCACCACCCGGGGAGGTACTCGGCGTTCACCCGGATGCCCCTGGGCGGCGACGACCCGGAGTACACCGCGGCCACCCGGGGCGCGGCCGCGCCGGTGATCGCCGTGCTGTCCTCCTACGGTCTGGACGGCGAAGAGGCTTTTTACGCGGCGCTGGAGTTCTGGTCGGCGTTGCACGGGTTTGTGCTGCTGGAGATGACCGGCGTGATGGACGACATCGACACCGATGCGCTGTTCTCGGACATGGTGTTGCGCCTGGCGGCGGGGCTGGACCGGCGCACCGCGGGGCACGGCGCCGGGCCGCAGTGACCGCAGGCCGCCCGGCTGACTCGCGCGCGGTGGCCGTCGTCCAGCGGCCGCTTTGACCTGTCCGACCAGGGCCGGGTATTGTGGTGGCTCGTGCCTGGCGGCTTACGGCGCCTGACGTAAGGGAGCGGATGCCGGGCTAATTCGCATGTCTCCGACGCAACGGATTCCTCCGCTGCCGAGCGCATGCGACACACCCGGCCGCGGGGTAAGGCGGCGGGGCATAACTGCAGTACACAGACTTAAAGACAGCTAGCACGACCTCGAACACAGAAAGCCGGTAGATGCCAACCATTCAGCAGCTGGTCCGCAAGGGTCGCCGCGACAAGATCGCCAAGGTCAAAACCGCGGCCCTGAAGGGCAGCCCGCAGCGTCGTGGCGTATGCACTCGCGTGTACACCACCACCCCGAAGAAGCCGAACTCGGCGCTTCGGAAGGTAGCGCGTGTGAAGCTGACGAGCCAGGTCGAGGTCACCGCCTACATCCCCGGTGAGGGCCACAACCTGCAGGAGCACTCGATGGTGCTGGTGCGCGGCGGTCGTGTGAAGGACCTGCCCGGTGTGCGGTACAAGATCATCCGCGGTTCGCTGGACACCCAGGGCGTCAAGAACCGCAAGCAGGCCCGCAGCCGCTACGGCGCCAAGAAGGAGAAGAGCTGATGCCGCGCAAGGGACCCGCGCCCAAGCGTCCGTTGGTCAATGACCCGGTCTACGGGTCGCAGTTGGTGACCCAGCTGGTCAACAAAGTTCTGCTGCAGGGGAAGAAATCGCTGGCCGAGCGCATTGTCTATGGTGCGCTCGAGCAGGCCCGCGACAAGACCGGTACCGATCCGGTGATCACCCTCAAGCGGGCGCTGGACAACGTCAAACCAGCCCTGGAGGTGCGCAGCCGCCGCGTGGGTGGTGCGACCTACCAGGTGCCTGTCGAGGTGCGTCCGGACCGGTCCACCACGCTGGCGCTGCGCTGGCTTGTCAGCTTCTCGCGGCAGCGTCGGGAGAAGACCATGATCGAGCGCCTGGCGAACGAGATTTTGGACGCCAGCAATGGTCTCGGGGCCTCCGTCAAACGGCGCGAGGACACCCACAAGATGGCCGAGGCCAACCGCGCCTTCGCGCACTATCGCTGGTAGGAGCCGGGAAACGGCGCCAATTGGCAGGGTGGCCGGGCGGCGCGAGACCGACAGCGAACTAACCAAGCAATCGAAAGAGTGGGAAGACTTCTGTGGCACAGAAGGACGTGCTGACCGACCTGACCAAGGTCCGCAATATCGGCATCATGGCGCACATCGACGCCGGCAAGACCACGACGACCGAGCGCATCCTCTACTACACCGGCATCAGCTACAAGATCGGTGAGGTGCACGACGGTGCCGCCACCATGGACTGGATGGAGCAGGAGCAGGAGCGGGGGATCACCATCACCTCCGCCGCCACCACCTGCTTCTGGAACGACAACCAGATCAACATCATCGACACCCCGGGCCACGTCGACTTCACCGTCGAGGTGGAGCGCAGCCTGCGCGTGCTCGACGGTGCCGTGGCCGTCTTCGACGGCAAGGAGGGTGTCGAGCCGCAGTCCGAGCAGGTTTGGCGGCAGGCCGACAAGTACGACGTTCCGCGCATCTGCTTCGTCAACAAGATGGACAAGATCGGCGCCGACTTCTATTTCTCGGTGAAGACCATGGAGGAGCGCCTCGGCGCCAACGTCATTCCGATTCAGCTGCCCGTCGGCTCCGAAGGTGACTTCGAGGGCGTCATCGACCTGGTCGAGATGAAGGCCAAGGTGTGGAGCGCCGAGGCCAAGCTGGGTGAGAAGTACGACGTCGTCGACATCCCCGCCGACCTGCAGGACAAGGCCGACGAGTACCGCACCAAGTTGCTCGAGGCCGTCGCCGAGACCGACGAGGCGTTGCTGGAGAAGTACCTCGGCGGCGAAGAGCTCACGGTCGCCGAGATCAAGGGCGCGATCCGCAAGCTGACCATCAGCTCGGAGGCCTACCCGGTGCTGTGCGGCAGTGCGTTCAAGAACAAGGGCGTGCAGCCGATGCTCGACGCCGTCATCGACTACCTGCCCTCGCCGCTGGACGTGCCGCCTGCCATCGGCCACGCGCCAGGCAAGGAGGACGAGGAGAGCGTCCGCAAGCCGTCGACCGACGAGCCGTTCTCGGCGCTGGCGTTCAAGGTCGCCACGCACCCGTTCTTCGGCAAGCTGACCTACGTCCGGGTGTACTCGGGCAAGGTCGACTCCGGCAGCCAGGTCATCAACGCCACCAAGGGTAAGAAGGAGCGGCTGGGCAAGCTGTTCCAGATGCACTCCAACAAGGAGAACCCGGTGGAGACCGCGTCGGCGGGCCACATCTACGCGGTGATCGGGCTCAAGGACACCACCACCGGTGACACCTTGAGCGACCCCAACAACCAGATCGTGCTGGAGTCGATGACCTTCCCCGACCCGGTCATCGAGGTCGCCATCGAGCCCAAGACAAAGAGCGACCAGGAGAAGCTGAGCCTGTCGATCCAGAAGCTCGCCGAAGAAGACCCGACGTTCAAGGTGCACCTGGACCAGGAGACCGGCCAGACCGTGATCGGCGGCATGGGCGAGTTGCACCTGGACATTCTGGTGGACCGCATGCGCCGCGAGTTCAAGGTCGAGGCCAACGTCGGCAAGCCGCAGGTGGCCTACAAGGAGACCATCAAGCGGGCGGCCAACAACGTCGAGTTCACCCACAAGAAGCAGACGGGTGGCTCGGGCCAGTTCGCCAAGGTCATCATCAACCTCGAGCCGTTCACCGGCGAAGACGGTGCCACCTACGAGTTCGAGAACAAGGTCACCGGTGGGCGCATCCCGCGGGAGTACATCCCGTCGGTGGACGCCGGCGCCCAGGACGCGATGCAGTACGGCGTGCTGGCCGGCTACCCGCTGGTGAACATGAAGGTCACCTTGCTTGACGGCGCCTACCACGAGGTGGACTCCTCGGAAATGGCGTTCAAGATCGCGGGTTCACAGGTGCTGAAAAAGGCTGCGCAGCAAGCCCAGCCGGTGATCCTCGAGCCGATTATGGCGGTCGAAGTGACCACACCCGAGGACTACATGGGTGACGTGATCGGCGACCTGAACTCTCGCCGTGGCCAGATTCAGGCCATGGAGGAGCGGGCTGGTGCGCGCGTCGTTCGGGCGCACGTGCCGCTGTCGGAGATGTTCGGCTACGTCGGCGACCTGCGGTCCAAGACACAAGGCCGGGCGAACTACTCCATGGTGTTCGACTCGTACGCGGAAGTTCCGTCGAACGTGTCGAAGGAGATCATCGCGAAGGCGACGGGCGAGTGAGTCGCGAGGCGACGGCGAGTGAGCGCAGCTCACGAGTGAGGAGCCGAGCAATGAATTCGTCGGATCCGAGCGGTGGTCGTCAGTCCGCCAAGGGGTAACCTGGCCCGGTCACAAACCGCGGCACAACTACAAACATCAACACTGCTTTTTAACAAGCACCAACAGTCCAGGAGGACACAAAAGTGGCGAAGGCGAAGTTCGAGCGGACGAAGCCGCACGTCAACATCGGGACCATTGGTCACGTTGACCACGGCAAGACCACGCTGACCGCGGCTATCACCAAGGTTTTGCACGACAAGTACCCCAACCTGAACGAGTCGCGCGCATTCGACCAGATCGACAATGCGCCCGAGGAGCGTCAGCGCGGTATCACGATCAACATCTCGCACGTCGAGTACCAGACCGAGAAGCGGCACTACGCCCACGTCGACGCCCCGGGTCACGCCGACTACATCAAGAACATGATCACCGGCGCCGCCCAGATGGATGGCGCGATCCTGGTGGTAGCCGCGACTGACGGACCGATGCCGCAGACCCGGGAGCACGTGCTGCTGGCCCGCCAGGTCGGCGTGCCCTACATCCTGGTGGCGCTGAACAAGGCCGACATGGTCGACGACGAGGAGCTGCTCGAGCTCGTCGAGCTGGAGGTCCGCGAGCTGCTGGCCGCCCAGGAGTTCGACGAGGAGGCCCCGGTTATCCGCGTCTCGGCGCTGAAGGCGCTGGAGGGCGACGCCGAGTGGGTGAAGTCCGTCGAGGAGCTGATGGACGCCGTCGACGAGTCGATCCCGGACCCCGTCCGCGAGACCGACAAGCCGTTCCTGATGCCTGTTGAGGACGTCTTCACGATCACCGGCCGTGGCACCGTGGTGACCGGTCGTGTGGAGCGCGGCGTCATCAACGTGAACGAGGAAGTCGAGATTGTCGGCATCCGTCCGACTAGCACCAAGACCACGGTCACCGGTGTGGAGATGTTCCGCAAGCTGCTGGACCAGGGCCAAGCCGGCGACAACGTCGGGCTGCTGCTGCGTGGTATCAAGCGTGAGGACGTCGAGCGCGGTCAGGTCGTGGTCAAGCCCGGCACCACCACGCCGCACACCGAGTTCGAGGGCAGCGTCTACATCCTGTCCAAGGACGAGGGCGGCCGGCACACGCCGTTCTTCAACAACTACCGTCCGCAGTTCTACTTCCGCACCACCGACGTGACCGGTGTGGTGACGCTGCCGGAGGGCACCGAGATGGTAATGCCCGGTGACAACACCAACATCTCGGTGAAGCTGATCCAGCCCGTCGCCATGGACGACGGTCTGCGATTCGCGATCCGCGAGGGTGGCCGCACCGTCGGCGCCGGCCGGGTCGTCAAGATCATCAACTGATACACCAGGCATAGTCAGCACAAGGCCCGGGTTGCCAGCGGCAATTCGGGCCTTGTGCTTTCGTTTGGGTCAAAATCGTGCGCCCAACTCCGGTAAGATCAACGATGCCCAGTATCGAGTTGACGGTGCGTTTGGCCCACCGTCGCGGTCTGGCGGGAGGTTCGGATGTCGTTTGTGAACGCGACGCCGGAGTATGTGGCGGCGGCGGCATCTGACCTGGCCAATATCGGATCGGCGATCGGCGACGCCAACTTGGCGGCATCGGGTCCAACCTCCAGCGTTTCTGCGGCGGGCGCCGATGTCGTCTCGGCGACCATCGCCCAGCTCTTCGGCGCGCATGCGCAGGCATATCAGGCGATCAGCGCCCAGGCGGCGCAGTTCCACCAGCAATTCGTCCAGTTGATGAGCAGCGGCGCCGCCGAGTATGCGGGCGTCGAGGCGTCCAACGCCGCGCCCCTGCAGGCGACGCAGCCGCTGATCAGCGGCGCGGCGCAGGCGGGTTCGGTCGCGGCGGGGGTGCCCGCGGCGGGTGCGGCGCAGGCACCTGCCGCTGTGGCGCCGGCCGCGGCCCCGGCCGCCGCTGCCGCGCCGCTGTCGTCGGCCGTCTCCCCGGCGGTGGCGGCGCCGGTGAGCGCCGCGATCGCCTCGTCGCCGGCCGGATCGCCGGCAACCGGCGCTGTGCTCGCGTCGGCGCGGGTCGAGACGCCGGGATATCCAGATGCGCCCGCAGCGCCCGCGGCTGCTTCCGCGCCAGCGGAAATAGACGCCGCGGTGTCGTCGGCCACCGCGCTGCCGGTCGCCCCGCAGGCGGAAGCCTTGGACGTGTCGTCGGCCAGCGCCCTGCCGGCGGTGGCGCCGCCGGTCGCGGCCGCGCCCGCGGTGCTGGCAGCGTCGCACGCGAACGCACCGACCGCCGGCTCGGATGCCGCCAAGATGCGGCCGAAAGTGACGCCACGCTGAACGCTTGCGCCGGTGGAAGCGCTTAACTAGCCCGCAAAGCCAAGAGCAAACGCGGACGCGACTGCGGTTCCGCTGTACCGCGACCGGCGCGGGGCTAGTCTGGCACGGACTCCCCGAGGGCTAGGAGAGATACGTGCTGGCGCGCTACCTGAAGACACAGTTGTTGGTGTTGCTGTGCGGTGGCCTGGTGGGGCCGATTTTCCTGGTGGTGTACTTCACCCTCGGCCTGGACAACCTGCTGCAGTGGATGCTCTATGTCGGCCTGCTCATCACCGTGGCCGATGTGCTGATCGCCCTGGCGTTGACCAACTACGGCGCGAAGTCGGCGGCCAAATCGGCGGAGCTGGAGCAGCACGGAGTGCTTGCGCTGGCCCAGATTACCGGGCTCACCGAGACCGGGACCCGGATCAACGAGCAGCCGGTAGTCAAGGTGAACCTGCACATCGCCGGACCGGGGTTCGTGCCGTTCGAGCGCCAGGACCGGGTCATCGCCAGCGTCACCCGCCTGGGTAATCTCACCGCACGCAAGCTTGTGGTGCTGGTCAATCCCACCACCCAGGAGCACCAAATCGACTGGGAACGCAGTGCTTTGGTCAACGGCCTGGTGCCAGCCCAGTTCAACTTGGCCGAGGACAACAGAACCTACGATTTGAGCGGGCAAGCCGGGCCGTTGATGGAGATTTTGCAGATCCTCAAGGCCAACGGGGTTCCACTGAACCGGATGGTCGACATCCGGTCGAACCCAGGGCTGCGCGCGCAGATCCAGGCTGTGGTGCGCCGCGCGGTCGAACAGCAGCCGCCGGCCGCGCAGCCCGCTGCCGGCACACCCGCTGCCGCACCGGGTCAACCGTCGATCGCCGAACGGCTCCAAGAGCTCGAGACGCTGCGCGCCAGCGGCGCGGTGACGGACGAGGAGTACAACGTCCGCCGCACCCAGATCATCTCGGAGATCTGAACCGGTCCCGACTTCGGGAGACGTTAGAACACGTTTCAGTTCCGCTGCTAGCCTGTTTTTCGGCGAAAGGGGCGTGCCCGTGGCGGGTCAGGGTGGAGCACTGCAGGGACGGGTCGCGTTCGTGACCGGCGCGGCGCGCGCCCAAGGGCGATCGCACGCGGTGCGGCTGGCCCGCGAGGGCGCCGACATCATCGCGCTCGACATCTGCGCGCCGGTGTCGAGCACGGTGACCTACACCCCGGCGACGCCCGAGGACCTGGTCGAAACCGTGCGGCTGGTGGAGGCGGAGGGGCGCAAGGTGCTGGCCCGCGAGGTCGATGTCCGCGACGATGCGGCGGTGCGGCAACTGGTTGCCGACGGCGTCGAACAATTCGGCCGCCTCGACATTGTGGTGGCCAACGCCGGCGTGCTGGGCTGGGGCCGGGTCTGGGAGCTCACCGACGAGCAGTGGGACACGGTGATCGGCGTCAACCTGACCGGCACCTGGCGCACCCTGCGCGCGGCAATACCCGCGATGATCGAGGCCGGCAACGGTGGCTCCATCGTGGTGGTCAGCTCGGCCGCGGGCGTGAAGGCCACCCCGGGCAACGGCCATTACGCCGCAAGCAAATTCGGGCTCACCGCCCTGACCAACACGCTGGCCATCGAGCTGGGGGAGTTCGGCATCCGGGTCAATTCCATTCACCCCTACTCGATCGACACCCCGATGATCGAGCCGGAGGCGATGATGGAGATCTTCGCCAAGTATCCCGCCTTCGTGCACAGCTTCCCGCCAATGCCGCTGCAGCCCAATGGCTTCATGAAACCCGACGAGGTATCCGACGTTGTGGTGTGGCTCGCCGGCGACGGGTCCGGCACGGTTTCGGGCACCCAGATCAACGTCGACAAGGGCGCCTTGAAGTACTGATTCGCGATCGTGTATGAACACCACGTGACCAGTAGCCAGAGCGACAAAGGGATCGTGATCGTCGGCGGCGGGCTGGCCGCCGCCCGGACCGCCGAGCAACTCCGCCGGTCGGAGTACCCCGGGCGCATCACGATCGTGAGCGACGAGACGCATCTGCCCTACGATCGGCCGCCGCTGTCCAAGGAAGTGCTGCGCAAAGAGGTCGACGACGTCGCGCTCAAGCCGCGCGAGTTCTACGAGGAAAAAGACATCACGCTGCGGCTGGGCGCCGCGGCCACCGCCCTGGACCCCAGCGCGCAGACGGTGACCCTCGCCGACGGGACCGTGCTCGGCTACGACGAGTTGGTGATCGCCACCGGGTTGGTTCCGCGGCGCATTCCGGCATTCCCGGATCTCGAGGGCATACGTGTGCTGCGGTCGTTCGACGAGAGCATGGCGCTGCGCGAACACGCATCCGAGGCCAGGCGTGCCGTGGTGATCGGCGCCGGCTTCATCGGCTGCGAGGTCGCGGCCAGCCTGCGCAGCCTGGGCGTCGATGTGGTGCTGGTCGAGCCGCAACCTACCCCGCTGGCCGCGGTGCTCGGCGAGCAGATTGGTGAATTGGTGGCTCGCCTGCACCGCGACGAGGGCGTGGACGTGCGCACCGGTGTCGGCGTGGCGGAGGTGTTCGGCGACGGGCATGTCGAGCAGGTGGTGCTCAGCGACGGCACCGAGCTGACCGCGGACCTGGTCGTCGTCGGCATCGGATCGCGACCGGCCACCGAATGGCTCGAGGGCAGCGGCGTCGAGGTCGACAACGGAGTGATCTGCGACGAGTCCGGAAAAACCAGCACGCCCAACGTGTGGGCGCTCGGCGACGTCGCATCCTGGCGGGATGCGGCGGGACACCAAGCGCGGGTGGAACATTGGAGCAATGTCGCCGACCAGGCACGAGTCGTGGTGCCCGCGATGCTGGGGCAGGAGGTGCCCGAGGTCGTGGTGGTCCCGTACTTCTGGAGTGACCAGTACGACGTGAAGATCCAGTGCCTCGGCGAGCCGGAGGCCACCGACATCGTGCATGTGGTGGAAGACGACGGACGAAAGTTCCTGGCCTACTACGAGCGTGATGGCGTCGTCGTCGGCGTGGTCGGCGGCGGCATGCCCGGCAAGGTCATGAAGGTCCGCGGCAAAATCGCCGCCGCTACCCCCATCTCCGAACTGCTGGGCTGATCCGCATGCCCCGAGTGGCGATCCTCGACGACTATGCCCGCGTCGCGACCGAACTCGCGGACTGGTCGCCGGTGCAAAGCCGTTCCGAGGTCTCCGTTTTCGACCGGCACCTGTCCGAAGCGCAGGCCGTGGAAGCGCTGCGGCCGTTCCAGGTGCTGTGCACCCTGCGCGAACGAATGGCCCTGCCCCGCACGCTGATCGAGCGGCTGCCGAGCCTCAAGCTCATCACGATCGTGGGGCGAAGCCTGCCGAACCTGGACTTGGACGCCGCCACCGATCACGGCGTCCTGGTCGCACACTCCGATTTCGCGAGCCCGCGATTCCGCGCCGTGCGCGACGCGACTCCGGAACTGGCCTGGGGACTGATGATTGCCACGGTACGTCATCTCGCCGACGAACATCGCCGAATGCGCGACGGCGGGTGGCAGACGACGGTGGGTATGACACTGTCCGGCAAGACACTCGGAATCCTTGGCCTCGGCAGGACCGGCACCCGAATGGCCGAATACGCGAAAGCGTTCGGCATGAACGTCATTGCGTGGAGTCAAAACCTCACCGACGAGACCGCGGCCGCGGCCGGGGCGCGCAAGGTCGAGAAGGCGGAGCTGTTCGAGCAATCCGACGTGGTCTCAATCCACCTGGTGCTCTCCGAACGCACCCGCGGTGTGGTCGGCGAGACCGAGCTGGCCCTGATGAGGCCGCACGCCTACCTGATCAACACCTCTCGGGGACCGATCGTCGACGAGCCCGCGCTGATCGCCGCGTTGCGTGCCGGGCGCATCGCCGGCGCCGGGCTGGACGTCTTCGGCGCCGAACCGCCCGCGCCCGACCATCCGTTGCGCCTGCTGCCGAATGTGACATTGTCGCCTCATCTCGGCTACGTCACCCGGGAAATGCTAGCCGCCTTCTACGCCGACACCATCGAAGCCGTGGTGGCCTGGCTGGACGGAACGCCGATCCGAATCGCCAACCCCGAGGCAGTGCCCAACGGCTAGGCCGCCGGGAAAACCCTTGCAATCATTCCCAATTCACTAGCAGTCGGCCGCGCCAGGCGTCGTCGATGGTCACCGGCGAGTCGACCGGTCCCCACTGCCCGCCGGCGTGCCGGTATTGGTAGTGATCGGCCCGCAGGTTCAGCCCGGCGCTCGATCCGACCTCGAAAAGTCATACGAGCAAGCCAAATTCGTGATTTATCCGCAACAGTGCGCCGATCAGCGCCGCGGATCGGCCCACCTCGTTGGTCTGCGGCGGTTGGGCAAGCCTCGCGCACAGCGGGTCGGCGTGCTCGACCGCCGCGGCCGTGATCGAGGGCCAGGCGGCCGGGGCGTCCCAGCTGCCCCCGGTGCTCGGATACCAGCGCCGCAGAACCGGCGCTCACGGTTCGAGGTCGTTCAGGCCGGCGCCGACGACATCGAAGGCATACCCGAGGGCGTCGGGCAGTGTCACCGATTCGTCGCCGAGCCAGTGCTCGTAGGCGCTCAGCGCGACGCCCAGCATCGTCCAGGCGACCGTCTGGGGCAGCGGGTCGTCGGTCTTCCGATTCAGCCGGCGGGCCACAAAGGCCGCCATCACCCCCCGCCAGCCCGCGTACATGGTCATCGAATACGCCTGCAGTTCGGCGGTCTGCAGGATGACCCGCATGCGTTGGCGGTGCCCGACCGTCTCGGACTCGTCAAAGGTGTTGAAGGCCAACAGCGCCGCGCGCAGGGCCGCGCCCAGCCGGACCTGCGGATCGACAGCGTCGAGCAGGTCCTCGAGGTGGGCGAGGTGGGTGTCGAAGTCGCCCCAAAGGATGGCGTTCTTGGAAGCGTAATAGCGGAACAGCGTCCGGCGGGAGATGCCGGCGGCCTGCGCGACGTCGTCGACGCTCACCTCCGCGAAGCCGTGGTTGACGAAGAGCTCGATGGCGACGTCGGTGATGTGTTGGGGGGTCGTCGAGCGGCGCCGGCCCAGTCGCGACTGCGGCATCATCAGGTCCGCCCTTCCATTGCGGCACTCGATGCCATATTGTGTCCAGATCGACCGATCATTGTCGAGTCCTAACGAGAGGCGGATTCATGGACCACGAGACCGAGACTGCCACCGAGCTTGTCACCGAAAGCCTGGTGGAGGAAGTGTCCATCGACGGTATGTGCGGGGTCTACTGACCGTGCCTGCGCCCGCGCAGGCCGGGCCGGGGCAAACCCTGTTCGATCCTGATCGCGGCTGGCGGTTGCACCCGCAGGTGGCGGTTCGACCGGAACCGTTTGGCGCACTGCTCTACCACTTCGGCACCCGCAAGCTGTCTTTTCTGAAGAACCGCACCATCCTTGCGGTGGTGCACTCGCTGGCCGACCATCCCGACGTCCGGTCGGCCTTGCGCGCCGCGGGCCTGGACGACTCCGGGCAGGCGCCGTACCTACACGCGCTGGGTGTGCTGGTCGATTCACGCATGCTGGTACCCCAGGAGGACCATCGATGACAACAGCGGCCCCCGTTCCCCGGCTCATCGAGCAGTTCGAGCACGGACTGGACGCACCCATCTGCCTGACCTGGGAGCTCACCTACGCTTGCAACCTGGCCTGCGTGCACTGCCTGTCCTCGTCGGGCAAGCGTGACCCACGAGAGCTGTCCACCCGCCAATGCATGGACATCATCGACGAGCTGGAACGCCTGCAGGTGTTCTACGTCAACATCGGCGGCGGGGAACCCACTGTGCGCCCGGACTTTTGGGAGCTGGTCGACTACGCCACCGAGCACCACGTCGGGGTGAAGTTCTCGACCAACGGGGTGCGCATCACCCCGGAGGTCGCCGCCCGACTGGCCGCCAGCGACTACGTGGATGTCCAGATCTCGCTGGACGGCGCGACGGCCGACGTCAACGACGCCGTCCGCGGGCCCGGCTCGTTCGCGATGGCGGTGCGCGCGCTGGAGAACCTCGCCGCGGCCGGCTTCTCCGACGCCAAGATCTCCGTGGTGGTCACCCGGCACAACGTCGACCAGCTTGACGAATTCGCTGCCCTGGCAAGCCGTTACGGCGCCACGCTGCGGATCACCCGGTTGCGGCCGTCCGGGCGCGGCGCGGATGTCTGGGAGGATCTGCACCCCACCGCGGCTCAGCAGGTCCAGCTCTACGACTGGCTCGTCGCCAAGGGGGAGCGGGTCCTCACCGGCGACTCCTTCTTCCATCTGGCGCCGCTGGGCTCGTCGGGCGCGTTGGCCGGCCTGAACATGTGCGGAGCCGGCCGGGTGGTGTGCCTGATCGACCCGGTGGGCGACGTCTACGCCTGCCCGTTCGCCATCCACGACCGATTCCTGGCCGGAAACGTGTTGACGGACACCGGTTTTGGGGTTGGTTTTGACAACGTATGGAAGAACGCCCCGCTATTCCGCGAGTTGCGGGAGCCGCAGTCGGCGGGCGCCTGCGGCAGTTGCGGGCATTACGACAGCTGTCGCGGCGGCTGCATGGCGGCGAAGTTCTTCATGGGCCTGCCGATGGATGGGCCGGACCCCGAATGCGTCCAGGGGCGCAGCGCCTCCGCGCTGGCGCGCGACCGGCAGACCCCGCGCCCGCGTGCCGACCACTCGCGCGGCCAACGCATCCGCCAGCCGGTGCCGCTGACCCTGTCGGTGCGGCCGCCGCAGCAACCGCCGGCGCGGCTGTGTAACGAGAGCCCGGTTTAACCGTGGCCGACGAATGGTTCGAAACTGTCGCTATCGCTCAGCGACGCGCAAAGCGCCGCTTGCCGAAATCCGTTTATGCGGCACTGGTTGCGGCGAGCGAAAAAGGAATTACGGTCTCCGATAACGTCGAAGCTTTCGGTGAGCTCGGCTTTGCGCCTCACGTCATAGGTGCTCAGGAAAAGCGTGACTTGTCGACCACCGTTATGGGACAGGATATTTCCATGCCGGTGGTGATTTCCCCCACCGGCGTTCAAGCGGTCGACCCCGACGGCGAGGTCGCCGTCGCGCGAGCCGCCGCCGCACGCGGAACGGCGATGGGTCTGTCCTCGTTTGCCAGCAAGCCGATCGAGGAAGTCATCGCGGCAAACCCCAAGCTGTTCTTCCAGGTGTACTGGCTGGGCGGCCGTGACGCGATCGCGCAGCGGGTGGAGCGGGCGCGCGCGGCCGGTGCGGTCGGTTTGATCGTCACCACCGACTGGTCCTTCTCGCACGGGCGCGACTGGGGCAGCCCCAAGATTCCCGAAGAGATGAACCTGCGGACCATTCTGCGACTGTCACCGGAGGCGGCCTTCAAGCCCCGGTGGTTCCTGAAGTGGGCGAAGACCCTGCGCCCGCCGGCGTTGTCGGTGCCGAACCAGGCGGCGCGCGGCGAGGCCGGTCCACCTTTCTTTGCCGCCTACGGGGAGTGGATGGGCACGCCCCCGCCGACGTGGGAGGACATCGCCTGGTTGCGCGAGCTATGGGGCGGCCCCTTCATGCTCAAGGGCGTGATGCGCGTCGATGACGCGAAAAGAGCTGTGGATGCCGGGGTTTCGGCCATATCGGTGTCCAACCACGGCGGCAACAACCTGGACGGGACACCGGCGTCGATCCGTGCGCTCCCGCCAGTGGTGGCGGCGGTCGGCGACCAGGTCGAGGTGTTGCTCGACGGTGGCATCCGGCGCGGGAGCGATGTCGTCAAGGCAGTGGCACTGGGGGCGCGGGCGGTGCTGATCGGGCGCGCCTATCTGTGGGGTCTGGCCGCGAATGGTCAGGCTGGCGTCGAGAACGTGCTCGACGTTCTGCGCGGCGGCATCGACTCCGCGCTCATGGGGCTCGGGCATGCCTCGGTGCACGACCTGACCCCCGCCGACATCCTGCTGCCACCCGGCTTCACGCGGGCCCTGGGCGTGCCGTCGGCTCCGGAGGGCTGAGCCCGGACCCATGCCGATCTTGACCAATTCGGGCGGCTTTGCCAGGTATTGAATTGGTCGGTGGATGTGCCAGTCGGGTACTGGCGAAAGTAGCTATCAGCGAGCAGAATCGACGCCGACGACAATTGTGATACGCGCGGGGCAACCGTGACGCACGAGCCGAATATCGACCGTTCGATGAACAGCCCAGAAAAAAGTTAACTTTGAAGGTGCAACAATTGGTGCACGCCAGGTGAATTCGGCCTACCATCACCGAGTGCCCGTACTCGGCGAGTTAGGAACTACGACGTCGAGCCAGCTGTCAAGCACCTCGTCGTCGATATTGATCCCGCTGGGGTCGACTGAGCAACACGGTCCGCACTTGCCGTTGGACACCGATACCCGGATCGCGACCGCTGTCGCCCGGGGGGCACGGGCCCGCCTCGACGAGCAATGGTTGGTCGCACCGGCCATCGCGTACGGCGCCAGCGGCGAGCACCAGAGTTTCGCCGGGACCATCTCCATCGGCACCGACGCCCTCACCACGCTGCTGGTGGAGTACGGCAGGTCGGCGGCGTCCTGGGGCCACCGGCTGGTCTTCGTCAACGGTCACGGCGGCAACGTCGCGGCGCTGGACGCCGCCGTGCGACAGCTGCGGTCGGAGGGCCGTGACGCCGGTTGGTGCCCCTGCGCCGCCGCCGGCGCTGACGCCCATGCCGGCCACACCGAAACATCAGTGTTACTGCATATCTCGCCGACCGATGTGCTGACCGACCGCTGGCTTGCCGGAAACCGGGCGCCGCTGCCCGACCTGCTGCCGTCGATGCGCAGCGGCGGAGTCGAGGCGGTTAGCCCGGTGGGCATCCTGGGGGACCCGACCACGGCGACCGCCGCCGAGGGCAAGCGCATCTTCTCCGAGATGGTCGACGGCTGCGTGCGCCGGGTCGCCCGCTGGGCACCCGGGCCCGACGGGATGCTGACATGAGCGCGCCTCCCGGTTGTGGGGGAGAGCGGTGCACATGACCGCGCCCCGATTGCCGGACGGATTCGCCGTCCAGGTCGATCGCCGCGTCCGAGTACTCGGCGACGGCTCGGCTCTGCTCGGCGGCTCGCCGACCCGCCTGCTCAAGCTGGCTCCCGCGGCTCAGGGCATGCTGTCCGACGGCCGCCTCAAGGTGCGCGACGACGTCAGCGCGCAGTTGGCCCGCACCCTGCTCGACGCCACGGTGGCGCATCCACGGCCGGCCGGTGGCCCGTCACACCGGGATGTGACCGTGGTAATTCCGGTGCGGGACAACGTTTCTGGTGTGCGTCGCCTGGTGAGCCAGCTGCGCGGGTTGCGCGTCATCGTGGTGGATGACGGTTCGGTTTTTCCCATCGAGCCCGAAGACTTCGCCGGCGCGCACTGCGACGTCCAGGTGCTGCGTCACCCGCGCAGCAGGGGCCCGGCGGCGGCGCGCAACACCGGCCTGGCGGCCTGCACGTCCGAATTCGTCGCGTTCCTGGATTCCGACGTCTCGCCGCGCCGGGGTTGGCTGGAAGCCCTGCTCGGCCATTTCTGCGATCCCACTGTCGCGCTGGTCGCACCGCGGATCGTCGGCCTGGCCCAGAGCGAGAACCTGGTGGCGCGCTACGAGGCGGTGCACTCGTCGCTGGACCTCGGTCAGCGCGAGGCGCCGGTCTTGCCGCACAGCACGGTGTCCTACGTGCCCAGTGCGGCAATCATCTGCCGCCGCTCGGCCATCGCCGACGTGGGCGGGTTCGATGAGACCATGCAGTCCGGCGAGGACGTCGACCTGTGTTGGCGCCTGATCGAAGCGGGCGCCCGCCTGCGTTACGAGCCGATCGCGCTCGTCGCCCACGACCACCGCACGCAGCTGCGAGATTGGCTCGCGCGCAAGGCATTCTACGGCGGATCCGCAGCTCCGCTGTCGGTGCGGCATCCGGACAAGACGGCGCCGGTGGTGATCTCCGGCTGGGCGCTGACGGCGTGGATCCTGATGGCGCTGGGGACCAGCCTGTCCCAGCTGGCGTCGATCGTGATCGCGGTCTTGACCGGCCGGCGGATCGCCAGGGCGATGCGCGGCGCCGACACCTCGATCGCCGACGTCGTGGTGATCGCGACCCGCGGCCTGTGGTCGGCGGCGCTGCAACTGGCCTCGGCTCTGTGCCGGCACTACTGGCCCCTGGCGCTGCTCGCCGCCGTGGTGTCGCGCCACTGCAGGCGAGTCCTGGTGGTCGCCGCCGTCATGGACGGCGTGGTCGACTGGCTCCGGCGCCGGGACAGCACCGGCGACGACGCCGAACCGATCGGGCTGCTGACTTATCTCTTGCTCAAGCGCGTCGACGACCTTGCTTATGGTCTGGGACTGTGGAGGGGCGTGTTGCGAGAGCGCAACCTGCGCGCGCTCAAGCCGCAGATCCGCACCTAGCTCCTGCCTTGACCACGGCTGCCTCGCACAGCGATGTGCTGATTGTCGGCGCCGGCAGCGCTGGATCGGTTGTTGCCGAACGCCTTTCCGCCGATTCGCGGTGTGCGGTGACCGTCCTCGAGGCGGGACCCGGCCTCGAGGACCCGAGCCTGCTGGCGCGGACCACGAACGGGTTGCAGCTGCCGATCGGTGCCGGCAGCCCGCTGGTTAAGCGGTATCAGACCCGGCTCACCGACCGGCCCGTCCGCCTCGTGCCGATCGTGCGCGGGGCGACGGTCGGCGGCTCGGGCGCCGTCAACGGCGGTTACTTCTGCCGCGGCCTGCCCCGGGATTTCGATCGGGCCGCCGTTCCCGGCTGGGCGTGGTCCGACGTCGTCGGGCATTTCCGGGCGATCGAGACCGACCTGGATTTCGCGAGCCCCGCCCATGGCGCCACGGGTCCCATCCGCGTTCGCCGCACCCACGAACTGACCGGGACCTCGGAGAGCTTTGCGTCGGCCGCACAGCGCGCAGGCTTCCCCTGGATCGCCGACCTCAATGACTGTGGGCCGGAACTTGTTTCGGGCGTGGGTACGGTCCCGCTCAACATCGTGGACGGACTACGGCTCGGGTCGGGGGCAGGATTCCTGATCCCGGCCCTGCGACGGCCGAACCTGACCTTGCTGGCGCGGACGCGGGCCCTGCGCCTGCGCTTCGACGGTACCGTCGCGGTCGGCGTCGATGCGGTGGGCCCGCAGGGGCCGACCAGGCTCACCGCGGATCGGATTGTGCTGTGCAGCGGCGCAATCCAATCTGCTCACTTGTTGATGCTCTCCGGTGTCGGCGATGAGGCGATGCTGCGGGCCGCTGGCGTGCCCGTGCTGGCCGCGCTACCGGTGGGAATGTTTTGCAGCGACCACCCCGAATGGGTGCTGCCGACGAATTGGGCGGTGGCCGCCGGCCGTCCGGTGCTGGAGGTGGTGCTCAGCACCGACTACGGCGTCGAGATCAGGCCGTATACAGGCGGTTTCGTCGCGATGACCGGGGACGGCACCGCAGGCCATCCCGATTGGCCGCATATCGGGGTGGCGCTGATGCAGCCCCGCTCGCGGGGGCGCATCACGCTGGTGTCGGCAGATCCCGATGTGTCGCCACGTATCGAACACCGCTACGACAGTGAGCCCGACGATGTCGCGACGTTGCGCCGGGGCAGCGAACTCGCCCGCGAACTGGCCAGTGCGGCAACATATGTCGGCTCACCGGTATGGGCCACCTCGCAACACCTTTGCGCCAGCGCCCCGATGGGTGCCGACGGGGATCCGCACGCCGTCGTCGATCCGCGGTGTCGGGTCCGCGGGCTCGAGAACTTGTGGGTGATCGACGGCTCCGTGCTGCCCGAGATCACCAGCCGGGGCCCGCACGCGACCATCGTGATGATCGGGCATCGCGCCGCTGGGTTCGTTGGCTGATTCAGGCACAGAAGACCTGCGAGCGAGACCCTCTACAAGATCGGCAGCAGCCAGGGGACTCGCTGCAGGTCGGGTCATCTGGGCTGCGATCTCGCGGGCCCGCGTGGCGTATTCCGGGGCGAGGACGGTACGCAGGTCCGCAATCAGCGTCTTCTCGGTGACGCTCGACAAACTCCGCGTGGCACCGACTTTCAGTCGGGTGACCCGAGCCCCCCAAATTTTTTGGTCAATGTCTGTCGACAGGATCAAGGTGGGGACGCCGGCACGCAAGCTCGCAGCCGTGGTGCCGGTGCCACCATGGTGCACCACCGCGCGGCAGTAAGGGAACGTGGTCGCGTAGTTGACGGTGTCGACAACTTGCACATGGTCCGCATGGGCGACATCGCCGAAATCGGTTGCGGCAGAGCAAATGAGCGCCCGGGCGCCCAATTGCGCGCAGGCCGCGCTGATCATGTCGAACGCGTCGGCCGGGGATTTGATCGGCATGCTACCGAAGCCGAAAAAAATCGGTGGTGATCCCGCGGCGATCCACGACATGACTTCGTCGTCGGCATCCGTTGGCAATTCCAGCGTCAGCGCCCCGACGAACGGCCGCTGCCAATCCCCATGCGCCCATTCGGCAGCCAACCCGGGAAAACACACGGCGTCATAAGCCTGGATCTCCAGCGATCCACGTTCGGTGAATCGACGCGACAAGGGCCCCCGTGCCTTAGGTAAGCCCAGGTCGCGGCGCTGTGCGCGCTCGAGCTTGCTACTTAGACGCCAAGCCACCCATTCGTACACTTTCATTGCGGCACGGCTCAACCGCGGCGGCAGCGCCGAGATGAGCTGGCCGTTTGACCGCAACGGGAAGTGATGCAGTGTCACCAAAGGAATGTCATGGTAATCCGCGACGTTGACGGCGGCCTGTTCGAAATTCACGCCGGTGACAAGGAGATCCGCACCATCGGTCAACGACGCCAGCGTGGCGCAGATGTGGTCCCAGCGCTGCAGGGCGGGTAGCACCGTTTCACGCCGCAACCTGATCAGACGTCGGATCTTCCAAAAGTTGGCGAAGAATGCCGTCCAGAAGTCGCGGTGCGCGTTCATAGTCGAGCGCGAGTCAGGCCCGAAAGCGACCACGGTGGGCACAGTCAGCTGGGCGAACTCAACCAGGTCTGGAGGAGCGGCCATGCAAACGTCGTGGCCGCGACTCAGCAGTTCACGACCAAGAGCAACGCATGGCTCGATATCGCCACGACTCCCATAGCTCGCCAGCACAAATTTCATCGTGGATCACACGCCCTCAATTGCCTTACGCGTTGCATGTAGTGGGGGTGGCCCGTGCCGCTCGCTGTTCGACGCTGATCCAAAGTCCAAAGCCTTTGCACCCCGCCTGTCCCCAGCTCGTCAGATCGCGTAGAACTCAGTTATATGTGCATGAAATGCCAGATCGTACCATAGACATTGGATCGTATATGACAAGTGTCTTTCGAAGATCAGCGAAAGTGACTCACTGTCAAGGTGTTCGAAGTCTTGACGAGCAGTTGACGCTAGGCGGTGAGCGGCCATGGGATGAATCGCCGCAAGGAGCTGTCAGCGCGACGAGGAAAACATCATGGGGTACTGTGTGCTGTCATGTGGGGGTCAGTCCTATTGCTGACGCTTTTGGCTGCGCTCGATCCGGCGCGTCTTAGTATCACTCTTCTCTTGATTTCGCGGTCCCGGCCAGTGCAGAACCTGCTCGTCTACGGAGTTGGCGGCCTGACAGCGTGCATACCTACCATGGTGATTCCGCTGACGTTGCTACAGGCCACACATACTTTTGGTGCACGTGGCCATGATTTGGCCAACTCGACCACGAGTGCCCTCGTCCGCCAGATCCAAATCGGCACTGCGGTTGTCGTCTTGTCAATCGCTGCGGTGATCGTGCTGCGCCTGCGGGTGCGTGCGCGCCAGCGGACGCTGTCTTCGGCATCGAGTGGTAACTCGTCCGTCCTGATGCTGGATTCGACTTCGCAGAGTCCGATCTCGTCACCGCTGGGCAACATCGCAGACCCGTCGACCGGAGGCGGATCGGCAATTCGGCGGCTGCGCCGTCGTGCCGAAGGCGCATGGACAAATGGATCCGTGTGGGTCGCGTTCGTGGTCGGTCTGTTTACGGGGGGACCACCCCTCGACGGCCTGCCGTTCCTGCTCGCCATCGTCGCGGCCTCGGGAGCCGCAATTGGCACAATGGCTAGTGCTCTTGTGGTTTTCGTTGTCGGCATGTTTGCCGTCGTTGAGATCGTCTTCGTCAGTCATCTCGTGGCGCCGACGAAAACCCAAGCGGTACTGGGCCTCTTGCATGACTGGGCGCTTGCGCATCGTCCGCACCTCGTCGCGGCTATCTTTACTGTGCTTGGGATCTCGCTGGCAGTTCGGGGATTCGGTATCTTCTAAATGGAAGTGCCGGAACTTGACACCTGCACGATCCTTGGCATACAGGCCGAGATCCGCACATCCATTCGGTGTTCGGTTACGACATAAGTAGGTGGCTCAAGCACCTGCCGATTCGATGCTGGCAGCGTCAGCTCTGCCCTGTAAGCGCTGAACGTGCAGAAAACCCTCGACGGCCGCGAGCGCACATTCCCGATAGTCGAAGTCTGGCAGTGTGGACAGCCGTCCCAGGACTAGGGGGCCGATCAGCATGGCAATGGCCTGGGAACGGTCCACCTCGCCGAGCTCCGCGGCCTCCGGGCTGTCGAATAAGGCGTCGAATGGCGCCGCATATTGCTGAGCGATGCGTTCGCGAAGCGTGGTGATTGCGGGGCTGGCCGCGCAGCTGGTGTGGTGGGGTTCTGGCAAACCCTCTAGGTCGCGGCCCAGGGCCAACCAGGACATCGCTGTCATCACGGCGGGTGCTTGAGCCACCGACTCGGCCTGGGCGAGGACCAAGGCGACCAGTCGATCCCGAAGGGAGCCGTCGTCGGGCGGTGTGGGGCACGGCGGTATCAGACTGTTGAACGCCGCCGCCAGCAAATCGTTCCCACTCGGGAAGTGGCGATACAGGGTGGCTCTGGCTACGTTAGCGGTGCGGGTGACCGCTTCTACGGTGACTGCGCTGGGACCTCCGGACCTCAAGAGGGCCGCGGCGGCTTCCAGTAAACGAGCCCGCGACCGGGCAGGCCGGGGATCGGTACTTTCCTCGGCGATGGGGACTCACCTCCCTGTTTCGAACAAGACTATCGGTCTACCTGCGCAGCCTTTCGGTGGCCGAAGTTCTTCCAGTCCCGAAAGCAGGGCACCTCCTAGCCAATGTCTTGATCCGGCCTGACCAGCGTACTGATGCAGTAGGCAGTGGCGATAGCCCGCGTGTGCGGTGTTTCGGGCACGGGCGCTCGCCCGGATAGGCGTCGCGCTGGTGATGGTGACGCCGGAAGCCCCGAACAGCGCCGGACGAACCCATGCTGACCGCGGCTGACCTGGGTCATCGACGATCACACCGTGGTGTTGCCTCGCGGTCGACGCAACATACCCCGAGGCTCCCGCCACTCATTGATGGCCGCCCGAAGACCGTTCGTGGCTCCTTTTCTATGGCACATTTTCTATGGCACACGGTAGGTCTGGCGGGTCGTGGGCGCTTCGTGGCGGCTGATCGAATCAGCCTCGGGCCGTGCATGATCCCGGGGGGCATATCGGCGAGAGCGCACTAGTAAAGCGTAAGCCGTCGGCCCGACACTGACACGCGAGAATCCGTCGAATAACCCATCGTCCCAGCACTTTCGGTGGAGAACTTACGTGCACGAAGCCAGTCGGGCGAGCTCGCGCCGTAGTGGCCGCTGCCCGCCGACGGGCTGTGGGGCGGCAGCGATGTGCACGCTAGTGCCGCCGAAGTCGCCGACCCGCTATCGGGGCCATGGGGAGCTGAACCGATGCGGCACAAGCACTAGTCAGCGGCTGCGATCTATAGTATATGTGATACGACACCATATAGGATCTACGTAACCATATCACAAGTACGATTTTGGAGAACTTCTTGAGCATCAACCCTTTTGATAGCGAGCAGGGTGGCTTTCTCGTCCTAGTCAACGACGAAGAACAACACAGTCTTTGGCCGGCGTTTGTCAGCGTCCCAGCGGGTTGGCGGGTGGTTTACGGCGAGGCTGACCGTGCTTCGTGCCTTGACTATATGGAGCAGAACTGGCCTGACATAAGACCGCGAAGCTTGCGGGAGCGGCTGGCGGCTCAGCAGCCGGATGTATCGACTGCTTAGTAGCAGGCTTCGTGGCGTGAAGCTGTGCCCCAGCGAGCGAATCGAGGGCACGAGTTCGGTTTCTCAGCAACAGCCGTCCTCCGGATGGCCTTCTCAAAGTTAGCGGGACGTGCGCCGGGGGGGCGTGCGATAAGCACTTCAACGGCACGGGATTTCAGATGCCGGTCAGCGGCTAGACCTAGGGGGTTCGCATAAATGCTTGATTTCGGCGCGCAATCGGATGTAGTGGGACCTCTGACCGCTGCTCAGTGGTCAATGTGGGCGGCCCAACAACTTCAGCCTGAGATTGCCTATAACTTCGCCGGTTTTGTGCCGATCGACCATTTCGTCGACCTCGAACGGTTGTCGGTGGCGTGTAACGCCGCAGCGGCGCGGTTCGGTACGCCTTGTGCGCGCTTGGCCTTGCAGGACGATGAGCCGATCTTCATAGTGGACCGCAGGTTTCCGCGGACCGCGCGATGCATCGATCTGCGTGCGGAATCCGATCCGTTAGCCGCCGCGCACCGCTGGATGAATGACGATTACCGTCGACCCATCGACCTGATCCGTGATCGGCTCACGGAGTTCGCCTTGCTTCGGATAAGCGATGATCTGTCGTACTTTTACTTGCGTGCCCACCACGTCCTTTGCGACGGGTATGGCGCGTACAACATTGTCCGCCATATCGCGGCCGTCTACTCGGGATCGGCCGACGCTACTACCGAGGTCGATTTTTCAGAATTTACCTTGCTGCGCAACGCCGACAGCAAGTACCAGCGGTCCGCACGTAGCCAGGCTGACGCCCAGTACTGGAAAGCCATCCTGTGCGAGCGTACGGACAGCGCTGATCTGTCAGGGGTCGCCAGACTGGTGACGCCGCGCCATCCGTTGGTTCGTCGGCTGGAATGCGAACAGCGATTGCCGAATGCCCATGGCGATCACCTCCACGTCGCGAGGGTCGTTGCGGCGCTTGCGGTTTTCATGGCGAAATCAACGGGACGCCGATCTGTATCGATGTCGATGCCGGTTTCCGCGCGTACGACTGCCGCGCTGAAAAAGAGCGCCGGCATGGTCTCCAATATGGTGCCGCTGACTATCCGCGTGGATGACACAGACACCGTTGGTGAACTGACCGATCAGGTCGCCACAGCGCTGATCGGCGCGTTGCGTCACCAACAGTTCCGGCGTTGGGCGGCGCTGTTGCCCGACACGGGCCATCTTGGCATGAACGTGGAGTTCGGGCCCATCATCAATGTCTTGGACTTCAATGCTCCGCTTCGTTTCGGCCCTTCGGAAGGGGCGATTGAAGTGTTGTCCACTTTCCCCATTCAAGACATTTCGATCATCGTCCATCCACGGCTGAGTGACGGTGCACCGCGGATCGACTTCGCGTGGAATCCCGAACGTTACACCGCCGATGAGATCGCCCGGCATGCCGCTCGTTTGGAGTCGGTCCTGGACCGCGTGATGGTGGCTGATCCTGCGGTGGTGGTGTCGGGCATTGATGTGGTGGGTGTGGATGAGCGTGCGCGGTTGGAGGTGTGGGGTAACCGTGCGGTGTTGGATGTGGCGGCGGTGTCGTCGGTGTCGGTGCCGGTGGTCTTTGGTGAGCAGGTTGCGCGGGTTCCTGATGCGGTGGCGGTCAGTTGTGCTGGCCGGTGTGTGACGTATCGGGAGTTGGATGAGGCTTCGAATCGGTTGGCGCGGTTCTTGGTTGGTCGTGGTGTGGGGCCGGGGTCGTGTGTGGGGTTGTTGGTGCCGCGTTCGATTGAGGCGATCACCGCGATTGTGGGGGTGCTCAAATCGGGGGCGGCCTATGTGCCGATGGATCCTGCGGTGCCTGATGCCCGGTTGGGGTTCATCATCGATGATGCCGCTCCGGTAGCGGTGCTCACCACGGCGGCTCTTGCTGATCGGGTCGCGGGTTTAGGTGCTCAGGTCATCGATATCGAGGACCGGGCTATCACCACAACACCGGCCACCGCGCTACCCGCACCCGCAGCCGATGACATGGCCTATGTCATTTACACCTCGGGCACTACTGGTGTGCCCAAAGGGGTGGGCATCGCCCACCACAACATCACCGAGCTGATCGATTCTTTTGATGAGCATGTGGAGTTGTCCTCGGGTCAGGCGTGGTCGCAGTGGCATTCCTATGCCTTTGATGTGTCGGTGTGGGAGATCTTTGGGGCGTTGTTGCGTGGTGGGCGTGTGGTGGTGGTGCCCGAGGCGGTGGTGTCTTCTCCGCAGGATTTCCATGCGTTGCTAGTCGCGGAGCAGGTCAGTGTGTTGAGTCAGACTCCGTCGGCGTTTTATGCGTTGCAAAGTGTGGATGGGGTGCGTTTGGAGTTGGGTCGTCAGCTCAAGCTTGAGGCGGTGGTGTTCGGTGGGGAGGCGTTAGATCCGCAGCGTTTGGCGGGTTGGGTTGATCATCATTCGGGGTTGCCGCGGTTGATCAATATGTATGGCATTACTGAGACGACGGTGCATGCGTCGTTTCGTGAGGTCACGCTCAGCGATGTCGACAGCAGTATTTCCCCGGTTGGTGTGCCGTTGGGGCATTTGGCGTTTTTCGTGCTGGATGGGTGGTTGCGTCCGGTGCCTGTGGGTGTGGTGGGTGAGTTGTATGTGGCTGGTCGTGGTGTGGGTGTGGGGTATGTGGGTCGGTCGGGGTTGACTGGTTCGCGGTTTGTGGCGTGCCCGTTTGGGGGTGTGGGTGCGCGGATGTATCGCAGTGGGGATTTGGTGTGTTGGGGCGCTGATGGTCAGTTGCGGTATGTGGGGCGTGTTGATGAGCAGGTCAAGATTCGTGGGTATCGCATCGAGTTGGGTGAGGTGCGTGCTGCTTTAGCGGCGGTGCAGGGTGTGGATCAGGCGGTGGTGATCGCGCGTGAGGATCAGCCCGGTGTGAAGCAGTTGGTGGGGTATGTGACCGAATCGGTGCCGGGGGTGGTTGATCCTGCTGCGGTGCGTGAGCAGTTGGGGCAGCGGTTGCCGGGTTATATGGTGCCCGCGGCGGTGGTTGTGGTGGCGGGGTTGCCGTTGACGGTGAACGGCAAGTTGGATGTGCGGGCGTTGCCGGCTCCGGAATATGGTGATGCGCAACGGTATCGGGCTCCTCAGACCGCGGTCGAAGAAATCCTGGCCGGTATCTTCGCCCAGGTCCTTGGTGTGGACCGCGTCGGTATCGACGACTCCTTTTTCGACCTCGGTGGCGACTCGCTATCAGCGACGCGTGCATTGGCCGCGATCAATAAGGCTTTCAACACCAACCTCACCGTGCGGGCGGTGTTTGAGGCGCCGACGGTGGCGGGGTTGGCGGGGTGTGTGGGTGAGGCTGGGGATGGGGTTGCTGCGTTGGTGGCGGGGCCGCGTCCTTTGGTGGTGCCGTTGTCGTTTGCGCAGTCGCGGTTGTGGTTTTTGGATCAGTTGCAGGGTCCTTCGTCGGTGTACAACATGCCGTTGGTGTTGGGTGTTGATGGGGTGTTGGATGCTGCGGTGTTGGGTGCGGCTTTGGGTGATGTGGTATGTCGCCATGAGAGTTTGCGTACGGTGTTCGCGGTGGTTGACGGGGTCCCGCGCCAGGTAGTGGTGGCCGCCGAAGATGTGGTGTTTGGGTGGGAGGTTGTTGATGCTTCGGGGTGGTCGGAGGCTCAGTTAGCGGCTGCGATTGAGGGTGTGGCGCGGCATTGTTTTGATTTAGCGTGTGAGATTCCGTTGCGGGCCAAGCTTTTCCGGGTCAGTGATGGTGAGCATGTGTTGGTGGCGGTGGTGCACCATATTGCTGCTGATGGTTTGTCGATTGCGCCGTTGGTGGCGGATTTGAATGTGGCCTATACCGCGCGGTGTGCGGGGCGGGCTCCGCAGTGGGAGCCGTTAGCGGTGCAGTATGTGGATTACACGTTGTGGCAGCACGAGCAGTTCGGTGAGCTTTCCGATAGTGGTAGTCGTATTGCGGGGCAGCTTCGGTATTGGCGTGAGGCGTTAGCGGGGATGGCGCCGCAGTTGGTGTTGCCCACCGATCGGCCGTATCCGGTGGTGGCTGATCAGCGTGGGGCCAGTGTGGGTGTGGTGTGGCCGGCGCAGTTGCAGCAGCAGATCGCAGCGCTGGCGCGGGCGCATAATGCGACCAGTTTCATGGTGGTTCAGGCTGGGCTTGCGGTGTTGTTGTCGCGGTTGAGTGCTAGTTCTGATGTGGCGGTGGGGTTCCCGATCGCGGGGCGTACCGATCCGGCGTTGGAGCCGTTGATCGGGTTTTTCGTCAACACGTTGGTGTTACGTGTGCAGGTCGATGCTGATCTGACGGTGGGGCAGTTGTTGGCCCAGGTGCGGGCGCGTAGTTTGGCGGCCTTTGAGCATCAGGATGTGCCTTTTGAGGTGTTAGTGGAGCAGCTCAATCCGGTGCGCTCGATGGCTCATCATCCGTTGATCCAGGTGATGTTGGCCTGGCAGAACCTTGGCCTGGGTGCTGGTGGTGTCGGTGATGTCGCCGATGGGTTGGCGCTAGGTGATCTCTCGCTACGGGAGTTGGCGCTCGAAACCCAGACCGCGCGAATGGATCTGTCGTTCTCGTTGGCTGAACGCTGGACTGCTCAGGGTCAGCCCGCCGGGATCGAGGGCAGCGTGGAGTTTCGCACCGATGTGTTTGATGCGGCCACCATTGAGGGGTTGGTGGGTCGGTTGCAGCAGGTGTTGGTGGCGATGGTGGCTGATCCTGCGGTGGTGGTGTCGGGCATTGATGTGGTGGGTGTGGATGAGCGTGCGCGGTTGGAGGTGTGGGGTAACCGTGCGGTGTTGGATGTGGCGGCGGTGTCGTCGGTGTCGGTGCCGGTGGTCTTTG
The DNA here is from genome assembly GCF_002356315.1 of Mycobacterium shigaense. NCBI lineage: Bacteria > Bacillati > Actinomycetota > Actinomycetes > Mycobacteriales > Mycobacteriaceae > Mycobacterium > Mycobacterium shigaense. The sequence continues at coordinate 922,596 of NZ_AP018164.1, forward strand.
GTGAGCAGGTTGCGCGGGTTCCTGATGCGGTGGCGGTCAGTTGTGCTGGCCGGTGTGTGACGTATCGGGAGTTGGATGAGGCTTCGAATCGGTTGGCGCGGTTCTTGGTTGGTCGTGGTGTGGGGCCGGGGTCGTGTGTGGGGTTGTTGGTGCCGCGTTCGATTGAGGCGATCACCGCGATTGTGGGGGTGCTCAAATCGGGGGCGGCCTATGTGCCGATGGATCCTGCGGTGCCTGATGCCCGGTTGGGGTTCATCATCGATGATGCCGCTCCGGTAGCGGTGCTCACCACGGCGGCTCTTGCTGATCGGGTCGCGGGTTTAGGTGCTCAGGTCATCGATATCGAGGACCGGGCTATCACCACAACACCGGCCACCGCGCTACCCGCACCCGCAGCCGATGACATTGCTCATATTGTGTATACGTCGGGGACTACTGGCACACCCAAAGGTGTTGCGGTCACCCATCACAACGTGACACGGATGTTTGAGTCCTTTGATGAGCATCTGGAGTTGTCCTCGGGGCGGGTGTTGACGCAGTTCCACTCGTATTCGTTTGACTTTTCGGTGTGGGAGATCTTTGGGGCGTTGTTGTTTGGTGGGCGTGTGGTGGTGGTGCCCGAGGCGGTGGTGTCTTCTCCGCAGGATTTCCATGCGTTGCTAGTCGCGGAGCAGGTGGAGGTGTTGACGCAGACCCCGTCGGCGGTGTCGGTGTTGTCGCCGCAGGGTTTGGACTCGGTGGCGTTGGTGATTGGTGCTGAGGTGTGTCCGCCGGAGTTGGTGGATCGGTGGGCGCCGGGGCGGGTGATGGTCAACGTTTATGGCCCGACTGAGACCACGGTGTTCGCGTCGATTAGTGCGCCGTTGGTAGCGGGTTCGGGGGTGCCCCCGATTGGTGTGCCGGTGCCGGGGGCGGTGTTGTTGGTGCTGGATGGGTGGTTGCGTCCGGTGCCTGTGGGTGTGGTGGGTGAGTTGTATGTGGCTGGTCGTGGTGTGGGTGTGGGGTATGTGGGTCGGTCGGGGTTGACTGGTTCGCGGTTTGTGGCGTGCCCGTTTGGGGGTGTGGGTGCGCGGATGTATCGCAGTGGGGATTTGGTGTGTTGGGGCGCTGATGGTCAGTTGCGGTATGTGGGGCGTGTTGATGAGCAGGTCAAGATTCGTGGGTATCGCATCGAGTTGGGTGAGGTGCGTGCTGCTTTAGCGGCGGTGCAGGGTGTGGATCAGGCGGTGGTGATCGCGCGTGAGGATCAGCCCGGTGTGAAGCAGTTGGTGGGGTATGTGACCGAATCGGTGCCGGGGGTGGTTGATCCTGCTGCGGTGCGTGAGCAGTTGGGGCAGCGGTTGCCGGGTTATATGGTGCCCGCGGCGGTGGTTGTGGTGGCGGGGTTGCCGTTGACGGTGAACGGCAAGTTGGATGTGCGGGCGTTGCCGGCTCCGGAATATGGTGATGCGCAACGGTATCGGGCTCCTCAGACCGCGGTCGAAGAAATCCTGGCCGGTATCTTCGCCCAGGTCCTTGGTGTGGACCGCGTCGGTATCGACGACTCCTTTTTCGACCTCGGTGGCGACTCGCTATCAGCGACGCGTGCATTGGCCGCGATCAATAAGGCTTTCAACACCAACCTCACCGTGCGGGCGGTGTTTGAGGCGCCGACGGTGGCGGGGTTGGCGGGGTGTGTGGGTGAGGCTGGGGATGGGGTTGCTGCGTTGGTGGCGGGGCCGCGTCCTTTGGTGGTGCCGTTGTCGTTTGCGCAGTCGCGGTTGTGGTTTTTGGATCAGTTGCAGGGTCCTTCGTCGGTGTACAACATGCCGTTGGTGTTGGGTGTTGATGGGGTGTTGGATGCTGCGGTGTTGGGTGCGGCTTTGGGTGATGTGGTATGTCGCCATGAGAGTTTGCGTACGGTGTTCGCGGTGGTTGACGGGGTCCCGCGCCAGGTAGTGGTGGCCGCCGAAGATGTGGTGTTTGGGTGGGAGGTTGTTGATGCTTCGGGGTGGTCGGAGGCTCAGTTAGCGGCTGCGATTGAGGGTGTGGCGCGGCATTGTTTTGATTTAGCGTGTGAGATTCCGTTGCGGGCCAAGCTTTTCCGGGTCAGTGATGGTGAGCATGTGTTGGTGGCGGTGGTGCACCATATTGCTGCTGATGGTTTGTCGATTGCGCCGTTGGTGGCGGATTTGAATGTGGCCTATACCGCGCGGTGTGCGGGGCGGGCTCCGCAGTGGGAGCCGTTAGCGGTGCAGTATGTGGATTACACGTTGTGGCAGCACGAGCAGTTCGGTGAGCTTTCCGATAGTGGTAGTCGTATTGCGGGGCAGCTTCGGTATTGGCGTGAGGCGTTAGCGGGGATGGCGCCGCAGTTGGTGTTGCCCACCGATCGGCCGTATCCGGTGGTGGCTGATCAGCGTGGGGCCAGTGTGGGTGTGGTGTGGCCGGCGCAGTTGCAGCAGCAGATCGCAGCGCTGGCGCGGGCGCATAATGCGACCAGTTTCATGGTGGTTCAGGCTGGGCTTGCGGTGTTGTTGTCGCGGTTGAGTGCTAGTTCTGATGTGGCGGTGGGGTTCCCGATCGCGGGGCGTACCGATCCGGCGTTGGAGCCGTTGATCGGGTTTTTCGTCAACACGTTGGTGTTACGTGTGCAGGTCGATGCTGATCTGACGGTGGGGCAGTTGTTGGCCCAGGTGCGGGCGCGTAGTTTGGCGGCCTTTGAGCATCAGGATGTGCCTTTTGAGGTGTTAGTGGAGCAGCTCAATCCGGTGCGCTCGATGGCTCATCATCCGTTGATCCAGGTGATGTTGGCCTGGCAGAACCTTGGCCTGGGTGCTGGTGGTGTCGGTGATGTCGCCGATGGGTTGGCGCTAGGTGATCTCTCGCTACGGGAGTTGGCGCTCGAAACCCAGACCGCGCGAATGGATCTGTCGTTCTCGTTGGCTGAACGCTGGACTGCTCAGGGTCAGCCCGCCGGGATCGAGGGCAGCGTGGAGTTTCGCACCGATGTGTTTGATGCGGCCACCATTGAGGGGTTGGTGGGTCGGTTGCAGCAGGTGTTGGTGGCGATGGTGGCTGATCCTGCGGTGGTGGTGTCGGGCATTGATGTGGTGGGTGTGGATGAGCGTGCGCGGTTGGAGGTGTGGGGTAACCGTGCGGTGTTGGATGTGGCGGCGGTGTCGTCGGTGTCGGTGCCGGTGGTCTTTGGTGAGCAGGTTGCGCGGGTTCCTGATGCGGTGGCGGTCAGTTGTGCTGGCCGGTGTGTGACGTATCGGGAGTTGGATGAGGCTTCGAATCGGTTGGCGCGGTTCTTGGTTGGTCGTGGTGTGGGGCCGGGGTCGTGTGTGGGGTTGTTGGTGCCGCGTTCGATTGAGGCGATCACCGCGATTGTGGGGGTGCTCAAATCGGGGGCGGCCTATGTGCCGATGGATCCTGCGGTGCCTGATGCCCGGTTGGGGTTCATCATCGATGATGCCGCTCCGGTAGCGGTGCTCACCACGGCGGCTCTTGCTGATCGGGTCGCGGGTTTAGGTGCTCAGGTCATCGATATCGAGGACCGGGCTATCACCACAACACCGGCCACCGCGCTACCCGCACCCGCAGCCGATGACATGGCCTATGTCATTTACACCTCGGGCACTACTGGTGTGCCCAAAGGGGTGGGCATCGCCCACCACAACATCACCGAGCTGATCCGATCGTTGGATGCGAGTCTGCCCTGTGAAGGCGTGTGGTCCCAGACTCACTCGCTAGCCTTCGACGCTTCGGTGTGGGAGATCTTTGGGGCGTTGTTGTTTGGTGGGCGTGTGGTGGTGGTGCCCGAGGCGGTGGTGTCTTCTCCGCAGGATTTCCATGCGTTGCTAGTCGCGGAGCAGGTCAGTGTGTTGACGCAGACCCCGTCGGCGGTGTCGGTGTTGTCGCCGCAGGGTTTGGACTCGGTCACCGTCGTAACAATCGGTGAGGCCTGCCCGCCTGAGTTGGTGGATCGGTGGGCGACCGACCGGGTGATGGTCAACGCCTATGGCCCGACTGAGACCACGATGTGCGCGTCGATTAGTGCGCCGTTGGTAGCGGGTTCGGGGGTGCCCCCGATTGGTGTGCCGGTGCCGGGGGCGGTGTTGTTGGTGCTGGATGGGTGGTTGCGTCCGGTGCCTGTGGGTGTGGTGGGTGAGTTGTATGTGGCTGGTCGTGGTGTGGGTGTGGGGTATGTGGGTCGGTCGGGGTTGACTGGTTCGCGGTTTGTGGCGTGCCCGTTTGGGGGTGTGGGTGCGCGGATGTATCGCAGTGGGGATTTGGTGTGTTGGGGCGCTGATGGTCAGTTGCGGTATGTGGGGCGTGTTGATGAGCAGGTCAAGATTCGTGGGTATCGCATCGAGTTGGGTGAGGTGCGTGCTGCTTTAGCGGCGGTGCAGGGTGTGGATCAGGCGGTGGTGATCGCGCGTGAGGATCAGCCCGGTGTGAAGCAGTTGGTGGGGTATGTGACCGAATCGGTGCCGGGGGTGGTTGATCCTGCTGCGGTGCGTGAGCAGTTGGGGCAGCGGTTGCCGGGTTATATGGTGCCCGCGGCGGTGGTTGTGGTGGCGGGGTTGCCGTTGACGGTGAACGGCAAGTTGGATGTGCGGGCGTTGCCGGCTCCGGAATATGGTGATGCGCAACGGTATCGGGCTCCTCAGACCGCGGTCGAAGAAATCCTGGCCGGTATCTTCGCCCAGGTCCTTGGTGTGGACCGCGTCGGTATCGACGACTCCTTTTTCGACCTCGGTGGCGACTCCATCTTGTCGATGCAGGTGGTGGGGCGTGCTCGTGCGGCGGGGTTGACGTGTCGGCCGCGTGACGTTTTTGTGGAGCAGTCGGTGGCGCGGTTGGCCCGGGTGGTGGGGGTCGCCGGTGATGAGGTGGCCGTTGATGAGGGTCTGGGGTCGGTGGTGGCGACTCCGATCATTCGGTGGTTGCAAAGTGTTGAAGGTCCGGTTGGGGAGTTCAACCAGACGGTGGTGGCGCAGGCCCCGGCGGGGGTCGGTGTTGCTGATGTGGTGGTGGTGTTGCAGGCGCTGCTGGATCGGCATGCGATGTTGCGGTTGCGGGTCGACGACGACGGTGTGGGTGGTTGGTCGTTGTGGGTGCCGCCGGTGGGGTCGGTGGATGCCGCGGGCTGTGTGCAGTCGGTGGATGTGCTCAGTGATGAGGCGTTGGTAGCGGCGCGGTCGCGATTGGACCCCGCTGCTGGGGTGATGCTCAGTGCGTTGTGGGTGGCCTCGACGGGTCAGTTGGTGCTGATTGTGCATCATTTGGCTGTTGATGGGGTGTCGTGGCGAATCCTGTTGGAAGACCTCAATATTGGGTGGGCTCAGCATCGCGATGGTCAGCCGATTGCGTTGTTGGCGTCGGGGTCGTCGTTTCAGCGGTGGGCCTCGGTGTTGGCCGAACATGCGTTAGCGCCTGAGGTTGTTGCGCAGCTGCCGGTGTGGCAGCAGGTGTTGGACACGCCGGCGGTGTTAGCGCCGGTGGTGCCGGGTGTGGATACGTTTGCCACGGCGGGGCGGTTGTCGGTGTCGTTGGATGGTGAGACGACTCAGATGGTGCTCGGTGAGGTGCCCGCGGCGTTTCATGCGGGGATCAACGACATTTTGGTGATCGCCTACGGGTTGGCGTGGGCACAGTTTTTGGGTAGCGGCGCGGGGCCGATCGGTATTGATGTGGAGGGTCACGGTCGCCACGAAGAGCTCGCCGATGATGTCGACTTGTCGCGCACGGTGGGCTGGTTTACCGCGAAGTATCCGGTGTCGTTGAGGTTCGGGGTATTGTCCTGGCCGCAGGTAGTGGCCGGGGATCCCGCCTTGGCTGCGGTGATCAAAGACGCCAAAGAACAATTGCGGGCATTGCCTGATGGTCTGACCTATGGGATGTTGCGGTATCTGAACCCTGAGGTGGATCTATCCGGGCCAGAACCGGTGATCGGGTTCAACTACCTAGGACGCATAAGTCCAACCGCGAGCGAACTTTCCAACGATCTATGGCAACTCAGCCAACAAGACGTATCGGTAACGGCGGAAGTGCCCACGACGTTGGCACACGCGGTGGAGCTCAACGCTGTTGCTATCGATACCGGTAGCGGCGCACAGTTGCACGCCAACTGGTCGTGGGCGCGTTCGGTGTTGGATGAGGCGGCGGTTGGTCGGCTTGGTGCGTTGTGGTTTGAGGCGTTGGCCGGGATGTGTGCGTGTGTGCGTGGTGGCGGGGGTGGGTTAACCCCGTCGGACATTGTTCCGTTGCGTCTTGCTCAGCATCAGATTGATGAGTTGGCGTCATCGGGGCGGGTTGCCGATGTGTTGCCATTGACTCCTTTGCAGCGGGGCCTGTTGTTCCACGCGGATCTTGCTGGTGTGGGTGGCGATGATGTGTACGCGGTGCAGTTGGATATTGCGTTGCGTGGGGGGCTTGATCCGCACCGGCTGCATGATGCGGTGCAGATGGTGGTGGGTCGTCACCCGAACTTGGTGGCGTTGTTCAGCCAGCAGTTCGGGGACCCGGTGCAGGTGATCCCGGCCGATCCCGTTGCGCCGTGGCGGTATGTGGAACTCGACGGTGGGGATGCTGGTGTCGAGGAGCAGGTTCAGCAGGTGTGTGCTGCTGAACGGGTGCGGGTCTGTGAACTGGCGGATTCCCCGGCGTTGCGGGTGGCGTTGCTGCGTACCGCCCCCGAGCAGTACCGCATGGTGGTGACCAGCCATCACATCGTGCTCGACGGGTGGTCGCTACCTATCTTGTTGCAGGAGATCTTCGCCGGTTATTACGGGCAGCGGTTAGGGTCGGCGGGGTCGTTCCGCCGGTTTGTGATGTGGTTGGCAGAGCGCGATTTCGATCATGCGCGAGCGGTGTGGGGTGAGGTGTTGGCGGGGTTTGACACCCCCACGCTGGTCGCTCCGAACCGGGGCACGGCCTTAGGGCCGCGCGATAGCGCATCGTGGGAACTGACCGCCGAGCTCACCAGGGCTATCCATGAGGTGGCCCGTCGCTGTCGTACCACCGTCAACACGGTGCTTCAAGCCGGCTGGGCGCAGCTGCTGGCCTCGTTGACCGGCCACCACGACGTCGTGTTCGGCGTCGCGGTGTCGGGGCGCCCGGCGGAGTTGGTTGGGGTGGAATCGATTGTGGGCCTGTTGGTCAACACCGTGCCGGTGCGGGCCCAGATCACCCCGCAGATCACCGTTGCTGGTCTGCTCGAGCAACTGCAACACCGTTATAGCCAGACCCTGGATCATCAGCACCTCGCGCTCAGTGAGATCCACCGGGTGACCGGACATGACCAACTGTTTGACACGTTGTTCGCGTTCGAGAACTACCCCATCGATACCAGCGCACCGTTAGGCGCTGACGGGTTGGCCATCACCGGGTTGAACACCCGCGAATACAACCACCACCCCCTGTCGATCCAATTCGCTCCTGGTGAGGTGTTGACGATGCGGGTCGAGTTCGACACCGATGTGTTTGATGCGGCCACCATTGAGGGGTTGGTGGGTCGGTTGCAGCAGGTGTTGGTGGCGATGGTGGCTGATCCTGCGGTGGTGGTGTCGGGCATTGATGTGGTGGGTGTGGATGAGCGTGCGCGGTTGGAGGTGTGGGGTAACCGTGCGGTGTTGGATGTGGCGGCGGTGTCGTCGGTGTCGGTGCCGGTGGTCTTTGGTGAGCAGGTTGCGCGGGTTCCTGATGCGGTGGCGGTCAGTTGTGCTGGCCGGTGTGTGACGTATCGGGAGTTGGATGAGGCTTCGAATCGGTTGGCGCGGTTCTTGGTTGGTCGTGGTGTGGGGCCGGGGTCGTGTGTGGGGTTGTTGGTGCCGCGTTCGATTGAGGCGATCACCGCGATTGTGGGGGTGCTCAAATCGGGGGCGGCCTATGTGCCGATGGATCCTGCGGTGCCTGATGCCCGGTTGGGGTTCATCATCGATGATGCCGCTCCGGTAGCGGTGCTCACCACGGCGGCTCTTGCTGATCGGGTCGCGGGTTTAGGTGCTCAGGTCATCGATATCGAGGACCGGGCTATCACCACAACACCGGCCACCGCGCTACCCGCACCCGCAGCCGATGACATTGCTCATATTGTGTATACGTCGGGGACTACTGGCACACCCAAAGGTGTTGCGGTCACCCATCACAACGTGACACGGATGTTTGAGTCCTTTGATGAGCATCTGGAGTTGTCCTCGGGGCGGGTGTTGACGCAGTTCCACTCGTATTCGTTTGACTTTTCGGTGTGGGAGATCTTTGGGGCGTTGTTGTTTGGTGGGCGTGTGGTGGTGGTGCCCGAGGCGGTGGTGTCTTCTCCGCAGGATTTCCATGCGTTGCTAGTCGCGGAGCAGGTGGAGGTGTTGACGCAGACCCCGTCGGCGGTGTCGGTGTTGTCGCCGCAGGGTTTGGACTCGGTGGCGTTGGTGATTGGTGCTGAGGTGTGTCCGCCGGAGTTGGTGGATCGGTGGGCGCCGGGGCGGGTGATGGTCAACGTTTATGGCCCGACTGAGACCACGGTGTTCGCGTCGATTAGTGCGCCGTTGGTAGCGGGTTCGGGGGTGCCCCCGATTGGTGTGCCGGTGCCGGGGGCGGTGTTGTTGGTGCTGGATGGGTGGTTGCGTCCGGTGCCTGTGGGTGTGGTGGGTGAGTTGTATGTGGCTGGTCGTGGTGTGGGTGTGGGGTATGTGGGTCGGTCGGGGTTGACTGGTTCGCGGTTTGTGGCGTGCCCGTTTGGGGGTGTGGGTGCGCGGATGTATCGCAGTGGGGATTTGGTGTGTTGGGGCGCTGATGGTCAGTTGCGGTATGTGGGGCGTGTTGATGAGCAGGTCAAGATTCGTGGGTATCGCATCGAGTTGGGTGAGGTGCGTGCTGCTTTAGCGGCGGTGCAGGGTGTGGATCAGGCGGTGGTGATCGCGCGTGAGGATCAGCCCGGTGTGAAGCAGTTGGTGGGGTATGTGACCGAATCGGTGCCGGGGGTGGTTGATCCTGCTGCGGTGCGTGAGCAGTTGGGGCAGCGGTTGCCGGGTTATATGGTGCCCGCGGCGGTGGTTGTGGTGGCGGGGTTGCCGTTGACGGTGAACGGCAAGTTGGATGTGCGGGCGTTGCCGGCTCCGGAATATGGTGATGCGCAACGGTATCGGGCTCCTCAGACCGCGGTCGAAGAAATCCTGGCCGGTATCTTCGCCCAGGTCCTTGGTGTGGACCGCGTCGGTATCGACGACTCCTTTTTCGACCTCGGTGGCGACTCCATCTTGTCGATGCAGGTGGTGGGGCGTGCTCGTGCGGCGGGGTTGACGTGTCGGCCGCGTGACGTTTTTGTGGAGCAGTCGGTGGCGCGGTTGGCCCGGGTGGTGGGGGTCGCCGGTGATGAGGTGGCCGTTGATGAGGGTCTGGGGTCGGTGGTGGCGACTCCGATCATTCGGTGGTTGCAAAGTGTTGAAGGTCCGGTTGGGGAGTTCAACCAGACGGTGGTGGCGCAGGCCCGGCGGGGGTCGGTGTTGCTGATGTGGTGGTGGTGTTGCAGGCGCTGCTGGATCGGCATGCGATGTTGCGGTTGCGGGTCGACGACGACGGTGTGGGTGGTTGGTCGTTGTGGGTGCCGCCGGTGGGGTCGGTGGATGCCGCGGGCTGTGTGCAGTCGGTGGATGTGCTCAGTGATGAGGCGTTGGTAGCGGCGCGGTCGCGATTGGACCCCGCTGCTGGGGTGATGCTCAGTGCGTTGTGGGTGGCCTCGACGGGTCAGTTGGTGCTGATTGTGCATCATTTGGCTGTTGATGGGGTGTCGTGGCGAATCCTGTTGGAAGACCTCAATATTGGGTGGGCTCAGCATCGCGATGGTCAGCCGATTGCGTTGTTGGCGTCGGGGTCGTCGTTTCAGCGGTGGGCCTCGGTGTTGGCCGAACATGCGTTAGCGCCTGAGGTTGTTGCGCAGCTGCCGGTGTGGCAGCAGGTGTTGGACACGCCGGCGGTGTTAGCGCCGGTGGTGCCGGGTGTGGATACGTTTGCCACGGCGGGGCGGTTGTCGGTGTCGTTGGATGGTGAGACGACTCAGATGGTGCTCGGTGAGGTGCCCGCGGCGTTTCATGCGGGGATCAACGACATTTTGGTGATCGCCTACGGGTTGGCGTGGGCACAGTTTTTGGGTAGCGGCGCGGGGCCGATCGGTATTGATGTGGAGGGTCACGGTCGCCACGAAGAGCTCGCCGATGATGTCGACTTGTCGCGCACGGTGGGCTGGTTTACCGCGAAGTATCCGGTGTCGTTGAGGTTCGGGGTATTGTCCTGGCCGCAGGTAGTGGCCGGGGATCCCGCCTTGGCTGCGGTGATCAAAGACGCCAAAGAACAATTGCGGGCATTGCCTGATGGTCTGACCTATGGGATGTTGCGGTATCTGAACCCTGAGGTGGATCTATCCGGGCCAGAACCGGTGATCGGGTTCAACTACCTAGGACGCATAAGTCCAACCGCGAGCGAACTTTCCAACGATCTATGGCAACTCAGCCAACAAGACGTATCGGTAACGGCGGAAGTGCCCACGACGTTGGCACACGCGGTGGAGCTCAACGCTGTTGCTATCGATACCGGTAGCGGCGCACAGTTGCACGCCAACTGGTCGTGGGCGCGTTCGGTGTTGGATGAGGCGGCGGTTGGTCGGCTTGGTGCGTTGTGGTTTGAGGCGTTGGCCGGGATGTGTGCGTGTGTGCGTGGTGGCGGGGGTGGGTTAACCCCGTCGGACATTGTTCCGTTGCGTCTTGCTCAGCATCAGATTGATGAGTTGGCGTCATCGGGGCGGGTTGCCGATGTGTTGCCATTGACTCCTTTGCAGCGGGGCCTGTTGTTCCACGCGGATCTTGCTGGTGTGGGTGGCGATGATGTGTACGCGGTGCAGTTGGATATTGCGTTGCGTGGGGGGCTTGATCCGCACCGGCTGCATGATGCGGTGCAGATGGTGGTGGGTCGTCACCCGAACTTGGTGGCGTTGTTCAGCCAGCAGTTCGGGGACCCGGTGCAGGTGATCCCGGCCGATCCCGTTGCGCCGTGGCGGTATGTGGAACTCGACGGTGGGGATGCTGGTGTCGAGGAGCAGGTTCAGCAGGTGTGTGCTGCTGAACGGGTGCGGGTCTGTGAACTGGCGGATTCCCCGGCGTTGCGGGTGGCGTTGCTGCGTACCGCCCCCGAGCAGTACCGCATGGTGGTGACCAGCCATCACATCGTGCTCGGCGGGTGGTCGCTGGCCATCTTGTTGCAGGAGATCTTCGCCGGTTATTACGGGCAGCGGTTAGGGTCGGCGGGGTCGTTCCGCCGGTTTGTGATGTGGTTGGCAGAGCGCGATTTCGATCATGCGCGAGCGGTGTGGGGTGAGGTGTTGGCGGGGTTTGACACCCCCACGCTGGTCGCTCCGAACCGGGGCACGGCCTTAGGGCCGCGCGATAGCGCATCGTGGGAACTGACCGCCGAGCTCACCAGGGCTATCCATGAGGTGGCCCGTCGCTGTCGTACCACCGTCAACACGGTGCTTCAAGCCGGCTGGGCGCAGCTGCTGGCCTCGTTGACCGGCCACCACGACGTCGTGTTCGGCGTCGCGGTCGCCACCCGCCCGGCGGAGTTGGTTGGGGTGGAATCGATTGTGGGCCTGTTGGTCAACACCGTGCCGGTGCGGGCCCAGATCACCCCGCAGATCACCGTTGCTGGTCTGCTCGAGCAACTGCAACACCGTTATAGCCAGACCCTGGATCATCAGCACCTCGCGCTCAGTGAGATCCACCGGGTGACCGGACATTACCAACTGTTTGACACGTTGTTCGCGTTCGAGAACTACCCCATCGATACCAGCGCACCGTTAGGCGCTGACGGGTTGGCCATCACCGGGTTGAACACCCGCGAATACAACCACCACCCCCTGTCGATCCAAGTGCTTCCTGGTGAGGTGTTGACGATGCGGGTCGAGTTCGACACCGATGTGTTTGATGCGGCCACCATTGAGGGGTTGGTGGGTCGGTTGCAGCAGGTGTTGGTGGCGATGGTGGCTGATCCTGCGGTGGTGGTGTCGGGCATTGATGTGGTGGGTGTGGATGAGCGTGCGCGGTTGGAGGTGTGGGGTAACCGTGCGGTGTTGGATGTGGCGGCGGTGTCGTCGGTGTCGGTGCCGGTGGTCTTTGGTGAGCAGGTTGCGCGGGTTCCTGATGCGGTGGCGGTCAGTTGTGCTGGCCGGTGTGTGACGTATCGGGAGTTGGATGAGGCTTCGAATCGGTTGGCGCGGTTCTTGGTTGGTCGTGGTGTGGGGCCGGGGTCGTGTGTGGGGTTGTTGGTGCCGCGTTCGATTGAGGCGATCACCGCGATTGTGGGGGTGCTCAAATCGGGGGCGGCCTATGTGCCGATGGATCCTGCGGTGCCTGATGCCCGGTTGGGGTTCATCATCGATGATGCCGCTCCGGTAGCGGTGCTCACCACGGCGGCTCTTGCTGATCGGGTCGCGGGTTTAGGTGCTCAGGTCATCGATATCGAGGACCGGGCTATCACCACAACACCGGCCACCGCGCTACCCGCACCCGCAGCCGATGACATGGCCTATGTCATTTACACCTCGGGCACTACTGGTGTGCCCAAAGGGGTGGGCATCGCCCACCACAACATCACCGAGCTGATCCGATCGTTGGATGCGAGTCTGCCCTGTGAAGGCGTGTGGTCCCAGACTCACTCGCTAGCTTTCGATTTCGCGGTGTGGGAGATCTTTGGGGCGTTGTTGCGTGGTGGGCGTGTGGTGGTGGTGCCCGAGGCGGTGGTGTCTTCTCCGCAGGATTTCCATGCGTTGCTAGTCGCGGAGCAGGTCAGTGTGTTGAGTCAGACTCCGTCGGCGTTTTATGCGTTGCAAAGTGTGGATGGGGTGCGTTTGGAGTTGGGTCGTCAGCTCAAGCTTGAGGCGGTGGTGTTCGGTGGGGAGGCGTTAGATCCGCAGCGTTTGGCGGGTTGGGTTGATCATCATTCGGGGTTGCCGCGGTTGATCAATATGTATGGCATTACTGAGACGACGGTGCATGCGTCGTTTCGTGAGGTCACGCTCAGCGATGTCGACAGCAGTATTTCCCCGGTTGGTGTGCCGTTGGGGCATTTGGCGTTTTTCGTGCTGGATGGGTGGTTGCGTCCGGTGCCTGTGGGTGTGGTGGGTGAGTTGTATGTGGCTGGTCGTGGTGTGGGTGTGGGGTATGTGGGTCGGTCGGGGTTGACTGGTTCGCGGTTTGTGGCGTGCCCGTTTGGGGGTGTGGGTGCGCGGATGTATCGCAGTGGGGATTTGGTGTGTTGGGGCGCTGATGGTCAGTTGCGGTATGTGGGGCGTGTTGATGAGCAGGTCAAGATTCGTGGGTATCGCATCGAGTTGGGTGAGGTGCGTGCTGCTTTAGCGGCGGTGCAGGGTGTGGATCAGGCGGTGGTGATCGCGCGTGAGGATCAGCCCGGTGTGAAGCAGTTGGTGGGGTATGTGACCGAATCGGTGCCGGGGGTGGTTGATCCTGCTGCGGTGCGTGAGCAGTTGGGGCAGCGGTTGCCGGGTTATATGGTGCCCGCGGCGGTGGTTGTGGTGGCGGGGTTGCCGTTGACGGTGAACGGCAAGTTGGATGTGCGGGCGTTGCCGGCTCCGGAATATGGTGATGCGCAACGGTATCGGGCTCCTCAGACCGCGGTCGAAGAAATCCTGGCCGGTATCTTCGCCCAGGTCCTTGGTGTGGACCGCGTCGGTATCGACGACTCCTTTTTCGACCTCGGTGGCGACTCGCTATCAGCGACGCGTGCATTGGCCGCGATCAATAAGGCTTTCAACACCAACCTCACCGTGCGGGCGGTGTTTGAGGCGCCGACGGTGGCGGGGTTGGCGGGGTGTGTGGGTGAGGCTGGGGATGGGGTTGCTGCGTTGGTGGCGGGGCCGCGTCCTTTGGTGGTGCCGTTGTCGTTTGCGCAGTCGCGGTTGTGGTTTTTGGATCAGTTGCAGGGTCCTTCGTCGGTGTACAACATGCCGTTGGTGTTGGGTGTTGATGGGGTGTTGGATGCTGCGGTGTTGGGTGCGGCTTTGGGTGATGTGGTATGTCGCCATGAGAGTTTGCGTACGGTGTTCGCGGTGGTTGACGGGGTCCCGCGCCAGGTAGTGGTGGCCGCCGAAGATGTGGTGTTTGGGTGGGAGGTTGTTGATGCTTCGGGGTGGTCGGAGGCTCAGTTAGCGGCTGCGATTGAGGGTGTGGCGCGGCATTGTTTTGATTTAGCGTGTGAGATTCCGTTGCGGGCCAAGCTTTTCCGGGTCAGTGATGGTGAGCATGTGTTGGTGGCGGTGGTGCACCATATTGCTGCTGATGGTTTGTCGATTGCGCCGTTGGTGGCGGATTTGAATGTGGCCTATACCGCGCGGTGTGCGGGGCGGGCTCCGCAGTGGGAGCCGTTAGCGGTGCAGTATGTGGATTACACGTTGTGGCAGCACGAGCAGTTCGGTGAGCTTTCCGATAGTGGTAGTCGTATTGCGGGGCAGCTTCGGTATTGGCGTGAGGCGTTAGCGGGGATGGCGCCGCAGTTGGTGTTGCCCACCGATCGGCCGTATCCGGTGGTGGCTGATCAGCGTGGGGCCAGTGTGGGTGTGGTGTGGCCGGCGCAGTTGCAGCAGCAGATCGCAGCGCTGGCGCGGGCGCATAATGCGACCAGTTTCATGGTGGTTCAGGCTGGGCTTGCGGTGTTGTTGTCGCGGTTGAGTGCTAGTTCTGATGTGGCGGTGGGGTTCCCGATCGCGGGGCGTACCGATCCGGCGTTGGAGCCGTTGATCGGGTTTTTCGTCAACACGTTGGTGTTACGTGTGCAGGTCGATGCTGATCTGACGGTGGGGCAGTTGTTGGCCCAGGTGCGGGCGCGTAGTTTGGCGGCCTTTGAGCATCAGGATGTGCCTTTTGAGGTGTTAGTGGAGCAGCTCAATCCGGTGCGCTCGATGGCTCATCATCCGTTGATCCAGGTGATGTTGGCCTGGCAGAACCTTGGCCTGGGTGCTGGTGGTGTCGGTGATGTCGCCGATGGGTTGGCGCTAGGTGATCTCTCGCTACGGGAGTTGGCGCTCGAAACCCAGACCGCGCGAATGGATCTGTCGTTCTCGTTGGCTGAACGCTGGACTGCTCAGGGTCAGCCCGCCGGGATCGAGGGCAGCGTGGAGTTTCGCACCGATGTGTTTGATGCGGCCACCATTGAGGGGTTGGTGGGTCGGTTGCAGCAGGTGTTGGTGGCGATGGTGGCTGATCCTGCGGTGGTGGTGTCGGGCATTGATGTGGTGGGTGTGGATGAGCGTGCGCGGTTGGAGGTGTGGGGTAACCGTGCGGTGTTGGATGTGGCGGCGGTGTCGTCGGTGTCGGTGCCGGTGGTCTTTGGTGAGCAGGTTGCGCGGGTTCCTGATGCGGTGGCGGTCAGTTGTGCTGGCCGGTGTGTGACGTATCGGGAGTTGGATGAGGCTTCGAATCGGTTGGCGCGGTTCTTGGTTGGTCGTGGTGTGGGGCCGGGGTCGTGTGTGGGGTTGTTGGTGCCGCGTTCGATTGAGGCGATCACCGCGATTGTGGGGGTGCTCAAATCGGGGGCGGCCTATGTGCCGATGGATCCTGCGGTGCCTGATGCCCGGTTGGGGTTCATCATCGATGATGCCGCTCCGGTAGCGGTGCTCACCACGGCGGCTCTTGCTGATCGGGTCGCGGGTTTAGGTGCTCAGGTCATCGATATCGAGGACCGGGCTATCACCACAACACCGGCCACCGCGCTACCCGCACCCGCAGCCGATGACATGGCCTATGTCATTTACACCTCGGGCACTACTGGTGTGCCCAAAGGGGTGGGCATCGCCCACCACAACATCACCGAGCTGATCGATTCTTTTGATGAGCATGTGGAGTTGTCCTCGGGTCAGGCGTGGTCGCAGTGGCATTCCTATGCCTTTGATGTGTCGGTGTGGGAGATCTTTGGGGCGTTGTTGCGTGGTGGGCGTGTGGTGGTGGTGCCCGAGGCGGTGGTGTCTTCTCCGCAGGATTTCCATGCGTTGCTAGTCGCGGAGCAGGTCAGTGTGTTGAGTCAGACTCCGTCGGCGTTTTATGCGTTGCAAAGTGTGGATGGGGTGCGTTTGGAGTTGGGTCGTCAGCTCAAGCTTGAGGCGGTGGTGTTCGCTGGGGAGGCGTTAGATCCGCAGCGTTTGGCGGGTTGGGTTGATCATCATTCGGGGTTGCCGCGGTTGATCAATATGTATGGCATTACTGAGACGACGGTGCATGCGTCGTTTCGTGAGGTCACGCTCAGCGATGTCGACAGCAGTATTTCCCCGGTTGGTGTGCCGTTGGGGCATTTGGCGTTTTTCGTGCTGGATGGGTGGTTGCGTCCGGTGCCTGTGGGTGTGGTGGGTGAGTTGTATGTGGCTGGTCGTGGTGTGGGTGTGGGGTATGTGGGTCGGTCGGGGTTGACTGGTTCGCGGTTTGTGGCGTGCCCGTTTGGGGGTGTGGGTGCGCGGATGTATCGCAGTGGGGATTTGGTGTGTTGGGGCGCTGATGGTCAGTTGCGGTATGTGGGGCGTGTTGATGAGCAGGTCAAGATTCGTGGGTATCGCATCGAGTTGGGTGAGGTGCGTGCTGCTTTAGCGGCGGTGCAGGGTGTGGATCAGGCGGTGGTGATCGCGCGTGAGGATCAGCCCGGTGTGAAGCAGTTGGTGGGGTATGTGACCGAATCGGTGCCGGGGGTGGTTGATCCTGCTGCGGTGCGTGAGCAGTTGGGGCAGCGGTTGCCGGGTTATATGGTGCCCGCGGCGGTGGTGGTGGTTGAGGTGTTGCCGTTGACGGTGAACGGCAAGTTGGATGTGCGGGCGTTGCCGGCTCCGGAATATGGTGATGCGCAACGGTATCGGGCTCCTCAGACCGCGGTCGAAGAAATCCTGGCCGGTATCTTCGCCCAGGTCCTTGGTGTGGACCGCGTCGGTATCGACGACTCCTTTTTCGACCTCGGTGGCGACTCGCTATCAGCGACGCGTGCATTGGCCGCGATCAATAAGGCTTTCAACACCAACCTCACCGTGCGGGCGGTGTTTGAGGCGCCGACCGTCGTGAGCCTGAGCCAACGGGTGGAGAACTGCACCAGCGCGGGCGAGGCGGTGTCGGAGCTCTATGCCGCAGTGCATGGCCGCGAGGCCGTCGAGGTGCACGCAGCTGATCTCAGGCTGGATAAATTCATCGACGCCCAGACCTTGGCCGGTGCCACCACGGTGCCGGGTCCGGTGGCGGAGCCGCGGACCGTTCTGCTCACCGGTGCCACTGGATTCCTGGGACGTTATTTGGCATTGGAATGGCTCGAACGGATGCAGCGGGTCGGCGGCACGCTGGTGTGTCTGGTGCGAGCGAAATCCGACGAGGATGCCCGTCGACGCCTGGACAAGACGTTCGACGGGGGTGACGCGCAATTACTGCGCCATTTCCAGGAGCTGGCTGCCGATCATCTGGTGGTCCTCGCCGGGGACAAGGGTGACGCCGATCTGGGCTTGGACGAGCGAACCTGGTGGCGGCTGGCCGAGACGGTCGATCTGATCGTCGATTGCGCAGCCCAGGTCAATGGTGTGTTGCCCTACAGCGAGTTGTTCGGACCCAACGTGGTGGGCACCGCTGAGTTGATCCGGCTTGCGCTGTCTAGCAGGCTCAAGCCGTTCACCTACCTCTCCACGTCCGATGTGGGCCGCCAAATCGAGCCTGCAGCGTTCACCGAGGACGCCGATATTCGCGTCATGAGCGCCACCCGGATCGTCGATAACAGCCCCACCAACGGCTATGGCAACAGCAAATGGGCCGGTGAGGTACTGCTACGGGACGCCAATGATCTATGTGGACTACCGGTGGCGGTGTTCCGTTCCGGGATGATCCTGGCCGACACCACCTATGCAGGTCAGCTCAACTTGGCGGACATGGTGACCCGGGCGGTGCTCAGTGTGGTGGCGACCGGCGTCGCGCCCACCTCGTTCTATCAACTCGACGAGGCGGGTAATCGGCAGTCGACCCACTTCAACGGGCTACCCGTTGAATTCGTCGCCGAGGCGATCACCACGCTGGGTGCTCAGGTGACGGACGGGTTCGAGACCTATCACGTCATGAACCCGCACGACGATGACGGCATCGGCCTCGACGAATACGTCGACTGGTTGATCGACGCCGGCTACCCGATCGAACGCATCGATGATTTCGGGGAGTGGTTGCGGCTGCTCGAGACTGGCCTGCGTGCCCTGCCGGAACCGCAGCGTCGGCATTCGCTGTTGGAGACGGTGTTGTTGCGTGGGGCCAGCGACGAGGCGCCAGCGCCGCCTCGTCAACCCACCCCATCAGCTGAGCGTTTCCGTGCCGCGGTGCAGCAGGCGCAGATCGGACCCGACAACGACATCCCGCATGTCTCGCCGCCGATCATCGTCCAATACGTCACCAACTTGCAGCTGCTTGGCCTGCTCTAATGCCCCGATTCGGCAAGGCACGTGTCAAGCCCCGCGCTTCCCGTGGCGACACTCGGCGCAACAATTGGCTCGGATACGTGGACAACGGCCTTTTCACGCTGAATCGCGCCATCGGCCGCAATCTCGTGATGCAGTGTTTGTGGATCTTCGACCACGCCGTCGACCTCGAAGGGTTAAGGACGTTCCACCACAACCTCGGTTTGGGGTTACTGGGGCGCCGTATCGAATGTTCGCCGCTGAAATTCGCGCGGAATAGGTGGGTCTTCGGCGGGGAATCGGTGGACATCGATATCGTCGAGTGCGCCCGGCCATACGCTGAAGTCAGGCAATGGGCCGATGAACGTTCATTAGTACCCATCGACCCGGAGCGAGGGCCCGGCTGGCATCTCGGTGTTCTGCCCCTAACGGACGGGTCGACCGCGGTGAGTTTGGTGTGTTCCCACCATTTGATCGATGGCTTTGGGCTCATCGGCGCTGTCCTCGAGGCGGTCTCGGGCACGCCGCGCGACTTGGGTGTGCCGCCGCCGCATTCACGCACTCGTTGGCGAGCGGTGTTTCAGGACGCCCGCCGGACTCTAGCGGATGTGCCTGACGCCGCTCGGGCCGTTGCCGTAGTGGCCAAACAGGCTCGGCGCCGCCGAGACGTAGGCCGGCCGCCGGTAGCGCGTCCCGTCATTGTCGGTGGCGACGACGCTGAGACTATCGTCCTGCCGACCGTCACGATCAAGGTCAGCGTGCACGACTGGGAAGCTCGTGCGAACGCTCTCGGTGGAACGACGCGGACCCTGGTCGCCGGGTTGGCCGCAAAACTTGCCCAGCACCTGACGCGTCAACGCGCCGACGACGGTGCCGTCACCTTGTCCCTTCCCATCGTCGAGGGCCAGACGGAGGGCCAGCGTACGAACGCGCCGTCATTTGTCACCACCTTTGTGATCACCAAGGTCGATCCGACACTGGTGACGACGGATCTGGGTGACGTCCGTGGGGCCATCAAGCAGGGGCTCGAGACGCTGCGGCGAGACGGTGATGATTCCTCGCAGTACCTGCGGTTAGTGGGTTTCAAGCGGAAGCGATCGTGGAAGCGGATGTTCGATGCGTCGCCCGCTGATGTCGATGCCACCGTGATTTGTTCTTACTTGGGCGAAATCGACCCGGCGTTCTGCCGTCTTGACGGTACGGACTCGGACTTGATCCTGGCCCGACTGGTCGACCAGCACGAACATCGCCAGGTCTTGGAACGAACCGGTGGTCAGATGATTGCCCAGGCGTGGCATCTGCACAACACGGTGTGCATCTGTGTCAACGCCTATCAGCCGGGCGCCGAGAACACCCAACGCGCTCTGCGGGACCTCGCTGTCAAAACATTGGCCGACTTTGGCCTGACCGGTCAGGTCGACTAACCGCGCACCCTCCGCGCATCCGTGTGCGAACCTGATGACTCGTAGGAGCGGAGCCGGCGCGTAGCGGACCCGTTGCAGACCTCACCGCCGTGGCAGCAGTTGAGACCTGACGGAGCCGCTTGACCGGACCCCGTGAACTGGTCCACAGCGAACGAGAGTTGTTAATTGGTGGGTACAGGTGGCAGCGTAGCGGGCTGGGGGCTGGTAGCCCAGTGACGAGTGGCGACGGTGGTGGTTGTACTCGTGTTTGCAGTCGCTGATGACCACCCGGGCCTGGGCCAGTGACCAGAAGCTGTTGATGTTCAAGCATTCGTCGCGGATGCGGGAGTTGAAGGATTCGATGTAGCCGTTTCGCCACGGCTCGCCGGGCGGGATGAAGTGCAGGCCTACCTGTCCGGCGGCCCAGTCGGTCATTGCGCTGCAGGCTAATTCGGGGCCGTTGTCACACCGCAGTACCGCTGGATAAGTGCCGCGCTGGCCGGCCAGACGGTCGAGCTCGGCGATCAGGTGCTCGCCGGTGATGCTGCGCTCGACCATGCCACCGAGGCATTCGCGGGTGTGTTCGTCGACGATGGAGATGGCCTGACCCCGATCGGGGTCAGGCCAATCTGCGCCAGACCCGGTGCCTGTACCGCCCGGGCGTGTTAGCCAAACAGCATCGCGGTGTACTTCTCGGATACGGGGCTGCGCTGGCCATGGGCATCGAAGTAGCGGTCTAAGTAACATAATTGCTGCTTCGTATCGCAGAAGATGCCGTTGTCCAAGGTGAATTCGGTGAGGTTGACAAGACCTTCTGACAACAGCTTGTCTTGGGCTTGGTCGCCGAGGTAGAGCGCGGTCAGCCCGAAGGAAATGCCTTGTTTGTCCACACAGACCTTGTGGCCGCAGACCACACCCGGCGCTGGGGAGAACACAGCATGGTCATCAGCGTGCGACGGCGGGGCGGACATGGCCGGGAGCAGTGCCACCGAAAGCATAGTGAACACCAAAGCAAGCCTCCGATTGATCACAGAACTCAATTATACAGCAGACCCAACGGCTGCCCGCCGGCGTTCCGGGCCTAGAAGTTTCCCTTCGCGGTCTCCTTGAGCGCGACCTTCTCCAACTCCGCATCAGCCAACAACCGTTTCAACGTGGCGTTTCACGCTCAAGGTCTTTGGGGTCTGCTGCACCGATAGGTGACAGTTTCGGTCACGCGGCCTGATTGGCCGGTGTGGTCATGATTGCTTCGAACTCGACGGGGGTCAACCGGCCGAGAGCGAGTTGTCGCCGTCGCCGGTGGTAGGTGCGTTCGATCCAGGTGACGATGGCGATGCGGAGCTGTTCTCGGGTGTCCCAGCGGCGGCGGTCCAAAACGTTCTTCTGCAACAGGCTGAAGAAGCTCTCCATGGCGGCGTTGTCGCCGGCCGCGCCGACGCGGCCCATGGAACCGACCATGTCGCAGCGGCCCAGGGCGTGGACGAATCGTCGGCTGCGAAATTGACTGCCGCGGTCGCTGTGGACCACGCAGCCGGCGACGTCACCGCGACGGGCTATGGCGCTGGCCAAGGCTTGGGTGGCCAGTCGTGATTTCATTCGCGAGTCGATGCTGTAGCCGACAATGCGGTTGGAGAACACGTCCTTGATCGCACACAGGTAGAGTTTGCCTTCGGCGGTGCGATGTTCAGTAATATCCGCCAGCCACAATTGATTTGGTGCCTCAGCGGTGAAGTCTCGGCCGACCAGATCATCGTGTACTGGCGGCCCGACCTTTCCGTTCTTGCCCCGCCTGCGCTTGCCGAACGCACTCCACCAGCCGTTGTCGGCGCAGATCCGCCACGCGGTGCGCTCGGCCATCGGTTGGCCGGCATCTCGGGCCTCTTCGACCAGGAAACGGTAGCCGAACTCCGGGTCATCGTGGTGGGCGTCGAATAAGGCGTTGGCCCGATGCGCCGCAACGTATTCGGCGTCGGTGACCGGATCAGCCAGCCAGCGGTAATAGGGCTGGCGGGCGAGCTTGAGGACCCGGCACGTCACCGCCACGGGAATCCCGTTGGCGGCGAGCTCTTTCACGAGCGGGTAGAGCCTTTTCCCGGCAGGTTGGACTGCGACAGATACGCCGCGGCCCGGCGTAGTACCTCGTTCTCCTGCTCGAGCAGCTTGATCCGCCGACGCGCCTCTCGTAGCTCTACCGAATCGGTGGTGGCCCTGCCGGGCTTGGAGCCATCGTCCACATCGGCCTGGCGCAGCCACTTCGACAACGTGATCGGATGCACCCCGAAATCGGCGGCGATCTGCTCAAGCGTCACACCGTCGTCGCGGTTGCCGGCCACGCGCACCACGTCGTCGCGGAACTCGCGGGGATAGGGCCGTGCCATGGTGACATCCTCCCAGCCTGCCCACGCTGGGCAAGCCATCTCAGGTGTCACCTATTCGTGCAGCAGACCCTTGAGCCGTTTGGCGTCTTAGGCCTTCAAGCCGCCGAACTGGTTACGCCACCGGTGATAGGTCGCTTCGGAGACACCCAGCTCGCGGCGCACTGCTGCGGTGTCCTTGCCCTCGGCCAGCAGCCGATCGGCCGCCATCAGCTTGCGCACAATCTGTTCGGGGCTGTGCCTTTTCCTCGTTGCCATGATCTTGTCGAGCCTTCCTGCCCATGTCGTGGGCCGTAAGACTCTCATAAGCCATGGATCAACCGATCGGGGTCAGGCCACGCTGACCAAGGCATAAGCAGGGCGACGCGGCCACCCCACCGCTGGTCTGTGGGCCATTTATGTGAGTACTTGGGTGAGGTAGGTTGTTGCGATTCCGATGGCCATGAGTCCTAGCGTGGTGCGCAGGATGCGTTCTGGCAGCTGGGGTTGTAGGGCTGCGCCGAGGTAGCCGCCGAGTACGCCGCCGAGCCCGGCGGTGATTCCGATGAGCCAGTTGGGGGCGATGTCGGGTGCGGTGACGGCCAGGGCGGTGTAGGTCAGCGCGCCTGCGATGGAGGTGGCGAACGTGGATGTCAAGGCCGCTGGGGCCACCCTGGTGACGGGCAGTCCTCGTCCGACGAGGATGGGGCTCAGTAGTGAGCCGCCGCCGATGCCGTAGATGCCGCCGATGACGCCGACACCGATGGCGAGGGTGGCCAGGAATCGGCGAGACAGCTGTCGGGGTTGTGCGCTGGGGTGGTGGCGCAGCAGTAGCCACACCCCAAGGGGTAGGAGGAAGGCGGCCGCGATCAGCCGAAACGCCTGCGCGCCGGGCAGCAGAAAGACCCGTATGACCGCACCGACGATCACGCCGGGCACCGTCCCCACGAGCAGCACGGCGGTGAGAGGGTTCCACAAAGATGCCTGCTGCCAATACCGGGCCAACGCCCCTGGTGTGGCGATCACATTGAACAGCAGATTCGTCGGGGTCACCGCAGGGCTGGGAATGTGCAGCACGCTGAACTGGACGGGTAGCAGGAAGACCGCACCCGAAACCCCCACAGGCGCAGTCAGAATCGCCAACCCGAGCCCGGCCGCGAAACTCGCAGCAACGGCAGCAGTAACCGACACCGTTGCACTATCAGCCAACCACGACGCCGGCCGCCACCCTTTAACTCGCCCTACTCGACGCGGCTCGGCAAGGAATCGCCGTCCAGTGCGGCATTGACTGTGTCGCCTGGTCCTGCCTCGAGGTGTCAAGGTCCGGGTTGGTCGGTCGCATCGCTGACGATGGACGCCGCCGAAGACTTGAGGTCACCGGGCCGTTTTACGGGAGCCATCCCGGATGGTCTCCATCGTCCCATCAAGCCACCTCAGCCGGTGAATTACATCGCGTCAAACCGGCGCACTGGTAGTGGGTCAGTTTGAAAAGGTCAGTTTGAAAAGGTCAGTTGGAACCGGCAGGTCAACCGAATCCTAATCGTGTAGTTTGTCTAGTGCGGCATTGACTATGTTGTCTAGTGCGGTCTAGACTGCTAGGGTGCCAAAGCGGGCGGATGTCATCAGAAAGATCGAGAAGGCGGCGAGGGGCGCCGAACTGAAGTTCGTCCAGGTACGCGAGGGCGCTAACCACACTATCTTCGAGCTAGATGGCGTAATGATTCCAATTGCCCGCCACAGGGAGCTTGGCCAGCGCTATGCCGAGACCGTGTACAAGCAATGCGAGACCAAGCTGGGAGGGG
Organism: Mycobacterium shigaense; assembly: GCF_002356315.1. Lineage (NCBI taxonomy): Bacteria > Bacillati > Actinomycetota > Actinomycetes > Mycobacteriales > Mycobacteriaceae > Mycobacterium > Mycobacterium shigaense. The sequence goes on from NZ_AP018164.1 coordinate 946,594, forward strand.
GTTGGTGGCGATGAAGACCTATCACGCTGTCGCGAGCCGCGACGGCAGGTATTGGCTCGTCCATATTGTAGAGCTGGACCAGTACACGCAGGCGCGCACGCTGTCGGAAGTTGAGCCGATGGCCCGTTCGCTTATTTCACTCCTGCTGGAAGTCCCTGACGACTCCTTCCAGATCGAGCTGCAAAACGAACTATCGGACTCTGTTCGTCACTATCTTGAGTTGGCGCGCAAATATGCGGATGAAGCTTCCTGGTATCAGACGGAGGCGGCCCAGCAGCGCCGCTTTGCAGCGCGTGAAATGCGAGCCGAAGGCATGACCGTTCGTGACATTGGCGCGGCGCTCGGAGTGTCACATCAGCGCGCACAGCAGCTCCTTTCGTCATAGGAACGGCGATTATCGCCGGCTTAGTCAAGCAGTGCTGCGATGTCGCGGACTGTCCAGACGCGGTCTGCGACACCGGCTGCCATTGCGGGTGTGGTGGGGCGACCGCCAGCAGCCTTGGTCAGGGTCGTGTGGGGACGCGCGAAGTTGTAGAACATGTAGTGCAGCGACACCGCGTGGGCCAGGTTCTCCACTTTCTTGCTGAAGGCGTTGGTGAGCCGGGTGAAGCGGCGCATCCCCATTCGCATGGTGAGGTTTTGGCGCTCCACGTAGGACGTGCTGGCCTTGTCCAGGTCGGGATTGCCGTTGACCTTCCGAACATCGATCCCTGTGCAGACAGCGGGGCTGTAGCGGCGCTCATCGTCAAAAGCATTGGGGGTCGCGTAAATCTTGTGCAGCATGGCGTAGTCAATGTCACCATGGAAAGCGCTCTCCACCGCGCTCACGTACAGCCGTAGACCATCAGTGGTGAGCTGCACCCGGTTGGCGAGCCGAGAAGCCAAATCACGGATGAACACTTCGGCGTCCTCGGCGGTGCGCTCACCCACCAGCCAGGAAGGGACGATTTTGGTGTCGGCGCAGATCGCCGTCCACGTCCACACATCGCCGTAGCCGAACTCGTCCCGGTGCTCATCCGGAACGTTCTTGCGCTTGGCATAACAAAATGACCAAATCTCGTCGCACTGAATGTTCTTGCAGGGCAAGTCAAACAGCGCAGCAGCCTGGTACTCGGCGCACGCTCCACCCAAGTCCACGAGCAGCTTCACAATGGTGTTTTTCGCGGCCCCGGTCACGCGCACGGTGGCGCGGATGCTCATGCCCTCGCACAAGCAGGCCACGATCTGCGCCCGCTTCTCGGTGGAGAGTCGGTTGACCATACTGACCATTATGCTTGAGCAACCTTAGATCTGTCAATTTTGGTGTGATAATATTTTGAGAAATCTACACCACAGGAGGTCGGGACTGGTGGTTAGCGAAGCTATGGTTCGTCAGATCGTCGGGGTTGACGGTGCTCAAGCCCTTATCCGAATCACGGAAGGCGCTTGGCAGGACTACATCGATGAGGAGCGCATCCGCTTCCATCGCTCAACGCGTGCGCACGTCGTGTGGGATTACATGGTGCAACGGGCAGATGCGCTGCTCGTTGAGATGGAGGGCGTCGAGCGCATCGAGCGCCAAACTCGTCCCCTCTACGTTCTGCGGGACACAATCGCCATCCGGCCCAAGCTGCATACACGCGATGCGACGACCAGGAATTATCCCACCCAGGCTCAACAGAATGTTGAAGCCACCGGGCTTTTCCCCGACACCAGATTCCAAAACGTCACGTTCGGTTACAGGCTGGACGCGGCCGAAGCGGGTATAGAACAGTATGTGATTACCAGCCCGGCTGACTCGTGGCTAATCGACCTTCGGGAACTCGCCAGTGGCGAACTGCGCCCTGTCGCTGGGATGTTGGAGATGCCAGACGTCGAAGCACCCTGGCGAGACATTCCAAGCATTCGATTCGGAACTGACTCACAGTGACGGCCCCTGCCGTATTCAATCCAGCGATGTTGACCCTTGCCAAAGAATCAGCCGGATTGACCCAAGGGGCTATCGCTGCGCATGCCGGTATTTCTCAGTCGCTCATGTCAAAGATTGAGAACGGATTTGAGGATCCATCTGATGACTTCATAATGAAGGCGGCAGAGATCACCGGGGTTCCCCGAGAACTTTTTTTTCAGAACGATCCGCTACCGTCCGACACGATTTTTGATATCTTCCACAAGAAAAGGGTCACTCTCCCACAAAAGCCGTTGCGCAAAGCGAATTCCAACGCGCGGATGCTGCGGGCTGAGGTCGGAAGGTTATTGCGTTCATTCGATGTTCCTGTCGTCTTGCCGTTCCCAAGCCTGCCTATCGACCAGCACGACTCACCGGAAGAAATCGCAGCGCTCACACGGGCCATCTGGCGACTTCCTACCGGTCCTCTGCCAGACCTCGTCAAGGTGGTGGAGGCAACCGGCACTCCGGTAATAACGGCCGATCTGGAACACGAGAAGCTGCGCGCCATGAGCATGGCTGGCGTCAAGACGGACAATGCACACATCATTGTCGTGAACAATCGCTTGCCTGCCTCCGCACAGCGCTTCGCCCTGGCTCACGAAATCGGGCATCTCGTCATGCATGAGGGGATTGCGACGAAGGAGATGGAAAAACAGGCTGATGATTTCGCTTCCGCACTTCTGATGCCAGCAGCGGAGATTTCTCCGCGACTCAGGAATATAAAATTTCGTGATCTTGGCGCATTAAAACAACAGTGGCGAGTGTCGCTTGCCGCCCTTATATATCGAGCGCACGCCCTCGGATTGATCTCCGAGCGGCACAACACAACCCTGAATATGGAGCTCAATAGACTTCCCAATGGACGCAAGCGGGAACCTGGAGAGTTTAAACCAGAAGAACCTACTCTGATTCGCCGGGTTGTGGCGACTTACAGGAACGACCTCGGCTACAGCATTGATGAACTCTGCCGCCTTATGGTTGTGACCCGAGAAAAATTTATGCAGTTTTATATTGATGAACCGGGAACGCCAGAAGACGTTCCACGGTTCAGGGTGATACGCAATTAATCTGGCCTATTCCACCGAGCAGTAGCGGCCTTCTTGGCGATCTCTGACCGCTGCTCGGCGGTGAGATTGTCCGCGCGGGCCCTCCCGCCCTTCAGGCCACCCTTACGCCCTGCGGCGACCGCTGCCGAGTCCTTGCCAGCACCGACCACGTCCCGTACAAGTCGTTCGATGCCAGCGAGGGCTTTCCCTTTGTCTGGGTCTAGCCATGACAGTGCCGGCAGCTCCACACACAGGCCGACCCATTCGTTGTCTTCGTCGGACCACTCCACGCGGTAGGTGTAGTGGTCGGGGGTTTCGTCGGTCGCATCAGCGACGATGGACGCCGCTAAAGAGTTGAGGTCACGAGGCCGTCTACGGGGACCGTCTGGCATGGTTCCCATCATCCCATCAGTCCAGCCCACCGCGAGAGTTACATGACTTCAAACTGACCCACTACCGGCGCACTACCGAATTTTGTTCACGCCACGATCTAGGGCATACTGTTCAGGTTGCTTTGCGCCGGGCTCGCGCCTGGCCGGGCATACGACCAGCGCCCAAACGGGCGCGTCCGGTCCCATCCTTGAACGCGACGATTTTGGCCGCGGACGAGGCTGCGTGCGGGTGACACACCCGACCGCGGGGGCCGGTGAACCACGACAGGTAAACAGCGGCGCAGTATCCGGCGTGACGCTCGATCGGCCCGAGACGGGCCGTGTCGAGCCAGTGCGCCGGGGGCACTGGGACATGGATATCAAGCCCGATTACCGGGCTTCAACAGGAGTGAGGGTAGGAGAAGCGTGGCGGGACAGAAGATCCGCATCAGGCTTAAGGCCTACGACCATGAGGCTATCGACGCGTCGGCGCGCAAGATCGTCGAGACCGTCGTCCGCACAGGTGCCAGCGTCGTAGGGCCAGTGCCGCTGCCGACCGAAAAGAATGTGTATTGCGTCATCCGCTCCCCGCACAAGTACAAGGACTCGCGGGAGCACTTCGAGATGCGCACGCACAAGCGGTTGATCGACATTCTCGATCCGACGCCGAAGACCGTTGACGCATTGATGCGTATCGATCTTCCGGCCAGTGTCGACGTCAACATCCAGTAGGGGATCGGCGAACTCATGGCAAGAAAAGGCATTCTGGGTACCAAGCTGGGCATGACTCAGGTGTTCGACGAGAACAACCGGGTCGTCCCGGTGACTGTGGTCAAGGCGGGGCCTAACATCGTGACGCGTATCCGTACGCCGGAGACCGATGGCTACAGCGCCGTGCAGCTGGCCTATGGCGAGATCAGTCCTCGTAAGGTCAACAAGCCGGTGACGGGCCAGTACACCGCGGCGGGCGTCAACCCGCGCCGGTTTCTGGCGGAGCTGCGTCTGGACAACCCCGATGCGGCAGCAGAATACGAAGTCGGCCAGGAGCTGACGGCGGAGATCTTCGCCGACGGTGCCTATGTCGACGTGACCGGTACCTCCAAGGGCAAGGGCTTCGCGGGAACGATGAAGCGCCACGGTTTCCGCGGTCAGGGCGCCAGCCACGGTGCTCAGGCCGTGCACCGTCGGCCGGGCTCCATCGGTGGCTGTGCCACTCCCGCGCGCGTGTTCAAGGGCACGCGGATGGCGGGCCGGATGGGTAACGACCGGGTGACGGTGCAGAACCTGGTGGTGCACAAGGTCGATGCCGAGAACGGCGTGCTGTTGATCAAGGGCGCGGTCCCGGGCCGCACCGGTGGACTCGTGGTGGTCCGCAGCGCGATCAAACGAGGTGAGAAGTAATGGCAGCGGTAAAGATTGACGTCAAGACGCCGGACGGCAAGGTCGACGGCTCCATCGAGCTGCCCGCCGAACTGTTCGATGCCCCGGCCAACATCGCGTTGATGCACCAGGTGGTCACCGCGCAGCGCGCGGCGGCCCGGCAGGGTACGCACTCGACCAAGACCCGCGGCGAGGTCAGCGGCGGTGGCCGCAAGCCCTACCGGCAGAAGGGAACTGGACGCGCCCGGCAGGGTTCGACCCGGGCTCCCCAGTTCACCGGCGGTGGCATCGTGCACGGTCCCAAGCCGCGCGACTACTCCCAGCGCACCCCTAAGAAGATGATCGCAGCCGCACTGCGCGGGGCGTTGTCCGACCGGGCGCGCAACGGGCGTATTCACGCCATCACCGAAATTGTCGCCGGCCAAACCCCTTCGACGAAGAGCGCCGCGCAGTTCCTGCGCACGCTGACCGACCGCAAACAGGTGCTGGTGGTCATCGGCCGCAGCGACGAGGCCGGCCAGAAGAGCGTGCGCAACATTCCCGGCGTGCACATCCTGGCGCCGGACCAGCTCAACACCTACGACGTGTTGCGCTCCGACGACGTGGTGTTCAGCGTCGAGGCCCTCAACGGCTACATCGCCGCGCAGACGGCCGCGGGCACCGCTGGCACCGAGGAGGTTTCGGCCTGATGGCGACCGTGACTGATCCCCGCGACATCATCCTGGCTCCGGTCATCTCGGAGAAGTCCTACGGACTGCTCGACGACAACGTGTACACCTTTGTGGTGCACCCCGATTCGAACAAGACGCAGATCAAGATCGCTATCGAGAAGATCTTCGCCGTCAAGGTCGCGTCGGTGAACACGGCGAACCGGCAGGGCAAGCGCAAGCGCACCCGCACCGGATTCGGCAAGCGCAAGGGCACCAAGCGCGCCATCGTGACACTGGCGCCGGGCAGCAAGCCAATCGACCTTTTCGGAGCACCGGCGTAGCCGGGCGCGAGAGAGAGATTTGATCAGACATGGCAATTCGCAAGTACAAGCCGACGACCCCGGGTCGCCGCGGCGCCAGCGTCTCCGATTTCGCCGAGATCACTCGGACGGAGCCGGAGAAGTCGCTGGTGCGTCCGCTGCACGGGCACGGTGGGCGTAATGCCCACGGCCGGATCACCACTCGTCACAAGGGTGGTGGCCACAAGCGCGCCTACCGGGTGATCGACTTCCGCCGCAACGACAAAGACGGTGTCAATGCCAAGGTCGCGCACATCGAGTACGACCCCAACCGCACCGCCAACATCGCGCTGCTGCACTTCCTCGATGGCGAGAAGCGTTACATCATTGCCCCGCAGGGTCTTTCGCAGGGTGACGTGGTGGAGTCGGGTGCCAACGCCGACATCAAGCCGGGTAACAACCTACCGCTGCGCAACATCCCGGCCGGTACGTTAATCCATGCCGTGGAGCTGCGCCCGGGCGGTGGGGCCAAGCTGGCTCGCTCGGCCGGGTCCAGCATCCAGTTGCTGGGCAAAGAAGGCACCTACGCCTCGCTGCGGATGCCCAGCGGTGAGATCCGTCGTGTCGACGTGCGCTGCCGTGCCACCGTCGGCGAGGTGGGCAACGCCGAGCAGGCCAACATCAACTGGGGCAAGGCCGGCCGGATGCGCTGGAAGGGCAAGCGCCCCACGGTCCGTGGTGTCGTCATGAACCCGGTCGACCACCCGCACGGTGGTGGTGAGGGCAAGACCTCCGGTGGCCGCCACCCGGTCAGCCCGTGGGGTAAGCCGGAAGGCCGCACCCGCCACCCGAACAAAGCCAGCAACAAACTCATCGTCCGGCGCCGGCGCACCGGCAAGAAGCACGGTCGCTAGCGCGTGATGACGATGCAGAGCGCGCAGCGCGATGAGAAGGAATCGCGCCGACTACTTGAGTCGAGGAGTAACACATGCCACGCAGCCTGAAAAAGGGACCGTTCGTCGACGACCACCTGCTCAAAAAGGTGGACGTGCAGAACGAGAAGAACAGCAAGCAGGTCATCAAGACCTGGTCGCGTCGTTCGACGATCATCCCCGACTTCATCGGCCACACCTTCGCGGTGCACGACGGGCGCAAGCACGTCCCGGTGTTCGTCACCGAGGCGATGGTCGGTCACAAGCTTGGTGAATTCGCGCCGACGCGCACCTTCAAGGGGCACATCAAAGACGACCGGAAGGCCAAACGGCGATGACCACAACTGAATCCCCGTCGGCTTTCCCATCGGCAACGGCCAAGGCACGGTTCGTGCGGGTGTCGCCGACCAAGGCGCGCCGGGTGATCGATCTGGTGCGCGGCAAGTCGGTGGCCGACGCGCTGGACATCTTGCGCTGGGCGCCGCAGGCCGCCAGCGAGCCCGTCGCCAAGGTGATCGCCAGCGCCGCGGCCAACGCGCAGAACAACGACGGGTTGGACCCGACGACCCTGGTGGTCGCCACGGTGTACGCCGACGAGGGCCCGACCGCCAAGCGCATTCGTCCGCGCGCCCAGGGCCGCGCGTTCCGGATTCGCAAGCGCACCAGCCACATCACCGTCGTGGTCGAAAGCCGCCCGAGCAAGGACCAGCAGGCGAAGTCGTCACGGGCGCGCCGTGCCGAGGGCAGCAAGGCCGCCGCGAAGGCTGGACCCCGTTCCGAGGCCAAGAAGGCCCCGGCCGCCAAGAAGGCGCCCGCCAAGAAGGCGCCGGCGAAAACCGCTGAAGCCAAGACGTCTGAGACTTCTGAAGCGAAGGGAGGCTCAGACTAGTGGGCCAGAAGATCAATCCGCATGGCTTCCGGTTGGGCATCACCACTGACTGGAAGTCGCGCTGGTACGCCGACAAGCAGTACGCCGACTACGTCAAGGAAGACGTGGCGATCCGTCGACTGCTGTCCACGGGCCTCGAGCGCGCCGGTATCGCCGACGTGGAGATCGAGCGCACCCGTGACCGGGTCCGGGTGGACATCCACACCGCCCGTCCGGGCATTGTGATCGGACGCCGCGGCACCGAGGCAGACCGGATTCGTGCCGACCTGGAAAAGCTGACCGGAAAGCAGGTTCAGCTCAACATCCTCGAGGTGAAAAACCCTGAGTCGCAGGCACAATTGGTGGCCCAGGGTGTCGCCGAGCAGCTGAGCAACCGCGTGGCGTTCCGCCGGGCGATGCGCAAGGCGATCCAGTCTGCGATGCGCCAGCCCAACGTCAAGGGCATCCGGGTGCAGTGCTCGGGCCGCCTCGGCGGCGCCGAGATGAGCCGCTCGGAGTTCTACCGCGAGGGCCGCGTACCGCTGCACACGTTGCGTGCCGACATTGACTACGGCCTGTACGAGGCCAAGACCACCTTCGGCCGGATCGGCGTGAAGGTGTGGATTTACAAGGGCGACATCGTCGGCGGTAAGCGTGAGCTGGCCGCTGCCGCGCCGGCAGGCGCCGACCGTCCGCGCCGCGAGCGGCCGTCGGGCACCCGCCCACGTCGCAGCGGCGCGTCGGGGACCACGGCGACCAGCACCGACGCCGGACGGGCCGCGGGTGCCGAGGAAAGCACTGCCGCCACCGCACCGACCGCCGACGCTGCGCCCGCACCGGAACCGCAGAGCACGGAGAGCTGAATCATGTTGATTCCCCGCAGAGTCAAGCACCGCAAGCAACACCACCCCCGCCAGCGCGGCATCGCCAGCGGCGGCACGGCGGTGAACTTCGGCGACTACGGCATTCAGGCACTCGAGCACGCCTACGTCACCAACCGGCAGATCGAGTCCGCTCGTATCGCCATCAACCGGCACATCAAGCGTGGCGGCAAGGTGTGGATCAACGTCTTCCCGGACCGCCCGCTGACCAAGAAGCCCGCCGAAACCCGAATGGGTTCGGGTAAGGGATCCCCGGAGTGGTGGGTCGTCAACGTCAAGCCCGGCCGGGTGCTGTTCGAGCTCAGCTACCCCAACGAGCAGACCGCTCGGGAAGCGCTGACCCGGGCAATTCACAAGCTGCCGATCAAGGCACGCATCATCACCCGAGAGGATCAGTTCTGATGGCAGTGGGCATTTCGCCTGGCGAACTGCGTGAGCTCACCGACGAGGAGCTGACCGAACGCCTGCGCGAATCCAAGGAGGAGCTGTTCAACCTCCGGTTCCAGATGGCGACCGGGCAGCTCAGTAACAACCGTCGGCTGCGTACGGTCCGTCAGGAGATCGCGCGCGTTTACACCGTCCTTCGGGAACGAGAACTCGGTTTGGCTTCTGGTCCTGGGGGCCACGACGGAAATAAGGAATCGTGATGACAGAAGCCAAGAAGGCCGCGCCGAAGGCGGACGCCGCGTCGAAAGCCGGTACTGCCAAAGGCCCCAAGCACACTCCGGCCAACCCCAAGACGCGCGGTCGCCGCAAGACCCGCATCGGCTACGTGGTGAGCGACAAGATGGAAAAGACTATCGTGGTCGAGCTGGAAGACCGCATGCGTCACGCGCTGTACGGCAAGATCATCCGGACCACCAAGAAGGTCAAGGCGCACGACGAGAACAGCATCGCCGGCGTCGGCGACCGCGTCTTGCTGATGGAGACCCGGCCCATATCGGCGACTAAGCGTTGGCGGCTCGTCGAGATCCGGGAAAAGGCCAAGTAACTCCCAGCGACATCGAAACGCCCGAGACCTGACGGACTCGGGCGTTTTGCTCTGCCGAGCGTAGCGGCACCGCGAAAAAAGATCGGAATTTTCGCAGTGGCGTTACGCTCGGCGCATGGCGATTGAGTTCCAAGGAAAGATCGAGCTGGATATCCGCGATTCCGAGCCGGATTGGGGTCCGTATGCGGCACCGACCGCTCCCGAGAACTCGCCGAACGTCCTCTATCTGGTCTGGGACGACACCGGCATCGCGACCTGGGACTGCTTCGGCGGCCTCGTCGAGATGCCCGCGATGACGCGCATCGCCGACCGGGGGATACGGCTGTCGCAATTTCACACCACCGCGCTGTGCTCCCCGACCAGGGCCTCGCTGCTGACCGGTCGCAACGCCACCACCGTCGGCATGGCCACCATCGAAGAATTCACCGATGGTTTCCCGAACTGCAACGGCCGGATCCCGGCCGATACGGCCTTGCTGTCCGAGGCGCTCAACGAGAGCGGCTACAACACCTACTGCATCGGCAAGTGGCACCTGACGCCCCTGGAAGAGTCGAGCATGGCGTCGACCAAGCGGCACTGGCCGACGTCGCGCGGCTTTGAACGGTTCTACGGCTTTCTGGGCGGCGAAACCGATCAGTGGTATCCGGATCTGGTGTACGACAACCATCCGGTCAGTCCGCCCGGCACGCCCGAGGACGGCTACCACCTGTCGAAGGATCTTGCGGACAAGGCAATCGAATTCATCCGCGACGCCAAGGTCATCGCGCCGGATAAGCCCTGGTTCAGTTACGTGTGCCCCGGCGCCGGACACGCCCCGCATCACGTCTTCAAAGAATGGGCCGACAAGTACGCGGGCAAGTTCGATATGGGCTACGAGAAATACCGCGAGATCGTGCTGGAACGGCAGAAGTCGCTGGGCATCGTGCCGGTCGACACCGAATTGTCGCCGGTGAACCCGTATCTGGATGTCAAGGGGCCCAACGGCGAACCGTGGCCGCTGCAGGACACGGTGCGGCCGTGGGACTCGCTCAACGACGAAGAGAAGCGGCTGTTCAGCCGTTTTGCCGAGGTGTTCGCCGGTTTCCTCAGCTACACCGACGCCCAGATCGGCCGCATCCTGGACTATCTCGAGGAGTCCGGTCAGCTGGACAACACGATCATCGTGGTGATCTCCGACAACGGCGCCAGCGGTGAGGGTGGCCCGAACGGGTCGGTCAACGAGGGCAAGTTCTTCAACGGCTACATCGACACCGTCGAAGAGAGCATGAAGCTGTTCGACCACCTCGGTGGGCCGCAGACCTACAATCATTACCCGATCGGGTGGGCGATGGCGTTCAACACGCCCTACAAGCTCTACAAGCGCTACGCCTCGCACGAGGGTGGTATCGCTGACACGGCAATCATTTCCTGGCCCAACGGTATTGCGGCGCACGGGGAGATCCGCGACAACTACGTCAATGTCTGCGACATCACCCCGACGATCTACGACCTGCTCGGCATGACACCGCCCGACACGGTCAAGGGTATCGCGCAGAAGCCGCTGGATGGGGTGAGTTTCAAAGCGGCCCTTGCTGATCCAGCAGCAGACACTGGAAAGCAGACCCAGTTCTACACCATGTTGGGTACTCGCGGGATCTGGCATCAGGGCTGGTTCGCCAACACCATCCACGCGGCCTCGCCCGCCGGCTGGTCGCACTTCGACGCCGACCGCTGGGAGCTGTTCCACATCGAGGCCGACCGCAGTCAATGCCATGACCTGGCCGCCGAGCACCCCGGCAAGCTCGAGGAGCTCAAAGCGCTGTGGTTTTCCGAAGCCGCCAAGTACAACGGCCTGCCACTCGGTGATCTCAACATTTTCGAGACGATGTCGCGGTCGCGCCCGTCTATCGTCGGCGAACGGGACAGCTATGTCTACTATCCCGACTGCGCCGACGTCGGCGTCGGTGCCGCCGTCGAGTTGCGCGGGCGCTCGTTCGCGGTGGTCGCCGAGGTCACCGTCGACACCACCGGCGCGGAGGGCGTGCTGTACAAGCAAGGCGGCGCGCACGGCGGTCACGTGCTCTTCATCCAGGACGGACGCCTGCACTACGTCTACAACTTCCTCGGCGAGCGCGAGCAGCTGGTGTCGTCGTCGCGTGCAGTGCCATTGGGGCGACACCTGCTCGGCGCTCGCTATGCCCTCAAGGGGACGGCGCAGAACAGCCACACGCCTCTTGGCGACGTGAGCCTCTACATCGACGACGAGGTGGTCGGCACGCTCGACGACGTAAGCGCCCACCCGGGAACGTTCGGGTTGGCAGGGGCCGGCATCACCGTCGGCCGCAACGGTGGTTCCGGGGTGTCCAGTCGCTACAAGGCGCCCTTCGTCTTCACCGGCGGAATCATCGACAAGGTCACCGTCGACGTGTCGGGCCGGCCCTACCGGGACGTGGAAAGAGAACTCGCGCTGGCGTTCTCGCGGGACTGAGCGTAGGGAGCGCCATGCACGGCGCGAGATCGGCCGCGTGTGGCGCCGCGCCGCCGGGCATCTCGCGATCAGTTGCGCTGGCAAAACACCGCTGAACTGCTAGCATCTGTCCCCGTACCGTTCGGGATGGCTCCAGTTTTTCGTCCTACTTCTGGTGGTGAGGCCAAATGACGACCGAAGCTCCGCCGCTACCGCCGACACCGGACTCGCGAGGACGACGCGTCGCGATTGCTTTTGGAGTCGTCGTAGCCCTCGTTGTTATCTACGTCCTGTCCCTGATTGCCGTGCACCTGTTGGCCAAATCGGCGCCTCCGTTGCCGGCGGTGGACTTCAGCAAGGTCGAGGAGGACGACAACGTGGTGTCGGTCCACCTCGAGAAGCTGGATACGGTGGCCAACCGACTGACGGTGAATGTGCTTGTCTACCCGAAGACTTCGCTGTACGACAAGAACTTCGGCGTGCTGACCACCGATGCGGCCGTGCGCCTGTATCCGGACAACGACCTGGGTGACCTGCAGTACCCGGTGGGCAAGGCGCCAGCGCAGGTGAGCACCAACATCGAGGCGCGCGGCGATCCCGGTAACTGGCCGTTCGATACGTACAAGACCGACACGATCGCGGCCGATGTGTTCACCGGGTCGGGCCCGTCACGCGAAAAGACCGCCGCCCGAGTCGAAGTCACGGGAAGGTTGGACGGCTGGGACGCCAGCGTCACCCGCGTGCACGACCCGGACGATTCGAACCCGAATTCGCTGGACAACGTCGTCATCACGCTGCAGCGGTCCAAGGGGCCGTTGATCTTCGACCTCGGCATCATCCTGGTCCTGATCGCCCTGCCAGTGCTGGCGCTGTGGGTGGCCGTTCCCGTCGCGCTCGGCAGGACGTCGTTCCTGCCACCGATGACGACGTGGTACGGCGCGATGCTGTTCGCGATCGTCCCGCTGCGAAATATCCTGCCGGGCAGTCCGCCTTACGGTTCGTGGATCGATCAGGCCGTCGTGCTCTGGGTACTGATCGCTTTGGTCGTCGCCCTGGCCTTGTTCCTGATCGGTTGGTGGCAGCAACGCGATCGAAAAGGGCCGAAGCCCAGGAAGCAGAAGACCTGAACTAGCCGGTCAGCCCGTTCGTCGCTCCCGGCGTCGCGGTGATCGCGTCGACGGCGCCGAACACCTTCGACTGGAAGTCCGGTGGCAGCGGGATGTAGCCGTGCTTGTCGAGGTCGGCCTGCCCCGGTCCGACCGCGGCCTGCAGGAACGCCTTCACCGCCTGGCCCACTTCGGGGCTGGGGTACTTCGAGCAGATGATCTCGTAGGTGACCATGACGATCGGGTAGACGTCGGGTTGGGTGGGGTTGTAGAACGCGGACAGATCGAGCACCAGGTCGTTGCCCTTGCCCGCGATCTTGGCGTTGCTGATGGTCTTGCCGACCGTGTCGGCGCCGATGCGCACCGGCCGCAGCGATTTGCGGCTCGCCGACGTCTTGATCTGGGCGCTGAAAAGGTTCTGCTGCTGGGCGAATGAGTATTCGTTGTAGCTGATCGCGCCCTCGGTGTTCTTCACCTCCACGGAGGTGCCGCTGTTGCCGTGCCTGCCGATACCCACGCCGCCGTTGAAGATCTTGCCGGTGCCTTTGTCCCACGTTCCACCGGATGCGGCCTGCAGGTAGGCCTGAAAGTTTGCGGTGGTGCCGGACGGGTCCTCGCGGTAGACGACGTGGATGTCCTCCGGCGGCATTGACGTGTTGAGCGCGGTGAGGGCCGGGTCGTCCCAGCGCGTGATACTGCCGTTGAAGATCCGTGCCAGCGTGGGCGCGTCGAGTACCAGGTTGTCGACGGCATTGAGGTTGTAGGTGATGGCGATCGGACCGAAGACCACGGGCAGATTCCACGCGTCGTTGCCGCCGCAGCGCTGCTTGGCAGCCGCGTACTGGTCACCGGACAGCGGTAGGTCGGAGGCGCCGAAATCGGTCTTGCCGGCAAGGAAGTCGCTGATTCCCGCGCCGGAGCCGTTGGCGGTGTAGTCGAGGGTTTGGCCCTTGCACGCCTTGGTGAACGCGGCGATGAACTGCGTGACCGCGTTGGCCTGCGCGGTCGAGCCGCTTGCCGTGATGGCTTGCTTGCCACCGCAATCCACCCGGGCCCCGTTGGCGTAGGCCAGGGCCGTGTGCGGCTTGCTGCACCCCGACAGCATCAGCGCGGCCGCGGTCAGGACGCTGATCGCGGCACCCGATCGGTTGCGCTTCACGTTGATTGCCTCCTCGGGAACGACAGACGGTAAAAGGATGCGGCGGTTGTGGCGCCGGTGATGCCCGGCGACGGCGAGGTCATCCCGGGGGTGGGGGTGCGATAAGGGGTCTCCACTTGCTCTCCGGCAACGTAGCGATAGGGCAAGCCGGGCGAGTGGCAGCGGCGGCCACGGCGTCCGACTTCAGCGGTGAGACCGGTGCCGGGACGCCCGACATACCGTTTTCGCCGCCCGTCGAAATTTACGGCTATCGAGCTACGCGCAAACAAACATCAGATGAACGGGAACGGGTCCAGATCGCGGCTTCGAACGAACATTCTCGGAAATCCTCATGTCGTAGCGCAACGGGGGCCGGTTTATTACCATTCGAATTCGTGTCGCTCCCGATCGGCTTGTCCGTCCAGCGAATGCGCGCCCGCCCCTTGCTAGCGGTGATGGTGGTGTCCGATGACCGTTGAGAACCCGCCCGCCGAACACGCCCTACCGTCCAAAGAGCGCTCACCTCTGATTGTCGGTGTGGGCATTCTCATCGCGTTCATCGCGGTCTACGGCCTGTCGTTGTTCGGCTTTCACCTGCTGGGCCGATCGGCGGCGCCGCTGAAGGCTCCGGATCTCAACGCGGCCGAGGACACCGTCGTGCTTGTGCGCATCGAGGAGCTCAAGACCGTCGCCAATCGACTCGCGGTGAAGGTGCTTGTGTATCCGAAGGAGGACATGTGGGACTCGCGGCTCGAGGTCCTCAAATCCGACACCGCAGTTCGCATGGATCCGCCGAATGACCTGGGAGACTTGGTCTATCCGGCGGGGAAGTCGCCCGCGCAGGTGTCCACCACGGTCGAGGCCCACGGGGATCCCGAGATCTGGCCCTTCGACTCCTACACGACGGACACGCTGTCCGCCGACGTGCTGGTCGGCTCTGGCGACGACCGCAAATACATACCTGCCCGTGTCGAAGTGGCCGGCAAGTTGGAAGGCTGGGACGTCAGCGTTCAGCGGGTCGGCGAAGGCGGCCGGGAGGACGCCACCGGCGACAGCGTGATAATCACGCTGCACAGATCAAAGGCCCCGCTGATTTTCGATCTGGGAATCTGTTTGGTGCTCTTCGCCCTGGCCACTATGGCGTTGGCGGTGGTCGTTCCGATGGCGACGGGTAAGCGGAAGTTGGTGCCGCCATTCGGCGGGTGGTTTGCCGCGCTGCTGTTCGCGGTGATTCCTATCCGCAACTTCCTTCCCGGTGCCCCGCCGCCGGGTGCCTGGATCGACCAAGCGCTGGTGATCTGGGTGCTGATCGCCCTCGTCGCGGCGATGGTGATGTACATGCGCACTTGGTACAAGAAGTCGGATTAGCGCTTGCCGCGGCACCGGGCTCGGGTCCCCGGGTGGCCCGGCGCGTCCTAGGCTGAGGTGGTGCTCACCGAGCTGGTCGATCTGCCCGGCGGTTCCTTCCGCATGGGCTCGACGAGTTTTTATCCCGAAGAGGCCCCGATCCATACGGCGACCGTGGGCCCCTTTGCGGTGGAGCGTCATCCGGTGACCAACGCGCAATTCGCCGAATTCGTCTCCGCTACAGACTATGTCACGGTCGCGGAACAGCCGGTCGATCCGGCGCTGTATCCGGGCATCGATCCCGCGGAGCTGCGAGCCGGCGCACTGGTCTTCCGCCCGACCCCGGGCCCGGTGGATCTGCGCGACTGGCGGCAATGGTGGACGTGGGTGCCGGGCGCCTGCTGGCGCCACCCGGTCGGTCCGGATAGCGGCGTCGACGACCGGGGCGATCACCCCGTCGTGCAAGTCGCCTACCCCGACGCCGCGGCCTACGCGCACTGGGCCGGTCGGCGGCTGCCGACCGAGGCCGAGTGGGAGTACGCGGCCCGGGCCGGCAGCAGCGCGATCTACGCCTGGGGCGACGAGGTGAATCCCGACGGCCGGCTGATGGCCAACAGGTGGCAGGGCAGATTCCCCTATCGAAACGACGGCGCACTCGGCTGGGTGGGCACGTCGCCGGTGGGGACGTTCCCGCCCAACGGTTTCGGGCTGTTCGACATGATCGGCAATGTCTGGGAGTGGACCTCCACCGAGTTCTCCGCTCACCATCGGCTCGAGCAACCGCCGAAGGCCTGCTGCACCCCGTCGGGCCCCCCGAAAGCGCCGGATCCGAGCATCAGCCAGACGTTGAAGGGCGGCTCGCACCTGTGCGCTCCCGAGTATTGTCACCGCTACCGTCCGGCGGCCCGATCGCCGCAATCGCAGGACACCTCGACCACGCACATCGGTTTTCGCTGCGTGTTGACCCGCGAGTCGGTCTAGCAACGTTTCCGTGCGGCGCGGTCGCGCACTCCGCCCGGATCGGCCCGCAGTGTGAACGCCGCCTGGCCAACAGGTGACGAAGTCCCTCCGACATGGGATTTCGCGAGCCCCGGTACGCGCTATTCGCTAGCATCGGACCCCGTGTCGTCTCGACGAACTCGATTGCATCGGCGATCTGGGCAAAGCGGCGCGCCCGCGGCACACGGGTTCGGGCGCGGCCGATGACCACTGACACGTCGCAGCTACCGCCCCCGCCACCGCCGGACGACGAGGCGCCTGCGCCGGAGCCCGAGGAAGAGCCGCCCACGACGCGCTTCGGGCGTTTTCAGGCCGCGTTCAACCGGCGCAAAAGGAATGTCTTGATCGCCGTCGGCGTCATGGTCGTTGTCGTGGGCGCCTACGCCCTGTCCCTGTTTGCCGTCCACTACCTGCAGCGATCCGCGGGTCCGCTGCCGCCGCTGGACTTGAGCGAGGGCGCGGGCAACTACACGATCGTGCAGCTGCGCCTCGACGAGCTGAAGACCTCGGCAAACCGGCTCACCGTGGATGTGCTGGTGTATCCGCCGGATTCGACTTACGACAAGCGCTTCGATGTGCTGGCCAAGGATGTGGCGGTGCGCCTGTATCCGACCAGTGACCTGGGCGACCTGGTGTTTCCGATCGGAAAGGCCCCGGCGCAGGTCCAGACGAAGATCGAGGCGCACGGCGATCCCGGTAACTGGCCATTCGACAAGTACACCACCGAAAAGATCTCGGCCGACACTTTCATCGGGACGGGCGACGGCCGCCGGAAGTATCCGGGTCGCGTCGAGGTGACCGGCTCGTTGGAGGGCTGGGACGTCGGCGTCTCCCGCGTCAACGACAACGGTGATGCAGCGCCCGCGGGCGATGACGACGCGAGCCTCGTGATCACCCTGAAACGGGCCAAGGGTCCGCTGGTCTTCGACCTGGCCATCATCGCGGTCCTGATCGCCTTGCCCACCCTGGCGCTGTGGGTCGCCATTCCGATGGTGCTGGGCCGGCGAAAGTTCGTGCCCCCGTTCGGAACCTGGTACGCCGCGATGCTGTTTGCCGTCGTCCCGCTGCGTAACTTCCTGCCGGGTTCGCCGCCCGCGGGCTCGTGGATCGACCAGGCCGTCGTCCAGTGGGTGCTGATCGGGTTGGGGACAGCCATGACCCTGTACATCATCGCCTGGGTACGGCAAGGCGACTGACGTTCGCGGCAGCGAATGTCAGCAGTGTGTTAACACCACGTAGCAACGCTGTTTTCTCCAAGGTCAGCAAATATCGGCGTTGCTAGCATCTCGGTGCGTGACCCTCCAACGGGAATTAACCCCGTCGGCGTATGAGCCTGCCGGCGGGGAGCCCGAGTTCGACCTGGCCGAGGTGCTGGCGGCGCGGACCGAGGCACCCGCTGGTGTGTCGCCGCCGGCCCCGCCGGAACCCGAATCCCAGGACAAGCCGAAGCGACGCCGGCACATAGTGCTGGACATCCTCATCGTGCTGGGCGTCGTCTGCATCTACGCCCTGTCGCTGCTCGGCTATCACCTGCTGGCCAGCGCGCCGAAGCTGCCCCAGCCGGAATTGAGCACGGCCGACGGCACCGTGGTGCTGGTCCGCCTCGAACAGCTGCACACCGTGGCCAATCGCCTCGATGTCAAGGTGCTGGTGATGCCCGACGACTCGCTGCTCAACAAGCGCCTCAACGTGTTGAACACCGACACCTCGGTGCGCTTCTTCCCACAGAACGACCTGGGTGACCTGCAGTACCCGGTGGGGAAGCTTCCGGCACAAGTTTCCACCACCATCGAGGCGCACGGCGACCCGGGCGACTGGCCCTTCGACTCTTACCGGACGGACCTGATTCAGGCTGACGTCCTCGTCGGCTCGGGCGACAACCGTCAATACAAATTCGGCCGGGTGGAAGTGACCGGCTCGCTCGAGGGCTGGGACGTCGAGGAAACCCGGGTCCCGCGCAACAAAACCGACCCCGATCGACCCGACAACGTCATCATCACCCTGCACCGGGCCAAGGGCCCCTTGGTGTTCGATCTCGGCATCTGCCTGGTCCTGATCACGCTGCCGACCCTGGCGCTGTTCGTGGCCATTCAGATGCTGACGGGGCGCAGGGCTTTCCTGCCGCCGTTTTCCACCTGGTATGCGGCCATGCTTTTCGCCGTGGTCCCGCTGCGCAACATTCTGCCCGGCACGCCACCCGCGGGTGCGTGGATCGATCAGGCCGTGGTGATCTGGGTGCTGATCGGGCTGGCCACCGCGCTGGTGCTCTACGTCATCGCGTGGTATCGAAGATCCAGCTGACTCAGAAGTTCAAGCCGGAGAACATGATTCGGCTTGGATCATACTTCTGTCGCACGGCAGTCAGCTTGGGCAGGTTCGGGCCGAAGTACCGCGACGGCGGCTGGTTGGCCTCGATGTAGTTCACGTATCCGCCGACCGAATACTGTTGCACCGCTTGGTGTGCCGTGGTCAACCAGGCGGTGGCCGCCGCCTGGTCACCGGTTTCCACGTACCACTGCACCAGGGACGCCTGTCGGCGCCAGGGGAAGGCGGTGGCCGTCGGCGCCACCGTCGCCAGGGCGCCGTCCAGCGCGTGCATGATCGCCAGCATGCGGCCCGCGCTGCGCGGGAAGGCGTTGACGGCGGCGGCGATTCCCTGCGCGGTCGCCGGGGTCATCGTGGTGAAGACATCGGAGCCGCCGACATATCCCAGCGGGGCCGGGTTGAGGTTGCCGACGGCCAGATACCGCACCAAGTCCATGTAGCCGAAGGTGTGGTTCTCGGTCCCGCTCGGCTGCACTCCCACCGCCGTTGTGATGGCGTTGGCCACGCTGCCGCCGGACCCGGCCGGGCACGTCGCCATGATGCGGCAGTGCTGGCCCATCGCGTCGGTCGTGCTGTCGGCCAGCGCCCAGCTGTTGCGGTCGGCGGTGCGCAGCCAGTTCTGCCAACCGACCAGCACCTGGGGGAACGCCTGCTGCGGGTAGTTGTGGACCACCACGTCGACGTCGTGGGTGGGGAACGTGGCGAAGGTCAGCGAGGTGGTCACCCCGAAGTTGCCGCCCCCGCCGCCGCGCAGCGCCCAGAACAGGTCGGGATTGCTGTTGGCCGACGCGGTCACCGCCTGGCCGCCGGGCAGCACCACCGACGCGGACATCAACTGGTCGCACAGCAGGCCCGCGTGCCGGGACTGCGCGCCCAGCCCGCCGCCCAGGGCGTGCCCCGCCGCGCCGACCGACGGGCAGGTGCCGGTCGGGATGCCGCGGCCCGCCGCGGCCAGCGCCTCGTGTATGGCGTACAGGCTGGTCGCCGGCGTCACCGTGACCTGCCCGGAGGCGGCGTCGTAGTTGATTCCGCCGGGCAGCTGGCGCAGGTCGAAGACCATCGCGCCGTTGGCCGTGGAGGCGCCGATATAGGAGTGCCCGCCGCTGCGGGGGGCGACCTTGAGATTGTGGGCGGCGGCGAAGGCCATGGCCTTTTGCACGTCGGCGACCGAGGTGGGCGTGACGACCGCCGCCGGGGTCGAGCCGTTGTAGTTGGTGTTGAAGACCTGTTTGACCGCGCCGAACTGCCCGTTGTCCGGGAGTATCAGGTGCCCGTTGAGGGCGGTGGACAGCGCGTCCCAGCCGGTGGCGTTGGGCGCCGCCGTCGCGCGCGGGGAACCGAGCACCGTCCCGGCAGCCAGAGTCGCTGCGGCGGCCCGTAGGAAGGCCTGCCGCGACATCTGCCGCACTACCGTCATCCCCGCATTCTGGGGCTTTGCGGCGGCACTAGCGCGCTGTCGCCCGCCGTGTCGTATAACGATTGGCCAACGACCGGTCGGCACCGGCGAGGGAGACAGTGTGCCACAGCCGGGTTCGCCGATCCGGTGTCCTTTTGTCATGCGGTGTAGGGCCCTATGGCCCTACACCGCATACCGGCGTCCAGAAAATGCTTAAGATCGTGAACTACCAAGGTTTTGATGGCGGGCTGGGACTGTCCCGACCGGCCCCTGGTTCCAAGCTGCTCAGCGATGTCG
The DNA here is from genome assembly GCF_002356315.1 of Mycobacterium shigaense. Taxonomy (NCBI): domain Bacteria; kingdom Bacillati; phylum Actinomycetota; class Actinomycetes; order Mycobacteriales; family Mycobacteriaceae; genus Mycobacterium; species Mycobacterium shigaense. The sequence continues at coordinate 966,996 of NZ_AP018164.1, forward strand.
AGGCGATACAACTGCTCGACAGTGTCAGCTACGGGCGCGTCGTGTTTACGCTCAACGCGCTTCCAGCCATCCGCCCGGTCAATCACCTGCTGGACGAAGGACGGATCATCATCCGCACTCGGCTGAACGCGTCGATCTCAGCGTCCACACGTTCCAGCGAAGGCATGGTCGTGGCCTACGAGGCCGACAGCCTGGACCCACAGACACGCACGGGCTGGAGCGTCGTCGTCACTGGACGCGCCCGCACCGTCACCGATCCCGATCGAATATCGCGCTACGAACTGTTGCTCAAGCCCTGGGTCAATCACGCCGACACAGTCGTCGCCATCGAACCGGCGATGATCACTGGCCTCAGGATCGAGCCCGAGGCCTGAGCCAACAGGTCATGGATATCAGGGAAGGCGAGAACTTTCGCCCTGCATAACCCATTCGGCGCGCGGACGATCTCGATGGCGCATGCGCCATCGAGATCGTCTAGCAGCTGCTGGGCAACGGCGGCGACGTCGTGCTGGCAGGAATTTGGCGCTGCGCAGGTCTTCACCTAAACTCTAGGGGTTGCCTTGGGCAGACCTCGGCCGGTAATTGCACCACGTCGGCCCTGCGTGCCTTTCGGCGACAAAGACCGCGCACGTCAGGTTTTTTGGTGGGTGGTGCACGCTGCACCGTTCACCGAGACGAGATCTCCTGCCGTGCACACGTGAACCAGTTCAGGAGATCAGGTGATTCAGCAGGAATCGCGGCTGAAGGTCGCCGACAACACCGGTGCCAAGGAGATCTTGTGCATCCGGGTGCTCGGTGGTTCGTCGCGACGCTACGCCGGCATCGGTGATGTCATCGTCGCCACCGTCAAGGACGCCATTCCCGGCGGCAACGTCAAGCGCGGCGACGTCGTCAAGGCCGTGGTGGTGCGCACCGTCAAGGAGCGCAGGCGTCCCGACGGCAGCTACATCAAATTCGATGAGAACGCCGCAGTGATCATCAAGCCCGACAACGACCCGCGCGGAACGCGCATCTTCGGGCCGGTCGGCCGCGAACTGCGCGAGAAGCGATTTATGAAGATCATCTCGCTCGCTCCGGAGGTGTTGTAGATGAAGGTCAAAAAGGACGACACCGTCCTGGTGATCGCGGGCAAGGACAAGGGCGCCAAGGGCAAGGTCCTCAAGGTCTACCCGGAACGCAACCGGGTGCTGGTCCAGGGCGTCAACGCGATCAAGAAGCACACTGCGGTTTCGACAAACCAGCGCGGCGCGCAGTCTGGCGGAATCGTCACTCAGGAAGCCCCGATCGACGCGTCGAACGTGATGGTCGTCGACTCCGACGGCAAGCCGACCCGCATCGGCTACCGGGTCGACGAGGAGACCGGTAAGCGCGTCCGCATCTCCAAGCGCAACGGCAAGGACATCTAGCGTGACCACGACAGAGAAGGTGCAGCCCCGCCTGAAAGAGCGCTACCGCAACGAGATTCGTGATGCGCTGCAGAAGGAGTTCGGCTACGGCAACGTCATGCAGATCCCGACGGTGACCAAGGTCGTCGTCAACATGGGTGTCGGCGACGCCGCCCGCGACGCCAAGCTGATCAACGGTGCCGTCAGCGACCTGGCGCTGATCACCGGGCAGCGTCCGGAAATCCGCAAGGCCCGTAAGTCGATCGCGCAGTTCAAGTTGCGCGAGGGCATGCCGATCGGTGCGCGGGTCACTCTGCGCGGCGACCGGATGTGGGAGTTCCTCGACCGGCTCACTTCGATCGCGCTGCCGCGTATTCGCGACTTCCGCGGCCTGTCGCCCAAGCAGTTCGACGGTGTCGGAAACTACACCTTCGGGCTCGCCGAGCAGTCGGTGTTCCACGAGATCGACGTGGACAAGATCGACAGGGTCCGCGGCATGGACATCAACGTCGTCACCTCGGCGACAAACGACGACGAGGGACGAGCGCTGTTGCGGGCCCTCGGCTTTCCGTTCAAGGAGAACTGAGTAGATGGCTAAGAAGGCACTGGTCAACAAGGCCGCACGCAAGCCGAAGTTCGCCGTGCGCGGCTACACGCGCTGCAACAAGTGCGGCCGCCCGCGTGCGGTTTTCCGCAAGTTCGGGCTGTGCAGGATCTGCCTGCGCGAAATGGCGCACGCGGGCGAATTGCCCGGCGTGCAAAAGAGCAGCTGGTAACAGGCCACCCAGGACGACAGACCAACTACAGGACAGGCGCGCGGCAGGCCCTAGCCGGGAACCACCGCGAGGAAGGTGACAGACACTGTCATGACAGCGACAGCGACGATGCAGAGCGCAGCGATGAAGAGGAGTGGCGCTCGATGACTATGACGGACCCGATCGCAGACTTCTTGACACGTCTGCGCAACGCCAACTCGGCGTACCACGACGAGGTGACCCTGCCTCATTCGAAGATCAAGGCGAACATCGCCCAGATCCTCAAGAGCGAGGGCTACATCACCGATTTCCGGACCGAAGACGCTCGCGTCGGCAAGTCACTGGTCGTTCAACTCAAGTACGGACCGAGCCGGGAACGCAGCATTGCCGGCTTGCGACGGGTGTCCAAGCCGGGTTTGCGGGTGTACGCCAAGTCGACCAACCTGCCGCGGGTGCTCGGCGGTCTGGGCGTGGCGATCATCTCGACCTCTTCCGGCCTGCTCACCGATCGTCAGGCGGCCAGACAGGGCGTGGGCGGCGAAGTCCTCGCGTACGTGTGGTAGTCGGGGAGAGGTAACGAAAGACTATGTCGCGCATTGGTAAGCAGCCGGTTCCGGTTCCCGCCGGAGTCGACGTCACGATCGAAGGCCAGAACGTGTCGGTGAAGGGGCCCAAGGGCACCTTGAACCTGACCATCGCCGAGCCAATCACGGTGGCGCGCAACGAAGACGGCGCCATCGTGGTCACCCGCCCCGACGACGAGCGGGAGAACCGTTCGTTGCACGGGTTGTCGCGGACCCTGGTGTCCAACCTGGTCACCGGCGTGACGCAGGGCTACACCACCAAGATGGAAATCTTCGGTGTCGGTTACCGCGTGCAGCTCAAGGGCAGCAACCTGGAGTTCGCGCTCGGCTACAGCCACCCCGTGGTGATCGAAGCGCCCGAGGGCATCACGTTCGCGGTGGAGACGCCGACGAAGTTCAGTGTCACCGGCATCGACAAGCAGAAGGTCGGCCAGATCTCGGCGAACATCCGTCGGCTGCGCCGCCCCGACCCCTACAAGGGCAAGGGCGTGCGCTACGAAGGTGAGCAGATCCGCCGCAAGGTCGGAAAGACAGGTAAGTAGTCATGGCGCAAAAACAAGCCACCGCCGAGCGGAAGCCCGTGGGGCAGAGCGTTTCTGAAAGCCGCCGGGTCTCTCGGCTGCGTCGCCACGCACGGCTGCGCAAAAAGCTCACGGGCACCGTGGAGCGTCCGCGGCTGGTGGTGAACCGGTCCTCGCGGCACATTCACGTGCAGCTGGTCAACGACGAGAACGGCACCACGGTGGCCGCGGCTTCCTCGATCGAGGCCGATGTGCGCGGTCTGGACGGGGACAAGAAAGCCCGCAGCGTGCGGGTCGGTCAACTGATCGCAGAGCGGGCCAAGGCCGCCGGCATCGACACGGTGGTGTTCGACCGCGGGGGATACACCTACGGCGGACGGATCGCGGCGCTGGCGGACGCCGCCCGCGAGAACGGATTGCAATTCTGATGAGGAACATCAGCCTGATGACGAACAAGACTGGAAGGACCGCATAATGGCGGAACAGTCGGCTGGGTCGCAGGGCGGCCCGGACAGTCGTGACAGCCGCGGCGACCGGGGCGGCGACCGCGACGGCCGTGGCCGTGGCCGCGACGGCGGTGGCCGTGGTGGTCGTGACCGCGACGGTGACAAGAGCAATTACCTCGAGCGTGTGGTCGCGATCAACCGCGTGTCCAAGGTGGTCAAGGGTGGGCGGCGGTTCAGCTTCACCGCCCTGGTCATCGTCGGCGACGGCGCGGGCATGGTCGGTGTCGGATACGGCAAGGCCAAGGAAGTCCCCGCCGCGATCGCCAAGGGCGTCGAGGAGGCCCGCAAGGGCTTCTTCCGGGTGCCGCTGATCGGTGGCACCATCACGCACCCGGTGCAGGGTGAGGCCGCCGCGGGCGTAGTGCTGCTGCGTCCCGCCAGCCCCGGTACCGGTGTGATCGCCGGCGGCGCGGCGCGTGCGGTGCTGGAATGCGCTGGGGTGCACGACATCCTGGCCAAGTCGCTGGGTAGCGACAACGCGATCAACGTGGTGCACGCCACCGTCGCGGCGCTCAAGCTCTTGCAGCGCCCCGAGGAGGTGGCCGCTCGTCGCGGACTGCCGATCGAGGACGTCGCCCCGGCCGGAATGTTGAAGGCGCGGCGCGAAAGTGACGCGCTGGCCAGTGCGGCGGCAGCACGAGAGGCCCAACCATGAGCACTCAACTGAAAATCACCCAGGTGCGCAGCACAATCGGGGCACGCTGGAAGCAGCGTGAGAGCCTGCGCACCCTGGGGCTGCGGCGGATTCGCCATTCGGTGATTCGCGACGACAACCCTCAGACCCGCGGACTTATCGCGGTGGTGAGCCACCTCGTCGAGGTGGAGTCGGCTCCCGAAGGGAAGTCACAGTGACCATCAAACTGCACGACCTGAAGCCTGCGCCCGGGTCGAAGAAAGCCCGCACCCGCGTCGGTCGTGGTGAGGGCTCCAAGGGTAAGACCGCGGGCCGCGGCACCAAGGGCACCAAGGCACGCAAGAACGTGCCGGTGACCTTCGAGGGTGGGCAGATGCCCATCCACATGCGGCTGCCCAAGCTCAAGGGATTCCGTAACCGGTTCCGCACCGAGTACGAGATCGTCAATGTCGGTGACATCAGCCGGCTTTTCCCGCAGGGCGGCACGATCGGTGTCGACGAGCTGGTGGCCAAGGGCGCGGTCCGCAAGAACTCTCCGGTCAAGGTCCTCGGTGACGGCGAGCTGACCGTCAAGGTGGAGCTGACCGCGCACAAGTTCAGCGGCAGCGCGCGCGAGAAGATCACCGGCGCCGGCGGCTCGGCCACCGAGCTGTAGCTCCGGCGGACAACCGGCGAAAAGCCCCCGCACGCATCGCGTGTCGGGGGCTTTTGCTCGTGGCCAACGACGCCGAACGTGGGCCCCGCACTCGTCGGCCCGGCGTCCGCGCGGTTAGCTCAGCTGCGGAATGACTTCTGCGGCAAGGCGTTCCATCTGCTCGCGGTTTTGCGGCACGTCGGGCCCGACGGGGTTCAGCAGCAGCATCTCGGCGCCGGTGTCGATCACCTCGCGCAGCCCGCGGATGACATCGGCGGGCGTGCCGGAAACCCCGACGTTTTCGCCACCGGGAATGGAGTCGCCGTAGATGTTGTGCAGCCCTTCGACGACGCGTTCGCGGGCTCGCGTAGCGTCGTCGTCGATCATCAGGTAGACGCGCTTGCCGATGACGAAGTGCGCGGGATCCTTCTGCTGTTTGTCGAGTTCCTCGCGCACGATCTTGGCCGCGCCGGCGAACGACTCGGTGGTCGACGAACCGGCCCCGAGGAACGAATCGCCGAGGCGTACCGCCCGGGCCAGCGCCTTGGGCGCCAGCCCGCCGAACCAGATCGGCGGGTGCGGCCCCGCTGCACCGGCTTGGGGTTGGACCCCAGGCCGTCGACGTCACGGAATTGGCCGTGGAACGTCACGGTGGGCTCGTCGGACCAGGCCGCCTTCATCAGCTCCAGGCCCTCGGTGAAGTACGAGATGAAGCGATCTTTGTCGACGCCGAACGCGGCGAAGTTGCGTGCGCCGCCGCCGGGTGCCACGCCGACGTCGAGCCGGCCGTGGCTGATCCGGTCTACGGCGGTGATCGACTGCGCCAGCTGCAACGGTTCGTGCAGCGACGTCACCAGCACGCCGACCCCGAGCCGCAACCGTTCGGTGAAGGCCGCGCAGTAGGCCAGCAGTTCCAGCGGAGCCAGCAGGGGTGCAGAGCCGACGGTCTGCTCGATGAGCCAGCCGCCCTCGAATCCCAGTTCCTCGGCACTTGCCAGATACGAGCGCAGCCCGGCGCCGTCGAAGCCGTCGTAATCGAACTGAGGGATTGAGATCGAAAACCTCACGAAACCACCCTACGGTGACCGATCGGTACGCTGCAGAGCATGTTCGCCTTTCTATCTTCTGTCCCCGGTCTCGACGAAGTGCGCGCCCTGGCCGGCCGGGTCGATACCGCCCGCCACCGCGGTGTGCCCAATGGGTGTGTGCTCGAATTGAGCCTGCGCTCGGTCCCGTCGGAGACGACAGGACTGGACCCGATCGCGATCATCACCGGCAGCGGTCGGGGGTTGAGCCTGCGCGACGCCGTCGCCGCGATCCACCGCGCGGCCGACGACCCGCGGGTGGCCGGGCTGATCGCCCGCGTTCAGCTCAACGCGTCACCGGCGGCCACCGTCCAGGAAATACGCGAGGCGATCGCGGCTTTCACAGCGGTCAAGCCGTCGCTGGCCTGGGCGGAAACCTATCCGGGCACCCTGTCCTACTATCTGGCGTCGGCGTTCGGCGAGGTGTGGATGCAACCGTCGGGGACCGTGGGGCTGATCGGATTCGCCAGTAACGCCACCTTCCTGCGCGACGCGCTGGACAAGGCGGGCATCGAAGCCGAGTTCGTCGCGAAGGGCGAATACAAGTCGGCGGCAAACCTTTTCACCGAGGTCGGGTTCACCGACAGCCATCGCGAGGCCGTGACCCGGATGCTGGAAAGCCTGCAGGGCCAGGTGTGGCAGGCGATCGCCTCCTCGCGCAACATCGATCCGGACGGGTTAGACGCGCTGGCCGACCGGGCGCCGCTGCTGCGCGACGACGCCGTTGCGTCCGGCCTGGTCGACCGGATCGGTTTCCGCGACGAGGCGCATGCCAGGATCGCGGAACTCATTGGCGTGCAACCAGATTCATCGGAGCCCAGCGACGAGGGCAAACCGCCGCGACTCAGTCTGGTCCGCTACGCTGGCGCGTCGCGGCCGTGGGTCGTTCCGCCGATGCCGACGGTTCCCGGTCGCAAACCCAAGCCCACGTTGGCGGTCGTCACCCTCGAGGGCCCCATCGTCAACGGGCGCGGTGGACGTCAGTTCCTGCCGATCGGAATTTCGTCGGCCGGCGGCGACACGATCGCGGCGGCGTTACGGGAGGCGGCCGCCGACGATGCGGTGTCGGCGATCGTGCTGCGGGTGGAGAGTCCCGGCGGCTCGGTCACCGCGTCGGAGACCATTTGGCGCGAGGTGACCCGGGCCCGCGACCGCGGCAAGCCGGTGGTGGTGTCGATGGGTTCCGTCGCCGCCTCGGGTGGCTACTACGTCGCGATGAATGCCGACGCGATCGTGGCCAATCCGGCGACGATCACCGGCTCGATCGGTGTCATCACCGGAAAGCTGGTCGTCCGGGATCTGAAGGAACGTCTGGGTGTCGCCTCTGACGCCGTGCGCACCAACGCCAATGCCGACGCCTGGTCCATGGACACACCGTTTACCCCGGAGCAACGCGCGCATTGCGAGGCCGAGACGGACTTGTTCTACGCCGACTTTGTCGAGCGCGTCGCGCAGGGCCGTAACCTGACCACCGAGGCCGTGGAAGCCGTTGCCCGCGGCCGGATCTGGACCGGCGCCGATGCGCTGGAACGCGGCCTGGTCGACGAACTCGGCGGCCTGCGTGCCGCGGTGCGCAGGGCCAAAGTGCTGGCCGGGCTGGACGAGGATGCCGACGTGCGCATCGTCAGCTTCCCGGGCTCATCGCTGCTGGACATCGTGCGGCCCCGGCCGTCGTCGCAACCGGCCGCGTCGTTACCCGACGCCCTGGGCGCGCTGCTCGGCCGCTCGATCACCGGGATCCTGGACGGCGTCGAGCAGACGCTGAGCGGCGCCACCGCGCTGTGGCTGGGCGACCCGCGGCTCTAACCGATGGTGGCGACCCGCGGCGCCCGGCTTCGCCGCGCTTGTGATCGCCACTAACCGAGCCCTGCGCTGATGAAGATGATCTCGCCCAACGGGTCGTCGCGTTCCGGTGCGGGCATGGCGATGCCGGCGCGGCCGAACAACTCCGTGCGGGTGACGTCCTCGGCGTCCCACCCTTTGGTCCGCAGGTAATCGATGACGTGGTTGCGCTCGCCCGGGTATACGAGCGACGCCAAGTCGATGTCCGCGCCGTGGTCGCGGAAGAGGCTTGACATCTCCCGCACCCGGTCGGCGTCGAAATCGATGATGCCGGGCACGAATTCGGTCGCGATGGTGCTACCCGGGGCGGACAGCGCGGTGATGCTGTCGAACAGTCGGTCCTGGGCCTCGGACGGCAGGTAGATCAGCAGGCCTTCGGCCAACCAGGCCGTGGGCGCGGTCGTATCCAGCCCGGCCTCGCGCAGCGCCGTCGGCCAGTCTGCGCGCAGATCGATCGGAATGGTGCGCCGCGTCGCCGTGGGCTCGGCGCCGATACCCGCCAGGGTGCCGGACTTGAATTCGATCACCTGCGGTTGGTCGATCTCGTAGACGACCGTGCCGGCGGGCCATGGCAACCGGTAGGCCCGCGAGTCCAATCCCGACGCGAGAATGACGACCTGACGGACTCCATTGCCGGTCGCGTTGAGGAGGTAGTCATCGAAGTACTTCGTGCGCACCGCCATTCCGTCGGTCAGCGCTTGCAGGCGCGACGGGGTGGCGTTCTCGATCTCGTCGAGATCGAGAACGCCGTCGATCATCTTGATAAAGACGTCCACGCCGACCGCGCGCACCAGCGGTTCGGCGAACGGATCGTTGATCAGGCCGCGGGGATCCCTGGTCGCCACGGCGCGGCCGGCAGCGACCATGGTGGCGGTGGCGCCCACGCTGGACGCCAGATCCCAGTTGTCGTCGTGAGCGCGTGGCACCGGTTCACCCTATCGAAATCGGAGGGTCGCTGCTACGTAACTCATGTCCGCGAAGGGGTTCGGCACATCTTCGGGGAACTCAAACCCGTTGCGCGCATACAGCTCCCTGGTGGGGTGCTCCGTCACCTGCCAGCCGTGGCCGGTCAAGTAGTCGATCACGACGCTGCGCTCGCCCCGGTAGAACAGGTCGGCCGCGTTGAGGTCGAAGCCGAAGCTGCGCCACCGGTCGCTGATCTGTTGCAACCGCTCATCGGTGAACGCGTTGGGGTCCGCCACGTGCTCGGTAGCCACCCGACTGCCCGGTGCGGACAACTCGGTGATGTGGTCGAACAAGCGGTCCTGGGCGTCCGGCGGCAGGTAGGGCAGCAGGCCTTCCGCGCTCCACGCCGTGGGCCGCGTGACGTCGAAGCCGGCCGCGCGCAGCGCCGCGGGCCAGTCCTCGCGCAGGTCGATGGCGACGGTGCGGCGGTCGGCGGTCGGCGGTCGGGGTGGCGCCGAGGCCGGCCAGCGTATCGGTCTTGAACGCGATGACCCGCGGCTGGTCGATCTCGTAGACCACCGTCCTGGCCGGCCACGGAAGGCGGTAGGCCCGGGTGTCGAGTCCGGAAGCCAGGATTACCGCCTGCGGCACGCCGTCTTTGGCGGCGTCGAGGAAGAAGTTGTCGAAGAACCTCGTCCGCACCGCCATCTGCTGGTTCCGCGATGTGCGGTTCAGCAGCGCGTCGTCCTCCATCGTGATCTCGCCGTCGATGATGCGGATGAAGACATCCATGCCTACAGCCCGGACGAGCGGGTCGGCCCAGGGATCGTCGAGCAGCGCGTCGGGCCCCTGCGAGGCCACCGCGCGGGAGGCCGCGACCATGGTGGCCGTCGCTCCCACGCTGGAGGCCAGGTCCCAGGTGTCGCCTTCGGTGCGCCCGGTCTCAGTGGTCATTTCGCCTTCTTCTCCAAGGTGCCGCTGGTGTAAAGCAGCTCGCCCATGCGCATGTCGTCGTCCTCGAGCGGGGCAAAGCCGTTGTCCGCGAACAGCTCCTGAATACTACTGCTGTCGAGTGACCAGCCGCGGTCCGCCAGGTAACCAACCGCCTCGTTACGGTCGCCCAGGTAAACCAAACCCGCCATGTCCAGGTCGAAGCCGTGTGCGCGCCAGCGGTCGGCGATGGTCTGCATGCGCTCGCGCATCTTGGCCTCTTCGCCGGGCTCGAGACTGGGCGCGCTCTCAGTGGCCAGCCGGCTGCCCGGCGCGCTGAGTTCGGTGATGGTGTCCAGCAGGCGGTCCTGGGCGTCCGGCGGGAGGTAGCCCAGCAGGCCCTCGGCGCTCCATGCCGCCGGCTGGGTCGGGTCGAATCCCGCGGTGCGCAGCGCGGTGGGCCAGTCGTCGCGGAGGTCGACCGCCACCACCCGGCGGTAGGCGGTGGGCGTTACTCCCAACTCGGCCATAGTGCGCGACTTGAATTCGACGACCTGAGGCTGGTCGACCTCGTAGACCACCGTGCCCGCCGGCCAGGCCAGCCGGTAGGCGCGGGAGTCGAGCCCGGAAGCCAGGATGACAACCTGCTTGATGCCCGCGTTCGTCGCGTCGGTGAAGAACCCGTCGAAGAACTTGGTGCGCACCGCCATGTTGTCGGCCATGCGGGACATCGCGCCGGCAGATCCGGCGGCCCCGTCTCGAACATCGGCGACGTCGTTGAGTTCGGCGGGGTCCAGTTCGCCGCTGGCCAGGCGCGAGAGCAGGTCGACGCCGACGGCTTTGACCAGCGGTTCGGCGAACGGATCGTTGATGATCGGGCGCTCCGCGCGGGTCGCGATTGCGCGCGCGGCCGCGACCATGGTCGCGGTCACCCCGACGCTGGAGGCCAGGTCCCAGGTGTCGCCGTCGTATCTGGTGGAAGTCATGTGCGTGCCCCCTGAGGGAGTAACTAGATAACCTTTGCTAATACTTAGTTGATATAACAAGCTTCCACCACTGTACGCTTCCCGCGATCCGCGGCAATCTTGACGAATGGCGTGCCCAACGTCCCCGTCGAGGCGGCCGTCTTCGCCGACCCGTTCTCCGTGTCCTTGCACGCGATTACCCGCCATCCGCCGACCCGCTCCGGCCGGGCGCTGGTGTACGGGGCCGGCTCGCTCGGATTGTGCGCGGTGGCCATTTCGCGCGTGTTGTATCCGGACGTGGCCGTGGCCGTGGTGGCTCGCTTCGACGCGCAGGCCGAACTGGCCCGACGGTTCGGTGCCGCCAAAGTGCTTGCGCACGAACCACGTCTGGCCGTCATCGAAGAGCTCGTCGCGTGGGGCGGTGGACGCTTGCGCCCACCGCTGCTGGGATTGCCGATGGCGCACCCGGGCGCGGTCGACGTCGTCTACGACACCGTCGGTAAACCCGAGACCTTCGAGGTGGGCGTGCGGTGCTCGCCGCGCGGGAACGCTGGTGAAGGCTCGCGTGCACGCACCCGGCCGCTGGGAGTGGAGCCCGCTGTACTTCAAAGAGATCAGCTGGGTCGGCTCCAACGCCTTCGGATTCGAAGAGGTAGAGGGGGAGCGCAAGCACGCCATCGCCCACTACCTCGACCTGGTCGCTGCCGGCTGAATCGACCTGCGCCCCAAGCTGACCCACACCTTCGGGCTGGGCCAGTGGCGCGACGCCTTCCTGGCGATCGCCAACCAGGGCGACAGCGGCGCCGTGAAGGTCGCCTTCGATCTGCGCTAGGCGGGACGGGTGGCCTGATAGAAGGTGAGTTGGCCGATGATCCGTTGCCGTTTGGTGGCCAGTTCCGGGCAGTCGAATCCCGCCGTCCGCAGCAGCGTGGGCACGGCGTTCCCGAGGCTGCCTATCGACGATAGGACCCGATCGAATTCGCCGTCGGCGTAGGGAAGCCGTTCGGCGTAGGCCCGTTCGAAGCGAACGCCGGCCAATTGAACCGCCTTTCGCTTCGCAGTCGCCAAGATCCGTGGGTCGGGGTCGCAGCCGATCACGTCAGCCGAAGGCTCGGCCCGCTTCGCCTCTATCGTGAGAGTGCCTGTACCACAGCATATCTCGAGAATTCGATGACCGCCCTCGATATCCGCTTGGCGGACTAGCTGTCGATAGACGCTGTCCATGCCCATGGGGCGGGCGAGCACGTCGTATGCGGGCAGAAATGCGTCGTGACCGGTGGCGGGAAGATAGTCATGTGGATGATGTTTCGTCACATAGTCCATGGCGTAGCGCTAGGCCGCGCCACACTGAGCCGCTGTCGCTGCGCGACGTGGCGAACGAGGTCGGCATGACGCCGGGGCATTTGACCACCGTCGTGCGCCGCCCGCACCGGGCGCACCGTCGTCGAGTGGATCATCGAACGCCGAATGGCCGAGGCGCGCGGCTTGCTGGTCGATACGGATCTGCCGGTCGCCGAGATCGCCGGCCGCCGAGACCAGCGCGCCGTGCTTCCCGGCCGGGGACCCAGCATGACGTCTTTAGCCAATGCCGACATCGTGAGAAGAGCAGCGGTGAGCCTTTCTGGCAGACTGGCAATTGTGGCACACAGCTGTCTGGTCGGCCTTGACGTCGGAACAAGTGCCGTCAAGGCGATACTGATCGATACCGATGGGAACCGGCTGGCCGATTACACACGCCCACTGGCGTTGTCGCGCCCCTCGGCGGGCCACGTCGAGCAGGATCCAGCCGCTTGGATTGGCGGGGTGCTGACTGCGCTGACGGAATTTGAGTTCGGGCACGACCTTTCCGGACTCGTGGGAATCGGCATCACATCGCAAGTGAACACGCATGTGTTCATCGGCGCAGACGGCGAGACTCTAATGCCCGCAATCACGTGGCAAGACACCCGCTGCGCATTCGACGCTGCGGTGCTCGCGGCGCAAGTCAACGCCGAGCAGCAACAAGGTTGGTTCGGCACTCCGGTTCTGATCGACGCCAGTCACGCGTTGGCTCGGTTGGCGTATGTCGCGCGCGTGTACCCGGAGGTCTACGCGAAGACTCGACATGTCCTGCTGCCGAAGGACTATTGCGTAATGCGGCTAACCGGGGCGGTGTTCTCCGACACTATCTCAGCGGTGCGCCTCGCCAATGGCCAAGGCTACATAGACCAGTTGCTTGACTTGGTGCCGCGAGCGCAGGAGTTGCTGCCATCGTTACGAGGCTTTCATCATGTGGCAGGACGGGTGCGTGAAGGGATGCCTTGCGCCGGAACGCCGGTAGTTGTAGGTGTTATGGACGCGTGGGCTGGTATGTATGGTTCCGGCGTGCTGCGCGACGGTGAAGCGATGTATCAAAGCGGTACGAGCGAGATCTTGGGTATCATCTCGCCTACCGTCAACCCCACGCGAGGCGTGGTCGTGTTTCCCCCTTATGACAACGTCGTCCTCCACGCTGCGCCTACCCAATCCGGAGGAGCCGCCCTGCAATGGGTTTCGGAGTTACTCGGCAGGACGCCAGCTCAGTTGTCGGTGCTGGCGGCAGGAGCCGAGCCGGGGCCGTCCGTACCGTTGTTCCTGCCGCACTTGGAGGGCGAGCGTGCGCCGATCTGGGATGCCGGGTCAAAGGGTGCGTTTGCGGGCATCGGTTCCCAGGCGGGAGCCGCCGAGATGGCACGCAGCGTGATGGAAGGGGTAGCCTTCTCGGCACGGTGGGCTTTCCAGGCGTTACAGCAGTCGGCGAATCTTGATCTGTCGCAGGCGAATATCAGCGGCGACGGCTCTCGATCAGATACCTGGTGTCAGATCCGCGCCGATGCTCTCGGCTTTCCGCTTCGGCGCAGTGCGGTGGAGAATGCCGCGGTTCTCGGTGCAGCCCTGTTGGCCGGCGTGGGCACCCAAACGGTTCGCTGCATGAGTGACGCTGTGCGACAGCTTGTCCGGTTCGACCGGACTTTCGAGCCGCGAATTGCCTATCGTGAGTACTACGACGAAAAGTTCGCAGGTTTTCAGAAGCTCTACTACGCGCTGCGCCACATTCGCAAAGGGACTGCGGCAGAGGCGTTCTCGGAATAATAAAAAGACCACCAGTTGCGCTGATATGCGGAACCTTGTCGGCCGGGGGTGACGGCGATGTTGCCGATGCCTACTCCAGCGCGCCGTGAGATCCCATGATGGGCAGGTCGATTGGGGTGATGATGCCCGGCGGGGCGTCGCAGACGAAGGGGATGGCGTTGACCGCCGCGACGGCGGTGCTGTCCATCAGCACCGTCATCACGTCCTGCCCCGGATGGCCGAACCGAATCGTCGCGTCGACAGAGGGTTCGCCGTCGATCACCACGCTGAATCCCTTAGGTTCCTCCCATTGCGGGTCGAGCGCATCGTCGCTCATCGTCCAGCAGATCGCCAGCTCGATCACCGGGCGGCCGTTGCGCAGACCGCGATAGGTACGGCGTTGGCCTCCGCTGGTGCCGGCGGCGTAGTCCGTCCAGCCCAGGTGCAGATCGCGCGTCAGGACGGCGTTCTCGACCAGTCCCTCCGTCGAGTCGAGCTGCACGCCGAGCATGGTCGCGATCATGTCGAGCGTCTCGAAGTAGCCGAGGCCGTAGCGCTGGGTCTGCGGATCGACCCGCGCCACGCGCTCTTTCGGCGGCCTGCCGAACCCGAGCACCTTCCATACGTCGTGCACGGGATAGGTTGTACAGTCCAGGGTTTCGGCCAGCCGCACACTGCTCACACGCCGGCACGCCCCGGTCAGGAATCCGGCGACGACGTCGATGAAGCCCGGCTCGAAGCCCGTGCCCAAGAACGTCGCGCCGCCCTGGTCGGCTGCCTCCTGCAACGCGGCGCGCTCGCTGCGGCGGTAGGAACCGGTCAGGAAGTCTCCGGTGGTCACCACGTTGATGCCGCTGCGCAGCAGCCGGGCCACCAATTCGAAGTCGATGACGCGCGGCATGTAACACACGCAGTCCGGCGCCAGGTCGACCAAAGCGTCGACGTCGTCGGTCGCGGTCACGCCGATCGGCGGCCCGTCGATGAGAACTCCCGCGTCACAACCCGCTTTGTCGGCTCCGAAGGCATGCACGCCGACGACATCGAAATCGTCGCGGTCGATCAGCACCCCGAGTGCTCGCTTGCCGATGTTGCCGGTCGACCACTGGACCACCCGATAAGTCATAGGGATTCGACCTCCAGCCAGTCGTCGACGTCGAATCGGTCTCCGACGGCACGGATCGTGGCACCGCCGTGACCGGGGTAGTGCGCGGGTATCACCGTTGCCTGCGCGTCCACCGCTTCGGTGAAGATCCGGCGGCGGGTGACCGTCGCCGCGGCGGCGTCGACGTCGAAGGCGCAGGAGTCTTCCGGGCGGCGCACCTGCAGTGGGCTGTGCGTGAGGTCGCCCACGAACACGGCGGGTTGACCGGCATCCAGCCACAGCACCGACGAGCCCGGCGTGTGTCCGGGTGCGGGCCGCAGCCGCAGCGACGGGCTGATCTGATAGTCGTCCGACCATTGAACGAGCTGCCCGGCCTCCTCGACGGGCGTGACGCTGTCGGCGAACACCAGCTGGTCGCCGCGCTGCTGAGCCGCCTCGGCCTCGGTGCGCGGCGAGTGCTGCGCCACCGGCCCGTCCGGCGCGAAGTAGCGGTAATCGGCTGCGGCCGCGAGGTATCGGGCATTGGGAAAGGTCGGCACCCAGCCGCTCTGAGAGTTGCTGTCCAGCATGGTGTTCCACCCGACATGGTCGGAGTGGATGTGGGTGTTGATCACCACGTCCACGTCGCCGGGATCGATACCGGCCGACTCCCACGCGGCGAGGAATCCGGTGTTCAGATGATCCAGCGGCGGCATGTGTGGGCGTTCCCGATCGTTGCCGACACCGGTGTCCACGACGACGATCAGCCCGTCGACCTCCACGACCCAGCTCTGCACCGCGATGCGCCAGTGATCGGTGTCGGGGACGTAGAAGTCCGGCACCAGCAGGTCGGCATTGTCCCGCCATGCCGCCGCCGGGGTGTGGGCGAAAGACTTTGTCCCCAGCGCGAATTGGAATTCCACGATGCGTGTCACGCTGGCGCGGCCCACTTGGACGCGACTCACAGCGGATGGGCGCGCAGGTAGCCGTAGACGCCGGCGAAGTTGCGGTTCACCTCGTCGGGAATGGGCACCGGACCACCCAGAGCCTTTGCGCCCCAGACTATTTGCGCGGTCCTCTCCACCAGGGCGGTGATGTGCAGGACTTTGTCGGGGCGGGGCCCCACCGCCACCAGGCCGTGGTTGGCGATCAGGGCCGCGCCGCGCCCTTCGAGCGCTTTGACGGCGTTGGCCCCGACGTCGGGCGTGCCGGACGCGGCGTAGTCGGCGCAGCGGACGTCACCGCCGCAATAGACCGCGAACTCGTCGATGCATGCCGGGATCGGCTCGTGGGCGATGGCGAACATGGAGGCCCACACGGGATGGCTGTGAATGACGCTGCCGATGTCGTCGAACGCCTGATAGCAGGCAAGGTGCAGCTGCATCTCCGACGACGGCGCCCGGCCCTGCGCGGCCTGCAGCACGGCGCCCCCGGGGTCGACCAGGACCAGGTCCTCGAGCTGCATGTCGCGGTAATCGACCGACGACGGGGTGATCACGATGGCGCCGTCGGAGCGTCGCGCGGAGATGTTGCCCGCGGTTCCCTCGACCAGACCGCGGCGCAGCATGTCCTTGGCCGCGTCCAGCACCGCGGTCTCCGGGTTGTCGACGGATTTCACGATTGTCATGACCCCGGCACCTCCGGGTTGACGATATGGGCAGGCGTCTTGCCGGACAGCAACGCTTCCAGATCGTCGGCGACCATCTGTGCCTGCCGTGCCTCAGTGTCCCAGGTCGCTCCGCCGATGTGCGGCGTCAGGACGACATTGGGCATGCCCGCCAGCGGGTGATCGGTCGGCAGCCACTCGCCGGCGAAATGGTCCAGGCCGGCCGCGGCCACCTTCCCGGAGCGCAGCGCCTCGACCAGTGCGTCGGTGTCGTGCAGCTGGGCGCGAGCCGTGTTGAGGAAGACCACGCCGTCGCGCATGGCCGCGAACTGCTCGGCGCCGATCATGCCGGTGGTGTCGTCGGTGACCGGCGCGTGCAGGGAGACGACGTCGGCCTCGGTCAACAGGTCGTCGAGGCTGTGCTCGGCTTCGTCGCTGTACGGGTCGCAGGCGATGACCCGCAGGCCCAGCCCGGCCAGCCGCCACTTGCACGCGCGTCCGACGGCGCCCAGGCCCACCAGCCCGGCGGTGCGCCCGGCGATCTCCCAACCCCGGAACCGCTGGTAGGGAATGACGCCGTCGCGAAAGATGTTGCCGCCACGCACATCCGCGTCCGCGCTCAGCAGGTGACGGGTGGCCGCCAGCAGCAGGGCGACCGCCATCTCGGCAACCGCGTCGGCATTGCGGCCCGGCGTGTTCAGCACCGGGATTCTCGCCGCGGTCGCTCCGGCGACGTCGACGTTGTTCGGGTCGCCACGGGTGGACGCGATCGCGCGCAGGCTCAGATCGAAGACCGGTCCGCGCACCGAATCGCTTTCCACCACAACGACATCGGCGGCCTCGGCACTGACCCGTTCGGCAAGCTGTTCGGCGCTGTAGATGCGCAGCGGAGTTTGGTCGAGCTCACTTATCCAGGGGTCATACACCACGTCGGCGAGCTGCCGCAGTTTGGCGAACCCCGGACCGCGCAACGGGGCGGTCACCAGGGCACGCGGTCTTGACGTCACGATCCCCAATGCTGGCGTACGGTGACGCCCGTGTCACGCTCGAACATTCAGGACGTCACAATCGGCATCGACGTCGGCACCACCGCGGTCAAAGCGGTTGCCGCGGCCGAGGACGGGCGTGTGGTGGCACGGGCACGGATTCCCCATCAGCTGCGGGTGCCCGCCCCCAACCGGCTGGAGCACGACCCCGACGAAGCGTGGCGGCGGGGCCCGTTGGCCGCCCTGGCCCGACTGGACCAAGGGCCTCAGGTGCGCGCGGTGGCAGTCGCGGCCATGGTCCCGTCGCTGACCGCAGTCGATGCCACCGGCACGGCGCTGGCGCCGGGCCTGCTGTACGGCAATGAGCGCGGCCGCGTCGCCGGTGATCAGCCCCTTCCCGCGCTGGGTGAGGCCGCGGAGTTTTTGCGCTGGACGGCCGCCGCGGCGCCCGGCGCCGCCGGTTACTGGCCGGCACCCGCGGTTGCCAACCACGCCCTGGCGGGCGAGGCGGTGATCGACTTCGCCACCGCCGCCACGGCCTATCCCCTGTTCGGCGGGACGGGCTGGAACGCGGCGGCGTGCGCCGCGCACGGCGCGAGCGTCGAGCAGCTGCCCCGGGTGCAGAACATCGGCGCCGCCGCCGGGCAGGTGCGCCGGACCGGCGCCGTGCTGGGCGTCGGGGCCATCGACGCGATCTGCGAGCAGCTGGTGGCCGGCGCCGACCGCGACGGCGAGGTGGTGGTGATGTGCGGCACCACCCTGATCGTGTGGACCACCGTCGCCGAGGCCCGTCAGGTGCCGGGGCTGTGGACCATCCCGCACACCAGGGCCGGCAAGAGCCAGATCGGCGGCGCCAGCAATGCCGGGGGACTGTTCCTCGGCTGGATGGATCGCGTGATCGGCCCGGGCGACCCCACTGGCGTTGCCACGGTCGACCCGCGCCGGGTGCCGGTGTGGGCGCCCTACATTCGCGGCGAGCGCACGCCGTTTTACGACCCGGACCGCCGGGCCGTGCTGGACGGCCTCGACCTCACCCACGGCGCCGCCGCGCTGCGGCGGGCCGCCTACGAGGCGTCCGGCTTCGTGGTCCGTCAGCTCCTGGAGCGCAGCGGTGCCCCGGTGTCGCGCATCGTGGCCACCGGTGGCGGTACCCGCCTGCGGCCGTGGATGCAGGCCCTCGCCGATGCCACGGGCCGGCCGGTGGAGGTCTCCGGTGTCGCTGAGGGAGCCGCGCTGGGGGCGGCCTTCCTGGCCCGGATGGCCGCCGGCCTGGAGACGACGATCGACGACGCCGCGCGGTGGAGTTCTGTCGGGTCTGTCGTCGATCCCGATCCCGCCTGGGCGGGCCCGGTCGAGGACCGCTATCGGCGCTTCCTGGAGCTGGCGGACCGGCCGTCGCGACCACCCGGTTCGACGTACTAGCGCGATACCCGGCTTCGCGTTCTAGGCTGGTGCAATGACTGACCACGACCGCAAAGCTGCCCGTCGAGAGATCGCGGACGCGCTCTTGAAGGCCCTCGAACGCCGGCACGAAGTACTCGACCTCATCGTGGAGGCCGACGACAGCGCGGCCGCGATCGAGGCGATCGTCGGGTTGCTCGACATATCGCACGCGGGTGCCGAAGCGGTGATGGGCCTGTCCTTCGACCAGGTCACCAAGGACTCGCGCAAGATCATCCAGGCCGAGCTCGAGGATCTCAACAAGCAGCTCAGCTTCACGCTGGGGGAGCGGCCGGCCAGCTCGGGAGACAGCCTGGAGCTGCGCGCGTTTTCCGCCGAGACAGATCGCGATATCTTCGCGGTCCGCACCGAGGACATGGGCGCCGCTGGCGACGGATCCGGGGGACCGGCGGGCAACCTCGACGACGAGATCCGCTCGGCGCTGGCACGGGTCGACGACGAGGAGGCCGCCTGGTTCGTGGCGATCGATTCGGGCGAGAAGGTCGGCATGGTGTTCGGCGAGCTGCTCGGCGGCGAGGTGCAGGTGCGGATCTGGATCCACCCCGAGCACCGCAAGAAGGGTTACGGCACCGCCGCACTGCGCAAGTCGCGCACCGAGATGGCGTGGTGTTTCCCCGCCGCGCCGCTGGTGGTTCGGACCCCGGCCGCCAAACCCGGCTGAGCGTTACTGCTTGACGGCGATGACCGAGACCTGGTTCTGCAGCGCCTCGAGGCTTTTGCCCGGCGGCACGGGCAGCCCGGCGTCGACGAACTGATCGGCGCGGGTGCACGCCGAGATCTGCCAGTCACGGGCGCTCAGGTAGTCGGCCGCTGGAGTGCGCTCGCCGTGATACACCAGCGTGGACACGTCGGTGTTGAAGCCGTACCGTCCCCAGCGCTTTGCCATGGCCTTGGCGCGCTTCTCCAATAACGGGATCCCGTCGCGGTGGTACTCGGTGGCCAGCCGGCTGCCCGGGGCGCTGAGCGCGGTGATCACGTCGAACAGCCGATCCTGGGCGTCCGGGGGCAGGTACATCAGCAGGCCCTCGGCGCTCCACGCACTCGGTCGTGACTCGTCGAAACCGGCCTGCCGCAACGCGTTCTGCCAGTCGTCACGCAAGTCGACCGCGACGGTCCGGCGCTCGGCGGTGGGCTTTGCACCCAGGTTCGACAGCGCGGCGCTCTTGAACTCGACCACCGCCGGCTGGTCGACCTCGTACACGACGGTGCCCTCGGGCCAGGCCAGTCGGTAGAGCCGTGAATCCAGGCCGGAGGCCAGGATCACGACCTGGTGAACACCGGCAGCGGTTGCCTCGGTGAAGAAGTCGTCGAAATACCGGGTGCGCACGGCCATCATGTCGACCATCCGTTGTAGGTTGAACTCGACATCGGGGTCCGCGTCGGGGTCCAATCCGCCTGTGTCGTCGGTGATTTCGCCGTCGAGCACTTTGACGAAGAATTCCGCGCCTACCGCGCGAACCAGCGGGTCGGCGAAGCGATCGTCGATCAGGGCGCCGGACTGCTTGCTGGCTAACGCCCGGCAGGCGGCCACCCATGTTGCGGTCGCCCCCACGCTGGACGCCAGGTCCCACGTGTCATGGTCGGTACGCGTCATGCTCGAAACTCCTAGTTCAACGTCGCGGAAACGTATTTGATGTCGCCGAAGGCAGCCATAGATGGTTCGGAGGGAAACTCAAAACCGTTGCACGCGTACATCTCCGGTGTGCTGCGCACCGTCGTCTGCCAGCCGCGCTCGCCGAGGTAGGCCACCACGTCGTTGCGCTCACCGGTGTAAACCAGCTCGGACCAGTTGAGGTTCAGCCCCATCCGCCGCCAGCGTCCGCTCATCTCGCGACCCCGCTTCTCGACGCGGTCGCGCATGTCGGAGACGTAGCCGGTGCCGATCCGGCTGCCGGGAGCCGACAACGCGGTGATGTTGTCGAACAGGCGATCCTGGGCGTCGGGCGGCAAGTACCCCAGCAGCCCCTCGGCGATCCAGGCCGTCGGCTGGGCCGAGTCGAATCCGCTGCTGCGCAACGCGGCCACCCAGTCGTCACGCAGATCGATTGCGACCGCCCGGAGATCGGTGGTCGGGGCGGCGCCCAGATCGGCCAGGGTCCGCGTCTTGAACTCGATCACCCGCGGCTGGTCGATCTCATAGACCACGGTTCCGGCCGGCCACGGCAGCCGGTAGGCGCGGGTGTCCAGCCCGGAGGCGAGGATGACCGCTTGGCGCACACCGGCGTTTGCGGCGTCGAGGAAGAAGGTGTCGAAGAACCGGGTGCGCACGGCCATGCCCTCGCTGAGCCGTTGCGCCGTGAAGGCGGGATCGTCGTCGTCGAGTTCGACTTCGCCGTTCATCATGCGGATGAACGCACCGACGCCGACGGCGTTGACCAGGGGCTCGGCGAAGGGGTCGTCGATCAGCGGGTTCGGGCCCTTGGACGCCATCGCCCGCCGGGCCGCCACCGCGGTCGCCGTGGCCCCGACGCTGGACGCCAGATCCCAGCTGTCGCCGTCGAATCGCTTGGTGTCGGGATTGGTCATGGCGGCACTCCTATCCCAGGGTTGCGGTGAGGGCGACGATGTTGCGCAGTTGCGACGTCTCGTCATCGGGGAAGGTGCGGCCGTATTCGGTGAACAGCTCGCGCCGGGGCTGGGTGTGCACCTGCCAGCCGCGAGCGGTCAGGTAGTCGACGACGTTGCTGCGCTCGCCGTCGAAGAAGAGGCCGGACAGGTCTATGTCGCAGCCGATGGTCGCCCACCGCTGGCTGAACTGCTTTGCGCGATCCGACATCGTCAACGTCGTGTCCGTTTCGCCGTGATATTCGGTCGACAACTTGCTGCCAGGCGCCGACAGCGCGGTGATGTTGTCGAACAGCCGGTCTTGCGCGTCCGGTGGCAGGTACATCAGCAGGCCTTCGGCGCTCCAGGCCGTCGGCTGCGTCACGTCAAACCCGTTGCTGCGCAACGCGGCCGGCCAGTCATCCCGCAGATCTACGCTGACGGTACGCCGCTCGGCGGACGGTGCAGCGCCCAGTGACGACATCGTGGTGCTCTTGAATTCGATCACTTTGGGCTGATCGACTTCGTACACGACGCTGTCGCTCGGCCAGGCCAATCTGTACGCGCGTGCATCGAGACCCGCCGCCAGAATCACCGATTGGCGGATGCCGCCCCGGGCGGCAGTGAGGAAGAAGTCGTCGAAGAAGCGAGTGCGGACCGCGATGGAATCGGTCTCCGTCTGCAAATTCCGTTCACCGTCGTCCGACGTTTCGGATGGCGCGACTTCGCCGTCGACCAACCGGCGGAAGAAATCGAGCCCGACGGCCCGCACTAATGGCGCCGCGAAAGGGTCGTCGATAATCGGGCTGGCCTCATTGCTGGCCAATGCGCGGGCCGCGGCGACCATCGTGGCCGTGGCGCCGACGCTCGAGGCCAGGTCCCAGCTGTCCTGATCGGTGCGTGTCATGGTGCTCCTCTGCGGGTTCGGCCGATAGCGGAATGTGCGCGCCGCGGTTTGCGTCGTCGTTGATCGGCGGCGACGCGCGCTCGGGTCTCCGGGGTGCGTTAACCGGTGGCGGCCCCGGGGCGTCAGGGCCGAAGCGGGAGGCCAGGTCACCGGCGTCACCGCCGGACCGTGCGCCGCCCGCGTGCGTCATCTGCGCTCCTGTCGCCGTGACCCAGGTTTCGATACTTAGCAAATGCAACGAACCAGCAAAACTCTACGCCTAGTGGCTATGCCCGCGCTGTGTGTTTTCTGGCCGTTTTGGGAAGCTTGGATGACGGGCCTTTTAAGGAGCTACCCGCGCCAGCTGTTAGTCTCGTACACGATTTGACGCGCGACGCCGTTCGTCCTGGCCTGCGGGAGTTGGGCGCGTGACGCAGGATGAACCTAGGTTGCGCAGGAGGAAGAGTGCTTTCGGCTTTCATCTCATCGCTGCGGACAGTCGACCTGAGACGGAAGATCCTCTTTACGCTCGGCATCGTCGTGCTCTACCGGCTCGGCGCCGCGCTGCCGTCGCCCGGGGTCAACTTCCCTAACGTTCAGCAGTGCATCAAAGAGGCGAGCGGCGGCGAGGCCGGACAGATCTACTCCCTGATCAACCTGTTCTCCGGTGGCGCGCTGCTCAAGCTCACGGTGTTCGCGGTGGGCGTCATGCCCTACATCACGGCCAGCATCATCGTGCAGTTGCTCACCGTGGTGATCCCGCGGTTCGAGGAGTTGCGCAAGGAAGGCCAGTCCGGCCAGGCCAAGATGACGCAGTACACCCGGTATCTGGCGATCGCGCTGGCCGTGCTGCAGGCCACCAGCATCGTTGCCCTGGCGGCCAACGGCGGCCTGCTGCAGGGCTGCTCGCTGGACATCATCGCCGACCAGAGCATCTTTACCCTGGTCGTCATCGTGTTGGTGATGACTTCCGGCGCGGCGCTGGTGATGTGGATGGGTGAACTGATCACCGAGCGCGGCATCGGCAACGGCATGTCCCTGCTGATTTTCGTGGGTATCGCCGCGCGCATCCCGTCCGAGGGAAAGACCATCCTGGACAGCCGCGGTGGCGTCATCTTCGCCGCCGTCTGCGTCGCGGCGCTGGCCATCATCGTCGGCGTGGTATTCGTCGAGCAGGGCCAGCGGCGCATCCCGGTCCAGTACGCCAAGCGCATGGTGGGCCGGCGCATGTATGGCGGAACGTCGACGTATCTGCCGCTGAAGGTCAACCAGGCCGGTGTCATCCCGGTCATTTTCGCGTCGTCGCTGATCTACATTCCGCACCTGATCACCCAGCTGGTCCGCAGCGGCAGCGGCGGCGTCGGCAACAGCTGGTGGGACAAGTTCGTCGGCAGTTACCTGTCCGACCCGAGCGATCCGGTGTACATCGGCATCTACTTCGGGCTGATCATCTTCTTCACGTACTTCTACGTATCGATCACTTTCAACCCGGACGAGCGCGCCGACGAAATGAAGAAATTCGGTGGCTTCATTCCGGGCATTCGCCCCGGTAAGCCGACCGCCGACTATCTGCGGTACGTGCTGAGCAGGATTACGCTGCCGGGTTCGATCTACTTGGGTGCCATTTCCGTGCTGCCAAACCTGTTTCTCCAGATCGGCAATGGCGGAGCGGTCCAAAACTTGCCATTTGGCGGTACTGCGGTTCTCATCATGATTGGCGTCGGTTTGGATACGGTCAAACAGATCGAGAGCCAACTCATGCAGCGCAACTACGAAGGGTTTCTCAAGTGAGAGTCGTTTTGCTGGGACCGCCCGGGGCGGGGAAAGGCACGCAGGCCGAAAAGCTCGAGGAAAAGCTCGGGATCCCGCAGATCTCCACTGGCGAACTCTTTCGGCACAACATCGGCGAGGGCACCAGACTGGGACTGGAGGCCAAGCGCTACCTCGACGCCGGTGACCTGGTCCCCTCGGAGCTGACCAACCAACTCGTCGACGACCGGCTCGACGACGCGGCCGTGGCCAAGGGCTTCATCCTCGACGGGTACCCGCGCTCCGTCGAGCAGGCCAAAGCGCTGGACAGCATGCTCGAGCGCCGGGGCGCCACCATCGACGCGGTGCTGGAATTCCGCGTCTCGGAAGACGAGTTGTTGCAGCGTCTCAAGAGTCGCGGCCGCGCCGACGACACCGAGGACGTCATCGTCAACCGGATGAAGGTCTACCGCGACGAGACTGCGCCGCTGCTGGAGTACTACCGCGACCAGTTGAAGACCGTCGACGCCGTCGGCACGCTGGATGAGGTGTTCGCTCGCGCGCTGCAAGCGCTGGGTAAGTAGCGATGCGTCCGCTGGCACGGCTGCGGAGTCGCAGAATCGTGCCACAGCGCAGCGCGGCAGAACTCGAGGCGATGGCCGCGGCCGGTGCCGTGGTGGCCACCGCGCTGCAGGCGGTCCACGCGGCCGCGGTCGCCGGGGCTTCCACCCTGAGTCTCGACGAAATAGCCGAGTCTGTGATCCGTGCGGCGGGCGCGACGCCGTCGTTCCTGGGCTATCACGGCTACCCGGCGTCGATTTGCGCCTCGGTGAACGATCGGGTGGTGCACGGAATCCCGTCTGCTGCGGAGCTTCTCGCGCCCGGTGACCTGGTGTCCATCGATTGCGGCGCGGTGCTCGACGGTTGGCACGGCGACGCCGCGATCACGTTCGGCGTGGACGCATTGGACCCGGCCGACGAGGCGCTGTGCGCCGCGACCAGGGAGTCGCTGGAAGCCGGGATCGCGGCGATGATTCCGGGCAACCGGCTGACCGACGTCGCGCATGCCATCGAAATGGGTACCCGGGCGGCCGAGGTCCGGCACGGGCGCGCGTTCGGAATCGTCGAGGGCTACGGCGGGCACGGCATCGGCCGGCACATGCACATGGACCCCTTCTTGCCCAATGAGGGCGCCCCGGGCCGCGGCCCGCTGCTGGCCCCCGGCTCGGTCCTGGCCATCGAACCGATGCTGACCCTCGGACGCGGCAAAACCGTCGTCCTCGACGACGAATGGACGGTCACCACCACCGACGGGTCGCGCGCCGCGCACTGGGAGCACACCGTTGCCGTGACGGAGTCCGGGCCGCGCATCCTGACGCTGAACTAAACACCTGCTCGACTCGTTTCAGTAGACGGGAGGTGATCGCGTGGCTCGTGTGGTCGGCACGGCGAAGGCGTCCGAGGCTGCCGAAGCCGCGCTGATGAAGGCACTCTACGACGAGCATGCCGCGGTGTTGTGGCGGTACGCCTTGCGGCTCACCGGCGATGCCACCCACGCCGAGGACGTCGTCCAGGAAACGTTGCTGCGGGCCTGGCAGCATCCGGAGGTCATCGGCGACACCGAGCGCTCCGCGCGGGCTTGGCTGTTCACCGTGGCCCGCAACCTGATCATCGACGATCGGCGCAGCGCGCGGTATCGCAACGTGGTCGGTTCGCTCGACGAGGACGGGGCGCCCGAACAGGCCACCCCCGACGAGGTGAACGCGGCGCTGGACCGGCTGTTGATCGCCGACGCGATCGCGCAACTGTCCGTCGAACATCGCGCCGTGATCGAGCGGTCGTACTACCGCGGCTGGACCACCGCGCAGATCGCCTCCGACCTGCTGATCGCCGAGGGAACAGTGAAGTCGCGATTACACTATGCCGTGCGGGCATTGCGGCTCACTCTGCAGGAACTTGGGGTAACCCGATGACAGCACGAGACGTTGTTCGGGCACCAATCCGTGTGGTCATCGGCTCCGAATGCTTGAAGGGTGACGGGAGATGGGTGACATGAGTACGCCGATTCGGGGCGCCAGCCCCCCCGGCGACAACCAGGCTTTCGATCTGATCATGGGCGACGAGCACCGCTACGCGATGTGGGATGCCGCATACGTCCTGGGGTCGCTGTCTGCCAGCGACCGCCGCGAATTCGAGACGCACCTGGCGTCCTGCAAGGCCTGCCGCCAGGCCGTCGCCGAGCTCAGCGGTGTGCCCGCGCTGCTTTCGCAGCTCGACCGCGAGGAAGTCGCCGCGATCGACCGGTCGGGTACCACCGCGCCGGGGTTACCGGAGCCCTCGACGGACTTGTTGCCGTCGCTGTTGGCCAAGGCGCGTTGGCGCCGCCGGCGTACCCGCGTCGTCACCTGGGCCGGCTCGGCCGCGGCCGCCGCGGTGCTCGCGGTCGGGGTGTTCGTTGGTGTGCAGGGCCATTCGGCGGCGCCGCAGCAGCAGGTGGCCGCGTCCGCGGAGCCGATGTCACAGGTGGGCACCACGCTGCTGACGTCCACGGTGCAGCTGTCGGCCCAGCATTGGGGCACGTTCATCAACCTCAAATGCGTCTGCCTGGCTCCGGCGTACGCACACCACGACACGCTGGCGATGGTGGTGGTGGGTCGTGACGGCAGCCAGACCCGGCTGGCTACGTGGGTGGCCGAGCCCGGCCACACGGCGACACCGGCCGGCAGCATCTCGACTCCGCTCGACCAGATCGCCGCCGTGCGGGTGGTGTCCGCCGACAGCGGCCAAGTACTGCTGGAGCGGTCGCTCTAACGCCGGCGCGCTGGCGATGCTCGTCGGGTGAAGTCTCAACGGTGGCAATCGTTCTCGCGATTTGCGATTACTGCGAGCCGCCGATGTCGGCGTGGAAAGTCAGCTGCGGCAACGTATTCGGCGCATCGCCGGATGGGCTCCGGTGCACCCTGAGTAGTCACGCGTCCACGCGGGCGGTCGTCTCGGCAGTGGCAAAGGCGCTCCGCCCTCCCGCACGCGCCGCGGGTGCGGTAAGAAAAGGACGTGGCTGCCTCATCGAAACCCGATCCGATCGCCGCGGCGCGGAACAACTGGGAGCGGGCGGGTTGGGGCGACGTCGCGCAGGGCATGGTCGCGGTGACCTCGGTGATGCGGGCGCATCAGATCCTGCTCGCCCGCGTCGAGACAGCGCTGCGTCCCTACGACTTGAGCTTCTCCCGTTTCGAGCTGCTGCGGCTGCTGGCGTTCAGCCGCAGCGGAGCGTTGCCGATCACCAAAGCATCCGACCGGCTGCAGGTCCACGTCACCAGCGTCACCCACGCGATTCGCCGGCTGGAGGCCGACGGGTTGGTGCAACGGGTTCCACACCCCACCGACGGCCGCACCACCCTGGTGCAGATCACCGACCTCGGCCGGTCGACGGTCGAGGACGCCACCGTCACGCTCAACGAGCGGGTGTTCGCCGATGTGGGAATGACCGCTGACGAAGCGCGGGCCTTGGTGTCGTCCATCGAAACCCTGCGGCGCCACGCCGGCGACTTCTGAGCGGGGGACCGTGCGGTCACCGTCCGCAACCCCTACCGCACGTAACCCGTCGCCCTATCTGTTGGTGACCGCCCCAGGGGGGCGGGCCGCCAGCGATCGAGGAGGGCAAACCACGTGCCACAGGCGGAGGACAACGCAACAGAAATCGGATCTGCATACGCCCGCATGACGACCCGGCGCGGCGTCGTGATCGGTGCTTGCGGATTGGGCGCAGCCGCCGTGCTCGCCGCGTGTGCCGACAACAAGGCCAAGCCGGCATCGGAGCGCGCGGCCGCCGGCGGTCAGGCCGCATCCGCTGTGCGGCCGCAGGCATTGAAGCCCAACGACGTTCCGGTCGGCGGGGGGGGGGGGGGTGATTCTCGCCGACCAAGACACCGTGGTGACGCAGCCACAGCCGGACCAGTTCAAGGCATTCAGCGCCACCTGCAGCCATCTGGGGTGTCAGGTGGAACGCGTCAGCGACGGCACCATCAAGTGCCCTTGCCACGGTAGCCAATACAGCGTGGTCGACGGTTCGGTCGTCCACGGTCCGGCGACAAAGCCGCTGCCCGCCAAGACCGTAAGTGTCAGCAACGGCCTCCTGGCGATCTCGTAGCCAGGGGCGTGAACGCGCGTGTAACCCGCGCTACCTATCTATCGGTGATGCGTCCGTCAAGTGATCCTGGAGGCTAAGAAGCCGTGAGCATCGATCGAGATTCGAACAAGCCGGACCATGAACAAGGTTCGGATTCCCACGATCCGCGCGGCATGACGCGCCGGCAGCTGATACGGCATTCCGCATGGTTCGGCGCGGCCGTCGGGCTGGCCGTCGCCGGTGGCGAAGTGATCTCACACATCGCGGGCAGCACCACCGCCGTTGCGGCCCAGGCCAAGCCCACACTGCGCTTCGCACAGGTCAGTGACAGCCACATCGGGTTCACCGGAAAGGCGAACCCCGATGTCGCCGGTTCCTTCAGCCGCGCGATCGACCAGATCAATCACCTCGGCTATACGCCGGATTTCATCATCCACACCGGCGATCTCACTCACCTCGCGACCCCCGAGCAGTTCGATCAGGTCAAGCAGATGATGACCGGGTTCGCCACGCCGCATGTGTTCACCGTTCCCGGTGAGCACGACTCCTCCGATGATTCCGGGCAGAAGTACCTCAAGGCCTTCGGGGCGGGCTCTCGCGGTGACGGCTGGTACAGCTTCGACATCTCCGGTGTGCATGTGATCGCGTTGGTGAACACCTTGAACCTGGAAAAGCTTGGCCACCTCGGCAACGAACAGCTCGAATTCGTCCGGCAGGACGTCGCAGGGTTGTCGGCTGACACGCCGATCATCGTGTTCAGCCACATCCCGTTGTTCGCGATGTATCCCGCGTGGGGGTGGGGCACCGACGACGCCAGTCAGGCGTTGAGTCATCTGCGTCGATTCTCGTCGGTGACATGCCTGAATGGCCATGTCCACCAATTGTTTACCAAGACCGAAGGCAACGTCACCTTTTACAGCGGGACCACGACGGCCTACCCGTTGCCGCATCCCGGCGACGGGCCGGGACCCAAACCGGTAACCCTGCCCGCG
Source organism: Mycobacterium shigaense (assembly GCF_002356315.1). NCBI lineage: Bacteria > Bacillati > Actinomycetota > Actinomycetes > Mycobacteriales > Mycobacteriaceae > Mycobacterium > Mycobacterium shigaense. The sequence goes on from NZ_AP018164.1 coordinate 996,267, forward strand.
GGGAAACTGCAGGACGCTTTGGGGATTCGCGAAGTCAGTTACTTCAAAGGCCAACAGGCACTGGCGCTCAAGGAGCAGAAACTGCAATGAAATCGATCGACATCGCGCTCCGGGCCGGGCTGGTGGCGACACTTGCGACCAGCGGCGTGGACCACGCCTACCTCTACCTCGACGGCTACCGCAACATCCCTGTGGTGGGGTTCGGCTTCCTTGCGCAGGCCAGCGTGTTCTGTGCGATCGCTGTGCTCATCGGGCTGGGCGGGCCCGATTGGTTGGTGTGGCTGGCCGGAGCGTTGTCCCTCGGCACGCTGGGTGCTTTCGCACTGTCTCGCACTGTCGGGCTGTTCGGCTTCGTCGAGCAAGGCTGGGAGCCCGCACCGCATCCCGCGCTGAGCGTCGCCGCCCAAGTCGGAACCGGCGTCCTGTCTCTGCTGTGGGTGGCAGATCGCCGCAAGGCCACCGGAGAACAGCGACCAACGGCACCGGATCATCTTGTGGGAGCGAAGGACAACGCCTGAGCCGCGCCCTGCGGACCGATGGTGACGCCTGCGCTCAGCCGGTGCGAAGCACGTCGATGACCGCGCTGAAGTCCAAAGCGCCGTGCTCGGCGGCGAACTTGGCGTAGATCTCGGCCGCGTGCGCCCCCAGCGGCGCCGAGGAGCCCGTCGACCTGACCGCGTCCATCGCCAGGCCCAGGTCCTTATTCATCAAAGCGGTCGCGAAGCCCGGCTTGAAGTCGTTGTTGGCCGGTGACGTCGGAACCGGTCCCGGCACCGGGCAATTGGTGTGCACCGCCCAGCAGTTGCCGGTCGCGCCGGTGATGACGTCGAACAGCGACTGCGCCGACAGGCCGAGCTTCTCGGCGAGGACGAAGGCCTCGCCGACGGCGATCTGCTGCACCGCCAGCACCATGTTGTTGCAGACCTTGGCGGCCTGGCCCGCCCCGGCGGCACCGCAGTGAATGATCTTGCCCGCCATGGGTTCCAGCACCCGCCGGGCGCGTTGCACCGCCTCGTCCTCGCCGCCGACCATGAACGCGAGCGTTCCGGCGACGGCGCCCTTCACCCCGCCGGAGACCGGCGCGTCCAGCTGGGCAACGCCGTGGGATTCCGCCAGCGCATGCACCTCGCGGGCGTCGCTGACCGAGATCGTGGAGCTGTCGATGAACAAGGCTCCGGCACGCGCGGACGGCAGCACTTCGGCGTAGCAGCGTTTGACCAGGTCGCCGTTGGGCAGCATGGTGATCACCACGTCGGCCCCGGTCACCGCGTCGGCAGCGCTGTCGAAACCGGTGACGCCGTTCGCCGCTGCGGCGGACAGTGCCGCTGGCGCGGGATCGAATCCGCGCACCGCGTGGTTGGCGGCGGCCAGATTCGCCGCCATGGGCGCGCCCATGTTACCCAGGCCCAGGAAGGCCACGGTCAAATGCTCAGTCATCTCCAAGACCCTTCTAGGCGTTGGCTTGAGAAGCCCTGAATCGTGCGGCCTCGGCCCGGCCGACGACCACCCGCATGATCTCGTTGGTGCCTTCCAGGATTCGGTGCACTCGCAGATCGCGGACGATCTTTTCCAGGCCGTACTCGCGCAGGTAGCCGTAGCCGCCGTGCAGTTGCAGGGCCTTGTCGGCGACGTCGAAGCAGGTGTCGGTGACGTAGCGTTTGGCCATCGCGCACAGCTCGACCTTGTCGGCGCTGTTGGCGTCCAGCGCACTTGCGGCTCGCCACAACATCATTCGCGAGGTCTCCAGCCCGGTCGCCATGTCGGCCAGGGTGAACCGGATGGTCGGCTCGTCGAGCAGCGACGACCCGAACGCCTGCCGCTCCCGCACATACGACCCAGCCTTGTCGAAGGCGGCTTGCGCCCCGCCCAGCGAGCACGCGGCGATGTTCAACCGACCACCGTTGAGGCCGTTCATCGCGATGCCGAAACCTGCGCCCTCGCCGTCGGCTCCGCCCAGCATGGCCCCGGCGGGCACCCGCACCCCCTCCAGGATCACCTGCGCGGTGGGTTGGGCGTGCCAGCCCATCTTCTCCTCGAGTGCGCCGAAACTCAGACCGGGCGTGCCTTTTTCGATGATGAACGCCGAGATTCCACGCGGGCCGTCACCACCGGTGCGAGCCATCACCACGTAGACGTCGGAGGCGCCCGCGCCGGAGATGAACTGCTTGACACCGTCGAGCACGTAGTCGCCACCGTGGGCGACCGCGCGGGTGCTCAACGCGCTGGCATCGGACCCGGCGCCCGGCTCGGTCAGGCAATAGCTGGCGATGACGTCCATCGGCGCCAGCCGCGGAATCCATTCCTTGCGTTGCTCGTCGGTGCCGAAGCTGTCGATCATCCACGCGCACATGTTGTGGATCGACAGGAACGCGGCGGTCGTCGGGTCGGCGATCGCCAGCTGCTCGAAGATGCGCACCCCGTCGAGCCGGCGCAGCCCGCTGCCGCCGACGTCGTCGCGGCAGTAGATCGCCGCCATGCCGAGCTGGGCGGCCTCCCGCAAGACATCCGTCGGAAAGTGCTTGGCCGCATCCCATTCCAGGGCGTACGGCGCGACACGTTTCGCGGCGAAGGCGGCGGCCGTCTCGGTGATGACGCGTTCGTCGTCGTTGAGGTCGAACATCGCCCTACTCCATTGTCGGAATCACGAATTCGGCGCCATCCTTGATGCCGGACGGCCACCGCGACGTCACCGTCTTGACCTTGGTGTAGAACTGGATCGACGCCGGGCCGTGCTGGTTGAGGTCGCCGAAGCCGGACCGCTTCCAGCCGCCGAAGGTGTGGTAGGCCACCGGGACCGGGATCGGCACGTTGACGCCGACCATGCCCACCTCGACCCGAGAGACGAAGTCGCGCGCGGCGTCGCCGTCGCGGGTGAAGACCGCCACGCCGTTGCCGTACTCATGCTCGGACGGCAGCCGCAACGCCTCCTCGTAATCGTGGGCCCGCACGATGCACAGCACCGGTCCGAAGATCTCGTCGGTGTAGATCGACATGTCGGTGGTGACGTGGTCGAACAGGGTGGGCCCGATGAAGAAGCCGCCCTCCAGGTTGGCATCGCCGAAGGTCAGGTCGTCGCTGGTCCGCTCGCGACCGTCGATGACCAGTTCGGCACCCGCTGCCACGCCCTGGCCGATGTAGTCACGCACCCGGGCTACGGCGGCCTCGGTGACCAGCGGGCCGTAGTCGGCCTTGGGGTCCAGGCTGTGCCCGACGCGCAGGTTGTTGATCCGCTCAATCAGCCGGGCGCGCAACCGGTCCGCGGTCTGCTCGCCGACGGGGACCGCGACGCTGATCGCCATGCAGCGTTCGCCGGCGCTGCCATAGCCGGCGCCGATCAGCGCGTCGACGGCCTGGTCGAGGTCGGCGTCGGGCATCACGATCATGTGGTTCTTGGCGCCGCCGAAGCACTGCGAGCGCTTGTCGTTGGCCGCGGCCGTCGAGTAGATGTAATGCGCGATGTCGGAGCTGCCGACAAAACCGACCGCCTTGATGTCGGGATGGTGCAGGATCGCGTCGACGGCCTCCTTGTCGCCGTGGACGACCTGGAAGACGCCCGGCGGCAGGCCGGCCTCGAGAAACAGCTCGGCCAGCCGTACCGGCACCGACGGGTCGCGCTCGCTCGGCTTGAGCACGAACGCGTTGCCACAGGCCAGCGCGGGTCCGGCCTTCCAGAGCGGGATCATCGCCGGGAAGTTGAACGGGGTGATGCCCGCGACCACGCCCAGCGGCTGGCGCAGAGAGTAGACGTCGATGCCTGGGCCGGCGCCCTCGCTGTATTCGCCCTTGAGCAGGTGGGGGATTCCGATCGCGAACTCGATCACCTCGATGCCGCGCTGGATATCGCCGCGCGCGTCGGGGACCGTCTTGCCGTGCTCGAGGGACAGCAGCTCGGCCAGCTCGTCCATATTGTTGTTGACCAGCTCGACGAACTTCATCATCACGCGCGCGCGGCGCTGTGGATTCCATGCGGCCCAACCCTTTTGGGCCTCGACAGCCGAGGCCACCGCCGCGTCGACGTCGGCTGCCGAGGCCATCGGGACTGATCCCTGGACCTTGCCGGTGCTCGGGTTGAAAACGTCAGCGGTGCGGCTGGACTGGCCTGCGGTGCGCTTCCCATCGATGAAGTGCGGGATCTGTGTGGTCATGAGGGTCCTCGAGTGCGCGAAGAAGGATAAGGAGTGGCCTTGGTTACTAGGAGATCCTAGTAACTGCCGAGGGAGGCTGGCAAGTGGGGTCAGCCTTGACCCGGTATGCACAGCATCGAGGCCGACTATCTGGTCGTCGGGGCCGGCGCCATGGGTATGGCGTTCATCGACACGCTCGTGTCCGAGACGCCGGCGCGCATCGTGATGGTCGATCGCAATCACCAGCCCGGCGGGCACTGGACCGCCGCGTACCCGTTCGCCCGGCTGCATCACCCGTCGGCGTTCTATGGCGTCAACTCCTACCCCTCGGCAGCGACACGATCGACCGGACCGGCTGGAACGAGGGTCTCTACGAACTCGCGACCGCAGGTGAGGTCAACGCCTACTACGACCACGTCCTGCGCCAGCGCCTGCTCCCGACGGGTCAGGTCAGCTATTTCCCGATGACCGAATACCTGGGCGCGGGCCGCTTCACCACGCTGGCGGGCGCGGAGTACACCGTCACCGCGCGCCGCATCGTCGACGCCACCTACATGCGGGTGATGGTTCCCTCGATGCGCCCGCCGCCCTACCGCGTGGCCCCCGGCATCGACTGAATCCCGCCCAACGACCTGCCACGCGCCGGCGCCCGCGAGCGCTACGTCGTCGTCGGGGCCGGGGAGACCGGCATCGACGTCTGCTTGCGGCTGCTGGGGCACGGCATCGCGCCGGACCGTGCGACGCTGCAACCCGGACCGGAATTCGCCGACGTCATCAAGGCCAGCTTCACCGCACAATTGCGCGCGGTCCGGGACGCGGTGTCGATCGGGGACCTGTTCACCCGCCTCGAAGACGCCGGCGTCTTGCTGCGGATCGATCCGGCGGTCCGGCCCACCATGTACCGCTGCGCGACCGTCTCCGGCCGCGAGCTCGAGCAGCTGCGCCGGATCACCGATGTCGTGCGCATGGGGCACCTGCTGCGCATCGAGGACGACCGGATGGTTCTCGAGGGCGGCGGCGTCGCGATGGACGGCCACGCCCTTTATGTCGCCCGCACCGCCGACGGTGCCGAAAAGAGGCCGGCCGCAGCCATTTTCGACGACGGGCAGATCACGCTGCAAAGCGTGCGGGGTTGTCAGCAGATTTTCAGCGCCGCGCTGATCGCGCACGTCGAAGCCGACTACCCCGACGACGCCACGAAGAATCGGCTTTGTCTGCCGCTGCCGCACCCCGACACCGACCTGGACTGGCTGCGGCTGGCGCAGGCCGACTACCGCAACCAGTTGCGTTTCCTGGACGACCCCGAGCTGACGGAGTGGCTGGCGTCGGTCCGCCTGGATCTCTTCGGTCATCTGATGGGACGTCTGCTCGCGCCGCCGTCGGCCAAGCCCAAGGTGCGAGACCGCATCCTGGGCATGGCCAAGAAGGCACTGTCGGCCACCGCTGCCAAACTGGACGCGCTGATGGCCGCCGAGGCCGCACTCTCGCCTGGACGGCGCCCCGTGTAACCCGAGCGGATATTGATCGGGGAAGGGGAAGGAGGCAGGTGACGGCGTTCAACGAACCCGGCGGCCCGCGGTCCCTGCGCGCGGTGCCCGACCAGGGCTTCGAGGGCTACCGCGATTGGGAAGCGGTGTACTCCGACAACGCCACCTGGGTGTACCGCATGCTGTTCGCCCGAGTCGGCAACCAGGCCGACGCCCAGGACCTCACCGCCGAGGTCTTCCTGGCGGCGCTGCGGCCGCTGCGCCTGACCGCGAGCGTGGGCGAAATTCGCGCCTACCTTCGGACCACGGCCCGCACGGTGCTGGCCGCGCACTGGCGGGAAACCCTGGGGCGGGAGATAACCTCGATCGACGACACCGAACAACCGCCGGAGAGCGAGGAAGCGATCAGCACCGCACCACAGCGTGTCGCCCAGGTGCTCGACGCGCTGCCGGACCGCTATCGCCGAATTCTGGAATTGCGATTCTTGCAAGGTAATTCGATCAAGGAGTCGGCTACCGAACTCGGGATAAGCGTCGCCAACGCCAAGGTGTTGCAGCATCGCGCACTGCGGTTGGCGGCACAGGTCAACGATGGGGGCCAGTCATGAACGCGCGAGGATTGCGCCGCTACGTCGACGATCTGCTGCGGGGCAGCCGGCCCAAGGCGTTTGCGCCCGACGATTTCGAGGCCGCGCAGATTCGCACGGCTATCGAGCTGCGGGCGGCGCGGCCCGGCGGCGACGCCCCACGCCAAGAATTCCTCACCGACCTGCACCGCCGCCTCGCCGAGCAAATGGCCGGTGCGCCGGCAGCACCGGCGCCCAAGCCGAACTCCACGCGCCGCCAGGTCATCGTCGGCACCTCGGCCGCCGCGGCCGCCGCGGTCACCGCGGTGGCCGTCGATCGGGCGGTGACCGGAAGCCGCAGCGACGCGCCGGTCGTCGCGGGCGAGCTGAGGCCCAACGACGGCAGCTGGCAGCGGGTCGCGGTCAGCGCCGACGTGCCGGACGGGCGGATGCATCCGTTCGATCTCGGTTCGGTCAGCGGATTCGTCCGTCGTGTCGACGGCAAGCCCCAGGCCGTGTCGGGGGTGTGCACCCATCAGGGGTGCCGGCTGTGGTTCGACGCGCCCGACGACCGGCTGCGCTGCCCCTGCCACTCGACGTCCTTCGCGCCCGACGGACAGGTGCTCACGCACCAACTGCCGATCGCGCCGAAGCCGTTGCCCGCGTTGATGGTTCGCGAGGTCAACGGGGTGATCGAGGTGCTCGCCCCGCCGCAGCCAGACCAGTCGACCTAGGAGCTCTAACCCGCCGCCGCGGTCTCGGAGCGGGCGCGGTCAGGTGGCGGCTGCCCCGGCGACCCGTTTGGGCAGGAACCGGGACTTGAGGGCGATCGCGCGCTTTTCGACCAGGAACCAGCTCAGCGTGGCCAGTGGCAGGGTGGCCAGCGTCGCGACCGGAAAGAACGCCAACGGTGGTAGTGCGCCGAGACCACACACGATCAGCAGCTGCTGTGTCGGGAACGCATAGATGTACACGCCGTAGGACACGTCGTTGCGTAGGTTAAGGCGCCGGTCGCGCAGCAGCGCACCGGACACGATGATCGCGTAGGCCAACGGAATCGCGGCCAGCACGCGGTAATTCGGCAGCCAGCTCGACGCGATCACGACGACGGCGCTCAGGGCGACCAACGACCAGCGGGCCGGAATGACATGTTGGTATTGCTGCAGCAGCGCCCCGGCCACGAACATCAGGGCGAAACGCGCACCCATCGTTGCGGGGGTCCATACCTCGGCGAAGCCGTTCCACGGCGTCACCAGCAGCGAGCAGACGAGCATCAACACCAGCAGCGTGGGAACAAGCCAGCGGCGGCGCAGCAGACCGGTGATGCCGAAGCCGGCAACCGCGATGTAGCAGAGCAGCTCGGGGAGCAGGGTCCAGATCGATCCATTCCAGGCGCCCGGAAACGGAACCCCCCGGGGCGTTCCGTCGATACCCGAATAGAGAAAGTTCAGCAGGGCGTTGTTCAGCACGTAATTGACCGGCGCCCCGGACCTCAGCAAATGTGCGACCGAACCCCCCTGAATCGCGACGGACAGCGGAGCGATGACAAACGCGGTGACGGCCACGCAGACCCACAATCCCGGGAAGATGCGCAGCCCGCGCGCAGCCGAGTACTGCCGCAGCCGCGGATTTCTGAGCCAGCTCGCGGTGATGAGGAATCCGGAGATCGCGAAGAAGCCGTCGACGAACACCTGACTGAGCAGCTGGTGGCCGGCGGCGAATGGGACGTGGCGCCCGGTCAGCGGGAACGAGTGCCACAGGATGACGCCCGTCGCCAGCACCAGCCGCCACGCGTTCAGCGCATTGTTGCGGGGGTCGAACACGTGTCCGAGCTTCATCTAATCCTGTCTGTCAGCCCCCGAGGCGCCATCGTAGCGGCAGCTATCAGCGGTACTGGTCAGCCAATCAGGTATCGCCAACGGCCGCCGGCTGGGCCGCGGCCGATGGCTCCCGCAGGATACGGGACTTCAACGACAGTGCGGGCTTTTCCACCAGGAACCAGCTCAGCGCGGCCAGCGGCAGGGTGGCCACCGTCGCGACGGGAAAGAATAGCAGCGGCGCGAGCCCACCGAGTCCGCAGACGATCAGCAGCTGCTGCATCGGGAATGCGTAGATGTAGACGCCGTAGGACAGATCCGTGCGCAGCCGCAGGCGCCTGCTGTGGACCAGCGAACCCGACACGATGATGGCGTAGGCCAGCGGAAGGGCGCCGACCACGCGGTAGTCCGGCATCAGGCTGGCCGCGCCGACGATCGCCAGGCACAGCCCCACCAGCGACCAGCGCGCCGGGACAACGTCCTTGAACCGGTTCAGCAGCGCCCCGGCCGCGAACATCATGGCAAACCGCGCGACGGCCTGCTGGATGGTCCATACCCCGGGGAACGTCATCGGCGGCAACGCCGCCGCCGACACCGCCGCCGCCACCATCACCGTGGGCAAGAACCACCGGCGGTTGAGCAGACCGGCGACCCCGAAAGCGGCAACGGCGATATAGCAGAACATTTCCCAGATCAGGGTCCACAACGAAACGTTCCATACGCCCGGAGACGGGACGTGGCGCGGTGTTCCGCCGACGTCGGGCTTGAGGATGACCAGCGTGCAGTTCATCAACACGTACTCGAACGGTGCCTTGGACGACAACACCCTGCCCGGCGAGCCGCCCTGAATCGCCTCGCTGAGCGGCGCGAAGACGAACGCGATGACGATCAGGCAGGTGTAGAAGCCGGGGAAGATGCGCAGGGCGCGCGCCTTGGAGTAGTCACGGACCCGCGGGTGGTGCAGCCAGCTCGCGGTGACCAAAAATCCGGAGACGGCAAAAAACCCGTCGACCCCGAGGGAGAAGAGCAGTTGACGTGCCGGCGCCGACGACACGAAATGGCCGGTGAGGGGAAAGGAATGCCAGAGAATCACCTCGGCGGCCAGCACCAGCCGCCAGGCGTTCAGGGCATTGTTTTGCGGATCGAATACCTGCCCGAGCTTCATGACACCCCGCCTGTCGTGTACGCCGCTGTACGGCGTCATAGTAACGTCGGTTAACGCCGACAACGAACAGATTTCGCACAAATGGGGCGGGCCAAGGCGAGATCGCCGCCGGTTCAGCCAACTTCGGAGGAGTCCCGGTCGTCCTCGGGCGGTGTCGCGGTGACTGCCGGTGGCGCGGGCGGCGACAACTTCTTGAAAACCCGAGACTTCACCGACATCGCGTGCTTCTCGATCAAGAACCAGCTCAGCGCGGCGAACGGCAGGGTGGCCGCCGCCGAAACAGGGAAGAACACCAGGGGATTCAGTGTGGCGAGTCCGCAGATGACCAGCAGCTGCTGGATCGGGAACGCATAAATGTACACGCCGTAGGAGACGTCGTTGTGCAGCGTCAGGCGCTTGTTTTGCAGCAGCGCGCCCGACACGATCACGGCGTAGGCCAGCGGGATGGCCCCGATGAGGCGGTAATCCGGCATCAGGCTGGACAGCGCGACGATGATCGCGCACAACCCGACGAGCGACCAGCGGGCTGGGATCTTCTCGCGGAACAGGTAGACCAGCGCGCCGGCCACGAACATCAAGCCGAAGCGCGAGGCGGCCTGCGCCCCGGTGATCGTCTCGGGAGCGGGCGGCGGCAATTGAATTGCCCAGTAAAAGAGCAGCACGAACAACACCGGCAGCAGCCACCGGCGCCGCAGCAGCCCGACCACCCCAAGCGCCGCTACCAGGATGTAGCAGAACACTTCCCAGATCAGCGTCCACAGCGACCCATTCCAGTACTTCGGAAACGGAATCCCCTGCGGCGTCCCGGCGATGTCGGGTTGCAGGATCAGAACCGCGATATTCTTCAGCACGAATTGGGCCGAGGCTCCCGACGTGATCAGCTTTGTGCCCCCGCGGCCCTGCAGGGCCACGCCGATCGGGGCCATGACGAACGCGGTGACGACCAGGCAGACCCAGAACGCGGGCAGGATGCGCAGGGCCCGGCCGATGCAGTATTCGCGCAGTCGCGGATGGCGAAGCCAGCTCGCGGTGATGAGGAACCCAGAGATCGCGAAGAAGCCGTCGACGCCTGCCTCGCCCAGCAGCTGGTGCAAGGGCGGGAATGTCACCTTGCGGCCCGTCAGCGGGAAGGAGTGCCACAGGATCACCTCGAACGCCAACGCCAACCGCCAGGCGTTCAGGGCATTGCTGCGCGGAGCGAATACCTGCCCGAGTTTCATCAACCCCAACCCCCGTCGTCGACCATCGAACTGTCGCGCCATCGTAACGTCACCTCGCGCCGCAACAGGGCCGATTCGCCCCACGGCCGGCGGGTCGTCGTCGCAACGCCTACGGGCAGGTCACGTCGACGGTGAACGGCTTATGAGTCTTGTTTGCACCGTCTTTGTCGACGCCGCTGGCAATGCCGGTGACGTGGTAGGTGCTGCCGTCCTTGGTGGCGCTGGCCTTGTCGCCCGGGGCGCCCTCGGTGAAGTTGAGGTTCACGCCGTTGACCTCGCCGAGCCCCACGAGATGGACGACTGAGGCGTCCTGCTCCAGCGCCACGATCACGCCGATGAACGGCTGGCCGATCGCGATCGAGAACTTGCCGTCCTTGGTATTGCAGTCGACCGGGTCGGTAACGGGCAGCGCATTGCCGTCGACGGTGATCTTCGCCGGGGGGACGGCCGGCGACGGTGGGGGCGCGGCGGTCGGCGATGCGGCGGCGGTGCTCGACGTCGCCGAAGCAGGCGTCGAGGATTTGTTGCCGTTCGAGCAGCCGGCCGCCCCGGCGACCAGCGCCGCGGCCGCAACGGCGATCACTAGCTCACGGTTCAACCGATATCTCCGTTCTTGAAGCCCAGCCCGCGGACGAAGCTGCGGGTCTCCTCCCACGTAGGCAGCACGCCCGACGCGCGCACTTCGGCGAAGCTGGGGGCTGCCGCATCGCGGTCGGACAGCGTGGGCGCGGCGCCGTCGACCAGCGGCCACTCGATGCCCAGGGCCGGATCCGTCGCGCGGATGGTGTGCTCGCGTTCGGGGCTGTATTCCGCCGAGCACAAGTACATCACCGTCGAATCATCTTGCAGCGCAAGGAATCCATGGCCAAGACCCTCGGAAATGTAGATCGTTCGGCGGTCGGAGTCGTCGAGCAGAACGGAGTCCCACTGCCCGAATGTCGGTGAGCCCACCCGAATGTCGACGACGACGTCGAAGACGGCACCTCGCACGCACGTCACATACTTGGCCTGACTCGGCGGCACCTGCGCGAAGTGTAGTCCGCGCAGCACGCCCGCCGCGGACACCGAGCAGTTGGCCTGCCGCACGTCGAGGGAATGACCGGCGAACGAGGCGAACCCGCGGTCGGTCAGCCACTCGAAGAACATGCCGCGGGAATCGCCATGGATGGTCGGGGTGATTTCCCAGGAGCCGGGGACGGCGAGTTCACGAACCTTCATCTCACTGACCACGTTCCTCGTAGCGGGCCTCGGCGGCATCCTTCAAGGGGCGCCACCAGGATTCGTTGGCACGATACCAGTCGATGGTTTCTCGCAACCCCTCGTCGAAGTCGGTGTGCTTTGGGGCCCAGCACAATTCGTCGTACAGCAGGGACGGATCGATGGCATAACGCAAATCGTGCCCGACACGGTCCGTGACGTGGTCGAAGTCGTCGGCGTCGTGGCCCATCAGCGTCAGGATCGCGCGCAGCACCGTCAGGTTGTTGCGCTCGCCCTCGGAGCTGATCAGGTAGGTCTGGCCGATCTGGCCCTTGTCTAGGATCCGCCACACCGCGCTGTTGTGGTCCTCGACGTGAATCCAGTCGCGCACGTTGGCGCCGCTGCCGTAAAGCTTGCACCTGCGACCGGTGAGGATATTGGTGATCTGGCGCGGGATGAACTTCTCGATGTGCTGGTAGGGCCCATAGTTGTTGGAGCAATTAGACAGGGTTGCCTGCACGCCGTAGGACCGCACCCAGGCACGCACCAGCATGTCGGAGGCGGCCTTGGTCGCCGAGTACGGGCTCGACGGGTTGTACGGCGTCGCCTCGTTGAACCGCGCGGGATCGTCGAGTTCCAGGTCGCCGTAGACCTCGTCGGTCGAGATGTGGTGCAGCCGTACGCCGTGGCGCCGGACGGCTTCCAGGATGGTGTAGGTCCCGACGACGTTGGTGTGCAGGAACGGCTCCGGGTTGTCCAGCGCGTTGTCCACGTGGCTCTCGGCGGCGAAGTGCACGACCGCATCCGACTCGGCGACCAGCCGGCCCACCAGACCCGAGTCGCAAATGTCGCCCTCGACCAGGCGGATCGCGGCATCGACGTCGGCCAGCGACTCCCGCCGCCCGGCGTAGGTCAAGGCGTCGAGCACCGTCACCGAGACGTCGGGACGTTCCCGCACCGTGCTATGGACGAAATTGGCGCCGATGAACCCGGCGCCACCGGTGACCAGCAAGCGCATGGCTCAAACCCTAACCGAGCCCCGGGGTCAGCTTGGCGGAGTTAGCCCCAGCGGCCCGGCCAGTTCGCTCAGCGTGGGCAGCAGCGTGTCCTCGTCGTAGCCGCCCAGCACCTGGATCGCCACGTGGTCGGCGCCGGCCCGCAGGTGCTCGTCCAGGCGTCTGACGATGTCCTCGGCGGTGCCGTAGGCGACCACCGCGTCGATCAGCCGGTCGCTGCCGGGCTTGCGCACGTCGTCCTCGCTGAACCCGAGCCGCAGCCAGTTGCTCACGTAATTGTGCAGACCCAGGTAGAACTCGACGACTCCGCGGCCGGCTTCCCGCGCCTTGGCAGGGTCGGTCGTCAGCACCACCTTGTGCTCGGGTGCCAGGAACACCGAGCTGCCGAGCTGGTCGTGGGCCTTGGCGGTGTGTTCCGGCGTGGTCAGATACGGATGCGCGCCGGCGCTGCGGTGCGCCGCGAGTTCCAGCACCCGCGGACCCAGTGCCGCCAGGACCCGGCGACTGGTCGGCACGCCCGCGGCGTCGAGTACGTCGAGGTAACTGACCAGCGCGTCGTACGGTTTGACGTATTCCTGAGTGTGCTCGGGGTGGCCCACCCCGATGCCCAGCAAAAACCTTCCGGGGTAACTGCTTTCGATGCGCTCGAAGGATTCGGCGACGGCCGGCGCCGGTGCGGTCCAGATGTTGACGATGCCCGTGGCCAGCTGCAGTGACGTCGTCGCGGCCAGGGCCGGCTCGACCCAGCCCAGCTCCGCGTCGGGCGATCCGCCGATCCATACGGCGCCGTAGCCCAGCGACTCGATCCGCGCCGCCAGTTCGGGCGTGATCGATCGCGTGCCCAACCAGACGCCGTAGCGGCCGAGGTTCGGTTTGAGTGAAGCTGCGTCTGTCATGGATCCCCCTACGGGTTAGGTCACGAGCCGTTGAGTCCGAGCGGGCCCGCCAGTTCGGCCAGCGCCGAGACCAGGTTTTCATCTTTGGTGAGGACCTGCACGGGCACGTGGTCGGCGCCGGCGTCGAGGTGCTGCTTGAGGCGCGCGGCGATAGCGTCCGGCGTCCCGTAGGCGATGACCGCGTCCACCAGGCGATCGCTGCCCGGCCGGGTGACCTCGTCCTCGGAAAAGCCCAGCCGCTTCCAGCTGTTGCGGTAATTGGCCAGGTTGAAATAAATGTCGAGCGCTTGGCGGCCGACCGCGCGGGCCTTCTCCGGATCGGTGGTCAGCACCACCTTGTGCTCGGGTGCCAGGAACGCCGACGGGCCGATCAGCTCGCGGGCCGCAGCTGTGTGTTCCGGGGTGGTCAGGTAGGGGTGTGCTCCGGCGGAGCGCTCGGCGGACAGCGCGAGCACTCGCGGTCCCAGCGCGGCGACCACCCGGCGATTGGCCGGCACGCCGTAGTCGTCGAGTTGCTTCAAGTAGTCCACCAGCGCGTCGTAGGGCTTGCGGTATTCGCTGACGGCCTCGCGGTGGCCGACGCCGATGCCCAGCAGAAAGCGGCCGGGATAGGCCCTGTCGATCCGGTGAAACGACTCGGCCACCGGCTTGGCCGCCGCGGTCCAGATGTTGACGATGCCGGTGGCCACCTGCAAGGTGGTCGTCGCCTCGAGGATGGGCTCCACCCAGGCCAGCTCGGCCGGCGGCGAGCCGCCCACCCAGACCGCCCCGTAGCCCAGGGCTTCGATTTCTTTGGCTTGCTGGGGTGTGACGCCGCGTCCGAACGATCCGAACCGGCCGAGATTGGGCTTGGCTGCACCTGTCATGGTCGTGCCAACCCGGGATATGCGGCCGCTATTCCTCGTCGCCGTCGTCGAGATCGACGGCCGCGACGTCGGGGACCGGCGGTAGTTCCAGCGGTAGCAGCACGATGAACCGGGTATCTCCGGGCACGGACTCCACGCGCAGATCTCCGTGATGCTTCTTGACGACGATGTTGAACGCCAGATCCAGCCCCAGGCCGGTACCTTCGCCGAAGGGTTTGGTCGTGAAGAACGGCTCGAAGATATGCTCGCGGATGTCGGCCGGGATTCCAGGCCCGGTATCGCAGATCTCGACACGGGCCATGTTCTCGCCGAAGCGGCAGGTGCGGACCGTCAGCGTGCCGCCCGTGTCGCGCATCGCGGCCAGCGCATTGTCGATGATGTTGGTCCAAACCTGGTTGAGATCTCCCGGGTAGCAAGGGATTTCGGGCAGCGTTTTGTCGAAATCCTTGACCACGGTGATCGCCTTGGCGTCCTTGGGGCCGTCCTTGCCGCTGTCCTTGGTGAGCCGGTCGGCGAACATCACCAGCGTGCTGTAGAGCAGGTCGTGCACATTGGCCACCTGGAACGGGGCCCGATCCATTTGCGAATACTGCTTGGCGTCGGCGACCAGCGCAGAAATCCGTTTGCTCGCCTCAAGAATCTGGTTCATCAGCAGCTCGCTTTCGATGGTGTAGTTGATCCATCGAATCGCCATCTCCAGCGAGGCGCTCGCAAGCTCGGCGCTGACGGCGGCGATGCGCTCCAGCCAATCGGTGTCGATGCCGCCCTCGACGAACGTCGGCGCGATGTCCCAGCCGTTCTCGATGCCGTGCTCGTCCAGCCAATCGCCGACGGCGTCCTCGCGGTCGGAGGTCTCGAGCGCGCTCAGGTGCTGCGCCCCACCTGGAGACGCCGTTTTGGCGACCTGCTCGGCGACCCGCTCCTGCAGCCGCACCAGAGCGCCCAGCGCCTCGGGGGAGACCGTCCCGTCGGCAAGCATCGCCAGCTTGTGCCGCATGCTGGCCACGCGCTCGCGCAGATCCGATGCGGCCCGCGAGATCGCCGCGGCGGGGTTGTTCAGCTGATGGGTCAGCCCGGCCGACAACCGGCCCAGCGCCAGCAGCTTCTCCCGGTTGTCGATGATGCGGCGGGTCCGGTCGGTGCCGACGGCGATGCCGTCGAGCAGGTGCACGGCCATGGGGAACTGGTCGCGCATGAACTGCGCGAACACCGGCGCGTCCATCACGAAGAACCGCGACGGCTTGGTCACGTGCACCGAGGCGTCGTAACTCTTCTGCTTGCCGCCGGTGAACGCCCGCCACGCGCCGGCGTACACGCCACGCTGCGAGGTCCGGTTGGTCTCGATGTCCTGGCCGCCGGAGAGTTTGGACATCATCAGCTCGCCCTCGATCAGCACGTAGAAGCAGGTCGCGGGTTCACCCTCGACGCAGATCGGGCCCGGTTCGTAATGCTGGATGTGCCCGTTGCTGCACAGCACCGCGAGCTGCTCGTCGGTGAGCGCCTCGAACAAGAACAGGCTGCGCAGCTCGTCGGGCTCGCAGGGCGTCTTGGCGGTCATGCCCCTCCTAGCTCTCGGCCAGGTACCGGTGGACCAGCATCACGGCCATCGATCCTTCCCCGACGGCGGCGGCGACCCGCTTGGCCGACGTCGAACGGACGTCGCCAGTGGCGAACACCCCCGGCACGCTGGTTTCCAGGTGATGCGGCGGGCGGTCCAGCGTCCAGCCGCAGACGTTGCGCAGGTCCGGCCCGGTCAGGATGAAGCCGTGGTCGTCGCGGGCCAGCACCCCGTCGAGCCAGTCGGTGCGCGGGGCGGCCCCGATGAAGATGAACATCCGGCCGCAGGTGACGTCCTCGACCTCGCCCGTCCGGTTGTTGACCAGGGTGAGCTTCTCCAGGTGGCCCTCGCCGGTGACCCGCCGCACCTCGGTGCAGGTCAGCACGTTGATCTTCGGATTCGCCTCGATCTGCTGGATCAGGTAGTAGGACATCGACGCCTCCAGCGACGGAGCCCGTACCACGATGTTGACCGACTTGGCCGCCCGCGAGAGGTACATCGCCGCCTGGCCGGCCGAGTTCGCGCCGCCGACCACGTAGACCTCTTCGCCCTCGCAGTCCGGGGCGACAGACACCGCGGCCCCGTAGTAGACGCCGCAGCCGGTCAGCTCGGTGCAGCCCTCGGCCTGCAGCTCGCGGTAGGTCACGCCGGTGGCCAGGATGACGGCGTGCGCGTCGATCGACTCGCCGTCGGCGAACCGCACGGTGCGCTTGGGCCCGTTGACCTCGAGGCCGGTCGCCTCGCGCGCGGTGATCAGCTCGGCGCCGAACTTCTCCGCTTGCCGGCGGGCGCGGTCGGCCAGCTGCCCGCCCGACACCCCGTCCGGGAAGCCGAGGTAGTTCTCGATGCGGGAGCTCTGTCCGGCCTGACCACCCGTCGCGATGTTCTCGATGAGCACCGTGCGCAGCCCCTCGGAGGCGCCGTATACGGCGGCGGCCAGCCCGGCCGGCCCGCCGCCGACGACGATCAGGTCGTAGAAGTCCTGCGACGGGGTTGACGACAGCCCGAGCTTGTCGGCCAGTTCGGCGTCGGTGGGTTCGATCAGCGGGTCGCCGCGTTCGGTGACGACGACGGGCAGCCGCAGGCTGTCGGCGCCGGCGGCGTTGAGCAGCCGCTCGCCGTCGGGCTCGTCGGCCATGAACCAGGAGTAATGCAGCCCGTTGCGGGCCAGGAAGTCGCGCACCTCCCAGGATCGCGCGGACCAGCGGTGCCCGATCACCTTGGTGTGCGGGATGGGGTGCTCCGGGGCCGCGCGCCACGCCTCCAGCAGCGCGTCGACGACGGGGTAGAGCTTCTCCTCCGGCGGATCCCACGGCTTGAGCAGGTAATGGTCCAGGTCGACGACGTTGATCGCGTCGATGGCGGCGTGGGTGTCGGCGTAGGCCGTCAGCAGGATCCGCCGCGCACTCGGGTACAGGTCCATCGCCTGTTCCAGGAAGTCGATGCCGGTCATGTGCGGCATCCGGTAGTCGGCGATGAGGGCGGCGACGGTCTCCCCCCGCAGTTTGAGCTGCTTGAGGGTCTCCATTGCCTCGGGGCCCGACTCCGCCCGCACGATGCGGTGTTCTTCGCCGTAGTGGCGCCGCAAATCCCGGGCCACCGCCCGCGACACCGCGGGGTCGTCGTCGACGGTGAGTAGAACGGGCTTTCGCGGCTGCGTTGTGCCGTCAAGAGGACGTGTCATCGGGTTCAAGTATGCGCTCGTCAGGAGCCTCGCGGCGGGGCGAGGCCGCGGCCCTGTTTCCGCTATGAGCGATTTTGGCCCACGCCCGTTGACCAGGTATCGTGGACCAACGGTGCGTCATCCGCGCCGATTTTTTGCGTGCCCTGTCCCTAGGAATTTTCCTGTCACCGGCTCACGTTCAAGGTCGGTGTGAATGTTGTGCCGATCCGGGCGCAGCTGCGAACGAAACCAAACGACGAGGATTTGACGAGAAGTTATGGCCAAGAAGGACGGCGCCATCGAGGTCGAGGGCCGCGTGGTCGAGCCCCTGCCCAATGCGATGTTTCGCATTGAGCTGGAGAACGGCCACAAGGTGCTTGCCCACATCAGCGGCAAGATGCGCCAGCACTACATCCGCATCCTGCCCGAGGACCGGGTGGTGGTGGAGCTGTCTCCCTACGACCTGTCCCGGGGCCGCATCGTGTACCGCTACAAGTAAAAGCCCGAACCGAAGACCTACGAGTAGAAGAACAGGATCGAACAGCCGTGAAGGTGAACCCGAGCGTCAAGCCAATCTGCGACAAGTGCAGGGTGATCCGTCGGCATGGGCGGGTCATGGTGATCTGCTCCGATCCGCGTCACAAGCAGCGCCAGGGCTGATCGCGCCCGAGCCGTCCGGTGACGATGAGGAACCGGACAGTCAAGCACTGAACAACTGAATGCAGACCTCCCAGCACCAGTGAGCGAATACGTCGCTCATCCACGCCCGGACGGAGGCCGGGCCCCGAGCCGAAATTCGCTTTTCGGCACCGGGAACGGACTGGGATAAGACCTCCGCATAGAAAAAGAGGAAAACGCCACCTATGGCACGACTAGTAGGCGTCGATCTGCCGCGCGACAAGCGGATGGAGATCGCGCTGACATACATCTTCGGCATCGGCCGGACCCGTTCCAACGAGATCCTGGCGGCTACGGGGATCGACAAGGACCTGCGTACCAGGGACCTCACCGACGACCAGCTGACCCACCTGCGCGACTACATCGAAGCCAACATCAAGGTCGAGGGTGACCTGCGCCGCGAGGTGCAGGCCGACATTCGCCGCAAGATCGAGATCGGCTGCTACCAGGGCCTGCGGCACCGCCGCGGCCTGCCGGTGCGCGGCCAGCGCACCAAGACCAATGCGCGTACCCGCAAGGGCCCCAAGCGCACCATCGCCGGCAAGAAGAAGGCCAGGTAACCGCTCATGCCACCAGCCAAGAAGGCAGCCTCTGCTCCCAAGAAGGGGCAGAAGACCCGTAAGCGGGAGAAGAAGAACATCCCGCACGGTGCCGCGCACATCAAGAGCACGTTCAACAACACGATCGTGAGCATCACCGACCCGCAGGGCAACGTCATTGCCTGGGCGTCGTCGGGTCACGTCGGCTTCAAGGGCTCGCGCAAGTCGACGCCGTTCGCCGCGCAGCTGGCCGCCGAGAACGCCGCACGCAAGGCCCAGGAGCACGGTGTGCGCAAGGTCGACGTGTTCGTGAAGGGCCCGGGTTCGGGTCGGGAGACCGCGATCCGCTCGCTGCAGGCCGCCGGCCTGGAAGTCGGCGCGATCTCCGACGTCACCCCGCAGCCGCACAACGGCTGCCGTCCGCCCAAGCGCAGAAGGGTCTAGGTAAGAAGACATGGCTCGTTACACCGGACCTATCACGCGCAAGTCGCGCCGGTTGCGCACCGACCTCGTCGGTGGAGACCAGGCGTTCGAGAAGCGCCCCTACCCGCCCGGCCAGCACGGCCGCGCGCGGATTAAGGAAAGCGAATACCTGCTGCAGCTGCAGGAGAAGCAGAAGGCCCGCTTCACCTACGGCGTGATGGAAAAGCAGTTCCGCCGCTACTACGAAGAGGCCGTTCGTCAGCCGGGCAAGACCGGTGAGGAACTGCTGCGCATCCTGGAAAGCCGCCTGGACAACGTGGTCTACCGGGCCGGCCTGGCGCGCACCCGCCGGATGGCTCGCCAGCTGGTCAGCCACGGCCACTTCAGCGTCAACGGCGTGCACGTCGACGTCCCCAGTTACCGGGTGTCGCAGTACGACATCATCGACGTCCGGGACGGGTCGCTGAACACCGTGCCGTTCCAGATCGCGCGGGAGACGGCGGGCGACCGCCCGATCCCGAGCTGGCTGCAGGTGGTCGGGGAGCGGCAGCGCATCCTCGTTCACCAGCTGCCCGAGCGGGCACAGATCGACGTGCCGCTCACCGAGCAGCTGATCGTCGAGTACTACTCGAAGTAGAAACTTTTCGGGCCGACCGGCTCGGAAAACTGCGACGAGCGCAAGCGCGGCGAAGCCGGGCGCAGCGGGTCGCCGCAGGACAGCACAGCGGCATCAAATAGCGGGTGCCGAGAAGGAGAACGAGAAAAACATGCTGATCTCACAGCGCCCCACACTGTCGGAGGAGATCCTCACCGACAGCCGGTCCCAGTTCGTCATCGAACCGCTGGAGCCCGGATTCGGTTACACCCTGGGCAATTCGCTGCGGCGCACGCTGCTGTCGTCGATCCCCGGGGCGGCCGTCACCAGCATCCGCATCGACGGCGTGCTGCATGAGTTCACCACCGTGCCTGGCGTCAAAGAGGACGTCACCGCGATCATCCTGAACCTCAAGGGTCTGGTCGTGTCCTCCGAGGAGGACGAGCCGGTCACCATGTACCTGCGCAAGCAGGGTCCGGGCGAGGTCACCGCCGGTGACATCGTTCCGCCCGCCGGCGTCACGGTGCACAACCCCGGCATGCACATCGCGACGCTGAACGACAAGGGCAAGCTCGAGGTCGAGCTGGTCGTCGAGCGTGGCCGTGGCTACGTCCCCGCGGTGCAGAACCGTGCTTCGGGTGCCGAAATCGGCCGTATCCCAGTCGATTCCATCTACTCGCCGGTCCTCAAAGTCACCTACAAGGTGGACGCGACCCGTGTCGAGCAGCGCACCGACTTCGACAAGCTGATCCTGGATGTCGAGACCAAGAACTCGATCACCCCGCGCGACGCCCTGGCGTCGGCCGGTAAGACCCTGGTCGAATTGTTCGGTCTGGCAAGGGAACTCAACGTCGAGGCCGAGGGCATCGAGATCGGGCCGTCGCCGGCGGAGGCCGACCACATCGCGTCGTTCGCCCTGCCGATCGACGACCTGGATCTGACCGTGCGGTCCTACAACTGCCTCAAGCGCGAGGGTGTGCACACCGTCGGCGAGCTGGTCAGCCGCACCGAGTCCGACCTGCTCGACATTCGCAACTTCGGCCAGAAGTCCATCGACGAGGTGAAGGTCAAGCTGCACCAGCTGGGCTTGTCGCTCAAGGACAGCCCGCCGAGCTTCGACCCGTCGGAGGTTGCGGGCTACGACGTCGCCACCGGAACCTGGTCCACCGAGGGTGCTTACGACGACGCGGACTACGCCGAAACCGAACAGCTCTAAAGAATCCGTCCCGGTCCTACCTCATACGGGGACCGGCCCCGATAAGGAGATAGCGCAATGCCCAAGCCCACCAAGGGCCCTCGCCTCGGCGGGTCGTCTTCGCATCAGAAAGCACTGCTGGCCAACCTGGCCACGTCGCTGTTCGAGCACGGTCGGATCAAGACGACCGAGCCGAAGGCGCGTGCCCTGCGGCCGTACGCGGAGAAGCTGATCACGCACGCGAAAAAGGGCGCGCTGCACAACCGTCGAGAGGTGCTGAAGAAGATCCGCGACAAGGACGTCGTGCACGCCTTGTTCGAGGAGATCGGGCCCTTCTTCGCCGATCGTGAGGGCGGTTACACCCGCATCATCAAGGTCGAGGCGCGCAAGGGCGACAACGCCCCGATGGCCGTGATCGAGCTGGTGCGGGAAAAGACGGTGACCTCGGAGGCCGATCGGGCCCGCCGCGTGAAGGCTTCGAAGAAGGCTCCCGAAGCTCAGGTGGCGGCAGCATCGGCTCCTCAGGCGGCGGTTGAGCCTGAGGAGGCCGTCGGCCCGACGGCCGAAGAAGCCGCCGAGACCGGGGCCGTCAGCGAGGCCGAAGCCACTGAGGCTGACGAGAGTTAACGACCCGGCTTCATCGGTTCGTCTGCGGCTCGATATCGCCTACGACGGAACCGATTTCGCGGGCTGGGCCGTTCAAGCCGGGCAGCGCACGGTTGCCGGTGTTCTGGACGAGGCGCTGACGACGGTCTTCCGCACGCCGGTGCGATTACGCGCGGCCGGACGCACCGACACCGGCGTGCATGCCACCGGGCAGGTCGCTCATCTGGATGTGCCTGCCGACGCGTTGCCGAACGCCTATTCGCGCTCGCCGCGCGCCGGTGAGCCGGAGTTCTCGTCGTTGGTGCGCCGACTGGGCCGGTTTCTGCCCACCGACGTGCGGGTTCTCGACATCGCCAGGGCGCCAGCCTCTTTCGATGCCCGGTTCTCGGCGCTGCGCCGGCACTACGTGTACCGGTTGTCGGCGGCACCCTACGGGGTGGCGCCCCAGCAGGCGTGCTACATCACCGCCTGGCCGCGGGATCTGGACATCGACGCGATGCGGACCGCCTCACGACACCTGCTGGGGCTGCACGACTTCGCGGCGTTCTGTAAGCACCGCGAGAACGCCACCACCATCCGCCATCTGCAGCGGCTGGACTGGGCGTGCGAGGGCGACCTGATCACCGCGCACGTCAGCGCCGACGCGTTCTGCTGGCAGATGGTGCGTTCGCTGGTTGGGGCGCTGCTGGCCGTCGGGGAGCACCGGCGCAGCCCCGATTGGTGTCGCGAATTGCTCACGGCGACAGAACGTTCCAGCGATTTCGCGGCCGCGCCGGCGCACGGCCTGACGCTGGTCGCAGTGGACTATCCGCCCGACGACGAGCTGGCGGCCCGGATCTTGATCACCCGCGATCTGCGCACGCGCGACTGAGTCAACGCAGCCTGCCCGCGGCGAAGCCCGCGGCCTGATCCACCAGCCCGGAGTTGATGTACGACGGCTGCAGATGCGACGGCCAGTTGGTGCCGCTCGAGCAGATCGGGTCGCCGGGGGCGCACTGGTCGATGGTCTTGCCGGCGAAGGCCGGGCTGAAGTCGGGGACCGGGCCGAGCACCCGCCGGGTGCCGTTGCCGAACAGCGCGACCGCGGCCACGTTTTGGTCCACACCCGGCGGCAGCGGGTTCTTGAACCCGAACGCGGGCTGGGTCGCCGCGACCACCAGGTCGGCCGAGATAGCGCCCAGCGAATAGCCGCCTAGCACCTCGCGGGTGGTCGGGCAGTGCTTGGCCATGGACTGGACGTGGTTGCTCATGTCGGTGGCGCCCTTGGCGGGGTCGACGTCGGCGGGGTAGTTCACCCCGTAGGACGCGACGGGCATCGACACCTTGGCTTGCAGAGCGTTGACGAACGCCTGACCGATGTAGCCGACGCCGGGCGGCTCCTCGCGGCCGCGCGCGAAGACCACCTCGGCGGCCGGGCAGGCCGCGGTGGCGCGCGGGATCGTCACCGTGGCCGGAGCGATTCCCAATACCGCGGTGGCGAGTACAACCGAGCCGAGCCGGGCCGAGCGAATCCCCACGAGCCGATGATAAGACGCGCATCGGCCCGGCCGGCTACCCGCTTCGGGGCGTTTTCGCAGGCCAGGCGGGCTATCGCGGTGGTGCGGCGTTACGCGATCGATGCCCCGACGTCACCGAACCGCATCGACCAGATCGGCTGACGGGGCCGGCGTCGGCGACGCGGGTGTGGGCGCCGTCGTGCCCGGCGCCCCGGGCGTCGCAGGCGAGGAGGGGCCGTGAATCGACGGCACCCCGTCGGGGGCCTGCGACGGGGAGCCGGGGGTCAGCGGGCCGGTGGCCGGAGACTGCGGACCGTACCCGGGCAGCTGCGAACCGGCGCCGCCCAGCAGCTTGGGCGCGACGAAGGCGACGGCCTGGGTGGTGTAGACGGGAACGTAGCCCTCGGTGTGCCCGCTCCACTCGTTGCCGGGGCCGGCGTGGCAGATCGGGTCGTTGGGGTTGCAGTAGTCGGCGGCCTTGGAGCCCAGCAACGCGCTCTGGGTGGGCAGCGTGCCGCCCGCGCGGTCGGCCACGTCACCGAAGGTGACCACGGCGGCGATGTTGTTGGCGTACTGCTCCGGCAGCTTGTTACCCCAGCTGATGCCGCCGATCGGCACGCCGGCGACGATGTCCATGACCGAAGCGCCCTGCGAGTAACCGCCCAGGACGATCTTGGTGTTGGGGCACGTTTCGACGCTCTTCTTGACCCGGTCGATGGTGTCGTTGGCCCCGTCGCCGCCGTGCAGCTGCAACTTGCTGGCGGCGTAGTTGACCCCGTAGGGCAGGATGTTGAGCCCGGTCTGCTGGCGCAGCGAGTCGACGAACGCGTCACCGACGCGCCCCAGGCCGGCCGGCTCGTTGGTGCCGCGGGCGAAGATCACCTCGGCGTCGGGGCAGTCGAAGGCGCGCGCGACGGGCGCCGCGGTGGGGCTGGCGAGCAGGCCGGCGGTGGTGATCAGCGCCGAGGCGCCCAGACCGACCCAACGACCGAGTTCGCAGTGACAAATCACGGTCCGATTTTACCCACTTTGCAGCCTGCCCAAACCTGCCCGGCTGTGGATAACCGGCCGCAGAGCTGTGGTTTTGCGACTTACCGTGAGCCCGGCCGATTGACGATCTTGGAGGTGAAGTGGCGGGCGGACCGACCACCTGGCTATACGTCAGCGGGTACCGATTTCTGCTGCACCGCGCGGAGTCCGCGTTGCTGGGTGTCGATAGCCGTGTGTCGGGCGAGTCCCTGCGCTCGCGGACGGCGCCGTTGACGATTGGGTGCGTCGTCGCCGCGATCGCGTTCGCAGGATGTGCACTTCTTGGTTTGCTGCGGCCCGAAGCAAGACTCGACCAACTGCAGATCGTGATGGGCAAACGGACCGGAGCGCTGTATGTCCGAGTCGATGATACCTGGCATCCGGTGCTGAACTTGGTCTCGGCGCGGTTGATCGCGGGGACCGATGCCGACCCGCAACCCGTGCGTGAGTCTGAACTGAGTCACACGAAACGTGGTCCACTGCTGGGAATTCCGGGTGCACCGCAGCTGGTTGGTTCACTATTGCCCGGCGAGCAAGCGGTGTGGACTATCTGCGATGGCGGCGAGGAATCCGCCACGACCGTCGTTGTCGAGGCCGCCCCAGCACCGCCGGACGGTCGGCTCACCGACGAGCAGGCGATCCTGGCCACCGCCGGCGCGGGTTCGCCCACGTACCTGCTCTACCGGGGGAAGCGGGCCGTCGTCGACCTGGCAGATC
The DNA here is from genome assembly GCF_002356315.1 of Mycobacterium shigaense. Classification (NCBI taxonomy): domain Bacteria; kingdom Bacillati; phylum Actinomycetota; class Actinomycetes; order Mycobacteriales; family Mycobacteriaceae; genus Mycobacterium; species Mycobacterium shigaense. The sequence continues at coordinate 1,021,120 of NZ_AP018164.1, forward strand.
CCGCCGTGGTACGCGCGCTCGGGCTGCAGGGACGCGCGTCGTCCGCCGTGTCGCCGCTGTTGCTGAACGCCGTCCCGGAGGTGTCGCCGATTACGACGCCACGCATTCGCGGGGTGGGCGAGAAAGCGGCCGGACTGCCCGGCTTTCCCGTCGGCGCCCTGCTGCGCCTTGCCCGCGGCGACGGTGACGAGTATTACGCCGTTCTGGGTTCCGGGGTCCAGCGCATCGGCAGGGTGGCCGCGGATCTGCTGCGTTTCAGCGATTCGCGCGGCTCCGCCGACGTCCCCGCGGTAGCGCCCGACGTGCTGCACGCGGCTCCCGTCGTCACGGCACTGCCCGTGGCGACGTTTCCCGATCAGCCGCCGCAAACGTTGGTCTTCGCAACCCACCAGGCCGATTCCGTCGTATGTGCGGCGTGGGACCCGGGGCATTCGGACACCGCATCTTTGGCGGCCGGTCGGCTGCCGGTGCCCTCCGGGCAGGCACCGGTGACCCTGGCGCAGGCCGACGGCCGCGGTCCGGCGCTTGACGCGGTTTACCTGCCGCCGGGCCGGAGCGCCTACGTGCGGCCGTATGGACAAGCCGGCGCGCGCTACCTGGTCACCGACACCGGGGTGCGGTTCGTGATTCACGATGATGACGCCGCGCGTGACCTCGGTTTGCCCCCCGCGGCGACCCCGGTTCCCTGGCCGTTGCTGGCTGCTTTGCCTTCCGGGCCCGAGCTGAGCAGGGCAAGCGCTCTAGTCGCCCGCGACGCGGTCGCGGGCACCCCTTGATCGGGCCGGTATGCGAGCTTTCGCCCGACCGGCGAGGGGTACCGCGAGAAGGATGACCAGACAGACGACCGCCCCGCATATTGCGGTGTCCCGGCCGGGCGAGTCCGGCCGCTGTGCTGCTGGTGCCGGCGGGGCCGGCGGCTGCGGGGTGGGCGGGTTCGGGGTGCTGGCCGGCGGCGTCGAGTCGCTGCTGACGGCGGTCAGGATATCGACCGCGCCGCTGCCGACGAACGGATTCCAGCCGCCGGGCGGGTGGTGCGCGGTCGACTCGATGCGCTGCATCACCTGCCGCGCGCTCAGAGCCGGGAAGCGGGCCCGGATCAACGCGGCGAGTCCGCTGACGATGGGCGCGGCAAAGCTGGTGCCGGACAGCGCCGCCGACCCGAGCGATGTCACCCCCTCGCCGGTGGCCGCCACGTCGACCCACGGTCCGGCGAGGGTGAACGCGGACGGAGCACCGTCGGCAGTTACCGATCCCACCGTCAACACGTAGTCGTCGTACCAAGCGGGACTGACCGCGACGGTGGCCGTCTGCCAGGTCGCATCCGCCCGCTGCGGCGGGCACTGCCCAGCGCCGCCAGTGTTGCCGGCCGCGGCGACGATGACGACGTTCTTGACGTCGACCGCGTAGGCCAGCGCGGCGCCAAGCGAGCGGTCGTCGAGTGCCGACGCGACCGGGACGCAGGCCACCGACGAAATGTTGATCACCGAAGCGCCCAGATCGGCGGCCGTGCGCACGGCCCGTGCCATCGTGTCGACGTCACCGACGCCCGAGCTCGACGGATCGCTTGCCAGACCAAACTTCGCGCTGGACTGGCGGATGCTGATCAGGGTGGCGTCGGGCGCCACCCCGCCCGAACCGTCAGGCTCGGAGTCGATTGCGGCAGCGATGATCCCGGCCACCAAGGTGCCGTGCGCATCGCAGTCCTGGGTGCCGTCACCGGTAAACACGTAGTCGCCCCCCGGCACCACGCCGGGTAAGCCGCGATGTCGCGACACACCGGTATCGATGACTGCGACGCGTTGGCCGGCGCCGCGAGACAGCGGCCATACCCGTGGCAGGTCGAGAGCACCGGGCCTGCTGGGGCCCGTGCTGGAAGCCGTGGCGACCATCGCGCATACATCACGTTGCACCGTCGGCCGCGGCGGTGCCGGCAGGGCCGGCTTGGGCAACCATCGGTCGTCGACCTCCGGTGGCGAAACCGCATGTGCTGTCGGCACTCCGAGTTGCGGCAACGCGGTCAGCGCCATCGCCGCCAGCACGCGCGCGACGCGTGCTGGCGTCAGCCCCACGGCGGATACAGGTCGCGGGCGGCACCGTAGAGGCCGCACACCCAACAGGTCAGCGGCACCATCGCGACCAGTCCCAGCCACTCCAGCAGCTCGACGCTTCGCCGCGCGACGGGCGAAATCGACGTCGGTGCGGCGGCGAAGCCGAGCATGTACGCGACAGCGACGAGAGATACCGTCGCGGTGGCCATCCAGAGCCCCTGGTGCGGGGCGTGACCGCGGCGAAGCCCAATACCGTTGCCGTGCTGACAATCCCGTTGATGACGCAGATCAGCGTCCTGCGCTGAATCCGCTGGCCGTGCAGGACCAGGAGGGTGGCGCTCAGCGCGCCGAAGGCGCTGCAGGCCGCTCGTGGTGCGCCACCGACCGCGGTGGCGATCGCACCGGCCGCCGCCGACGACGAGAATGCGGCGACGAGGCTTGCCAGGCAGCCGTCGGCGCGAATCACCCTTTCCGGCAGCTCATCTGCGTGTGGCTCAGCGTTCGGTGCTTCGAATAGTATGGGTGCTAATCCGGCCAGGATGATCGAAACCCGCCCCGTGGCACCCAGTAGACCAAGCGATACCAGGGTTGCTACCGAGCTGACGGCACGCAGCGGGGCGTCGGTGACCAATCCGGCTAGCGCGGCGAGGGCGGCGGTCACCTCGAAGCACACCATGGCGGTGAATACGGTGGTACCACAGCCGGTGATGCGCATGACGACAGTCGAGGCGACGGCCGCCGCCATCGCGGCCAGCAGAACGTTGGCGAGTCCCGGAACGCCCGGTACCGCGAGGAAGCCTGCCGATGCGACGAATACGGTGGCGATTACGCCCAGCGTGGTCGTGGCGACCGCATCTCGGTGTGCGCGGTATCCGATTGTCGCGAACATCAAGGCGGCGATGCCGGCCAGAGCCAAGGCGCTGGCTGTCGCATCGAAATGACGAGTGATGTTCAGGAAAAGCGCATTTCGCAGTAGGGCGACGGAGCCGACGATGGTGAACAGAACCGCTGCCACCGCGCCGGTAAGTCGGGCCGCGTGCCGCCGTTGCGGTCGATCCGTGCCGCCCGTGGGTAAGGTCGACCAGACGGCCTCGGCCACATCGTCGTGCCTTGGAACGACCGCCCGCGCCTGGGTGCGGCTCAGGACCAACGTGTCGCCGTCTCGGATGCCGTTCTGCGCCAGCGTCATCGCCACATGCAGCGCGGCCGTGCCGGGGCGGCACAGTTGGTAGTGCCTGGCCGTCGGATCAGGGGGCCTGTCGACAGCCCGGCCTTCCACGATGTCGACGATTGGTGGAATGAGGGTACCGACGGGCATCTGCGACGGTAGCGCCACGTCGACGACGCTGCCGTCGGCGTGAATAGAGACCCGGCGTAACTCCCGATCTGATGCGGACACCGGTACCCCCCCTGCGACTCGGATTGCCGCCACACTAACCCGATTCCGATCCGCGAGTATCCGGCTTTCCACAGGCGAATTGCCGGCCGGTCTTGCGCTGCCTACGGTGTGAGCCGACTGGGAGGGGCCCGATGACACAAGCGTTCGTACCCGCTGCCCGACGGCCGCCGCTGCCGGTCGCCGGTCCGGACATCACCGTCGCGCCGCCACCGGATTTGCCCAGTCCCGCAACGGGCCTATCGACTCGGCTGCTGCCCGTCATCACGTCGGTCGCGGCAGTGGGGGTGATGGCGGTCGTGTTCTTCACGCGGTCGGGCTCGGGCCGCAATCCCGCCTTCCTCGCGCTCCCGGTGATGATGATCGTCTCGACGCTGCTGGCCGTGCTGACCGGGCGTGGCCAGCACCCGGGACGGCGGATCCGCGCGGAGCGGGTCGCGTATTTCCGGATGCTGAATCGCGTGCGCGACGAGGCGTCTGAAACCGCTGCTGCACAACGCTCGTCGCTCATCTGGAGTCATCCCGAACCGGATACCCTCTGGACGTTGATCGGCGGTACGCGGATGTGGGAGCGACGGGCCGGCGATACGGATTTTTGTGTGGTCCGAGTCGGCACCGGCGCTCAACCGCTGGCACGGCGCCTGGTCGCGCCGGACGGTCTGGATGCGGAGCGTTGCGACCCGGTGACCGTGATGGCGATGCGCCGCTTCATCCGCACTCATTCGACGATCGACCAGGTGCCCGTCGCTGTCGACTTGCGCGATCGCAACTCCGTGGCGATCGAGGGTGGCCTGAGCGAGGTGCGCGGCCTGCTGCGCGCCATGATCTGCCAGCTGGCCGTGTTCCACGCCCCGGACCAGGTGCTGATCGCCGGCCTGGTCGGTGAAGGCAATCAAGCGCATTGGGAATGGTTGAAGTGGTTGCCGCACAACCAACACCCGACCGCCGCCGATTTCGTGGGGTCCGCGCGCATGATATACCGCAGTCCAGCCGAATTACGAAGTGCGCTAGCCGATCTGGGCCCGAAGCAGCTAGTGGTGATCGCCGACCAGGACGGGGGAATCGAAGCCGATCTCTTCGTCACCATTCCGCAGATGACCGTCATCGAGGTCCGCCTCGGGCGGGAAGGCTCACCCCCGATGCTCAGGTATACCGATCACACCCGAGCGCTGTTTTGTCCGGATGACTTGGCACCCATGGATGCGCTGATATGTGGCCGCCGCCTGGCGGCGTACCGTGTCGACGCGGCGGTCAGTCACTTGAACTCGGACCGGGCTTGGCCGGGATTGGTGGGCATTGACGACGTCGCAGAATTCGACCCAATCACGTCGTGGGACAACCATTACGAAAGACTCCTGCGCATACCGATCGGGACGACCACCGATGGGGTGCCCCTCGAGCTGGATATCAAAGAGGCCGCGCAGGGCGGTGTCGGGCCGCATGGGCTGTGCGTCGGCGCCACCGGATCGGGCAAATCGGAGCTGTTACGTACCGTGGCGCTGGGCATGATGGTGCGCAATTCGCCCGAAGTCCTCAACCTGCTTCTCATCGACTTCAAAGGCGGCGCGACCTTTCTTGATCTAGCAGAGGCGCCGCATGTTGCGGCGATCATCACCAACCTCGCGGAGGAGGCGCCGCTGGTCGCCCGCATGCGAGACGCGCTGGCCGGCGAGATGAACCGGCGCCAACAGCTGCTGCGGGCCGCAGGCTGCGGCAGCATTGCCTCCTACGACCATGCACGCCGGACCGGAACGCGTCTGGTCGCCCTCCCCGCGTTGTTCGTGGTCGTCGACGAATTCTCCGAGTTGCTCAGCCAGCACCCGGATTTCACCGACACGTTCGTGGCGATCGGCCGGCTCGGCCGGTCGCTGGGCATGCATCTACTGCTGGCCAGCCAGCGTCTCGACGAAGGCAGGCTGAGGGGACTCGAAGCCCATCTGTCGTATCGGATGTGCCTGAAGACCCTCTCGGCCGGCGAATCACGAATCGCACTGGGAACGGCGGATGCCTATCAGCTGCCCAACACACCCGGCGCCGGTTTCCTGCGATCGGGCAGCGACGAGCCGGTCCGCTTCCAGGCCGCGTTCGTTTCGGCGCCGACGGCGGCAAGCGACGCTGATCACGCGACTGTGCCGGCGCCAACGGACGATGTGCGGCCGTTCACGTTGGCGGCCAGCGGACCGGTCATACGGGCGCCCGTCACAGCACGGGCGCACGCGCGACGGACGGTACTGCAGACGGTCGTGCGACGGTTGGCCGGTTTGGGTCCGCCCGCCCGCCGGGTCTGGCTGCCGCCGCTCGGTCCGGCGCCGTCGCTGGACAGCTTGCTGGCCGACGTGGGAACGGCGGCCACGAGCCTGATCGTGCCGGTCGGCGTCGTCGATCGTCCCTTCGAGCAATGCCGGACCCCGCTGACCATCGACTTAGCGGGCGCGGCAGGCAATCTCGCCGTGGTCGGTGCGCCGCAGTCGGGCAAGTCGACAGCCTTGCGCACGGTGATCACCGCGCTGGCGGCCACGCATGACCCGAGCCAGGTGCAGTTCTATTGCCTGGATTTCGGGGGCGGCGCGCTGTCATCCGTGCGTACCTTGCCGCATGTCGGTGCTGTCGCAAGCAGGGCCGAGCAGCAGCTCGTCACCCGCATCATCGCCGAACTCGAGTCGGTCGTGCAAACCCGCGAGGCCATCTATGCGGAGCGCGGCGTCGATTCGATGGCCCAGTACCGTCGGCAGCGCGAGGCAAGGGACTCCGATCCGTTCGGCGACGTCTTCCTCGTGGTCGACGGCTGGGGGACCCTGCGCCACGAGTTCGGTGGGCTGGAGGAGCCGGTCACCGCCCTGGCCGCACAGGGCCTTTCGTTTGGCGTGCACGTCGTCTTGTCCGCGTCGCGGTGGCCGGACATCAGGCCCTCGTTGAAGGATCAGATCGGCACTCGTATCGAATTGCGGCTCGGCGATCCCGCCGACTCCGAATTCGATCGCAAACGGGCCCATGATGTGCCCCTCGGCAGGCCGGGCCGCGGCCTGTCGCGTGACGGGTTGCACATGGTCATCGCCCGGCCTATCGACGGTGACGAGCGGTGGTGCAACCACAGCGGTTTCGCGGCGCCGCCCATCCCCCTGCTGCCTGTGCAGGTAGAACTCGACGCCATCGTTCAGCAGGCCGGACCGTGGCGGGGCACTCAGATCCTGCTCGGTGTCGACGAGCACCGACTTCGACCGGTCGCCATCGACTTCGAGCGCGATTCACATCTGCTGATCCTCGGTGATACGGAGTGTGGGAAGACGGCCACGCTGCGTACTGTGTGCCACGAGATCACCCGGACGAAGACCGTTGCGGAGGCCCGACTGTTCGTCGTCGACTTCCGGCGCTCCCTGCTCGGCGTCATCGAGTCGGAGCATCTCGGCGGCTACGCCGTGTCGCCGGCCGCGCTGGATGTGTTGCTACCCGATCTGCTGGCTCTGCTGCGGCGACGAATGCCTCCTGCGGATGCGAGCCAGGCGCAGTTGCGGACCGGGTCCTGGTGGTCGGGCCCGGACATCTATGTCGTGGTAGACGATTACGACCTCGTCGTCACCGCGACGGGGAACCCGTTGGCCCATATCATCGAATACCTGCCGTATGCGAGGGATTTAGGGCTGCACGTGGTCATAGCGCGCCGCAGCGGGGGCGCCGCGCGGGCCCTGTTCGAGCCGCTGTTGGCCGGACTGCGCGACCTTGGCTGCCTGGGGCTGATGATGAGTGGCCGGCCAGACGAGGGCGTGCTGTTGGGGTCGAGCCGACCGGCGCGACTGCCGCCGGGTCGCGGCCTTCTGGTCACCCGCACCGGTGCAGAACGGCTCGTACAGGTGGGTTGGTGCCCGGCGCCGTGAGCTTGCGGTGAACCGACACCAGGCGATGATCGAGGCGGGCCCCGGTGAAATTCGCCAATTGTGTTGTGGGACAGGCTCGATTGTCGAACCATCGGAAGTCGTCGACGCGGCGTTGGGTGCGCTCGACGATCGTGTCGCGTTGGTCGGCGGCCGTCCGATGGCGCTCGATTCATTGTGGCGGACCGCGCTGCAGTCGTTGGCATGCGGGGCCGACGATCCGGCGAGCGGGACCGTGATCCTCCACCCATCCTGGTGGTCGCCGTCGCGCATTGGTCTCGTCGCCCAAGCCGTCGAAAGCCTGCCGGGCGAAGTGCTGCTGCGTCCGCGATCCTGGCTGTCGAGGCAGGTGCCCGAGGCCGCTTCGGCACCCAGTGTGGTGGTGGAGATCGCCGAGCGGTTGGTAGCGATTGTCGGTACTGACATCAGCGGCATAGCCCGGACCGGGGAGCCGCGCGCCGTCGCCGAGGGTGTGGCACGGGCAGTGAGCGAGATGTTGTGCGGCGCAACTGCGGTCGTGCTGGTCGATGCGCCGGCCGGCGTCTCGGACGCGCCGGCGCTCGCGGCCCTGATCGCCCGGGAGGTACGCGATGGCGGTGCGTCGGCAATTGAAATCGATGCCGCCCGGTTAGCGAAGCTGGCGCTTTCGGCCCAGCCGACCCGGTCGCCGCAACGCAAGCCGCACCCGCCCGGACGCAGCGCCAGGTGTGGTCGATTGCGCGCCTCGGCGTGGCGGGGGCTGGCGGCTGCCGCTGTCGTCCTGGCGGCGGTGGTGCCGGTGATGGCCGGAGTCGGTCGCCACGGCCCAGCGACTACCGCCGCGACGACATTCTTGGTTGAGGGCCGGGTGGCGATGACCGTGCCCGCGAATTGGGTTGTGCAGCGCGTGCTGGCCGGGCCTGGCTCGGCCCGAGTGCAAATCACGTCGCCCGCTGATCCCGAAGTGGCCATGCACATGACGCAGTCGCTCGTGCCTCCCAACGAGACGTTGGCTGTGACCGCCGAGCGGTTGCAGCGCGCTATGGGCTCCGAGCCCGTCGGCGTCTTCGTCGACCTCAATGCGTCCGGGACCAGCGCCGGGCGTCCCGCGGTGACCTACCGGGAGGTCCGCGCCAGCCACCAGGTGCGCTGGACAGTGCTACTCGACGGGCTGGTTCGGATCAGCGTCGGATGTCAGAGCCGGCCGGGCGGGGACGATGCAGTCCGCGACGTGTGCGAGCAGGCCGTGCGATCCGCGCGCGCAGTCGGGTAGGGCTTCTCCGAAATTGGATGGAACCTAATCGGATCCGGCGCGGTCGTACTAGGTATCAGTTCGGGAAGGAGATCGGGTGAGCACACCGATGGGCGCTGACACGCTGAGTACGGACTTCGACCTGATGCGTTCGGTCGCAGGTACCACCGACGCTCGGAACGAAGAAATCCGGGCCATGATGCAGGCTTTCATCGGCCGCATGAGCAGTGTCCCGCCGTCGGTGTGGGGTGGGCTGGCGGCCGCACGGTTCAAGGACGTGGTCGAACGCTGGAACGCCGAATCAACACGGCTTTACCACGTCCTGCAAGCCATCGCGCAAACCATCCGGCAGAACGAAGCCATGTTGCAGGAGGCCGGTCAGAGCCATGCGCATCACATCGCCGCGGCCGGCGGCCAATTGTGACCGAAAGGAGTTTTTGTGGATCCGGTAATTTCCTATAACTTCGGCGAAATCGAGTATTCGGTGCGTCAGGAGATTCACACCACGTCGGCCCGCTTCAACGCCGCGCTGGACGACCTGCGGTCACACATCGCGCCGCTGCAACAGCTATGGACTCGCGAGGCCGCGGGTGCGTATCACGCGGAGCAGCTGAAGTGGAACCAGGCAGCGACCGCGCTGAACGAGATATTGATCGACCTCGGTAATGCGGTGCGTGACGGCGCGGAAGAGGTGGCCAAAGCCGACCGGCAAGCGGCTGGCGTCTGGACGCGGTAGTCACGGATAACAGGCTCTGTGTTGGTCCCGGTGGAGGAGAGCCGTCGGGACCAACACAGTTATCTTCGCCGCGCCGGAGCGCACCGAAAGCGTTGCCGGTGACGTCGTACGAGTCAGCCTGTGCTTCCCCTGGTCCGAGGACGGCCGGGCCTGCGTTCCCAATCGGTTGCAAACTTGCGCACCGCCGCGGCGTCCCATACCGCGCCACGACGCAGCTCGGCCAATGGTGCGGGGAGAGCGGGTTCTGCCGCAACTGGTGCACACGTTGGCGCGCATCGCCGAGTTCCTCGGCGATCTCCGCGGCGGACATCAGTTCGGGGAATTTCGGAGCTTGTGCGCGGCTCCTGTTCTGCTTCTCGAGCGATTTCCAACCCGATGGGGGCGGGCCGCGCGGCTGCAGGATTGGCAAGCAGAATTCGTCTGAGTGTTCCCAGCGGCTCATAGTCATTTTGACCTGCGGGGATGTCGATCGGTATGCTGCTCGGTTGGCGTGCGATACGCCGGGGCCTCGGGTCAATGTCGGTCGCCGAGATCATCCCCACCGCGAACGCCTGACCGGCCCCCGGCTTGCACCGGGATCCATCCGAGAGAAAGAAAAGGTAAGCGCTGTGCCCACCTATGCGCCCAAGGCGGGTGACACCACGAGGTCGTGGTACGTCATCGACGCCACGGACGTGGTGCTTGGCCGCCTTGCCGTTGCAGCAGCCACCCTGTTGCGCGGTAAGCACAAGCCGACGTTCGCTCCCAATGTCGACGGCGGCGATTTCGTCATCGTCATCAACGCCGACAAGGTCGCCATCAGCGGCGACAAACTGCGGAACAAGCTCGCTTACAGTCACTCGGGGTATCCCGGCGGTCTGCGCAAGCGCACCATCGGCGAGCTGCTGGAGAAGCACCCCGACCGCGTGGTCGAGAAGGCCATCGTCGGCATGCTCCCGCACAACAAGCTCAGCGCTCAGATCCAGCGCAAGCTCCACGTCTACGCCGGCCCGCAGCACCCGCACGTCGCGCAGAAGCCGATTCCGTTCGAGATCAAGCAGGTGGCCCAGTGACCGAAACAACCGAGGCAACGACTGAGGTGACCGAGGTCGTCGAGACCCCTGCCGAGGCGCCCGTGGAGAGCGCGCCGGCGGCCAAGCCCGTCGAGGCGTTCGTGTTCGAGCGCCCCATTCAGACCGTCGGTCGCCGCAAGGAGGCCGTGGTGCGGGTGCGCCTGGTGCCCGGCACCGGCAAATTCGACCTCAACGGCCGCAGCCTGGAGGAGTACTTCCCCAACAAGGTGCACCAGCAGCTCATCAAGGCGCCGCTGGTCACCGTTGACCGGGCGGAAAGCTTCGACATTTTTGCGCTCCTGCACGGTGGCGGCCCGTCGGGCCAGGCCGGCGCGCTGCGCCTGGGTATCGCCCGGGCCCTGATCGTGGCCGCACCGGACGACCGGCCCCCGCTGAAGAAGGCCGGCTTCCTGACCCGCGACCCGCGGGCCACCGAGCGCAAGAAGTACGGGCTGAAGAAGGCCCGCAAGGCGCCTCAGTACAGCAAGCGCTGATCGGCGATCACTTTCTGGCCGCAACAGTGCCGCGAGCTGGTCTCGCGCGCACTGTTGTCGGCGTGTCCGCGCGCAAATAGGCACGGCTTCGGTCAGAAAAGAACGGGCAGGTTAGGTCCAACGCCGCCAACTGTGAGAGGTTTGTCCGCATGGGTCGACTATTCGGCACCGACGGTGTGCGTGGGGTCGCCAACCGCGAGCTGACCGCTGAGCTGGCGCTTGCGTTGGGCGCCGCCGCGGCGCGCCGCCTGGCCAACCTCGGCAAGCCCGGCCGCCACGTCGCCGTCATCGGCCGCGATCCGCGGGCCAGCGGCGAGATGCTGGAGGCCGCGGTGATCGCCGGTCTGGCCAGCCAGGGGGTCGACGCCCTGCGGGTGGGGATCCTGCCCACCCCGGCGGTGGCCTACCTGACCGGCGCCTACGACGCGGACTTCGGCGTGATGATCTCGGCGTCGCACAATCCGATGCCCGACAACGGCATCAAGATCTTCGGCCCGGGCGGTCACAAGCTCGACGACGGCACCGAGGACGAGATCGAGGAACTGGTCGCCGCCCGGCCGGGCCTGCGTCCGGTCGGCGCCGGGATCGGGCGCGTCATCGACGCCGAGGACGCCGCCGATCGCTACCTTCGCCACGTCGGCAAGGCCAGCACCCTGCGCCTGGACGGCCTGACCGTCGTCGTCGACTGCGCCCACGGCGCGGCCTCCTCGGCGGCGCCGCGCGCCTACCGCGCCGCGGGTGCCCGGGTCATCGAGATCAACGCCGAGCCCAACGGCCTGAACATCAACGACAACTGCGGGTCCACCCATCTGGATTCGCTGCGCGAGGCGGTGCTGGCCCACCGCGCCGACGTCGGCCTGGCCCACGACGGCGACGCCGACCGGTGCCTGGCTATCGACGCCAACGGCGATCTTGTCGACGGCGACGCGATCCTGGTCGTGCTCGCGCTGGCGATGCAGGAGGCCGGCGAGCTGCACGCCGACACGGTGGTGACCACGGTGATGAGCAACCTCGGGCTGCACGTGGCCATGCGCGCGGCCGGCGTCGAGGTGCGCACGACCGGCGTCGGCGACCGCTACGTCCTCGAAGAACTGCGCGCGGGCGAATACAGCCTGGGCGGCGAGCAATCCGGCCACATCGTGATGCCCGCGCTGGGCTCTACCGGCGACGGCATCGTCACGGGGCTGCGGTTGATGACGCGCATGGTGCAGACCCATTCGCCGCTGGCCGACCTCGCATCGAGGATGCGGCCGATGCCGCAGGTGCTGATCAACGTCGAGGTCGCCGACAAGACCACCGCGGCCGCCGCGCCCGAGGTGCGGACCGCGGTCGACGAGGCCGAGGCCGAACTTGGTGACACCGGCCGAATCTTACTGCGCCCCTCGGGAACTGAGCCGCTGATCCGCGTCATGGTCGAAGCCCCCGAGGAGGACACCGCGCAGCGGGTGGCCGCTCGGGTCGCCGACGCGGTCAGCCAACAGCGCTAATCCCGGACGGCTGGAACCCCGGCGCGGGGTTCGGCGTCGGATTAGGCATGAGATTCGATAGTCGAGTTAGTTTGGCTGCCGCCGGGGTCGACGTCGCGGCCGTCCACCGAATCGCCGACCAGTTGACCGCCTCCGCCGAGCTGATCAACGGCGCCGTCGGCGATCACCTGGCGGGGCTGGGATTCAGCGGGGCCAGCGCCGGCCGGGCCTACACCGCGCGCGGTGACGCCCTGCGCCGCGAGCTGGAGCGGTTGGCGATGCAGTTGACGCAGTGGTCGCGGGCGTCCGTCGAAATCGCCGAGGCGCTGCGGGTGGGCGCCGACCGCTACGCCGACGCCGACCTGTACGCCGCGGCACGGATCGCCTGATCGTGGTCGAGCGGTTGGACGTCGCCGAGCGCCTTGCCGAGGGTCGGGTCGCCGTCGAGCACACCCAGGCCTACGTGCGGGCCTGCCACGCGCTCGGCTACCAGCAGCCGGATCTGACGTCGAGCCCGTCGCAGGTCCGCGACCAGTTCGACAGTGAAGACGCCCTGGATCTGCGGGTCCTGGACCGTGACTGTGCGCAACTGCGCGCCGCGGGCGACGCAGTCGCCGAGGGCCTGCGAATCCAGCGTGCCCAAGCCGGCGAGCTGGCAGCGGGGTGGACGGGGCCGGCCGGCGAGGCCGCGGGCCGGTTCCTGCAACGCCACTGCGATGCGGCGAACATGGTGGTCACCGAGGTGCGCGCGGCGGCCCAGCGGTGCGAGTCGTTACGCGACAACCTGTGGTTTCTGCTCGACTCGAAAGTCTCCTCGGCCATCGCCATTGACGACCGCTCGCAGTCGCAGCGCGCCGATTGGCTGGCCGCCGCGGCGGTGGTGACCAGCGGAGCGGGTGAGCGTTCGACGGCCGAGCAGGTCATCGGTCAACAGGTAATGCCTTACGTAGACAACGACATTCGCACGGACTGGCTTGATGCGATGCGTTCCTCGCTGGCCGGTTTCGCAACGGCCTACGACATGGTGATCGACAGAATGGCCGCCGCGCCCGCGGCCTGCTTCGAATCGCCCGGCAACCTCGGGCCCGAACCACCGCGGCCGTCGACCCCAAGCGCAGCCGAGGTGCCGGTGCCCGCACCCGCGCCCATCGTGGCGAGCCTGCCCGCGGATCCTGTTGCGGCACAACCCGCGCCGATCGCCGCGCCGGTTGCCGGGCCCGCGGCGCCGATGGCCGACGCCGCTCCGGTATTGCCGACGACGGTGCCCGCCCTGGGTTCCGCCCTGGGTGATGCGGCGGTCCCGGCCGGGGCGGGAGGTCTCGGAGGTCTGGGCGATATGGGTGCCGGGTCTGGTGGCCCGGGCGGACTCGGCGGGCTGGCCGGCCGGATCGTCGACGCGATCTCCGCCCTGTTGGACCCGGCGGCTGACCAATCGAGCGATCCTGCCACGCTCGACGACGCCCTGGACGATTCCGACGACGACAAGGGCGACGCCCTGGACGATTCCGACGACAACAAGTCCGACGACAAGTCCGACGACGACGCCTTCCACCCGGTGGCCGAAGAGGACGACGCTGCCGACGGCGAGGGCGGCGAAGCCGCCAAACCCGAAGACGCCCAACAGGTTCGACCGGTCGACGGACCTGCAGCCGCCCCGCCCCTGCCGGTCGAGGAATCACCGCCCGCCGAGGCACCGGTGCCTGCCGGCACGCCGGCAGGCGAGCCGTCACCCCCGGAGCACGGGCCCAACCCGACCGAGGGCGCAACCCCGTGTGAGATTGCCGCAGACCAGCTCCCGCAGGCCGGGCAATGACGGCCTCAGGCCGGCCGCAGCGCGAGCACATCCTCGACGTAGCGCACGGCATCCTTTGGGTCGGCCGCCGCCGGGCTGACCAACAACGTGGTGACCCCAGCCTCGCCGAACGCGGCCAGGCGTTCGGCGACGAATCCGCGGGGGCCGATCAATGACATCGCCCGCACCAGCTCGTCGGGCACCAAGTCGGTCGCCTCCCGTTTCTGGCCGGCAAGGTACAACTCCTGAATCCGGTCCGCCACTTCGCCGTAGCCATACCGCGTCGCCAGGTTGTGGTAAAAGTTGCGGCCCTTGGCGCCCATGCCGCCGATGTAGAGGGCCAGCTGCGGCTTGACCCAGGACAGCCGCTCCTCGACGTCGTCGCCGATCGCCAGCGACGTGTGCACCATGATGTCCAGAGGACCCAGCGCCGGGTCGCGTTTGGCCTTGCCCGCGGCCAGCGCCTCGCCCCAGACGGTTTGGGCCTTCTCGGGATGAAAGAACACCGGCTGCCAGCCCTCGGCGATCTCGGCGGTCAGTTCGACATTCTGGGGGCCCAGGGCCGCGATGGTAATCGGAATCCGTTCGCGCACAGGATGATTGATGAGCTGTAGCGGCTTACCCAGGCCGGTTCCGCGGCCCGCGGGCAGTGGCAGCTGGTAGTACTTGCCGTCGTACTGCACCCGCTCTCGGCGCCACACCTTCCGGCAGATCTCCACGATCTCGCGGGTGCGGCCGATCGGCGCGTCGAACTCCACGCCGTGGAAGCCCTCCATCACCTGCGGCCCGGACGTGCCGATGCCCAGCCGGAATCGGCCGTCGGACACGAAGTCCAGTCCGGCGGCGGTCATCGCCAGCAGCGACGGCGTGCGGATGTAGATGGGAACCACCCCGGTGGCCAATTCGACGGTGTTGGTCTTCGCGGCCAAGTACCCGAGCTGGCTGATGGCGTCGTAGGAATACGCCTCGGCCACCACCGCGATATCGATGCCGGACTTCTCGAGTTCGACGATGCGGTCGACGGCCTCGTGGAAACCACCCGAATAATCCAGCGCGATCCCGATTCTCATGGACGTCACTTAATCACGCCGCTGACGGCACCCGGCGGCGGGGCGGTCGCCGGCGGATCAGCCCGCCGACGTTGCGGTACCGGGCCGTCGGGCCGCGATGAAATCGCCTTCCCCCGGCGGGCCGATCTCGGCGGTCAACCTCGAGTCGGACAACGTGTTTCGTGTCTGCCCGATGATCTGCCGGAGGGCTACTCGATCGGGGCGCCGGTCACTTCAGCAGCGCGACGATCTTGTGTTCCAGGGTGACGGGTTCGGCGTCGGGATCGGGCCTGCTCGTCTTTGGCAGATCCGCGTCGGGATCGGCGAACTCGCGATAGGTCTTGTCGCCGCCGAGCGTGGCGAGCAGGTACCCGGTCAGCAGCGCCCGCACCGAGCGCTGTGTGCGGCGGTGCGGCCCGGGCAGCCCGAATGCCTGAGTGAGGCGCCGACCCTCGGTCAGGCCGCCGGGTTTGGCCTTGCTGACGACGCGCAACGTCGCCGTCTTCCACGCCTGCGACAGTCCCAGCGCGTTGGAATTCAGCGTGTCGGGATCCCCTGGAGCGGTCAGGATCAGTCCCGGAAGCTGCAGCGTCGCGGCCGGCTGCTCGGCCGGGGGACTGGTGGCGGTGGGAAACAGCGCGACCGCGGAGGCCAGCCGCGTGGGCATCCCGGCCGCGGCGAATACCGCGGCCGAGGCGCCGAAGCCGTGGCCGACGATGCCCAGCTTGGCCGGATGCACGCTGATCTTGCCCGGTCCCAGCCGCACACCGGACACGATGTCCAGCGCGGTCCCGAGGTCGGAGGCCAGGTTGAGCACCGACGGTGCCACGCCGCGCTCGGTCTCGGGTGCGCCGGCGACGATGCCCCACGACGCCAGATGCTCGAGCAGGCCCGAATAGCGTGCGGTACCGGCGAGCCAGTCGTGACCGAACGCGACGCCGGGCAGGTTCAGTCCGGCCTCCGGGGTGTACACCACCCCCGGCAAACCAGCGAAGGCCAGCTCACCGCGCAACACCTTGTGCGGTCCACGGCGGCTGAGGGCAGCGACGACTTTGCGGATGCGGGCCACGCATCGACGTTAGCGGGGATGGCTCCTGTCAGTCCACGCGGGTGGGCAGGCTCACGAGCGGCGGCTGAGCTGCGCAGATTCAAGCCTCAACTGCCCAGAGGCGGCGCCGTGCAACCGGCCCGAAGCCACCCCTGCACTACCCTGTTCAGAATGTGCGGAATCGTCGGCTATGTCGGGCGGGGCCCTGCCTGCCGCGTCGTCATGGACGCGCTGCGCCGCATGGAGTACCGCGGCTACGACTCCTCGGGCATCGCACTGGTCGACGGCGGCGGGACTCTCACGGTCAGTCGCCGCGCCGGACGGCTCGAAAACCTGGAGAAAGCGGTGGCCGAGATGCCGCCGGATGCCCTGGGCGGCACAACCGGCCTCGGGCACACCCGGTGGGCCACGCACGGCCGTCCCACCGACCGCAACGCGCACCCGCACTGCGACGCCGCCGGCAAGATCGCCGTCGTCCACAACGGCATCATCGAGAACTTCGCCATCCTGCGCCACGAGCTGGAGCAGGACGGCGTGGAGTTCGCCAGCGACACCGACACCGAGGTCGCCGTGCACCTGGTCGCCCAGGCCTATCGCCGCGGCGAGACGGCCGGTGACTTCGCGGCCTCCGTGCTGTCGGTGCTGCGCCGGCTCGAGGGCCACTTCACGCTGGTGTTCGCCAACGCCGACGATCCCGGCACCATCGTGGCCGCGCGGCGGTCGACCCCCCTGGTCGTCGGGATCGGTAACGGTGAAATGTTCGTCGGCTCCGACGTGGCCGCGTTCATCCCGCACACCCGCGAGGCCGTCGAGCTCGGCCAGGACCAGTGCGTGGTGCTCACCGCCGACGGCTATCGCATCACCGATTTCGACGGCAACCCCGACGACGTGAATGCCCGTGTCTTCCATATCGATTGGGACCTGGCCGCCGCCGAGAAGGGCGGCTACGAGTACTTCATGCTCAAGGAGATCGCCGAGCAACCCACCGCGGTAGGCGACACCCTGCTGGGTCATTTCGTCGACGGCCGCATCGTGCTCGACGAGCAACGCCTCTCCGATCAGGAACTACGCGAGGTCGACAAAGTCTTCGTGGTCGCTTGCGGCACCGCTTATCACTCGGGGCTGCTGGCGAAATACGCGATCGAACACTGGACGAGGCTGCCGGTCGAAGTCGAACTGGCCAGCGAATTCCGTTACCGCGACCCTGTTTTGGACCGCAGCACGCTGGTGGTGGCCATCTCGCAGTCCGGTGAGACCGCAGACACTCTCGAAGCGGTGCGCCACGCCAAGGCGCAGAAGGCCAAGGTGCTGGCGATCTGCAACACCAATGGATCTCAGATTCCGCGCGAGTGTGACGCGGTGCTCTACACCCGCGCCGGCCCGGAGATCGGCGTCGCGTCGACCAAGACGTTCCTGGCGCAGATCACCGCCAACTACCTGGTGGGCCTGGCGCTGGCGCAGGCCCGCGGCACCAAGTACCCCGATGAGGTCGAGCGCGAATACCGCGAGCTGGAAGCGATGCCGGAGGTGGTGAGCCGGGTGCTCGCCACGATCGAGCCGGTGGCCGCGCTGGCCTACCGGTTCGCCCAGTCGTCGACGGTGCTGTTCCTGGGGCGGCACGTCGGTTACCCCGTAGCGCTAGAAGGCGCGCTGAAACTCAAGGAACTCGCCTACATGCACGCCGAGGGATTCGCCGCGGGCGAGCTCAAGCACGGCCCGATCGCGCTGATCGAAGACGGCCTGCCGGTGATCGTCGTGATGCCGTCGCCCAAGGGCTCGGCTACGCTGCATGCGAAGCTGCTGTCCAACATTCGCGAGATCCAGACCCGCGGCGCGGTGACGATCGTGATCGCCGAGGAGGGCGACGACACGGTGCGCCCCTACGCGGACCATTTGTTCGAAATCCCATCGGTATCAACCCTTTTGCAGCCCCTGCTGTCGACCATCCCGCTTCAGGTGTTCGCCGCGTCGGTTGCCCAGGCCCGAGGTTACGACGTTGACAAACCGCGAAACCTGGCCAAGTCGGTCACGGTGGAGTAGCCGCCGCGCGAGGCTGGCCGTCGTCAGCGCGGTGCTCTTGGTCGCCACCTATATCGCCTCGATCGTGCTCTACGTCAACGGCGGTATGGGGCATCCGCATGTCGTGGTGCAGGACTCGTCGGCGGGCGATGGAACCAAAATGACGAACGACATCGAAGAAATTCAGTCGGACAACAGCGTCCTGGTTGCCAACATCAGCGTGGTGCCCGGCCCCGGACTGCTGGACCCGCGCACCCACGCCCTCAAAGACGACCTGCACATCGTCGCCGCCTCCACAGTGACCACCAGCAAACAGACATGGCCGAAGGGCACCCTGCCCACCGTGTTTCGGGTGTCGCTGGTCCTGACGGGCGAAGTCGCGGATTGGCCGTTCGACGAATACCACTCGGGGCCTGTCGTCGCCCAATTGTCGTCCGGTTCCGAGCACACGCCGGTGCCCGCGACGGTGACCTTGGTCGACCGGCTGCTCGGCTGGGATGTCGACGTCACCCGCGTCAACGACGCCGAACCCACCGGCCCCTTCCGAGTAGATCTGTCCCGGACGGCGAGCACCATGACCTTCGGGGTCGCCATCCTTTGCGTCCTGATCGGGCTCGCCGGCCTTGCCGCGTTCGTCGCGATCGAGACGGCGCGCGACCGGCGTAAATTTCAGCCGCCGATGACGACGTGGTATGCGGCCATGCTCTTTGCGGTGATGCCCCTGCGCAATGCGCTACCGGATGCGCCGCCGTTCGGCAGCTGGATCGACATCACGATCGTGGTGTGGGTGATCGTCGTGTTGGGGATTTCGATGGGTATCTACATCTCGTGCTGGTGGCGGCATCTGGCACCCGAACCACCCGACTTCGCCTGAGCGGCCCTTTATCGAATGCCCGGCGGCATCTGCGACCGGAACCCAGCACGGTGACGTGACACGTGTGCCGAAGCTGCGCGGCGCGACGTCAACCATGCGAAGGTGGACGCCGTGGCGGATAGATCGGTGGGGGCGCGGCTGCACGGCCTGTGGCTGGCGGTCTGGCATTTCGTCACCGGCGCGCCGCTGACCTATGGCTGGCTGCTCGTCCTGACGATCACGACGATCGTGCAGAACGAATTGCCCGGGCGGCAACTGCATTCGGTTTTGCTGCACCGCTCCACCAACATTCACGCGCTCGGCACCGATCCGCTGGATGTGTTGTTCTCCAGCCTGCTGTGGATCGACGGCAGGAGCCTGGAACCGTACCTGTTGCTGTTCACCCTGTTTCTCGCCCCGGCCGAACATTGGCTCGGCCACTTGCGCTGGCTGACTGTCGGATTGACCGCGCACATCCTGGCCACCTATATCAGCGAAGGCATCCTCTACTTTGCGATCGAAGAGCATGACGCGGCCGAGCGGCTGGTCCACGCCCGCGATATCGGGGTCAGCTATTTCATGGTCGGCGTGATGGCTGTGTTGACCTATCACATCGCGCGACCCTGGCGCTGGGGTTATCTCGGCGTGCTGTGTGTCATCTTCGGTTTTCCGCTGTCGACGATGGACTCCCACCAGCTGAACTTCACCGCGATCGGCCACTTCGCCTCGCTGTTGATCGGGCTCTGCTTCTACCCGATGGCCCAGGAGCGCAAGCGCGCGCCCTGGAGTCCGGCGAGGTTCAAAGGCGCTGTCCAGCGGGCTCTTTCCCGTGAGCAGGAGGCCTGACCGGATCGCTCGATCGCGACGCCGCGACCAGCTTTTTAACGCCCCGGTAATTACCCACCCATAACGTGGGGAAATGCGACGTCAATCGCCGCGCACGCTGGGGGTAGAAGAGGAGTTCCACCTTGTCGACCTGAAGACAAGGCGGCTCACTGCGCGCGCCCCGGAACTGTTGGCCGGCCTGACCGAGGAGTACGTTGCCGAGCTGCAGCGGTGTGTCATCGAGACGAACACCCATGTGGTGGATTCGCTCGACGGATTGCGCGACGAACTGATCCGTCGCCGCAAGGTCCTGGTCGAGGCTGCCACCGTCCTGGGTATCGGGGTCGTGGCCGCGGGGGCGGTGCCGCTGGCCGTGCCGGCCGAAATGCAGGTGACCAAGACGCCGCGATACCGGCAAATGCTCGCCGACTACCAACTGCTGGCCCGTGAGCAGCTGATCTGTGGCACCCAGGTGCACGTCGGTGTCGCCGATCGCGACGAAGCCGTCCAGGCCGCCTTCCGGGTGGCCCCGTATCTGCCGCCGTTACTCGCCTTGTCCGCCAGCTCGCCGTTTGCCTCCGACGGGTCCGACACCGGATACGCCAGCATGCGTACGCTGATCTGGCAGCGCTGGCCGACGACCGGTCCGGCCGCCCCGGCGCAGTCGGCGCAAGAATATGACGCACTGGTCGACGACCTGGTGGCAAGCGGGGCTATCTCGGACGTCGGGATGCTGTACTTCGACGTAAGGCCGGCCAACGCCACGCCGACGGTGGAGCTGCGCGTGTGCGACAGCTGCCCGTCCGTGGACACCGCCGTGCTGGTCGCGGGGCTGTTTCGGGCTCTGGTCACGCGGGAGCTGCAGGCGGCGCACGCGGGCACGGCTCCGTTTGCCCCGTCCCCGCCGGTGATGCGGGCGGCGCTGTGGCGGGCCGCCCGGTCGGGGTTGGAAGGTGAGCTTGTCGACGTCCGGCGTCCGATCAGTCGCCCGGCGGCCGACGTGATTGGCGAGTTGGTCGGCTCGCTGCATCCGCAACTGGATGAAAGCGGTGACTGGGACATCGTCAACGAGTTGAGCAGTAGGGCGCTGGCAAGGGGTACCTCGTCGGCCCGGCAGCGGCGGGCGCTGCGCCGCCGTGGACGTCTCACCGACGTGGTGGACCAACTGGTCGTCGAGACGGCCAGCTGGGGGAACAGTACGGCGACCGCGATCAGTGCGGATTCCGCCCTGCTGCTCGGCTATCAGCCCGGTAGCAAACCGGTGATCGCCGCCGGTGACGCCCTCGCCGACGGCTACGACGAGGCCATCGGTCCCCAGGCCCGGCCGCGGCGGCAATATCGGGCGCTGCTCGACACCGTCGCAGGGCTGGGCGTCGTCGCGCTGCGGGCCCGCGAAGCCGACATCGAGCAGGAGCAGCGCGCCGACGACATCACGTTTCGCGTCACCGGTCAAAGCCGGGCTCAGGTGTTCCCGGTCGACGTGCTGCCGCGCCTGGTGGCCGCGCGGGAATGGGCGAAGCTGTGTGACGGTCTCACTCAGCGAGCGCGCGCCCTGGACGCCTTCCTCCGCGATGTCTACGCCCAACGGGCGATCGTGGCGGACGGCATCATCGGCGACCAGGTTCTCGACCGCGCTCCCGGCTTCCGCTCGACGGGTCGCCTAGCAGGCGACACCATTCGAGCGCACATCAGCGGGACCGACCTCGTCTGCGATGCTCCCGGTCGGTGGATGGTGCTCGAAGACAACCTTCGGGTGCCGTCGGGTGTCGCCTACGCCATCGTCAACCGGCGGCTGCTCAGCAAGCACCTTCCCGAGCTGGAGCCGCCGGCTGCGATCGAAGACACCGCTCGGACCCTGGACATGCTGCTGGAGACATTGCGGGCGGCCGCACCCGCGCATGCGTCCGACGAGCCGGCCGTGGCGCTGCTGTCGGCCGGCTGGAAGGACTCGGCATGGTTTGAACACCGGTTCTTGGCGGAGGAGATGGCGATCGCCTTGGTGCAGCCGTCCGACCTGTCCGTGCGTGACGGAAAGTTGGTGCAGCACATAGGTTCCACCGTCCAGCCCATCGACGTCGTCTACGCGCGGATGGACGAGGACATGCTGTTGTCGTCGGTCGGGCACGACGGCGTGCCGCTGCGGCCCGGTCTGCTTGCCGCGCTCGCCGACGCAAACCTGACCATCGCCAACGCCCTGGCGAACGGTGTGGCCGACGACAAAGCGATCTATGCCTACGTCCCGGCCATGATCGAGTATTACCTGGGCGAAAAACCGAAGCTGGCCCAAGTGCCGACCTGGGTCTGCGCGGAACGAGAACAGCGCGATTACGTCCTGGCCAACCTGGGCGACCTGGTGGTCAAGCCGATCGACGGGCTGGGCGGTAGCGGCGTGCTGATCGGGCCGGAAGCCTCCGAAGCCGCGCTGGACGCGCGCCGGCGGGAGCTGGAAACCCAGCCGGAACGGTTCATCGCCCAGGAGTCGGTCAGCCTGTCCACCCATCCCACCTTCGACGGTGAAGGCCTATACCCTCATCACGTCGATCTGCGCGCCTTCGTCCATCTTCGGGCCGGTGCGAACGGTGCGGTCTCGGCTCAGGTGATGCCCGCCGCGCTGACGCGGGTGGCCAGCCGCGGGTCGCGGATCGTCAACTCATCATCCGGCGGGGGAAGCAAGGACACGTGGATCCTCACTGCCTCCGACGCCGACGAGCAAGCTTCAGGCAACGAAAGCGGCTGATATGTGCGGTATTTGCGGTGAGATCCGCTGGGACGGCGAAGCAGCGGATGTGGGCGCCGTCGCCCGCATGGCCGGTGCGATGACCTCGCGGGGGCCGGACGCCGAGGGGATAGTGGCGCACGGACCCGTAGCCCTGGGGCACCGCCGGTTGTCCATCATCGACCTGTCCGGCCGTGGCGCCCAGCCGATGGTCGACGCCGAGCTCGGTCTGATACTGGTGTTCAACGGCTGCATCTACAACTACCAGGAACTGCGAGAGCAACTTCAAGCCGACGGATACCGGTTCTTCTCGACCGCCGACAGCGAGGTCGTGATCAAGGCATTCCACAAGTGGGGCGTGCGCTGCGTCGAACGTTTCAAGGGCATGTTCGCGTTCGCCATCACCGACCGCGACACCGGCGTGCTGACCCTGGCGCGGGACCGGCTGGGCATCAAACCGCTTTATATCGCTCCGGGCCGCGGGAGGTTGCGGTTCGCCTCGAGCGTGCGCGCACTGCTCGATGCCGGCGGGGTGGACACCGAACTGGATCGCGCGGCGCTGCACCACTACATGACCTTCCACTCCGTGGTGCCGGCCCCGCTCACGGTCTACCGCGGGGTGCGCAAGCTCCCGCCGGCGACGGTGCGGGTGATCCAGCCCGACGGCTCGCACGCCGACACCGTTTACTGGACACCGCAATTCGGCCGCGACCTGGCCAAAGCCTCCTGGTCGGCCCGCGACTGGGAGACCGCACTGATGGACGCGCTGCGCATCGCCGTCAAACGCCGGATGGTCGCCGATGTGCCGGTGGGGGTGCTGCTGTCCGGTGGCATCGACTCGTCGATAGTGGTGGCATTGCTGGCCGAGCAAGGCCAGCACGCATTGGCCACCTTCAGCATCGGCTTCGACTCGTCGGACGGCGAATCCGGCGACGAGTATTTCTACTCCGACCTGATCGCCAAGACCTTCGACACCGACCATCACAAGATTCACGTCGACTCCTCGCGGCTGGTGCCGGCGGTGCCGAAATGCATTGCCGCCATGAGTGAGCCGATGGTCAGTCACGACTGCGTGGCCTTCTATCTGCTGTCGGCCGAAGTGAGCAAGTCGGTCAAGGTGGTGCAGTCCGGGCAGGGCGCCGACGAGATCCTGGCCGGCTACTCGTGGTACCCGCCGCTGGCCACTGTCGCCCGCGACCAGACCACCGAGGCCTACGCCAAAGTTTTCTTCGACCGCAGCCATGACGACGTGTTGTCGATCTTTGCCCCCGAGTACGGAATCGACGCCGACGTGAGCCGTGATTTCGCGACCGCTCATCAAGGCGCGCCCGGCGCCGACTCCGCGGTGGACGCCGCGCTGCGGCTGGACACGCAGGTCATGCTGGTCGACGATCCCGTCAAGCGCGTCGACACGATGACGATGGCCTGGGGGCTCGAGGCGCGGGTGCCCTTTTTGGACCACGACTTCGTCGAGCTGGCGGCGGCGTGCCCGCCGGAGCTGAAGCTTGCCTCGGGCGGCAAGGGCGTGCTCAAGGACGCGTCACGAAAGTTGTTGCCGCCGGAGGTGATCGATCGGACCAAAGGGCACTTCCTGGTGCCGGGCATCCGTCATTTGCACGGCGAGGTGCTTGACATGGTGGGCGATGCGCTGACCAACGATACAGCCCGCGCCCGCGGGCTGTATCGTTCCGGCGCCGTGAGCGCGTTGTTGTCCGCCCCGAACCAGACCCGAACCACGCTGGGCTCCAACGCCTTGTGGCAATTGGCGGTGCTCGAAATGTGGCTGCAGAGCATGGCGGGCTGAGGCGATGGGGCAGGACGTGCGCGCCATCTACGGTGCGTCCCTGTCGCCGGACGCGACGGCGTTCGCCCACCTGATCGACGACGGCGGTTATCCGCGCGCGGTGCAACGGTTTCTGCGTGGGCGGCGGGCAAGCTCGTCGCGGGACGTGGTGTTGCCGGTCGAGGGTCCGGTGTCCAGGGTCATCCACTCCGCCGACGGGCAATGGCTGGCCTGCGAAGTGGCGCCCGGCGCGGGTACCCGCCGCCAGATCTGGGTGGTGACCACCGATCCGGATGACAGGATGGCTCGTCGCATCGACGGCGGGCGCGCCGGGACCGCCGAGCTGATCGGCTGGGACGGCGCGCTGGTCGCCGCAATTTTGACCGGTGAAGACGGCATCGGGCGATCGTGTCTGATCGACCCGGCCGACGGCGATTGCACCGTGGTGGATCGGCGACCCGGCGGGCGCCTGGTCGATGCCTGGGCCGGCGCATCCCTGATCCGAGTCGGGCCGCGCGGCCACCACGAACTGATCATGCTGCGCGAGGGACGCGAAATCGACTTGCTGCCTTCCGATCCCGGCTCCTCGACAGCAGACGGCGTCATCCTCGACGACCACCATCCTCGCCGCCTCCGCCACGGCCCTGACGGTGACCGGATCGACATCTACTATCCAGGCTCCGGCGACCGCGGATATGTTCGCGCATTGATTCGCAGCGACAACGGCTGCGAATTCGCCCGGCTGCTGGAAGTGACGGTCACCCGGGACGGGGTGAGCTATTACGTGGTGGCCGAACGCCCCGACCACGAGCTGGACGCCTTCGCTGTCAGCGACGACCTATCGACGGTGGCGTTGTTATGGAACGTGCAGGGCCGCAGTGAATTGCAGATCCTGGAATACGGCGACAACACGCTGGCCGAACCGATTCCGCTGCCCGGGCTGGTCGCAAGCGGGCTGTCCATCAGCGCCGGCGGGTCGATGATCGCGGTGACCGTGGAAGCGCCGTCGGCGCCGCGCACCGTCGAGCTGGTCAATCCCCGGTCGCGCCAATGGGAACCGATAGATCGCGAACCCAGTCACGGTCCGGTCATCCCCGGATTCTGCGGCGGGACCGCGGCGCAGACCATCACGGCCCGTGACGGATTGAGCTTGAACGCGTGGCTTTACCAGCCGCTACCGGGCGGCGGCCCGGGCCCCAGGGGAGCGGTGGTGTACCTGCACGGCGGACCGGAAGGCCAGGCCCGTCCCGGCTACGACGAAGTCTTCGCGCGGCTGGTCGACAACGGGATCACCGTGCTGGCGCCCAATGTCCGCGGCTCCGGGGGCTTCGGTAGGACGTTCGTGCACGCCGACGACCGGGAGAAGCGGTTCGCGGCCATCGACGACGTCGCCGACTGCGCGCGTTTCCTCGTGGACAGTGGCCTTGCCGACCCACGGCGCATCGCCTGCGCGGGCTGGTCGTACGGCGCCTTTCTGACGATGGCGGCACTGACGTTCCACCCGGCCTTGTTCGCGGCAGGCATCAGCATCTGCGGCATGAGCGATCTCAGCACCTTTTATGACCGCACCGAGCCGTGGATTGCCGCCGCGGCGTACCCGGAGTACGGCCACCCGGTCCACGATCGCGCGTTGCTCGAGCGACTGTCGCCGCTGCGCCGTGTCGACGCTTTGACGGCGCCCTTGCTGGTGGTGCATGGCACCAAGGACACCAATGTGCCCGTCAGCGAATCGGAGCAGATCGTCGAGGCGCTGCGCCGAGCCGGCCGACGGGTCCGGTACCTGGCGTTCAGCGACGACGGCCACGACATCGTCAAACGCGAGAATCGTGCGGCGCTGGCGCAAGCGGCGAGCGAGTGGCTGGCCATGGCATTCGGCGCCGTCGCCGAAAGGCATTAGCCGCCAGCAGAGTTCCGGGCGCTAGTGCGCAAGTACGGCCGGGCATGGAATCCTGGCTCTGGTGCGGCATTACTACTCCATAGATGCGATCCGCGACGCCGAGGCTCCCCTGCTGGCCAGCCTGCCCGACGGCGCGCTGATGAGACGGGCTGCCTACGGGCTGGCCACGCACATCCTGAGCGAGTTGACCTCCCGCACCGGCGGGATCGCCGGTCGCCGGGTGTGCGCGGTCATCGGCTCGGGTGACAACGGCGGCGACGCGCTGTGGGCCGCGACGTTCCTGCGTCGCCGCGGGGTGGCGGCCGACGCCATCCTGCTCAGCCCGGACCACACCCACCGCACGGGTCTGGCGGCGTTTCGCAAGGCCGGCGGCCGCATCGTGGAACGAGTCCGCACCGCGACCGATCTCGTGATCGACGGCGTGGTTGGCATCTCCGGCTCGGGGCCGCTACGCCCGGCGGCGGCCGAGGTATTCGCCGCCGTCGACGACGCCGGGATCCCGGTGGCGGCGGTGGACATTCCCAGCGGCATCGACGTCACGACCGGCGCCATCACCGGGCCCGCGGTGCACGCCGCGCTGACCGTCACTTTCGGTGGCTTCAAGCCGGTGCACGCCCTCGCCGACTGCGGCGTCGTCACGCTGGTCGACATCGGGCTGGATCTGCCGGAGACGGACGTGCTCGGTTTCGAGGCCGGCGATGTCGCGGCCCGCTGGCCGGTGCCCGGCCCGCACGACGACAAGTACACCCAGGGCGTCACCGGGGTGATGGCCGGGTCGTCGACGTATCCGGGCGCCGCCGTGCTGTGCACCGGGGCCGCGGTCGCCGCCACCTCCGGGATGGTCCGCTACGCCGGCCGCGCGCATGCCGAGGTCCTCGCGCACTGGCCCGAGGTCATCGCATCGCCCACCCCCGCGGCGGCCGGGCGGGTGCAGGCCTGGGTGGTCGGACCGGGCCTGGGCACCGACGACACCGGCGCGGCCGCGCTGTGGTTCGCCCTCGGCACCGACCTGCCGGTCCTCGTCGACGCCGACGGCCTGACCATCCTGGCGGCGCACCCTGAGCTGGTGGTCAACCGCACCGCACCGACGGTGCTGACGCCGCACGCGGGTGAATTCGCCCGGCTGGCGGGTAGCCCCCCCGGGGACGACCGGGTGGGCGCTACCCGCAGGCTGGCCGACGCGTTAGGGGCAACTGTGCTGCTCAAGGGGAACGTCACCGTGATCGCCGATCCCGGCGGCCCGGTGTATCTCAATCCGGCCGGGCAGTCTTGGGCGGCCACCGCCGGGTCCGGCGACGTGCTGTCCGGGATGATCGGCGCGCTGCTGGCCGCGGGTCTGCCGGCCGCGGAGGCCGCCGCGGCCGGCGCGTTCGTGCACGCGCACGCGGCGGCGCTGTCGGCGGCCGACCCGGGTCCCGGCGAGGCGCCCACCTCGGCGTCCCGCATCGTCCCGCACATCCGGTCCGCCCTGGCCGCTCTGTAGCCGCAGAAAGGAAACCCCCGTGCCCCAACACCCGTCCGTGCCCGCCCACTCCATCGCGCCCGCCTACACCGGCCGCCTGTTCACCGCGCCCGTGCCGGCCTTGCGGATGCCCGACGAGTCGATGGACCCGGACGCCGCGTATCGGTTCATCCACGACGAGTTGATGCTCGACGGCAGTTCGCGGCTGAACCTGGCCACCTTCGTCACCACGTGGATGGATCCCCAGGCCGGCCGGCTGATGGCCGAGACGTTCGACAAGAACATGATCGACAAGGATGAATACCCGGCGACCGCCGCGATCGAGCAGCGGTGTGTGTGCATGGTGGCCGACCTGTTCCACGCCGAGGACCTCAGCGACGAGGATCCGTCCAGCGCCACCGGCGTGTCGACCGTCGGCTCCAGCGAGGCGGTGATGCTGGGCGGGCTGGCGATGAAGTGGCGGTGGCGCGAGAAGGTCGGCTTGAAAAAAGGGGGAGATTGGAAAAAGCGAACCCCGAACCTGGTGATGGGCTCCAACGTCCAGGTGGTGTGGGAGAAGTTCTGCCGTTATTTCGACGTCGAACCCCGCTACCTGCCGATGGAGGAGGGGCGTTACGTCATCACCCCCGAGCAGGTCGTCGACGCCGTCGACGAGGACACCATCGGCGTGGTCGCGATCCTCGGCACCACCTACACGGGCGAGCTCGAACCCATAGCCGAGATCTGCGCGGCGCTGGACAAGCTGGCAGCCGGCGGGGGCGTCGACGTCCCGGTGCATGTCGACGCGGCCAGCGGCGGATTCGTCGTGCCCTTCCTGCACTCCGAGCTGAAATGGGATTTCCGGCTGCCACGGGTGGTGTCTATCAACGTCAGCGGCCACAAGTACGGCCTGACCTATCCCGGTGTCGGGTTCGTGGTGTGGCGCAGCAAGGAGTATCTGCCCGAGGACCTGGTGTTCCATGTGAACTATCTGGGCGGCGACATGCCGACCTTCACGCTGAACTTCTCGCGGCCGGGCAACCAGGTCGTCGGCCAGTACTACAACTTCCTGCGGCTGGGCCGGGAGGGCTACACGCAGGTGATGCACACGCTGTCGTCGACCGCCCGCTGGCTGGGTGAGCAGCTGCGCAGCGGCGAGCACGCCGAGCTGATCTCCGATGGAACGGCGATCCCGGTGGTCAGCTTCCGGCTGGCCGAAAATCGCGGGTACACCGAGTTCGACGTCTCCCACGAGCTGCGCGGCTACGGCTGGCAGGTGCCGGCGTACACCATGCCAGACAACGCCACGCACGTGTCCGTGCTGCGCATCGTGGTGCGCGAGGGCCTGTCCGCGGACCTGGCCCGGGCCCTGCACGACGATGCCCGCGCCGCGCTGGCCTCCCTGGACAAGCTGAAGCCCGGCGGGCACTACCGCGCGGAGCACTTCGCGCACTGATCTCGGGTCGCCCAGCGTCGACTAATCGCGCTGAGCAGGGCAAACACCTGACAACTCCGCGACGATCGACGACGCTTCGGAGACTTCTGGGACAATGGCGGCCGTGCCTGTTACCCCGCAATCCGTCACGCCCGGCGTGCTCGCCGAGGCCGTCGTGGACCTGGGTGCCATCGCCCACAACGTGCGAGTGCTGCGCGAGCACGCCGGCAGCGCCCAGGTGATGGCTGTGGTCAAGGCCGACGGCTACGGCCACGGGGCCACCCCGGTCGCCCGCGCCGCGCTGGACGCCGGGGCGGCCGAACTGGGCGTCGCGACCGTCGACGAGGCGCTGAAGCTGCGTGCCGCCGGGATCACCGCGCCGGTGCTGGCGTGGCTGCACCCTCCCGGTATCGACTTCGGGCCCGCGCTGCTGGCCGACGTGCAGATCGTGGTGTCGTCGGTGCGTCAGCTCGAAGAGCTGCTGGACGCCGCGCGCCGGACCGGCCGCACCGCCGTCGCGAGCGTCAAGGTCGACACCGGGCTGAACCGCAACGGTGTCACCGCCGCGCAGCTCCCGTCGATGCTGACCACGCTCCGTCGGGGCGTCGCCGAGGGGGCCATCGGATTGCGGGGTCTGATGTCGCACCTGGTCTTCGCCGACCAGCCGGACAATCCGACCAACGACCTTCAGGCGCAACGATTCAGCGAGATGCTGGCGTACGCGCGCGATCAGGGCGTGCGGTTCGAGATCGCCCATCTGTCCAATTCTTCGGCGACCATGTCGCGCCCCGATCTGGCCTTCGACATGGTGCGCCCGGGTATTGCCGTGTACGGCCTCAGTCCGGTCCCCGAGCGTGGCGACCTGGGGCTGATTCCGGCGATGACGCTGAAATGTCCTGTCGCGCTGGTGAAATCCGTGCGCGCGGGTGAGGGCGTGGCGTATGCGCACACCTGGGTCGCGGAGCGGGACACCACCGTGGCCCTGATGCCGATCGGGTACGCCGACGGCGTGTTCCGGTCGCTGGGCGGGCGACTGGGCGTGCTGATCAACGGCAGGCGCCGGCCCGGCATCGGGCGGATCTGCATGGACCAATTCGTCGTCGATCTGGGCCCCGGGCCGGTCGACGTGGCCGAAGGCGACGAGGCGATCCTGTTCGGCCCGGGCACCCGAGGCGAACCCCTCGCCCAGGACTGGGCCGATTTGATCGGCACCATCCACTACGAGGTGGTGACCAGCCTGCGGGGCCGCATCGCCCGGACCTTCCGCGAGGCCGAACCCGTTGACTGATAGCGAAACTCGCACGCGTCGCTGGGGCAGGGCGTGGCTGGCGGGAGGGGCGGGATTGACGGCGGTCGCCACCATCGTCGGCGCCTCGGTCCGGCGGTCGATGACCCAGCGCGCCGTGGGCCTCGAAGACCCTTACGCCGACGAGGATTTCGAACGGGACGACAGCGACCGCGGCTACGTGGTGTCGACCCGGGACGGAGTGACACTGGCGGTGCGCGAGGTTGGCCCGGTGGATGCGCCGGTGACGGTGATCTTCGTGCACGGATTCTGTCTGCGGATGGGCGCCTTCTACTTTCAGCGCACGCGGCTGGCCGAGAAGTGGGGGCCCCGGGTGCGGATGGTCTTTTACGACCAGCGCGGGCACGGCCGATCCGGCGAGGCCTCGCCCGAGACCTACACGCTGACCCAGTTGGGGCAGGACCTGGAGAGCGTGCTGGCCGAGGCCGCGCCGCGCGGCGTGGTCATCCTGGTCGGCCATTCCATGGGTGGCATGACGGTGTTGTCGCATGCCCGGCAGTACCCCGAGCATTACGGCCAACGCATCGTCGGGGCGGCGCTGATCTCGACCGCAGCAGAAGGGGTCACCCGCTCGCCGTTGGGCGAGATCTTGAAAAACCCTGCGGTGGAAGCACTTCGGTTCACCGCACGATCGGCCCCCAAGCTGATGCACCGGGGCCGCAACGTGTCGCGCTCCCTGATCGGTCCGGTCCTGCGGGCCGCGTCCTACAGCGACCTGCACGTCAGCCGCAGCCTGGACGCGTTCTCGCAGCGAATGATGAACGGTACCCCGATCCCGACGTTGGTGGGGTTCCTCGGCGCGCTGGAAGTGCACGACGAAACCGCCGGGCTGTGGACCCTGATGAGGATTCCGACCTTGGTCGCTTGCGGCGACCACGACCTGATCACCCCCGACGAGTGCTCGCGGAGGATGGCCGCGTCGCTGCCGTCATCCGAGCTGGTCATCGTCAAGGGCGCCAGCCACCTGGCCCTGCTGGACAAACCGGAGGCCATCAACGACGGCCTGGTCCGGCTGGTCCACCGCGCCGTTCCGGGCAAAATCACGCTGCGCTACCGGCGAATCCGGGAACGGCTGCACCGCAGTGGTTGACAGATCTGGTGCCGCCACCTGCGAACGTGTCGAGGACACCGTCGCGCTCGGGTCGCGGTTGGGCCGGGAGTTGCGCGCGGGCGATGTGGTGGTGCTCTCCGGTCCGCTCGGTGCGGGAAAAACGGTTCTGGCCAAGGGAATTGCCGCTGCAATGGATGTCGAGGGACCGGTGACGTCGCCGACGTACGTGCTGGCGCGGGTGCATCCGCCGCGCCGGGCGGGCGCCCCGGCGATGATTCACGTCGACGTCTATCGGCTGTTGGATCACCCGGGCGCCGACTTACTGGGCGAACTGGACTCGTTGGATCTCGACACCGATCTGCAGGACGCGGTCGTCGTGGTGGAATGGGGCGAGGGCCTGGCCGAACGACTCTCCGAGCGCCACCTCGACATTCGCTTGGAGCGGGTCAGCCACTCCGATGTTCGGATCGCGGCCTGGGAGTGGAGCGGGCTAAAGCAGTCCGAGCAGTTGTAGGTCGGTGACGTATTTGACGATGATTTCCGGCGAGATGTGTGGAATGTCGTTGTCGGGCCCTATCTTTGCTTCTTGCACCGCGGCCCGGAATCTATCGGTCGACGCGGACGCCCCGCGCACCGGCGGGAGGGGCTGCAGGTTGTCGGGGCCGACCGACTGCAGAATTTGCAGGACACTGTTCTGTCGCTGACGGTCCGGCAAGCCGCGCAGGCCGGCCTCGAATCGCTGCAACCATTCGTCGAAATGGTCGACGCGCTCGATCGGGTAACCGGCCTCGGCCAGCCAGTCGACGTACTCGTCGAGCCCGATGCCGTCGTCATGCGGGTTCATCACGTGATAGGTCTGGAACCCGTCGACCACTTGCGCGCCAAGGGTGGCGATCGCCTCGGCGACGAATCCGACCGGCAGCCCGTCGTAGTGCGCCCGCTGCCGGTTGCCGGCGGCGTCGCGCCGGTAGAACGATCCCGGTGCGATGCCGGTCGCCAGTACGCTCAGCACCATCCGGGTGACCAGGTCGGAGACGTTGAGCTGCCCGGAGTAATTGGTGTCGGCCAGGATCATGCCGCTGCGGAACACCAAAACCGGCAGCCCGAACAACTGGTGGGCCTCCCGCAACAACACCTCTGCGGCCCACTTGCTGTTGGCGTAACCGCCGACGGCGCTGCCGTCGTTGATTCGCGTCGGGCTGATGGCCCGGATATCGGCATCCTCGGTGAAGACCGACTTGTCAACCGGGTCGCCCACGTTGGCCGTCGAAACGTAGTTGTACGGCTTGAGTTTCGTGGTCAGCGCCAACCGGATCAGCTCGGCGGTGCCCCCGACGTTGGGCCCGAACAGTTCGCGGTAGGGCAGCACCCCGTTGACCAGGGCGGCCGAGTCGACGATCAGGTCGACGGATCCGGCCAGCTCCCGCCAGGTCTGCGCGTCTAGGCCGAGGCTGGGTTGGGCCTTGTCCCCGGCGATGACCCGCAGGTGACCGGCGGCCAGCTCCTGAAAGCGGGCCAGCAGTCGCGGATCCCGGGCGTCGAAGATCTGCTCCAGACGGCGCAGGGCGTCCTCGTCGGATTTGCCGCGCACCAGACAGATCAGCGTGCCGTCGACCAGTTCCAGCTGCTCGAGCCATTCGAGCACCAGGTAGCGCCCGAGGAATCCCGTCGCGCCGGTCAACAGGATGGTGCGCACCCGGGCGTCGGGCCCCGGCAGCCCAGTGGCCGCCGATAGCGTTGCGGCGTCGAGGAATTTGTCCAGGGTCAGATCGGCGGCGTGGATCTCGGTGGGCTCGGTCCCATGCACGGCCACGAATCGCGGATCGAGCGGGTGCTGGTGCACCTGCCGACTCAGGGCGCTCACCGACGGCGCGTCGAACAGGACGCGGACGGAGAGGTGGGTGTCCAGGGTTTTGTTGATGGTGGCGATCAGACGCATGGACAGGATGCTGTCGCCGCCGAGGTCGAAGAAGGAGTCGTCGATGCTGACCTGGGGTAGGCCGAGGGTTTCGGCGTAGATGGTGGCCAGGGTGTGTTCGATGGGGTTGGTGGGGGCGCGGTAGGTGGTGTCGGGGTAGTGGGGTGCGGGTAGGGCGTGGGTGTCGAGTTTGCCGTTGATGGTCAGTGGCAGGGTGTCGAGGACGACGATGGCGGCGGGGATCATGTAGGCGGGCAGTCGGGGGTCAGCGCGGTGCGGGCGGTGAGGGGATCGACGGTGCCGGTGAGGTAGCCGACGAGGCGTTTGTCGCCGGGGCGGTCTTCGCGGACGACCACGACTGCGCTGTGGACGCCGTCTAGGGCGGTCAGGGCGGTGTGGATTTCGCCGAGTTCGATGCGGTAGCCGCGGATTTTGACTTGTTCGTCGGCGCGGCCCAGATAGTGCAGTTGCCCGTCGGGGCCCCAGGACACCAGATCGCCGGTGCGATACATTCGCTGTCCTGGCTGGCCGAATGGACAGGCCAGGAACCGTGCTGCGGTCAGGCCCGGGCGGTGCAGGTAGCCCAGGCCGACACCGTGGCCGGCTACATACAACTCGCCGACCACGCCGGGGGTACTGGGCGTAGCCACCCGTCGAGCACGAACAACGCCGCACCCGGTATCGGCACCCCGATGGGCGGGGTGCCCGAGCCGGCGGTCAAGGCCACGCTGACCGTCACGCACAGTGTGGTCTCGGTCGGCCCGTAGGCGTTGGTCATCACCCGCCCGGGGGCCCACTGGTCCACCAACTCCGCCGAGCACGCCTCGGCGGCCACCACCAGTGCTGTGGATTGCAGGCCGGCTGGTGTTAGCGCGCACAGCGCCGACGGCGTCTGGTGCAACACGCTGACCTGCTCGTCGATTAGCAACGCCTGGAAGTCTGCGGGGGCCGCGGCGATGGCTTCGGGCACGATCAGCAGCCGCGATCCGTGCAGCAGTGCACCCCAGATCTCTTCGACTGAGGCGTCAAAGGCATACGAATACCACTGCGACCACACCTGGCCGGGTCCCGAGGGCAGGCCCGCATGCAGCGGGCCCACCAATTGCGTCACGTTGTGATGGGTGGTCACCACCGCCTTGGGCACCCCGGTGGTTCCCGAGGTGTACACGATGTGAGCCACGTCGCCACCGGCCGGCAGCGGCAACCGCGCACCGGGTGGCCCGTCGAGGCTGCGATCATTGACGTTGATCACCGGCACCGGGTGTCCGGCGAACCGCGACGCTAGATCGGTTGTCGTCACCGCCGCCACCGGGCGGGCGTCGCCGAGCATGAACGCGATGCGCGCCTCGGGCACCGCCGGGTCTATCGGCAGATAGGCCGCGCCGCTTTTGAGCACCGCCAAAATCGCCACGATCGCCTCCACCGACCGGGAAAACAGCACCGCCACGCACTGCCCGGGTCCGGCGCCGTGTCCCACCAACACCTGCGCCAACCGATCCGAGGCCTCGTCGAGCTCGCGATAGGTGAGCACGCGGCGCCCGCAACTGACCGCCACCGCCTCCGGTGTCTGGACCACCTGCACCGCAAACAACTCCGGTATCGACACGCCAGACTCCGGCCGCTCCAACACCGCCCGATTACCCAACACGTCCAGGCGCGCGCGCTCAGCAGGGCCCAGCACATCCACCGACGCCAATCGCCGCGACGGATCGGTCAGCATCGCCGTGAACACCCGCTGCAGCCGGTCCATCAGCGCCCCAACGCTTTCGGCGTCGAACAGGTCGGAGTCGTATTCGACGCGCAACCCCAGCTCGGTGCCTGGGGCGGCTTGCAGGGTCAGCGGGTAGTGGGTGGATTCGTTGCTGGTGAAGCCCGTGATGGCCAGCTCGCCGAGTGATGCCGATGCCGCGGCGTCGATCGGGTAGTTCTCGTAGACGAACAAGGTGTCGAACAGCTGATCGTGACCGGTGACGCGGTGGATGTCGTTGAGCGCCAGATGCTCGTGTTCCAGGGTGTGTTGATGGGCGGTGTGCAGCTGGTCGAGCAGGTCCCCGACGGTGGTCGACGCGGTGGCGCGCGCCCGCACCGGCACGGTGTTGATCAGCAGGCCCACCATCGCTTCCGCGCCAGCCAAATCGGTCGGACGACCCGAGACGGTGGCGCCGAACACCACATCGTGCTGGCCGGTCAGTGACATCAGCAGCTGCGCCCAGCCGGTCTGCAGCACGGTGTTGACGGTGGTGTGATGCGCGCGGGCGAGATGGGTCAGGGCCTGTGTGGTCTGTTCCGGTAGCCGAAACGAGGCCGCACCGCGCCGCCCCGGTTCCCGCGCCTGCCGGGGCCCGACCAGGGTGGGAGTGTCAAAGCCGGACAACACCTTTCGCCAGGCCGCCGCGGCAGCCTCGGTATCCCGCCCCGCCAGCCAGGTGACGAACCGGCGAAACGGCACCGGCGCGGGCAGCTGTTGCCCGGCATAGCTCGCGAAGATGTCCTGCAGCACGATCGGCAACGACCAGCCGTCGAGCACGATGTGGTGGTGGGTGAGCACGAATCGGTAGCGGTCCGGCGCGGTGCGGACCAACGCCGCCCGGAAGACCGGGGGGTTGGCCAGGTCGCACACCGCCGCACGTTCCTGGGCGCACAACCGCCGGATCCGCTCGTCGACCTCGACTTCCTCGTCGAGGTCGACGAATCGCCATGCGGGGGCGGGGTCGGTGGGAATGATTTGTACCGGCTCGTCGAACTCGGCGCAAAATCGCGCCGCCAGGTTGGGATGGCGGGCGACGACGGCGTGTACGGCCTGGCGCAGGCGAGCCCCATCAAGCCGGCCGGTCAGGGCGATGTCCAGTTGTGGCGCATACGGGTCGACGCCGCTGCTCTTCGCAACGGTGGTGTGAAAGAACAGCCCCTGCTGCAACGGGGTCAACGGCAACACGTCGGCGATCTGATGGTGTCGCGCGAGTTCGTCGAGTTGGCGCTGGGTAAGCCGGGCGGGAAGGATGTCCGACGGGGTCCAGCCGCCCCCGCCGCGGCGCACGTGCGCACAGATGCCGGTCAGGGCCGCAAACCACAACTGGCTCAACCGGTTTACCTCGTCATTGTCCAAGGCGGAGAGCGCCCACGTCCAATCGGCATGCAGGTGCGGACCGTCTGCGTCGTCGACTGTTGCGGCGTTCAGCGTCACGGTATGAGTAAGCGGCATGGGCACCGCAGCCGCGACGGCGGTGGCCGCCAGCGTGTCGGCGCTGGGTCGCCACAGGTCCTCGGACACGTCGCCGAGCCCACCCAGTCGTCCCAGGTAGTTGAACGCGATCGACGGGTCCGGCCCGCCCAGGTCCACCTCGTCGTTGAGGTACCGCAACAACCCGTAGGTCAAGCCTTCGGGCAAGGCACGCAGCTGTTCCTTGAGATCTTTGATCGCCGTGCCGAGTGCTGGTGCGCCGGCGATCACCCCGGCCCAATCCGGCCCGCCGGTGCTCAGCGCCACCGGGTACTTGGCGGTGAACCAGCCCACGGTGCGGGACAGTTCCACGCGGGCGTCCAGCTGCTCGTGGCGTCCGTGACCTTCCACGTCGATGCAGATCGGCGCGCCGCCGGCGCCCAGAAATTCGGCGAGCGCCAGCCCGAAGGCGATCAGCAGAATGTCTTGCACACCAGCGTGAAACGCGGCAGGCACCTCGGCCAGCAGCAGGCGGGTCGTCTCGGCATCCAACGCCAGGGACAGCCTTCCGGTGTTGGCATGGGTATCGACGTCGGGCCGCACCGCAGGAAACGCCGCGGGGGTGGCCGCAACCTCGCGCCACACCTCGGCGTGTTCCACGACGTCGGGGCGCCGCGCATGCTCTTCGAGCAGTGCCGACCAGCGGGCGAACGATGTGCCGCCCGAAGGCAACTCGACCGGCAGCCCGCCGCGGAGTTTCGCCCAGGCAATGTTCATGTCTTCCAACAAGATTCGCCACGACACCCCGTCGACGGCCAGGTGGTGGATGATCAACACCAGCTGGCGGGTCGAGGTGACCCACAGCGCGCTCACCATCGCGCCCGGATTCAGCCGCGACCGCGCATCGACCAACGCCGCATCGGACAGCGCCCCGGCGATGCCCAGGCAGTCCTGCGCGCGCACCGAGCCCGGCTCGGGCACTCGCAGCGACCCGTCGTCGTCGCGGAGGCGCAGCATGGCATGTCGGTCCAGCAGCGCTTGCAGCACGACGATCGCATCGGCATCGGTTGCGCCGGAAGGGGCTTGGACCACCATCGTCTGGTTGAACTGGTCGACCGGGCCGTCCACGTCACGCAGCCAGCGCATGATCGGGGTCGCCGCGACCGGCCCGATGCCCCCGTCGGCCACCTCGTCGTCTCCGGTGGCGATCGTCGCCACCCGGGCCAGACCGGCCACCGTTTGTTCGACGAAGATGTCGCGGGGGCGACACAGCACGCCGGCGGCGCGGGCCCGGGCCACGATTCGCATGGACAGGATGCTGTCGCCGCCGAGGTCGAAGAAGGAGTCGTCGATGCTGACCTGGGGTAGGCCGAGGGTTTCGGCGTAGATGGTGGCCAGGGTGTGTTCGATGGGGTTGGTGGGGGCGCGGTAGGTGGTGTCGGGGTAGTGGGGTGCGGGTAGGGCGTGGGTGTCGAGTTTGCCGTTGATGGTCAGTGGCAGGGTGTCGAGGACGACGATGGCGGCGGGGATCATGTAGGCGGGCAGTCGGGGGGTCAGCGCGGTGCGGGCGGTGAGGGGATCGACGGTGCCGGTGAGGTAGCCGACGAGGCGTTTGTCGCCGGGGCGGTCTTCGCGGACGACCACGACTGCGCTGTGGACGCCGTCTAGGGCGGTCAGGGCGGTGTGGATTTCGCCGAGTTCGATGCGGTAGCCGCGGATTTTGACTTGTTCGTCGGCGCGGCCCAGATAGTGCAGTTGCCCGTCGGGGCCCCAGGACACCAGATCGCCGGTGCGATACATTCGCTGTCCTGGCTGGCCGAATGGACAGGCCAGGAACCGTGCTGCGGTCAGGCCCGGGCGGTGCAGGTAGCCCAGGCCGACACCGTGGCCGGCTACATACAACTCGCCGACCACGCCGGGGGGTACTGGGCGTAGCCACCCGTCGAGCACGAACAACGCCGCACCCGGTATCGGCACCCCGATGGGCGGGGTGCCCGAGCCGGCGGTCAAGGCCACGCTGACCGTCACGCACAGTGTGGTCTCGGTCGGCCCGTAGGCGTTGGTCATCACCCGCCCGGGGGCCCACTGGTCCACCAACTCCGCCGAGCACGCCTCGGCGGCCACCACCAGTGCTGTGGATTGCAGGCCGGCTGGTGTTAGCGCGCACAGCGCCGACGGCGTCTGGTGCAACACGCTGACCTGCTCGTCGATTAGCAACGCCTGGAAGTCTGCGGGGGCCGCGGCGATGGCTTCGGGCACGATCAGCAGCCGCGATCCGTGCAGCAGTGCACCCCAGATCTCTTCGACTGAGGCGTCAAAGGCATACGAATACCACTGCGACCACACCTGGCCGGGTCCCGAGGGCAGGCCCGCATGCAGCGGGCCCACCAATTGCGTCACGTTGTGATGGGTGGTCACCACCGCCTTGGGCACCCCGGTGGTTCCCGAGGTGTACACGATGTGAGCCACGTCGCCACCGGCCGGCAGCGGCAACCGCGCACCGGGTGGCCCGTCGAGGCTGCGATCATTGACGTTGATCACCGGCACCGGGTGTCCGGCGAACCGCGACGCTAGATCGGTTGTCGTCACCGCCGCCACCGGGCGGGCGTCGCCGAGCATGAACGCGATGCGCGCCTCGGGCACCGCCGGGTCTATCGGCAGATAGGCCGCGCCGCTTTTGAGCACCGCCAAAATCGCCACGATCGCCTCCACCGACCGGGAAAACAGCACCGCCACGCACTGCCCGGGTCCGGCGCCGTGTCCCACCAACACCTGCGCCAACCGATCCGAGGCCTCGTCGAGCTCGCGATAGGTGAGCACGCGGCGCCCGCAACTGACCGCCACCGCCTCCGGTGTCTGGACCACCTGCACCGCAAACAACTCCGGTATCGACACGCCAGACTCCGGCCGCTCCAACACCGCCCGATTACCCAACACGTCCAGGCGCGCGCGCTCAGCAGGGCCCAGCAACGGCACCTCGCCCACCACCACGGACGGGTCCGCGACCAGAAGGCGGTCGAAGAGCGATTCCAGCCGGGTGATGTGCCCGGCGATCTCGTCGGCGGCGTAGCGTTCGGGATTCCATGCGAAGTGCACCCGCGGCGCGCCGTCACCCAGCTGCGGATAGATGTTGACCGCGATGTCCTGGATGGGGAAGTTGCTCAATATGTTGCACGTCGCTTCGGACGGGCCGAAGTAGATCGGGGCCGCGAAGTCGAGCACGTTGATCGTCGGGCCGAACTCGAGGTTCATGTCGAGGCGGTTTCCGTCGCCGACGATGTCGGGGAAGCCCCGGAACTGCTGATGCCGCAGCGCACCGATGACGGCCTTGCCGACCCGTTCGGTGAGTGCACCGATGGTGTCTTCGTCGGATACGTCGATGACCAGCGGCACCATGTTCGACACCATGCCGGCGCACTTCTTCAGTGCTGCGGTGGTACGCGCCGAAACCGGGAGAGACAGCGAAATATTCTGTCGCCCAGTTGTTTTCGCGATGAATGCCGCCATTGCCGCGACCACCCGGGCAACGTCGAACTGGCCGCCCAGGTGACGCGGGCACGCCAGTTCGCGCACCAGCGGGTGGCGCGGCGCCACCGACCGTTGTCGTCCGGACAGGTCGGTGATTTCCGGCGATCCGCGCACGACGCTGTGCCAGTATTCGGCGTCGGCCCGACTGCGGGCGGAATTCTGGTACTTCTCATCCGCGGCACGGAGGACGGCGAACTCCGAGAAGTCCACATCGCCGGTGACGGCGGCCGCGCCCGAGTAGACCTCCGCGACGTGGCGCATGAAGTTGTTGGCGCCATACCCGTCCAACAGGACGTGGTGCGCACGCACGTAGAAGTAGCACAGCTCGTCGGTGACCCGGAGCAGCACAAAGTTGGTGAGTCGGTCACGAACCAGATTGACCGGCCGGCGGTAGTCGTCGTCCATCCAGGCACGAGCGGCGGTCGCCGGATCGGATTCGGCACGCAGATCGATGCATTGCAGCGCCTGCGGAATCGAATGGTCGAGCACGAAGACCGGTTCGCCGTCGTCGAGACAGACCCGCGCGCACGGTGTGCCGAACCGGGTGGCCGCCGATTCGCACGCAACCATCAGCTTTTCGGCGTCGACGTCGTGATCGATCTCGACGTAACCGGCGAAGTTGTACGGGACTTCGGGCCGGAGCTCCTGGGCAATCCACAACGAACGCTGCGCGAGGGTCAGCGGTCCCAACTGTTCCGGCTGCGCACCGTAACTCAGCATCTGACGACGAACCTTCTACGCCTAGGAGCGGCTGTCCAGGTAGCCTCCGCGCCGAAAGTACTTCTCCCCACTGCACTCGACCCCGTCCGAAGCGCGGACCCGAGTGATCACCAGTCCCCGGTTGCCACCCCGGCGGGCGTCGGACCCACACACCACGACGCCGCCCTCTTCCTGTACCAGCACCCGGCCGGGTGTACCGCCGTAGCAGGCGTCGGAAACCCGCGCCTCGAGAATCTCGATCCGTTCGTCCCGGTAGGAGGAGTACGCCCGGGGATAGGGATCCGACAGCGCCCGGACAAACCGCTCGAGATCCTGCGCCGGCCAGCTCCAATCGATCAGGCTGTCGCGCTCGGATCGTTTGTGGAAGTACGTTCGTCGCGCCTTGTCCTGCGGCCGAAAGACCGCGTTGCCCGAGTCC
This sequence comes from Mycobacterium shigaense, assembly GCF_002356315.1. Taxonomy (NCBI): domain Bacteria; kingdom Bacillati; phylum Actinomycetota; class Actinomycetes; order Mycobacteriales; family Mycobacteriaceae; genus Mycobacterium; species Mycobacterium shigaense. The sequence goes on from NZ_AP018164.1 coordinate 1,062,371, forward strand.
AACGCGGTCAACGCTTCGTCAAGGGCACCCGGAATCAAATCCATGCCGCGCATCACCAGTTCGGTGCCGGTATCGGCCGGGCCGATCGGCAGCGTGCGCTGCACCAGGATGTCGCCGGTGTCCAGGCCGTCGTCCATCCGGTGCACGGTCAATCCGAACTCGGACTCGCCACTGATCAGCGCCCACAACACGGGAGAGAACCCGGTGAATTTCGGCAGCAGCGAATCGTGGAAGTTCAAGGTCCCGTGCGGTGGAAGGTCGTAAAGCTCCGCCGGCATCCGGTGATACCAGCTATTCACGACGATGACATCGGGTGCGAAGTCTCCGACCAGGTCTATGGTCTCGCCGTCTACCCGCTCGGTGACATGGACCGGGATGCCGTGCTCGCGGGCGAGTTCGTCGACCGGCGCCGACCAGATCGCCTTGTAGGATTCGCTGCTGGCCGGATGGGTCACGGCGAGGACGACCTCGTGCTCCAGCGCAATCAACGCCTGGAGGGTCCTGTATCCCCAGGTCTGGAACCCGAAAAACACAACGCGCATGCGAGAACCCACTCACTTCGGCCCGGCGGACGGCGCCCTGTTGCGCACGCCACAGGGGCAGAGCTTATCGTAGGCTCACCTAACTTCGCGAGTCGGGGATTCCGCGAAATCACGCTTGTGGCGTCGAGGCTGCACTCGCCGGTTTCCTCGGCAGAAAGGCCGCCGGAACGATCGTGAGCAGCGCCAGCGCGACGGCCACGGCAAACACCGTCGTGTAGGCGTGGGCAACGTCGCCCGCGTCCAGGTCCCGGTGCCGGTTGAACTGTTGGGTCAACAGCACCGCCATCAACGCGGCTCCCGTGGCGCCGCCCACCTGATCGTTGATGCCCAGCAGAGTCGTAGCCCGCGCGATCTGGTCCGGCCGCACCGACTGCACGCATCCCCCGGACAGCGGCGTCGCGACGCAGCCAATTCCCAGCCCCGTGATCAGCAGGCCGGCCAGCAATGTCGGCGCGTAGTCGGCTTGGCGCGCGACGCCGAGGGTGAAGATGCCCAGGCCCGCGGCCACCAGCGGAAAACCGATCAGCACCATCTTGCCGGGCCCGAGTCTGTCCATGACCGACCCGGCGATAGGCGTGGTGACGACGACGCCTACTCCCATCGCGATCAGCTGCATCCCCGACTGCATCGGCGACTGGTGTCGCGCAACCTGGAAATAGCTCGGAACCAGCAGCAGAACACCGACGTAGATCGCCGCGAACAGCAGCAGCGTCGCGTTGGCCAGTGCGACCGGACGGTTGCTGAACAGCCGCAGGTCGACAAGTGGGTGGTCGGTGCCACGCCATGCGTGCAGAACGAAGGCGGCGATCAATGCCACACCGATCACAATCGGTACCGCCACATGGCGATCGGCGAGGGTGCGATGGTCCGGAATGGAGGACACCCCGGCCAGAAATATCGCCACGCCGGGTGATAGCAGCAGCACGCCGATGACGTCGAGCGCCTCCGATGGCTCAGGACGGTCCTTCGGAAACAGGGTCGCCGCGAGCGCGATGGTGATCAGTCCGATCGGCAGGTTGACAAAAAATATCCACTTCCAGCCGTAGGCTCCGATCAGCCAGCCCCCCAGGATCGGCCCGCCGATGGGACCGAACAGGAAGGGTATCGCTCCCAACGCGACCAACCGGCCGAGGCGCTTGGGGCCTGCCGCGCGGGTCACGATGACAAAGCTCAGCGGCGACATGATGCCGCCGCCGGCACCCTGGAGTACCCGAAAGACGATCAGCAACACAATGTTTGGCGCGATCGCGCACAGCAGTGAGGCGAGTGTGAATAATCCGACCGCGGCGATGAACAGGCGCCGGGTACCGAACCTGTCTGCGGCCCAACCGGTTACCGGGACAACGGCCGCGAACGCGAGCAGGTAGCCGGCGATCGTCCACGAGACGACGGCCGGCGTGGACCCGAATTCGGCGACGAACGTGCGTTGCGCGACGGCGACCGCGGTACTGTCCAGAAACCCCATCAGGGAAGCAAGGCCGCACACTGCGCCGATCCGCAGCAGCGCGGCATCCAGCTTGTCGGGGTAGTCGGGCGCACCCTTGCCGGAGTGGCCCACGGTTGCCCAAGACGCCTCGCCCATAGTGGCACCGAGCATAACGATGGCGGCCACATCGTCGGGCCAGGTCTGCGGCGCAGGCAGCGGGGGTGCGATAGCGTGGCAATCAAATGCAGCTCGGTGGCTTGGAATCGCAGGGAAGTGGCTTTTTCGCTGCACGAATCGACGCAGCCAGAATCGCGAACCCGCGTTTGGGGCGCTCGTGATCGTCCTGGCCCTCGACACCGCCACCCCGGCTGTCACCGCAGGAGTCGTGCGGCGTGACAATCTGGCCGTGCTGGGTGAGCGGGTCATCGTCGACGCGCGGGCTCACGCCGAACGGCTCACCCCGAACGTACTGGCCGCGCTCGCGGATGCCGGGCTGACGATGGCCGACCTTGACGCCGTGGTGGTGGGTTGCGGTCCCGGTCCCTTCACCGGCCTGCGCGCCGGGATGGCGACCGCGGCCGCCTTCGGTCACGCGCTCAACATCCCGGTGCGCGGGGTGTGCAGCCTGGACGCCATCGGCGTGCGCACCGCCGGCGACACTCTGGTGGTCACCGACGCCCGCCGCCGCGAGGTGTACTGGGCCCGCTACCGCGACGGGTCCCGCACGGCGGGGCCGGGGGTCGACGCCGCGACCGACGTCGACCCCGGACCGGCCCGGGCGGTGGCCGGTTCTCCCGAACACGCGGCGCTGTTCGACCTGCCGCGCCTCGAACCGGTTTACCCGACACCGGCCGGCCTGGTCGCCGCGGTGCCCGACTGGTCGCAGCGCCCGGCGCCGCTGGTGGCGCTGTACCTGCGCCGGCCGGACGCCAAGCCGCTGGCGGCCCGACCGTGACCGCCTGCAGCGGGCCCGTGATCGTCGGCGCCTTGACTCCGGCCGATGCCGAGCGTTGCGCCGAGCTCGAGGCGCTGCTCTTCGACGGCGACGACCCCTGGCCGGCGGTGGCGTTTCACCGCGAATTGGCCAGTGCCCACAATCATTACGTGGGCGCGCGGACCGGGGGCCTGCTGGTGGGCTACGCCGGCATCTCCCGGCTGGGCCGCAGGCCGCCGTTCGAATACGAGGTGCACACCATCGGTGTCGATCCGGTCTATCAGGGGCACGGCATCGGTCGCCGGCTGCTCGAGGAGCTGCTCACGTTCGCCCGCGACGGCGTCGTCTACCTGGAGGTCCGCACCGACAACGAGCCGGCCATCGCGCTCTACCGCAGCGTGGGCTTCGCGCAGATCGGGGTGCGCAAGCGCTATTACCGAGTCAGCGGCGCGGACGCCTACACGATGCGGCGGGAGGCGCTGAAATGACCCCGCGGACCATTTTGGCGATCGAAACCTCCTGCGACGAAACGGGAGTCGGTATCGCGCGGCTGGACGCCGACGGCACCGTGACGCTGTTGGCCGACGAGGTCGCCTCCAGCGTCGACGAGCACGTCCGGTTCGGCGGCGTGGTGCCCGAGATCGCCTCGCGAGCACACCTGGAGGCGCTCGGCCCGGCGATGCGCCGGGCGCTGCAGGCCGCACAGCTGGACAAGCCCGACATTGTCGCGGCCACCATCGGACCCGGCCTGGCCGGCGCCTTGTTGGTGGGAGTTGCTGCGGCCAAGGCATATTCGGCGGCCTGGGGCGTGCCGTTCTACGCCGTGAACCACCTCGGTGGGCATTTGGCAGCCGACGCGTACGAACACGGACCGCTGCCCGAGTGCGTGGCGCTGCTGGTGTCCGGGGGCCATACCCACCTGCTGCAGGTTCGTTCACTCGGCGAGCCGATCATCGAGCTGGGCAGCACGCTCGACGACGCCGCCGGCGAGGCCTACGACAAGGTGGCGCGGATGCTGGGCCTGGGCTATCCGGGCGGCCGGGTGCTCGACGAGCTGGCGCGCACCTGCGGCCGGGAGGCCGCGGAGATCCCCGCGTTCCCACGCGGCATGACCGGCCCTTCCGACGACCCGTATGCCTTCAGCTTCTCCGGGCTCAAGACCGCCGTCGCGCGTTACGTGGAAAGCCATCCGGACGCGAGCACGGCCGACATCGCCGCCGGCTTCCAGGAAGCGGTCGCCGATGTGCTGACCCGCAAGGCGGTGCGCGCCGCGACGGGGCTGGGCGTGCAGACGCTGCTGATCGCCGGGGGAGTGGCCGCCAACTCGCGGCTGCGCGAGCTGGCCACCGAACGCTGCGCCGAGGCCGGGCTGACGCTGCGCATCCCCAGGCCCGGGTTGTGCACCGACAACGGCGGCATGATCGCGTCGTTCGCCGCGCACCTGGTGGCCGCCGGCGCGGCGCCGTCCCCGCTGGATGTGCCGAGCGACCCGGGTCTGCCGGTGGTAAAAGCCCAGGTGAGCTGAGCTGAGAGCGTAAATGCGAAGGAAGCAGCAGGGCGGTCTTGAGTGCTAGCACTCTCATGTATAGAGTGCTAGGTGGCAATCGGCCAGCCCGTGTGTCGGCTCCCGCGACGACGGCGCTCGGGCCTGGACGGCTGCCGAATCATCTGGTAATTCGGACGGTTCGGGGCGCAGCCCCGGAACGACCGCCAACTCCGGTCCGGGGATGACCCGGGCCCGATCCAAATAGTGGAGGCCCCAATCGTGGCGAAGGTGAATATCAAGCCACTCGAGGACAAGATCCTCGTGCAGGCCAACGAGGCCGAGACCACGACCGCGTCCGGTCTGGTTATTCCTGACACCGCCAAGGAGAAGCCGCAAGAAGGCACCGTCGTCGCAGTCGGCCCCGGCCGCTGGGACGAGGATGGCGCGAAGCGGATCCCCGTCGACGTGTCGGAGGGTGACACCGTCATCTACAGCAAGTACGGCGGCACCGAGATCAAGTACAACGGCGAGGAGTACCTGATCCTGTCGGCACGCGACGTGCTGGCTGTCGTTTCCAAGTAAACAACCGTGTCCGCCCCGGCGATCCCCGTGTGTTGCACGGGCGATTTCCGGGGCGGACTGCGTTGATAGCGGGCAAGGAGCCTGATGAGCAAGCTGATTGAGTACGACGAAACCGCGCGTCGTGGCATCGAGGCGGGCGTGAACAAGCTCGCCGACGCGGTACGTGTGACGCTCGGGCCGCGCGGCCGGCATGTGGTGCTGGCCAAGGCCTTCGGCGGACCCACGGTCACCAACGACGGCGTGACCGTCGCACGCGAGATCGACCTGGAAGACCCGTTCGAGAACCTGGGCGCCCAGCTAGTCAAGTCGGTGGCCACCAAGACCAACGACGTCGCCGGCGACGGCACCACCACCGCGACCGTGCTGGCCCAGGCGCTGGTCAAGGGCGGTCTGCGGCAGGTGGCAGCGGGCGCCAACCCGATCGCGCTGGGCGCGGGCATCAGCAAGGCCGCTGACGCGGTGTCCGAGGCGCTGCTGGGCGCCGCCACCCCGGTGTCCGGCAAGGACGGTATCGCGCAGGTGGCCACGGTCTCCTCGCGAGACGAGCAGATCGGTGAGCTGGTCGGCGAGGGCATGAACAAGGTCGGCGCCGACGGCGTCGTCAGTGTCGAGGAGTCCTCGACACTGAACACCGAGCTGGAATTCACCGAGGGCGTCGGCTTCGACAAGGGCTTCCTGTCGGCGTACTTCGTGACCGACTTCGACTCGCAGGAGGCGGTGCTCGACGACCCGTTGATCCTGCTGCACCAGGAGAAGATCAGCTCCCTGCCCGACCTGCTGCCGATCCTGGAGAAGGTCGCCGAATCGGGCAAGCCGCTGCTGATCATCGCCGAGGACGTCGAGGGCGAGGCACTGGCCACGCTGGTGGTCAACGCCATCCGCAAGACGCTCAAGGCGGTCGCGGTCAAGGCGCCGTTCTTCGGCGACCGGCGCAAGGCGTTCCTCGAGGACCTGGCGATCGTGACGGGGGGCCAGGTCATCAACCCCGACGCCGGCCTGCTGTTGCGCGAGGTGGGCGCCGAGGTGCTCGGCTCGGCCCGCCGCGTGGTGGTCAGCAAGGACGAGACCATCATCGTCGACGGCGGCGGCTCCAAGGACGCGGTGGAAAACCGCGTCAAGCAGCTGCGCGCCGAGATCGAGAACAGCGACTCGGACTGGGATCGCGAAAAGCTGCAGGAGCGGGTGGCGAAGCTGGCCGGCGGCGTGGCCGTCATCAAGGTCGGCGCCGCCACCGAGACCGCGCTCAAGGAGCGCAAGGAGAGTGTCGAGGATGCCGTCGCGGCCGCCAAGGCGGCGGTCGAGGAGGGCATCGTCGCCGGCGGCGGATCGGCGCTCATCCAGGCCGGTAAGGCGCTCGACGGCCTGCGCTCGTCGCTGAAGGGCGACGAGGCCGCCGGTGTCGGGGTGTTCGCCGAGGCACTCACTGCGCCGTTGTACTGGATCGCCACCAACGCGGGGCTCGACGGCGCCGTCGCGGTCAGCAAGGTCCGGGATCTGCCTGCCGGGCAGGGCCTCAACGCGGCCACGCTGGAGTACGGTGACCTGATCAAGCAGGGCGTTATCGACCCGGTGAAGGTCACCCGGTCGGCGGTGCTCAACGCGGCGTCGGTGGCCCGCATGGTGCTGACCACCGAGACGGCGGTCGTCGACAAGCCGGCCGACGAAGACGATGACCACGGTCATGGCCACGGCCATCACCACCACTAGGTAGCGGCATGAGAACGCCCCCGGCCGGCATGGTCGGGGGCGTTCTCGCTCGTGGCCCAGGTTGACGAGTTCTGGCCGTCGACGGGTGAGACGCGCACGTCGTTCAGGCCGACCGCGAACCTGAGCAGCCAGGCATTCGTCTGCGGATATCGACCGAAGACCCTTCGACTGATGACTTTGTCCCGGTCCCGACGGCTTGCGCCGAAGCGACGATGGTGACAGGTGACTTGGTCAAGGAGCAGACATGATCGACTACGAGTTGGACAAACCCCACTCGATTCTTCGCGTGCGGCCCGAATCATCGCTCGGCAAGGACGACTTCGCCGAACTTGCCAAGGTCGTCGACCCAGAGATCGAAGCAGGCGGCGCCCTTGCCGGCCTCATCATCGAAGCGCCGCACTTTCCCGGGTGGGACAGTTTCGCGGCGCTGGTGACTCACCTGAAATTCGTGCGCGATCATCACCAGCATGTCAGGAAGATCGCCGTCGTCACCGACTCACAGCTGGGCGATTTGGCCGAGCATCTGGCTTCGCATTTCGTCGCTGCAGACATTCGTCATTTTCCGGCCGGTCAGATCGAGCAGGCCGAGGGCTGGATCATCGGCAACGAGGAGTAGGCCTAACGACCCGACGCCGCCACGGCGCGCACGAATCCCTCGGCGAAGATGTCGCAGACGGTGTCGATGTCCGGTAGCGAGAATGCGGGGATATCCGGCAGCGCGGGCCGGCTGAGTACGTGAAGCATGATGGGGCCCAACAGTTGTTGGGCCAGCAGCGGCAGGGGCATGTCGCGGATATGCCCGGCGCGGATCTCTGCCTCGAACCAGCGACCCAGTACGGCGAGCAAGCGGGGCGGACCGTAGGCCGCGAGGGACTGCACGGCCGGGCTGGTGGGCCGGGCGAAGGCTTCGGCGAAAATCGCCGGGGCGATGCGCGGTTCGCGGCTCAGCGCGTTGGCCACCGTGCGGTAGAAGCCGCGCACCATGTCGAGCAGGTCACCGCCGGGGTGCGCGAGATATTCCTCGATGTCGAGGACGGGGCTGTGGCGCTCGAAGACCGCCCGCATCAACTCGTCGCGCCCGCCGAAGACCGCGTGCAGGCTGTAGACCGAGCAGTCCGCGTTAGCGGCAACGGCTTCCAATGTTGCTGCGGCAAGCCCGGATTCGCTGATTAGCGCTGCGGCGGCAGCGACCGCACGGGTGCGAACGGGAGGTAAGCCACCGGGGTCGACGCCCGCGGCGCGAACCGCGTCGTTCAGCGCGGCGCGTGATCCGTCAAAGCGCCGTAGCAGGGTGCTGCGGGAGATGCCGGCTTCCGCGGCGATCATCGCGACGGGAACGTCGGCCACGTCCTTTCCCAGTTTCGCTGCGGCGCGTACGGCGGCGTTGACCACCTGCGGCGTCGACACCGGCCGGGCCATACTGCCTCCTCACCGCGTCTGATACGCTACTTTATGTAGTCTGCAATTCTATTCCAAAACTCGACGAGGAGCGCGCCATGACACAAGTTGTGCAGACCCAGGTCTGCGTCGCCGGTGGCGGCCCCGCCGGCCTCGTACACGCCCTGCTGCTCGCCCGCGCCGGGATCCGGGTCGTCGTCTTGGAAAAGCACAACGACTTCCTGCGCGACTTCCGCGGCGACACCGTGCACCCGAGCACCCTGCGGATCATGGACGAGCTGGGATTCATCGACGAGTTTTTGAAGCTGCCGCACACCAAGATCCACCGTCTTGCCTTCGACGCCGGTGGTTCGATTCGCACCGTGGGCAACTTCAAGGCACTCCAGTGGCTCGGCTTCAAGCCCTATATCGCCATGATGCCGCAGTGGGACTTTCTGGACTTCATCGCGGAAAAGGCTGCTGCCTACCCGGAATTCACCTTGATCCAGAACGCCGAGGTCACCGACCTGATCCTGGACGGCGATCGGGTGGTCGGGGTGCGCACACCGGATCTTGAGGTCCGGGCCGAGCTGGTGGTGGCCGCCGACGGCCGCAAGTCCGCGGTGCGTGCCGCGGCGGGATTGCAGACCGCCGCCGCACATTCCCCGATGGACGTGCTGTGGTTCCGGCTGAAATGGCGCCCCGGCGACCCTCAGGAACTGTTTGCGGTGCTTCGCAAGGGCCTGATGATGGCCATGATCTACCGCGGCGACTACTGGCAGGTCGCCTATCTGATGCCCAAGGGGGCCAGCCCCCGGGGCGGATCGCTGGAGGAGTTCAAGCAGCTGATCGTCACCGCGCAGCCTCGGCTGCGTGAGCATGTCAACGATCTGACCTCGTGGGACGACACCAGCGAACTCGACGTGCGGGTGGACCGGCTCGCGACGTGGTGGCGTACCGGCCTACTGTGCATCGGCGATGCCGCACACGCGATGTCGCCGGCCGGTGGGGTCGGCATCAACCTTGCGGTCGCCGATGCGGTGGCCGCGGCCAACATCTTGTGCGCCCCGCTGCGCGAACACCGGTTGACCGACGCCGACCTGGCCAAGGTGCAGCGTCGCCGGGAATTGCCGACTCGGATCGTTCAGGCGGTTCAGGTGCTGGCGCAGGACAGGGTGGTGGCGCCCAATTTGACCGGTGACCTGTCGCCGATCCAGGTCCCCAAGATCACCGGATGGGGCCCGCTGCAATTGATTCCACCGATCTTCGTGGGACGGGGCTTCCGTCCGGAGCGCGTCCGCACTCCGGACACACACCTCGAGAACTACTGCCCGGCTGCGGGTGGCGTCGGCGGCAAGTAGCGCTACTGCGCGACGGGCTGGATGGACACGAGCCGGAACCAGCCAGGTCGGCATTGGCCACCCCGTCGATCGCGGCATCCCAGCGATGGACCGAGTCGGGCGGCGTATCGCCGAATCCTCGCGACTTCAGGTACGCATCGGCTCGGCCCGAAAGCGTCACCGGCGCCCCGCCGCCGACCAGCGTCCCGGCGATCGTCCCCTCGACGGTATCGGCGGTCACCGAACTCAGCCTGGCGGAGCACGCGTTGCCATCAGTGTGGGACGCCGGCGGACAGCTGCCGGGCGGCGGGTCGGCGTGTGCCGGAGCGGCGATCACGCCGAGGGCAAACGCGTGCACCAACAGTCCGGCGCCGACTGCGGCCAATGCGGTGCGAGAGTGAGCCATCGGAGTGGTCCCTGGTGTCGTTCCCGGCGGTTACCGAAGTCCACGAAGCGTATTTGTCCTCGATCGCCAAAATCGCATTTCACGCCAAGTAATAACGCGGTCTACCACCCGTTTGCGGGCGGCGGGGGATCGGACCGGCGCGAATCGTCGCCGAAGGCGCCGGGCGGACCCGGTGCGTTCAGTCCGAAGCGGACGCCCAGCATCCGGATGGCGAAGCAGACCGCCGCGGCCCCGAACGCGGCCGGCAATCCGTACCAACCCATGCGCATGGCCGCCACCGTGATCGCCGCGGCCGCCAATGCCGGGATGGCATACAGCTCGCTGCGGAGCACCGTCGGGATCCGGCCGATGAAGACGTCGCGAATCGTGCCACCACCCACGGCGGTGACGACACCGAGCAGCAGCGCGGGGGCGACTCCCAGCCCGAAGACGACGGCTTTGTTGGTGCCGATGACCGCGTAGAAGCCCAGCCCCATCGCGTCGAGAATGATGATCGGCGTCTCCAGCCGGTGCAGCCACCTGCTGAGGACGAAGGCGATCAGCGCGCCGGCGACGGCGAGCGCAAAGTACCGCCAGTCGCGGAACGTCACGGGCGGAATCGAGCCGAGCAGGACGTCCCGAATCACTCCGCCGCCCAACGCCGTAGCCATCCCGAGCGCCACGACGCCGACGATGTCGAGCCGCACGACGCGCACGGCGGTGAGCGCCCCGTTGAGACCAAAGACGAAAATCCCGCTCAGATCCAACGCGAGCAGCAACGTCGGTTCGGTGTCCACATCCCCGCCCATCGGCACGTCGTCGGCTACGCGGGAAATGTTGCCACCCGCCGCGGATGGTCATCTTCCCGGGCGCATTGTTTGCTGGTCAGCCTGGGCGAGGAGCGTTTAGGGTCGCCGCATGGACCGCATCTGGCAGTGGACGTGGGATCGCTACAAGTCGAGGTACTCGTGGGCGGTTTACGCCATTGCGATCCCGCTTTCGCTGTCGGTGTACCTCGTGTGGTCGCTGCTCATGGTTGCTGTCGAAAGGTCGGACGACTACGTCGCGGCGGCCGCGCTCACCGTCATCGTCGCGCCGCTGCAGGCCTACGTGAGCCTGCTGCCCGGTTGGGGGCCGGGCCGCCGGGTGGACCGGTGGGCTGCCGGCCGAGAGGCCGATCGGGTGGGGGCACTGGACGCCACCTATGTCTGGGCCAGGGGCGGCGGTGCCAGGACGCTGGCCACCAACACGGCATTGGTCGCGGTGTTGTCGGTTGCGGTCGCTGCGACCACCGGGGTGACGGGATCGCGGCTGGCCCAATACGGGATTTTGGGCCTGGCGATCGGGATGGCCGTCGGGCTGAGCATCATGCACACCTTCGCGGAGGCGGCGGTACGGCCGGCCAGGGTCGCCATCGCCGGTGACATCGGGATCGGCGACTCGCTGCCCCGGTCCCGGCCGACCTTTGCCGCGTGGTCGAACGTCTTCATCCTCGCGGTCGTGTTCATTTTCGTTGTCGACGGCGCGATGCTGATGACGGTGGTCGACGGGGCTCATGGGCAACCGCTTGTTTTCGGCGCGATCGCGGCTGTGTCGACACTCTGCTTCGGCGTGCCGTTCACTCTCGGCGCCGGGTTCTTGCCGTTGCTGCGGCCCATTCGCGATCTCGCCGAGGGCACCACCCGCGTCGCGGGCGGCGATTACAGCCGGCGCCTGCCGGTGGTCCAGGACGATGACCTCGGCGCGTTGGCCGCGTCGTTCAACCGTATGCAGGCGGGTCTGGTTGAGCGGCAACGACTTCAGTCGGCGTTCGGGACGTATGTCGACCCGGCCCTGGCGACGCGGCTGCTCGAGCAGGGCGACCACGTGTTCACCGGCGAGCGCCGCGAGGTGACGGTGATGTTCGTCGACATCCGCGATTTCACCCCGTTCGCCGAGGCGCATTCCGCCGAGGACACCGTCGCCCGGCTCAACGCCCTGTTCGAGATGGTCGTGCCGGCGGTCGTCGACGCGGGCGGGCACGTGAACAAGTTCCTCGGCGACGGCGCCTTGGCCGTCTTCGGCGCGCCGAATCACCTTGCCAGCCATGCCGATGCAGCCCTCAGCGCGGCGGTGTTGATTCACCGTCTGGTCGGCGGGCGCTTCGGCGCCGACCTTCGCATCGGCATCGGCATCAACACGGGAAAGGTCATTGCCGGCACCATCGGCGGCGGAGGCAAGCTCGAGTTCACGCTCATCGGCGACACCGTCAACGTCGCCGCGCGCGTCGAGCAGCTGACCAAAACCACCGGCGACGCAATCCTTCTCACCGAGCAGACCGTCGACGCGCTGGACGCGCGACCGCCCGGACTCAGCGACCGCGGATCGCAGGCCTTGAGAGGTAAGTCGGCCCAGGTGCGACTCTTCGCGCTCGAGGTGTCGGCCGGCGGCTCGTCGTCAGAGGCCCGCGATGACGATGCCCACGCCGATCACGACCGCGACCGACAGGGACACCAGCAGGAAACTGACTAGGCTTTCCTTGGGCGCCGAGGCCTGGTGGTCACCCGTCGCGATCGGCGCGAATTTGCGCCCGGCGCCCCACACCGCCGCGAGCAGCGAGGCCACCCAGTTCGCATAGGCGGAGTAGACGATGAGTGCGATCGCGGTGACTCCCCACGCGTGGGACAGGTGAAGGTGCGGCCAGAGCAACCCGAGCAGCACCAGGAACATGCCGTTGAGTACGGCCTCGAGGTGGCTCGACAATGCCATGCGCGGGTTCTTGAGCGCGGGAACGGCGAGCCCGGTCAGCAGTCCGAGCAGGAAGAGGACCAATCCGAGCTCGAACAACATTGTCTGCACGGTCAGTACTTTCGGCCTTGAACTGGCGGCGGGCGAGCGCGTTACGTGCCGGGCGGCAGGCTGGGCGGCGTCGTCAGCGTCGTGGTCACCGTCGAGACGGTGCTTGTCGCCGCGGACGAGGTTGTCGGCCCGGCCGCGGCGATCACACCACAAGCGATCCGCTTGGATTCGTTCGTGGGGCCGTTGACCATGTTGTCCGCGGTCTGGGGCAGGATGACCGCCGTGCCCGAGCTGCTTCTCAGGTCCGCGGCCGTCAGCAAGCTGGTGGTGGTGTCCAGCTTCGCCGAGCCATCGGAGCGCACCTGCAGAGCGGTCAGGTCACCGCTGGCCGGATGGCCGGTGTGATCGGACGCCTGGTACACGCTGCCGGCGGAGCTGAAGTCCGGCGCCTCGCGTTTGCCCACCGCGTGGACCATCAACCCGTGAAAACCCGGGCTCAGCAGCTGGTTAGGCCCGGCCTCGACGGTGACCGTCGCGTAGCCGTTCGCGAAATCAAAAGTGGCCGTTGCTACTTGGCTGCCGTCGGCGGCCTTCAGCTGGGTGGTCATCCGCTCCGCGCCGGGCGGCGCGCTGGTCGACGGCGAGGCACTGGGCTGGTTGCCCTGCTGATGTGCGCATGCGGCTATTGGTGCGAGAGTGGCGGTCAATGCCGCGACCGCGATGGACACGCCCGTTTTCATGAGCCCGGCCTACCCCGATCGGCCCGGGTCGAAACGACGGCGCTCGCCCGTCACCGCAACGACGTGGCGATGTCGACCTCCGAGGTCAGGGTCTGATGAACGGGACTTTCGTTTCGCACTCGGCGCAGTCTTGTGCGTGAATACGCGAGTGCCGCAACGTCACTCGAACACCCGCCAGTGGCCAGCCCTTGCGTTCGGCGTACATGCGCACCGTCATCGAGGTGCACGACCCCAGCGCGGCCAGCAGCAGATCGTAGGGTGTGGGTCCCGCGTCGGCCTCGGCCACGATCACCGTGCCTTCGTCCGTCGTCGCAGCCCGGCCCGTCTCATGCGTGGTCATGCGACCGATCGTCGCACGGCCACGGGTCGGGTCGGCAACTGCGCGATCTGCCCGCGTAAGTCCGTTTCCACGTGCTCATCTCGTTGACCACGGGATGCACCTCGCGCGGCTCGAAATGCGCACGGCCATCACTCTTTTACTGGACCGGCTGCCTAACCTGCGGCTCGATCCGGACGGCGACGACCCGCATGTGCGCGGACAGGTGTTCCAATCGCCGACGTCGGTGCCGGTGCTGCTCGACCGGCGGTAGCGGGTACTAGGCGCTGCGGCGGATTCCGCGGTTGCGGCCGATGTCGCTCTTGAGTAGTAGGTCGCGCTCGGATTCCGACAGTCCGCCCCAAACACCGTACGGCTCACCGACTTCCAGCGCGTGGGAGCGGCACGCCTCGATCACCGGGCAGCGCCGGCACATTTCCTTGGCGCGCTGTTCGCGCTGCATGCGGGCGCGTCCGCGCTCGCCGTCGGGATGAAAGAACATCGACGAGTCAACGCCACGGCACAAGCCCTGCAGTTGCCAGTTCCAGATGTCGGCGTTAGGACCAGGTAGCTGCTCCGGTTGTGGCATGGCTAGTTCCCTCTCTGCACGGCGAGCCCAATTGAGGCTAGGGTCGCGATGTGAGTGTGCATCTGATTTGGGGTGACGTCACCGATGACTACCCGTCACTGCTAGAACCTATGTGGGGCGGTGAATTTCAGTCAATAGGCGTTTAGACCGGCAAAATATGTGTTGGTCGGAGGAGAATTAACTCCCCGTTCATGTGTCACGCATTTCGTGTACGAGAAGGGTGCTACCAGGTAAGTTGACCAAACTGAGATTTCCCAGCTCAGGGCGCAGTGGGCGCCCTTCGCCATTTAGTACAGGCCCGATCGCGATTAACAACTCGGTAACACGAACACTACGAACTGTTTACTACTATCTGTGTGATTGAAACTGGTCACACTTCTGCCGCCGAGCCGGCGCTGGCCGCCGCCGCCTTCGGGGACCGGCCCGGCGCCTGGCCGCTACCGACGGCGAAGACACCAGGTCAATTGTGGCTGCGGGCCGTTGCCGCGGGCGGACAGGGCCGCTACGGCAGCGCCTACCGCGACCTCGCCGAACTGCGGCGCGGCGGCGGGACCGGCCGGCTGGCCTCCCTGGCCCACAGCACGCAGGGCTCGTTTCTGCGCCAACTCGGGTGGCATGCGCGGGCCCGCGGCTGGGACGGCCGTGCCCTGGCGCTGGCTGGGGCCGATGGCGAGGCCCGTGCCGACGCCCTGATCGGGCTCGCGGCCGACGCGCTGGGCCTCGGTCGCTTCGCCGCGGCGGCGACTCTGCTGGCTCGGGCCGACGCAGCCCTGCTGGCCGGGCCGGTGCCGGAACGGGTCGCGGTGCGCCGTCGGTGGGTGGGCGCCGAGCTGGCGATGTTCACCGGCGATCGTGAGGCGGCTGTGCGCGCCGCCACCGATGCCGTCGAGCTGGCACCGGCTTCGACACGGCATCAGGTGAAGAGCCAGGTGGTGCTGGCCGCGGCGCTGTGTAGCGCCGGCGAGATCGATCGCGCCCGTGCTGTTGCCGAGACGGCGCTGGACGCCACCGGCCGTTTAGGCCTGATACCGCTGCGTTGGGCCTCAGCCTGCTTGCTGTTCGATATCGCTAGCGTCACGATTTCCGGGCCGAAACTGGCTGAAATCAGGGGTATTTGCGCAGATCAAGTGCGGCGCGCCGGGGGAACGTGGCGTTCCGCTTGAATCGGCTGCTGCCCGTTATTGTCATTGCGGGGGTTCGCCCGTGATGTGCTCGCTTCGTAACGTTGGAGATACCGCCGTCGATGACAATTCAAGCGGAACGTCCTCTCGACGCTGTGGTTGCCGATGCCGTAGCGGGGGACAGGAACGCTTTACGGGAGGTGCTGGAGACCATCCGCCCGATCGTCGTGCGATATTGCCGAGCGCGAGTCGGCACAGTCGATCGGGGTGGTCTGTCGGCCGACGATGTGGCTCAGGAGGTGTGCTTGGCGACTCTGACGGCGCTGCCGCGGTACAAGGACCGAGGCCGCCCCTTTCTGGCGTTTCTCTACGGCATCGCGGCTCACAAGGTGGCCGACGCCCACCGGGCCGCGGGTCGCGACCTCGCCTTCCCCGCCGAAACCGTGCCCGAGCGATGGTCGACCGAGGCCGGCCCGGAACAGCGGGCCCTGCAATCCGATTCGGCCAGCCGGATGAGTGAACTGCTCGAGATCCTGCCCGCCAAGCAGCGCGAGATCCTGATACTCCGCGTGGTGGTCGGCCTGTCGGCCGAAGAGACCGCCGCCGCGGTCGGTGCGACGCCGGGCGCGGTGCGGGTCGCACAGCACCGGGCGCTGGCCCGGCTGAAATCCGAGATAGTTGCGGCAGGTGGCTATGCCTGAGTTCGCCCTTCCCGACCGCCCGGCCCTCGACGAGGTGGCGCGCACGGACATGCTGCTCGACGCGCTGGCCAACCGCCAGCGATTCGACGTCGACGACCCCAGCGAGGGCGCGCTGGCCACGCTGCTCGGCGACTGGCGCGACGACCTGAGGTGGCCGCCGGCCAGTGCCCTCGTCTCGCCGGAAGAGGCGATCGCCGCGTGGCATGCCGGACTCGAGGATCGGCGGCACGGCCGTCGCAGCGTGGCGACGATCGGTTCCGTCGCGGCAACGCTGTTGGTGCTCAGCGGTTTTGGCGCCGTCGTGGCCGAGGCCCGCCCCGGCGACACGCTGTACGGCCTGCACGCGATGTTCTTCGACGAGCCACACGTCAGCCAGAACCAGATCGAATTGTCTGCCAAGGCCGATCTGGCCAAGGTTCAGGAGATGATCGACAAGGGCGAATGGACCCAGGCACAAAGCCAGCTGATGGAGATCAGCAGCACGCTGCAATCGATGGACGCGGGCACCGGCCGAAACGATCTGATGGACGAGGTGAACCTGCTCAACGCCAAGGTTGCGGCCCGCGATCCCAACGCGACCCTGCCGTCCGCGGTGCCGCTGCCAGTCGCGCCTCCGCCGGTCGTCTCTCCGCCGGTCGTCTCGCCGCCCGCTGCGGTCCCGGCCGCCCCGTCCGTCGCGCCTGCTGTGCCGCCGCCGGCGGCGGCACCGTCGCCGAGTCCGACGTCAAAGCATCACCATCACCACGGCCAGCCGACACCCACGGTGGCGCCGGGTCAGTGACGCCAGTGAAATCCGTCGGCGTCTGACGTGGCCTCGTTGAGCGAAGCATCGGCGTAGCCCCGGCAGTAATCCCAGGTCACATAGGCGTCCGGCTCGGGGTCGTAGGCCGGCTCGTGCGGGCGAACGGTGCCGTCGATCAGCAGTTGCAGCAGGTTGGCCCGCAGCATGTCCCAGTCGTGGTAGTGGTCCTGCTGACACTCGTCGCAACACACCACGAGTCCGCGAATTCCCTTGTGCGCCAACAAGGATTCGTATACGGCCAGATCGGCGAGGTCAGCCTCGACCGCGATGCGCTCTTGTTGATCCAGGGGTTGCCCCGGTTCTACGGCTTCCAGCGCCGCCGACGGGTCGCACGGGTCGTCAGCGAACGGGTCGGGCGGCAAACCCGGCGGGAGGTGATCACGCACGCCCATAGCCTACGCAAGCGGGTCGTGATAACGCCAGCAGGTAAGTCCCGCGTCGCGCGGGAACGCGGCGCGCCACAAGCAAGAGTCTGTGCACGATCGGCGAGCCGATAGGATGGGCTTCTCACTCCAAGCGTTCGTATGGAGGGCTTCACCGATGTCGCGTGGCATGTCCCACCTAGAAGACAGCTCCGACCTGGTCGGCAGCCCCTACGTGCGCAACGCGCCCGTAGCCGGACTGACCGACGACCCGGTGCCGACCGGCGGCGACGACCCGCACAAGGTGGCGATGCTCGGGCTGACGTTCGACGACGTCCTGCTGCTGCCGGCGGCCTCCGACGTGGTGCCCGCCACCGCGGACACCTCCAGCCAGCTCACCAAGAAGATCCGGCTCAAGGTCCCGCTGGTCAGCTCCGCGATGGACACCGTCACCGAGTCGCGGATGGCCATCGCGATGGCCCGTGCCGGCGGCATGGGGGTGTTGCACCGCAACCTGCCCGTCGCCGAACAGGCCGGCCAGGTGGAGATGGTGAAGCGCTCCGAGGCGGGCATGGTCACCGACCCGGTCACCTGCCGGCCCGACAACACGCTGGCCCAGGTCGAGGCGCTGTGTGCGCGGTTCCGGATTTCCGGGCTGCCGGTCGTCGACGACTCCGGCGCGCTGGTCGGCATCATCACCAACCGGGACCTGCGCTTCGAGGTCGACCAGAACAGGCAGGTCGCCGAGGTGATGACCAAGGCCCCGCTGATCACCGCCCGGGAGGGCGTGTCCGCCGATGCGGCGCTGGGCCTGCTGCGCCGCAACAAGATCGAGAAACTGCCGGTCGTCGACGGCCACGGCCGGCTGACCGGGCTGATCACCGTCAAAGACTTCGTCAAGACCGAGCAACACCCGCTGGCCACCAAGGACAGCGACGGCCGGCTGTTGGTAGGTGCGGCGGTCGGCGTCGGGGGCGACGCCTGGGTGCGGGCGATGATGCTGGTCGACGCCGGGGTCGACGTGCTGATCGTGGACACCGCGCACGCCCACAACCGGTTGGTGCTCGACATGGTCGGCAAACTCAAGGCCGAAGTCGGCCACAAGGTCGAGGTGATCGGCGGCAACGTCGCCACCCGCTCGGCGGCCGCTGCCCTGGTCGACGCCGGAGCCGACGCCGTCAAGGTCGGGGTGGGGCCGGGCTCGATCTGCACCACCCGGGTGGTGGCCGGCGTCGGCGCCCCTCAGATCACGGCGATTTTGGAAGCCGTCGCGGTGTGTCGTCCGGCGGGTGTGCCGGTCATTGCCGACGGCGGACTGCAGTATTCCGGTGACATCGCCAAGGCGCTAGCCGCCGGCGCGTCGACGGCTATGCTGGGCTCGCTGCTGGCCGGCACCGCCGAGGCGCCGGGCGAGACGATCTTCGTCAACGGCAAGCAATTCAAGAGCTACCGCGGCATGGGGTCGCTGGGCGCCATGGCCGGCCGGAGCGGGGCTGGCAGTGCTGGCAGGTCGTACTCCAAGGACCGCTACTTCGCCGACGACGCGTTGAGCGAGGACAAACTGGTCCCCGAGGGCATCGAAGGGCGCGTGCCCTACCGCGGCCCGCTGTCGTCGGTGATTCACCAGCTGGTCGGGGGTCTGCGCGCCGCGATGGGCTATACCGGCTCGCCGACCATCGAGGTGTTGCAGCAGGCGCAGTTCGTCCGCATCACCGCGGCCGGGCTCAAAGAGAGCCATCCGCACGACGTCGCGATGACGGTCGAAGCCCCCAACTACTACGCGCGGTGAACAGCGAACTGGCGATGGTCGAGATCGGAATGGGCCGCGTGGCCCGTCGCACGTATGAGCTCAGTGAGATCGGCATCGTGCCCTCCCGGCGCACCCGCTCGTCGCAGGACGTGTCGACGGCCTGGCAGCTGGACGCCTACCGGTTCGAGATCCCGGTGCTGGCCCACCCGACGGACGCGCTGGTGTCCCCGGAGTTCGCGATCGAGCTGGGCCGGCTCGGCGGGCTGGGCGTGCTCAACGGCGAGGGTCTGATCGGCCGGCACTCCGACGTACAAGCCAAGATCGCGCAGCTGCTCGAGGCCGCCGAAAAGGAACCCGAACCCTCGGCCTCGATCCGGCTGTTGCAGGAGCTGCACGCCGCGCCGCTGAACCCCGATCTGCTGGGCGCCGCGGTCGCCCGGATCCGCGAGGCGGGCGTCACCACGGCCGTGCGGGTCAGCCCGCAAAACGCCCAGGCGCTCACCCCGGTGCTGCTGCAGGCCGGCATCGATCTGCTCGTTATCCAGGGCACCATCGTCTCGGCCGAGCGGGTGGCTAGCGACGGCGAACCGCTCAACTTGAAGACCTTCATCTCCGAGCTCGACGTGCCGGTGGTTGCCGGCGGCGTGCTGGACCACCGCACCGCGCTGCACCTGATGCGCACCGGCGCCGCCGGCGTCATCGTCGGCTACGGCTCCACCCGCGGCGTGACCACCAGCGACGAGGTGCTGGGCATCAGCGTCCCGATGGCCACCGCGATCGCCGACGCCGCCGCCGCGCGCCGGGAATACCTCGACGAGACCGGCGGCCGCTACGTGCATGTGCTGGCCGACGGCGACATCCACACGTCCGGGGAGCTGGCCAAGGCCATCGCGTGCGGCGCGGACGCGGTGGTGCTCGGTACGCCGCTGGCCGGAGCCGCCGAGGCGCTGGGCGAGGGCTGGTTCTGGCCCGCCGCCGCGGCGCACCCGTCGTTGCCGCGCGGTGCCCTGTTGCAGATCGCCGTCGGCGAGCGGCCGCCGCTCGAGCAGGTGCTCGATGGGCCTTCCGACGACCCGTTCGGCAGCGTCAACCTCGTCGGCGGGCTGCGCCGATCGATGGCCAAGGCCGGCTACTGCGATCTCAAGGAATTCCAGAAGGTCGGCCTGACCGTCGGGGCCTGAGGCCGCCGACTGAGGGCACTAGCTCGTTACCCACCGGTAAGTTCATACTGGGGTGATGCAGCCAGACTATGACGTCCTGATCATCGGCTCGGGTTTCGGCGGCAGCGTCAGCGCGCTCCGACTGACCGAAAAGGGTTACCGCGTAGGCGTATTGGAGGCGGGCCGTCGCTTCGAAGACGAGGATTTCGCCAAGACGTCGTGGAATCTGCGCAAGTTTCTGTGGGCTCCGAGACTGGGCTGCTTCGGCATCCAACGGATTCATCCGCTGAAGAACGTGCTGATTCTGGCCGGCGCCGGGGTGGGCGGCGGATCGCTGAATTATGCCAACACGCTGTACGTCCCGCCGGAGCCGTTCTTCGCCGACCGCCAGTGGGCCCACATCACCGACTGGCGCAGCGAGCTGGAGCCGCATTATGAGCAGGCGCAGCGGATGCTGGGCGTGGTCACCAACCCGACGTTCACCGACGCCGACCGCGTGCTCAAAGAGGTCGCCGACGAAATGGGTTGCGGCGATACGTTCGTGCCGACGCCGGTGGGGGTGTTCTTCGGGCCGGAGGGCACCAAGGCACCGGGCGAGAAGTTTCCCGACCCGTTCTTCGGTGGTGTGGGACCGGAGCGCACCGGCTGCCTGGAGTGCGGCTCCTGCATGACGGGCTGCCGTTACGGGGCCAAGAACACGCTGCTCAAGAATTATCTCGGCCTCGCGGAATCCGCAGGCGCACAAGTCATTCCAATGACCACCGTGAAGAGCTTCGAGCAACGGCCCGACGGACTGTGGGAGATCAGCACGGTCCGGACCGGCAGCTGGGTGCGGCGGCGTAAGCGCACCTTCACCGCCGCGAACGTGATCTTGGCCGCGGGCACCTGGGGCACCCAGCACCTGCTGTTCAACATGCGCGACAAGGGCAAACTGCCACGCCTCTCGAAGCGGCTGGGTGTGCTGACCCGAACCAATTCCGAATCGATCGTCGGCGCCGGGCGCCGCACGGTGTCGCCGGACCTGGACCTAACCCACGGGGTGGCGATCACGTCGTCGATTCACCCGACGGAGGACACTCACATCGAGCCCTGCCGCTACGGCAAGGGTTCCAACGCGATGGGGCTGCTACAGACGCTGATGACCGACGGCCCCGGGCTCGAGGGCACGGACGTGCCGCGCTGGCGGCAGCTGCTCGATACGGCGGGGGAGGACCCGCGTGGCATGCTGCGGCTGCTCAATCCCCGTAAGTGGAGCGAACGCACGATGATCGCACTGGTGATGCAGCACCTGGACAACTCGATCACCACGTTCACCAAACGCGGCAGGCTGGGCATCCGCTGGTACACCAGCAAGCAGGGACACGGCGACCCGAACCCGGCCTGGAATCCGGTGGGCAACACGGTTACCCGTCGCATCGCCGAGAAAATCGACGGCGTGGCCGGCGGCACCTGGGGGGAGTTGTTCAACATCCCGCTGACCGCACACTTCCTCGGCGGGGCGGCGATCAGCGACAGCCCCGAACAGGGCGTGATCGATCCGTACCACCGGGTCTACGGCTATCCCACCCTGTACGTGGTCGACGGCGCGGCAATCTCGGCGAATCTGGGCGTCAACCCGTCGCTGTCCATCACCGCGCAGGCCGAGCGGGCCGCCTCGCTGTGGCCGAACAAGGGGGGGAACGATCAGCGCCCGCTGCAGGGCGACACCTACCGGCGGCTGGCGCCGATAACGCCGGCGCACCCGGTGGTACCCCTCGGTGCACCGGGTGCGCTGCGTTGGCTGCCGATCGATCCGGTCAGCTCGGCGAGCTGAAATCGATCAACTGGCAACTACTTTCAGTAGTCCCCCGCCAAGGGCGCGGCTGCGTTCTCCGTTCACGTTGACGGGGACGTCGCCCATCAGCGTGACGCGGTGCATCAGACGCGGATGGTCGTCGTAGTCGTCGACGGCGCGGTGCTGGGTCGCCCGGTTGTCCCACATTGCGACGTCGCCGTACTCCCAGTTCCACCGAATCGTGTTCTCCGGCTTGGTGATTTGGCTCTGCAACAGGTCGAGCAGCCCGCCCCAGACCTGGTTGTCCAATCCGACGAAGGTGCGCACGAAGTCGCCGAGTAGCAAGCTGCGTTCCCCGGTTTCGGGGTGCACCCGAACCACCGGGTGTTCGGTGCGGAAATCGGGCGCCTCGAACGACTGCCGGAAGGCGCGCTCGGTGTCGCTCATCGACGCCTGCAGCGCTTCGGCAGTGACGTAGTCGTAGCGATTGCTGTGCACCGCCCACAGATTCTCGACCAGACATCTGACCGGTTCGCGGAGGTCTTCGTAAGCGGCGACCGTCGAGGCCCACAGCGTCGAGCCGCCATAGGGGGGCAGGGTCACCGCGCGCAGGATCGAGGCCGCCGGGTAGTTCGCGGCGAAGGTGACGTCGGTGTGCCAGCGATTGGCCTTGCCGTATTCGGAGTCGATCGGCGTGATGACCGGCGTCTCGGGGACGGCGGCGAGTGAGGCCGGATGGCCGACCGGGGTGCCCAGCAGCTTGGCGAACGCGAGTTGCTCGGCGTCGTCGAGGTGGTGCTGGCCACGGAAGAAGATCACCTTGTGCGCAAGCAGAGCCTGGTGAATGTCCGCGACGGTGTCGGGAGCCAGGTCACCGCCGAGGCGTACGCCATCGATTCGGGCGCCGATCCGGCTGCTCAGCTTGGTGACGGTGACGGAGTTCTTCATTTCTGTCGTCCCTTTCCGATAAGAGCACTGTAGTCAATCGACTACACGAGTAGTGTAGACACATGACTACAGGTTCGGCAAGGGCTACTCGCGGCGAGATCCCCACTGGACGCGAAGAGGTGGCCGCGGCGGTTCTACAGGCCGCCACCGACCTGTTCGCCGAGCGTGGACCGGCGGCGACATCGATCCGCGACATAGCCGCCCGGTCGAAGGTCAATCACGGACTGGTGTTTCGCCACTTCGGCACCAAGGACAAGCTGGTCGGCGCCGTGCTCGACCATCTCGGGACGACGCTGACCGATCTGCTGAACTCGGGTGCGCCAAGCGAGGTGGTGGATCAGGTGCTGGACCGGCAGATGCGGGTCATGGCCCGGACGCTGCTCGACGGGTATCCCGCCGCGCAGTTGCAAAAGCAGTTTCCGAACATTGCCACTCTGATCGAATGGGTGCGACCAGTGCACAAAGACGACATGAGTGCGCGGCTGGCCGTCGCCAACGGCCTGGCGCTGCAGTTTGGTTGGCGGCTCTTCGCGCCGATCCTGCGTTCGGCCGCCGGTCTGGACGAGCTGACCGACGACCAAATCCGCGACGTCGTGCACACCGAACTCGGCCGGATCCTCGATCCGGACAACCTGACCTAGGGTCGCAGCGGGCTATTTGTGGCGAGCCAGCACACGGCGGTGCATCGGCTCGCGGCCGGGCGGCTGCGACGGCGCCGGCAGCAACGGCGTGCGTCTGCGTACCGCGATGGTGGTCGGTGCCTCCGTGCTCAGCTTCACGTCCTCGCCGGCGTGCCGGATCAGCAGCTCGCCGCCGGGCCCGTCGCGCACGGTATAGGTGACGTCGCGGTGGTTGGCGTCGACCGTCACCCGGAAATCGCGCCACCGCAGCCGGAAGCGCAGTCGTGAGATGCCATCCGGCAGTTGGGGATCCAGTGTCAAGATCCCCTCGTCGTCGCGCAGACCGCCGAAGCCGTTCACGATCGCCATCCACGCGCCGGCGAGCGAGGCCATGTGCAGGCCGTCGCGCGTGTTGCTGTGCAGGTCGCGCAGGTCGATCAGCGCGGCCTCATATGCGTAATCATGGGCCAGCTCCAGGTGCCCGACCTCGGCGCACATCACCGCCTGCGTGCAGGCCGACAGCGAGGAATCGCGGACCATGCGTCGCTCGTAGTAGTCGACGTTGCGCGCCTTCTGCTCGGGCGTGAACGCGTGGCTCTGCCATTGCATCGCCAGCACCAGGTCCGCCTGCTTGATCACCTGCGCGGGGTAGAGGCGCACGTAGGCCTCGTGCAGCAGCAACGGGTACTTGTTGTTTTTCTCGAAATCCCACTCAGCGAACTTGGTGAATCCCTCGCATTGCTGGTGGACGCCGAGTTCCTCGTCGTAGGGGATGTTGACGGCGTCGGCGGCATCGCGCCAGGCTGCCGCTTCCTCGGACGTCACGCCCAAGGCCTCGGCCGCCTCGGGGTGGCGGTTGCAGGCCTCAGCGGCCGTGAGCAGGTTGTGTGCGGCCATCAGGTTGGTGAACACGTTGTCGCGGACGATCGCCGTGTACTCGTCGGGCCCGGTGATGCCCTCGATGTGCCAGACGCCGTGCCGGTCGTGGTGGCCGAGCGACATCCACAGCCGGGCTGTCTCGACCAGCACCGTGACGCCGCACTCCTGCTCCAGCGTGTGGTCGCCGGTGACGACGCGGTAGCGCTCGAAGGCCATTGCGATGTCGGCGTTGATGTGGAAGGCCGCGGTGCCGGCCGGCCAGTACGCCGAGCATTCCTGCCCGCGGATGGTTCGCCAGGGGAAGCTGGCGCCCTGGAGGCCGAGTTCCGCCGCGCGATCACGGGCCAGGTCGAGGGTCGACGCCCGCCACCGCAGCGAGTCGGCGACGGCGTGCGGCAACGTGTAGGTCAGCACCGGCAGCACGTAACCCTCGGTGTCCCAGAACGCGTGGCCGTCATACCCGGTTCCGGTGAGCCCTTTGCTCGGGATGGCGCGGCGCTCGGCGCGGGCGCTGGCCTGCACGAGGTGGAACAGGCCGAACCGCACCGCCTGCTGGGATTCCGAGTCGCCCTCGACCTCGACGTCGGCGTTCTCCCAGAAGTCGTCGAGGTACTCGCGCTGCGCCTTCAGCAGCCCGTCCCATCCGCTGTAGCGGGCGCTGTGCATTGCCGCGGCGACCTGGTCGCGCACCGCGGGGCGGGAGCGCTGGCTGGACCACCCGTACGCCAGGTATTTGACGATGCGCAGCTTCTGACCGGGCCGCAACCCGCAGATCACGGTGGTCCGGGCCAGGTCGGGGCGCGCGTCGCTGCTGACCTCGACCCGCCCCGGCACCTCGACCTCGTGATCCATCCCCGCGGCCATCATCAGCGCGCTGGCCCGGGTGCGGTGCATCAGCACCGCGCCTCGCTCCAGGGCCTCGTGTTCGACGGCCTCCAGCGGATTGTCCAGGATGGCCGACACCCGTGGGTCGGCCGACGTCTGCGGCTGGTCCTCGTTGGTGACCAGCTCGGACTGCACGGTCACCCGGACGAATTCGCCGACCGCCTCCACGCAGTACTCGATGGCGGCGACGCTGCGGTTGGCCAGCGACACCAGCCGGGTGGAGGTGACCTTGACTTCCTTGCCCGCCGGGGAGCGCCATTGCGCGTTGCGGGTCAGCGTCCCGGCGCGCAGGTCCAGACAGCGTTCGTGCGAGATCAGCTCGCCGTAGCGGACGTCGAACGGCTCGTCCTCGACGAACAGCCGGATGATCTTGCCGTTGGTGACGTCGACGACCGTCTGGCCGGCCTCCGGGTAGCCGTAGCCGGCCTCGGCGTAGGGCAGCGGCCGGATCTCGTAGAACGAGTTCAGATAGGTGCCCGGAAGGCCGTGCGGCTCACCCTCGTCGAGGTTGCCGCGCAGCCCGATGTGCCCGTTGGACAAGGCGAACAACGATTCCGACTGGGCGATCAGGTTGAGGTCGAGCCGTGTCTCGCGGATCAACCACGGCTCGACGGGAAAGGCCTCCTGCGTGATCACGACGTGACCTCGGTTGAGTTCCCCAGCAATTCGGCGAGATCGCTCACCACGATGTCGGCGCCGCTGCGGCGCAACTCCTCGGCCTGGCCCACCCTGTCCACTCCGACCACGAAGCCGAAGTTCCCGGCGTGGCCGGCTGCCACGCCCGATAGCGCGTCCTCGAAGACCGCGGCCGCGTCGGGGGCGACGCCGAGCAGCTCCGCCCCGCGCAGATAGGAGTCGGGCGCCGGCTTCCCTTTGATGTGCTCCTCGCGCAGCGTGACGCCGTCCACCCGCTGCTGGATGAACCGCTCCAGGCCGGTGATCTCGAGCACCTCGCGGGTGTTGGCGCTCGACGACACGACGGCGATGCCGAGCCCGGCGGTCGAGGCCGCCTCCAGGTAGCGCCGTGAGCCCTCGAACACCTCGACGCCGTCCTTCTCGAGGATCTTCTGGAACATCTCGTTCTTGCGGTTGCCCAGGCCGTAGACGGTGTCCGCGTCGCCCGGGTCGTCGTGGTTGCCGTCGGGCAGATCGATGCCGCGACTGTCCAAAAACGAGCGGACCCCGTCCTCCCGCTTCTTGCCGTCCACATATTGGCGATAGTCGGCCGCCGCGTCGAACGGGACGAACTTGTCTCCGGTCCGCTTGGCCCGCTCCGACAAGAAGGCGTCGAACATGGCCTTCCACGCCTTGGTGTGCACGCTGGCGGTGTCGGTGAGTACGCCGTCGAGGTCGAACAGGCAGGCACGCACCTTCTCGGGGAGACCCAGCACGGGGATCCTCACTGTCGAAGTAGTCGGGCGCTACCCACTTCACCATGCTTGCCCGTGTGCCGCCAGCGAAGGACCGTGTTGTTCAAGCGGCTCGCGCGGCTCCCTGGATCACGCGCAGCCGCCCGTCCGACAACGCGGTGGTGAGGTTTTCGGCCTTTCGGGCGAAGTCGACTACGAAGGCGTGCAGGCCCAGCGGGCCGGCGGGCAGGGGGAGCAAGGACTGCATGAGTGCGGCCGCTTGTTCGGTGAGGTCGTTCCAGCGTTCGATCGCGAATCCCGTTGACTCGACCGTCGCGCGCAATTCGGCGGAGGTCACCAGGTGGCTACGCGCCGGCCGGTCGGCCCACGGCAGTGGATAGCCCAGCTCGCCGGGTTCGCCAATCACGATGTCCCACAAGCCAAGTAGGCCACTGGGAAGCAGCACGCGGCGGGCTTCACGGTACAGGCGCGTCTTGTCGGGGATGTTCATCTGCACATGCTGGCTGACGGCCACGTCGAAGATGCCGTCCGGGAAGGGCAGGTCGGTGACGTCGGCCTGGCTCACCGATATCCGGCGGTCCAGTCCGACGATTCGGTTGAGCCAGCGTTGGGCATCGCAGTATCCCTCGGAGAGGTCGACCGTGGTGACCCTGCAGCCGCAGCGATCGGCCACGTAGCGCGCGGTGCCGCCGATCCCGCTGCCCGCGTCGAGCACCGCGCTGTCGCTGGTGATCTGGAGCAGGTCGACCAGCGCGGCGGTGGCGAACCGGCCCATCGTGTGGAAGTCCTCCAGCAGGCCCAGGTCGGCGGGCTGCAGGCGGTCGAGGTCCTTGCCGGCGGCGATGAGCGCACGCTCGATGTTGTGTCGCGACAACCCGGTCGCGTACTGGGCTTCGATGGTGTCGCTCATCCCGGCACCTGCGCCCAGGCGGTGATCATCGGGGCCATCACGACGACGGCGTCGGCCGCCGCCACCTGCTCGCGAACCAGCGGGACGAAATTGTCGATGTCGGCGAGCTCGTCGATGGCGAAGCCGTGCTGTTCGGCGACGGGGTACACCAGCCGCCACACCTGCGCGGCGTAGGCCAGGATGTCGGTGTCCGCGGCGGTTCCGATGGGTGCGCCCTGGGTCAGCTGCGGCATGCCCAGGCCGGCGTCGGCGAAGACGGTGTGTAGCTTGGTGCCGAATTGCGCACTGAGCCCGAGGATTTCGAAGGCGCGCACGATGCCCGACACCGTGCGCGCGAACAGCGGAAGCTCGGGGATGGTGCGCGTCGCGGTGACGTCGTTCTCGGAGAACGCGACTATGCCGCCGGGCTGCACGAACGTGCGCAGCCGGCGCAGCGTGGCCGCCGGATCGGGCAGATGCATCAGGATCAACCGGCCGATCACGGCGTCGACCGGCTCGTCCAGCGTCAGGGAGTCGATCGTGGCGTGCACGAATTGCGTTGTCGACACGCCCTGTTCGTTGGCCCGGGCGCGGGCCAGCGCGATCATTTCGGGAGCGGCGTCCACTCCGAGTACCGATCCGGACGGTCCGACGAGCCGGGCGGCGACGAACGAGACGTCGCCGGGGCCGCAGCCGATGTCGAGCACCCGCATGCCCGGTCGCAGGCGGGCCAGCCGCAGCGCGTGCTCGGTGTAGCCGTCGTAGAGCCGTCCTTGCAGGAGTAGCCGTTGTACTTCGGCGTCTTCGTGGCCGAGGACGTAGGTGCTTTCGCCTGCTGCGGGGACTGTGGTCATGGGCTCAATTGCCTTTCGCTCGAGGGGATATCGGTCTTCAGGTCGGCGATGGGCTGCGCCCGGCTGGGCAGCAGCCACGCGACGACGACGGCCGCACCCAGGGCGATGCCCGCGCAGACCAGCGAGCTCACTTGCAGCCCGTCTAAAAACGCACGGTCCACGGTGGCGCGCACATAGCCGGATTGCGGGGCCGGAAGATGCTGAATTACGCCGTGTGCCAGAGCCATTGAGTGACGCATCGCGTCGGAGGGCAGGCCGGCGAGTGCCGAGGCAGCGGCCAGTCGCCCCGAGTACACCGACGCGAAGATGCTGCCGGCGATGGCGACGCCGAGGGTGCCGCCGAGTTCCCGGGTGGTGTCGTTGACCGCCGAACCGATGCCGGCTTTCTCGGCCGGCAAGGACCCCATGATCGCCTCGGTCGCCGGCGCAAAGGTCAGGCCGAGGCCGCCCCCGAGCAACAGCATCTGCGTGGCGATCTGGTCGTAGGGCGTCGCGGCATCGGCGGTGGACGCCCACGCCAACCCGGCCGCGAACACGGTCAGACCGCCGGCGACGACGGCCGTGGTGCCGATCCGTTCGACCAGTCGCGGACCCACGATGCTGGCCAGCGCGATGGACCCGGCCACTGGCAGCAGCCGCACGCCGGCCTGAAAAGCGCTGTAGTCCTTGATGAATTGGAAGTATTGGGTGATCACGAAGATGAACCCGAACAAGGTGAGAAAGCCTGCGGTGACGGCCAGGCTGCCGCCTGCGAACCGCCGGTTGAGAAATACCGAGACATCCAGCATGGGATGGGTGGTGCGGCGTTCCCACAGCGCGAACGTCACCAGAATGGCTGCGGCCATGGCGAAACCGACGGCGCTGCGGACATTCGTCCACCCCCAGGTGGGTGCCTGGATGACGGTGTAGACCAGCGTCGTGACCCCAGCCGCGGACAGGACCAACCCGGGGACGTCGACGCGCGGTGCGGCGGGGTCGCGAGAGGTGGGAACGAACAGGCCGCCGACGATGGCCACCACCGCGATCGGAATGTTGACCATGAAGATCGAGCCCCACCAGAAGTGTTCGAGCAACCAGCCGCCGCTGATCGGCCCCACCGCCACCCCGACACCGACCATGGCGGCCCACAGCCCGATCGCCTTGGCGCGCGGACCCGGGTCGGTGAAGATGTTGGTGATCAGCCCCAGCGTGGCCGGGAAGATCACCGCCGCACCCACGCCCATCGCGGCACGAGCGGCAATGAGCTGCTCCGCGGAATGTGCTTGTGCCGCAAAGCCCGAGGTGATGGCGAACAGGGTGAGCCCCAGGCTGAGCGAACCGCGCCGGCCATAGCGGTCGCTGAGGCTGCCGACGGACAAGAGCAGCCCCGACATGACGAGGGTGTAGGCGTCGACGATCCATTGCAGCTGCGCCGTATCGGCCTGCAGCTCGCGCGACAACGTGGGCAGCGCGACGTTGACGATGGTTGCGTCGACGCTGATGACGAAGACGGACAGACAGATCACTGCGAGGGCAAAGGTCCGCATGGACATGACAGTAAAGCTGATAGACAAACAAATCAAGCATTAACTGGAAAAAGATGTCTAACGTGATAAAATCGCCCGGTGCGGACCCGCAACTACAACCAGAATTGCCCCATCGCTCGCGGGCTCGACGTCTTGGGCGAGCGGTGGACGTTGCTGATCCTGCGCGAACTGGTCGGTGGGGCGCGCCGCTACGGCGACCTGCGCGCCGAACTGCCCGGCATCGCAACCAATCTGCTCGCCGATCGACTGGGCGAGCTGCAGGATGCCGGGCTGGTTGCCCGCGCGGACCTACCTGCCCCGGTCGGTCGCACCGTGTACACGCTCACCGACCTGGGCTGGCAGCGGGCGCTGCCGGTCCTGCAGAGCATCGCGTGGTTCGGCGTGGAGCGGCTGGACCCCATCGATGCGGGCCGGGCGACGCCGCTCAACGGATTCCTCGCCGGCATCCTGCTCGGCTTCGACCGGGCGGGCGCCGCCGGGGTGGATATCACCTGCCGGGCTGAGATCGACGATCGCCGTTTCGAATTCGCGATCACGGAAGGCCGCCTGGCGGCAGCTCACCGGGAACCCTCGGTGACGCTGACCGCCAGCGCGGGCGATTTGGTCACCGCCCGGCTCGGCGCCACCGAGGCCAAGCGCAAGGCGGCGCTGCGGCGCATCGAATTCGCCGGCGACCCGCGTGACGTCGAGGCTCTGCGAACCCTGTTTGCGCTCCACTAGACTCGGGCCGTGACCGAACCCGCGGATCTGGAGAATGCCGGACCGGTCGACCGGCCGGTGTTGGTGGTCGACTTCGGTGCGCAATACGCGCAGTTGATCGCCCGCCGGGTGCGCGAGGCCCGGGTCTTCTCCGAGGTGATTCCGCACACCGCGTCCGTCGACGAGATCAAGGCCCGCAATCCCTTGGCGCTGGTGCTGTCCGGCGGCCCGGCCAGCGTCTACACCGAGGGCGCCCCCCAACTGGATCCGGCGATCTTCGACCTTGGCGTGCCGGTGTTCGGCATCTGCTACGGATTCCAGGCGATGGCCCAG
Organism: Mycobacterium shigaense; assembly: GCF_002356315.1. NCBI lineage: Bacteria > Bacillati > Actinomycetota > Actinomycetes > Mycobacteriales > Mycobacteriaceae > Mycobacterium > Mycobacterium shigaense. Next base: position 1,093,246 of record NZ_AP018164.1, read on the forward strand.
GCCCTCGGCGGGACCGTCGCCCACACCGGCACCAGCGAGTACGGCCGCACGGAGCTCAAAGTCCTTGGTGGCGAATTGCATTCGGGCCTGCCCGACGTACAACCTGTGTGGATGAGCCACGGTGACGCGGTCACGGTCGCGCCGTCGGGCTTCGACGTGGTGGCCAGCAGCTCGGGTGCCACCGTTGCCGGCTTCGAGAACCGGGCCCGGCGCCTGGCCGGCGTGCAGTATCACCCGGAGGTGATGCACAGCCCGCACGGGCAGCAGGTGCTCAGTCGGTTCCTGCACGACTTCGCCGGGCTGGGCGCGGAGTGGACGGCCGCCAACATCGCCGAGGCGCTGGTCGAACAGGTGCGCGCCCAAATCGGTGACGGCCGCGCGATCTGCGGGCTGTCCGGTGGGGTGGATTCGGCGGTGGCCGCGGCGCTGGTGCAGCGTGCCATCGGCGACCGGCTGACGTGTGTCTTCGTCGACCACGGGCTGTTGCGCGCCGGCGAGCGGGTGCAGGTGCAGCGCGATTTCGTCGCCGCCACCGGGGCCAACCTGGTCACCGTCGACGCGGCCGGTACCTTCCTGGAGGCGTTGTCGGGGGTGACCAACCCCGAGGGCAAGCGCAAGATCATCGGGCGGCAGTTCATCCGCGCGTTCGAGGGCGCGGTCCGAGATATTGCGGGGGACGGTTCTGAGGTCGACTTCCTGGTGCAGGGCACGCTGTATCCCGACGTGGTGGAGTCCGGCGGGGGCAGCGGCACCGCGAACATCAAGAGCCATCACAACGTCGGTGGGCTGCCCGACGACCTGAAATTCAAGCTCGTCGAGCCGCTGCGGCTGCTGTTCAAAGACGAGGTGCGCGCAGTCGGCCGGGAGCTGGGTCTGCCGGAGGAAATCGTTGCGCGCCAACCATTTCCGGGTCCGGGTCTGGGCATCCGGATCGTCGGCGAGGTCACCGCGCAGCGGCTGGACACCCTGCGGCGTGCCGACTCGATCGCGCGCGAGGAACTGACCGCCGCCGGCCTGGACAACCAGATCTGGCAGTGCCCGGTGGTGCTGCTGGGTGAGGTCCGCTCGGTCGGGGTGCAGGGCGACAACCGCACCTACGGCCACCCGATCGTGCTGCGCCCGGTGTCCAGCGAGGACGCCATGACCGCCGACTGGACCCGGGTGCCCTACGAGGTGTTGGAGCGCATCTCGACCCGGATCACCAACGAGGTCCCCGAGGTCAACCGCGTGGTGCTGGACATCACCAGCAAGCCGCCCGGCACCATCGAGTGGGAGTAGTCGCCGGCCTGGCCGCGGCATTGATCGCCACCTAATTCCCCTCATCTGCCCCATTCGTATCGATCGCATAAAGCTGCCCCTCGCGTTTCTTGACGGTTGTCGGAGGGTGGGTGTTTACTCTGACATGTATCGAACATATATTCGAATATGATCGAGTAACCGCTGGTAGGAGGCCTATATGACGGCGGTTGTCGCCTCCGGCCGGGATCGGTCCGAACTGCTCGAATCCCTGCGTCGCAAGATGGCCGCGGTGTCCGGGAAGACGCCCGGGGCGGTGTCCGGGATCGCCGCCGACGACCTGCTGCCGGACTCGGAATCCCAGCTGCCCGTACCGCGGTGGCTGGCGGAGACTCTGCCGGTGCCGTTGCCGCGGGGGACGGTGGCGATGGTTTCCGGGGCCCGGTCCCTGTTGCTGAGCATGGTGGCCGCGGTGACAGCCGCCGGCGGCAACGCGGCGATCGTCGGTCAGCCGGATATCGGGCTGCTGGCTGCGGTGGAGATGGGCGCGGACCTGAGCCGGCTCGCAGTGATACCGGATCCCGGAACCGATCCGGTGGAGGTGGCCGCGGTGCTCGTCGACGGCATGGATCTGGTGGTCCTCGCCCTGGGCGGTCGCCGGGTGCCGCCGACCCGGGCGCGGGCCGTGGTGGCCCGGGCCCGGAACAAGGGGTGCACGCTGCTGGTCACCGACGGCGACTGGGACGGGGTGCCGACGCGGCTGGAGGCCCGGGTCTGCGGCTACGAGATCACCGCAGGTGGCAGGGCTACCCCCACTCCCGGGTTCGGGCGGATTAGTGGGGTCCGGCTGCGCGTCAGCGGGATGTGTGCGGGCAGACGGGTGATCGGCCGGGCGCGCCCGGGGTAACTCGGGTGGCGTCTTCTCGTGCCGGCTCCCGAGTGCTGGCGATTTGGTGCATGGACTGGCCGGCGGTCGCGGCGGCGGCGGCCGCCGGCCTGGCCGCGACGGCCCCGGTCGCGGTCACGCTGGCCAACCGGGTGATCGCCTGCTCGTCGGCGGCCCGGGCGGCGGGAGTACGGCGAGGGCTGCGCCGCCGGGAGGCGGCGGCCCGTTGCCCGCAATTGCATGTCGTCACCGCCGACGCCGACCGCGATGCCCGCTTCTTCGAAGGGGTCATCGCGGCGGTCGACGATTTGGTGCCCCGCGCCGAGGTGCTGCGGCCCGGGCTCCTGGTGTTGCCGGTGCGCGGGGCGGCCCGCTTTTTCGGGTCCGAGGGCTGCGCCGCCGAGCGGCTGATCGACGCGGTGGCGGTGAGTTCGGTGGCCGGCGCCGAATGCCAGGCCGGGATCGCCGACCAGTTGTCCACCGCGGTCTTCGCCGCGCGCGCAGGCCGCATCATCGAGCCGGGCGGCGACGCACCATTTCTGTCGGTGCTGTCGATCCGGCAGCTGGCCACCGAGCCGAGCCTGTCCGGTCCGGGGCGGGAAGAGCTGACAGATCTGTTGTGGCGGATGGGGATTCGCACCATCGGCCAGTTCGCCGCGCTATCGGCAACCGACGTGGCCTCCCGGTTCGGCGCCGACGGGGTGACCGCGCACCGGTTGGCCCGCGGCGAGCCCGAGCGGGGACCGTCCGGGCGGGAGCCGCCGGCCGAACTCGAGGCCGTGCTGGACTGCGATCCGCCGATCGACCGGGTCGATGCCGCGGCATTCGCCGGGCGCTCGCTTGCCGGCACGCTGCATCAGATGCTGATGTCCACCGGGGTCGGCTGCACCCGGCTGGCCATCCACGCCGTCACCGCCAACGGTGAAGAGCGCAGCCGGGTGTGGCGCTGTGCCGAACCGTTGACCGAGGAGGCCACCGCCGACCGGGTGCGCTGGCAACTGGATGGCTGGCTGAGCAATCGGACCAGTCAGGATCGGCCCACCGGGCCGGTGACGCGGCTGCGGCTGCAGGCGGTGGAGGTGGTGTCCGCCGAGGCGTTGCAGTTGCCACTGTGGGGCGGCCTAGGGGAGGAGGACAGGCTTCGGGCCCGCCGGGCGTTGGTTCGGGTGCAGGGCCTGCTCGGCCCGGAGGCGGTGCAGGTGCCGGTGTTGTCCGGTGGTCGCGGGCCGGCCGAGCGCATCACGCTGACCCCGCTGGGTGACGAGCCGGTGCCGCACGCCGACCCGAGTCTGCCGTGGCCCGGTCGACTGCCCGAGCCCTCGCCCACGGTGTTGCTCGATGATCCGGTGGAATTACTTGATGCCCAAGGCAATCCGGTGCGGGTGACCAGCCGCGGGATGTTCTCAGCCGACCCGGCGCGCCTGGTCGCCCGCGGCCAGGACGACCCGCTGCGCTGGTGGGCCGGTCCGTGGCCGGTCGACGAGCGGTGGTGGGATGACCGGCCCGTGGCCGGTCAAGGGGGGAGTCGCACCGCGCGCGCCCAGGTGCTGCTGGAGGGCGAACGCGCGCTGCTGCTGTGCTATCGGCAAAGGAGGTGGTATTTGGAAGGAAGCTACGAATAGCCTTGCGCTCTAGCGTGTTTCGACCAGTGCCGCTGCCGTCAGTAGCGACCGAAGGCGATCGCCACATTGTGACCGCCGAAGCCGAACGAGTTGTTGAGGGCGTACGCGTAGTTCCCGGGCCGTGGCTTGCCGGCCACCACGTCCAGGTCGATCTCCGGGTCGAGGTTTTCCAGGTTCAGGGTCGGGGGGATCACTTGATCGCGCAACGCGAGCACGGTCAGGATCGACTCCACCGCGCCGACGGCCCCCACCGAGTGGCCCAGCGCGGATTTGGGCGCGTAGACCGCCGGGATCTTGTTGCCGAGCGCCCGGTTGATGGCCTTGGACTCGGCCAGGTCGCCGACCTGAGTGCCGGTGGCGTGGGCGTTGACGTGGTCGATGTCGTTGGGCGTCAGGCCCGCCAGCTGGATCGCGCGGGTCATCGCGTGTCCGGCGCGCTCGCCGTTGGGGTCCGGTGCCACCATGTGGAAGCCGTCCGAGGTGATGCTGGCGCCCATGATGCGGGCCAAGATGTTGGCGCCGCGGGCCTTGGCGTGCTCTTCGGTCTCGATCGTCATCAGCGCCCCGGCCTCGCCGAACACGAAGCCGGTCCGGTCCCTGTCGAACGGGCGGCACGCCCCGGCCGGGTCGTCGTTCTTGGTCGACAGGACGATCCGCATCTGCGCGAATGCCGCGATCGCCACTGCCTCGATCTTGACCTCGACGCCGCCGCAAACGGCGATGTCGGCTTCGCCCAGCACGATCTGCTGCCAGGCCCGGGCGATGCCCTCCGAACCGGACGCGCAGGCGGACACCGATGTCAGCACGCCCGCCTTGGCGCGCCGTTCCAGCCCGATCGCCGCGGCCGGGCCGTCGGGCATGTACTTCGCCACCGCGAGCGGGGAGACCGCCTTTGGCCCCAGCGCACGCAGGTCGTCGTAGCTGAACACGATTTGCTCGGCCGAGCCGAGGCCGGTGCCGATGGACACCAACAACCGGTTGGGATCGACCTCGGGCGAACCGGCGTTCTCCCAAACCCGGCGGCTCAAGATGGCGGACATCTTCTGTAGCCAACCCATTCGGTGCCGCTCGGCGCGCGTCAGCCCCTGGTCGAAGTCCTCGTGCAGGTGCCCGCCGATGCGCACCGGCAGGTCATAGTGATCGATGAACGTGTCGTCGAGGGTGCGGATTCCACTTTGGCTGTCCAGCAACAACTTCCACGTAGTCTCGGCGTCGGTGGCCAGCGCGGTCGTCGTGGCGACGCCAGTGACCACAACATTCGGCAGCGCTTTCCCCGTGACCAGCTTCGTCATTGCGCAGGTCCTTTCGTACTGGCTGACGTAACCCCGCACCCCATAGGCAACTATTGCACAGGCGCCGAGGTCACCAGGCCAGCCGCCGCGCGAACGGTCCAACTCGCTCGATGAACCGGTCGAAGAAGTCCGCCTGATCGACACTGACGCCGATGTGCGCATTGGGTCCTCGCCGACCCGACCAGTCGGTGACGGTCATGCCGCGGGTCAGCGTGCCCGCGAGCTCGACCTCCACCATGGCCGGGCGCGTCACGACGAGCTCCGGATCCAGCGCGACCGCGGCCGCCAACGGATCGTGCAGATGCGCGAGATACCCGTGCCCGTTGTCGTGGTAGCCCTCCAGGTAGAACCGGGTCGCGTCCTCGATCACCCGGATCAGCGGATTGTCGGCCGTCGACCGGGTGCCGCGCTCGTCGTGCCCGCTCAATGGCGTGGTCATCGACCCCGCGGCGGCCGCCAGTCTCGTCAGGATTTCCGGTGTCAGCTCGACGGTACGGGTCAGGTTCAGTCCGCATAGGATCGGCAACTGTTGCGGCTCAGAGACTTTCACAGGCCAGGCGGTGAGCACCTCGTGGGCGGCCTCGGGGTCGACGCTGATATTCCACTCGGCCACCGCGGTGGTGTTGCCCCGGTGGTCGTAGGAGCCGCCCATGATCACCAGCCGGCGCAACAGCGTCGGCAGTTCGGGTTCGGCGCGCAACGCCAGCGCCAGGTTGGTCAGCGGGCCGGTTGCGACGCCGATCAGTTCGCCCGGAAAGCGGTGCGCCGCCTGCACCCACGCCGTCGCGGAGTCGTAGCTGGTGAGCCGGCCGGTGGTGGGCGGCAGCTCGGCATAGCCCAGCCCCCGGGGGCCGTGCACCCGCGACGGCGGACACAGCGGCCCGCTGAGGGTGTCCTCGGAACCCTTCGACACCGGGATGTCGCCGCGCGCACACAGGCCGAGAAGCCCGAGGTTGTTTTCGCAAACCTGTTGTACCGCAACATTTCCACTCGTCGAGGCGATACCGACCAGATCGGTGCCGGGGCTGGCCAACAGGTAGATGATGGCCAGCGCATCGTCGACGCCGGTGTCGACGTCCAGGAAGACGGGGTTCACCGAGGGAACGATACCCGGGAGCTAAGGGCCGACGACCCGTGTCGTCACCTCCTGGACCAGCCATCGATTGCCGTCGGGATCGGTGAAGGAGAAGTACGACTGGTAACTGGTGTGCTCAGGGTCGGGTCCGGGCAGCCGCGCCTCCTGCGGGAACGGGACGCCGTGCCAGATGGCGCTCGTTTCGATGCCACGACTGACGAAATCCGCGCGAGCTGATTCGATTTCGGAGACGGTCAGCACTCCCTGGGCCGAACCGGGTGCTGCCGGCGTGATTCCCGTGCCGAACGTGATCGAGCAGGCCGAGCCCGGGGGCGTGAACTGGACGATTCGGACGTCGTCCCCGGGCGCGACGTCGGTGTCGAGTCGCCACCCCAGACTCTGGTAGAACCGCTTGGACCGCTCGACGTCGGATACCGGGACGACGTGGACCTCGAGGTGCATGTCGACCATGCCGACCTCCCTTTCTACCAGTGCACTCCGGGCACCCGACGGATCGCTTTGCGGACGGGCCGCGGAACCCCGATGCCCCGGGCAGCCTTGCGGACGGGATGACTCGGCTTACGTTGCGCCGGAGCCGGGTTCGGCTCGATGGGCGAAAGCCCGCGCGCGGCAGCCGAATCGGGGTAGCCCAGATAGACCTGGTGCAGGATGCGCCGCGAGGTCGCGGGCACGAAATAGTTGCCGATTTCGGCGAGCGTGCCCAGCGGGGTGTCGATGCGGGCCGGCTTCTCGATCAGGCCGCGCACCACCATCGCCGCGGCGCGCTCCGGACTGATCGGCGACACCGGGTTGAGCCGCTGCGAGGGCACGATCATCGGTGTCTTGACCAGTGGCATGTGGATGTTGGTGAACGTGATGTGGTCGGACAGCGTTTCGGCGGCGACGACGTCGGAGAACGCGTCCAGCGCCGCCTTGGTCGGCAGATACGAGCTGTACTGCGGATTGCGGGCCAGTACCCCGGCGCTGGAGACGTTGACGACGTGGCCGAACCGGCGCTCGCGCCAGTGCGGCAGCAGCGCCAGCACCATCCGCACCGCGCCGAAGTAGTTGACCGCCATCACCCGCTCGTAGTCGTGCAGCCGGTCGGTGGAATTGACCACCGAGCGGCGGATCGACCGGCCGGCGTTGTTCACCAGGTAATCGACGTGGCCGAAGCGCCCCAGGATGTCCTTGATGGTGTGCTCGACCGACACCGTGTCGGTGACGTCGCAGGTGAACGCGTGCGCCTGGCCGCCGTTCGCGCGGATCTCGGCGACCAGCTCGTCGAGCGCGGCGCCGTTGCGGGCCAGCGCGAACACCGTGGCGCCCCGTTCGGCGATCGCGATCGCCGACGCGCGGCCGATACCGCTCGATGCGCCGGTGATGACGACGTGCCGGCGATGCAGCGGGCCTTGCGGGTCGTCGCGGCGCGCCCGATCGGGATCCAGCTGCTCGGCCCAGTAGCGCCACAGCCGGGGCGCGTAGCCGGCGAACTCGGGAACTTCGATTCCGTTGCCGGACAACGCCTCCCGTGTCTGATCGCTGACGAACGTGGGCGCCAGGTCGACCAGGTCCAGCACCTCGGCCGGGATGCCCAGCTGGGTGGCGGTCATGTTGCGCAGCACCTTGACGCGCCCGCTCGCCTTGAGCACCGGGGTGGCCATCGATCGCGGCAGCGCCCCGCGCAGCGGCGGCAGGCCGGCCGCCTTCGCCACACCGCGGTAAATGCCGCGCAGCCCAATGCTTTTCGGTGCGGTCAGATGGAAGGCACGGCCGTCGGCGTCCGCGGTGTGCAGCAGCGCGACGAGCGCGTCGACGACGTAGTCGACCGGGACGATGTTGGTGCGACCGGTGTCGGGCAGCAGGATCGGGGTCAGCTTGGGCAGTCGAGCCAACGCCGACAATATCCCGAAGAAGTAGTACGGGCCGTCGATCTTGTCCATCTCACCCGTCCGCGAGTCGCCCACCACCACGGCCGGGCGGTAGATGCGGTAGCGCAGGCCGGGTGCCGACCGCAACAGCAACTCGGCCTCGAACTTCGTCCGGTGGTAGGGCGTCGGCAGCTGCTGTCCGACGTCGAAGTCGTCCTCGGTGTATTCGCCGGCGAAGTCGCCCGCCACGGCGATCGACGACACGTGGTGCAGCGTGGCATCCAGGCGCCGGGCCAGCGCGATGACGGCGCGGGTGCCCTCGACGTTGGCGGCCCGCTGTTCGGCCTCGCCGACGGTGATGTCGTAGATCGCCGCGCAGTGCACCACGTGATCGACCCGGCCCAGCTCGGCGAGCGTCTCGTCGCTCAGCTCGAGCTGCGGCAGCTCGCCGACCAGCGGTTTCGCCCGTTCACCCCACCCGGCGGCAAGTCGTTCGAAGCGCCCCAGCGACCGGCGGCGGACCAGCACCCACACCTGGGCGTCCGGCCGCGTCTGAAGCAGGCGGGAAACGACGCGCCGACCAATAAACCCGGTACCGCCGGTAACGACATAGCGCATGGCGCCATGGTAGATCAGCCCGAGAAGTTCCGGACTCCGTCCCAGTCCACGATCGTCCAGCCCGTGATCGGGTTCCCGGTGAGCACCACGCGCCCGATGTTGGGCAGCGGATGGGTGGTCAGCAGGCTGTCCTTGGCATTCTTCGCGTTCAGCAGCGTCCAGTACTCGATCGCGAATTTGTGCGAGAACACCACCGGATTGGATTGGCCGCTGTCGTACACCTTCCGCACTGCCCTGGTGAACTCGTCGTTGAACTCCTTGCCGCTGACCGACCCGGGGATGCGGTCCTGCATGTCGCCGCGGATCCAGTCCGCCGGCGCCAGCAGGTAGGTCGACGGCTCGATCGACACCGGTTTGCCCTGGTACCAGCCCGCGCTGATCTCCTGGATGCCCTGCAGGACCTCCACCTGCTTGCCGAGCTCGCCGGCCAGCGGCGCGGCGGTCTGCTGGGTGCGCACCATCGTGGAGGCGTACACGCCGTCGAACTTGTTGTGGCCGGCCTGATGGGCGACCTCTTCGGCCTGTGTCTTGCCCTGCTGGCTCAGGCCAGGGCCCGGCACCGAGGTGTCGAGGGTGCCGCTCGCGTTCGCCTCCGACTCCGCGTGCCGGATGAACGTCAGCGTGATGCTGCGTGCCTGCGGCGATCCCCCACAGGCGCCGACTACCAGTACCGCGGTCAGCACCGCTGCCGCTTTGCCCCGGATGGTGCGCTTGCGCATGTCGATAGCCTGCCCTGCCGGCGGCCCCGGGGGAAGGGCTTGGGATGGTTGGGGGGACAAAAGCTGCAATCTGACGAGAGGAGACTCGGATGGCGATCGACCCGAGCACGGTCGGCGCGGTGAGCGAACCGATGGACTTCGAGTGGACCGACCGGGACACGCTGCTGTATGCCCTCGGCGTCGGCGCCGGCCTCGACGACCTGTCTTTCACCACCGAGAACAGCCACGACATCGCCCAGCAGGTGCTGCCCACCTACGCCGTGATCTGCTCTCCGGCGTTCGGCGCGGCCGGCAAGATCGGAAAATTCAACTGGGCCATGCTCTTACACGGGTCGCAGGGTGTCCGGCTGCACGCGCCGTTGCCGCCCGCCGGGAAGCTGTCGGTGGTCTCTGAGGTCACCGACATTCAGGACAAGGGCGAGGGCAAGAACGCGGTCGTGATGCTGCGCGGCCGCGGGACCGATCCGGACTCCGGCAAGCTGATCGCCGAGACCTCGACCACCTTCGTCGTCCGGGGCGCGGGCGGTTTCGGCGGGCAGCCGGGGCAGCGGCCGATCGCGCCGGAATTTCCGGATCGTGAGCCCGACGCCACGGTCGCGCTGCCCACTCGGGAGGACCAGGCGCTGATCTATCGGCTCTCCGGTGACCGCAACCCGCTGCACAGCGATCCGTGGTTCGCCCGGGAGCTGGCCGGATTCCCCAAGCCGATCCTGCACGGGCTGTGCTCCTACGGGGTGGCGGGTCGAGCGCTGGTCGCCGAGCTGGGCAAGGGCATCGCGGCCAACGTCACCTCGATCGCGGCGCGGTTCAGCTCGCCGGTGTTCCCCGGCGAGACGCTGACCACGCTGATCTGGCGGACCGGGCCGGGCAAGGCGGTGTTTCGCACGCAGGCTTCGGGCGCCGAGGGGGCCGAGGCCGGCCGGGTGGTGCTTGACGACGGCGAGGTGGAATACGTCGAGGGCTAAGCCGGGGCGGCGAGTCGGCGAGCCAGCCGTTCGGTGAACTCGGCGGCCCGCGCCGGGTTGTCCAACGCGAACCGCGCGGCGGTGGCTCGGTCGCCATCGTCGTTGTGCCGCACCAGGATTGGTATGCCGTCCTCGCGCACCGCGTCGAACGCGTCTTCGTCGGTGATGTCGTCGCCGAGATAGACCGGCGTCAGCGAGCCCGATCCGGCCCGGTGCAGATGGTCGATTACCCAGCGCAAAGTCTTGCCCTTGTCCCAGTCGATGTCGGGACGCAGTTCGATGACCTCGCGCCCGGTGGTCACCCGCAGCGCGTCGCGCTGGCCCGCTGATCGGACCGCCGCCGCGACCTCGGCGACGTGATCGCGGGCGGCGTTGCGGTAGTGCACGGCGACGCCGAATCGTTTGTGCTCCACCACGACACCGGGAATCGACCCGAGCTGCTCGCGCAGCTGGGCGGCCGCCCGCTCGAGCACGGGGATGGCCGCGGCCGCGGCGTCGTTTTGGTGATGCGTGCCGTCGGGGGCCGTCAGTTCGAAGCCGTGGCTGCCCGCATACCAGATGCCGGGCAGGCCGATGCGCGTGCGCACGTCGGCGAGGTCGCGCCCGGATAGCACGGCGACCGGACACCGCGCGGCCAACTCCTGCAACGCCTCGCCGGCGCCGGCGACCAGCCGAGCCGCGTCGGGGTCGTTGACGATGTCGGACAGGGTCCCGTCGAAGTCGAAGAACACCGCGGGTGACTCGACGGTCAGGTCGCCGCTGAGAGCCTGCAATGCGTCGGGCAGCTGCGACATCCGCCGGTCCCCGGTTCGCACGCCGACGTCGCGCACGTCGGCGACCACCGTGTCCGCGCCGCGCAGGGCGTCGGGATCCCCGACCCCGATGACCAACGCGAATCCGCCGTTGCGCCCGGCCGCCACGCCCGCCGCGTCGTCGGCGACGACCACGGTGCGTCCCGCGCGCGTGCCCAGCCGCTCAACGGCCTGGCGAAGGCCCGCGGGGTTCGACGCGAACGTGGCGGCGCCGACGCCGATCTGCCGCAGTTGCCGGACCAACGCGGCCGCGGCATCCCCTACATGGTCTCCGAACAGCACCGCGTCATGGCGGCGTGGGTCGATGGTCGGCGGCTCCAACTCGGGCACGACCCACCTTCTCACGGGCGGCGACGCCACCGCGGGCCGGGCGCTTGCGCCGCCGTGTGGTGAACAGCAGCACGGAGTCGTCGCTGAGTGCCACTAGCCGTGCCATCTCCCGTTTGATGCCGGCGGCGAGCAGTGCGAGTTCGGGTGCGGCGTCGTAGTCGGCGGTCATCCCGAAAATCAGTTCGTCGCCGTAGCTCAGTACCGAGACACCGCGGGACAGTTCGGCGGCCGTGGGTGGAATCGGCAGCAGGCGTTGGACGGTCTTACCCATCAGCCCCAGCCGGTGCCGCGGGCCGGGCTCGTTGGTGGCCAATGTGACGATGCCGGGTTGCGGGAGCCGGCGCTTGATCAGCTCAACCGCCTTGGCGCACAACACCACTGGAGGAAGGCTGGTGGCCAGGTCCGCGATGGAGACGCTGGGCGCAATGTCCTGCCGGGGCCGGTTCAGTTTGCTGTGCACGCTGCGCAGTCGCGCAACCGGATCGTCGTGTTCCACCGGCAGGTAGGGCAGCATGCCCGAGCCGCGATCGTCGGTGTTCTCCAGCACGCGCAGCGACTGCGCGTGGGGCTGTTCGCCATGGTGCAGCAACACGTTCCGGAAGCCCTCGGTGATCGCGGCCAGCGCGACGTCGTTGGGGGTCACGCCGAACTTGTCGCACACGTGCTCGACGGCGGTGCGAGAAATCCGCACGGTTTGATAGCGCCGCATGGTCGCCGTCGTCCCGAGCGTGGACGTCAGCGCCGCGGGCCACACCGCTGCCGTCACCGTGTTGGTGAGGGCGCCGGCGACGGCCGAGGCCCGCCACAGGGTGTCGACCCAGCCTCGCTGTGGGGTGTCCTCCGGTGAAACATCCTTGCCGGCAACGCGATTGGCGAAAGCCTCGCTGTCGGCATCGTCGCAGAGCCGGGTGAGTAGCTGGGCTGCGGACGTGCCGTCGGCGAGATGGTGGTGAATCTTCATCAAGATCGCCCACTGTTTGCCCTTCAGGCCTTCGATGACCCAGCACTCCCACAGCGGGCGATTTCTCGCCAGGGGCCGCTCCAGCGCGTGGGCGATGGCCCGAGACAGGTCGGCCTCATCGCCCGGACGCAGTGCCGCGATGCGGCGCACGTGGTGGGCGACGTCGAATTCCGGATCTTCGGTCCACTGTCGGTCGCCGTTGAAGGCGTTGAACCGCAGTATCTGAGTGCACCGCGGTATTGACCGGATGCGTTCCGCCAGAATCCTTTTCAGTTGCTCGAAGTCGGGCACCGCGCCGTCGACGACGGCGACGGCACCGATCGCCATTCTCGCTTGCCGATCCGTGTTCGCGGTGCGTAAACCCGTATCCCGCGACGCGTTCAGCCGTGCCATCCTTCGTCCCCACCCGGTTGAGCCCTATGCCAGTATCCGTTGCGGAGTCCCGTGGGCGGTAGGCCCAGGGCGTTAAGAACCTGTTTAGAAGTTGAAAACCTCTTTAACAACTTCTTGAGCACCGCGGCTAATCGAACATCTATTCGATAGACTCCGGGTGTGGGTTTCAGCAATGAGCCGCGGAGTTGGGCGGAAATGGAGCGGCTGCTCGACAGCAAGCCGCGGCACGCCGGCACGCCGGTTCGGGCGGAACTCCCGGAAGAGGCCCCCTGGTCGCGCAAGCGGGAGGTGTACGAACCACCGGCCGGGCGGCGGGAGCGCTCGTCCGTCGCGTATGCCGAGTTGCACGCGCATTCGGCGTACAGCTTTCTCGACGGAGCCAGCACGCCGGAGGAGCTGGTCGAGGAGGCCGCCCGGCTGGATCTGCGGGCCCTGGCGCTGACCGACCACAACGGTCTGTACGGGGCGGTGCGGTTCGCCGAGGCGGCCGCGGAACTCGACGTGCGCACCGTGTTCGGCGCCGAGCTGTCGCTGGGATCGACCGCGCGCACCGAGGCGCCGGATCCACCCGGGCCGCATCTGCTGGTGCTGGCTCGCGGCCCGGAAGGGTATCGGCGGCTGTCGCGGCAGCTGGCCGCGGCGCATCTGGCCGGCGGCGAGAAGGGCAAGCCGCGCTTCGACTTCAACGCGCTCACCGAGGCCGGGGGCGGCCACTGGCACATCCTGACCGGCTGTCGCAAAGGCCATGTACGTCAAGCGCTTTCCGCCGAAGGTCCCGACGCGGCGCAGCGGGCGCTGGCCGATCTGGTGGATCGGTTCGGGGCGCACCGGGTCAGCATCGAGCTGACCCAGCATGGCCATCCGCTCGACGACGAACGCAACGCCGTGCTGGCCGCGCTCGCGCCGCGGTTCGGGGTCGGCGTCGTCGCCACCACCGGGGCGCACTTCGCGGGGCCGTCGCGGCGCCGGCTGGCCATGGCGATGGGCGCGATCCGGGCGCGGCAGTCGCTGGATGCAGCCGCGAGATGGCTGGCCCCGCTGGGCGGCTCGCACCTGCGCTCCGGCGACGAGATGGCCCGGCTGTTCGCGTGGTGCCCCGATGCGGTGAGCGCCGCGGCCGACCTCGGTGAGCAGTGCGCGTTCGGGCTGGCGCTGATCGCGCCGCAGCTGCCGCCGTTCGACGTGCCCGCCGGGCACACCGAGGACAGCTGGTTGCGGCAGCTGACGATGACGGGGGCGCGGGACCGCTACGGACTTCCCGAGAGCGCGCCGCGCGCCTACGCCCAGATCGAGCATGAGCTGAAAGTCATCGCACACTTGAGCTTTCCGGGCTACTTCCTGGTGGTTCACGATATCGCCCGGTTCTGCCGGGACAACAACATCCTGTGCCAGGGCAGGGGATCGGCGGCCAACTCCGCGGTCTGCTACGCCCTCGGGGTCACCGCCGTGGACCCGGTGGCCAACGAGCTGCTGTTCGAGCGCTTCTTGTCGCCGGCTCGCGACGGGCCGCCCGACATCGACATGGACATCGAATCGGACCAGCGCGAAAAGGTCATCCAGTACGTCTACGACAAATACGGCCGCGACCACGCCGCCCAGGTCGCCAACGTCATCACCTACCGGGGAAAGATCGCGGTGCGCGACATGGCCCGCGCCCTGGGCTTCTCGCAGGGCCAGCAGGACGCGTGGAGCAAGCAGATCAGCCACTGGAGCGGGTTGGCGGACTCACCCGATGTCGACGGCATTCCCGAGCCGGTGATCGACCTGGCGACCCAGATCCGGAACCTACCGCGACACATGGGAATTCATTCCGGCGGCATGGTGATCTGCGACCGCCCGATCGCCGATGTGTGCCCAGTGGAATGGGCGCGCATGGACAACCGCAGCGTCCTGCAGTGGGACAAAGACGACTGCGCGGCAATCGGTCTGGTGAAGTTCGATCTGCTCGGGCTGGGCATGCTCAGCGCGCTGCACTATGCGATCGACCTGGTGGCCGAACACAAGGGCATCCAGGTGGACCTGGCCAAACTCGACCTGTCCGAACCGGCGGTGTACGAGATGCTGCAGCGCGCCGATTCCGTCGGCGTGTTCCAGGTGGAGTCCCGCGCCCAGATGGCGACCCTGCCCAGGCTCAAGCCCCGGGTGTTCTACGACCTGGTGGTGGAGGTCGCGCTGATCCGGCCGGGGCCCATCCAGGGCGGGTCGGTGCATCCCTACATCCGGCGGCGCAACGGCGTCGACCCGGTCGTCTACGATCACCCATCCATGGCATCGGCATTGCGAAAGACATTGGGGGTACCGCTTTTTCAGGAGCAGCTGATGCAGCTCGCGGTGGACTGCGCCGGCTTTTCGGCCGCGGAGGCCGACCAGCTGCGGCGCGCCATGGGATCCAAGCGCTCGACAATGAGGATGCGACAGTTGCGCGGCCGGTTCTACGACGGCATGCGCGAACTGCACGGCGCCCCCGACGACGTGATCGACCGGACCTACGAAAAGCTGGAAGCCTTCGCCAACTTCGGCTTTCCCGAAAGCCACGCGCTGAGCTTCGCGT
This sequence comes from Mycobacterium shigaense, assembly GCF_002356315.1. Lineage (NCBI taxonomy): Bacteria > Bacillati > Actinomycetota > Actinomycetes > Mycobacteriales > Mycobacteriaceae > Mycobacterium > Mycobacterium shigaense. The sequence continues at coordinate 1,108,577 of NZ_AP018164.1, forward strand.
CGCTGGTCTTCTACTCGTCCTGGTTCAAGCTGCACCACCCGGCAGCGTTCTGTGCGGCGCTGCTGCGCGCCCAGCCGATGGGCTTCTACTCGCCCCAGTCGCTGGTGGCCGACGCCCGCCGGCACGGCGTGAGGGTGCACGGCCCGGACGTCAACGCCAGCCTGGCGCACGCCACGCTGGAAAATGCCGGCACCGAGGTCCGGCTGGGGCTCGGCGCCGTCCGCCACATCGGCGACGACCTCGCCGCGCGACTCATCGACGAACGAAAGACGAACGCCCCCTTTGCTTCTCTGCTTGACCTGACGACCCGGTTGCAGCTGTCTGTGCCGCAGACCGAGGCGCTGGCGACGGCCGGGGCGCTGGGCTGCTTCGGCATGTCGCGGCGCGAGGCGCTGTGGACGGCGGGGGCAGCGGCCACCCAGCGTCCCGACCGGCTACCCGGTGTGGGGTCCTCGTCGCATATCCCGGAGCTGCCGGGGATGAGCGAGCTGGAGCTGGCTGCCGCTGACGTGTGGGCCACCGGCATCTCCCCGGACAGCTATCCCACCCAGTTTCTGCGGGCCGACCTGGATGCGTTGGGCGTGGTGCCCGCCGGCGCGCTGGGCTCGGTGCCCGACGGCGACCGGGTGCTGATCGCCGGCGCGGTGACGCATCGGCAGCGACCCGGCACGGCGCAGGGGGTGACGTTCATCAACCTCGAGGACGAGACCGGCATGGTCAACGTGCTCTGCACGCCGGGGGTGTGGGCACGACACCGCAAGCTGGCCAACACCGCGCCGGCGCTGCTGATCCGCGGGCAGCTGCAAAACGCCAGCGGCGCGATCACCGTCGTCGCCGAACGGTTGGGCCGCATTTCGCTGTCCGTCGGCTCGAAGTCCCGCGACTTTCGCTGACTGCCCGCAAGGAGCCCATTGCCGGACAATTCGATATGGCCGTTGCCCGCCGCGTCGTAAACTAATCGAACCCAAAGTTTCAAGGGAGTCGAGATGGCATTCCGGCTTACTCGCCGCGGCGGCGCGATATTGGGTTGTGCTGCGGCGCTTGTTCTTTCTCCCGCGACTGCCAGCGCCGATCTGCCCGACCCGCACCAGCCGGACATGACCAAGGGCTTCTGTCCGGGTGGTCGATGGGGCTACGGCAATTTGGCCGTGTGCGACGGCGAAAAGTATCCGGATGGGTCGTTTTGGCATCAGTGGATGAAAACCTGGATCGTCGGCCCGCAGTTCTACTACGACTGCGTCGGTGGCGATGAACCTCTGCCCGGCCCGCCACCGCCCGGTGGCTGTGGCGGGGCGATTCCGCCCGGTCCGCCGCCGGACTGAGCTATCGGCGGCACACAACTAGCCCCCGGGCGTGGTCCAGACTCGGGTCGGAATGATCGCCAAACGCGTGCTGAACGCGTCCATCGAGATGCCCTCGGTCGCTTCGAGTTCCTTGGCCGCCTCGCCATACTTCGCCCAATAGCGTTCGTCGTCCTTGCAATTCACGTCGGTGGCATCGACCGTCGCGGTTCCCCCGATGACGATGATGCCGCCGCCGTTGCCGTCGGAATCCAAATTCAGACTCACCCGGGGATGCCCCTTGATGTGCGCGACCTTGCCGGCCTGCGGCATGGAGTACACCGTCAGCCTGGTGCCGTCGAAGTAGAACCAGACCAGGCGGGGTATCGGTTGGCCCGATTTGGCGACGGTGGTCAGCCACCCGAAGTTGTCCGTCTCCAGCCTGCTGGAAACCTCTTGTGTGAATTCGATGCCCATAGCTGCGAATGTAGCCTCCGACTATGACCCTCAACTTGTCTGTCGACGAAGTACTGGCCACAACCCGTTCGGTCCGCAAGCGCCTCGACTTGGACCGGCCGGTGCCGCGCGATGTGCTGATGGAGTGCCTCGAGCTGGCGCTGCAGGCCCCCACCGGATCGAACTCGCAGGGCTGGCAGTGGGTGTTCGTCGAGGACGCCGACAAGAAGAAGGCGATCGCCGACATCTACCTCTCCCACGCCCAGCCCTACCTCAGCGCACCGAAGCCGGCATATGCCGAGGGCGACACCCGAGGTGAGCGTATGCCAAAAGTCGTCGATTCGGCGATGTACCTCGCCGAGCACATGCACGAGGTGCCAGTGCTGCTGATCCCGTGCATCGAGGGCCGGGAAACCAAGTCGCCGCTGGGTGGCGTCTCGTTCTGGGCGTCGCTGTTTCCCGCGGTGTGGAGCTTCTGCCTGGCGCTGCGCTCTCGCGGCCTGGGCTCGTGCTGGACGACGCTGCACCTGCTCGGCGAGGGTGAGCGCAAGGTCTCCGAGATCCTCGGCATTCCCTTCGAGCAGTACAGCCAGGGCGGGCTGTTCCCGATCGCCTACACCAAGGGCACCGACTTCAAGCGGGCCAAGCGGCTACCCGCCGAGCAGTTGACCCACTGGAACAGTTGGTGACGGTGCGGGGGCTGCCCGACTCCTCAGCCCGCTAGACAGCTCCGGGATAACGCTGCTGGCGCCACGCCTCGTAGACGGCGATGGCCGCCGCGTTGGACAGGTTCAGCGACCGCCGACCCGGCAACATCGGGATGCGCACCTGCGCGGTGATGTGGCTGTCGGCCAGTGTCGCCGCGTCTAGGCCGTCGGGTTCCGGGCCGAACATCAACACGTCGCCCGGCCGATACTCGACGTCGGCGAACAGCGTCGCGGCGTGCGCGGTGAACGCGAACACCCGCGCCGGCAGCACCGCCTGCCACGCGGCCTGCAGCGTGGCGTGGACGGTGACCGACGCAAGGTCGTGATAGTCCAGCCCGGCCCGACGCAGCTTGGGTTCGGACAGGTCGAAGCCCAACGGCTCGACGAGATGCAATTCGGCGCCGGTGGCCGCCGCGGTGCGGATGGCGTTGCCCGTGTTGGGCGGGATCCGCGGCGACACGAACATTAGCTTGAACACAACTTGGGCATCTCTTTCACACCACGCCGAGACAGCCGACCAACGCGGTCGCGCCCACTACGAACAGTGGATTGGTCTTGGTGAAGACGAAGATCAGGGTGCACGTCCCGGTCAGGAGATAGGCCCGCCAGTCGTGATCGGCGGCCCTACTCATCACCAGCGAGGTGGCCAGGATCAGGCCCACGGTGAGCGGCGCGAATCCCCTTTCGATGGCATGCCGCAGGATGCCGCCCATCTTGGTGCCGACGAAGACGGCGACGTTCACCTGGTTTGCGCCGGGGAGTATCCGGCACATGGTCATGGCGGTGAGAAACTCCTCTTCCTCCATCCAGTGCTTCTCGACCACCAAAACCTCACGGGACCGAGCAGATAACCCGCCGCCGAACGAGCTTAGGGCGATGTGATTGGACGTTCGCGCCAGCTCGAATCGCGACACCTGCTGGCGCGGCGGGTTGATTTCACTCATGCAGGAGTTCTGGATCGTGCGGGAAATCCTTCTCGACATGCTCAGCCGGTTCCAGCGGATCGGGCGGATCGTAGTGCTGGGACAGCTCCCAATCGGCGTCGAACGTTTCACGCAACCGCCTCAAAACGGTTGGATCGGTGATCGTCATGCCGAGCTCGCGCCGTAAATCGAACGCGCTGCGGTCGATATTCATCGAACCCAGCAACGCATGCTGGTTGTCCACCATCAGCAGCTTGGCGTGGACCCTCAGGTTCTTCTGCTTGTGGACCTTCACGCCGTCGAAGCGCCGCAACGTCCGCAGCGACGAGAACGTGTCGAGAATGTCCCATTCGCTGATTCCATGCCGCCCCCCGCGCAGAATGCGTACTTTCACACCGCGATGCGCGGCCGCCGCAATGCGATCGAGAATTACCGCGTCCACATACTTGGGATGCTGAATGTCGAGTCGGTCTTGCGCCATGTCGATGAAATGCGCCATCCGCTTCCGCGAATTCGAGTTACTCCACAACAGGCCGTCCTGGTCTGCGGGCGTCGCCTCCCGCTGCTCCCAGTCGATGTCGAACACCTCGATGATCTGGGCGACGTGCTGCGGATCCTGCGTGATGATTCCGTAGTCGCGGGTTTGGGAAAAGTACTTGGGGTTGAGATTGAAGGTGGCCACCATGGCCGCCTTTTCGTCTGCGACTATTGACTTTTCGTGAGTGACGTAGAACCGTGGGCTGGACCATTTGACGTCTATTCCCGCACTTTCGAGGCACTCGAAAGTGCCGTCGTTGACGCGATCCCCGCCCGAGCGGGCCGCGTTGAGCATCACGCGCACGGCAACACCGGCATTGCTGCGGTCAATTACCGTCCGGATCAGATCTTCCTCGGTGAAGTTGAATTGTTTTATCAACAGCGAGCTTTGCGCGTTTTGGATGAATTCCCGGACCGGTTCCACGCCGTCGTCGGGCTCTACGATGAGCCGGCACGCAAATGCGGACATTCGAAAATGTTAGCACCGCAACAACTTAAATAACCGGTCAGCGCCGAACCGGAACGCGCCGGGATAATGGACTCATGGTCGACCCGAGCATCTGGTTCGTCGGCGACCTCGCCGAGCTTGACCTGCCCCGGTTGCATGCCCACGTCACCCCGACGGCCGCGCGGCGATCGGATTCGGCGCACACCGAGAATATGAGTTCACCGATTTCCCTCGACGACGCGGCGGACGCCGGGCTCGCGCCCGGCCTGCTGTTGTCCACCTGGGATCTGCGGCCTTTCAACGACTTTCACCGACGAGGCCGGCTTCCTGGTCGTCGCCCCAAGCCCGCGGTAGACCCGCTGCGCCGCATCTCCGTGGAACGCTTCTGGTGACCCAGGCCGCGGGCTGTCATACTCGTCGAATTGCCAGGTGATCACCGCTCGTGCCCTCTGCGCGTCGCGGGGGGAATAGTGCAGGAAGTCTCATGAACGTCTCGTCCTCGTCAGCGCCGATCCTGGGCGCGATCAGATGACCATGTTCATCCGCCCGGCCGACCCGGCCGAGGCGCCTGCGCCCGAATCCGCCGCCAAGCGCCCGCGAACCTGGTCGCCGAACAACTGGCCGGTGCGCGGGAAAGTGTTGGCGATCGTCCTGGTCCCGCTGATCCTGGCAACGATCTTCGGGGGCCTGCGGATCCACGCAGCGATAGCCAACTCCAGCGGTCTGCGCCTGGCCGCCGCCCGGGCGGACCTGTTGCCCACGCTCACCAAATACATGTCGGCGCTGGACGTCGCGCTGCTGGCGAACTCCACCGGGCGCGACGTCGAGGGGGCCAAGCAGAACTACGAGGCCCGCAAGGGTGAGCTGCGGACGCGCCTGGCCGACACCGACGTGATCCCCGACGTCCGCTCGGGCGTCGAGACGCTGCTGACCGCCGGCGAGTTCCTGGTGGCCAAGGTCGCCGACAACACCATCGGCGTGCGCGAGCGGGTGACGACGTACGCTCCGCTGCTGTTGACCGCCGAGGACGCCATCACCGCGTCGGTGCGCGCCGACGACGAGAAGATCCGCGCTGAGGCGCAGGGGTTGAGCCGCGCGGTCGGGGCCCGCGGGCAGATGACGATGCAGGAGATCCTGATCACCCGGGGCGCCGAGCTGCCCGAACCCGAGCTGCGCACCTCGATGATCACCCTGGCCGGCACCGAACCCTCGACGCTGTTCGGGATGAGCGATGTGCTGGGCGTGGGCTCGCCGGAGGCCAAGACGCTGCAGCAGCAGATGCTGACCCGGATGGCGATCATGTCCGACCCGGCCAGCGTGCTCGTCGACAACCCCGAGCTGCTGCGCTCGATCCGGATCACCGACGGCATCGCCGAGCAGGTGATCGACGGCGCCACGGCGTCGGTGACGAAGGCGGTGCACGCCCAGGCCACCGAGCGTCGCGACGCGGCCGTCCTGGACGCCGTCGTGGTGCTGGCCGCCATCGTCGTCGCGTTGGTGGTCGTCTCGCTGGTGGCGCGCGCGCTGGTGGTACCGCTGCGGGTGCTGCGCGACGGCGCGCTCAAGGTCGCGCACACCGACCTCGAAGAAGAGGTCGCGCGGGTGAAAGCCGGTGAGGCCGAGCCGATTCCGGTTCCACTGCCGGTGTACACCACCGAAGAGATCGGTCAGGTCGCGCACGCCGTCGACGAGCTGCACAGCCAGGCGCTGCTGTTGGCCGGCGACGAGGCCCGGTTGCGGCTGCTGGTCAACGACATGTTCGAGACGATGTCGCGGCGCAGCCGCTCGCTCGTCGACCAACAGCTGCAGCTCATCGACGGCCTGGAACGCAACGAGGAGGACCCCGAGCGGCTCGACAGCCTCTTTCGGCTGGATCACCTGGCCGCGCGGCTGCGCCGCAACAGCGCCAACCTGCTGGTCCTGGCCGGCGCGCAGCTCGCGCGCGATCAGCGCGAGCCGGTCGGCCTGTCAACCGTGATCAGCGCGGCGGTGTCCGAGGTCGAGGACTACCGCCGGGTCGAGATCGACGACCTGCCGGACAGCCAGCTGGTCGGCGCGGCGGCTGGCGGCGCCATCCACCTGTTCGCCGAGCTGATCGACAACGCCCTGCGTTATTCGCCGCCGACCACACCGGTCCGGATCTCGGGAAGGCGCAGCGGGGACGGGGGGGTCGTGCTGCGGATCGCCGACTCCGGCCTGGGCATGAACGACGCCGACCGGCGCATCGCCAACAAGCGGCTACAGGACGGCGGCGAGGCCAATCCCGACAACGCCCGTCACATGGGCCTTTTCGTGGTCGGCCGGATCGCCGCCCGGCACGGCATTCGGGTGGGCCTGCGCGGTCCGGCGCCGGACGAACCCGGCACGGGCACGACCGCGGAGATCTACCTGCCGGCGTCGGTGCTCGACGGAGCTGACGCGGCCCCGACCGCGAGGCTGCCGCGGCGGATCGGGGCGGTGTCGTCGCCGAGCGCCAAGTTGGCCAGCGAGGTCCCGGCGCGCACGGCCGCCGCTGCCGTCGCCGACCAGCGTCCGGCGGAGCCGCAGCCGACGAACCGCACCAAATCCGCGGAGCCGGCGCCGCCCATCGCCCTGCTGCCCCGCCGCAGCCCCGGATCCAGCGGAATCTCCGGGGTTCCGGAACAACCCGCGGCGCCCCGACCACCGCAGCGGCCCCCGCCCGCACCGCCGCCCGCACCGCCGCCCGCACCGCCGCGGCAACCGGTGCGCACGGTGTCGGACACGTCTGCCTTCTTTGCCGCCAAGCCCACTCAGCCCACCAAGCCCGTTACGCCCGCCAAGGGCCCGGCCGACGACGACGTCATCTACCGGCGGATGCTCTCGGAGATGATGGGCGATCCGCACGACCTGGTGAACAGCCCCGATCTGGATTGGCAGTCGGTGTGGGACCGCGGCTGGTCGCTGGCCGCGGAGGCCGAGGACAAGCCCGTCGACGCCCACACCGCCGACTACGGCCTGCCGGTGCGCACGCCGGGGGCCCGGCTGGTGCCGGGCACGGCCGGCGGTGACGATCCGCCCGAGCAGGGTGCCCCTGATGAGGGCAACGAGCGGCCCCTCGTAGCATCGAATGGCCGACAGCCCCAGCACGCGGCTGCGGTGCGCGACCCGGAGGCGGTTCGCGCCTCGTTCAGCAACCACTTCGGCGGCGTGCGCAGCGGACGCTCGCAGGCCCGCCACACCAGGCAAGGACCCGATCAGGAATGACTCAGCGATGACGGGGCCCGGCGGCGCACTGGACTGGCTGGTGACGAAATTCGCCCGCGAGGTCCCCGGCGTCGCTCACGCGTTGCTGGTGTCCGTCGACGGCCTGCCGATCGCCGCCAGCGAGCAGCTTCCCCGCGAACGTGCCGACCAACTGGCCGCGGTGGCGTCCGGGCTGGCCAGCCTCGCGAGCGGCGCCGCGCAGCTGTTCGACGGCGGGCAGGTGCTGCAGTCGGTGGTCGAGATGCAGAACGGATATCTGCTGCTGATGCGCGTCGGCGACGGATCGCATCTGGCTACGCTGGCGGTGCCGTCCTGCGATATCGGTCAGATCGGTTACGAGATGGCCATTCTCGTCGAACGGGTAGGTGGTGTGGTGCAGTCCGCCCGCCGCTCCGCATCCGTCAATTCGTGAGCCGCGATGGACGAACGCAGGGGACGGCCGCCCTCTCGCGAGGCGAGCCTGGTGCGGCCCTACACCCTCACGGCGGGGCGGACCGACGCCGGTGTCGAGCTACCGCTCGAGGCCCCGGTCCAGACGCTGCAGCCCGGGCTGGCGCGTCGATGGCTGGCCGGCGACGCGAGGGGCAGGATCATCGAACTGTGCGTCGACAGCCCGTCCGTCGCGGAGATCTCGGCCCGGCTGGATCTGCCGGTCGGGGTCGTGCGTGTCTTGGTCGGCGACCTGGTGTTGTCCGGTTTCCTGCGGGTGCACCGCACCCTGACCGGGCAATCGACCCGTGCTGAGCGCCTCGAACTCATAGGAAGGACGCTGCGTGGTCTCAAGGCCCTCTGACCCGGCAGCCACCGCCTCGACCAAGATCGTCATCGCGGGCGGCTTCGGCGCCGGCAAGACGACGTTCGTGGGTTCGGTGTCGGAGATCATGCCGCTGCGCACCGAGGAGATGGTCACCGACGCCTCGGCCGGACTCGACATGCTCGAGGCCACCCCGGACAAACGGACCACCACGGTCGCGATGGACTTCGGCCGCATCACCCTCGACGAGGATCTGGTGCTCTACCTGTTCGGCACGCCCGGTCAGCGGCGCTTCTGGTTCATGTGGGACGACCTGGTGCGCGGCGCGATCGGCGCGATCGTCCTGGTGGACTGCCGCCGGCTGCAGGACAGCTTCGCCGCCGTCGACTTCTTCGAACACCGCGGCCTGCCGTTCCTGGTCGCCGTCAACCAGTTCGACGGTGCGCCAAGCTATCCCGTCGGCGCGGTGCGCGAGGCCCTGGCCCTGTCCCCGCATATCCCGCTGCTCAATGTCGACGCCAGGGACCGCAGGTCGGCCACCGACGCGCTGATCGCGCTGAGCGAATACGCGCTGCAGAGCCTGACGGCCTGACCGCGTTGGCGCACTGGATCGACTGCGAGTTCTCCGGCCGCGATTTCCGCGACGAAGATCTGAGCCGGCTGGTCACCGAGCGTACCGTGTTCAGCGAATGCGATTTCCGCGGCGCCAATCTGGCCGAGTCCCAGCACCGCGGCTCGGCATTCCGTAACTGTACTTTCGAGCGAACTCTGTTGTGGCACAGCAGCTTTGCGCAATGCAGCCTGCTGGGTTCGACGTTCGTGCAGTGCCGGCTGCGGCCGATGACGTTCGACGAGGTGGACTTCACCCTCGCCGTGCTCGGCGGCAACGACCTGCGGGGCGTCGACCTGTCTGGTTGTCGGCTGCGCGAGACCAGCCTGGTGGAGACGGACCTGCGCAAAGCGGTGCTGCGCGGCGCCGACCTGTCCGGCGCGCGGACCATCGGTACCCGGCTGGACGACGCGGACCTGCGTGGGGCGTCGGTGGACCCGGCGTTGTGGCGGACCGCGACGCTGGCGGGCGCCCGGGTGGACGTCGGTCAGGCGGTGGCCTTCGCGGCGGCGCATGGCCTGCGGCTGGACGCGAAGCCGGACTAGCTTCAGCGTTTCAGCCGGATGCGCCACCACACGATGCCGGAGAAGACCACCGACAGCACGGCGAGCATGCCCATGTCGAGCAGCCACGCGTTGCTGGTGTGCGCCCAATGGCTGTCCTTCGGCCCGACCGGGACCAGCGCCCGCAGGTCGATCGTCGACGCCGATGCCGCATACCCCCAGCGCGAGGGCATCACCCAGGACAGCTGGTCGAGGAAGAGGCGGCCGGTGACCGGGATCAGGCCGCCGGCCAGCACCAGCTGCAGCATCAGCGACACGACCAGCAGCGGCATGATCTGCTCGTTGGAGCGGGCCACCGAGGACAGCACCATCCCGAGAATCGCCGAGGCCACACAGGTCGCGGCGACCGTGACGAACAGCTCGAGGCTCGAATTGCCCAACAGCACCGGCGGCTGGCTCGGCGCGCCCTTGCCGATCAGCACGATGGCGGTCGTGATCGCCGACTGGACGATTGCGAACGCGCAGAACACCGTCGTCTTGGCGCCGAGGTACGCCCAGGTCGACAGGCCGACCGCCTGTTCCCGGCGGAAGATCGGGCGTTCCCCGATCAAATCTCGGATGGTCAGCGCGGTTCCCATGAAGACGGCCGCGATGGACAGCAGCGTCAGGATCTGCGCGGCCTCGTCCGGGGTGTCGCTGGTCGCGTCGGGCATGCGGAACCCGGCGTGGCCCGGCACGGTCAACGACAGCGCACCCATGATGAACGGCAGCAGCGCCAGGAAGGCGAAATAGCCGCGGTCGGCGACGACCAGCCGCATCTGGCGGCGGGCGATCGTGGAGAACTGGCGGAGGAAGTGGGTGTGCGCCGGTGCGCCCAGATCGCCGGGCACCTCCGCCTGCGGCGGCGGCAGCTCTTGCTTGCGGGCCAGGAACCGGCGGTTGGCCTCGTCGGGGTCGGCGCCCACCTTGCCGAAGATCTCGGCCCAGTTGGTGGTGCCCATCGCTTCACCGATCTGGTCGGGCGCGCCCAGAAAGGCCGTCTTGCCGCCGGGCGCCATCAGCAGCACCTGATCGCACACGTCGAGGTGGGTCAGCGAGTGGGTCACGACCAGCACCACGCGGCCGGCGTCGGCGAGTTGCCGCAGCATGGTCATGACCTGCAGATCCAGCGCCGGGTCCAGCCCCGAGGTCGGTTCGTCGAGGATCAGCAGCGACGGACCGGTGAGCAACTCGAGCGCGACCGAGGCGCGTTTGCGCTGACCGCCGGAGAGTTTCTCCACGCGGGAGTCGGCGTGCTTGGTCAGGCCGAGCTCCTCGAGCACCTCGGCGACGACCTGTTCGCGGTCGGCCTTGCTGGTGTCGGGGGGCAGCCGCAGCTCGGCCGCGTAGCCCAGCGCCTGGTTGACGGTCAGCTGGCGGTGCACGACGTCGTCCTGCGGGACCATTCCGATCCGGGTGCGCATCGTGGCGTACTCGGTGTGGATGTTGTGGCCCTCGAAAGTGACCGAGCCGGCTGACGGCGTGGTGTAGCCGGCGATCAGTCGCGAGAGCGTGGACTTGCCCGCACCGGAGCCGCCGATGATGGCCGTCAGCGTGCCGGGACGGGCGCTCAGGGCCACCTTTTCCAGCAACTTCTTGCCGTTGATGGTGAAGTCGACGTCGCGCACCTCGAGGCCGCCGGCGCGGGTGGCCACCTCCTGGCGGCGCACCAGCGTACCGCCGGCGAACACCAGGTCGATGTTTCCGATCGTGACGACATCGCCCTCGGACAGCAGCGCGGTGCCGACCCGCTTGCCGTTGACGAAGGTTCCGTTGATGCTGCCCGCGTCGCGGATCTCGGTGCCCTTGGGCGTCGGGACCATGACCGCGTGGTGGCGCGAGGCCAGCACGTCGTGGATGACGATGTCGTTGTCCAGCTCGCGACCGATCCTTGCCCGCGCGGTCGCGGGCTGGGCCGGCTGCGTCGCGTCCCCGTCGGGTGGTCCGGACCGGCCGCCCCGCTGGGGCACGGCCTGGGTCTCGGCGCCGGGCCGGATGATCGGAACCGCGGTGGTGTGCAGCGCGTCGACGCTCGGCGGCGGCACGGGCCCGGGCGGCCGGCCGACCGACGGGGGCCTGGCCACGGGCGGCGGTTGGGGCTGCGGACGCGGGGGCGCCTGCGCAGGAGATTGCGCCGGCAACGGGGGTGGAGCGATGGTCGGGACCGACACGGTGGTCAACGGGCGCAGACCCACCGGGCCCTGGTGGCGCCCGACATCGAAACTTAGCCGCGGTCCGTCGGGCAGGCCGAGCGTCAGGCTCTGGCCGTCGCGGATGTCGACCGTGGACACCCGCCGGCCGTCGGCGAACAGCCCGTTCTGGGTGTGGTTGTCGATCGCGATCCAGCGGCCCCGGTCGAAGCGCAGCAGCAGGTGCGCGCGGGCGACCACCGGATGCGCGACGCGTACGTCCGCGTGCAGGTCGCTGCCGACCACCACGTCGCGGCCGGGCGCGAAGCTGGCTTGGGACCGGTTCGACCGAACCGTCAGCACCGGTTGCACGGGGCTGTTCATCGTCGCTTGAGTCGGATCTTCCACCACACGATCGCGCCGTAGACCACGTACAACACGCCGAGAATCGCCATGTCGAACAGCCAGGCGCTCTTGGTGTGGTTCCAGTGCTGATCCTTGGGGTCGGTGGGGCCCGGTATCAGCCGGTGGGTGTCGATCGTCGACGCCGACGCCGCGAAGCCCCACCGGGCGGGAGTGACCCACGACAACTGGTCGAGCACGATGCGGTCGGTCACCCAGATCATGCCGCCGGAGAACACCAGCTGGCTCATGATCGACACCACCAGCATCGGCATGATCTGGTCCTGCGACTGGGCCAGCGCCGACAGCGCCATGCCGAGCAGCGCCGCACCCACACACGTCGCCGCCACGGTGACGAACAGTTCGAAGTTGACATTGCCCAGCAGCACGGCGTGCGAGATCGGGGTGCCCCAGCCGATCACCGAGATGGCCGTCGCGATCGCGGCCTGCACGATCGCGAACGCCGAGAACACGACGATCTTGGCCCCCATGTAGGCCGCGGTCGACAGGCCGACCGCCTGCTCGCGGCGGAAGATGGGACGCTCGCCGATGAGGTCGCGGATCGTCAGCGCGGTGCCCATGAACACCGCGCCGACGTTGAGCATGACCAGAATCTGGTCCGGCTGAGCGGGATTGTTGCCCAGCGGGTCGCTCATGCCGTACCCCGTCTTGCCCCGGACCGTCAGCGTCAGCACGCCGATGAGGAACGGCAACAGCGCCAGGAACACGGTGTAGCCGCGGTCGGAGATCACCAGCCGGATCTGGCGGCGCGCGATCGTGGAGAACTGGCGGAACACGTCGGTGTGCACCGGTTCGCCGAGGTCGCCGGCCGGGCTGTCCTGCGACCGCGGGGGCGGCGGCTTGTTCTCGGCCAGGAAGCGGCGGTTGGCCTCGTCGGGGTCGGCGCCGACCTTGGCGAAGATGTCGGCCCAGTTGGTGGTGCCCATCGCCGGGCCGATCTGGTCCGGCGGGCCCAGGAAGGCCGTCTTGCCGCCGGGCGCGACCAGCAGCAGCTGATCGCAGACGTCGAGGTAGGACACCGAGTGGGTGACGATCAGCACCACGCGGCCGGCGTCGGCGAGCTGGCGCAGCATCATCATCACCTGGCGGTCCAGCGCCGGGTCCAGGCCGGTGGTGGGCTCGTCGAGGATCAGCAGCGACGGACCGGTGAGCAACTCGAGGGCCACCGAGGCGCGTTTGCGCTGACCGCCGGAGAGCTTGTCGACGCGGGTGTCGGCGTGCTTGGTCAGCTCGAGTTCCTCGAGCACCTGCGCGACCACCTGGTCACGGTCGGCCTTGCTGGTGTCGGGGGGCAGCCGCAGCTCGGCGGCATAGCCCAGCGCCTGGTTGACGGTCAGCTGCCGGTGCACGACGTCGTCCTGGGGGACCATCCCGATCCGGCTGCGCAACGACGCGTATTCCTTGTGGATGTCGTGGCCCTCGAAGGTGACCGACCCGGACGTCGGGCTGGTGTACCCGGCGATCAGCCGCGACAGTGTCGTCTTGCCCGCACCGGACCCGCCGATGATGGCGGTCAGCGTGCCGGGGCGGGCGGTCAGCGAAATGTGGTCGAGCAGTTGCTTTTTGCCTTGGTCGACGGCGTAGCAGACAGAGTTCACCTCGAGGCCGCCGGTGCGGGTGGCGGCCTCGGTGCGCCGCACCAGGGTGCCGCGGCTGAACACCAGGTCGACGTTTCCGATGGTGACGACGTCGCCTTCGGTCAACACCGCCGAGCCGACCCGCACGCCGTTGACGAAGGTCCCGTTGACGCTGTGCGCGTCGCGGATCTCGGTGCCCAGCGGCGTCTGGGTCAAAAAAGCGTGGTGGCGGGATGCCAGGACGTCCTGGATCACCAGGTCGTTGTCGGTGGCGCGACCGATCGTCAACGAGCCCGACGGCTTCTGGATTGCCCCGGACCGCGACGGCAGCAACGCCTGGAACATCTTGGTCGCGAGGTTCGCCACCTCGGGGGGCTTGGCCTGCACCGGCGACATCTGGGTACGCGGTGCCGCCTGCTGTGCGGCGCCCGGGTCGGGCGCATACGGCTGGAAGGTCGGCGGCGGGCCGGGCGGAGGCGCGGGTGGCCGGCCACCGCCGCCGCTGGTCGGATACACGGGCTGCCCGGGTGGCCGCGGCGGTTGACCGGAACCGCCGGGGGGCCGCATCGGCGCCGGGCGGGTCCCGCCGCGCAGCGGTGGGACGGGCGGGGCCGGGCTGGGCTGGCCCGAGCTCTGCGAGGGCGGCCACGCCGTCGCGGGCGGCCCGGCCGGCACCGGGATGCCCATCGACTCCGTCTGCGGCGGGCGGCCCGCCATGCCCTGGTGTCGCCCGACCTCGAACGTCAGTTGGGGGCCGTCGGGATTGCCGACGTTGATACTCTGGCCGTCGTGCAGGTCGATGACCGGCACCCGGCGGCCGTTGGCGAAAGTCCCGTTGAGCGAACCGTTGTCGATCGCCAGCCACCGGCCCTGGTCGAACCGCAGCAGCAGGTGAGCCCGCGAAATCAGCGGGTGCGTGATACGCATGTCGGCCCGCAGGTCGCGCCCGATCACCACGTCATGGCCTGCGGCGAAGGTGCGTTCCTGCCCGTCATAACGAACGGTGAGCGCCGGCGCGCCTGCTGCAGTCATCGACGACAACTCTAGCTGCTGGCCTCCGGACCGCTACGCAACCGAGTCGGGCGCTCCGGTGACGACGCAGCGAGTACGGGTATAGATCGTGGGCATGCACCGATTGCAGTGTGTGCAGGCCGAATGCACGCTGTGGGCGGCGCCGTCGGCGGCGATCCGGTTGATCAGGTCCGGCTCGGCCAGCAGCGCCCGGGCCATCGCGACGAACTCGAATCCCTCGGCCATCGCCAGGTCCATCGTGTCCCGCTGGGTGATCCCGCCCAACAGAATCAGCGGCAGCGACAGCTCGGCGCGGAAGAGCTTGGCGTCGCGCAGCAGGTAGGCCTCGCGGTACGGGTATTCGCGCAAAAACTTCGTGCCCGTCATGCGCATGCCCCAGCTCAGCGGCGGCTTGAAAGCGCCGGCGAACTCCTTGAGCGGCGCGTCGCCGCGGAACAGGTACATCGGGTTGACCAGCGAGCTGCCCGCGGTGAGTTCGATCGCGTCCAGCCCGCCGTCTTCCTCCAGCCACTTCGCGGTGATCAGCGACTCCTCGGTGCTGATCCCGCCGCGCACGCCGTCCGCCATGTTCAGCTTGGCGGTTACCGCGATCGGTGTTCCCTCCTTCTCCACCGCGCGGCGCACGGCCAGCACCAGGCCGCGGGCGACCTTGGCCCGGTTCTCCAGCGACCCGCCGAACTCGTCATCGCGCCGATTGATCAGCGGAGACAGGAATGAACTCGCCAAATAGTTGTGGCCCAAATGAATTTCGACGGCGTCGAAGCCCGCTTCGATGGCCAGCCGCGCCGCGTTGGCGTGCCCTTCGATCACGTCGTCGATGTCGTCGCGGGTGGCCTTGCGGGCGAACCGCATCCCGATCGGATTGAAGAACCGCACCGGCGCCAGGGCGGTCGCCTTATTGGTCTTGGCGTTGGCGACGGGGCCCGCATGGCCGATCTGGGCGCTGACGGCCGCGCCCTCGGCGTGAATCGCGTCGGCGAGCTTGCGTAGTCCCGGCACCGCCTCCGGACGCATCCACAGTCCATTGCCCTCGGTACGTCCGCCGGGGGAGACCGCGCAATAGGCGACGGTTGTCATGCCGACCCCGCCGGCGGCCGGGAGTCGGTGGTATTCGATCAGGTCATCGGTGACCAGCGCGCCGGACATGCGCGCCTCGAATGTCGCCGACTTGATGATCCGGTTGCGCAGGGTGACAGGACCCAGCTTGGCGGGGCTGAACACGTCCGGAATCTGGGGCTGGTCAGATGCCATGCGAGGAGCTTAATGGCGATCGCAAGCGCGGCGAAGCCGGGCGAAGCGGGTCGCCAGCATTGGGTACCGCCCCCGGCGTGCCAAACTGGGAGCCGTGGGCGCAATCACACTGGACGGCAAGGCCACCCGCGACGAGATCTTCGTTGACCTCAAGGAACGGGTGGCGGCACTGACCGCGTCGGGCCGCACACCGGGGCTGGGCACCATTCTGGTCGGCGACGACCCGGGCTCGCAGGCGTACGTCCGCGGCAAACACGCGGACTGCGCGAAGGTGGGCATCACGTCGATCCGCCGCGACCTGCCTGCCGACATCAGCACCGCGAAGCTCAACGAGACCATCGACGAGCTCAACGGCAATCCCGAGTGCACCGGCTACATCGTGCAGCTGCCGCTACCCAAGCATCTGGACGAGAACGCGGCGCTGGAACGTGTCGACCCGGGCAAGGACGCCGACGGGCTGCACCCGACCAACCTGGGCCGGCTGGTGCTGAACAACCCCGCGCCGCTCCCGTGCACGCCGCGCGGCATCGTCCACTTGTTGCGGCGTTACGGCGTCGAGATCGCCGGGGCGCACGTCGTGGTCATCGGCCGCGGTGTCACGGTCGGCCGCCCGCTGGGGCTGCTGCTGACCCGCCGCTCGGAGAACGCCACAGTGACGTTGTGCCACACCGGAACTCGTGATCTGCCGACGCTCACCAGACAGGCGGACATCGTCGTCGCCGCCGTTGGCGTGCCGCATCTGCTGACGGCGGGCATGGTCCGTCCGGGTGCCGCCGTGCTCGACGTCGGCGTCAGCCGCACCGACAGCGGCCTGGTTGGCGATGTGCACCCGGACGTCTGGGAGGTCGCCGGTCACGTATCACCGAATCCCGGCGGTGTCGGCCCGCTGACCCGGGCGTTCCTGCTGACCAACGTGGTCGAGTTGGCCGAGAAGCGGTGACCTCGGCGGGTGTCGCGGCGAAAGCACAATGGCCGGCCCTGCTGGTCGGGCTGATCTTCGTCATTGCCTTCGTCTTGGTCGGGGCGGACTTCTGGCGGCGTGGTTCGCTGCTGATCGGCATCGGCGTCGGCGTCGCGGCGGGACTGCGATTGCTGCTGCCCGACGAGCGGGCCGGTCTGCTGGCGGTGCGCAGCAAAGGCATCGACTTCGTCACCACCGCGACGGTCGGTGCGGCGATGGTCTACATCGCGTGGACGATCGATCCGCTTGGTACCGGCTAGATTCCGGGTCCGGTGATCTGCGGCAGCCCCGCCCCGGCACCGCCGGGTACCCCGGCGCCGGGCACGGCGCCGGTAATTCCCGGCATGGGGGCGCCGGGCATACCGCCGGGCATTCCGGGCATGACGTTGTTGATGCCGGGCACTCCCGGCATACCGGCGCCGGGCGTACCGCCTGGCATTCCGGGCATCGCCCCGCCGGGCAGCCCAGACATGTTGCCGTTGACCAGGTTTGAGATCTCCGCCGGACAGTACGACTGAATCGCGATGGTGGTGAACGTCTGCGCCATCGCGGGCGACATGCCCCGCCGTCGGATGCTGGCGACGGCCCCGGCGAAGCTGCCGCCCGGCTGGGCGATCATCGGGCAGATCGATTCACCCACTGCCATCGCGTTTCCCGGTTGGCCGAAGTCGATGCCGGCATGGTTGAGCGCGTCGATGAAAGCGTCGTCGGCGGTGGCGTCCGCCCCGGCCGGCGCGGCAACCGCGGACGCCATGGTGAGTAGGGCGGCGGCGACCATCAGCAACCGAATCACCAGCGGCTGTTGACGAAACATCCATACCCAACTATGAGTTCGTTCAAGCACTTTCATGACAGCTTCCCCATCTGCCGCGGAGTGCTCGGCCGGCACTCAAATCACTCTTGAAACCTTGGGGCATGACTGTCACGTTTGGAATACGGCGGGATCAAGGTTTGCGAACTATGCGTTTCGTGAGTGCGACGCAGTCGAGACATCGGTTATTGACCCGAAGCCGTTTCGGAGCGTTTCGAAGTCAATCGACGCCACACTGTGATCTGACACGTGGCGCGACGGGAAGATTTCTGGCTGCGAGATGGGCGAGAATCCGGCGCATGACGACGAATCGCGGCTGTCCCGTCGACCTTTCCACGCAGAGGGGGATCTCGCGCCAGAATTTTCTTCGCGGCACCGTCGGGGTCCTGGCGACGGGCGCGATGTTCGGCGCGACCCGTGCGTCGGCGGACCCCGTCAACGCCGCGGCCGGGTGGAGCGGGCTGGCCTCGACGATCGGTGGCAGCGTCTTGCTGCCCGCCAGCGGCGCCCAGTTCTCGACGGGCAAACAGGTCTTCAATTCGCTGTACAACAACTCCACCCCGGCGGCGGTGGTCACGGTGTCGTCGCAGGCTGATGTGCAAAAGGCGGTGGCGTTCGCAACGGCCAACAATCTGAAGATCGCTCCGCGCGGGGGTGGGCATTCCTACATCGGCGCGTCCAGTGCCAACGGCACCATGGTGCTCGACCTGCGCGGGCTTCCCGGCGGGGCGAACTTCGACGGTGGCAGCGGCAATGTCACGGTGACCCCGGCGACGAATCTCTTTGCGGTACAACAGGCGTGCGCCGGGTCCGGTCGCGCGATCCCGATCGGCAGTTGCCCCACCGTCGGTGTCGCGGGGCTGACGCTGGGTGGCGGGATCGGGGCCGACTCGCGTCATGCGGGGCTGGCGTGCGACGCGCTGCAATCGGCGACGGTGGTGTTGCCCAGCGGCGAGGTGGTCACCGCTTCCGCCAACGATCATCCGGATCTGTTCTGGGCGTTGCGCGGTGGCGGCGGGGGCAATTTCGGCGTGACCACGTCAATGACGTTCGGCACCTTCGCCACCGGTGACACCGACATCGTGCGGCTCAACTTCGCGCCGTCGTCGGCGGTGCAGGTGCTGGTCGGCTGGCAGACGTGGCTGAACGGGGCCGACCGCAATACCTGGGCGATGGTCGACCTCTCGGTCGGCTCGGGCCAGCCCGACTGCCACATCCTGGCGACCTGTCCCGCAGGCGGGGGCGCGGCGGTGACCGACGCGCTGAAGTCCGCGGTTGGCTTGCAGCCCACCGCGGTACAGAACAAGACGATGAACCGGATGGACCTGGTGACCTATCTGGCAGGCGGCAGTTCGACGTCGCCGCCGCGCGGCTTCGTCGCGGGGTCCGACGTGGTGCCCACCATCAATTCCGCTGCGGCCCATGCCATTGCCACCGCGATCGGCCAGTGGCCGGCCAGCGGCGGGCAGGCGTCGCTGCTGGTGGACCCGCTGGGCGGCGCCGTGGCTGACGTGGCGCCCGCGGACTCGGCGTTTCCGTGGCGCAAGCAGTCGGCGGTGCTGCAGTGGTATGTCGAGCCGGCCGCCAACCAGGTGACGGCCGCGACGCAGTGGTTGAGCTCGGCGCACCAAGCGGTGCAACAGTTCTCGGCCGGCGGATACGTGAACTACCTCGAGCCCAACCCGTCGGCGTCCCGCTATTTCGGTTCGAACCTTTCACAGCTGAGCGCCGTTCGGCAGAAGTACGACCCCCACAAGGTGATGTTTTCGGGGCTGAACTTCTAGAGGGGTCAGCGGCCAAGTAAGCGACGGCGGTGTTCAAGGAATTCCTCGTGGGTCAACCATCCCTGATCGCGAAGCCTGACGATGTCACGTAATGCGGCCGCGATCCCGGTGACCACGACCCGCGGGTTGTGCTGCGACGCGGTGTCTGCGCCCTGACCCGCGGCGCTTTCGGCGCGCGCGGTCACCCCCTGGCGGGCCATTGCCGCCTTCCCAATGTCGGCCTCGCTGCCAGTTTGTGGAGTACCGGCCATGGCTTGTCCGGCCATGCCGGACAAGCCCATGTCATTGGCCGTGCTTGCCGGCCCGGCTTCGCACGGTTGCGCCGTGGTCAAGGCCCTGAGCGCCAGCGCGGCGGGGCGGGGCTGTGGAGCCTCGGCGGTCCAGGACGGCGGCACCGACAATGTTCCCACCGTGTTCGTCCCGCCCAGACCAGCGGACAACGTTCCCGGAGGCCGGTTGGTGAGCGTTGCCGGCAACTCCGTCACCGGCGCCGCCCCATTCCCCGGCCAGGGCTGTTGCCCGGCCCAACCGGCGACGATCTCATCGGTGTGCACACCGTTGAGATAGCCGCCGATGGCGAACGGGAGATCGACGCCCCCCGCCATGATCGCCAAGGGGAGGCTTGTGCCCAGGCCGGCAAGCGCGGCCGGCGTGCCGAAGAGGATCGTAATCACCTCGCTCAGCACGTTCAGCGGGTCCGACGGTGGCCCGAAAACCGGCACTGCGGCAAGGTTCTGCAGCGTGTCGGGCACCGCCGAGAACGTTTGGGAGACAGTCGAAACGGTGCTTTGTACGTTTCCGGGTGCCCCGGACAGGGCTTGGCTGACTGCGGCGGCTTGGCTCGCTGTCCCGCCCGGGTGGGTATTCTGTTGTGGTGAGGTGAACGGCGTCAGCGTTGTTGCGGCTGCCGAGGAAGCCGCGTAGCCATACATCGCCGCCGCGTCCTGGGCCCACATCCGTGCGTAGTCGGCCTCGGCGGCCGCAATCGCCGGCGTGTTTTGGCCGAAGAAGTTCGTCGCCACCAGCGTCATCAGCAAGCTGCGATTGGCCGCGATCTCGGGTGGTGGCACTGTCGCTATGAATGCGGCCTCGTAGGCGGCGGCCGCGGCGTTGGCCTGAGCGGCCGTCTGCGCGGCTTGCTCGGCGGTGCTGCTCAGCCATGCGCCATAAGTCGCGGCCGCGGCCGTCATCGCCGCCGATGACGGGCCCGACCAGGAATCGATCAAGTCGGAGATGGCCAGCTGATATGCGCCGGCTGCGGCGTACAGCTCGTCGGCCAGTCCATCCCAGGCTTGCGCGGCAGCCAGCATTGGCCCCGAGCCGGGTCCGGCATACATCCGGCCGGAGTTGATCTCCGGCGGAAATATCGCGAAATCCAAAGCCGCACATTCCTCGTTTCAGAAACCCCCGCTGCGTTTGCAGCCGCACGGCGCCGACACAGTTCAGCGCCCGAGTAGGCGACTTTTTTGCTCCGCGTACTCTTCGTCGGTCACGATGCCCTCGTCGCGCAGCTTGGCGAATTCGCGAAGCTCCGCGGCGACTCCGGTGACCACGGTCCTGGCCTCGGGCTGGGTTGTTTCGTTCGTACCGTCGACCGCCGGACTGTCACCTGCTGCGGCGCGGGCCGCCAACCGCGCCCCGTTGGGCACCGAGCCGCCCCGCATGCCGCGGATCGACATCGTTCCCGCCATGGCTCGCCCCGCCATGCCGCCTAGCGCCATCTGGCTGAGGGTGCCGCCCAAGCCGGTCTGGGGCGCCGGCCCGGCCTGCACGCCGGCGTTGGCCGGCAGGGCTGGCAGCGTCACCGCGATGGGACGGACCGCTGGTGTGGCGACGGTCCAGGTCGCCGGCACTGACAACATTCCGACTGGATTCGCTTCGCCTAGACCGGCCGAAATTCGCGGTACCGGCATCGTGCCCAGCGGGCGGTTGGTAAGCGGCGCCGGGAACTCTTTAACCGGCGCCGGCCCGCTGTTCGGCCAGGCTTCTTCGCCGTTCCAGCCACTGACGATGTCGTCGGTGTGCAGACCGCTGTTATAGCTGCCGATGTCCAAGGGAAGCGACACCAGGCCAAGAATGCTCAGCGGAGCGTCGACGGTGAGCTCGCCGATGTCGGCCGGCAAGTCCAGGAAGATGGAAATCAGGTCGGCCGCGATGTCGAGTGAGCTCATCGAGGACGTGGGCGCGGCCAGCGCGTTCGGAACCGCCGAGAATGCTTGCTGAGTCGAGGTCAGAATGCTTTGCGCGTTTCCGGCGGAAGTACGCGTCGCTTCGCCCACGGCTGCCGATTGGTCAGCTGGCCCCGCGGGATTCGTTTGCTGGCGCGGTGGGGTGAACGGCGTCAGTGTCGTCGCAGCTGATGAGGAGCTTGAGTAGCCGGACATCGCCACGGCGTCCATGGCCCACATTTCGGCGTACTGGGCTTCGGCGGTTGCGATCGCCGATGTGTTCTGTCCGAACACGTTCGTCGCGACCAGGCTCATCAGCAGGCTGCGGTTGGCCGCCACCTCCTGCGGCGGCACCGTCGCCGCGAATGCCGTCTGGTAGGCGCCGGCGGCCGCTTTGGCCTGACTAGCCGTCTGCTCGGCCTGCGCGGCAGTATCGCGCATCCACTGCACGTACGAAGCCGCGGTGGCGGCCATCTTCATCGACGAAGGACCTAGCCATTGCCCCGCGGTCAGCGCCGAGATCACCGATTGATACGAGTTCGCGGCCGAATCCAGTTCGCTGGCCAGTGCTTCCCACGCCGCCGCGGCCGCCAACAGCGGTCCCGATCCCGGGCCCGCATACATGCGGCCGGAATTGATTTCCGGCGGAAGTGTGGTGAAGTCCATTGTGCCTATTTCAGGCGATCCCCCGCGCGTTCAACTGCTCCTCGGGGCGCGAACACGAATCGGCGTCGGCGAGCTGGTCGCCTGAGGGCTGCCCCTTGCGCAGGGTCGCAATCAGTTCGCGGTACGGGCCGACGAGGTAAACGGTGTCGCCCGCACTGAGCCGGGCGTCGCGGCGGGGATGGAGACGGACCGGGGCGTCCTCCCGGGTGATGGCGATGACACGGGTCTGCGTGGACACCTCGAACATCTGCAGCCCGTCGAGCTCGCTGCCCGCCTGCACGTGCATGCCGCCCACGAGGAAAGATCGGTCACCGACCAGAAAGGTAGCCAACACCTGCAGGCCCATCGCCGCGCCGATGAACCAGGGTGCGGCCAATTCGACTGTGGAGCGCACGTTTTGGAAGCCGAACCGCTGCGCCACCGCCGAGCCCAGGTCGTGGTCGTACACGCGTAGCACTAGGGGGACGTCTTCCCACCGGTCCCCGTTCAGCGCTGTCTTGGAACTCAACATCTCGCGGAGCACGATCCCCGTCTCGATGTTGATCATGTCGTCGCGGGTCAGCACCGCCACGGCGCGGGCGGTCTCGACCCGGGCCGCTTCCAGCGTCTGCGGCAGGGTGGCATCCCCGAAGATGACCGGCACGTCGAGCTCGGCTGCCGTCGACAAAAACGGGTTGTTCTGGTCGCGCTCGATCACGGCCACGTCGTGACCGGCGGCGGTGAGATCGCTGACCACCCGAATGCCAAGCGCGCTCAACCCAACCACGATGATGTGGTTGCGCAGATGACGCGCGCGCGGCCGCCCTGACGACCAGACGAACCTGCGCGACAGCATCAGGTCCGCGACGAAGGCGACGAGCAATGCGGTGGTAGTGACGCCACCCAACATCAACATGGCGGCATACAACCGCAGCCACGTCGGTTGTTTGGCGAAGCTGAAGTCGCCGTAGCCGGTTGTCGTGATCGTTTCGTTGGTGAAGTAAAAGGCGTCAACCCAGGACATGCCGGGGTGCGTGTAGGACAGGTGCAGCAACGCCGTTGACCCGAGCACCAAGACCCCTAGGGTAATGATCACCGGATAGAAGGCGGGATTGACCTCGCTGGACAACGCCCGCGCGGCGTAGATCATGCGCCGCAACCGCGACTGACGAGAACGCGTTCTGGCCTCCCGCGGCTGGATGCCGCGAGCGGCCAACTCGTCGGTGGTGCCGATCATCGCCATCCAGTCGCCGGCGTCCACCGCCGCATCTCGGCCAGGGCACGCGACGACCTCACCGGGCGCAACGGAGTTCTGGCCCTTGACCATCGCCACCGGGGCGAGGTCACCGTAAATCTCGCGCAGGGTCGCGTCGTACGGCGCCTCGGCACCGAAGACGACGAAGCGCATGCCGGCCGCTACGAACGGGTGCGTGGTGCTCGCCAGGCAGGCCTCGACGACCGCCGGCGCCGCGAGGTCGGCCACGCCGAGAATCGAGCTGGGGCCGTGGTCGGCGGCCACCGCCTCCCGCAGCACGTCGTTGGCGATGCGAGCCACGATGCGAATGTTCGGATTGGCTTTGCGTGCCAGCAGGGCGATTTCGAGATTTACCGCGTCATCGACGCCGGCACAGACGACCGCCGCGGCGGTCGCGACACCGGCGTTAGCGAGCGCGTTCTTGACCCGGGCACCGGCGAGTTCGGAATCCCGGAGCCTGGCAACGTTGGCGCCCGCTCGTTTCAGCTCGTCGATGATCGTCGTCGCGAGCGCGTCATCACCGCTGACGATGACGCACTGGTTCATGCGGTGGCTCCCTCCGCGCAAGGTTGATTTGGGATTTGATCTCACACCCGTGCATCCGGGCGGTTATCTTTGCTGATCCTAACAGTCGCGAATCGTGCTGCGCCGCAGCCCAACACGAGCGCCCATACCGGAAATCAGCGGTTGGTGCGTTGAAACAACAAGTAGCGCATGGTATTTGAACCAAAATGCGAACGTCTTCCGGCAGCGTCCCCCCCGAGACACGCGCGCCGCTCCTGTGAGTGGTCGATCTCACATTGCTTAAAGTCCGTTGTGAGGTGTCTGCGCGGTGAACTGGCAATAAACATCGAATCTGTAACTTGCCTGTATGTCTTTGTTACGGCGGCATGACTTTCTTCAAAAGTGCTGTGAGAGTAACTGGCAACATCCTGTGGCATTTCGCGCCTGTCTGTGCAGAGGCCGCGGCGAGGTGGCGACAGAACAATATGGAGAGGCTACGCTTTTTGCGGGATTGGTCCACCTGGGGGTAAGGGAATTGTTCTGTGACAACACCTTTGGCTGACACGCATAAGGCATGGTCGTCGTTTTCCGACGTCTGTAAACGGGGCCTTCTCGGGAGGCCGATGATCAACGACCAGTTGCAGCACGAAAGGCTGTCCAACCCGGTCGCATTGGGCGTGCTGTCACCGGACGCAATCTCCTCGACCGCCTACGGTTCCGAGCAGATCATGATCGAACTCCTGCCGGCCGCCGGGATGGCCGCGTTCGCGTTGTTGCTCCCCATTACCGGTGTCATTCTCCTGATCCTGGTTCTGGTGGCCGCCTCTTACCGCCAGGTCGTCATGGTCTACACGCGGTCGGGTGGATCGTATGTGGTCGCTCGGGAGAACTTCGGTCCGCGAGTCGCGCAGATCGCCGCGGCGTCATTGCTGATCGACTACGTGGTCACGGTCGCCGTGCAGTGCGCCGCCGGCACCGTCGCCGTTGTCTCGGCGCTGCCCGCGCTCGGTCCGTACAGCCTGGAGATCACGGTCGGCGTCGTCCTGCTCATGTGCTTTGCGAATCTGCGCGGACTGCGCGAGGCGGGAATGCCCTTCGCCATGCCCACATTCGCCTTCGTGGCCATGGTGTCGTTGACAATCGTCGTCGGGATCATCCGCCAAGTGTTCGGCAACCTGCCGGTCTACGATCCCGAGCACATGGCGGGGGTGGTCTCGGTCCATCAGGGCAACGGGCTGGTGATGGGCGCGACGATCCTGGTGGTGCTGCGCGCGTTCGCCAACGGCGGCTCGTCGCTGACCGGGGTCGAGGCTATCTCCAATACCGTCAACAGTTTTCGCAAACCAGAAGGCCGTAACGCCCGTCGGGTCATGACGATCATGGCCTGCATCCTCGCCTTCCTGTTGGCCGGCGTGGCCTGGCTGGCGCACGCCACGCACGCCGCGCCGTATGTCGACGGCTACCCCTCCATGCTGTCCGAGATCGCGCGGGCGGTCTTCGGTCACGGATTGCTGGCCAACGTCCTGTATTTCCTGGTGCAGGCGTCGACCGCGGCGATCCTCTACACCGGCGGCAACACGAGCTTCAACGGCTTTCCCGCCCTGGCCAGCTTCGTCGCCGAGGACAGCTTCCTGCCTCGTCCCCTGATGAAACGCGGGCACCGCCTGGTGTTCTCCAACGGCATCCTCGCATTGACAGCCTTGTCGGTGGCGTTGCTCGTGCTCACCGGCGGATCGGTCGACGCGTTGGTGCCCTTCTACGCGATCGGGGTGTTCACCGGGTTCTCGATGGCCGGATACGGGATGACCAAGTACCACTTGAACAACCGCGGCCCGGGTTGGCGGCGCAAACTGCTGGTTAACCTCTCCGCGGGCATCCTGTCGACGATCGTGGTGGGCATCTTCGCGGTGGCCAAGTTCACCGAAGGCGCCTGGCTCATCGTCATCGTCTTCCCGGTCTTGGTGGCGGCGTTGATGCGACTCAACGCAAAGTACCGCGCCGAGGCGTCGGTGCTAGAGATGTCACACACGGAATCCCCTGTGCTGGAACGCTATGCGCGACATCGCGTCCTCGTCTTTGTCGACTCCGTTGACCTTGCCGAGATGGAGGCGCTGCGGTACGGCAACGGTCTGCACGCCGACGAAGTCACCGCCGTCCACTTCACACTGGACGCCATGAGCGCCGAGCGGTTGCGGCAACGGTGGGAGCGATTCGAGCACCACACCCCGCTGCGCATGGTCGGCTGCCCCGATCGTCACTTGAGCCGGGCCGCATACGAGCTGGTTTCGCAGGTGCTGGACAACCATCCCGACACCAAGGTGACGGTGCTACTGCCACGTCGTTCGTATTCGGCCCTGGTCGGTCGGCTGCTGCACGATCGCACGGCGGACAAGATCGCCCGTGCCGTCAGCCGTATCCCGGGCGCGGCCGCGCAGATCTTGCCGTACGACATCGACTCCCGCATCGCCGAGTTGACCCACGTCGGGTAGAGGAAGGCAACGTCGTGACGACAACATCTCGTGAAATCCCGCTGTCACTGGCGGATAAGTGCAAGCGGCTGTTCCTGGGGGAGCCGCTGACCACCGATCGGCTTGAGTCGGAACGGTTGTCGAATCCCGTTGCGCTGGGTGCGTTGGCCCCCGACGCGATCTCCTCGACGGCCTACGGGCCCGAGCAGATCATGGTCGAACTCTTGCCGTCGGCCGGGATGGCCGCGTTCACGCTGCTGCTGCCGATCACCGGCGTCATCTTGTTCATCCTGCTGCTGGTGTCCGCGTCCTACCGCCAGGTGGTGATGACCTATACCCGAGCGGGCGGCTCCTACTCCGTTGCCAAGGAGAACTTCGGCCCCCGAGTGGCGCAGATCGCCGCGGCAGCGCTGCTGATCGATTATGTCGTGACCGTCGCGGTCCAGCCCGCGGCGGCTACGGTGGCAGTGGTTTCCGCGATCCCGGCGCTGCGTCCGTACCACTTGGAAATCACGGTGCTGGCCGTGTTGTTGATATGCCTGGTTAATTTGCGCGGCTTGCGCCGCTCGGGTCGTGCCTTTGCATTGACGACCTGCGCCTTCGTCGCCATGATCACCGCGACGATTCTGACCGGCTTTGTTCGTGAAATGTTCTGGGGCTTACCGAAATACAATCCGGAGCATCTCGCGGGAGCCGTGCCCGTCCATCAGGGTAGCGGACTGGTGATGGGCGCGACGGTGTTGATCGTGTTGCGCGCGTTTGCCAATGGCGGCACCTCACTTACCGGTGTCGAAGCGGTATCCAACACAGTCGACGTCTTCCAGAAACCCGAGGGGCGCAACGCCCGTCGGGTGCTCACCCTGATGGCGTGCATCCTTGGGTTCCTGCTGGCAGGCGTGGCGTGGCTGGCGCACGTTACCCACGCCGTTCCCTATCTCGACGAATACCCGTCGATGTTGTCCGAAATTACCCGGGCGGTCTTTGGCCACGGGGCGTTCGGTCAGGTGATGTACCTACTGGTGCAGGCATCGACCGCGGCGATCCTGTTCACGGGGTGCAACACCAGCTTCAACGGCTTCCCCGCGTTGGCGAGTTTCGTTGCGGAGGACCGCTTTCTGCCGCGTCCGTTGACCAAGCGCGGCCATCGGCTGGTGTTCTCCAATGGGATCTTGACGCTCACCGCGCTCGCCGTGGCGCTGCTGATCATCACCGAAGCGAAAGTGACCGCGCTCGTGCCGTTCTTCGCCATCGGCGTGTTCACGGGATTCGCGATGGCCGGCTACGGCATGGCCAAGCATCATTTCACGCGTCGCGGCTCGGGTTGGCGACGCAAGCTCGTCGTCAACCTGTCGGCGGGCATCATGTCGACGGTCGTGGTCGGGATCTTCGCGGTGGCCAAGTTCACCGAAGGCGCGTGGCTGATCGTGCTCATCTTCCCGCTGCTGGTGTTGGCGTTGATGCGACTGAACGCGAAATACCGCGCCGAGGCGTCCGTTCTGGAGATGCCGCAGACCGACGACTTCGACGTCGCCCGGCATCCGCGACTGCGGGTGCTGGTGTTCGTGGACACGATCGATCTCGCCGAGATCGAGGCTGTACGACTCGGATACAGCCTGCACGCCGACGAACTCACCGCCGTCCACTTCGTGATCGACGTCGATCGCGCGACCCGGCTGCGCGAGCGCTGGGATCGCTTCGAGCACGACACCCCGCTGTGGTTGATCAACTGTCCCGATCGCCACTTGAGCCGTGCCGCACACGAATTAGTCTGCCGGGTGCTCAGAGACCATCCGGACAGCAGGGCGACGGTGTTGTTGCCGCGTCGCACGTACTCGCCGTTGCTCGGCCGGCTGCTGCACGACCGTTCTGCGGACAAGATGGCCCGCGCCGTCAGCCGCATCCGGGGCGCGACCGCCATCATCGTGCCCTACGACGTCGAGTCGCGGATAGCTCGAATTGCCCCTGACGGCCTCGACTCCCGGGCTGCTAAAACGATTGCGACTCCCGTCCTGAGCCTAGTGGAATAACTTGTGCCACAGCCGTTTCAGTGGTCACAAAGTGCCACCGACTACGCACGCTGCGGCACAACCGATAGCAACGACCTGACCTTCACGTGCGGTCCCCACCATCGCATGTTGCGACCGGGCGGCTGGAACATCCGAAAACGCCCCGAACAACTGCTCTTCGACGAGGACGACGACGCCGCCACGAGCTGAGCGCCCGCCGGGACACCGCCGGGTCAGCGATCGTCCGCGCGCGAACCCAAATGGACGGTCGCGAACCCGGTGCTCAGCGAGACATAGCGGGCATCGACGAAGCCCGCGGTCAGTATCGCCGCGCGCAGCTCGTCTCGCGACAGCCAGCTGCGAATGGAGTCGGAGGTGTAGTGATGGGCATCGCGATGCCAGGCGAAGGCCCAGCCCACCTTGGGCATCACACCGAAATACAGCAGGTCGTGGACGCCCTTCGCCGGCTTGGAGGTCGGCGTGCTGAAATCGAGCACCATCAACCGGCCGCCCGGCCGCAGCACCCGCCGGAACTCGCGTAGCGCCTGGATGCGGTCGACGACGTTGCGCAAGCCGAAGCCGATCGTGACCACGTCGAACGACTCGTCTGGGAACCGCAGCCCCATGGCGTCGCCCTCCTGGAAGTCGACGGGTCCCCGTCGCCGCCCCCGGGCGACCTCGAGCATCGGCACGCAGGAGTCGACGCCGACCACCTTGCCCTGCGGCCCGACCGCCGCCGCCTCCAGGAACGCCAGATCGCCCGTCCCGGTCGCGACGTCCAGCACTCGTTCACCTGGCCGCAGGGCGCAAAGCTGCATGGCCTGCCGCTTCCACATGCGATGCAGCCCCAACGTCCACACGTCGGTCATCACGTTGTAGCGCGTTGCCAGCGCCGAAAACAGCCCTTTGACGTAGGTGCTTTTGGCCTCGTCCGATTCGCTCCATCGCCCTGTGACCATCGTGAGCCTCCGCCTAACCGCCGGGTGCCGTTGCCGGGAACGTACCACGGCCAATCGCTGCTGGACAGCGACCGCGGACCCGGCTCAGTCGCCCAGCGTCGCCCTGAGGCACACGGTGACGTACGGCATCGCCAGGCCGGTCGAATTCGCCAGCGCCGGATGAGTGGCCAGCAGCTCGCGCACCTGCTCCAGGGTTCGGCTGCGCACGTCGGCCGGCGAGGTGATGCAGTAGCTGCGCGACGCCACCAGATCGATCAGTGCTTGCGGCGTCAGGTAATTCGTCCACTCGACTTGGTGGCGCTCGAGGCCGGTGAAGGGGGTGGGCAACTCGATGTCGAAGCGGCCCCCGTCGCCGTCGCTGCCGATGATCTGCCCCAACTCGCGCACCCAGCCCAGCCGTTCGTCGCGGGTGTTCCACACCAGGGCCAGTCGCCCGCCGGGCTGCAGCACCCGGGCCACTTCGGGGATGGCCCGCTCGGGATCCACCCAGTGCCACGCCTGGGCGACCAGCACCGCGTCAACGGTGTTGTCCTGCAACGGAATCTCCTCGGCGGTGCCCAGTAGCGCACGCGTTTCCGGCAGCGCGCCCCGCAGCACCTCGAGCATGTCCGGAATCGGGTCCACGGCCACCACGTCCAGGCCGCGCTCCACCAGCCGGGCGGTCAGTTTTCCGGTGCCCGCGCCCAGGTCCAGCACCCTGCGTGCCCCGCGTGGCAACAGCCAGTCGATCGCCTCGGGCGGATACGAGGGACGACCGCGCTCGTAGGCGGCCGCCGCCGAGCCGAAGGACAGGGAGCGGTCGTGTTGTGAGCGGGTCACCGCCGACACGCGCCTTCGTCCGTTTCGGTCTGCGAGGCCAATTGCAGTGTCTTGCGGACCAATTCGCCTACCGCGTCGGTCTCGACCAGGAAACCGTCGTGGCCGCAGACGGACTCGACGACTTGCAGCTCCGCACAGCCGGGCAGCAGCTCGGCCAGTTCCTCCTGCAGGCGCAGCGGGTAGAGCCGGTCGGACGTGATCCCACCGACCACGGCCGGCACCGGGCAGCGGCCCAGCGCCGTGGCGACCCCGCCGCGGCCGCGGCCGACATCGTGACTGTTCAGCGTCTCGGTCAGCGCGACGTAACTGCCGGCATCGAAACGGGCCAGGATCTTGTCGCCCTGGTGTTCCAGGTAGCTCTGCACGGCGTAGCGGCCGCCGGCGGCCGGGTCCTCGCCGGCCTGGCCGTCGTTGCCGAACCGGGTGTCGAGCTCGATCTCGCCGCGGTAGGTGAGGTGCGCGAAGCGGCGGGCGATCGTCAATCCGGCGTCGGGCCGGCGCCCGGTGTCGTGATAGTCGCCGCCCTGCCAATTCGGGTCGGCCTTGATCGCCGCGATCTGGGTGGTCTGGGTGCCGATCTGGTCGGCGGTGGCGCGTGCACCGACCGCGAGCAGCAGCCCCGCCCGGACCCGATCGGGGTGCCCGACCATCCATTCCAGAGCCCTTGCACCGCCCATGGATCCACCAACAACAGCGGCGACCCGATTGATTCCCAGCGCCTCCAGGGCCGCGATGTCGGCCTCCACCTGATCCCGCACGGTGATCAGCGGGAAGCGCGAGCCCCACGGCTTTCCGTCGCGGGCACGCGAGCTGGGCCCGGTCGAGCCGCGGCAACCGCCCAACACATTGGTGGCCACCGCACACCAGCGATCGGTGTCGATCGGCGCGCCGGGTCCGGCTATTCCGTCCCACCAGCCGGGGGTCGGATGCCCGGGCCCTGCCGGCCCGGTGATGTGCGAATCACCGGTCAGCGCATGCAAAACCACCACCACGTTGTCGCGCGTCGGCGACAACTCGCCCCAGCGCTGCACCGCGATGCAGACGTCGTCGATGACCGCGCCGCTCTTGGTCGTCAGCGAGCCGATGTCGACCAGGCCGATTTCGCCTTCGGCGGGCAGCGTTTGGGTGGGAACGTCGGAGATCGTCATGGCAGTGTCCCTCGGGGTCCCTCAGAAAGCCGCCGCGGTCTGCGGGTCACCACTGAACTTGCGGGCGGCGGCGAAACCGAGCTCCAGGTCGGCGAGGATGTCGTCGATGCCCTCGATCCCGACGGCCAGCCGCACCAACCCCGGGGTGACCCCGGTGGCCAGTTGCTCGGCGGGGCTGAGCTGGGCGTGCGTGGTCGACGCCGGGTGAATCACCAGCGACCGCACATCGCCGATGTTGGCGACGTGGCTGTGCAGCTGCAGCGCGTTCACGAACGCCTTGCCGGCCTCGATGCCGCCCGACAGCTCGAACGCCAGCACGGCCCCGGTTCCCTTGGGCGCCAGCTTCTTTGCGCGCTCATGCCACGGCGAGCTGGGCAGCCCCGCGTAGTTGACCGACAACACGCCTTGATCAGACTCTCGGCGGCCCTCGAGGAATTCGGCGACCCGCTGCGCGTTGGCGACGTGGCGCTCGATGCGCAGGCTCAGCGTCTCCAGCCCTTGGGCCACCAGGAACGCGTTGAACGGCGCGGCGGCCGAACCGAGATCGCGCAGCAACTGCACGCGAGCCTTGAGCGCATACGCCGGCGGTCCAAGCTCGGCGAAGACCACGCCGTGGTAGCTGGGGTCGGGTGTGGTGAAACCGGGGAAGCGGCCCTGCGTCCAGTCGAACGTGCCGCCGTCCACGATGACGCCGGCGATCGCCGTGCCGTGGCCGCCGAGGTACTTAGTGGCCGAGTGCACGACGACGTCGGCGCCGTGCCGGAAGGGCTGGATCAGGTACGGCGTGGCGATGGTGTTGTCGACGATCAGCGGTACGCCGTTGGCGTGAGCCACCCCGGAGACCCCGGGGATGTCCAGCACATCGATCTGCGGGTTGGAGATAGTCTCGGCGAAGAACGCCTTGGTGTTGGGGCGCACCGCGGCCTGCCACGAATCCAGGTCGTCGGGGTCCTCGACGAAGCTGACCTCGATGCCGAGCTTGGCCAGCGAGTAGTGGAACAGGTTGTAGGTGCCGCCGTAGAGCCGCGGACTCGACACAATGTGATCCCCGGCACATGCGAGGTTCAATATGGCGAATGTCTCAGCGGCCTGTCCGGAGGACAGAAACAGCGCGGCCACGCCGCCCTCGAGCGCGGCGATGCGCTGCTCGACGACGTCGGTGGTCGGGTTGCCGATGCGGGTGTAGATGTTGCCCGGCACCTCCAGGCCGAAGAGGGCGGCGGCGTGCGCGGTGTCGTCGAAGGTGTACGAGGTGGTCTGGTAGATCGGTAGGGCGCGTGCGTGGGTGGCCGAATCGGGTTGCTGGCCAGCGTGCACCTGCTTGGTTTCGAACGACCAATGCTCGGTCGGATCGGTCGCGTTATCGCTGTCGTCGCTCATGGGAATCTTCCCCTGTCTGGCTCAGGGGCCCGTCATGGCGGACCCGCGCTTGCCGGATAGCCGGTCATTTGGCTACTCAACCTGGTCATCACCCGGGGCACCCCACCGCGGTTGGAGGGTTGCCGGCCAGCAAGCCGGGGCTTGATGCTGGCGCTCATGACCATTACGGAGACTATCTTACTGTGCTGACTCGACGCCAATACAGCTTGATAACGTGGCAACTACAAGGCTGAGCCCCCAGGGATCTGACCAATCTGGACAATGTTGACGCCGGGAGAGGGACCGTGAGCGCCGAGAAACCGACTGTCATCTACACGCTGACCGACGAAGCGCCGTTGCTGGCGACCTATGCGTTCTTGCCGATCGTGCGGGCGTTTGCCGAACCCGCGGGCATCGAGATCAAGACCAGCGACATCTCCGTGGCCGCCCGGATCCTCGCCGAGTTCCCCGAGGACCTGACCGACGAGCAGCGGGTGGCGGACAACCTCGGCGAACTGGGCCGCCTGACGAAGCAGGCCGACACCAACATCATCAAGCTGCCCAACGTCAGCGCCTCGGTGCCCCAGCTGGTCGCGGCCATCAAGGAATTGCAGGGCAAGGGGTACAAGATCCCCGACTTCCCGCACAATCCAAAGACCGACGAGGAAAAGGAAATTCGCGACGGCTACGCCAAATGCCTTGGTAGCGCCGTCAACCCGGTGCTGCGGCAGGGCAACTCGGACCGCCGCGCGCCCAACGCGGTCAAGGAGTACGCGCGCAAGCACCCGCACAGCATGGGCAAGTGGTCGCAGGCGTCGCGCACGCACGTCGCGACTATGAAGCGCGGCGACTTCTACCACGGCGAGAAGTCCATGACCGTCGACCGCGCCCGCAGCGTGAAGATGGAGCTGAAGACCAAGGGCGGCAAGACGATCGTGCTCAAGCCGACGGTATCGGTGCGCGAGGGCGACATCATCGACAGCATGTTCATGAGCAAGAAGGCGCTCATCGAGTTCTACGAGGAGCAGATCGAGGACGCCTACGAGACCGGCGTGATGTTCTCGCTGCACGTCAAGGCGACGATGATGAAGGTTTCGCACCCCATCGTCTTCGGTCATGCGGTGAAGACCTTCT
Source organism: Mycobacterium shigaense (assembly GCF_002356315.1). Taxonomy (NCBI): domain Bacteria; kingdom Bacillati; phylum Actinomycetota; class Actinomycetes; order Mycobacteriales; family Mycobacteriaceae; genus Mycobacterium; species Mycobacterium shigaense. Next base: position 1,142,492 of record NZ_AP018164.1, read on the forward strand.
ACAAGGAAGCCTTTGCCAAGCACCAGGCGCTCTTCGACGAACTCGGCGTCAACGTCAACAACGGGCTGTCCGACCTGTACGACAAGATCGAGTCGCTGCCCGCATCGCAGCACGACGAGATCATCCGCGACCTGCACGCCTGCCACGAACACCGTCCGGAGCTGGCGATGGTCGATTCGGCCAAGGGCATCACCAACTTTCATTCGCCCAGCGACGTGATCGTGGATGCGTCGATGCCGGCGATGATCCGCGCCGGCGGCAAGATGTGGGGCGCCGACGGGCGACAGAAGGACACCAAGGCCGTCAACCCCGAATCGACCTTTGCCCGCATCTACCAGGAGATCATCAACTTCTGCAAGACGCACGGCCAGTTCGACCCGACCACGATGGGCACCGTGCCCAACGTCGGCCTGATGGCGCAGCAGGCCGAGGAGTACGGCTCGCACGACAAGACGTTCGAGATTTCCGAGGACGGTGTCGCCGACATCGTCGACCTGGACACCGGGGAAGTCCTGCTGACCCAGAACGTGGAAGCCGGCGACATCTGGCGCATGCCGATCGTCCGCGACGAGCCGATCCGCGACTGGGTCAAGCTGGCCGTCACCCGGGCTCGCAACTCGGGCATGCCCGTGGTGTTCTGGCTCGACCAGGAGCGTCCGCACGAGGCCGAACTGCGCAAGAAGGTCAACACCTATCTGGCCGACCACGACACCGAGGGCCTCGACATCCAGATCATGTCGCAGGAACGAGCCATGCGGCACACGATCGAGCGCGCGATGCGCGGGCAGGACACCATCGCCGCGACCGGCAACATCCTGCGCGACTACCTCACCGATCTGTTCCCCATTCTGGAGCTGGGCACCAGCGCCAAGATGCTGTCCATCGTGCCACTGATGGCCGGCGGCGGAATGTACGAGACCGGGGCGGGCGGTTCGGCGCCCAAGCACGTCCACCAACTGCTCGAGGAGAATCACCTGCGCTGGGACTCCCTAGGTGAATTCCTCGCTCTGGGAGCGTGTTTCGACGACCTCGGGATCAAGACCAACAACGAGCGCGCCAAGATCCTGGGCAAGACGCTCGATGCCGCGATCGGCACGCTGCTGGACAACAACAAGAGCCCGTCGCGTAAGACCGGTGAACTCGACAACCGCGGCAGCCAGTTCTATCTGGCGCTGTACTGGGCCACCGAACTCGCCAAGCAGAAGGACGACGAGGAGTTGGCCGAGCACTTCGCCCCGCTGGCCGAGGCGCTGCGCGAGAACGAGGACACCATCGTGGCCGAACTCGAAGCGCAGCAGGGCCAACCGGTCGACATCGGTGGCTACTATCAGCCCGACAACGAGAAGACGACGGCAGTGATGCGGCCGAGCAAGACCTTCAACGAGGCGCTGGCGAATTCCCAGGGTTGACATGTCCAAGGCTGTCAAGATCAAAGTCGAAGGCCCCGTGGTGGAACTCGACGGCGACGAGATGACCCGCGTCATCTGGAAGCTGATCAAGGACATGTTGATCCTGCCCCACCTCGACATCAACCTCGAGTACTACGACCTGGGCATCGAAAACCGCGATCGCACCGACGACCAGGTGACGATCGACGCGGCGTACGCCATCAAGAAGCACGGTGTGGGCGTCAAGTGCGCGACGATCACCCCCGACGAGGCGCGCGTCGCCGAGTTCAACCTGAAGAAGATGTGGCTGTCGCCCAACGGGACGATCCGAAACATCTTGGGCGGAACCATCTTCCGCGAGCCGATCGTGATCTCGAACGTGCCGCGGCTGGTTCCGGGCTGGACGAAGCCGATCGTGATCGGCCGGCACGCATTCGGCGATCAGTACCGGTCGACAAACTTCAAGGTCGAGAAACCCGGAACGGTCGCAATAACTTTCACCCCCGACGACGGCAGCGAGCCGATCGTGCACGAGATGGTGACCATCCCCGAGCACGGCGGCGTCGTGATGGGGATGTACAACTTCAAGGACTCCATCCGCGACTTCGCGCGAGCGTCGTTCGCCTACGGCCTGAACGCCAAGTGGCCGGTGTACCTGTCGACCAAGAACACCATCCTCAAGGCCTACGACGGCATGTTCAAAGACGAGTTCCAGCGTATCTATGACGAGGAGTTCAAGGAGCGCTTCGAAGCCGAGGGCCTGACCTACGAGCACCGCCTGATCGACGACATGGTGGCCGCCTGCCTGAAGTGGGACGGCGGCTACGTCTGGGCGTGCAAGAACTATGACGGGGACGTCCAGTCCGACACCGTCGCGCAGGGCTACGGCTCGCTGGGGCTGATGACGTCGGTGCTGATGACCGCCGACGGCAAGACGGTCGAGGCCGAGGCGGCGCACGGGACCGTCACGCGGCACTACCGGCAGTATCAGGCGGGCAAACCCACGTCGACCAACCCGATAGCCTCGATCTTCGCCTGGACGCGGGGCTTACAGCACCGCGGCAAGCTGGACAACACGCCTGAGGTCATCGAATTCGGCCAGCGGCTGGAGGAGGTCGTCGTCGGCACCGTCGAGAGCGGGAAGATGACCAAGGACCTTGCCATCCTGATCGGTCCCGATCAGAAGTGGCTGCAGAGCGAGGAGTTCCTCGGCGCGATCGCCGACAACCTGGACAAGGCGCTGGCCTGAGCGGGCCAGCCGGGGCCTAGCTGGCCGACGGGTCGACGGCGCGCTGCGGCCGGGCGGCCCGGGCGCATTCGTCGACGAAGTCGGAGATCACGGCGGTGACGCGGTCCGGCGCCTCGAACATCGGAATGTGCCCCACGCCGTCGAGCACCGTGAGCTGGTGGCCTTCCGGGAGGAACTCGGTGAAATGCCGGCTGAACCTGCTCGGCGGCACGACGCGATCCTTCCCGCACAGCACCAGGTGCGAGGGCACCGCCGTGTGCTCCAACTCCACCAACCCGTGCAGCAGCAGCGCCTTGACCAGCAACTGGTAGTAGGCGGGGCAGTGCGAGACGTCGTCGACGATGGCACTCAGTTGGCGTTCACTGACCCCGTCGGGCCGCGCGCTGACCGGCACGCTGCCCAGCTGGCGGCTGAACGGCAGCCGAAGGATCCGTTGACCCAGGAGGCAGGTCAGCAACCAGATCGGCAGCCCGGACAGGAACTTCGCGATGACCTCGAATTTGACCGGGCTCCAGCGCGTCCAGCCGCCCGCCGGCGCGATGCCGGTGACGCTGCGGGCCCGCCCGCGCCGCTCCAGTTCGAAGGCGACCCAGCCGCCCAGCGAGTTGCCGACGATGTGCGCCGTGGCCCAGCCCAGCTCGTCCAGCTGGCGCTCGACGTGATCGGCCAGCACCGCCGAGGACAGCAGCCAGGTACCTGCGCGGGGTCCCCCGTGGTGCCCGGCCATCGTCGGGGCGAAGACCTCGTAACGGCCGGTGTCGGCCAGCTGCTGGGCGACGACCTCCCACACCATCTGCGATATCAGGAAGGGGTGCAGCAGCAGCACCGGCTCTGCGGAGCCATCCGTGGGACCGAGGTGTATCGGCGCGCGAGTGGTCATAGCCCGACATTAAAGGCGGTACCAGCGGTACCGCAAGCAAGGTCGCGGCCGGGCGGCCGACCCGGAAAACATCCGTGAAAAGATCAGGACATCATGAGCACTGCTTCCGGACCCAGCCGGCTTTTCTCCGGCGTACAGCCCACGTCTGATTCGCTTCACCTCGGCAATGCCCTGGGGGCCATCTCTCAGTGGGTGGCATTGCAGGATGACCACGACTCGTTCTTCTGCGTCGTCGACCTGCACGCCATCACCGTCGCTCAGGACCCGGAGGCGCTGCGCCGCCGGACGCTGGTCACCGCGGCCCAGTACCTGGCGCTGGGTATCGACCCCGCCCGCAGCACCGTGTTCGTGCAAAGCCAGGTGCCCGCCCACACCCAGTTGGCGTGGGTGTTGGGCTGCTTCACCGGTTTCGGGCAGGCGTCGCGCATGACGCAGTTCAAGGACAAGTCGCTGCGGCAGGGTAGCGACTCGACCACCGTCGGGTTGTTCACCTACCCCGTGCTGCAGGCGGCCGACGTGCTGGCCTACGACACCGACCTGGTGCCCGTCGGCGAGGACCAACGCCAGCATCTCGAGCTGGCCCGCGACATCGCCGAGCGCTTCAATGCCCGCTTCCCGGACACCTTCGTGGTGCCCGACATGCTGATTCCCAAGGCCACCGCCAAGATCTACGACCTGCAGGATCCGACGTCGAAGATGAGCAAGTCGGCGGCCACCGACGCCGGGTTGATCAACCTGCTCGACGATCCGGCGAAGTCGGCCAAGAAGATTCGGTCGGCCGTGACCGACAGCGAGCGGGAGATCCGGTTCGACACCGTGGCCAAGCCGGGTGTGTCGAATCTGCTGACCATCCAGTCGGCGGTGACCGGTGTCGACGTCGACAAGCTCGTCGACGGCTACGCCGGCCGCGGTTACGGCGACCTGAAAAAGGAGACCGCCGACGCCGTCGTCGAATTCGTGGCCCCGATCAAGGCACGGGTCGACGAATTGACGGCCGATGTCACCGAATTGGAGGCCGTGCTCACGGCTGGAGCCGCGCGTGCCGACGAAGTGGCCGGGAAAACGGTCCAGCGGGTTTACGATCGGCTGGGGTTCCTTCCGCAACGGAGGTAGGACCCCGCTTTCGACATTGGAGCGCCATGGCCGAGCCCGTCAAGCCGGGAATCTTCGATCGACTGCGGGCCCGGTATCGATGGCTGGACCATGTGGTGCGGGCCTATCAGCGCTTCGACGCGCGCAGCGGCGGCTTTTTCGCGGCCGGCATGACGTACTACACGATCTTTGCCCTATTTCCGTTGCTGATGGTCAGTTTCGCGGTGGTCGGTTTCGTCCTGGCCTCCGATCCGCCGCTGCTGGGCACGATCGACGCGCACATCCGGTCGTCGGTCACCGGTGCGCTGAGCGATCAGCTGATCCAGCTGATGAACTCGGCGATCAATGCGCGCGCGTCGGTCGGCGTCATCGGCTTGGCCACCGCGGCCTGGGCGGGGCTGACGTGGATGTCACACCTGCGGGCCGCGGTCACCGAGATGTGGTGCGAGCAGCAGCCGGACTCGGGCGGATTCGTGCGCGGCAAGATCTCCGACGTGATCGCGATGCTCGGGACGTTCGTGGTGACTGTCGCCACCCTTGGCCTCACCACGCTCAGCCACGACGCGCCCATGCGCGCCATCCTGAAATGGTTTGGCATACCAAACCTTTGGGTGTTCGGTGAGCTGTTCCGCGGTATCTCGATATTGGTGTCGCTGCTGGTGTCGTGGACGTTGTTCACCTGGATGATCGGCCGGCTACCGCGGCAGAAGGTCGACCTGGTCTGGTCGATCAAGGCCGGATTGTTGGCGGCGGTGGGCTTCGAGCTGTTCAAGCTGGTGGCCGCGATCTATCTGCGAGAAGTGTTGCGCAGTCCGGCCGGCGCCACGTTCGGGCCGGTGCTGGGATTGATGGTGTTCTCCTATGTCACGGCCTATCTCGTCCTGTTCGCGGCCGCGTGGGCGGCGACCGCCCAGGGCGATTCGCGCGCCAAGTCCGTCGCGCCTCCGGCGCCGGCAATCATCGCCCCGCGGGTGCAGCTGGACGAGGGCCTCAGCGCCCGCCAGGCGCTGACCGCCATGGTGGTGGGAGCCGTTGGGGCGCTGACTTTTTCCCGGCTGACCCGCTGGCTGCGTTAGCGCCAGGCGCCCCGTGTCATGACGGCGCTGACTCGCAAATCCCGGTCCAGGACTACGACGTCGGCCGTGTAGCCGGCGCGGAGCGCGCCAACGCCTTCCAGACCGAGGGCCCGCGCCGGCGTCGCCGAGGTCAGCTGGACGGCGGCGCTCAGCGACGCCTCGGGGTCCGCGCCGAACCCGACCGCGCCGAATTTGACCAGGTTGCGGAACAACCGATCCATGGTGGCCGTGCTGCCGGCGATCGTCGACGTGTCACGCACCCGGGCTACCCCCGACGCCACGTCGACCGGCACAGTGCCCAGCTGGAACGGACCGTCGGCGCAGCCGGCCGCGGCGATCGCGTCGGTGATCGCGGCGACTCGGTGCGGCCCGGCAATCCGGACCACCGCGGCCGCCACCGCCGGGTGCAGGTGCACGCCGTCGGCGATGAGTTCGACGGTGACGCCCGGGTCCTCCAGCAGCGCGAGCACCGGCCCGGGCGCGCGGTGGTCCAGCGGCGGCATCGCGTTGCACAGGTGGGTGCCCACCGAGGCGCCCAGGGCCAGCGCCGCAGCGGTCTGATCGTAGGTCGCGTCGGTATGACCCAGTGCCACAACAACTCCCGCGTCGCGAAGGCGCCGGATCGCCTCGCCGCTGCCGGGATGCTCGGGGGCCAGCGTGACCATCCGGATGGCGCCGCCGCCGGCGACGAGGAGGTCTTCGATCTCGGCGGGATCGGGCTCTCGCAGCTGGGTGGGGTCGTGGGCGCCGCAGCGTGCCCGGCTTAGCCACGGCCCTTCCAGGTGGATGCCCGCGATGGCGCCCCGCCGGGTCGCGTCGGCCAGCGCGCGTACGCCCGCAAGCAGCGGGCCGGGCGCGGCGGTGACTAGGCTGGCCAGCGTCGTGGTGGTGCCGTGGCGCAGGTGGAAGTCCGCGGCCGCGGTGATCTGGCCGGCGTCGACGTGGGAGTCGGTGTAGGAGGCGCCGCCGCCGCCGTGCACATGCATGTCGACAAACCCCGGCACCGCAACGCCTTCGGGAAAATCACTGTCGATCCGACCGGGCGGCGCGCCCGCCCCGCAGGCGACGATGCGTTCGCCGGATGTCTCGAGCCAGCCCGGCCGGCAGACCTGTCCGTCGAGAACCGCGGTGCCCGCGGCGATCAGGGCCACCGTTTCTCCCAACGACCACCGTTTTCCCAGAAGTGCCGGATGTCCTCGAGCTGGCGGCCCTTCGTCTCCGGCGCGTACCGGAAGACGAAGCCGAAGGCGGCCACCGCCAGCAGCCCGAAGACGGCGAAAGTCCCTGTGCCACCGAGCGAATGCAGCATCGTCAGAAAGATCGCGGCGACGATCGCGTTGGCGATCAGGTTGGAGGTCAGCATGGTGCTCGAACCGACGGACCGCAGTCTCGTCGGGAAGCTCTCGCTGGCGTACACCCAGCCCAGCGAGCCGAAACCCATGGTATAGCCGAAGATGAACAGCACGATGCCGGCGAACCCGAGGAGCGCGCCGCCGCCCCGCGCGAACACCACCATCAGCACCGCGTCGGCGGCGATCATCATCGCGATGCCGGACAACAGGACCGGGCGCCGACCGATCCGGTCGACCAGCATCAGTGCGGCGCCCACCGCCGCCAGGCCGGCGACCTGAACCAGCGCCGGCAATCCCAGCAGTGCGAAGTTGCCGGTGAAGCCCATGGCTTCGAAAATTCGCGGGCTGTAGTAGATGATCGCGTTGATGCCAGTGATCTGGAGCAGAAAGCCGAGCGTGATCACGAAGGCGGTGGCCCGAAGGTACGGCATTCGCAGCATCTCGGAGATGCGGCCTGTGGAACCGGGGGAGCCTTCGCGCACCGCGCGGGCGATCTCGGCAAGCTCCGCATCGGCGTTCGCGGCGGGCTCCACGCGCAGCAGCGCGGCGCGGGCCTCGTCGATTCGCCCCTTGAGCAGGTACCAGCGCGCCGTGTCGGGCAGCCGAATCACCAACGGAATGAACAGCACTGCCGGAACGGCCGCCAGCCCGAACATCCATCGCCACGCGTGTGCGCCGGCCAGTAGGTATCCGGTGACGTAGCCGACGATGAGGCCGCTGACGATCGCCAGTTGATAGGCTGTCAGCAGCGCGCCACGCACCGCCGCCGGGGCCGACTCGGCGATGTACACCGGGACGACCACCACCATCACACCGATCGTCACGCCCAGCAGCAGCCGCGCCGCCAGCAGCATCGGCAGCCCGACCGAAAGCCCGTCCAGCAGCGCGAATATCGCGTAGGCGACCAGGATCAGCAGCACCGACTTCTTGCGCCCGGCAGCATTGGCCAGCACGCCGGCACCCAGCGCCCCGGCGATCTGGCCGATCACGACCATCGTCGTGAGCAGCTCTTGCTGCGCCGTAGTGAGCCCGAAGTCCTCGGTGACGAACAGTTGGGCGCCGGCGATGATGGACAGGTCGTAGCCGTAGATCAGGCCGACGCTGGCGCCGGTGAGCCCCACCCGTGATGAACCGCTCGGCTGACCGGTCTCAGTCATTCGGGTGAGTCTAGTGAAGCGGTGTCCGCCGATCGGGGGACACGCAATTCCACCCGGAGTGTCCGATCGGAGGATGTTATTGAGTCGTGACCGGCCATAAATTCTTTTGTTATGGCCAGCATCTCGGTCCCCACCCCCGCGGCGCAGCCGAACACGTTCCGGCGCCTGCTTTCGCAGGGCAGCTTCTATACCGCCGGGATGCAGCTGAGCAATGGCGCAGTGGTGCTGCCGTTCATCTGCGCACATCAGGGTCTGACCTGGGTGGCCGCCCTGCTCTGGCCGGCTTTCAGCCTCGGTGACATCGTCGGAAACACGGTGTCGCCGGCGGTGCTGCAGCGGACCGGTCACCGGCGGCACCAGCTGCTGGCCGCGATAGCCGCGAGCGTGGCGGCGCTGGTCGTGTGCGACGCGGTGATTCCCTGGAATGGCGCCCTCGTCGCGGCGGTGTTCATGCTGACCTGCGCGGCGGTCGGAGTGCTCCTCGGGATCTCCGGTGTCGCCTATCCCGACATGGTTTCCAGCAAGCTGTCCGCGGCGCGGCGCGGCGAGCTGGTCCTGTTCCAGGGCGCCATCGGGTCGGTGCTGGCGACCGTCGTCACGCTGTTCGTCGTGCCGATGCTGTCCCACGGCAACGAGATGACGTACCGCCGCGACCTGCTCTGGCTGGGCGCGGCCGGGCTGGGCGCGTCGGCCGTCGTGGCTCTGTTCATCGGCCCGATGCGGTCCACCTCGGTTCCCGCCCGGGCGAAGATGCGCGACACCTATCGGCAGGGCTTCGCGATCGCCCGCACGCAGCCCTGGTTTCGCCGATACGCGATCGCGTGCCTGCTGTTCGCTCCGGTCACCCTGGGCACCACCTTCTATGCGCTGCGCACCGCCCACCACAGCGGCAGCTTGCACGTGCTGGTGATCCTGTCCAGCATCGGACTGGTCTTCGGCTCGCCGCTGTGGCGCTGCGTCTATCGCGGCTTCGGGGTGCGCGGCATGCTGCTCGGCAGTGCCCTGCTCAGTGTCGCCGCCGCCACGCTGACTCTCGCGGCCGAGTCGTCCGGCCAGTGGTACCACATGTGGGCTTACGGCACGGTGTTCCTCCTGGCGACGGTGGCTGGCCAGGCCGTCTTCGCCGCGGCGATTTCGTGGATCAGCGTGGCGGCCGCCGAGCCGCACCGCGGCACCCTGATCGCGTTCAGCTCGACGCTGGTTGCTGTCGAATCCATGGTGCTGGCGGGTTGGCTCGACGGTATCGCGCAGAACCATTCCACGGTCTGGCCGGACATCGTGGTGTTGGTCCTGGCCATCGGCGCGGCCCTCGCTTCGCTGAGCGCACCCGGATCCGCTAGGGCCGCAACGTCTCCGGTGACTTTTCGGCCGGCGCCAGCAACAGTGCGCGTACCAAACGACGCGGTCCTGACGGCCTAAGCATGCGACTGGCCGGGCGCGGGCGCACCCGCTGCGGCCACCAGAACCAACGTCCGAGCAACGCGGCGATCGACGGTGTCATGAACGAGCGCACGATCAGGGTGTCGAAGAGCAGGCCCAAGCCGATGGTTGTGCCGATTTGGCCGATGATCCGCAGATCGCTGAACACGAACAGAGACATCGTCACCGCGAACACCATGCCGGCGGCCGTCACCACCCCTCCGGTGCCCGCCATCGCGCGGATGATCCCCGTATTCAAACCGGCGCCGATTTCCTCTTTGAGCCGGGAGATCAGCAACAGGTTGTAGTCCGATCCCACGGCCAGCAGCAGGATCACCGACATCGCCAGCACCAGCCAATACAGGTCGATACCGAGGATGTTCTGCCAGAGCAGCACGGACAGGCCGAAGGACGAGCCCAAGGACAGCAGCACCGTCCCCACGATGACGCCTGCGGCGATCAGGCTTCGGGTGACGATCATCATGATGATCAGGATCAGGCTGATCGCCGCGACCCCGGCGATCAGCAGATCGTAGAAGGCGCCCTCCTGGATGTCCCGATAGGTCGACGCGGTGCCGCCCATGGAGATCGCGGCGCCCTGCAACGGCGTCCCCTTGATTGCCTCTCTGGCGGCGAGCTGGATCGGCTCGACGCGGGCGATTCCCTCGGGCGTCGACGGATCTCCCTCGAGGGCGATGATGAAGCGGGCCGCCTTGCCGTCCGGGGACAGAAACATCTTCAGGCCCCGTTTGAAATCCGGGTTTTCGAACGCCGACTGCGGCAGATAGAACGAGTCGTCGACCTGCGCGGCGTCGAACACACGGCCCATGGCGCCGGGGTCCTTGCTGTTGCGCTCCTGCTCCTTGTAGAAGGACGACAGCGTGCCGTGCCACACGACGGCGGTGTCGCGCATGATCGTCATCGTCGAAATCATCGGCAGCATCTGCGCGCGCATCTCGGGCAGGAGCCGGATGAGGACGTCCATGTCCTTGACCAGAAGTTCCAACTTCTCGCTCAGCTGATCGATGCCGTCGAAGGTGTCGAATATCGATCTGATCGCCCAGCAAACGGGGATGTCGTAGCAATGCTTTTCCCAGTAGAAGTAACTACGCACCGGACCCAGAAAGTCGGACAGGTCCGACAGGTGGTCGCGTATCGAGTCGGTGATGTTGGACATGCCATGCGTGAGGTGATCCATATCGACGGTGTTGTCGACGATTTCGCCCATGAGCGCATACATGTGGTTCATCGTGTCGATGGAGACATTCATCGCATGAATCTGCACCAGCATGTCGTCCAGCCGGTCTTTCATGAATTCCATCTGTTCGGCCTGATAGATGCCTTGGGCGCTGATGATGAATGGAATCGACGTATGCTTGATCGCTGTTCCCATCGGCCGGGTTATCGATTTCACCAGCGCGATTCCGGGGCTGTGGAAGATGGCCTTTGCCACCTTGTCGAGCACCAGCATGTCGACCGGGGTGCGCATGTCATGGTCGGACTCGATCAACAGCACATCGGGGTTCAGCCGGGCCTGCGCGAAATGTCGGCCCGCGGCCGCATCCCCGACGACGGCCGGCATGCTGGCCGGCACGAATCTGCGCAGATCGTACGTCGTCCGGTAACTCGGCAACGCCAGCAGTCCGACGAACGCCACCACGCAGGTGGCCGCGAGTACCGGGCCGGGCCAGCGAACGATGGCGGTGCCTACCCGGCGCCACCGCCGCGTCGCCATCTTTCGCCTGGGTTCGAAGAACCTGAAGAAGCTGGCGACCGTCAGCACCGCCGGTCCGAGCGTGAGCGCCGCCAGGACAGCAACCAACATGCCCGCCGCGCAGGGCGGCCCGAGCGAATTGAAGTAGGGCAGCCTGGCGAAGCTGAGGCAATACATGGCACCGGCAATGGTCAGGCCGGAGCCCAGAATCACATGCGCGGTCCCGTGAAACATGCTGTAGAACGCGGCTTCTCGGTCCTGGCCGGCGTAGCGCGCCTCGTGATAGCGGCCGAGTAGGAATATCGCGTAGTCCGTGCTTGCGGCGATGGCCAGCAGCGTGAGCAGATTGACCGCGAAGGTCGAAAGCCCGAAGACGTTGTGGTAGGCGAGAAACGAGACGACGCCGCGAATCGCGCCGAGCTCGATCCCGACCATGACGAGGATGAGGAGCATGGTCACGACGGACCGGTAGATGAAGAGCAACATCACCGCAATCACCACGCCGGTGATCAGCGTGACCCTCGCGATGCTCTTGTCCCCGGCCTGCGATTGGTCGGCGATCAGCGCCGTCGAACCGGTCACATACGCCTTGATCCCGCGCGGCGCCGGCGTCGTGTCGACGATATGCCGCACCGCGTAGACCGCGTTGTAGGCGTCTGTTTCGTTCTTGCCGGCCAGATACACCACGACATAGGCGGCCTTGTCATCCGCGCTCTGCGATCCCGTCGCGGTCAGCGGATCGCTCCAAAAATCCTGGATGTGCGCGACGTGCTTGGTGTCGGCCGAAAGCCGTTGCAGCAGTTCGCTATAGAAGCGGTGGGCGTCGTCGCCGAGCGGTTTGTCGTCTTCCAGCACGATGGTGGCCGCATTGATGGAGCCGAACTCGCCGAACACCTGGCCCATGCGTTTCATCGCCTGCAGCGAGGCGCCGCCCTTCGGGCTCATCGAAACCGAGTGCGCCTTCCCGACCGCCTCCAGCTGCGGGATGGCGAGGTTGAGGACGGCGGTGAGCCCCAGCCACAGCACGACGATGGGCACCGCGAACCGGCGGATCGTCCGGGGCAGGGCCGCGCTCATCCGGCCGACACCTGACAGATGGCCAGGGCTTTGGGCCCGGTCTGCGATTGCTCGTCTTTGACCGCTCCGTTCACCGCGATTCGGCAACCGATGATGTCGCCGTTGCTCTGCGCCAACAGATTGACAGAAATCGATGTCAGCGTCGTCGTCACCGTTTGCGCCCACGGGAGGGGAATATCGTCCAGACGTTGCACCCTGGCGTCGGGGTCCAAATAGGCGATCCTTGCGGTCGCGGCGGGGCCGAAAACCTCGTACGTGACGCGTTTGGGGTCGAATAGCGGAACATCGCGATCGGCCTTGGCCCGGACAACGGGGTGGCCGTGCACGCCGAACATGCCATGCAGACGGTAGATGCCGAACGCGGCAACACCGGCGATAACAATCACGGCCAGCAGCAACCACATTCGTTTCACGATTCGGGTGACCGAAACCATCGTTACCCCCGCGTTTGTCACCGGGTCGCAAAACAATTGGCCATTTGGTTGCGTTGGCGAGATCGACGGTACCGTCAATGCGCTAAAGCATCGAGGGTTTTCGGCTAATTGTTATATGGCTGGCTATATGGCGCGACGGTTCATCGAGCGCGCGGCCATGATCAAACCGAACACGATGATGGTGCCGATGACGCCGACCCCGACGCGCACCGGCAGCGCCTTGGCCGCCGGGATCAGGTTCGCGGCCGCGGCGGCGCCGGGCTTGTCGGCCGCGTTGTCCGGCTTGGTCACCAGCGACGGATCCGGCGCGATCAGCGCGCCCACCTGGGTACCCTGCGCGGTGGAAAACCCGTAGTCCAGCAGGTGTGCAGCCTGCTCCCAGGGGGCGATCGGCTGCCGGGTTCCGTGCAGCAGCACGGCCACCAGGCGGCGTCCGTCGTGGTTGGCTGCGCCCACGAAGGTCTGGCCGGCGTCGTCGGTGTAGCCCGTCTTGCCGCCCATCGCGCCCGGATACTTGTAGAGCAGCTGGTTGTCGTTCTCCAGCTCGTAGCCGGGGTGATCGCCGTGGCCGGGGAAGTCGAAGGTCTTCGTCGCGACGATGCCGGCGAAAGTCGGGTTCTGCCAGGCGTATCGGTAGAACAGGCCGATGTCGTAGGCCGAGGTGCTCATGCCGGGCCCGTCGAGACCGGACGGGGTGGCCACCCGGGTGTCACGCCCGCCGAGTTTGGCGGCGAGCACGTTGATCTTCTCCAGCGCCTGCTGCATCCCGCCGAGCTGCATCGCCAGCGCATGCGCCGCGTCGTTGCCCGAGTGCATCAGCAGCCCGTGTAGCAGCTGGTTGACGGTGTAAGTTCCACCGTCGTCCACCCCGACCTTGGTGCCCTCGGCGGCGGCGTCGTCGGCGGTTCCGACCACTGACTTGTTGAGCGGCAGCGCGTTCAGCGACGCCATCGCGACGAGCACCTTGATGACGCTGGCGGGGCGGTGCCGGGCGTGTGGGTCGCGGGCGGCGATGACGGCGCCGCTGTCCAGGTCGGCCACCACCCAGGCCTCGGCGGAAACGTCGTTCGGCACCGGCGGGGTGCCGGGCGCGGTGATGACGCCGCAGCCGGACAGTGCCTCGCCGCCCACCGGTTTCGGCGGCACGGCCAGCGGGATGGGGGCGTCGCCGGCCTGGGGTACCTCCGACGAGTCCACCGCGGGCGGAGTGTTCACCTGATACGGGCAATTCTGCGGTCCCGCACTCGGGCCGGGGTTGGGCTCGGCGCCCGCGCCCGGCACCCCGAGCGTGATCGGGGCAGCGATCATAAAAGCGGTCGCTGCCAGGCATGATGCGGAACGTAGGAAGCTCATGGTGAGTGCAGACTAGGCGATTGCGCGCCCGATTCGCGGGAGCCGCGCTGTGACTGGTGGGGCACAAGTTGCGAACACGGCCTGCGCGCGCGGCGGCGGTCTTCAGCCCTTACACTGGCGGCTATTCCGAAAATTCGAGTGTGGTCAACGGGTCCCAAGGGGCTCGCCAAGAATCCAAGGTCGCTGGATCAACTGGTCAAGCAGGCCGAGAAGGCGACCCAGGTGCGGCGGGCCGGGACCGCGCAGGTGCTGGCCGAACTCAAGGCGCTCCGCGAGACGACGCACGAGCCCGAGCTGCAGTCCGCGCTCGCCTGGCTGTGCAACGCGCTGACGCGGCTGGCCAATAACTCATCGGCGGCGCATTCCCGGGAGGTCTTGATGGCCGCCGACGCGGTGAAGCGGGCCGCCGGCTAGAGCCCGGTGGCCGCCAGGTCCGCGTAGGCGACGGCCGGGAAGCCGATCGTGCCCAGCCATAGCCTGCCGGCCGCCTCGACCAGCCCGGTCACCGAACCGAAGTCCGGATGCTGGGTGCGCAGGCCGGCGACGGCCGCGCCGCTGTCCGGGTCGAACGCGACCGCCCAGACCTCGGGCTTGATCCGCGGCTGCAGCCGCTCGGGCAGGCGCCACACCACCTGGCGGATGATCGGCGACCGCGGGAACAGCGCTTCCAGCGTCGGGTTGGCCTCGGTGACCAGCGCGGCCCAGATGCGGCCACCGGCACCCGTGCACAGGTTGTCGGGCATGCCGGGCAGGTGCGCCGCCAGCGGTGTCACCGATCCGGCCTGTGGCCCGGTCAGCCAGTACTTCGACAGCCGGCGCGCCTGGGTCTCGGCGAATACCAGCGCCGAGCCGTCGGCCGTCGGCGTCACCCCGTTGGCGAAGTACAGTCCGTCGACCAGCGTGTTGACGGCGCCGTCGGCGCCGAGCCGGTACAGGCCGCCGGTGGCGCGTGCCTCCACGATCGGGGCGGTGAAGTGCTCGAAATGGAAGTCAGTCGTCGACTCGGTGAAATAGATTGTGCCATCTAATGTTTCGGTGACATTCGAGCAGAACTTGAGTCGCCGGCCGTCGACCGATTCGACGAGCACGTCCAGTTTGCCGCTCGCCGGGTCGAGGGTGAGCAACCCGCGGTGGCTGTCGCAGATCAGGACCCGGCCGTCGCGGGCGGCGTGCAGGCCGAGCGGGCGTCCGCCGGTGTCGGCGACCACCGAGGCCACGCCGCTGTCGGGTGCGATCCGCACGATGCGCCCGTCCTCGAGGCCCGTCCACAACTGGCCGTACGGGTCGACGACGACGTCCTCGGGGCCGTTGCCGGGCAGCGGGACGACCGTGATGTTGGGGGCCGGCACGTCCGGCAGCGGGTCGATCGGTGGCGGCTGCCACCGGACCGGGTGGATGCGTGGTTTGCGCGCCATCCCTGGACCTTAGATGCGCGCCTGGCTCTCCGAAAGCACTCCGCGCAGGATCGACTCGATGGTGTCGAACTCGGCCTGACCGCTGATCAGCGGCGGCGCCAGCTGGACGACGGAGTCGCCGCGGTCGTCGGTGCGGCAGTACAGCCCGGCCTCGAACAGCGCCGACGACACGTGGCCGAGCAGCGCCCGGCGTTCGTCGTCGGTGAAGGTCTGCTTGGTCGCCTTGTCCTTGACCAGTTCGATGCCGTAGAAGAACCCCTCGCCGCGCACGTCGCCGACGAGGGGCAAGTCGTGCAGCTTCTCCAGGGCGGCGCGTAAGCGCGGCGCCTGGGTCTTGACGTGGTCGTTGAGCCCCTCGCGTTCGAAGATGTCGAGGTTGGCCAGCGCGACGGCAGCCGAAACCGGGTGTCCGCCAAAGGTATACCCGTGCGGGAACATCGTGGCGCCGTCTTTGAACGGCTCGAACAGCCGCTCACTGGCGATCATCGCGCCGATCGGCGAGTAGCCCGACGTCATGCCCTTGGCGCAGGTGATCATGTCGGGCACGTAGCCCATGTCCTTACACGCGAACATCGACCCGATCCGCCCGAAGGCGCAGATCACCTCGTCGGAGACCAGCAACACGTCGTAGGCATCGCAGATCTCGCGGACCCGCTCGAAATAGCCCGGGGGAGCGGGGATGCTGCCGCCGGCGTTTTGCACCGGCTCCAAGAACACCGCGGCCACGGTGTCGGGTCCTTCGAACTCGATGGCCTCGGCGACCCGGTCGGCGGCCCACTGCCCGAACGCTTTGACGTCGGTGTCGAACGGCTCGGGCGCGCGATAGAAATTGGTGTTGGGCACCCGGAAGCCGCCCGGCGTCACCGGTTCGAAGGGCGCCTTGAAACGCGGCAGGCCGGTGATCGCCAGCGCACCCTGAGTGGTGCCGTGATAGGCGATGGCTCGCGAAATCACCTTGTGCTTACCGGGTTTGCCGGTGAGCTTGAAGTACTGCTTGGCCACCTTCCAGGCGGTCTCGACGGCCTCGGTGCCGCCGCTGGTGAAGAACACCCGGTTCAGGTCGCCCGGCGCGTAGTGGGCCAGACGCTCGGCTAGCTCGATCGCGGCCGGGGTGGCGTATCCCCACAGCGGGAAGAACGCCAGGGTGCCGGCCTGGCGGGCGGCGGCCTCCGCCAGCTCGGCACGGCCGTGACCGACCTGCACGGTGAACAGCCCCGACAGTCCGTCCAGGTAGCTGCGGCCGTGGTCGTCGAAGATGGTGACGCCCTCGCCGCGCACGATGACCGGCGGCGTGAAGTCCGGCCCGTGCCGGGTGAAGTGAAGCCAGAGATGTTCGGTCATGTTGTCAGCGAGCCTAGCCCGGCTAGGCTTTCTTCATGACCTCAACGCAGGTCAGCGAGTTCGAAGCGCTGCGACCGCATCTGTTGGCGGTGGCCTACCGGCTGACCGGCACCGTGGCCGACGCCGAGGACATCGTCCAGGAGGCGTGGCTGCGCTGGCAGACCCAGACCAAGGCGATCGCCGATCTTCGGGCCTGGCTGACGACCGTGGTGAGCCGGCTCGGGCTGGACAAGCTGCGGTCGGCGGCGCACCGCCGCGAGACCTATACCGGCAACTGGTTGCCCGAGCCGGTGGTGACCGGCCTGTCACCTTCTCAGGGCGCCGATCCGCTGGCGGCCGTGGTGGCCCGCGAGGACGCCCGGTTCGCGGTGATGGTGGTGTTGGAGCGATTGTCGCCCGATCAGCGGGTCGCGTTCGTGTTGCACGACGGGTTCTCGGTGCCGTTCGCGGAAGTCGCCGAGGTGCTGGGAATCAACGAGGCGGCGGCCCGGCAGCTGGCCTCGCGGGCCCGTAAGGCCGTCGCGCAGGAGGCTCCGACGCACCCCGATCCGTCGCACAACGAGGTGGTCGGCAAGTTGATGGCCGCGATGGCCGCCGGCGACATGCCGGGCGTGATTGCGCTGCTGCACCCAGACGTGATGCTGACCGGCGATGCGAATGGCAAGGCGCCCACGGCAATCAACGTCATGCACGGTGCGGACAAGGTGGCCCGATTCCTGTTCGGGTTGGCCTCGCGCTACGGCCCGGCGATGTTCACCTCCTACGAACTGGGGCTGGTCAACGGCGAACTGGGCGCCTATTCGGCCGGCACGCCCGGCACCGAGGTCTATCGCGAGATGATGCCGCGGATCATGGCCTTGACGGTGTGCGACGGAAAGGTCCGCGCCCTATGGGATGTCGCCAACCCCGAGAAATTCACGGGTTCCCCGCTGCGTTCCGGTTAGGCACTCGCGGCGACCCGCCGCCAGCCCACGGGATGCGGCACGCGTCACCGGAATTGAAGCCCTGCTCGGTGATGCCCAGCGCGGAGTTCATCCGGGCCCGCATGTTCTCCAGCCCGATCTGGTAGGTCAGCTCGATCACGCCCGCCTCGCCGAAGCGCGCCTTCAGGTCGGCGATCTGCTGGTCGGTCACCGTGTGCGGGTCGGTCGTCATCGCGTCGGCGTAGGCGATGGCCGCACGCTCGTCGTCGCTGAAAGCCGTTGAAGCGGAATAGTTGTCGATATCCGCCAGGCGCTGGATGTCGAGGCCGTCGAGGCGTTGCAGCATGCAGCCGAAGTCGACGCACCACGAGCAGCCGATCGAGCGCGCGGTCCAGTACACCGCCAGCTCGCGCACGCTGACCGGCAGCGTCCGCGACGCCCGCTCGGCCATGGTCTCGTGCAAGGCGCCGGCGATCAACAGACCGCGATGGTGCGCGGCAACGGCGAACGGTTCCGGGACCTGGCCGTAGCGCCGCTTGGCGAGGCGGTACATGACCCGGGTCAGCAGGCCGGTGCGCGCCGGGGGCAGGGGTTCGATGCGTGTTTTCACTGTCATGCCCTGCTGACGAGACAGGCCCGGAAAGTGTGACGGGCGGCTTTGAGAATCCGCCAAGGCCGCGGCCGCAGGGTGGCGTTCATGACCAGCTACACCGGCCTTACCGACCTGCCGCGCCGCGACGACCGCCGCCCGGAATACCGGACCGAGGTTCTGGGGGCCGACGCACGACTGGATCAGACGCGGCTGCGGACCGCGATCGAGGCGGTCTTCGCCGCTCACCCGGCGCTGGGCACCATGTTCGAACCGTTCCTCGACAAGTGGGCGACGCGTCCGGGTGGCGCCTGGGGCTGGGCGATCGAGCCGCCGGGCGCCACGGTCGCCGACGCGATCTCGCGGCAACGCGCGAGCTTCGACATGCGCACCGGCCGCTTGTTCGCGGTGTCACTGCTGCCCGGTGCCCGCGACCGGCTGGTGCTCACCGCCAGTTCTCTCGCCGCCGACCGGGCGGCCTGGCAGCAGGTGGTCGACGACATGACGACGGCCTATGACCACGGCGTGCTGACCCGCGAAAGCTAGCGGACGAACATCGGAGCGAGCTCCGCGTTGGTAGCATCCAGGCACCACTTCGTGCGCGCAGAGGAGGCTTGGCGATGGCCGGGGTGGATGGCGAGGTCTTCGGGCGCTACCGTCTGCTCGAGTTGCTTCGAGAGGGCGACTCGGGCGCGGTGTATCGCGCCCACGACACGACGATGAATCGCGAAGTCGCCATCAAGGTGCTTCCGCCCGAGTTGGCCGCCAAGCCCGGCCGTCAGGAGCGGTTCCGGCGTGAGATCTCCATCGCGGCCCGACTGAACAATCCGAACATCATCCCGATCTACGAGACCGGTGAGATCGACGGGCGGCTCTATCTGACCATGCCCTTGCTGGCCGACGGCGTCACCCTGCAGGAATTGCTCCGCGATGGGCCACTGCGTCCGATGGTGGCCGCCCAGGTGATCGTGCAGGCCAGCACGGCGCTGGAAGCCGCCCACTCCTCTGGGCTGGTGCACGGCGATTTGAAGCCGTCAAACATGTTGGTGGGCGGCGCATTTGTCTACCTGACCGATTTCGGAGCCGGCGGCGGCGACACCGTCGATCCCCGCGCTGACATCTACGCCCTCACCGCCGTGCTCTACGAGTGTCTGACCGGCCGGCCTGCCCCTGAACCTGCCACTGTCGCAGAGCATGGGCCGCCGAAGCTCACTGACGTCGATGCGGCGATTCCGGTGGAATTCGACGAGGTGATTCGCCGCGGCATGGCCGACAATCCCGATGACCGCTATCAAACGGTCCGCGAGTTGGCCATCGCCGTGCACGACGCTGTCATGCCCGGTGCCACGGTTTTGATCCCGGTGTCGCCAAAAGAAGTGGAGTTCGGTCGTTTTCGGCTTTTCGAGAAGCTCGGTCAGGGCAATATGGGCGCGGTGTTCCGGGCCCACGACACCGCGATGGGCCGGGATGTCGCCATCAAGTTGCTGCAGCCGGAATTTGCCGCCGAACCGGGTTTTCAGGAGCGGTTTCGCCGGGAAGCCTATGCGGCGGGCCGGCTGGCCAGCCCGAACATCATCCCGATCTACGAGACCGGTGAGATCGACGGTCGGCTGTATCTGGTGATGCCGATAGTCAACGGTGTCGATCTCAAAGAGGCGCTTCGCCGTGACGGACCGATGAGTCCGGAGCGGGCGGTGCGGATTGTCGAGCAGGTTGCCGCGGCGCTAGAGGCGGCGCACCGGTCCGGGCTGGTGCACCGCGATGTGAAGCCGTCGAACTTGTTGATGGTCGGCGACGACTTCGTGTACTTGATCGATTTCGGACTCGTGCACGAGGCCAGCGCCGCTCGCGTCACGCTCACCAACGTCGTCCCGGGAAGCCCGGCGTACATGGCCCCCGAGCGTTTCGACGCCGCGACTACCGCCGACGCTCGTGGCGATGTGTACTCACTGGCCGTCGTGCTGTTCGAGTGCCTCACCGGCCGGGTGCCGTTCAGCGGTGGCGGGGTGGAAGGGGTGGCCGCGGCCCATCGCACCGACGAGCCGCCCAGACCCAGCAGCGTCGACCCCGCGATACCCGTCGGGTTCGACGCGGTGATCGCGCGGGGCATGGCGAAGGAACCGGTGGACCGCTACCAGTCGGCAACCGAACTGGCCGCGGCTGCCCGCGCGGCCCTCACCGAGGTTTCCGCCGCCATCCCGGAGGACCACGCGAGCCGGGACACCGTACCCACGGTCCCGTCGCCGCCGCCCACCCCACGACAGGGGCGTGGCCGCGCCCGCGTTCTGACCATCGCCGCGGTCGCTGTGGTCGTGGTAGTCGCCGTCATCACGTCCTTGCGCCTCACCAACCAATTCCCGTTCCCGTCGGCGAAAGCGCGGGGTCAGATCGTGCTGCCGTTCAGCGGTTTGAACAATCCGAAGGAGATCGCTGTCGACGCCAAGGGAGACGTCTACGTCACCGACAGCGGTAACAACCGATTACTGAAGCTGGCCGCGGGCTCCACCAGCCAGACGGTGGTACCGCTGGCCGGCCTGGACGGTCCCGAGGACATAGCGGTCGACGACGTGGGTGACTTGGCGGTCACCGAGCCCGCGCGACACCGGGTGCTGCAGCTGGCGGCCGGGTCGACCAACCCCACGGTGCTGGGTTTCACCGATCTCGGGGAACCCACGGGCGTGGCGATCGATCTGCGCGAGCACGGCCCCCGAGGTCGACAAGACCGCGCCGTTGTTGTCGCCGATGCCACGCACAACCGGGTGGTGGAGCTGCTCGCGCAGTCGACCCAGGAGACGGAGCTGCCGTTCACCGGCCTGGCGTGTCCCTCGGCCGTGGCGGTGGATGGCGACGGCGCTCTGTTCGTCATAGATCGGGACAACGAGCGGGTGCTGAAACTGCCGTGGAAGGCGACGGTTCCCAGCGTGCTGCCTTTCGTGGTCGGGCACCCGGAGGATGTGGCCGTCGACAGCAGCGGAGACGTGTACGTGACCGAGAGCCACGGTAATCGAGTCACGAAGTTTGTCACGGCATCCAACTCGTCGGAAACCCTGCCGTTCAACGGAGTCAACCATCCCCAGGGCATCAGCGTCGACAACGCCGGGAATGTCTACGTCGTCGACTCGGGCAACAACCGCGTGTTGAAGCTCCCGCCCGGTTAGCGCGAGAACATCAGCGCGCGCTTGACCTCTTGGATCGCCTTGGTGACCTGGATGCCGCGCGGGCAGGATTCCGTGCAGTTGAACGTCGTTCGGCACCGCCACACGCCGTCGACCTCGTTGAGAATGTCGAGACGCTCGCCTGCGGCCTCGTCGCGGCTGTCGAAGATGAACCGGTGCGCGTTGACGATCGCCGCCGGGCCGTAATAACTGCCCTCGTGCCAGAAGATCGGACAGCTGGTGGTGCAGCATGCGCACAGGATGCATTTGGTGGTGTCGTCGTAGCGGGCGCGGTCGGCCGGGCTTTGTATCCGCTCCCGCGTCGGCGGATTGCCGGTGGTGATCAGGTACGGCTTCACCGCCCGGTACGCGTCGAAGAACGGCTCCATGTCGACCACCAGGTCCTTCTCGACGGGCAGCCCGCGGATCGGTTCGACCGTGATGGTCAGTTGCTTGCCCTTCTTCTCGGGCAGCAGGTCACGCATCAGCACCTTGCAGGCGAGCCGGTTGACCCCGTTGATACGCATGGCATCCGACCCGCACACCCCGTGTGCACAGGATCGACGAAAGGTGAGTGTGCCGTCCAGGTAGCCCTTGATGTAGATGAGCAGGTTGAGCAGCCGATCACTGGGCAAGCAGGGAACCCGAAAGCTCTGCCAACCACCGGTTTTCGAGAACGCATCCGGGTCGTCGGGGTTAAACCGGGCGATCTTGACGGTCACCATCACCGCACCGTCCGGAATCGGCGGCAGCGGCGGGTCCAGGGTCTCGGGCTCGGTGTCGGCGGTCATCAGTACTTCCGCTCCTTGGGTTCGTAGCGGGTCTGCACCACGGGTTTGAAGTCGAGGGTGATGTCGCTGAGCAGATCGGTGCCCTGCTTATCGGCCCCAATTTCCTTGTAGGCCATGGTGTGGCGCATGTAGTTGACGTCATCCCGGTTCGGGTAGTCCTCGCGGGCATGGCCGCCGCGGGACTCCTTGCGGTTGAGCGCGCCGACGACGGTGACCTCGGCCAGCTCCAGCAGGAAGCCCAGCTCGATGGCTTCCAGCAGGTCGCTGTTGAAACGTTTGCCCTTGTCGTGCACCGTGATTCGCGAGTAGCGCTCCTTGAGGGCGTGGATGTCGGTGAGCGCCTGCTTGAGTGTCTCCTCGGTGCGGAACACCGCGGCGTTGTTGTCCATCGTCCGCTGCAGCGCCCCGCGGATGTCGGCGACGCGCTCGTTGCCCTGCTCGCTCAGGATGTCGGCCACCCAGCCGACCACCATCGCCTCCGGTTCCGGTGGCATGTCGACGAAGTCGTGGCTCTGGGCGTAGCCGGCAGCCGCGATGCCGGCGCGGCGGCCGAACACGTTGATGTCGAGCAGCGAGTTGGTGCCCAGCCGATTGGCGCCGTGTACCGACACGCACGCGCACTCGCCGGCCGCGTACAGGCCCGGCACCGTGGAAGTGTTGTCCCGCAACACTTGTCCGGTGACCGTCGTCGGGATGCCGCCCATCACGTAATGACAGGTGGGATAGACGGGCACCAGCTCGTGCACCGGGTCGACGCCCAGGTAGGTGCGGGCGAACTCGGTGATGTCGGGCAGCTTGGCCTCCAGCACGTCCTCGCCCAGGTGGCGGACGTCGATGTAGACGTAGTCTTTGTCGGGGCCGGCGCCGCGTCCCTCCAGGACTTCCAAAACCATCGAGCGGGCGACGATGTCGCGCGGTGCCAGGTCGACGATCGTCGGGGCGTAGCGCTCCATGAACCGCTCGCCCTCGCCATTGAGCAGCCGGCCGCCCTCGCCGCGCACGGCCTCGGAGATCAGGATGCCCAGGCCGGCCAGGCCGGTTGGGTGGAACTGGTGAAACTCCATGTCCTCCAAGGGAAGTCCCTTACGGAAGACAATGCCGATGCCGTCGCCGGTGAGCGTGTGCGCGTTGGAGGTGGTCTTGTACATCCGGCCGGAGCCGCCGGTCGCGAGCACCACGGCCTTGGCGTGGAAGACGTGGATCTGCCCGGTGGCCAGCTCGTAGGCCACCACGCCGGTGGCGACGGGGCCGGTCGGGGTCTGGGTGAGCACCAGGTCCAGCGCATAGAACTCGTTGAAGAACTCCACGTCGTGCTTGACGCAGTTCTGGTAGAGCGTCTGCAGGATCATGTGGCCGGTGCGGTCCGCGGCGTAGCAGGCCCGGCGGACCGGGGCCTTGCCGTGGTCGCGGGTGTGGCCGCCGAAGCGGCGCTGGTCGATGCGGCCTTCCGGGGTGCGGTTGAACGGCATCCCCATCTTCTCCAGGTCGAGGACGGCGTCGATGGCCTCCTTGCACATGATCTCGACGGCATCCTGGTCGGCGAGGTAGTCGCCGCCCTTGACGGTGTCGAAAGTGTGCCATTCCCAGTTGTCGTCCTCGACGTTGGCCAGCGCAGCGCACATGCCGCCCTGCGCGGCGCCGGTGTGGCTGCGGGTGGGGTAGAGCTTGGTCAGCACCGCGGTGCGGACCCGTGGACCGGCCTCGACGGCCGCGCGCATGCCGGCCCCGCCGGCGCCGACGATCACCACGTCATAGCGGTGGTGCTGGATCACGGGGTAAGCCTCCCTCCCATCAGGAAATGTTCGGGTCGAAGGTCAGCAGCACGTAGGTACCCAGCACCAGCGTGAATCCCATCGACAACAGCAGCACGCTGTTGAGCCAGAACCGGGTGCTGTCCTTGCGGCTGTAGTCGTCGATGATGGTGCGCAGGCCGTTGCCGCCGTGCAGTTGCGCCAGCCACAGCAGCGCCAGATCCCAGAATTGCCAGAACGGCGAGGCCCACCGCTGCGCGACGTAGTTGAAGTCGATGCGGTAAACGCCGTTATCCCATATCAGCATGATGAACAGGTGCCCGATCGCCAGGACCAGCAGGGCGACGCCGGAGAACCGCATGAACAGCCACGCGAATTTCTCGAAGTTCGGGATGCCCGCGCGCCGGCGCGGCGAGCGGGGATTGTCGAGGCTGGCCGGGCGGTCGTGGCTGCGTTGTCTGACCGGGGCGACATCGCCGCGACCGAGCTGAAGGTCGGGGGTGCTCATCGGAAGTGCTCCCACATATGGACGCCGATCACCACGCCGGCCGGGACTATCAGCAACAGGAACACGGTGCCGACGATCCAGAACATCAGGCGCTGGTAGCGGGGGCCCTGCGACCAGAAGTCGATCAGGATGACTCGGACGCCGTTGAGGCCGTGGAAGAGAACCGCGGCGACCAAGCCGTACTCCATCAGGCCGACGATCGGCGTCTGATAGTCGTGGATCACCGAGTTGTAGAGCTGCGGGCTGACCCGCAGCATCGCGGCGTCCAGGACGTGGACGAAGAGGAAGAAAAAGATGGTGGCCCCGCTGATGCGATGCAGTACCCACGACCACATCGCGGGATCTCCCCGGTACAGGGTCCGGGGGGGTCGCCGCTTGCTAGCGGTCGTCGCCTGCGTGCTCAACCAGTCCTCACCGCCTTTGTGGAAGCTAAAGCCGGGCACTCGAGCTTAGCCCGGCGACAAACGCGTCGGTACCGAGCAAAACCGGCGCGCGCCGCCGTCGTCGTGCCAGAGTTATGGGTGATTTCGCGGAGTCGGCCCGTCGGTGATTGGGGTTGCGGTATGCCGGTAGTTGATTGGAAAATGTTGCGGGACAAAGCAATACAGGCATCTTCGAGAGCCTACGCGCCATATTCGCGCTTCCCGGTCGGTGCGGCCGCGCTGGTGGACGACGGTCGGGTGGTGACCGGCTGCAATGTGGAGAATGTCTCATATGGCCTGGGTCTGTGTGCTGAGTGCGGTGTGGTGTGCGCCCTGCATGCGACCGGTGGTGGTCGGTTGGTGGCGTTGGCGTGCGTCGACGGGCGGGGAGCGACGCTGATGCCGTGCGGCCGCTGCCGGCAGCTGCTGCTCGAGCACGGGGGCGACGAGCTGCTGGTCGACCATCCGGGCGGCCCGCGCCGCCTGGGGGACCTGCTGCCGGATGCCTTCAGCGCCGACGACCTTGCCCGGGAACGTCCTTGAGCGACTTGATATCCGACGCAGCCTTCGATGCGCCGACGGTGATCAGGACCAAACGCGACGGCGGCCGGCTGACCGATGCCGCGATCGACTGGGTCATCGGCGCCTATACCGACGGCCACGTCGCCGACGAACAGATGGCCGCCCTGCTGATGGCGATCTTCTGGCGCGGCATGGACGAGGGCGAGATCGCCCGGTGGACCGCGGCGATGGTGGCCTCCGGCGAGCGAATGGATTTCCGCGACCTGTGCCACGGCGGTACGCCGCTGCGCACGGTCGACAAGCACTCCACCGGCGGGGTCGGCGACAAGACCACGCTGGCGCTGGTCCCGATCGTCGCCGCGTGCGGTGTCGCGGTGCCCAAGGCGTCGGGACGGGGGCTGGGTCACACCGGCGGCACCCTGGATAAGCTGGAATGCATCCCCGGCTTCCGCGTCGAGGTGTCCAACGAGCGGCTGCAGCAACAACTCTGCGAGGTCGGGGCGGCGATATTCGCCGCGGGTCAGCTGGCGGCGGCGGACAAGAAGCTGTACGCGCTGCGCGACATCACCGCCACCGTCGAATCCCTGCCGCTGATTGCCAGCTCGGTGATGAGCAAGAAGCTGGCCGAGGGAGTCGGCGCGCTGGTGCTCGACGTGAAGGTGGGCGCCGGGGCGCTGCTGGACTCGGAGGCGCAGTGCCGGGCGCTGGCGCACACCATGGTCGATCTGGGGGCCGCGCACGGCGTGCCCACCCGCGCGTTGTTGACGGACATGAACTGGCCGCTGGGCGCGACCGTCGGCAACGCGCTCGAGGTTGCCGAGGCCATGGAGGTGCTGGCCGGCGGCGGTCCGGCGGACGTCGTGGAGCTGACGTTGCGGCTGGCCGGCGAGATGCTCGACCTGGTGGCGATCGACGACCGCGACCCGGCGCAGACGCTTCGGGACGGGACCGCGATGGACCGGTTCCGGCGGCTGGTCGCGGCCCAGGGCGGCGACTTGTCGGTCCCGTTGCCGATCGGTGCGCACTCTGAGACCGTGACCGCGGGGCGGGGCGGCACAATGGGCGATATCGACGCGATGGCGGTGGGTCTCACGGCTTGGCGGCTCGGTGCGGGCAGGTCCCGGCCGGGCGAAGCGGTGCAACCCGGCGCCGGCGTCAGGATTCACCGCCGCCCCGGCGAACCCGTGACGCCCGGCGAGCCGTTGTTCACCCTCTACACCGACACCCCGGAACGCTTCGGCGCCGCGATGGCCGAGCTGGACGGCGCCTTCAGCGTCGGCGACGCGGCGCCGACGCCGCGGCCGCTGATCATCGATCGGATCGTGACGTGACCGCGCCGCTGGGTCTGCAGCAGATCAGCAAGGCGCCCAAGGCCCTGCTGCACGATCACCTCGACGGCGGGCTGCGCCCGTCGACCGTGCTGGACATCGCCGGGCAGATCGGTTACGAAGGCCTGCCCGCCACCGACGTCGAAGAGCTGGCGACCTGGTTTCGCACCCGGTCACACAGCGGCTCACTGGAGCGCTACCTCGAGCCGTTCTCGCACACCGTCGCGGTGATGCAGACACCCGACGCGCTGTACCGGGTCGGCTACGAGTGCGTGGAGGATTTGGCCGCCGATTCGGTGGTCTACGCCGAGGTGCGGTTCGCTCCCGAGTTGCACATCGATCGCGGGCTGTCATTCGACGAGATCGTCGATGCCGTGCTGCAGGGCGTCGCCGCCGGCGAAAAGGCCGCCGCGGCGGCGGGGCGGCCGATCAAGGTGCGCCTGCTGGTCACCGCCATGCGCCATGCCGCGGTGTCGCGGGAGATCGCCGAGTTGGCCATCCGGTTCCGGGACAAGGGAGTCGTCGGGTTCGACATTGCCGGCGCCGAGGCCGGCAACCCGCCGACCCGACACCTTGATGCCTTCGAGTACATGCGAGACCATAACGCGCGCTTCACCATTCATGCGGGTGAGGCCTTCGGGTTGCCGTCCATCCACGAGGCGATCGCGTTCTGCGGCGCCGACCGGTTGGGCCACGGCGTGCGCATCGTCGACGACATCGACGTGCTCGAGGATGGGGTTGTCCGGCTAGGCCAACAGGCATCGATCCTGCGCGACAAGCGAATTCCGCTGGAGCTGTGCCCCAGCTCGAATGTGCAGACCGGCGCGGTCAAAAGCATCGCCGACCACCCCTTCGATCTGCTGGCCAGGGCGCGGTTCCGGGTGACCGTCAACACCGACAACCGCCTGATGAGCGACACCACGATGAGCATTGAAATGCACCGTCTCGTAGAGGCTTTCGGTTACGGGTGGAGCGACCTCGAGCGGTTCACCATCAACGCGATGAAGTCGGCGTTCATCCCGTTCGACGAACGGCTGGCGATCATCGACGAGGTGATCAAGCCGCGGTACGCCGTGCTGATCGGCTAACGCGCCGCGGCGGAATTGGTTTGGCGGCCGGCCGATGTGGGAATAGCCGCACATGTTTGCGGCTACGTTGGACACATGTCAGTACGCCGGCACTGATTTTGCGCGTCGGCACGGCGCCTCGGGTACGAAGGCCGCCGGCCGGCACACCTTCCGAATTTCCACGCTCGTTACGGCGGCGGGCCTGGCCGCATGGTTCGGCACCGGCGTCGTGCACGCCGACAGCGCGCGCGACCGCGAGGCGTGCGCTCTGATGGACGATTACGCCGGCTCCATGCACGTGGGCTTGACGCCAGTGGACTACGCGATGCGCGCGCTTTCCAAGGAAATGCCACCACTGGATGCGGCCCACGCCATCGCCGACGGTGCCCGCAACGACTGCCCGAGACACATCGGCGACCTGCCCGATGGCTGGCGCTGACTTCGACCGCGCCACAACCCGCCCCGCCCCGAGACGCCGCCGCTGCAAATTCGGCGCTGCTGCCGCGCGCGCTCGCGTTCGCACCGTCGCCGGCCCGTGAACTGCGGCGAAATGCTACGTCAACCCCCCTTTTGACAGACGTGCAATTGCAGTAGCGTTCCCGCGTAGGGAGATATGGGATGACCGGCATAGCTAATCGTTTGGCACTCATCGTCCCGGCGATTTTCGTGCTGCAGTTCGCTGCGGCCGCCATTTCGCCGGCGCCGAGTCGGGCCGCCGAGTGCGGCCAGGGCACCGTGTATGACGCGCCGACCGGTACGTGCGTGGTGGCTGAGGCGCAGCCGCCACCGCCTCCGCCAGGCCCGCCGCCTCCGCCGCCGCCGCCACCCGCGTGGTCCGGTCCGCGGCCATACGTTTCGGCCAGCATCTGCGCGCCCCTGCGCTTCCTGAGCCTCTGCGTCGGAATCTGATTCGCCGGACGTACGGGTCCGCTAGATGTGGCCCATGCCCATCCCGCTCATTGCCGGCGTGTCGACGTGCGGTGGGGCCACCGGCGCCGCCGGTGGTGGTGCGGGCGGAGCCGCCGGCGGCGGGCCTGGGGGTGGAGCTTTCGGAGCGTAGGGGCTGCGCCGCGGACACCCCTGCCATAGCACGCTGTCACGCGTGCGGGCAGAAAATCCCGAGGATTTGCTGGCAGTTGTCCTTGTTGATCAGGCCGGGCGGCCCCGGTGGAGGCGGGGGCGGTGGGTCCGCGCCGTCCCAGATGTTCTGAGCGACATTGCCTTGTCCGAAGTAGACGTAGTAGTAGGTGTGGCATACGTTGTTGTCCCAGCGCACGGGGTTGGTGACGTGATTGCCGGTGGGCGGCAACGGTTGTCCTGGGCACCAGTGGCACGGCCCCGACGGGTGATCGTTCGGGCAACCGGGCCAGGCGTCGAGCGGAATCGGGATGCCGATCTGGGCCTCGGCGGTGCCGGCCGCCAGGCCGAGCACGGACAACGCCACGCCGCTCGACAGCAGCGCCCCGGACATCAACCTCTTGACGGTGTAGCGGTGTGTCATCGCCTCGCGGCCTTTCTTGAAGTTTGCTGCTGGATTGCAGCAAGTACACACCCGCGGATCGCTACCGATCCCAAATCTCGCAGAAATACCCGCTATAACGGCGGAGTTTCGGGGGTCGTCGGCGTCGGCCGGCCTCGCGCAGGCGTATTGCCACCGCGTTCGTCCGGCTTCGCGTGCCGCCCGGTTGTGCTGGCGTTGGGTGGCGATGCGCGCGGCGCGGTTGCGCGCCGGTTGTGTGCGGGAGGCCGGTGCCGGCGCGCTGGGTCGGGAACAGCGCGACACTACCCGGCAGGGTGACGTGTCGGCGGCCCCGCGGCAGGGACCAAATGACGGTGCCGCCGATGAAGTGGATTCGGTCGCCGAAGTCCCGGCTCAGATAGCCAAGGAGATGGGATATGAGGTGGTCGCGTTCGACTTGTTCAGTCGCGACGCCGAATTGTTCAGTGACGGCCGCTATTTCGTCTCTGTTCACTGTCGGGTCCAGGCTTCCGCCCATTCCAGTGATGCTGTGCGTTTTTGTTCGGTCGCCAGAGCTTGTAGGTGGTCTTTGTCGCTGCGCTCGTAAAGTGCTGCGACGGCACTAGGGATATCGATTTCGGCGTCGCCAAGTTTAGGACGGTGGGCGAGGTCCAAGATTGTCTGTTCGGGCCTGTTCACCAGCGTCGGGCCGAGCTCGGTGTCGTAGCGTTCAGCGTCCAATCGCTGGGTGGTGCGTTTGACGAATCGGAGGACTCCAGCGCGGTCAGATAGCACTATGGGTCGGTGCTGCTGGGGGTGCGACCGCCCCCGACAGGTCAGCCGCCCACGGGCAACGGCTCGGCGGACAGACCCATGGCACGCAGCGTGCTGGCCAGATGGCTCCGCACGGCGCGCAGCGCCCGCTGCAGATCGCCGTCGCGCAGGGCCTCGGAGATATCGCGGTGCTGGTCCATGATCGTGGCCACCCGCTGCGGCTCGCGCAGCGCCGATTCGCCGATCATTCGCATCTGCCGGTCGCGCAGCGTCGAGTAGAACCCGGACAGGATCGTGTTGCCCGAACTTTCCAGCGTGATGGCGTGGAACGCGCGGTCGGCGTCGAGAAATCCCGGCCAGTCCTGTGCCGCCGCGGTGTCGCGCTGCCGTTGCAGCTCACCGGAGAGTCGTTCGAACACCGCGGCGCACGTGCTCTGGCCGCCGGCCACCACCTTCCCGGCCGCGAATTGCTCGAGCACCAGCCGGGCCTCGATCACCGAGCGCACCTCATCGGGGGAGACCGGAACCACCAGCGCGCCGCGCTGCGGGTAGAGCCGCAGCAACCCCTCGGCCTCGAGCCGTAGGAACGCCTCGCGTACCGGCGTGCGCGACATACCCAACGTGGCGGCGACGTCGCCCTCGCTGATCAGTTCCCCGCCGGGGAACGCGCCGGTCAGCACCTGGGTCTTGACGTAGTCGAGGGCGCGGTCCTTGGCTGTAGCCGGCCGCGAGGTCTTTACCGCCACGTCACTCTCTTCCGGTAGCTCAGTCGTATCCCAGAACCTACACCGCCGTGCGCCAGCTGCGAGGATTGACGCTGAGATACAAGATAGATACTATTAAGACACAAGCTACCGCCGAATGAGGAGTTCGAATGT
The DNA here is from genome assembly GCF_002356315.1 of Mycobacterium shigaense. NCBI lineage: Bacteria > Bacillati > Actinomycetota > Actinomycetes > Mycobacteriales > Mycobacteriaceae > Mycobacterium > Mycobacterium shigaense. Next base: position 1,173,606 of record NZ_AP018164.1, read on the forward strand.
CGACCGTGAACCTGGATCCGACAGTCCCCGCGCCGATGACCAACGTGGCCGAGTACGGCTTTGAAGGCCGGTTCGTGGACTGGGCCGACGACGCCTGCTACTTCGAGTACTCCAAGGCCGCCAACCCGATCGGCTCGGGAGACGCGCCGCAAGTGCCGGTTACCCAGTTCGGGCCCGAGGTCTACATGGACAAGCCGACCGGAATCGTCCCGCTGGACCTGTCCGACGCGCTCGGCATCAAGACCGGCGCGGCGACCAGCCCGGCCCTGCTGGCCAACTTCGTCCGCATCCGGGCCAACGAGCAGGTCCAGACCAGCCCCAACGCCACCTCCCAGCTGTATTACGTGCTCTATGGCCGGGGCTTCGCCGCGGTCAACGGCCAACTGGTCAGGTGGGAGAAGGGCGATTTCCTGACACTGCCGGCCGGTGCCAGCTCGGTGTTCTACGCCGACGCCGACGCGGCCATGTACTGGGTGCACGACGAGCCGCTGATGCGCTACCTGGGCGCCGAAGCCCGCGAGCCGCGGTTCCGGGCTACCAAGTTCCGTCGCACGGACGCCGTGTCCAAGCTGGAGGAGATCGCGTCGCGTCCGGGCGCCAACGACAAGAGCCGGGTCAGCGTGCTGCTGGCCAACGAGAACCAAGAGCAAACGCTGACCATCACCCACGTCCTGTGGGCGATGTTCGGTGTGCTGCCGCCGAATCAGGAGCAGCGCCCGCACCGGCACCAGTCGGTCGCGCTGGACCTGATTCTCGACGCCCCACCCAACGGCTGCTACTCCCTGCTGGGCACGCGTCTCGATGAGCGCGGCAACATCGTCGACCCGATCCGGGTGGACTGGCAGGCCGGTGGCGCCTTCACCACCCCGCCGGGCATGTGGCACGCCCACTTCAACGAGACCGACCAACCCGCCCACCTGATCCCCGTTCAGGACGCGGGCCTGCAGACCCACCTGCGCAGTCTGGACATCAAATTCACGCAGCGCCGGGATCTCGTCGCCGGTTGACCGGTCGCGGCGGTCCATGCGCCGCAAACGTTTGACGCATAGTGTGGCTGGACATGAAGGTGCCCCTGTTGGGCCCGGTGTCGCTCACGGGCTTCGAGCACGCCTGGTTCTTCCTGTTCCTGCTGGCGGTGCTGTTGCTGATCGGCATCTACGTCGTGCAGCAATTCGCCCGGCGCCGCCGGGTGCTGCGGTTCGCCAACATGGAAGTGCTCGAGCGGGTGGCACCGACGCGGCTCAGTCGCTGGCGCCACATCCCGATGATCCTGCTAGCCGCGTCGCTGGTGCTGCTGACGACGGCCATGGCCGGCCCGACGAGCGACATCCGGATCCCGCTCAACCGCGCGGTGGTCATGCTGGTCATCGACATCTCGGAATCCATGGCAGCCACCGACGTCGCGCCGAACCGGCTGGCCGCCGCGCAGCAAGCGGGCAAGCGGTTCGCCGACGAGCTGACGCCGGCGATCAACCTCGGGCTGGTCGCCTTCGCGGCCAACGCCACACTGCTGGTGTCGCCGACGACGAACCGCGGCGCAGTCAAGGCGGCGATCGACGGACTGCGGCCGGCGCCGAAAACCGCGACGGGGGAGGGGATTTTCACCGCGCTGCAGGCGATCGCGACGGTGGGCGCGGTGATGGGCGGCGGCGACGGGCCGCCGCCGGCGCGCATCGTGCTGGAGTCCGACGGCGCCGAGAACGTCCCGCTGGATCCCAACGCGCCGCAGGGCGCGTTCACCGCGGCGCGCGCGGCCAAGGCCGAGGGGGTGCAGATCTCGACGATCTCGTTCGGCACGCCCGACGGCACCGTCGTGTATCAGGGCGCGACGATCCCGGTTCCGGTCGACGACCAGACCCTGCAGGAGATCTGCAAGATCACCGACGGGCAGGCCTTCCACGCCGACAGCCTGGAGTCGCTGAACAACGTCTACTCCACCCTGCAACGCCAGATCGGCTACGAAACCGTCAAGGGCGACGCGAGCCTGGCCTGGATGCTGCTGGGCGCGGCAGCCCTGGCCGGCGCCGTGCTGGCCGGTCTGCTGCTCAACCGCAGGCTGCCCGCTTAGGCTCGAATGACGCTGAACGACGCCGAATGACTACGTCGGCAGCCGCCGGTTGAGCAGCAGCGCCAGCGCCGCGGCGAGCAGCGTTGTCATCACCCCGAGGCGAAGCCACCCGGAACTACCGGGTCCGGGCACCGTGCGGTAGCCGATCTCGTTCTGGATGGCGTTGTAGTCCTTGTTGAGTTCGCTGAGGTTGGTGGCCGTGTAGGACTGCCCGCCGGACAGCTTGGCGATGGTCCGCATCTGGTCCGTCGACACGGGGACGTTGATGTGCGCGCCGTCCAGCACGATCTGGCCGGTCGGGGTGCCGAACGAGATCGTCGAGATCGGCACGCCCTGGTCCTTGGCCAGGCGTGACGCGGTGAACGCGCCGTCGTGCGGATCGCTGGGATTCGTCGGCCGGTTCTCGCCGCCGTCGGACAGCAGCACGATGCGTGCCGGCGGCGGGGTGTCCCCGCCGATCAGACCCGCGGCCTCGATCGCGTGCAGAGCGGTGAAGATGGCCTCACCGGTTGCCGTGCCGTCCGCGAAGTTGAGCTTGCCCAGCGCGTCGATGGTCGCCTGGTGCTGCGGGGTCGGCGGGACCAGCAGGTACGGCGTTCCCGCGAACCCGACCAGCCCCAGGTTGACCCCTTGCGTCAGCTGAGTGGCGAACTGGGTGGCGGCCCGCTCGGCGGCCTTGAGCCGGTTAGGGTCGACGTCGGTGGCCCGCATGGACTGCGACATGTCGATCACCAGCATGATGACCGCGCGGTTGCGCGGGATCTTCATGTCGTGCGTGGGCGTGGCCAGCGCGATCGTCAACAGCGCCAGGCCCAGCAGCGACACCGCGATCGGAAGGTGCCGCCACCACGGCTGCGGCACGCGCGCCTCGGTGAACCGCTGCAGGCGGCCGCGGCGCCGGAGCTGGACGACGACGTACACGGCGAGCAGGGCCACCGGAACGACGGCGAACAGCAGCATCCCCGGGCGCTGCAGGCCGTACAGCGGCAGTGGGCCGATGCCGGGCAGCGACACTCGACTCACCTCTCCTTCTGGTCCTTCTGGTCGCGACCGACGCTATTCGCGTCGCAGCCGCCCATCGACGAATTGTTCCAGCTTCTCCCACTCCCGCACGGCGGCCGAATAAGGCGCCCCCGGCTTGGCGACCGAGTCGGGCTCCAGCACGTAGGCCACCAGCTTGCCCAGCGGCCGGTCCGGCTCCAGCGCCTTGTCGACCGTGCTCTCCTCGGAGTATTCGCCGATGTCGCGAAGCAGTTCGACCGCGAGATCGAGCTGCTCGCGATCCACGGCGTCGGGACCCTCGGCAAAGTCGTCGGCCAGCCCGGACAGCACGTAGATGTTCTCGTCGCTGACCTTGACGGACAGCGACCCGTCGGTCGCGGCGGTCCGGATGTCGTCATAGGTGCTCAGGTCGGACAGGTCGTGGTCGTGTTCGTCGGCCAGGTAGCGGGCCAGCGTCCGCTCCGAGCTGAACACGCTGATGCGGCCGTTGCGGCCCAGGAAAATCGGCCGATCGTCCAGGTAGCAGCGCAGCGTGTAGAACGTGCCGGAGCTGGTCAGGATCCGGATCGGGTCGATGCCCACCTGGAGCCAGAAGTCCTCGTCGCTGCCGAGCACGGTCGTGTCGCCGGGCGCCCGCTCCTCGTCGTCTTCCTCGTCGTCTTCCTGGTCCTCGCCCGCCTCATCGGTCTCGTCGACCTCGCCCGCGGCGTCGCCCTCCTCGTCGGAGGCGGGGGACTCGTCCTGAGGTTCTTCCTCGGGCTCCTCGCGTTCCTCGGCCAGCTCGTCGGCGGCCTTGTCGGACAGCGCGGCATCGACCTCGGGGGTGGTGATGACGCCCTCGATCGCGGCGAGCACGTCGTCCCAGCTGCGCGCGATCACCTCGGCGATCGCATTCCAGCGCTTGGCGCCCGCCTTGCCCGCGAAATTGTCGATCCCACCGGAGACGGTGCCCAGGCTGGGGTTGCCGTTGAAAAACTTCGAGACGGCAGCCAGCTCGCACACCGACCCGATCGACGACACGATCGCCAGTACCCCCGCCAGTGCGTTCACCGAGTCTTCGGTCGGCTTCTCGGAGACCAACTCCTCGACGACGACGAGATCGAACTGCCGGTCCTCGGACGGCTGAAGGGCGTGCGCATGGGCGGTGGTCAGGTCCTGGTATGCCGGGTGGTCGGCGAGATCGTTGTCGGAGTCCGCGCGGACGAACGCGACCAGATCGGCGACGGTCTCGAAACCGTACAGGTCTTCGTCGCGTCCCAGGAACGCCTCCCACTCGTCGCCGGCGTCCCGCCAGCGGGGGGCCCACACCGTGTAGCGGTCGCCGGTGGACAGGCTCAGGCGGATGGGCACGAGGTCAGCAGCCATGCGGCACACAATAGCGACGGCCGGCGAGCCTATGGGCCCCAGATGGTCGCGATGGGGGCGGCATTGGCCGCATTACCCGTCTTCGGCAGGCCGTACATCTGCTCCAACGTGGACAGCACGCTGTAGTGGTTGATCTGCTCGATGTAGGTGCCCGGCTGCACGTGCGCGCCGTAGACGATGGTGGGGATCTGGTTGCGGCCTTGCGCACCGGATCCGTCGTCCTCGTCCCAGGTGACGATCAGCAGACTGTTGTTGGCCAGGGCCCAGTTCGCGTAGTCCGACATGTTGCGCTGCAGCCACGCGTCGCCCGCGGGGACCGAGCCGTCGTGCATGTTGTCCGCGTTGTTGGGGATGACGAACGAGACCGTCGGCAGGCTGTCGTAGCTGCCCATCGGAAACGCCGAGAACGGTAGCGAATTCGCCGGCGGCACATTGGTGAAGTTGGCCCACGGCACGTGTTTGCGCGCGTATTTGCCTGCACTGCAGGCCAGTGAGCCCGCCGCGGGCAGGTCTTCGGCGTAACCGATGAATGTGTAACCAGCGGCGAGTAATTCGGATCCGAGATTGGGTGCGTTGCCGGCGCTGAACGGGCAGGTGTCCTTGGTGACACCGAAGGTGTTGCCGGCAAAAAGCGCAAGGTAGTTGGGCTCGCTCGGATGGGTCTCCGCGAACGACTGCGCCATGTTGGCGCCGTGCCCGGCCAGCGCGTTGATGAACGGGTTCGACGGACTGCCGATGATGCGGCCCTCGGATCGGTTCTCTTCCACCACGATGACGACGTGCGCCGGGCGCGGCAGCGCGGCCGCGACGAGGCCCACCCGCGGCGTCAGCGGGGTGACCACCGCCGCGATCAGCAGCGCCGCGCCGGCCAGCAGCACGACGCGGTTCGCCCACCTGATCGGCCTTCTGCGACTTCGGCTTTCGTGGTGCACGCGGGCAGTATATGAGCGTCGCCGCGCCGTCGACGGCCCGCGAGGATGCGTGTCAGCAGGGCTTTGCCCGATTGTTATATACCCTCTTAGCCATGGACGTGCGCGTGATCGACCACCCGTTGGCCGCGGTCCGGCTGACGGTATTGCGCGACGAACGCACCGACGGGGCCGGCTTCCGGGCGGCGCTGCGCGAGCTCACCCTGGTGTTGATCTACGAGGCCCTTAGCGACGCGCCGACAAAGCCGGTCAGGATCTCCACGCCAGTGGCCGAGACGTTCGGCAGGCGACTGGCCCGCCCGCCCCTGCTGGTTCCGGTGTTGCGAGCCGGGCTGGGAATGGTCGACCAGGCGCATGCCGCGATCCCGGACGCCGAGGTCGGCTTCATCGGGGTCGCGCGCGACGAGGAAACGCACCAGGCCGTGCCGTACATGGAAGCGCTGCCGGCAAAGCTCAAGCGCCGCCCGGTGATCGTGCTCGACCCGATGCTGGCCACTGGTGGTTCGATGTCGTACGCCATCGAGCTGCTGCAGCGCCGCGGCGCGACGGACATCAGCGTGCTCTGCGTGGTAGCGGCGCCGGAAGGCCTTGCCGCAGTGGAGAAAATAGCCCCGAATGTGCGGGTGTTCACCGCGGCGATCGACAAGGGACTCAACACGGCGGCGTTCATAGTGCCCGGCCTGGGCGACGCGGGCGACCGTCAGTTCGGGCCGCGCATCTTCACCAGCGCGACACCGCAGCGACCAGTTCCGCACGCAGGGCGGCGGCATGAGTCCGAGCAGAAGCCACGTCGCCGGCAGCCGCGCAGCGAATCTCCAAGTAGCACTTGAGCTTCGGTTCGGTACCGGAAGGGCGCACCACCACCCTGACCGATGTGTCGCCGTCGCCACCGGTGAAGATCAGCGCATCGGCGATGTCGGTGACGCTTGCCGGGAATGCCGCCAGGGTTTTCGGCGGGGCGGCCCGCAGCCGCGCCATCAGGGCGGCGGCCTCGTCGGGGTCGGCGACTCGGCGCGACACCGCGGCGACCTCGTGCACGCCGTATCGGCGGGCGAGCTCGTCAAGCAGGTCGGGCACCGAACGACCCCGAGCCTTGCTGGCCGCGACCAGATCGCAGACCAGCACCGCAGCGCTGATCCCGTCCTTGTCGCGTACCGCGCCGGGGTCGACGCAGTGACCGATCGCCTCCTCGTAGGCGTACACCAAAGTGCCGTCGGGAACATCGGAGTCGGCACGCGCCAGCCATTTGAAACCCGTCCGGGTTTCGACGTGTGCGGCGCCGTAATGCGCGGCGATCGCCGCCAGCATGCGGGAGGACACCACGCTGCTGGCCACCACCGCCGCCCGTGGGTCGGGGCTTTGTGACAGGATGTAATCGCCTATCAGCCAACCTGTTTCGTCGCCGGACAACATCCGCCAGCCCGACCCGGTGGGTATCCCGACCGCACACCGGTCGGCGTCGGGGTCCAGCGCGATCGCGACGTCGGCCCGGATCTCGGCGGCCAGGGCGAGCAGCGCGTCGGTGGCGCCGGGCTCTTCGGGGTTCGGGAATGCGACGGTGGGGAAGTCGGGGTCCGGCGCGGACTGGGCGCCCACCGTGTGCACCTGGTCGAAGCCGGCGCGATGCAGTGTCTCGACGGCCACCGCGCCGCCGACCCCGTGTAGCGGGGTCAGGGCCACCCGCACCGAGCCGGCCCACGAACCGGTGGACCGCCGCACTCCGGCCGCGCGCGCGATGTACTCCTCGATCAGTCCGGCGTCGGCGGCCTCGACGGGCGCGCGGGCGATGTGATCGGCGAAAGGCGCTGCAGCCATTGATTTTTCGATCTGACGGTCGACGGGGGAGATGATCTGGATGCCTCCGTCAAGGTACACCTTGTAGCCGTTGTCGGCGGGCGGATTGTGCGAGGCCGTGATCTGTATCCCGGCCGCGGCCCCGGTGTGGCGCACCGCGAACGCCAGCACCGGTGTGGGCACCGCACCGGGCAGTAGCAGTACCGAAACGCCTTCGGCAGCAAGGACTTCCGCGGCCACCGTGGCGAAGACGGCCGAGCCGTGCCGGGCGTCGCGCCCCACGATCACCCGCGAACCGGCCAGGCCGCGCTGCTCGAGCACCCGAGCCACCGCCCAGGTGGCGCGCGACACCACCGCGACGTTCATGGCGTCCGGCCCGCCCCGCACCGGTCCACGCAAACCCGCGGTGCCGAAGGTCAGCGGGCGGGCGAAGCGCGCGGCGAGTTCGGCTGGGGCACATGCCGAGAGCTCGGCTGCGGTCCGCGGGTCCGGGTCGTGCGCGATCCAGTCCTCGGGCGTCATCGGCTCAGAACCGGGCGATGATGCCGGCCAGCAGAGTTCCGATGCGGGCTGCGCACGCCGCACCGGTGGCGACGACGTCGGCGTGGCTGAGCGGCTCCCCGCTGATTCCGGCCGCCACGTTCGTCACCAGGGAGATGCCGAGCACCTCGGCACCGGCGGCCCGGGCCGCGATCGTCTCGTGCACCGTCGACATCCCGACCAGGTCGGCGCCCAACACCCGCAGCATCCGGATCTCCGCGGGCGTCTCGTAGTGCGGGCCGGGCAGCCCGGCGTAGACGCCCTCGGCCAGCTCCGGATCCGCCGCGCGGGCGAACTCGCGCAGCCGGGGCGAGTAGGCGTCGGTCAGGTCGACGAACTGGGCGCCGACCAACGGCGAACGCGCCGTCAGGTTCAGGTGGTCGTTGATCAGCACGGGCTGGCCGACCTGCAGGTCCGGACGCAGCCCGCCGGCGGCGTTGGTCAGCACGACGATGCGCGCCCCCGCCGCGCACGCGGTGCGCACCGGGTGCACGACGTGGCTCAGGTCGTGACCCTCGTAGGCGTGCACGCGGCCGACCAGGACCAGTACCCGATGCGCGCCGATGCGCAGGGACAACAGCTGGCCGGGATGGCCCACCGCCTTGGGCGGGGCGAACCCGGGGAATTCGGCCTGCGGCAGCGCGACGGTCGGTGCGCCCAGCGCCGCAACGGCCGGCGACCACCCCGACCCGAGAACGATCGCGATGTCGTGCTCGTCGACACCGGTGCGCTCGCGGACAGCCTGTGCCGCCCGCCGCGCCAGTTCGGCCGATTCGAACGAGGCTTGGGTCACACCCGGGGAGCTTAGCGTCGCTATATGTCAGGATCGGCCTCATGGGTTTTGCTAGGGGGCCGGTCGTCGGCTTGGTCGTTGCATTTGCGGTTTCGATGACGGCGCTGGCCGGCGGTCCGGCGACGGTGGCGCGGGCCGACTGTCCGGATGTCCAGCTGATCTTCGCGCGCGGTACCAACGAGCCGCCCGGCCTGGGCGCCGTCGGAGATGCCTTGTTCGCCGCGCTGCAGCCCGCTTTGGGCGGACGCAACGTCGACAACTACGCGGTGAATTATCCGGCCAGCTACAACTTTCTGCAGACCGGCGACGGCGCCAACGACGCCCGCGATCACATCGCGGCGATGGCCGATCAGTGCCCGCGCACCCACCTGATCCTCGGCGGTTTCTCGCAGGGCGCCGCCGCGGTCTCCATGCTGGCGGGGGTGCCGCCGCTGGGCAACACCATCGGTGAGTTCGGATCGGCTCCCGCGCTGGACCCCGGCCTGGCGAGCAAGATCGGGGCGGTCGCGGTGTTCGGCAATCCCGGCAACCGGTTCAACACGCCGCTGTCGACGGCGGGTCAGTTCGCCGGCCGCGCCATCGACCTGTGCAGCCCCGGCGACCCGGTTTGCGTCGTCGGCGGCCGCGACCGCGACGCGCACCACGACTATTCCGTGCCGCCCTATCCCGGTCAGGCCGCGGGATTCGTCGCCGGACGGGTGTAGCCGGCACCGGTGCGGTGGTCGGCGACTGCGTCGGTGAGATACTGCGAGGATGCCCGCACACGCCGCGTTGGACACCGTTGAGGACGCGGTGCGGCGTCGCGGCAGCGATCTCGTCGAGTTGTCGCACGCGATCCACGCTGAGCCCGAACTGTCCTTCGCCGAACACCGCAGCTGCGCCAAGGCCCGGGCGCTGGTGGCCGAGCGCGGCTTCGAGATCACCGCGCCCGCCGGCGGTCTGGACACCGCGTTTCGGGCCGACTTCGGCAGCGGGCCGCTGGTAGTCGGGGTGTGCGCCGAATACGACGCCCTGCCCGAGATCGGCCACGCCTGCGGCCACAACATCATCGCCGCGTCCGCCGTCGGGGCCGCGCTGGCGCTCGCCGAGGTGGCCGACGACCTGGGCCTGACGGTGGCGCTGCTGGGCACCCCGGCCGAGGAGGCGGGCGGCGGCAAGGAGCTGCTGCTGCGCGCCGGGACCTTCGACGACGTCGCGGTGGCCGTGATGGTGCACCCGGGGCCGACCGACATCGCCAGGGGGCGCTCGCTGGCGTTGTCCGAAGCGATCGCGCATTACCGGGGCAAGGAGTCGCATGCCGCCGTCGCGCCGCATCAGGGCGTCAACGCCGCCGACGCGGTGACGGTAGCGCAGGTGGCCATCGGGCTGCTGCGCCAGCAACTGGCGCCGGGACAGCTCGTGCACGGCATCGTCACCGACGGCGGGCAGGCGGTCAACGTCATTCCCGGGCGCGCGGCGCTGGAATACGCGATGCGCGCGCTCGAGTCGGATTCGTTGCGCGAACTCGAGGGCAGGATGTTCGCCTGCTTCGCCGCGGGTGCGCTCGCCGCCGGCTGCGAGTACGAAATCGAGCAGCTCACACCGCCGTACGCCGAACTCAAGTCCGACGAATGGCTGTCCGAGGTGTTCCGGCAGGAGATGGGACGGCTCGGCCGCCAGCCGCTGGCACCCGAATACGAGGCGATGTTCCCGCTGGGCAGCACCGACATGGGCAACGTGACGCAGGTGCTGCCGGGGATCCATCCGATCATCGGGGTCGACGCCGGTGGGGCCACGGTGCACCAGCGCGATTTCGCCGCCGCGGCGGCGGGTCCCAGCGCCGACCGCGCCGTGGTGGACGGCGCGACCATGTTGGCGCGCGCGGTCGTTCAGCTCGCCGAAACGCCCGAGCAACGCGATCGGGTGCTGGCCGCGCGAGAACGCCGGGCCGGCGCATGAGCCTGGTCGACGTGGCGGACGCGTGGCTGGGGGCGCATTTCGAGGACCTCGTCGAGTGGCGCCGGCACATTCACCGCTACCCGGAACTGGGCCGCCAGGAGTACGCCACCACGCAGTTCGTCGCCGAGCGGCTGGCCGACGCCGGCCTCAATCCCAAGGTGTTGCCCGCCGGTACCGGGCTCACCTGTGATTTCGGGCCCGAACACGCGCCCCGGATCGCGCTGCGGGCCGACATGGACGCGCTGCCCATGGCCGAGCGGACCGGCGCGCCCTACGCCTCGACCATGCCGAACGTCGCGCATGCCTGCGGGCACGACGCGCACACCGCGATCCTGCTGGGCACCGGCCTGGCGCTGGCCGCGGTGCCCGAACTGCCGGTCGGGGTGCGGTTGCTCTTCCAGGCCGCCGAGGAATTGATGCCGGGCGGCGCGATCGACGCCATCGCCGCCGGCGCGCTCACCGGGGTCTCGCGCATCTTCGCGCTGCATTGCGACCCCCGCCTGGAGGTGGGCAAGGTCGCGGTTCGGCAGGGCCCCATCACCTCGGCCGCCGATCAGCTGGAGATCACGCTGTATTCGCCGGGCGGGCACACCTCGCGGCCCCACCTGACCGCCGACCTGGTGTACGGCCTCGGCACGGTGATCACCGGGCTGCCCGGCGTGTTGTCGCGCCGCATCGACCCCCGCAACAGCACCGTGCTGGTCTGGGGAGCGGTCAACGCGGGCGTGGCGCCCAACGCCATCCCGCAGACCGGTGTCCTAGCCGGCACCGTGCGCACCGCCAGCCGGCAGACCTGGGTGTCCCTCGAGGAGGTCATCCGCGACACCGTGGACGGGCTGCTGGCACCGCTGGCGATCGAGCACACGCTGCAGTACCGGCGCGGGGTGCCGCCGGTGGTCAACGAGGAAGTCTCGACCCGCATCCTGACCCACGCGATCGAAGCCGTCGGCCCCGGCGTGCTGGCCGACACCCGCCAGTCGGGCGGCGGCGAGGATTTCTCCTGGTACCTCGAGGAGATTCCCGGCGCCATGGGCCGCCTCGGCGTGTGGTCGGGCCAGGGGCCGCAGCTAGACCTGCACCAACCGACCTTCGATCTCGACGAGCGGGCCCTGGCGGTGGGACTGCGGGTGATGGTCAACATCATCGAGCAGTCGGCCGCATTCCCGGGACGTTAGGCGCCCGTCCCCGGGCCGATGTTGCGGGCTGGCCGGGTCCGCAGGTCGTGTACGTAGTCCTCTGGCGCACCGGCGATTTCGGCCGCGTCGGCCATCACGCCCAGGTATCGCGCCGAGGGCAGTCCGCCCTCCCAGGCGTCCAGGACGTAGAGCCAGGCCAGCACGGGATCGGTGGTGGTGTCCGACGACAGCCGCTCCACCCGGCAGCGGATCTTTTTGTGGACGCAGAACTCGGAGCCCTCCCAGCGGTCCAGGTTCATCTCGTCGGCCGGCGTCATGTCGTAGAGCACGACGAACACCTTGGCATCGGGATCCTCGACGACGGTGGCCAGCGCGCCTTCCCAGCCGATGTCCTCGCCGCCGAACGTCAGCCGCCACCCGTGCAGCCAGCCCGTTCCCGCCATCGGGGAGTGTGGTGCACGCTGCTGCATCTGCTCGGGATGCATGTTGGATCCGTACGCGGCGTAGAGCGGCACGGGGAAAGCTTAAACGCCGGACCCTCACCCGGTATTCATCCGGCGGTCCCGGGCGTCCTTGGCTAGGTTAGGGCTGTGCTGACCCGCATCGTGATCATCGGCGGAGGGCCTGCCGGTTACGAGGCGGCGCTCACCGCGGCGGCGCGCGACGCCCACGTCACCGTCATCGACTCCGAGGGCATCGGCGGCGCGGCGGTGCTCTTCGACGTCGTGCCGTCCAAGGCATTCATCGCATCCACCGGAGTGCGCACCGAGCTGCGGCGCGGGCCGTATCTCGGCTTCCACGTCGACATCGAAGCCGCCAAGATCTCGCTGCCCGACATCCACCAACGCGTCAAGCGGCTCGCCGCCGAGCAGTCCGCCGACATCAAGGCGCAGCTGCTCAGCGCCGGGGTCGACGTGGTTGAGGGCAAGGGCGAGCTGGTGGACGCCGCCCCGGGTCTGGCCACCCATCGTGTGCGGGCCACGGCCCCGGATGGTGCCGTCAGCACCTACGACGCCGACGTGGTGCTGATCGCGACCGGCGCCAGCCCCCGGGAGCTGGCGACCGCGCGGCCCGACGGTGAACGCATCCTGACTTGGCGGCAGCTCTACGACCTCGATTCGCTACCCGACCACCTGATCGTGGTGGGCTCCGGTGTCACCGGCGCCGAATTCGTGCACGCCTACACCGAACTGGGCGTCGACGTGACGGTCGTCGCCAGCCGCGACCAGATCCTGCCGTACGAGGACGCCGACGCCGCCGAGGTGCTGGAGCGCATCTTCGCCGAACGCGGCGTCAAGCTCGTCAAGAACGCCCGCGCTGACTCGGTGACCCGCACCGAGTCCGGCGTGCTGGTCAAGCTGGCCGACGGCCGAACCGTCGAGGGCAGCCACGCCCTGATGACCATCGGATCGGTGCCCAACACCAGCGGGCTGGGCCTGGACCGCGTCGGGATCGAGCTAGGGCCGGGCAACTACCTGAAGGTGGACCGGGTGTCCCGCACACGGGTGTCCAACATCTATGCCGCCGGTGACTGCACCGGGCTGCTGCCGCTGGCGTCGGTCGCCGCCATGCAAGGCCGTATCGCGATGTGGCACGCGCTCGGTGAGGCCGTCACCCCTATCCGGTTGCGCACCGTCGCCGCTGCGGTGTTCACCAGGCCCGAGCTGGCCGCGGTGGGAGTCCCGCAGTCCGCGATCGACGCCGGGACGGTACAGGCCCGGACGATCATGTTGCCGCTGCGCACCAACGCCCGCGCCAAGATGTCCGGACTGCAGCACGGGTTCGTGAAGCTGTTCTGCCGCCCCGCGACCGGCGTGGTGATCGGCGGCGTGGTGGTGGCCCCGATCGCCTCGGAGCTGATCTTGCCGATCGCCATGGCCGTGCAGACCCGGCTGACCGTGAACCACCTGGCGCAGACGCTGGCCGTCTACCCGTCGCTGTCGGGTTCGATCACCGAGGCCGCTCGTCGCCTGATGGCGCACGACGATCTGGACTAGGTTCGTTATCGTGAGTGACCCGATTTCCCACCTGGGCCCCGAGCAGCGCGCGGCGGCCTGGCAGCGGCTGGGCGCCGAGCAGTTCGATGTCGTTGTCATCGGCGGCGGCGTGGTGGGTTCCGGGTGTGCGCTGGACGCGGCTACCCGCGGCCTCAAGGTGGCGCTGGTGGAGGCGCGCGACCTGGCGTCGGGCACCTCGAGCCGCTCGTCGAAGATGTTCCACGGCGGGCTGCGTTACCTCGAGCAACTGGAATTCGGGCTGGTGCGCGAGGCGCTCCACGAGCGCGAGCTGTCGCTGACCCGGCTGGCGCCGCACCTGGTCAAGCCGATGCCGTTCCTGTTCCCGTTGACTCATCGGTGGTGGGAGCGGCCGTACACCGCGGCGGGCATCTTCCTCTACGACAGCCTGGGCGGCGCGAAATCCGTTCCGGCACAGAAGCATTTCACTCGCGCAGGAGCGTTGCGGCTGAGCCCCGGCCTGAAGCGGACGTCCTTGATCGGGGGAATCCGCTACTACGACACCGTCGTCGACGATGCCCGGCACACCATGACGGTCGCGCGCACCGCCGCGCACTACGGCGCCGTGGTGCGGTGCTCGACGCAGGTGGTCGCGCTGCTGCGCGAGGGTGACCGGGTAATCGGGGTGCGGGTCCGCGACTCCGAGGACGGCTCGATCGCCGAGGTCCGCGGCCACGTCGTGGTCAATGCGACCGGGGTGTGGACTGACGAGATCCAGGCGCTGTCCAAGCAGCGCGGGCGGTTTCAGGTGCGCGCGTCCAAGGGCGTGCACATCGTGGTGCCGCGCGACCGCATCGTCAGCGACGTCGCGATCATCCTGCGCACCGAGAAGTCGGTGATGTTCGTCATACCGTGGGGCAGCCACTGGATCATCGGAACCACCGACACCGACTGGAATCTCGACCTCGCCCATCCCGCGGCGACCAAGGCCGACATCGACTACATCCTGCAAACCGTGAACACCGTCCTGGCCACCCCGCTGACGCACGCCGACATCGACGGCGTGTACGCGGGGCTGCGGCCGCTGCTGGCCGGCGAGAGCGAGGAGACCTCCAAGCTGTCCCGCGAGCACGCCGTCGCGGTGCCCGCGCCCGGCCTGGTCGCCATTGCCGGCGGCAAATACACCACCTACCGGGTGATGGCCGCCGACGCGATCGACACCGCGGTGCAGTTCGTCCCGGCCCGGGTCGCGCCGTCGATCACCGAGAAGGTGAGCCTGCTCGGTGCCGACGGTTACTTCGCGTTGATCAACCAGGTCGAGCACGTTGGCGAACTGGTCGGCCTGCACCCGTACCGGGTGCGCCACCTGCTGGACCGCTACGGCTCGCTGATGGACGACGTGCTTGCCCTGGCGGCCGGCCGGCCCGACCTGCTCACCCCGATCGCGGAGGCGCCGGGCTACCTGAAGGTCGAAGCCCTCTACGCCGTCACCGCCGAAGGGGCCCTACACCTCGAGGACATTCTGGCCCGGCGGATGCGCATCTCGATCGAGTACTCGCACCGCGGCGTCGCCTGCGCCCGCGAGGTCGCCGAGATCGTCGCCCCGGTGCTGGGGTGGTCCGCCGCGGACGTCGATCGCGAGGTCGCCAACTACACCGCGCGGGTGGACGCCGAGATCCTCTCGCAGGCCCAGCCCGACGACGTGTCGGCCGACGAGTTGAGGGCCAGCGCGCCGGAGGCGCGCGCCGAGATTCTCGAGCCGGTCCCGCTCAATTGAGGCCCGCCCCCCTGCCCGTTCGCGACGGCTTGGGACCCGCCCGGGTGCGGCTGCACGGGGGGCTGGTGCTGACTGAGCTGACCGCCCGGTTCGGTGAGCAGGCCGCGGCCAAGGTGCTGGCCGGGGAGGTCGTCGACGCCGAGGGCGTGTCGGTTGACGGCACGACGGTGCTGCCCGCCGGCGCCAGCGTGTACCTCTACCGTGACCTGCCGGTGGAGGTGCCGGTGCCCTTCGACATCCCGGTGCTGCATCGCGACGACGACATCGTCGTGGTCGACAAGCCACACTTCCTGGCCACCATGCCGCGAGGCCGGCACGTCGCGCAGACCGCGCTGGTGCGGCTGCGCCGCGAATTGGACCTGCCCGAGCTCGGCCCCGCGCATCGGCTGGACCGGTTGACCGCGGGGGTGCTGCTGTTCACCACGCGCCGCGAGCTACGCGGTGCCTATCAGACGATGTTCGCCCGCGGCGAGGTCGCCAAGACATATCTGGCGCGGGCCGCGGTCGACCCGGCGCTGGTGTTGCCGCGGGTGGTGCGCAGCCGCATCGTCAAGCGCCGCGGCCGGCTGCAGGCCTGCTGCGAGCCCGGTGCGCCCAATGCCGAGACGCTGGTGGAAAGCGCGGGCGACGGCCTCTATCGGCTGACGCCGCGCACCGGGCGCACCCATCAACTGCGGGTGCACATGGCGTCGCTGGGCCTACCGATCGCGGGTGACCCGCTGTATCCCGACGTCATCGACGTGCCGGCCGACGACTTCGGCACGCCGTTGCAGTTGTTGGCCCAACGCATCGCGTTCGACGATCCGATCAGCGGGTCGCGCCGCGAGTTCGTCAGCTGCCGAGTGCTGTAGGGCGTCTTCTTCAGCCAACGTGAAGTAGTTCTCCTCCTCCTGGACGAAGTGCAGGAGGAGCAGGGCGTGCAGCCCATACAGGCAGGCCAGCAGGTCGTTCACCTGGTCGGTTTCCAGGCCGCCCGCGCCGCGGGCCAGCTCGAGATGGGCGCCGATGCGGTCGGCCAGGCGCGTGATCTCGGCATGCGTCCGGCTCATGGTGGCGGTGGCCTCGCCGGAACCCAGCGGGTGCGCCAGCGCGGGGTAGAGCTGGGTTTCCTCGGCCTGCTCGTGGGGCAGGATGCGGTCCGTGAGCAGGGTGTGTACCCGGGAAATCTCTTGTAGTACAGCCTGATTCGGTTCGGTCGCCAGGCGGTCGGCCGCCGCGCGCAGCAGTCCCACGATGGCGCGCAGTTCGTCGTGCTCGGCGTCGAAGCGGCGCAACATCCGTTCGGTTCGGCTGGGCAGGTCGACCTCGCCGGCCGGATCGCCGCGCAGCGCCCGCAACGCGTTGAGAATCACGGCAACGTCGATCGCCTCCTGCAGCAGCGCGCCCGCGGCCGGCGGCAACCACCCGATCGCGGCGACGATCATCGCGGCCAACGACAGCGTCATGCCGACGACCGCGCTCTGCACGGCGATGCGGCGTGACCAGCGGGCGATATCCATCGCGTCGGCGAGCCGGTCCAGTCGATCCGTGGTCAGCACGATGTCGGCGGCCTCCGAGGATGCGGTGGAACCGCGCGCCCCCATCGCCACGCCGACGGTGGCCGCGGCCAGCGCCGGGGCGTCGTTGACCCCGTCGCCGACCATGACGGTTACCGCGCGGGCTTGTTCGGCGCGCACGGCGGCGACCTTGTCGGCGGGGCTCTGCTCGGCGTACACGTCGTCGAGCCCCAGCACGGCGGCGACCTCGCGGGCGGGTCCCACGCGGTCTCCCGTGAGCATCACCAATCGGCTCAGACCCGCACCGCGCAGCCGGCGCACCGTACGCGGGGCGTGCCGGCGTAGGGGGTCGCGCAGCAGCACCGCGCCGGCCGGGCGCCCGTCGATGCAGACCCAGGCGATCGCGGCGCTGTCGAGCAGGGCCCGGTTCAGCACCGCGCGGGCCCAGGCCGCGTCGGGGGCTTCCCCGGTCAGCTTGCCGACCTGGACGCGCTGGTTGCCGACGGTGGCGGTGACGCCGCGCCCGGGTTCTTCGACGACCTCGGTGGGCAGCGACAGCTGCAGCCCGCGGGTCAGGGCCTCGGTGACGATCGCCTCGGCCAGCACGTGCGGGGACAGCTGGTCCACGCAGGCGGCCAACCGAAGTATCTCGATCGCGTCCAGCCCGGCCGCGGCCGTCACGTCGATGACGGCCGGCCGTCCCATGGTCAGCGTGCCGGTCTTGTCCATCACCAACGTTGTTGCCTGCCCGAGGTTTTCCAGCGCAGCTCCGCCTCGGACGACCACGCCGTGCCGCGAGGCCCGCGACAGGCCGGAAACGATGGCCACCGGTGCGGCGAGCAACAAGGGGCATGGCGTCGCCACCACCAGCACCGCGACCGCCCGCACCGGCGACCCGCTGCCCAGCCACGCCCCGCCCGCGACCAGCAGCGTCAGCGGCAGGAACCACATCGCGTACCGATCGGCCAGCCGTACCACCGGCGCGTTCTGGGCTCCCGCCTGCGCGGCCAGCCGCACAATCTGCGCATAGGTGCTGCCCTCGGCCGTGGCGGTGGCCCGGATTTCGAACGCGCCACCGGCGTTGACCACCCCGCTGCGCACCGGCTCGCCGACGCCGCGCTCGATGTGCAGTGGCTCACCGGTGAGGACCGACTCGTCCAGCACCGCCACCGCATCGGCGACGCGCCCGTCCACCGGCACCACCTCGCCGGGACCCACGACGAGCAAATCGTCGACGGCCACGTCCTGCAGTGCCGTGAGGGTTACCGCCGAACCCTCGCGGCGGCGCGCGAACCGGGGCGCGTGTTCGAGCAGCGCCCGGAGGTCGTGCGTGGCCCGGCGTTCGGCGGCCGCCTCGAGCGCCCGTCCGGTGCCCAGCATCACGGCGATCACCGCCCCGGCGAAGTATTCGCCGACCAGCAGCGTGCCGACGAGGGACAGCACCGCAATCAGGTCGACCCCGAACCGGCGCCGGCGCAGCGAGGCCAGCACCCACACCGCCGCCGGGACGGCAGCGGTCAGGGTGCCCGCGATCCAGCAGTCGTCGGCAAGCCGACGTGCGTGGGCCAGCCAGGCGATCCCGCCGCCCAGCCATGCGCCGACGGTCACCGTCACCAGGATCGGTTCGACCGATCGGCGCAGCCGCGAGCGCATGCTGTCAGCCTCGCCCGACCCGACGGCCCTGGCTAGGGTCATACGTCGCACGTTGGGGAAATCCGGCGGGTTACTTGGGCCACCGGAATTGGGGACTCAGGTCACTAGGCGCGCCGTCGCGGCCGGGCAAGCATGAGGGGCGTGACTGCCACCTCTTCTCCCGGGTCCATCCCCATCTCGACGATCGTCGGCGACCCTGTGGCCCGCGTCGTCGCCGACGCTACAGTTGCCGAGGTCGCCAAGGCCCTGGTGGCCTGCGACGTAGGGGTCGTCGTGATCGGTGACGACCCGCGGCCGACCGCCCTGGTGAGCGAACGCGACGTCGTCCGGGCCGTCGCCGCCGGGAGGGACGCGGCCACTCTCCCTGCCACCGACATCGCCAGCACCAGACTGGTCTGGTGTGCCGCCGAGGCGACGGTGAATCAGGTCGCGGCCCAGATGATGGACCACTACATCCGTCACGTGCTGGTCGACCGCGACGGAGCGCTGGTCGGGATCGTCTCTGCCCGCGACCTGCTGGGGGTGTACAACTCCTACGGCGCAGACCCAGATCTCGCCTGGGAATGAAGCCGCGATCGGTGGCCGCCCTGGTCGGTGGCGGTCTGGCCGGGCTCACCGGGTGGGATCTGCTGCAGCGCCGGCACGCCATCATCCGCAACTACCCGATCGTCGGCCACCTGCGGTTCCTGCTGGAAGCGATCGGCCCCGAGTTGCGCCAGTACATCGTCACCGACAACGACGCGGAGCGGCCGTTCAGCCGCGACCAGCGGCGCTGGGTGTACACGTCGTCGAAGGCCGCCGATCGATACTTCGGATTCGGCACCGACAACGACCTGGAACGGGTGCACAACTACCCGATCATCAAGCATGCGGCCTTCCCGGTGCCGCCGCCGGACGGCGAGCCCACCCACCCCGACCCGGCCGTGCCCCTGCCGGCGGCCAAGGTGCTCGGGGGCGCCCGGCGGCGGGCCAAGGCGTTTCGGCCCTCGTCGCTGGTCAACGTGTCCGCGATGAGTTTCGGGTCGCTGTCGGGCGCGGCGGTCACCGCACTCAACACGGGCGCGCGCATCGCCGGCGCCCTGCACACCACCGGCGAGGGCGGTGTGTCGCCGTACCACCTGCACGGCGGCGACCTCGTGTGGCAGATCGGTACGGGCTATTTCGGCTGCCGCGACGCGGACGGTGCCTTCAGCCTGGACCGCCTGCTCGACCGGGTGGCGGCGACGCCGGCGATCCGGGCCATCGAGATCAAGCTGAGCCAGGGCGCCAAGCCCGGGTTGGGCGGCGTGCTGCCCGGCGCGAAGGTCACGCCCGAAATCGCCGCGATCCGCGGCGTGCCGGTGGGCGTGGACTGCAAGAGCCCGGCCGGGCATTCCGCATTCGACGACGTCGACGGGCTGCTCGAGTTCGTCGAGACCATCGCGGCCGGCACGGGTCTGCCGGTGGGCATCAAGTCGGCGGTGGGGGAGGCGTCGTTCTGGCTGGATCTGGCCGAGCGCATGTCGCGCACCGGCCACGGCGTCGACTTCGTCACCGTGGACGGCGGCGAGGGTGGCACCGGGGCGGCCCCGTTGGTCTTCACCGACCACGTCGCCCTGCCGTTCAAGTGGGCGTTTCCGCGCGTCTACCGGGCCTTCGCCGAGCGGGATCTGCACCACGACGTGGTCTTCATCGGGTCGGGCAAGCTCGGCATCCCCGAGAACGGCCTGCTGGCCCTGGCCATGGGCTGCGACATGATCAACGTCGCCCGGACCGCGATGTTCTCCATCGGCTGCATCCAGGCCCAGCGCTGC
Organism: Mycobacterium shigaense; assembly: GCF_002356315.1. NCBI lineage: Bacteria > Bacillati > Actinomycetota > Actinomycetes > Mycobacteriales > Mycobacteriaceae > Mycobacterium > Mycobacterium shigaense. The sequence goes on from NZ_AP018164.1 coordinate 1,193,845, forward strand.
CACACGGGTCGCTGTCCGTCCGGGGTCGCCACCCAGTCCGCGTGGCTGCAACACGGCCTGGACCCGGCTCTGAAATCGATCCGCTGCGCCAACTATCTGGCCGCGCTGCGGTTCGACTTGATGTCCGTGGCGCGCGCGTGCGGCTACGTCCACCCCGCACTGGTGCCCCTCGGCGCGATCGAGCTGCTCGACGTCGACCTCAAGGCGGTGCGGGTCGACCAGTTGTTCGACTACCGGCCGGGGTGGGGGATGCCCGGGCCGGCCGACGTCGACGCGATCACCGAACTATGCGGTCAAGGGTTCGCCCTTGGGCGGCCGGCGCCGTGATCGCTGCCGGGTTTCGATCATCCGGTTGTGAACGATGTGCTCGACGAGGATCGGGACGAAACTCTGCACCGGAGCGGTGACGAACTGCTGAGCCGCTTCCTCGCACCAGCGCCGGATTTGTGCCGTTCGCTGCTCGTCGCCGAGTCCTTCCTGCCGGGCCAACTTTTCGGCGACCTCGCCCAGCGATCGTGCGACCGTCGAATTACTCGCCGGTGCAGCGTCATTGGTCGCTCCCGCCTCCTGCAGGGCTTGCCGGGCCGCCGCTGCGCTGCTGTCCGGCCGGACGACCCGCAGGGTGAGGTGTTGACCGTTCTGGCCGATCAGAATGACACTCGCCGGCTCGTCACTGGTGAAACCCAGCAATTCGATGCTGTGCCCGGCGATCTCGGCCAATTGCGGCGTCTCGCTCCAGCCGTTGCGGCGGTAACCCACCATCACGACTTGCCCGAGTCGCTCGGAGACCGACGCCACCAGCTCCGGTAGCTCGTCGACCAAATGCTGCGACCGCGGCCACCAAGCCCCGTCGACGTGTTCCGATGCTGCACGATACGGCTTGAGTTGCAAACGACTTTCGCGTTCCACGGTGGACCACCTGCATGCTCGGACTGGCCGGGAGCCCTCGCCGTTGAGGCCCCGATTCACCGGCAGATTAACCGCCGGCGGCGTCTACTCGCAGGTGCCGTTCAGGTCCAGCATCGGGGGCTTTGGTCACTTGCGCGCAGTTGCCGACTGCGGCAAATTCGCACTCATGCGTACCGCGTATCACCAACAGCTGACCGAGCTGACGGCGCAGCTGGGTGAGATGTGTGGCCTGGCCGGGGCGGCGATACAGGCCGCGACCCGGGCCCTGCTGGATGCCGACATCGCCGCCGCCGAACAGGTGATCCGTGACCACGAACGGATCGTGACGATGCGGACCCAGGTCGACAAGGCGGCGTTTGCGCTGCTTGCGCTGCAGCAACCGGTCGCCGGCGAGCTGCGCGAGATTTTCAGTGCCATCCAGATCATCGGCGACGTGGAACGGATGGGTGCGCTCGCGGTGCACGTCGCCGAGATCGCCCGCCACCAGTACCCCAAGCACGTCATTCCCGGTCACCTCCGCGAGTGCTTCACCGCGATGGGCGCGCTGGCAATTGCGTTGGGCGACAGCGCACGACAGGTGCTGGTGTCCGGCGACCCGCTGGAAGCGGCACGACTTCACGAGCAAGACGACGCGATGGACGAGCTGTACCGGCAGCTGTTGAGCGGGTTGATCGACGGCGAATGGCCCCACGCGGTGTCGGACGGCGTGGAGGCGGCGTTGCTCGGACGCTTCTATGAACGCTTCGCCGACCACGCCGTCGAGATCGGCCGCCGCGTTATCTTCATGAGCAGCGGCGAGCTGCCCCGCGAGGACCCGATTTCCACCTTCTGATCCGTCGGCCAAGGACAGCCCGCCATGTCGTCAGCGCCCAAGGTAGCCGATGTACCGGACCTGAGCGGCTTGACCGCGAAGCAGGTCGCGGCGGCGCCCGCCGACGAGTTGCTGCGCCGGCTGGCCAGTTCGACCGCCGGACTGTCGAGTTCGGAGGCGGCCGCTCGGCTGCTGCGATGCGGCCCCAATGCGGTTCGCACGCATCGGGTCAGCGCGCTGGCGGTGCTCGGCCGCCAACTGCGCAACGCGGTGCTCATCCTGCTGGCGGGCACGGCGATCGTCTCGTACTTTCTCGGCGACAGCATGCAGGCGGTCATCATCGGCATCATCCTGGCCGCCAGCATCGGGCTGGGCTTCGTCAACGAATACCGCGCCGAGCATGCCGCCGCCGAATTGCATGCCCGGATGCGTCACTCGGCGCTGGCCTGTCGGGACGGGCAGTTCGTCACGGTCAACGTCACCGAGCTGGTGCCCGGCGACGTCATTCGGTTGTCGTTGGGTGAGGCGGTGCCGGCTGATGTTCGGCTGCTGCACGTCAGCGGTCTGGAATGCAACGAAAGCATCCTGACCGGCGAGTCGACCGGCTCGGAGAAATCACCGGAGCCCGTCGCCGCCGGCGCGGAGCTGGCCGACTCCGTCGACCTAGCGTTCATGGGAACCATTGTCAGTGCCGGAGAAGGCACGGGGTTGGTGTACGCCACCGGAAAAAACGCGGAATTCGGCCGCATCGCAGCAGGTTTGGACGACAAGCAGCCCGAGACCGACTTCCAGAAGGGGCTGCGGCGGTTCTCCTACCTGTTGCTGCAAGTCGCGGTCGCGCTGATGACGATCATCCTGGTCAGCAACCTGCTGTTGCGTAAGCCGTTGATCGACTCCGTGCTGTTCTCGCTGGCGATCGCCGTCGGCATCACGCCGCAGCTGTTGCCCGCGGTGGTCAGTGCCAGCCTCGCGGCCGGCTCTCGACAGCTGGCCAAGGTGAAGGTGCTCGTCAAGCGATTGGTGTGCATCGAGGATCTCGGCGACATCGACATCCTGGTCACAGACAAGACCGGCACGCTGACGGAGGGTCAGATCCGCCTGGTGGACACGATCGATCCGAGCGGCGAGCACGACGAGGCGGTCCGGCGTCTCGGATTGCTGGCCAGCGACGTCGATCCGGAATCGGCCGGCATGAGCGCCAACCCGCTCGATGCGGCGCTCTGGGACTCGCCGGACTGCCGGCAGCTGGTGGGAGCTGCGGTGCGCCGGGTCGCGATAGTGCCGTTCGACCATGAACGGCGCGCCACCTCCGTCCTGGTCGACGACGACGGAAAACGCGTGCTGGTGGTCAAAGGTGCACCCGAACAGATCTTGGCCCGATGCCAGGCAACCGCCGCCGTCGCCGAGGACACCCTCGCCGGCCTGTTCGGGGCCGGCCGCCGCGTGGTGGCCGTAGCCGCCAGGCCCGCGGACGGGCTCGCGACGATTGGCCCCGGTGACGAACACGGTCTGACGCTGGCGGGTTTCCTGGTCTTCGCCGACGAACCGAAACCCGCTGCGCGCCAATCCTTGTTGGACCTGGCCGAGCTGGGCATCGAGACCAAGATCGCCACCGGCGACAATCCGCGCGTCGCCGAAAAGGTCTGTGCCGAGCTGGGTTTGGCGTCCAAGGGCACCATCACCGGTGCGCAGCTCGAAGAGCTCGGTGACGATGAATTCGTCGAAGCCGCACAGAACCACACCATCTTTGCCCGCATCTCGCCCGAGCAGAAGGCCCGGTTGATCGTCTCGTTGCGCCGGCACGGCCGGTCGGTCGGCTTCCTGGGTGACGGGGTCAACGACGCGCTGGGACTGCACGCCGCCGACGTCGGAATCTCGGTCGACAGCGCGACAGATGTCGCCAAGGACGCGGCAGACGTCGTACTGCTGGAAAAGGACTTGGGCGTGCTGGCCACCGGCGTGGCCGAGGGCCGGCGTATCTTCGCCAACACCATCAAGTACGTGCTGATGGGTACGTCGAGCAACTTCGGCAATATGTTCAGCGCCGCAGCCGCTTCCGCGCTGCTGCCCTTTCTGCCGATGCTGCCCAGCCAGATCCTGCTGAACAACCTGCTTTACGATTCCTCGCAGCTGGCAATCCCCACCGACCGCGTCGACGAGGAGCAGCTGCACGCGCCGTCGCATTGGAATGTCGCGTTCATCCGCCGGTTCATGCTCGTCTTCGGTCCGATCAGCTCGCTGTTCGACTTCTTGACCTTCGGCCTGATGCTGGGCGTGCTGCACGCCGGCGCGATCGAGTTCCGGACGGGCTGGTTCGTGGAATCGCTGGCGACTCAGACGCTGATCATCTTTGCCATCCGCACCCGCAAGGTGCCGTTCTTCCGCAGCCGGCCCAGCGTGCCGCTGGCGATCACCACTCTCACGGTGGTCGCCGTCGGGGTCGTGCTCACGATCTCGCCGCTGGCCCACACCCTTGGCTTCACCCCGCTCCCGTGGCCGTTTTTCGCCGCGCTGGGTGCGTTCGTGGTCAGTTATCTAGTGCTCGTGGAACTCGCCAAGGTGATGTTCTACGCGGAGCCGATGCATCTGGCCGGAGCACCGCATCGCATCCGCGGACGGTCACATCGCATTCGGCGACGGGCCGCCCGCTTTCACCACACGGATCAGGTCTGAGGCGCGTTCTGCTCGCCGGCGGGCTGGGGCGGCGGGTTCTTCGATACGTCCGGCATGAACTGCGGGCAGTACGCCTTGATGGCCGCGCCCACGAAAAAGCCGGTGTCGTAGTCGGGCAGGCCGCTGCTGTTCTCGACGTCCTGCTCCACATTCGTCAGGTTCATCCCGGTGTCGAGGTACTCGCAGACTTTGTGACCGGCAGCGATCGCGGCCTGGGAGGACGTGTGGTTGATGTCGTCCTTCTTCAGGATGGCCAGGAACTGGTTGTCGGCCGAGTCCGCGCGGGCGATCGGGGCAGGTCCGAGCAGGGCGGCCGCCGACATCAGGCCGGCCGCCGACAGCGACAGCGCCGCGCCGAACTTGCGGATGCGGGCATTGGTCATTTCCGATACTCCCCTGAGGCTGAATCGCAATTGGTCCAATACATTATGTCGGCGGTGCGGGTGGCCGGGAGGTTAAATCTCGGGGAGATTCAAGGGACGCCGGGATGGCGACTACGACAATTTGACGCTGTGCTGTGTCGGCCGTCACTCTTGAGCAGCAGGTACCCCTCTATCCGCGAGCACAATCGGTAATTTGACGCCCATGCCGTACCGACGATGGCTATCGCTGGCCGTGCTGGCCGTGCTGGCCGTGCTGGCCGTGCTGGCCGCCTGCTTGGTCGGTTGCGGCGTGCGGCATGTGTCGGTCACCCATCGCGACCTGACCGGGACATTTCGTTCCGGCGGCATGAACCGGACCTATCTCCTGCACCTGCCGCCCGGTGACCCGGTTGGCCTCGTGCTGAGCCTGCACGGCGGCGGCGGCACCGGGAACGGGCAGCGCGGACTGACCGAATTCGACTCCGTCGCCGACACGAACAACCTGCTGGTCGTCTACCCCGACGGCTACGACAAGAGCTGGGCGGACGGGCGCGGGGCCTCTCCGGCCGATCGCCGCCACATCGACGACGTCGGCTTCCTGACGGGGCTGGCCGCCAAGCTGCAGAACGACTACAACATCGCGCCCGGTCACGTATTCGTCACCGGGATGTCCAACGGCGGGTTCATGTCCAACCGGCTCGCCTGCGACCGCGCCGACATGTTCGCCGCGATCGCGCCCGTGGCCGGAACCCTCGGCGTCGGCGTGGCCTGCAAACCGTCGCGCCCGGTCTCGGTGTGGGAGGCGCACGGAACCGCCGATCCGCTGGTGCCCTACAACGGCGGCGTCGTGCATGGCCGCGGCGGGCTGAGCCGCTCCATCTCGGTGGGCAGCATGGTGGACAAGTGGCGCGCGGCGAACGGGTGCCAGAGCAATCCGGCGTCGCAGGTGCTGCCCAACGTGGGTGACGGCACCGTCGTGCGACGCTATGACTCCGCCGAATGCACTTCGTCCACCGAGGTGGTGCTCTACCAGATCGACAACGGCGGACACACCTGGCCGGGCGGCAAGCAGTACCTGCCCAAGGCAATCATCGGCCCCACCACGCGCGCGCTGGACGGCTCGGAGGCGATTGCCCAGTTCTTCCTGACCCACGCTCGCGACTAGCGCTCACACCTGGCAGGACGGGCACCAGTACGTCACCCGCTCGCCGGTGTCGTCGCGCCGGATGCGGGTGCCGCAACGGCGGCAGTTCTCGCCGGCCCGACCGTATACCCACAGTTGCCGGCCCTGCCGGGTGTCGCCGGTGGTGCACCGGTTCCAGCGAAAACGGTTGAGCCACAACATGTCCCGCGCTCGGGATGCCAAACGTCCCGGATTGCCGATCGCGCTGACCGGCGCGGTGGGCTGATGCCCTGTGACGAAACACAATTCGTTGCAGTACACGTTGCCGATCCCGGCCATTACCCGCTGGTCCAGCAGCGCCTCGGCGATCGGGCGGTCGGGGCGCGCGACGAGGTTGGCCGCGGCGACCCGGGGGTCCCAGTCCGGGCCCAGGAGGTCGGGGCCCAAATGCGCGACGGCGTCCCCGTCGTGGTCGCGGTCGAGTATCTCCAGCACGCCGAGGTCGATGCCGGTGGCACGAATCAGCCCGGCTTCCAGGATGATTCGTGCCCGGTGGTCCACCCGCACCGGGCGATTACTGTCTGGGAAGCCGACCCGCCAGCTGCCGTCCATCTTCAGATGCGAATGAATGCTGGCCGGCCCGACGCGCATGAACAGGTGCTTGCCCCGACTGAACACCTCGTCCACCACCTGACCGGTGAGGTCGACGGTGGCGAATTGTGGCACCCGGATGTCGCAGCGGGTCAGTGCGAGACCGGTCAGGTGCTGGCGCAGGGTGGCCGCCGTGTGCCAGACGGTGTCGCCCTCAGGCATCAGTCATCGCTCACCGCAGCCGCATCCCACGCGGGGTGCGGGTGAAGCCGGCCTCGGACAGCGCGGCGGTGACCGGGCCCGGGCCGCCCGCCGACGGCTGCAGGGCCGGCGTCCCGTCGATGCGCTCGACGAGGAGGGATGCGACTCGCCCGGCGGACACCAGCTCGGCCAGCGCGACCGCGGCGGCGTGGTGGGCGGCGGGGTCGGCGGTGAACGTCAACAGCGAGCGGCCGCCGCGCTCGAGGAACCAGGCCAGCTCGCCGTTCACCAGCACGACCAGCGCCCCGGCCTTGCGCCCGGGCCGGGCGCCCTCGGGAGTGGGCCAGGGCAGGGCCGCGCCATAGGGATTGGCCGGGTCGGCGGCGGCCAGCACGACGGCGGAGTATTCCGGCCGCTCCGGATCTTGGAAAGACCCGGGCTCGTCGAGATAGCTGCGCAGGCGGTCGACGGTCGAGGCGACGGCGAACTGCGCGCCGCCCAGTGACTCCACGAAATAGCCGCGCTGGCACCGGCCGGCCTCCTCGAAGGTGCTCAGCACCTTGTACAGCGTGGCGAATCCGCCCGGCACGCCCTCGGCGGTCACCGCGCCCCTGGTGAGCACGCCGTGCCGGTTCAACAGCAGCTCGGCCTGGTAGTGCGCGCGCAGCGTGGAATCCGGCTCGGCGGCCGGCAGGGCCGACCAGCGGCCGGCCACCGTCGCATCGATGCTGCGGTGCTGGGCGTGCGCCACGCTGTAGCGGCTCAGTCGCGGCGGCCGGCGGCCCCGGTGCGCCGGGGCGGAACGCTTGCGGCCGCCGGTGCCGGCGAGCACCGCGCGCACCGGGGCGAAGGTGTCGCCGGTGACCCAGCCGGCCCAGATCAGTTCCCAAAGCGCCTCTTTGAGCGCCGACTCGGAGGGGCCGGGAGCGAGCTGGCGGAAGAAGTACCCGCCGCCGCCGGCCAGCGTGTCCAGGATCGCCCGGTGGGTGTCGGTGAAGTCGATCTCCTCGGGTGCGGTCAGGGTGAGCGGCGCCGTGTCGCTGGCGTGCAGCGTGATCCAGCCGTCGCTGCCCGAGATCGACCCGGCGCCCGACCAGCTGACCTCGCCGGTCGCCAGCAGCTCGTCGAGCATCGCCGGCGAGTAGTCGCGGACCCGCGGGGCCAGCACCAGCGGCTCGAGCGCTGAGGCCGGAATCCGGACCCCGGCCAGCTGGTCGATCACCGACATCAGGCCGTCGGCCCCCGCATAGCCGCCGGTCAGGCCGTGCCAGCCCGGCAGGAAGCGGCCGTAGGCGGCGGTGCTCACCGGCTCGACCTGGGCGCGCAGCGCCGCCAGCGAACGGCGCCGCAGGATGCGCAACACCTCCGCGTCGCACCATTGCTCGCCGCCCGGGCCCCCGGCCGTGTCGCCCCCGGCGACGAAGTCGCCGCGCACCAGCCGCCCTCCCGTAGATCCTGAGCCGGCGAGCCGGCCGAGCACGTCGGCGGTCACCCGCAGGCCCAGGCCGAAGCGGGCCGCGGCCTCGGCGGTGCTGAACGGCGGGTGGGTGCGGGCGTAGCGGCCCAGCAGCTCGCCGAGCGGATCGGCGACCTGCTCGGCGAAGGCGGCCGGGACGCCCACCGGCACCGCCACCCCGACGCCGTCGCGCAGCCGGCCGATGTCCTCGATGGCGACCCACCAGTTGCGACCGGCGAACGACACGGTCAGCGCCCGGCGGGCGGCGCGCAGGCCCTCCAGCCAGCCGCCGACGTCGTCGGCGGCGGCCCGGGCGGCGACCTCGTCCTCGGTCAGCGGGCCCAGCAGCCGCAGCAGATCGGCAACGGCCTCGGCGTCGCGCGCGGCGCGGTCGGCCGACAGGTGCTGCAACTGGCGGCCGGTGGCGGCGACGACGTCCGGGTCGAGCAGCTCACGTAGTTCCACGCGGCCGAGGAGCTCGGCGAGCAGCGTGCTGTCCAACGACAGCGCGGCGGCGCGGCGTTCGGCCAGCGGGGTGTCGCCCTCGTACATGAACGCGCCGACGTAGCCGAACAGCAGCGAGGCCGCGAAGGGGGAGGGCCGGACGGTCTCGACCTCGAGCACCCGGATGCGCCGCGCGGCGATGCCCGACATCAGCTCGACCAGCGCGGGCACGTCGTAGACGTCCTGTAGGCATTCCCGGATGGTTTCCAGCACGACCGGGAAATCGGGGTACCTGCGCGCCACCTCCAGCAGCTGGGCCGCGCGCTGGCGCTGCTGCCACAGCGGCGAGCGGCGGCCGGGCTGGCGGCGCGGCAGCAGCAGGGCGCGGGCCGCGCATTCCCGGAATCGCGAGGCGAACAGCGCCGAGGAGCCCACCTCGGTGGTGACGACGGGATCGATTTCGTCGGCCTCGAAGACGAACAGCTCGGCGCCGGGTGGGTTTTCGTCCAGGGTGTCGGGCAGCCGGACCACGATGCCGTCGTCGGAGGCGGTCGGCTTCTCGTCGATGCCGTAGCGCTCGCGCAGCTGCCGGCTCACCGCCAGCGCGAGCGGGCCGTGCACCCGCAGCCCGTACGGCGAATGCAGGATCACCCGCCAGTCGCCGAGCTCGTCGCGGAACCGCTCGACCAGCAGGGTGGTGTCGGTGGGCACCACCCCGGCCGTGGTCCGCTGCTCGTCCAGCAGCCCCCACAGATTGTCGGTCGCGTAGGCATCGAAACCCAATGCCGCACAACGCTTGTCGAAGTCGCTGCGGGCCAGGCCGGACAGCTCGCCGGTGAACGCACCCAGTGCGGCGCCCAGCTCGGCGGGGCGCCCCGCGTCGTCGCCGCGCCAGAACGGCAGCCGGGCCGGCTGGCCGGGCGCGGGGATCACCAGCACCCGGTCGTGCGTGATCTCGGTGATCCGCCAGCTTGTGGCGCCCAGCGAGATGACATCGCCGGGTCGCGACTCGTAAACCATCTCCTCGTCCAGTTCGCCTACCCGCGAAGGCTTTTCGGAGTCGGTGGCCAGGTACACGGCGAATTGCCCGCGATCGGGGATGGCGCCCCCGGACGTGACGGCCAGCCGTTGCGCGCCGGGCCGTGCGGTCAGCGTGCCGGTGTCGCGGTCGTAGACCAGCCGCGGTCGCAGCTCGGCGAAATCGGTGGACGGGTACTTGCCCGAGAGCAGATCCAGCGTCGCCTCGTACACGCTGCGGGGCAGCGTCGCGAACGGGGCGGCCCGGCGCACCGTGTCGAACCAGCGGTCGGCGTCCAGCGGCTCCAGCGCGGCCGCCGCGACGGTCTGCTGGGCCAGGATGTCGAGCGGGTTGGTGGGCACCCGCATCATCTCGATCTGCCCGCCCAGCATCCGCTGCACGCTGACCGCACACCCGATCAGGTCGGTGCGGTGCTTGGGGAACAGCACCCCCCGGGAGACCTCGCCGACTTGATGGCCGGCCCGCCCGATGCGCTGCAGGCCGCTGGCCACCGACGGCGGCGCCTCCACCTGGATCACCAGATCGACGGCGCCCATGTCGATGCCCAGTTCCAGGCTCGACGTCGCCACCACCGCCTTGAGCAGTCCGCGTTTGAGGTCCTCTTCGACCACGGCGCGTTGTTCCTTGCTGACCGAACCGTGGTGAGCCCGTGCAAGTATCGGGTCGGCGCCCAGGGTCTGGCCGCTCCCCATGAGGTGCGCCGGCGCCCCGCCCGGAACCTTCGGGTTGGCCCCCGTGGGCGTCGAGAGGCCGCTGCGCTCGGCGTGAATCTCGTTGAGCCGTGCCGTAAGTCGCTCGGCCAGCCGCCGGGAGTTGGCGAACACGATGGTCGAGCTGTGCGACTCGATCAGGTCGACCAGCCGCGCCTCGACGTCGGGCCAGATGCTGTTGTTCGCCAAATTGGCCATGTCGGGCACCGGCACGGCCACGGTGAGCTCGAAGGACTTGGACGACGGCGGGGCCACGATGGTTGTCCGAGTCGTCGGGCCCCCGCCGGACAGGAACCGGGCCAGCTCCTCGGGCGGGCGCACGGTCGCCGACAGCCCGATGCGCTGCGCGGGGCGCCCGGCAGAGCAGCCGTGGCGCAGTTCGTCCAGCCGCTCCAGCGACAGGGCCAGGTGCGCGCCGCGCTTGCCGCCGGCGATGGCATGGATCTCGTCGACAATCACCGTCTGGACACCGGCCAGGGTTTCGCGCGCGGCCGAGGTTAGCATCAAGAACAGCGACTCCGGGGTGGTGATCAGGACATCCGGCGGGTGGGCGATCAGCTGGCGGCGGGCCGCGGGCGGGGTGTCACCTGAGCGCACACCGACGCTGATGTCGGGCACGGGCAGGCCGTGCCGCTCGGCGATCCGGGTCAGCCCCGCCAGCGGGGTGCGCAGGTTGCGCTCGACGTCGACCGCCAGCGCCTTGAGCGGTGACACGTACAGCACCCGGGTGCCGCGGGGCCGGTCGGCCTCGGTCGGGCGGGCCAGGCTGTCCAGCGCCCACAGGAACGCCGCCAGCGTCTTGCCCGACCCGGTCGGCGCGATCACCAACGTGTTCTCGCCGTCGGCGATGGCCGCCCAGGCGGCGGCCTGCGCGGTCGTCGGCGCGGCGAAGGTGGTGCCGAACCATTCGCGGGTGATAGCGCTGAACCGGCCCAGCGCATCGGTGCTCACCTAGCCATGGTGCCAACAGACACCGACAAAAGCCGACGAACGAGAGCGGCTACTGCGGTTGGTGGCGAGAGTTCGCCATCGCGTGCGCGAGTTCCGGCGGGATCTCGGGCACGCGGGTGATGGCGTCCAGCAGCGTGTGTGCGCAGGCGTCGGCGAGGCGTTCGGCGCTGGCGGTGGGGTCCATGATGCGCTGGCGGCACAGCTCGAAGGTGAACGCGATCCAGCCGTTGACGATGATCCGCAGATCCCGTTCGACGTCGGGTTCCAGCTTCGCGCCGGGCACCTTGGTGACGACCTCGGCGATGCGCGTCATGATGAGCTCCATCTGACGGATCTTGGCGTCGTCCTCCACCCCCAGCAGAACCGGATCGGACCGACCCAGCCCGACGTAGGCTGCCCAGGCCGCCTCCGGGTTCTGTTCGTGGTAGGCCATGTAGGCCAGCACGCCCATCCGCGCCTCTTCGAACATCGTCAGACCCGTGACCGGCTCTTTGTTCGTGGCCTCGTAGAGCCGGTCGGCCTCGTCCTTGACCACCGCGGCGAAGAACGCGCGTTTGTCCGGGAAGTAGTGATACATCAGGGCCCTAGAGACTCCGGCGCGCTCGGCTATCTCGTCAATGCGGACCTCGTCGTAGGGTCGTTTCCCAAAGACTTCTGCCCCCAATGCGAGCAGCTCCGCGCGCCGATCCTCAGGGGATAAGCGCCTTCTGGCTGTCGGCATGTGAGCGATATTACTCATGTCGATTAAGTCCACCGCCAGCGCGCGTTCATCCGAACTCCACACCCGGGCCGCCGGTAACCCGCCGAATTAATTGACGGCACTGGCAGTTCGGCGCGGCCACGCCGCCGCGGGCCCGGGGGCCCGAGCTTGACATCGGCGATGCCGCAGTCTGATTCGTCCCGGGTTCTTGGGCCGCCGCGGGTTGACCGAACGCCTGCCCGGGTATTCGTATCCGTGCCAAGAATTTCCCGTAACCCGGTAACTAATCCGGCGCAGCGATCGAAAATACAAGTGCAATCAATACCCGGACATGAGGTTCAGCGATGCCGAAAGCGGATGAGCGGTCGCGTGGCGACCGCTTGGGTCACGAGGACGGCGAGGTGCGCGCGGCCATCCGGTTCACGCTGCTGTCGGCGGCCGCGGGCGTCGGTTTCGTCGTCATGGCCGCACTGTGGGTGAGCACCTGCCCGGTCACCGGCGTGGACACGGCGGCGTGCGGTGCGCCGCAGCGGACGTTACTGGCGGCGGGCGGGCCGGTGATTTTATTGGCGGCCGGGCTGTGGGCGTTCCTGCAGACCTACCGGGTGTGGCGGCGCGAAGGAACATGGTGGGGCTGGCACGGTGCGGGCTGGTTCCTGCTGACGCTGACGATCGTGACGGTTTCCATGAGCGTCCCGGAAATTGCCGGGCGCGTGCTGGCCCTTTGAGTTTCGTCGTTCTCCCGTGGAAGTTGCGACCTTCACCAGGAGCAGCCATGGGGCACCTACCGTGACCCCGTCGACCAGCTGTGGACCACGCGTTACCTCGCCGGCGAGTCGCTGATTGACGTAATGCATTGGCCCGGCTAACTGTTCGTGGCGGCCGGGGTGATCGGAGTGTGCGCCAGCCTGGCGGCCTTCGGCATGACCACCGAGCACCCCGATGCGCCCAGGTCGCGACCCTGCAGCTAACCGCGCCACGGGCCGCGAAAAATTAACGGGCAAATGGGTTATTCGCTGCCTTCAGTGGGTATCAGGTGTGAACCATGATGAATGCTGCCCTCATTCGCGCGTCGCGATCAGCCCATCACTACCCGGCGGCGATCATGAACAGCCGGCTCGAACGTAACGTCCAGGGCGCTCTCCAACGCGAGGAGTAGTGTGAGTCAAACATTGCCGGGAGACCATATGACCGATGCGCAACTGCGCGGCAGCAAACGCCAACGAGGGCACCGCGCGGTCGAATTGCACGTTGCCGCGCGCCTGGAGAATTTGGCAATGTTGCGCACGTTGGTCGGCGCGATCGGCACCTTCGAGGACCTTGATTTCGACGCGGTGGCGGACTTGCGGCTCGCGGTGGACGAAGTCTGTACCCGGTTGATCCGGTCGGCGACGCCCGACGCGACCCTGGCCGTTGTCGTCGACCCGCGCGACGAGGTGTTGATCGTGGAGGCCTCCGCGGAATGCGAAACCCACGATGTGGTTTCGCCCGGCAGCTTCAGCTGGCACGTGCTTACGTCGCTGGCCGACGACGTCCAGACCTTCCAAGACGGCCGCGAACCCAATGAAACCGGCAGTGTTTTCGGTATCACGCTGACGGCGCGACGGGCGGCCTCCAGCAGGTGACAGCGCAAGCTGACGGCGGTTCGGGTTCGCGCCCAAATGAATACGCCGACGTTCCGGACATGTTCCGTGAGCTGTCCAGCGTCGACGCCGACTCACCGGAGTTCCAGCGACAGCGGGACAAGATCGTCGAGCGGTGCCTGCCGCTGGCCGATCACATCGCCCGCCGGTTCGAGGGCCGCGGCGAGCCCCGCGACGACCTGGTCCAGGTGGCGCGGGTCGGATTGGTCAATGCCGTAGCGCGTTTCGACGTCGACGCCGGATCGGACTTCGTTTCCTTCGCCGTACCCACGATCATGGGCGAGGTTCGCCGCCACTTCCGTGACAACAGTTGGTCGGTCAAGGTGCCCCGGCGGTTGAAGGAACTGCATCTGCGGCTCGGGGCCGCCACCGCCGATCTGTCGCAACGGCTGGGCCGGGCGCCGACTGCCACCGAGCTGGCCGCCGAACTGGACATGGACCGGGCTGAGGTCGTCGAGGGTCTGGTGGCCGGCAGCTCCTACAACACCCTGTCCATCGACAGCGGTGGCGGCGGTGGCGGCGAGGAAGACGACGCCCGGGCGATCGCCGACACGTTGGGTGACGTGGATGCCAGCCTGGACCGGATCGAGGACCGCGAGTCGCTACGCCCGTTGCTCGAGGGGTTGCCCGAGCGCGAGCGAATGGTGTTGGTGCTCAGGTTCTTTGAGTCGATGACCCAGACTCAAATCGCGGAGCGGGTCGGCATCTCGCAGATGCACGTGTCGCGACTGTTGGCCAAGTCGCTGACGCGGTTACGGGACCAACTGGAGTAGCGGCCGCTGCCGGCCGTCGCTCCGGTGGGCGGCCTGCAACAGCGGCTCGTCGGTTGCCTCGGTGATCGGCAGGGTGCCGTCGGGGTCGCAGACCCGCAACAGTCGCGCGACGGCCGCGCTCGGCACGGTCGCCCACTGCACCTGCTCGGCCGAGCAGGCGACATTGATTCGGTGTAGCGCCGAAAAGCCTGCTGTGCCAATGAATTCCAGGCCGCGCAGGTCGAGGATGACCCGTCCGGCGCGGGCGACATTTCGTTGCACGTAGGTGGCGAGCTGATCGGCGTTGGCGGCGTCGAGCTCACCGTCGGCGGTGATCACGACGCCGGCCGTGTGCAGTTGGACGCTGAACTGAGCGGTGCGGCACCGCTGCCACGATTGGGCCACAGTCATTGCTGACTCCATCCATTGAGGAGGATTCCTGCTGCGGAATACGTCAGCGACGTGCCAAAGGTTCGGAAGAGGGAATTCCGCCTACCCCGTGCGACTCGAGCGTATTCCGGGCGGCTGTGAACTCAACCTATCCGCAACCCTACCCGGGGTGGCCGGGGCCGACAACGTTTGCTGTGAGATCTCTCAGGAACGTTATTTGATCTCGGCGAGCACGGTGCCCTGAGTGATGGCGATGCCGGTCTCCACCGCGAGTCCGGTGATGACACCGTCCTTGTGCGCGGTGACGGGGTTCTCCATCTTCATCGCCTCGAGCACCACCACCAGCTCGCCGACGGCGATCTGCTGGCCCTCTTCGACCGCGACCTTTACCACCGTGCCCTGCATGGGCGCCGTGACCGCGTCGCCGGACGCCGCGGCACCGCCGTGCGCGCCACGCTTGCGGGGCTTGGGCTTCTTGCGGATGACGCCGGCCGCCCCACCATCGAGGCCGCCGCCGGACAGCGCCAGGTCGGCGGGCAGCGCGACCTCGAGCCGGCGGCCGTTGACCTCGACGACCACCTTCTGGCGTGGCTGAGCCTCCTGGTCGTCCAGGGGCTCACCGGCGGTGAAGGGTTCGACGGTGTTGTTCCACTCCGTCTCGATCCAGCGGGTGTGCACCGAGAAGCTGTCACCGTCGCCGATGAACGCGGGGTCGGACACCACGGCGCGGTGGAACGGGATGACGGTGGCCAGGCCCTCGACGTGGAATTCGTCCAGCGCGCGCCGCGAGCGCGCCAGTGCCTCCTCGCGGGTGGCGCCGTACACGATCAGCTTGGAAAGCATCGAGTCGAACTGCCCGCCGATCACCGAGCCCGCCTCGACGCCGGAGTCCACCCGGACGCCGGGGCCGGTGGGGATGTCGTAGCGGGTGACCGGGCCGGGCGCGGGCAGGAAACCGCGGCCGGCGTCCTCGCCGTTGATCCGGAACTCGATGGCGTGGCCGCGCGGCGTCGGGTCCTCGGTGATGTCCAGCTTCTCGCCGTTGGCGATCTTGAACTGCTGCAGCACCAGGTCGATGCCGGCGGTCTCCTCGGTGACCGGGTGCTCGACCTGCAGCCGGGTGTTGACCTCGAGGAAGGAGATCAGGCCGTCCTGGCCCACCAGGTACTCGACCGTGCCCGCGCCATAGTAGTGCGCCTCCTTACAGATGCGCTTGGCCGACTCGTGGATCTCCTTGCGCTGCGCGTCGGTCAGGAACGGCGCCGGAGCCTCCTCGACCAGCTTCTGGAACCGGCGCTGCAGCGAGCAGTCGCGGGTACCGGCGACGACGACGTTGCCGTGCGTGTCGGCGATCACCTGGGCCTCGACGTGGCGTGGCTTGTCCAGGTAGCGCTCGACGAAGCACTCACCGCGACCGAACGCCGCGACGGCCTCCCGGGTGGCCGACTCGAACAGCTCGGGGATCTCCTCGATACTGCGGGCCACCTTCATGCCGCGGCCGCCGCCGCCGAACGCCGCCTTGATCGCGATCGGGACGCCGTACTCCTTGGCGAAGGCCACCACCTCGTCGGCGTCCTTGACCGGGTCCGGGGTGCCGGGCACCAGCGGTGCCTGCGCGCGGGCGGCGATGTGGCGGGCGGTGACCTTGTCGCCGAGGTCGCGGATCGACTGCGGGCTAGGCCCGATCCAGATCAGGCCGGCGTCGAGGACCGCCTGGGCGAAGTCGGCGTTCTCTGACAGGAAGCCGTAGCCCGGGTGGATGGCGTTGGCACCGGATTTCGCGGCGGCGTCGAGGATCTTGCCGAAGTCCAGGTAGGACTCGGCGGACGTCTGGCCGCCCAACGCGAACGCCTCGTCGGCCAGCCGCACGTGGGGCGCGTCCGCGTCCGGCTCGGCGTACACCGCCACGCTGGACAGGCCCGCGTCGCGGGCCGCCCGGATCACCCGGACAGCGATTTCGCCGCGGTTGGCGACGAGCACCTTGGAGATCCTTGAGCTGGCGTGACTGGCCACTGCGCCTCCTGTTTGGCCTATCGGCAGATTGTCTACGTGCGTCTCTAAGAGAGTTTCTTACACTGAACCGGAAGTCTAAGCGGCGCGCCGCCGGGCCGATGAGGCGGTGCCGCAATTCGGGGGTTACTCAGCAGTAGCTCGCAATCGGCGTTTGATGCGAGCCAGCATCGCCGACATGCCCCGGAGCCGCAGCGGGCTGATCAACGCGGCCAGGCCCAGCTCGGTGTAGAAGTCCTCGGGCACCGCCAGGATGTCGGCGGCCGGCTGGTTGTCGAGCCCGGCGGCCAGGATCGAGGCGAATCCGCGGGTGGTCGGGGCCTCGGCGGGCGCGCTGAAATGCAGCCGCACCCGGTTCGGGTCGTGCGCATCGACGTGCAGGAACAGCGGTGACTGGCACTCGGGCACCGGTTCCATCGCCGCCTCATCGAGTTCCGGGGGTAACCCGGGCAGCTCGTCGGCGAACTCCAGGAGCAGCTTCAGCTTGTCCTGCCCCTGCACTTCGGCGAAGTCGGACACCACTTCGGCCAGGGGTGCGGGCATGCTCATGCGCGGGTCCTCAGGCGGGCACGGCGCCGGGGCTTTCGCCCGCGACGATCGGGACCCGCACGGTGTTGCCCCACTCGGTCCAGGATCCGTCGTAGTTGCGCACCCCGGCCTTGCCGAGCAGGTGCGTCAGCACGAACCAGGTGTGGCTGGAGCGCTCCCCGATGCGGCAGTAGACGACGGTCTTGTCGTCGGGCTGCAGAAAGCCGTAGAGCTCCTCGAGCTCCTCGCGGCTGCGGAACCGGCCGTTCTCGTCGACCGCCTTGCCCCACGGGATCGACCGGGCGGTGGGGATGTGGCCGGCGCGCAGCGCGCCCTCCTCGGGATAGTCGGGCATGTGGGTGCGCTTGCCGGTGTACTCGTCGGGCGAGCGGACATCGATCAGCGGCTGGCTGCCCAGGACCGCCAGCACGTCGTCCTTGTAGGCACGGATCGGTGCGTCGTTGCGCGTCACGACGGGATAGCCGGACGACGTCCGCGTCGGGACCTCCAGGCTGGTGTCGCGGCGCTCGGCCAACCACAGGTCGCGCCCGCCGTTGAGCAGCCGCACGTCGGGGTGACCGAACAGGGTGAACACCCACAGTGCGTAGGCCGCCCACCAGTTGCTCTTGTCGCCGTAGATGACCACGGTGTCCTCGCGGGCGATGCCTTTGCGGTCCATCAATTCGGCGAATTGCTCGCCGTCGATGTAGTCGCGGACCCGGGGGTCGTTGAGGTCGGTGTGCCAGTCGATCTTGACCGCGCCGGGGATGTGGCCGACGTCGTAGAGCAGCACGTCCTCGTCGGATTCGACAATCGCCAGCCCGGGCGAACCCAGGTGGCCGGATAACCAGTCGGCGGTGACCAATCGCTCCGGGTGGGCGTAGGCGGTCAACGTGGGGCTCGGATCGGGTGGCAGCGGCACGAAACCGAGCCTACTCACCTATTGCGGAAACGAATTGTCCGCCCACAGTGCGGCAATGGACAGGCCGGCACCGCGCAGCAGCGAACGTGTCAGGGGCAACCCGATGCCCACCACGGCCGACGGGTCGCCGTCGACGCCGTCGATGAACCAGCCGCCCAGCCCGTCGAGGGTGAAGCCGCCGGCGACCCGCAGCGACTCTCCGGAATCCAGGTAGGCCTCGAGGTCCTCGGCGTCGGGAGTTCCGAAATGCACTGTGGTGGTGGATGTTTGCGTGGATGTGTGAGTAATCTCGTTGTCTTGCAATCGGATAACGCAGTGCCCGGTGTGCAGCTGGGCGCTCTTGCCGGCCATCGAGTGCCAGAGTTCGCGTGCGGCGTCGACGGATGGCGGCTTGCCGCACAGCTGTCCGTCCAGGTGGAGCATCGAATCGCAGCCGATGACAACGCAATCGGCCGCGACGCCGTCGTCGAGCCGGCTCGCCACGTCACGCGCCTTGGCCTGCGCCAGCGCGCACACGACGTCGCCCGGCGACGCCTGGGAGCCCAGGCTCGCGGCGATGCGGTCCTCGTCGACACCGGAGACCACGACCAAGGGATCGACACCGGCCTGGCGCAGCACCTTGCGGCGACCCGGTGAGGCCGACCCGAGGACCAGCCGGGTCACCGTCGCTTCATGTGCGTGATCTGTTGCAGCGTGAGTCGCTGATAGTTGGACATCGCGAAACGCAACTTGTCGACCGGAAGTCCCCAGCGGGTGTTCTCGGCCGGCGGCTGCGGGGGCGTGCCGCCCGCGCAGCCGAGCACGGTGATCAGCGCGGCCAGCTCCGCGTCGGTGGGCTCGCCCTTGAGGATCTGGATGCGCGGCTGGGGCGCTTCGGCGGCCTGAGTCTCGTCACTCACTTCGTTCGTTCCGCTCACTCGACTCACAGCGGGATGTTCCCGTGCTTCTTCGGCGGCAGGTGGGAGATCTTGCGTTCCAGCAGACGCAGCGCGGTCGCGATGTAACCGCGGGTGTGCGAGGGCGGGATCACCGCGTCCACGTAACCGCGCTCGGCGGCGACGTAGGGGTTGACCAACGTGTCCTCGTACTCCTGCTGCAGCTGCAGCCGCAGCTCGTCGACGTCCTTGCCCTCCTTGGCGGCCTCCTTGAGCTGCTGGCGGTAGACGAATCCGACCGCCCCGGAGGCGCCCATGACCGCGATCTGGGCGGTCGGCCAGGCGATGTTGACGTCGCAGCCCATGTCCTTGGAACCCATGACGCAGTAGGCGCCGCCATAGGCCTTGCGGGTGATGACGGTGATCTTCGGGACGGTGGCCTCGCCGTAGGCGAACAGCAGCTTGGCGCCGCGCCGGATGATGCCGTTGTATTCCTGGCCGGTGCCCGGCAGGAAGCCCGGGACGTCCACCAGCATGATGATCGGGATGTTGAAGCAGTCGCAGGTCCGGACGAACCGGGCCGCCTTCTCCGAGGCGTTGATGTCCAGGCAGCCGGCAAACTGGGTGGGCTGGTTGGCCACGATCCCGACCGGCCGGCCCTCGATGCGGCCGAACCCGACGACGATGTTCTGCGCGTAGCCGTTCTGGATCTCCAGGAACTCGTCGTCGTCCAGGATCCGGGTGATGACCTCATGCATGTCGTAGGGCTGGTTCGGCGAGTCCGGAATCAGCGTGTCCAACTCGAGGTCTTCGTCGGTGAGGTTGTCCTCGATGGCTCCTTCGGGATGCGGCTCGGCGTAGCGCGGCGCGTCGGTGAAGTTGTTCGGGGGCAGGTAGCCCAGCAGGTCCCGAACCCAGTCGAAGGCGTCCTGCTCGCCGGAGGCGACGTAGTGCAGCGTGCCCGACTTGGCCATGTGGGTGTGCGCGCCGCCGAGCTCCTCCATCGTGACGTCCTCGCCGGTGACGGTCTTGATGACGTCCGGGCCGGTGATGAACATCTGGCTGGTCTGGTCGACCATGATCACGAAGTCGGTCAGCGCGGGGGAGTAGACGTGCCCGCCGGCGGCGGCGCCCATGATCAGCGAGATCTGCGGGATGACGCCGGAGGCCAGGATGTTGTTGCGGAAGATGCGGCTGTAGAGGCCCAGCGAGACGACACCCTCCTGGATGCGGGCGCCGGCGCCGTCGTTGATGCCGATCAGCGGGCGGCCGGTCTTGATGGCCAGCTCCTGGATCTTGACGATCTTTTCGCCGTACACCTCGCCCAGGCTGCCGCCGAACACGGTGGCGTCCTGGCTGAAGATGCACACGTCGCGGCCGTCGATGGTGCCGTAGCCGGTGATCACGCCGTCGCCGAGCGGGCGGTTGTGCTCCAGGCCGAAGTTCTTGCTGCGGTGCTTGGCCAGCGCGTCGAGCTCTACGAACGAGTCGTCGTCGAGCAGCGCGAGGATGCGCTCGCGGGCGGTCAGTTTGCCCTTGGCATGCACCTTCTCGACCGCTTCTTCGCCGACCGGGTGCAGTGCCTCTTCCCGGCGCTTGTGCAGCTCGGCCAGCTTGCCCGCGGTGGTGTGGATGTCGATGGTGTGCTCGGCAGCGGGTTCCGCAGTGTGGTCGGTAACGCTCGTCATGGATGTCGAGCTTAGCGGCGCAGCTAGTCTCAGCTGAGTATGGGCACGGTGGAGTGGGGCGAAGAGTGCGACGTGCTGGTCGCGGGGTCGGGCGGCGGCGGCGTCACCGGGGCATACACCGCGGCGCGCGAGGGCCTGGAGGTGCTGCTGGTCGAGGCCACCGACAAATTCGGGGGCACCACCGCGTACTCCGGTGGGGGTGGCGTCTGGTTCCCGTGCAATCCGGTGTTGATCCGCGCCGGCAATTGGGGTGGTGTCGAGGACACCATCGAGGACGCGCTCACCTATTACCGCGCCGTGGTCGGCGACCGAACCCCCCGCGAGCTGCAGGAGACCTTCGTGCGCGGCGGCGCGCCGCTGATCGAGTACCTGGAGGCCGACTCCGCGCTGAAATTCGTGCCGTTGCCCTGGCCCGACTACTACGGCAAGGCACCCAAGGCGCGGGTGGACGGTCAGCGCCACATCGCCGCAAAGCCGTTGGCGGTCGCCGCCGCGCCGGAGCTGCGCGACGCGATCCGCGGGCCGCTGGACACCGACCGGCTCGGCGTGCCGCCGCCGGCCGACTACTTTCTCGGGGGCCGCGCGCTGATCGCGCGGTTCCTCAAGGCCATCGGGCAGTACCCGAACGTGGCGCTGCGGCGCAACACGGCGCTGGTCGACCTCGTGCTGACCGACGGCCGCGTCGCCGGCGCGATCGTCGAGACCGACGGCCAACGACGCGCCATCCGCACCCGCCGGGGAGTGCTGCTGGCCGCCGGCGGCTTCGAGAACAACGACGAGCTGCGCCGCGAGTTCGGGGTGCCGGGCGTGGCGCGAGACACCATGGGCGGACCGGGAAGTCGCGGTCTGGCGCTGCAGGCCGGCATCGCCGCGGGCGCGGACACCGATCTGCTGGACCAGGCCTGGTGGTCGCCGGGCATGACGCATCCCGACGGCCGTTCGGCGTTCGCGCTGTGGTTCACCGGCGGCATCTTCGTCAACCAGGACGGCAAGCGATTCGTCAACGAGTCCCGGGCCTACGACCGGGCCGGCCGCGAGATCATCGCGCAGCTGGCCGACGGCTTGATCACGTTGCCGTACTGGATGATCTACGACGACTCCGACGGCGAGGTGCCGCCGGTGAAGGCGGCCAACGTCAGCATCGTCGAGACCGAGAAGTATGTCGCCGCCGGCCTGTGGCACACCGCGGACACCCTGGAAGGGTTGGGCGACAAGATCGGGGTGCCGGGTCCGCAACTGGCCGCAACGGTGTTGCGATTCAACGGCTTTGCGGCCTCCGGCGTCGACGAGGACTTCGGCCGCGGCGACGAGGCCTTCGATCGCGCCTTCTCCGGCGGTGCCTCGCCGCTGGTGGCGATCGACACGCCGCCGTATCACGCGGCCGCGTTCGGGATCTCCGATCTGGGCACCAAGGGCGGCCTGCGCACCGACACCGCGGCGCGGGTGCTCGACATGTCCGGAAATCCCATTCCCGGGCTGTACGCGGCGGGCAACACGATGGCCGCGCCCAGCGGCACAGCGTATCCCGGCGGCGGCAATCCGATCGGAACCAGCATGTTGTTCAGCCACTTGGCCGTCTTGGACATGAAAGACATGCTTGGCAGATGACCGACTCCGACCAACTCGGCGCGCCACTGGACGCCGCCGCGCTGCGCGCCGAGCTGATCGGCACCGGATTGGGCTGGCGACAGCTCGACGTGGTCGAGCAAACCGGTTCCACCAACGCCGATTTGCTGGCCCGCGCGGCCGCCGGTGACGACGTCGCCGGAGCGGTGCTCATCGCCGAGGATCAGACCGCGGGTCGCGGGCGGCACGGCCGCGCCTGGTCGGCAACGCCGCGGGCGCAGATCACCATGTCGGTCGGGGTGAGCGTCGTCGACGTCCCGACCGAGGGCTGGGGCTGGCTGTCGCTG
Source organism: Mycobacterium shigaense (assembly GCF_002356315.1). Taxonomy (NCBI): domain Bacteria; kingdom Bacillati; phylum Actinomycetota; class Actinomycetes; order Mycobacteriales; family Mycobacteriaceae; genus Mycobacterium; species Mycobacterium shigaense. Next base: position 1,216,536 of record NZ_AP018164.1, read on the forward strand.
GCGACCGGGGTGGCCGTCGTCGACGCGTTGGCCCCGCTGCTGGATCCGATCGGTGTGGCGGCCGGCCTGAAATGGCCCAACGACGTGCTGGCCGGGCCGGCGGATTCCCGCGCCAAGCTGGCCGGCATCCTCGCCGAGGTCACCCGGCCGGTCGTGGTAATCGGCTTGGGGCTCAACGTGTTCGGGGCGCCCGCCGGCCTCGAGGGTGCGACTTCGCTGTTGGACCTGGGGGTCGCGGCCCCGGACCGCACGCAGCTGGTCGGCCGGCTGTTGCGCGAGCTCGGGAGGCGCTTCCTCGGCTGGCGCGCGGCGCGCGGCGCGGACTGGCAGCTGGCGGCCGACTACCGGGCGCGCAGCCTGACCATCGGCGCCCGGGTGCGCGCCCAGCTGCCGGGCGGCAAGGAAGTCGTCGGAACGGCGACCGCCGTCGACGACCAGGGCAGGTTATGCCTGCAGACCGGCGCCGAAGCCGTCGTGGTTTCCGCAGGTGACGTCATTCATCTGCGGGGCTAGTGTCTCGACCATGGGCTATCCGGATAACGCGTTGGCCGCCGGCGAGCAGGTTGTCATTCACCGCCATCCGCACTGGAAGCGGCTGATCTGGCCGGTCGTGGTGTTCGTCCTGGCGACGGGGCTGGCGGCGTTCGGGTCCGGCTACGTCAACTCCACGCACTGGGAGCAGATAGCGAAGAACATCTTGCACGGCGTCATCTGGGCGGTGTGGTTGGTGATCGTCGGCTGGCTGACGCTGTGGCCGTTTTTGACCTGGCTGACCACCCATTTCGTGGTCACCAATCGGCGGGTGATGTTCCGGCACGGGGTGCTGACCCGCAGCGGCATCGACATCCCGCTGGCGCGCATCAACAGCGTGGAATTCCGGGACAGGCTGACCGAACGGCCGTTTCGGACCGGGACGCTGATTATCGAATCGGCGTCACAGGATCCGTTGGAGTTCTACGACATTCCGCGACTGCGCGACGTGCACTCGCTGCTGTATCACGAAGTCTTCGACACCCTGGGTTCCGAGGAATCGCCGAGCTGATTCGACCGGCTCGCGCGGTTGCGCCAGGCGCGCAGCAGCGTGACGTTCCCACTGAGCGAGCCACCCTCGAGCTCGTCCTCGAAGACCTCGGCGATGCCGCCGGCGGTGAGTGCGGTCTCCGCGGATTCCAGGGCCCTCTCGGGGTTGCGGGCGAACTGGTCGGGAAACACCCAGCGCCGGAAAGCCCAGAACCGGAAGGCCATCTGCAGCAGGTTGCCGATGACGTAGGCGGAGATGAAGTCCGCGATGTTCTCGACCGTCAGCGACACCATCGGCACCCGCAGCCCGAAGACGTAGCTGGAAATCCACAGCGGCGCCATGGACAGCAGCACGCCCACCCCGCTGAAGGCGAAGAACAGCAGCGCCTCGTGATGGCGCTCGCGGCCGCCCCGGTCGCGGAAACTCCACTCCCGGTTCAGCACGTAGGACGCGATGACCGCGACGATGCCCGCGACGACCTTGGCTGTCACCGGCTTGGGCTCGAGAATGGTCAGCTTCAGCGTGTAGAAAATTGCCGAGTCGATGACAAATGTGGTGCCGCCGACGATGGCGAATTTGATGAATTCGTGATGGCGCTGCGCAAAGGGCTGAAGAAACCCGGGCAAACGCGCGATCGTGGCATCGGCGAAGGACACAACAGGTGAGTGTACGGACGGACGCGAAAACGACGCAAAATGGTACGGAACAATTCCGTGTCATCGCCGGTCAACACGCCATGACACGATGATGGCCGTGCCGAGTACACGCAGCCCTTCCGCAGCTCCGTTGGTCGCGATGGTCGGGGGTGGCCAGCTCGCCCGGATGACGCACCAAGCGGCGATCGCGCTCGGGCAGTCGCTGCGGGTGCTGGCGACGTCGGCCGACGACTCCGCCGCGCAGGTGGCGCCCGACGTGGTGATCGGCTCGCACACGGAGCTGGAGGACCTGCGCCGGGTCGCGGCCGGGGCCGCCGCGCTGACCTTCGATCACGAGCACGTCCCCAGCCAGCTGCTGGAGAAGCTGGCCGCCGAGGGCGTCAACGTCGCCCCGCCGCCGGAGGCGCTGGTGCACGCCCAGGACAAGCTCGTGATGCGGCGTCGGCTCGAGGCGCTGGGCGCCCCGGTGCCGCGCTACGCCGGCATCGACAGCCTCGACGAACTCGACGCGTTCGCCGCGCGGGTGGGCGGCCCGGTGGTCGTCAAAGCGGTCCGCGGGGGTTACGACGGGCGCGGGGTGCGGATGGCCCGCGACCCGTCGCACGCCCGCGAGATCGCGGCCGCCTTCCTGGCCGACGGGGTGCCGGTGCTGGCCGAGGAGCAGGTGGACCTGCACCGCGAGCTGTCGGCGCTGGTGGCGCGCTCGCCCTTCGGCCAGGGCGCGGCCTGGCCGGTCGTCGAGACCGTGCAGGCCGACGGGATCTGCGTGCAGGTCGTCGCGCCGGCGCCGGACCTGGCCCCGGAGTCGGCGGCGACCGCCCAGCAACTCGCGCTGCGCCTGGCCGCCGAGCTCGGCGTGGTCGGCGTGCTCGCGGTCGAGCTGTTCGAGACGCCCGACGGCGCTCTGCTGGTCAACGAGTTGGCGATGCGGCCGCACAACTCCGGGCACTGGACCATGGACGGGGCCCGCACCAGCCAGTTCGAGCAGCATCTGCGGGCGGTGCTGGATTACCCGCTGGGCGACACCGACGCCATCGTGCCGGTGACGGTCATGGCCAACGTGCTCGGTGCCGCGCACGAGCCGCAGATGACGCTCGACGAGCGGCTGCACCATCTGTACGCGCGGATGCCCGACGCCCGGGTCCACCTCTACGGCAAGGCCGAACGTCCCGGTCGCAAAATCGGACACATCAACATCCTGGGCACCGCCTGCGATGCGGAGAACATCGCGAAGCTGCGTGAGCGCGGCGCGCTGGCGGCACACTGGTTGGCACACGGGCAGTGGACGGACGGATGGGATCCGCATGCCGGCGACGATGCAGAGCGAAGCGATGAGGAGGAGCGGCATTGACGACGGCGAGTAGACCGCCTCGCGTCGGGGTGATCATGGGCAGCGACAGCGACTGGTCGGTCATGGCCGACGCGGCCGCGGCGCTGGCCGAGTTCGACATCCCGGCCGAGGTCCGGGTGGTCTCGGCGCATCGCACCCCTGCCGCGATGTTCGACTACGCGCGCGGCGCGGCCGACCGTGGTCTCGAGGTGATCATCGCCGGGGCCGGCGGCGCGGCGCACCTGCCCGGCATGGTCGCGTCGGCGACGCCGCTGCCGGTGATCGGCGTCCCGGTGCCGCTGGGCCGGCTGGACGGGCTGGACTCGTTGCTTTCGATCGTGCAGATGCCCGCCGGTGTTCCGGTGGCCACTGTGTCGATCGGCGGCGGGCGCAACGCCGGCCTGCTGGCCGTGCGGGTGCTGGCGGCGTCCGACGCCGCGCTTCGGGCCCGGGTCGTCGCCTTCCAAGACGAGCTCGCGGACAGCGTGCGGGCCAAGGATGCGGCACTGCAGGAGCGCCAGGGTAAAGTTACCGGCGAGTAACGCCAAGATCAGGAGGCTCGCGAGATGGCCAGATGGGCCGGAAACCCCACGTTTGATGTGTTCAAGTTGCCCGAGGAACACGACGAGTTGCGGGCGGCGATACGGGCGCTGGCGGAAAAGGAGATCGCTCCTTACGCGGCCGACTGCGACGAGAACTCGCGGTTCCCGCAGGAGGCGCTGGACGCGCTGAACGCGTCGGGCTTCAATGCGGTCCACGTGCCCGAGGAGTACGGCGGCCAGGGCGCGGACTCCGTGGCGGCGTGCATCGTCATCGAAGAGGTCGCCCGCGTCGACGCGTCTGCGTCGTTGATCCCGGCCGTGAACAAGCTGGGCACCATGGGCCTGATCCTGCGCGGCTCCGAGGAGCTGAAGAAGCAGGTGCTGCCCTCGATCGCCGACGGCACCGCGATGGCGTCCTACGCGCTGTCCGAGCGGGAGGCCGGCAGCGACGCGGCGGCGATGAAGACCCGCGCCAAGGCCGACGGCGACGACTGGATCCTCAACGGCGCCAAGTGCTGGATCACCAACGGCGGCAAGTCGAGCTGGTACACCGTGATGGCGGTGACCGACCCGGACAAGGGTGCCAACGGCATCTCGTCGTTCATGGTGCATATCGACGATGAGGGCTTCACCGTCGGCCCGAAGGAACGCAAGCTCGGCATCAAGGGTTCGCCCACCACCGAGCTGTATTTCGAGAACTGTCGCATCCCCGGCGACCGGATCGTTGGTGAGCCCGGCACCGGTTTCAAGACCGCGCTGGCCACGCTGGACCACACCCGCCCGACCATCGGGGCGCAAGCGGTGGGCATCGCCCAGGGCGCGCTGGACGCCGCGATCGCCTACACCAAGGACCGCAAGCAGTTCGCGCAGTCGATCAGCAGCTTCCAGGGCGTGCAGTTCATGCTGGCCGACATGGCGATGAAGGTGGAGGCGGCGCGGCTGATGGTCTACAGCGCGGCGGCCCGCGCCGAGCGCGGCGAGGGCAATCTGGGCTTCATCTCGGCGGCGTCGAAGTGCTTCGCCTCCGACGTCGCGATGGAGGTCACCACCGACGCCGTGCAACTGTTCGGCGGCGCCGGCTACACGGTCGACTTCCCGGTCGAGCGGATGATGCGCGATGCCAAGATCACCCAGATCTACGAGGGCACCAATCAGATTCAGCGTGTGGTGATGTCGCGCGCCCTGCTGCGCTGAAGGTAGCTTGGTCCACACCGGGTGGCAAAACAGGCTGACCGCCCCTTTAAGATCGTCCTTTGCATGGGAGGTCGAGCACGTGGCTTCACATGCACACCTGCCGGGATTCGATGCCGGTGCGTAGCCCGGTGACTTCGGTGGCAAATCGCCAGACGCTCTCGCTGCTGTTGGTCGAGGACGACCGTGCCGATGCCCTGCTGGTCGAAGAACTGATCGCCGAGGCGGTCGACGACATCCGCGTGGTGTGGGCGCAGTCGATGGCCCATGCCGAGCGGGCGCTGGAGTCCGCCCGTCCCGATTGCGTGCTGCTGGATCTGAACCTGCCGGACGCGAACGGCATGGACGCGCTCGACCGCATCGCCAAGAACGACGTGACTCTCCCCATCGTGGTGCTGACCGGGCTCAACGACGAGTACTTCGGCGCCTCCGCGGTGGCCGCCGGGGCGCAGGACTATCTGGTCAAGGGCCGAGTCGAGCCCGAAATGCTAAGGCGCGCGGTGCTTTACGCGATCGAGCGCAAGCGCGTCGAGCTTATCGCCGCGGACCTGCACGCCAGCCAGCTGCGTGCCCGGGAGAACGCGTTGCTCGAACGGGGCCTGCTGCCCTCACCGCTGCTGCTGGACGACCCCGGCGTGGAGATCGTGGCCCGGTACCGGCCCAGCCGGGTGGACGCGCTGCTGTGCGGCGACTTCTACGACGTCGTGCAGACACCGGACCGGGTGCTGCATGTCCTGGTCGGCGATGTCGCGGGGCACGGACCCGACGAGGCGGCATTGGGCGCCGCGCTGCGAATCGCTTGGCGCGCATTGACCTTCGCCGACGTGCGCGGCACCGAATTGATGCGTCAGCTCGAGCGGGTACTGCACGCCGAACGGACCGCCACCGGGATCTTCGCGACGGTGCTGAGCCTGGAGCTTCCGCCGCGCAGTCCGCACGTCACGGGGATCCGCGCCGGTCACCCGGGAATGCTGCGGCAAGACGGCACCAACGTGGAATGGGTCGAGCCCCCCGCGGGGCCGGCGTTGGGCCTGCGCGCCGGCGATTGGGCGCAGTTCGAGATGGAATTGCCGGTGGGACAGGGGTTGATGCTGCTCACCGACGGGCTTTTCGAGGGGTACCGCGGGTCGGGCACCGAGCGGTTGGGGGAGGACGGTTTGCTTGCATTGGCTCGTTCGCGGGTGAATCTGCCCGGTCCGGCGTTCGTCGACGCGCTGATCGACGGCGCCGAGGAACTCGCCCAGCCGCGCGGCGGCCTGACCGACGACATCGCCGTGGTGCGCGTGGAGCGGACCGCCTGATGGACGCCGATTCGCACCCGTTGTGGCGCGCCCGGCTGACCGTGTGGGGATGGTTGGCGCTGGTGCTGGTCGTGATGGGCGTGCTGGTCCTGGCCGGTGCGCTGGTCGGTGCGGCGCTGCTGCACCGCACCGACACGGTGTCGCGCGAGCTGAGCGACCAGATCCAGCCGGCGCGGGCCGCCGCCATCGAGCTGCAGGCCGCGCTGCGCGACCAGGAAACCGGGATCCGCGGTTACCTGCTCGCCGCCGATCGTCAGTTCCTCACGCCGTACTACGACGGTCAACAAGCCGAACACGCGGCGGCCGAAGAGATCCGGCGGCTAGTCGGTGGGCGCCCCGACCTGATCGCCGACCTGGACGCGATCGAGCGGGCGGCCGCGAGTTGGCGGTCCAGCTACGCCGAGCCCCTGATTTCGAGTGTGACGCCCAATGCGCCCAGGGTCGTCAATGGCTCGGTCGCCGACCGCGGCAAATACGAATTCGACCATCTGCGCGGCCTTTTCGACACCCAGAACGCGGATTTCAACGCGGCCTCCAGCAACGCCGACGATCAACTCAGAAGCATCGACACCTGGCGCGATCGCACGCTGGGCGCGATCGTGCTGTTGTTCTTCGGCATGGCCGTGCTGCTGGGCTTCATGACCCGGGCCGCGATCACCGTTCCGCTGGCCCGGTTGGCCGAATCCTGCCGGCGGATCACCGACGGCAACTTCGACGAGACCATCCGACCGCCGCGGCGGCCCAAGGACATTCGCGACATGGCGATCGACGTCGAGAACATGCGCCAGCGGGTGGTGGCCGCCCTCGAGGCGTCGCGCGCGGCCGAGGCCCGGCTCGACGAACAGGCCGTCGATTTGCGGCGCTCCAATGCCGAACTCGAGCAGTTCGCCTACGTGGCGTCGCACGATCTGCAGGAACCGCTGCGCAAGGTCGCGTCGTTCTGCCAGCTGCTCGAGAAGCGCTATGGCGACCAGCTCGACGAGCCCGGAACTGAATACATCGGCTACGCGGTCGACGGCGCCAAGCGCATGCAGGTGCTGATCAACGACCTGCTCAGCTTCTCCCGGGTTGGCCGGGTGGGTACCAAACAAGCCGAGGTCGACCTGGACAGCACGCTGGATGCCGCGGTGGACAATCTCGCGACCGCCATCGAGGAGACCGGCGCGCAGGTGGTGCGGCCCGAGCGGCTGCCTCGCATCGTCGGCGATCCCACGCTGTTGACGATGTTGTGGCAGAACCTGATCGGCAATGCGATCAAGTTCCGCCACCAGGGGCGCGTCCCGCGGATCGTGATCGACTGCCGGCGCGGTGCCGAGGAATCCGACTGGCAGCTGACGTTGGCGGACAACGGCATCGGCATCCCCAAGGAATTCACCGATAAGGTCTTCGTCATCTTTCAGCGGTTGCACGGCCGCGAGGTGTATCCGGGAACCGGCGTCGGCCTGGCGCTGGTGAAGAAGATCGTCGAGTACCACGACGGGACCGTGCGCATCGACTCCACCTACACCGACGGCACGCGATTCGAGTTCACCCTGCCCGCCGCCGCAGACGTCGGGGACACCGAGCAGCAAGGCACCCTTGAAGGAGCGCACTGATGACACCAGCCGCCCGGCCGATCGAGATCCTGCTCGTCGAGGACGACCCGGGTGATGAGCTCATCACGCGAGAAGCTCTGGAGCACAACAAGTTCCAGAACAGGTTGCACGTCGCCCACGACGGCGAGCAGGGCCTGGACTTTCTGTATCGGCGCGGCGAGTTCAAGGACGCGCCGCGGCCTGACCTGATCCTGCTCGACTTGAACCTGCCGAAGTACGACGGCCGCCAGCTGCTCGAGAAGGTCAAGTCCGACGCCGACCTGTCGCGCATCCCGATTGTCGTGCTCACCACCTCCTCGGCAGAGGAGGACATCCTGCGCAGCTACAAGCTGCACGCCAACGCCTATGTCGCCAAGCCCGTCGACCTCGACCAGTTCATCAACGCGGTGCGCCAGATCGACGAGTTCTTCCTCCAGGTCGTTCGCCTGCCGGGGGGGGGTGAACTGCTCAGCCGAGGATGTCGTTGTGCTCGCCCAGCCCCGGTGGCGGCTCGGCGACGGCGGCGTCGAAGCTGGCGTAGCGCGCCGGTGTCCGCACCACCGTGACGGCGTCGTCGCCGCCGCCGACCGTGAGCGCCAGTTCGTTTTCGGCAAACAGCTCGGTGCCCACCACCTGTTTCCAGTTGTAGGCCAGGCAGGCCATCAGGCCGCCCTGCTGCAGCAGCTCCACCCATTCGGCGGCGGGCCTGGCGGCCAGCGCCTTTTCCAGCTCTTCGGTCAGCTCGTGGTAGTTGACGGCGCGCGCCCGCTGGTCGACGAACCGCTCGTCGGTCAGCAGGTCGGGCCGGTCGATGATCTCGCACAGCTTGGCCCAGTGCTTGGGCACATACGCCGACAGGACCAGGTAGCCGTCGGCGGCCTTGAACGCGTCGGATGGTTGGGTCGCAAATCCAACTCCCTTGCGCTTCTTGGCATTTAGATCAGCGACCGGCTTCGGCTTGGGTGCCTCGGTGGGCTTGTTCAGGTGGATCGTGAGCTGGCCGGCTTGCAGGCTCACCGCGACGTCGTACATCGCGACGCGCACGACATCGCCGAGGCCGTGGCGCTCCCGGTTGAGCAGCGCGGCCAGTACCGCCTGGGCCAGTACGTGCCCGCTGGCGGCGTCGACGAGCTGGAACGGGATGATCTGCGGTTTGCCGGTGGGCGTAGGCATTCCGGTCGTCATGCCCGACTCGGCGGCGACCATCAGATCGACGCCCGGCCTGCTGCCGTGCGGGCCGTTGCCACCGTAGGCCGACAGCCGCGCATAGATGAGTTTCGGGTTGCGCGAACGCAATTCGTCGGGACCCAGCCCCATGCGCTCCATGACGCCGGGCCGGAAACCCTCCAGCACCACGTCGGCGGTGTCGACGAGGTGCAAGATCTGTTGTTTGGCTTCGTCGGTCCGCAGATCGGCCATGACCGATTTCTTGCCCCGGTTGTGCGGTAGAAACAGCGTGGCCAGCGGCGGGCGCCCGGGCAGCACCGCGGTGATGTGGCGGGCCGCCTCGCCGACGGGCGCCTCGATCTTGATGACCTCGGCACCCAGGTCGGCCAGCACCTGCCCGGCCAGCGGCCCGGCGATATTCTGGGTGAAGTCGAGCACCCGGAATCCATCGAGTGGTTTGGCGGGCTTGCTATCCGGGTTGCTGTCTGGCATGCGCGGCCTTCCGTCACACTGCCTTGCGCAGTACCGCGGAGCAGTAATAGTTCTTGCCGAACGGGGCGTCTTCGCCGTCGGCTTGCAGCGGCAGCCCGTTGTCGGCCAACAGCTGATTCAGCGGGGTGTTCACCGGCTGCCAGCCGAGACCGGCAAGGTAGGTCGCAGCGTCGTTACGGTCGCCGGGGAAGCCGAGGTTGTCCAGCGCGACATCGAGTCCGTGGTCCTGCCACCTCTTGGTCGCCCCGTCCAGGGCCGCGCCGCCGTTGCCGGTATTCACGAATATCTCGGCGACCAGTCGGCTGCCGTCGGCGGACAGGTCGGTGATCTTGTCCAGTAAGCGATCCTGGGCCTCCGGCGGCAGGAACCCCAGCAGGCCTTCGGCGGCCCACGCGGCCGGCTGCTCGGTGTCGAAGCCGGCCCGTAGCAGCGCCGCCGGCCAATCGTGGCGCAGGTCGACGGGGACGGCCCGGATCTGCGCGGTGGGTTCGGCGCCCAGCGCCTCGATCGCAGCGACCTTGAACTCGATGACCTCCGGCTGGTCGATCTCGAACACCGTGGTGCCCGCAGCCCAGGGCAGCCGATAGCCGCGGGCGTCCAGGCCGGAGGCCAGGATCACGACCTGGCGGATGCCGGCGTCCGCCACGTCTTTTTGGGAGTCGGAGAAGAAGGCGTCGATGTAGCGGGTGCGAGCCGCCAGCAGGTCGGTCATCCGCTGCATGCCCCACGCGGCGCCGGGGACGTCGACCTGCTCGGCGTCCAGTTCACCGGCGGCCCACCGGGTGAAGAAGTCGACCCCGACGGCGCGTACCAGCGGTTCGGCGAACGGGTCGTCGATCAGGCCGTCGCGCGTGGCCCGGCCGCGTCCCGCGGCCACCATCGTCGCGGTGGCTCCCACACTCGTCGCCAGGTCCCAGCTGTCGTCGTCGCTGCGCGCCATGGTTAGACACAGTAACGAACCGGCCTGCCCGCGTGTCCCGTGGCCGGGGTCTGTGACCAAAGACCTCTGTCGCAATGGCAATGCGCCCTAACCAACGGCGGCCCGCCCGAGGCAGCATTCAGCTAATGATGAGACGCCTCGGTTTGGAAGCGTGGTCGCTGCTGCTCTACGCGCGGTCCGGCGGGCTGCGGATGATTCGGCCGGGTGAGATCGTGGCGGTGCTGCGCGCGGTCGAAAGGTACGGCCTGCTGGGTGCGGCGACGGTCATCACCGCCGGGCGGGATCCCGACGGGTTGGCGTTGATCGACGAGCGTGGTCCGCTGAGCTTCGGCGACCTGGACAAGCGGACCAACGCATTGGCTAACGAGTGGCGCCGCATCGGACTGGGCCCGGGCGCCAGCGTGGCCATTCTGGTGGGCAACCATCGGGGCTTCCTGGAAGCGGTCTTCGCCGCCGGCAAGTGCGGCGCGAGCATCTTGTTGCTCAACACCGGCTTTGGCAGCGTGCAACTCGCCGAGATGCTCGCCCGCGAGGGCGCCGACCTGCTGGTGTACGACGAGGAGTACAGCACCGTTGTCGCCGACGTGCACCCCAAGCTCGGGCGCCTACGCGCCTGGGCCGAAACGCCGGCGGCCGACACCCTCGACGGTCTGATCGAACGCGGCGATCCCGCGCCGCCTCCGCGTTCCGGAGGCCATCCCAAGATCGTCATCTCGACCAGCGGCACGACCGGGGTCCCCAAGGGCGCAGTACGTTCGGAGCCCTACTCGCTGATCCCGGTCGGCGGGCTGCTCGGCAAGGTGCCGTTCCGGGGCAGGGAAGTCACCGAATGCTGTGTGCCGCTGTTTCATTCGAACGGATTCAGCCAGGCAATGTACGCGACGGTGCTGGGTTCGACGCTGGTGCTGCGCCGCCACTTCGATCCCGAGCAGGCCTTGGCGAGCGTGGCCGCGCACCGGGCCAGCGCGATGATCGTCGTTCCCACCATGCTGCGGCGCATCTTGGACCTGGGCCCCGCGTCGCTGGCCGCACACGACCTGTCGTCATTGCGCATCGTGTTCATCGGCGGATCCCAGCTCGGAGCCGCGCTGGCCGCCCGCGCGCTCAAGGCATTCGGCCCGGTGGTCTACAACATGTACGGGTCCACGGAGGTCGCCTTTGCGACCATCGCCACGCCCGCCGATCTGGCCGCCGAGCCGGGCTGTGTCGGTTCGGTGGCACCCGGGTCGATGGTCAAGATCTTCACCGACGACGGGCACGAGGCACCTGCGGGAACGACGGGGCGGATCTTTGTCGGCAACATCCTGGCCTTCGAGGGATACAGCAGCGGCGGCGCGAAGGAGTCGATCCAGGGCCTGATATCCACCGGTGATGTCGGTCATTTCGACCGGGCCGGCAGGCTGTTCATCGACGGGCGCGACGACGAGATGATCGTCTCCGGGGGCGAAAACGTCTACCCGGGCGAGGTGGAAGACGCGCTCGCGCATCACCCCGGCGTGCTGGACGTGGCGGTGATCGGCGTCGACGACGAGGAATTCGGCCAGCGCCTGCGCGCCTACATCGTGCGCCGCCCCGGCGCATCGCTGACCGAGCACGACGTCACGGAATACGTGCGAAACCGGTTGGCGCGATTCAAAATTCCACGCGACGTGGTATTCGTCGACGAGCTGCCCCGCAACGCCGGGGGGAAGGTGCTCAAACGCTTGCTGAACGACCAACCTATCGAAGACCAGGCAGGGGTCTGAGATGTCCCGACCGATCGCGTTGATCACCGGGCCCACGTCGGGCTTGGGGGAGCGGTTCGCTCGGCGCTACGCCGCCGACGGCTACGACCTGGTGCTGGTGGCCCGCGACGCCGAACGGCTCAAGCAACTGGCCGCCGAGCTACACCGCGCGCACGGTGTCCACAGCGAGGTCCTGGTGGCCGACCTGACCGACCCGGCGGGTCGGACCGACGTCGCGCACCGGTTGTCCGAGGGCGTGCAGGTGCTGGTCAACAACGCCGGCGTCGGCATTGCCGGCGAGTTCTGGACCATCGATCCGGCGGTGCTGCAGGCTCAGCTGGACGTCAACGTCACCGCGGTGATGCAGCTGACCCGCGCTGCCTTGCCACCCATGGTGGCGGCCGGGTGCGGCACGATCATCAACATAGGCAGCATTGCGGCCCTGCTGCCGGGCCGGGGTTCGACGTACTCGGCGTCCAAGGCCTGGGTCGTGTCGTTTTCCGAGGGGCTGTCGAGCGGCTTGGCCGGTACCGGCGTCGGCGTGCACGCGCTGTGCCCCGGTTACATGCACACCGACTTTCACCACCGGGCGGGCATCGAAATGTCCTCGATGCCGCCGTTCATGTGGCTCGACATCGACTACGTGGTGGACAAATGCCTGTCCGGGGTTGCCAAGGGTGACATCGTGATCGTCCCGAGCCTGCAGTACAAGGTGTTGACGTCCGGGGGAAGGCTGCTGCCGCGCGGCCTTACCCGCCGGCTCACCAAGATGTTCGGGCAAGGGCAGGGTCGCACCTGAGCACCGTCAGCCGGACCTGCCGATCGCGTCGTCCGCCGTGTCCAGCCGGTAGCGGATCAGTCGTGAGCTGTTGGCTACCACCGCAACTGACGAGGCGTTGTGCAGGATCGCGGCCAGTACGGGGGACAGGGCCCCGCCCGCGCCGATGAGCAACCCGATGGCGTTGACGGCGATGGACATGCCGTAGTTCTCCCGGATGACGTCGACGGCGCGGGCGCCCAGATCCCCGACGTCGAGCAGGCGGTGCAGATCGTCGTTGGCCAGCGCGACGTCGGCGGTCTCGACGGCCACGTCGGTGCCGGCCAGACCCATCGCGATCCCGATGTCGGCCGCCGCCAGCGCCGGGGCGTCGTTGATGCCGTCGCCGACCATGCCGACGATGTAGCCCTCGCTTTGCAGCTCGCGCACCGCCGCGAGCTTGTCCTCTGGCATCACCTCGGCGCGCCACTCGTCGATGCCGAGCTCCGCGGCGACCACCCCGGCGATGTCCGGGTGGTCGCCGGTGAGCATGACGATACGGCGAATCCCATTGGCGCGTAAACCCTTCAACACCTCGGCCGCCTCGGGCCGCACCTCGTCGCGCAGGCTGATCAGGCCCACCAGGGTGCCGTCCACGGCGAGCAGCAGCGGCATCTCGGCCTGGCGCCGGAACTTGTCGACCCACTCTTGGGCCTTCTTCGACACCTTGACCTTCTCGCCGCGCAGCAACGAGGGGCTGCCCAGCAGCAGGGTGCGGCCATCGGCCCAGGTGCGCATGCCCAGCCCGACCAGCACCTCGCACTCCTCGTGCGGCGGGATGGTGATGTGGCGTTCCTCGGTCGAGCGGATCACCGCCTCAGCCAGGGGGTGCCGCGAGTGGATCTCCGAGCTGGCGGCGTACGCCAACACCTGCTCGGGCTGCCAATCCTTATGTATAGCAACGATATTCGTGACCACGGGACGCCCTACCGTCAGGGTTCCGGTCTTGTCGAACACGATCGCGTCGACCCGGGCCGCCTGCTCCAGGTGCGATCCTCCCTTGATCAGGATGCCGCGGCGCGCCCCGTTGCCGATCGCGGCGCTGATCGCCGTCGGGGTGGCCAACCCCACCGCGCAGGGGCAGGCGATCAACAGCATGGTCATCGCGCGCCGGATGTCCCCGGTGATTGCCAGGGTGATCGCAGAGACGATGAACGACGTGGGAACGAAACGGCGGGAGAAGTTTTCGCCGACAGTCTGAATGGGCGCCCGATCGTGGTGCGCCTCCTCGACGCGGGCGATGATGCGGCCGATGATGGTCTGGTTGCCGACGGCCTGCGCGCGCACCACCAGCCGTCCGCGCACCACCACCGAACCCGCGTGCACGTGCGCGCCGACCGCGACGCTGACGGGCAGGTTCTCCCCGGTGATCGCCGACTGGTTGACGACAGCCTCGCCGTCGATCACTTCGCCGTCCACCGGGATGCCGACGTGATCGTGCACCACCACCTCGTCGCCGATCTGCACGGTGTCGATCGGCACCTGAATCTCGCTGTCGCCCAGCCGGATCCATGCCGTGTCCTGGTTGCCGCGCAACAGCTCGGAAATGGCCCGCCGGGTCCGGCGCAGCGTCAAATCCTGAAGGTACTCACCGATATTCAGCAGCCACAGCACGGTCAGCGCGACCACGTTCTCGCGCAGGACGAGGCTGGCCACCGTCGCGGCCGAGACGAGCGCATCGGTGCCGGCCCGTCCCGAGCGCAATGAGCGCAGCGCCCCGCGCAGGAATGGGTAGCCGGTGAAGATCGTCGCGCCGGTGGCGACCGCTCGGCCGCTCGGGCCGAGCAGCGGCGGCCGGGCGAACACATAGCGCCGCACGCCGAGCAGCGCCAGCGCCGCGCCGCCGATCACCATGCGCAGCACGTCGATGTTGCGGATCTCCGACGAATGCGGGGCGCGGGCCGGAATCAGCTCGGCGGGTTGGCGCGCGGCGGCGTCGATCGCCGCCAGCACCGCGGCCCGGTCACAGCGGCGGGGGGAGTACCAGACGACGACGGATCCGGTGCGCGGGTAGGCGTGCACGACGCGCACCCCGAGGCATCCGGCGACAGCCTCTTCCACCGCGACGGCGCGCCGCGAGTCGGCGCGCACCCAGTCGACCAGCACGCGCATGCGGCCGGCCGCATCCGAAACTACCTCGTGCGCACGGTCATTCACCTGGTCAGTGCTCGTGATCGTGCACTTCGCCGACGGCCGGCGTGGGTGCCTCCTCGCCGATGCGCTCCCGGGCCTCGGCCACCACGTCGGCAATCTTCAGCC
Source organism: Mycobacterium shigaense (assembly GCF_002356315.1). Classification (NCBI taxonomy): domain Bacteria; kingdom Bacillati; phylum Actinomycetota; class Actinomycetes; order Mycobacteriales; family Mycobacteriaceae; genus Mycobacterium; species Mycobacterium shigaense. The sequence goes on from NZ_AP018164.1 coordinate 1,231,550, forward strand.
GGGCCGATTCCGCGGCCTCTTCGGCCTTGCGGGTTCCGCGCAGCCCGAGCTCGGCGCCCTTAACGGCGGTCTCGTGCAGCGGCGCCTTGTCCAGGGCTTTGCGTGCCAGCTCGTAGGCCGTCACTCCGACCAGACCGGTGAATACCGTCCCTGCAGCTTTAGCCAACAGTGCGTACGCCGCCATTGCCTGAACCTTTCTCCTTGTTCGCCGGAGCGTCAACCAAACCGGACCCGACGTTAACATCGATATATAGCGATATCAATATGGATCGGAGTCGTCGGCGACCCTGCCAAAAAGTTTGAGCCAGTGGATCCGGCTATAGTCGAATGTATGTTCGAATCATCGGGGCTGCGAAAGCCGACGCCGGAGTCCGCGTCGTGGCTGGAGCAGATCACTGCGGCGGCACGGATCGAAAACCGTTCTGCGGCTGCACAATTGGTGGCGATCGGGGAGTTGTTCGCCTACCGATACGCGTCGGTTTCGGCAACGGATGACTGGGCGATCGACACGCAGGCGGCGGTGGCCGCCGAGGTGGCCGCCGGCCTGCGGATCAGCCAGGGGTCGGCCGCCGGCCGGCTGCGGGCCGCCCGCGCGATGCGCGAGCGGCTGCCTGCGACGGCCGCGATCTTCATGGCGGGAGACATCGGTTACCAGGCATTCGACACGATCGTTTTTCGCACCGACCTGATCGTCGATCCCGACGTGCTGGCCCGGGTCGACGAGCTGGTGGCGGTCAACGTGACCCGCTGGCCTTCGATGACGCGCGGGCGGCTGTCCGGCAAGGTCGACGCGATCGTGGCCCGCGTCGACGCCGATGCGGTGCGCCGCCGTAAGGAGCGCCACGTGGATCGGGAGATCTGGATCGGTTCCGACGCCGACGGGATTTCCGAACTCAACGGCAGCCTGTACACCGTCGACGCCCACGCCCTGGACAGACGCCTGGATGCCCTGGCGGCCACGGTATGTGAGCACGATCCCCGCACCAAGGACCAACGCCGCGCCGACGCCTTGGGGGCGTGGGCCGCCGGGGCCGACCGGCTCGGCTGTCGCTGCGGGGCCGCCGATTGCGCCGCGGGCAAGCGGCCCGCCGCCGCACCGGTGACCATCCACGTCATCGCCGAACATGCCACCCTCGCCGGCGCCGGAACGGTACCCGCCTCCGAGTTCACTGCCGACGGGCTGATCACCGCCGAGCTGCTCGCCGAATTGGCGACATCGGCCAAATTGGTGCCGATGGCCCACCCGGGCGGAGCCCCGCCGGAGCCCGGCTACACCCCGTCCACGGCGCTGGCCAACTTCGTGCGCGCCCGCGACCTGACGTGCCGGTGGCCCGGTTGCGATGTCCCCGCGGTCGACTGTGACACCGACCATACGATCCCCTACGCCGACGGCGGTGCCACGCACGCGGCCAACCTCAAGTGCTATTGCCGAACTCATCATTTGGTGAAGACGTTCTGGGGCTGGCGCGACAAGCAACTTGCCGACGGCACCCTGATCATGACCTCCCTGTCGGGGGACACCTATGTCACGACCCCGGGCAGCGCCCTGCTCTTCTCCGGCCTGTGCCGCGCGGTGGGCGGCATGCCCGCCCTCGAAACCGGCCCGCCCCCGCAGGATTACTGCGCCGACCGTGCCGCGCTGATGCCCAAACGCCGGCGCACCCGCGGCCAAGAACGCGCCTACCGCGTGGCCGCCGAACGCCGGCAGAATCGCGACGCGCGCCTGGCCAAGATCGGACCCGCCCCGCCCGACGACCCACCGCCGTTCTGACGGCTGGTCGACGTTTCACGCAGAAGCAGCGGCGGACAAACGCCATTCGCCGGGGAATCCTTTGAGAATTTGGGTACCACGGGCTTCGAACTCGAGCCCCGAGCCGATCACGAGGTCCACGGCGTGCTGGTCCGGCCACCGTTTACAGGACGCGGGTGACCTTTTCGGTGTCGATGCGGCGTTGCAGCGCAGCGGGGTCGGGATTGGCCACCTGCACCAGCGAGGCGCCGACGGCCATGATCGCCAGCAGGTGGTCGATCAGTTCGGCGGGGCTGGGCCACGATGCGGTGGACAGCACCCGATCCTTGGCCGTCAATTCCCTTGCCGCCGCGGACTTCTCGCAGTCGGCGAGGATGTCCTGGGCCGACCGGCCGGCGAGTGCCGGGCCGGGATTTTGTTCGGCGGCGATCTGGTCACCGTGCACGCGCACCGCGGTGGCGTAGTCGGTGACGCCGATCGGCAGGTCAGGTGCGGGCCGGCCGAACGCGTCCAGCGACAGCACGGCGACCTCGGCAGCCCCGGTGGCGTCGGCCTCGTCCAGCCGGTCGGCGGTGCACAGGGCCACCTCGGCCGGCCCGGCCACGTCGAGCACGACCTCGGCGCCGATCCACCACACCCCGAACAACACCGCCGCCGTCTGCCAATGCGCCGGCAGCAAAATCCCCACCCGACTGCCCGGGCCCGCGCCCAGCTCGTCGCGTAACAGGTTGCCGGTCTTGGCCGCCCAGTTCGCCAGCGTCACCGCGGACAACTCGATGCGTAAGCCGGTGGGCCCGAAAGAATCGTCGTAGTAGGTGATGCGCGGACCGACGGGGTCGGCACGCAACATCGGATCCAGGATCGCGCCGGAAAGCGTGGCCACCGGGCCTAGTTTATGCACTCCGGCTTGTCGGACCCGGCGGTGAGGATCGGTGACGGCGCCGGCACGTCCGGATCGGCGGGGCCCCCGGAAGTCGCCCGGGCCGGCACGATGGAGGCGGTGCCGGACAAGCCGGAGCCCGGGCCGCTGTAGTCGTTGGCCAGCACCACCCGCACCGTCCCCGCCGCCAGCGATGTGTCCGGCACCACGGGCAAGCCGCCGAGTTCCTTGGAGATCTCCTGCGCGCCGCGGTCGTCGGAATTGGCGGCCCGCACCTGGCTGGCCTTCACGTGGCCGCCGTCGTTGTTGCCGACGGGGCCGGTGGTAAAGCCCTTGGAGCTCAATACATCTGAAACCGCCGCCGCCAGCCCGTTGATGTCGGTGTCGTTGACCACGCTGGCGGTCGTTTTGGCGGGGGTGTAGGCCAGCTGCTCGGTCTTGCCCTGGTTCTGGTCGTTGAGCAGGCCGGCCACCCAGTCCTGCACCTGATGCGGGTCCACCCGGACGACGCTTTGCATGCCGTCGTCACTCCAGCCGGCTCCGTCCAGCACCGGGATGGTGGCGAAGGCGACCTTGCCGCCGGCCAGCTTGGACAGCTGCTGGACGAAATCCATCACGTCCCAACCCGAGGAGATCACCACCGAACGCTGCACGGCGGCCTCCAGTCGCTTGAGCGTCGCCGGGCTGGACAGCGTCTTGCTGGAGATGATCGAATGCGCCAGCGAGGCCATCACGGCTTGCTGGCGGACCACCCGGTCCAGGTCGCCGCGCGGCAGGTCGTGGCGCTGGCGCACGAAGCTCAGCGCCTCGGGCCCGCTCAGTTTCTGCTGGCCCGCTGGGAAGTCGGCGCCCGAAAGCGGTTCGAACACCGGATCTTTGAGGCAGACCTGGACGCCGCCGAGCGCGTCGGTGATCGACGCGAAACCGAGCAGTCCGATCTCGGCGTAGTGGTCCACGGTTACCCCGGTGAGGTCGGCGACGGTCTTGATCAGCGCGTCGCGGCCGGCCTCGGTGCCCTCGGTCGCGGCCTCCTGCGCGGAAGCGCCCGCCCGGACCAGGCCGGCCCGCTTGGCCTCGCGGGTCTGACCGTAGACGCCGTTGATCTTGGTCTTGCCCAGGCCGGGCGCCGCGACATAGGAGTCCCGCGGAATCGAGATCGCGGTGGCCGACTTCCCGTTGTTCGGTATCCGGATCAGGATGATGGTGTCGGTGTTGGTGGCTTCCTCGTCGCCGGCCCGCAGCGTCGCCAGTTCCTCTTGGGAGAGCGCGTTGCCGTGCGCGTCGGTGCGGCTGTCCACGCCTACCAGCAGGATATCGATCGCGCCGTCTTGACCTATCTGGCCGCCCTTGCCCAGTGCGGACGCGGACATGTGGAAGATGCCGTCTTCGAATCCCCGGACGTTGTTCCATGCGACACCGGTGCCGATCACGACGGCGACAGCGAGCACAGTTGCAACCACACGAATCACACGGTGCACAGGCATCACATTAGGTTACTTGCGAATCACCAGTTCGCGGGTAGCCGACCCGGTGTGCCCAAGGCGTGCCTGGGACATGCCAGACTCGAAACCATGTCGGGCAGGATCGTCATCACCGGGGCCGCGGGTCAGCTGGGCGCCCGTCTAGCGGCACAGGCCATCGATCAGGGCCGCGACGTGCTGGCATGTGACTCGGCGCAGTGGAACATCACCGATCCGGCCGCGGCCTCCTCGATCGTCGAGAGCGGCGACGTGGTGATCAACTGCGCCGCCTACACCGACGTCGATGGCGCCGAGAGCGACGAGGTCACCGCGTACGCGGTGAACGCCGCCGGTCCGGACCACATCGCGCGCGCCTGCGCCCGCGCCGGCGCCCGGTTGCTGCACGTCTCCACCGACTACGTTTTCAACGCCGAGCCCTTCGACACCGACGCCGCCAATCCCCGCCCCTTCGAACCCAGCGACTCCCCGACTCCGCTGGGTGTCTACGGCCGCAGCAAACGCGCCGGCGAAGTGGCGGTGCTGGCCGCGCTCCCGGACCCCACCCAGGGCATCGTGGTCCGCACCGCCTGGGTGTACACCGGCGGCACGGGCAAGGACTTCGTGGCGGTGATGCGGCGGCTGGCGGCCGGGCACGGCCCGATCGACGTCGTCGACGACCAGACCGGCTCGCCGACCTACGTCGCCGACCTGGCCGCCGCGCTGCTGCAGATCGCCGACGACGATGTCCCCGGGCCGATCCTGCACGCCGCTAACGAGGGCGCCGTGTCCCGGTTCGAACAGGCCCGCGCCGTCTTCGAGGAATGCGGCGCCGACCCGGCCCGGGTGCGGCCCGTCAGCAGCGCGCACAATCCGCGGCCTGCGCCGCGTCCGACCTACTCGGCGCTGTCCGGCCGGGAGTCGGTGGCCGCGGGCATGGCACCGCTAAGGCCATGGCGCCCTGCGCTTGTCGCCGCGTTGGCCGCGTCCGGCGGCGCTGTCGTGCCCGATCGACCGATAGCCTCTACGCGTGACTGACGTTCTGCCGGTGGTGACGGTGACCTTCTCGCCGGGGCCACACCTGGAGCGCTTCCTGGCGTCGTTGGCGCTGGCCACCGAGCGGCCGGTCAGCGTGCTGTTGGCGGACAACGGCTCCACCGACGGGACGCCGCAGGAGGCCCTGCAGCGCTACCCGAACGTGCGGCTTTTCGACACCGGGGCCAACCTGGGCTACGGCACCGCGGTCAACCGCGCGGTGGCGCACCTGAGCCAGAGCGGGGAAGTCGACGACTGGATGATCGTGGCCAACCCGGACGTGCAGTGGGGCCCCGGCAGCATCGACGCGCTGTTCGAGGCCGTGTCCCGCTGGCCGCAAGCGGGGGCGCTGGGTCCGCTGATCCGCGACCCCGACGGCTCGGTCTATCCGTCGGCGCGCCACCTGCCCAGCCTGATCCGCGGCGGCATGCACGCGGTGGTCGGGCCGTTCTGGAAACGCAACCCGTGGACGGCCGCCTACCGCCAGGAGCGCCTCGAGCCCAGCGAGCGCCCGGTGGGCTGGCTGTCGGGATCGTGTCTGCTGTTGCGCCGGTCGGCTTTCGATCAGGTGGGGGGCTTCGACGAGCGCTACTTCATGTATATGGAGGACGTCGACCTCGGCGACCGGCTGGGCCAGGCCGGGTGGCTGTCGGTCTACGTGCCGACTGCCGAGGTCTTGCATCACAAGGGTCACTCCACCGGGCACGACCCGGAAAACCACCTGGCCGCCCACCACAGAAGCACGTACCTCTTCCTGGCGGATCGGCATGCCGGTTGGTGGCTGGCCCCGCTGCGCTGGACGCTGCGGGCGTCGCTGGCGCTGCGTTCCCGGCTGATGGTGCGCAGTTCGCGACGGAAACGTCTGCTTTCAGAAGGGCGACGCTGAATTGTCAAATCCCCCAGTCGATGTGGTGATCCTGGTCGGCGGCAAGGGCACCCGGTTGCGGCCCTTGACGTTGTCGGCGCCCAAGCCGATGCTGCCCACCGCCGGGCGGCCCTTCCTCACCCATCTGTTGTCGCGGGTGGCCGCGGCGGGTATCGAGCACGTCATCTTGTCGACGTCGTATCAGGCCTCGGTGTTCGAGGCGGAGTTCGGTGACGGCGCCCAGCTGGGCCTCGAGATCGACTACGTCACCGAATCCGACCCGCTGGGTACCGGCGGCGGCATCGCCAACGTCGCCGACAAGCTGCGCCACGACACCGTCATGGTGTTCAACGGCGACGTGCTCTCCGGCGCCGACCTGGGCCAGCTGCTCGAGTTTCACCACGACAAGCAGTCCGACGTTACCCTGCACCTGGTGCGGGTCTCTGACCCGCGCGCGTTCGGCTGCGTGCCCACCGAGGACGGCCGTGTTACCGCGTTCCTGGAGAAGACCGAGGATCCGCCGACCGACCAGATCAACGCCGGCACCTATGTTTTCGAGCGCAAGATCATCGACCGCATTCCGCGGGGCCGGGCGGTGTCGGTGGAGCGCGAGGTGTTCCCGGCGTTGCTGGCCGACGACGCCGTCAAATTCTGCGGCTACGTCGACGCCACCTATTGGCGCGACATGGGTACGCCGGAGGACTTCGTCCGCGGGTCGGCGGATCTGGTCCGCGGCATCGCGCCGTCGCCGGCGCTGGGCGGCCACCGGGGCGAGCAGCTGGTGCACGAAAGCGCGGCGGTGTCGCCGGGTGCGCTGCTGATCGGCGGCACCGCCGTCGGGCGGGGCGCCGAGATCGGGCCGGGCGTCCGGCTGGACGGCGCGGTGATCTTCGACGGCGTCAAGATCGAGGCGGGCAGCGTGATCGAGCGGTCCATCATCGGCTTCGGCGCGCGCATCGGCCCGCGCGCGCTGATCCGCGACGGGGTGATCGGCGACGGCGCCGACATCGGGGCACGTTGCGAGCTGCTGCGCGGCGCGCGGGTGTGGCCCGGCGTTTCGATCCCCGACGGCGGAATCCGCTACTCGTCCGACGTCTGAATCGCCGCGGCCCGGCTCACCAGGTAGGCCAGGGCGTGATCGGTGCCGTCGGGCAGGACGTCGGCGGGCCACCAGCGCAAGTCGTCGGACTCGTCGCTGATCGCGATTCGCGCGTCCGGCGGCGCGTGCGCGACGAACTGCAGATCCAGGTGACGGGTCGGCACACCCAGTGAGCAGGTGACCGGGTGCACGTGGATGGCGGCCAATCCGGGCGCCAAGCGCAGATCGTCCACCCCGGACTCCTCGATCGCCTCGCGCAGCGCCGCGGCCGCGATGTCGGGGTCGTCGGCGTCGCAATGCCCGCCGAGCTGTACCCACCGGCCAAGTCGCGGATGCAGGGTCAGCAGCACCCGGGTTCCGGTGGCGTCGAGCACCAGCGCCGAAGCGGTGACATGGCCCGCCGCGCACTCGCGAAGGCACGCGTCGGCGCGGGCGGCGACGAACGCCAACACCGCGTGCCGCAACGAATCCTGGGTCGGGTCGGGAGCCCGCCAGTCGGTGAGCAAGGCGCGCACCGACTCGCGAACGCTCACCGGGACCCCCGCCGTATCCTGCGGTCGCGCAGCGCGACCCAGGCCGCGCGGCACTGCGCCACGACGTCGGGCGACCAGCCGAGCCCGTCGATGAGCACCCGACGGTCGACGAGGTCGAGCGCCTTGTCGATCTCGTTGGCCTTCAGCAGCAGATCGACGTCGGCGGCAAGCTCGGCGTCGGCGTGCGCCGGTGGGGGAATGGGCAGCTGCTCGGCCTCTCGCGGCTCCAGCTCCAGGATGCCTCCACCGTAGCTGCGGCCCATGATCTCGGCGAAGGCGAACGTCGCGCTGTTGTGGAACACCGCGGCCAGCGCGGTCGGGTCCGTCGCCGGGTCGGCCAGCCGCACCCGATGGACGGTGTCGGTGCTGGTGGCCGCGGCCGCGTTGACGGTCAGCCGGGGCGCGAGGTGAATCTGCCTCAGCATGAACAGGTTTGGCATCCACAGCGACGGCGTGCTCCACCAGGGCTTTCGGATCGAGCACTTGTAGCCGCGGTCCACCCCCGCGGCCGCGCCGGCGCCGATGTGCGCGAGCAGCGCGGGGTCCGTCGGGTTTGGCGGCGCATCGAGCAGCCAGGTCCGCCGGCTCGTCGCGAGATCGCTTGCCCGGCAGTCGTTGTCGTACACCAGGCCGCACAGCTGGTTGCTGCGCGAGACCAGCGGGACGCAATACGGCGCCAACCCGAGCTCGCGGGTCTGCGCGTCGGTGAAGGTGAAGAAGCTGTTGCGGCCGGTCACGATGCCGACGTCGACCTCGGCGACGGACCCGAGCCGGGTCATCATGCCGGATGCCTTGAGGGTCCGCAGCAGCGCGATCGCCGCGGGGTCCAGGAAGTACTTGGTCCACTTCTCGTTCTCGTGCAGCAGCGCGGGTGCGGCCGGAACGTCGAGATCGGCGTGGTCGAGCGCGTCGGCGTCGGGCAGCGCCACCGTTCGTATCCGGGCGGGGCCCGCACCGGCCACGGCGCAGAACAGCACGACCTCCTGCAGGACGCCGTCGAACACCAACCGCTCGAACGTGATCAGGGTGATTTCGTGAAATCGCGCCAGCAGAAATTCGCGCAGCGGCGCGGCATAGCCGACTTGGAGCAACTCGGCGGGCAGCACCAGGCCCACCCGGCCGCCGTCGCGCACCAACGCCGTGCTCGCGACGACGAAGGGAACCCAGGCGTTGGTCAGCTTGCTGGGGCGCAGGCCCTCGCGCCGCATCAGCTCCAGCGCCGGCTCGCGCTGCTCGGCTGCCCAGTTGCCGAAGCGGATGTAGGGCGGGTTGCCCGCCACACCGTCCCAGCCGTCCCACCCGCCGGCGGCGCACGCGGTGTCCGCCAGCCAGGTGAACAGGCTGCCCGCGTCGACGGGCGCGAATTCCCGCGCCTTGGCCGCCTCGGCCGCGACGAGCTCCACGCCGTGCGCCCGGTCGCTGAGCAGGGCCAGCTCGCGCAGGATACGGCCGTCGCCGCACGACGGTTCGACGATGCGGGCACCCGCTTGGCGAACCCAGCCGGCCAGAAACCGGGCGACCGGCGCCGGCGTGTAGTACCCGCCGCGCACCTTGTCCGCCGACGCTGTCGGCTTGCCCGCGAACGTCTTCACCGGGCCAGTATCACTTGCGGATCAGCAAATCCCCGGCATCGGCGGCCTCCCGCGGGCCGCCGGGGTCTTCGGCGGCGTAGCCGATCGCGATGGCACCCAACGGCTCCCAGTCCGCCGGCAGCTCCAGCTCGGCGCGAACCAGGTCGGCCGCGAAGATCGTCGAGCCGATCCAGCAGCTGCCCACCCCGCGCACGGCCAGCGCCACCAGCAGCGCCTGCACGGCGGCGCCGACGGCGACGGTGAACATGGTGTGTTCGGCGTCGGTGCGCGCGGCGTCAGGATAGCTGTGGGCGCCGTCGAGCACCAGCATCGGGATGACGACCTCGGGGGCGTCGTAGAGAATCTGGCCGCGCCCGACGCGGCGCGCCACGGCCTCGGCGGGCTTGCCGTCGCCGGCCAGATCGGCACGCCACTTGTCCTTCATGCGGTCCAGCAGCCGGGTCCGGGTCGACGCCGTCCGCAGCCACATGAACCGCACCGGCCGGGTGTGGTGGGGGGCGGGCGCGGTCAGCGCCTCGGCGACGGCCGCCTCGATCAGCTCCGGCGCAACGGGCTCGTCCGAGAACCGGCGCACCGAGCGGCGCAGCAACTGGGCTTGCTGGCGGCCCAGCTCGATGGCCTCCGCGGTGCCCAGCCAGAACAGATCCTCCGCGCCGGCGCGCAGCAGGTCCCGGGCCGTCGTGCCGTCGTCGCTGACGGCCAGCCCGCGCACCACGGCCACCGGCAGCGCGGTCAGCTTGCCCTTGACCAGGTCGGCCGCGGCCGCGACCTCGTCGGCCACCGCGATCTCGGTGACCACTAACTCGTTGCCGTGCTCGTCGACCGCGCCCGAATAACCGTGCAACACAGCCAGACCGGCCGCGCCAATCGCGACGTCGATCTGGCCGTTGCGCCAGGCCCGGCCCATGGTGTCGGTGATGACGACGGCGACGTCGACGCCCAGCCGCTCCCGCAGCGCGCCGCGCAGCGCCGCCGCGCTGCCGTCGGGATCGACGGGCAGCAACGCCAGTTCGGCGCGGCTGACGTTGGAGCCGTCGATGCCGGCGGCGGCTTGCACCAGCCCGATCCGGTTCTCGGTGATCAGGGTCCGGCCCTTGCGGGCCAGCACCCGCACCGCCTCCTGGTCGACCAGCGTGCGGCGCAGTTCGTCGCGCTCCTCGGGGTCCTCGGGCGCCGCCACCAGCCGGCCCTCGCACTTGGACACCACCTTGCTGGTGACCACCACGACGTCGCCGTCGCGCAGCCACGGCGCGGCGCCCGCGAGAGCGGCGCCCAGATCGTCGCCGGGGCGGAACTCGGGAAGCCCCGCGACGGGGAGGATTTCGACGGCCGCGGCCGCGCCGTGCTCGATCATGGGGCGACGCCCGCCAGGTCCAGTCCGGCGCGCACCATCTCGGCCGTCGCGGTGGGGTCGGTCATCAGCAGCGGTATGGAGCGCACGGCGACGCCCTCGATGTCGGCGTGATCGCCCTCGGCCACCAGCCAGGCATCCAAGACCCCGGTGCCCCGCCGCGCGCCGAAGTGACGGCCGACCGCCTCCGCGGTGGACTCGACGCCGACGACCTTGAGGCATTCATCGGCCATGCCGCGCAACGGCTTTCCGCCGATGATCGGTGAGTAGCCGACCACCGGCGCGGCGGCCGAGCGCAGCGCCCCGCGGATACCGGGCACGGCCAGGATGGCCCCGACGCTGACGACCGGATTCGACGGTGCCAGCAAGATGACGTCGGCCTCGGCGATGGCCGTCAGCGCTTCGGTTGCGGCGCTGGCCTTTTCGGCGCCGACGAACGCGAAGCTGTGCGTCGGCACCTTGGCCCGGTAACGCACCCACCATTCCTGGAAATGGATCGCCCGGCGGCTGTCGTCTGCCGGATCGGTGATCACCACATGGGTCTCGCAGCGGTCGTCGCTGGCCGGCACCAACCGCGCGCCGGGTTGCCACCGGTCGCACAGCGCCGTGGTGATCTGTGATAGCGGGTAGCCCGCCTGCAGCATCTGGGTGCGCACTAGGTGGGTGCCCAGGTCGCGGTCGCCCAATAAAAACCAGTCTGGTTGTACGCCGTAGCGCGCCAATTCCTCTTTGGCGTGCCAGGTTTCGTCGCGGTGACCCCACCCTCGCTCGGGGTCCACGCCTCCACCTAAGGTATACATACAGGTGTCCATATCAGGACACACGCGCACTCCGTGGATCCAGGCATCGTCGCCAATGTTGACGACCGCAGTCAGCTCATGACTGGTCGTATCGGATCCCGCTGCGCCGAATTGCCCTAGGCCCAGCAGTTGTTGGACCCCGAGCAGGAAACGAGCGCCGCCGACCCCCCCGACGAGAACGGTGACCTTCACGTGAGCCTCACGAAGCACGACAGTACCGGCCGCCGACAGTGCCACTGTGAGGCCCTTTTTGACGACGACATAAGGAGTGTTGCGAGCCTGTGATCGACACGCCGAAAGCCTCTTGCAACAGAAACGCCGAAATTTGGTCACGAGATGATATGGAATTGCGGCGAAACGCTTGACCCGGCTGATCAACCCGTGTCTAATCACATCAGTGTCATTTCCCGGTTAGCCGGCCGGTTCCGGTGTCGCAGACCGAGATTCGATCACTTGTTCGAATTGTCTGTTACATCAGAACAGTGGGCAACTTTCACTCTCTCAAAATGAAGCTGAGGAGGCGGACGCGCATGTCTTATGAGCACCTTCGGGGCATTATGACTAGCACACCGCACACCGCGATTGGCTCAGCAGCGACGCCAATCGTCCGGCCGCACCTGACCGTGGTTCCGGATGCGCCAGTCGCATTCGAACCCGAGCCGTTGCCACCGGCCACCCCCGACCAATGGCAGGACCGTGCGCTGTGCGCGCAGACGGATCCCGAAGCCTTCTTTCCGGAGAAGGGCGGCTCCACCCGAGAGGCGAAGAAGATCTGCCTCGGGTGCGAGGTGCGTCATGAGTGCCTCGACTACGCCCTGGCGCACGACGAGCGCTTCGGCATCTGGGGCGGTCTGTCCGAACGGGAGCGTCGCCGCCTCAAACGCGGCATCATCTGATCTTCCGAGCCCGCCCGGGCTATTCGTCGTCGATCGTCGGATCGATGAGCGAGGGTTCGACATCAAGGTAGATGGCCACCTGAGCCACCAGGATCTCGTGCAGCAACTCGCCGAGTTCGAGCGTGTCCTTGGCCCGTCGTTCGATGGGTTTGCGGAACAACACAATTCGGGCTCGAGTGGCGTTGCCGCGGATGTCGACGCCGGCCGGGATCAGCCGGGCGAGCGCGATCGGGCCGTCGGCGACGACCTCCGGCGGCCACTGCACGCTGTCGGGGTCCTTGGCCGAGATGCGCGGGATCTCGTCGACCGCCACATCGAGTTCGGCCACGCGATCCTGCAACCTTCGCTCGATGGGTTCGTAGGCCTCCAGCACGGCCATGTCGAAGCGCTCGGCGCGGCTGCGCCACCCCGGCACCGTCGGCGGCAGCAACGGCCCGCGCATGTCACGGCCGCGCCGCACCGCACGGTGCGCCGCCGACCGGCCGCGCGAATCGCCCACGCGCCGATGGTAACGGCTTGTCCGCCGTTGGTAACGGTTCGGAACTGCGCGCCCGCCGGTTGCGCGTGTCCGGCGCTTCGGCAGCGTTTCCGCACGATAGCCTTTGCGACGTGAACGTTCCCCGTCGCTGCTGCCGGCCCGGGTGTCCGCATTACGCCGTAGCGACCTTGACGTTCGTCTACTCGGACTCGACGGCAGTCGTAGGTCCACTCGCCACCGCGCGTGAACCCCACTCGTGGGACCTGTGCGTCAACCACGCCGGCCGGATCACCGCACCTCGCGGGTGGGAGCTGGTCCGCCACGCCGGGCCCCTGAACGCCGAGCCCGCCAACCCCGACGAGGACGACCTGGTCGCCCTGGCCGATGCCGTCCGCGAGGGCAGCCCGGCGGCGGGCGCCGCCCCGTTCGTGCCGGTGAACGGATTTGCTGATCCGCACGTCCACCACACCGGGCCGCACGCCACCGTGCCAACCAGCGGACTGCTGGCGCCGCCGGAGCAACGCTCCGGTCGCCGGCGGGGACACCTGCGGGTGTTGCCCGATCCCAGCGACTAGGGGGTCGTGCGCCGGGCCGATAGGCTGACGTCGAAAGGCAAAGCGAACCACGGCGTCAGGAGGCCCCCCGCATGTCCCGGCTTGCCGAGACTGTCCACCGTGTCATCAAGGCCTACGACGTCCGTGGGCTGGTAGGTGACGAGATCGACGAGGCGTTCGTCGGCGGCGTCGGGGCGGCCTTCGCGAAGTTGGTGCGCGGCGAGGGCGCCCGGCGCGTGGCGATCGGTTACGACATGCGGGACAGCTCGCCGGCGCTCGCCGCGGCCTTCGCCGACGGGGTGACCGGTCAGGGCCTCGACGTAGTGCGCATCGGACTGGCCTCGACCGATCAGTTGTATTTCGCCTCGGGGCTGCTGGATTGCCCCGGCGCGATGTTCACCGCGAGCCACAACCCCGCCGCCTACAACGGCATCAAGCTGTGCCGGGCGGGGGCCAAACCCGTCGGGGCCGACAGCGGGCTGCGGGTGATCAGCGAGGACCTGATCGCCGGCGTCGCCCCCTACGACGGGCCGCAGGGCAGCATCTCGGATGCCGATGTGCTCGACGATTACGGCGCATTCCTGCGATCGCTGGTGGACACGTCCGGCTTGCGGCCGTTGCGGGTTGCGGTGGACGCCGGCAACGGCATGGCCGGACACACCACGCCGGCCGTGCTGGGCGCCATCGACTCGATCACCTTGGTGCCGTTGTACTTCGAGCTCGACGGTTCGTTTCCCAACCACGAGGCCAACCCGCTGGACCCGGCAAACCTGGTCGACCTGCAGGCCTGTGTGCTCGACACCGGCGCGGATATCGGGCTCGCCTTCGACGGGGACGCCGACCGCTGCTTCGTGGTCGACGAGCGCGGGGTGCCGGTCTCGCCGTCGACGGTGACCAGTCTGGTCGCTGCCCGCGAGCTGAGCCGCGAGATTGGCGCCACGATCATCCACAACGTCATCACGTCGCGCGCGGTGCCCGAACTCGTCACCGAGCGTGGTGGCACGGCCTTGCGCTCGCGGGTGGGGCACTCCTATATCAAGGCAATGATGGCCGACACCGGTGCGATCTTCGGCGGCGAGCACTCCGCGCACTACTACTTCCGGGACTTCTGGGGAGCCGACTCGGGCATGCTCGCGGCGCTGTACGTCCTGGCCGCCCTTGGTGAGCAGGACCGCCCGCTGTCCGAGCTGACCGCGGACTACCAGCGCTACGAATCGTCGGGCGAAATCAACTTCACCGTGGCCGACGCCGCGCAATGTACGGAAGCCGTGCTGAGGTCGTTCGGCAGCCGGATCCACTCCATCGATCACCTGGACGGGGTGACCGTCGACCTGGGCGACGGCAGCTGGTTCAACCTGCGCAGCTCGAACACCGAGCCGTTGTTGCGCCTCAATGCCGAGGGCCGCACCGCCGAGGACGTCGATGCGGTGGTCGCGCAGGTCAGCGCCGAGATCGGCGCGGTGGCGGTGCCCAGTGGGGCCGCACCGTGAACACCACCCGGGCGATCGATCTCGAGGACACCGACGGCCTGCTCGCCGCCGACCGCGACGGCCTGCTGCGCGCCGCCTCGTCGGCCGGCGCCCAGGTGCGGGCCGCCGCCGCCGCGGTCGACGAGGGCGCGCTGGAATCGCTGCGCACCGAGGATCGCGCCCGCAGCGTGATCTGGGTGGCTGGCCGCGGGACCGCCGAGACGGCCGGGGCGATGCTGGCGGCGACACTCGGGGGCGCGGCGTCGGCCCCGATCACGCTGGTCAGTGAGGCCCCGCCGTGGGTGGGTCCGCTCGACGTGCTGGTCGTCGCGGCCGACGATCCCGGCGATCCCGCCCTCGTCGGTGCCGCCGCGACCGGCGTGCGCCGCGGCGCGCGGGTCGTGGTCGTCGCCCCGTACGAAGGTCCGCTGCGGGACGTCACCGCCGGGCGGGCCGCGGTGCTGGCGCCGCGGTTGCGGGTGCCCGACGAGTTCGGGTTGTGCCGCTACCTGGCCGCCGGTTTGGCCACGTTGCACGCCGTGGACCCGAGGCTGAGCGTCGACCTGGCGGCGCTGGCCGACGAACTGGACGCCGAGGCGCTGCGCAACAGCGCCGGGCGCGAGCTGTTCACCAATCCGGCCAAGACCATCGCCGCGCGGATGTCCGACCGACAGGTCGCGCTCGCCGGTGACTGCGCCGCGACGCTGGCACTGGCCCGGCACGCCAGCTCGATCCTGTTGCGCATCGCCCACCACGTGGTGGCCGCCGCCGGGCTGGCCGATGCGGTGGTCGCGCTGCGCTCGGCCGCCCACGCCGGCTCCGGATTGGGTCAAGCGCCCTCCTCGGTCGACGCCTTGTTCCACGACGAAGAGATCGACGGACCGCTGCCGCAGCGGGTGCGGGTGCTGGCGCTCACCTTGACCGACGACCGGACGGTCGCGGCTGCCCGGGTGGCCGGGCTCGACGACGCGCACATCGTCACGGCCGAGGACGTGCCCGACGCGCCGCAGCCGTCGACCGGTGCGGGACGGGCCGAACAGCAACTGGCAGTATTGGCCGTCCGGCTGGAGATGGCCGCCGTTTACTTGCGACTGGTACGGGGATAAAGAAGAAAGTGGAACTGCTTCGCGGAGCCTTGCGGACCTACGCCTGGGGATCGCGCACCGCCATCGCCGAATTCACCGGGCGTCCGATCCCGGCGGCCCATCCCGAGGCCGAGCTGTGGTTCGGCGCGCACCCCGGCGACCCGGCCTGGCTCGAGACCGAGGGCGGCGAGACGTCCCTGATTCAGGCCCTGGCCGCCGACCCGGAGGGCCAGCTCGGCGCCGCGTCACGCGCCCGGTTCGGCGACGTGCTGCCGTTCCTGGTCAAGGTGCTGGCCGCCGACGAGCCGTTGTCGCTGCAGGCCCACCCCAGTGCCGAGCAGGCCGTCGAGGGTTATCTGCGCGAGGAGAAGCTGGGCATTCCGGTGGCTTCGCCGGTGCGCAACTACCGCGACACGTCGCACAAGCCCGAAGTGTTGGTGGCGCTGCAGCCGTTCGAGGCTCTGGCCGGTTTTCGCCACGCGTCGCGCACCACGGAATTGCTGCGGGCCCTGGCGGTCTCCGACCTCGACCCCTACATCGAGTTGCTGAACGATCAGTCCGACGCGGACGGATTACGGGCGCTGTTCACCACCTGGATCACCGCGCCGCAGCCGGACATCGACGTGCTCGTGCCCGCCGTACTCGACGGGGCGATCCAGTATCTCAGTTCGGGCGCAACGGAATTCGCCGCCGAAGCCAAGACGGTGCTCGAACTCGGCGAGCGCTATCCCGACGATGCCGGCGTGCTGGCGGCGTTGCTGCTCAACCGCATCACTCTGGCCCCGGGCGAGGCCATCTATCTGCCGGCCGGCAACCTGCACACCTATCTGCGCGGGTTCGCGATCGAGGTGATGGCGAACTCGGACAACGTTTTGCGCGGCGGCCTGACCCCCAAGCACGTGGATGTGCCGGAGTTGCTGCGGGTGTTGGACTTCGCGCCCACCGCCGAGTCGCAGCTGCGGCCGCACGTCCACCACGAGGGGATCGGGCTGATCTACGAGACTCCGGCCGCCGAGTTCGCGGTCGCGTTGTTGTCCATCGACGGCGAGAATCTGGGGCACGAGGTCGATGCGTCGTCGAGCCACGAAGGCCCGCAGATCCTGTTGTGCGCCGAAGGATCCACGACGGTCCACGGCAAGACCGGCTCGCTGGCGCTGACGCGCGGCCAGGCCGCCTGGGTGCCCGCCGACGACGGCCCGATCCGGCTGGTCTCGCGCGAGCCCACGAAGGTGTTCAGGGCGACCGTAGGTTTGTGACGGCCCGCTTTCTGGCGGCGTGCCGCAGTTCGCGGCGCTCGCGCAGCCACAGCCGCAGGTTGTGCGCGATGGTGCGACCGACGATACGCGGCGGCGGGACCATGCACAGGCTGTCCAGCAGCGAAAAGCGGCGCAAGAACCATTCGGCCAGAACGGGTTCGGACTCGGCCGCACCCAGGAATTGGTCGAACAGCGCACCCGACGGCCGCCACCACCAGGGGGCGGGTTCGTCGGTACTGGCGTGGTGGAAGGTGACGTCGCCGATCGAGTTCATCGTCCAGACCGGGAAGGTGGTCTTGGCTGTGGCGCGGTTGACTTCGGTGGCAAGGTCGCCGGCGGCCGGGTCTGCGTGTCGCTGTAGCGCCCGCCGCAGATGCCCGGCCTGCAGCGCCGTCATCGTCATGCCTTGTCCGAACGTGGGATTGAAGCTGACCACGGCATCGCCGAGCGGGATGATGCCGGCCGGGAAGCGGTCCAGCTTGTCGTAGCGATGCCACTTGCTCGCCGGAAATGCGTGGAATGCCGTGCTGCCCAACGGCTCCGCGTGTGCCAGCGCGTCGGTCAAGTGCCGCGGCAGGAGCCTGTCGGCCAGCGACAGCATGTCAGCGAAGGTCGTGGGCGGCTTGGCGTGAGCCACCCCGAACGTCGTGAGCACCCAGGTGCCGTCCTCGTAGCACAGCATACCCAAGCCCAGCGACTGGTCGTGGGAAGCGCCCGCGACGACGACCCGCTCCTGGATCAGTCCGTCCGGAATGCGGAAGTAATGCGTGGCGTAGTTGATGCCGATGTCCACGATCTGTTCGGCCGGGCGGGCAAATCCCCACTGCGGCAACCAGATCGGCAACCGGGTGCCGCGCCCCGCGGCGTCGACCACCAGGTCGGCGGCCACCGACTCCGGCTCCCCGCCGCCGTCGGCGGGGTCCAGCAGCACGCCGGTCACCCGCCCCCGCGCGCGGTCGAAGCGCGGCTCGGCGACCGAGCGGCGCCGGATCGCGACGTTGTCGATGTCTTGCACCCGCCGGCGGATCTGCCACTCCAGGTGGGGCCGGCTGGGGACGTAGGCGGTGAATTCGTCGCGCAGGCTGTGCCCGGTCCCCAGCACGTGACCCGCGGCGCCCAGGTGGATGCAATCCGGCCGGTTCTCCAGGATCGGCACCCCGGCGGCGACCATGTCCTTTAGCAGGCCGGGAAAGAGGTTTTCGAACTCGGCCGCCCCGCGCGCCATCAGCATGTGCAGGTGCCGGTCCTGGGGAACGGTGGCGCGGTTGGCCGGGGCATCCGGCAACTCGTCGCGCTCGTAGACGGTGACTTTCGAATAGCAATCCGCGAGCACGCGCGCCGCGCACAGTCCCGCGATGCTGCCCCCGATCACCATCGCATGGTCCGTAGCGTTTACTTCCGTGACCCCCATCTGACGCTGATTACCCAGTACTGTGCGGTTCCAACGGGCCCCAATCGAACGGGAAAGGGCTGGGCAAAATGGCCGATCGAGCCAATCGATGGCGCACGAAGTCGGTAGAACAGTCGATCGACGACACCGACGAGCCGGAGACGAAGCTGCGCAAGGACCTCTCCTGGCGCGACTTGACGGTGTTCGGTGTCGCGGTGGTGATCGGCGCCGGCATCTTCACGGTCACCGCGTCGACCACTGGCGACATCACCGGCCCCGCGATCTGGATATCGTTCGTCGTCGCGGCCATCACCTGCGCGCTGGCCGCGTTGTGTTACGCGGAATTCGCCTCGACCCTGCCGGTCGCGGGCAGCGCGTACACCTTCTCCTATGCGACCTTCGGCGAATTCGTGGCCTGGATCATCGGCTGGAACCTGTTGCTGGAGTTGGCGATCGGCGCCGCCGTGGTATCGAAGGGCTGGTCGAGTTATCTGGGTACAGTGTTCGGATTCGCCGGCGGCACAGTCAAATTGGGGCCGATCGATTTCGACTGGGGCGCGTTGCTGATCGTGTTCGGGGTGGCGGTCCTGATCGCCGTCGGCACCAAGGTGTCGTCGCGGGTCTCCGCGGTGATCACCGCGATCAAGGTGTCGGTGGTGATTCTGGTCATCGTGGTGGGCGCGTTCTACATCAAGGTCGCCAACTATTCGCCGTTCATTCCGAAACCGGAAGCCGGACAAGATTTTTCGGGCGTCAATCAATCGGTGCTGTCGCTGCTGACCGGTGCGCACAGCAGCAGTTACGGCTGGTACGGCGTGCTGGCCGGGGCGTCCATCGTGTTCTTCGCGTTCATCGGGTTCGACATTGTGGCGACCATGGCCGAGGAGACCAAGCAACCGCAGCGCGATGTTCCGAAGGGCATTCTGGTGTCGCTGGCGATCGTGACGGTCCTATACGTCGCGGTCTCGGTGGTGCTGTCCGGCATGGTGTCCTACACCCGGCTCAAGACGGTGGGCGGCAAGCCGGCGAACCTGGCCACCGCGTTCGCCGTCAATGGGATCGGTTGGGCCAGCGAAATCATCGCCATCGGGGCGCTAGCCGGTCTGACCACCGTGGTGATGGTGCTGATGCTGGGGCAGTGCCGGGTGCTGTTCGCGATGGCGCGCGACGGGCTGTTGCCGCGGTCGCTGGCCAAGACGGGCAGCCGCGGCACCCCGGTCCGGATCACCATCCTGGTCGCCGCGGTGGTGGCCGCGACCGCCGGGGTGTTCCCGATCACCAGGCTGGAGGAGATGGTCAACGTCGGGACGCTGTTCGCCTTCGTCCTGGTGTCGGCCGGCGTCATCGTGCTGCGCCGCACCCGGCCGGACCTGCCACGCGGGTTCCGCGCGCCGGGGGTGCCGCTGCTTCCCATCGCCTCGATCAGTGCCTGCGTGTGGCTGATGGTGAACCTGACCGCGCTGACCTGGGTGCGGTTCGCCGTCTGGGTGGCGGTCGGCACGGCGCTCTATCTGGGTTACGGCTACCGCCATTCCGTGCAGGGCCGCCGCAACGCCGGTGAGACGCGCGACTAGGCCGTTTTACAAACGCATACTATTTGTCTAGACACACGACGTGTCCTGTCGTATTGTCCAATGCATGACCACACTCGAAGCCCCCGTCTGGCAGGACAAGAAACGTCGCCTCTGGCTGATGGGGCTGATCGCCCCGACCGCGTTGTTCGTGATGCTCCCGCTGACCTGGGGGCTCAATCAGCTCGGCTGGCACGCCGCCGCGCAGGTGCCGCTGTGGATCGGGCCGATCCTGCTCTACGTCTTGCTGCCGATACTGGACCTGCACTTCGGGCCGGACGGGCAGAACCCGCCTGACGAGGTGATGGAGCAGCTGGAACACGACAAGTACTACCGGTACTGCACCTACGCCTACATCCCGTTCCAGTACCTCAGCGTGGTGCTGGGCGCGTACCTGTTCACCGCGTCGGATCTGCACTGGCTCGGGTTTGACGGCGGGTTGGGCTGGGCCGGAAAGCTCGGCGTGGCGCTGTCGGTCGGTGTGCTCGGCGGCGTCGGCATCAACACCGCGCACGAGATGGGCCACAAGAAGGACGCGCTGGAGCGGTGGCTGTCGAAGATTACCCTGGCGCAGACCTGCTACGGCCACTTCTACATCGAGCACAACCGTGGCCACCACGTGCACGTCGCCACCCTGGAGGATCCGGCGTCGTCGCGCTTCGGCGAGACGTTCTGGGAATTCTTGCCGCGCAGCGTCGTCGGCAGCCTGCGCTCGTCCCTGCGGCTTGAGGCCCAGCGCATCCGCAGGCAGGGTGCCAGCCCGTGGCACCCCAAGACGTACCTGTCCAACGACGTGCTCAACGCCTGGCTGATGTCGGTGGTGCTGTGGGGCGCGCTGATCGCCATCTTCGGGACGGGCCTGATCCCGTTCGTCGCCATCCAGGCGGTCTTCGGCTTCAGCCTGCTGGAAACGGTCAACTACCTCGAGCACTACGGGCTGCTGCGGGAAAAGACGGTCAACGGCCGCTACGAGCGCTGCGCGCCCGTGCACAGCTGGAACTCCGACCACGTCGTCACCAACCTGTTCCTGTACCACCTGCAGCGGCACAGCGATCACCATGCCAATCCCACCCGGCGCTACCAGACTCTGCGCAGCATGGCGGGCGCGCCCAATCTGCCGAGCGGGTACGCATCCATGATCTCGCTGACCTACTTCCCGCCGCTGTGGCGCAAGGTGATGGACCATCGGGTGCTGGCGCACTACGACGGCGACATCACCAAGGTCAACATCCACCCGCGGGTGCGCGACCGGGTGCTCGAGCGGTACGCGGCATGACCGCCTACCGCTGTCCCGGCTGCGACTACACCTACGAAGAAGCCAAAGGCGCTCCGCGGGAAGGCTTTCGGCCCGGCACGCCGTTCGCCGACATCCCCGACGACTGGTGCTGCCCCGATTGCGCCGTGCGCGAGAAGGTCGATTTCGAAGAAGTGGGAGTGAACTCGTGAATGACTACAAACTGTTCGTGTGCGTGCAGTGCGGCTTCGAGTACGACGAAGCCCGCGGCTGGCCGGAGGATGGCATCGAGCCCGGCACCCGCTGGGACGACATCCCCGACGACTGGAGCTGCCCGGATTGCGGCGCCGCCAAATCCGACTTCGAGATGGTCGAGATCGCTCGTTCCTGAGCGGCCCAACACCCCGGCGAAAGCGGCTATTGTCGCGCCTGTGAAGCGGATTCCCTACGCCGAGGCATCGCGGGATCTGCTGCGCAATTCGGTACTGGACGGCATGCGCGAGCTGCTCGGGACCCGCGATTGGTCCGCGATCACGCTGTCCGACGTGGCCCGTGCCGCGGGCATCAGCCGGCAGACGATCTACAACGAGTTCGGCTCCCGGCAGGGCCTGGCCCAGGGGTATGCGCTGCGCTTGGCCGACCGCCTGGTCGACGCGGTCCACGCCGCCATCGACGCCAACGTCGGTCACGTCTACGAAGCGTTCCTGGAGGGCTTCCGAGCCTTCTTCGCCGAATCGGCGGCCGACCCGCTGGTGATCTCGCTGCTGACCGGCGTCGCGAAGCCGGACCTGCTGCAGATCATCACCACCGACAGCGGCCCGATCATCACGCGGGCGTCGGAGCGGTTGACCGTGGCGTTCACCCACAGCTGGGTCGCCACCAGCGACGAGGACGCCGGCGTGCTGGCGCGCGCCATCGTGCGGCTGGCGCTGAGCTACGTATCGATGCCGCCGGAAGCCGACCACGACGTCGCGCAGGATCTCGCCCGGTTGATGACGCCCTTCGCGGAGCGTCACGGCGTCATCAACGTCCCCTGACCTGGCGGCCTTTCGGCCGCCTACTACAGTGGCGGAAGAACATACCTAAGCTAATTACTCCCGTGAGCTCCTGAGCCGCAGAAGGAACAGACACGCCATGACCCTGACGCCCGACGTTGTTAACGGCATCGATTTCAAGATCGCCGATTTGTCGCTCGCGGAATTCGGCCGCAAGGAACTGGACCTGGCCGAGTACGAGATGCCCGGCCTGATGTCATTGCGCCGCGAATACCACGACGTGCAGCCGCTGAAGGGAGCGCGTATCTCGGGGTCACTGCACATGACCGTGCAGACCGCGGTGCTGATCGAGACGCTGACCTCGCTGGGCGCCGAGGTCCGCTGGGCCTCTTGCAACATCTTCTCCACCCAGGACCACGCCGCAGCGGCGGTCGTCGTGGGCCCGCACGGCACGCCCGAGGAGCCCAAGGGTGTCCCGGTGTTCGCCTGGAAGGGCGAGTCGCTCGAGGAGTACTGGTGGTGCGCCGAGCAGATGCTGACCTGGCCCGGTGAGCCGGCCAACATGATCCTGGACGACGGCGGGGATGCCACCATGCTGGTGCTGCGCGGCGCCCAGTACGAGAAGGCCGGCGTGGTGCCGCCCGCCGAGGACGACGACTCGGCGGAATGGAAGGTCTTTTTGAACCTGCTGCGCAACCGGTTCGAGACCGACAAGACCAAGTGGACCAAGATCGCCGAGTCGGTCAGGGGCGTGACGGAGGAGACCACCACCGGCGTGCTGCGGCTCTACCAGTTCGCCGCGGCCGGCGACCTGGCTTTCCCGGCAATCAACGTCAACGACTCGGTCACCAAGTCCAAGTTCGACAACAAGTACGGCACCCGGCACTCGCTGCTGGACGGCATCAACCGCGGCACGGATGCGCTGATCGGCGGCAAGAACGTCCTGATCTGCGGTTTCGGCGACGTGGGTAAGGGTTGTGCGGAGGCGGCAAAGGGCCAGGGCGCCCGCGTTTCCGTCACCGAGATCGACCCCATCAACGCCTTGCAGGCGTTGATGGAGGGCTACGACGTGGTGACCGTCGAGGACGCCATCGCCGATGCCGACATCGTAGTGACCGCGACCGGCAACAAGGACATCATTTCGCTGGATCACATGAAGGCGATGAAGGACCACGCCATTTTGGGCAACATTGGCCACTTCGACAACGAGATCGATATCGCCGCCCTGGAGCGTTCCGGTGCCACCAAGCTCAACATCAAGCCGCAGGTGGATCTGTGGACGTTCAAGGACTCGGGTAAGGCGATCATCGTGTTGTCCGAGGGCCGGCTGTTGAACCTGGGTAACGCCACCGGGCACCCGTCGTTCGTGATGAGCAACAGCTTCGCCAACCAGACGATCGCCCAGATCGAGTTGTGGACCAAGAACGACGAGTACGACAACGAGGTCTACCGGCTGCCCAAGCACCTCGACGAGAAGGTGGCCCGCATCCACGTCGAGGCGCTGGGCGGGCGGCTGACCAAGCTGACCAAGGACCAGGCCGAATACCTCGGCGTCGACGTCGAGGGCCCGTTCAAGCCCGACCACTACCGCTACTGATCCGCGTCCGCGCGGCGCGGGCTCGATAGGCTCGCGCCGTGCTGATCGCGATCGAGGGCGTCGACGGCTCCGGCAAGCGGACGCTGACCGAGGGGTTGAAGGCCGCGTTCGAGGCCGCCGGCAAGACGGTGGCCACGCTGGCCTTCCCGCGGTACGGGCGATCGGTGACCGCGGACGTCGCGGCCGAGGCGTTGCACGGCGAGCACGGGGATCTCTCGTCGTCGGTGTACGCGATGGCGATGCTCTTCGCGCTGGACCGCGCCGCCGCGATCGAGGAGATCAACGGCCTTGGCCGCGACCATGACGTGGTGATCCTGGATCGCTACGTCGCCTCCAACGCCGCCTACAGCGCCGCCCGCCTGCACGAGGATGCGGCCGGACCGGCGGTGGCCTGGGTGCAGGCGCTGGAATATCAGCGGCTGGGGCTGCCGTCGCCCGACCGGCAGGTGCTGCTGGCGGTCACTGCCGAGCTGGCCGGGGAGCGGGCCCGGCGCCGCGAGGCGTCCGAGCCGGGACGTGCGCGCGACAGCTACGAGCGCGACGACGGGCTGCAGCAGCGCACCGGCGCCGTGTACGCCGAGTTGGCCGCCGCGGGCTGGGGCGGCCGGTGGCTGGTGGTCGAGGCGGACGTCGATCCGGGCCGGCTAGCCGCCGAATTGACGGCCGGATAGCACAGATTTGTCACGATTTGGCCTTATCGAGTAAGAAACGCCCGTGTGGTGCGCCGGTTTTGTCCCGATCTGGTGACACCATGGTCTTCATGAGGCAAAGAATTTTGGTCGTGGACGACGACGCGTCGCTCGCGGAGATGCTGACCATCGTTCTTCGTGGGGAGGGCTTCGACACCGCGGTGATCGGTGACGGCACGCAGGCCCTGACCGCGGTGCGCGAGCTGCGGCCCGACCTGGTGCTGCTGGACCTGATGTTGCCGGGCATGAACGGCATCGATGTGTGCCGCGTGCTGCGCGCCGACTCCGGCGTTCCGATTGTGATGCTGACCGCCAAGACCGACACGGTCGACGTGGTGCTCGGCCTGGAATCCGGCGCCGACGACTACATCATGAAGCCGTTCAAGCCCAAGGAGCTGGTCGCCCGGGTGCGGGCGCGGCTGCGGCGCAATGACGATGAGCCCGCCGAGATGTTGTCCATCGCCGACGTGGAGATCGACGTCCCGGCGCACAAGGTCACCCGCAACGGCGAGCAGATCTCGCTCACACCACTGGAGTTCGACCTCCTGGTCGCGCTGGCACGCAAACCACGCCAGGTGTTTACTCGTGATGTGCTGCTCGAACAGGTATGGGGATACCGTCACCCGGCCGACACGCGCCTGGTGAATGTGCACGTCCAGCGTCTGCGGGCCAAGGTCGAGAAAGACCCTGAGAACCCGACTGTGGTGTTGACCGTTCGAGGAGTGGGATACAAGGCCGGACCTCCGTGATCCGGGGGCGTCATTGATTTGGGGCTCGCGGCGACGTATCCACGGTCATCGCTGGGGGCGTACCGGCCCCTTGACGCGCGGCATCAGTGCACTGAATCGGGCGGTCGGCATCGCCTGGCGCCGCTCGCTGCAATTGCGCGTCGTGGCGCTGACGCTCGGCTTGTCCTTGGCCGTCATCCTGGCGCTGGGTTTCGTGCTGACCAGCCAGGTCACCAATCGCGTGCTCGACGTCAAGGTCCGGGCCGCCATCGAGCAGATCGAGCGGGCGCGCACCACCGTGGGCGGGATCGTCAACGGCGAGGAGACGCGCTCGCTGGACAGCAGCCTGCAGCTGGCCCGCAACACGCTGACCTCCAAGACTGACACGGCCTCGGGCGCCGGCCTGGCGGGCGCCTTCGACGCCGCCCTGATCGTTCCGGGCGACGGCCCGCGCGCGGCGACCACCGCCGGGCCCGTCGACCAGGTGCCCAATTCGCTGCGGGGCTTCGTCAGGGCGGGACAGGCCGCCTACCAGTACGCCACGGTGCACGGTGACGGCTTCTCGGGTCCGGCACTGATTGTCGGCACGCCGACCTCGTCGCAGGTCGCCAACCTGGAGCTCTACCTGATCTTCCCGCTGAAGAACGAGCAGGCCACCATCACGCTGGTGCGCGGCACGATGATCACCGGCGGCGCGGTACTGCTGGTGCTGCTGGCGGGGATCGCGCTGCTGGTCTCGCGGCAGGTCGTCGTGCCGGTGCGCTCGGCATCCCGGATCGCCGAGCGGTTCGCCGAGGGGCATCTGACCGAACGGATGCCGGTACGCGGTGAGGACGACATGGCCCGGCTTGCGGTGTCCTTCAACGACATGGCCGAGAGCCTGTCGCGGCAGATCACCCAGCTCGAGGAGTTCGGCAACCTGCAGCGCCGGTTCACCTCCGACGTCAGCCACGAACTGCGCACGCCGCTGACCACGGTGCGCATGGCCGCCGACCTGATCTACGACCACAGCTCCGACCTCGACCCCACGCTGCAACGCTCCACCGAGCTGATGGTCAACGAGCTGGACCGGTTCGAGACGCTGCTCAACGACCTGCTGGAGATCTCCCGCCACGACGCCGGTGTTGCCGAATTGTCCGTGGAGGCAGTCGATTTGCGCAACACCGTGCAGAGCGCGCTGGGCAACGTGGGCCATCTGGCCGAGGACGCCGGCATCGAGCTGCAGGTCGATATGCCGGCCGAAGAGGTGATCGCCGAGGTCGACCCGCGCCGGGTGGAGCGCATCCTGCGTAACCTGATCGCCAACGCCATCGACCATGCCGAGCACAAGCCGGTGGACATCCGGATGGGGGCCGACGAGGACACCGTCGCCGTCACCGTCCGCGACTACGGCGTCGGGCTGCGACCGGGGGAGGAGAAGTTGGTGTTCAGCCGGTTCTGGCGCTCCGACCCGTCGCGGGTAAGGCGTTCTGGCGGAACAGGTTTGGGCCTGGCGATCAGCGTCGAGGATGCGCGGTTGCACCAGGGCCGGCTGGAGGCGTGGGGCGAGCCCGGCCAGGGCGCCTGCTTCCGGCTGACCCTTCCGCTGGTGCGCGGTCACAAGGTCACCACCAGCCCGCTGCCCATGAAGCCGATTCCGCCGTCCGCGCAGCCGGTCGCCGAACCGCTTGCGCCGGAGCGTGATAAGCGTCAGCGTCACCGCGAGCCCGCCGAGCGGAGCGGCTGATGCGACGAAAGCCGCGGTGGAATCTCGCGGTGCTGATGTCGGTGGCGTTGCTGCTCGCGGGCTGCGCCGCGGTACCCAGCTCGTCGGCGCCGCAGGCCATCGGTACCGTCGACCGGCCGGCCCCGTCGAACCTGCCTAAGCCGACCCCGGGCATGGATCCTGACGTGCTGCTGCGCGAATTCCTCAAGGCCACGGCCGATCCGGCCAACCGGCACCTGGCGGCGCGGCAGTTCCTCACCCAATCGGCCTCCAACTCCTGGGACGACGCCGGTAGCTCGCTGCTGATCGACCATGTGGTCTTCGTGGAAACTCGTGGCGCCGAACGAGTTTCGGCGACCATGCGGGCCGACATCTTGGGCTCGCTGTCCGATGTCGGGGTCTTCCAAACGGCCGAGGGCGTGCTGCCCGACCCGGGGCCGATCGAGTTGGTGAAGACGTCGGGCGGCTGGCGAATCGACCGCCTGCCCAACGGGGTTTTCCTGGATTGGCAACAGTTCCAGGCCACCTACAAGCGCAACACGCTGTACTTCGCCGACCCGACCGGCAAGACGGTGGTGCCCGATCCGCGCTATGTCGCGGTGTCCGATCACGATCAGCTGGCCACCGAGCTGGTGTCCAAGATGCTGGCCGGCCCGCGGCCCGAGATGGCCCACACCGTGCGCAACCTGCTCGCGCCGCCGCTGCGCCTGCGCGGGCCCGTGACCCGCGCCGACGGCGGCAAGAACGGCATCGGCAAGGGCTACGGCGGCGCGCGCATAGACCTGGAGAAGCTGTCCACCACCGATCCGCACAGTCGGCAATTGCTTGCCGCACAGATCATTTGGACGCTGGCCCGCGCCGACATCCGCGGCCCGTACGTGATCAACGCCGACGGCGCGCCGCTGGACGACCGGTTCCGCGACGGCTGGACCACCTCCGACGTCGCGGCCACCGACCCCGGCGTGGCCGACGGCGCCGGTGCGGGGCTGCACGCACTGGTGAGCGGCTCGCTGGTCGGCCTCGACGGGCAACGGACCAGCCTGGTGCCCGGCGCGTTCGGGCGGATGGGCGACCAGAGCAGCGCCGCGCTGTCCCGCAGCGGCCGGCTGGTGGCGTCGGTGGTGACGCTGCACCGCGGCGCCCCCGACATGGCGGAGTCACTGTGGATCGGTGATCTCGGCGGCGAGGCCGTCCAGTCCGCCGACGGCCACAGCCTGTCGCGGCCCAGCTGGTCGCTCGACGACGCGGTCTGGGTGGTGGTCGACGCCAACAACGTGTTGCGGGCCATTGCCGAACCGGCGTCCGGCCAGCCGGCCCGCATCCCGGTGGATTCCGGCGCGGTCGCCAGCCGGTTCCCCGGGCCGATCTCGGACCTGCAGCTGTCCCGGGACAGCACACGGGCGGCGATGGTGATCGGCGGCCAGGTGATCCTCGCCGGTGTCGAGCAGACGCAGGCCGGGCAGTACGCGCTGACCTGTCCGCGGCGGTTGGGTTTCGGCCTGGGCAACACGGTGGTGTCGCTGTACTGGCGCACCGGCGACGACATCGTGGTGACGCGCAACGACACCGCCCATCCGGTGTCGTACGTGAACCTCGACGGGGTGAACTCCGACGCGCCGGCGCATGGCCTGCAGATCCCGCTCACCGCGATCGCGGCCAACCCGTCGACGGTCTACGTCGCCGCGCCCCAAGGGGTGCTGCAGTATTCGGCGTCCGCCGCCCCGGAAACCCAGCAGAGCTGGTTCGACGTGCCGGGCCTGATGACGGGCGGGGCCGTTCCGGTGCTGCCCGGCTGAGCGCCGGCCCGGACCTGTCACCGCCCGGCGCGACACTGCACGTGTGCTCGATCTTGTTTTGCCGCTGGCATGCGGCGGCTGCGGCGCCCCGGCGACCCGCTGGTGTGCTGCCTGCGACGCCGAGCTGGCCGTGGCGCCCGACGAGCCGCACCTGATCTCACCGCGCGTCGACGCGGGGGTGCCGGTATTCGCGCTCGGCCGCTACGCCGGCGCGCGCCGGCAGGCGATCCTGGCGGTCAAGGAGCACGGCCGCGGCGATCTCGTTCCGCCGCTGGCGCGCGCGCTGGCCACCGGGGTGCACCGGTTGCTGAGCTGGGGCATGGTCGAGGCCCCGCTGACGATCGTGCCCGCCCCGACGCGGCGGCAAGCCGCGCGGCGCCGCGGCGGCGACCCGGTCACCCGCATCGCCACGCATGCCGTCGCCGGCCACCCGGAGATCGGCGTCGCCGCGGCGCTGCGGCTGCGGGCGCTGACCCGCGACTCGGCGGGTCTGGGCAGCGCCGCGCGGCAGCGCAACATCGCCGGCCGGGCGGTGCTGCGGCGGCGTGCGATGCCGTCGGATCCCGAGGTCCTCGTCGTCGACGACGTCGTCACCACCGGCGCGACCGCCCGCGAGTCGGCCCGGGTGCTGGCGGCCGCCGGGGTGCGGGTGGCGGGCGTGCTGGCCCTCGCGGGGGCCTGAGCGGGGGCCCGCGCGGTTCGCCCGAAGCCGTCGAATCCGTTTCAAACCAATGAATTCGCCAAGAGGATGTGAAGAACTCGCAACGGGTCCATCAAATCGGTGGCACGGCGAGGCGAACACGAGCTAACGTCGGAACCAACCTTCAACGTCTCCAGTCGCGATCACAGTTGAGACGCCCTACGCGAAGGGGGTGAGTATTCGACACCTTGCACCGGCGGGCTGCCTGCGGCGGTGACCACTTTGCGATCCGTTCTCCAACCCCGTCGGCGCGCGTTCCTGGAAAGCCGTCACGCAGGTCGCGTGGACGTGAAAAGAGAAACGAGTTGTCGCGTATGTCAAGGCTCACCGTGGATTCCGGTCTGGTTGTGGACGAACCGCCGTTAGACATAGACCCGCAGGAAACGACCGTCAGCGCCGAGGTGGTCTTCAAGGGCCGCAACGTCGAGATTCCCGATCACTTCCGTGTCTACGTCATGCAGAAACTTGCACGTGCGGAACGATTCGACAAGACCATCTATCTGTTCGACGTCGAACTCAAACACGAACGCAACCGCCGCCAACGTAAGTCCTGTCAGCGTGTGGAGATCACCGCGCGGGGCCGTGGGCCGGTAGTCCGCGGTGAGGCGTGCGCCGACAGCTTCTATGCCGCACTCGAGGCCGCCGTCGTCCGGCTGGAGAGCCGGCTGCGCCGCGGCAAGGACCGCCGCAAGGTGCATTACGGCGAAAAGACCCCGGTTTCCCTGGCGGAGGCCACCGCGCAGCCGCCGGCGCCGGCGAAGTCCGCCACCAACGGCGACGCCGTCGAGGGGCATCAACACGACGGTGCCGCGCCCGAGCCGGACGGCGCCGATCACGAACCCGGGCGGGTGGTGCGGACCAAGGAGCACCAGGCCACGCCGATGTCGGTGGACGACGCGCTCTACGAGATGGAGCTGGTCGGGCACGACTTCTTCTTGTTCTTCGACAAGCAGACCGAGCGCCCATCCGTGGTCTACCGCCGGCACGCCTACGACTACGGGCTGATCAGACTGTCCTGACGCCGCTCCGAGCGTCGACGGCCATCGCGGGGTTGTCACCTACCATGGGAGTCGCCTCATAGAAGAAGACTCCTAACCAACAGGGAAACCATCCCAAAAGGGGACAACACCGTGCTGTCGAAGTTGCTGCGCCTTGGTGAAGGTCGCATGGTCAAACGCCTCAAGCGGGTGGCCGACTATGTCAACACGTTGTCCGACGACCTGGAAAAGCTCAGCGACGCCGAGCTGCGGGCCAAGACCGACGAGTTTCGCACCCGTCTCGAGGAGGGCGAGACCCTCGACGACCTGCTGCCCGAGGCATTCGCGGTGGCCCGCGAGGCCGCGTGGCGGGTGCTCGACCAGCGTCCCTTCGACGTCCAGGTGATGGGTGGGGCGGCCCTGCACCTGGGCAACGTCGCCGAGATGAAGACCGGTGAGGGCAAGACCCTGACCTGTGTGCTACCGGCCTACCTCAACGCGCTGGGCGGCAAGGGCGTGCACGTCGTCACCGTCAACGACTACCTGGCCAAACGCGACAGCGAGTGGATGGGCCGCGTACACCGCTTCCTGGGCCTCGAGGTGGGCGTCATCCTCGCCCAGATGACGCCCGAGCAGCGCCGCGTCGCCTACAACGCCGACGTCACCTACGGCACGAACAACGAGTTCGGCTTCGACTACCTGCGCGACAACATGGCGCACTCGCTCGACGACCTGGTGCAGCGCGGGCACAACTTCGCCATCGTCGACGAGGTCGACTCCATCCTGATCGACGAGGCTCGCACGCCGCTGATCATCTCCGGCCCCGCCGACGGCGCCTCGAACTGGTACACCGAGTTCGCCCGCATCGCGCCGCTGATGGAGAAGGACACCCACTACGAGGTCGACCTGCGCAAGCGCACGGTCGGCGTGCACGAAAAGGGCGTGGAGTTCGTCGAGGACCAGCTCGGCATCGACAACCTATACGAGGCCGCGAACTCGCCGCTGGTCAGCTACCTCAACAACGCGCTGAAGGCCAAGGAGCTGTTCAACCGCGACAAGGACTACATCGTCCGCGACGGCGAGGTGCTGATCGTCGACGAGTTCACCGGCCGCGTGCTGATCGGCCGCCGCTACAACGAGGGCATGCACCAGGCCATCGAGGCCAAGGAGCACGTCGAGATCAAGGCCGAGAACCAGACGCTGGCCACGATCACGCTGCAGAACTACTTCCGGCTCTACGACAAGCTCGCCGGGATGACCGGTACCGCCCAGACCGAGGCGGCCGAGCTACACGAGATCTACAAGCTCGGCGTGGTCTCCATCCCCACCAACAAGCCGATGGTCCGCACCGACCAGTCCGACCTCATCTACAAGACCGAAGAAGCCAAGTACATAGCGGTCGTCGACGACGTCGCGGAGCGCTACGAGAAGGGCCAGCCGGTCCTGATCGGTACCACCAGCGTCGAGCGCTCCGAGTACCTGTCGCGGCAGTTCACCAAGCGCCGCATCCCGCACAACGTGCTCAACGCGAAGTACCACGAGCAGGAGGCGGGCATCATCGCGGTGGCCGGCCGCCGCGGCGGTATCACCGTGGCCACCAACATGGCCGGCCGCGGTACCGACATCGTGCTGGGCGGCAACGTCGACTTCCTGGCCGACCAGCGGCTGCGCGAGCGCGGTCTGGACCCGGTGGAGACGCCCGAGGAGTACGAGGCGGCCTGGCACGAGGAGCTGCCGAAGGTCAAGGCGGAGGCCAGCGAGGAGGCCGCCGAGGTGATCGAGGCCGGGGGCCTGTACGTACTGGGCACCGAGCGGCACGAGTCGCGGCGCATCGACAACCAGCTGCGCGGCCGCTCCGGCCGGCAGGGCGACCCGGGCGAGTCGCGCTTCTACCTGTCGCTGGGTGATGAGCTCATGCGCCGGTTCAACGGCGCCGCGCTGGAGGCCATGCTCAACCGGCTGAATCTGCCCGACGACGTGCCGATCGAGGCCAAGATGGTCACCCGGGCGATCAAGAGCGCCCAGACCCAGGTCGAGCAGCAGAACTTCGAGGTCCGCAAGAACGTCCTGAAGTACGACGAGGTGATGAACCAGCAGCGCAAGGTGATCTACGCCGAGCGTCGCCGCATCCTCGAGGGCGAGAACCTCAAGGAGCAGGCGCTGGACATGCTCCGCGACGTCGTCACCGCCTACGTAAACGGCGCCACCGCCGACGGCTACGCCGAGGACTGGGATCTCGACGCGTTGTGGTCGGCGCTCAAGACGCTGTACCCGGTCGGCATTAACTATGCGTCGCTGACCCGGCAGGACGCCGAATCCGAGCGCGACGAGCTGACCCGCGAGGAATTGCTCGAAGCGCTGCTCAAGGATGCCGAAAACGCTTACGGCGCAAGGGAAGCCCAACTCGAGGAGCTCGCCGGAGAAGGCGCGATGCGCCAGCTGGAGCGCAATGTGCTGCTCAACGTCATCGATCGCAAGTGGCGCGAGCACCTCTACGAGATGGACTACCTCAAGGAGGGCATCGGGCTGCGCGCGATGGCCCAGCGCGACCCGCTGGTGGAGTACCAGCGCGAGGGCTACGACATGTTCATGGCCATGCTCGACGGCCTGAAGGAGGAGTCGGTCGGCTTCCTGTTCAACGTCAGCGTCGAGGCCGTGCCCGCCCCGCAGGTGGCGGTGCAGGCACAGCCGGAGGGTCTGGCGGCGCTCGGCGGCGAACCGGCGGAGCCCGCGCAGGAGAGCGTTCCAAGTACGTTGCGCGCCAAGGGTATTGACGACAGCGCGCCCGCGCTGACGTATTCCGGTCCGGCCGAGGACGGTTCGGCGGAGGTGCAGCGCAACGGCGGCGGTGCGCAGAAGACGCCGGCTGGGGTGCCCGCCGGTGCCAGCCGGCGCGAGCGGCGGGCGGCCGCGCGCCAGCAAGGCCGCGGCGCCAAGCCGCAGAAATCGGTGAAGCGGCGCTGACGCAGGCGAGGCGGTAGCAGCGCCATATTTGGTGGAGATGAGCCAAACCCTTGTCGTCACAGGCTGCTTCGTCGATCGTGAGCGCGTGATGCACCGCGCGAGTGGCGAAGTCGCTGAGCTGGTCAAAGGGCTCAAGCGCCGGCACATGAATCTGATTGCCCTCGGTGGGGTCATTGGAGCCGGACTGTTCGTCGGCAGCGGTGTCGTCATCGGCGAAGCGGGTCCGGCGGCCATCGTGTCATTCCTGATCGGCGGGACACTGACCATGCTGGTCATGCGAATGCTGGGCGAAATGGCGGTAGCCCGGCCGAGGGTCGGCGCCTTTTACGCCTATGCACGCGATGCGCTGGGACAACGCGCGGGGTTCGTTACCGGGTGGATGTATTGGTACTTCTACGTCATCGTGGTTGCGGTGGAAGCCGTTGCGGGCGGCCGGATTCTGCATCTGTGGTCGCCGGCCATCCCGCTGTGGGTGCTGAGTCTGGCCGTCATACTGCCGCTCACCGCGACCAACCTGGTGTCGGCCCGCTCCTACGGCGAGTTCGAGTACTGGTTTTCCTCGATCAAGGTGATCGCGATCGTGATCTTCGAAGCGATGGGATTGCTGTGGATCACCGGCTGGTGGCCGCACGCAACGCCGGGGCTGGGCAACCTCGTTGATCACGGCGGCTTCACCCCGATGGGCTGGGGCCCGGTGCTCGCGGCCGTGGTGCCGTGCGTTGCCTTCTACACCGGCGCGGAAATCGTGACAATCGCGGCGGCCGAATCGACTGAGCCGAAACGAGCGGTGGCGCGCGCCCTGAAATCCATCGTGCTCCGGATCGTGTTGTTTTACGTCGGGTCGATCTTCGTGGTGGTGTCGATCCAGCCGTGGAACGCACCCAACGTCGGTGTCAGCCCCTACGCGGCGGTGCTTTCGGTGCTCGGGATCCCTGGTGTCAGTGCCGTCATGAACGTTATCGTCCTGACCGCGGTGTTGTCCTGTCTGAATTCAGCGCTGTATACAGCATCACGAATGCTGTTCGCGCTCACCATAAACGGGGATGCACCGCGGTACTTCGCCAAACTGTCACGCAGCGGAGTGCCGCGCCGGGCCATTCTGTTGGGTACCACGGTCGGGTATGTGTCCGTCGCGGCCAGCTACCTCTGGGGCGACTTGGTGTTCCAGTTTCTGGTTAACTCCTACGGCGCGGTCGCGCTGTTCGTTTATCTGGTGATAGGCGTCGCCCAGGTGGTGTTGCGCAAACGGCTCGATCGCGAAGATCCAGGGGCACTCAAGCTGAAAATGTGGCTGTTTCCCTGGCTGAGCTACGCGACCATCGCGCTGATGGTAGCCGTCATCATCGCGATGGCGCTGCTGCCCAGCACCCGATCGCAATTCGTCATGAGTGGGGTCACTCTGGTGGTGATCCTCGCGGCTTACCAGTTGCGACGGCGCTTTGCGCCCAACAGCGTTGCAGTATCGAGCCACTGATGGCCATCCGCGCCGAGCTATGAGCTTGGCCTGTGACCTTCACTCGGCGCGTGCTTTCGTGAAGGATTGACGGCATGGACGTCAAGGAGGTGCTGCTGCCGGGGGTCGGCCTGCGCTACGAGTTCACCAGCCACAAGGGTGAGCGGATCGGCATCATCGCGCGGCGCGGCGGCGACTTCGACGTCGTCCTCTACGGCGCCGACGACCCCGACCAGGCTCGGCCGGTCTTTCGCCTGACCGACGAGGAGGCCGACACGGTGGCCCAGATCCTCGGCGCACCACG
The DNA here is from genome assembly GCF_002356315.1 of Mycobacterium shigaense. Taxonomy (NCBI): domain Bacteria; kingdom Bacillati; phylum Actinomycetota; class Actinomycetes; order Mycobacteriales; family Mycobacteriaceae; genus Mycobacterium; species Mycobacterium shigaense. Next base: position 1,266,753 of record NZ_AP018164.1, read on the forward strand.
GATCGCCGAGCGGTTCACCGAGCTGACCCGCGAGGTGCCGGGACTTGAGGCAGGTCAGGTCGACATCGAGCCCGGCAACCCGTTCGTGGACCGCCCCTTGGGCGACACCAAGGCCCGTACCCGCACCGGCGCCTCGATCGTCGCGATCGTGCGCGACGAGGACGTGCTCGCCTCGCCGGGTCCGGCCGAGACGCTGCACGCGGGCGACGTTCTGATCGTGATCGGCACCGAAGAGGGCATCGCCGCCGTCCGGCAGATCATCGACAAGGGTTGAGCCAGTGCAGGTTTCGGGGGCGCTGCTATTCCAGCTCGGCGCCCTCCTGGCTGGGCTGGCGGTGTTGGGTGCCGTCGCACGCCGCTACGCGCTGTCGCCGATCCCGGTGTATCTGCTAGCCGGGCTTTCGCTGGGCAAGGGCGGCATCTGGCCGGTGGCGGCCGCCGGTGAGTTCATCGTGACCGGCGCGCCCATCGGTATCGTTCTGCTGCTGCTGACGCTGGGTCTGGAATTCTCGGCGACCGAGTTCGCCGCCAGCCTGCGCCACCACCTGCCGTCTGCTGGCGTCGACATCTTCCTCAACGCCACCCCTGGCGCGGCGGCCGGGTGGCTGTTGGGGTTCGACGGTGTCGCCATCCTCGCCCTGGCCGGAGTCACCTACATCTCCTCCTCGGGTGTCATCGCCCGGCTGCTCGAGGACCTGCGCCGGCTGGGCAACCGCGAAACCCCGGCCGTGCTGTCGGTACTGGTGCTCGAGGACTTCGCGATGGCCGCCTACCTGCCGCTGTTCGCCGTGCTGGCCGCCGGCGGCAGTTGGGTCGAGGCCCTCGTGGGCGCCCTCGTCGCGGTCGCAGCGCTGCTGGCCGCGTTCGCCGCGTCGTATCACTGGGGTCACCACGTGGGCCGGCTGGTGGCACACCCCGATTCCGAGCAGCTGTTGCTGCGGGTCCTCGGCGGCACCCTGCTGGTGGCGGCGCTGGCGGAGTCGCTGCACGCGTCGGCCGCGGTCGGGGCGTTCCTGGTGGGGCTGACCCTGACCGGCGAGACCGCGGACCGGGCCCGCCGGGTGCTGGGGCCGCTGCGCGATCTGTTTGCCGCGGTCTTCTTCGTGGCGATCGGGCTGTCGGTCGACCCGCACGAACTGATTCCGGTGCTGCCGGTGGCGCTTGCCCTGGCCGCCGTCACCGCCGTGACGAAGGTTGCCACCGGCGCCTTCGCCGCCCGGCGCGACGGGGTGGCGCGCCGCGGGCAGCTGCGGGCCGGTGCGGCGCTCATCGCCCGCGGCGAGTTCTCCCTGATCATCATCGGCCTGGTCGGCACAGCGGTGCCCGTCGTGGCCGCGCTGGCCACCGCGTATGTGTTCGTCATGGCGATCGTGGGCCCGGTGCTGGCGCGCTTCGCCGGCGGCGTCGGTCCCGCGCATTGACCCCGCGCATCAGCCCCGCGCATCAACCCCGCGCATCAACCCCGCGCATCAACCTATGTGCAGGGCGACGACCTGCCAGCGGGCCCCGCTCCCAGTGGGCAGCCGTTCGACGCGACAGGCGATGGCATGCATCCGGTCCCCGCGGCTGTAGGAGCCGAACACCTCGGCCGCCGTCTCGTGATCGCGATGACCGACCGGCTGCACGCGCATCCGACGCAGCACCGCGACGCCCTCCTGCGCGGCAGCGGTCCGGCTCACCGACAGCACCGGGTCGACCAGGCCGGCCACCAGCAGCGGTCGCAGCTGGGCCAGCGGGCGGCGCCGATCGATGACCTCCAGGACGCGGCGCAGCGCGGCATCGGCGAAGACCGCCGCCTGGCGCATCGGCGCGGACAACACCGTCGCCGCCGGGGGCGGTTCGCCGACCCGTCGTCCGCGGTGGGGCCGGCGCGTCGTTCGGCACAGCGCACCGGTGCGCGGCACGTCCCGGGCCGGCGGCTCGTAGTCCGCGACGGGCTCGACGGCAAACGCGTCGCGGCGGGTCGGGTCCGTGGCGGGGCTGATGGTCAACGCGCACTCTCCGTCTCATCGCTGGAACCAGCCTGCCGGAGAGTCGCAGACGATCGATTCTGAATTACCCTTGCCCGTTGCGCAATTCGCGTTCGCACACACCCGCACGGTGCCATGTCCCGGGCAGACGATTACGGTGGTGGCCAACAGCGGTGGTCGGGACGAATCGGCGAGGAGGCCAGGGCCGCAATGGTGACCCGGTTGTCCGCATCGGACGCCTCTTTTTATCGGCTGGAGAACACGGCCACCCCGATGTACGTCGGATCTTTGTCGATCCTGCGCCGCCCGCGCGCCGGATTGAGCTACGAGACGCTGCTGGCCACCGTCGAGAAGCGGCTCGCCCAGATCCCGCGGTACCGCCAGAAGGTGCGCGGGATCGGGGTCGGCGCTGCCCGGCCGTTCTGGATCGACGACGCCGACTTCGACATCACCTATCACGTGCGGCGCTCGGCGTTGCCGTCGCCGGGCAGCGACGAGCAGCTGCACGAGCTGATCGCGCGGCTGGCCGCCCGGCCGCTGGACAAGACGCGGCCGCTGTGGGAGATGTACCTGGTCGAAGGGCTGGAGAAGAACCGGGTCGCCCTGTACACCAAATCGCATCAGGCGCTGATCAACGGGATGAGCGCGCTGGAGATCGGGCACGTCATCGCCGACCGGACGCGCAATCCGCCGCCGTTCCCGGAGGACATCTGGGTGCCGGAACGCGACCCCGGCAACACCCGGCTACTGCTGGGGGCGCTCACCGATTGGGTGGCCGGACCCGGAACCCAGCTGCAGGCGGTCGGCTCCGCGCTGGCCGAGATGACGACCAACTACGGCGAACTGCTCGCCGTCGGCCGCCGCGCCGTCAACATCGTGCGCACCGCGGCGCGTGGCACCGCACCCAGCAGCCCGCTCAACGCCCGGGTGTCGCGGCACCGCCGCTTCACTGTCGCCAGCGGCAGCCTGGAGGACTACCGGGCGGTGCGGGCGCGCTACGAGTGTGACATCAACGACGTCGTGCTGGCGGTGGTGGCCGGGGCGCTGGGCAACTGGCTGATGTCGCGGGGTGTCGCGGTGTCACCGACTGCGACGGTGCGGGCGATGGCGCCCCTGTCGGTCTACGCCGAGGGCCAGCACGATTCGACCGGTCCGGGTCAGATGATCAGTCAGGTCACGCCGTTTCTGGTCGATCTGCCGGTGGGGGAGGCCAACCCCGTGGTGCGGCTGTCGCAGATCGCCCACGCCACCGAGTCGATCCCGGCGGCCGCGCGGCTGGTCGACGCCAGGACGATCGTCACGTTGTCGGGCTTTGCGCCACCGACGTTACACGCCATGGGTATCCGGGTGGCGACCAGCTTCTCGGCGCGGTTGTTCAATTTGTTGATCACCAATGCGCCTGGCGCCCAATCGCAGATGTACATCGCTGGCACCAAATTGCTCGAGACTTACGCCGTGCCGCCGCTGCTGCACAATCAGGCGCTGGCCATCAGCGTCACCTCCTACAACGGCATGTTGTATTTCGGGATCAATGCCGATCGCGACGCGATGAGCGATGTCGATCTACTGCCCGCATTGCTGAGCCAGTCCCTCGAGGAACTGCTGGAAGCTTCCCGTTAACCTTCGCCGCGTCAAAATGGCTGCGTGCGTATACCATCCGATGGTATGAGCGCGCCCAGCAGCAACGGTAAGCCAACCAAGACCAAGGCGAAGGTCAAGCCGAAAGCGGCCGCCAAGATCTCCCAGGAGGTCTACGAGGCCGAATTATTCCGACTGCAAACGGAATTCGTGAAGCTGCAGGAGTGGGTGCGTGCCGTCGGAGCCCGCGTGGTGGTGATCTTCGAGGGCCGCGACGCCGCGGGTAAGGGCGGGGCGATCAAGCGGATCACCGAATATCTCAGCCCCCGTGTCGCCCAGATCGCCGCGCTGCCGGCACCCACCGACCGCGAGCGCGGCCAGTGGTACTACCAGCGCTACATCGCGCATCTGCCCGCCAAGGGGGAGATCGTGCTCTTCGATCGCAGCTGGTACAACCGCGCCGGCGTCGAGAAGGTGATGGGCTTCTGCACGCCGCAGGAGTATGTCCTGTTCCTGCGCCAGACGCCGATCTTCGAGCAGATGCTGATCGACGACGGCATTATCTTGCGTAAGTACTGGTTCTCCGTGTCTGACGGCGAACAGCTCCGGCGATTCAAGTCACGCTTGAACGACCCTGTGCGGCAATGGAAATTGAGTCCGATGGACTTGGAATCGGTGTATCGGTGGGAGGACTATTCGCGCGCCAAGGACGAGATGATGGTGCACACCGATACCGCTGCCAGCCCGTGGTACGTGGTGGAATCCGACCTCAAGAAGCACGCGCGGCTCAACATGATGGCGCACCTGCTGAATTCCATCGACTACCACGAGGTGGACCGACCCGAAGTCAAGCTGCCGCGACGCCCGATCGTCAGCGGTAACTACCAGCGGCCGCCGCGGGAGCTGTCGAACTACGTGGAGGACTACGCGGCTACGTTGATCGGATGATGCAGGTCTATATCCCTGCCACCTTGCCGATGCTGCAGCAACTCGTCATCGACGGATCGCTGCGGCCGGTCAACGGCACCGCCTTCGCGGTGACGCCGGCGTTGCGCGAGGCCTACGCCGAGGGCGATGACGACGAACTCGCCGACGTCGCGCTGCGCGAGGCGGCGCTGGCGTCGCTGCGGTTGCTGGCCGCCCACGAGCCGGAGGGGACGGGCGAGGCCGCGCGGCCGCGGCGCGCGGTATTGTCCGCGGAGGTGGACCAATCCGGGGCGACCTTCCGGCCCGATCTCGACGACGCGGTCGTTCGGCTCGGTGGGCCGGTGACGATGGATGAGGTGATCGCCGCGTACGTCGACAACTCGGACGCCGAGCCGGCGGTGACGAAGGCGATCGAGGCGATCGACGCCGCCGACCTGGGCGACGAGGATGCCGACCTGATCGTCGGCGACGCGCTGGACCACGATCTGGCCTGGTACGCCAACCAGGAGCTGCCGTTCCTGCTGGACCTACTGTGACGCAATCGGGGCCGTCGGTCCTGGATGGGATACCGTAACCTACGGTACCGTAGGGTTGATCATGGGTAGGACATACGCATCTATCACCGCCAACGTCATCGAGACCCGGCGCGCCACGGTGGCGGGCGCCGAGCGGCACCCCGGCTGGCATGCGCTGCGCAAGCTCGTCTCGCGTATCACCACACCGTTGCTGCCGGACGACTATCTGCATTTGGCCAACCCGTTGTGGTCGGCGCGGGAGTTGCGTGGCCGGGTGGTGAAGGTTCGCCGCGAGACCGAAGACTCCGCCACCCTGGTGATCAAACCGGGCTGGGGATTCAGCTTCGACTATGAGCCCGGTCAGTACATCGGCATCGGATTGTTCGTCGACGGGCGCTGGCGCTGGCGATCGTATTCGCTGACGTCTAGCCCGGTCGCCCGGTCGGGGTCCGGCCCGGAGCGCACGGTGACCATCAGCGTCAAGGCGATGCCGGAGGGCTTTTTGTCCACCCACTTGGTCGAGGGCGTCGAGCCGGGCACGATCGTGCGCCTGGCCGCGCCGCAGGGCAACTTCGTGCTGCCTGATCCGGCGCCGTCGTCGATCCTGTTCCTCACCGCGGGGTCGGGCATCACACCGGTGATGTCGATGTTGCGGACCTTGGTGCGGCGCAATCAGATTGGTGACATCGTGCATGTCCACTCGGCGCCCAGCCGGTCTGACGTGATGTTCGGTACCGAGTTGACCGAGCTGGCCGCCGTGCATGCCGGCTATCGGTTGCAGGTGCGCCAGACCCGCACCGAGGGCCGGCTGGACCTGGCCCGGCTCGACGAGGCGGTGCCGGACTGGCGCGAACGCCAGACCTGGGCTTGCGGGCCGGAGGGCCTGCTCGCCCAGGCCGAGCAGGTGTGGGAGGCGGCCGGGGTCGGCAACCGGCTGCACCTGGAGCGCTTCGCGGTGGCCAAGGCGGCCCCCGCCGGCGCCGGCGGAACGGTCACGTTCGGCCGCAGCGGGCGCACGGTCAGCGCCGATGCCGCGACGTCGCTGATGGATGCGGGCGAGGGCGCCGGCGTGCAGATGCCGTTCGGGTGCCGCATGGGCATCTGCCAGTCGTGCGTGGTTCCGCTGTTGGAGGGCCACGTCCGCGACTTGCGCACCGGCCAGGAGCACGAGCCCGGCTCGCGGGTGCAGACGTGTGTGTCGGCCGCGTCGGGTAATTGCACCCTCGACGTCTAGACGCCGTGACATGTTAAGGCTACTCACAGGTAACCTACGCCGTCGTAGGTTACGATAACGTAGGTATGGACCGCAGAGACTACCCCCAAGGGAGGTGAAGTCGATGGCGATCACAGACGTCGACGTATTCGCGCATCTGACAGATGCTGACATCGAAAATCTGGGCGTTGAGCTCGATGCCATCCGACAGGACATCGAAGACTCACGGGGAGAGCGGGACGCCCGTTACATCCGTCGCACCATCGCAGGCCAGCGCGCGCTCGAGGTGGTCGGCCGGCTGCTGCTGACCGCCAGTTCGCGGCGCTCGGCCTGGTGGGTCGGGACCGTGACGCTGGGCGTGGCCAAGATCATCGAGAATATGGAGATCGGCCACAACGTCATGCACGGCCAGTGGGATTGGATGAACGACCCGGAGATTCACTCCTCGACGTGGGAGTGGGACATGGCCGGGTCGTCCAAGCACTGGCGCTACACCCACAACTTCGTGCACCACAAGTACACCAACATCCTCGGGATGGACGACGACGTGGGCTACGGCATGTTGCGCGTCACGCGCGATCAGCGCTGGAAGAAGTTCAACGTCTTCAACCTGGTGTGGAACACGTTGCTGGGCCTCGGCTTCGAGTGGGGCGTCGGGCTGCAGCATGTGGAGATCGGCAAGATCGTCAAGAAACGGATGGATCAGGACGAGGCGCGGCAGCGCACCGACGAGTTCCTGGCCAAGGCCGGTCGTCAGGTGCTCAAGGACTACGTCGCCTTCCCGGCGCTGACCTCGCTGTCGCCCGGCGCGACGTACCGCTCGACGCTGACGGCCAACGCCACGGCCAACGTGATCCGCAACGTCTGGGCCAACGCCGTGATCTTCTGCGGCCATTTCCCCGACGGCGCAGAGAAATTCACGAAGACCGACATGATCGGTGAATCCAGGGGGCAGTGGTACCTGCGCCAGATGCTGGGCAGCGCCAACTTCGAGGCCGGACCCGCGCTACGGTTCATGAGCGGCAACCTGTGCCACCAGATCGAACACCACCTGTACCCGGACCTGCCGAGCAATCGGTTGCACGAGATCTCGGTGCGGGTGCGCCAGGTGTGCGACAAGTACGACTTGCCTTACACCACAGGCTCGTTCCTGCTGCAGTACGCCAAGACGTGGCGCACGATGGCCAAGCTGTCGCTGCCGGACAAGTACCTGCTGGACAACGCCGACAACGCGCCCGAGACGCGCAGCGAGCGGATGTTCGCCGAGCTCGGCCCGGAATTCGCGGGCATCGACCCAGCCACCGGCCGGCGGCGCGGCCTCAAGACCGCCATCGAAACGGTGCGGGGCTGGCGGCGTCGCAAGAAGGACGCGGCGACCCGGCCCGGTGCCAACGACCTGGCGGCCTAGAACTTCGCGCCTCAGAACTTCGCGACGGCCCCCGCGTCGATCGGCAATGCCGCGCCGGTGATGTACTGCGCCTCGTCGGACGCCAGGAACAGCACCGCATTGCTGACCGCGCGCGCCTCGATGACCGGCACCGGCAGCATGTGGAAGTGCCCGAGCACCGCGGCCGTGTCGTCCATGGTCGGCTCGGGAAGGTCCGGCCGCAGCGTGCGGTGAAACTGCTCGTTGTCGATCATCGGCGTCCGGATGTTGCCCGGGTGGATCGAGTTGACCCGAATCAGCTGCGGCGCAAGCTCATTCGCCAGCGAGTTCATCAACCCGACCACACCGTGTTTCGCCGACGCGTAGTGCGCCATGTACCCGCCGCCGCGAAGTCCCAGCATGGAACTGACCAAGATGATGGACCCGCCGCGCCCGTCGGACATGTGCGGCACCGCCACCTTGATGGTGTGCCAGACGCCGGTGAGATTGATGTCGAGCATGGTCTTCCAGGCCGTTTCTTCGATCAGCGCGGCGGGTGCGGGACTGCCGCTGATGCCGGCGTTGGCGATCACCACATCGGGCCGGCCCAATTCGTCGACCCCCTGCTGCAACGCATCGCGAAGACTCGCGACGTCGCGAACATCGGCCTTGGCGGTCACGATGCGCCGGCCCGATTTTTCGACCAGGGTCGCGGTCTCGTCGAGGTCGGCCTCCGTCGCTCCCGGATAGATGACCCCCTCAACGTCGCCGCACAGGTCCACCGCGATGATGTCGGCGCCCTCCTCGGCGAGGCGGACGGCGTGCTCCCGGCCCTGGCCGCGCGCGGCGCCCGTGATGAACGCGACCTTGCCGGCGACCCTGCCAACGGTTTTCGTCATCGTGCCTCTCCTACGATCGATGGGTTACACCCGAGACGATATCGGTGATCGCCGCGGCGCTCGTTACAGGAGGGCAAAGAACATCGCGGCGGTACCCGCGGCCGTGCACGCCTGGTACAGCGGTTCCATCCGCGTGCCCGGCCGCCGGGCGATCCAACGGCAGGACCAGTACAGCGCCACGACGGCGAAGCCAAGGGCCGCGATCCAGTTCACCGCGGCGATCCACCCGAGTCCGGTTGGCGCCCGGGACATCTCATGTCCGGTCAGCTCCATTCCCGGCATGTCCATGGCCATCGCGTCCGGCGCCGGGTGGCTCGCAGGGCGCGGCATCTCGCCGCTCATCTCCGCGTACATCCACACCATTGCCGCGGCCATCACGGCGTAGTAGGAATTGGTGAGCCGCTCACCGAACGCGGAGGCGGCTCGGCCGGCCGCGTACGCGAAGGACGCGCCGGCCAGGGCGAAGAAGATCATCGGCCCGACCGCCGAGAGTTGCACGCCGATGTGCCAGGCCATCAGGATCATCGCCGCCGCCATCGTCAGATGAAACAGATGGCTCAGGGTGCCGGTTCGCTGGCTGCGTTGTGCGACAAGGACATAGACGTATGCCGCGATACCGACGCCGAAGAGCGCGGTGACGATCCACCGCAGCGTGAGGTCGCCGATCAAGAGGCGGCTCCGCCTACTAGCATGGCGCGAACGGTACCCCCCCAGGGTACTTGGGTCAAGCGACGCGGCCGAAGTCCTGCCGCCAGGCGCCGGAGCTCAGCAGCCGCAGCCCGTTGAGCGCCACTACGACCGTGGAGCCCTCGTGGCCGGCGACACCGAGCGGCAGCGGCAGGGTGCCGAGCAGGTCCCACACCACGAGCCCGGTGATGAACGTCGCCGCGATGACGAGATTGGCGACCACGACGCGGCGCGCGCGACGAGCCAGGGCAACGACCGCCGGGATGGCCGCGAGTTCGTCCCGGACGGTGACGGCATCGGCGGTTTCCAACGTCAGGTCGGCGCCGTTGCGCCCCATGGCAATCGACGCGTGCGCGGCGGCCATCGCCGGCGCGTCGTTGATCCCGTCGCCGACGAACAGCACACGGTGGCCGTCGCCCTGGAACTGGCGGACGGCGGCGACCTTGTCGTCGGGCAGCAGGTCGGCGCGCACGTCATCGATTCCGGCCTGTGCGGCCAGGTGCTCTGCGGCCGGCCGGGTATCGCCGGTCAGCAGGACCGGCGCGTTCGACGTGATCGCGGCGATCGCGCGGACCACCTTCCCGGAACCTTCGCGCGCGGTGTCGTCCAGTCCGAGAATGCCGACCAGCGTCGCATCGACGACCACGAGAACGGCGGTGGTTCCCCGGCTTTCGAGGCGGCCTACGGCAGACGGGTTGCGGTGGAATGCGCGCGGGCTCAGCACCTCGATCGCCCGGCCCACGACCCGGGCGCGCACGCCACGGCCGGGAAGGGCCTGGAAGTCGGCGGCATCGGAAAGCGCGAGCCCACGGGCGCGGGCGGCTGAGACGACCGCGCGCCCCAGCGGATGCTCGCTGAATTGTTCGGCGCTGGCGGCGATCCGCAACACGTCGTCGTCCGAGTACCGGTCGTCGGTCGCGGCGATGCTGGTGAGTTGTGGTGTTCCCGTCGTGAGGGTCCCGGTCTTGTCGATCGTCACCAGGGTGGTGTCCGCGAGGTGTTCCATCGCGACCGCCGACTTGACGAGCACGCCGTGCCGTCCGGCGTTGGCAATCGCCGAGAGCAGCGGCGGCATGGTCGCCAACACCACTGCGCACGGCGATGCCACGATCATGAACGTCATCGCCCGCAGCAGCGTGGGCTCGAGCTGGGCCCCGAGCAGCAGGGGGACCGCGAACAGGGCCACGGTCGCCGCGACGACGCCCACCGAATACCGTTGCTCGACCTTCTCGATGAACAATTGTGTCCTGGCTTTGGTGGCCGATGCCCGCGCGACCAGGGCGACGATGCGGGCGACGACGGTGTCGGAGGGCTCCGTGGTGACGCGGATGCGAAGTGCCCCAGCGCCGTTGAGCGTGCCCGCGAAGACCTGGTCGCCGACGGCCTTGCCGGCCGGCAGGGGCTCGCCGGTGACCGACGACTGGTCGACGTCCGATCCGCCGTCGACGACGACGCCGTCCGCGGAGACGCGCTCACCCGGGCGCACGCTGACCAGGTCGCCGACGTACAGCTCCGCGGCGTCGACCGGCTCTTCGGTCCCGTCGGTGTGGATGCGGACCGCGCGAGCGGGCGCGAGGTCGAGCAGCCCCCGCACCGAGTCCTCGGTGCGCTTGGTCGCCGCGTCCTCCAATGCGCCCGAGGTGGCGAAGATGACGATCAGCAGGGCCCCGTCGAAGACCTGGCCGATACCCGCCGCGCCGATGGCCGCCACCACCATGAGTAGGTCGACGTCCAGGGATCGCGACCGCAGGGCCTGCAGACCTGCCCAGGCCGGCGACCAGCCGCCGGTGCCGTAGCACGCCAGGTAGCACGTCCACGGCAGCCATTGCGGCGCGTGCCAGAGCTGGGCAGCAAGGCCGGCCAGGAACAGGAGCAACGCCGCGGTGGCCCATCGCACGGCGGGCACCGACCACAGGCCCGCGACGGTCGACGGCACGGCGCTCGCGGCGGGCGCGTGCGTCGGCGCGGCGGTGGCGGTGCTCATCCGACGCCTACTCCGATCCGTCGATAACCCGTCTTATACATGTATACATGTATACCTCTACATATATCATCTCAATTGCTCTGGCGTGCTTCAATTGAAGACATGGGGCATGGAGTGGACGGCAGGGTGACGCCGCCGGCAATACTCGATCCCGCGTCGGCGGGCAAGATCGCCGAGACCCTGCAAGCGCTGGCCTCGCCGAACCGGCTGATGATTCTGACCCGGCTGCGGCAATCCCCGTGTGCGGTCGGCGACCTTTCGACCGCGGTCGGGATGGAGCAGCCGGCGGTGTCGCACCAGCTGCGGTTGCTGCGCGCGCTCGGCCTGGTCGCGGGCGACCGCAACGGCCGCAACATCGTCTACCGCCTCTACGACAACCACGTCGCGCAATTGCTCGACGAGGCCGTCTACCACATCGAGCACCTGCGCCTCGGCGCCACGGATGCGACGGCTTAGGCCCTAGCCGCCGCAGCAGTCCGCGTCGGCTTCGCTCACGGGGGCGCAGCAGGCTTCGCCGCGCCACGCCTGTATACCCTCCCGGACGGCGATGCCGGCAATCGCCAGTGCGGCAACGGGATCCGCCCACGACCAACCCAGTAGCGAATTCAGCAACAGCCCGACCAACAACACCGACGACAGATACGTGCACAGCAGCGTCTGCTTGGAGTCGGCGACCGCCGATCGCGAGTTGAGTTCGGCACCGGCGCGGCGCTGCGCCAGCGACAGCACCGGCATCACCAGCAGGCTGACGGCCGCCAGCGCAATGCCCACCGCCGAATGCTTTGCCTCGCTGAGACCGAACAGCGAAGCGATGGATTCAGCCGTGACGTACGCGGCCAGGCCGAAGAACGAGAAAGCTATGAGCTGCAATGCGATTGGTTCGCGCGCCTCGTGTTCGCGTCCGGCGAACTGCCACGCAACGACGGCTGCGGACGACACCTCGACCACCGAGTCCAGTCCGAAGCCGATCAGCGCCGTGGACGAGGCGCGCGTGCCCGCGACGAGTGCGACCGCGGCCTCGATGACGTTGTAGGTGATGGTCGCTGCCACCAGCAGCCGGACGCGCCGTGCAAGCACCTGACGACGCGACATCAGCGCTCACAGCAATCGGGTTCGACGGCCAGCACCAGGCCGACCAGGTCGTTGAGGGCGTGGGCCAACCGCGCGTCGGCCAGCTCGTAACGGCTGCGCCGCCCCTCGGGCACCGCGATGACGAGCCCGCAGCCGCGCAGGCAAGCGAGATGATTCGACACGATCTGCCGGGACGCCCCGAGCTCCTCCGCCAAGTCGGAGGGATACCGTCCGCCGTTGCGCAGCCTGAGCAGGATCGCGGTCCGGGTCGGATCGGACAACGCGTACCCAAACCGTGTCAACGCGTCGCGATGCGCCAGGATCTGCATGTCCGGATAGTACAACGATTGCTGAATTCAGAAAATCCTGTACTTGGCGCCGAAGCCCGCCAGCCCGGGCACCGTCGTGCAGATCGGCGCCGAACGTCGCAATGTGGGCGCGGCCCCGTCGCTAGCCGACCGCGGCGCCGAAGAGATGTCCGATGCCGTAGGTGAACGCCAATCCCGCCGCGCCGCCGAGCACGACACGCAGCACCGCACGCGAGACGTTGCCGCCACCGATCCGGGCGCTGAGCGCGCCGGTGAACGCCAGGGCGACGAGCACCGCGACGAACGTCACGGGGACGCGCCAGGCGTTGGGCGGCAACAGGATTGACACCAGGGGCAACACCGCGCCGACGATGAACGACGCCGCCGAGGCGCTGGCGGCCTGCCACGGGTTGGCCAGCTCGTCGGGATCGATGTTGAGCTCGGCGTGGGCGTGAGCGGTCAGCGCGTCGTGCTCGGTCAGCTCCCGGGCGACCAGCGCGGCGGTCTGCGGTGAGAGGCCCCGGCTTTGGTAAATGGCTGTGAGTTCGGCCAATTCGGCCTCGGGCAGGTGCTTCAACTCATGCCGCTCGATGGCCAGCTGGGCCTTTTCGCTGTCGCGTTGGCTGGACACCGACACGTATTCGCCCAGCGCCATCGAGACCGCGCCGCCCACCAGCGCCGCCAGGCCGGCCGTGAAAATCGGGCCGCGTCCGGGGGTGGCCCCGGCCACGCCGACGACGATGCCGGCCACCGAGACGATGCCGTCGTTGGCGCCCAGCACCGCGGCCCGCAGGCTGTTCAGCCGGCCGGAGCTGTGGCCGGCGTGCGGTTCGGCGTCGTGCAGGTGGTCCGCCGGGTCTAGTTGGTCGTTGGTCATGCCGCTCAGCGAAGCGTATGTTCGGCCGACGCGCTAGCAAGCCAAGCCTCATCAAACTCGCCGGTCAGAGGCGTTAGCGTTGGCTCGGCCGGGGTGCCGGGCGTTAGGGTGGCGACAACCATGACGATCATCCATGACTTGCCCGCCCATGTGCTGTTTGTTCATTTCCTCGTCGTCTTGGCGCCACTGACGGCGCTGCTGGAAATCGTGTGCGCCCTGTGGCCCGCGGCGCGGCGCGGACAACTCGGCTGGCTTACCGGCATCCTCGCCGTCGTGACGATGGTGCTGACGCCGATCACCGCCGATGCCGGCGGATGGCTGTATGACCTGCGGCGCAGCCCCAGCCCGATTCTGCAGCAGCACGCCGAGCTGGGCGACACCATCGTCTATTTCGCCGTTGCGTTATTGGTCGTCGCCGCCGGTCTTTTGGTGCTGGGACGAATCGAGCGGCGGTCCGGATCGCGCGGCCGGGTCGTCAACGCCTCGGTCGCGATCGCCGCCATCGTGGTGGGTGTCGCGACGATGATCCAGATCTACCGGGTCGGCGACGCCGGCGCGCAATCGGTGTGGGGCAACGAGATAGCGCATCTGAAGCAGGCCAATCCCAAGTAGGCCGGGTTGGGGCTACCCTCGAGACATGCTCGCAGCATTTGGATTCGAAACCATGGGTGTGGTCGTGGGGGACATGTTCTTCGTTGACCCGAACCCGAACGAGGGCCAGGAAACCCCGGAACGGGGAGTCCGGCTGGAACTTCGTCTCGTCGATCGGGCCGAGCCGCAGGGGTCCATTTACGCCGGCGTCCCGATCTCCTTCAACCGCCCGGTCTGGCGGGTAGACCTGTTCGGGTCCACCGAGAGCCCGCCGGGGACCCTGGACCGGGCCCATCACCACCCCCGGTTCACGGGCTGGGAACCCGGCCGGCGGAATTTCGTGCCCGAGCTGTCGGCCGACCCGGTGGCGTGGTTGGCGGGGGAGTTGGCCGATCCGGCCGCCGTGCTGGCCAGGGCGGGAGTCGAACCCGACGAGGTCACCGAGGCCGACAAGGCGGGACTCGCCGCGGCGGCCCCGGAGATCGTGGCGGCGGTGCGACGGATGCTCGACGGCGTGCGCGACGGTGAGCTTGCGCCCGCGCCGCCCGAGCCGGTCGCGGCCGCCCGCACCGGCTGGCTCTAAGCCATTTGCGTGCCGGCGGAAGCAGGGTCGCGTAGGGTGAGCGTTAACAACGCGAGGATGGGTGCAGGTGAACAGCCAGGACTGGTACGACGCGCCGCAGATTCATCCGTCGAAGATCGGGGTCGGTGACGTTATCGGCACCGTTCGTCCCACCGCCTCGCGCCTCACCGTGAAACTGATCAGCGGGTCGCAGTCGGCACCGCGCCGGTGGACGTTCTTCACCCGTGATGCCAACGGCCAGCAGCGCACGACGACGTTTGGCGAGGACGACCTAGTTCGCCGGTACGCCAAGGCATCCTGAGGGCGAGAAGTCGGGACGCGGATCCCGTGTCCACAACTGGTCCAACGCCTCTCGGCTCTCATCGTCGGCGGCGCGGCATATCATCAGACGTTGGTCCGTATCTTGAAGGGGGATAAGGACTTCGAAGTCGACGGCGATCGCGCCGACGTCGGGATGTCGCAGGGCCTTGCTTCCCCGGCCGTTGACCGCGACGCTTCCTTCGGCCCACAACCGCGCGAACTCGTCGTCGTGAGACATGAATTCGGCGAACAGGTCGGCCAACGCCTGATCATCCTGATGGGCGGCCCACACGGCGCGCAGGTGAGCAACCCCTTCCCGCACTACGCGATCACGGTCAACGTAGTACTCGCGTATCTGGGGGTGCATCAGGCACAGCCACATCGAGTTGCGTTGCGAGGGGGGCAGGGTGTCGAAATCCACTAATAGCTGGGTTATTTCGCGGTTCCAGGCCAGGATGTCGAAGCGGTGGTTCATCAGCATCGCCGGCAGGGGCGACAGTTCATCGACCAGATCCACCAGTGGCGGGGCCGCAGCGGTGGCGAGCTTGTCCGACCTACGTGGTCGCTGCCCGGTCAGGTCGAATAGGTAGGCGCGTTCGGCGGCGGTCAGGCGCAGCGCCCGCGCTAATGACTCCACCACGTTCGCGGAGGGTCGGAGCCCGCGCGCCTGTTCCAGCCGGACGACGTAGTCGATACTGACCCCGGCCAGTTCGCTGCAAATCGAATGCAACCTGATCGAGCGCACCGGCGAACGGGACTTGATCCCCATGGCGCAGGAGATGGGATTGGGGGTGATCCCGTATGCACCGCTGGCCGGTGGGGTACTCAGCGGCAAATACAGCCGCAGCGACCTCACCGCGACGAACATCGCCTCCGGCGACGGCACCCGCAAGAGCTTCAACTCCGCCTTGGGCACGCTCACCGAGCGCAACCTCGGCATCGCCGATGCCGTGAAGTAGACGGCCAGCGAAATGGGTCGCACACCCGCGCAGGTCGGATTGGCTTGGACCCTGCGGAATCCGGGGGTGACGGCACCGATCATCGGCGCGCGCACGCCCCATCAGCTCGAGGAGAACCTTGGGTGCCCCGGATGTCAGCTTCACCGCCGGCCAGCTGACCCGCCTCGGCGAGGCCAGCGCGATCCGGCTCGGCTTCCGACACGACATTCTTGCCAGTGACCACATCCGCACTGTGACGGCGGGCGATCTGACGATCGAAAGCCGGCGCACTCCAGATTCGGTGAGCGCCGCTTGAGGCGCCTGGCCGGCTCGGGGCTCCTAGCCCAGCCGCTCGACGATGGAGCCAGAGGTTCGCAAAACAACTAGCTCGGCGGGTTCTGCGTCCTGCCGGGATTCGGAAACGCCGGGTTAGTGTAGGCCGGCGTCTGAGGCTCTTCGCCGGGATTCGAACTCTCTGCTTGTGGTGGCCCGGACACTGCCGCAGCCGGTGAAGTCGGAGGCCCTCGATGTTCGGGCGGTGGCGGCTTGGGTACCAAGTAGTTCCTCCACGCGCCCGGTGGGTTTGGTGCAGGGCCGATGGTGTTGTCCGGCCAGCGCCATGAACACCCCCCGATAGCGCCGCCGAAATCGCCTGCAGGAATGGTTAATCCAAAACCCATAAAAGTTGCACCGATGGGGGCATTACCACCTGGACCACCCAGGTTCCATCCGCCATATTCGCAGTGCCAGTGCGTGCTGTTCTCTTCGATAGGGAAATCGCAGTAGTACGACGTGGCCCCCGCCTCGAAATTACTTCCGCCAATACCGGGATAGTCGCACACGCCAGGGCCTGGAATGTTGCCGCCCGGCCCGGCCCAGGCCGCGGGGGAATTGAGGAGTGCCCATAACGTAACGCCTGGCGCTACAAGTAATCTACTTCCCTTGCTCAGCGACTCTTTCACTGTAAACACCTTCTGGCCTCGGCAGTGGCAGCACGTGCCTCGAGTCTGCATCCTGCAATAGCAGTGTGTCTACCACAATCATCAGATTCGCTGTGGCTGAACGTAAGTCCCGCGACTCGCTTCGAACTTTTCCGCCGAGCGAGCTGCCAGATCGATCTGCCGGCGAGCGGTGCGTGCATGAATATCTTCGTTGCGCGTTGGACCAGCTCCCGAACCACATGTTCCGGAGCCCATCATGCCTCGCTTCATCGGCGGCATTCCTGGAAGATACTGACCGCGGCGCTAGCACCCAAGGCGGCAAAGAGTGTCCGCCGAGCGAATCTAACCACCGCGAAAAATGTTGGTGGGTAACGCTATTGATGCGGCTACATTAATCGTCGATACCATTGGTCGTTGTCCTCCGGCTCAGCGCGAGGGCTGTCCCAAAACATGGATCCCGTCCGGGCTGGAGCCGGATCGCTGAGCGCGGGCGGACCGCTTCGTCGCCTGGTGAGAAAGCCGCCCGCAAGGATGCCGGCGACGATGACAGCACCCCACAGCACTGCCATCACCAGAGCCTCCGGCAGGCATCCAGCCCAGCCCCAGCCGATCCCGTGGAACCACATCATGTTTGCATCGCCTCCGCACTCATCACTTTGACCGCTACGGGCGGGGGCCGCTGGGCGGCATCATCGCGCCCGGTTTCATGTGCCCGTCCGGCTTCATCATTTGCTCGCCGTGCTTCATCTCGGCACAGGAGGCCATCATCCCCGATCCCATGTGGCCGTAGTGCGCGCCGCCGAAATTCCAACTCAGGAAGAAGCCCGAGAAGAAGATTGCCGCGACGATGAAGAGGCCGCCGGCGACTATTCCCACCCACGCCAATGCCTGGTTCAGGCGACTCGGTCGGTGGGGTGAGTCCGTGGGTATGTCGGTCGTGACGCCGGAGTTGTCGGCCGGTGCGGAAACGTCGCTGGCGCTTGCCATGAGTTGAATCTCCTGTCCCGAAGCAGTGGATTACTCGTCATGCTACCCCACCCAGGGTGGGGTGGGATAGCATGACCCGATGAGATGATCGCCTGACGGCAAGCCAGAGGGAGACAGCGATGCCTCAGGAAATGACAGCGAAGAAGCGGGCGGCGCTCAACCGACTCAGGACGGTGCGCGGACATCTCGACGGGATCATTCGCATGCTGGAAAACGACGCTTACTGCATTGACGTCATGAAGCAGATTTCTGCTACCCAGTCCGCGTTGGAACGGACCAACCGGGTGATGCTGCACAACCACCTGGAGACCTGCTTCTCGGAGGCGGTCATGGATGGCCGAGCAGCGATCGCGGTCGACGAACTCGTTGACGCGCTCAAGTTCAGTCCCGCGTTGACCGGGCCGGATTCCGCTTTGAATGACACCGCCCCAGGTGAAGCCGTGACCGCCGGCGCACCCTGCGCCGGTTCAGAACACCAGGCCTGACCGAAGGCTGCGACCTACCCCAGCCGCTCGATGATCGTGGCGTTGGCCATGCCGCCGCCCTCGCACATCGTTTGCAGGCCATACCGTCCACCGCGCTGTTCGAGCGCATTGACCAGCGTGGTCATGATGCGCGCACCGCTGGCGCCCAGCGGGTGGCCGATCGCGATGGCGCCGCCGTTGACGTTGGTCTTGGCCAGGTCGGCGCCGGTGTCGTTCGCCCAGGCCAGCACGACAGGGGCGAACGCCTCGTTCACCTCGAACAGGTCGATGTCGGCGAGCGTCAAACCGGCGCGCTGCAACACCTTTTCGGTGGCCGGTATGACGCCGGTGAGCATGTACAGCGGATCGGACCCCACCGCGGTCGCGGTGTGAATCCGCGCCAACGGGCGCAGGCCGAGCTTGCGGGCGACCTCGCTGGTAGTGATCAGGACCGCGGCGCTGCCGTCCGACAGCGGCGACGAGTTCCCGGGCGTGATCTCCCAATTGATCTGGGGGAAACGCTGTTCGGCCGCCTCGCTGTAGAACGCCGGCTGCAGCGCGGCCAGGGTCTTCACGGTGGTCGCGGGCCGGATGATCTCGTCGGTCTGCAGCCCGGCAATCGGAATCAGCTCGTTGTCGAACAGACCGTCCTTGGTGGCGCGGGCGGCCCGGTTGTGGCTCTCGGCGGAGAATTCGTCGAGCTGGGTGCGCGACAGGCCCCACTTGGCGGCGATCAGTTCGGCGCTGATGCCCTGGGGCACGAGGCCGTCCGGGTAGCGGTTCGTCATGTCGTTGCCGAACGGATTGCTGCCGGGCAGCACCGAGCTGCCCATCGGCACCCGGCTCATCGATTCCACGCCGCCGGCGATCACCAGGTCGTAGGCGCCGGCGAGCACGCCCTGGGCGGCGAAGCTGATGGCCTGCTGGCTGCTGCCGCATTGCCGGTCGACCGTCGTTCCCGGAACGGACTCGGGGAATCCAGCCCCCAGCAACGCGTTGCGGGCGATGTTGACGGCCTGGTCGCCGGCCTGGGTGACGGCCCCGGCGATCACGTCGTCGATCTGCACCGGGTCCACCCCGGTGCGCGCCACCAGTTCGCGCAGGCTGTGCGCCAGCAGGTCGGCCGGCAGCACATCGTGCAGGGCGCCGCTGGCCTTGCCCTTGCCGACGGGGGTGCGCACGGCGCCGACGATGACTGCGTCGCGGCCTTGAAAGCTGGTCATGACTCCTCCTTGAGTCCATTATCGGCCCTGAGTATGGCTCGATATACCCAGCAAAACGCCTAGGTATACTAAAATCAACCCAGACGGGAGGTGATTTAGATGACATTTCTGCAAGGTGTGCTGGCGGACCGGGACAAATGGTCGGCGGTCGGTCAGTGCGCGATCGAGAAGACGATGGCGGTGGTGGGCACCAAGTCCGCGATGTTGATCATGCGCGAGGCGTATTACGGCACCACGCGGTTCGACGACTTCGCCCGCCGGGTCGGCATCACCAAGGCGGCGACCTCCGCGCGGCTGGCCGAGCTGGTCGAGCTGGGGTTGCTGGAGCGGCGGCCCTACCAGGAGCCCGGGCAGCGCAGCCGCGAGGAGTACGTGCTGACCAAGGCCGGCATCGACTTCATGCCAGTGGTCTGGGCCCTTTTCGAGTGGGGGCGCAATCACCTGCCGGGGCGCAACCGGCTGCGGCTGACGCACCAGGGGTGCGGCGCCGGGGCGACCGTCGAAATCCGATGCGCCGAAGGGCATTTGGTGCCCCCCGACGAACTCGGCATGCGGCTGGCTAAGTCTCCCTGAGTGCGGCGAGCAAGCGCCGCGCGGCGGCGACGCGGCGGGCGGCCGGTCCGGTGAGCGCGTCCAGCGCGCATTCGGGGTCGGCCGGCGGTCCCATGTGTCCGCAGCCGCGCGGGCAATCCTGCACGGTCTCAGCCAGATCCGAGAAGGCCATGAGCACGTCGTCGGGCTGGATGTGGGCCAGGCCGAAGGAGCGGATGCCCGGGGTGTCGATCACCCAGCCCGACCCCTCGGTTTGCAGCGGCAGGGCCACCGACTGCGTCGACGTGTGCCGCCCGCGGCCGATATCGGTCACCTCGCCGACGGCCCGATCCGCCTCGGGCACAAGGCGATTCACCAACGTCGACTTGCCGACCCCGGAATGCCCCAGCAGGACGGTGATCCTGCCGATCAGCAGGTCGGCCACGGCCAGCAGGGGATCGTCGCGACCGGCGGCGACGACGGTCAGGTTCAGATCGGCGAATTGCTTGGCGAACGGTTCCGGCGGGGCAAGGTCAGTCTTGGTCAAGCACAGGATCGGGGTCAGCCCGCCGGCATACGCCGCGATCAGCGCCCGGTCGACCAGCCCGGTGCGAGGCGGCGGATCGGCCAGGGCCACCACGATCAGCAGCTGATCGGCGTTGGCGACCACCACGCGCTCGGTGGGATCGGTGTCGTCGGCGGTACGCCGCAACACCGTTCGCCGCTCCGCCCGGCGCACGATGCGGGCCAGGGTGTCGGTGCGCCCTGACACATCCCCGACGACGTCCACGTCGTCGCCGACGACGATCGGGGTGCGCCCAAGTTCACGGGCGCGCATCGCAGTGACCCGGCGATCGGGATCCCCGCCCAGCACGCAGCCCCAGCGGCCGCGGTCGACGCTGACCACCATGGCCGCTTCGGCGTCGGCGTGTTCGGGGCGGGTCTTGGTCCGGGGCCGTGTGCCCCGACCGGACCGGACTTTGACGTCGGATTCGTCGTAGTCGCCTGGCCTCAATCGTTGGGCTCCGCCTCAATTGTCCGACTCGTCCGCGGGCCGCCGCCGCGGCCCGCATCGTCGCCGAACCCCAACATGTTTGCCCACAGCCGCGGGAATTCCGGCAGCGTCTTGCTGGTGGCGCCGATGTCGTCGACCTCGACGCCGTCGACCCGCAGCCCGACGATCGCGCCGGCCATCGCCATCCGGTGATCGGCGTAGGCGCGCCACAATCCGGCCCGCAGCGGGGCGGCGGTGATGACGAGGCCGTCGGGCGTCTCCTGGCAGTCGCCGCCCAGCCGATTGATCTCGGTGCTCAGCGCGGCGAGCCGGTCAGTTTCGTGGCCGCGCAGATGCGCGATGCCGGACAAGCGCGACACCGATCCCGGGGTTGCCAGCGCCGCCAGCGCCGCCACCGACGGCGCCAGCTCACCGACGTCGCGCAGGTCGACGTCGAACCCCGGGTAGCCGTCCGCCGAACCCTGCACCTCGAGTGACGAATCATCGCGCGTGACAACGGCATTCAGCTTGCCCAGAACGCTCAGGATGTCGTCGGCGGCCTGCACGCTGGTCTGCGGCCAACCGGTGATGCGTACCGCCCCGCCGGTGACCACGGCCGCCGCCAGGAAGGGGACGGCGTTGGTCAGGTCGGGCTCGACCTCCCAATGCCGCGCCGCCACCTTGCCTGCCCGCACCTGCCAGCGGTTCGGGACCGAATCGTCGACCTCGACGCCGGCCTGGCGCAACATCACCACCGTCATCGCGATGTGCGGCGCCGACGGCACTGCGGAGCCGGTGTGCTGCACGGTCAGCCCGTTGGTGAACGACGCCCCGCACAGCAGCAGGCCGGACACGAACTGCGACGACGCCGAGGCGTCAATGGCCACCGTGCCGCCGGCGATCGCGCCGCTGCCCAGCACCCGGAATGGCAGGCCATTCCCGTCGATCCGCACGCCGAGGTCGCGCAGCGCGTCCAGCAGCGGAGCGATGGGCCGGGCCCGGGCCTGTTCGTCGCCGTCGAACTCGACCGCAGTGTCGGCCAGCGCGGCCAGCGGAGGGACGAACCGCAGCACCGTTCCGGCCAGGCCGGTGTCGATGCGCGCCCCGGGGTCGGGGGCGATGGCGCCGCTGACCGCCAGCTCCGAACCGGTGCCGTCGACGCGCAGGCCCAAGATTGTCAGCGCCCCGATCATCAGGTCGGTGTCGCGGCTGCGCAGCGCGCCGCTGACGGTCGACGAGCCTTTGCCCTGGGCGGCCGCCAGCGCGGCCAGCAGCAGCGTCCGGTTGGTCTGCGATTTCGAGCCCGGGACGGTGACGGTCGCGTGGACCGGTGTCGTCGCACGTGGGGCCGTCCAGGCCTGGGTTCCGCTCACCTGCACCATCCTGCCGTGTCGGTGGGTGTCGTGGATACCAGCCACCCAAAGGAGTGGGTGCGGAGCACTATGGAAGCTATGTGCGGACGGTTTGCGGTCACGACGGACCCGGCCCTGCTGGCCCAGAAGATCAAGGCGATCGACGAGGCCACCGGTACATCGGAGCGCGCATCGGAGCCGAACTACAACGTGGCGCCGACGGCCGACATCGCGACGGTGGTGTCGCGCCACAGCGAGCCAGGGGACGAGCCGACGCGCCGGGTGCGGCTGATGCGCTGGGGGCTGATCCCGCCGTGGGTCAAGCCCGGTCTGGACGGGGCCCCGGACAACAAGGGCCCGCTGCTGATCAACGCCCGCGCCGACAAGGTGACCAGCTCGCCGGCCTTCCGCGGCTCGGCCAAGTCGAAGCGGTGCCTGGTGCCAATGGACGGTTGGTACGAGTGGCGGCCCAATCCGTACAGCGCGTCCGCTGACAAGAAGGGCAAGAAGACGGCCAAGACTCCGTTCTTCATGCACCGTTACGACGGCGACATGGTATTCATGGCCGGGTTGTGGTCGGTCTGGAAACCCGCCAAAGATGCTGCGCCGCTGTTGAGTTGCACGATCATCACCACCGACGCGGTGGGCGAGCTGGCCGGCGTGCACGACCGGATGCCGCTGATGCTGGCCGAAAAGGATTGGGACGCTTGGCTGAATCCCGACGCCGAGGCGGATCCCGAGGTGCTGGCCCGCCCGCCGGATGTGCGCGGCATCGAGCTGCGCCAGGTGTCGAGGCTGGTGAACAGCATTCGCAACAACGGACCCGAGTTGCTGGTACCGGCCGAGCCGGAGCCCGAACAGATCACGCTGCTATAGCCATTTTTCGGGGTGGTGGTGGGTGTTGGTGCGGGGTTGGTTGTGGTCGAGGTGGGGTGTTGGGATCCATTGGGTGTGGCCGTTGGGTGTTTTCGGGTGGTCCAGCCGCGGGGTCCGAGGAGGCGGTGGTGGGTCGCCCGCCTCAAAGCCGCCCACAACGCTGGCCGGCTCCCTGCCGAACTGGCCAAGCTGCGCCGCATCGGCCTACTCGTCGTCGACGAAGTCGGATACATCCCCTTTGAACAGGACGCCGCTAACCTCTTCTTTCAACGGCACAATAACCACGACCACGTAGCCTACTTTTCACCGTCGCTTCTGGCCTACTTTTCGACCGTCGTCAACAACAGGTATGTGAGCACACTCACGGGTGCTGCGGCCCACTGACACAAGGATGTGCCATGACAACTCGGCTCGACCCCACCGAGGCGCGCTCGGATCGCGAACCTCAATTCTTCGGACACCCACGCCAATTGATGACCCCGGTCTCGGTCGAGGTGTGGGAAAGGTTCTCGTTCTACGGCATGCGGGCCATTCTGGCGCTGTACCTGTTGACCCCCACAGCACAAGGCGGCATGGGTCTGCCAACGGCGGCCGCGTTGTCGCTTACCGCGATCTATAGCGCCAGTGCCTACTTGACGTCGGTCTTCGGGGGATGGATAGCTGACCGATTCATCGGCGCACGCAAGACGGTTCTCAGCGGTGGTCTGATCATCATGTGCGGCCACATTATCCTGGCGATCCCTACCACGACGCTGTTTTACTTCGGGCTTACCGCCGTCGTGCTCGGGACCGGGCTGCTCAAACCCAACATCGCATCGCTGGTCGGTGCGCTCTACTCACTCGAAGACCAGCGCCGAGACTCCGGCTTCTGCTTGTTCTACATGGGCATCAACATCGGTGGCTTCGTGGCTCCGCTGGTCTGCGGGTGGCTGGGGCAGAACATCAACTACCATGCGGGATTCATGGCCGCCGCGATCGGCATGGGTATCGGGGTCGCATATTTCATCGTCAACTTCCGGGCATTACCTGACGTCGGACCACGCACGCACGACTCCGCCGCTGTTCTCGTCCATCCAGCGAAGCCAGCGGGAATCGGCGCGACGGGCTATTCCGCGGCAGCTGTTGTTTTCGTCGTCACGGCGACGTCCGTGGTCACCGGTGGCGGACTGCAGGGCGCGATCAACGCCATCAGCGCGGCGACCTTCACCATTCCGGTCGCGGTAATGCTGGTGATGATGCGCAGTGCGCGCGTCACCAGCGCCGAGCGCAGCCACCTCAAAGCCTACGTTCCGCTGTTTCTGACCTCGGTGGCGTTCTGGATGATGTTCGAACAAGGATCCACGGTGCTCTCCGAACTCGCCGCAGACCGAGTCGCAACCAACCTGTTCGGAGTTGGATTCCCCTCGTCGTGGTTTCTGTCCATCAACTCCCTGGCCATCATTATCTTCGCTCCGGTGATAGCCGCGGTGTGGATCAAACTGCGCCACCGCAATCCCGGGGCGGCCACCAGGATGGGCACCGGCACGCTGGTCGGCGGGGTCACCTTCGCTGCCGTTCCGCTGGCCCTGGCCACCGCGGGGCACGGCGGGCTCATCTCTCCGGTGTGGTTGATCGGCATCTACCTCGTTCAAGCCGTCGCCGAATTAGCCGTCTCGCCGGTGGGCATCGCCGAGACCACACGGTTGGCGCCATACGCCTACGCAAATCAGACAATGGGTTTCTGGTACCTGTCCATGGCAGCCGGAGCCGGTCTGGGTGCCCAGATGGTGAAGCTGTCCACTGTCATCCCCACCGACTACTACTACTTCCTGCTCGCCGTGATCGGCGTGGGTGTCGGTGCCGCAGTGTTGACGCTGCGTGGCCGGATCGGCAGGCTGTCCGCCGCATGACACCGCCAGATTCGCACAGCAGACGCGCTTCTGCCGTGCCCGACACCCGCCCTCATCCCTACCTGCCGAACGCGACCGAGCAGGCGGTGGCCGGAATGCTCGACGACATTGGAGTGGCGCAGCTGGACGATCTATTCACCGATGTGCCGAGCCGGTTGCGGCAACGGCGCCCATTCGGATTGCCGCCCGCGCTGCGCTCAGAAGCTGAGCTGATCCGCCACGTTCGACAACGCCTGCGCCTAAATATATCCACCGACGACGCGCTGAACTTCTGCGGCGCGGGCACGTACCAGCACGACGTGTCGTCGGTATGCAGTGAGATCGCCGGACGCGCGGAGTTCATCAGTGGCTACGCTGGTGAGCCCTACGAAGACCAGGGCAAGCATCAGGCGCTGTTCGAATATCAAGGCCTGATGGCCGATCTGTTGCAGATGGACGTTGTGTCCGTTCCCAGCTATGACGGCTATCAAGCGGCGGGGACCGCGTTGCGAATGGCGGCGCGGATCACGGGGCGGTGCCGCGCCGTGGTCTACGGTGCCATCCTCGCCGACCGCAGGTCGCGTCTCGACGAGTATGTACGCCCGACGCTGGCCCAGATGGAATATCTGGTCGGCGAGTCGGACCTGAGGCAGCTGCGGGCGGCCGTAGACGACACCTGCGCCGCGGTGCTGGTCGAACTGCCGGACGCGCACGGACTGATCGACGTCGACCTCGCCGAAGTGTCCCGCGCACGCCCACGCCGCCGGTGCCATCGTCATCGTGGCCGTGGACCCCATCGCGCTGGGACTATTGGGGGCTCCGGCAGATTTCGGCGCCGACATTGTCTGCGGTGAACTGCGGTCGCTGGGCAATGGCATGCATTTCGGCGGATCTCACTCGGGACTCCTTGCGGTGCACGATGGTCCGACGTTCGTCTACGAGTTGCGAACGCGACTGTTCGGGCTGGCACCCACCGGAACCGCTGGTGAAGTGGGATTCATCGACATCGCCTATGAACGCACCTCGCTGGCTGCGCGGGAGAACGGGGTGGAATGGATCGGCACCGCCTCGGCGCTCTCTGGGATAGTGGCGGGCACCTTCCTGGCTCTGCATGGGCCAGCCGGGCTGACCGAGTTGAGTTCCTCGATCTTCGACCGCACCTCCTATGCCATCGATCGCCTCGACGCGCTCGATGGATTCCGGGTGGCCGACGTGCACCGGCCGCACTTTCGGGAGTTCGTGTTGCACCTCCAGGACGGGGCGAAGACCGCGTCGGAGCTGTTGTCACAGTTGGCCACCCGCAACATTTTTGGTGGGGTCGCGCTGTCGAGGCAATCGATCCTGGTATGCGTCATCGAAGCCCGCTCGACCGACGACATCGAAACACTGGCTACCGCATTGGAGAATTTGTGATCGACTTTCCGACCCGACGCAGGCAATCGCACCGCCATCACGGCGTGCGGTGGAATGAGCCGCTGATCAGCGAGCTGGGTGGCCCGGGCGAGCGTGGGCTGCTACCTGCGCTGGCGTCCGCAGCGATGACGTCGAGCGGTAACCGCCGACGCCACTAGTTGCTCAGCACGAGCTTCCAGTTGCCGTTGATGTTGCGGTCCGGCACGCACCAGAAGTTGTTCCAGTTCCCCGGCGTCGAGGCCTTCACGCCCGGGCCGGCGTCCTGGCACGCCTGCCGGGTCTGGTAGTTGCCCTCGGTCTGTATCGTGTCGGCGCTGCTGATGCCCACGCCGGCCGTGATCAATCCCGCGAAGGCCAGTACCCCACCGGCGACAAGTCGCTTCATGTTCATGGGCGATAGGTTAGGCCTTGTCAGACGGCCGCATGGGCCTTTTGGCGCGATGTTTAAGTTTGCTGGGCTTGCAGCGACACGGCCGTGGCGACGGCCTGCAGCATGTCCGCCAGTTCCTCGGCGGTCCCGACGTTACGGTCGCCGGCGACGAGCCGGGAGAACACCCCGGCGATGAAGGTGGTCACCGCTGTCGTCTGGGCATCCAACAGTTCGGGATTATCGGTGTCCGGCTGCAGGTGGGCGATGGCGTCACGGGACATCATGATGATCTGCGCCGTGAAATCCCGGGACATCTCGGCCAGGCCGGGATCGCGCGCGGCCCCCAGCAGCAACTCGTGCCGGGCCCGGCTCAGCCTCAGGCCCGCGCCGTCGGCCTGCATCATGGTCACCCGCCCCAGGTGAGCGAACGGCGTGAGCGGATCGAGGGGCTCGTCGATCACTGACCGCATGTTGGCGAGGTCTATTTCGCCGACGCGCTTGGCGACCCCGCGCAGCAGGGCCGCCCGGGTTCGGTAGTAGTACGACGTGGTGCCGTCGGGGACGCCGGCGCAGCGATCCACCTGCGCGTGCGTCAGGCCCCGCGATCCCTGCGTGGCCAGCACCTCGATGGCCGCGTCGCACAGCTCGCGCCGGCGCTCGTCGCCGTCGCGTCTGCGTGCCTTGCCGGACGTCGATGCGCCGGCCATGTCAGCGCAGGACCGTTCCGCCGTCGATGTTGACGACCTGGCCATTGATCCAGCCGCCGTCGTCGGAGAGCAGGAAGGCGACTAGGTCAGCGACGTCGCCCACCTCGCCGACGCGGGCTCCGCGGATTCGTTTGAGCGCGCCCGCCTCCAAGTCCGGCCACTGCGGCGCCGAGCGGATGGCGTCGGTCGCGGTGAACCCCGGCGCGACGGCGTTGCAGCGGATGCCCTCCTTGCCCCACCTCGACGCGACATGCCGGGTGAGCGCGCCGATCCCGGCCTTCGCGGTCGCATACGCCGGTCGCGCCGGCTCGCCCTGAAACGCCGCCGCCGACGACATGTTCACAATCGAACCGCCTCCGCGGCCCAGTATCCGGGGGATGGCGTACTTCATGGCGGCCATGTACCCGCGCAGGTTGACCGCCATCACGCGATCCCACACGTCGAACTCGATGTCGGCCACGTCGGTGTCGGAGCGGATCGCGCCCATGTCGGCCCCGACGTTGAACAGCAGGTCGATTCCGCCGAAAGCCGTTGCGGCCGAATGCATCAGCTCGGCGACCGACGACGGGTCCGCCAGGTCGAACGTGACGGGTACGGCCGTGCCGCCCGCCTCGGTGATCCCGGCGGCCGTCCGTCCCGCGGCGACGTCTCCGACGACTACCCGGCAGCCCTCCGCGCCGAGGCGGGCGGCGGTCGCGGCGCCGATGCCGGTGGCGCCGCCGACCACGACGGCAACCTTGTTGGTCAGACCCTGCAGTCCCATAGCTATTGACTTTACCTCTAGAACTATAGAGGATCGCCAGTCATGGTGGCCCAGACCGACGAATTGAGGACGGACGCATGAACAGCCTGAGCTTCAACTTCACCGGCACCAACGTGCTGGTGACGGGCGGCACCAGCGGCATCGGCCACGGGATCGCCGCCGAGTTCGTCAAGGCCGGAGCCGCGGTCACCGTGACCGGCACGCGCGGCTCCACCGTGGACTACCCGGACGTGGACCTGAGCGACTTCACCTACCGCCAGTGCCAGATCCAGGATCCCGACTCCGTCGACGCCCTGGCGGACTCGCTCGGCGAACTGGACATCCTGATCAACAACGCCGGCGGCCCGTACCCTGCGGGCGACGAATACGACCCAGACGGCTACGTCGCATCGGTGGCACAGAACATGTTGGGCCCCATGCGATTAACGATGCGCTGCCACGACCGGCTGAAGTCAAGCAAGGCCAGCGGCGGCGCGAGCGTCGTCAGCATCGTCTCGATGTCGGCGTTCCGCTCGGCGGTCTTCGTGCCGGGGTACGCCTCGTCGAAGATGGGCCTGCTCGCGTTGACAATGAACCTATCCCGGCGTTGGGCCAAACACGGAATCCGCGTCAACGCGATCGCGCCAGGGCTGATCGACACCCGAATGACGCTTCCCGCCATGGGAATTCCCGAGGTGATGGACGTCGAGATCGGCTTCCACACGCCGATGGGCAGGCCGGGGACGCCGCAGGACTGTGCCGGGGCGGTGCTGTTTTTGTGCACCGACTCAGCCTCGTACATCACCGGCACCACCATCGCCGTCGACGGCGGATACCTGACGGTCTAGAAGCAACGAGATCACCATGTGAACTTCTAGCTGCGCCGGGCCAGGTATTCGAGCGCGAGTCCCGCGGCGTTGGCGCCGCACATGCCGTGCGCGCCGGGTCCCGGCGGGGTGGCCGCCGAGCAGATGTACCTGCCCGGAATGCCAATTTCATACGGCGACAGCGTGATTCGCGGACCGAACACCAGCTGGCGGATATCCTTGGCGCCGGTCATAATGTCGCCGCCGACATAGTTGGCGTTGTAGGCGGCTAGCTGCGTCGTCGAACGTACCACCTGCCCGACGATGCGATCGCGGAAACCGGGGGCGAACCGCTCGATCTGGGTGATGATCGCCTCGGTCGCGTCGCCCGGGTATCCGTTGGGCACATGGGCGTAGGTCCACAGCGGGTGGGTGTTGCCCACCGAGCGTTGCGGATCGGCCAGATACTGCTGGCCCACCAACACGAACGGCCGCTGCGGCATCCGCCCGGCGTGGACATCGCGCTCGGTGGCCGCGAGTTCGGCGTAGCTGCCGGCCAGGTGCACGGTGCCGGCCCGGTGCGCGTCGGGGTTCGTCCAGGGCACGCCGCCCTCGACGGCGAAGTCCACCTTGAACGCTCCGGGGCCCCGGCGGAACCTGGTAAATGACCGCGAAACACGTTGCGGCAGTAGATCTCCCAGAATGCTGGCGACTGCGCCGGGGGCCAGGTCGAACATTGTGACGTCAGCGGGCGGCAACTGCGACGCGGTCTGGACGCGGACGCCGGTTTCGATCTTACCGCCCAAGTCGCCCAGCACCGTCACCATGGCATTGGTGATTGCCTGCGATCCACCCTCGGCGACTGCCCAGCCGTGCCGGTGGCCGGCCGCGATGATGCCCATCCCGATGGCCGACGTCATCGGATAGTGCAGCGGGCGGAAGGCATGGGCCGCAACACCTCCGAACAAGGCGCGGCCCTGCTCGGTGCGGAACAAACGCGCGAAGGCGGACCCGGGCAGCACCGTGGGTACGCCGAAGCGGGCGAGCATCAGCGGATGGTGCGGCAACCGCAGCAGCGGGCCCATGATGTCCTCGCTGAGCGTGTCGAACCGGGCGGCCGAATACCCGAAGGCAGTGCGCCATCGCGCGCCATCGCGGCCGAGGGCGGCCGCGGTGTCTGCCACGGAGCGGTGCAGCACGCCGGCGCTGCCGTCGTCGAGGGGGTGCACGCAATCGATTTCGGGCCAGCGCCAGGTCAACCCGTGGTGCTGCAAGCCGAAGTCGCTCAGGAACTGCGAGCCGACGGCCATCGGGTGAATCGCCGAGCAGTGGTCATGCACCAAGCCGGGGATAATGGCTTCGCTGCTGCGGGCGCCGCCGCCCACTTCGTCGGCGGCCTCGAGCAGGGTGACCTGCACGCCCTCGGCGGCCAGGGTGATGGCGGCGGCGAGCCCGTTAGGGCCGCCACCCACCACCACCGCGGTGCTCATGCCAGGGCTCCGTGCTTGCTGCCGCCCAGCGACCACGTCACCTGAGTCGGGATGGGACCGTCGGGCAGCCAGGGCTGTTCCTGCACGGCGTCGGCCACCTTCCACGTACCGCGTTCGATCACCCCGAGCGCGGCGTCAATCACCTTGTAGTGCTGCACGCCGCTGCCGAACGCCTCCGACTCCACCCAGGCGATGACACACTCGCCCGGCTCGAATGCGGCTTCGGTCTGCATGGCTGCGATCAAGTCTTCATTGTGCAGGTGACCGTCGCCGAAGTTGAAACCGATCAACGAGTTGCAGATGAACTCGCCCTCTCGCACGGTGCGTACGTCGATGTCGGGCAGGTGGGTCAGCAGCAGTGAGAACAGGCCGCGGCCCTGGCTGTGCATGGTGCGCCAGGCGATCGTCCGCTGCGAGGTGATCTCCGCCCACTGCGGCTCGTAACCGAATTCGATGAATTGGTCGACCTGGTTGCGGGTCGACCGCGTGACCCGGTCGAGTTTTGCCTCGGCGCCCGGCGCGAACGCCCAGACCGCCGAGGCCCAGTTGCCCGCGTACTGCCGCATCGACGGCAAAAACGACACCTTGTCGGGCCGCAGGTTACCCAGGACAGGGAAGATCAGCAGTACTGCGGCGATGACGAGGGCGAGCCAGGACGGCTGCATGTTCCAGGCCGCGTAGCCGTTCCAGTTCGGGAAACCCAGGAATAGAAAGATCGTCGTGTATGCGAAGACCACGTTCCATTCCAGCGGCACCGCGAGCGGGAAGGTGGAAATGATGAACAGGTGGAAGCCCACCATCAACAGCACCGCGCCCAGGGTCAGCCACTTGTTGGTGGAAAAGAACAGGACCAGCGGAGCCGCGATCTCCACCGTCGTGCCGTTGACGTGTGCCATGAAGTCCGCCAGCCGTGACGGCCGCAGGTTGTCCGGGAATTGGCGGTAGTGGGCGAGCCGTACCCATTTCGGCGCGAAAATTGTGTTGCTGATCATCGGCGGAATGACGTTAGAGAAGTGCTTACCGACCTTCGAGAAGCCGGCGCCGACCCACACCACCACGATCACCATCTTCAGCGCAATGATCATATTGACGAACGGCAGGATGGTGAAGATCAGCAAGACCGGTAGGTACTGCTCCCCGCGGGCGGCGAGAAAGATGGTCTTGTCCCGCAGGCCGACCAGCACCAGCAGCGCGATGGGCGCCATCAGCAGTGCCGGGTTTACCAAGCCGGATACGTTGCTCGGCAACGCTTTTGAGAGCGAGTCGCTGTGCACGCCCGGTGCCAGTAGCGGGACGGCAAGGCTCACCAGCAATGCCAGGTAGACCGTGACATCGAACCAGCCGCGGCGGTCCCCCGCGGTGAGCGGCACCCACTTCCACGGCCGCAACCGGATGGTCCCCGGTCGTGCCCAGAACAGGATGCCGCCGGTCATCGGCTTGACCTTGCCGGCCAGCGGCCCCCAGGAGCCGGCGACCCCGATGGCTTCTAGCAACACCGTCCACAGGATGACCTTCTGGTAGACGATGGGCTGATTCCACCACTGCGCGACATGCCAAAAGGCGGGCAGTCCGGACGTCGCCGTAGCGACGGTGATGCCGCCAAGCGTGAAGAAGAAGACCAGCTTGACGATATAAATGGTGTGGACCATCCGCGGTGCGCCAAAGCCATTTTCGGCCCATTCGGTCGCGAGGATCCGCATCCGCTCCATCAGCGGCTTCGGTAGGAAAGTGTCGGGCTCGACGTCGGGCAAATGCGGCTTGGTGAATCCCATTTTGCGCGGCTCCTTTCGGGGTTCGATTGATCGGCGAAACGGCGACAAGATTAGGTACCGCGCCGATCGCAAAAACAGTGGTCACCGGACGAAGAAGTGCGCTCGAGTTGTCGCAGGAAGACAATCTCGGGGTCTACCGTCGGGGTGTGACAAAAACGCAGGCAGGCGACGACGTCGAGATCGACCGTCACGTCGCCGAGACCGCCGAGCGACTGCATAATCGGTTGCTCGAACTGACCGTGGGCATGCACCAGTTCCTTGAGGCCGAGATCCCCGAGCTGCGCGGTGACGAGCGGGTCACCGCACTGCTCAGGCCCAGCGTCGAGGGGAACGTGGACACGGTGCTGCGCGCGCTGCGCTATGGCATCGCCGTCGAACGAATCGAGCCGCCGACCGCGGCGTTCGAATATGCTCGGCGACTGGCCCAACACGGGGTGCCCGTCAACGCCCTGGTTCGTGCCTATCGCCTTGGCCAGCGGCTGATGAACGACCTGGTTTTCGGTGAGGTGCGCCTGATCGACACTGCGGAGCAGACCAGGTATTCCGTCATCGAGAAGATCTCCGGCACGATCTTCGAGTACATCGATTGGATCTCGCAACAGGTCGTCGCCGTCTATGAAGACGAGCGCGAACGGTGGCTGGAGAACCAGAACAGCCTGCGTGCCCTGCGCGTGCGTGAGGTGCTGGCGGCGTCCAAGCACTTCGACGTCGATGCCGCGACCACGGCCATCCGTTACCCGCTGCCGTGGCAGCACCTGAGCTTGGTCATGTGGTACGGGGATCCCGGCACCGAAGGCGACGAACTCACCCGGCTCCAGCGGTTCCTGCGAGATCTCGCCTATGCGGTCGACGCGGCCGCCGCCCCGCTCTTCGTGGCCGCCGATCAGACCTGCGCGTGGGGCTGGTTGCCGTACCGGGCCGCGGTGCCCGACGCTGCGGCCAAGGTTCGTCAGTTCGCCCGAGCCCGGCCCGATTGCCCGAGTGTGGCCATCGGCACGCTCGCGCACGGCGTGGAGGGTTTTCGCCAGTCGCACCGGGAAGCGCAGAACGCGCGCCGCGTCGCGATGGTCGCCAAGCGGGAGCCGACGATCATCGCGGCGACCGACCCGGGGCTTTCGATTGCCGCGTTGCTAAGCGGCGACGTCGCCGACACCCGTGCCTGGGTGGACAAGGTGCTGGGTGAGCTGGCGGGCGACGACGACAACGACGTGCGGCTGCGGGATACGTTGCGGGTGTACCTAGGGTCCGGCTGCAGCTACAAGACCGCGGCCGAGGAGCTCAACCTGCACTTCAACACCGTGAAATATCGCGTGGGCCGCGCCGTGGCCCGGCGTGGCCGCGAGATCGGCGCCGATCGGCTCGAGGTCGAACTCGCGCTGCTGATCTGCCATTGGTACGGCATCGCGGTGCTGCGGCCCAACTGATCGGGCTGTTTCAAGCGGTTGCCAGACGCGGCGTTGCCGCGCGACCGCGTACCTTACCTCAGCGGTTTCGGTCCAACATTGTTCGCAATACCTGTGTGCGATACAAAATCGTGTCGCTGCGGACATTTCGTAGACACCGGCTTCCGCTAATAATGTTGAAATGACAATTGGCGACAACACTGTATTGGAAGGTCCCCTTCAGCAGCTTGCTCGCAGCGCGTGGCAGCTGCTCCTGCTCACCGGCGTCCTAGCGGTGGCACTGGGTGTCATTATCCTCGCCTGGCCAGGTAAGACGCTGTTTGTGGCGGGTGTGCTGTTCGGTATCTACCTGGTGGTTTCGGGTCTCGGCTACGTGTTTGCCGCTTTCGGCACGCACGCTGGCGCCGCCATGCGGGTATTGACGTTCATCACGGGCATCGTGTCGCTGATTCTGGGCTTCTTCTGCTTCCGCGACAAATTCGAGGCCGTCGCGCTTTTGGCCATCTGGATCGGCATCAGCTGGCTGTTTCGCGGTTTCACCCTCCTGGCCGCGGCGCTGTCCTTTGATCATCTGCCGGGCCGCGGCTGGCAGGTGCTGTCCGGGTTGATCATCGTGATCGGCGGCGCCGTGCTGATCGTCTCGCCGCTCGACTCGATCGCCATCTTGACGCTGGTCGCCGGCGTCTGGCTGATCGCGATTGGCATCGTAGACATCATCACGAGCTTCCAGGTGCGCAGCCGAACAAAGGCGGCCAGCCCGACCGGCTAAGGCGGCTAGGGCAGCCGCCGCTCGACTTCGAAAGCCAGACACAACTCCGCGACGTCCTGCGGCCGCGACAAGTTGCGGCCGGTCAGTTCCTCGATGCGGTGCAGGCGATGCCGCACCGTATTGGGGTGGCAGAAGATTGCTGCTGCAGTGTCATTGGCGGTTCCGCCCGCGGTCACCCAGGCCCGGAACGTATCGAGCAGGATGGTGCGTTCCTCGGCGGGCAGCGCTTCCAGCTGTCCGAGAACCGACGACCTGATCTTCGCCATCACCTCCGGGGTGCTGACCGCGGCGACGGCCAGGGGAGTGTCGTCAAAGACGACGACGAGAGACTGGGTCGGCGCCTTCCCACTGGCGGCAAGTCGAGCGAACCGCAGCGCCGCGCTGGTTGCCTCGACGAGACTGTCGAGGGTGCCTGTCGTCGACGGGCCGCGGAGGTGGACGACAGGCCCGGTCGACACCGAAGATCCGCAGCGGTGGCTGGAGTCGTCTCAGAAGTGTGCTGATTCCTGGAGGTCGGACTACGCCGAGTGGCTCGCCGAGCGCAGCGGCTCGGAGGTCGATGCGCCGAAATCGCTTGGTGGTGATGGGCTTCCGCCGCTCGGGGCCGCCCCTGGCGGATACGTGATGGAGAAATAAGTGAAACGTGGCTCTCGACGAAGGTCGCTGCGAGTGGTGACGCCGAGCACCATCGGCACCGAGCGCCAGGTGCGCGCCGGCGGGCAGCGGATCCGCGTGAATGTGCGCCAGGGGACCGGTGCTCCGTTGGTGCTCTGCAACGGCATCGGGGCGAGCCTGGAAGTGCTCGATCCGTTGGTGGAGCGCCTGCGCCAGACGGTGATCCGATTTGATGCTCCCGGAACCGTGGGATCGCCCAACTCCGTTCTGCCCTAAGGGTTTCCGTACCTGGCCTGGGTGCTCGGTCGAGCGCTCTCCCAATTGGGCTTGGGCGTGGTCGACGTGTTGGGCCTGTCCTGGGGCGGTGCGATGGCACAGCAGTTCGCCTTCCAGAATCCCCGAAGGTGCCGCCGCCTGGCGCTGGTGGCGACGGGCACCGGCATTCTCATGGTGCCCGCTCATCCCACGACTCTGGCGAAAATGGCCGCTTCGCGCCGGTTCTCGGATCCGGACTACGCCGCGTCGATCGCGGGGGAGCTGTACGGCGGCACCGTACGCGCGCACGGCGAGGACGTCGCGCGACTGTTCGTGTGGCAGCTGCACGCCGGCTCGAAGGTCGGTTACTCGGGGACCGACGATCCCATCATCCCGGTGATCAACGCGCGCATCATGAACGCGTTGCTTCCCCATTCGCGGTTGCACCTGCACCCTGGCGGCCACATCGACCTGGTGTACAACGCCGTCGAGCCCGCACCCGTCGTCGAGAGGTTTCTGCACGATCCCCTGGAAAGATGTTGAGCGACAACAATTTTGGCTGTTACGAGCAGCCGGAGGCTGGGCCCGGGGCAGCGGCCGCGCTCGTCCTCCCGTATTGCTTTTCGTTATCTGGCTAACGCAGTTTGCCCGATCCGGCACCTGGCCCGGCGGTGGCCGGTATCCAACCTGTTGAGCCGTTCTATCACGACCATTGCCGAGGTCGGGAAAGTTCGCTGAATGTCGTCGCCGGCGGGTCGGATAGACTGAACTGCCGGAATGTCGATCCCCCTTCGATCGTCCGCCGGAAAGTCCACGTAAATCCAACTGCCAAAGGTGTTGCGTCTTGTCGTCAAACGAAAGCGAAAACTCAGGCTTGAAACCGCATTTCGAGGACGTGCAGGCGCACTACGACCTGTCCGACGACTTTTTTGCGCTTTTCCTGGACCCGACGCGCACCTATAGCTGCGCCTATTTCGAGCGCGACGACATGACGCTGGAAGAGGCGCAGTACGCCAAGGTCGACCTTTCGCTGGGCAAGCTCGGGCTGCAGCCCGGCATGACGCTCCTGGACGTCGGCTGTGGGTGGGGCACCACGATCGTGCGAGCGCTGGAGCGCTACGACGTCAACGTCGTCGGCCTGACGCTCAGCCGCAACCAGCAGGCGCACGTTCAGCAACGCCTGGACCAGCATTCGTCCCCGCGCACCAAGCGGGTGCTGCTGCAGGGCTGGGAGCAGTTCGACGAGAAGGTCGACCGCATCGTGTCGATCGGCGCCTTCGAGCACTTCGGGCGTGACCGGTACGACGACTTCTTCAAGACGGCCTACGCGGCGCTGCCGGACGACGGCGTGATGATGTTGCACACCATCATCCAGCCCAGCGGCGAGGAGTTCGCCGAGCGCGGCCTGCCCATCACGATGACCAAGCTGCGGTTCATGAAATTCATCATGGACGAGATCTTCCCGGGCGGGGACCTGCCGAGCGTCAAGACCGTCACCGAGCACGCGACGCGCGCCGGCTTCGGCGTCAAACTCGTCCAGCCGCTGCGCCTGCACTACGCGCGCACCCTGGACAACTGGTCGGCCGCGCTCGAGGCGCGCCGCGACGACGCCATCGCGATTCAGTCGCAAGAGGTTTACGACCGGTACATGAAGTACCTGACCGGCTGTGCCGACCTGTTCCGCGAGGGCTACACGGACGTCGCGCAGTTCACCCTCACCAAGGCGTGACCAGGGTCCCTACGACGGTCCCGAGTACCCCGGCGGGTTGACGCCCTCGACCCAGAAGTCTTCACCCAGCGTGGATCCGGGCACGCAGTCGTACACCGACAGGTCGGTGACGCCGGAGTCGACGAGCACGTCCTCGCACAGCAGGGTTCTGCCGGTGAAGTCGCGGGCCGGCTTGTTCAGGATGATGTAGGCCGCGTCGGAGTACACCTCCGGCTTGCGGGCCCGTCCCATCGCCTCGTCGCCGCCGAGCAGGTTCTGCACCGCGGCGGTGGCCACCAGCGTGCGCGGCCACAAGGTGTTCGACGCGATGCCCTCGGCGCGCATCTCCTCGGCGATCCCTAGCGCGCACAGCGTCATGCCGAATTTGGCCATCATGTATGCGGTCGGCTTGAGCCACTTGCTTTCCAGCAGCACCGGCGGCGACAGCGTCAGGATGTGCGGGTTCGCGCGGCCCTTCAGGTGCGGAATGCATGCCTGCGACACCGCATACGTCCCGCGCACCTGGATGCCGTTCATCAGGTCGAAGCGCTTCATGGGCACCTCGGTGATCGACCCCAGGTTGATCGCCGACGCGTTGTTGACGCAGATGTCGATGCCGCCGAACTGATCGACGGTTTTGGCCACGGCGGACTCGACGGAATCCGGGTCGCGGACGTCCCCGACGATCGGCAGCGCCTTGCCGCCCGCCTCCTCGAGCTCCTTGGCGGCGGTGTACACCGTGCCCGGCAGCTTGGGGTGCGGCTCTGCGGTCTTGGCGATCAGGGCGATGTTCGCCCCGTCCTGGGCGGCGCGTTTGGCGATTGCCAGGCCGATACCGCGACTGGCGCCGGAGATAAACATGGTCTTGCCATTCAGGGACATGGCGCCACATTAACGCCCTCCACCAACCGGTCGGTTCGGGGGACCGGCCGGTTGGCGATCGGGACCGGACACCGCGTCCGGAAATAGCGGCTGGTCTCGCGCCGTTGATCAAAACGGTCTCTGATGTGGACGTGGACGGACCCGGGCAAACGGCGTCGGTCCCAGCCTTTAGATTGGGAGGAGGGAGTCGGGTGTCAACGGCGACGATCTATGCGCGTCCGGTGTCGCTGGCGGTGCTGTCCAGCGACGCCTTGACAGAAGGGACCGTGTTAATCCAGATGGATGACCCTGAAGGCGGACGAGACGGAGCGACCGGCTCCGAGAACGCCGAGATCACGCTGCCCGAGGCCGAGCTGCCACAAGAGACCGACGCGGAGTTGACCGCGCGTTTCGAGCGCGACGCGATTCCGCTGCTGGATCAGCTGTACGGCGGCGCGCTGCGCATGACGCGCAATCCCGCCGACGCCGAGGACCTGCTGCAGGAGACGATGGTAAAGGCCTACGCGGGCTTCCGTTCGTTCCGTGCCGGCACCAACCTCAAGGCGTGGCTGTACCGGATTCTGACCAACACCTACATCAACAGCTACCGCAAAAAGCAGCGCCAGCCTGCGGAGTATCCGACCGAGGCAATCACCGACTGGCAACTGGCGGCCAACGCCGAGCACTCATCGACGGGCCTGCGCTCGGCCGAGGTCGAGGCGCTCGAGGCGCTGCCGGACACGGAGATCAAGGCGGCCCTGCAGGCCCTGCCCGAAGAGTTCCGGATGGCGGTCTACTACGCCGATGTCGAGGGTTTCCCGTACAAGGAGATCGCCGAGATCATGGACACGCCGATCGGCACGGTGATGTCGAGGCTGCATCGCGGCAGGCGGCAGTTGCGTAGTCTGTTGGCCGATGTGGCCAAGGACCGGGGCTTCACCCGCGGGCAGCAGGCGCACGAGGAGGTGACGTCATGAGCGAGTCCTCGCCCGCCGACGCCTCGGGCGCGACGTCCCCGCAGCCCACGAAGGCCGAGTGCGCCGAGCTGATGGCCGAGGTATGGACCCTGCTCGACGGCGAATGCACGCCGGAGACGCGGCAGAAACTCAAGCAGCACCTCGACGAATGCCCGCCGTGCCTGCGGCTGTTCGGCATCGAGGAGCAGTTCAAGGCGCTGATCGCCACCAAGTGCAGCGGCGACAAGGCCCCCGAGGGTCTCAGGGAGCGCCTGCGGCTGGAGATTCGCCGCACCACGATCATCCGCGAAGTGCCATAACGCGCGCGAGCGCGAAGCGACCCCCCGGGGTCAGGCGTTGGGGCGCTTGCCGTGGTTGGCCTTGCTGTGCTTACGGTCACGCTTTTTGCGGCCACGCTTGGCCATGGGAGAACCTCCGTCGTTCGTTCGTGATTTTTCGAGCGTCGGGCGCCCGTAGGGTTGCTCACAGTCTCTCATGGCGCGTTTCACGTGCCGCTGTGTGACCGGGTCTTGTGGTTCGATATACATGACCCTGAACAAATGCCTGGACCAGCAGCCAGCATGCAGTATCCCGAAAAGTGGCCCGAAAGAGTGGGGTGAAAATGGCCGAGGATGTTCGAGCCGAGATTGTGGCCAGCGTGCTCGAAGTCGTCGTCAACGAGGGCGACGAGATCGGCAAGGGCGACATCGTGGTGCTGCTGGAGTCCATGAAGATGGAGATTCCCGTGCTGGCCGAGGTCGGCGGCACCGTGAGCAAGGTGAGCGTCGCCGTGGGCGACGTCATCCAGGCCGGCGACCTCATCGCCGTCATCAGTTAGCCGTCGCACCGTGATCGATGTCCACTCTCGGTGATCTGCTTGCCGAGCACACCGTGCTCCCCGGCAACGCCGTGGATCATCTGCACGCGGTGGTCGGCGAGTGGCAGCTGCTGGCCGACCTGTCCTTCGCCGACTACCTGATGTGGGTCCGCCGCGACGACGGCGTCCTGGTGTGCGTGGCGCAGTGCCGTCCGACGACCGCGCCGACGGTGCTGCAGACCGACTCGGTGGGCAGCGTCGTGGCCGCCGACCGGTTGTCGCTCGTCGCGCAGGCCTTCGCATACGGCACCGCGCAGCAGGAAAGCGCTGCGGGCCAACCGGATTCGTGGCAACTGCCCGGGCCGCACGTGGTGGCGTCCCCGGTCCGCTACGCTGGCCAGGTGGTGGCGGTGCTCACTCGGCATCAAACGACGCCAGCGGCGGACCAGAACTCCGGTCACCTGGAATCCGCCTACCGCGACTGCGCCACCGACCTGGTGCACATGTTGGCGGAGGGCACTTTTCCCGATGTGCGCGACGTCGCTATGTCGCGTTCCACGCCCCGGGTGGGCGACGGGTTCATTCGCCTCGACGTCGACGGTGTGGTCGCCTACGCCAGCCCCAACGCCCTTTCGGCGTATCACCGCATGGGACTGACCAGCGAGCTGGAGGGCCACAACCTCATCAGGATCACCCGCCCGCTGATCTCCGACTCGTTCGAGGCCCAGGAGGTGGCCGAGCACATCCAGGACCTGCTGGCCGGCGGCAAGAGCATGCGCATGGAGGTCGACGCGGGGGGCGCCACCGTGTTGCTGCGTACCCTGCCGCTGATGGTGCACGGGCGCAGCGCCGGCGCGGCGATCCTCATTCGCGACGTCACCGAGGTGAAGCGGCGGGACCGGGCCCTGATCTCCAAGGACGCCACGATCCGCGAGATCCACCATCGGGTGAAGAACAACCTGCAGACCGTGGCGGCCCTGCTGCGGCTGCAGGCGCGCCGGACGGTCAACGCCGAGGGCCGCGAGGCGCTGAACGAATCGGTGCGCCGGGTGTCGTCGATCGCCCTGGTGCACGACGCCTTGTCGATGTCGGTGGACGAGCAGGTCAACCTGGACGAGGTCATCGACCGCATCCTGCCGATCATGAACGACGTGGCGTCGGTGGACCGCCCGATCCGGATCAACCGTGTCGGCGATCTCGGCGTGCTGGACTCCGACCGCGCGACGGCGCTGATCATGGTGATCACTGAGCTGGTGCAGAACGCGATCGAGCATGCGTTCGACCCGGCGATCCAGGAGGGGTCGGTGACGATTCGCGCCGAGCGCTCGGCGCGCTGGCTCGACGTCGTGGTGCACGACGACGGGCGCGGCCTGCCCGAGGGCTTCAGCCTGGAGAAATCCGACAGTCTGGGGCTGCAGATCGTACGAACGCTGGTGGCCGCCGAACTCGACGGCACGCTGGGCATGCGCGAAGCGCCGCGCGGCGGCACCGATGTGGTGCTGCGGGTGCCGATCGGCCGCCGCGCCCGATTGCTGTTGTAATCCGTGCGGCTGTGGTGGTGCCCGACGTAACAGTGCGGCCCCGACGAATTGTCGGGGCCGCACTGTTACGGAGACTGGGATCAGACTCCGCTGCGAGCCTTCGTCCGGGCGTTGCGGCGCTTCAGTGCACGCCGCTCGTCCTCACTCATGCCGCCCCAGACGCCCGAGTCCTGGCCCGTGTTCAGAGCCCAACCGAGGCACTCTGTGGTCACCGAACACCGATTGCAGACCAGTTTTGCGTCAGCGATCTGCGCGAGCGCGGGGCCGCTGTTCCCTACCGGGAAGAACAGCTCCGGGTCCTCGTCGCGACAGACCGCCTTGTGGCGCCAATCCATAAGTAACTACTCCTCAACTATGTGCGCAGCATCGCGCACTCGCGTTTTATCTTCGGCTCTTTACGCTTGCACGGTAAAGGTCGGTCACCCGAGTACCTCTACGGCTTTTTTGCATGCAACCTTTCGATCGTTTCATAGGCTCAACAGATGTCAATAGCGTGCGTTCGTCCGTGTGCTATCTCACTTTGATCACGCCGTAGCCGAGCCCTAACACCGTTGTACTACACTCACCGGTTACTTTCGACGGAAATTTTTCTTCGGCCGTCCGCACGCGGCGTCGTAGTCCCAGCTCAGCGAGCTTTTTGCTGGGGCGGGGCGGCGACCGGCAGCGCATCGTGGGCGGCCCGGAACGTCATCGTTTCCCGCATGCCCAGGTATTCGCCGTCGAACTGGCTGGCGACCGGCGCTCCCGGCGAGCTGATGCGCAGGCAGGCCGCGTCGTCGTCCCGGACCAGTTGCTTGGCCTGCGGATTCGGCCGCTTGGCCAGCAGCTGACTCAGCAGCCGCAGTGTCGGAATCGTCTTCATCTCGGTGACGGCGAACACGCCGAGCCCGGTTTCGAAGCTGCAGCCGGGGTTGGTCACCATCGGCCGGCTGTTGCTGTAGGTCCACGGCGTGGTGTTGGACACCCAGGCGAAGTTCACTCCGTCGACGGGCTCGCGGCCGGGCAGTTCCAGGGTGAGATTAGGGGCGCGGCGGCTGTAGCCGATCGTGATGGGAATGGCGACCCGCCAATACCGCAGCGGCGTCACTTTCACGCCCTTCTTGCGCTGCGCCTCGACGCCGGCCACCACCTCGGCGTCGACGCCCATGCCCGCGTTGATCACCGCCCACTGCTCGCCGCAGTCGATCAGGCTGATGCGGCGCCACGTCTGGTGGCGGCGGTAGTCGTCGATCAGCTGGATGAGTTGATTGGTGGCCGCGACCGGATCCCGCGAGATCCCCAGCGATCTGGCCAGCACATTGGCCGAGCCGCCGGGCACCACCGCGACCGCGGGCAGGTGCCCCGACGGGTTCGTGGTGCCGGGACGGCCGAGCAACCCGTTGACCACTCCGCTGACCGTGCCGTCGCCGCCGTGTACGACGACCAGGTCCATGCCGTCGGCGACGGCTTTCTGCGCGAGTTCGGTGCCGTGCCCGCGGTGGGTGGTGTGTTCGACGCTGAGTTCGAGGCGGCTCTTGAGCGCGTGCGCCAGCAGATCGCGTCCCGCGGCAGTGGTGGAAGTGGCCGTTGGGTTCACGATCAGCACCGCGCGCATGATGAACGAGCTTATGCGGGGTCGCTATGCCGTGGCCGTGGGGGAAGGGTCGCACGCTCCGAAACGCCGGGTGCCCTGACTACGCTGACGCTGTGACCGCAGCCCCTTCCGCCGTGCGCGGCGCCGGCCTGATCGTCTCGGTGCAGGGCGCGGCCGCGCTGGTGATGGCCGTCACGCTGGTGGTCCGCGCGATCGCCGGGGCCGACCAGCGCGTGGTCAACGGCCTGGGCACGGCGGCGTGGTTCGTCGTGGTGGGTGGCGTGGTGCTCGCCGCAGGCCGCGCGCTGACTCTCGGCAAGCGCTGGGGCCGCGGACCGGCCGTCTTCGCGCAGCTGTTGCTGTTACCGGTGGCCTGGTATCTCGGGGTGGGCTCGCATCAGCTGGGCTTCGGGATTGCGGTGGCCGTCGTGGCGCTGGCGGTGCTGGGCCTGCTGTTCAGTCCGCCCGCGTTGCGCTGGGCCGGCGGCGATCAGCGCGGTCCGGCCAGCTCGGCCAACGGGGACCCGGACAGCCGGTAGGTCGTCCATTCTCGTTGCGGCACTGCGCCGATGCCGTCGTAGAGCGCGACGGCATCGGAGTTCCAGTTCAGCACCGCCCACGACAGCCGCGTGTAGCCGTTGTCGACGCACTCCGCCGCCAGCGCCGCCAGCAGTGCGCGGGCCAGGCCGCGGCGGCGAAACCTCGGACGTACGAACAGGTCTTCGAGATAGATACCGGCGACGCCGTCCCACGTGGAGAAGCTGAGGAACCACAACGCCATCGCCGCGACGTCGCCGTCGACTTCGGCGACGTGCCCGTACACCGTCGGGGCATCGGCGAAAAGCGCTGCCACGATTTGCCTTTCGGTAACCGTGCACTGATCCGGGGCTCGCTCGAATTCGGCCAACCCGTGAATCATGTCGGTGATATCGGCGGCATCGGAAAGTGTTGCGCGGCGGATTGTGTGGTTCAACGCTGGACTCCCAGGGCCCGTAGGATGGTGGCGAATTTCGTTGTCGTCTCCGCGACTTCGTCGTCGGGATCGGATTCGGCGACGATGCCGCCGCCGGCGTGCGCCACGGCGGTACGGCGATCGGTCGACAGCCGCGCGCAGCGAATGGACACCACCCAGCGGCCGTCGCCGGCGGCGTCGCACCAGCCCACTGCGCCCGCGTAAAACCCGCGATCGCCCTCCAGTTCGGTGATGAGTTCGGCCGCGGCCTGGGCCGGGA
Organism: Mycobacterium shigaense; assembly: GCF_002356315.1. NCBI lineage: Bacteria > Bacillati > Actinomycetota > Actinomycetes > Mycobacteriales > Mycobacteriaceae > Mycobacterium > Mycobacterium shigaense. Next base: position 1,310,826 of record NZ_AP018164.1, read on the forward strand.
CCCCGCCGACCGCCGGCGTGGGATGCAGTGCCAGCGCGAGATCGATTGCAGTGATTGATGTTTCGCGCAGGCGGCCGCTGATCGGCGTGCACAGGTGCCAGACGGCCGCGGTGCGGCTGAGTTCCGGCTCGGGCGCGATGGTCAGCTCATCGCACAGCGGCGCCAGCGCGGCTCGTATCGCGTCGATCACCAGCCGGTGCTCGTGCCGGTCCTTGGCCGATGCGGCCAGCGCCGCGCCGTTGGCCGCATCGAGTTCCGGGTCGGCGGCGCGCGGGGCCGAGCCGGCGAACGGCTGACACGTCACCCGGTCGCCGGAGCGTGCGACCAGCAGCTCGGGGCTGGCGCCGACCAGTGCGGCGCCGGCGTAGTCGCCGCCCGCGGCCGTGAGGTCGACGAGATAGCCGTAGGCCGCCGGGTCCGCGGCGACTAGCCGCCGCAGGACGGCGCGGCCGTCCAGCGGCGCGTCGGCGGACAACCGCAGCGCGCGGGCCAGTACCACCTTGCTCAGCGCGGCCCCCGGCGCGATCAGCCGGTCGCGCGCCCGGCTGATCCGGGTGCGGTAGTCGGCCGGTGGCGGCACGGCGGCCGCCACGCGCACCGTCGGCAACGGCCCCGTCGTCCAGTCCGGCAACGCGTCGGGGCGCAGCACCGCGCCCGGTGCCAGCAGGGCGGCCGGCCTGCTCACGTCAAAAGGTAACGCCCCCAACACGATTGGCACCAACCCCGAGCGCAGCGCCTGCTGGGCCGCGGCCACCTCGCGGTAGCGCGCCCGGACTCCGTCGGCGATCAGGGTGCCGGCCGGCCCGCTCAGCGCGAAGGGCGGTTCGGCGGACGTCACCCGGGCGCGATGGCCTGCGGGAGGCCGGTCAGTCCGAGTGCGGCGAGTTGTCGCACGCCGTGCTCGAACCCGCACACGGCGATCGAGCCGGCCAACATCCAGAACCGGCTGCCCTCGACGAGCGGCAGCTCCACCCAGCGGGTGATCACCGAACGGGAGAAGTGGCTGTGGCCGACGAACACCACGTCGCGCGAGCTCATGTGATCCAGAGCGAACGCGACGGCGCGATCGGCGCGGTCGCTGACTTGGGCCACACTCTCGCCCCCGGGGCAGCCGTGGGTCCAGACCAGCCAATCGGGGACCGACTCCTGTATCTGCGGGGTCGTCAACCCCTCGTAGGAACCGTAATCCCATTCGGCGAGCAGCTCAGTCACCTCGTCCACGGTGAGTCCGGCCAACTTCGCGGTGATCAGGGCGCGTATCCGCGGGCTGCTGATCACCAGCGGGTCGGTCAGTTTGAGTTCGCGCAACACATGCCCGGCCAGCTCGGCCTGGAGCCGGCCGGTATCGGTCAGCTCAATGTCGGTGCGGCCGGTGTGCTGCCCGGACTTCGACCATTCGGTTTCCCCGTGGCGGAGCAGGATCAATCGGTGTTTTTGCACGACCATGCCCAGAATTCTGCCGGACGACTCGCCGTCGCCGAAGAGGGAAGCCGTAGCACCCGCCCAGAACGTGCCAGGATGGCAGGGTGAGTGACTTGCGCGTACTGGCGGTGGCCAACCAGAAGGGTGGCGTTGCCAAAACGACGACGGTCGCCTCGCTCGGCGCGGCGCTGGCCGAAAGCGGCCGGCGGGTGCTGCTGGTCGATCTGGATCCGCAGGGCTGTCTGACGTTTTCGCTCGGCCACGATCCCGACAAGTTGCCGGTCTCCGTGCACGAGGTGCTGCTCGGCGATATCGAGCCGAGTGCGGCGCTGGTCACGACCATAGAGGGAATGACGCTGTTACCGGCCAACATTGACCTCGCCGGTGCCGAGGCGATGCTGTTGATGCGGGCCGGCCGCGAGTACGCGCTCAAACGCGCACTGGCCAAGCTGAGCGATCAGTTCGACGTGGTGATCCTGGACTGCCCGCCGTCGCTGGGGGTGCTCACGCTCAACGGGCTGACGGCCGCCGACGAGGTCATCGTGCCGCTGCAGTGCGAGACGCTGGCCCACCGCGGTGTCGGCCAATTCCTGCGCACGGTCGCCGATGTGCAGGCGATCACCAACCCGGATCTGAAGCTGCTGGGCGCCCTGCCGACGCTGTACGACTCGCGCACCACGCACACCCGCGACGTGCTGCTCGACGTCGCCGATCGCTACGAGCTACCGGTGCTCGCGCCACCGATCCCGCGCACGGTTCGCTTCGCCGAGGCCAGCGCGTCGGGCTCGTCGGTGATGGCGGGCCGCAAGAACAAGGGTGCGGTCGCCTACGCGCAGCTGGCCCAGGCGCTGATCAAGCACTGGAAGTCCGGCAAGCCGCTGCCGACGTACGCCGTCGAAGCCTAGCGGCGGGTCAGCCGAGGGCCACCACGGTGTCGCCCCGCTGCTCGAACACGCGTGACCCCGAGACCGCCGGAACCACCGGCACTCCCGGTGCGCCGGGGGCCCGGAGCACCGGGATGTAGCGCTCGTTGGCGCCGCTGACGGGGTCATAGACCCCGATCGCCCCGGTCACCGGGATCAACAGCTTGCCGGCCATCATCGCGCCCGGCCCCAGCGGCGCGGTCGCCTCACCGGCGGCCACCGTGTAGCGCGGCGTCAGGGTGGCCGCGTCGAAGACCAACACCGAATCGCCAGTCCACCAGGTGACCGAGTTGCCCGCCAGCGACGCCACCGCCGCGGGCGACGGCGCCCTGGGCAGCAGCGTGCTCGACACCGCGGTGCCGGTCTCGTCGATCACGTCGACGTGGGGCTGCGGCAGCGGCACGTACACGGCGGTGTTGTTCTCGCGCACCGCCACGACGCGTGCACCGGAGTCCGCACGAATGCCGGGCTCCGACACGGCGTGCTGGGCGGGCTCGTCGTCCTCCTTGCCCGGGCGCAACAGCACCAGCCGCAGGTCGGCCTGGTTGGCGCAGCTCTCCAGCACCGAGACCGTCGAGGTGCTGGCCGCCGCCGAGATCAGCCGGCATCCGGAGTGCAGGCCCCGCGCCGAGGGCTTGACCCGGGCATCGGTCTCGCCGTACGCCAGCATCCGGACCATGTCCGAGCGCCACAGTTCCAGGCGGGTGTCGCCGGTCGACAGCACCGTCATGCCATCGGAGGACAGCCGGACGCGCGGATCGGCGTAGCTGCTGCGGGCGGCCCCGCGCCGGCCGGTGGACCCGTCGAGGGTGGTGACCTGCCCGCAGCCGCGGTCGTCCTTGAAGACCGCGACGGCGAAGCGGTAGATCCACGAGACGCCGCACAGGTCGGCGTCGCGGGCGTAGCTCCAGCGCGTCTGTCCCGTGGCGGGATCGCGCCCGTCCACCTCGCGGCCCATGCCGGTGGTGAGTGTCCCGCTGACCACGACCGGCGCCGTGGTGGCGGGGCTGGCCGCGGTCCACAGCTGGTGCAGCGCCGCCGGCACTTCCCGGGCTGGCGTGGGATTGGGCAACGGAACCGCCGCCGGCCGGCTGGTGGTGGCCCGTGCGTCGCTGGTCCACCAGATCAGCGCGGCCGCGGCGGCGACGACGACCACGATCGCCGCGGCGGCCAGCAGGTCACCCTTGGTCCGGCGTTCGGGTTTGACCATGCGCCAGCGACGGCTCAGTTGGCGGTAGCGGCGGCGGCGTTCTCGGTCGGCTTGCGGCGGCGACGACGCCGGGTAGAGCCGCCGGTCCCGGCGCCGTTGGTGGGGGAGCCGCCCGCGGGTGCGTCCGCGGCACCGTCACCGTTGGTGCTCGCGGCGGCGTTGCCGGTGGGGTGCCCGGTGACGGGCTCGCCACCCCGGGTCCGCCGGCGCCGGTTGCTGGACCGGTTGCGGGCGGGCTTCTGGCCGTCGCCGCCGCCCGAACTCTCGGTGACGCGACGCTTCACCGGCGACTTACGGGGCGTGCCGACGGCGCCGCCGGCGTCGGTCGGAATGCCCAGCTCGCTGTACAGGTGCGGCGAGTTGGAGTACGTCTCGGCCGGGTCCGGGGAGCCAAGGTCGAGCGCCTTGTCGATCATCGTCCAGCGGGGCAGCTCGTCCCAGTCGACCAGGGTGATCGCGATGCCGGTCTTGCCCGCGCGGCCAGTGCGCCCGATGCGGTGCACGTAGGCCTGCTCGTCCTCGGGGATCTGGTAGTTGATCACGTGGGTGATGTCGTCGATGTCGATGCCGCGGGCGGCGACGTCGGTGGCGACCAGCACATCGATGTCGCCGGCGCGGAAGGCCTTCAGCGCCTTCTCGCGCGCGATCTGGCCCAGGTCGCCGTGCACGGCGCCGACCTTGAATCCGCGCTCGGCCAGCTCGTCGGCCACCTTCTGCGCGGTCCGCTTGGTGCGGGTGAAGATCATCGTCGCGCCGCGGCCGTTCGCCTGCAGGATGCGGCTGACCATCTCGACCTTGTCCAACGCGTGGGCGCGGTAGACGAACTGCTCGGTGGTGTCGTGGGTGGCCGCGCCCTGCACGCCCTCGGCCCTGATATGGGTGGGCTGGACCATGAATGTGCGGGCCAGCGTGATGATCGGGCCCGGCATGGTCGCCGAGAACAACATCGACTGCCGGTCGGCCGGGATCTGCCGCAGGATGCGCTCGATGTCGGGCAGGAACCCGAGGTCGAGCATCTCGTCGGCCTCATCGAGCACCAGCACCGACAGCCCGCCCAGCTGCAGGTGGCCCTGCTGGGCCAGGTCGAGCAGGCGGCCCGGCGTGCCTACGACGACGTCGGCGCCGGTCCGCAGGGCCTCGATCTGGGGCTCGTAGGCCCGTCCACCGTAGATGGACACGACCGCCAGCGGACGCCCCTGATCGGCGGTCAGGTACTTGGCCGCGGTGGCCAGGTCCTCGGCCACCTGCAGGCACAGTTCGCGGGTGGGCACGACGATCAGAGCCCGGGGCGCGCCGGTGAGCGGTCGCGTGGCGGCGGCGGCGGTGATGCGTTGCAGCAGCGGCACGCCGAACCCGAAGGTCTTGCCCATGCCGGTGCGGGCCTGGCCGATCACGTCGTCGCCGGCCAGCGCCAGCGGCAGGGTCAGTTCTTGGATGGCAAAGGCATGCTCAATGCCCTGTTCGGCCAGGGCGCGGACGATTTCGTCGCGCACGCCGAGTTGAGCGAATGTGGTTTTGGGGGTGGTTTCGGTCGCACTTGTCAGAGCGGTCATATGTGGTTGATGTGCCTTTCGGTGACATGGAATTGTTCGGTGTTCTCGATTGCGGTCACGCGCGCACGAATTCCGACTCCAAGTCGCCGAGTCGCCGGCCCTAACTCTCGGGTGGGCCCGCGGTGCACGCACATTTCGCCGATAGCGACGGTCAGAGAAATACAGTCCCTATCTATTTGCATGATAGCTGGTCGACAGCTGGCGCCCAGCTAGTCCTAAAACCGCCGACTAGAGTGATGCCATGACTTCGGCCTCCTCCGCCGACCAGGTGGACGATTCGCCTACCTCCCGCGTCACCGCAGACCATCCCGGGTTCAACGAGCTCTTCGCGGTCCTGGCCTACGGCGAGGTGGCGGCGTTCTACCGTCTGACCGACGAGGCTCGCATGGCCCCCGATCTGCGCGGGCGCATCTCGATGGCGAGCATGGCCGCCGCGGAGATGAAGCACTACGAGCTGCTGCGCGACGCCCTGGAAAGCCGTGGTGTCGACGTCGTTCCGGCGATGTCGAAGTACGTCGCCGCGCTGGAGAACTACCACCGTCTCACGATGCCGAGCACCTGGCTGGAAGCCCTGGTGAAGACTTACGTCGGCGACGCGCTGGCCGCCGACCTGTATCTCGAGATCGCCGACAGCCTGCCCGACGGGGTCGCCGACGTCGTGCGGGCGGCGCTGTCGGAGACCGGGCACTCGCAGTTCGTCGTCGCCGAGGTGCGCGCCGCGGTCACCGCGAGCGGCAAGCAACGTAGCCGGCTGGCGCTGTGGTCGCGCCGGCTGTTGGGCGAGGCGATCACCCAGGCCCAGTACCTGCTGGCCGATCACGACGAGCTGGTCGACCTGCTGATGTCGGGGACGGGCGGCCTGGGGCAGCTCAGCGCGTTCTTCGACCGGTTGCAGGAGACCCACGACCGGCGGATGCGCGAACTCGGGCTCGGCTAGCGGGCCGTCAGCCGTGATCGCAAGCGCGGCGTAGCCGGGCGCAGCGGGTCACGGCCATCGGACTCAGCGGGTGCAGGTCGCCATCGATGAGTTGTTGGTCGACGACGCGACGACCTGGCCCTCTGCGTTGACCACCGAGCAATTCAGGTGGCTGTAAATGCTTTGCGCGATCACCGATTCGGTCGTCACGCCCGGATTGAGCACCACCATCTTCGACCAGGGCAGCGAGACGTTGAACTCCGTCACCGGATAGCCGCGGGCATCGGTGTAGACGATGTTCACCAGGTCCAGCAGCTGCTTGGTGCCCGCGACGCTGTAGATGACGGTGCGCGGGCTCAGCGCGGCCGTCGGCGGCTGCGCAGGCGGCGCCAGGGCCCGCGGCGGCAGGTAGGTGGGCAGCGGCGCGGCGGTGATGGTTCCCGGCGCCGCGCTCGGCGGGGCCAGCGTGGTGACGGTCTCGGGCGGTAGCTGGGGCACGTTCGAGGGCGCCGGGCTGGCCGACGCGCTGGGCGGGCTCAGGGTGCGCGGCGCGGATGTCACCGGGCGGGGACCCGGACCCACCGTGGCCTTCGTCGAGGCGCTGTCGCCGCTGTTGATGATCACCGCGGTGGCGACGGCGCCCACCGCCACGATCACGCCGAGGAAGGCTGCGACGGGGCGCCAGCGGGGGTCCGACGGCCATACCAGTTCGCCGTAGCCCTCGTCCTCGTAGTCCGAGTCGGCTCCGTCGTAGATCTCGTCATCGGGGTAGTCGTGGACTGGGCCGTCGACTAGGCCGGTGCGGTCATGCAGCGTGTTACTGATGGTGCCGATGCTACGGATGAGGTGTGTCGGCTCGGGGGGTTGCGCGACCACGTTGACCCAGTTGGGAGCGAATCGTTACCAGCCGGCGACGTAGCGGGGGACCCTCTGCGTCAGAGCGCCCCGCGCGCGTCGATTAGCCTGCTGCTGACGCGTCTGGGACGAAGCACAAGACGAACCACGAATGGAAGGGGCCACGGTGGAGGTCAAGATCGGAATCACGGACAGCCCACGCGAGCTGGCCTTCTCCAGCGCGCAGACGCCCGGCGAGGTCGAGGAACTCGTCACCGCCGCCCTGAGCGGCAGCTCGAACGTGCTCAGCCTGAACGACGACAAGGGCCGTCGCTACCTGATCAACACGGCCAAGATCGCCTACGTCGAAATCGGCGCCGCCGACAGCCGCCGGGTCGGCTTCGGCATCGGTGCGGACGCCAAGGGCAAGGCCGCTAAGAGCGGGTGAGCGGGACGTGTGACAGGCCACCCCAGGCGAATGCCACGGTGCCGTCCACGGCGTCCGACTTGGAGATCGGGCGATCGGAGTCCAGCCAATAGCGGGCGCAGTCGACGCTGATACCGACCAGCCCGACGGCGATCATCCGGGCGCGATGCGGGTCCAGCCCGGAGTCGGCACTGATGAGCGCGAAGACGGCGTCGATGCACGATTCGGTGGCGGCCCGCACGGTCGCGGCGACCTCGGGCTCGGTGACGTAGTCGTTCTCGAAGATGAGCCGGTACCCCTGGCTGTCATGCTCGATGAAATCGAAGAACGCCTGCACGGCCGAATGCAACCGGCGGCGGTTGTCGGTGGTCGTGCTCAGCGCGTTCTGCACGCCCGAGACCAGGTTGTCGACGTGCCGATTCAACACCGCCAAGTACAGCTCGAGCTTGCTCGAAAAGTGTTGATAGAGAACAGGTTTGCTGACTCCGGCACGTTCGGCGATCTCGTCCATGCCGGCGGCGTGGTAGCCGTGGTCGACGAAGACGTCGCTGGCGACGACGAGCAACTGGCCGCGACGCTCGTCGCGGGGCAACCTGTTGCCGCGCCGGTTCGCGGTCGCCATGCCATCGGTCGACCGACTACGGTCGGTCGGCTTGACAGCACGCCGGGGTGCTGCCTTGGCGACTTCGCTCATCGAGTCCTCATCTGATCGTGGCCACTGACCGGAGTCAGCGCGCGCTCGTCGCAACGACATTACTACCCACGAAGTCTGCACGACCGGCATCGGCGGGGCTTGCCAGACGGTGTCGCGGCGGATGCTCGGGCGCGCCAGGGGCGCCCGCGCTCCCGGCTATGCCATCCTGGGGCAATGACGTCCGACCGACCTGGGCGCGGCGCCGGTCGAGTTCCCGCGGTGCACGACCAGTGGCGAGAACCACTTCGGGCCCTGCGCGACCCGATAGCGCGGGACGCCGGACGGATCAGGGCCGACCGGGAGCGGCCGCGCCAGTGGCGCAAGCAGACCTGGCTGGGGCGGTTCATCTCGACCTACGGCTGGCGCGCCTACGCGCTGCCTGTCCTGCTAGCCCTCACCGTGCTGATCGGCTATCAGACGGTGACCGGCGCGAGCACCCCGAAACCGGCCGCCAGCCAGCCGATTCAGGGTCCGCCCGTCGTCGGCGCGGTGGGCACGGCCATCCTCGACGCCCCGCCGCGCGGCCTGGCCACCTTCGACGCCAACCTGCCCGCCGGGACGCTGCCCGACGGCGGCCCGTTCACCGAAGCCGGGGAGAATACCTGGCACATCGTGCCGGGCACCACGCCACAGTTCGGTCAGGGCACTGCCAAGGTGTTCAAATACACCGTCGAGATCGAAAACGGGCTCGATCCCACGATGTTCGGCGGCGACGACGCCTTCGCCGGGATGGTCGACCAGACGCTGGCCAATCCCAAGGGCTGGACGCACAATCCGCAATTCGCCTTCGCCCGGATCGACGGGACGAGCGGGGGCAAGCCCGACTTCCGGATCTCGCTGGTGTCGCCGGTGACGGTGCGCGAGGGCTGCGGCTACGAGTTCCGCCTCGAGACGTCCTGCTACAACCCGGTATTCGGGCCCGACAGGCAGGCGCGGGTGTTCATCAACGAGGCGCGCTGGGTGCGCGGGGCGGTGCCGTTCCAGGGCGACATGGGGTCCTACCGGCAATACGTGATCAACCACGAGGTCGGCCACGCCATCGGTTACGTGCGCCACGAGCCGTGTGACCAAAACGGCGGCCTGGCGCCAGTGATGATGCAGCAGACCTTCTCCACGTCCAACGACGACGCCGCGAAGTTCGACTCCGAATACGTCAAGGCGGACGGCAAGACCTGCCGATTCAACCCCTGGCCGTATCCGATCGCCTGACCCGGGCTACGACCAGGGCCTAACCTCGGTGGTGTGCGAACTTCGTTGCCGCCCCTCGTCGAACCCGCCCGCGAGCTGACGCGGGACGAGGTGGCGCGCTACAGCCGGCATCTGGTCATCCCCGACCTGGGTGTGGACGGGCAGCGGCGGTTGAAGAACGCCCGGGTGCTGGTGATCGGCGCCGGCGGCCTGGGTGCCCCGACGTTGCTGTACCTCGCCGCGGCCGGCGTCGGCACGATCGGCATCGTCGATTTTGACGTGGTCGACGAATCGAACCTGCAGCGCCAGATCATCCACGGGACCGCCGACGTCGGGCGGTCCAAGGCCCAGTCGGCGCGCGACTCCATCGTCGCCATCAACCCTCTAGTCGACGTGCGATTGCACGAGTTCCGGCTGGAAGCGGCCAACGCCGTCGAGCTGTTCGCGCAATACGACCTGATCCTCGACGGCACCGACAATTTCGCCACCCGGTATCTGGTCAACGACGCCGCGGTGCTGGCCGGCAAGCCGTACGTCTGGGGCTCGATCTACCGCTTCGAGGGCCAGGTCTCGGTGTTCTGGGAGGACGCCCCGGCCGGCCTGGGGTTGAACTATCGCGACCTGTACCCGGAGCCGCCGCCGCCCGGCCTGGTCCCGTCGTGCGCCGAGGGTGGCGTGCTGGGCATCGTCTGCGCGTCGATCGCGTCGGTGATGGGCACCGAGGCGATCAAACTGATCACTGGCCTGGGCGAACCGCTGCTCGGGCGGCTGATGATCTACGACGCACTCGAGATGAGCTATCGCACCGTCAATGTCCGCAAGGACCCGTTGGCGCCCAAGATCACCAGGCTCGTCGACTACGAGCAGTTCTGCGGCGCGGCGTCCGACCCCTCGTCCCCCGAAGCCGGGGCGGCCACCCCCGGTTCGGCGATCACCCCGCGTGAGTTGCGGGCGCTGCTGGACTCCGGCACGGAGCTGGCCCTGATCGACGTCCGCGAGCCGGTCGAGTGGGAGATCAATCACATCGAGGGTGCCCAGCTGATCCCGAGCTCGTCGATCAGTTCCGGCGAGGGTCTGGCAAAGCTGCCGCGCGACCGCAGAGCCGTCCTGTATTGCAAGACGGGGGTGCGCTCGGCCGAGGCGCTGGGCGCGTTGCAGCAGGCCGGATTCACCGATGTGGTGCACTTGCAGGGTGGGATCGTGGCCTGGGCCCAGCAGATGCAACCCGACATGGTGATGTACTGAGCCGATACCCCCTACGGGGCTCCACCGAACCGATTGAGCGGGCGCCTCAGCGAGTCGTGCCGACCCGCATCGTGGCCCAACTAAGCTAACCCCCGTGAGTGTCGAGCCGCCGCCGGAGCACGTGCTGGCGGCGTTCGGTTTGGCCGGTGTCAAACCCGTCGCCCTGGGCGTCACCTGGGAGGGCGGCTGGCGGTGCGGCGAGGTCGTGTTGTCGACCGTTGCCGACCATGCGCGTGCGGCGTGGTCGGCGCGGGTGCGCGAGACGTTGTTCGTCGACGGCGTGCGGCTGGCCCGGCCGGTCCGCTCGACCGACGGGCGCTACGTGGTCTCCGGATGGCGCGCGGACACCTTCGTCGCCGGCACTCCGGAGCCCCGGCACGACGAGGTCGTCTCGGCCGCGGTGCGGCTGCACGAGGCGACCGGCAAACTGGAACGCCCGCGATTCCTGACCCAGGGGCCCACGGCGCCCTGGTCGGACGTCGACGTGTTCATCGCCGCCGACCGCTCCGCGTGGGAAGAGCGGCCGCTGGCATCGGTGCCGCCGGGCGCGCACACCGCGCCGCCGCGCGCCGACGGTCAGCGCTCGGTGGAATTGATCAACCAGCTGGCCACCCTGCGCCGGCCGACCAAGAGCCCTAACCAGCTGGTGCACGGGGACCTCTACGGGACGGTGTTGTTCATCGGCACCGCGGCCCCGGGTATCACCGACATCACGCCTTACTGGCGGCCCGCGTCGTGGGCGGCCGGCGTGGTCGTCGTCGACGCGCTGTCCTGGGGTGAGGCCGACGACGGGCTCATCGAGCGGTGGAACGCGCTGCCGGAGTGGCCGCAGATGTTGTTGCGCGCGTTGATGTTTCGCTTGGCCGTGCACGTGCTACACCCGCGCTCGACCGCCGACTCGTTCCCCGGGCTGGCGCGCACCGCGGCCCTGGTGCGGCTGGTTCTTTGAGAGGCCTGTGCTAACCGCCGGAGGGAAACTCGAAGCGCACCTCGCCGAGCGCGATCCTGCCGTCCTTCGCGAGGACCCCCTCGGCCCGCAGCAGCTCCAGTTGCCGAGTGGTCAAATGCCGGGCGGGGCGCCCCGACGCGGTGATCACCCGGTGCCAGGGCAGGTCGGAGGAGTCGGTGCGCATGATCCAGCCGACGATCCGCGGGCTGGAAAGCCCTGCGACAGTGGCGATGTCGCCGTAGGTGGCGACCCGGCCCGGCGGAATGCCCGCGACCAGCGAGCGCACCCGCTCGACCTGCTCGTCGGTCACCGGCGCCATGTCAGCCCGCTTCCAGCAGCTTGCGAACCAGCGCGGAAACTTCGGTGGGCTTCGCGGCGGCCACCATGTGATTGCACTCGAAGGTCAGGAAGTCGAACTCGGATCCCGACCGTTGCCGCAGCCCGGTGATGAGTTGGTCGCCGACGTAGGGCGGCGACGTCCACGCCGCCCGCACCAGCGTCGTCGGCGTCCCGGCGGGTGGCAGCACGATCTCGCGGGCGAGCTGGCTCCAGTAGGACATCATCGCCGGCACGCTCACCCGCCAGCCGCACCTGCCGTTGGGCAGCTCGACCAGGTGCTCGTCGAGTTCGGCGTCGAGCACCGCCGGGTCCACGTCCGCCCAGGAGCCCGTCGCCTTCTCGGCTCGGGCCTCGGCGGGATCGGGATAGTCGGGGGAGGAGAGCATCCCGTCGGCGATCTCGCGCATCCAGCCGCCGTCCAGGCCGACCGCCGGGTCGAGCAGCAGCAGCGCCGCCACCCGGTCCGGGCGCGCCGCGGCCAGATGCATTGCCAGTCCGCCGCCGAAGGAATGGCCGACGACCAGCACCGGGCCGTGAGCCTGCTCGTCGAGCAGCGCGCCTAGTGCCGCGACATTCGCTTCGATGGTCCACGGCGCGGCCCACGTCGACCGGCCGTGGCCGATGAGATCGGGTGCGGCAATGGCGATTTCGGGCAGATAGTCGGCCAGCTGCTGCCAGCGCTGCCCGTGGCCGGTCAGCCCGTGCAGGGCGAGCAGCCGCACCGGGCCGGGCGGACCGTAGCGGTGCACATGAAGGTCGGTGCTCACGCGTCGATGATGCCAGGCTCGCGTGGCGTCGTGCGGCGACACCGAATTTGTCGGACCCTCGTGATGTCATGCCGCTATGTCCTACACGTGGGGTGCGGAGGCACACGCCGTCCTGGAGCCGGGCGCGCGCGGCGTGGTGCGCATCCTCGGCGGGCCCGGCACCGGCAAGAGCAGCTTGCTGGTCGATGCCGCCGTCGGGGCGATCGGCGGCGGCATCGACCCGAAATCAGTTCTGCTGCTGACCGGTTCGGGCCGCATCCCGCTGTCGGCGCGCAGCGCGCTGACCACGGCGTTGCTGGGTTCGCAACCGAGCGGTTCGGCCCCGGTGGCGGTCCGGGAGCCGGTGGTGCGCACCGTGCACGGCTACGCGTACGCGGTCCTGCGGCGGGCCGCTGAGCGCGCCGGCGATGCACCCCCGCGGCTGGTCACCAGCGCCGAGCAGGACGCGATCATCCGCGAGCTGCTGGCCGGCGATCTCGAAGACGGGCCCGCCGCGGCCGTCGCGTGGCCCCGGCACCTGTGGCCGGCCCTGACCACCGCCGGGTTCGCCGCCGAGCTGCGAAACCTGTTGGCGCGCTGTGCCGAACGCGGTGTGGACGCCCAGGCGCTGGAGCGGCTGGGGCGGCAGTCCCGGCGGCCGGAATGGACCGCGGCGGGGCAATTCGCCCGGCAGTACGAGCAGGTGATGCTGTTGCGGGCGGCAGTTGGGACGGCGGCGCCGCAGGCGACGACGCCCGCGTTGGGCGCGGCCGAACTGGTCGGTGCGGCCCTCGAGGCGTTCGCGGTCGATCCCGAGCTGCTTGCCGGCGAGCGCGCCCGCATTCGGTTGTTGCTCGTCGACGACGCGCAGCAGCTCGACCCGCAGGCGGCCCGACTGGTCCGGGTGCTGGCCGCCGGCGCCGAACTCGCGCTGGTCGCCGGCGACCCGAACCAGGCCGTGTTCGGCTTCCGCGGCGGCGAACCCGGCGCGCTGCTCGACGGCGACGCCCCGGCGGCGACGCTGACGCAGTCACACCGGTGTGCGCCGGCGGTGGCGCGGGCTGTCAGCGGCATCGCGCGCCGGCTGCCCGGCGGCAGCGCCGGGCGGTGCATCGAGGGCAGCGGCCCCGACGACGGATCGGTCCAGGTCCGGCTCGCCGCCTCGGCGCAGGCCGAGGCGGCGATGATCGCCGACGCCCTGCGGCGCGCCCACCTGATCGACGGCGTGCCGTGGTCGCAGATGGCGGTCATCGTCCGGTCCGTGCCGCGGGCCGGGGTGCGGTTGCCGCGGGTCCTGGCCGCCGCCGGCGTCCCGGTGGCCGCACCCGCCGCCAGCGGGCCGCTGGTCGAGGAGCCCGCGGCACGGGCCCTGCTGACGGTGCTGGCGGCGACGGCCGCGGGTCCGACCGGGGACCAGGCGTTGGCGCTGCTGACCGGGCCCATCGGTCGCGTCGACCCGGTGTCGCTGCGGCAGCTGCGCCGGGCGCTGCTGCGTGCGCAAGCGGCCGATGGTCCGGACGATTTCGCGAACCTGCTGGCGGCTGCCGTTACCCCCGACGCCGCCGCACCGGCCGCGCAATCCCGCCCGCTACAGCGCGTCCGCGCGGTACTGAGCGCGGCCGCGCGTTGCCACGCCGACGGCCTGGACGCGCGCTACATCCTGTGGGCGGCGTGGCAGCGGTCCGGTCTGCAGCGCCGCTGGCTGTCGGCCATCGAGCGCGGCGGTCCCGTCGGCGTCCAGGCCGGCCGCGACCTCGCGGCGGTAACGGCGCTGTTCGACATCACCGACGATTACGCGTCGCGCACCCCGGGCGCCTCGTTGCGCGGGCTCATCGAGCACGTCGCCGCCCTGCAGCTGCCGAATGTCAACACCGATCCGGTATCGGCGGCCGAGCAGGTCAGGGTGCTGTCCGCGCACGCCGCCCTGGGGCACGAGTGGGACCTGGTGGTCATCGCCGGTCTGCAGGAAGGGTTGTGGCCCAACACGATTCCGCGTGGTGGTGTGCTGGGAACGCAGCGGCTGCTCGACACGCTGGACGGCGTCGGCGAGGATGCCTCGGTGCGGGCCCCGCTGCTGGCCGAGGAGCGCAGGCTGCTGGTCGCCGCGCTGGGCCGGGCCCGGTGCCGGCTGCTGGTCACCGCGGTGGACAGTGACACGGACGGTCCGGACCTGGGATCCGCCCTGCCCTCACCGTTTTTCGACGAGGTCGCCCAGTGGGCCGACGCCGGCCTTGCAACTCAAGCAGCACCGCCTGTTTCGGCCCCGCGGGTGTTGTCGTCGACGGCGCTGGTCGGCCGGCTGCGCGGCGTGGTGTGCGCTCCCGACGGCGCGGTCGACGACGCCGCACGACGTTGTGCGGCAACACAATTGGCCCGGCTCGCCGCGGCCGGCGTGCCGGGTGCCGATCCCGCCGGATGGCACGGCCTGACACCGGTCAGCACCACCGAACCGCTCAGCGGCGGCGACCAGCCGACCACCTTGACGCCGTCGACGCTGCAGACCCTGACCGACTGCCCGTTGCGCTGGCTGGTGGAGCGGCACGGCGGAACAAACCCGCGCGAGCTGCGGTCGACCCTCGGCTCGGTGCTGCACGCGCTGATCGCGGAACCGGGCAAGAGCGAGGACCAACTGCTCGCCGAGCTCGACCGCGCCTGGGCACACCTGCCATTCGACGCCCGCTGGCACGCCGACAACGAGCGCGATCGGCACCGCGCCATGGTCCGGGCGTTCGTCGAGTGGCGCGCGCGGACGCGCGGCGAACTGCGCGAGGTCGGGGTGGAGGTCGACGTCGACGGCGTGCTCGGTACGCCGCGCACCGACGGCGGCGAGGTTCGGCTGCGCGGCCGGGTCGACCGCCTGGAACGCGACGGTGCCGGGCGGTCGGTGGTGGTCGACGTCAAAACCGGCAAGACCCCGGTTAGCAAGGACGAGGCGCAGCAACACGCTCAGCTGGCGATGTACCAGCTAGCCGTCGCCGAGGGCATGATTGCCGGCTCCGACGACGCAGAGCCCGGCGGTGCGCGCCTGGTCTACATCGGCAGGACGGGGGCGGCGGGCGTCACCGAACGCCAGCAGGATCCGCTGACCCCGGACGCCCGCGCCGAATGGCGCGAGATCGTCCGGCAGGCGGCCGACGCGACGACGGGGCCGCAGTTCGTCGCCCGTCGCAACGGCGGGTGCGGCCACTGCACGCTGCGGCCGAGCTGTCCGGCCTACGCCGACGGGGCGGCGCAGTGACCGCGCGCTACAGCCCCGCCGAATTGGCCGGCGCGCTAGGGCTTTTCCCTCCGACGCCGGAGCAGGCCGCGGTCATCGCCGCGCCGCCGGGACCGCTGGTAGTGATCGCCGGGGCGGGCGCGGGCAAGACCGAGACGATGGCGGCGCGAGTGGTGTGGCTGGTGGCCAACGGCTACGCCGAGCCCGGACAGGTGCTGGGGTTGACGTTCACCCGCAAGGCCGCGGGCCAGCTCTTGCGCCGGGTCCGGTCCCGGCTGGCCCGGCTGGCGGGCATCCGCCCGGGAGCGGGCGGCGCGGCCGGGCCCGATGCCGACCCGGTCGGCGCCCCGACGGTCAGCACCTATCACGCTTTCGCGGGCTCGCTGCTGCGCGACTACGGGTTGCTGTTGCCGGTCGAGCCCGACACCCGGCTGCTCAGCGAAACCGAGTTGTGGCAGTTGGCCTTTGACGTGGTCAGCCGGTACGAGGGGCCGCTGCGCATCGACAAGACTCCGGCCGCGGTCACCTCGATGCTGCTGCGGTTGTGGGGTCAGCTCGCCGAGCACCTGGTGGACACCGACCAACTGCGCGACACCCACGTCGAGCTCGAGCGCCTGGTCCACACCCTGCCCGCGGGACCCCATCAGCGCGACCGCGGCCCGAGCCAATGGCTGCAGCGGCTGCTGGCGACCCAGACGGAGCGTACCGAGCTGGTGCCGCTGCTCGACGCGCTCCAGGAGCGGATGCGCGCTGCCAAGGTCATGGACTTCGGCGCGCAGATGGCCGCCGCGGCAAGGCTCGCGGCGGCATTCCCTCAGGTGGGCCAGGACCTGCGTAGCCGCTATCGGGTGGTGCTGCTCGACGAGTACCAGGACACCGGGCATGCCCAGCGCGTGGCGTTGTCGTCGCTGTTCGGTGGCGGTATCGACGACGGGTTGGTGCTGACGGCCGTCGGCGACCCGATTCAGTCGATCTACGGCTGGCGGGGCGCGTCAGCGACCAACCTGCCGCGGTTCACCACCGACTTTCCTCGCTCCGACGGCAGTCCCGCGCCGGTCCTCGAGCTGCGGACCAGTTGGCGCAACCCGCCGCGCACGCTGCACGTCGCCAATGCCATCTCCGCCGAGGCGCGGCGGAGATCCGTCGCGGTACACGCGTTGCGGCCTCGTCCGGACGCCCCGCCCGGCACCGTCCGCGCCGCCTTACTCGCCGACGCGCGCGCCGAGCGAGAGTGGATTGCCGATCACCTGCAGGAGCGGTACCGCCGGGCCGACGCCGACGGAGTCAGCCCGCCCACTGCCGCAGTCTTGGTGCGCCGCAACGCCGATGCCGCGCCCATCGCCGATGCGCTTCGCGCCCGCGGCCTGCCGGTCGAGGTGGTCGGGCTGGCCGGCCTGCTGTCCGTCCCGGAGGTCGCCGACGTCGTCGCGATGCTGCGGCTGGTCGCCGACCCGACGGCAGGCGCCGCGGCCATGCGGGTGCTGTCGGGACCACGGTGGCGCCTCGGCGGCCGCGACATTGCCGCCCTCTGGCGGCGCGCGTCGGCGCTTGCCGGACCGCGCCGCGGCGACGAGACGCCCTCGGCCCAGGCCATCGCGATGGCCGCCGCACCCGCCACCTTCGATGCCGACGCCGCATGTCTGGCCGACGCGCTCAGCGACCCGGGGCCGTCCGATTTGTATTCCGCTGCGGGGCATCAGCGTATCGTCTCGCTGGGCGCCGAGGTCAGCGCCCTGCGCGGCCACCTCGGGCATGCACTGCCCGACCTGGTCGCCGAGGTGCGCCGCGTCCTGGGTGTCGACTGCGAGGCCCGCGCCGCGGCGGGGGCCTCCGGAGGCTGGTCCGGCGCCGAGCACCTCGACGCGTTCGCCGACGTGGTCGCCGGCTACGCCGAACGGACGACGGCCACGGCCGGCGCCATCGACGCATCCGCGGCGGCATCTGTGCTCGGTCTGCTGGCTTACCTGGACGCGGCCGAGGCCGTCGAAAATGGTTTGGCTCCAGCCTCTTTGGCGGTCGCGCGGGACAGGGTGCAGGTGCTCACCGTGCACTCGGCGAAGGGCCTGGAGTGGCAGGTGGTGGCGGTGGCGCACCTGTCGGGCGGGACATTTCCGTCCACTGCCTCGCGCAGCAGCTGGCTCACCGACGCCGCCGAGCTGCCGCCGCTGCTGCGCGGTGATCGCTCCTCGGCCGGCTCGCTGGGCGTCCCGGTGCTGGACACCTCGGACGTGACCAATCGAAAGCAGTTGTCGGACAATATTTCCGAGCATCGCCGCCATCTGGAGCAACGCCGCATCGACGAGGAGCGACGGCTGCTCTACGTGGGGATAACTCGCGCGGAGGACACCCTACTGGTGTCCGGGCACCACTGGGGTCCAACCGGCGCCAAGCCGCGAGGGCCGTCGGACTTCCTGTGCGAACTCAAGGACATCATCGACCGGTCGACGGCCGCCGGCGAGCCCTGCGGCATGGTGGACGAGTGGGCTCCCGCGCCCGCCGATAGTGAGCGAAACCCGCTGCGCGACAGCGCTATCGAGGCGGTGTGGCCAGCAGACCCGCTGGCCGGGCGACGCGGCGACGTCGAACGCGGCGCCGCGCTGGTCGCGCAGGTCATGGCAACCGGCCCGGCGCAGCCCGGCCCCGACGTCGACGGCTGGGCGGCTGACGTCGATGCATTGCTGGCGGAGCGGGCCCGCAGCGCGGCGCCCGCGGCCCGCGATCTGCCCAGTCAGGTGTCGGTCAGCGGCCTGGTCGACCTGGCGCGTGACCCGGCCGGTGCCGCGCAGCGGCTGGCTCATCGGCTGCCGAGTCGGCCGGACCCGCATGCCCTGCTGGGCAACGCCTTTCACGCCTGGGTGCAAAAATTCTACGGAGCCGAATGGCTGTTCGATCTCAGCGACCTGCCGGGGGCGGTGGACTCCGACGTCGGTGACACCTCGGAACTGGCTGCGCTGCAGGAGGCATTCGCCGCGTCCCGGTGGGCGACCCGCACGCCCATCGCCGTCGAGGTGCCCTTCGAGATGCCGATCGGCGACACCGTGGTGCGCGGCCGCATCGACGCCGTGTTCGCCGACCCGGACGGCGGCGCCACGGTGGTGGACTGGAAGACCGGTGAGCCGCCGCACGGGCCGGAAGCCCTGGGGCAGGCCGCCGTCCAGCTCGCCGTCTACCGCATGGCGTGGGCCGCGCTGTCCGGATGCCCGGAATCGGCGGTGCGCACCGCGTTCCACTACGTCCGCACGCGGACCACCGTCACCCCCGACGAGCTTCCCGACGTCACCGAGCTGGCCGGGTTGTTGGCCCCCGTCGTCGACAGCCACGATGTCGCCGTCTGATGCGCCGTGGGCGGTTGATCGTGGTTACATGTGAGAGGTGTGTGGGGCGAGCCGGTGATGGGCCACTGTGCCCAAGGGTAGGTTGCGGCGACTCAAAGGTCTCGACGAGAGGCTGACCGTGCAGCCCGGCCACCTATTGGTCGGCGTGCTGCGCATCCCCGAAGACCAAACCGGCCCCGGGCGGGTCATCGCCCGACGACTGGCCATCGCGTTGGTGCTGTTGTGCGGCGCGGCCCTCGTCGTCTACCTGGACCGCAACGGCTACCGCGATGTGCGCGGCGCGCCGCTGACGTTCCTGGACTGCCTCTACTTCGCGGCGGTCTCGCTGTCGACGACGGGATACGGCGACATCACCCCGATCAGCGAAGCCGCGCGACTGGTCAACACCGTGGTGTTCACGCCGCTGCGGATCGCGTTTTTGATCGTATTGGTCGGCACGACACTCGAGCTCTTGTCCGAGCGGTCGAGGCAGGCGTGGAAGATCCAGCGTTGGAGGAACAAAGTGCGCGACCACACCGTCGTGATCGGCTACGGCACCAAGGGCAAAAGGGCCGTGGCCGCCCGAATCAGCGACGAAGACGCCAGGGGCGAGATCGTCGTCGTCGACACCGACCGCAGCGCCCTCGAGCATGCCGCGGCGGCCGGACTGGTCACCGTGCACGGCGACGCCACCAAGTCCGACGTGCTGCGGTTGGCCGGGGTCCAGCACGCGGCGTCGGTCATCGTCGCCGCCAACCGCGACGACACCGCGGTGCTGGTGACCCTGACGGCGCGCGAGATCGCGCCCAAGGCCCGCATCGTGGCCGCGATCCGGGAGGCTGAGAACTCGCATCTGCTGCAGCAGTCGGGTGCGGATTCGGTGGTGGTGTCCTCGGAGACCGCCGGTCGGCTGCTGGGCCTCGCGACCACCACGCCCAGCGTCGTCGAGATGATCGAGGATCTGCTGACCCCGGACGCCGGGCTGGCCATCGCCGAGCGGGAGGTCGAGCCGGCCGAAGTCGGTGGATCCCCGCGGCATTTGAGCGACCTTGTGCTCGGCGTAGTGCGCGAAGGCCGGCTGCTGCGCATCGGGGCGCCCGAGGTGGACGCCATCGAGGCCACTGACCGGCTCGTGTACATCCGAAACACCGGGCACTAGCGGCCGAAAGGGCTCAGTGTGGACTTTCAGCTGACCAGTGTTCCGCTGCTGTCGCGGGTCGGTGCCGACCGCGCCGACCAGTTGCGCACCGACATCGACGCCGCCACCGCCGGGTGGGCGGACGCGGCGCTACTGCGGGTGGATTCCCGCAACCAGGTGCTCGTCGCCAACGGCCGGGTCGTGCTGGGCGCCGCGGCCGAACTGGCCGAAACGCCGCCCAAAGGCGCGGTGTTCCTTGGCCGCATCGACGGCGGGCAGCACGTGTGGGCCATCCGGGGAGCGTTGCAGGCGCCCGGGGACCCCGAGGTGCACGCCGAGGTGGTCAACCTGCGCAGCCTCGGCCCGATCTTCGACGACACCAGCAGCCAGCTGATGTCCTCGGCGGTCGCACTGCTGAATTGGCATGACAGCGCACGGTTTAGCGCGATCGACGGCTCCCCGACAAAACCCGCCAGGGCGGGCTGGTCACGGATCAACCCGGTCACCGGGCAGGAGGAATTCCCGCGCATCGACCCGGCGGTGATCTGCCTGGTGCACGACGGCGGCGACCGCGCGGTGCTGGCCCGCCAGGCGGTATGGCCCGAGCGGATGTTCTCGCTGTTGGCCGGATTCGTCGAGGCCGGTGAGTCTTTCGAAGTCTGCGTCTGCCGCGAGATCCGCGAGGAGATCGGCCTGACCGTGCGCGACGTCCGCTACTTGGGCAGTCAGCCGTGGCCGTTTCCGCGCTCGCTGATGGTCGGCTTCCATGCCCTGGCCGATCCGGCCGAGGAATTCGCGTTCAACGACGGGGAAATCGCCGAGGCGGCCTGGTTCACCCGCGACGAGGTGCGTGCCGCGCTCGACGCCGGTGACTGGTCCAGCGGGTCGGAGTCGAAACTGCTTCTGCCCGGGTCCATTTCGATCGCGCGCGTGATCATCGAGTCCTGGGCGGCGGCCGGCTGATCCGGCCACCCGGGCCGTTACTTGGCGCGATCGGTGATCGTCTGCAGGACGGTGTTGGCGACCTGATCGGCCGCCTCGAGGCCCACCGCGCCCACCGAGATCAGCACGGCCGATTTCACGCGGTACAGATGGCACCACTGATGGTCGCTGAGCCGCATAGTATCGGGATCCGCCTTGTTGAGGGCGAAGTCATAGTCGGCGTTGTGCAGCGCGACGCACGCCTGCAGCGCGGATTCCAGCTGGTGGAAGGCGGCCAGCGCGTTGTCGGAGGTCGGGTATCGGGCAATGGCCTGGGTCACCCCGTTGACCATCGAGTTTCCGAGCGGTTCGATGTCGTCGGTGACGCCGTGATAGCTCGCGCTGCGGAATTCCGACCAGCCGTTGCCGAAGGTGTTCTCGTTGTGTCCCACCGCCCGGCACGGCCCGGGCGCATTGCCGTCGGCCGGCGGCGGCTTGTGCGTATCACCCTCACTGCGCGGCGCGAGGTCGTCTGCCTCGGCGATGTGCCGCACGTCCTGGACGCTGACGATCATGTCGTCGATCCGCGCCACGCGGCCCACGGCCGGCTTGCTGGTGTAGGTGTAGGAACAACCCGCCACCACCACCGCACTACAGACAGCTGCCACCCACCGCGAAATTGATGACATGGCTCGTATCCTAGGCGCCGCAGCGGGCTGGACCGCTCATCGCCTTTCGGCGCTACGGTCAGCCGGAGACGGCGCCCAACTTCGCCTTGACCTCGGCGACGCTGGGGTTGGTCAACGTCGACCCGTCGGAGAACTTGACGGTGGGAACCGTCCTGTTGCCGCCGTTGACCGAGCTGACGAATTCTGCCGCCGCCGCGTCGTGTTCGATGTCGACGGTGTCGTAGGGAATTCCGTTGGACTTGAGCACGGTCATCAGCCGATGGCAGTAACCACACCAAGACGTCGAGTAGACGGTAACCGCAGCGTTGGCCATAGTCGGTAAACGTAGCCCAGCGACGATGTGTTCCGCGAAGCGGGCGCGAGGAGCCGGGCCGTTCGGCGGAGCCCAGCGACGATGTGTTCCGCGAAGCGGGCGCGAGGAGCCGGGCCGTTCGGCGGAGCCCAGCGACGATGTGTTCCGCGCGCCGGGCGTGGCGAAACGCCCGTTTTGTCGGTGATCGCTGCCAAGATGGACGCCATGCCGTTGGTCGCCGACCCGTTGACCGCCGGACTGGACGACGAACAGCTGGAAGCGGTGCTCGCGGCGCGCGGGCCGGTCTGCGTGCTCGCCGGCGCCGGAACCGGCAAGACCCGCACGATCACTCACCGCATCGCCAACCTCGTTGCCGGCGGCCACGTCGCCGCGGGCCAGGTGCTGGCGGTCACCTTCACCCAGCGCGCGGCGGGGGAGATGCGCGCCAGGCTGCGCGCGCTGGATGCCGGCTCGCGGACGGCCGCGGCCGTCGGCGCGGTGCAGGCCCTGACGTTTCACGCGGCCGCGCTCCGCCAGCTGCGGTATTTCTGGCCGCGGGTGGTCGGCGAGACCGGCTGGCAGCTGCTGGACACCAAGTTCCCCGTCGTCGCCCGGGCCGCGAACCGCGCCCGGATGAACGCCAGCACCGATGACGTGCGCGACTTGGCCGGCGAGATCGAGTGGGCCAAGGCGTCGCTGATCAGCCCCGAGCAATACCCCGGCGCGGTGGCCGCGGCCGGCCGCGACATTCCAATGGACGCCGCCAAAGTCTCGGGCGTCTATGCGGCCTACGAGGCGCTCAAGGTCCGCGACGAATCGGTGACGCTGCTCGACTTCGACGACCTGTTGCTGCACACTGCCGCCGCCATCGAGAACGACGCCGCGGTCGCCGAGGAGTTCCGAGATCGCTACCGCTGTTTCGTCGTCGACGAGTACCAGGATGTGACCCCGCTGCAGCAGCGGGTGTTGTCGGCCTGGCTGGGCGATCGGGACGACCTGACCGTCGTCGGCGATGCAAACCAGACGATCTACTCGTTCACCGGGGCCTCGCCGAGGTTCCTGCTCGACTTCTCCCGGCAGTTCCCCGACGCCACGGTGGTGCGCCTGGAGCGCGACTATCGGTCTACGCCGCAGGTGGTGTCGCTGGCCAACCAGGTCATCGCCGCCGCACGCGGCCGGGTGGCCGGCAGCAAACTGCAGCTGTCCGGCCAGCGTCCGCCCGGCCCGGCCCCGTCGTTCCACGAGCATCCCGACGAGACCGCCGAGGCGGCCGCGGTCGCGAAGGCGATCGCCCGGCTGATCGAATCCGGCACCGCGCCGGCCGAAATCGCAATCCTGTATCGCGTCAACGCGCAGTCCGAGATCTACGAGGAAGCGCTGACCGAGGCCGGGATCGCCTATCAGGTTCGCGGCGGCGAGGGGTTTTTCAACCGCCAGGAGATCAAACAGGCGCTGCTCGCGCTGCACCGCGCAGCCGAACGCGGGGCCGACGGACCCCTGCCCGAGTTGGTGCGCGCGGTGCTGGAACCGCTCGGGCTGACGGCCGAGGAACCGGTCGGCACGCGGGCCCGCGAGCGGTGGGAAGCATTGACCGCGCTCGCCGAGTTGGTCGACGACGAGGTGGCCCAGCGCCCGCAACTGGACCTTCCGGCGCTGGTGACCGAGCTGCGCACGCGGGCCGACGCGCGGCACCCACCGGTGGTGCAGGGAGTCACGCTGGCGTCCCTGCATGCCGCGAAGGGACTCGAGTGGGATGCGGTGTTCCTGGTCGGTGTGGCCGACGGCACGCTGCCGATCTCGCACGCCCTGGCGCACGGCCCGGAGAGCGAACCCGTCGAGGAAGAGCGCCGCCTGCTCTACGTCGGAATCACCAGGGCCCGAATGCATGTGGCGCTCAGCTGGGCGCTGTCGCGAAGCCCGGGCGGTCGCCAGACCCGCAAGCCGTCGCGGTTTCTCAACGGCATCGCCCCGCAAGCGCGCGTCGATCCGGCGTCGGCCAAGTCCCGCCGCAAACAAGGCAAGACCCGCTGCCGGATCTGCAACCAGGATCTGACGACTCCGGCGGCGATCATGCTGCGGCGGTGCGAGACGTGCTCGGCCGACATCGACGAGGAGCTGCTCAACCGCCTCAAGGCGTGGCGGCTGGAGGTCGCCAAGGAACAGAAGGTGCCCGCCTATGTGGTGTTCACCGACAACACCCTGATCGCGATCGCCGAGCTGCTGCCCGACGACGACGCGGCCCTGATCGCGATCCCGGGTATCGGGGCGCGCAAGCTCGAGCAGTACGGGGCCGACGTGCTGGAGCTGGTACGCAGCCGCTGAACGCGCAGGTCGGAAAATCGTTTGCCTGTTTGCGCCGCCAGCGTTTACCCTCGGAATCGCGTATTCGCTGTCTGAGTGGAAAAGGAGGTGGCCGCGATGATCAACACCGTTGGAGTAGACGTGGCCGGCGCGGTGCTTTCCGCGTGGACCTCCCGTGCCACGCACGCCGCCGCCAAGCATCACGCCGCCGCTGCGACTGACGCGTCCGTGGATTGGGGCCAGAACTAGCCAGCCCCCTTTCCCAAATGGCCACGGACCCGAAGTCACCAGGATCCGTGGCCATAGTTTTCGGGTAAGAACCCGCAACCTGGTCCGGATCACCCGCCACAGGAACCCAACCAGGAAGCAGGTGAGCACGAAATGTCGGCATCGACGGTGCCTAGACAGACGCGGCCGGTGTTGCCATGCCACGTCGGCGACCCCAACTTGTGGTTTGCCGACACCCCGGCCGGCCTGGAACGGGCCAAGGCCCTGTGCACCGGCTGCCCGATCCGTCGGCAATGCCTGGCCGCGGCGCTGGAACGGGCCGAACCCTGGGGTGTCTGGGGAGGCGAGATCTTGGACCGGGGGTCGGTGGTGAGCTACAAACGCCCGCGCGGGCGCCCGCGCAAGGACACCGTCGCCGCCTAGCCCAAAGCGATCGCTAGATGGCGGCGGTGTCGGGCTCGGCGAAGCCGGGGACCAGCTCCTCGGTCAGTTTCTTGACCGGCACCCGCGCATCGAGCTGGCACAGGATCGCGGCCACCGACAAGATCACCCGCATCGGGATCACCAGCTTGGGTGGTAGATCCATCTGCCGGACCGTCCTGATCTGCGACACCGACCGGTCGATCTCGATGGTGGACATCTTCTGCAGCCACTTGCGCGTGTAGTGGAACTCGTCCACCTCGATGGGTTCGACGTACTGGCGCAGCATGTCGTCGATGTCGCGCACCGACACCTGCTCGCCCTTTTGGATGAAGCCAACCTTCTCCATCGTCGGCAACAGCAGGTCGTAGTTCTTGTCGCGGGCCAGTCGGATGGTCATCCCGAGCTCGATCGGCAAGCCGCCGGGCAGCTCGGCCACCGCGCCGAAGTCGATCACACCCATCCGCCCGTCGGGCAACAGCATGAAGTTGCCCGGGTGGGCGTCGCCGTGCAGCATCTCGACGCGCCGCGGTGCGTCGAAGGTGAGTTCGAGCAGGCGGGAGCCGATCAGGTCGCGCTGCTCCCGGGTGCCGCTGCGGATGATGTCGGCCATGTGCACGCCTTCGATCCACTCCTGGATCACCACCTTGGGGGCGCTGGCCACCACCCGCGGCACCGCGAAGTGGGGATGGTCGCGATAGGCCTTGGCGAAGGCGCGCTGGTTATCGGCCTCGAGCCGGTAGTCGAGTTCCATCTCGGTGCGCTCGATCAGCTCGTCGACGACGCCCTGGACGTCGGCGCCGGGCGAGAGCTGCTTGAACACCCCGACCAGGCGCTGCATGGTTTTCAGGTCGGCGCGCAGGGCCTCGTCGGCGCCCGGGTACTGGATCTTGACCGCGACTTCGCGGCCGTCGGACCACACCGCCTTGTGCACCTGGCCGATGCTGGCCGACGCGATCGGCGTGTCGTCGAACGACGTGAAGCGCCCGCGCCACTTGGTGCCCAGCTGAGCGTCGAGTACCCGGTGCACCTTCTCGGCGGCCAGCGGCGGGGCGTCCTTCTGCAACTTGGTCAGCGCTTCGCGGTAGGGCTCGCCGAACTCGTCGGGGATGGCGGCTTCCATCACCGACAGCGCCTGGCCGACCTTCATGGCGCCACCCTTGAGCTCGCCCAGCACGGTGAACAGCTGGTTGGCGGCCTTTTCCAGCAGCTCGGCCTGGACCTCGTCCTTCGACTTGCCGGTCAGGCGCTTACCGAAGCCCAACGCCGCACGCCCCGCAAACCCGACCGGAATGCTGGCCAGCTTGGCGTTGCGGGCAGCGCGCCCCCGTTTGATCTCCGACACAACTTCCATCATCCATGACGGCTCAGCCGTCGGGAGTTTGATCTAGGCAACAGTGACGGGCGGTCAACACCCACACAGCGGGTGCCTGGTCCAGTGCCGGGCGCGGATGGCGCCGGCGTTGAGGTCGAACTCCAGCGTGGCATTGAGCGCCTGGGGCGGACCGGGATCGGGTGCCTGCTGCTGTCCGCGTACCGCGGCGATCACTCGGTTCACCTGGCTGAGCGCCAGTGCCGCCGTCGCGAGCAGCGTCGCCCGGTCGGCCACCCCAACCGTCTCGCGCAGCTGGGCGGCGATCGCCGGCCATGCGGCGTCGCGGTCGAGGCGATGCAGATCCGCGCACGTCAGGCACGAAGTCACCCCGGGTATCACCAGCGGTCCGACCAGGCCGGTGCCGTCGCGGACCCGGACCGGGAGGTGCGCGACCCCCTGGCTGTGCAGGTCGCGCAGCAGACGCGGGTCGGCGACCAGGTAATCGGTCAGCACCACCAGGTCCGCCGCCGCGGGGGAGACCGTGGCGTGGGGCTGGCTGCTGTGCGCAATCCGCGCCCCCGAACAGCGCAGCGATTCGACCAGCAGGTCCGACAGCGGTCCGCGTCCGTGGATCCGGATCGACGCCGTCCGGCCGACGGGCCGGCGGCGGCAGCTGGTCACCACCCGGGCGCTCACCAGTTGCGCGACGAAGTCGGCCAGGCCGTCGGTGTCAGTCCACCCTCGCTCGACCGCTTGGCGCTGCAGCTCGGTGATCGGCAGGGGTGATCGCATCGAACGCAGCAGCGCGGCCAGGGCAGGTGCGGTCAGGCCGGGCGGTGGGCGGACCAGCACCGCCCGGCGCGGATCCCAGCCCACCTGCACCGCACCGTCGGGGCGCAGCAGCACCGGCAGCGACGGGTCCAACGCATACAGAGCTGTGGCTGCCTGCGGCATAAGTTCCGACAGTGCCAGGCGCTGGCGTGCGGCCCGCTCGGTTATCCACAGCACCCGCCGGGCACGCATACTGATGCCCTGACAAAGCTTGATCGTTCGCGAGCCCGCAGGAGTGATCGTTTGGGTCGGCGTGAGGGCCGCTATGTGCCGGGGCGCCCGACGTCACTTGTGCTGGCCGCCGTCGCCCTCGTCGCCATCGCCGGGTGTCACTCATCGCAACAGGCCGCGTCGTCGCAGTCCGGCCGGCCGGCGCAGGTCGAGCTGCCGTTCACCGGCCTGGTCGGTCCCAAGGGGCTGTCGCTGGACGGCGCGGGCAGCGTGTATGTCATCGGCGACGGCAAAGATCGGCTACTCAAATTGCCTGCGGGGTCGACCGCCTCGGTCGACGTACCGCTACCCGGCCTGGAAGATCCGCTGGGGCTGGCGGTCAGCGCCGACGGCAACCTCTTTGTCGCCGACAACAGCGACAACCGGGTGTACGAACTGCCGACCGGGTCGCCGACGCCGGTCGAGCTCCCGTTCGGTCCCCTGAAGATGCCGTTCGGCATGGCGGTGGGCACCGCGGGCGACGTCTACGTCACCGACTACACCCCCCGGGTGCTCAAGCTGCCCGCCGGGGCGAAGGCTCCGGTCGAGCTGCCGTTCACCGGCCTGAAAGACCCGCTGGACGCTGCGGTGAGCACCGCCGGCGACGTTTATGTCACCGACTGCGACGTCATCGACGGCCGGGAAAGTCGGGTCCTCAAGCTGCCCGCCGCGTCGAACCTCCCGGCCGAGCTGCCCTTCACCGGGCTGCGGTGTCCCAAGGGGGTGGCGGTGAGCGCCGCCGGCGACATCTACGTCATCGACGTCGGCGGCAACATCGGTCGGGTGTTCAAGCTGCCGGCTGGGTCGAACACGCCGGTCGAGCTGTCGTTCGCCGGCCTGAAAACCCCGCTGGGCGTCGCGGTGGACGCCGCCGGCAATGTCTACGTCACCGACAACACCAACAATCGCGTGCTCAAGCTGCCGGCGAGATAGGCCGGCGGCTCAGTTCTTCGTCGAACCGCCGTCGGCGCCCGGGTTGTCCTGCTCGAGGCGCGCGATGGCCTCGTCGATGCCGCTGGTGTCGCCGCCGATGACGCGGTCGATGAAGCCGGCCGGTTCGTCCAGGTCATCGGCGGCGGGCAACAGGTCGGGGTGCTGCCAGATCGCGTCGCGGGCGTCGACGCCGGCGGCCTCGGTCAGCCGCTGCCACAGGCCGGCGGCCTCACGCAGCTTGCGGGGGCGCAACTCCAGCCCGACCAGCGTCGCGAACGTCTGCTCGGCCGGTCCGCCGCTGGCCCGGCGCCGGCGCAAGGTCTCACCGAGCGCGGCCGCGCCCGGGATCCGATCGCCCAGGGCGTCGGTGACCACGACCTGCACCCAGCCCTCGATCAGGGCGAGCAGCGTCTCGAGCCGTTCCAGCGCCTGGGTCTGAGCCGGCGTGGCCTGCGGCTCGAAAACTCCCTGCCCGAGCAGGTTCTCGATGGCCCCGGGATCCGACAGCGACGCCGGGTTGAAGTCGCGGGCGAGCTCTTCGATGCCGCTCATGTCAATCTTCATGCCCATGGCGTAGGCCTCGACGGCGCCCAGCAGCTGGCTGGACAACCAGGGAATGTGGCTGAACAACCGATGGTGGGCCGCCTCCCGGGCGGCCAGAAAGGTCAGGATCTCGCTGCGCGGCTGCTCGAGTCCGCTGGCGAACGATTCGACGGCGTCCGGCATGATCGCGGCCACGCCCCTGGGACCCAGGGGCAATCCGATGTCGGTGGACGTCAGCACCTCGCGGGACAGCCGGCCCAGCGCCTGGCCCAGCTGCGAGCCGAACGCCATACCGCCCATCTGCGACATCATCGCCAACAGCGGACCGGCCATGCTCTTGGCCTCTTCGGGCAGCGACGAGGCCCACACCGTCGAAATCTGGGTCGCCATCGGGTCGCACAGCCGCTTCCAGGTTTCCAGGGTGTTGTCGACCCAGTCGCTGGGGGTCCACCCCACGGCCCTGGTGGTGCCGGCGGGCAGCGCGGTGGCCCCGTCCAGCCAGGTGTCGGCCAGGTGCACCGCGTCGGCGATCGCCGAATTCGTGGTCGCCGGGATCGGCGCGACGAATCCGATCGAGCTGGACGCCACCTGCCGCGCCAATTCGTAGTTGACCGGTCCCGACGCTTTGTCGCCCGCGGTCATCGTGCCGGCATTGCTGAACATCTGACCGAGCTGGGTGAAGATCTGCCCGAGGTCACCCATGCCGAAATCGCCGCCCATCCCGAATGGATTGGATCCGGCCGGGCCGGACTCGGGATCTTTCCCGTGCTTGTCGCGGTCAGGGTCTTCTCCAGAGGAGAACCCGAAAGGCAGGTCAGGCATGACCTCAACGGTACCCACCGGCGGAACAGAAAGCGCGACCTCGGGTCATGCTTGTAGCTGAACGGGACCGAATAGCGTCCGGTTAGGGTAATCGGCGTGAACAGGCGGATTCTGACCCTGATAGTCGCGCTGGTGCCCATTTTGGTGTTCGGCGTGTTGCTGGCGGTGGTGACGGTGCCGTTTGTCTCACTCGGCCCCGGTCCGACGTTCGACACGCTCGGCGAGGTCGACGGGAAAGAAGTCGTTGCGATTCAAGGCACCCAGACCCACCCGACGACCGGCCACCTCAACATGACGACGGTGTCCCAGCGCGACGACCTGAGCCTGGGCGAAGCCCTGACGTTGTGGCTGTCCGGGACCGAGCAGCTGGTCCCGCGTGACCTCGTCTACCCGCCCGGCAGGTCGCGTGAGGACGTGGACAAGGCCAACAACGCCGACTTCAAGAACTCCGAGGACAGCGCCGCCTACGCCGCGCTGGGATACCTCAAATACGCGCCCGCGGTCACCGTCGCCACGGTCACCGATCCCGGCCCCTCGGCGGGCAAGCTCAAGGACGGCGACGCCATCGACGCCGTTAACGACACCCCGGTCGCCACCGTCGAGCAGTTCACCGAGCTGCTGAAGAACACCAAGCCCGGCCAGGTCGTGACGATCGACTATCGCCGCAAGAACGAACCCGCCGGCGTCGCCCAGATCACGCTGGGCACCAACAAGGATCGCGACTACGGCTTCATGGGCGTCGCGGTGCTTGACGCGCCCTGGGCGCCGTTCGCCGTGGACTTCAACCTGGCCAATGTGGGCGGGCCATCGGCCGGGCTGATGTTCAGCCTGGCCGTCGTCGACAAGCTCACGACCGGAACCCTGGCCGGGTCGACGTTCATCGCCGGGACCGGCACCATCTCGTCGGACGGCAAGGTGGGCCAGATCGGCGGCATCACGCACAAGATGGTCGCCGCCCACGCCGCCGGCGCCACCGTGTTCCTGGTGCCCGCCAAGAATTGCTACGAGGCGAACTCGGACAATCCGTCCGGCCTGCGCTTGGTGAAGGTCGAGACCCTCAGCGGAGCGGTGGACGCGCTGCACGCGGTCACCTCGGGCGGTCAGCCGCCGAGCTGCTAGCCCGCGATTGCCGTGCGGCGATGCGTACAGTTGTTTGCGCGCCAACTAACTGAATCGACGCCAGCCACATTGACCAGGGAGCGTAGCCAGTGGGGATGCGGCCCACCGCACGGATGCCGAAGCTGACTCGTCGGAGTCGGATCCTGATCTTGATCGCACTGGGTGTGATCGCCTTACTGCTTGCTGGCCCACGACTGGTCGACGCGTACGTCGACTGGTTGTGGTTCGGCGAGCTCGGCTACCGCTCGGTGTTCACCACCGTGCTGGTCACCCGGATCATCGTGTTCCTGGTCGCCGGGCTGCTGGTCGGCGGCATCGTGTTCGCCGGGCTCGCGATCGCCTATCGCACCCGTCCGGTGTTCGTCCCCAGCAACGACAACGACCCGGTGGCGCGCTATCGCAGCGTCGTGGTATCCCGGCTGCGCACGGCGGGAATCGGGATCCCCGCCGCGATCGGCCTGCTGGCCGGCATCATCGCCCAGAGCTACTGGGTGCGCGTCCAGCTGTTCCTGCACGGCGGCGAGTTCGGCATCAAGGATCCGCAGTTCGGCAAGGACCTCGGCTTCTACGCGTTCGAGTTGCCCTTCTACCGGCTGGTGCTCAGCTACCTGTTCGTCGCGATATTCCTGGCCTTCGTCGCAAATCTATTGGCGCACTATATTTTTGGCGGCATCCGGCTGTCCGGGCGCACCGGTGCGCTGAGCCGCTCGGCGCGCATCCAGCTGGTCAGCCTGATCGGAACGCTGGTGCTGCTCAAGGCCGCCGCCTACTGGCTGGACCGCTACGAGCTGTTGTCGCACACCCGTGGCGGCAAGCCGTTCACGGGCGCCGGGTACACCGATATCAATGCGGTGCTGCCGGCCAAGCTGATCCTGGTGGCCATCGCGCTGATCTGTGCGGCCGCCGTGTTCTCCGCGATCACCCTGCGCGACTTGCGGATCCCGGCGATCGGGCTGGTCCTGTTACTGCTGTCGTCGCTGATCGTCGGCGCCGGCTGGCCCTTGATCGTCGAGCAGATCAGCGTCAGACCCAATGCCGCGCAAAAGGAAAGCGAATACATCAGCCGCAGCATCACCGCGACCCGGCAGGCCTACGGCCTGACGGCCGACCAGGTGACCTACCGCAACTACAGCGGCGACAGTCCGGCCAACGCCCAGCAGGTCGCCGCCGACCGCGCCACCACGTCGAACATCCGGTTGCTCGACCCCACCATCATCAGCCCCGCGTTCACCCAATTCCAGCAGGGCAAGAACTTCTATTATTTCCCCGACCAGCTGTCCATCGACCGCTACCTGGACCGCAACGGCGCACTGCGCGACTACGTCGTTGCGGCCCGAGAACTCAATCCGGACCGGCTGATTGACAACCAGCGCGACTGGATCAACCGGCACACCGTCTACACCCACGGCAACGGGTTCATCGCCTCGCCGGCCAACACGGTGCGCGGCATCGCCAACGACCCCACCCAAAACGGGGGCTACCCCGAGTTTCTGGTCAACGTCGTCGGCGCCAACGGCGGCGTGGTCTCCGACGGGCCGGCCCCGCTGGACCAGCCCCGCATCTACTTCGGTCCGGTCATCTCCAATACGTCGGCCGACTACGCGATCGTCGGAAAGAACGGCGCCGACCGCGAATACGACTACGAGACCAACACCGAGACCAAGAATTACACTTATACCGGTCTCGGGGGCGTTCCGCTCGGCGACTGGCTGTCGCGCAGCGTGTTCGCGGCAAAGTTTGCCGAGCGAAACTTCTTGTTTTCCAGCGTGATTGGCAACAACAGCAAGATCCTGTTCAACCGCGATCCGGCGGCGCGGGTGGAGGCGGTGGCGCCGTGGCTGACCACGGACAGCTCGGTGTATCCGGCGATCGTCAACAAGCGGCTGGTGTGGATCGTCGACGGCTACACCACCCTGGACAACTACCCGTATTCCGAACTCACCTCCCTGGAGTCGGCGACCGCCGACTCCACCGAGGTCGCGTTCAACCATCTGGGGCCCGACAAGCAGGTCTCCTACATCCGGAACTCGGTGAAGGCCACGGTCGATGCCTACGACGGCACCGTGTCACTGTATGCGCAGGACGAACAGGATCCCGTGCTGAAGGCCTGGATGCAGGTGTTCCCTGGGACGGTCAAGCCCAAGAGCGACATCACGCCCGAGCTCGCCGAGCATCTGCGCTATCCCGAGGATCTGTTCAAGGTGCAGCGGATGCTGCTGGCCAAGTATCACGTCAACGACCCGGTGACGTTCTTCTCCACGTCCGACTTCTGGGATGTGCCGCTGGACCCCAACCCGACGGCCAGCAGCTATCAGCCGCCGTATTACATCGTCGCGAAAAACATTGCCAAGAACGACAATACGTCGTCGTATCAGCTGACGAGCGCGATGAACCGATTCAAGCGGGACTATCTGGCCGCCTACATCAGCGCCAGTTCCGATCCCGCGACCTACGGCAAGATCACTGTGCTCACCATCCCGGGTCAGGTCAACGGTCCCAAGCTCGCCAACAACGCGATCACCACCGATCCGGCGGTGTCCCAGGATCTCGGCGTGATCGGGCGCGACAACCAGAACCGAATACGGTGGGGCAACCTGCTCACCCTGCCGGTGGCGCAGGGCGGGCTGCTCTACGTCGAGCCGGTCTATGCGTCACCGGGCGCCAGCGACGCCGCCTCGTCGTACCCGCGGTTGATCCGGGTGGCGATGATGTACAACGACAAGATCGGCTACGGCCCGACCGTGGGTGACGCGCTGACCGGGTTGTTCGGGCCCGGTGCGGGGGCGGCCGCGACGGGGATAGAGCCCACCACCGACGGCGCGCCGCAGGCCCAGCCCGCCGGTCCGTCGGCGCCGCAGGGCACGCCTCCGGGGTCGCCGCCGCCGACCGCGGTGCCACCTGCCCCGGAGGGTGCGACGACGTTATCGCCGGCCAAAGCCGCTGCACTGCAAGAGATTCAGGCCGCGCTGGGCGCCGCGAAGGACGCGCAGAAGAAGGGCGATTTCGCCGGCTACGGCGCTGCGTTGCAGCGCCTCGACGACGCGATCACCAAGTACAACAACACGAAGTAGTACTCACGCGTAGGCGGTCCGAAACCGGCCTCGGTAGGCCTTCGGGCTGATGCCCAGGTGGTTGACGAACACCCGGCGCAGCGTCTCGGTGCTGCCGAAGCCGGCCATGCTCGCGGTCTCGGTGACCGAACGGCCGGATTCCAGTGCGCCACGGGCGAAATCGATGCGGACCAGTTCGACGTAACGGGCCGGGCTCATCCCCAGCTCCGACTGAAAGAGCCGGGTCAGCTGGCGAGTGCTCAAAGATGCCCGGGCCGCAAGCCTTTTCACGCTGTGGTCGCCGGCAGGATCGGCCGCGATCGCATCGGTGACCGCGCGCAGCGGTGACTGCGGCGGCGGGTCGGCCTCGACCAAGACGGAGAATTGCGATTGGCCGCCCGCGCGTTTTAGATATACGACCAGCCACCGGGCCACGTCGCGGACCAGCTCGGTGCCGTAATCCATTTCGACCAGCGCCAGCGCCAAATCGATGCCCGACGAGATCCCGGCCGAGGTGAACACGTCGCCGTCGCGGACGAAGATCGCGTCCGGTTCGACGGTGACGTCGCGAAAGGCGCGGGCCAACAGCCGCGTGTCGTGCCAGTGTGTGGTGGCGCGCCGGCCGCTGAGCAGCCCGGCTTGCGCGAGGACGAACGACCCGGTGCAGATGGACGCCATCCGCCGGGTGCGTGCCGCCACCGACCGGACGGCGCCGACGAGCGCGGGGTCGATCGGCCGGGCCGGCAGTTCGTCGCTGCCGGCGACCAGCACGGTATCGGCGGAGTCGATCGACGACAGGGCGGCGGTGACGCCCAGCCGGGCGCCGATCGACGACGTCACGTCGCTGCCGTCCACGGACGCGATTTTCAGCTGGTAGTCGGCGCCGAATCGGTTGGCTTCGACGAACACTTCGGCCGCCCCGGCGACGTCCAACAGCGTCACCCCGTCGAAGACGACGACCACCACTACCCGCGCACCTTCGGCCACGTAAGACATTGTGTCGCTTTCTGTGGAGTAGACGGCTGCAACGCCATGGCAGGTTCGTTCGCTCGTGCGCAAACTGACGGTCATGACCACCGCCGAGATCATCGCCGAAATCGCCATACCGAACACCGCGCTGGTCCGCGACATCACCGAGTTCATCCGCGACGCCGAAGACGACCTGCTCTTCGACCACTCCCGCCGGGTGTTTCTGTTCGGAGCCCTGCAGGGTCGCCGGCGCGGAATCGAACCCAAGCTGGAGCTGCTCTATGCCGGGGCGATGTTCCACGACCTGGGCCTCACCGAGCGCTACCGCACCTCGCAGCGGCGTTTCGAGGTCGACAGCGCCAACGCGGCACGGACGTTCCTGCTGGAGCGCGGCGTTGACGAGGCCGACGCCGGCCGGGTGTGGCTGGGCATCGCCCTGCACACCATGCCCGGGATCCCCGAATTCCTGGCGCCCGAGGTCGCCCTGGTCACCGCGGGCGTGGAGACCGATGTGCTGGGCATCGACCGCGACGAGCTGTCACCCGAGGCTCTTGCCGCCGTCACCGCGGCGCACCCGCGCTCGAACTTCAAGCGGCGCATCCTGGCCGCTTTCAACGACGGCATGAAGCACCGCCCGCACAGCACCTTCGGCACCGTCAACGACGACGTGCTCGCGCACTTCGATCCGGCCTTCACCCGCGAGAACTTCGTCGACATCATCCTCGACAACAGCTGGCCGGAGTAACGGGAAGGAACCCCAGATGAGCGACATCGGGGTTTCGGTCGTGCGGCCGGGGGAGGGTGACCACGTCGCCATCCCGGGCTTCGGGGCGACGTTCAAGCTGTCCGGCACGAACAACAACGGCGAGGTGTCCATCGTCGAGCACCCGTTTGCGGTCGGGTTCATCTCCGCGGCGCACCGCCACACCCGCGAGGACGAGCACTCCATCGTGCTGGCGGGTGAGATCGGCTTCCGCTCCGACGACAGCGAGGTGGTGCTCGGCCCGGGCGGATACATCACCAAGCCGCGCGGGCAGCTGCACGCGATGTGGAACGCGGGCAGCGAGCCCGGTCGCATCATCGAGATCATCACCCCGGGTGGGTTCGAGAACTACTTCCGCGAGCTGGGGGAGCTGTTGGCCGAGCGCCCCGGCGACCCCGGCGGGGTGCCGCTGCACGAGTTGCCGGAGTTCGGCGAGCTGGCCGACAAGTACGGTCTGACCTATGGCTCGCCGGCCTGGATGGACGACATCGCGCGTCGCTACGGGCTGCACCCGCCGACCCACTAGACCTGCGCTGAGCATGCGATTTGGTCGGCCCCGCACCGGTTCGGTAACCTCTCATTTACCGACGCGGGGTGGAGCAGCTCGGTAGCTCGCTGGGCTCATAACCCAGAGGTCGCAGGTTCGAATCCTGTCCCCGCTACCATGTGAAACGGCTCCCGGAGGCAACTTCGGGAGCCGTTTTCGTTGGGTTTGTGAACGTATTTGTGAACGTTAGCCAAGCTACCTTTTTCACAAGGTCGCGCTGGGGGACCCCGCGCTGTTGGTCATGACTGAGTAGCACTGCGTCGACCTCGGAAACATCCCGTGGCGCGATGGCGGGGCCTGATGTCTTTCGGTAGGGACCGTAGTCGCCGGGCGGGTCGAACGTCGGTCGGTGATGAATCGCAACCCGCCGTAATCGACGAC
This sequence comes from Mycobacterium shigaense, assembly GCF_002356315.1. Classification (NCBI taxonomy): domain Bacteria; kingdom Bacillati; phylum Actinomycetota; class Actinomycetes; order Mycobacteriales; family Mycobacteriaceae; genus Mycobacterium; species Mycobacterium shigaense. The sequence goes on from NZ_AP018164.1 coordinate 1,347,275, forward strand.
GGTGGTTGCGCCACCTATCACGCCGATCGCGAGCGGGTGCCGCTCGGCGGTGATTGGCTCGTCGGTTGTGAGGTGCATGATGGCTACCTTTCACGATGATGTTGTGCACGAAGGGCTTTCAGGGGCTGGCCGCGGCCGCCGACGGCTTGCGACTCAGTCCGCTTTAGTGGGTGCACCTGAAGCTATGCGCCAATCAGGGGACACGTCCTGGCATAACCTCCGAAACGCTGAATGCAAGTTAGGACATAGACAGGGGTAGCATAACCCTGTCAAGATGTGATTGGGGGTTAGGTACCTTGGCGGTGGTCACCACACCTGACGAGGACGTCCTGCTGGCGCTGTTGAACACGACACCGATGGTCGCCGGCGAGCGCACCGACGTCCTGGCCGATCCCGCGCGGGCGCTGGCCTGGCTCGATCGACAGTCGGGTGCACCTGGCCGTGATGAGGACTTTGAGTTCCTGCGAGCAACGCGAGACTGCCTGCAACAGCTGATCTCAGAAGGTACGGGCCTTGCTGCGCTGGCCCCCGCATTGGTGGGGGTCAGTTACCGGGCGGCCGTGGGCGATAACGGCATCACTTGGGAGCTGACGCTACCAACTACCCGTGGAGTGGCGGCCCGAGCGGTCGTCGCCTGGGACGCTCTCGAACGTAGGTCACCGGGGCGGATTCGCCCCTGCGAGAACACCGCCGAGTGCAGCCTGTTCCTGATCGACCACTCCAAAGGCAATAGCGCTCGATGGTGCTCGATGGCCGGGTGCGGCAACAGGATGAAGGTGCGCCGCCATTACGAACGGCAGCGCGCAGCCAAGTGCGCGGACTGAACCGGTAGACGCGTGTTCGGCGCTCGATACATGCGGTCTCGGCCTCGTCGCTTTCGTGTGGGGGTCGACCCTTCATCGGTGGAGTGAGCGAGTCCGGTGGCGCGAAGACGGTTCGTCAGTCGACCAGAATTCCTCGCTGCGCCGACGCGTTCGGTCAACGGCCGAGCGTTGCCGGGTTCCCCTCCGGGTCGTCAGAAGCTCGCGTGCGGGGCTCCGATGCCGGGGTCGATCTTATGGGGTCCCGCCGCAGTGGGTGCGACGGGGAAGTCGAAGATGGCTGTCGGAATATACACGGTGGCGCACGAATTGGGGATGTCGACGACTCCCGACAGTCGGCCCTCGATCGGCGCCGACCCCAGCAGGAGGTAGGCCTGCTCGGGGCTGTATCCGAAGGTGGTCAAGTAGTCGATGGCGTGCAGACACGCGCGTTGGTAGGCCAGATCGGAGTTGAGGTACTTCTGCTCGCCGTCGAGGGTGACCGAAATCCCGGAAAAGGCAATCCATTCCGAATACTGAGGGTCGGTGTTTCCGGGCATGAAGATGGCGTTCTCCTTTACGCCGTAGGTGTTCATGCCGCCTTTGATCAAATCGACGTGCAGGTCGATGAACCCGCCCATCTCGATTGCTCCGCAGAAGGTGATCTCACCGTCGCCTTGAGAGAAGTGGAGGTCGCCGACTGAAAGGTTCGCGCCGGGGACGAACACCGGGTAGAAGATGCGGCTTCCCTTGGTGAGGTTCTTGATGTCCTGATTGCCGCCGTTCTCGCGCGGCGGCGCGGTTCGCGCACCTTCTGCGGCCACCCTGGTGAAGTCGGTTCCCGACAGGCTGCCCAAGATTGCGGCTTCCGGTTCGGGCGGTAGTGCCAGCGGTGGCACGCGATCGGGGTCAGTGGCGATCAAGGCGGCTTCGCGGGTGTTCCACGTCGACAGGAGTTCTCGAGAGGGTGCGGTGCCCATGAGTCCCGGATGCACGATGCCGGTGTATTTGACGCCGGGCACGTGGCGGGAGGTGGTGGTCTGGCCGGAGAAGTCCCAGATCGCCTTGTAGGCGTCGGGGAACTGATCGGTGAGAAAGCATCCGCCGTTCTGCTTGGCGAAGATACCGGTGTATCCCCAGCCCTGTCCGGCGAGCGGGCCGCTGTCTTCCTGGGGGATCGGGCCGACGTCGAGGATGTCGACGATGAGGAGGTCACCGGGTTCGGCACCTTCGATGGCGAAAGGCCCCGACAGGCAGTGCACGCCTTTGAGTGGGGCGTTGAGCATGTCTTCGGCGGAATCGTCGTTGCGGATGGCTCCGTCGAACCATTCGCGGCAGTGTGCCCGGAAGCTGTCACCGGGTTTGACAGTGACAGCCGGGGGGATGTCGGGGTGCCAGCGGTTGTGTCCGACGATCTGTTGATCGGTGAACTTCTTCGACGAATCCAGCGGGAACACGAGTTCGGGCACAGTATCTACCTTCGTGGGTGAGCGTTAACGGCCGACAGGAATATCTCCGTATGGAAATATTCCATATGAACGGTATAGCCGGAAGTGGTCGGCGGCGTTAAGATCTTGTGACACACCGGCTTTCGCGTGGGCCGGGCTTTGACAGGATCGCGCGTCACCGTCAGACGGAGGTGATCAGTCGCGGGCGCGTGTGCGCGACGGGTGAAATGTGGGCGCCGATCTACGAGGGTGCGAGGTTCACGGTCGTGGTAGGCGTGCGTGGCGGGGGTCGCGGGTGATGGGCGTGGGTCTTCGTCGCGGCCGCCCGGGAATGGACGAGACCACCGGTGGCGCGTCGGCGCTGCTGGCGGCGGCATCGAGGCTGCGCCGCAGGCCACCGTCAAGGGTGCGGAGTGACGGCTGACCGAACACACGGCGCGAGACCGATCGGCAGTCGGGGCAGTCGACCGACGGTGTCACCGAGGCCATGGGCATCGACACGGGAAACTCACCGCATTCGGGGCAGTGGTAACGGTAGGTCGGCATGGGCGTCCTTATCGGTTAGGGGGGCGCGCTGGGTGTCAGTCGGTGGCCGCGTCCGTGCGGAGCCGCTCGATGAGGTCGGCGAGTGTGGCGATGAGGTGGTCGACGTCGTCGGTGAGGACGTCTTCACTGAGGTCGGTCAGGAGTGTGCACTGAGTCTCGTAGAGCTGTGCACCGCGGCGGGTGGCGGCGACCAGCACTCGGCGGCGGTCGACCTCGCCCGTCTTACGAAGGACGAGGTTGGCATCGATCATGGCGTCGATCAGGCGGGTAAGGCTCGGCCCGGTGAGTTGTGTGGCTGTTTGCAGTTCGGCCATCGGCCGCGGCTCGCCGTGTGACAGCGCGGCCAGCACTCTCCACTGCGCCACTGGGATCTTGCGCAGGTGGTCTCCGATGCGCTTGTCCATCATCGTCGACGCGGTGCGCAGGAATCGTGAAAGCTCCTCGAGCGCCTCAACTGTGGCGATGCTAGAATTAGCGACCACGTGCACAGATTACACCCAACCGAAATAGTTTCATCTGGAATCGGTGGGTTCGGCGCGGAACCCAACCCGTAGGGCGGGGCGGAGGTGGCATCGGTGATGCCGCACAACGACCGCCGCAGCGTCGGTGGCGAGTGGCCGTGATGGCGCAGCGGCGGGTACCGGTGAGTCGTGACACGGTCGACATCGCTTTGGTGGTGCCGCTGAGCGGTCCGGCGGGGATGTTCGGCCCGTCGTGTGAGGCGTGCGCTGACTTGGCGTTGTCCGACATCAACCAACGCGGCGGGATATTGGACCGGCCGGTGCGTGTCCATCCGGTCGATGCAGGCGCCCCCTTGCCGGCGCTGGCACGTGAAGTGGATCACTTGATCACCCAGGGAGCGGTCGACGGCGTGGTCGGATGGCATCTGTCCAACGCCCGTAAGGCCATCACCCCCAAGACCGCCGGCCGTGTGCCCTATGTTTACACCACGTTCTACGAGGGCGGGGAGAACGCCGACGGGGTGTACATGGTCGGTGAGACACCCGACCAACAACTATTTCCCGCGCTGCTGTGGCTCAGAAGAGCTCGCGGCATCCGGCGGTGGTGCGTCGTGGGCAACGACTACGTGTGGCCGCGTGAGACGGCCCGCGCGGTACGCGAATTCACCACGAGCACCGATCTGGACTACGTCGGTGAGACTTTCATTGCACTGGGGCACCGTCGATACTCGGCAGCACTGCGCCTGATCCACGAATCGCAGGCCCAGGCGGTTTTGGTCTTGATGGTGGGGGCCGACAACGCGGCGTTCAATCGAGCCTTCGCGCGTGCCCGCCTCGATGAGACGCGGGTCCGGCTGTCGATGATGATCGGCGAGGACGTACTGCTTGCCAGCGGAGCTGAAGCGACAAACGACTTGTACACCGCCAGTGGCTATTTCGAAAGCGTCATTTCTACGCAGTCGATGGATTTCGGTGCGCACTATCAGCGTCGATTTGGAGCAGCCGCCCCGGTGTTGAACAACATCGGCGAATCGTGTTACGAGGGGTTGCTTCTGTTCGCGTCCCTGGCTGAGGCGGCCCGCAGTCTGAATGTCGCTGACATACAAGCGCATTCGGCCGAGGTCACCTACCTGGGGCCGAGGGGCGAAGTCAGCGTTCAGGGCTCTCACACCACTCAGCCGGTCTACTTGGCGGGTACCAACGAGTTGGACTTCAGTGTGCTGACTCAGCTCGACAAGAATTGATTCCGCTCAGCGCACCGGGTGAGTCGGCGTCCTTCGCGTGCACAGCGTGTACCCGTTAGCGAGCCCTCTTCGAAATCGTCGTGCGCTTGCCGCGCTAGACGTGTCCGCCGCGCCCGCACAGCCAGCCCGCGATCGTCATCGGGACGATCGCGATCAGGACAACGGTCCACCCCAATGTCCAGTGTCCGGTGGCGTCCTTGGCGGCGCCGAAGAGGGCCGGCCCGGCCACGGCGACGAGGTAGCCGACGCATTGCGACATCGCCGAGAGTTGGCCCGCAGAGCCGTGGTGGCCGGCATGGGTGGACATGAAGGTGATGCCGAGGCTGAGCACCGCACCCAGGCCCAGTCCGAGCAGCGCGGTCCACATGCCTCCGAAACAATTGTGAACGGATTTGTGAACGAAACTGTGCGCAACGGGTCCGACAACATCGACACGACGTGACATGTGAGACGCGTAAACGCTGCTGAGCTGCACGTTAGCGACGTATTCAGGAGTGCAAGACCGCAACCGGCCGGCTCATAACCCAGAGGTCGCAGGATCGAATCCTGTCCCCGCTACTAGTGGGAACGGCCCCCGGAGACTTCTCCGGGGGCCGTTTTCATGCCCGATCCGAACGATCGGAGTCGGCGATCAGGTGCAGCCGCCAACGCTGACGCGCCGGCCGACGCTTGCGCAGGCGTCCACGTCGGGTGGTGGGGGAACGCTGTCGTTGGGCGGCGCGCCGTCCTGCGGCGGGGACCCGGGACTTGCACCGGGGTCCGCGCAACCGCCGACGGACACGTGTCGGCCGCCCACGTCGGTGCAGACGTCGGCAGCACCGGTCGGGGCGGTTCGGACGGCCAAGCCGCAACTCAGGATCAGGGCTGCACCCCATAGCGGCAGGCGCCATTTTTGTGCGCTCATCGTGTCCTTTCTAGGGGTGCTGGACCAGTCAGCCGAGCTGCCACGGATCGGTGGCGATCAGGTGGGTGTTTTCTAACGCGGCGGCCCTGTGCACGTGAGCGTGCTCATGGTAGTCGGGGCTCGTCGCCATGGTGACGAAGGCGGCCCGCGACGGGTAGCGGACCGCCACGATGGCGTCCCACCAGGGCCTGTCGAGGTCGCCGGCGACAACGTGGCTGGCTTCGCCTGCATAAAGCACCGTCGCCCCGACCGATTCCAGGAAGGGTTGGACCGCCTGGGCGTAGCGCTGATAGCAGTCCGCGCCGTTCGAGCCGAACTGCAGCAAGTTGATCATCACGACGGGCTCATCATTGTCGGCAGCCGCCGTCAGCAGCGTCCTCAGCTGGGTTTCGTCGGGCTCGATGCTGTTCATGGGTCAGGCATCCCAGCTGGTCAGGTCTCGCGGGGTGATGCCATTGGCGGCGCAGTACGCGCTATAGCGGTCGACGGAGGTTTTGTGGTTCTCCTGCCAGAGGATCTTGTTGTCCTGGTCGAGGAACAATAGCTCGCCGACCAGGAAGAAGAACACCTCGGTTTCTTCCAGGCTCTCGGGTGTGTGTGATGATCCCGCCACCTCGTACACGGTGTCACCGGCCCTGGAGATCCAGTCGTTCTCCTGGTAGCGCCACGCTCCACTGACGGTGTGTCCGACCACGATGCCGGTGTGGTAATGGGCCGGAAGCACCAGTCCGGCATTGAATTTCATCGAGACGATGATTTCTGCCCGCACTGGGTCGATCTTCCAGTACTTCAGGAACACCTCGTCGGTGAGCGGAGTGAACGGAATCCACGGGTTGTCCGCGCCCTTCATGTAGTTGACGTCGAGTTCTTGTAGTACCTGCATGACTTCTCCTAGAGGTGGTGTTTGCTGCCGTGCTGCGGCTGGAGGCAAACCTAGGAGAGCAACCTGCCCATTCGCTCGGACCACGGCGACAACGTTGCGGAGCCGGTTTGTTGTCGCGTCACAGTTCGGTGGCGTGCCGGTGTGCCAGGCGAGGTAGCGCCGGCAGCAGCGCGAGCGCGACCGACAGCTCGAGGGTGTCGGTGTCGATACTGCGGCCCAAGATCCGTTCCGCCTGGTTCACGCGATAGCTGACCGTATTGGGGTGCACCGTGAGCCGGCGGGCGGCACGCGCGCGGCTCCGGTTTTCTTGCAGATAGACCGCGAGTGTCGTCGCCACTCGGTAGGTGTCCTCGTCGGCCGCGGCCAGCGGTCCCAACACCCGGGTGACAAATGAAGCTGCATGCTCGACATCGGCGCTTGCCAAGGTGCTGGCATTGGACGGTGATCGATCGATGGTCACGGTTGCCTCTCGGTCGATTGCGTGATGCAAGTGACTATGCCACGGTCACTTTCATCACGCAATGGACCCTTTTGAGCCTGGTCCGGACGTCAGCACGATATCCCCATGTCGCAATGTGTCGCCGCACTCGGCACAGGTGAGTTGAGCAGTGAGGCGACCTCCGCAGTCGCGGTGCAACGACAACACGGGCGGACCATCGGGAGCCAAGTAGCGGTCACCCCACAGCAGCAGGGACATCAACACGGGCCACAAATCTCGGCCCTGCTGAGTGAGGTGGTAATCGTAGCGATCTGGCCTCTGTTGATAGCGGCGTCGCTCGAAAACACCCGCTTGCGTCAATCGCGACAATCGGTCGCTGAGCACGTTGTGCGCTAATCCCAGCCGAGCGCGGAAATCGTCGAACCGGCTTACCCCCCGTAGCGCGTCCCGCACAATCAGCAACGTCCACCGGTCGCCTATCAGTTCCAAGCTGCGGGCGATCGAGCAGACCTGGTGCTCGTAGGCGCGCGGAAGCATGCTCGCCATGTTAGTTGCATCACGCAAGTAATGAAGGAACGGAGTCGAACCGCAGTATGAACGCCGCTTGTTCTGCGGCTTCCTAGGTGCGTCGCTTCAAGCGCCAGTGGGTAACCCACGCCACAGCGCTTACAAGCAGGTGAATCGGAAGGGGGTATCGGCATGGGTCACGAAGGCGGCCGGTGGGACGTCAGCGCGAAGAGCAACGCGGTGTGCCTCGAGCGGGTCTCGGACGGCGAGGAGCAGGTATTCGAGGATTCGTTGACTCCCGAGGATGCCCGCAAGCTCGCGGGGCTCCTGACGAAGTTCGCCGACAAGGCCGAAGAGTCCGATGACTCCGGTGAGTCGGACGAATCGGACGACAAGGACTCGGACAGCACCGAGGACTCCGACAAGTCCGACGACTCGGATAAGCCCGTGGGTTAGCAGCTAGCGCGGCAGTACGGCCTCGATGGCGCTGATGACCTCGGGGGCGTCGGGCTCGGTGCGCGGCCGAAAACGGTTGACGACCTCACCGCCGGGCGCGATCAGAAATTTTTCGAAGTTCCACTGAATGTCGCCGCTCTCGCCGCCGGAGTCGGGGGTTTTGGTCAACTCGGCGTACAGCGGGTGGCGGTCGGCGCCGTTGACGTCGGTCTTGGCCAGCAGCGGAAAGGTCACCCCGTATGTCGTCGAGCAGAACTCCTGGATTTCCTCGGCCGTGCCCGGCTCCTGGCCCATGAACTGATTGCACGGGACGCCGACCACCGTCAGGCCGCGGTCGCGGTAGTCCTTGGCCAATTTTTCCAGCGCCGTGTATTGCGGTGTCAGCCCGCACTTGGAGGCTACGTTCACGACCAGCGTTGCGCCGTCGGACAATTCGGCCAGTGTGGTCGGCTTGCCGTCGAGGGTGGTCAGGGCGATGTCGTTGAGGGTCACGCGGACGACGGTAACGCACGGAAATTCGAGGAGTCCACTACTCGTCTTCTCCCGTCGCTCAACGCCGGTCACTTCGCCTGCCCGGCGATTCCGGACGTCGCGACTAACACCGACCCGATCATCTCGGCGGCAGGCTGCAATCGTCGGCGGCACAACCGCTTCCGCGTCCGCAGGATCAGCGGCGGAAGACCAGCCACCGCATCGCGCAATACATGTACACCGCCTCGCAGATCGCCGCCGCCAGGCGCGACACCTGATACTGCACGCCCCCGGCCGCCAGCCCGGTGGACACCCCGAGGATGAACGCCAGATAGTTGACGATCACCACCACCACGTAGACCGCGAGCTGGGGCCCGACGGGCGCGTGGGACTGAAAGTTGAAGGTCCGATTGAGTGCGTAGCTGAGCATGAACGCGGCCGCATAGGAGACCGTCACGGCGACCGGCACCGCAACGCCGAAACCGCTGTGCAGCCCGGTGAGCAGCGCCAGGTCGACGCCGAAGGTGAAGCCGTTGATCAGGCAGAAGCCCAGGAAGGTCGGCGCGACGACGGAGTCGAGCCCGAACGGAAGCCGGGCCACGACCGCCTCGCACCATTGGTGAAACCGGTCGACGAGGCGCCGTGGGCGCGTCCCCGCTTCGCCGTGCACACGCGCACCGTGCCATGGGCAGGTATCCACGACATGACTATTGGGCGACGGCCGGGCAGACAGCCTGCCCGGCGCCGGTTTTTGCGCAACTTCTACCGCCGATCAGTCGGGTGTGCGACAGTGGTCCAGTGAACGATGCAGACGCTCGTTAGCAATGATTTGGTCCGTCCGGAACGAATCCTTATATCGAGGAGTCAACGATGAAGAACACGGCACGGATCACCGGCACCATGGCTGCTGTTCTGGGGGGTCTCTTGGTGGCCGCCGCCCCGATGGCGAATGCGGATATCGCCGATGACGCCTACCTGCACGCGCTGACCCAAAACGGCATCAGCTGGGATAACGGCGCGGATTCGAAGATGATCGCGGTCGGCCACGCGGTATGCCAGGACTGGGCCGGCGGCAACACGCTGGACCAAACCGTCTCCGATGTGCGCAAGGCGCTCGGGCTCAGTGACGGCGGCACCGGCACCATCATCGGTGCGGCGACGGCGGCGTACTGTCCTCAGTACCAGAGCAAACTTCCGACGTAATGTCGAGTTAACACGACGTCTGCTGCGCGGCGGCGTGGCAATGGTCGTTGTCACCGCTCTGTTCGGCGGGCGGGGTTGTCGAGGCTCGGAAACAATGTCGCGGTGCCGCAAAGACGGCCCGCCGGATTTTTCTCGCGCGACCGCATCGTCGCTGACCCCGGCTGGAGCAGATCGTTGGTTTCCCCGGCCGCGCTTTCCATTCACCTCGCGATAGGCGGCGTCTACTCCTGGAGTGTTTTCAAGCTTCCACTGCGCGAAACCCTCAGGGCCTCAGGTCTTCTCAGTGCCATTCCGTTCACGTTGGGCATTGTGATGCTGGGGACGTCGGCCGCCGTCTTCGGCAAGGCCGTCGAACACCGGGGTCCGTGCCGGGCGATGTTCACGGCGGCAACGTGTTTTTGTGGCGGACTGTTCGTCTCGGCGGCAGGTGCCCAGCTGGGTCAGATGTGGCTCATCATCGCGGGTTACGGGGTGATCGGTGGGGTCGGCCTCGGAATCGGTTACATCTCACCGGTTTCGAGGCTGATGAAGTGGTTTCCGGATCGTCCGGGCATAGCCACCGGCTTTGTCATCATGGGATTTGGCGGCGGCGCACTCATCGCCTCCCCATGGTCGGTACCGACCGCCAGGGGTTGGGTGCGACCTTCGCGACGATGGGCGCGGTGTACGCGGTCTTCATGGATTTGGGAGTCTTGTTGATTCGCCTGCCGCCAACGGATTACCTGCCTCCCGTCGTTCGTGCGGCACCGACCCAGCGGCGCGCCGCGGGCCCCGATCGCACCGCGGACGAGGCGATCAAGACCCCGCAGTTTTGGCTGCTATGGGTGGTGCTGTGCTTCAACGTGACCGCGGGCATCGGCATCCTGGAGCGGGCGGCACCCATCTACCGGGGCTATTTCCCCCGCGCCGCCTCGCCCGCGGCGTTGACGGCGGCCGCGGCGGGATTCGTCGCGATGCTATCGCTGGCGAATTCGCTGGGGCGCATCCTGTGGTCGTCGGCGTCGGATGCGGCCGGCCGCAAGAACTCCTATCGGCTCTATCTCGAGCTCGGCGCGGTGCTCTACCTCGTCCTGATCGTCGTTCAGAACGCCAGCAAGCCGTTGTTTCTGGTGGCGTGCATCATGTTGCTGTCGTTTTACGGCGCGGGCTTTGCCACCGCGCCGGCCTACTTGCGCGACCTCTTCGGCTACCGGGAGGTCGGCGCGATCCACGGGAGGCTGTTGACGGTCTGGTCGACCGCGGGGGTCGTCGGACCGGCCCTCGTCAACGCAATTGCCGACAACCGGATCGCGGCCGGTGTCGTGGGTCCCGACCGATACCGTTGGTCGTTCGCGATCATGGTGGTGCTGCTGCTGATCGGATTGGCCTGCAACGAATTCATCCAGACACCGCGACCGCCCAATCCTGTTGCCGCCGGGGGAAATACTCCCACATCGAGGGCGTCGATCCCCGAGGAGGTGAGCAGATGAGCCACGCATCGAACGCGCGCAACACGATCGTCGGCTGGTTGTGGGTCGGCGTGCCATTCGGCTACGGCGTGTACGAGCTGCTCGTCAAGATCCCCGCTCTTTTCGCCAACTGATTACGACGGGAGGGAATAGCCCGCCGTTGCCGGGGCGTTCACCGCCCATGACTGCTTTCAGTGAGCCCCAGCGCGAAGACTTCCTCGCGGCACTGCACGTCGGCGTGCTGTCCGTCGCCGCCGAGGACGGCCGCCCCCCGGCCAGCGTCCCGATCTGGTACGACTACGTGCCCGGCCAGAACATCCGGGTGAACACCGGTGCGTCGTCGCGCAAGGCCAAGCTGATCGAGCGGGCCGGCGTCGTGACGCTGGTGGTCCAGCGGGAGGAGCCGCCGTACCAATACGTGGTCGTCGAGGGCACCGTCGTCGACACCACCAAGCCCGCTCCCATCGGAGTGCGCGAGGAGATCGCGATCCGGTACCTCGGTGACGAGGCCGGCCGGGCATTTGTGCGCAGCCTCGAGGGGCAGGAAAGTGTGCTGTTCACCATCCAGCCGGACCGTTGGATCACGGCCGACTTCTCCGGCGAACTCTGAGAAGGCAGAAGCGCCTACGTCTTCGGCTCGGTGGCGCGGTCGACGCGGTGCTGCGCGGTCAACAGCAGGTGGTCGAACTCCGACTTTGAGGTCAGGTCCGGTCCGGCGTCGCGGAAGTCCTCGCAGATCCGCTCGGCCAGCGGCCGCAGCTTGATGTTCGCCTCCTGGGACAGCCATTTGAGCAGATCGAAGGCCGCGCCGTCGCTGATGCCGTAGATCAACATCAGCATGCCTTTGGCTTGCTCGATGGACGCGCGCTGCTCGGCGATCTCGGCCAGCCGGGCGGTGACGGCGTCTTCGTGTTGCTGGTCGGACGGTGCGGTCACGTCGACGTAGAAGCCGTGGGATCCGATGATGTCGCCGTCGTCGTTGTGCAGCTGGTCGCCCACGACGACGACATGGCGCACTGCTCCGCGGGTATCGACAATCCGGTGGCGGGTGCTGAACGCTTCGTGGGTGTTCAGAATCTGCTCGATGGTGGCCGCGACCTGGCCGCGGTCGTCCGGATGCTTGTGCTCGAGCACCAATTCGGTGGTCGGCGTGACGGTGCCCGGTTCGTAGCCGTGCATCTGCTGCACCTGCTCGGACCATTCCCATCGCTGGTCGTCGAAATAGAACCGGAACCAACCCGCCCGCGCGGGCGCGCCGCCGACCAGGGCCTGCTCGACATCGGCCGATTCGCCGTTGAGGTTCCAGTTCATCTCGGACGTTTTCTCCTCGGGCTCAGTTCGTCGGACCGCGACCGACCGCGGGAATGCGCGCGCGCCATCGAACCGGATGGGTACGGGGCTGATTGCGAAAACTCGCGACGTGGCCGGACAGGGAAAGCCGATGGGAATGGCGCTGGCTGTTCAACACCGAGGGCGGCTTCAAATATGTCATAGGGCGTTGACCTCCGATGAAGTTCTCGATCGATGTCGCGGTGCCGGGCGGAGGGCGGCGGCCGCGATCGTGTCGCGGCGGCCGCCGCCCCATCCGACTGTAATCAGGCGTTGATGACCTCGCGTTTGACGGCGTTGTCGCCGATCGACTGCCGGCCGGCGCCGCGGCCGACCGAGATCTTGCGCGGCTTCGCCTTTTCTGCCACCGGAATGCGCAGGCTGAGGACACCCTCCTGGTAAGTCGCCTCGATTCTTTCGGTGTCGAGATTCTCTCCCAGAACCAGCTGGCGGCTGAACACTCCCCGCGGCCGTTCGTTGGCTAGCATCTCCCGGTTGGGGTCGACGCTCGGCCGTTCGGCCCGCACAGTGACGACGTTGCGTTCGATATCGATGTCCAGCGAGTCGGCGTCGATTCCGGGCAGGTCGAATTCGACGACGAACTCCTCGCCTTCGCGCCAGGCGTCCATCGGCATCACCGCTGGGCGAGCGGCGGTGCCCAACACCTGGTGGGCGAAACGGTCCAGGTCGCGGAACGGGTCGGTACGCATCAGCATTGCAGTCACCTCTCACTCCAATCTGTTGCTCTGTGCTAGCTTATCTGTGCCTAGAGGCACAGATTTTGTATATCACTACCCAAAGTTGAGTGCAAGTGTGATAAACAGTTTTTCTATGCCGACGAGTAAGGGGGTGCGCGATGGATGATCTGCCGGGCGCCGCTGGCGCCCCGTCGTCCGACCATGGCGTATACGGAATCTCGGTGGCTGCCGAGCTTTCCGGCGTCCCGGTGCAGTCGCTGCGCCTCTACGAACGGCACGGGCTGCTGACCCCGGTGCGCAGTAACGGCGGAACCCGGCGTTACAGCGCCGACGATCTGGCCCGGCTACGCCGGATCAGCGCGCTGTTGCAGGCCGGTGTCAACCTGGCGGGGATCGCCCGCATTCTCAGCCTCGAGGACGACAACGCCGCACTCTCGGCAGCGAACACCGACCTGCGGTCCAGCAAGCGTGCGCTGCGCGGATCAGCGAAATCTACTCGTTCCCAGCAGAAGTCGCGCAACGCGACATAACGTCAGGCCTGCTGCTCGCTTAAGTCAGGCCGCAGCAATCCGCCAAGAGCTGAAACTCGGCGTGGCGCGGCGTGATTCACCGCTCGACGTCGTAGAAGGAGTCGCCGTCTTCCGGTGTTCCGTCAATCTGGCCGCGCTCGCGGCCGTGCGCCTCGGGGTCGATGTTGTCCGGGTCCTCGGGTTCGCCGAGCGGGCGGTCCTGCCCTGCCCGGTCGGAGACCTCGGCCGCAAGTTTCTCGTCGAGCGTCTCGTGCTCCTCGGCGCTGATCCACCGCTCCGGGGGATCGGCCACCGCGTCGCCGTCGTCGTTGCGCACCTCGTCGGAGTCCAGACTCTCCGACTGCTCGAGCATGTCGTTGCTGTTGTCGCTGTCCACGATTGCCGATTGCCCGACCCGGCGGGCGGTTAAACCGGCCGCGCCGGTGGCGAGCCGCCCTCGGCGGCGCAAAGCCGTGTGTCGTTTCGGCGAAAGCCGTTGTCCGAAAGTTAAATACAAGTGCGGTTTCGTTTGCGGCACGTCGATTTCGTTCTCGCGTCGTGCGCCGAACTTTTGCCTGTGCTGTGCGAATGGGGCTGGCGTAGGCTGAGGACCTGCGGTTGGTGGCCTTGGCCGGGCGTCCAGAAGGGGGCGTGTCATCGCGAACAGCAACAATGCGGTCCTCGCTGAGCTGGCGGACCTGGTCGCCAGCCTCGAGCGCGAGGACGCCGACACCACGGCCGGCTTGCGCGAACTCGTCGCCAGCGGGGCGCAGCATGTGGCGGGCGCTCAGTACGCGGGCATCGCCCTGGCCGAAGGCCGCAACGTGGTGAACAACGTCGTTGCCACGCATCGCTATCCGGAGCTGCTGGACGCGGCCGAGAGCGAGTATGGGGAGGGGCCGTGCGTCGCGGCGGCCTGGCAGCACCACGTCATGCACATCGCCGACCTGAGCGCGGACGAGCGCTGGCCGCGTTATCAGCGGTACGCACTCGCGCAGACGCCGATCCGGTCGATCCTGTCCTATGAGTTGTTCATCGACGGCACCACCACGGCCGCGCTCAACTTCTATGCCGAGCGGCCGCACGCGTTGAGCGAGGACGCGGTTGAGCTCGGGGGTGTCTTCGCCAGCCATGTCGCGCTGGCCTGGTCGATGCTGCGCCGCCAAGACCAATTCCGCAGCGCCCTGGCGACGCGCGACATCATCGGGCAGGCCAAGGGGATCGTGATGGAGCGCTTCAACCTCGACGCCGTCGAGGCATTCGAGCTGCTGTCGCGGCTGTCGCAGCAGTCCAACACCAAGCTCCACAACATCGCGCATGCGCTGGTGGACAGCGAACATCCGCTCAAGCGCCGCTGAGCGCGGCGGCTGTCACCCCATCGGCGTCGGGCAGGGCCGCTGCTCGGCGATGAGCCGCTCGCCCAGGTCGTAGTCGTCGTCGGCCTGGTAGGTCAGGACGCCCACGGCCGCATTCCCCGATTCGTACCAGACGGTGAATCCGTCGCCGCGCTCGACCAGCCGGCTGCGCTCGTAGCCGTCCCCCCAGGCGTGGTACTTCAGTGTCGCCTCGCCGATGGTGGTCCAAAAGCCTGGAACGCCAACCCATCTCGTCGGGTTTCCCGCCGCGCACGAGCCGGCGATCGCGCCCTGGTCGGTCGCGTCCTGCCAGTGTTCGACGGCCAGGTGGCGCCCCGCGCCCTCGTGGTGGGCCAGCGCGACGTCGCCCGCCGCGTAGACACCGGGAGCCGACGTGGCCATGTCGGAGCCGACGACGATCCGACAGTTGTCGATTGTCAGGCCGGCCTCGGCGGCGAGGCGGCTCTGGGGTTCGACGCCCGTCGCGGCGAGCACCAGATCGGAATCGATGGTGACGCCGTTGTCCAACCGGACGCCGGCTTCGGTGATCTCCTCGACGGCCACTCCGCCGACATGGCGGGCGCCGGTGTCGTTCAGCAGATCGCGCAGGCGTTCGGCGGCTTCGGCGCCCAGGCGCTTGTGCTGCGGAAGCGGTTCGGGCGCAACGAGAGTCACCGCGACGCCGCCCAGCGCCAGGGAAGCGGCGGCCTCGCAGCCGATGAACCCGGATCCGATGACCACGGCGGAGGAGGCGCGGTGTGCGCCGTCGCGCAACGAGATGGCATTGGCCAGGGAGCGCAACAGCCGCGCGTGCTCTCCGCCCGGGATCGGCGGCGCGACAGGTGCCGCGCCGCAGGCCAGGATCAGCGTGTCGAATACGTGGCGGCGCTCGCCGGCGTGCACGACGCGCTCGGTGAGATCCAGCCGGTCGACCGGTGCGCCGTGGCTGATTTCGATGCCCCGGTCGTCGAACCATTGCGCGGGATGCAGTGCGACGTCATCGGTCTGGCCGCGCAGGAACTCCTTGCTCAGCGGCGGTCGCGCGTACGGCACGTCGACTTCGGCGGTGAGAATCCGCACCGGTGCCGCGGTGTCGTGCTCGCGGAACGACTCGGCGGCAGCCACCCCGGCCGGCCCGCTGCCCACGATGATCACTCCCGGCTTGGTCATGACGGGCTGATACCCGCGCACGCCGGCCGCAACCGGTATTCGTCTCGTTTCGGCGCCGACAAGGCGGGTACCAGCCGGACATGCAAGCTGTCACCTGGCACGGCAAACGCGATGTGCGCGTCGATTCGGTACCCGACCCGAAGATCGAGCAGCCCACCGATGCCATCGTCGAAATCACATCGACCAACATCTGCGGGTCCGACTTGCACCTGTACGAGGTGCTCGGAGCGTTCATGAAACCGGGCGACATCCTCGGCCACGAACCGATGGGAATCGTTCGCGAGGTCGGCGCCGAGACCGGTGACCTGCGGGTGGGTGACCGGGTCGTCATCCCGTTCCAGATCTCCTGCGGCAGTTGCCACATGTGCCACCACCGGTTGTTCACGCAGTGCGAGACCACCCAGGTACGTGACCAAGGGATGGGTGCGGCGCTGTTCGGTTATTCGGAGCTCTATGGCGAAGTCCCCGGCGGACAAGCCGAGCTGTTGCGGGTGCCCCAGGCGCAATTCACTCACATCAAAGTCCCTGTGGGACCGCCGGATTCACGGTTCGTTTACCTGTCCGATGTGTTGCCGACCGCCTGGCAGGCCGTCGCTTACGCGGACATCCCGGACGGCGGATCGGTGGCCGTGCTCGGTCTGGGGCCCATCGGGGACATGGCCGCACGCATCGCGGATCACCTCGGTTACCGCGTCGTCGCCGTCGACCTGGTGCCCGAGCGGCTCGCCCGTGCGGCCAAGCGGGGCATTCACACCATCGATCTGTCGCGCCTGGACGTGCCCGTGGGCGAGGCGATCCGGGAGCTGACCGAGGGGCGGGGCGCCGACTCGGTGATCGACGCGGTGGGCATGGAGTCGCACGGATCCCCGGCCGCCAAGTTCGCCCAGCAGGCCACCACGATATTGCCGGACGCAATTGCCAAGCGATTCATGCAGACCGCGGGCGTGGACCGGCTCAATGCGCTGTACTCCGCGATCGATATCGTGCGCCGCGGCGGCACTATTTCGCTGATCGGCGTGTACGGCGGGATGGCCGATCCGCTTCCGCTGCTCACCTTGTTCGACAAGCAGGTGACCCTGCGGATGGGCCAGGCGAACGTCAAGCGGTGGGTCGACGACATCATGCCGCTGCTGACCGACGACGACCCGTTGGGCGTCGACGATTTCGCCACCCACGTGCTGCCGCTGGACCGGGCTCCGCACGGCTACGACATCTTCCAGAAGAAGAAGGACGGGGCCGTCAAGGTCATCCTGAAGCCCGGACTGGCCACCAACGCCTCCTAAGAGGCTGTCCGCCACAGCATTTCGTTGCAGGGTTTGGGTGGTGCCGCGCTAGGGTATCAAGTGCCGCATGACCAGAGCAGATGCGCCTTTTCCGACGCCGACCGGTGAGCTGTGGCCGGGCAAGGCATATCCACTGGGCGCCACGTACGACGGCGCGGGCACCAACTTCGCGTTGTTCAGCGAGGTGGCCGAACGGGTGGAGTTGTGCCTGTTCGACGCCGACGGCACCGAGACGCGGATCGCTCTGCCCGAGGTCGACTACTTCGTCTGGCACGGTTACATCCCGAGCATCGAGCCCGGACAGCGCTACGGCTACCGCGTGTACGGCCCGTACGAGCCGGAAGCCGGGCGGCGGTGCAACCCGAACAAGCTGCTTCTTGACCCCTATGCGAAGGCGATCGACGGCACCTTCGATTGGAACCAGTCGCTGTTCAGCTACAACTTCGGCGAACCTGAGAGCCGCAACGACGAGGACTCGGCGACGAGCATGCCCAAGTCGGTGGTGATCAATCCATACTTCGACTGGGGCACCGACCGCCCGCCGGGACACGAATACGCCGACTCCGTCATCTACGAGGCACACGTCAAGGGCCTGACCCGGACGCATCCCGACATCCCCGAGCAGATGCGCGGCACCTACACCGCGGTGGCGCACCCGGTGATCATCGACCACCTCAAGAGCCTGGGCGTCACCGCGATCGAGCTCATGCCGGTGCACCACTTCGCCAACGACTCGACCCTGGTCGAGCGGAATCTGTCGAATTACTGGGGCTACAACACAATTGGTTTCTTCGCCCCCGACTTCAAGTACTCCAGCGGCGCCTCGCCGGGCGGACAGGTACAGGAGTTCAAGGCGATGGTGCGGGCGTTGCACGAGGCAGGCATCGAGGTGATCCTCGACGTGGTCTACAACCACACGGCCGAGGGCAATCACATGGGACCCACGTTGTCGATGCGCGGTATCGACAACGCGGCGTACTACCGGCTGGTCGACGACGACAAGCAGTACTACATGGACTACACCGGCACGGGTAACAGCCTCAACGTCGGGCATCCGCACGCGCTGCAGCTGATCATGGACTCGCTGCGGTACTGGGTGACGGAAATGCACGTCGACGGCTTCCGCTTCGACCTGGCGTCGACCCTGGCCCGGGAGTTCTACGACGTCGACCGGCTGGCGGCGTTTTTCGAACTCGTCCAACAGGATCCGATCGTCAGCCAGGTCAAACTCATCGCCGAACCGTGGGACGTCGGGCCGGGCGGTTATCAGGTGGGTGGCTTCCCGCCGCAGTGGACGGAGTGGAACGGCAAGTACCGCGACACCGTCCGCGACTTCTGGCGCGGCGAGCCGGCCACGCTCGACGAGTTTGCCTACCGGCTGTCGGGGTCGGCCGATCTCTACGAACACACCGGGCGCCGGCCGGTCGCGTCGATCAACTTCGTGGTCGCCCACGACGGGTTCACGCTGCGCGATCTGGTCTCCTACAACGAGAAGCACAACGAGGCCAACGGCGAGGACAACAACGACGGCGAGAGCCACAACCGCTCCTGGAACTGCGGCGTCGAAGGACTCACCGACGACCCGGGGATCAACGCGCTGCGTGCCCGGCAGCAGCGCAACTTCCTGACCACGCTGCTGCTGTCGCAGGGCGTACCGATGATCTGCCACGGCGACGAACTGGGTCGCACGCAGCGCGGCAACAACAACGGCTACTGCCAGGACAGCGAGCTCACCTGGATCAACTGGGCGCAGGCCGACACCGGTCTGCTGGAATTCACCCGCAAGGTCTCCGGTCTGCGCGCCGACCACCCCGTGTTCCGGCGGCGGCGTTTCTTTTCCGGCAAGCCCGTCGGCCGGCGCGGGCAGGACGGCCTGCCCGACATCTCCTGGTTCGCGCCGGACGGCTCGGAGATGACCGACGAGGACTGGGGCGCGGGCTTTTCCAAGTCCGTCGCGGTGTTCCTCAACGGGCACGGCATCCCCGACCGCGACGCGCGTGGGCAGCGGGTGCTCGACGATTCGTTCCTGCTGTGCTTCAACGCCCACCACGAGGCGCTCGAATTCACGCTGCCGCCGAAGGAGTTCGGTGCCTCTTGGCAGCTCGTGGTATTCACCGGGCCCGAGGAGGAGACGCCCGCCGACGAGGTGCCCGGTGGCGGCACGCTCACCGTCGACGCCCACAGCGCCGTGGTGCTGCAGGCCATCGCCACTGACGGGCGCTGACGAGCCTCTCCGTCGCCGCCCGATCCGATGAGCTTTGCTCGTCGGTTGGTGACTCTGTGCCCGGACACCGGGTCTACTAATGCGCGTACGCTGTCCGTGCCGTGTGCTTGGGGAGGAAGGGGCAGCCGATGGGAAGGCGGAGCCCCGACGCATGCCTGAATGATGCCGCGCGGTGCAGGCGGATCGCGTTGCTGGCGGTGTTCGCCATCGCCGCGCTGGATTGGGTGGGCTGGGGGACCGGTTTGGACCGGCTGACCCGCATGCATCCGATCTGGCCGCAAATGATGCCGTGGACGGCGTTGTGGCTGGTGGCGCTGGGCGCGGCGATTGGAGCGCAATCGGGTGATCCATCGCGACTGCGCGTGTGGGCCGGGCGCGGTCTGGCGCTGGTGGTAGTTGTCTTAGCCCTCATCATGCTGGCGGAGTACGGCACCGGTCGATCGGCCGACCTGGATCAGGTGTGGTTCGGCGACGCGGTCCGCGCGTCGGGATGGACCTGGCCGGGCCGGCCGAGCCTACAGACCACGTCGTCGTCCCTGCTCTTGGCCAGCGCCGTCGGGCTGATACGGGTGGATGGCAGGGTCCGAGTGGTCTGGCCCGTGTTCATCCCCACCGGCGCGGCCATCCCGTTCGTCACGGTCGGGGCCTACCTGTTCGACGTCCTGTCGCTGGTAGGCACCTCGTCCACGACCGGCCAGGCCTTGATGACGGCGCTCGCGCTCTTGCTGCTTGCCGCCGCGACTTTGCTGGCACGCCCCGACCGGTTCCCCGTTGCCTGGTTGCTTGCCCGGCCCGACAAGTCGTCGCTGCTCCGGCTGATGGCCATCCTCGCCGGCTTTCCGGTTGTCGTGGCGTTGTCGCGGCCGGCCCTCCTGGTGCTTGGGATCGGCGAGCACACGGTGTGGACCTTCTCGATCCTGTTGGGCACCGCCATCGTTGGGACGGTGACGTTCTTCTTCACCCAGGGCGAGCAGAAATTGCTGATAGAGAAGGAGCTGGTCAGCAAGCAACGCGCCGACGCCGAGATGCGCTATCGCATCCTCTCGGAAAACGCGGTGGACATCGTCGTACACCTGCGAGACGGAGAGCTCGCGTGGGTCTCGCCGTCGGTCGAGGCCGCACTCGGGTGGCTGCCGCATGCCTGGAGCGCCGCGGAGTTGGACCGCTATATCCATCCACTGGACTTCGAGGCCGTCAGTGCCGCGCTGAGCAGGGTCGCGGCCGGCGAATCGGTGGTGCAACGGTTCCGGTTACAGTCCGCCGACGGTGATTATCACTGGGTCGAGGGCCACGGAAAACCGTACGTCGACGCGACGGGTGACACCGATGGATTGATCGCGGCGCTGCGCATCGTCGACGATCAGGTGGAGGCGGAGCAGCGACTCGAACGATTGGCCCGGTTCGATACCCTTACCGGACTGGTGAACCGGGCCGAGGCCCTGGCCAGGTTCAGGTCCGCGCTGGGGCGACCCCGCCCGTCCGGGACCTACGTCGGCGTATTGTTCTGCGACGTCGACCATCTGAAGCAAATCAACGACATGTGGGGACATGCGGCCGGCGACCGCGTGCTGGCGACCGTGGCCGCACGGATCCGGGGAAGCGTCCGCGAAGACGACACCGTGGGACGGACTGGCGGCGACGAGATCCTCGTCGTTCTGTCGGACGTCCGCAGCATCGACGAGGTCGCCGAGATCGCCGAAAAGATCCGCTCCCGCGCCGCCCGGCCCGTCCATGTCTCCGGCGAGTCGATCAGCGTGACCCTGAGCATCGGCGCCACCGTCGCTATGCCGGGCGAGCTGTCTTCCGCCATCATGGCCCGTGCGGACGCCGCGATGTACCAAGCCAAATTGGGCGATAGGAACAGGGTCACCCGGATCTCGGCCGAGCCATCCCCGCACCGGGCGTCGTCATAATCTAATTGGCAAGGCGCGCAGAGCCTTTCGTGGAGCACATCAGCCGATGTTCTGCCCGTCGTCGCCCGCCAGGCCCCTGGTGGATACGCTGTGCTGCAGCGTGGTCGTTACAGGAGAGGGCAAATATGTCACGGACAGTGGTGGTGGGTGCATCGAGTGGCCTCGGGCGCTGTATCGGAATCGGACTTGCGCAGCGCGGTGACCGGGTCGCGCTGCTGGCGCGCCGAAAAGAGCGCATCGAGTCGGCGGCCAGGGAAGCCGGATCGGGCGCGGTCGCCGTCGAGTGCGACAGCACCGACCAGGCATCCTGCCAGTCGGCGATCGGTGAGGTCGCCGCCGCGTTCGGCGGCATCGACAACATCGTGTACACGCCCGCGATCAGTCCGCTCGTTCGCTTGGTCGACACCGATGCCGAAACGTGGCGGCGCATCTTCGACACCAACGTGATCGGGGCGTCGCTGGTGACCGCGGCGGCGATTCCGCACCTGACCGCGTCCGCGGGCAAGGCGGTCTACCTGTCCTCCGACGCGGGTCCTTACGGCCCGCCCTGGCAGGGTCTCGGCGCGTACGGCGTCAGCAAGGCGGCCCTCGAGCGGCTGGTCGACGCCTGGCGCGCCGAACACCCTGACGTCGGCTTCACCAACCTCGTCGTGGGCGAGTGCGCGGGCGGCGAGGGCGAGGCGGCGACCGGGATGAATGCCGGCTGGGACATGGACCTCGCCATGCAGGCCGTCCCGGTGTGGGTGGCGGATCGCTGCATGCCGGGCAAGCTCATGCCCATCGAGGACCTGGTCGAGGTGGTGCACACCATCCTGGGCACCAACTCCGCTACGTCGATGCCGGTCGTGGTCGCCCGGGGCGCCCCGGCCGGCACCCCGGCATTAGCGCCCTCGTCAGTGACGCCCTAGCTTCTCCCGGACCAAGTCGGTCAGGAAGCGCCCGGCCGATACCGGCCGAAACGCCAGGGCCGCCTCGGTTAGCGCGTCGCGGGACGCGGTGGGCAGCTCGATGTCGGCGGCGGCGACGTTGAATTCGAGCTGCTCGACGCTGGACGCGCCAGGAATGGCGACCACGCCCGGATAGCTGATCAGCCAGGCCAGAGCGACCTGGGCCGGCTTGGCGTCGACCTGCTTGGCGACATCGCGCAGCGTCTGCAGTAGCGGCTCGACGCGGCGCAGGTTCTCGGTGCCGAACAGCGCATTGACCGCGCGAATGCCGCCCGGCCGGTTGTCGACGCCGTACTTACCGCCCAGCAACCCCTGTTCCAGCGGGCTCCACGCGATCACGACGCGGTTCTCCCGCTCGGCGAACGGCACCAGATCCTTCAGCGCCCTGGGGAAGGCCAGCGAGAAGTGGACCTGGTTGCTGATCACCGGACGCCCCAGCGCGGCGTCGGCCTTCTGCCAGCGCTCCAGCGAATAGTTCGAGACGCCCGCCGCACCGATCTTGCCGCTGTCCAGCAGATCGCGCATCCCCGGCATGATCACCGAGTCGGGGACGACGGGGTTGGACTGGTGGATCTGGTACAGCGGGATGCGGTCCAGCTGCAGCCGCCGCGCGCTTGCCCGCTCGCGCTGCTTGATCACCGCGGGGAAGGGCGCGACGGGGAATATCTTGCTGGCCACGGCGACCTTGGCGCGCTCGTCGCCGAGCGCCTCGCCGAGGATCCGCTCGCTCTTACCGAGCCCGTAGACCTCGGCGGTATCGAAGAACGTCACCCCCAGGCCCAGCGCGCGTTGCACGATGTCGCGGGCCGGTCCGGACGCGTACTGGTCCCCGTAACCCCACTCGCGCGAGCCGAACTGCCAGGTGCCCAGCCCGATTCGGCTGACCCGTCCCACTCCGTCGACGTCGATGAATTTCATAACGCCACCGTAGTGCGAGACCTAGTCGGGAATCTTGTTGAGGACGTAATTGGCGATCGCCACGGCCGACTGCCGGGCGCCGGCGGTATCGGTGGTGCCGAGCTGGGCTACGTAAAGGTCGACGACGACGTTGGCCTTGGCCGCGGCCGCCCGCACGAAGCGCACTTGAAGTCCCTTGGGCGCCAGGTCCATCGTGCTGATGCCGTTGCCGGCGTCGGCGGGAGGGCTCAGCGTCAACGAATACGTCGGGCCGCCGGGAGCGGTGAGCGTCACGGGCACGCTGCCACACGTGCGCCAGCCGTCCACCAGCTTCGTCTCCTGCGCCTGGGCCGTCGGCGGATCGCGAAAGCCGATGACCGCTTGGGTCACCTGAATCGACTTCAACAAAGTCCGGGTGTCGGAGTACGCCTCCGCGCGGTACCGGAGCATGGAATCGGTGCTGTAGGCCTCCGGGGCGCCCGGAACGATGCTTCCCCAGCACTCCGGGCGGTCGACCGACCCGTCCTTGTCGGATTTGCCGGGACGGTCGAAGGTCTGGCCCGGTTCCAGGTTTTGGTCGCCGGTGAGGGTTTTCAGGGTTTCCAGACCGGGCAGCAGCTTGATGATCGCGTCCGGCGCCACCGTGGGCGGCGGTGGTGTCTCGCTGGTGGTGACGGGGGCGCTGGTCGCAGGGGTCGCGGTGCGGCTTCGGGTGGCGCCGGGCAGGGTCGCCCAGCCGGCCAGCGCGACGACGGCGAGGACGATGAACGCATACGACAGGGACACCCCGACGAGCGCGCGATGGCGGCCGATCTCACCGGTGCGGCGGATTTGCGCGAGCCCCACATGGCCCAAGACGGCGCCGACGGGCGCGAAGACAAAGGCGAACACCAACGACAGCGTCGCGAATGTGTTAACGCGCGGGCGATACGGCAGGGGGGGTGGGGGCGGCGGGAACGTCGGCGGGCCCGGTGGTGGCCCCATGGGTGGTCCCATGGGAGCGCCGAGCGGCGGCGGCATCGGTGGGCCGTAAGGGACCCGGCCCAGCGGGTCGTAGGTGAACGGGTTGTTCCAGAACGGATCCTGAGGGTTCGTCAACGGGCGCCCTCCTTCGCCTGCGATCCTTTCGCGACTGTAGTTCACCACGCCGTCTGGTGACCACGTCGCCGCGTCGTTGTTCCTCGGCGTGGCCGCCGCCTACAACCATCTCCTGCTGACCGGTCGAGGCGCGGTGCCGGGACTGGCGGCGCTAGTAAACGCGTTGTGGCGCAGATAAATTGGGTGGCGGGCAGCAACCGCTTTTCGATCGTCCTCGTGTCGCCATCGGCTGCGGTACCCCTGCTGGCCGCGGCTACCCCCGCTGACCTGGGGAACGTTTTGTCGATTTCGGCGACGGGTAGCCGCCCCGAAGGGCGTGAAGTAGACCCGCGCGCCAGCCCATGACTAACGGGGAGGACACCTATAGCTCAGACCGCCATCCAGTCGCCCACAGATGTGGTCGACTTTCTCACCAGCCAGCACCAGCAGATCAAGTCGCTGTTCGCCACGACGCTGGCGGCCTCCGGCGAGGCGCGGGAGAAGTCGTTCGCTGACCTGCGCCGCCTGCTGGCCGTCCACGAAACCGTGGAAGAAGAAATCGTGCACCCGCGAGCCAAGCGCAAGATCGCCAACGGTGACGCGGTGGTTTCCGAGCGCCTGGAAGAAGAGCACGAGGCCAAGACGGTCCTGCAGAAGCTGGAGAAGCTCGACGTCGACAGCGAGGAGTTCACCCGGACGCTGTCGCAACTGCGCGACGCCGTCCTGGTGCACGCCGAGCACGAGGAGCACGACGAGTTCGTCCGGCTCGGGCAGGAATTGAGCAACAAGGAGCTCGAAAGCATGGGCCGCGCGGCGCGCCTCGCCGACGCGATCGCCCCGACCCGGCCGCACGCCGGGGTCGAATCGCAGGTGGCCAACCTGGTCGCCGGCCCGTTCGCGGCAATGCTGGACCGGGCCCGCGACGCCATCGTCGGCAAGGGCTGATTTCCCTATCAACTCTTCTTGTGCGGCAAGAACTCTTGGGCCTTGGTCTTGAGGCCCTCCTTGACGAAGCCGATCCGTTCTCGTCGCCGGCCAACACGGCGGCGGCGGTGGCCTTGAACTGGTCCCAGGTCGCGTGCGGGGGTATCGGCGGCATGTCCGGGTCGGTGTAGACGTCCAGCACTGTCGGCCGGTCGGCCGACAGTGCCTGGCGCCATGCGCCGGAAAGTTCTTCGGGGTCCTTGATCGCGTGCCCGTTGAGGCCCAGGTTAGCCGCGAAGGCGGCGAAGTCGACATCCGGAAGTGATTGGGATTCAACGAATTTCGGCGCTCCGGCCATGGCCCGCATCTCCCAGGTGACCTGATTGAGATCGTTGTTGTGCAGGATGGCCACGATCAGGCGCGGATCGTCCCATTCCTGCCAGTACCGCTTGATCGTGATCAATTCAGCCATACCGTTCATCTGCATGGCGCCGTCGCCGACAAGGGCGATGACGGGGCGATGCGGGTGGCCGAACTTCGCGCCGATCGCGTAGGGGACGCCCGACCCCATCGTCGCCAGGGTGCCGGAAAGCGATCCGCGAATATTGCCGCGGAAGCGTAGGTTTCGCGCATACCAGTTGGCCGCCGACCCCGAGTCCGCGGCAACGATCGCGTCGTCGGGCAGCTGCGGCGAGAGCTCCGAGAACAGCCGCAGGGGGTTGATCGGATGCGCGCTGACCATTGCCTCCCTGTCCATCGTCTCCCACCAGCGCGCCACGTTCTTCTCGATGCCCTGGCGCCAGGACCGTTCTTCCTTGCGGCGCAGGATTGGGATCAGCGCCCGCAGTCCGGCTTTGGCGTCGGCCACCACATTGACCTCATACGGGTAGCGCATCCCGATCAATCTGCCGTCGACGTCGATCTGGATCGCCCGGCACTGATCGAACTCCGGCATGAACTGGGTGTATGGGAAGCTGGACCCCACGGTCAGCAACGTGTCGCAATCCCGCATCAGCTCCCAGCTCGGCCGGGTGCCCAGCAGGCCGATCGAGCCGGTGACCCAAGGCAATTCGTCACTCAGCACGTCCTTGCCCAGCAACGCCTTGGCCGCCCCGGCACCGAGCAGCTCCGCTACTTCGGCGAGCTCTTCGCGTGCACCACGCGCGCCGGAGCCCACCAGCATGGCGACCTTCTTGCCTTCGTTGAGGATCGCGGCCGCGCGCGCGATGGCCGCATCATCGGGTGCGATGTCCGGCCACTCGATACCCAGGCTGGACGGCACCATCTTGAAGGCATGGGTGGGCGGGGAGTACGGCAACTCCTGCACATCCGCCGGGATGATCAGCGCGGTCGGCGCGCGCTGGCTCAACGCGACTCGGATGGCGCGATCCAGCACGTTGGGCAATTGCTCTGGTACCGTGACCATTTGGACGTAGTCGCTGGCCACATCCTTGAACAGGTTCAGCAGGTCGACCTCTTGCTGATAGTTCCCGCCCATCGCGCTGCGGTTGGTCTGGCCCACGATCGCCACCACCGGTACGTGGTCGAGCTTGGCGTCGTAGAGGCCGTTGAGCAGATGGATCGCACCGGGACCCGAGGTGCCGGTGCACACCCCGACGCGACCGGTGAACTTCGCGTAGCCGACCGCCTGGAACGCGCTCATCTCCTCGTGGCGCGACTGGATGAACTTCGGCTTGTTGTCGGCGCGGCCCCACGCGGCCAGCAGGCCGTTGATGCCGTCCCCCGGGTATCCGAAGACGTGCTGCACATCCCAGGCCCGCAGCCGCTCCAGTAGATAGTCGCTGACCTGTTGCTTCGACATTGCCTTGTCTCCTAACCGGAACGCTTCGCCGAGGATCGAGCAAGCCGGGTGCCTTCCCGGCAGAGCAGAGGTGTGCGGTGGGAAGCCGCGCTCACTCGAGGTGGAGCCGGCCCGCGCGAGGCAGCGTCCGGCGACGGCACTGTCTTGCGTGCGGGCAGCCTCAGCACCCCACGGGTCTCCTGATACCCGCAATGTGCCGTGTTATTCCTGCGAAAGACCGGTGACGCTCGGCCGGCCGGCAGCCTTCGACGCACCGGTGTTTGCTCGGCACCGAGGCGGGTATGCCACCGCAATGCCTTTCGACCATCAGGCGAGGGTAAGGCGCTGCGCACCGCGCTGTTCAACTCGCGAAAGTGCTTCGCTACCAACAGCATTCGCCGTATCACCGGGCACCGGCATCATCGACCGGTAGGGGAGGGGACACGATGAGCGGAAAGCACCGTAGGGAAAAGGCCGAGGAAGATGTGGAGGCCGATCCTCACGTCGCGGGATCTCGGGCCGGCCGCGAGGGGAACGGCAGCTACGTGGGCCGCGCCTCCGGCGACGACGACTTCGGCAGCGGGGAGACGGGCGCCGAAGCCCGTAGCCAAGGCTAGCCAGGGGGAGCGCCAACCCGCTATCCGATGTGAAGGATTGCAACCGATTACCAGATCCGTTTGACGGTCCCCGCCGCGGGAACCCCACAGGTTGCGGGCAGGTTGAACGGCTCCGGCAGGTATGCCGAGGCGATGCCCGAGCAATGTCGCCGGGCTCGAAGCCGTTCAGCGGATCCGCAACCCGAATGGGAAACACTCAGCAATGCCGAGAGGGAGGTATATCCATGGGCGACAAGAGTGGACCGCAGGAAGCCGTCGAAGGTGCCGTGGAAGGCATCAAGGGCAAGGCCAAGGAGTTCGGTGGGACGATCGCCGGGCGCGACGACCTGGTCGAAGAGGGCCAGGCGCAGCAGGACAAGGCCGACGCACAGCGCGATGCCGGCAAGAAGGAAGCCGAGGCCGAATCCGCCCGCGCGGGCGCGAAAGCCGCCGAGGAGCGCCAGAAGGAAAATCAGTAGGACGCGCGTCAAAGTGGTCCGGACCGGGCGGTCCGGACCACTTTTTTCCGCCGATGCGGGTGTAGCATCGGGCCGGCCGATTCACCGGCACGGGTTTCAAAACGGACAGCGAGGTTATCCCAGCCGATAACGGTCGCTGGTTCACGGTGGCGGCGAGGTTAGCGAGGTGGGCGATGGGCCTGGGACAAGGGGTTTCGCGCGTTGTCGCGTTCTTTCGTGCCGGTTATCCCGCCGGGGCGCCGACCGTAGGATACTCGCCGCTGTTGGCGCTGCTGCCGCGGCGGGTGTCCGACGACGAGCTGGGATTGTTGGCGGCCAAGCTCATTGGGGCCAGGCGGCGCCTGCTGGACCGGGTCGATCTCGGTGTCGAAATCACTCGGGTCACCCACGAGCTGCCGTTGCTGGACGACCTCGAGCGCCTGCAAGGGCGGCTCTCGGCGCTGGGACGGCCGGGTCGTCGACACGACACGCCCCCGGTGTGAGCGCTACTCGTTGATCAGGTCGACGGCCAGCGGGCGGTGATCCGAGAGCGGCATCGGCTCCGCCTGCGGTGGGCCGCCCCACAATCGATCGTCGTCGGTGAGAATGTGGTCGAGCTGACGATCCGGCGACCCGGCGGGAAACGTGTCCGCCTCTGCCAGCGGCCGCATTCCGGACCAGCGGTGCACCGTCGTGGGTGTCATGTTGAGATCCCCCAGCAGCAGCCGGGGCGCGGCGAAGCCGTGCATGTCGTGGATGAGCCGACGCAGCTGCCGGCGATTCCAACCGGGCACGAAGGACAAATGGGTATTCGCGACCGTCAGCGGGCCGAGCGGGGTGTGCAGCTGCGCGATCACGGCGGTCCGGGGCTCCTCGTCGACGACCATCACCCGATTGGGACCCGGCAGATACATGGGGAACCGCATCGGAATTCGCGGCAGACGCACGACTTGCCAACTGGCCACTGGAAATCGGGACAGCAGCGCGATGCCATACGCCGCGGTCCCCGGTTGCTCCAGACCGGTGGCGGCCATCCAGGTCGCCCCGGGAGTGCCGGAGATCGCAGCCACGAAGCGGTGTTCGACCGCACCCATCGCCTTGGCGGCCACGCCGGTGAGGTCGGCCAGCGACGACCGTGGCTGGTCGCAGTCGACCTCTTGCAATGCCAGTATGTCGGGATCAAGCCGGCGCACGCAGTCGTCGAGGCGCTGCGGGTGCACCCCGTCGCCGACGGTGCGGCCGTGCAGGATGTTGAACGTGGCCACGCGCATCGGTCTAGCGGGCTCCGGGCACGTTTTCGCGGGATGCGACCGATCGCCCGTCCCCGGTGTCGAACACCTCGACGACCACGTCGTCGTCCCGGTAACAGCCCACCGCCGTCAGTCCCGGCGTCGCGGCGATGATCTCGTGGGCCGCATCGCCGCACAGCGGGTAGTCGGCCACCGGGTGACGCCAGTGTGCAGCAATGATATTCGCGCCCCGTCGCAGCCCGGCGCATTCGCGGCGCAACACCCGCGCCAAGGTGTCCGCGCCAAGGTAGTAGGCCACCTCGCTGAGTACCAGTAGATCGAACGGCCCCGCCGGCCACGCCTCGTCGATCGATCCCCGGCCCAGGGTCACCCGGTCGCGGCAGCCGGCTTCGCGCAGCCGCGCATCGGCGCCGCGCACCGCCGCTTCGGCCACATCCAGCGCGGTCACGTGAGCGCAACGCTGCGCCAGCCGGGTGGTCAGCGTCCCGATCGAACAGCCGGGCTCGAAAGCGTGGCGATAGCGCGGTTTCGGCAGCATCGCCAGTGTGATGGCGTACTTGCGCTGCTCGTACCACCGCGTCGTCAGTTGCCACGGATCTTCCCCAGTGGCATACACCCGGTCGAAATAGGTGTCGGGCAGCCGGGCGCTGCTCACCGAAACACCAGCTCGCCCACGGCCAGCAGTCGCGGTAACACGAAACCCGGCAGGACGGGCGCCGACCCGGCGTTGGCCGGCCCGAATTGACTCCGGAAGCATTGCGCCGCCAGGCGTTTGCGCGCGATCGCCCGATCGGAAACGACCACCGTGTGGGCACGGTCCCAGGGCACCGCGGCGTCGAAAGGACTGGCCCAGTGCCACATCCAAATCGGGTACTCGAGCAGCGCGGCGCCGGTGCGTGCACATGCGGTCGCGGCTGCCCGCCCGACGGCCTCGTGATCGGGATGCCCGTCGCCTCGCCAGGTGGCAGCGCACCAGGGCCGGGCCCCGGTGGGCTCGAGGATCTCGGCAAGCAAATCCGCGAGCCGGTCTTCGTGGTCGGCCAGCCGACCATCGGGCAAGCCCAGCGGCACCGGGGGCGCGACTTTCAAAGCATCTGCCGCTCTGCGTAATTCGTGTCGCCGGGTGGCCTCCAGACGAGTTTGCGCCCACGGCGTCGCATCTGGGTAGGCCGCGCCGCCGTCGCTGACCGACACGACGCGAACGGCGACACCCGAGGCGGCCAGTTGGGCGATCGTCGCGCCCAGGCCAAGCGTCTCGTCGTCGGGGTGGGCCGCCACGACGACCAACCCCGGGCAATCCGCCAAATCCAGGCGGGGCAACGGTTCCCGGTCGAGGCCTGCCAGCCACACCGGTGCCGGGGTCCCGCCGTGCGTCAGCGGCTTGGCCGCGAACCGGGCGCAGTTTCCGATCGAAGTGGTGGCCACGTCGCCCTCAGCGCAGGCGTCCCGCGAGGCGCCCGAGCGCGGCCAAGTCCCGCTCGGCGTGGCTTTGCCGTATGTAGATGCTCAGGTCGGCCACCCGCTGAGCGTGCCGCCCGTCCTGGCACAGCGGTCCGGGGCCGAGCGCCCGGCCGGTGCGGGTGATCGCTTCCTCGGCCGCGTATTCCACGATCGCACGGGTACGGCGAGCGAGCAGTTCCGCGTCGTGAGCTCGGTCGAATGGATCCGCGTCGACCCGCGCCGCCGCGGCGTTCAACATCGCTTCGCCGGCGGCCAGCGCAGCGTCGACGGCGCCCAGATGGGCCAGCGAATACGCGTCGGCCGATTCGCTTCCGGCGCAACGGTATAGCGGTTCGGCAACCCGGCGGGCACCGCCGAGCCAGCATGCGGCGACCCCGATGCCGCCGTGCCAGAAACCCGGCCGGGCCAGATAGTCACCGGGGTCACCCACGGCGACGGCCTGGGCGTTGGTGAACTGCACCGGACGGGTGTCGCTGCCGGCCATGCCGGCGTTCCACCAGGTGCTGGGCAAGGCCTTGACGGTCGAGTCGAACAACGACACCGCGAACAAGCCGCGCTCCCCGTCGGCTAGCCGCGCCGTCACCAGCGCATGCGTGCAGAATCCAGCTCCCGAACACCAGACCTTGGTGCCGTTGAGGGTGAACGCGCCGCCGCCGACGCTCGTGGCAGTCAGCACCGCGTCCGGGGATTCGGCGGCCCACACACCCCACAGCTGACCGGAATCCGGTGGCTTGCCACCTAGTTCGTGAAGTATCGCAACCGCGTCGACGTGCGCCTCGGCGATGCGGGCCGCGGCGATGTCATCCTCGGCGAGCGCGACCAGTCGTTGCCATCGTTCCTGCGTGCGTCCCGACGCGGGCAGCGGCAGCTCGAGCCGGCCCGAGTCCAGCCAATGCTGTACTAGCCCCGCCGTCACGCGCAGTCACCCGCCGCCGTTCTCCCCAGCTCGCTGAGGTAGTGAGCGAATCCTTGCGGGGCCCGACCCTGGATTCGCGCCGAGGTGATCACGGACAATTCCGTGTCCCGGTGGATGAGGTAGCCGGCAGCCTCGAACTGCTCCACCAGGTCGACGTCCTCGCCGGTGGGCAGCATGCGAAAGCCGCCGACGCGCCAGTACGCACGGGCGCTGAAGCCCATGTTGGCGCCGTGCACGTGCGAGTGTTCGCCCTGTGCCGTTCCGGCAGCGTAGGCGCGCAGGTAGCGGTCGGCGGCGCTGGCGGAATGCAGGCGCCAGTTGGTGACCCGGACGACGCCCAGCACCATGTCGACACCCAGCTGCAGCTGGTGGATCAACCATCCCGGATCCACCCGGCTATCGGCGTCGGTGGTGGCGTACCAGCACTTCTCGTCCTGTGCGCACAGCGAGCGTCCGTAACCGAAACCGACCGCCCGGGCGGCCCCGACGTTGCGCACGTCGACGCACACGAAGTGCACATCGGGCCCGTACTGGCCGGCCAGCTCCACGCTGTCGTCGTCGCTGGCGTCCAACACCACGATTACCGTGACGGGAATCGGTACGCACAGGGCCGCGGTCAGCACCGCGCGCAGACACGCCGGCAAATCCGCCTTCTCATTGTGGGCGGGGATGACCACTACGGTGCGGTCGTATGCGCGAGACACGGGCGCTGGCATACCTTCCCGAGTGCCCGTTTGGCCGCTACTTAAACGGGCATAGAACCGAGGCGGGGTCGGTTGCCCACCCCGTCGGCCGGGTATGACCTACCCACTATGGCAAATACCGAGCCGCCCGCGGAGTCGCTCCCGTGCCCCGCGCAGCTGCGAGAGTCGCTGCGCAGTGCGGCATCAGCGCTCAAGGAGCACGGCCCGCGCTTCGCCCTGGCCGGCAGCTACGCGTTGTGGTCCTATGGCGGACCCGAACCGAGCCATGACGTCGACCTGGTGGTCGCCGAGTCGGACGTGACGTCGGCGATCGACACGCTGCGCGCCGCCGGATTCGTTATCGAGCACCCGCCGGAGGACTGGCTGTTCAAGGCCCGCGCCGGCGACACCCTGGTCGACGTGCTGCACCGGGTCAACGGCATTCCCGTCGACGCCGCCTTCCTGGACCGCGCCGAACTCCGCGACGTGCTGGCCATCAGGATGCCCGTGCTGCCGCCGACCATGGTGCTGACCCAGAAGCTGTTGGCCCTGCACGAACATCACTGCGACTTCGGGCGACTGCTGCCGGCCGCCCGAGCCGTTCGGGAACGGCTCGAGTGGGACGACCTCCGCAAAGCTACCGACGACAACGACTACGCGGCCGCGTTCTTGGTGCTGGCCGACCGGCTCGGCCTCACCGACTGATCAGTGGTTGCGCAGCTTGCTGACCAACTTGTCCTTCGTCAGGCTCGAATACCCGCACATCCCAAGCTCTTTGGCCCGCCTCTGCAATTGCGGCACTGTCCAGTCGCTGTAGGACCCGGACTTACCGCCTTTACGGGCAACCGAGGACTTGCCCCGGCCGGCAGCGGCGTTGGCGATCCGTGCGGCCTTTTCCTTGGAGTGGCCCTGCTTGCGCAGATCCTGGTACATCTTCTCGTTTTTGATCGACGAGTTCGGCACGATCTTCACCTCCCGTGTTCCGACGAAGCACCGCTGGGAGGATTGCCGTGCGGAACGGCGGCCAAACCTGAGGGAGCTGGTGCTCGATTCCGATGGGCGCGCGGATAACTTTCGTCAAGCCAGGCCAGACGGCAACGATTCGTGCACCTGATCCACGGGCGCCAAGGTTGCCCAGCCGCAATGCGGGTAACCGAAAACGGTGACCCAGGCAAACGACGACCTGCGGGGCGTGGTGACGATCGGTGCATCGGCGGGGGGAGTCGAAGCCCTGACGAATTTGGCTGCAGAATTGCCGGACGACCTGCCCTACGCCGGATATCCCTGGCCTGACCGCAACGGATGGCCGGCCTCGATCGGCGCGGGCCCCGGCGGCGTCGATGGATGAGTCCAGCCCCGTCCGGGTCGACCTGGAACGCCTGCCGGAAGCGGCGGTCCTGACGGTCGCCGGCGTGCTGGACAGTGCCACCTACCGTGAGCTGCGCGATGCCGTGATCAAGACTGCGCTGGACGAGCCACGCGCCGTGATCGTCGACGTCGACGGGCTGGTGCTGCCCTCCGAATCGGCGTGGTCGGTGTTCACCAGCGCGCGTTGGCACGTCAGCACTTGGCCTGACATACCAATTTTGTTGTGTTGCACCGACCCCCGACGACGGCAGGGGATCGAACGCAGCGGGGTGGCCCGCTATGTGCCGGTGCATCCGAATCGTTTCGTGGCGCTCGAAGCCGTCGCCGGCCACGTCGTGGGTATCCGCCGGCGGGCGCGGACCGAGCTGCCGGCGCGGGAGATCAGCATCAGCCTTGCCCGAGCGTTGATCGCCCGGTGGCTGCAGGGGTGGGCTCAGGGTCAGTTCATCCCCGTCGCCGGCACGGTGGCGACGGTGCTGATCGAGAACGTCCTCGACCACACTGACAGCGCACCGGTGCTGATCGTCGAGAGTTATCGCGACACCGTCACGGTTGCGGTGGAGGATGGCAGCGCAACGCCGGCCGGTCGGATCGAAAACGGCGACAACGGGACCGAGGTGTTGTCCGGTTTGGCGATCGTCTGCGCCCTGTGCCGGGCCTGGGGAAGCACCCCGACCTCGTCGGGGAAGACGGTCTGGGCGACGGTCGGTCTCGAGAACCAGCTGTAGCTTCGCGAGTAGTGTTCAAGGCCTTCGGTGGAACTTCGTTTCGAACAGGACCTGCATGGACGCCACGACCGACGAGGCCTTCGAAACTCTCCTGCTCTATTTGCGGGATTCGCGGGGCTTCGACTTCACGGGTTACAAACGCACGTCGCTGATGCGCCGCGTCCGGCATCGGATGGACCAAGCGGGATACGGCACCTACGAGGAGTACCTCGATGTGCTGCAGGCCAGCTCGGATGAGTTCGCGTCCCTGTTCAACACCATCCTGATCAACGTCACCGCCTTCTTCCGCGACCAGGAGGCCTGGGACGTCGTCAGCGCCGAGGTCATACCGCGGATGCTGGCCGAGCGCGGCCCGAACGACCCGATCCGGGTATGGAGCGCCGGCTGCGCGTCCGGGCAAGAGGCCTACACGCTGGCCATACTGCTGGCCGAGGCGCTGGGCGCGGACGAATTCCGGCGGCGGGTCAAGATTTACGCCACCGACATCGACGAAGGGGCGTTGGCCCAGGCGCGTGCCGCATCGTATGACGCACGGGCCGTCGAATCGGTGCCGCCCGAACTGCTGGCCCGATACTTCGAACAAGTCAACGGCCACTGTGTATTTCACAAAGATCTGCGGCGCGCCGTGATTTTTGGTCGCAACGACTTGGTCAGGGACGCGCCGATCTCCCGGGTCGACCTGCTCGCCTGCCGCAACACCCTGATGTACCTCAACGCCGAGACCCAGCGAAATGTGCTCGGGCGCTTGCATTTTGCGCTCGGACCTCATGGCACGCTATTCCTCGGGCATGCCGAGATGTTGTTGAGCCACGGCGACCGGTTCACCCCGCTGGATTTGAAGAACCGAATCTTTCGCAAGGCGGGCGGAAGTCATGTCGGCGTCGATCGCTATGACCCGGCCGCGGCGTTCTACGACCGCCAGGGCGACTCGCCGGGCTTGAGCACGGTGCGTGATCTGGCCTTTCGCGCCAGCCCGGTGGCCCAAATCGTGGTCACCGGCGAGGACACCGTGGCGATGATCAACCAGCAGGCGGAGACCGTCTTCGGCCTGTCGGCGCGCGACATCGGCCGGCTGCTGCGCGACCTGGAGGTGTCCTATCGCCCGGTCGAGCTGCGCGCGTACCTCGAGCAGGCCAAGGTGGAGCGGCGTTCGGCGCGTATTCCGGACGTCAAATGGCAGCGGCCGGGTGTCGAGACGGTGTGGTTCGAGATCCATGTCAACCCGCTTGTCGATGCCGAGAACGGCCTGCGCGGAGTGTCGATCGTGTTTTTCGACGTCACCGCGACGCGCGCGCTGCTCGACAAGGTCGTCCAGACCAACCGCCAGCTGGAGGCGGCCTACGAGGAGCTGCAATCTACCAACGAGGAACTCGAGACCACCAACGAGGAACTGCAGTCCACGGTGGAGGAGCTGGAGACCACCAATGAGGAGCTGCAGTCGACCAACGAAGAGCTCGAGACGATGAACGAGGAGCTGCAATCCACCAATGACGAGCTGCACACAATCAATGACATGCTGCGGGAACGCAGCCTGGAACTGGACGACTCGAAGAGCTTCCTGGCTTCGTTGATCAACTCCGTTCACAGCGGCCTGGCCGTGGTGGACCAGGAGATGCGGGTCGTTGTGTGGAACCGGGGCTGCGAGGACCTGTGGGGGTTGCGGGCCGAAGAGGCCACTGGTGCCAAGTTGACCGGGCTCGACATCGGCCTGCCGCTCGAGGCGGTGCGGCCACTCATCGGCAACGCCTTCGTCGATGCGGACAGCTACGGGGAAGCGGTGGTCGACGCCGTGAACAGGCGCGGCCGGCCCGCCCGGGTGCGGGTCACCTGCGCGCCGTTTCGTGGGGGCGAGGGAAGTGCCGGCGGCGCGCTGCTGCTGATGGAGGCGCTAGACGGTTAGACGTTGGCCGGCGCTGCGGCTCAGTGTCCCCAGTGGGCGGCCGCGCGCGACGCGGCCTGATGCGCCAGCTGCGCGCGGCGCTTCGATTCGTGGGCGTTGCGCCGCGCCGCGGTCACCGTCTCGGCGGTGGTGCCGAGTCCCGCGGCCAGCTCCTGACGTCTGCGCCGCAGTTCCGCAGCGCGCAGCCGCGCCGCTTCGGCGCGACTGGCCGCGCTGTCCATCACGTGGTCCAGCGATGACGGGATGCGGTCGGTGTGGTGGGCGATCGCGGGTACGGAAGATTGCTTGATCGGCAATCCAGTTGCCGCACTGGCCTTTTCGCGTGTGGACGCGAGCAGGGGCACCCCAGCGACGAGGGCGGCAACCGCCCGGCCGATTTCGGGCAGCGGTAACACCGGAGTCGCACCGGCTTGGGCCGCCGCGCGCGGCATCGATGGATAGTCCGCGGTTTCCTGGCTCTGCGCGATGACGATGGCCCCGGCCCGCGTCATCGCTGCGGTGCCGGCGGCACCGTCGCGACCGGCCCCCGACAACACCACCGCGAGAGCCCGCGGCCCGTACGAGCTGGCCACCGACGTCAGCAGCACGTCGAAACGGCGCTCGACGGGGGAGTGCATCCGGTGCAGGTGCCACGAACCGTTGGCCCGCAGCTCCATGTGCCGGTTCGGTGGGCACACGACGACCCGGTCTGGTTGGACCGCACGCCCGTCGACCGCCCAGCCGACCGCGCGCGCCGTAGACCTGCCGAGAATGGTCGGCAGGACACTGGACTGAGCGCCGAGGTGTTGTTGCACCACGACAGCGGCGGCGAACGTGTCGGGCAGGTCACGCAACACGAGCGAGAGCGGATCCAGCCCGCCGGCCGACGCGAGCAGGACCACCAGCTCGACCAGCGGTGGGCGCACGCCGGACGCCATCATGCAGCTAGTGTCCTCCGAATTGCGGCCCCGCGCAGATCGGGCTGTCCGGTTTGCGAAGCCGGCCGACGCAGCGCGAAGCAGCCCACCCGACACCGTTTAGCGAGTGCGGGACTGGGTATGCCGCCTCGGTCTGCCAAGAGATTCGGGATCTCACGGCATACGGAGGAGCTTTCTGGTGAAAATCGCAATCGTCACCGGCGACGACGTCGCCGGTGACGACACCGCGCGCTTCGCCGCCGCGCTCGCGGCTCAACACCACGACGTCACCGCATACGTGCGCCTGCAGGACCAGCACCGGCAGGCCGAGTCGGGGCATCGGGTCGTTCCCATCCCCGTCGGGCCCGCGGTCGTGCGATCAGCGGCCGACGTGCTGCCGTTCGTCGGCGAGTGGGCCGCCGCGCTCGAGGACCCGTGGTCGTCGGACGAACCCGACATCGTGCACGCCCACGGCTGGCTTGGTGGCTTGGCCGCCCAGCTGGCCGCGCGACGGCACAAGCGGCCGACCGTGCAGACCTTCCGGCGCCTGGCGTCGGCGTCGCGTACCCCTGTGGCAGGCAGGCCGGGCAAAGGCATGGAACGCCGACGCATCGAGCCGCTGTTGGCGCGTAATGCGGCCTGGGCGACCGTCGAGAGCACCGCGGACGTCGAGCAGTACCACCCGGTAGGCCCGGCCGCCGATCGGGGCCACTGCCCTCGAATTTTGTGCATGGCACCGAACCCGTTACCAGGCAACGGGTTTGACATTGCGGTGCGCGCCCTGCCTCGGGTCCCAGGTGCGGAACTCGTTGTCGCCGAGACCGACCCGAACAATCGCCGTCACAGCGAGGCGCGCACCGTGCTCAAGCGCCTGGCCGTGGAGCTGGACGTCGACGACCGGGTTCGGCTCCTGGGCGCCGTGGGCGGCGACGATCTGCCGGCGCTGGTGCGATCCGCCGACCTCGTCGCGTGCACGCCGCGGCGGCCGCCCCATCCGGCGGCGGCATTGCGGGCGATGGCCTGCGGTGTCGCGGTGGTCGCCCTGCCGGAGGGGGTGTTGACCGACATCGTCATCGACGACGTCACCGGGCTGGTGTTGTCCACCCATAGTCTCGGCGAGCTCTCCGCGGCATTGAGAAGTCTTTTATCGCAAGACTTTCGCCGTAACGGCATGGGAGCGGCGGGGCGGAGTCGAGCCCTTTCCCGCTTCATGTGGGATCGGGTCGCCCAGGACGCGCTGAGCATTTACCGCCAGCTTCAGTCGCACCAGCTGTCCGCTTCACCGCTGCAGCCCGCGGGAGTACTGTAAGCGGATGGGTGAGGTCACGCCATGACCGGGCTGCGGGCGGCCGCGCCTGCCGGCGGCGCCGTGACGGGCCTGGCCGACCAGTCCGTGCCCGGGACAACCGATTCCGCGGTTGGGTTGGCGGCCACCGCATTGCCAGACGTTCACTTCGGCGGCGAGTTCGGGGGATTGGCCGGTCCCGTCCTGGTTTCCTACGACCAATTCCGTTCGGCCGACGCGGGCGCCGCGCGTCGGTTCTTTTCGGCGGCGTACGCACCTGCCTGGCAGCTGCGCAGTTTCACGAGTGGCTCGACCGTCACCCACCGGCGCTGCGAAACGGCCGGGATGATGCTCGACGATGTGCTGATTCAGGGTCGCGCACAGTTCGAGATCTCTTGCGATGAACGCATTCTGGTGGTCCAGCCGCGATCGGGATCGTTGACCGCGACGGGCGGGTCGTCGCTTGCGCCGGATAGCCCACGGCTCGTCGCCGCGGGCCTGCCCTGCCTGCTCGAAGCGAACACGGCGCGATTCCAGATAATCAGCGTGGCTGCGGACGTGCTGCGCAAGGTCGCCGCCGATCGGCATCTGCCGCTGCCGCGACGAATCCAATTCCTCGCCGCGCGGCCGCGCTCGCGCGCCGCGGTGCGAGCGTGGCACCGTGCGCTCGATTACGTAACGGCCACTTTCGGTTCCGCCGAGACCGCACGCCAACCGCTGACCGTCGCTTCGACGGCTGCCCTACTCGCGGCCATGCTGCTCGAGTGCTACCCGTCGAACGTAACGGCCGAACAGGATTTGCTCAGCGACCCGACGGTTCCCGAGCCGCTCAAGGAAGCGGTCTCCTTCATCCACACGCATGTCGGGCGCGATATCGGCATCAGCGATGTCGCGGAAGCGTTGCATCTGACCCCCAGGGCGGTGCAGTATCTCTTCCGCCAGCGGCTCGACACCACGCCAACCGAGTACGTGCGCCGCGTGCGGCTGCACCGGGCCCATCATGAGCTGATCGTTGGCGACCGGTCGTCGATAAGCGTCGGCGAGGTCGCACAACGCTGGGGTTTCGTCCACACGGGTCGATTCTCGGTCCTGTACCGACAAACCTATGGCCAGAGCCCGCACACCACGCTGTGGCTCTGAGTCTTCGGTACGGCCCGGGCATACGGCAACGGAATATACTGTGCTGCTGGCTATTTCGCTGCGAAATGCGCCCTCGGGGCATTGCTGCTAGGCTGTGGTGAGTTGAGTCTGCAGCTACCGATTTAACGAGTGGCACATCGGATTCGCAGTCCGTCGCTCGCCCTGCTTACCACCAGTTACGGGGGCGTAACCATATGACCGCTTTACCTGATACTCGCGCGCCCAGTGGGCGCGGAGAGCCGCGCAGCCGCTATCTGATCGATTGTGGCGCCGCCCGACTGCATGTCCACACGCGCAGCACAGCAACCGTCCTGCGTCTCGAAGGCGAGGTCGACGTTTCCAACGCCGACCTGGTCGGTGCGGCGATCGGGCGTTTTTGCCGGCTGAACGCGCCGCTGGTGCTGGATCTCAGTCAGCTGGGGTTTCTCGGCATCGCGGGCTTTCGCATGTTGCTTGTCCTTAACGACGAAAACCGAGCTGCGAAGCGGCATTGCAGCGTGGTCGGCGGTTCGGCGCTGCGCCTGCTCACCCGGGTGTTCATCGACCATGGCTTACCCGTCATCGCTTCAGTGCCCGAAGCCATACACATCATCGAGGATCGCATCAGCGCCCGTCAGCGTTTCCGCTCGGGCGCCGTACACCAAGCGGAACCGCAGCGCGAAAGCTCTTATGCGGCAATGAAAACGATCCGCGTCTTAAGCGCTTTTGGTTAGCGTGGCCGATCGGGATGCGTTCTCGTCCTTCACCACTCGACGAATCAGCATGCGGAGCGCGTCGTTCACACGGATGTCTCGCACCGACGATGCAAAACGACCCGCCACGGCGCCGTGGCGGGTCGTTGCCGGGGATGATCAGCCGGCCATGAATTCGTGGTAGGCCGATTCGAGGTTGCCCGGCAGCGCCGACACGTTGCATTGGCGCTCGGTGTCGCCGATGGGCGCCAGGATGCCGCGCAGGTCGTAGTACTCCTGCGGGTGTGCGGTGAAGTAGCCGCGCAGGTTGGACGCGGCCTCCGCGTGGGGCTGGCCGTAGGCGGCGGTGACCACCTGGTTGGCGCCCGGGTGGGCGGCCAGGTACTGCTGTGCCGCGGCCTCCGCCGAGGACACGGTGGCATTCACACCCGCGGGGCTGCAGTCGGGTGCCGCGGCCGCCGACGGCGCAGCGACGAGACCGATGGCCATGCCCCCGAGCAGGCAGCCGGCGCTGATGCCGGCTGCGCGTCGGCGCGCAACGATACTGCTGTTTTTCATGATTCAAGTTGCCCTTCGAAGAATCTGATTCGGCGGGGCGCCCGGACCCCTAGGCCCAAGGTAGCTGAGCGCTCCACGCGAGCGGCCCGTCCAGCTCTGTGCAGCTAATAATAGAGCAGAAGCTATCTCTTAGGGTATGGGAGACATCAGCGGAATTTCATAGTTTTGTGCTGATATTTTACTTAGCTTTAGGCTAAGAAGCGTGCCTAATCAAACCTAGCTGAACCAGGTACCAGCAAACCCTCTTTGGACGCAGCGCGGGGCGCGGCCGGCGGCGTCTAGCATGGTCGGGGGCACCGCCGACACTGCCGAGCAGGAGTTCTGATGGTCGAGATTCACTTGGAACGGACGATCGCAGCACCCCAGGGGCGGGTATTCGATTGGCTCGCCGATCCGGCCAACCTCGCGAAGGCGCCGCTCGCGCTCAAGGCCGGCTGGGTCAAGGGCAGCTCAGAGCCGGCCCCCGGCGCGTTGCGCCAGGTGATCGGTGCGGGCACCTACTTCCTCGAAGAGATCACGGCCTACGACCGCCCGCACAGCTACTCCTACCTCATTATTCGATCGGTCCCGCCGTTCCATCACGACGGCGGCACGCTGACTTTCACCGCTGCCGACGGCGGCACGCACGTCGACTGGCTGACGAATTACACCCACCCGGCGTGGGCGGCCGGCGTGCTGCTCGAGGCGGTGACCCGCCCGCTGCTGCGCTCCAGCTTCCTTGCGATCCTCGACGCATGCGCGCGGGAACTCGCCACCTAAGCGTCAAAAGACGTTGTGCGACAAGGTCACTGGTGCGGTAACACCGAGCCCGCCAGCAATGTTCCGATGGCGAACGTGACGACGATCAGGCCCAGTGCCCCGGTCGGCCATATCCACATCCGGCGCCGCCGAGCCGCCGCGAAGACGGTGCCCCCGATGGCGGCCACCGCCGCCAGACCGAGCCCGCCCCACGTCACCGCATAAGCCCATGAGATCGCCGCGGTGTCGCAATTGTGATTGTCGCACGGGTCGGCGGCCATGACGAAAAGGGGGGAGAGGGAGAACGACAACACGGCCGCGGCCGCAGCCAGCACGAACGCGACGATCGTGGCGATGATGTCGGAGCTCGGCCGCTGCCTCGATGCTGTTTCAGGTTCGGAGTGCGGTGCCGTCATGTCACAGCTATTCCCATTCAGTCGCGGCCCTAACAATGGGCGGCCCGACCGCGACCACCGCCTCGACCTGTGCGCGGCCCAGGACCGTGACGCTTCCGTCGGGCGGTGTTCGGGTATCCGTGGGCATGGATATCGCCAATGACATCAAGGATTTCTTGATGAGCCGGCGCGCGAGAATCAGCCCCGGGCAGGTGGGCCTACCCACGGGCGGTCGACGTCGGGTGCCCGGATTGCGGCGCGAAGAAGTCGCGAAGATGGCCGGGGTGAGCATCGAGTACTACATCCAGATCGAACGGGGAAACGTCGCCGGCGTCTCCGACGAAGTCCTGCACGCCATCGCTCGGGCACTGCGCTTCGGCGAGGCCGAGGAAACGCACTTGTTCGATCTGGTTCGTGCCGCCACCACCAAGGCCGAGCGGCCCCGGCCGGCGCGCGGCCAGGCTCGGACGATCCCCGCCGGCGTGCAGGCATTGCTCGACAGCATGGTGACCGCGCCGGCGATCGTGGTCAACGGCCAGCTCGACGTCGTCGCGGCCAACGCGCTCGGGCGTGCGCTGTTCGCGCCCGTCTTCGCACATGCCGAGCAGACGCCCAATGCGGCCCGCTTCATGTTCGTCGACGCCGCGGCGGGCCAATTCCTTCCCGAATGGGCCAAGGAGGCCGACGACGTGGTCGCCCTGCTGCGCGCCGAGGCGGCCCGCTCACCGGACTCGCCGGCTGTCACGCGCTTGGTCGACGAATTGGCAACGCGCAGCCAGGAGTTCCGCACCCGCTGGGCAGCCCACAATGTCAAGGCGCATCGGCACGGCGTCAAGCGGTTCCGGCTTGCCGAAGTCGGTGAGCTGGTGTTGACCTACAACGTCCTCGACATCACCGGCAGGGGCGAGCTGTCGTTGATCGGCTATAGCGCGCAACAGGATTCGCGCTCCGAGGCGGCGTTGCGGATGCTTGCCAGTTGGACGGCGACCGGCTCCTACGCGGCCCGCAACGACATCGCAACCACCTAGCGCGCCGGACGGAGGCTATTGCGCGCGCGGCAATCGCTCCATCAGTAGGTCGGCGGCGTGCCGCCCACTGGCCAGCGCGCCGGTGACTGTCGCCGGGTTGTCGACCCCGACGGCCTCGCCGGCCAGATAGAGCCGGTCGCTGATCGGTTCCTGCAGTTTCAGCCGGTCGTCGGGCCCGGAACCGGGGGCGTGGAACGAATAGCTGCCCCGCGCGTACGGATCGGTGCTCCACGTGGTGGTCCGCACCTCCGCCGGCGCGACGTCCTTGCCGAACAGCTGGCGTGCGACGGGCAGCGCCCCGGTGATCAGGTCGTTGGCGGCCGAGGACTCCACCGACCGGGCGAAGTCACCGGCGTTGAAGGCCACGGCAACGGGCCCGCCGCCGCTCGGCGCGGTGAGCCACTGCGCCCATGGGCCCGGATTGACGCCGATGAATTGGTAGAAGGCGTTCGGCACCTTCCATGTCTGCCGGTCGAAGCGAAAGTAGCTCTTGGACAGCACGCCGAATCCCAGCGCGTCGATCGCATGGGCATGCCCGGACGGCAGGGGCGGGTCGAAGGCGATCGCGCCGGACTTCAGCACCCCGAGCGGAACGGTGACGATCGCGGCCGGTCCTTCGAACGACTGGCCGCCCGCTCGCACGATGACGGACGTGTTCTGTCGTGCGATTGCGGTTACCGGCGCGTTGAGCACGACCTGCAGTCCGTTGCCGAGTGTTCTCGGCAGAGCGTCGTAGCCATTGGTGATGATGTCCTGATCGCCGGTGGAGTAGTCACCCTCATCGAATGTCTTGGCGGACAGCTGTTTTGCGTCGGCTGCGTATTCGTCCTCGATCTCGGTGGCGACATAGAAGGCCAGCAACACGCGGTCCGGGCCGGACAGCTGTTCGCGGGTGACCGCGGCGTCGAGCGCGGCCGCGAGGGTGCCTCCGGCGGCCCGACGGCAGGCCCGCTCGACGAACTTCTGCCAGCGATCACGCTCGTAATCCAGCGGCTGCAGCGCGGGCTCCACCGCGAGTTTGGCCCAGCTGTCGTCGTCGGTCGTGACGAGTTGCGCGCCGGCGCTGTGCGCCAGTTCCATCACGGGTTCGTTGGCGGTGCCGTGTATCCACGACGCGCCCATCTCGATGGGGAAACCCCAGTCGCGGTTCGTGTACACCCTGCCGCCGATGCGGTCGCGGGCCTCGATCACCCGAACCGGCCAGCCTGCGTCGGTCAGGCTGCGTGCGGCCGCCAGTCCCGCCACCCCGGCTCCGACGACGAGGATCGACCTAGTATCCGCAGCCGGTCTCGATCGCGGCCCGGGCGCCGGCTTCGACGCGGGCCGGCCCGGGCCGCAGGCAACCATCGACCCGCCGCCGGCAAGGCCGGCCGCCGCGGCGAAAAACTCGCGGCGGGACAACGGGGGCATGCGTGTTAGGGTCTCACACCGACGACAGAGCCACCTGGGATTTGCGTCTGATCAGCAAACATCGACGGCGCGGCGTGCGGTTAGCGAATCTGCCGAGTTCGGCGCCGGTTCACGATAGGATCGTGGCCACCAGCACGCGACACCGTGGCCGTGTGCAAAGGCGGAGCGGCGATGAATGCTCGGCGATCGACCTACGCATCCGAACGGCTGCCCCCGTTACCCCCCAGCCGCACGCTGACCGTCCGCGCGGTCGACGGCACCCCGTTGCACGCGGAGGTCTTCGGGCGGCCCGACGGCTATCCCATCGTGCTGACCCACGGCATCACCTGCGCTGTGCGCGCCTGGGCCTATCAGATCGCGGACCTGTCGGCGGACTACCGGGTGATCGCCTTCGACCACCGCGGCCATGGGCGAAGCGGTGTACCCCGGCGCGGCGGATTCAGCCTCAAACTGCTTGCCGCCGATCTGAATTCGGTGCTGGACGCGACGCTGGAGCCGCACGAGCGCGCGGTGCTGGCCGGGCATTCGATGGGGGGCATCACCATCGCCGCG
Organism: Mycobacterium shigaense; assembly: GCF_002356315.1. Taxonomy (NCBI): domain Bacteria; kingdom Bacillati; phylum Actinomycetota; class Actinomycetes; order Mycobacteriales; family Mycobacteriaceae; genus Mycobacterium; species Mycobacterium shigaense. The sequence continues at coordinate 1,392,266 of NZ_AP018164.1, forward strand.
TGGTCGGCGCGCTATCGCCACAAGGTTGCCCGGCGCGTGGACGCGGTCGCCCTGATCAACACCGCCACCGGCGATCTGGTGCGCGAGGTGAGACTGCTGCCGCTGCCCGGCGCCTTGGCGCCGGCCCGGGTCATGGCCGGGCGGCGGCTGGTCGGCACCTTTGGCGGACTACCGATTCCGGCTGTCGCCGTGTTTGCCAGTCGCTCGCTGGTCGCGATGCTCGCGGTCGGCAGGGACGCCGATCCCAGTGCGGCGACACTGATTTACGAGTTGTTCGCCAAGACGCCCGCCGCCGGGCGCGGTGGCTGCGCAAAGATGCTCGTCGATGCGCTGGGTTCGCGCCATCTCGATCTCGCCGGCCTGACGGTACCGACGCTGGTGATCGGCAGCCGTCACGATCGCCTGACGCCGATCAGCCAGTCCCGCCGGATCGCACGCACCGCACCCAACGTGGTCGGCCTCGTCGAGCTGCCCGGCGGTCACTGCTCGATGCTGGAACAGCACCGCGCGGTGAACCGCGAGCTGCGGGCCCTTGCCGGCTCTGCGAACCTTTCGGCCACGAAGATCAGCTCATAGCCTGGCGATGACGTCGGCCGCGGCCCGCTGGCCGGACCGCACCGCACCGTCGAGGAATCCGGTCCATTCGTCCGCGGTCTCGGTGCCGGCCCAGTGAATCGGCCCGACCGGTTCGCGTAACCAACGCCCAAAGCGCGTCCACGACCCCGGCGGCACCGCCGCGGTGGGACCGCCAGGCGCGAAATCCTCTGCGCCCCAACGTTGGTCGGTGTAGTCCAGCGGAGTGAGCGCCTCGTCGCCGAACAGGGATGCGAAGCAGCGTAAGGTATTCTGCCGGCGCTGATCGGTGGGCAGCGAGTCGAACGCCCGTGCATCCACGAACCCCAGCAGAATGCCGGGCCCGTCGGCTTGCGGGCTGACATCGAAGGTGATGAAGACCGGGCCCTTGTCGGACAGCGCCTGGCCCGAGTAGCCGTTGGCGCGCCAGAACGGCGTCGAATACGCCGCGTAGGCCTTGCTGAGGCGGCCCTGCGGCCAACGCTCGGCGAGTTGTTCGTAGTGGGCCGGCAGCGGGGGAGCGAACTCGATCGACGCACGGTGGGCGGGCGGGACCGCGACGATGACATACCCGGCATCGGCCCGGCCGCGTGCGGAGGTGACCGTGACGCCCCCATCGTGGCGGTCGATGCGATGGACTCGTGCCCGCAACACGACCCGGTCGCCCAGTTCGGCCGCGGCCGCGTCCGCAATCTGTTGGGTGCCACCCGGGAACCAGTCCTGCTGGGCGCCGTTCTCGACGTCGAGCATGCGGTCCAGTCCCCCGGCGGCGTGGATGTAGCGCGCCGCATGCAGCATCGAAACGTCGTCGAGTTCGCAGCCCCACGTGACCCGGGCCATGATCGTCATCAGGTCGAGTGACGAGGCGGTTGCGTGCGCCGAGCGCAGCCACCCCCCGAGCGACAGACCGTCCAGCTGACGCGCCTTGCGCGCGTCCCATGGGGCCGACACCGGGATGCGGCGCGAGATGCGCTCGAATTGCCAACGCAACCGGCCGATGTCGATCAGCCCACTCAACGACAGCTTCGGGATGGTGCCGTGGTAGGACCGTGTCCAGCCGCGCCACTGGATGAGGTTCTTGCCCTCGTGATAGGTCGGAGTGCTCGCGACGCCGAGCTCGGCCGCCAGCGCCAGCACCGCATCTTGCGTCGGGCCGACGAACGTGCCGCCCAGATCCACCGGCAATCCCGCGACGCTGCCGGTGAACGAACGGCCGCCGACGCGGTCGCGACCTTCGAAAACCACCACGTCACAGCCATGCCGGGCCAGCTCGCGCGCCGCCGAAAGACCGGCGAAGCCGGCGCCGACCACCACGACGTCGACCCTGGACGGTGGATTCACGCCTCCAGTATTCACGTTGCCATCACGGCGATGGCAAACCTACGCCGAGACAAATGAGATTGCTAATCTGGTAATACGTGATTATCCCCGAACCAGCGCCGGCTGCCGACCCGAGACCGCGGCTGCGCACGGTAGCCCTGGGCAGCATGGTCGGCACCACGATCGAGTGGTATGACTTCTACCTCTACGCCACCGCATCCGCGCTCGTCTTCAAACCGCTCTTCTTTCCGCAGGTTTCGCCCACCGCGGGGACGCTGGCGTCGTTCGCCACCTACGCCGCCGGGTTCGGGGCCCGGCCCCTGGGCGCGGTGATGTCTGGACACTTTGGGGATCGGCTGGGGCGCAAGGCGGTTCTGGTCGTCGCGCTGTTGGTGATGGGCTTCGTCACGACCGCGATCGGGGTGCTGCCGACCTATGCCGAGGCCGGGTTGCTCGCTCCGGTCCTGCTGGCGGTGCTGCGGGTACTGCAGGGTCTCGCGGTGGGCGCCGAATGGGGCGGTGCCGCGGTGCTGTCGGTGGAGCATGCGCCGCCCAACCGGCGCGGGCTGTTCGGCAGCTTCACCCAGCTCGGTTCGCCGGCCGGCATGCTGCTGGCGACATCGGTGTTCTCGGTGACCCGCACCCTCACCGGACCGGCCGGATTTCTGTCCTTCGGCTGGCGGATCCCGTTTCTGCTCAGCATCGTTCTGGTGGCGATCGGATTGTTCGTCCGACTCAAGCTCACCGACGCCGAGGTCTTCGGGCGCCTCAAGCAGCGCAATGAGCTGGCACGGCTGCCGGTGCTCGAGGTGCTTCGGCGCCAGCCGCGGAATGTGTTGATAACCACTGGCTTACGGCTATCGCAGATCGCGCTGTTCGTGTTGTTGACAACCTATTCGCTTACCTACCTTCAGGAATCGTTCAGCAAGGGCGCCGGGGTGGGCCTGACTGCGGTGTTGATTTCCTCGGCAATCGGATTTGTCAGCACCCCTGGCTGGGCGTGGCTGTCGGATAGGGTGGGTCGTCGACCGCTGTATCTGTTCGGGGCGCTGGCCGGGGTGCTGGCCTTGCTGCTGTTCTTCGTCGCCGCTGCGACCGGTTCGGCGATCGCGGTGGTGGCATCAATTGTGTTCGGCATCAACGTCGTTCACGATGCCATGTACGGTCCCCAGGCCACCTGGTTCGCCGAACTGTTCGACACCCGGCTGCGCTACAGCGGCGCGTCGCTGGGTTATCAGATCGGGGCCGTGCTGTCCGGTGGTTTCGCCCCGTTGATCGCCGCGGCCCTGCTGGCCGTGGGCGGCGGCCGACCGTGGCTGATCGTGGTGTATTTTGCTGTGCTATCGGCGATCACGGTCGTGGCGGCCTACGCGGCGCGGGAAACGCGCGGGGTGAGCATATGAGCAGGATCTTCCTCAACGCATTCGACATGGCCTGCGTCGGGCACCAGTCGGCGGGGCTGTGGCGCCATCCCGAAGATCAGGGTTATCGCTATCGCGAGCTCGGGTATTGGACCGAGCTGGCCCACACCCTCGAGGCTGGCGGTTTCGACGCGCTGTTTCTGGCCGACGTACTGGGCGTCTACGACGTGTACGGCGCCTCGCGGGATGCGGCGGTGGCCGACGCGGCACAGTTTCCGGTCAACGATCCGACTGCGGCCATCTCGGCGATGGCCGCAGTCACCGAGACCCTCGGGTTCGGCGTCACGCTGTCGCTGACCTACGAGCAGCCCTACGCCCTGGCGCGGCGGTTGACGACGCTGGATCACCTGACCGGCGGGCGGGTCGCGTGGAACATCGTCACGTCGTATCTGGACAGCGCGGCGCGCAATCTCGGCCTGGATGGCCAGATTCCGCATGACCAGCGTTACGAGATCGCCGACGAGTACCTTGAGGTCTGCTACAAGCTGTGGGAGGCGTCGTGGGAATCCGGCGCGGTGGTGGCCGACCGGGAACGAGGCGTGTTCACCGACCCGGCCAAGGTGCACGACATCGAGCACAAGGGGCGTTATTTCACCGTGCCCGGACCGTTCCTGTGCGAGCCGTCGCCGCAGCGGACGCCGGTGTTGTTTCAGGCTGGAGCCTCGCCGCGGGGCGTGCGGTTCGCGGCGGCGAACGCCGAGGCGGTCTTCGTGTCCGGACCGACGCCGCAGATCGTCGCCGGCCCGGTGCGGGCATTGCGGGCGGCGGCGGTCGAGCTGGGCCGAGACCCCCGTTCCATCAAGGTATTCACGATGGTCACCCCGGTGGTCGCCGAGACCCACGACGCCGCCGTCGCCAAGCTGGCGGAGTACCGGCGGTACGTCAGCACGCCTGGGGCGCTGGCCCTTTTCGGCGGCTGGACCGGCATCGACCTGGCCGAACTCGATGCAGCAGAGCCCCTGCGCTACAGCGAGACCGACGCCAACCGGTCCGCGCTGGCCTCCTTCACCACCGCCGAGCGCCCGTGGACCCCGCGCGAATTGGCCGGAGAGCTCGGTATCGGCGGTCGCGGCCCCGTGCTGACGGGCTCGGCCGCTGAGGTGGCCGACGAGCTCGAGCGCTGGGTGGAGGAGGCCGATGTCGACGGGTTCAACCTGGCTTACGTCACCACTCCGGGTACCTTCGTCGACTTCGCCCGGTTGGTCGTGCCGGAGCTGCGCCGGCGCGGCCGGGTGCCCGAGTCGGTGTCGCGGACTACGCTGCGGGAGCGCCTCGGCGGCGCCGGGCCGCTGCTGCCGCCCGGGCACCCCGGTGCGGCGTATCGCCGAAAAGCCTAGGGCGCGACCGTCAACCAGTCGGCGAACCCGGACGGGTCGTGGCGCCCCAGCGCGCCGTGCTCGTAGAGGCCCCATCCCTCGACCGGCTCGCCGTCGCCGTCGCGGCACACCGCCCGGCCGACGTGGTCGATGACGCCGAAGCCGGCCCGCCCGATGATGGCCGGGTCGGTCATGTCGTAAGTCAGCCGCTCGGCGAACTTTTCGCCCTTCCACATGCCGTGGATCCAGTCGGAGTCACCGCCGTAGCCACCACCGACGTGGATGGGGACCGGGAGCCTGGACTCGACGTCGAAGTGGACCGGGGTCCCGTCGGGCGTGGTGGCGTCGATCGTCGCGCCGGTCGGGATGCGGGTACCGGAGGTGTAGTGGATCTTGACCCGCGGCCAGCCCAGCTGCTCGACGCGGCCGTCGCGCCAGACCCGTGTGCAGTCGTTGAGCGAGCGGAACCCGTTGGGCTCCTCCTGGATGATCAGCACGATCGCGAACTCGTCGAACGCCATGGGGACATACAGCCACCACATGCCCTCGAACGGCGGGTCCGCGGGCCGGCCGGCGGGCTCGGCCTCGCCGATCGGGCGGATCCCCCAGGACCGGTCGCGGCTGCCTAGCCAGGTGTTGGGGTCGACGGTGGTCTCCTCGCCGTCGATGACGATGTGCCCGCTCCAGCTGCCGAGCTGAGCGAACCGCTGCGCGTCCAGCGTCACCCGGTTGCCCGAGCGCAGGATGTGCGGCTGCTCCTGGACGACGTCGAACAGGCCCTTCCAGGTGAGATCAGCCGCGATGCCCTCGGTTTCGTCGAGGATCAGCCGCAGCTTGTGCAGCGGCTCGACGACCTCGATCTGGTAGCCGTTGACGTGCTGATTGAGCCGGTCCTGGTCGATCGCGTCCGAAACATGCACGGCGGTCTGGGTGTTGCCGCGGCGGACCAAGAAGAACGCGTCCTTGACCCCGAGATTGGGGTAGTAGCCGATACCGCTGATCACGAAGATGTCGCCGGTGCGGTCGTGGGCGTTGAAGTAGGAACGATCGTAGAAGTTGCGGTCCGAGGAGCCCGGCCAGGCGATCGGCTGGGGGATCTGGTGGACCGGGAATTCGTCGAGCGGTCCGAGCATTACAGATCCTCTCCGATAAGACGTTTCATCAACCCGGCGTGGTAGAACAGCGATTCGACGTCGGCGGGCTTTTCGGTTTCGCCGAAGTGCACGCGGCGCGCGCCGGTGCGCATGAACACGCACGCCCACATCACCCCCGAGTACACGTAAAACCAGTTCAGGTCGCCCACCTCCACGCCGGCCAACCGCTGATAGGTCGCGCGGACGTCGTCCTCGCGCATCACCTCGGGTAGCCCCGGCAACCCCGCAAGCCCAGTGAGTTCTTGAAACACCATGTGCGCGTAGATCATCCACGCGACGTCGAGTTCACGCGGGCCCAGCGTCACCATTTCCCAGTCCAGCACCGCCACCGGGCTGAAGTCGTGGTACAAGACGTTGCCGATCCGGGCGTCGCCCCACAGCAGCACGGGTTGGCGAGCGGCGGCCTCGGTCGGCCAGTTGTCTTCCAGCCACCCGAACGTTCGTTCCAGCAGCGGTGATCGGCCGATGTCGGGCACCGCGAAGTCGTACCAGCCGCGCACCCAGTTGAAGTGTTTGCGCAGCGCCGAGCCGCCCTGCTGCCCCTCGGTCAGGAACCCAAAATCGTTCTCCGCGTTCGGAATCGAATGCAGGGTGGCGAGCACGCCGACGGTGGTGTCTTGCAGTTCGCGTTGCCGCTCGACGGGCGCATCGGCGAACCAGTTGTTACCGAAGGTGTAGGGCATGACGTCGGGGGGCACCACGCCATCGACGTAGCCCATCACGAAAAACGGCGTACCCAGGACATCGCCGGTCGGCTCCAGCCAGCGCACCGGTGGGACCGGGACGTCGGTGAGTTCGCCGACCTTGCGGATCACGTCGAACTGATGGTCGAGTCGGTAGGTGGGGAAGACCTGCACATCTTCGGGAGCCGGCGCCACCCGGGCCACCAGCTTCTGCTCGGTCGGCTGCCCGTCCTGTTGCCAGCGGGCGGTCAAGATGATGGTCTCGGACGACATGCCCGTCGAGTCCACCCCGCTTTCGACCGTGACCTCGGGATTCGCGCTGCCGGGAAGGACGGTCGCCAGCCATTTCGACAGGACCGCGGGCAGGGTGGTGACGTCGCGGCTGGAACGCTGGAGTCGGTCGACCTTGTCGAGCACAGGCTCGTTTGCCACCGGTGCCTCCTTCTTTGAGACTTCTTCGCGGCAATTACGATACGGTAGGTAGCGTTATGAAAGCAGACCCGTCCGACCTTGACAAGAGCCCAGGTGCCGGCCGCCCCAGGGATCCGCGTATCGACTCCGCCATCCTATCGGCGACCGCCGAGCTGCTGGTGCAAATCGGCTACTCCAACCTCAGCCTGGCCGCGGTCGCCGAGCGGGCGGGCACGACGAAGTCGGCGCTGTACCGCCGTTGGTCCAGCAAGGCGGAGTTGGTGCACGAAGCGGTGTTCCCGATAGCGCCGAGCGCGCTGGAGGCCCCCGCCGGCGACTTCGCGGCCGATCTGCGGATGATGATCGAGGCCACCCGGCAGGTTTTCACCGCCCCGGTGGTGCGCGCGGCGTTGCCCGGTCTGGTGGCCGACATGACCGCCGACCCCGATCTGAACGCCCGGGTGATGTCGCGCTTCACCGACCTGTTCGTCGCGGTCCGGTTGCGCCTGCGCGAGGCGGTCGACCGGGGCGAGGCGCACCCCGACGTGGATCCGGACCGGCTGATCGAACTGATCGGGGGAGCGACGATGCTTCGAATGCTGCTGCGCCCCGACGAGGAGCTCGATGACGCGTGGGTCGACCAGACCACCGTGATCGTGGTGCACGGGGTGACGCGATGACGCCGCGACTCGGCGGCCGCACCGCGATCGTGACCGGCGCCAGCCGCGGGCTGGGCCGGGCGATCGCCCTGGCGCTGGCCGCCGAGGGCGCCGCCGTCGCCGTCGTCGGGCGCACCGAACAGGTGTGGGACGACCGGTTGCCGGGCACCATCGGCGAGACCGTTGCGGCCATCGAGGCGGCGGGCGGCAGCGCGGTCGCAGTGCGCGCCGATCTGACCGACCGCGACGACATCACCCGGGTGGTGAGCGAGACCCGAGACGCGTTGGGGCCCATCACGATCCTGATCAACAACGCGGCCTTCACGGCGCCCGGGCGCCCGCCGACGCCCGGTGCGCAGGCGCGCGCCAAGCCGGCCAAGGCCGCCGCTCCGGGCGTCGCCAAACCCGGCTGGCCGGGTTTCGTCAGTACGCCGCTGCACGCCTTCCGGCGCCACTTCGAGATCGCGGTCTTCGCGGCCTACGAGTTGATGCAGCTGGTGTCCCCGGACATGATCACCGCTGGCGGAGGCTCGATCGTCAACATCACCTCGGTCGCCTCGCGGCTGCCCGGCGACGGGCCCTATCCGAACCGCAGCGGCGGCGTTCTGCCCGGTTACGGGGGATCCAAGGCGGCCCTAGAGCATCTCACGCAGTGCGCAGCGTTCGACCTCGCCGGTCACAACGTGGCCGTGAACGCCCTGGCGCCGTCGAAACCGATCCAGACGCCCGGGCTGTCTTACTACGCGACTGCGTTCACCGACACCTCGTCAGAGGACGAATTCGCCAGGGCCACAGTAGAATTGGCATTGGTCGATCCCGGGGCGGTGACGGGCCGCACGATCGGCCACCGCGAGGTCCTCGACGGAAGCTTCCGCTCGTTCACACCGGTCTAGTGGCGCTCGTCGGCGCGAGCGGTTGAACGGCGCTCGAACGGGGAAGTCACTTCGCCATGGGTACCGCGCTCCCGACGATCACGCAGATGAAACGGGTTGAGAGAAAACTGTACTGGCGGTTGCTGCTGAGACGGATGGGTGCCGGTGAGGGATCGAGCTCGGCCGAGGAGCTGCTGTACCTGGTGCGGGTAGCCAGACGCACCGGAGCCCGTTTGATCGCCGAAATCGGTTTCAACGCAGGGTGTTCCAGCTATGCCCTGCTCAGGCACATTCCCGGTGGCACGGTCGTATCCTTCGACCTCGGCGAGCATGCCTCGGTGGCGGTCAACAAGAGGCTCATCGACAAGACATTCCCCGGCCGTCACACGCTCGTCTGCGGCGACTCGCGCCGGACAGTGCCCGCGTTCGCCGACAGCAACCCCGACCTGCGATTCGATCTGGCGTTCATCGACGGCGGTCACGACTACGAGGTCGCCCGCGCCGACATCCTCAACATGCGTCGCCTTTGTGATGGTCGCACGGCGCTCGTCATGGATGACCTGGTGCCGTGGCGGTCCTACGGCGCGGGCCCGACCAAGGCGTGGGAGGAAGTCATCGAAGGCGAATTGGTCCACCAGGACGAGTTGATTCAGGACGGCGTGCGGGTGGCGGAAGCGCGGCCACCGGGCGACAGGGTGTGGGCGTTGGGGCGATACGTCTCGCCGGCCTAACCGCGCCGTGAACTCGTCGCTGGCCACACCACCGCCCGGCGTGCAAGTATTAGACAAGCCCGTGCCGCAATGGTGGTGGGTAACCGGTCGAGTGGTGTGCCGATGCCCGGTATTGACAAGCCGACGAGGCGCGTGGTCGCGCTCATCGTGCTGTTGATCGTCGTCGCGGCCGCTCTGCGTGGATATCTACCGGTCCGCGACCGGATGCCGCATGCCGGCCCGGGTGCCGGCCGCACGGCAATGGTTTTCGTCGTCGTCGCGCTGAGCGCGACGCTGACCCTCCTCGCGGTGGCGGTCATCGCGCGCCTCCGGGATCCGCGTGCGGTCGCGCCGCAACCGAAGGACCTCTCCGACATGCTGGGCACCGGGTCGGCGCGGCCGAACTGGCGGGTGTTGCTGATCGGACTGGGCGTGATCATTTCGTGGCTGGTGATCGTGACGCTGTTGGCCCGATTGTGGTTGCCGCACAACGCCGCGTCCTCCGGCGCGCCGGACGTGACTTCGCAGCCGTCGCCGGGTGGCGGCGCACCCCCGACGCAGCTGCGGCGCCCGCAACACGACACCGGCAACATGTTCGGCATCCTGTCGGCCGGCGTCATTCCGATGATGCTGCTGCTGGTCGTGGCAACGCTCATCAATGCCAGGCGGCGCCGGCGCGGGTCGGCGACGATCCTCCTCGCCGGTACCGATGCCGAATCCGGCCCGCCGGCGCGGCGTTCCGAATCGCTCGCGCGGGCGGCCGAACTCGGGCTGGCCGCGATGACCGACCTCAGCCGCGAGCCGCGGCAGGCGATCATCGCGTGCTACGCGGCGATGGAATGCGAGCTTGCCAACGTGCCCGGTGCCGTTCCTCAGGAATTCGACACCCCGACCGAGGTGCTGGCCCGCGCCGTCGAACACCATGCGCTGCAGTCCGATAACGCCATTGAGCTGGTGAACCTGTTCGTAGAGGCGCGCTTTTCCCCGCACGTGATGAACGAGGGACATCGCCAGACGGCAGTCGACATGCTGGGGCTGGTCCTCGCCGAACTTCGGAACCCCGTATGAGAAGGCTTATCACTCTTGGTGTTTGCCTGATCGTCGGGGTGGAGCTGCTGGCGCTGATTGTGCACGATCGCCGGTTGGTGGTGGCGGCGTCCGGCGTCACCCTCGCGTTGGTGCTGCTGGCCATCCGGCGCGTCCTGGGCGGCGCCCGGCAACCCGACGCAGAACTGGACGCCGACGAACCGGGAGATACGTTGCGCCGCTGGCTCGCCACCACCGAGACGACGGTCCGATGGGCGGAGTCCACCCGCGGCGACTGGGACCGGCATCTGCGCCCCATGCTCGCCCGACGATACGAAATCGCTACGGGCCAAAGGCAAGCCAAGGACCCTGCGGCATTCCAGGCCACCGGCCGAATGCTGTTCGGCCATGAGCTCTGGGATTGGGTCAATCCCAACAACATCACCCGCACCGCGGAGCACCAGCCGGGTCCCGGCCGGGGAGCATTCGAGGAGATCCTGCGAAAGCTGGAACAGGTATGACAGAGGGCGCCACGATGCCGGCCGCCACGACGACCGCACACTGCGAGGCCGTGCTCGACGAAATCGAACGGGTGGTGGTGGGAAAGCGTGCCGCGCTCACCCTCATCCTCACGGCGGTGCTCGCACGCGGCCACGTGCTCATCGAGGATCTGCCCGGCCTGGGCAAGACGCTGATCGCGCGGTCTTTCGCTGCCGCGCTGGGGCTGCGATTCACCCGGGTCCAGTTCACCCCGGACCTGCTGCCGGCGGACCTGCTGGGCTCGACGATCTACGACATGCAGTCGGGTCGTTTCGCATTCCGTCCGGGACCGATCTTCACCAACCTGCTGCTTGCCGACGAGATCAACCGCACGCCGCCGAAGACGCAGGCCGCGTTGCTCGAGGCGATGGCCGAGGGTCAGGTCAGCATCGACGGCGAAACCCACAAGCTACCCGCCCCCTTCGTCGTGCTGGCGACCGACAATCCGATCGAGTACGAGGGCACCTACCCGCTACCGGAAGCTCAGCTGGATCGGTTCGCGATCCGGCTGGAGCTGCGTTACTTGTCTGAGCACGACGAGACGTCGATGCTGCGCCGACGCCTGGATCGCGGTTCGGCCGAGGCCACGGTCAATCAGGTGGTGGACGGCCACGACCTGCTGGCGATGCGCGAATCGGTCGAGCAGGTCACAGTGCACGAGGACGTCCTGCACTACGTGGTCTCGCTGGCCACCGCGACCCGGCGTCATCCGCAGGTCGCGGTGGGCGCCAGCCCGCGCGCCGAACTCGACCTGGTCCAACTCGCCCGCGCCCGAGCGCTGCTGCTCGGCCGCGACTACGTGATCCCCGAAGACGTCAAGGCGCTCGCGACGCCGGCGATCGCGCACCGGATCACGCTGCGACCGGAGATGTGGGTCCGCAAGATTCAAGGCGCCGACGTGGTCGGGGAACTGCTGCGGCGCCTACCGGTGCCGCGAACGGCCGGCGGGCCCGGAGACACGCAGTGAGAGCCCGGTGAGCGACGGCGGCTATGCCGACTTCCACTGGCGTGCATCACAACTCACGCGGGCGATCGCGACCTGCGCGGGCGTCGCGCTGGCAGCCGCGGTCATCGGCGGGCGCTGGGAGCTCATCGCCTTCGCGGCGCCCCTGCTCGGGGTGCTCTGCTCGATCAGCTGGCAGCCTGCAGTGCCCACGATCCAGGTGCAGGCCGACCCCGACTCCCAGCGCTGCTTCGAAGACGAGCAGGCCCGACTGAGCGTCTGGGCAACCGAGGAGGCGAAGGGCGGGGCCTACGCTGTCGAATTGTCCATTCCCGCCATCGAGGGCATGCGGCTCGATGTGCTGGATTCGCCGACGGGACAGGGCAAATCGGTCGTAGCATCCGCGCGACGCTGGGGGCGATATTTCATCCGTGCCCAGGTCGATGTGGTGACGCGCGGCGGGCTGCTGGCGGGGACCGCGACCGTCGACGCCGCCGAGGTCATCGTGTTCCCCCTCACTCCGCCGCAGTCCACCCCGATCCCGCCGACCGAGCTGCTCGATCGCCTCGGTGCTCACCTCACCCGGCACGTCGGCCCAGGCGTCGAGTACGCCGACATTCGTCCCTTCGTGCCCGGGGATCAACTGCGAGCAGTCAATTGGCCGGTGAGTGCCCGCCGTGGGCAGTTGCACGTGACGCAGCGGCTGACCGACCGCGCGGCCGACGTGATCGTGCTCATCGACACCTATCGGCAGCCGGCCGGCCCGGCGACCCAGGCCACCGAGCGCGTCGTGCGGGGCGCGGCACAGGTGGTGCAGACCGCGTTACGTCACGGTGACCGCGCCGGTATCGTCGCATTGGGGGACAACCGCCCGCGCTGGCTCGGCGCGGACATCGGCCAGCGCCAGTTCTACCGCGTGCTCGACACGGTGCTCGGCACCGGCGACCGATTCGAAAACACCACGGGCACACTGGCGCCGCGCGCGGCCGTTCCCGCCGGCGCGATCGTCATCGCATTCTCCACGCTGCTGGACACCGAATTCGCATTGGCGCTGATCGACTTACGCAAACGCGGCCACGTCGTCGTCGCCGTCGACATCCTCGATCGCCTTCCGTTCGCGGGCGAACAAGACCCGCTTGTCGAACGCCTGTGGGCGGCGCAGCGCGCCGCGATGTACCGCGACATGGCCACGATCGGTGTCGACATCGTGTCGTGGCAGGCCGACCGCAGCCTGGAGCAGTCGATGAATGCGCTCCCGGATCGCCGGCACCGGGCCCGTACGCGGGTGCGGAGGTAACAATGCGACCTCCTATGATTTCCGGAACCCATTTTCTGGCAACGGTATTCGGCCTGTTGATGGCCGGAGCGCCCGCGGTCGGGGCGCACGGGATGGCACTGGCAACCGGGGCGGCTGCCGTGCTCGCGATCGGCGCGGGGATCGTGTTTCGCCCCGCCGCCACGCTTGCCGTCCTGCTGGCGGCGGCCACGATCGTGCTGGCCGGCCCGTCGCAGTTGCTTGTCGCGCTGTCCGGACTGTGCGCCGCGGCCTACCTGGTATGCCGACATGCGGTCGGCCCGCGCCCGGCCGACGTTCTGGGGAGCTGGCCGACAATCGTTGCAGCCCTTGGTTTTACTTTGGTCGGACTGGTCGCGACGTCATTTCCCGTGCAGCTTCCGTGGCTGCCGCTTGCCGCCCCGCTGGGGGTGTTGGCGATCTACGTGGTGGCGACGCGTCCGTTCCTGAACTAGTGCAGTAGCTGCGCGGCGTGATCGGCCAGGTCGAGCAACGGCTGCGGGAAAATACCCAGAATCACTGTGGCGGCCGCGCATACGGCGATGGCGATCTTGCTCAGGATGCCGGGCTCGACCACTTGCGGCGTGTTCTCGGTCGGCTCGTTGAAGAACATCGACACGATGACCCGCACATAGAAGTAGGCGGCGATCCCGCTGGCGACCACGCCGATGATCACCAGCGGCACGGCGCCGCCCTGGGCGGCGGCCTTGAAAACCGTAAGCTTGCTGATGAATCCACTCGTCAGCGGGATGCCCGCGAACGCCAGCAAGAACATCGAAAGCATCACGCCGACAATGGGGGAGCGCTGTCCCAGGCCGGTCCAGTGGGACAGGGTGGCGTCCTCGACGCCGTCTGCGTCGCGGATCAGGCCGACGATGGCGAACGCTCCCACCGTGCTGAAGCTGTAGGCGACCAGGTAGAACAGGGTGGCCGACAGGCCGGCCGCGTTGTCGGCGATCACGCCGGTGAGGATGAAACCGACGTGTGTCACCGACGAATACGCCAGCATCCGCTTGACGTCGCTCTGGTTCACCGCGGTGATCGTGCCGACGGCCATGGTCAGGATCGCGATCGCCCACAGCACGGGACGCCACTCGGCATGCAGCGGGGGCAGCGCGACGTAGACCACCCGCAGCAGCGCTCCGAACGCCGCCACCTTGGTGGCCGCCGCCATGAAGCCGGTGATCGGCGTCGGTGCGCCCTGGTACACGTCGGGAATCCAGGAGTGGAAGGGGACCGCGCCGACCTTGAACAGGAGGCCCACCGACAGCAGCGCGACACCGACCAGTGCCATCGAGCTGTCGCCGTGTGCGCCAAGGGCATCGCGGATGCCGGGGAGTAGTAGCGTGCCGGTCGCGCCGTAGATCAACGCGACACCGTAGAGGAAGAACGCCGACGAAAAGGCGCCCAGCAGGAAGTACTTCAGCGCCGACTCCTGCGACATCAGCCGGCGATGACGAGCCAGGCCGCACATGAGGTACAGCGGCAGCGACAGGACTTCCAGCGCGACGAACATCGTCAGCAGGTCGTTGGATGCCGGGAACACCATCATGCCGCCGACCGAGAGCAGTGCCAGTGGGAACAGCTCCGTCTGCGCGGCCCCGGCCCGTTCGGCCTCGCGCTCGGCGGCGCTGTCCGGCACCGCTGATGCCTGCGGCGTGAAGGAATCCAGCCCGGCCGCGACTCCCACCGGCACCTTGGTGTCCGTTCGTGCGTGCGTGCGCTCGGCCATGAAAACGACGGCCAACACGGCGACCAGTACCACGGTGCCTTGCAGGTACAGGGTGGTCCGGTCGATGGCCACCGCCCCGAGGACCGCGCTGCGGCCAGCCGCCGGAAGCGATTGCGCCACCTTGATGATCGCGATGAACGCCGCGATCAAACCGGCTAGCGACAGCGTTACCTGCGTCGCGTAGCGGATTCGCCTGGGCAGGAACGCTTCGACCAGCACGCCCGCGACCGCGACGGCAAAGACGATGAGCATCGGGGACAGCAGGAAATACTCGACGCTGGGGGTGGGCAGGGTCATCGGTGGGGTCCTTCGGCTGTCCGGGGTGCAGCTTGCGGTCTCGAGGCCGGTTTCACGGCATCGACCGGGACGCTCGGTGCGGGGTCATGCTGGCCGATGGTGATCATGGTGTGGTCTACGGCCGGATTGATGATGTCCAGCACCGGCTTCGGGTAGACGCCCAGCACGAACAGCAGCGCGAGCAACGGCGCCACGACGACCAGTTCGCGCGCCCGCAGGTCGGTGATGCGGTCGTTGCCCTCGGCCACCGGACCGGTCATCACCCGCTGGTAGAGCCACAGCATGTAGATCGCGGCGAGCACCAATGCGGTCACGCCGATCGCGCCCGCCAGCCAGTACCGGCTGAAAGTGCCCAGCAGGACCAGGAATTCGCTGACGAAGGGCGCCAGTCCGGGCAGCGAGAGGGTGGCCATGGCCGAAACCAGAAAGGTGCCGGCCAGGATCGGCGCCACCTTCTGCACTCCGCCGTAGTCGGCGATCGACCTGCTGCCGCGCCGGGCCACCAGGAAGCCCGCGATCAGGAACACCGCGGCGGTCGACAGGCCGTGGTTGAGCATGTACAGCGTCGAGCCGCTCTGCCCCTGGCTGGTCATGACGAAGATGCCGGCGATGATGAAGCCGAAGTGGGAGATCGACGTGTACGCGATCAGGCGCATCAGGTCTTTCTGGCCGATCGCGACGACCGCGCCGTAGATCACACCGATGATCGCCAGCGTCACAACCAGCGGGCGGAAATACGTTGACGCGTCGGGGAACAGCTGCAGGCAGTAGCGCAGCATGCCGAAGGTGCCGACCTTGTCCATCACCGCGGTGATCAGGACGGCGGTCGCCGGGGTCGCCTCGACGCAGGCGTCGGGTAGCCAGCGGTGGAACGGCCACAGCGGCGCCTTGACGGCGAACGCGAACATGAAGCCCAAGAACAGCGCCTTGAACACCGCGGGGTCCACACCGGCGAATCGGCCCGACGAGATGCCGGTCACGATTTCGCGGAAGTCGAAGGTGCCCGAGCCGTGCTGGGCGGTCACGACATACAGTCCGATTACGGCCGCCAGCATGATCAGGCCGCCGAACAGGTTGTACAGCAAGAACTTCACGGCGGCGCGCGACCGGCTGGCGCCCTTGCCGAAGCCACCGATGAGGAAGTACATCGGGATCAGCATGGCCTCGAAGAACACGTAGAACAGCAGCACGTCCAGCGCCATCACCGAGATCAGCACCATTGACTCGATGGCCAGCGTCAAGGCGACGTAGGCGTGCACGCCCCGAGTGCGCTGGCCGCCGTCGTTCCAACCGGCCACCAGCAGCAGCGGAATCAGGATCGCGGTCAACAGCACCAGCACCACCGCGATGCCGTCCACGCCGAGGTGGTATCCGGCGCCGAAAGCCGGTATCCACGGGTGGTTTTCCAGGAACTGGTAGGGCGCGCCGCCGGTCTTGAAGCCCGCCGCGACGGCGATCGCCACGCCCAGCGTCGCGACGCTGAAGACGACGCCGCTCCACTTGGCGAGCTGACGCAGGCCCGGCGGCAGCAGGATGATCAGGATCGAACCCGCCAAAGGCAGCAGCCACAGCACGCTCAGCCATGGCACGTTAGTCATGAGCGCCGCTCCTTCTCATCGCTGCGCGCTGCATCGTCGCCACGCGCATGCTCACCACGTCTGCACCGCCAGGATCGCTGCGACCACGAGTACCGCGCCGGCCAGCATCGAGAGCGCGTAGGAGCGCGCGAAGCCGGTTTGCAGTCCCCGCAACCGATTCGAGGTCCGGCTCACCAGCGCGGCCAGCGCATTGACCGAGCCGTCGACACCGGCGTCGTCGAATTCGACCAGTGCGTCGGTGAGTTGCGCGCCAGGACGCATGAACACCTCCTCGTTGAAGGCATCGCCGTAGAGGTCTCTGCGCGCGGCCGTCGTGAGCGCGGAAACCCGGACGGGGGGAACGCTCGGGATCTCCGCCTTGCCGCCGTACATCCGATAGGCCACTGCGATACCGACCACGACGACCGACAGTGCGAGCGTGGTGCTGAGCCAGGCGGGGAGGGCGTGCGTCGCTTCCTCGTGCGCGCCGACGACCGGTTCCAGCCAGTGCGGCAGGGTGCCCCCGATGGCGAACAGGCCGCCGGAGAACACCGAGCCAAAGGCCAGCAGGATCATCGGCCCGCTCATCAGCGCTGGCGCTTCATGCGGGTGACTGCCCGGGGCCCAACGCTTTTCGCCGAAGAAGGTCATCAGCATCACCCGGGTCATGTAGAAGGCGGTGATGCCCGCACCCAGCAACGCGGCCCCGCCCAGCGTGTAGCCCCGGATGCCGCCGGCGCCCAGCGCCGCCTCGATGATGGCGTCCTTGGAGTAGAAGCCCGCGAAGGGCGGCACGCCGATGATGGCCAGGTACCCCAACCCGAAGGTGACGAATGTGATCGGCAGGGCGGCGCGCAGCCCGCCGTAACGACGCATGTCCTGCTCTTCGTGCATCGCGTGGATGATCGAGCCCGACCCGAGGAACAGGCCGGCCTTGAAGAAGCCGTGGGTGAGCAGATGCATGATCGCGAACGCGTACCCGGCGGGACCGAGTCCCGCCGCCAGCACCATGTAGCCGATCTGGCTCATCGTCGATGCCGCCAGCGCCCGTTTGATGTCGTCTTTGGCGCAGCCGATGAACGCCCCGAACAGCAAAGTGACGGCACCGACGAGGACGACGCCCAATTGCGCACCGGGAGCAAGGTTGTACAGCGGGTTGGACCGCACAATCAGGTACACGCCCGCGGTCACCATGGTCGCCGCGTGAATAAGGGCGGAGACGGGGGTCGGGCCCTCCATCGCGTCACCCAACCAGGCCTGCAGCGGCACCTGGGCGGATTTGGCGCAGGCGCCGAGCAGCAGCAGCAATCCCATCGCCGTGAGCACGCCGCGGCTGGCGGCGGGTGCACCGGCGAAAACGCCGGCGTACGAGAGGGTTCCGAATGTGGTGAACATCAAGAACATGCCCACCGCCAGGCCCGCGTCGCCGACCCGGTTCATCACGAATGCTTTCTTCGCGGCCGTGGCCGCCGACGGCTTGTGGTACCAGAAACCGATCAGCAGGTAGGACGCCAGGCCCACGCCTTCCCAACCGACGTAGAGCACCAGGTAGTTGTCGGCGACGACGAGCAGCAGCATGGAAGCCAGGAACAGGTTGAGATAGCCGAAAAACCGGCGGCGGTCCGGGTCTTCGGCCATGTAGGCGACCGAGTAGATGTGGATCAGCGATCCCACCCCGGAGATCAGCAGCACGAAACAGATTGACAGCTGGTCGATCTGCAGCCCGAAGTCGACCTGGAATTGGTTGACCGGAATCCAGGTGAACAGCGTCTGGTGCAGTGCGCGGTGTTCGCTGTCGCGACTCAAAAGGTCCGACAGCAGCGTGGCACCCACGGCGAAGGCCCCTAGGGCGGCCAGGACGCCCAGCCAGTGGCCCCACGCGTCGGTGCGTCTGCCCCCGAACAGCAGGATCGCGGCACCCGCCAGCGGCAGCGCCACCAGCAGCCAGGTGTAGTCAGTCATCGTGGCGTTCTCAGCCTCTGAGTAGGTTCGCGTCGTCGACCGACGCCGATTTGCGGGCACGGAAAATCGTCATGATGATGGCCAGGCCGATGACGACCTCGCAGGCTGCCACCACCATCGTGAAGAATGCGATCATCTGCCCGTCCAGGTGGCCGTGCATCCGCGCGAAGGTGACGAACGCCAGGTTGACGGCATTGAGCATGAGCTCGACGCACATGAACATGACGATGGCGTTGCGGCGCAGCAGCACACCCGAGGCCCCGATGGTGAAGAGCAGCGCCGAAAGATAAAGGTAATTGGCCGGATTCATGAGGTGCCGCCTCGAACAGTTTCGGGAGAGGAAATCGCTTTGCCGTCGGCGTCGCGGATGCGCAGGATCTTCGACACCGACAATTCGGAGTACGAGCCGTCGGGCAGCCGCGCGGCCACGTCGACCGCGTTGTGCCGCGCATAGATACCCGGGTTGGGCAGCGGGGTGGGATGCCCGCCGGGCAGGAAGCGCTCCTGGGAGAGCTCGCGCTGCGTCTTGCGGCGTTCGAAACGCTCCCGGTGCGCCAGGATCATCGCACCCACGGCAGCGGTGATCAGCAGCGCGCTGGTCAGTTCGAATGCCCACAGATACCGCGAAAAGATCAGTGCTGCCAGGCCTTCGACGTTGCCGCCGGAGTTGGCGGTGGTCAGCCCGACGAAGCCCCCGGTGGCCACATTGCCGATGGTGGCGACCAGCAGGATGCCGAACCCGAGCCCGGTGACCACCGCGGCGATGCGTTGCCCGCGCAGCGTTTCCTTCAGCGATTCCGCGGAGTCCACGCCGATCAGCATCAGCACGAACAAGAACAGCATCATCACCGCGCCGGTGTAGACCACGACTTGAACGACACCCAAAAACAGCGCGTCCTGGATCATGTAGAACACGGCCAGGATGATCATCGTCAATGCCAGGAACATCGCCGAGTACACGGCGTTGACCGCCAGCACGACGCCGAGGGCACCGAGCACCGCGACCACGCCCAGCACCCAGAACGCGACGGCCTCGCCGGTCGAGGTGCGCACGATGGCGTCGGTCGCCAGGTTTGTGGCGAGGTAGGCCGTGGTCACCGCACGTCCCCGGCTGTTTCTTTCGCGTCAGCTCGGGCCTTCAGCCCGTCTGCCGTCACATTGCCCCGGTAGTAGTCCTTGTCGGTCGCGCCCTCGGCTCTCGGGTGCGGCGGCGCGAGCATGTTCTGCAGCAGGGGCGCCAGCAGCCGATCCTTTTCGTAGATCAGGTCGGCCCGATTGTCGTCGGCCATCTCGTAGTCGTTGGTCATCGTCAGCGCCCGGGTGGGGCAGGCCTCGATGCACAGGCCGCAGCCGATGCAGCGCAGATAGTTGATCTGATACACCCGACCGTAGCGTTCCCCGGGGGAAAACCTCGCCTCGTCGGTGTTGTCGGCGCCCTCGACGTAGATGGCGTCGGCCGGGCAGGCCCAGGCGCACAGCTCGCAGCCGATGCACTTCTCCAGCCCGTCCGGATACCGGTTGAGTTGGTGACGGCCGTGGTAGCGGGGCTTGACCGGCCCGGGCTTCTCCGGATATCCCTCGGTGACACGCTTTTTGAACATCGAGCTGAACGTCACGCCGAAACCGGCGACTCCGTCGAGGAATTTAGCCACCTGCGTTCTCCTTGCTCGCGCCGACCGGCAGCGCACGACTGGGCGCCTTCGGCAGCGGCGGTGTCGGGAATGCCGGCTCAATGCGGTGCAGGCCGGGACTTTGTTTGCTTTGCCGCCGGAGCTCACGCTCCAGGGCACGAATGCTGGGCGCCGCGAATGGCTTTCGCAGCAGCAGCACGACGACGACGGCGAAGACGAGGCTGCTGAACACCAGTATCGGGGTCCAGTGCGGGTAGCCCTGGTTGCGCGCGGTGCGGATCACCGCGGCGATCAGCACCCACACCAGCGAGGCCGGGATCAGCAATTTCCAGCCTAGCGCCATGAATTGGTCGTAGCGCAGGCGCGGCAGCGAGGCGCGCAGCCACATGTAGATGAACAGGAAGGTCCACATCTTGGCGGTGAACCAGAGCACCGGCCACCAGCCGGTGTTGGCCTCGGGCCACATGTCCAGGGGCCAAGGCGCGTGCCAGCCACCGAAGAACAGGACGGTCGCCAGCGACGAGACCGTCATCATGTTCACGTATTCGGCGAGCATGAACATCGCGAACTTCAGCGACGAGTATTCGGTGTGGAAGCCAGCGACCAGTTCGCCCTCGGCCTCGGGCAGGTCGAAGGGGGCGCGGTTGGTCTCACCCACCATGGAGATCAGGTAGATGACGAACGACGGCGCCAGCAGGAACACATACCAGACGCGGTCTTGGGCGGCAACGATTTCCGACGTCGACATGGAGCCGGCGTAGAGGAACACCGCCGCGAACGAGAGCCCCATCGCGACCTCGTAGGAGATGACCTGGGCGGTCGAGCGCACCCCGCCGAGCAGCGGGTAGGTGGACCCGGACGCCCAGCCGCCCAGCACGATGCCGTACACCCCGATCGCCGACAGACCCAGGATGAACAGCACCGCGACCGGCATGTCGGTCAGCTGCAGGGGCGTGCGGTGGCCGAAAATCGACACCTCGGGACCGAACGGGATGAACGCGAACGCGGTGAACGCCGGGATCGTCGAAAAGACCGGCGCCGCAAAGTAAACGAATTTGTCGACGCCGGCGGGTGTGATGCTCTCCTTGAGGGCCAGCTTGATCCCGTCGGCCAGGCTCTGCAGCGTGCCCCACGGCCCCGCCCGGTTGGGGCCCGGCCGCAGCTGCATCCAGCCGAGGATCTTGCGTTCCAGCAGAATTGCGAGCAGCACGTTCAGCATCAGGAACACGAAGATGGCCAGCGCCTTGCCCAGCACCAGCCACCAGGTGTCGTGTCCGAAGGCGGCCAAATCGGTCATGAGCCCACTCCAATTCGCACAACCTCGCCGACGGTGACGCCGAGATCGGTATGCACTGCCGATCCCGCCGAGTTCAGCGGCAACCACACCACCCGGTCGGGCATGTCGGTCACGGCCAGCGGCAACGTGATCGAGCCCTTCGACGTGCTGACGGTCACCGCGTCACCGTCAGCGGCGCCGATCTCCGCCGCCGTGTCGGCCGACAGCCGCGCCACGACCGCATGCGCGGTCCCGGCCAGATACGGTTCGCCGTCTTGCAGGCGGCCGTTGTCGAGCAGCATCCGCCAGCCGGCCAGCACCGCTTCACCGGTGCCGGGTTGGGCGGGCTCACCGGCCGCCACCGTTGGCGCGGCGGCGTATTCGCCGTCCCAGATGCCCAGCGCGGACATTTCCTCGCGGGCCGCGGCGACGTCGGCCATCCCCAGATAGACGCCCATCTCGTCGGCGAGCGCGTCGAGTACCAGGTGGTCCGACTGGGAAGCCTGCTGGGTGGTGCCGTGCAGAGCGGGCTCGAATGGCCGGAATCGGCCCTCCCAGTTGATGAATGCCCCGGCCTTCTGCGTGGTCGGCGCGACGGGGAACACCACGTCGGCGCGCTCGGTGACCTCGCTGTGCCGCAACTCCAGGCTGATCACGAACTTTGCGGCGTCCACCGCGGCCAGCACCGCGGCCGGGTCGGCGAAGTCGGCCGGCTCGATCCCGCCGATCAGTAGCGCCCCCAGCGTGCCGTCGGTGGCGGCGGCCAGGATGCCGCCGGCGTCGCGCCCCGGTGTGGTGGGCAACTCGTCTACGTTCCACGCCGCGGCGACCTGTGCGCGCGCCGATTCGTCGGCGACCGGACGGCCGCCCGGCAGCAGTCCCGGAAGCGCGCCGGCTTCCAGCGCGCCGCGTTCGCCGGCGCGGCGCGGCACCCACGCCAGCCGGGCCCCGGTGGCGTCGGCGAGCCGGGCCGCGGCGGACAAGCCGCCCGGCACCGTGGCCAGTCGTTCCCCGACCATGATCACCGCACCGGGGCGAGACAGCAGTTCGGCGATCTCGCCGTCGGCCAGTCCGTCCAGCGCCGCCGGCTCCGCGCCGGGAGCGGTCTTGATCAGCGTGCCGAACATCTTCTGCAGCCCGCGGGTGGCGAACGGGGCGATCGAGTGCACCGGAAGGTTGCGCTTGCGGGCCGCCTTGCGCAGCCGCAGGAACACGATGGGCGCCTCTTCCTCGGGCTCCAGGCCGGCCAGCAATACCACCGGCGCCGATTCCAGGTCGGCATAGCTGACGGTCAGCGGCCGGCCGGCGACCCGGGCCGCCAGGAAGTCGGCCTCCTCGGCGGAGTAGGGGCGGGCCCGGAAGTCGATATCGTTGCTATCCAACAAGATTCGGGCGAACTTCGAGTACGCGTAGGCGTCTTCCCAGGTGACCCGGCCGCCGACCAGCACGCCCGCTCGTTCGCGGGCCGTCTCCAGCCCGGCGACGGCGACGGCGATCGCGTGCGACCAGGACGCCGGCGTCAGCTGACCGTCGGCGTCGCGGATCAGGGGAGTGGTGATGACGTCTGGCTGGGTGGCGTAGCGGAAGGCCCACCGGCCCTTGTCGCAGTTCCACTCCTCGTTGACCTCGGGGTCGTCGCCGGCGAGCCGACGCAGCACCTTGCCGCGGCGGTGGTCGGTACGCTCGGCGCACCCGCCGGCGCAGTGCTCGCAGACGCTGGGGCTCGACACCAGGTCGAACGGGCGGGCCCGGAAGCGGTAGGCGGTCCCGGTCAGCGCGCCTACCGGGCAGATCTGCACGGTGTTGCCGGAGAAGTACGACTCGAACGGCTCGTTGGCATAGATACCGACCTGCTGCAGCGCGCCGCGCTCCTGCATGTCGATGAACGGGTCCCCGGCGATCTGGTCGGAGAACCGCGTGCAGCGGGCGCACAGGATGCAGCGTTCGCGGTCGAGCAGGACCTGCGAGGAGATGTTGATCGGCTTGGCGAAAGTGCGCTTGACGTCTTCGAAGCGAGAATCGGTACGGCCGTTGGACATCGCCTGGTTCTGCAGCGGGCATTCACCGCCCTTGTCGCACATCGGACAGTCCAGCGGATGGTTGATCAGCAGCAGCTCCATCACGCCGTGCTGGGCCTTGTCGGCGGCCTCCGAGGTCAGCTGGGTGTGCACCACCATGTCGTCGGTGCACACGATGGTGCACGACGCCATGGGCTTGCGCTGTCCCTCGACCTCGACCATGCACTGCCGGCATGCGCCGACCGGGTCCAGCAACGGGTGGTCGCAGAACCGCGGGATTTGGATGCCTATCAGCTCGGCCGCCCGGATCACCAGAGTTCCCTTGGGAACACTGATTTCGGCTCCGTCGATGGTCAGCGTCACCATGTCCGGCGGCCGCTGGTCGCCGGCCGCAGGCTTGGCCGCATCCGAAACAGAAGTCATGGGGCTGTCGTCCCTTTCACGCTGTCGCGCTGACTGGTCAACATCGAGTCGCGGGGGTCGAACGGGCACCCGCCACCTTCGACGTGGGCGATGTACTCGTCGCGGAAGTGCTTGATGGACGACATCACCGGGCTGGCAGCGCCGTCGCCCAACGCGCAGAACGACTTTCCGAGGATGGCATCGGAGATGTCGAGCAGCTTCTCGAGATCCTCGGTGGTGCCGCGGCCGGATTCCAGGCGCTCGTAGATCTGGCTGAGCCAGAAGGTGCCTTCGCGGCACGGCGTGCATTTGCCGCACGATTCGTGGCGGTAGAAGTCGGTCCAGCGCTGCACCGCGCGCACCACGCAGGTGGTCTCGTCGAAGATCTCCAGGGCCTTGGTGCCCAGCATCGAGCCAGCCGCGCCGACTCCCTCGTAATCCAGTGGTATGTCCAGATGTTCGTCGGTGAGCAGCGGAGTCGACGAGCCCCCGGGGGTCCAGAACTTGAGCCGATGCCCGGCCCGCACCCCGCCGGCGTAGTTGAGCAGCTCGCGCAGCGTGATGCCCAGCGGGGCCTCGTACTGACCCGGGTTGGTGACGTGGCCGGACAGCGAATACAGCGTGAAGCCGGGCGATTTCTCGGTGCCCATCGACCGGAACCAGTCGACGCCGTTGAGGATGATCGGCGGCACGCTGGCGATGGTCTCGACGTTGTTGATCACCGTGGGGCAGCCGTAGAGGCCGGCGACCGCGGGGAAGGGGGGCCGCAGCCGCGGTTGGCCGCGCCGGCCCTCCAGACCCTCCAGCAGCGCGGTTTCCTCGCCGCAGATGTAGGCGCCCGCGCCCGCGTGCACCACCAATTCCAGGTCATAGCCGGAGCCCAGGATGTCGCGGCCCAGAAAGCCCGCGGCGTAAGCCTCGGCCACCGCGTTCTGCAGCCGGCGCAGCACCGGCACCACCTCGCCGCGCACGTAGATGAAGGCGTGGCTGGCCCGGATGGCGTAAGACGCGATGATGGCGCCCTCCACCAGCAGGTGGGGCGTGGCCAGCATCAGCGGGATGTCTTTGCACGTACCGGGTTCCGACTCGTCGGCGTTGACCACCAGGTAGTGCGGCTTGGCGGCCGGCCCGGAATCGCCCTGCGGGATGAACGACCACTTCGTTCCGGTCGAGAAGCCGGCGCCGCCGCGGCCCCGCAGTCCCGAATCCTTCACTGCCCCGATCACCGCGTCGGGCTCCATCTTCAGCGCCTTCTGCAGTGCCGCGTAGCCGTCGTGGCGCTGATAAGTCGCCAGCGTGAACGATTGCGGGTCGTCCCAGTAGCGGCTGATGACCGGCGTCAGCGGTGTAGTCATGACTTGTTCTCCGGAGCCGCGTCGGCAGGATCGGGGGCCTGCATGTTCTGTTCCTGCGCCACCCGCAAGCCGGCGAGAGTGGCCGCGCCTGCGCCACCTTGGCCCTCGTCGGGCCGCTCGTCGGGCAGGCCGGACAGAATGCGCGAGGTCTGCTTGAAGGTGCACAGCGGAAGGCCGCGGGTGGGGGCCTTCGGTTCGCCGGTGCGCAGCGAATCGACGAGTTCGCGCGCCGATTCCGGGGTTTGGTTGTCGAAGAATTCCCAGTTGACCATCAGCACCGGTGCGAAATCGCACGCGGCGTTGCATTCGATGTGCTGCAGGGTGATGGCCCCGTCGCCGGTCGTCTCGTCGTTGCCGATGCCGAGATGCTCTTTGAGAT
Organism: Mycobacterium shigaense; assembly: GCF_002356315.1. Lineage (NCBI taxonomy): Bacteria > Bacillati > Actinomycetota > Actinomycetes > Mycobacteriales > Mycobacteriaceae > Mycobacterium > Mycobacterium shigaense. The sequence continues at coordinate 1,417,817 of NZ_AP018164.1, forward strand.
CGGCGAATATCGCGTCGCCACCCATCACGGCGCACAGCGTGTTGGTGCAGACACCGACCAGGTAGTCACCCGTGGGGCCGCGGCGGTACATGGTGTAGAAGCTGCCTACGGCCGATACCTCGGCGCCGGTCAATCCCAGTAGCTCACCGCAGAATTCGAGTCCGGCCGGCGTCAGGTACGAGTCCTCGGACTGCACCAGGTGCAGCAGCGGCAGCAGCGCCGAGCGCTTGTTGGGATAGCGAGCGATGATCTCCTTGGCGTCGAGCTCCAGCCGCGCCCGGACATCGGGCGGATAGCTCTGCGGAGCCCCCTCGACCACGAACTGGTTGGGTTCCTCGGGCGGCGGGCCCAGCCGGAGGAAGACCCGCTCGCCGCTGCCGCTTACGTGGGGTTCCGTCATCGGTCCACCCCGCCCATCACGGGGTCGATGCTGGCGACTGCGGTGATGAGGTCGGCGACCAGCCCGCCCTCCGACATCGCGGCGACCGACTGCAGATTGGTGAAGGAGGGATCCCGGTAGTGCACGCGGTAGGGGCGGGTACCGCCGTCGCTGACCATGTGCACGCCGAGTTCGCCGCGCGGGGATTCGACCGCCGCGTAGACCTGGCCCGCCGGCACCCGGATGCCCTCGGTGACCAACTTGAAGTGGTGGATCAGGGCCTCCATCGAGCCACTCATGATCTTGGCGATGTGCTCGGGTGAATTGCCCATCCCGTCCGGGCCCACCTTCAAATCCGCGGGCCAGGCGATCTTGCGGTCCTCGACCATGGTCGGCCCCGGCTGCAGTTTGTCCAGACACTGCTCCACGATCTTGACCGACTCCCACATCTCTTTGACGCGAATGATGTAGCGCCCGTAGGCATCACAACCGTCATCGGTGATGACGTCGAAATCGTAGTTCTGGTAACCGCAGTACGGTTCGCTTTTGCGAAGGTCGTGCGGTAGGCCCGTGGAACGCAGGATCGGCCCGGTGATGCCCAGCGCCATACAGCCGGTTAGGTCCAGGTACCCGACGTCCTCGGTGCGGGCCTTCCAGATGGCGTTCTCGTTGAGCAGGTCGCCCATTTCGCGCAGCGGCTGGCGCAATTCCTTGAGCGCGTTGGCGATTTCGTCCTTGGCGCCCGGCGGCAGGTCCTGCGCCACGCCGCCCGGCCGGATGTAGGCGCTGTTCATCCGCAGCCCGGTGATCGACTCGAACAGCGTGAGCACGATCTCGCGGGCCCGGAAGCCGACGAACATCGGAGTCATGGCGCCCAGCTCCATGCCGCCGGTCGCCAGCGCCACCAGGTGTGACGAAATACGGTTGAGCTCCATCATCATCACCCGAATGACGTTGACGCGCTCGGGAATCTCGTCGGTGATGCCGAGCAGCTTCTCGACGCCCAGGCAGTACACCGTCTCGTTGAAGAACGGTGACAGGTAGTCCATCCGGGTAACGAACGTGACACCCTGCGTCCAGTAACGGTATTCGAGGTTTTTCTCGATTCCGGTGTGCAGGTAGCCGATCGCGCACCGGGCCTCGGTGACCGTCTCGCCCTCGATCTCGAGGATCAGCCGCAACACGCCATGGGTGGACGGGTGCTGCGGGCCCATGTTGACGACGATGCGTTCGCCGGGATCCGCGTCGCGCGCGGCCTGGACGATCTCTTCCCAGTCCTGGCCGCCGGCGACCAGGACGGTCTCGGCGGCGCCACCATTGTGCGTCGACTCTTGGGTAGTGCTCATTAGTTGTAACCCCTCCGCTCGTTGGGCGGGGGTATCTGCGCGCCCTTGTATTCGACCGGGATGCCGCCGAGTGGATAGTCCTTGCGCTGCGGATGCCCGTGCCAATCGTCGGGCATCTCGATTCGGGTCAGCGCCGGGTGTCCGTCGAAGATGATCCCGAAGAAGTCGTAGGTTTCGCGCTCGTGCCAGTCGTTGGTCGGGTACACGCCGTACAGCGACGGGATGTGCGGATCGTCGTCCGGCGCAGACACTTCCAGCCGAAGCCGGCGATTGTGCGTGATCGACTGCAGGGGGTAGACGGCGTGCAGCTCGCGGCCGGTTTCGTTCGGGTAGTGCACCCCGCTGACGCCCAGGCACATCTCGAAGCGCAGTTCCGGCTCGTCGCGCAACCGTTGGGCAACCTGCGGCAGCAGTTCGCGGCGCACGTGCAGGGTAAGCTCGTCGCGGTCGACGACGACTTTCTCGATCGCATCGTCGAAGTCGATGTCGTGGCCCGTCAGTGCCTCGGCCAGCCGGTCGGCGATGTCGTCGAAGTAGCGGCCGTAGGGCCGGGGGCTGCTGCCGGGCAGGGTGACCTCGCGCACCAGCCGCCCGTATCCGGAGGTGTCGCCGGTGCCGGTGACGCCGAACATGCCTCGGCGGACGTTGATTACTTCCTCGTCGGCGCCGGGAATGGATCCACCCACCTCGCTGGCCGCTACCTTCGGGTCGTGGTCGGGCGAACTCATCGCAGCAGTCCACGCATTTCGATCGTGGGCCTGGCGGTCAGCGCCGCCTGCTCGGCTTCGGAAATCGCCTCCTCGCGGTTGACGCCGAGCGGCATTTCCTGAATCTTCTCGTGCAGCTTGAGAATTGCGTGCAACAACATCTCCGGGCGGGGCGGACAGCCGGGCAGGTAGATGTCGACCGGAACGACATGGTCGACGCCCTGCACGATCGCGTAGTTGTTGAACATGCCGCCGGACGAGGCGCACACGCCCATGGCCAGCACCCACTTCGGCTCGGCCATCTGGTCGTAGATCTGGCGCAGTACCGGAGCCATCTTCTGGCTGACCCGCCCGGCCACGATCATCAGATCGGCCTGCCGCGGTGTTGCCGAGAATCGCTCCATGCCGAACCGGGCGATGTCGAACCTTGGCCCCGCCGTTGCCATCATCTCGATCGCGCAGCACGCCAGCCCGAACGTCGCGGGCCACAGCGAGTTCTTGCGGACATAGCCGGCGATCTTCTCGACAGTTCCCAGCAATATGCCCGCTGGCAGCTGTTCTTCCAGGCCCACGTCTTACCTCAATCCCACGTCAGGCCGCCGCGGCGCCACACATAGGCGTACGCCACGAAGACCGTGAGCATGAATATGACCATTTCGACCAGAGCGAATGTGCCCAGCGCGTCGTAGCTCACCGCCCAGGGGTACAAGAAGACGATCTCGATGTCGAACACGATGAACAGCATCGCGGTCAGGTAGTACTTCACCGGAAACCGTTGGCCGGGCGTCGCGTGCGGACCGCTCACCGGGGTCGCGGTGGGCTCGATGCCACACTCGTAGGCCGCCAGCTTCGACTTGTTGTACCGCGACGGGCCGGCGATGCTCGCGATGCCGACCGAGCCTACGGCAAAAGCGGCCCCGATTGCTCCCAGCACCAGGATGGGTATGTAGACGTTCAACTCGCTCCAAGATCCGTCGTACGAGCCGCCTGCAGCGGCCAGGCGGTACCGGGCTGCTGTGATGAGCCTGGCTGGGGCCCGTCACAGTGATCTTCAACATAGCGTCGTAGACCTCGACGCGCTTGCCCGGGGTGGATTTTCGTGACGCATCCATCATTGCGAGCCACGCGAGTCCCATAAATCGGCGCGACAGTGGTACCGGGATAGCTCACCTCGGCGGTGCCGTTACGGGCCGGCGTTGGTTGGCGTCGAGCGCGTAGATGCCGATGATGGCCACCGCAAACAGCACGGCATCGCGGGTTTCGATCAGCGGGATGATCGCCAGCGACCAGGGCAAGCCCAGGATCCAACCGCTGAGGATGACGGGCCGGCGCCCGAATCGGTCCGACATCCGCGCCGACAACGGCACCACCGCGGTCCACGCGACGCCACCCGATAACCCGGCCCATAAGACGGCGTTCGACGAAAGTGCCAGGCGGCTGTGCGCGTAGCTGGCGAGGTAGGTGCCGCCCATGAACACAAAACAGAACACGGCGACGACGCTGCCGGAAGCCAGCACGATGTAACCGGGCTGGTGCCGGATGGCCTCGGCGATCGGCGCCCGTGATTGCGCTCGTTGGGCCGTGAACACCGGGGTCTCGCCGATGTTGATCCGCACATAGAGAGCAATCGCGATGAGCACTGCGCTCAGCAGGAACGGCACCCGCCAACCCCATTGGGCAAATGCGTGGCTAGTTTGGCCGATGGTGATGTTGACCAGGAGAAAGGTCAAGCTGGTCAGCACTAGCGCAACTCCGACCCCGAGCGGAGTGAACATGCCGAACTGGCCGCGTTTGTCGGCAGGTGCGGATTCGGCGCCCAGCAAGGCCGATCCCGCCCACTCACCGCCGACCGCGAACCCCTGCAACAGCCGCAGGATGAGCACCAGCAGAGGTGCGGCGATGCCGATCGCCGCGGCGCTGGGAATCAGCCCCACCGCCACGGTGGACAGGCCCATGATCGACAGCGTTGCAACCAAGGTCTTCTTGCGGCCCATGCGGTCGCCGAAATGCCCGAAGACCGCCGCGCCGAGCGGGCGGGAGACAAAGGCGGTGCCGAAGGAGCCCATCGAGGCGACCGTGCCCAGCGCGGGGCTCAGGTTTGGGAAAAACACGGTGGGAAAGGCCAGTGCCGCCGCGGTTCCATAAATATAAAAATCGTAGAACTCGACGGCGGTGCCGACCATGCACGCGATCGCGATACGTCTCGTGGGCGTCGCTTGGTCTCCACCCACGGTGCGCGAGGCCCGGTCGTATTAGCGAACCGGCGCGCGGAGCAGGCCCAGCACTGTCTTGCCCAGCACGATGGGGTCGATGGGGTGCGGCACCGCGGCCTCGGCACGTGACCAGGTGGCCAGCCAGGCGTCGTCGGGACGGCCGGTGAGAACGACCAGCGGCGGACAGGTCTCAAGTTCGTCTTTGAGCTGTTTGGCGATTCCCATGCCGCCGGTCGGGGAGGCCTCGCCGTCCAGGATGGCCAGGTCGATGCCGCCCTGATCCATCGTGCGTATGACCATCGGGCCGGTGGCTACCTCAACGTAGCTCAGCTTCGGCAGATCGGGAGCGAGCTGTTTGCCGAGGGCCCGCTTCACGCGTTCGCGGGTTTGCACGTTGCTGCTGTAGACGAGGATCCGCAGGGCAACGCTGGATTCGGGGCTGGAGGCGGGCACGGTGCAGATGGTACTGCGTCGCGCGCGAATTACCCTGGCGACCGCGTGAACACGAGGTTCGCTGCTGCCGTCGCGGTCGGGCCGATAATGCCGAACTTGTTCCAGTCCAGGTCGAACTGGGTCCGGTTCACCTGGGTTTTCGCCTCGATCCGGATTGAGCCGTCATCGAGTTCGGTGATTTCTGCGGGCAGCGGTAACAGCGCGGTGATGCCCTTGATCGTGAAGTTGACCCGAAGGTCGCCGGACCTGCCCTCGCTCGGGTGCACCGCGGTCACGACGACATTGATCTCCTCGAAGCGCTCGATTTCGAAGAAGTCGGCCGAGCGCAGGTGCCGGTCTCGATGGCCGATGCCGGTATCCAGCGAGGCGGTCCGGATGTCGAGACGGCCGAACACCGCACTTTTGCCGGTGAGCTGCTCGTCGCCGCTGAACTCGGTGACCTCGGCGGTAGCAGCGGACATGGCAAGGCTTCTACTGAGCGTGGTATCCGGGGTGGGCCACGGCTAGTCGATGTCGCACCAGCGCGCGCAGACAGGCGGTGACGTCGGCGGCCCGGGCGTCCAGCCGCCCGTCCCGGATGGCGGCGGCCAGCGTGGCCTCGTCGTCGAAACCCAAGGCGGCCAACGCCGCGCGGGCCTCCCCGTGGCCGGCGTCGAGCAGCTCGCGTTCGACGGTGCGCAACACGTTGGCGGCGACCCGCGCGTGGAAGTTGACCTGCCCGGTCGTCGCCTCTCGCACGTCGCCTTCGATGAATTCGGCCACGGCCGCAACCAGTTCGGCCGCCGTGGGCCGCCCGTGCAACGGATTGCCGGGCGTCATCGCGGCGCCTCGTCGAGCAGGTCGAGCAGGTCCCATTCCGTCTCGCAGACCCGGCGCCCGATGGCCGCCAGTTCCACCGAGCGGGACTGTCCGCTCAGATGTCGCTGCGCCTGGAAGCGGCAGATGACGCCCCAGCGCAGCGTGGCCAGCACCAGCCACCAGTGAAACGCCACCCGATCGACGGTAGTCCCGCTGGCCTGTTCGTAGGCCAGCAGAAAACTCTCGATGCTGCCCAGGCCGCCGGCGCCGAAACCGGACGGGGCACCGAACCGCCACGCTCGGATGCAGAACCAGGCCAGGTCTTCATAGGCATGCCCGACGTGGACCAGCTCCCAGTCCAACACCGCGGCAAGGTTGGATTCGTCGACGATGAGGTTGCCCATCCGGAAGTCGCCGTGCACCAGAACGGCCGGCGACTGCGGGGGCCGGTGCGCGGCCAGCCAGCGAAACCCCCACTCGAAGATGGCCGTCGTATCACTCATGGCGTCGAGCCGAGCGCGCCACTCGTCGAGTTGGTCCTCGTGGGTCAGGCCTGGGCCGTCCACCGCGGCGCGATGGATGGCGGCGAGCGCCTGGGCGCATTGGTGTAGCAAGTGGGCCCGACCCACGTCTCCGGCACCGCCGTCGAACTGGCGCTGGATCCGCCGCACGATCGTCTCGCCCTTGATCTCGTCACAGACAAGGAACGGATTACCCAGTGCCGCAGTCGAATTCTCGGCTATGAGAATATGTGGGACCGGCGCGCCGGCTGCCGCCGCTGCGGCCTGAGCCCAGGCTTCCAGCTCCATGCCGGCGTGCACCTCGTCGGGCGGCCCGGTGCGCAGGATCAGCGAACGGCGTTGTCCGCCGCTGACGGCTTCGAAGGCCCGCGTGGTCCGGCTGGCGCCGCCGGTCAGTGCCTTCAGCTTGTCCACAGCGGTGCCGGCGCCAAGGACCGGCGCCAGCACCGCGGCCAGCTTGGCGGCCAGTTCTGCCTCGTCGACGCTCACTTCTTGCCAAATTTGAACAGCCGCTGGGCCACCCGGCGAATCTGGATCTCTTCGGCGCCCTCGGTGATCCGGTAGCGGCGATGATGGCGGTAGATGTGCTCGAACTGCTCGTGGCGGCTGTAGCCGAGACCGCCGTAGATCTGCATCGCGCGGTCGGCCGCGTCGCAAACCAGCCGGTTAGCACGGTAATTCGCCATCGAGACCTTGTCGGAGACCTCCATGTGATGGTCGCGATCCAGATGCCACGCGGCATATTGCACCAGCAGCCGCACCATCTGGGCCTCGGTCTGCAGCTCGGCCAGCGGCCATTGGACGGCCTGGTTCACCGCTAGCGGCTTGCCGAAGACGACACGGTTGCCGGCGTATTCGGCGGCCCGGTCGATGCAGTACTGGGCGGCACCGAGGCTGCTGGCCGCCTGCCGAATCCGGTTCTCGTGCAAGAAGGTTTGCGCGACTTCGAGGCCGCGATCCACCTCGCCGAGCACCGCGTCGGCGGGCACTCGGACGTCGGTCAGCTCGACCTCGCCGTGGTCGGTGGGCATGTTGAACGTCCACCAGTAGTACGGGACGTCGAATCCGGGTGTGTCGGTGGGCACCAGGAAAGCGGTGATGCCACGGGCCGCGCCGGGCTCACCCGAGGTGCGGGCGAAGATCAGGTCGTGGGTGGCCCGATGCACACCGGTGTTGAATCGCTTGGAGCCGTTGATCACCCACTCGTCGCCGTCGGGCGTGGCGGCCGATTCCAGCCAGGTCGCATCCGACCCGTGCTGCGGCTCGGTGAGTCCGAACGCCATCGAGCGCTCCCCGGTGATCAGCGCTTCGGACCAGTCCCGGCGCTGCGCGTCGGTGCCGAAGCGCTCCATCATGATCACCTGGGGGAAGTTGCCGACGATCGACGACTCGTTCTGCAGGTCGTTGTGCAGGCCAAGGCCCTTGTGCGCCAGGTGTTCCCGGATGACGGCCATGTCGACATTGGTGCCGTCGCGCCCGCCGAGCGACGCGGGCAAACCGTAGCGCAACCAGCCCGCCTTGTCGGCGCGCCGGCGCATCTCGGAGAGCAGCTCCTCCCACTCGCGGGTCGGGATGCCGTCGTTGTCCCAGTCGGTGCGCGCATGCTCGCGACGCTGGTCGAAGTACTGGATGTGCTCGCGTTCCAGCGGCTTGATCTCGGCTTCGATGAAGGCGTCCATCTCGGCGAGCACTCCTGGAAGGTGTTCTGGCAGAGTGAAATCCATTTCTTCTCCTAAGATCTGCGGAGGCTGCCGTAGAGGGTTTTCTTCCAGATCGTCGACAAGGTCGCGATGGCGTCCTGGTCGCTGATTTGCACATCGAGGCCGTGGGTGCCCACGAACACGGTGGTGAAGTTCTCGAACAACAGCGCGATGGCGGCCGCGGTGTGCTCCGGGTTGAGCTCGCTTCCGTAGCCCTGGTCCTGGGCGCGGCGCACCGATGCGGCCACGATGTCCATGCCGAACCGGCGAAATTCGTTCTGCACTGCGGCGAAGCGCGGCTGGGTCGCGGCGAGTTGGGCGACGGCGATCATGATGCCGATGTGCTGCTTGAACATGTTCCAGTAGCCGCTGACCACCGACGCGAAGAAGTCGTCGTCATCCGGAGAGTCCGGCAGATGCAGGCGCAACCCGGACGGTGTCACGACGTCGTGCAGAAACGACTCCGCCAGCGCGGCCAGCAGGTCTTCCTTGTCGGTGAAGTACCGGTAGAACACCGCCGGTGACTTGCCGGCGGCCGAGGTGATATCGGCCAAGTTGGTGCCGTGAAAACCACGCTCGGCGAACAGCTTACGGGCGGCCTGCGCAATGGCCTGCCTGGTCTGGCGGCCCTTGGCGGTCAGCTGTTCGGCCGGCATCAGGCCCGGATTCGGTCGCCGGCGCGCAGCAGTGCGCTCGGCAGTTCGTGACCGACCAGCGATTTCGCGACGCCCGCCGCGGCGATGGCCCCCTGCAGGTCGACGTCGACGTTGATGCCGCTGTCGGTCAGCAGGTAGACCAGATCCTCGGTGGCGATGTTGCCGGTGGCCCCCGGCGCGAACGGGCATCCACCCAGGCCGCCGACCGACGAGTCCAGCCGGGTGACCCCCGAACTCACCGCGGCGTACGCGCTGGCCAGCCCGGAGCCGCGGGTGTTGTGGAAATGGCCGCCCAGCGGCAGGTCGCCGATCACCGGGAGTAGATGTGCGATCAGCGAACTCACGCGCCCCGGGGTTGTGGTGCCGATCGTGTCGGCGATCGACAGCCGGTCGGCCCCGCGATCGCGGGCAGTCGCCGCTATGTCGAGCACACGCTGCGGCGGGGTGGGACCTTCGAACGGGGAGTCCCACGCGGTGGCGATGACGACCTCGACGGCGACTGCAGGGCCTGGGCCGTCGTGCGCAATCGCGACGATCTCGTCGATCTGCTCGGTGGCCTCGGCGCTGGTGCGCCCGACGTTCTTCTGGCTGAACGTGTCGTCGGCGGCCACCACGTATTCGATGGCGCGCAGCCCCGCGGCGACCGCCCGCTTGGCCCCGTTGGGGCTGGCCACCAGGGCCGAGAATTCGATGTCGGGGTAGTCGTGCAGGTGGGCGGCGACCTCGGCCGCATCGGCCATCGACGGCACCTTGGACGGAGACACGAACGCGGTGACCTCGACCTCGCGCACCCCGGTGGCCGCCACCGCCGCGAGCAGCTCCAGCTTGGCCGCCAACGGGATTGGGGCTTCGATCTGCAGGCCGTCGCGCAGCGCGACCTCCCGGATGTCGACGTGGGTCATGGCACCACTCTTCCTCATCGCTTCGCTCTGCATCGTCGTCGGTGCACGTCAGAGCACCTCCTCGGCCTTGAGCTCGTCGAGCTCTGCGGCGGTCTTGCCCAACAGGCCGACATAGACGTCGGTGTTGTGTTGGCCCGGGTATGCCGACCCGGCGGTGCGGACGCCGCCGGGCGATTCCGACAGCACCGGCACCACGCCCGGCCCCAACACGGGACGCTGGATGCGTTCGTCGTGGTGCTCGACGAGCATGCCGCGGGCCCGCAGCTGCGGGTCGGCGACGACCTCGGCCACGGTGTTGATCGAGCCGGCGATCACGCCTGCGGCACTGAGTGTTTCGACGATGTCGCCGGGCTGGCGTTCGGCGGCCCAGGCCGCGATGATCTTGTCGAGTTCGTCTTGGTTGCGGCCGCGGGCGGTATGCGTGACGAACCGGTCGTCGCCGGCCAGCTCCGGGCGGCCCATCGCCTTGCACAGGCGGGCGAAGACCGTGTCCTGGTTGGCGGCGATCACCACCCACGAGTCGTCGGCGCTGCGGTAGATGTTGGACGGCGCTATGCCATCGAGGCGGGTGCCCGATGGGCCGCGGACCACGCCGCCGACGTCGTAGTCGGGGATCGTGGATTCCTGAACGGCCAAGCATGATTCGGTGAGCGCGACGTCGACCACTTGGCCGTGACCGGTCACGCTGCGGCGGTACAGGGCGGCTAGCGCGCCCTGTGCGCCGAACATGCCGGCCAGGCTGTCACCCAGCGACAGCGCCAGCCGGGGCGGCGGCCCTCCGGGAAAGCCGTTGAGGTGGCGCAGTCCGCTGGCGGCTTCGGCCACCGACGCATAGCCCGCCTTGTGCGCGTCGGGCCCGGTCTGCCCGTAGCCGGAGACGCGAACCAGGATGATACGCGGATTGCGTTCGTTGAGCACGTCGTAGCCCAGGTCCCACTTCTCCAAGGTGCCGGGCCGGAAGTTCTCGACGATGATGTCGGATTTGTCGACGAGTTCGAGGAACAGCTCGCGACCGCGTGGCCGGCGCAGGTCGAGGGTGATCGCTTTTTTGTTGCGCGCATGCACCGTCCAGAAGACATGGTGCCCGTCGACCTCTGCCTGCCCCCAGGTGCGCAGGGGGTCGGGCGCGTTCGGCGGTTCCACCTTGATGACGTCGGCGCCCATGTCGCCGAGCAGCCGGCCGGCGAACGGCCCCGCGATCAGGGTGCCGAGTTCGAGCACCCGGATCCCGTCCAGCGGTCCCGATGGGGTCATTCGCTGCTCGCGAAGTCGTGTCGAACCAGCCAGTCGGTCACGATGTCGATGGCCTCGCGCAGCTTGTCGCGCTGGTCGGGACCCGCGTAATAGTGTGTAGCGCCGTGGATTTCGTGCATCTCCTTGTCGGGGTGCCCGATCGCCTCGAACAGTCGGCGGGTGTGGCTGGGGGTGCAGGCGTCGTCTGCGAGATTCCCGATCACCAGCGCCGGGACCGCGATGTCACGCCCGCATTCCACGCCGTCGCCGCGGGCGTCGTCGTAACTCCACTGCGAGAGCCAGCCGCGCAGCGTGGAGAACCGGGCTAGCCCGACCGGGCCGTTGTTAACCACCTGCGGGTCGCCCAGGTAGCAGGTGCCGGGCTTGCGTTCGTTGGGGTCGACGGCCGGATCCAGCCAGCGCGGGTCGGCCATCGTGCCGTGCACGACGAACCCGAACTCGTCTTGCGGGCGTCCCTGTGCCTTCAATTCGGCCAACTTGTCTCTCACCCAGGCGGTGATGCGCCGGTTGCGGTCGATCTGAGCCTGACGGTACCGCTCCAGGAATTCCTCGGTATAGGGCGGTTGGTTGGGGTTGTCCGGGTTGTACAGGTCGAGCTCGGGATCGCGCTTGGTGGGATCGGATTCGTCGAGGATCGACGCGTCCATCCATTCGGTCAGCGTGCCGTGCCGGCTGATGTGTGCGGCCAGCAGCATGATGCCGTCGGCGGCGGGCAGCTCCAGCTTGGTCAGGTCGGGACCGTCGCCGGACGGGCTGCTGGTAATCGTCGCGTGCTGAGCCTGCTGCTGGTAGAGCACCGACAGCGAGCCGCCGCCGCTCCAGCCGGCTAGCACGACCTTCTGATAGCCCAGCCGGTTCTTCGCGTCTTTGATGCACTCGCCGAGGTCCTCGACCACCTTCTCCATCAACAGCGCCGAATCGGTGCCGCGGAACCGGCTGTTGCAGTAGATGACATGGTGGCCGGCGCGAGCCAGCCCGTTCATCATCGGCAGGTACGCGCCGCCGCCGATCGGGTGCATGAACACCAGCACGGTGTCCGACGGTTTGTTCTTCGGCTTGAGCAGATAGCTTTCCAGCACGGTGATCTCGGCCAGCCCGCCGTACACATCCCGGACATCGGAATTGTTCTGGAACGCAACAAGATACGGAATCCGGTCGTATTCGTGCTTGCCGGCTTGTTTCACCGTCTGTGCGCTCCCCATCTCAGTGTTGTCCCAGTTCGTTGGCGAGCACCTCGGCCGACGGCGTCAGCCGCCGGCGCGTGTCGACGGCGATGACCTGCCAGTCGACCCGCGAATGCTCATCGAACTTGCGGCGCGCACGTTCGCGGGCCTTTTCCGGCGCGCCGTGGTGAACCCCTTGCGGCGCATGCGAGATCAGGCCCGGCGGCATCGGGATGCCGTACAGCGAGCCGCCGTGGAAGAAGGCGATCTCGTCGTAGTCGACGTTGCGGTGATACCAGGGGGTGCGTTCGGTGCCGGGCACGCCCTCGGCGGGCTTGGGCAGGAAGTTCATCACGTAGACGCCGGTGGCCTGCATGAACAGGTGGACGGTCGGTGGCAGGTGGACGCTGTCGGAGGTGACGACGTTGTAGTCGTCGATGTTGAAGGTGAAGGCGAAGTTGTCGCCCCGCCAGCCTTCGACGTCGAGCGGATTGTGTTGGTAGAACAACGTGGTCGGGCCGCCGTCATGGATGAGCCGGACCTCGTACTCGTCGCGGCCGTCGTGGAATGGATCGGGGTCGATCGGGGCCGGTTCCGGAATGACGGCCTGCGACGGGTCGAACGGGAAGTGCCGGCCCAAAACGCCTGGGGGAGGGACGCGGAACTCGTCGGTGGCTTCGATCATCAGCAGCGTGGTCTCGCGGTCCGGCAGCTGCCGCCAAGTGCACGCCTTGGGGATGTAAACCCAGTCGCCGGCGCGGTAGCGCAGCGGGCCGAATTCGGTCTCCAGCAGGCCGGCGCCGTCGTGCACGAAGCAGAGCAGGTCCCCGTCGACGTGCCGCGCGAAGTAGGGCATCGGCTGGTGGCGGCGGCTCAGCGAAATCCGGCAGTCGTCGTTGCTGAACATGAGCAGCGGCCCGCCGTTGGCGTCGTTGGCGTCGCTGGGTTTGAGCTCGCTGGCCAGCACGTCGACAGGGCGCAGCGGACCGACCGATCGGTAAGCGGTCGGGTCGTGGCGGCGGTAGATGTTGGCCGTCCGGCCGGCGAATCCGCCGCGGCCGAGCTCGTCGTCCTTGAGACCGTCGAGGTCGGCGTGCAGGCGCCGCGGTGTTTTGCCTTTTCGCAGGTGAACAAAGGATTCCATGGATGACTCCCGGGCTCCGGCGAGCATAGAGGTGAGAACAGAAATGAAAGTAACATTACTTTCTTTTCTAGCACCGCACAAGGGCGCGGCTTTCGCGTGCGCCTAGTCGCGCACGCGCAGGACGACCTTGCCTTTGGCGGTGCGATTCTCCATGGACGCAACCGCGGCGGCGGCCTCCTGCAGGGGGAAGACGTCGGGCTGCGGGGCGGGCAGCTGTCCCGAGCTGAGCAGGCGCTCGAGTGCGCTCCACTGCTCGGTCAGCGCTCCGGGGTGTGACCCGGCCCAGGCGCCCCAGCCCACCCCGACCACGTCAATATTGTTGAGCAACAATCGGTTCACCTTCACGGTGGGTATCTCACCGCCGGTGAAGCCGATCACCAGCAGGCGTCCGCCCGCAACGAGCGAACGCAACGAATCGGTGAACCGGTCGCCGCCGACGGGGTCGACGACGATGTCGACGCCGCGCCCGTCGGTCAGTTTCTTGACCGCGTCCTTGAAGCCGTCGGCCAGCACCACATCCGTCGCGCCCGCCGCGGTGGCGATCTCGGCCTTCTCTTCGGTGCTGACCACCGCGATGGTGCGCGAGGCCCCGAGCACTGGCGCAAGCCGCAGCGTCGAGGTGCCGATTCCGCCGGCCGCGCCGTGCACCAGCACCGTCTCGCCTTGCTGCAGACGCCCTCGTGTCGTGAGCGCGAAGTACACCGTCAAGTCGTTGAACAGTAGGCCGGCGCCCGCCTCGAAGCTGACGTTGTCCGGCAGTTTGAACACCCGGTCGGGCGCGAGCACCGCGACTTCGGCCATGCCGCCGGTGAGCATCGTCAGCCCGACCACCCGATCGCCGGGACGCACGTGCGACCCGTCCGGCGCCGCCCGGACCACGCCGGCGATCTCGGCGCCGAGTACGAACGGCGGCTGCGGGCGATATTGGTAGAGGCCGCGGGTGAGCAACGCGTCCGGGAACGCCGCGCCGGCCGCGTGCACGTCGACCACCACCCCGTCGCCGGTGGGTTCGTCGATGTCGGCCAACTCGACCGCGTCGGGACCATCCAGCCGAGTCACACGTATCGCGCGCATGGGCGAAGCCTACTGTCGGCTCAGAATCCGCCGGCGACCCGCACCACGGCCCGCCCGGAGTACTTCCCGTCGCGGACCTGGTCAATCACCTCGACGACGTCCTTGACGTCAACGTCGCTGGTGACGGCGTCCAGATGCCGCGGTCGCAGCGAGTCGCCGAGCAGCGCCCAGAGCTCGCGGCGCCGGCCGATCGGCATCAGCACCGAGTCCATGCCCAGCAACGAGATGCCGCGCAGGATGAACGGCAGCACGGTCGTGTGCAGTGCCGGGCCGCCAGTGAGGCCGCTGGCGGCGACCGCCCCGCCGTATTCGACGGTGCTCAGCACGTCGGCCAGCGTCGCGCCGCCCACGCAGTCCACTGCGCCCGCCCAGCGGGCCTTGCCCAGCGGTCGCGGTTTGGCGTCGGGATCGGCGGGCAGCCGGCCGATAATCTGGCTGGCGCCAAGCTCTTTCAGCATGCCGGCCGCCGACTCCTTGCCGCTGGACGCCACCACCTGGTAGCCCGCCGCGGCCAGCAGGTCCACGCTCACCGAGCCGACCCCGCCGGAGGCCCCGGTGACGACGATGGGTCCCGCGTCGGTGGTCCCGGGTTTCAAGCCCCAGTCGATCAGCGCCTGCACGCTCATCGCGGCGGTGAAGCCGGCGGTGCCGATCGCGGCGCCCTCGCGCGGGCTCAGCGAGCCGAGCGCCACCACCTGATCGGCCGGCAGCCGCGCGTACTCGGCGTAGCCGCCGTGGTGGCCGGTCCCGATCGCATAGCCGTGGGCCAGCACCTGGTCGCCGGCGCTGAAATCGGGCGATTGCGATTCGACGACCTCGCCGGTCAGGTCGATCCCGGGCACGATGGGGTAATCGCGGACCACGCCGCCCTTCGGTGTCAAAGCCAACGCGTCCTTGTAGTTGACGCTCGAATACAGCACCCGGATCGTCACGTCACCCGGCGGCAAATCGGATGGGCTCAAGGTCTCGACCGACGCGGTCACTCGGTCACCATCTTGGCGGGCTACCAGTGCCTGAAAACTGTCCATGTCACGACGCTAGCCTTGCCCGGTGCCGAGCCCTCCGCTCGGTCGCTGATTCCGGCTACTTGAGTTCGGCCGAGGACAGGCCCAGCAAGCGGCGGGCGACGACGAGCTGCTGGATCTGCTGCGTGCCCTCGAAGATGTCCATGATCTTCGAGTCGCGCGCCCACTTCTCCAGCAACGCCTGCTCGGAATACCCTGAGGTGCCCGCCAATTCGACAGCCTTGAGGGTGATGTCGCTGCCGACCCGCCCGGCTTTGGCCTTGGCCATGGACGCCTCTTTGGAGTTCGGGATCTTGTTGTCGGCCTGCCACGCTGCGCGCAAGGTCAGCTGGTAGGCCGACTCCCAGTCGGCCTCCATGCGCAAAAACTCGGCGGCCGCGGCGCTCTGGGCGTGCGAGGGCCTGTCATAGGAGATGTCCACACCGGCCTCGGTCAGGATCTTGCGCAGCTCTTCCAGGGCGGCGCGGGCAATCCCGATGGCCATGCCGGCCACCACGGGTCGCGTGTTGTCGAACGTCTCCATCACGCCGGCGAACCCTTGGCCAGATTCGATTGCCGGCTTACCGAGCAGGTTGTCCTTGGGGATGCGCGCGTTGTCGAACCGGATGGCGGCGGTGTCGGAGCCCTTGATGCCGAGCTTGTTCTCCAGGCGCTCGACGGTGACGCCGGGATGTTCGCGGGGCACGATGAAAGACTTGATCGCCGGGCGCCCCTGGGACTTGTCCAACGTTGCCCACACCACGATGTGGGTGGCCCGCGAACCCGCTGTGACATAGATCTTTTCGCCGTTGATCACGTACTCGTCGCCGTCCAGCTTGGCGGTGGTGGACACCGCCGCCGAGTCGGAGCCGAAGCCCGGTTCGGTGATGGCCATCGCCGCCCAGACCCTGCCCAGCCGAGCCAGCTGCTCGTCTGTGGCCACGCCGCTGATGGCCGCGTTGCCCAGGCCCTGATAGGGAATGGACAGCATCATCGCCGCGTCGCCCCAGCATGCCTCCATCGTCTGCAGCACCGCGGCCATATTGGCGCCGTTGCGGTTTTCGTCCTTGCTTTCGCCGCCTCGGAAGGCTTCGGTTCCGGCCAGCCCCAGTGCATTGGACTCGGCGGCCCCGGAGAACAGGCTGGCCAGTGTGTCCAGCTCGACGGGGTACGCGTGTTCCTGCTCGTCGTACTTGCGGGCGATCGGCCGCATCATTTCCGCGGCGGCCTGGTGTGCCTTGTCGATCACCGCTTGCATCTTGCGCGGCAGTTCGAGATTGATTGCCATGATTGATCTTTCGCTAGCTGACGACTTATATGACGACAACGCCCTCGGCGACGCCGACGGCCCGTAGGTCGCGGTACCAGCGTTCGACGGGGTGTTCCTTGGTGTAGCCGTGACCGCCGAGCAGCTGCACGCCGTCCAGCCCGATCTGCATGCCCTTGTCGGCGCCGAGTCGCTTGGCCAGGGCAGCTTCACGGGTGAAGGTCAGGCCCTGTTCGGCGCGGGCCGCGCCGCGCCAGGTGATCAGGCGCAGCCCGTCGAGCTCGATCGCGATGTTGGCGCACATGAACGCGACGGCCTGGCGGCGGGCGATCGGCTCGCCAAATGCCTCGCGCTCCTTCACATACGGGATGACGTAGTCCAGCACAGCGTGTGAGGTGCCGACGGCCAGCGCCGCCCAGCCCAGGCGGGACAGCGCGACCGCCTCGGAAAAGGCCGCGTCATATTCGCCAGGTGCCGCGTCTGGTTCGCCGAGCCGGGCGCTCAGTGGCACCGACACGCCGGAAAGTTCGACCTGGCCGAGCGAGGCCGCACGAATTCCCATGCTCGGATCCGCTTTGACCGTAAGGCCTTTCGCGGAGGATTCGACGATGAACAGGGCCGGCTTGCCATTGAGTTGCGCGCCGACGATGAGCAGCTCCGCGTCGGCGGCGGCCGGCACCAACGACTTGACACCGTCGAGCCGGTATCCGCTCGGCGTGCGCACGGCCGTGGTCTGCAGGCGGGTAGGGTCGAACAACGGGCGCGGTTCGGCGATGGCCACGCAGGCCTGCGGAACGTGCTCGCCGGCAAACTCTTTGAGGTAGGTGGCCTGCTGGTCCGCACTGCCCCAGTGCGTCAGCGCGGAGGCGACGCCCCCGGGCGCCAGGATCGGCAGTGCCAGGCCCATATCGCCGTAGGCCAGCGCCTCGGCCACCAGAACGTTGGTCACGCTGGAGCGGTGCGCGGCTATGCCGTCGAAATCCTCGGGGATGTTGATCGCGGTGATGCCCAACTCGGCGGCCTTCGCGATTAGATCCGACGGGTAGGCCGCGGCCTCGTCGGCCCCTGCGGCCGCGGGACGCAGTATCTCCTCGGCGAAGTCCTCGAGCGTCTCGACGATCATCTTCTGTTCGTCATCGGGCGTCAGGTCGTAGAAGTCCTTGCCGCTGGACTTGAGCCGGGTCGGCCCGCTGCGGAGATTCTGGACCTTCTTGAACTGTCGGGACGTGGCACCGGCGGTGGAGAAGATCGTCTTCGTCCCGTAGTGCAGGCCCCGGTTCAGGGGGTCGCGCAGGTGGTATTTGTCCAGGAACCGCTGGCCGACGATCGGGGTCAGCAGCGCCAGCGTGACGTCGACTCCCGTGCGCCGGTGGGGTTGCAGCCCGACGCCGGTCTTGCGGCCGCGCCGTTTGACGCGGGAGCGGGAGGAATTTGTGCCGGAGGAAGTTTCCGTCATGTGATCAGCCTCTGTAGTTGGGGCGATGCAATCAGAAGGCTACCTTACTCCGGAGTAAGATAAAGAGCGGCTGTTAACTACTTCACACCGAGATGGTCGAGCACCCGTTCGTGCAGCAGGCCGTTGGTCGCCACGGCGCTGCCGCGATGGGGGCCGGGTTTGCCGTCCAATCCGGTGAACGTTCCGCCCGCCTCGCGGACGACGACATCGAGAGCCGCCAGGTCCCATACCGAGACTTCGGGTTCGGCGGCGATATCGACGGCCCCCTCGGCGAGGAGGCAATACGAGAAGAAGTCGCCGTAAGCACGCACCCGCCACACGGCATCCGTCAGACCGATGAACCGGTCCCGCAGGCCGCGCTCCGCCCAGCCCGACAGGCTGGAGAACGAGAGGCTCGCCGAATCAAGCTGTGCCACAGAGGAAACCGACAAGCGTCGGGGACCTCCACCGTCGATGGAGACGAAGGCGCCCCCGCCGGCGGCCGCCCACCACCGGCGTTGCAGCGCCGGGGCACTCACGACGCCGACGACCGGTACGCCCTCCTCCAGTAGGGCGATCAGGCTGGCCCACACCGGCACGCCGCGCACGAAGTTCTTGGTGCCGTCGATGGGGTCGATGATCCATTGGCGTCCGGTGAACGTCGTGGTTCCACCGAACTCCTCGCCGACGACGCTGTCGTCGGGCCGGCGGCGGCCGAGTGTTTCGCGCAGGTCGGCCTCGACCGCATGGTCGGCGTCGGTTACCGGGGTCAGATCTGGTTTGGTGTCGACTCGCAGGTCCAGCGCGCCGAACCGGTCGTGCGTGAGCGCATCGGCGCGGTCGGCCAACAGCAACGCCAGCGTGAGATCGTCCTGACCCATGCCAGCAGTCCTACCACGGCCCCACTGCAACCCAGTCAGGCAAACGACTCGTTGGGGTCTGGCTCCGGACCGAACTTGAAGTGGCGCCCGGTGATGTCGGTCGGGGTGATCCGCACGTAGTGTTTCTTGACGGTGGCGATCCACGGCATCAGCTCGGCGCGTTCGGCCTCCTCGATCTCCGCGGCGGTGCGCAGCACGCGGGCGCGACCCCTGACGATCACGCTCCATCCCTCGGCGACGTCGTGGTCGTCGGCCTCGAACACCACGACGTTGTTGGCCACCGCGGAGAACAGTTTGGTGCCTTCGGCGGACCGGAACAACACGGTGCGGTTTTGCACCACATAGTTCACCGGGAAGATCTCTGGCTCATTCGCGAAACTTGTGACCAGTCGGCCCAGGGCAACGCCGCCCAGCCTGCGCCAACTCTCATCCGCCGACAAAATGGCAGAGGGCTCATCGGTCATCGACCCACCTTTCCTCGGCGCTGCACGTCCGCTGATGTCGACGCTACGGCGAATCCGCATGCGACAGTAGGGCCCTAAGTCAATTCCCCCGGCGGTCGCAGCATGGTCGTAACCTGAACGGGTGTGGGAATTCGGTCTACTGCTCCTGCTGGTGGCGGTCCTGGGCGTGTTTCTCGCTCAGCGATTCATTCCGCGGGGTCCGCGCGGTGAGCTGCTCAGCGGCACCCTGCTAGTGACGGGCGTCAGCCCGCGGCCGGATGCGCAGGGCCAGCAGTACGTCACGATCGCGGGCGTGATCAACGGACCCACCGTCAACGAGCACTCGGTCTATGCGCGGTTGGCGGTCGACGTCGACCAGTGGCCGACGATGGGACAAACCCACTCGGTGCTGTACTCGTCGAGGAACCCGGACAACTGGCGGTTCGCGCCGAGGGAGCCGCCCGCGGGTTGAAATCTGGATCTAAAGCCGCTGTGCCGCAATCTATTTGGCGGACATCGCGGAGTTTGATCGCCGCAGAACTTGGGGGACAAGAACTTTCGTAGAGAAGGCGCTGCCCGGCGAATCGAGCTACTCCGGGTGGCTGATGTGCAGGAGTTTGGCCAAGCTCGGCAATTTGACGCGGGGACGCCCGTGCGGCTCGCCGGCCGCGCGCTCGTGAGCGTCGATGATGTCCCAGTGCGCCGAGGTGACCAGGTGCGGTTGGCGCGAGGACAGCCAGTCGGCCAACTTATCGGCATGGTCGTCGGGGAATTCGGCGAGTTCGCCGACACTCGTCAGATCGGCGATCAGGGTGTCGACCGTGTCCTGGGAGTCCTTCTTATTGGTGCCGATGACGCCGGTCGGCCCGCGTTTGATCCACCCGACCACGTATTCGTTGCGGCTGCCCGCCACGCGCCCGTCGGTGTTGGGGATGGTCGCGCTCTTGTCGTCGAACGGCAGCCCCGGCGTGGGCACGCCGCGGTAGCCGACCGAGCGCACCACCAGCTGGACGGGAAGCTCTTCGCGTTCGCCGGTGTCTTTGGCCGACACCTGCCCGGTCTCGTCGGTGACCAACTCGTTGCGGCCGAGCACCATTGTTTCCACTTTGCCGTCGCCCTTGATCTCGATCGGGGAGGTCATGAATCGAAACACCAGACGGCGGTGCCCCGGGCGGGGTTCGCGGCTGGCGTAGTCGCGCAGCACCTTGAGGTTCTGTTTTGTCGTCTTGCCGGCAGCCTCGACCTCCTCGTCGGTAATGCCCTCGAGCTGGGCCGGGTCGACGATTACGTCCACGCCCTCGAGGTCGGCCAGCTCACGCAATTCCAGCGTGGTGAACGCGGTCTGCAGCGCGCCGCGGCGGCCGAGTATCACCACTTCTTCCACACCGCGCGGGCTCAGCGTCAGCAACGCATGATCGGCGATGTCGGTGCGTGCCAGTACCTGCGGGTCGGTGATCAGGATGCGGGCGACGTCAAGCGCGACGTTGCCATTGCCGATGACGACCGCCCTGGCGCCGGACAGGTCGGGCGATATCTGCTCGAAGTTGGGATGCGCGTTGTACCAACCGACGAAATCGACGGCGGCGACGCTGCCCGCCAGGTCCTCGCCGGGAATGTTCAACGCGCGGTCGGACTGGGCGCCGATCGCGTAGATCACCGCGTCGTAGCGTTCGGCGAGTTCGGTGACCTCGACGTGCTCGCCGACCACCACGTTGCCGAAGAAGCGAAATCGCGGGTCGGCGGCGGTCTTCTCGAATTGCTTGCTGATCGATTTGATCTTCGGGTGATCGGGCGCGACGCCCGAGCGCACCAGTCCCCACGGCGTCGGCAGCATCTCGAGCATGTCGACGGCTACGTCGAAGTCGTCGGAGGCATCGGCAGCCTTGAGCAGAGATGCCGCCGCAAAGAAGCCCGACGGTCCGGCGCCAACGATTGCGACGTGAAATGGACGCATACCCAGCCTTCTGGTCATGCCCGGCTGCGACGCAAGGGCTGAGTAAGGGCTGGGCGTCGCAGTCGCGGGCGCACACGATGGTGACTTGATGCTAATCGCTGATGCCCGGCGTGTGGCCCAAGTGGCGCCGCTCGCCACCTGACCGGTCGGTCCCGACCAGGCCGCCGGTAACGTGGGCGGCTGTGGAACCTGACCGTCAAGCCGATATCGCCGCGCTCGACTCCGCGTTGACCACGGTGGAGCGGGTGCTCGACGTCGAGGGTCTGCGCAGCCGCATCGAGAAGCTCGAGCACGAGGCCAGCGACCCGAAACTGTGGGACGACCAGGGCAACGCGCAGCGTGTGACGAGCCAGTTGTCCCACGCCCAGGGCGAGCTGCGGCGCATCGAGGAACTGCGGCAGCGCCTCGACGACCTGCCGGTCATGTACGAGCTGGCCGCCGAGGAAGGCGGCGCCGACGAGCTGGCCGAGGCCGATGCGGAGCTCAAGGCTCTGCGCGCCGACATCGAGGCCGCCGAGGTGCGCACCCTGCTGTCGGGGGAGTACGACGAGCGCGAGGCGCTGGTCACCATCCGCTCCGGCGCCGGCGGGGTGGACGCCGCCGACTGGGCCGAGATGTTGATGCGGATGTACATCCGCTGGGCCGAGCAACACAAGTACGGCGTCGAGGTGTTCGACACCTCCTACGCCGAAGAGGCCGGGATCAAAAGCGCGACGTTCGCCGTGCACGCGCCGTACGCCTACGGCACGTTGTCCGTCGAACAGGGCACGCACCGGCTGGTGCGAATCAGCCCGTTCGACAACCAGAGTCGGCGCCAGACGTCGTTCGCCGAAGTCGAGGTGTTGCCGGTGGTCGAGACGACCGATCACATCGACATCCCCGAGGGCGACGTGCGGGTGGACGTCTACCGATCCAGCGGTCCGGGCGGCCAGTCGGTGAACACCACCGACTCGGCGGTTCGTTTAACCCACATCCCAACAGGTATCGTCGTGACTTGCCAGAACGAGAAGTCGCAACTGCAGAACAAGGTTTCGGCAATGCGAGTGCTTCAAGCAAAATTGTTGGAGCGCAAGCGTTTAGAAGAGCGTGCTGAGCTCGACGCCCTCAAAGGCGAAGGCGGCAGTTCGTGGGGCAACCAAATGCGCTCCTACGTACTACACCCCTATCAAATGGTGAAGGATCTGCGCACCGAGTACGAGGTGGGCAATCCGGCCGCCGTCCTGGACGGGGACATAGACGGATTCCTGGAAGCGGGGATCCGGTGGCGCAACCGAAAAGATGACGACTAACACAACATTGCTCGCAACCACGGCCGGGCAGCGCTGGCACGACTTCTGGCGCGGCCAGATCGGCGAGTGGATCCTCACCCGGGGTGTGCACCTTGCGATGCTGCTCATCGCCGCGGTGCTGGCGGTCCGCTTCGTCAGCTGGGTGGCCCAGCAGGTCACTCGCCAGCTCGACGAGGGCTTTGCCGAAAGCGATGCGCTGGTCCGCTCGGAGGCGACGAAGCACCGCCAGGCGGTGGCCTCGGTCATCCAGTGGGTGTCGATCGTCCTGATCGCGATTTGGGCCGTCGTCCAAGCGGGCGACGTGTTGAACTTCTCCGTCGGCGGGCTGGTCGCGCCCGCCACCGTCGTCGGCGCGGCGCTGGGTTTCGGTGCCCAGCAGCTGGTCAAGGACCTGCTATCGGGCTTCTTCATCATCGTCGAGAAGCAGTACGGTTTCGGCGACTTGGTCTCGCTTACCGTCACCGGCATCGCGGCCGAGGCGCGCGGAACCGTCGAGAACGTCACACTGCGGGTCACCCGGCTGCGCTCCTCTGATGGCGAGCTGTTCACCATCCCCAACGGCTCGATCGTCAAGACCGTCAACCTGTCCAAGGACTGGGCGCGCGCGGTGGTCGACATTCCCGTATCGACCAGTGCCGACCTCAACCGGGTCAACGACGTCCTGCGTGAGGTGTGCGACCACGCCATGGACAGCCCGCTGTTGGGTGAGCTGCTGCTGGACGCACCGACGCTGATGGGGCTGGAAAGCATCGAAGTCGACAGCGTCACGCTGCGGATGGTGGCCCGCACGCTGCCGGGCAAGCAGTTCGAGGCGGGCCGGCAGCTGCGCTTGCTGGTGATCCGGGCGCTGGCCCGCGCCGGCATCGTTACCACTGCGGACACGACGGTGAGTTTGGTCGAGGACGATCCCGGCGTGCCGGCCGCGCAGGCCGCCGAGGCCGCCCGCGAGACAGTGCATGAATCGGTGAAGCGGTGAAACTTACCCTCAACGTCTTCGAGAAGAACACCGATAACAAGGACAAAAGCTGGCCGGGCCACATGTTCGGGGGCCGGGTCCGCACGTCGACCCTGTTGCTGATCGTGGCGTTCCTGGCGCTGTGGTGGGTCTACGATACCTATCGGCCCGAGCCCCCGCCCAAGCCGCCCGCACAGCAGGTGGTGCCGCCGGGCTTCGTGCCCGACCCCAACTACACCTGGGTCCCGCGCAGCCGCGTCAAGCAGCCGCCGGCCGAGACCTACCCGCCGACGCCGACCACCACGGAGTTGCCGACCCCGACGACCGCGACGACCACGGCGCCCACGACCACGACGACCACCGTGCCGCCGCCGTTCCAGTTGCCGCAGCTGCCGTGTCTGCTGCCCGCGCCCCTTTGCCCGCCGAGTTCGACCACGCCGGCCTCGCCCCCGCCGCTACCGCAGCCCCGCCCAGGTCAGTAGCCCATCGGCACGCCACCCGCCGGTCGATCATCGCGGCCCAGCGAAATTCACCGCTACACTGGCGTGCCGTGATGATCACCCTCGACCATGTCAGCAAGAAGTACAAAGCGGCGGCCCGTCCGGCGCTCGATGACGTCAACGTCAAAATCGACAAGGGTGAATTCGTCTTCCTGATCGGCCCGTCGGGGTCGGGCAAATCGACGTTCATGCGGCTGCTGCTGGCCGCCGAGACCCCGTCGAGTGGGGACGTGCGGGTGTCGAAGTTCCACGTCAACAAGCTGCCGGGCCGGCACGTGCCGAAACTGCGTCAGGTGATCGGCTGCGTTTTTCAGGATTTCCGGCTGCTACAGCAAAAGACCGTCTTCGAAAACGTCGCGTTCGCGCTGGAGGTCATCGGCAAGCGCACCGACCAGATCAACCGGGTGGTGCCCGAGGTGATCGACACGGTCGGGCTGTCCGGCAAGGCCAACCGGCTGCCCGACGAGCTGTCCGGTGGCGAACAGCAGCGGGTTGCGATCGCGCGGGCGTTCGTCAACCGTCCGCTGATCCTGCTGGCCGACGAGCCCACCGGGAACCTCGACCCCGACACCAGTAACGACATCATGGATTTGTTGGAGCGGATCAACCGCACCGGGACGACGGTCTTGATGGCGACACACGACCACCACATCGTTGACTCGATGCGGCAGCGTGTCGTCGAGCTGTCCTTGGGCCGGCTGGTTCGTGACGAGCAGCGCGGCATCTACGGGATGGATCGCTAAGTGCGCTTCGGCTTCCTGCTCAACGAGGTCCTGACCGGTCTTCGTCGCAACGTCACGATGACGGTCGCGATGATCCTGACGACCGCCATCTCCATCGGCCTGTTCGGTGGTGGTCTGCTGGTGGTGCGCCTGGCCGAGCACTCGCGCGCGATCTACCTCGACCGGGTCGAGACGCAGGTCTTCCTGACCGAGGACGTGTCCGCCAACGACCCGGGCTGTACGACCAACCCGTGCAAGGCTCTGCGCGAGAAAATCGAAGGGCGCGAAGACGTTAAGTCGGTGCGGTTCCTCAACCGTCAGGACGCCTATGACGACGCCATTCGAAAGTTCCCGCAGTACAAGGACGTCGCCGGTAAGGACTCCTTTCCTGCGTCGTTCATCGTCAAGCTCAACAATCCCGAGCAACACAAGGATTTCGACGCGGCGATGCAGGGCCAGCCCGGGGTGTTGTCGGTGTTGAACCAGAAAGACCTCATCGATCGCCTGTTCGCCGTGCTCGACGGTCTGAGCGAGGTCGCCTTCGCCGTCGCCCTGGTCCAGGCCGTCGGCGCAATCCTGTTGATTGCCAACATGGTTCAGGTCGCGGCGTACACGCGGCGCACCGAAATCGGAATCATGCGACTGGTCGGGGCGAGCCGCTGGTACACGCAGTTGCCGTTCCTGGTCGAGGCGATGTTCGCCGCCGCCGTCGGTGTCGGTATCGCCATCGGCGGGCTTGTCGTCGTGCGGGCATTGTTCCTGGACAACGCGTTAAACCAGTTCTACCAAGCCAATCTCATCGCTCGCATCGACTATGCGGACATCCTTTACATCTCACCGATTCTGTTGCTTCTCGGCGTGTCGATGGCGGGCCTGACGTCATACGTGACGTTGCGGCTGTACGTGCGGCGGTAGCTGTGCCCAAAAAGTCCAGCCGGACCAACGCGGTTGGCGGCAAGCGCGAGAGCAAACAAATCATCGCGAGCAATCGCAAGGCGCGGCATGACTATTCAATCGTCGAGTTATTCGAGGCCGGAATGTCGTTACAGGGCACCGAGGTCAAGAGCTTGCGCGAAGGACATGCCTCGCTGACCGATGCATTCGCAACCATTGACGACGGCGAAGTGTGGTTGCGCAACTTGCACATTCCCGAGTATCAGCACGGTAGCTGGACGAACCATGATCCTCGTCGCAATCGAAAGTTGTTGCTACATCGGCAACAAATCGACCGCCTGGTCGGCAAGATCCGCGATGGTAGCCTCACGTTGGTGCCGTTGTCGTTGTACTTCACCGGGGGCAAGGTCAAGGTTGAGCTTGCATTGGCACGAGGCAAACGAGCGTACGACAAACGCCAGGACATGGCCCGCCGGGATGCTCAGCGCGACGTAGTTCGCGAATTGGGCCGGCGATCGAAAGGTATGAACTGATAGGAGCCGCGTACGCGCAGCTGTCGGCCGTCTCGTACGGCGTCAGCGATTTTGTGGGCGGCGTGGCCGCACGCCGCGTGGCCGCGCTGCGGGTCATGCTCGCGGCCTATCCGGTCGAGGCCGTACTGCTCGGCGTCTTGGGACTCATCGCCGGCGGACCCATCCACACCGGCGCGGTGTTCTGGGGCTGCCTGTACGGCGTCGGCCAGGCCTTCGGCATGTGGGCGTTTTATGCGGCGCTGGCCTCCGGCCCGATCTCGGTGGTCGCCCCGCTTGGCAGGCGTGCTCAACGCCGCAGTCCCGGTGGCGGTCGGCGTCGCACTGGGGGAGCGGCCCGGCCCGGCCGCTTCGATCGGCGTCGTCCTGGCCATCGTGGCCGTCATGCTTGTCAGCCGCGACGCCACCGCCGAGGGCGCCGCCCGGTTCCGGTTCACGCCGAAGGTGGCCTGGTTGACGGTGTTCGCCGGGTCCGCGTTCGGGCTGGATCTGGTGTTCCTGCATCAGGCGCCGCACGACAGCAAGCTGTGGCCGCTGATGTTCGCCCGGCTGGCCGCCACGGTGGTGATCACCGTCATGGCCGCCTCGCGGCGCACGCTGCGGCTGCCGCAGGGCAACTCGATGCGGCTGGCGCTGACGATCGCGCTGCTGGACATCTGCGCCCTGGTCACCCAGCTGATCGCGTTGCAGTCCTGGCTGCTGTCGCTGGCCAGCATTCTGATCTCGCTGTATCCCGCCGCCACGGTCGTGCTGGCGATGATGATCCTGCGCGAGCGGGTCACCCGCTGGCAGGGGATCGGCATGGTGATGGCCATGGGGTCGGTCGCCATGATCGCCGCGGGCTAGTTCCCGTGGGGCAGTGATCGGCCTACGATCCGACCATGGCCGATCGTCCCGTCACACTGCTCGACAAGTCCGAGGTCCTGTCGGGGCTGTTCGCCGTCTGGGACGACCTCGATGCGCTGTTGGACGGGCTGACCGACGAGCAGTGGAAGGCGCCGACGCCGCTACCGGGCTGGTGCGTGCAGTCCGTGGTCTCGCACATCATCGGGACCGAGTCCTTCCTGGAGGGCGTTCCCGCGCCCGAGCCGGAGACCGACGTCAAGGCGCTCGATCATGTGCGCAACGACGTCGGCGCGATGAACGAGTGCTGGGTACGCGATCTCGCCAACGAGCCCGGTGCGAAGGTTCTCGAGCGTTTCCGCGCGGTCACCGACGGGCGCCGCAAGGTGCTGCAAGGCTTGTCCGACGAGGACTGGAATGCGCAGGGCTTCACGCCCGCGGGCCCCGACAGCTACGGGCGATTCATGCGGATCCGGGTCTTCGACTGCTGGATGCACGAGCAGGACATCCGCATCGCCCTGCAACGGCCACCGTCCGACGACGAGCTCGCCGGCCCCGCGTCGCAGCTGTCTCTCGACGAGGTCGCGGCCACGATGGGGTTTGTCGTGGGCAAACTGGCCAAGGCGCCGGACGGATCACGTGTCGAGTTCGACCTGACCGGTCCGCTGGCGCGCAGCATCCGCGTCAGCGTCGACGGCCGGGCGCAGCTGGTCAACGACTTCGGCGGCAAGGAACCCACGGCGACGATCCGGCTGGACGCGTTGCAGTTCACCAGGCTGGCCGGCGGGCGTCCGATGTGCCCGGCGCGGCCGCAGGATGTCGAACTCGCCGGAGATGAGGACGTGGCCGCTCGGATCGTCGAGCACCTGAATTTCGTGATCTGACCGCAAGCTTGCCCGGAACATAATTCCGTTGCTGGTCGTTGAGCCTGACGTACCATAGATTGTCCTGCCGAAATTCGGTGGGGATGCGAGGGGCTGAAAGGTTTCGACTTCGCGCATCGAATCAAGGGAAGCGTGCCGGTGCAGGCAAGAGACCACCGTAAGCGTCGATGCAACCATATAAGCGCCGATTCACATCAGCGCGACTACGCTCTCGCTGCCTAAGCGACAGCTAGTCCGTCAGACCGGGAAAGCCCTCGACCCGGACCCTGGCGTCAGCTAGAGGGATCCACCGATGAGTCCGGTCGCGGGACTTATCGGGACACCAACAGCGACTGGGATCGTCATCCTGGCTAGTCCGCGTGAACAGGAGATCCGAGTAGAGGCATAGCGGACTGCGCACGGAGAAGTCTTGAGGGAATGCCGTAGGACCCGGGTTCGATTCCCGGCAGCTCCACTGAGAATGTGCTGTCCCAAGCGTTGGATTTTGTCTTGGGTGAGCGGCTTTAATCGTCATGAACTTTCGCAGCTAGAAGGAGCTCTCATGACGTGTCGCCGTCTTGCTTGGGTACTCGGCGCGATCGTGGCGCTGGCGGCGGCCATCGTTCCCGTCCCGGCCTATGGCGATCCGCCGACGAAGTGTCTGACCAACACTCCCAAGGGCAAGCAGGTCTACGTGCCCTGCGACTTGCTCAATGCCGGGGCAAATTTCCCGCCGGGGCAGCGTTGTCCTCCGCCGCTCGAGCAGTATCCGAAAGATGTGGCGGACTGGTGCGGTGAAGGCCCGGGTCTAGCGAGTACTACGCCCACGACTCCTCCGACTCCGACGAGCGGCCCCGCGAGTCCCACGAGCTCTGTGCGGCCGACGACCTCCGCGAGCCCAACGACTTCTACGACCCCGACGAGCCCCACACGTTCTGTGACCCCCACGAGTCCCACGAGTCCGGTAAGCCCGACGGCTGCGACGAGCCCCACCGGCCCGGCGGCTCCGGGCAGTACTGAGTGACGTCGTCCTGCACAAGTTGGTTCACCTGGTGTGAACGGGCTGTGCCGGACATTACGTCGGCGGAACCGCATGCCGCGGCTGGTGCAACAGTGCCCGGACCAGCGGGCGTGGCCCGATGGACCGAAGCATTTGACTGGCCGGGCGGACCCGCACCCGCTTCGGCCACCAGAACCACCGTCCCATCACCGTCATGATCGACGGCGTGATGAGCGTGCGAACGACGAACGTGTCGAACATCAGACCGATACCGATCGTCGTGCCGAACTGACCGATCGCCCGCAGATCGCTGGAGAGCATCGTGGCCATCGTGACGGCGAACACCACACCGGCTGCGGACACCACCGGGCCCGTCACGCCGACGCCGCGGATGAGCCCGGTGTTCAGGCCGGCCCCGATTTCCTCCTCGATGCGCGACACCAGCATCAGGTTGTAGTCCGACCCCACCGCCAAGAGCACGATCAACGCGAATTCCGTTGCCACCCAGTGTAACTGGAAGTGGCCCAAGTGCTGCCAAATCAATGTCGAGAATCCGAACGCTGCGCCTAGCGACAGCACGATCGTGCCGACGATGACGGCCGCTGCGACCAATGCGCGGGTGACGATCACCATGATGATGAAGATCAGCACGATCGACGCCACCGCGGCGATCAGCAGGTCGTACCAGGCGCCAGTGGCGATGTCGTTGAATGTTGCAGCGGTGCCGCCGAGGTAGATGTCGGCGTTCTCCAGCGAGGTGAGTTTCAGCGCCTCCTTGGCCGCGTTGCGCTCTTGCTCGACAGACTTGATGCCTTCCGCGGTCGCCGGGTCCACGGCGTGAGTGATGATGAAGCGCGCTGCCTTTCCGTCGGGCGACACCATCAGGCTCAACCCGAACTGGAAGTCGGGGTTCTGGAAGATCTCCGGCGGCAGGTAGAACAGACTTTCCACCCGAGCGTCGTTGAACGATTTGCCCATCACGGCGTTGGTGTCGGTCAGCCGATCGAACTGGTCGACGAGGTTGTCGAACGTGCTGTAGATAGTCAGCGTGGTGTCCCGGATCGACTTGGTGACGGCGATGTTCTCCGGGATGATCGCCAGCAATTCGCGCGTGGCCTTGGCTGTGTTGGAGAGATCGCTGGTGAGGGCGTGGAATTTTTCGGCCAGCTGATCGAATCCGTCCAGCGCGTCGAACAGCGACCGTAACGACCAGCAGATCGGGATGTCGTAGCAGTGCTTCTCCCAGTAGAAATAGCTGCGAATCGGCCTCCAGAAGTCATCGAAATCCGCGATGTGGTCCCGGATTTCGTCCGTGATGGCCGCAGTCTCCCCGGTGGTTTTCGAGCTGTCGTCGGCGGCGTCGGCGAGCTTCTGGGTGATCGCGTACTGGCGTTCCAACAGCGCGATCTGGGTGTCGAGATCTCCGATGATCTTCTTGATATCGGCGACTCGGTCCTTGAGGTAGTTCAGGTTGCTGCGGATCGGCGCGGTTTGCACGCTCAGCTGGAATGGAATGGACCCGTCTTCGATCGGTGGGCCGAGCGGCCGGGTGATGCTCTGCACCCGTTCGATGCCCGGCACCCGGAAAATAGCACCGGCAACCTTGTCCAACACCAGCATGTCTCGGGGATTGCGCAGATCGTGGTCCGATTCGATCATCAGCAGGTCCGGGTTCAGGCGGGCCTGGGTGAAGTGCCGATCGGCCGCGTCGTACGCCTGCACCGAGGCCGCGCTCTTCGGCAAGTAGTACAGGTCGTTGTAGCGCGGGGTGAAGCCCGCGAGACCAAGGGCGCCGACGATCGCCAGGATGACGGAGGTCGCGAGGATGGGCGCCGGCCAGCGCACGATGGCCGTCGCCAGGCGGCGCCAGCGGGTGTAGTTGAACTTGCGCTTGGGGTCCAAAAGACCGAAGCCACTGGCGAATGCGATGAGCGCGGGTGTCAGCGTGACCCCAGCCGCCACCACCACCAGCAGTCCTACTGCGCACGGGAACGCCAGCGAACTGAAGTAGGGCAGCCGGGTGAACTTCAAGCAGGCCAGCGCCCCAACAATGGTCAGACCGGAGCCCAGGACCACCTTGCTGACACCGGCGAAAGTGTCGTAGTACGCGGCTTCACGGTCCAAGCCGCGTTCACGGCCCTCCTGGTAGCGACCGACCATGAAAATCGCGTAATCGGTACCCGCCGCGATGGCCAGTGAGGTGAGCAGGTTCACGGCGAAGGTCGACAAGCCCATGACGCCGGTTTCGCCCAGCAGCGAAACCACGCCGCGGCCGGACAGCAGCCCAATGAAGAGGATGAACATGGTCAGCAGCACGGTGCTGATGGACCGGTAGACGAACATCAGCATGATCGCGATGATGACGACCGTGATGATGGTGATCTTGGCCAGGCTCTTGTCACCGACAACGATCACGTCGGCGGTCAGGGCGCCCTGGCCGGCGACGTAGGCCCTCACGCCAGCCGGCGGCTTCGCGTCCGCGACGATCTTTCGCACCGCGGCAACGGATTCGTCGCCGACCGCCCCACCTTGGTCACCCTTGAGGTTGACCTGGACGTAGGCGGCCTTATGGTCGTAGCTCTCCACACCTGAGGACGTGAATCGCTGCCCCCAGAAGTTCAGCGCATGCTCGACGTGTTCGTGGTCGGCCTGGATCTTTTTGACCAGGTCGTCGTAGAACTGGTGGGCGTCCGGGCCGAGCGGTTTGTCACCGACCAGGGTGACCAGGACGAGGTTGTCGGAGTCGTACTCCTTGAACTTCTCCCCGATGTGTTTCATCCCAGTTACCGATGGTGCGTCTGACGGCGAGAGCGGGACGGAGATCTCCTCGGCAACCTTCTCCAACTGCGGGACGAAGACGTTCACCCCGATCGCAATCAGCACCCAGGCCAGGACAATCGGCAGCGCCAGCGCGCGGACGGTACGAGCGAGGCGCGGTTTGCGCTCGAGCTCGTAGGGCTGGGCGACGGGGATTTCGTCCGTGTCGCTGGTTTGGTCGGTCATGCCGACTTGTCCAAGCAGGAAACTTGCGCGTTGTGCCCGTTGGCCTGTTGCTGATCGACCAATTTGCCGTCAACGGTGATGCGGCAGCCGATCGAGGGACTATCGCCCTGCGCGACGACGTAGGCGAAGATGCCGGGCATTTCGGCGACGATCGTTTGCGACCACGGCAACGTGGTGAAGTCGGCCTTCTGCGGTTGAGCGGCGGCGTCCATCCAGTTGACGACGCCGGTCGTCCCGGGCGGGCCCAGAATTTCGTAGACGGCAGTCTTGGCTGCGTAGGGCGGGGTTGCATCGCGCGGATCGGGCTTGGGTAGGCCGGGTCCGGGGAAGACGCCGCTGAGTCGGTCCACCGCAACACCGCCGATGACCACTGCCACGGCCACGACCAGAGCAACCCATCGCCGCTTGAGAAGCCTCAACACCGTACCCCCCGATTAGGCATGCCCGATGAGCTGACACTAGGGCAGTTCATCGGTCACCACATTTCGTCGCGTGCGCCACGGACTACCCGAACACCATCGCTGCCGCGTTCATTCCTGTGGTGTCCCGTCGCTTCGCAAGCCGCACCTTCTACCCTGGCCCGGGTAGAAGGTGCGGCTTGGTTGTGCGTCACTCGATCGGTTTGCTAGCCGAGGAGGCGGCGTGGGATAAGCGCCTCGCGCAGGGACACCGCAGGGCAGAGGATGTCGACGGACTCGTAGATTTCGTTGTCCTCCAACCAGACACGTCGACTCACTCGGGGGCTGATCGGCTTGCCCGCTGCGGTCAGGCGGGGGGCGGAGCGGGCGGAATTGCGCCATCGCAGCCGCCAGGCGGGGGAGGGGCGGGGAAAGGCTCGTTGCCGCTGACGCAGTCGAAATGCCAGCCAACCCAGTCGTCCGATTCCCACTGATGCCAGAACGACCCATCGGGGTACCGTGCACCGTCGCAGACATAGCCCATAAACCGGCTGTCGCAGTAGTTGTGGGTGATGTTGGGTATGTGTGGATCTGGTGGATCAGCGCTAGCAACGCCAGCAGAAAACATGGCCGCCGCTGTACAGCCCAGTAGCGCGGCGCCGACGCGGACAGATTTCAACTTCATTTCGGACTCCTATTCAAGGCGCCGGACCCGTGGGACGGATTCGGCGGTACTCGGAATTGTTGGTGTGGTCAGGCTGGGGGCGAAGCGGGCGGAATTGCCCCGTCGCAGCCGCCAGGCGGGGGTAAGGCCGGGAAAGGCTCGTTGCCGCTGACGCAGTCGTAGTGCCAGATACGAGGGCCTTGGCCGTACTCGTCGGCCCACTTCTGGTACCACTGATGCCAAAACGAGCCGTCGGGGTATCGCGTGCCGTCGCAGATATTGACCATGAACCGCTGGCCCTCGCAGTAGTTCGTCACCAGGTCTGGCTGGTGGGGGTCTGGTGGATCAGCGCCGGCAACGCCAGTAGAGAGCATGATCGCTGCAGTGCAGCCCAATAGCGCACCGCCGATGCGCGTGCGTCTCGACGTCATTTCGACTCCTAACTTCCGGCGTGGAATCCATGCAGCGGATTCCACGCGATGACCACGACTTGTGGACGAGCTCCGGCAACCCGGCGCGAGCGGTCGGGGCTTCCCGGTGCCGACCAGACGCCCGGTTCTGATCAAGCCACGGCTATGATGCGTTGTTCGGGAAGTCCTTGCCCCTGCTTCGGTCGCCTTCGGCATCCTTAGCATCGCTAAAGAGTTTATATCATGTCCTCAAGCATATATGAATAGTGAACAAATATACAAATTGAGCCAGTGCTCGAGGCTGGCGCTGGGCGTCGGGTCCGGCTGCCTGGTTCATCAGGCCGATCGTTCCGGCCGACTGGCGTTCCTGCGAACCACATCTGGTGGGTCTGGTCCAGTACCCGGTGTGATACTGGATGCCGCGGACGAGCAGCTCACCGGTGACCCCGTCTCGACCAGTATGTCGGCTTCGTCGACGATGCTCATATCGGTGCAGGCGAACCGCGCCCGCCGTTTCGGACATGATGCGGTGCAACGGAAATCCGTCGGGCACGTTGATCACGGCAAGGTTCCGCCCTCACCTTTTGGTTGTGCATCACTCGATCGGTTGCGAGCCGAGCAGGTGTGCAATGAGCGCCTCGCCTACGGACACCGCAGGGCCGGGGGTCGGCGGCGATCCGCACGACCGTCTCAATGGGCGAAAGGCTCTCAGGAACGGCTGTCGAGCTGAAGTCATGGAAACCTTAAGCACCGCAGAGGATTTCGCTGTGAGGCGCGAATTTCTGCCAGGTCGACCCGTTGACCGCCGAGGCGTAAAAGTATTGCTGCTATGGCACGCCATCGCAGTTGTGAGACCGCGAGTTTTGTCGATCTGAAATTAGCACCGATTTAGGGTCATGGCGCGTACGCTGAGCTGCATGGCTACCAAGACCACGGTCAAAATGAAGACCTGCGTGCATTGCGGCCACACGTTCGATCCGAATGATCGATGGCGTGACCTGTCCGACCCGGACTGGTTTCCGGTCGCATCGGTCTATTGTTCCCATGAGTGCAGCGATCGGTACCACTGCGATATGGGTCATTGCTGCTCGACCCGCGATAAAAAGAAAGCTAAACGCGAAGCGCGATAATCTGCGATCCACGGACCGACCGCATCTCTTGGTAGCCATCGGATTCGATTCCGGCATGGCGCATGAATAGGCTCGTCCGCGGCGCGGTTGACCGCTATGGGATCTCGTAGACCACCATCTTGTCGGCGATGCCGCGCAGCGCGGCCTCTTTCCGAACCGGTCGGATCGCCTCCTTCTGCAGGACGGCCGCGACGCCGGGCGCGTTGATCACGGGATCGGTGATGTGGATTTCCTGCGCGGTCGACAGGCTCTGCACGCGCGCCGCGACGTTGACGGTCTGGCCGAAATAGTCCTGCCGCTCGTTCAGCATCACCGCGAGGCACGGCCCCTCGTGGATGCCGATCTTGACGATCAGGTCCGACCTGCCGCGCTCGGCATTCAGCTTGTCCATCGCGGCCCGCATGCGCAAACCCGCGATGAGTGCGTGGTCCGGTTGGACAAAGGTCGCCATCACGGCGTCCCCGATGGTTTTGACCACGGCACCCTTTTCGGCCGCGATGATTTCCAGTAGTGCGCGAAAATGCGCGCGCACCAAGTCAAACGCGGCGAGGTCACCGACCCGCTCGTAAAGTGCGGTCGACCCCTTGAGGTCGGTGAACAGAAACGTCAGCGACGTGATTTTGAGACGCTGATCGATCTTGAGGTTGTCGGCCTTGAACACATCGCGGAATGTCTGGTTAGACAGCATTCGCTTGGCGGTGAGAAACGGCCTGCGCTTGCCCAAAAGATCGTGAAGGCCGTCGGCGACAAAGACGGTGGGCAGCGTCCGCAGAGTGGACTCATTGTTGAGCGCGAGCCGTACCGGACCTGGACGCAAGGCGCTCGACCCAGTCGGCGGGTGCGCCTTATTGAAGATCAGCTCGAGCTGCTGAGGCTGCTCGGTCGGCTCGCCGTCGACATCGATGAAATGAGCGGAGTGCGTCACCGGCTCGAAAACGATGATGAATTGCGGCGGAAGCTGGATGGACAGCACCGCCTTCTCGCCGGCGGGCAGTTCCTGCGCCTCCAGCGTCGCTTCCTCGGTCAGCGAGGCAAACGAATTCTCGCTGAGGTCGATGCCCGAACTCCAGAACACCTCTGTGTAGTAGTCCCACAACGGCAGCGTGTTGGGATCGTGGGCGGCAATCCGCCGGACCTTCGGGCTGACCGTAAAGGCCACCTCGACCTGCGCGTCGACCGAAGGCTCGTAGCCGCAGGCGCATAATCCGCAGCGATAGTCGTCATCACGCAGCGATTTCAATGTGTCGTGTGCGTCCAGCACGCCGCTGCAACCAGGACAAAGCACATTCCAGGTCAGATCGAACAGGCCAATCCGCGCGGCATGCAGGAAGCCGGAAATCACCTTTTCTTCGTCGAAGCCGGTGCGCTCGGAAAAGTCCAGGGCGTTGATCCGATTGAGCTCATGATCTGCGCCGTTCTCGATCAGCCGTCCGATGGCCTCTGCGACGGCCCGATCGGCGGTTTGCTTCAGCACCGACAATTGGGACTGGGTGTCGCTCATGACTCCAACCTAAATCGCATCGCGGCGACGGGCACTAGAGATTTTCGCTGGGCGGGGCGAGAGGGCTGGATCTGGCGTGAGCTGTCAACAGAGGAGCACCGTCGAGGTCTTATGTCTTGGGGCTGGACCTGCACCCGGGCCAGCTTCGGCGCAGCCGGGCCCTCGGGTCAACGGTGGTAGTTACCAGAGGATGACGACGGCATTGTTGCCTCCCGCGCAACGAACTGAGTCGACGGTTCTTCCCGTGTTGAGGTGCGACGTGTAGCCCGTGTGGCAGTCCATTTGGTAGCTGTCTCCGGTGACCGGGCTGTATGCAATCACCGTAGGACCACCTTGGCTGAGATAACTGCTACGGACGTTCATCGCAAACTGGCACGAAGTCACGTTGGTGGCGACGCCTGTATGTCCGTCAGGGCAGAGGAGAAATGTCTCGTCGGGTGGGGGAGCTGTCACCGTCACTGGTGGCGGTGCTGCCACGGCCGTTTGCGTCACGGTAACCGGAGGGGGTGCTGTCACCGTGACCGTTGGCGGTACACCAGCTGGAGCAGGCTGGGCCGTCGCTGTTCCAACTCTTTGAGGCTCAACCACCATTTGCGGCTTGCCTAACTGGCTCACCCAATAGCCGATGGTCACGGCAGCCACGACAAGTGGGACGAAGATGGCCCCAGCGATCAGCCACGTTCGTCTCCACGCGGGATCCTTAAGATCGTCCTCTGAGTAATCGGACCAGGCGGTGGGCGCCGCCTCCGTCTGTCGATACTTTTCGTAGTCAACGACCGGATTGACGATCTCCGTCACATCGCCCCCGGCACCATCCTGGTCCCATGCCGTGGTCCCGTCCTTCTCGTCGGCTATTACTACATGCTCCTAGAACGGACTATCGCTTCGGGGAAGATTGGCAGACATACGGCATTGCAATTCTCAATCTGGTCAAACCGGTAATTGATCTGCGCCTGGGCTGCTGGTGGGCAGTGGCGCACAAGTAACGATGGCGGCGATCCGCGTGCCTCGGCTGGGTGCTGTGGCGATCTCGAGCCGGCCCCCGATGGCCGCCAGCCGATCTTTCATGTTGGTCAGGCCGGCGCCGTCGCTTGCCCGGCTGAATCCGCGGCCGGTGTCGCTAATCGTGATGGTCAGCGTGTGGCCATCGGTATGCGCACTGACCGCCGCCTTGGTGTTGGGTCCGCCGTGTTTGGCGGCATTCTGCAGCGCCTCGGTGGTGCAGTAGTACAGCGCTGCTTCGATTTCCGTCGGGTAGCGTGCTAGGCCGTTGAGGTTCAGGTCGACGGGTACCGCAGCGTGTGCCGCGGCGGCAGGGAGTGCGTGCGCCAGGCCGCCGCTCACCAGTAAGGGTGGGTAAATGCCGTGCGCGAGTCTGCGGATCTCGGTAATCGCGGTATCTAGTACTTGTGACGCTTCCAGGAGGAGCGAGCTCGCGGCGTCTTGCTCCGCAGTGCGGGCGAGCTGCAGCAGCACCGCCAGCGCAACCAGGTGCTGTTGGGCTCCGTCATGCAAGTCGCGTTCAAGTCGGCGCCGTTCGTTGTCGGTCGCGGCGATCAGACGACTGCGCGACGCTGCCAGCTCCTTGGCCGTATTCCGCAGGGCTGCAGCGTTATTCCAGGCGACTAACAGGATGAGGATCGCCATCGCAGGCAGTCCCGCAATAACGAAAGTGTTGCCGACGGATTTGGGCAATTTATCGGACAGCCCTGAAACATCCTGTAGTCCCGCGAGCGCTCCCAAGGCCAATAGGCAACCGGCGGTGGTCGCTGTGAACGCCAACAGTCGCCTTCCGCGTACGTAGCGCTCGGCGAAAATAACGGGTAGCAGTGCAGCGAGCGCGACGACGGGCAGCAGCACCGGCGCAACAAACGTGACCATCAGGGCGCCCACCCAGTTGCCGACGCACATCAATGTCACTGCCTGCTGATTTTTGTGGCTCAGAGCCAGGCGAAGTGACGCGACCTGCACAGCGCTCTCTGCAACACAAATAAGAGCAAGGGCAAGCACCCAAGCGGATCGCATTACCCAGGCGTGCAGAGCTAGCGCGACTGGGGTGCTGATGCTCCATGCGATCACCTCACCGGCAACAAAAAGCTTGAGCATTGTTCCCGGGACGCCGCGGCTGAGGTCGCTAATCCACATACCGGCCTGCTCTACCTGGCCGAACGCCAGAAGCGGGTCAACAGATCCGGACTTAACTCTTCTTTACGTAGGTAGGCCGAGGCGCCACAGTCCTCGATCCCAACAGGCAGGTCGCAGATGTCGTAGGTAGACATCAAGAGAACTGTTAAATCTGGGTGTGAGGCGTGAATTCGCCGGGCAGCCTCAATACCGCCCATTCCGGGCATGTGGATGTCCATCAATACGATCCCATTCCGCTTATCACGAGTGACCTCGATGGCGGACTCGCCTGTCTCGCATTCGCCCGCCAGCACGAATTCATCTGTGGCGGAGAGCATTGCGACCGCTACTCGTCGAAAGCTGGCCTGGTCGTCGACCACCCACACGGGGACCTTCTCGGCTTCCATGCCGGATATGGTGGGCGATGTACTGGGTGGGGTACCAGGGTGTACACACCACTCTTTTTAAAGTCGGGCTGGGTGTGCCATCTAACTGGACGTGCCGTTGCTGAGAAACATCAACACCGCCTTCACGCGCCGGTCGACCGTCTCGTCTCCCGTGAGAGCGAGCTTGGCGAATATCGAGTTAATGTGCTTCTCTACGGCCCGTTGGGAGAGCACGAGGCGTTCCGCAATTGCCCGGTTGCTCGCGCCGGCGGCGATCTCAGCGAGTACTTCTCGCTCTCGAGAAGTCAGCGTGTTGACTGCCGACGATGAGGCTGGCCTTGCTAATAACGCCTCTACTACAAGGGGATCCAGCACCGTCCCGCCAGACGCGACCTCGCGGACCGCGTCGCTAAGCTGGTCGAAATGCGCGATTCGTTCCTTCAGCAGGTAGCCGCGCGCTTTGGTGCCCCCGTCCAGCAGCCCGATCGCATATGCCGGCTCGGCGTATTGCGACAACACGATCACCCCGGTGTCGGGATGCGCCGTGCGTAACCACTGGGCGAGGCGAATTCCCTCATCGGTCGATGTTGGTGGCATGCGCACGTCGGTCACCAACAATGCTGGATTGTGTTGATCGAGAAGCTTAACCGTGGAGTCGTAGTCGACGCCCTCGCCAACGACCGTCACATCGCGATCAGTTGACAGTGCTCGGCACACGCTATCGCGC
This sequence comes from Mycobacterium shigaense, assembly GCF_002356315.1. NCBI lineage: Bacteria > Bacillati > Actinomycetota > Actinomycetes > Mycobacteriales > Mycobacteriaceae > Mycobacterium > Mycobacterium shigaense. Next base: position 1,457,050 of record NZ_AP018164.1, read on the forward strand.
ACTAACAAAGAGTCCTCGGCAACCACTACCGAAATCGACTGGTCGGCCACGGCCATCAACGCATCTCCGTTGTCGCAGTGCATGTTTGTGGGCTATACGACTATAAGCGCCATTCTGCCCCAGCGGGCGCCGAAAAGGACAAGCGCGCGGACACCACATTCAAGGTGGTGTGTACACCCCCGGCGCGCATGACTCCGAGTTGTGGTGTGTGCCCTCTCGCCGGTATGCGCTGTGCCTGATGACATTCGAGATGTGATTACTGCCGGACTATCGCCGGCCCGAATGGAAGGAGAACGCAATGTTCATCAAAAGACAGGTCGGTGTGACGATCACGCTGGGCGCGTGCGCGCTGCTTTTAAGTGGTTGCTTGGCGGCTTTTCCCAGCAACGGACTCGGCGGCTACTTCTACATCTAGCCGATAGCGCGCGACGGAGATCCAGCTGACGCTTGTCGTTCTCGTAGTTAGGAATAACGCTGCCGCGAGCAGATCGAGTGACGTTAGACGAACAGTTCGGAACAAGTCAATCTCGCCGGCCGCGATCCGGGTTGAGCTCTCATCCTGGCCGTTTGTCCATTTACCGGAAAGGAAACCACAAACATGAAAAGCTCGCTAGAAGGTCCGACAACCATCCTTCGTACAGGGGCCGACAAAACGCTTGAGCGCCGGGGCATTTGTTCCACTCTCGTCGCAATAGCCGTCGTCGTGGCCGCCGTCGGATTAGCATCACCGGCGTACGCGAGGGGAGGCTACGGTGGCGGCCAGGGACACGGCCACGGCTGCTATATCGCCGCATCGGGTGACTGCGTTCAGCGTCCGACTACGGCACCGTCACGGCCACCAGGCGCCACCGTCCAATGCGCTGATGGCGCGTGGTCGTTCAGTGAGCACCCCAGTTCGGGAGGTACCTGCCACGGGCATGGTGGCGTCTCATGAACAGGCTGCTCCACAAGAAGGGCCGCAGGCATGCGGCCCTTCTCCATGTGAGATCCCGTCAAGCCGGGTGGCTGGCGATCGTCGTAGGCGTGGACACTGAGATCATGCGCGCTTCGCCCGAGGCCGGCAGTTGACGAGCCGTTCCGGTAGTTCCTTCCGACGGGCCATTGCCGTCGGGACCGTCGTTGTCGCTTTCGTTGCGGGGTGCTCGCGCGGCGAGGCAGCACACCCATCGGTGCGCGACGGGGGACATCCGGCGCAGGCACCCGTCGCGGCTCCCGCGCCGGATTTCGCAAAGGTCTCCCTGCTGATCAACGCCGCGATCGCGGCAGACAAGCTGCCCGGCGCGGTCGTGGTGATCGGGCATGGCGGCAGGGTCGCCTTCCACCAGGCTTACGGCTCGCGCAAGCTGGCGGGCGAGCCCGGGTTGGATGGCTTGCCCGCACCTGCGGAGCCGATGACCGAGGACACCATCTTCGACTTGGCGTCGCTGACGAAGAGCCTCGCAACGGCGACCGCCGTTATGCAGCTCGGCGAACAGGGCAAGGTTGCGTTCGACGATCCCGTGCAGCAGCAGCTGCCGGACTTCAACCCTGCGGGCAACGCCCGGCGCGCGCAGGTCACCGTCCGCATGTTGCTGACGCACACTTCGGGCTTACCGGGCGACGTCAATCTGGGCGATCCGTGGGGACTGGACGGAGCGGACCAGGCAGAGGGCATCCATCGCGCGCTGACGACACCGCTGGAGTCTGCTCCCGGTGTGGGTTTCCGCTATTCCGATATCAACTTCATCCTGCTGGGTGCGCTGATCGAGAGGGTGACGGGTGAGGCCCTGGACGATTACGTTCAGCGGCACGTATTCGACCCGCTTCACCTGACGGACACCCGCTACCTTCCTTTGGCCAAAGCCTGTGGTCCGCACACGACGATCGGCTCCGCGATCGCCTGGGCTCCCGGGGCCCAAGGCGGGGCGCAGGACGCGTGCCCCGCTGGTCGTTGGGACGTAGGCCTCTTGCCGCGCATCGCACCGACCGCGCGCGACGAAGAGGGCAGAGCCTATCCGGGCAAGAACCCCGATCTCGATCACCTGCTGCGGGGCACCGTGCAGGACACCACGGCGCGACGCATGGGCGGCGTGGCCGGGCATGCCGGATTGTTTTCGACGGCTCACGACGTGGGCATCTTCGCCCAAGCCCTGCTTGATCGACTCGCGGGTCGCCCGAGCGAATTTCCTTTGATGCGAACAACTTTGGAGGCGATGACGAGTCCGCAGCAGCCGGGCCACAGCGCGCAACAACTCGAAGCGGCGATTAGCGCCTCCCGAGCGGCCGTCGCGCGGGGACCCAATACGACGAATCCGCTTCTGGCTCCGCACTACCCGACGATCAGCGGTGAAAACTTGCGCGGCTTCGGCTGGGATATCGACACCGCCGACTCCACGGCGCGGGGCGTGATCTTCCCCGTCGGAAGCTTTGGTCACACCGGCTTCACCGGAACCTCGGTTTGGATGGACCCGGCCTCCGATACTTACGTTGTTCTGCTCTCGAATTCCATCCATGTGCGAGGCAGTCCACCGATGTCGATTTTGCGCGGCGACGTCGCGACGGCGAGCGCACAAGCGCTTGGCCTTTAACCAGTAATTCTGTCGCCTCCGGTCACCTCATTGACTGGTGTGCGGAGCCGGCGAAGAATGGCCATTCGCATAGCATGGCGACTCACCCCTCGGTCGAAGTAGGCGATTATGGCCGATATTGTGCTGATCAATCCTCGGTTCGACGTGTCTTATTGGGGCCTCGAATACGCGCTTCCGCTCCTCGGTAAAAAGCGCATCTTGCCGAGTGTCTGTCTGCCGCTGCTGGCGGCGCTGACGCCCGACGACCATTGCGTGACAATCGTCGACGAGAACGTCGAGCCCATCGACTACGACCGGGTGGCCCAGGCCGACATCGTCGGGCTCACCGGCATGGACGTCCAAGGCCACCGGATGCTCGAGATTCTCCGTGAACTGAAAGCCCGTGGTGTGTTCACAGTTGTCGGCGGCCCGTCGGTCACGGTGCAAGAAGACTACTTCGACGGCCTGGCGGACGTCGTTTTCGTCGGCGAAGCCGACACGACCTGGCCGCAGTTCCTCGACGAATGGGCCCACGGACGGCAGCTGCACCGATACGAGCAAAGCGCGCCGAGCAACATGACCCGTTCGCCGACGCCGCGGTACGACCTGCTCAAGACAAAGGACTACCTGTTCGGCAGTATTCAATTCAGCCGGGGCTGTCCGTTCCAGTGTGAGTTTTGCGATATTCCCATCACGTTCGGTCGCAAACCGCGATTGAAAACGACCGCGCAAGTGCTCACCGAGTTGGAAGCGATGCGTAGGCAGCACGTCCGAATGGCCTTCATCGTTGACGACAACCTGATCGGCACGGCCGCGGTGAAGAAATTGCTCCGCGACATCGCTTCGTGGCAAGCCGCCAAGGGATACCCCCTGACGTTCATGGCTTATGCGTCGCTCAACCTCGCCGAAGACGACGAGCTGTTGGAGCTGATGGATGCGGCGAATATCGCGATGGTCTTCATCGGTATCGAAACCCCGAACGAGGAATCACTGCACGAGGCGAAGAAGTACCAAAACGTCCGCAAAGGCGGGACGATCGTCGATCGCGTGCGCAAAGTGCAGGACTCCGGCCTCGAGGTGCTGTGCGGCATGATCGTCGGCTTCGACCACGACGACACCCGGATCTTCAAGGCACAGTACGAGTTCATCCGTCAGACCGACATCATGCACCCCACGCTCAACATGCTCGTGGCCATTCCCAAGACGCCGCTCTACACGCGGTTGAAGAATGAAGGCCGCCTTGACCTTTCGAAGACCAACGCGTCCGACGGAATGTTCGGCACCAACGTCATTCCGCTCGGCATGACCCGCGACGAGCTGCGCGACGGGTACGTCGGTCTGGTGCGGGACATGCATGACCCCGACTTTTACTTCGACCGGCTCGAGAACCTCTATCTTCGGCGCCGAATCAATTTCGGACGCACCCGCCAAGCCCACTGGCGCCAACATCCCTTGACCAAGCGGAAATCCCAGTTGCTCGAAGCGCTTGCGGCGATCGTCTTGTTTGTCCGGCTGATGAGGGAAGTGCCGGAGCCGAAGTTGCGCCGCATCTATCGCCACCGGATGTCCGCCATGCTTCGGCACCGGCCGGATCCAAGCGTCCTGTTCATCAGTGTGGTCAAGTGCGCCATGCACTACCACCAGCACATGATGACGCGTGAGATCGCGGAAGGCGGGATCTCCTCAACGCATGCAAGAGGAGGGATGGCTTTCTATTGACCCGTCGCAGCGCGAGTTTCACCGAGTCGATCAGCCGTCGGCGCCTGCTCCGGCTCGCCGGTGGGGCGGGGGCTGCCACGGCCTTGGGCGGCTACGCCACTTCGACGACTGCGTCCGCACTCCCGCAGAGCTCGGCCTCGGCGGTCGTGCTGTGCCGGGACGCCTGGGGCGCTCGTCCTGCTCTGGCCGGCGGCCGGCCGCACACCATTACCCGAATGACTCTGCACCACGAGGCGGTCGTCCTCGGCGACAACCGCAACGCCCCGGGCCGTCTTCGCCAAGATCAGCGCTACCACCAAGACCAGAAAGGGTGGGTCGACATCGCCTATCACGTCGGCATCGACCGCGACGGCAACATCTACGAACTACGCACGCCGCAGATCGCGGGTGACACCGCGACGGATTACGACACAACCGGACACTTCCTGGTCCTCTGTGAAGGAGACTTCGACAAGGAATTCGTCTCAGAGGCTCAACTGCACAGTGCCGCTCTCGCTTTCGCCTGGGCCGCCCAAGCCTTTCATATCGCCAGTGACACCCTGGCCGGCCACCGCGATCTCGCCCAGACTTCCTGCCCGGGCGCCAACCTCTATGCCCAGCTGTCCTCGGGCGACCTCAAGCGCCGGGTCAACGATCTGCTTGCCGGGGGTACCGTCAACCTTCAGCGCGTCTGTGGGCCCGAAGCGGCTGCGACTGTCGCCGCGATCGAGGCCGGCTAACCCATTTCGACGACGCACTTCCCCCGCGTCGTCCGGGTGGCAACCCGCGTCAGCGCCGCGGGAACCTCGTCGAAGGCGCCGTTTCGAACACTGTTCCGCGAAGTTCGCCGTGGTCCAACCTTGCCGAAAGACCCTGCAGGATGGACCCGCTGCACGAGTTTTTCGGGCTCATCGTCGACCAACTCCTCGTCCGTGCTGGGAAGTTCGCGCGACGAATGATCGACTGTTCGATGTCAACGACCGCGTGGTCCTGATCACCGGGGGAAGCCGTGGACTCGGCGCGGCCATGAGCCTTGGCCTCACCCGCTGGCCTGCCATGTCGGCCACTGGGACATGTTGGACGCCGTCGTCGATGCCGCCGCGCGACGCTGGGGCCGCTTGACAGCCTGGTGAACAACGCCGGGATGAGCCCCGTGGCGCCATCACTACTAGAAACCTCAGAGACGTTGTTCGACAAGGTGATTGGCATCAACCTCAAAGGCCCGACGCGACTCACGACGCTGGCTGCGACGGCCATGGCTCGTACCGGCGGGGGATCGATCGCCAACATCAGCTCACCCTGCGCTCCTGCCGACATCCTGCGGCCCATAGCGCTGAATCGCGTAGGACGGCCTGAGGAAGCCTTCGGCGCAGTGATCTATCCATTTTCCGACGCCTCGAGCTACACCACCGGGTCACTGCTGACCATCGACGGCGGGCTGGCTGTGTGACCGGCGGGCCACGATCACCGGGATCTTGGCCCTGTTGACGACCGCCGCACCGACCGATCCCAGTAACCTGCCACTGAGCCAGCCGCAGCCGTGGCTGCCGACCACCAACAGTTGCGCCCGTCCGGACGCTTCGATCAGCCAACGTGCCGGATCACCGATTTCGATTCTGCGATGGACATTCACGTCGGGATAGCGTTCGTGCCAACCTGCCAGCCGTTCGGCCAGCGTCGCCTCCTCCTCGGTCAGCTGAGCGTCCCATTCGGAGTCTTGCGGCAACAGTTTGGAGCCGCGAACCCGCGGGTCCATCCAGGCGTGTAGCGCCACCAGGCCGACGCCTCGTCGGAAAGCCTCCTCAAATGCGATAGCGGTCGCCGCTTCCGATGCCGGTGAACCGTCGATGCCCACCAACACCGGCGCCCGGGTGAGATCGCCGATCGCGGTTTCGTGGTCGTGGATCACCGCGACCGGGCAGTGCGCGTGGTGGACCATCGCCGAACTCACCGAGCCAAGAAGGCTACGGGGCAGCACGGCGCCGTGCCCCCGGTAGCCGACCACCACCATCTCCACGCCTGCCGAGAGGTCGACGAGAGTCGGCACGGTGGCCGAATGAAAAACTTTGCTGTCGATCTGCACTGGACCGCACTCACCAGCGCTCTCCTCGGCGACCTTGATGGCGGACTCGATGGAATGGCGTCCGTGCTGTTGCTTGACGCCGGTCAGCGCGGCGGCCTCGAACCACTCCGGCAGGGGGGCGTCGTCGACATGAACCAGGGCCAGCGGCACCTTCCGCAGCGCTGCGTTGCGGGCGGCCCACCGGACGGCACGCAGGGCCGATGTGGAGCCGTCGATGCCTACCAAAATCGCGCCACGCGGTGGTTGCCACATTTCGTTTCGTTTTCCAATCGGCTGTCTACCCTCCGGCAGGATCACTCACGCAGGGCGTGACTGTCAGGGCCGAAAAGACACAAGCCGAAGGACCAAAGACACCGTCTGGACCTCGTCTTCAGCCGTGCACGGCCGAGGACGGCATGCCGGCGCAGGTCTAGGTGACTTGCGCGGCCTGCAACAGGTTGTCGGCAACCTCTTGGTGCCAGAACTCGTTGGCGTGGGTGGTGCTGACCTCGATTTCGAAGCGATCGGTCATGTCGGGGGTGATGTCGGCGACGTCGACGTAGAACTGCTCGTACCACCGGCGGTGCTGGTAGACGGCGCCGTCTTCCTCGGTGAGCAACGGATTGTCGATGCGCGTCTTGTGTTTCCAGATCTCGACGTCTTCGAGGAAGCCCTCGCCGAAGGTGCGGCTCATCGAGGCGGCGAGTTTGGCCGCCTTGTCGGCCGGTAGCCCGGGGATCTCCTGGACGGCGACACCCCACTGCAGCACGAACGAGTTGTGGGTGACGGGGTAGTGGCAGTTGATCAACGCCACCTCGAGCGTGAAGTCCGGTGCCACGTCGTTGTGCAGCCAGTTGATCATGTAGGCGGGCCCGAAATAGGTCGCCTCGGAGCGGAGTTTGCTTCCCTCCCAGAGGTTCTCGTAATTCTTCGTGGTGTCGGGCCGGGCCTTGGACTCCATGAGTTGCGTTGCGGTGTGCCCTTCGATGATGTTCTTGAAGAAGGTCGGGTAGGCGTGGTGAATGTAGAAGAAGTGCGCCATGTCGACGTTGTTGTCGACGATCTCGCGGCAGTGTGAGCCCTCGATGAGGATCGAGTTCCACGACCAGGGTGACCAGGTCCCTTCGGCGTATCCGTCGATGGTGGGTGGGAGCAGCTCGGCAGGCGGCGAAGAGCCCTCGGGATCGTGCCAGACCAGGAGTTGGCCGTTGACCTCGCTGGTCGGCCAGCGTCGTGTCCGGGCCAGCTTCGGCGTGCGCTTGGCATAGGGCACCAGCGAGCAGCGCCCGGTGGAGCCCTGCCAGCGCCAGTCGTGGAAGGGGCAGGTGACCGAGTCGCCCTTGATGGTGCCCTGGGACAAGTCGCCGCCCATGTGTCTGCAGTAGCCGTCCAGGGCGTGCAGGTCACCGTCGGAGTCGGCGAACACCACGAGGCGGGTGCCGAACGCGTCGATCCCGTGCGGGTGCCCGTCGCGGAAGTTCTCGGCCAGACCGACGCAGTGCCACCCGCGCGCAAAGCGCGTCATGGGGGAGCCCCTATCGATGTCACGAATATCGTTGTGAACCGCGACCACGGTCTTGCCTCCTCAATCCACCGCAGACAGTTTAAGACAGCCCGATTGCCGAAACGTCGTGCAGGGGAATAACCCCGTGCAGCGGTTGAGTTCGTCCAGTGTGCCAAGCATGCTCGATTGGAGCCCTAAGGAGAATCAGGTACGAAGGCGTGGCTCTGGGATGGCGAAGCTGGTCATCGTCAGGGTGAAATCTTGAAGGACGGTTGATGCGCGATCCACTGATTTCCAGCGACCAGGGGTCGTTCCGCATCCTGACGCTGAATCGCCCGGACGCGCGAAATGCATTGAACCGGAAGTTGATTCGGTCGCTGTATACCGCACTCAAGGAGTCCGACGCCGACGAATCCGTACGGGCGGTGGTGCTCACCGGCGCGGACCCGGCGTTCTGCGCCGGTCTGGACCTCAAGGAAGCGGCGCGCGATGGAATGGACTACTTCGCCGAGTTCCAGACGAACAGCTGCATTGCCGCCGTCGCCGAGATGCGCACCCCGATCATCGGGGCGATCAACGCAGCGACCTTTACCGGCGGACTAGAGATAGCGCTTGGCTGCGACTTTCTGGTCGCCTCAGACCGCGCCGTGTTCGCCGACACACACGCCCGGGTCGGCATCCTGCCCGGTGGGGGGATGACCGCCCGCCTGCCCCAGGTGGTCGGCGCCGCGATGGCGCGCCGACTGTCCATGACTGGGGAGGTGGTCGATGCGGCCACGGCTGAGCGCATCGGGCTGGTCACCGAGGTGGTCCCGCACGACCAGTTGCTTGACCGGACTCTCGCGCTGGCCAGCCAGATTGGTGAGGTGCCCGGCCCGACGATGCTGGGGTTGAAGGAGATCTCCGTGCGGGGTGCCTCGGCCGTGATCGACCCGGCGTTGGCCGCCGAGGGCGCCATCGCCGGAGCGCACAAGGCCGACCTCGGCGGGCTCGGCAAGCGCTTCGGCGACGTCTCGGCACGCAACAGGGGCCAGATCGGCGGTAAGTCAGGCCAGTGATCCGTCGATCTCCGTGAACACGAAGCCGCCCGCCGTCTCAGACATGGTGCGGCGCACCGGGAATCCGTCGGGGACATTCATCATCGCAAGGTCCAGTGGGCCGGCGCGCAGCATGGGTGCGCTGCTGAGGTCGCGGCTCACGAAAGTTGGGTGTTCCCTGAGGCGCTGGGTGAAGGCCGGCCGCCCCACGATCCCGGTGGCTCGTTCTCGTTCGACAGTGCAGGGATGGTCAGTGGTCCTGGTTGGGTCACACCCGGTTCCTATCCGACAGTGGAGCCGATCTAAGTTGCCGAGACTACTCAGCTGCGCAAGGCCCTCGCCGTGGGTGGCGGCACCCAACTTTGCAACGCTTTGCGGCCGATCAGCTGACAGCCGTGGGTGTAGGCCAGTTGTCTTGCAGCAGAGGTGAATTCCTGGTTGCTGATGACGATGCTTCGAGTGCATCCGTGATGGCGCGCGCCCGCGACCACCTGCTGAACCGCGGCGACGCCAACTGTTTTGCCCTGGCGCTTGCACTGGATCGCCACATACTGGCCGTCCTTTTGCGCGATCAGGTCGACGCCGTAGTCGCCGACGACGGGGGTGAAGCCGACCTGCCAGCCCGCGCGTTGCATCCGCGCGGCGATGTATTCCTCGAACTCCACGCCGTGCATCGCGTCGATCTCCCGCATGCCCGCATCGGAACCTAGCCGCCACCGCGATCGGCGGTAGGCCGGCTGAATCAGACCGGCGAAAAGCAGGCCGCAAGCGGCTCCCGCTACGCCCGCCGAGACTCGGTGCGCAAAGAACCCGGCCAGCAGCCCGAAATACAGCGGGAGAATGACGAACGCCGACCTCATGCCGCTGTGCATGAGCTGATGATAGGAAACGGCGACGACAAGCTCGGCGGAATTCTTCCCCGACCCGTGCTCGACGAAGCGCCCCATCGTCATCACCGCCCGACGACGCGACATGACCCGGGGGTTGAGCAGGGTGACCAAGCGGTTCGGTCGTCCGGGCATGACGGCGCCCCGCGGGTCCGCGGTCTGCCACCGCGGATAGTTCGAAAGAGCATCGCCCTTCGAGAGTTGGGGATCGGGTCTGCTGACGGCCGTCTCCGGCAAGCAGCCTGACCAGTCGAGGTGAGGGGCGTGGCCTCCGTGAGCGGACTAAACTTCTCCGAACAACGCTGCCGGCAAAGGGGGGCATAGCGTGGCCGATGAGTTGGATGCAGATTTCTTGGCGCTGCAGGTCGGGAGCAATCACGTGCTCAATGCAATCGGCGAGGCCGCCATTGACTTGGGATGACACAAGAGTTTTTGGCCGGAGTCCGTTCAATCTTCGAACCTCTGTTGATTGCTCTCGGCTTCCAGCTGGATGATGTGGACGACGACATAGATGAATGGGGGCTTAAGGGCTCTGTTGTGTTCTTCCGCTCGAAGGATTGCAAGATCCAAATCTACGACTCGACCCGAGACGGCTCGATTAATTGCATGATTGCTTCGCTGGACGACCCAAACGTGTTCGGCCCATATGATCAGTCCGGAAAATGGCAATACCTTCCCAGGTTCGCCATTCGGCAAGGAGTTCCTCTCGAAGAGATACGAGAAACCAACTTGCCAGATTTTCCCACTACCAGCCAATTCCTTGAAGCGGTGCGTGATCGCATCGAGAAATACTTTCCCGTCGCGCACGACGGGATCCTTGAGATGGAAGGGCCGGAGTACTGGGGCTCACGCCCGTGAACGCCTGCGGCGAGTTTTCCTTTCGATCCGGGAATCATGAATTAGGGATCCGTCAGGCCTCGATGTCGGGCGCCCATCTCGGCGGGCGAACGTCCGGCCGATGCGACGACCGCGCCGCCGCCAGTGTCGCCGCGCGTTCACCGTTGACCGCGGTCAGCGGTGGCGGTTGCCCCTTGCGTAGCGTCGCGATCAGCTCGCGATAGGGACCGATGACATAGACCGTGTCGCCGGCTTCCAGCCGGGCGTCGCGGCGCGGGCGTAACCTGATCGGCCCTTCCGGTCTGATGATTGCGATGACGCGCGTTTGGGTCGACAGATCCACCATGCGCAGGCCATCGAGCTCGCTGCCCTCCGCCACCAGCATTCCGCCGACCATAAAGGAGCGCTGCCCGACCCAGAACGTGCCCAGCACATGTAAACCCATTGCCGCGCCGATGAACCAAGGTGCCGCGAGGTCGACGATCGAGCGCACGTTCTCGAAACCGAACCGCCGATTCACCGCCGTGCTCAGCGCGCGGCCCTGCACGCGCATGACGATCGGCACTTTCGTATCGGACCCTAGGATTTCCAGCAGGACGATTCCGGTCTCGATATTCCGCATGTCGTCCTGGTTCACCACCGCCACACCGCGGGCGCGCTCGACCCGCGCCGATTCCAGCGTTTGGCGCATCGTCGGATCGCCGAAGATCACCGGCACGTCGAGTTTGGCCACGGTCGACAGGTAGCGGTTGTTCTCGTCCGGCTCGATGACCAGGACGTCGTACCCGGCAGCGGTCAGGTCGCTGACGACGCGGACGCCGATCGAACCCAGCCCGACGACGACGACATGACCGCGCATGTGGCGGGCGCGCAGGAGTCCGGCGGTTTTCACAAAGCGGCGCGACAGCATCAGGTCGGCCAGGAACGCGACGAGGATCGCGGTCACGATCGCGCCGCCGAACATCAACCCGATGACGAACAGCCGCAGAGCGGGGGACTGCTGGGCGAAGCTGAATTCGCCGTAGCCGACGGTCGAAATGGTCTCCGAGGTGAAATACAGGGCGTCCAGCCACGACATCCGGGGGTTCTGGTAGGTCAGGTACACGGCGGTTGTCGACCCGAGTATCAGGAATAGGGCGAACAACAACGAAGGAACCAGCATCGGGTTGACGTCGTCGCGCATCGCGCGCAGCGCGTCGATCGCTCGTCGCACCCGGGAATGGCGGGAGCGTGTCGCGGTCGGCGGCGTCACCCGTATCCCACGGGCCTCCATTTCGTCTTTGACGCCGATCATCGAGGTCCAGTCGCCCGCATAGACACGCAGGTCCCGTCCGGGACAGGGCACCACCACGCCGGGTTCGGGCGAGTTCTTTCCGTGCACCACCGCGACGGGTGCCAGGTCGGCATAGATCTCGCGCAGGGTCGCGTCGTACGGCGCCTCGGCTCCCCAGACAACGAATTCGATTCCTGCCGTTTGGAATTGGTGCGCGTTGCGCGACAGCACTGCCTCGACAAGCGACGGTGCGGCGAGGTCGGCGACGTCCAGAATCGCGCCGGGCCCGTTGACTGCGGTCACCGCTTCGCGCAGCACGTCGTTGGCCAGACGTGCCACCACCCGAACGGTGGGACTATATTCCCTTGTCAACAAAGCGATTTCGAGGTTGACCGCGTCGTTAGGGCCGGCGCAGACGACGGCACGCGCCCGATGCACGCCGGCGCCGAGCAGGTCGGCGGCCGTGTTGATCTTGATTATCCGCGCTCCGGCGCCCCTTAGCTCCTCGGCGATCGTCTTCGACAGTGGATCGTCTCCGCTGACGATGATTTCACGATGGAACTGGAAGACTTCGCCCATACTCCGATCTTTCGTTCACTGGTCCTATGACTATCGGCCACAACGTCGGATAGTGCCACCGGAACAAAATCGGCCTCTGCCTGCGGCGCAACAGTTTCGACTCGCGCTCGTCACGCGGACGAAATAGTTGAGGCGTAAATAGAGCCATCGCACCACTGCTTTTCGCGTGAAAGACCTTGATAATGGCGGGGTCTGCTGCAGGCTGTGGTGGCGCGCGAGTACTCAGCGCGGATAGTCAAACGAAGGAGCATTGCGTGTCCGACAAGACGCCCGACGACATCTTCAAGCTCGCCAGGGACGAGCACATCGAGTATGTCGACGTCCGCTTCTGCGACCTGCCGGGCACGATGCAGCACTTCACCATTCCGATCTACGCGTTCGACGAGAACGTGTTCGAGGAAGGCTTGGCCTTCGACGGCTCATCGATTCGCGGGTTCCAATCGATCCACGAGTCCGACATGCTGTTGCTGCCCGATCCCGAGACCGCCACGATCGACCCGTTCCGGGCCGCCAAGACGCTGAACGTCAACTTCTTCGTGCACGACCCGTTCACGCTCGAGTTGTACTCGCGCGACCCGCGCAACGTCGCCCGCAAGGCGGAGAACTATCTGATCAGCTCCGGCATCGCCGACACCGCCTACTTCGGTCCGGAGGCCGAGTTCTACATTTTCGACTCGGTCAGCTTCGACTCCTGCACCAACGAATCGTTCTACAAGGTGGATGCGACATCCGGTTGGTGGAACACCGGGAAAGAGACCGAGGCGGACGGCAGCCCCAACCTCGGCTACAAAGTCCGCCCGAAGGGCGGGTATTTTCCGATCGCGCCCACCGACCACTACGTCGACTTGCGCGACGAGATTCTCACCCACCTGACCAACGCCGGCTTTTCGCTGGAAAAGGGCCATCACGAGGTGGGCAGCGGCGGCCAGGCCGAAATCAACTACAAATTCAACACGCTGCTGCATGCCGCCGACGACCACCAGATGTACAAGTACATCGTCAAACAAACCGCCCGGCAGGCCGGCAAGACCGTGACGTTCATGCCCAAGCCGCTGTTCGGTGACAACGGCTCCGGCATGCATTGCCACCAGTCATTGTGGAAGGACGGCGTCCCGCTGATGTACGACGAGGACGGGTATGCGGGGCTGTCCGACACCGCCCGCCACTACATCGGCGGCTTGCTCTACCACGCGCCGTCGCTGCTGGCGTTCACCAACCCGACGGTGAATTCCTACAAGCGTCTGGTCCCCGGGTACGAGGCCCCGATCAACCTGGTCTACAGCCAGCGCAACCGGTCGGCGTGCGTGCGTATCCCGATCACCGGCAACAACCCCAAGGCCAAGCGGTTGGAGTTCCGTTGCCCCGACTCGTCGGGCAATCCGTATCTCTCATTTGCGGCCATGTTGATGGCCGGGTTGGACGGCATCAAGAACAAGATCGAGCCGCCACCGCCGGTCGACAAGGACCTCTACGAGCTGCCGCCGGAGGAGGCCGCGGAGATCCCGCAGGCTCCCACGCAGCTGTCGGCGGTGATCGACCGTCTGGAGGAGGACAGCGAATACCTGACCCAGGGGGGCGTGTTCACCCCCGACCTCATCCAGACGTGGATCAGCTACAAACGCGACTACGAGATCGCACCGTTCGGCCTCCGACCGACGCCGTACGAGTTCGCGCTCTACTACGACGTCTGACATGTTGGGCGGGCCCACCGAACTGTACGAGGATGGGCTGGTGCGAAAGCTTCTCGTGGTTGCGAGTTTTGTTGCCGTCCTCGGCGCCGCCGCCGCCGCCCAGCCGATCTCGAGCGGCATCTGGTTCGACCTCACGTTGCCCGCTCTGCCCGCCGCCTGAGCGGGGGACTGCGCAGGGCTTATGTGCGCGGGGGTAAGCGCACCACCTCGACGAAGAAGCTATCGATCTTGCGGATCGCCTTGAAAAATTGGTCGAGGTCGACGGGCTTGGTGACGTAGGCGTTGGCGTGCAGATTGTAGCTGCGCACAATGTCCTCTTCCAGTGACGACGAGGTGAGGACAACAACGGGGATGGCGCCGAGTTCGGAATCGGCTTTGATCTGCTCGAGAAGCTGGCGCCCGCTGTACTTGGGCAGATTGAGATCCAGCAGGATCAGGTCCGGCCGCGGTGCATCGGCGAATTCACCGCGTCGATAGAGGAAGTCCAAGCCCTCCTGGCCGTCGTGGGCCACGTGCAGCCTGTTGCGGATCTTGTTTTGTTCGAAAGCTTCGCGGGTGATCAGTTCATCGCCGGCATCGTCTTCGACCAATAACACATCGATTGGTTTCGTCGCGTCCATCACTGCTGCGTTCTCCCTTCGGCACAGGGGCTGATTGCGGGTGGGAGTGAGGTGGCCACGACTTGGCGCCACGTCCTACGCGCGTGATTGGACGTAGACCTTGAACCTTAACGACCGGCTTGCCGACGCGTCGGGTAGACCCCGTCACACAATCGGGATTGGAACGATCCGAAGCGGGGTACAGACGATTCGACCGAACCAATTAGGCAGGCGCGCAATAACGAGGTTGTTCGTGTGAACGTCTCGGGGCAGCTAGGGAGGTGGCGCGCCCGGCGGGACGTTGGGATCGGGTGGTGGCTCGGGAGAGGGCGGTGGTGGCGGCGGCTGATCTTTGCAGTCGGGGAGAAAGATTATGGTGCCGCCCACCATCGTCCAGGTGATCCCGCACGCCCGCGGCGCCACGGCGGGTGGATCGGGCGCAGCCAGCAGGGCTGCCAGGACCGCCGTGGCGAAAATCGGACGGACTAGACGCGAGACGAACCTCAACGCGACCCCGGGTCGGCCATGATGTTTCTGCTTTCCTGCCTAGCTGATTGCCCGAGTCTGAGATAAGCCGCCACCGGCCGCAACTCGAGGGTGATCTTGGGGCGCCGGGGGTTAGCCTTTGTTGCTATGCCGATGGCTGTCCGTGCGGTGTCCGCGATGGTCGCGCTGTTGCTGCTCGGCATCGCGGACATTCACGACGCGAGCCGCGCCTGCGCCGAACCGCCCGGCGCCGGCGAGCAGTCGGTGGGCTGGGACACCTATCGCCGGCTGGACCGGCTGCCGTATCTGAGCGTCAACACCGAAACGGAGCAAGTGTCGAGTTTCGACCGAAGCGGCGGCGATTTCGACATCTCCACTGGCAACCAGAACGGCAGCGGTGGCTGCTTGACGCTGGGTGGGGCCGGCTGTGTGATTGCCGAGGACCACGGCGCCGGCGAGGTGGGTTCGATCTGGTTCACCCGCGACGGCGGCAACGTGCGCGCGATCGGAACCATCCGCATCGAGTTGGACGGGCAGGTGGTGCTCGACGCGCGCCTGCAATCGGTGGTCGACGGCGTCCTGGGCGCGCCTTTCGTGTGGCCGCTGGTGGCGAACTCTGCGCAGTCACCCGGAGGCGTTTACATCAAAGTGCCGATGCCCTATCGGCATTCGATGCGGATCAGTGTTGCAACGAATCTGCAGTATTACCACGTCGGCTATCGCCGGTTCGCCTCCGCCGACGGCATCGCCACTTTCTCGCCCTCCGACCCCGCGCTCGACGTGATCGACACGCTGCGCGCCGCTGGTACCGCCGACCCCAAACCGACGCAACGCGCTGCGGCACATGGCAAACGGGATGTCGACCTTGCCGCCGACACCGGACAGACGATCGCCGAGTGGGCCGGGCCGGGGGCAATCTCGGCGGTTCACCTGCGGCTGCCGGCGCCGGCGGACCGACTAATGGCCGGGCTGCGGCTGCAGATCGAGTTCGACGGCCAGACCATGGTCGACTCCCCCCTCGGGGAGTTCTTCGGCGCGGGGCTGGGCGCCGAAAGTGTGCGGTCGCTGATGTTCGCCACCATCCCACAGCCGGATGGGTCGGTAGCGTTATCCGCTTGGTGGCCAATGCCATTCGCACGGTCAGCGCGCGTCACCCTGGTCAACACCACCGGCGATGCCGCGTCGGGGATCGACAGCGCCGTGCTGATCGCCCCCGACGCGCAGTGGGCGAGTGCGTTGGCCAGCGGCCGCGCCGGCTACTTCACCGCCCGCTCGCACGCCGGTCCGACGACCCTCGGTCAGGATTGGTCGTTCGCCGATGAACGCGGCCACGGCAAGTTCATGGGCGTCAGCCACACCATTCGCGGTTCCCGGACGAAAACGGCGTTCAGCGACGACGCCCCTTACTTTCTCGAGGGAGCCGAACGCGTGTACACAGACGGATCCGCCTCGCCCCAGTGGTATGGCACCGGCACCGAGGACTTCTACGAGGGCGGCTGGTATTTCAAGAACGGCACCCGCTTCAGCGATCCCCTCAACGGCCAACCCGACCAACGCACCGCGGCCGGCGGATGCGCGGACTACTGTGTCACCGTCTATCGGCTGACGCTCGCCGAGTCCGTCTCGTACCATTCCGCCCTTCGATTCGGTATCGAGCACGGAAAGCGCAGCATGGTCCAACCCGATTACAGCTCAACGGCATTCCTCTACACCCAACCGAACGACACCGAGAAATTCGGCGACGACGTCAGCCCGAGCGATCCGATCAGCCGGGTAGTCCACGGCTACGGCGACGACGCGGCCACCGACCAACTGTTGATCAGCCAGTACGAGGGCACCGAGGACATGCAGACCATCGCCGCGCTGGTCCGCATCACCCAGGCGCCGATCACGTTTCGCGTCCACATCGACCCGGGCAACCACGGAGTCGTGGTCCGCCGCTCGTCGGACCAAGCAACCGGCTATCAATCTGCCGATGTGCTGGTCGACGGCATACCGGCCGGGAATTGGCTTGAGCCGCGCAGCAATAACGCGCACCGCTGGCTCGACGACACCTACCTCGTGCCTGAATCCCTTACCGCGGGAAAGTCCGTCATCACGTTCACGCTGACACCCACGCCCGAATCGCCGCCCTGGACCGCAAGCCGCTACCGCGTCGACGCGGTGACGGGCCCGGCCGCCTAGCGGTCAGAACCCGGCGACCAGGGCGTTGTTCTCCGGGCAGTACGCCCGGACAGAAATGCCGACGTACGCATTGGCGCTGTCACTGAGCGCCGGGTTGCTCGCGCGGAAGGCGTCGGCCTCCTGCTGCACCGTCACCCCGCGCCCGATGTCCTGGCACACCATCTTGCCGTTGTAGATCGCGGCTTCCGGATTGGCGAACGAGATGCCCCGGTCGTTGAGGGCCTGGACGTACTTGTTGTCCTGATCCGGGGTGGACGCGATCGAGGGCGGAGCGGATGAGCCGGTCGTCGGCGCGCCTCGGTTCGGTTTCGGCCGCGCGGTGGGCGGTTGCGCCGCGGACTTACTCGTCGTCTGCGAGCCCCCCGATTGGTCGGGCGCGGTCAACAGCCAACTCGTCAAAACGATCGCACCCGCCAGCACTACACCCCCCGTGACCAGCGCACCGGCCCTGCCCCACGTCGAACTCCAGGACCGCCGAATGGCTCCCGGCTCGCTGCTGCGGGTCTCGTCGGCTCCCTCGTCGTTGCTTGACCAGGCAAGGCCGACCGACTCGGTGGGCGTGGAATTGGGCACGGCGGCCGTCTCGTCGACGTCCTGCGCGGCGGTCTCGTCACCGCCCTGGACCGGCTCGGACATGAGGGCCATGGTAGCCACCGCTCGCACGGGCGGCTCGGCACGCATCGCGCGAACGGCCGCCCGCTATTGAACTCATCGCCCATGAACTCCTAGGCTGCGGCCATGCCGATCGACCGTGCCGCGCTCGTCGCGGGCAGCATCCGACTAGCCTCCGGGGTCCACTTCCTCGTCGATCCCCTCGGCGCGAACCGACTTTGGGGCGACCCATCAGAGCCGACGCCGACCGCACGTCTGCTGCTGCGGTCGATGGGTTATCGCGACGCGCTCATCGGTTTGCTGCTCGCCGGGTCGGCCGTGCGCGGCAAAAACACCCGCGGCTGGTTCCTGGCGTCCGCCGGCGCCGATGCGTCCGACCTGCTCGGCGGGCTCAGCGTGCACGGCGAGCTCCGCCGCTCACAGCAGCTGATCGGCCTTGGCGGTGCCGTGATCGGCATCGTGGTGGGGCTGTGGGGCGCAGCGCGGCCGGGACCCAAGGTGGTGGAGGCCCCGGCGGATTAGCCGCCACGCTTACCGGACGCTAGCCGCGTGCACCGCAGACCAGTAGTCGTCTTCCCGCTTGGTCAGTTCATTCGACGTAATCGCGCCAAAATAAGCGGCGTCGTGAGCGAATCGCGCGGGCGCGTCGGGCAGCGCGTCGGGACCCTCGAGCCGAAAGCAGCTCGGTGCCAACGGACCGAACAGTAGTGCGCGGTGCAGCCGCGGCCAGCTGTCCAGGCGCGGCTCGACGCCGGCGGCGCGGGCGAAGGTGATAGCGGCGAGGTTCATCCGCGTCTTCTGCGGGGCGCCCCGGTTGGCGCGATAGACATCGATCGCCGACCGCTGATCATGATCGCTGGGCGGCGCGACGGCCCCGCCCCAGGTGTAGGCGATCCAGCGGGCCTGAAGTTCCAGCGGCACAAAGTATCCGCCCGACTGATCCCACATCCCCACGAATGCCAGGCCCGGAAGATCAGGGTGAAACGTATAGCGGTCGGCGTCCATATGCACCGCGTCGAGGTCGAGGGTGGCTCGGATGTCGGCGCTCAGAAAGGGCAAAGACAACCCGAATCCGGTGCCGAACACGATCCCGTCAAACTCCTCGACGTGCCCGTCGCCAAACGTCACGGTCGGGCCGGCGACCGATGTCAGCCACGGCCGCACCGTGATTCGGCCCTCGGCCACCAGCGGAAGGTACTGTTGACTGAGCGTGACACCGGCGGTGAACAAGGACGGGTCGGGCGCCGGTGCGCCATATTGCTCGGGGCTGCCCGCGGCCTCGAGCACGATCTCTTTGAGCTGCCGGTCGATTTCGGTGGGCGCAAGCGATTCATTTGCCAGCGCTCCGTACCGCGTGTAGATCCGCTGGTCGGAGGGAACCCCTGCGGCGAACTTCGGCACCACGTAGCGTTGCCGCCGCTGGGTCACGACGACGCGTGCGGCACCCAATTCGGCTAATTCCGAGGCGATCTCGAGAGCACTGACCGCGCAACCGGCGACCAGCACCCGCTTGTCGCGATAGGCAAGCCCGTCGCGATAGTGGTATGTGGAAATGGCGCCGGCCGATCCGGAGAACGTATCGATCCCGGCAACGACGGGGATAGCGGGAGCATGGAACCGGCCGCTTGCCACCACGATTCGATCGAAGCTCTCCGTTGCAGCGCCGTGCACCACCCGCCACCGTGACCCGTCGCGTTCGATCAGCTCGACCTGGGTGCCGAACCGGATGCGCGAGGCCAGACCGAACATGTCGGCGTAGCGGTGCAGATACTCCAGCACCTGGCGATTGGAGAGGTAGACGTGGTCGATCTCGTGCTCGAGGTCGCTGAACGCCGAAACGGTGCGGCTGCTGTTGGCATGCATGCGGGGCCACACGCCGCTGAGCCCTTCCAGGCCTGCCCACTGCCCGCCGAGCATCGGTCCCTGCTCGAGGATGGTCGGCTCGAAGCCCTGCGACAGCAGCCAACGCGCGGTAACCAGCCCGCCCGGGCCGGCCCCGATCACGGCGACACTCTGAGTCATCCCCGACACTGTCGCATACGACGTCGATGCGGTTGACTGGTGCTGCCGGGCCAGCTCGAAGAGCTGCGCGCGGCAGCCGCGCCTGACGTGCCGGTGATCAATATCAATATGGGTGAGCTGACCGCGAAAGCCGTTGCGGGCTATGGCGATATCGGTGTCGACCACGCCTTGGTGGAGCTGCCGACCGAGCTGCGTGACCCGACGCTCAAACGGCTGGACAAGCTGCGGGCAAAGTTCGCGAGGTCGGCGTAAGGCTAAGTGCCGCAGAACGTTCGATAGTCGCCGAAGTCCTTCGGCGCGGGCTCGGCGTAGCGATCGAGGCCCGGCCGCCGATCGTATGGAGCGGTGACGGCGGCGAGCAATTGTCGCGCCGGATGCAGATCGCCGGCCGTCGCGGACGTCAGGGCCTCCTCGACCAGGTGATTGCGGGGGATGTAGATCGGGTTGGCGCGATCCATCGACGCGGCGTCGGGGCCCAAGGCCCGCCAGCGCGACAGCCAGGCGTCGAAGCCGGCGAGGCCGGCGAACAACCCACGCGCCGGTTCGGCGTCGCCCCGGGCCGCCTCGCCGAGATGACGGAAAAACGACGTGTAGTCGACGCGGCCTCGTGTGAGCAGCCCCAACAACTCGTCGACCAACGACGCCAGCACTTGCGCGTGGACGTCGGCGGGTAACCCGAGCTTGGCGCGCATGCCGGACGACCACGTGGCCTCGTACTCGGTGCGGAACGCGCCGAAAGAGCCCTCGGCGAGCGCGATTCCCTCCTCGATGGTGTCGGCAAGCAGCGGAAGCAGCGTTTCGGCGAACCGGGCCAGATTCCACCCGGCGACGGCCGGCTGGTTGCCGAAGGCGTAGCGCCCCCAGTGATCGATCGAGCTGAAGACCGTCTCGGGGCTATAGGTGTCCATAAAAGCGCACGGGCCGTAGTCGATGGTTTCGCCGGAAACCGTCATGTTGTCGGTGTTCATCACTCCGTGGGTGAATCCGATCAACATCCAGCGGGCGATCAGAGACGCCTGCGCGGCGGCGACCGCTTCAAACAGCGCGAGGTAGGGGCGTTCGGCCTGTGCCGCCTCCGGGTGGTGACGGGCGATCGCGTGGTCGGCGAGGCGGCGCAGCAGGTCGATGTCGCCGTCCAGGGCCGCGTACTGGAAGGTGCCTACCCGCAGGTGGCTGCTCGCGACGCGCACGAGCAGGGCGCCGGGCAGCACGGCTTCTCGACGCACCGGCCGCCCGGTGGCCACCACGGCCAACGATCTCGTCGTCGGAACGCCTAACGCGTGCATTGCCTCGCTGACGAGGTATTCGCGCAGCATCGGACCCACCGCGGCCAGTCCGTCACCGCCGCGGGCGAACGGCGTCGGACCCGAACCCTTGAGGGCGATGTCGCGCACCCGCCCGTGGTGGTCGGCGAGCTCGCCCAGCAGCAATGCGCGCCCGTCGCCCAACCGCGGGACGAGACCACCGAATTGGTGCCCGGCATAGGCCTGGGCTACCGGTGCGGCGCCGGCGGGAACCAGATCGCCCACCAGAAACCGCAGCCCATTGGGGCTTTGTAGCCAGGCAGCGTCCAGGCCGAGCCCGGTGGCCAGCGACTCGTTGAGAATCAGCAGGCGCGGGGCGGGCGGAGTCTCCGCTCGCCAAGGGACGCCCAGCTCGGGCAACTCGCGCGCGAAGCGATCGTCCAGGACGACGCCTATCTCGGGTGCAACGCTCACATCATCCAGAGTACGGAGAGTCAGTTCCTAGCCGAAGGCTTTGCGGAGGGCGTCGCGAGCGCGGTCGAACACCAACGCGAATGGCCCCACCGCGAAATTCAGCTTCGCCGATTCCACACCCGGATGTGGGTGGGTTGGAGCAATAGCCTCCGCGGCTCGCACCGCTGTCGCCAGCCGCTTGAGTTCGGCAACATCGAGTTCGACTTTTAAATAAGGGAATTCGTCGATCTCTTCACTTTCAGCGTGGTTCAGGACCGCTTCCCGCAGGTTGGTCAGCTGGTCGATGAATTCTTGGGAACTGACGTCGAGCTTCTCGATCTGAGCCAGCAGTTCCTTGGCTTCGCGCTCTTCTTTCAAACGAGCGTCGACGATCGCCTCGCCGGCTTGGGCCTCGCGGCGAACGCGCGGATGCACGATCATCTCCTCGGCCGTCTCGTGTGCCGCAAGGAGTTCACGCAACGCGGCGAACGGCTTTGCGCGGGCGTCGGGTTCCGACGCGAGTAGCACCTCGTCGAACATGTCCTCGATCAAATTGTGCTGGGCTTTGAGGAACGTGACGACTTCGTCGGGCGATTCGATCATCATCTCGGCCACGGCGATACCTCCGGATACGGGCTTCAGTGCGGGCGTGGGCGTTGCGCCATCAGGCGTTTTGTACCCAGGTCCAGCCGAGGTAAACGCGTCAGCGCGCTGACCAGGACAGTTGCGCCGATCGATGGATGCCAAAACCCCGCTAGAGCTGGCCGGGCGGAGAGTAGGCTGCCCGGTTGACATGAGTGACCGCGAAGTGATCCTGCCCCGGCAACTGACGGATATCAGCGCCGAGGTCCGCGATGTTCCGCCGCCGCCGATCCCGCAACTGCCCGAGCCGTACCATCTGCGTGTCGCCGATCCGGAGGCCGACGCGGAGTTGATCAGCGAGTGGATGAACCGACCACACCTGGCCGAATCGTGGGAGTACCCGTGGCCGCCGGAGCGCTGGCGCCGCTATCTGCGTGCACAACTCGAGAGCGGCTTTTCCCGGCCCCTCGTCGCCGGCCTGGATGGAGTGGATCGCGGTTACATCGAAATCTACCGGGCGGCAAAGGATTCCATTGCTGCACGGTATGAATACGACTCCTACGATCTGGGCTTGCACGTTGCGGTCGCCGATTTGGAATATCTGAGACAGGGACATGTCCGATTTCTGCTGCCGCACTTGGTACTGAGCATGCTGACGCTCGATCCGCAATGCCGCCGGATCATGTTCGATCCCGACCACCGCAATACCTTGGCGCGCAGGTTTTGTGAGAGCGGTGGTTGCGTATTCCTCGGTGAACACGACATGTCGAATCGGCGGATGGCGCTGTACGCGTTGTCCCGCACACCCGAAGATGTGCCCCGCCCTCGTCAAGGTTGAACGGTTCGCGGGGACAAGGGAGTAGCCATGTGGGCTCGGCTGGTGGTGGCGCCGTGGCGGGTGCGCTGGCTGTAGGAATGCGTCGGTCATCGCCCTCGTGTTGATCGCAATCTGATCGGCGTCAGTAGTCGTGATCCGCGAGCGTGATGTCGCCGAGCCGCCGGGACTCGTCGAGTGACAGCGCGGCAGGAACCATCTCGCTGGTCACCAGCCCGTGGTGGGTCGTCACCTCATCGACGATATCGAAGCTGCGCGCAATCGAGTCCGGTGTGTCGACGACGATGGTGGTCACCGGGAGCCGGCGCGCGACTTGAAAAACCCTGTCGCCGTGCGGTTTATGATCTCCGTTGAATCCCCAGATGCCGCGCAGCGCCGTTGCTCCGCGGGCCGTCCCCGACCGCAACAATCGCTGGATCAGCGCGCGATGAATCGGCAGCCCGTCATGGGTGACGCCCTCGTCGGTGTAGACCATCAGCTTTTGCCACAGGGTGCGTCCGTGGTCATCGGTCTGCGGCAGCGGCTGTGGCCGCGCGAATAGTTCACCATCGCGTTTGCACACGCGCACCCGTTCCACGGTCAGCAGCGGATTCCGCGTTAAGTCGGCCAATTCCGTTGTGGCGGAAGAAACTTGCGCCGTCGAGCCGACGGCGATGATCATCATCGGAACGTTGACGTTACGGCCGAAGAACTTGGCGCGGTAACGCGCGCCATGCGCCGTGCCGTCCACACCGAGCAGCACGATGGCGCCGGCGAATCCGAGCCGGTGCAGCAGCTGGCACACCGTGTAGTACGCGGCCTTCCCGGCGATTCTTTCCTGGCGGCCCACATAGACCGTGAGCTTGGCGGCGTCGCCGTTGTGGCCGTCGATGTTGGTCACTGCGTCGTTCCGGGTGAGCAGCCGCGCCCGCTCAATCGTCACCAGCCCCCGGCCGGTCATGGCGGCCACTTCGTCGACGAGCGAACGGATCTTCGGCTCCACGTCCACCGCCGCGATCGCCACCGCCGGGTCCTCGGACAGGCTCAGCGAGACGTCGGTGCGCAGTTCGTGGCTGGACCCGAAGCTGGCGATTCCGCGAAGCATCACGCTGGTCGCTACGCCGTTGCCACCGAACACATCGAACATCGCGTCGGCGAGAAACCGAGCGTCGTCGCCGACCACGCGTTGGCGTTCGCCGAAGTACGCGGTCAATTTCAAACACGGCTGATTCATAGCTGCTCCGCCAGCCACTGCCCCAGCAGCGCCGCGCTCATTCCCAGCACGACGGAGACGACGATATTGGCCATCTCAGCCCAGGTGCGGCGCTCCTCGCCGAGCCGCTGTGTCTCCAGCATCCAGGTGGAGAAGGTGGTGTAGGCGCCGACGAAGGCGGTGCCGGCCAGCAGCGCCGCGTCCTTGCTCAACGCCAGCCCGCCGAGGAATCCCAGCAGGGCGGCGCCGCTGACGTTCACCACCAGCGTGCCGTAGGGGAACGGTCGGCCCACGCGGCGGGTCACCGTGCGGTCCACCAGGAAACGCGTCACCGAGCCGACGCCGCCGATGAGTACGACGCCGGTCCAGACCAAAACCGTGGTCATGAGCGCACTCTCGTCCGGCGCACCAGCGTGGTCGCCACGTGCACGGCCAGCAACCCCACCACGATGCTGGTTGCCGCGTAACCCGCGGCCAAGGCCCAGTGGCTGTGCTGGATCATCTTGAGCGTCTCGACCTGCATCGTGGAGAAGGTGGTTAAGCCACCGCAGAATCCGGTGCCGAGCAGGGGGCGCCGATAGCTCGACAGCGGTAGCCGCTCCAGCAATCGTGTGGTGAAGTAGCCCACCAGAAACGCGCCCGCGATGTTGACGACGAACGTCGGCCACGGCCAGCTCGACGGGTCGGCATTGCCCAGTGTGCTCAGGGCGGCACGAGCCAGCGCGCCCAGCGCTCCGCCGGCGAAAATCGCGGCGTACTCGCGGTAGTCGTGCTGTGCCACCGGGCTGGTTCCCTTCGCCGTGCGAATGCTGCGCCTTGCAGCGTAGAGCCAAGACTTACCAGTGGGTGAACGCGGGAAGTACCCCCGAAGACCGATGCGGCGTGCCGGGGCGGACACAGGCAGAATTGACAGCCATGGCCCACCCGCGTGCCGGTCAACCGGCCCTGCCCGAAGACCTTGTCGATCTGCCGCATCTGATCACGACCTACTACTCGATCCAGTCCGACCCCGATGACGTCGCCCAGCAGGTGGCCTTCGGCACGTCCGGCCACCGGGGCTCGGCGCTGGACGGAGCTTTCAACGAAGCCCAC
Source organism: Mycobacterium shigaense (assembly GCF_002356315.1). Taxonomy (NCBI): domain Bacteria; kingdom Bacillati; phylum Actinomycetota; class Actinomycetes; order Mycobacteriales; family Mycobacteriaceae; genus Mycobacterium; species Mycobacterium shigaense. Next base: position 1,482,465 of record NZ_AP018164.1, read on the forward strand.
ATCCTCGCGATCACCCAGGCCATCGTCGAATACCGTGCGACGCAGGGCACCACGGGGCCGTTGTTCATCGGCCGCGACACCCACGGCCTCTCCGAGCCGGCCTGGGTATCGGCACTGGAGGTGCTGGCCGCCAACGACGTCGTCGCGATCGTCGACTCGGCGGACCGGTACACACCGACGCCCGCGGTCAGTCACGCGATCCTGACCTACAACCGCGGCCGCAGCGACGCACTGGCCGACGGGATCGTGGTAACGCCGTCGCACAACCCGCCCCGCGATGGTGGTTTCAAGTACAACCCGCCAAACGGCGGTCCGGCTGATACCGATGCCACGAACGCGATTGCCAAGCGCGCCAACGAAATTCTGCGTACCGGTTCGGGGGTCAAGCGGGTGCCGTTCGCCCGCGCCATCAAGACCGCGGAGCGTCACGACTACCTGCACGCCTACATCGACGACCTACCCAACGTCGTCGACGTCGACGTGATTCGCAAGGCCGGCATAAGGATCGGCGCCGACCCGCTCGGCGGGGCCAGCGTCGACTACTGGGCCGCGATCGGCGAACGCCACAACCTGGAGCTGACCGTCGTCAATCCGTTGGTCGACGCGACGTGGCGGTTCATGACACTCGACCACGACGGCAAGATCCGCATGGATTGCAGCTCGCCGAACGCGATGGCTGGGCTGATTGCCAACCGCGACCACTTCCAGATCGCCACCGGCAACGACGCCGACTCCGACCGGCACGGCATCGTCACCCCCGACGCGGGCTTGTTGAACCCCAATCACTATCTCGCGGCGGCCATCGACTACCTCTACACCCATCGGCCGTCCTGGCCGGCGGGCATCGCGGTCGGCAAGACGGCGGTCAGTTCCTCGATCATCGACCGGGTGGTCGCCGGTATCGACCGCAAGCTCGTCGAGGTGCCGGTCGGGTTCAAGTGGTTCGTCGACGGCCTCATCGGCGGCACCATCGGCTTCGGCGGGGAGGAGTCAGCGGGGGCGTCGTTCCTGCGGCGCGACGGATCGGTGTGGACCACCGACAAGGACGGCATCATCCTGGCGCTGCTCGCCTCCGAGATCCTGGCCGTCACGGGTGCCACGCCGTCGCAGCGCTATCAGGAACTGGCCGACAAATACGGCACGCCGTTTTATGCCCGCGTCGATGCGCCCGCGGACCGCGACCAAAAGGCCCGGCTGGCGAAGCTGTCACCCGATGAGGTGACCGCGACCGAGCTGGCCGGAGAGCCGATCACCGCCAAGTTGACTGCTGCGCCGGGCAACGGCGCACCGTTGGGCGGACTGAAAGTCACGACGGCCAATGCATGGTTTGCCGCGCGACCATCCGGCACCGAGGACGTCTACAAGATTTATGCGGAATCTTTCAACGGGCCAGAGCATTTAGCGGAGGTCCAAGAAAGTGCGCGCGAGGTGGTTAATAAAGTCATTGGGTGACCCTTTCCCTTCGCCTTAACCACCCGGGGGGTCGCGGCCTGCGTTCTACGCGTCTGCCGCGCGAAGTTTGGATCCTTAGCTGGGCAAATATCATGGTCGCTCTGGGCTATGGGGTCATTTCGCCGGCATTGCCATCCTTTGCCCGCAGTTTTGGGGTCAGCATCAAGGCGGTGACATTCTTGGTCACCGTCTTTTCGTTGAGTCGGCTGTGTTTCGCGCCGATAAGCGGCCAGCTGGTGCAGAAGCTGGGGGAGCGGCGCATTTACATCGGCGGCATGCTGATAGTCGCGGTGGCCACCGCCGCGTGCGCATTTTCCCGGGCTTACTGGCAGCTGCTGGCTTACCGCGTCATCAGCGGGATCGGGTCGACGATGTTCTACGTCTCGGCGCTGGGACTGATGATTCACATCAGCCCGCCCGACGCGCGCGGACGCGTCGCTGGCCTGTTGACCACGTCGTTCATGGTGGGCGCCGTCGCCGGGCCCGCGGTCGGTGCCCTGGCGGCCGGTTGGGGGGTGACCGCCCCGTTCATCCTGTACGGCTTCGCGCTACTGGGCGTGGCGGTGGTCCTTTACTACAGCCTGCGGAACTCGACCCTGGCCGCGCCGGGGCCGCCGACGGGGTCGACGGTCACGATGCGGCAGGCGCTGCGGTTCCGCGGGTATTGGTCGTCGCTGGGGGCGAACTTCGCGACTGGCTGGTCGGCGTTCGGCCTGCGCGTAGCGCTGGTCCCGTTGTTCATCATCGACGTCATGGGCCGCGGCGTCGGCATCATCGGGATCGTGCTGGCCGCGTTCGCCGGGGGCAACGCACTGGCCATGATCCCCAGCGGCTACCTGTCCGACCGCATGGGCCGGCGCACGTTGATGATCGTGGGCCTGGCGTTGTCGGGTGTGGCGACCGTCTTCCTCGGCGCCGCCACGTCGTTGCCGGCGTTCCTGGTCGCGGCGGCGATGGTCGGCGCGGTGACTGGGATCTACATGTCGCCGATGCAGGCCGCGGTCGCCGACATTCTCGGCAGCGAGGCCCGCGCGGGTGGTCCGGTGGCGGCGGTGCAGATGATGTCCGATCTGGGTGCCATCGTCGGGTCGATGACGCTCGGCTGGGTGGCCGAGCGGCTGAGCTACACGTGGGGCTTCACCATCAGCGGAATAGTGCTGCTGATCGCTGCCGTCGGCTGGGTGGCGGCGCCGGAGACCCGGCCTGCGCCGGAGCCGGAGCCCGATCACCTGGTGTCTCCGCATACGTCGAACCTGCCTGAGCAGCAACTTTGAACGACGGTTACTAGTGGTGTAGCTTCGATGGGCACGACACGGGGCTATGGCGCAGTTGGTAGCGCACCACACTGGCAGTGTGGGGGTCAGGGGTTCGAATCCCCTTAGCTCCACAGAGATTGATCAGGTCAAAGCGTATCCCGTCTGCTGTCGAGCTTTCGTCGTCCGCAGCAGCATGGATCGCCGGGTCGAGATGGCGCAACTTCATCCAGGTCCTCATCGACATGTCTGCGTAAGTGTCGAGGGTCACTGAAGGCTTCGCAGACTCGCCGTGCAACGGAGACGACCATCGCCCGGACCTTCGGCGTGAGTCGGGCGACAATCTATCTATCGAGTGCTCGCTGAGGGTGGCGAGAGCTGACCCCTCCTCAAGTGATGGGTCCGCCAGGAGGCCTTACCGCGCGGCGGTGGCGGGCTGTTTGTCAGCGGACAGAGGCTTTTCTTGCGGCAGGTCGTTGTGGGCTGACATCGACTTGTAGAGATAGTCGATCATTTTGATCGAGAACGGAATCGTGATCAGAGGGGCGAAGACCCACCAAATGTTCATGAAGATGAACTTGAACATGACGGGCCGCTGCAGATGGAAACTCCACGGGAATAAATTGTGTGAAATTAGGCCAAACTGGAACTTTTTCAATCCCGCGCACGGAGCGTTTGTAATTTATGCTATGACGCACTTACAGCTGCCAGCGCCCGATTCTTTCGATTAGGTGTTCTGACCTTTCAGTTCGGTAAGCAATCAACGCAGCTGGTCCGAATCGGCGATCTTCCGCAGATGCCGCGTTGCACATGGCGCGCATCAATCTTCCGGCAGGGTGTCAGTTTTTGGTTCGATCAGCGCAAAGTCGATAAGGTCAATAATTTCGACTGGGGCGCCGATACTAATTGATTGAGGCGGACAATTGCAGCCAGGTGCGGCGCGCTGGTCGAGCCGGAACCTCCGGAGATGAAAAAAAACTGGACAAACGCGCTATACTTCACTGTATCAATTATGGTTAATTTCTGGAGAAAATCTTTATGCTCACCGCAAAAGAAGTAAGTAAGTCCTTCGGCAATCAGCAAGTGCTCGCTAACGTCAGTCTCGGGTTAAATGAAGGTGATTGCATCGCCCTCGTAGGATCCAATGGGTCCGGAAAATCCACTTTCATGCGAATTTTGGCTGGCGAGGAGAGTTTTGACGAGGGCACGATAAGTCATTCGAAGCTTGACGAAGTCGGATACCTACCCCAGACTATGCGCGTGATATCGGGTGAGACTATCGACGATGTCATTGCTTCATCTTCTGCCGGATTGCGGGCGATTGAACAACGCATGCGTGTCTTGGAAGGCGAAATGGCGAACTCCAATGGCGCCGACTCCGAACTACTTGTTGAATACGGAGAATTGTCTCATCACTTCGAAGCAAGAGGTGGCTACGAACTCGATTCTAATATCGATCGCATTCTCGACGGGCTTGGTGTCGGATATCTGAAGCGTAGCCAAGCAGTCGTGGATTTATCGGGAGGCGAAAGCGCGCGAGTCGCTTTTGCAGCGTTACTACTGGCTTCACCGGACATATTATTGCTAGATGAGCCGACTAATGACTTAGATAGTAATGCTTTGACATGGCTGGAGACATATTTGCGCGAATACAAAGGTGCTGTGCTGCTGATTAGTCATGATCGAGATTTCATTGATGCCCTTGCGAATGCCATTGTTGAACTTGATGAGCACCAGCACACGTTCACTCGGTATGAAGGCAACTACGGTCGATATCTGACGGCTAAAGCGGCAGCACGCGTTCAGGCTCAACAAGCCTACGACCTCCAACAAAAGGAAATAGCTGACCTTCGAGAGAAGGCGGCGACGACCGCGCGATCTGTCGGGCACAGCAGGGCGCGAACAGATCATGACAAAACGTCGTATAACTTCCGCGGCGCGAATGTAGAAAGAGCGGTAAGTCGAAATGTTCGGGCAGCTCGAGAGAAACTCGATCGTATTGAGGGAAATCTTTTGTTACCACCACCGGACCCACTCCGCTTTCGAGCCAATCTGACATCGGGTAGCCTGCCCAAGGATGCCATTGCCATCGAAGCCCGCGATGTTAACGTGTCTTACGGAGGCCGTAAGATACTTGACCGAGTACGCTGCGAAGTGAATGCTCGTGATCGTATTTGTATAGTCGGCGAAAATGGGACCGGAAAATCAACTCTGTTGAAGATACTAGCTAACGAGTTAGAACCAGATTCTGGCGAGATTCAGGTCAGGAAAGAAATGAAGGTTGGCTATTTATCGCAAAAGACACGTCTGCCCCTTCCTGCCGAAACAGTCGCTGCCAATATTACTGCCGGCCTACGTTTGAGAGGTTTAGACGAGGTACCAGACGAATCGCGCGGCTGGTTGATCCAGTGGGGATTGATTTTACGCGAAGACCTGCGCAAACGTGCAAGCGAACTTTCCACAGGCCAGCAACGGAAGGTTGATCTGGGAATTTTGATAGCCTCCGCTCCTGACGTTTTGATGCTCGACGAACCGACAAACCATCTATCGTTCGACGTCGTTGAGTCACTGCAGGCCGCTCTGCTTAGTTTCGCGGGGCCGGTCGTGGTCGTGACACATGACCGTAGGCTGATGCGTGTGCTATCAAACACGTGGTGGCGCCTGATCGATGGGAAGCTGGAGGTAGGGGAAGCGTCCAAACTGGTCGCAACTTAACATTTGTGAAATGACTTCGGCGAGCCCCTCAGTCGCGCGAACCTACCCGAAAGCCGATTCCTAGGGAGCACCACCATGGAGGATGGCGAGCGACCTCCATATTCCGCGCTGACCAAGACATATAGCCAAAGGATCCACCTTTGCGAGTCCTTGTGCGCGAATTCCCTTCGTGCACCATAGCTACTGGTGCAATTACCGAACTGGACGAGATCGCGGAGCGACTGCGCAGCTGGAGCTACCAAGAGGGTTCAGCTTGACGACAATTTTGACGACAACCGCGAGGACAATTGCTCCCTCAACCACCGTCCCTACACTGCCGAAACGGCAACATCGTGCCTGTTCACGGTCCCTGCCTGGTCCTGGCAGTGTGGGGGTCAGGGGTTCCGAATCCCCTTAGCTTCACGATTGTGATGAGTCGATTCATAGATGACAGATGAGTCGCGTCATGGGTTACAGATTCCCCGGCCGTCGGCCGGGGTTTTTGTTTTGGTTGCGCCAGTAGTTTCGTTCGGGGTTGATGTGGTGGCTGCTCTCGTCCTCGAGTTCGTCTTGGTCAGTGGGCTGGACCAGGTCCTGGCCGTCCGACGAGCTCCCGGCTCCGAATACAAACTGTCCGATCGACTGTGTCGCAGCGAACTAGAGTTTGCTGAAATCACGTCAGCAGGCAATATGAGTTGAGGATCAAAAGGCATGACCCACAAGATGTTCAGCCTCGTGCTTGAGGCGGTCGACCGGATCGCTGCCTCGAAAATTCCACCGGTCAAGGTGGTCCGGGCGATAGAGCGGGCGAGGCATCATCTTGGTCAGCTGCAGCGGCGTACGGTGCCCGCCTCGGTCGGTTTGCTGGAGATGGTAATTGATGGGTGGGTTGCCCAGTCAATCACCGCGGCCGCCGATCTCGGCGTCGCGGACGCGCTGGCGCAAGGGCCGCTGTCGGTCGAGGATTTGGCGCTCGCGGTCGACGCAGACGTCGATGCGCTCAGCCGATTGATGCGGGCCCTGAGTACCCGAGGGATTTTTCGTAGATGCCGCGACGGCCGCTACGACCTGACGCCGCTGGCACAGCCGCTTCGTCGCGACGCCCGAATATCCCTGGCCGGATGGGTCAGATGGGCGGGTTCGCCACAGATGCGTGAGCTTTGGAGCCACCTGAGCGAGGGGATCCGCGCCGGTCGCTGCCGGTCAGTGGAGATGCAGGGCCAGCACCTGTTCGACTACCTAGCCGGCGAGCCCGAACTGCACGAGATATTCAACTCAGCAATGACCAGCGTGTCGGAACTTTCGCTTGCGCCGCTGATGGCTGCCTACGACTTCAACCCCTACCGCACCATCGTGGATGTCGGGGGCGGGCATGGCCGGTTGCTTGCTGCGATCCTAGCCGCCGCGCCGAAGTCACACGGCATCCTTTTCGATATGCCGCAAGTCTTGGCGGGTGCCCCGACCGAGCTTGGTAAACATGGGATCTCGCAGAGGGTCCGGCTGGTCAAAGGTTCATTTTTCGACGAGGTCATACCGGTTGGAGGCGACGCCTATGTCATTAAGGACGTGCTCCACGACTGGCCCGATCAGGATGCCTCGCGCATCCTGCGTAACGTGCGCGCAGCCGCTGGGCCCGGTAAGCACTTGTTGGTCATCGAACCGGTGATCCCGCAGCACAACCGTGAATTCGCTGGGAACTGGCTCGATCTGGATATGTTCGTCACCGCTGGGACACGGTTACGCACGGCCGATCAATACCGTGAACTGCTTGAGCGCGCCGGCTTTCAACTGAAGCGCGTGGTCGAAACGGTGTCCGCGTTCAGCGTCCTCGAAGCTGAAGCCATCTAGCAGGGAGCGTCCAGCACATGTTTCGGTTGCACGCGGTGAGCGTGATCCCGGCGGATCACGAAGAAATGCGGCCTTTTCGTCATCACCGCCCGCTGCTGGACGGCATACCGATTCGAGCAGCCGAGCCTGCGGTTGGAAGCGACGCCCGCTCAATTCAGGGCCATTCCTGCTGAAAAGTGATTGGTCCTAGGGGCGTTTCAACGTATCGGCGAGGCGGTTTACGTGCGAACTGGGAGGTCATATGCTCCAACGCCTTGCGCGACTGGCGCTCGCCGCGCCGCGGCGAATCGTCGCTCTCGTCGCATTAATGACTGCTGGTGCTGCGGTTTTCGGGGCGCCGGCGGCAGCCAGTCTCTCCGCGAGCGGGTTCGAGGATCCGGCGTCGGGATCCGCGCACGCGACGCGCCTGCTGACTGATGTGTTCCATAAGGGCGTACTGCAGCTGGTGTTCATCGTCGCTGACGACCGAGGTATCGACAGCCCAGACGCCCGGACCGCCAGTAACCGGATTATCGAGAAACTCACGCACGCGCCTGGCGTGACCGCGGTGGTATCGGCGTGGACGTCGTCGCCCCAGGCCTCGGTCGCGCTACTGAGTGCTAACCGCCGTGCGGGTTTGATCGTTGCCGATCTCAACGGCCGCGAGGCTCAGGCAGCTCGGCAAGCGCAGATGATCGTCGACTCGGTTAACGCCGACATCGTGCCCGCTTTCCCCGGTGTAAGCGTCAAGTCTGGGGGGTCGGCGATGGTGTACTCGCAGATAGTCCAACAGACCTTGCGCGACGTGTTCACGATGGAGTCGATTGCAATCCCGATGAGCCTACTGGTCCTGGTATGGGTGTTCGGCGGCGTTCGGGTCGCGTTGCTCCCATTGGCCGCGGCCGCGGTGGCGATTGCGGGCTCATTTGCGTTTCTGCGTCTGATGGCAATCTGGGCCGAGGTGTCCATCTTCGCCCTAAGCCTCACAACGGCGCTGGGGCTGGCCCTGGCTGTCGACTACACGCTGTTGATGATCAGCCGTTACCGCGACGAACTAACTGCAGGGTCCGATCCGGCCCAGGCGCTTACCACCATGATGACGACGGCGGGGCGCACGATTTTGTTTTCGGCGCTCACGGTGGCGTTGTCGATGACCACGATGGTGCTATTTCCGATACCTTTCCTTAGGTCGTTCGCGTATGGCGGCATCGCGACGGTCGTGTTATCCGCTGTCGCGGCGATCGTTTTGACACCGGCCGGGATCGCACTGCTCGGCGCCCGGCTCGACGAGCGAGCAGGGCGTCGCCGAGTCGACGGCGATGTCGGCAACGATGCCGTTGTCCGGCAAGGCTTTTGGTACCGCTGGTCCAGGTTCGTGATCCGCCACGCAATAGTCGTCGGTCTGGCCGTGGCAGTACTGCTGATCAGTTCGGGCATCCCCTTCTTCGGTTTCCGCTGGGGTTTTCCGGATGACCGGGTGTTGCCTCGATCGGCGTCGGCGCATCAAGTGGGTGATGAACTGCGGACGGAGTTCGTAGCCCAGTCCGGAACCGGGGCCATACTGGTCGTCCCTGATGCGCGTGGCCTGGTTTCGGCCGATGTCGAGCGGTACGCGGCACAGGCCTCACGGGTGGTCGACGTCGCGGCGGTCTCCGCGCCGACGGCCACCTTCGTCGGTGGGCGGGCTGTGGGGCCACCCTCGCCGGACGCCGCGGGCGCCGCCGACGGCAGTCTCTATCTGAGCGTCACCAGTGTCGCTCCGCCATTTTCAGCGGCCTCCGAAGCGCAGTTGGATGGCCTGCGCGCGCTGCCCGGTCCCGGGGGCCGTGTCGTGTTGATGACGGGGGTAGCCGCACTCAACCGCGACAGCGTGGGGGCCATCAGCGCGCGGCTCCCGCTCGTGCTCGGCTTGATCGCCGCTATCACGTATGTGGTGCTTTTCCTGCTCACCCGCAGTGTCGTGCTGCCGGCCAAGGCGCTGGTGCTGAACACCTTGTCGTTGACCGCGGCGTTCGGCGCGCTCGTGTGGATCTTCCAGGACGGCCATCTCGGTGGGCTGGGGACTACGCCGAGCGGCACGCTGGTGGCCAACATTCCGGTGCTGTTGTTCTGCATCGCGTTCGGGTTGGCCATGGATTACGAGGTGTTCTTGCTGGCTCGGATCCGGGAGTTTTGGGTCGCGGGTACCGCCTCCGCCGCCGCGAACGACGAGAGCGTGGCTCGTGGCCTGGCGCACACGGGACGCGTCGTGACCGCGGCGGCGATAATCATGGCGATCTCATTCGCCGGCTTGATCGCAGCCCAGGTGTCCTTCATGAGGATGTTCGGCCTCGGGCTGGCGCTGGCTGTGGTGGTCGACGCAACGTTGGTACGGATGATGTTGCTACCGGCGCTCATGCATCTTCTCGGACGGTGGAATTGGTGGGCACCGAGGTGGTTGCAGCGCGACCGGAAGCCCACGCTTGAGTGACCTATATCACACATTGGGTGCGGCGTCCCACCCATCCGGGCGGGACGCGGCTACGAATTCGTTGCGCCGGCGTCGGTCAACTACCCAATGAGGAGCGTGCACGTGAGAGTTAGCCGTGGTGGCGTGCGCAACAAGAAAGGTGGGCATAATTCGCATCGAGACGACCCGATCTGTCTGGCATCCGTGCGCGACGCGGTACGGGACCACCTGACCGAGTTCGTCCGTCGTGAATGCGTCCCTCGGCTCGGCGGCTCTCACGTCGATGTGGCGGCCGACGTGCTCGGCAACTTCGTCGCCGGGGGTAAATACCTGCGATCGACGTTCATGTATCTGGGATGGTTATGTGGGGGCGCCGCGGACGAAGCGGCGTTGCGGGCGTCCGCGAGCCTGGAGTTGCTCCACTGCTTCGCGCTCATGCAGGACGACGTCATGGACGGGTCGCCGTTGCGCCGCGCCCAGCCAGCGGCCCACGTCGTGTTCGCCCGATGGCACGCCAGCAATGCGCTGGCAGGCTCCGCGGATCGTTTCGGCGAATCCGCCGCCGTCCTCCTCGGCGATCTTTGCCTGGTATGGGCCGAGGAGATGTTGCGCCGCAGCGGAATTGGCGCGGATGCCCTCGCCCGGGTCTGGCCCCGGTACGACCAGATGCGGACCGAACTAGCGATCGGACAGTTCGCCGACCTGGTCAACAGCGCGCAGACGTTGCCGAGCTTCGATGACGTGCTCGACGTGCTACGCCGTAAGTCCGGAAATTACACTGTGCGCCGCCCGCTGGAGATGGGTGCGGCGATGGCGAATTGCGGCACCGAAGTGCTCGATGCGCTGTCCGGATACGGCACCGCGATCGGGGAGGCCTTCCAGTTGCGCGACGACCTGCTCGACGTGTTCGGTTCACCGTCGGTCACGGGAAAACCGGCGGGCATCGACTTGATGATGCAGAAGACGACAAGTGTCGTCGTCGCCGCGCACGAGCTTGCCGGGCCGGGTGTACGGCGGGAGCTGGTCGAACTCATGGACGGCGGAGAGATCGATGACGCAAGTGCCGAACGCTGGCGAGAGCTGATCGTCCGCAGCGGTGCCGTTCAATACATCGAGAAGCACATCAGCGAGCGACTGACCTTCGCGCTCGATGTTCTCGAGGGCGCCGGGATCACGGTGGCCACTCATGAAGCCCTGTGCGACATGGCTTTCAAGTGCGCGAAGCGAGCCGCGTGATGCGCAGTGTGGACGACGGTTTCTAGGTGTGGTGACGGGCCTGGTCTTCAACCGTCGTCAACACGCTGTCGCGGCTGGCGATCTTGATGTGCCACCAAGAAAGTTGAGCTGACGACAACCGTGACGACAATTGCGCCTGACACTCACCGTTGCGGGACAGCGGCCAGCGCATTGCGCGGTATGTCGAGCGTCGCGATGGGATATCTTCCGGAACTGTCGCGCCCGTCTGATGCCAACTCCATGGGCGGATAGTCCACCACCCGCGAAGCATTGGGTTTGTGTTGCTGCCACGACACCGACGCCTGCAAGGTGTAGTGCCCGGGCGTCAAGCCGACCAGGTCGATGTGGACTGGCTCGGCGACTGACACCGGAACCGGCTGTTCGCGTGACTGGCCGGCATCGTATGGGACCAGCGTTTTTAGGCTGACCATTGCCGGCAGCGTCTTAACCACCGCTCCCGCGGCATCCGTCAGTTGGTAGCGGGGAAGCCATTTCTCGGTTGCCGCAGCGGAGCCGGAATTGGTCCATACCAATGATGTGCTCGCCGTCTTGCCCTGGATCGACAGCGATCGTGGCCGGGCCTCAACTGAGTATCGATAGCCGGCGTCAGCGTTGGCCCATGCCCACAGCAGGTACAGCGCTGGGTCCATCGGAGTGGTCGACTGGGTGTCCGCGAAATCGCAACTCGATGTCATCGACACGTGGTACTTGATGACGTCGTGTAGGCCCTTTTCGTAGTAGGAGCGTGGATCAACTCCCTCTGGCAACAGGCACCATTCGGTAATTACTGGCGCCGCGGCCAGCCGGCGTTTTAGTTCGGTGACGATCGGATCTGCCGACTCCACATAATATGAGCCTTCGGCCTCGGCCCAAGCGGGCAACGGCGCCTGCACACCGAGGCAATCCGCGCGGATGCCCACCGGCGCGGACAGTTTCTTCGTGACGTCGTCCGCGAGCAGCTGACGCACAATCTCCGGGTTGAGCGCCGCCGTCATCAATTGTGTACGGGGAAAAGCGCTTACATGCGCAGCGACCAGATATCGAATCGAGGCGGCGGTGATGCTTTGATCAGCAAACTGGCTGTAGTACCCCAGCTCCGCCTCGCTGTCGTCGGGTTGTGGGCCCGGCGCGCTCAGCTTGTCACGCAAATACGCGATGTGGTTCTCGCTCCAATCGCCATAGCCAGAGAACTCGAAAGCGCTCAGCCGCTCGTCACCGTCGTAGCGCCGCCCCAGCGCTGCGACCAACCGTCCAAAGGCGTCGAGGTAATTGGTATCGTTCCAGTTCGGCACCACCTGGGTCACTCCCGCGGCGGGGCCGTCCGACGGGCCGCGATAGCTGGTGGTGGCGCCAGGGATGGCACGCACCCAGTCAGGTACCTCGATATTGGTGGCGTCCGGAAAGACCGTGTCGCAACACGAGCTGTAGGCGACCACGCGAAGGGTCAGTCGCATATTGCGGGCGGCCAGTTTCGTCAGCGCATCGTCAATCGTGCGGAAGTCGAACTTCTGGCCGTCAGGGGCGTCGAGTGGCAACGTGCGCGGGTCGGTGGGCTCTAACTGCCGCCACGTGACACGCAAACTTCCATCATGCGCAGCAGGCCACGGCGGATACCGGTGTTGCGCGGGATTGCCTTGCGGGAAAAGCGGTTCCAGGAGATCCTCGTATTGGCCGCGCAGCGGATTGGATAGGGCCTGCGTGCTCGGGGGCACGCTCGGTCTAGTCGTTGCATCCAGCGGTCTTCCGCTGAGCACCAGGACCGTGCATGCGCTAATGGACAGCATGCCTTTCCCGAGCGGACGAAACATCCTGCGTAATGGACCCAACACCGTCGTCACGGCTCGGCCACGCCAGTTGGCGGCATCAGGATGGGTAATTGTCAGCATTGTCCTTCGGCGAGGGATTCCGCTAGCGGCAGACTTGGCGACACAGATTGCAACGAGTCCGATCTCGCTGCGCCAGTCGATGTGAGGCTGTCGCAGAACTTGCGTGGCGCCTCGATAGGGCCGAGCCTCGATGCAATCAGATTCGCGCTGACGGTGGCTGCCTCGCCGATGGCGGTTAGTTCCGCGTCGAACCCTTGTTGGCCGAACTTCTCGACTGCGGTGTCGCAGATGCGCACCGTCATCGTTGGCTCGTGCTCTGCGACGAGGGATCTGAAGTGTGTATGGCCATCGTGTCCTCCTCAAAATGACAGCGATTTGGCTTATACAGTTTCGAGACTGCCAAACCTAGCGGGCGGCGAGTGCAACCGGCCAGGGCCTTTGGGGATGGAATCCTGGTGACGAAAGGCCCTTTGATCAGGTCCGTGATCGCCTGCTGGCTTGACTTACGTTCACCGACGTTGTGGCTGCGAACATTTCGACGATGATCGTCGCGACCAGGGTGGTCTACAGCATCGTGCGCTTGGTCGCGTCGCGGTTCTTCGACGCAATAACTATCGTTCGCATCCCATGAAATGGGAGACGTTGACCTCCAATGGTTTTCGTTCTTCCATTGACACAAGGTCTGGCGCCACCGCGGATCAGTCACGCCGGACGCGACGCGGTGTTACCCCGCCGCAACCCCGAGGGGTGGATCCACCGAGACCGTCGCCGGACCGCATGCCGTGGCTGTTACGGCGGCAAACGCGAGGACCGTCGCGACGACGACCTTCGTGGCTAGACGTGACATGACAACTCCCTTCATCAGGCTTCTGTCTGGACTGTAGAAGCCGAGGGCAAATAATTCAATGAGTATTGAAATATTGCCTATCGGTAGGCATAGTTCTGATGCGGACGACGCGATCGGTCGCGGGGCGGGAGCGCCTGAGAGGATGCAGGTCGCGGACACGTCCACCAGGGCAAGCATGATCAAGGAGGAAGTCTCTTGGCATCGAAGGTTCCGCCGGCCAAGGTTGCGCGAGCCGTTGAGCGGGCCCGCTACCACCTGTCGCGCCTGCGCCAACGCTCTGCTCCGCCCGCGGCGGTGGTGATGGAATTGATCCTCAACGCATGGGTCGCTCAGGCGATCACGACCGCGGCCGATCTCCGCCTGGCGGAAGCCCTGGCGGACGGTCCGTTGTCCGGCGAGGATCTCGCACGCCGGGTCGGGGCCGACGCCGACGCCCTGAGGCGACTCCTGCGCGCGCTGATCGGCATCGGCATATTCCGCCAGCGCCGTGACGGCCGTTACGCTCTGACCCCACTCGCGGAAACGTTGCGCACCGATGCACCCGTGTCGATGGCCGGGATGGCGCGGTGGGTCGGGTCGCAGCAGCATCGCGAGCACTGGAGCCACCTGACCGATGCGATCCGGACCGGGCATCCGGTGGTCCCCGGTCTGCGCGGCAAACCGATTTTCGAATACCTGGCCGACGAGGGCGAGCTAGGGGAGACCTTCAACTCCGCCATGACCAATCTGTCCGAGTTCGCGATCGTGCCCTTGACCGCGGCCTACGACTTCAGTGCCTTCGGCACGATCGTCGATGTCGGCGGCGGACACGGTCGGCTGTTGGCGGCAATCCTCGAGGCGGCTCCGAATTCGCGCGGCGTGCTGTTCGATCTTCCCGAGGTCGTGGCAGGGGCGCCCGAGTTATTTCGCAAATACGGAGTCGACGACCGCATCCGAATCGAAGAGGGGTCGTTCTTCGATTCCGTGCCGGAGGGCGGCGACGCTTACGTGCTCAAGAGCGTCATCCATGACTGGCCCGGGGAAGACGCGGTTCGCATCCTGACGAACGTACGCACCGCGGCTCGGGCTGGCGCGCGACTGTTGTTGTGCGAGTTCGTCATTCCCGAGCACGACCGCGACTTCCACGGCAAATGGGTGGACCTCGAGATGCTGGTCGTCGCCGGCGCGCGCGAACGCACCTCCGACGAGTACGGCCGTCTGTTCGAACAGGCCGGTTTCCGGTTGACCCGCGTCGTCGACACCGTGTCACCCCTCAGCATCGTCGAGGCGACCGCGGTTTAGCCGAGAGTTAACGCGACGGCGCGTCCAGCGCCAGCTCGTCGGCGGGGGCGGTCAAAAACCGATGCACTGCCGGCCCCAGCAGCCTGACCACGTCATCGACCCCGAGTGACGACAGGGGCGGCACGCGCATGATGTAGCGCAGCATCGCGGTGCCGACGAGGTTGGTGGCGGCCAGCGTCGCGCGCAGTCGCGCTTCCTCGCCACCGCCCAAGGCGTCGGATACCGCGGTGAGGAGGTAGTCGTGCAGGAAACTGCGAAACGCTTCATTGGCGTCGCTGTTCGACGTCGCCGACTGCACCATCGAGGCCATGCTCGCCGCCGTGTCGGGCTGCTCCCAGATAGCGAGGTAGGCCTGCACGACCAGGAACCCTAAGTCGTCGTTCTTCTCGGTGAGCACGGTGGTCAGCAGGTCGGACGGCAGCACCAACTTCATGGACTCGCGAAACAGTGCCGCCTTCGAGCCGAAGAGATAGAGGATCATCGACGGATCCACGCGCGCGTCGTCAGCAATCGCGCGCAGCGTGGTCTTGTCGTAGCCGTGCTTGGCGAACTGCTGCTTCGCCGCGCGGAGGACCGCGTCGCGCGATACCGGCTCGCCTTGGCGCCTGCCCCGGCGCTTCATCGTTTTGCCAGGTGAAGACACGTGCGAACGATAGCATTTCAATGACAGTTGAAAAGCCCAGGCGGCGACTGTACGCTTCGCATTGGGATTTATTCCATAGCTGTTGAAAAAATCTCGGCTCTGGAGCTGGCCACCGCCGACCGCGGAAAGGGCTGACGATGGACTTTGCGTTGCTGCCCCCGGAGGTCAACTCCGGCCTGATGTATGCCGGCCCCGGCTCAGGGCCGATGCTGTCGGCCGCCGCGGGCTGGGACGATCTGGCCGTCCAGCTGGAGTCGACCGCTTGCGGCTACGCAGCCGAACTGACCGGGCTGTGCGCCCAGGCGTGGTCCGGCCCGTCGTCGCTGCTGATGAGGGCCGCGGCGACGCCCTATGTGGCGTGGTTGTCCAGTGCCGCGGGCCAAGCCGCGCAGACGGCAGTGCAGGCGTACGCGGCGGCCGCGGCGTATGAGGCGGCGTTCGCGATGACCGTGCCTCCGCCCGTGATTGCCGCCAACCGCGCGCAGTTGATGGTCTTGATCGCCACCAATTTCTTCGGGCAGAACACCGCCGCGATCGCAGCCTGTGAGGCTCAATATCTGGAGATGTGGGCCCAAGACGCCACCGCCATGTACGGCTATGCCACCGCGAGTGAGGCCGCCGGCACCTTGACCCCGTTCGAGGAGCCGCCCCGGACGACCAGCCCGGGAGCGCAGAATGCTCAGGCCCAGACGGTGGCGCAAGCGACCGGCAACGCCACCAGGCAGCTGGCCTCGACCAACGCCACGGCGCACACCGTCAGCTCCGCCACCGCCGACTCGGTCACTCCAGTCGCTCCCGGCGAAACAGCCGCCGCCCCGCCGGGCAGCACCATCACCATTGGGGCCAGCACCGGTATGTACGTCAACAGCGGCTCCATCACCATCACGGGCAGCGGAACCAATCTCATCAGCTTCGGCTCCGTTATCGTCAACCCGGGCAGCACAATTCACACGATCATCGACTGCACCGCCGACGGTGTCCTGATCCCCAGCGGTGTCGATGTCACCGCCGGCTCTGAGCCCGTCATCCTCACGACCGGCTCGTTCCAGGAGGTTCTGGTCACCCTTGTCAACGGTTCCGCCACACTCCCCGTCGTCGGCACGGAGCAGGTCGCCATCCAAACCTTCGGAAGCGCCGCCACCGCCATCGCGGGTCCCGCCGGCGCCTCCGTCACCAACGTCTTCGGCACCGTCAGCATCGTCACGGCGACACCCATACCCAGCTCGTCGAGCACCGTGGCGGTCCCGTTGGGCGGGCTGGCCGCGCCGGGCCTGGCGGGTACCGCGGGAATTCAGCCTCAGCTCAATGTGGACGGGCTGCTGCAATGGGCTGAAACGGTCTCTGCTGCCGGTTGAGGTGGCGCAGCCGGCGCCGCCGGCGAGGACAAGCCGAAGCGGGGCGCACGGAATCTCCCTAGCCGTCGAACCTGCCGACCTCCGGCATCTGGTGCCTAGGATGCGTATATGGGCAGGGCCTTCGTCGTCACATGCGCGCTCGGACTGCTCGTCGCAGCGTTCGGTCTGATCTGGGCGTTGCAGGGATTCGGGGTGCTTGGCGGCAGCCCGATGAGCAACACCACCACCTGGTCCATCATCGGTCCTATCACGGTGGTGATCGGCGTCGCGATCGCGATCTACAGCTGGCGAAAGCTGTCGTCGAAATAACCCTGAGCCTAGGCGACGGTGAACTCCACCGTGTGCCAGCCGGTGGCGCCGTCGGGCACGCTGCCCACCCGCTCCGGCGTTTGGACGGCCCCGGTGTTGTCGGTGGCGCGGACCGTAATCGTATGTTTCCCGGGTGTTTTCGTTTCCCAGGGGAGGCTCCACAACCGCCACGTCTCATTGGAATAACTCGCGCCCAGTTGCGCCGGCCGCCAGCCCCCGTCGTCGATCAGGACCTCCACGGCCCGCACGCCGCGGTTCTGTGCCCACGCGACGCCGCCGAACACGACGGGCCCGATCGGCACCGTCTGGCCGGTTCTCGGCACGTCGATGCGCGACTCGGTCTTGATTGGCGCACGCTCTGCCCAACCGAACCGCGTCCAGTACGCCTGGGCCCGGTCGAATCGGGTCAGCTCCAGGTCGACGACCCACTTGGTCGCCGACACGTACCCATAGAGCCCGGGCACTACCAGCCGGGCCGGGTAACCGTGCTCGACCGGCAACGGCTGGCCGTTGAGGCCCACCGCCAGCAGCGCTTCGCGGCTGCCGGTGAGTGCCTGCACGGGCGTGCCGGCAGTGAACCCGTCGACCGATGTCGACAGCGCCATGTCGGCGCCTGGGCGCACACCCGCCGCCGCCAGCAGGTCTGCGACCCGATAGCCCGTCCACACACCCGTCGAAATCAAGTTCCCCCCAACGGGATTCGACACGCAGGTCAGGGTCGTCACGGTCTCGACGACGTCGAACTGCGCCAGGTCGTCGAAGCCGTAGGTGGCCTCGCGGTCCACCATGCCGTGGATACGCAGCCGCCAGTCCGCGCGGCTGAGTTGGGGAACACTGAGCGCTGTGTCCACCCGATAGAAGTCGGTGTTCGCGGTGACGAAACGGGGCAGCGCAACGCCCTTCGGTTGGACGTCGGCGGGTATCGGTGGCGCCGGCACCCGCGCTCGGGGGAGTGCGAAGGTGTTGCGGTCGCCGGCCACGGAGTGCAGCAAGCGCGTGACGACCGCCCCGGCGACCCCACTCGCCACGCCGAAACCGAGGACTCCGAACATGAGCAGCGCGCGCCTGCGCCCATCCGAAGGTTGCGCTTCGGCTTCTGTCGGCGGGAACCGGGGAGTGAGCAGACGCAGGGCGGCAATGCCGCAGGCGGCGCCCGCGATCGTCGGGATCGTGTCGAGCAGCGTTGCGCCCTGCCGCGACAGGACGGCGGCGCATCCGACGACACCCGCCGCCGCGATGGTGGCGCTGCCGAGCGGGCGGCGCCGGGTCTCGAGCGTCCCGGCGATCGCCGCGAGCACCGCGATCGCCACGAGCACCGCGAACGACAAGAATGGTTTGTCCAACGAGCCGAGGCTCTGAATCGCCCACTCTTTGAAGGGCCCCGGCGTCAGGTCGACGACCGCCGAGCCGATCGCGCTGCGCGCATTGGCCCGCTCGCCGAAGGGGATACCCACCAGCTCGGCCACCCCGAGCGAGACGGCCGCGGCGGCCACCCCGGCGATCATCCGTTCATTGGACGAGGTAACAGCCATCGAGCAACTGTACCCGTGTTCAGGGGCCCAGCGAATTTCCCAAGGCGACAACGGAATCGAGCCTGAACACAACGCGGCGGCCCACGCCCCCGTCGTCACCGTCGGCCCCGGGCGTGGTCCACTGCACCTGTGCCCTGCCCGACAGGTGCAACGAGGCGCCCGTGTCGAAGTTCACGAACAGCAGGGCAGCCTCGTCGTCGATTGCCAGATTGCCGAAGCTGTTGAACATGTTGTTGCCCGGGAAGTCCGGCCACCACAACTCACCGGGTGAGTCGACCCGAACGAATCCGGGCGGTCCTCCGCGGTGGGAAGCGTCGCTGCCCCGGGTGGGATGGGTGGTCCCGAGGAAGAATGTGTCCGCGGTTGTGATCATGGCTTGATCGGCGTCGCTCAAAGTTGTTGTGCGCGTTGGGGTAGCCGCGGGGGCGCGGGTGATCGGCGAAACGTCGTGGTGGTGGATGTGCTGGGGGCAGTTGCCGTACGCCTGGTCGACGTGCACCGTCATGCCGGCATCGTCGGCGTCGACCAGGACGCCGTTGATCCGCAGCCGGCGCCGCGTGGGGAAGTCGATCGCGATCAGCCCGACCTGCTGGCCGATCGGCAGCCCGTGCAGGGGATCGCCCTCGCGCGGCGTTACCGAGACCCGCAATTGGTCGTCGTCGCCCCGCAGGAACCCTGGCGGCCCGGCCAACGGCGAGATCCAGAGCACCCCGTCACCGTCGCGCCCGGTGATCGCGGCGAACCGCTGTGAGCTCAGGAATTGCGCCGCGCCCGCAGACACTCGGGATCTCTCGAGCATCGCCTCCAGGCGCTTGGCCTCGGCCTCGACGCCGGCCCGTCGCTGCGTCACCAGCTCGCCCTCGTGAAAGGTCACGCCGGCAATAACACCACGAGGGCCCCGAAGCTTCCTAGCGTTGCGGTAGCGGGCGGCTGCGCACCAGGGTCGGCCACCAGAACCACGGCCCGAGGATGCGCAGGATGCACGGCACGACGAACGACCGCACGATCAGCGTGTCGAGCAGCAGGCCGATACAGACGGTCGACCCCACCTGGCCCACGGTGCGTAGATCGCTGGTGAGCATCGCGAGCATGGTGAACGCGAAAACCAACCCCGCAGAAGTCACTACACCACCGGTGCTGCCGAGCGCGCGGATCAGGCCGGTGTGGATTCCGGCGTGCAGCTCCTCTTTGACCCGGAGGATCAACAGCAGGTTGTAGTCCGAACCGACCGCCACCAGGATGATGAACGTCAGCGGCAGTACCAACCAGTGCAGCGGCAGGCCGATGAGGTGTTGCCACACGAGTATGGAAAGCCCGAACGCCCCGGCGTAGGAGAAGGCCACCGTGCCGGGGATGACCGTGGCGGCCATCAGGCTTCTGGTCAGGAACAACATGATCAAGAAGATCAGCACGAACGCGGCGATCGCGACGATGAGCAGATCGGACGCGGCGTATTGCTTGATGTCCTTGTTGGTTGCGCCGGAACCGCCGATATAGACCTTCGAGCCGGCCAGTGAGGTCTCTTTGAGCGCCACCGTTATGGCGTTGGGGAACTGTTCGACGTGTTGCACGCCTTCCGGACCGTTGGCGTCGCCCTCGTGGGTGACGATAATCCGCGCGGCCTTGCCGTCGGGCGACATCAGCAGCTGCATGCCGGTCTTCACGTCGTCGTTGTCGAAACCCTCGTGCGGGATGTAAAAGAAGTCGTCACTTCGGGATTGATCGAAGTCGAGCCCCACATTGATCTGGTCGTCAAATGTCTGGTTGGTCTGTGTGGTCTGCAGCGAAGACTGGCCGTAGGTGCTGACGAGCAGATTGGCCAATGCCTCAGAGTCGTCGGCCGTGAGCTTCAGCTGCGTGATGATTTGCGGGAACGTCTGATCTACGACTTCGAGAGAGATAACGGCGTCCTTGATATCGTCGGCCAGCTTGTCCAAGCCGTCGATCGACTCGAACAAGGACCTGAATGCCCAACATACGGGAATGTCGAAACAGTGCTTCTCCCAATAGAAATAGCTGCGTATCGGCCGGAAGAAGTCTTCGAGGTTGGCCAGATTCGACCGCAACTCATCGCTGACCTGTTGCACGTCCTGCAATGTGAGGACCGTCTTGTGCAACTCGTCCGACACCGTCTGGAAGAAGCCAATCTCCTTGCGCAACACCGCGACTGTGTGCTGGGTGATCTGCGCCTGCTGATCGGTGTTGGCATTCTGCTGCTGGTTGAACGGGAGTTGTTGGCCGCTGCCGCTGCCTTGGGTGGTGAACAGGTAGGGAATCGTGGCGTGTTCCAAGGCTCGGCCCATCGGCCTGGTGATGCTTTGCACCATCGCGACGCCGGGCAGGCGTTCGAGAGCCTTGGCCGCGCGGTCCAACGAGATGAAGTCACCCGAGTTCCGCATGTCGTGATCCGCCTCGATCATCAGCATCTCGGAGAACAGCTTGCTTTTCGGGAAATGTCGATCGGCGGCCTGGAAGCCCAGGTTGGCGGGCGCGTTGTGCGGCTGGTACTGCCGATCGTCGTAGTTCTGCCGGTACGTCGGCACGAAGATCGCCCCGAGCAGGACGGCAGTGGCACTGGCGAAGAGGATCGGCACCGGCCACCGCACCACGCTCGTGCCGATTCGCCGGTACAGGTGCGCCTTGGCCTTGCTCTTCGGGTCGAACAGCCCGAACAGGGTGCCGACGGTCAAGAAGGCCGGGCCGAGCGTCAGCGCCGCGGCGATGGTGAACAGCATGCTGATCGCGACGGCCGGACCCATGGTGTGGAAGTAGTTGAGGCGCGCGAACGTCAGGCAGTAACACGCCCCCGCGATCGTCAGGCCGGAGCCGAGGATGACTGGAGTGACGCTCTTGTATGCGGTGTAGAACGCCTCCTCCCGGCCCTCGCCGTCGTGTCGCGCCTCGTGATAGCGGCCGATCAGGAAAATGCCGTAATCGGTCCCCGCGCCCAGGGTCAACGCGACGACGATGTTGACGGCGAACGACGAGAGCTCGATGTACCCGAGATGCCCGAGGGTCGCGATGACCCCCTTCGCGACCAGCATCTCGAACAGCACCCCGGCCAACGGCACAAACAGCGTGACGATGGAGCGATACACCAGCAGCAGCATCCCGATGATCAGGAAGATCGTCACGATCGTGATGTCGTTCAGGCTCGAATTCGCGATGGCCACCGTGTCGGAGGCGAGCGGCGCCGCGCCGCTGACGTAGACCCTGAGCCCGGCCGGCGGCGGGTCCTTCGCGACGATGTCCCGCACGGCGGCAACGGACTCATTCGCTTGCATTTGGCCGATGTCTCCCGCGAGACGCAGCAGCACGTAGGCGGATTTGCCGTCGAGGCTCTGCGCGCCGGCGGCGGTGATCGGCTTGCCCCACAGATCCATGACGTACTGCACGTGCTTGGGGTCTTGTTTGAACCGGCGCATCAACTCGTCGTAGTACTGGTGATCCGTATCGCCGAGTTGCCGGTTGGCTTCCAGCACGATCATGGCCAAGCTGGTCGAATTCGACTCTTGGAACTTCGCGCCGATGGACAGCAACGCACGCTGCGACGGCGCGTAGTGCGGGACCAACGGGCCCGCGAGTTCCTCTGCGACCCGCTCTACCTGGGGCATGAAGGTGTTCGTAGACACGGCGAGCAGAGCCCAGAAGAAGATGATCGGGATCGCAAAGGCGCGAACCATTCTGGGCACGAAGGGGTGCTTGGCCCCGGGCGCCGCCTGATGCTCGCTCACGCGGACTTCACCAGGCAAAAGACGTGTGCATCCTGACTGGTGTCGGACTGTTCGGCGCGGACGACGCCGTTCACCCGCAGTCGGCAGCCGACTTGACCGCCATGAACCTGCGCCGAGATGCTGCCTGAGACCACGGTGAGTGTGGTGGCCTCCGTGTGCGTCCACGGCAAGGTCGTGAGGTCAACCCGATGCGGATGGCCATCGACGTCTACCCAGACAAGCATCCCGCCCTCCCCGACGGAGCCGAACAACTCGTACGTGAGCCGCTTGATGCTGAATTCCGGCGGTGCCGCCGGCTGATTGACAGTGATGACGGGCGGGGGATCCGAGAATTGGTGCACCTTCCACATGGCCACCCCGCCGACACCGATCGCGATCACGGCGACCAACGGCAACCAGACTCGCGCCAAAACGGTCCTGCCGACTGAACGGGGGCTCACTCGCTCACCTCTGTCGAATCCGGTCCGGACGACGCGTTCTTGCCGCCACCCCTACTCGCGTCAGCCCAGATAGTAGACGGTCATGTATCTAATAGCCAGACGAATACGCCCAACGCCTCCTGACATCCGTTCAATAGTTTTCCCGCAGACGCCTTTTCACCCTGAAGCTGCGGAGGATCTGAGTCGTGAAGTTCACCGAGGCCAGCATCGGGAACACCCCGAGAAATGTTCGCTCGGAAGGCGTCGCCCCCTGCAAGTGGTAGAGACTGCCGAATACGTAAAAGCAGCCCAATGAGAACAAGGTTGCGGGGATGGCGAACGTCCACGGCGAGGTGCGAGCACCGATGAGCTGCTTGGCGAACTCCAATTCGTCTGGCGACATCGCTTCGCCTTTGCGCACTTTGCCCACGACCGCTTTGGCGCTGCCCACTTCTTCGCCCGCAGGGTTACTCGGTCGCCGTTCCAACCGTCGGACGTGCACAGCAGCAACCGCGGCAAAGATCATCGCCAAGGCCAGGGCGATCACCGTCAGCAAAGCATATAGCGCCAAACTCATCGTTCTCGTCCTTCGCTCCGCCGTAGTCGGCTATCGAAGACTACCGCGCCGACCTGGTGCGGGCCAGCCCATAACGCACGCAACCGTGCACTATGCGAACGCGAATCCGCACATGCGTAGATTCATCACAGATAACCGACCAAAGGAGATCGGAATGTCACGTTCGCCGGCTGAACTCGTCACGCAGTTCTGTGCGTTGTGGTCGACAGCCGATGCCGTGAAGATCGCGGAATCTCTGGCCGAAGATGCTGTCTACCACAATATTCCGATGGAAGCCGTGCGGGGCCGCGAGGCAATCCGGGCATTCATCGAAGGCTTCTTCGCGACCCTCGACGGCATCGACTTCGTCGTGCACCGCCAAGTCGCCGACGGAAACGTCGTCTTCAACGAGCGTACCGACATCATGCGCACCAAGGCCGGAAGGACCGTCGAACTCCCGGTCGCCGGAGTGTTCGAGATCGCCGACGACAAGATCGTGGCCTGGCGCGACTACTTCGACATGAACACCCTTACCCAGGCGTTCAACTAGCGGTAGTGAAATGCTCTGTGTCGGAACATAATCTGCACCCGGGACCAGGACTGGACACGCTTGGACCCAGATGCTCAGTCCGTACGACTACTTTCCCATTCATCGCCTCGGCCGAGCCGATCGCCCGCCGGCCAGCGCCGTTCCGAACCATTACGACCGGTATTGGTTCAATGGGCACGGCCGCGGCGGCTACCGGTTCTGATCGGGCCGGGCGCCGGGCGTGTGCGATTCTCATGAGACGCACGTCTGCAATTGCCGGCCCGGGGCGGGCCGGACGGGAAGGTTCACATGACATGGTTTCTGAGGCAGGCCGCGCTGGACTTGGCGTTGTCGATCGACCAGCCGCCGCCCTGGGGGGAAATGCCGCCTCTGGTCGGCACGTCCTAGCGGGGTGCCAGGGAAACCGTCATGGGACTGCTCGAGCACAAGACCGCCGTCGTCACCGGGGGAAACTCCGGCATCGGCCTGGCCACCGCCCGGCGTTTTATCGCCGAGGGCGCCGCGCGGGTCTTCATCACGGGCCGGCGGCAGCCCGAACTGGACGCCGCCGTCCACGATCTGGGTTCGCGGGCCGTCGCGGTGCGCGGCGATGTCGGCGAACCCGGTGATCTCGATCGGCTCTACGACGAAGTGGGGGCGACGGGCGCAGGGTTGGACATCGTGGTGGCCAACGCCGGATTCACCCGGGTGGCGCAACTGGGCGAGATCACCGACGACGACCTCGACGCGCTGCTGACGACCAACGTCAAAGGTGTGGTGTACACGGTGCAAAAGGCGTTGCCGTTGCTCAACGACGGCGCCTCGGTCATCTTGATCGGTTCGACCACCGCGGACCGCGGTCGCCCCGGCATGAGCATTTACGCAGCCACCAAGGCCGCGGTCCGTTCGTTGGCCCGGGCCTGGGCCAACGAACTGGCAGACCGCAACATCAGGGCTAACGTGATCGTCGCCGGATCTACCGCCACCCCGGGCAGCAACGCCCTGGCGGCCCAGACCGACCCCGACGCGTCTGTCGAGCAGTTTCGCGCGGAGCGTATCTCGGCCATCCCGCTGCGACGCTTCGCCGATCCCGTTGAAATCGCCAATGCCGCAGTGTTTTTGGCCAGCGATCTGTCCAGTTTCGTCACCGGATCGACCGTAACCGCCGACGGCGGATTCAACCAAGTGTGATATCGGTGCCTTTTTGCCCTACTTGCCGTACAGCGACGTGGGGCAGACTTCCGATACTCAAACCGAGGAGGCGTCCATGAGCGATCATGAAGTCAAGATGATCATTTTGTCGACAGACGATTTGGAGGAATCAATCCGCTTTTACAGCGAGACGTTGGGGATGGCGGTGAAGTTTCGCGACGGGGCGCACTTCGCCGCACTCGACGGCGGGCCGATCACCGTTGCGCTGGCGACGGCGGTGGACCATCCGATACCTGGGCAGGTCGTCGTCGGTATCAAGACCGCCGACGTCGACGCCGCGGCCAAGGCGGTCGAGGCCAGCGGCGGGGGCATCGTGAAGGGCCCGTACGACGACGCGCACGAACGTCGCGCCGTGGTCTACGACAACAAGGGCAACGGCCTGGTCTTCTACAAGCCGCTGGCCCGGTGAACCGGTTTTACGCGATATACCCCCGGGGCAACACCGAGAAGTCGACGCACGCCGCCGCCAATACGTCGCCTAATTCTGGGTCGACGGGCGCGTCGAGCTGAAGTAATGCTCCGGCCGACGGCGCCTTGAGGCTGGCGACGTTGTGGTTGGTGAGCAATTGAATGGCCTCGGATTCCAGATCGCTCCAGCCCGTGTGAACCGTCATCAGCGTAAGGACGCCGAGTTCCTGACCGGTCGGCGAGAGGATCCGGTGCCGCCAGGCGTTGTCGGCCTTGGCTCCGGTGTGGGGCCGGACGGCCGCCAGGACCGTGCCGCCGCCGCTTTCGAATTGCGCGGCGCCGTCGGCAGGCACGATCTTGCCGATCGGCGTTTTCTGCCTGGTGATCGTCGTGGTTCCCGCGACGGCAATGCGCAGTTCGTCACCGTTGGCCGACAGCGTGTAGTCGCCCTTCCCCCCATTTTTGAACCCGAGCAATACCGCGGCGCCGCCCTTTTGTTGCGCTCGCCCCAATTCGGTTCCGTCGGGAGCGGTCAGTTGCACCCGCAATGCGTTCCCCGTGGACCGGGTCACCCTCGCAGCGACGGTTGTCGCGTTCCCAATAATTGGCATGGCGCGATCGTAGGCTTTGTGCGTGCCATTCGGGGACTGGTTGAGTAATGGGTTCGGCGTGCGAAATTGACCTTCTTGCCAATATTAATTAGGCCGTGTTCTCGTGAGCCCGTGAGGTCAATGTGACCGCCCGGCAAAGCCCGTTTCGGGACGATCTGCTGCGCGGAAAGGTGGCATTGGTCACCGGCGGCGCCACCGGGCTGGGCTTCGAGGTCGCGCGACTGTTCGGCGGTCACGGCGCGCGCGTCGCGATCTGCAGCCGGAAGGAGCCCAACCTCGAGGCGGCCGTCGCGGCACTGCGCGAGGCGGGGACCGAGGCCATTTACGGCGTTTGCGACGTCCGCCGTCCCGACGAGGTGACGGCAGTGCTCGAGCAGGTGTTGGGAACGTTCGGTCAGCTCGACATCGTCGTCAACAATGCCGCCGGTAACTTTCCGATACCGATCAGTGAACTGAGCGCTAACGGTTTCAAGGCCGTCGTCGACATCGACCTGCTGGGCACGTTCAACGTATCCAAGGCGGCGTACGACCTCTGGTTGCGTGATCACGGGGGCGCCATCGTGAACATCAGTGCCGCGATCCAATACCGCGGCATGGCCCTGCAAGCGCACGTCGTCTCCGCCAAGGCCGGCATCGACGCGTTCAGCCGCGCCTGCGCGATCGAGTGGGGGCCGGCGGGGGTCCGGGTGAATGTTGTTGCCCCCGGGGCGATGTCGGCCACCGAGGGGGTCCGCAGAATTGCCGGCGACGACCAGCACCGCGCCATCCAGAACCCGCTGCGGCGACCGGGCTCGACCACCGAGATCGCCGAAGCGGTGCTGTTTCTGGCCGGCGATGCGGCGTCCTACGTCACCGGGGCGGTGCTGGTGGTCGACGGCGGCGGCTGGCTGACGGCCAGCGGCATCCCGGATCTGCCTGGCTACCAGTGACGCCCGACTCGCTCGATTAGGTGTTTGGCACCCATTCGCATTATTCTTTCCCGCGGTCCATTGTCGACTCAGGAAAAGCGGAATGCCTCTTCAGCCCACTCTGCGACGGGCGCAATCGCCACGCGGCGCAGCGCGTGTGACCTTCCCGAAGGTCGGTCAGTGCTTCGACATCGAAATCACCCGCGACACCGACGGGTGGCTCATTCGGGTTCCCGAGATCGGCGCGACCACGCGCGCCGGCCGCCGGGCATCCGTCGACGTGGTGGCCCGCGAATGCATCGCGGCGCATACCGGCATCCCCGTCGGCTACATCATCGTTTTCGTCGCCAAAGAAACTCGCTAGCGCCTTAGCGGCGCTGAGGTGCCTGGCTTCAGATCTTCACCGTCAGCGGCCAGACCTTCCAGATGTCGTCGCAGTACTCCGCGATGGCGCGGTCTGACGAGAACTTCCCGCTGCGCGCGGTGTTCAGGATCGACATCTTCGTCCAGGACTCTCCGTCCAGCCACGCGGCGCTGACCCGGCTCTGGCACTCCACGTAGGAGGCGTAGTCGGCGCACACCAGGAACGGGTCGTCGTGACGCAGGTTGTCCACCAGCGGCTTGAACACCTCGGTGTCGCCGTGCGAGAACGTCCCGTCGGCAATCAGATTCAGCACCGCGGCCAGCTCGTCATTGCTGTCGATGTACTCCGCCGGACGGTAACCCCGCGCCTTGAGCGCCTGAACCTCCTCGACGGTCAGGCCGAACAGGAAGAAGTTCTCCGCGCCGGCCTCCTCGCGAATCTCGACGTTGGCCCCGTCGAGCGTGCCGATCGTCAGGGCGCCGTTGATCATGAACTTCATGTTGCCGGTGCCCGAGGCCTCCTTGCCGGCGGTCGAAATCTGCTCGGACACATTGGCGGCCGGGTATATCAGGTGTGCGTTCTGCACGTTGAAGTTGGGGATGAACGCGATCTTCAGGAACTTGTTGACTTGTGGGTCGTTGTTGATCGTCTCGCCGACGGCGTTGATCAACTTGATGATTCGCTTGGCCAGGAAGTAGCCGGGTGCTGCCTTGCCGCCGAAGATGAAGGCGCGCGGCGGAATTGAAAGCTCCGGGTTCTGCTTGAGCCGGTAGTACAGCGCGATGATGTGCAGCACGTTGAGGTGCTGGCGCTTGTATTCGTGAATCCGCTTGACCTGTATGTCGAAGATCCACTGCGGGTTCAGCTCGACACCGGTCGTGTCGCGGATGAAGTTGGCCAGCCGCGCCTTGTTGTTGCGCTTGATATCGCGCCACTGCTCCCGGAAGGACGAGTCGTCGACGAACCTCTCCAGGCCGCGCAGTTTGCCCAGGTCCTTGAGCCAGCCGTCGCCGACGGTGCGGTCCAGCAGCTCGCGCAGGCCCGGGTTGGACAACGCCAGGAACCGCCGCGGCGTCACCCCGTTCGTCTTGTTGCTGAACCGCTCCGGCCACATCTCGTAGAAGTCTTTGAGGACACTGTCTTTGAGCAGCTCCGAGTGCAGCGCTGCCACGCCGTTGATGGCGTGGCTTCCGACGGTGGCCAGGTGCGCCATCCGGACGTTCTTGCCGCCGTCCTCGCCGATGAGCGACATCCGGCGAACGCGGTCCGCGTCGCCGAGGAACCGGGTGCGTACCTCGTTGAGGAAGCGCCGGTTGATCTCGTAGATGATCTCCAGGTGCCGCGGCAGCGAGTCGCCGAACAGCTCCAGCGGCCAGGTCTCGAGCGCTTCGGGCAGCAGGGTGTGGTTGGTGTAGGCGAAGGTCGCGACGGTGATGTCCCACGCCTCTTCCCACTCCAGCAGCCGCTCGTCGATCAGCAGGCGCATCAGCTCGGCGACTCCGATGGACGGGTGAGTGTCGTTGAGCTGCAAGGCGAATCTCTGGGGCAGCTCCCGCACGCCCGCGTCGGCGAGATCGTCCATGATGTGCAGCACGTGCTGCAGCGAGCAGGACACAAAGAAATGTTGCTGCAGCAGCCGCAGCCGCTTGCCGGCCTCGGGCTCGTCGTTGGGGTAGAGCACCTTGGTGACCGTCTCGGAGGTCACCTCGTCTTCGACCGCCTTGTAGTAATCGCCGGTGTTGAACGCGTCCAGCGCGAATGACTTGACCGCCCGCGCGCTCCACAGCGTCAGCACGTTGCAGGTGTTGACGCCGTAGCCCTGGATGGGCGTGTCGTAGGCAACGCCTTTCAGCAACAACCCGGGCAGCCAGCGGGAGCGTTCGCGCCCGGCATCGTCGGTGTAATGCTCGACGTAGCCGCCCCATTTGACGAGGTAATTGACGTCGGGTTTGGCGATTTCCCAAGGGTTTCCGCGATCCAGCCAGTTGTCGGTCTGCTCGACCTGCCAGCCGTCGTGGATCTCCTGGTCGAAAATGCCGAACTCGTAGCGGATACCGTAGCCGATGGCCGGGCGCTCGAGCGTGGCCAGCGAGTCCAGGTAACAGGCCGCGAGCCGGCCCAAGCCGCCGTTGCCCAGCCCGGGTTCCTCCTCGCAGGCCAGCACCTCGTCGAGCCGCTGTCCCATCGCGGCCAGCGCGGACTTCGCCACGCCCTCCAAGCCGAGGTTCAGCAGGTTGTTGCCCAGCTGCGGACCCATCAGGAACTCGGCCGACAGATAGCAGACCACCTTGCGCCCAAGGTCGAGCGACGTCTGCGTCGACACGACCCGGCGGTCCTGCATGCGGTCCCGCACCGCCAGTGCCAGTGCCCGATAGTAGTGCTCGGGCCGCAGGGCCGCGGCCGGGCGGCCGATCGAGTAGCGCAGGTGATCGGTGATCGCGCGCTGCAGCGCGGGGGCGCCCATCCCGGTGCGCGAGTGCTCGGTCAGGTCAGCCGGCCGGGAACTCGAGGCGGATAGGCCGTCGGAAGGTGTCTGATCGAGATCGGTCATCGTGAGTCCTACTCCCTAGAGGTGATGGCAGTATCGCACCGATGTTCCGGCGGCGCGCAGGTGTCGAGTCTGGCAGCGATGACTGCACACCAGGCGCGCAATTGACGTCCGCCAGGTGAACGCGAGCCCACGTGCTCGCGACGGGATGCCGACGGGGACGCGGACCCTGGCGGGTCGCGAGCGCTCGACACGGGCGCGAGGCTACTTCAAGGCGGAGCGGCCGCGAGAGGTCACCGAGCCGCTGTCGAATCTTCTTGGCCGCCAGGCGCGGTCGGAAACTTTTGGCGGACAACCGCGCTAATTGGTGACCGTCATCTGGTCGTCGCTGGTGTTCCACGACTTGCTGAAGACGTTGATGGGCACCTGCTCGTCCCTGCCGTCCTCGCTACCGGGGTCGTTGAGGTGCACAATGCCGTTGTTGGTGTCGACACCGGTCACCACGACGGCGTGGTTGGACTGGGGAGCACCGTCGGAGTCCTTGTCCTCGACCGGATCGCCCCAGATGAGTTCCGCGTTGACCGCGGCGATCACCTTGCGGCCGTGGGCCAGGTCTTGCTCGAGTGCCTTCATGCCGGTGGAGACACCGGTCTGGGCGGCGCTGTCCTTGTCGGTGCTGACCGATTGGATGCTGTAGAGCTTCAGCAACGTCGGCCCGTCGTCGAACGAGGTGCCCTCGCCGTGATGGCGCTTGCCCGGCTTGGCATAGATCGGGCCGGGGTGCACGGCGCTGGGAGTCGACTGGGCCAGCTTGACGATTGCGCGCTCGGACGGTTGGTTGCCGGTGATTTCACCGACCACGTCGGCGACGGACATTTCCACGCAGTCGTCGTCGTAGCTCTGGTAGCGCCAGAACGGTGCCGCCGCGGCGGGATCGCCGTAGAGGGTGCCCTCGCTGCTTGGCGGGTCGGGGGTGCCGGGTGCGGCGACCGCAGTGCCGCCCGACAGGCCCAGCGCGGCCACGCAGCCGAGCACTGCGACACCCGCGGTCGCGATCCTGGTCCGATGCATCGGCGGTCCTTTTCCAGCATGGGGGTGTCTGTCCGAGAACAGGGTCTCGTCACAGCCTCTACGAATTCTTGGAGGGTTCTCTGATGTCAGGACCGTTCACGGACGATCGGGAGGTGCCCACTGCCACAACATGGCGTCAAGCCGGCCGTCGGAGAGTGACCCGCCGAACTAGTGAGCGCCGGAAATGTTCAACGTGAGCACGCCGGCGATGATCAGCCCGCAACCGACCACCTTGGCCGCCGACAGCGGGGAACCGAGGAACAGCACCGCGATCAGCACGATGGCCGCGGTTCCGATCGCCGACCACAAGGTGTACGCGACGTCGGTGTGCATCCCGCGGGAGATCGACATCGACAACAGCGCGAACGAGGCGGCGTAGCCGACCAGGCAGATCAACGTCGGCCAGAGTCGAGTGAAGCCCTCCGTGCTCTTCAGCAGGCTCGTCGAGACGACCTCCGCGAAGATCGCGCCGAACAGCAGCAAGTACGCCAAGATGCCTCCTTGAATGCGGACGGACATCTACGTGTGTACTCGATCGGATCGATCACTCCCCCCACCGGCCATGCGAAGCCATCAGTTCGAGCAGGCTGGCACCGCCGGTTTGCTGTTCGCGCAGCAACTCGCCGGGCATCGAATAGGGCGGCGCCGCCTCGGGATTGCGCCGAGCATGCGCGACGATCGCGGCCACCAACGTGCTCGCCATCGCCAGGCGCGGGTATCGGCGGTGGATCGCCGTGGCGATCTGCTCGTCGATGAAGTCGGCGTTGCGGCCGAAGTCGGCGCCCACGCCGCTGCGCACGAGGTAGCACAGCGCCCCGCGCCGCTCCGCAATGCCGCCGGAGGTGTGCAGGGCGATGGCCTCCCACACGCCGTCCACCGTGGCGCGGTCGCAGCCATGTTCGGTCAGCAGCGCGGCCGCGAGATCGGCGCCCTCGACCTCGAAGCGGGCCTTCTCTGGTTTGGAGAAGCCGTTGCCGCCCTGAGCGGGGGTGCGTCCAGCCTGACCTTTGGCGGCACGCGACAGGGTGACCCGGTGGGGATCAAGGTCGCCCCGCCCGGCGTCGAGCCGGTCGCAGCACCCGACGTGCTGCGCCAGGCCCGCATCCTCAAAGCGCTTGGTGCGAGCCGTGTTCCGGTTCCGGCGGTGGTATGGCAAGACCGCGGAGATCCGTCGGATACGCCGCCGCTGTTCGTGATGTCGCACACCGACTCTGAGGCCCACGCGCTGGACGGCGCGTTGACCGAGGTTCCCGCGCCGTTCTTGCTGCACGCCGTCGGTGCGGCTGACGATCACGACGCCACACGCCGGGTCGCCGAGGCGCTTGGTGCGGTGGAAACCGCTGCCCAGGTCACCGACGCCGGCCGCGCCGCCCCGTCATTGCGCGACGGGCAATCTGAGGCCGGCGCCGCATGGTCGTCCCCGGAGTTGGTGGGGCTGCGAAACATCAGGGCCGCATTGGATCCGGACCGCGTTTTGAAATGTCAGCGGCATCCCGCGTTTTGAACGCTGCGGCTTTCAGTACCCGCAACGAATAAAGATGTTCTGGCAATAGTTTCCGACGCCGTCCCAGTTTTTCTGCAGTGGGCGGCCCCGGTCGGCGGGGTTGGTGAAGAACGAGGGACCGTCGATCGTGTTGAATTGACCGAGTTCCGGGAGCATCGGCGGCTCGGGCTCGGTATCGGGATCCGCCGATGCCAGGCCGGTGGCGCCGCACAGGGCCAGGACGCTGATCGCGCCGGCTACCAGTCCGCGAGCGTACGAACGAGCCTTCATCGCCGCCCTCCTCTGGCCGATTGCCGTCTGCGCGCAATTCTAGGGGACCTGCGGTGACGCGCGGCAATGCCAGCGTGCCGGAGCGAGATCGCGCATCAGTCACGAACGCACAACGACTCTGCCGGAGCGGTCGGCAAATGCCATCGTGCGCACAACGCGGTCCTTACGGTTTGGCGCGTGGGGACAATAGCCGGGGTCGTCCGCAATGCTGCGGTGGTCACGATGTGCTTGGTGATGGCGGTGATCACGGCGTCACCGACGGCTGCCGATCCCGACGCTGCCACTGCGGTACCTAGCGACGCGGGTGTGCCCTCGAATCCTCCCGCAATCGTCAATACTCCCGACGGCTGGCGCTTGGGCCTTGGCGCCAAGGACGAGGCCCAGGTTCCCGTGGCGCCGTTGACGACCGCGGTCTCGTCCCGCGAGTACATCGCGACCGGAACGTTCGTCGGCGACCTGAGCGGGCCGGGACAGCCGCAGGGCGTTCTCGAGGCGGGTTACGAGATCGGTTGTGGCATCGACATGAGCACCTCCAACGGAGTCGACCTCGGCGGCAACATGGGCATCGCCCCGGGTATCAGCCCGACGTTCGACGCCACCGGCGTATTGCCGCCGCTGCTGCCGTTCATCACCGTTCCGGTGAACGGGTCGATCAACGTCGGACTCAAGCCCGGCTTCGTGGTCGTGGTGCCCGTAGCGAAGAAGCAGTTCAAGGGACCGCATCCGTGGATCATGATCGCCAACTTCCACGTCAGGATCGATGGTTGCGTGGGCCAATCGTTCATCCGCTCCTACGCCACCCTGACCCGGGTGACCGATCAATCCGATGTGGTGCTGTCCTACGTCGGCGTGACGAAAGCCGTTTAACCGCCGCACTATCCGCGGGCAATACCCGCCAGCTGCATGGCTGAGGCTCAGTCGAGGTCAGTGCCGCTCGTCAGCTGTTCCCAGTTCGCGATCTCGGCGACACGCGCGTCCGCAACGTAGCGGTAGAGGGCCAGGGCGTCGGGGCCGAGCAGCAGGAATCCCGGGGGCTCGCTGGATTCGACGGCTTCGATGATGGCGCGGGCCGCCTTGGCCGGGTCGCCGGCCTGGTTGCCGTGCATGGTGTCGTTTTCCTTGCGGCGCTTGCCGGCGGTGTCGGCGTAGTCGTCGATCCGCGTCGCCGACTCGACGAGGGAGCGTCCGGCGAAGTCGGTGCGGAAAGCGCCCGGCTCCACGACCGTCACCGAAATGCCCAACGGCGCAAGCTCGCCGCGCAGCGCCCCGCTGATGCCCTCGACGGCCGCCTTGGCCGCGGCGTAATAGCCGGACCCCACTGGGGTCACCGTCGCGCCGATCGAGGAGATGTTAACGATCGCGCCGCGGCGCCGGGCGCGCATCCCGGGCAGGACGGCCTTGATCATGGTCACCGTGCCGAAGAAGTGCGTGTCGAACAGGGCGCGCACCTCGGCATCGTCGCCCTCCTCGACCGCGGAGCGATAGCCATAGCCGGCGTTGTTGACCAGGACGTCGACGCCGCCGAACCGCTCGTCGGCCTGCCGCACGGCCGCGGCGACCTCACCGGGATCGGTGACATCGAGCGCCGCGGGCAGCGCGCGCCCGGGTGCCGCGTCGGCCAGGTCGGCGACCTTGGCGACGTCGCGCGCGGTGACGACGACGTTGTGGCCGGCCGCGACAACCGCCTCGGCGAGGGCACGTCCCAGTCCCGTCGAGCAGCCGGTGATCAGCCAGGTAGACATACGCGTCTTCTTTCTGCAGCGCAGCTACCGCGTCACGACGAGGCGCACCGCTCGAGCCGGAAGGTGCGCATGAACCCGCCCGGCTCCGTCGTGAGCGTCACCTCGACGGCGCCGCTGGGCGCGACGACGTAGCACTCCTCGACGTCCGGCCCGTCCCTCCACCGGCCGACCGGCTGACGACCGAGGTCGTTGCGGTCGTGGAGGGCCGGATCGAACGGGAACAGGACCGGGTCGTAGGGCGTCACGTCGCCGTCGGGGCGGCCGTTGACGAGCCGGCTGCACTCCACGAAGCGGAAGTGCCCGATGTTGTGCGCGGCGCGGTATCGCCGCCGCACGACCAGCGGGCTGCGGCCGTCGGCCGGCAGCGCGGCGCCCTTGCATACGATCGGATCGAAGACGACACCGGCGCCGGCCTCGGCCTCGCGGAACACCCCGAAGTGCCGTGAAAAGCGTTCGGAAAGTTCGAAACTCGACTCCGAGTCGAGGAAGACGGCCAGGCCGATCGCGGTGGCGGCGAAGGGGTGCGGCGACCGTTTCACCCGCTTGTCGCCGAATGTGGTGCGCAGCATCCGGGACACCAGCGGGAAGCCGCCCGTCCCGCCGACCACGTAGATTCCCGCGACTTCCGACCACGCGACGTCCCGGCCGTCCCGGGCCGGGTCGCGCAGGATGCGATCGAGCAGCGCGATGGTCGGGTCGACCAGCGGGGCACACACCGCATATACGTCGTCGATGCCGCACGCGAAGGGCGGGCGGTCGACTCCGTCATCGATCCCCGCCATGTCGACCAGGAAGCGGCGGGTCTGCGGCCCGACGGACTCCTTGCGTGCCGCGCACTCCTCCTTCAGCAGCTCGCGCGCGGCGGGGTCGACGTCGGATGCCCCGGCGAGGACCAGCTGCAGGATCGCCTCGTCGAAATCGTCGCCGCCGAGGCGCTGGATGCCCTCGCTGAGGACCACGTCGTTGGCGTGCCCGGTCATCTTGAGCAGCGAGGCGTCGAAGGTGCCGCCGCCCAGGTCGTAGATCAGCACGTACTCGCGCTTGGCGGTGATCGTGGAGCGGTACCGGTGGGCGTATTCGAGGCTGGCGGCCGACGGCTCGTTCAACAATGCGACGACGTGAAAGCCCGCCGCCACAAAGGCATCCAGCGTCAGCAGCCGTTGCGCGCTGGACGCGTTCGCCGGCACGCTGATCGCCGCCTCGACCGGTTCGTCCGGCGCGAGGCAGCCGTTGGAGCGATGGTGTAGGTCGTGTCTGAGCTGAGCCAGGAACCCGGTGAGCAGTTGGGTCAGCCGGTAGCGGCGCCCGGCCAGCTCCACCTCGGTCTGCGGCCCGGCCTCGTTGAGGAGACGTTTGATCGACCGCAGCACCGACCACCCCGGCTCGTGGCGGACGGCGGAGGCATCGACGCCGAATCGCAACTCCCCGGCGGCGTTCGCGGCGATGAGCGAGGGCCACGCGTCGACGCCGTCGAAGGAGACGACCGGATAGTTGCCCCGGTCGACCAGTGCGACGACAGTGTGGGTGGTGCCGAAGTCGATGCCGACTCTCATTGCACGAAATCTTAGGACGGTGCAGGCGACTTCGGCACGACCGATTTGACCGGCGCGCCGTCGAGGACCAATGGCCAGCGGACACCGGTCGCATTTTCCGATGACTTTGGCCCCTAGGCCGCTGCCTTAGGCGCCAAGAACGATGACTTCACCGGCAGTTTGCATGGTGAGGAGGCGCAGTGATCGAGATGCTCGAGGACTTCCCCGACGACGTCGCCGCGTTCGCTTTCCATGGGCACGTGAGCAAGGCTGATTACGACACGGTGCTGGTACCTGCGTTCGAGGACAAGCTGAGCCGGCATCACAAGGTCGGGATCTATTTCGAGATCGCTCCAGACTTCGGCAGTTTCGGCGCCGGCGCGATTTGGGCGGACTCCAAGTTCGATATCGGCCACTATTTCGACTGGGATCGCTGCGCGATCGTCAGCGACGTCGATTGGGTGAAAAAGGTAGCCAATTTCAGCGAACTCTTCGGCTTCCTGTGGCCGGGGAGGTATCGGACATTTTCTGGGTCGCAAGCCGACGAAGCGCGCAAGTGGATCGTGAATTACCACTCTAAGCGCGAGGCCGGATGAAACCGCACAACGCCGGTCTAAAGATGCTGACTGCCTGAGGCTTTGGGCGCGGCAACCGGTCTGCCGACCCACAGGCGGTGCACATCTCGTTCCGCCGCGGTGGGAATCAGGCCCGACGGCGCGAACCGCTTCGACGGCACCGGTTCTTCCTCGGTCAGCGGCGGTTTGCCAATACCGCGAATTGCCCTGAGCGCGACCACGATTCCGGCAAGGAACACGATGACGACGACCAGCGCGAACAGAGTGGACAGCGTGCCCTGGATGAAGGTGTTCCTGATGACCTGATCAAGCTGGTGGGCGTTCTTGGCCGACCCGAATGCAGTCTTGCCCGCATGCTTGGCCGCCAGATACCGCGCGTGCTGGGTCCAGTAGCCGACCGCGGGATCCGCGGAAAAGATCTTCTGCCACGACGCGGTGAGCGTGACGACCAGATCCCACAGCAACGGAAGCCCCGGAATCCACGCCCACTTTCCCCGGCCCTTCTTGACGACCACGACCGTGACCACCGTCAGCGCGATCGCCGCGAGCAGCTGGTTGGCGATACCGAACAGCGGGAAGAGCGTGTTGATGCCGCCCAGCGGATCGGTCACGCCCATCAGCAGCACGCCACCCCACCCGGCGACCACGGCCAGGCTGCAGGCCCAGGCCCCGATCCGCCAGCTCGGATCCCTCAGCCTCGCCAGCGGGCCACCCACATTGCCCAATGTGTCGGAAAGCATGAAACGCGCGACCCGGGTGCCCGCATCGACTGTGGTCAGGATGAAGAGCGCCTCGAACATGATCGCGAAGTGATACCAAAACGCCTTGAGACCGTCGCCACCGAAGACGCGGTGCAGTACGTCGGACATACCCAGCGCCAGCGTGGGTGCCCCGCCGGTGCGCGAGACGATCGAGCGCTCGCCGACACCGCTTGCCGCGTCGTTGATTTGCGCGGCGGTTGCCCGTGGGCCCGACAGCCCGAGTTTGTTGACGTAATCGGCGGCCGCGGCCGCGGTGCCCCCGGTCTGTGACGCCGGTGCATTGATGGCGAAATAGAGGTGCTGGTCAAGGATGGCCGCGGTGATCAGCGCCATGACCGCGACGAACGACTCGGTGAGCATGCCGCCGTAGCCGATCACTCGCATCTGGCCTTCCTTCTCCAGCAGTTTGGGCGTGGTGCCCGAGGAGATCAGCGAGTGGAATCCGGACAGCGCGCCGCACGCGATGGTGATGAACAGGAACGGGAACAGCGAGCCGGCGAACACCGGTCCGTCGCCCCGGGTCGCGAAATGCGAAACGGCGGGAGCTTGCAGGATCGGACGGGCAATGCAGATACCGAGCGCGAGTAGGGCGATCGTGCCGACCTTCATGAACGTCGAGAGGTAGTCCCGCGGCGCCAGCAGCAGCCACACGGGCAGCGCCGAGGCGGCGAATCCGTAAACGATGATCAACCACGACAAGGTGACGGGCGACAGGTTCAACCATGATGCGCCCCAAGAGGTTTGGGCGACCCAGCTGCCGGAGGCGACGGAGCCGAGCAGCAGCCCCGCGCCGATCACCGAAACCTCTCCGATCCGGCCGGGGCGCAGGAATCGCAAATAGCAGCCCATGAAGAGGGCGATGGGGATCGTCATGGCGATGGAGAACACGCCCCAGGGGCTTTCGGCCAACGCCTTCACCACGATCATCGCCAGCACCGCGATCAGGATCACCATGATGACGAGGACTCCGAGCAGGGCCGCCGCCCCGGCGGTGGCGCCGAGTTCGTCGCGGACCATCTGCCCCAGGGAACGGCCCCGGCGCCGCGTGGAGATCCATAGCACCAGGTAGTCCTGCACACACCCGCCGAGCACCGCTCCGATCACGATCCAGATGCTGCAGGGCAGGTAGCCCATCTGGGTGGCCAGTACCGGGCCGACGAGTGGACCGGCCCCGGCGATCGCGGCGAAATGATGACCGAACAACACGCGCCGGTCGGTCGGCACGTAGTCGGTGCCGTCGTCGAGGATCTCGGCGGGCGTGGCGTGGTCGTCGCGCGGACAGACAATCTTCGACTCGATCAGCCGCGCATAGAAGCGGAAGCCGACGATGTAGGTGCAGATCGCCGCGACCACGAGCCAGACCGCGTTGACCGCCTCGCCGCGAACGAACGCGATGATCGCCCAGGCCACGGCGCCGAGGACGGCGACGGCGCCGAAGAAGACCTTGTGCCGGACGGTGATGGGGGAGCGGTCGATGATCGCGACTGGCGGCAAGTCATCGTGCGTGCGGATGTAGCTGACGTCTTTGTCGTGCACAGTCACGGTCAAACCCTACGACGACGTGCGCGTGATCGCTCGGGTGAATCAGTACAGTGCACGCACGTTGTCGATGGTGTCGGCCTCGGCCGGGCTCTTGTCGTCGCGATAGCGCAGCACCCGGGCGAACCGCAACGCCACCCCGCCCGGGTAGCGCGTCGAGCTCTGCACGCCGTCGAGCGCGACCTCGACGACCTGCTCAGGGCGCAACCGCACGACATGGCCGTCCAGCCGGCCCGCGGCGAGCTCGGTGAAGCGGGCCGTTTGCCACTCCAGCATGGCATCTGTCATTCCCTTGAAAGTCTTTCCCACCATGACGAATTCGCCGCTGGATGGGTCGCGGGCGCCCAGATGAATGTTGGACAGCTTGCCGCGGCGGCGCCCCGAACCCCACTCCGCGGCAAGCACCACCAGATCGAGCGTGTGCACCGGCTTCACTTTGAGCCAGCTCGCGCCGCGGCGGCCGGCGAGGTAGGGCGCGCCGGGCGCCTTGGCCATGACGCCCTCGTGGCCGGCGGCCAGCGTGGTATCCAGAAAGGCGGCGGCCGCCGCGGCGTCCGACGTGACCAAGCGGTCGACGCGCTGGGAGCTCGGCGCCAGTTCGTCCAGGGCCGCCAGCCGGTCGCTGGTGGGCGCGTCGAGCAGGTCGGCGCCGTCGCGGTGCAGGATGTCGAAGAAGAACACCGAAAGTGGCTCGGCCTTCTGGGCCGAAAGAGCCTGAGCCACGTTGACCGATCGGCCGAACCGCGAGGCGGTGACCTGGAAGCGGTGCGGCCGGTTGTCGGGGCGCAGGGCGATCGCCTCGCCGTCGGCGATGAGGGTGCGCACCGGCAGGGCCAGCGTCGCCTCCACCACCTCGGGCAACCGCGCGGTGACATCGTCGAGGCTGCGGGTGTAGACCGTGATGTCGTCGCCGGCCCGATGGATCTGCACCCGCGCGCCGTCCAGCTTCGCTTCGAAAATGGCTGTGCCGCCGTGGCGTTCGAGTGCGTCGGCGACCGTGGTCGCGGTCTGCGCCAGCATCGGGCCGACCGGCCGGCCCACCTGCAGGGTGAACGCGTGCAGCGCCGCCGCCCCACCCGACAGCCCGGCGGCCGCGACCGCCGGCAGGTCGCCGCCCAGCATCGCCGCGCGCTGGACCGCGGCGGCCGGAACGCCCGCCGCCTTGGCGACGGCGTCGGCCATGATCCCGGCCAGCGCCCCCTGCCGCAGCTCCCCGCCGAGCAGCCCCAGCAGAAAGGCCTGCTCGGTGTCGGTGGCCCGGGTGAACAGCCCGGAGACCAGTTCCGCGCGGCGCGCCTGGGATCCCTTGCCCGCGACGGCGCCGATCTCGGAGAAGGTCGCGTCGACGCCGGCGACGGTCAGCGTGGGCTGCGTTGCGGGCGGCGGCCGCGATCGCAACGACGCCCAGCCGACCCCGATCTGGCGTTGCCGCAGCTCACCAGAGAGCCAGGACACGATGGTGGCAGCCGATTCCGGGTCGGCCGCGGCCCGGCCCAGCAACCCGGCGATCTGGGCGACCTTCGCCAGGCGCGACGAGGTGTCGCGGACGGCAAGCGACGTGCTTGCCACGTCGAGAAGGAGCACGGTGTCGAGCTTGGCATGGCTCGGTGACAAGATGGCCGGGCGCACACGCTAGCGTGCCTACGTAACGTTACAGATCGCAGGGATTCTGACAAGGAGATCCGGATGGAAGTCAACGGGAAGAAGGTCGTCGTCATCGGCGGCGCGTCGGGGATGGGTAGGGCCAGCGCCGAGCTGCTGCACGAACGCGGCGCCGACGTCGCGATACTCGACCGCGAGGGCTCCGACGGAAAGACGGTGGCCGAGGGCATCGGCGGCACCTTCTACCCGGTCGATGTCACCGACTTCGCCGGCACCGAGGAGACGCTGCAGGCTGCGGTCGACAAGCTCGGCGGTTTGGACGTCATCATCACGACCGCCGGTGGCGGGATCGCGCAGCGCACGCTGACCAAGACGGGTCCGCACGACCTGGCGGCGTTCCAGTCCGTGATCGACCTCAACCTGATCGCCACCTTCAACATCAGCAGGCTGGCGGCCGCGCACATGGCCAAGAACGAGCCGGAAGACCCCGACACCGGGGAGCGTGGCGTCATCATCAACACCGCGTCGATCGCGGCCTTCGAAGGCCAGATCGGGCAGGTCGCCTACACCGCCGCCAAGGCGGGGATCGCCGGTATGTGCCTGACGATGGCCCGCGACCTGGGCTCGGTCGGGATCCGGGTGCTGGCCATCGCCCCGAGCCTGTTCGCGACGGGACTGACCAAGGGCATTCCGGACGAATTCGCGACGCAGCTGACCAAGGACGCGGCCTTCCCGAAGCGCCTCGGGCGCCCCGAGGAATACGCGAAGCTGGCGGCCGCTATCGTGGACAACCCGATGCTCAACGGCCAGTGCCTGCGGCTGGATGCGGGCCAGCGGTTCGCGCCCAAGTAGCCGCCTCGAAAGCGCGCTCCCGGCATTAAGTACACTCTTTAGGCAGCCGCCCCGTTCCCCTCGGAGCGGGGCACGCCAACCACCCCGGGATCCCGTTTCTTCGCGAAGCGGGGGCAACGCGCCGCGAGGAGGCCGCCATGGGTATCGCACTGACCGACGATCACCGCGAGCTCGCTGAAGTAGCCCGCGCCTTCCTGACTTCCCAGAAAGCTCGCTGGGCGGCGCGTTCGCTGCTGGACGCCACCGACGAGAGCCGGCCCGGGTTCTGGCAGCAACTGGTCGAGCTGGGCTGGCTCGGCCTGCACATCGACGAGGAGCACGGCGGCTCCGGCTTCGGGCTGCCCGAGCTCGTCGTGGTGGTCGAGGAACTTGGCCGCGCGGTGGCGCCGGGGCCGTTCGTCCCGACGGTGATCGCGTCGGCCGTCATTGCCAAAGATGCTGCGGGCGAGCAAAAGTCGCGACTGCTGCCCGGGCTCATCGACGGAACCGTCACGGCCGGCATCGGGCTGGACGGTCAGGTGCGGGTCAGCGATGGCCGGGATGGTCTGACCGCCAGCGGTGACGCGGGAATTGTATTGGGCGCGGGCCTGGCCGAGCTGCTGGTGATCGCGGCGGGCGAGGATCTGCTGCTGCTGGAGCCTGACCGCGCCGGGGTGTCGGTCGACGTCCCCGAGAACCTGGATCCGACTCGTCGTTCGGGGCGCGTGCGCCTCGAGGACGTCAGCGTCAGCGCCGACGACATCGTGGTGGGTGCGCGACTCTCGGCGCTGGCCCGGGCGCGCACCCTGTTGGCCGCCGAGGCCGTGGGCGGGGCGACCGACTGCGTCGAGGCCGCCGTCGACTACGCGAAGGTGCGTCAGCAATTCGGCCGCACCATCGCCACATTCCAGGCCGTCAAACATCATTGCGCCAATATGCTGGTGGCCTCGGAGTCGGCGACCGCCGTGGTATGGGACGCCTCACGGGCGGCAGCGGAGGACGAAGAGCAGTTCCGCCTCATCGCCGCAGTTGCTGCGGCACTGGCCTTCCCGGCGTATGCGCGCAATTCCGAACTCAACATCCAGGTGCACGGCGGCATCGGCTTCACCTGGGAGCACGACGCCCATCTGCATCTGCGCCGGGCGCTGGTGACCTCGGCGCTGTTCGGCGGCGACGCACCGGCGGCCGATGTCTTCGACCGCACGGCGGCGGGTGCGGTCCGGGAAAACAGCCTGGACCTGCCGCCCGAGGCCGAAGAACTGC
The DNA here is from genome assembly GCF_002356315.1 of Mycobacterium shigaense. Classification (NCBI taxonomy): domain Bacteria; kingdom Bacillati; phylum Actinomycetota; class Actinomycetes; order Mycobacteriales; family Mycobacteriaceae; genus Mycobacterium; species Mycobacterium shigaense. The sequence goes on from NZ_AP018164.1 coordinate 1,525,088, forward strand.
GCACCAGGATTCACGCCGACGCCGCCGAGATCGCCGCCCTGGACAAGCAGGCACAGCGCGACAAGCTGATCGAGACCGGCTACGGGATGCCGCACTGGCCCAAGCCGTGGGGGCGCGGCGCGGACGCGGTGGAACAGCTCGTGATCGAGGAGGAGTTCCGCGCGGCCGGGATCAAACGCCCCGACTACGGGATCACCGGCTGGGTGATCCTGACCCTCATCCAGCACGGAACCGACTGGCAGATCGAACGATTCGTGGAGAAGGCGTTGCGCAAGGACGAGATCTGGTGCCAGCTGTTCTCCGAGCCGGACGCGGGATCGGACGCGGCGTCCATCAAGACCAAGGCCACCCGGGTCGACGGCGGCTGGAAGATCAACGGCCAGAAGGTGTGGACCAGCGGCGCGCACTACTGTGCGCGCGGGCTGGCCACGGTGCGCACCGACCCGGATGCGCCCAAGCATGCCGGCATCACCACGGTGATTGTCGACATGAAGGCGCCCGAGGTCGAGGTGCGGCCGCTGCGGCAGATCACCGGCGGCTCGGATTTCAACGAGGTGTTCTTCAACGACTTGTTCGTTCCCGACGAGGACGTCGTCGGTGAGCCCAACACCGGGTGGACGGTGGCTCGTGCCACGCTCGGCAACGAACGGGTGAGCATCGGCGGCAGCGGATCCTTCTACGAGGGCCTGGCCGACACCCTGATCGAGCTCGCCAAGCAGCGGCCAGACCGGTTGGCGGGGGCCAATATTCGGGTGGGGAATTACCTCGCCGACGATCACGCGCTGCGGCTGCTGAACCTGCGCCGCGTCGCCCGCAGCGTGGAAGGCGCCGGCCCGGGTCCCGAAGGCAACGTCACCAAGCTCAAGCTGGCCGAACACATGGTGGACGGCGCGGCCATCTCGGCGGCACTGCTGGGATCCGACGTCGCGCTGGCGGACGGGCCCGGCGCCCTGGCGGGTCGCATGATCATGGGCGCCCGCGGCATGTCGATTGCCGGCGGCACCTCGGAGGTCACCCGCAACCAGATCGCCGAGCGGATTCTGGGTATGCCGCGCGACCCGCTGATCAACTAGCTCGTTCGTCACGCGGGCCGCGGAACGGCCGCCGATCGCGACTGGCCTATCCAGTTCATCGTTGGTGGACTGGGAGTACCTGCTAGTGACGGCGCGCAGGCGCTGATCAGTTCGCGGCCGGCCCGAACAACGGTGCGCCGCCAGCGCCCGTCTCGGGCCGGAGCTCGACGGGCATTCCGCACTGCACGGAATCCGGTTCGCAGTCAACGATATTGGCGGCCACGCGCAGTCCGCTTTGTTCGGCGAGTTCGACGATCGCGATCACGTACGGAACCGGGATCTCCGGGTTGTACGGATGGTGGTTGACCGTAAAGGTGAAGACGGTGCCCTGTCCGGAAACCGGCCGAGCGGCCAGTCGGCCGCCGCAGACGCGACATTCGCCGGCCGCCGGGTGAACCCATCGATCGCAATCAGCGCAGTGCTCGATAAGGAGCGGCGGCGACTCTGCTGACACGTCCAATACAGTACACTCTATTGGTCTTGGTGCGGGCGACGGATTCGGTTCACGGGCGGTGCAAATGACGTATTTCGAAAAAGACGCGATCTTGTCCGGCGTCGGCATCTCGCGGATCGGCCGGCGCACCGGGATCCTGGGCCGGGAGCTGACCATGGAAGCGGTGCGCGCCGCGATCGCGGACGCCGGACTGACCGCCGCCGACATCGACGGCATCGCGACCCTGGGGGACACGCCCGCCGCCGAGGTCAACGCCGAACTGCAGATCGAAGCGGCGGATTGCGGCGCCGGATTCGGCACCGGGGGACTGCTCAGCCCGGTGATGTCGGCGTGCCGCGCGGTCGCCGAGCGACGCGCCCGGCACGTGGTGATCTATCGGACCATCCAGATGCTCGGCGGCACGGTGCCGGTCAAGCAGGAATCCAACGCGCCGGCCCCCCCGCTTGCCTGGATGTTCGAGACGCCCGAGGGAGAGCCCAAGCCGGCCGTTGGCGCCATGGACGACATCAACGATCTGGTTGCGGCGCAAGCCTATTCGGCGGCCAACTGGCTGGCGCTGAATTGTCGTCGGCACATGGAGCTGTACGGAACCACCAAACAGCAGCTGGGTTGGCTAGCGCTCAACGGGCGCCGCAATGCCGCGTTGAATCCCCTTGCGGTGTACCGGGAACCGATGACGATGGCCGACTACCTCGGCGCGCGGCTGGTGTCGACGCCGTTCGGGCTGCTGGACTGCGACGTGCCCATCGACGGCTCGATCGCGGTCGTGGTGTCGAATGCCGAGTACGGCCCCGACTGCCCGCACCGCCCGGTCCGGGTCGAGGCGATCGGCGGATCCGACGGGGCCGGCGGCTGGTTCCACCGCGAGGATTACCCGAAGATGGCGATGTCGGACGCGGCCGCACAGATGTGGTCGCGCACGGAATACAAGCCCGCCGATCTCGATGTCGCCCAGCTCTACGACGGCTTCACGTATCTGACATTGGCGTGGTTGGAGGCCCTCGCGGTCTGCGGCGACGGCGAGGCCGGCCCGTTCGTGGAGGGCGGCACGCGGATCGCCCGCGACGGTGTGCTGCCGCTGAACACCTACGGCGGCCAACTCTCGGCCGGGCGCATGCACGGCTACTGGGCGCTGCACGAGGGATGTCTACAGCTGCGTGGCGAGGCAGGGGAGCGGCAGGTGGTGCAGCGTCCCGAGGTCGGCGTGGTTTCCGTGGGCGGCGGGCCGGTCGCGGGATGCATGCTGCTCACGTGTTGAGACGCCGGCCCGGTTGAGTCCGCGATGGGCACCCATCCGGACGGCGGGCCGGCGACGAAATTAGCTTCGACGATCGCGCGCGACATCGAGGCGGAGATCATTCGCCGCGGCTGGCCCATCGGGGAGTCATTGGGATCCGAACGTGCTCTGCAGGAACATTTTTCGGTGAGTCGGTCGGTGCTGCGGGAAGCAGTTCGGCTCGTCGAGCACCATCGGGTGGCCCGCATGCGCCGCGGTCCCAACGGGGGACTGCTCGTCTGTGAGCCCGACGCGGGACCCGCGACTCGTGCCGTCGTCATCTATCTCGAGCACCTGGGCATCACGCTCGGCGACTTGCTCAATGCGCGCCTGGTGCTCGAGCCCCTCGCGGCATCGCTGGCGGCGGAACGGATCGACGAAGCCGGGATCGACCGGCTGCGGGCAGTGCTGCGGGAACAGGAGCAATGGCGACCCGGCATGCCGCTGCCGCGCGACGAGTTCCACATCGCGCTTGCCGAGCAATCGAAAAACCCGGTACTGCAGCTGTTCATCGATGTGTTGATGAGGCTCACCACTCGCTACGCGCTGCAGTCGCAGACCGGCTCGGCCAGCGAGGCCGTCGAGGCGCTCGACCACATGCACCTGCACCACGCCGACATCGTCGCCGCCGTCACCGCGGGCGACTCCGCGCGGGCCAAGACCCTGTCGGAGCGACACGTCGAGGCGGTGACGGGCTGGCTGCAGCAGCATCACGCGGGTCGCGGCGGCCGGTCTCGCAGGTCGCGCCGGCCGCTCGATGTCGAGGCGCCCCGCGCCAAACTGGCCGAGATGCTTGCCGCCACCATCGTCGACGAAATCCGTGCCGGCGGCTGGCAACTCGGCGCGGTCTTCGGAACCGAGACGGCTTTGCTGGAGCGATACCGGGTGAGCCGCGCCGTGCTACGCGAAGCGGTGCGGCTGCTGGAACACCACTCGGTCGCCCAGATGCGCCGCGGGCCCGGCGGCGGCCTGGTCGTCACCGAGCCGCACGCGCAGGCGAGCATCGACACGATCGCGCTCTACCTTCAGTACCGCCAGCCCACCCGCGAGGACTTGCGCTGCGTCCGCGACGCCATCGAGATCGACAACGTCGCCAAGGTCGTCAAGCGCCGCGCCGAATCCGAAGTGGCGAGGTTCTTGGAAACCCATCGGCCCGGCCGTGACGAGGTGCCCACCGCGGCCGATGTGCGCAAGGCCACAGCCGAGGAATTCCGCTTCCACGTCGGGCTGGCACAACTGGCCGGCAACGCGCTGCTGGACCTGTTCTTGCGCATCATCGTCGAGTTGTTCCGGCGGCACTGGTCCAGCACCGGGCAGGCTTTACCCAGCTGGGACGATGTGGTCGCCGTCGAGCATGCCCACCTTCGGATCGTCGAGGCGATAGCGGCCGGCGACGACAGCCTGGCGCGTTACCGGGTGCGGCGCCACCTTGATGCCGCCGCCTCCTGGTGGCTATAGCTTTCTCGCGGCTCGAGCGAGTCTGGGTTGTGATCCGTCGCCCCGCGTAGCGAACGCTGTTCCGGGGTATGGGGATGAGTAATTTGGGGAAGCAAGGTTAGGCAACGCGGAGCGGGTCCGGCAGGGGGCTGGCAGGGAGTTGACATCGGTGACGCAGAGCAGGGGCGCTGAAATGACCATGAGCACGGAAGGCGAGCATCAAGGCTTCGTCCATTCCGCGCTCCTCTACCACTCGCAACGCGAATACCTCGACTCCGTCGTCGACTTCGTCGGCGCCGGGCTGTCGATGGATGAGGCGGTGCTGGTTGCCGTGCCGGGCGAGAATCTGGCGTTGCTGCGCGACGCGCTGGAAAGTTCGGGCGGCGCGTTACCGGCCGGCTTGCAGATGGCTGACATCACCGAAATCGCTCGCAACCCGAGCCGTTTTCTGGCGCTGGAAGGCTCGTTCGCCGAAGAACACGCCCACCAACGGGTGCGCATCGTCAGCCAGGTGGTCTGGCCCGGTCGCACCCCGACCGAGTTGCCGGCGTGCCTGCAGCACGAAGCGCTCGTCAACGGGGCTTTCGAAGCCCGTCAGCTGTCGGCGTTGTGTCTTTACGACGCCGGTCGGCTGGCGGACGACGTGCTGGCGGGTGCCCGCGCGACCCATCCGCTGGTGTGGAAATCCGGTGCGCTGCGACGCAGTTCGGAGTACGCACCGGACGGGATCCTGGCCACTTGCAATCAGCCGCTCCCCGCCAACCCCGGCGCGGTGACGTACATGGTGCGGAAGTCGACGGACCTGCGCCCGGCGCGGTCGTTCGCCGTCAACTACGGCGACTGGGTCGGGCTGTCCCCGGACGGCATCGATGATCTGCAGTTGGTCGCCACCGAGTTGGCTACCAACAGCCTGATGTACACCGAGGGCGCGTGCCAGTTGGCGTTCTGGCGCCACGACGAGCATCTGGTGTGCGAGGCGCGCGACAGCGGATGTCTGGACGATCCGCTGGTAGGACTGCTGGACCCGGGGCCCACCGGTCCGGCCAGCCGCGGGCTGTTCTTAGTCCACGCCATCTCGGATCTGGTCCGGACGCACACCACCTCCAGCGGGACGACGATTCAGGCGTACCTGCGTCTCAAGACGTCGCCGGGATCGACGGGGTGAGGTGGGCTCGGCGCCGCTGACGATGTGCCGTGTTCGTACGGCGCTACGGCACCATGGCCGGCGGAATGACGCCGCCGGCACCGCCACCGGCGGCACCACCGGTGGCGCCACCGGTAGTGACGGTACCGCCACCGACTAGGCCGGGGAGGGCCTCGAGTGCGCAGCCTGTCGGTAGCAACACCGCGATCAGCGCTGCGCCCGCTGTCATCAGAACCTTCTTGCTGCGAGCGTTCATCGACAAACCTTTCATCGCCCGTACCTGTTTGACAGGTGTGCAACTATTAGGGTTGCGCAGGGTGAATCCCGCAATAAGAAAAATTGAATCAGTCCGAAAACGGGGGCGAATTGTTTGGTGTCCGGCACCGCTGCTGAAGCAGCCCGGGGCGCGGAGTTTTCCCTCGTGGCGCGGCTCCCGTGACGTCGCGGCCGAAATGCAGTTAGTGGTCCGAGCAGGCCCGAAACGACCAAATCTGTTTTAAATCATGGCGATTCGGGATGGGCCGAGATGGCGCCCGACATCGCGGCGCGGCGTCAGAAATAAGCACAACCGCCGAGCCGCCTTTCGCGCGGCCACCCGGCCGCTGCGCTACTGTGAGCTTCGGTTCATAGACGCATTCCTGCTCGCGCTACGGCGGGAGGATCTGGCACGGCGATCGGCGGGCTGATTTACATGGTTGACCCGCGCTGCCTTCGCTTGGACATCGCATTGACATGATCACCGAAGAGCCGTTGCGGTCGTCGCGCTGGCTGGGACGACGGTACCTGTTTCACATTGGGCGGCTTCGTATTCCGAGCTTCGCTGCCTTGCTGTACGTGGGGTTTGCGGTCGGGGTGGTCTGGGGTGGCTACGTATGTGGACTCGGCTATTTGCCTTTTGCGATATCCGCTCTGGCCCTCCTGGTATTCGCGCTTGTCGGAGCTCGGATCTGGTTTCTCGTCGGCCATCCGGAATTTGTCGCCGACCGAACTGGTGTGGCGGTGATGACGAATGCCGGTGCCGGACTCTACGGCGGATTGGCGCTGAGCTTCGCGGCCTCCTGGCCGGTGTTAGGCCTCACCGGTCTGGAATTCTGGCGGTTCTGGGATGGCGGGGCCGTCGTTTTGCTCGTCGGTATGGTCGTCACCCGCATGGGTTGCCTGATGAATGGATGTTGTTCAGGAAGAGCAACCAGTGGGCCCCTCGGGATTTGGCTGCCGGATGATCGCGGCGAATGGAAACGGCGTTATCCGGCGCCCCTGTTCGAAGCCGCATGGTCGGCGCTGATCCTGGCTGTCGGAGTGGCATTGCACCGGCCATCCGATCCTGCCGGCTTGCTGTTTCTCGGCTCCGCCGCGGCTTACGGGTTGGGCCGGCTGGGCCTGGAGTTGTTGCGCGCGGACGCCACGCGCACCGGGCGGCCGACGCGTATGAATCTGGCTTTTTCAGCGGTGCTCGCGCTGGTTTCGATCGCCGCCTTCGGACTGAGACTGCACTGACCTTTCGGTGACGAACGCCCATCGGCCCGGCCGATCCGCGGCCGGGACCAACGGGATCACTACGGCAGCTGCGGAAGGACGCCGCCGGCGCCGGCGGGCGCGCCAGCGGGGACGTTGCCTCGGACGAGGCCGCCGTTGGTGCCAAAGGCGCCGCCGGCAGCGCCGGCGCCTCCGGCGCCGCCCACTGGGCCGACGACAGTGCCGCCGATGACGCCGGGGATCGCTTCGTAACCACACCCGGTGGGCAGTGTCAGCGCGACGAGCGCCGCGAACGCCGTCGCCAGGACCTTCTTGCTCGGTGCGTTCATCGGGCATGCCCTTCGTCCGCGAGCCTAATGAACTCAGTGTGCATCTATTTCGCGCAACCGGGAAGAAGCCCAGGCGAAGTAAATCTGACTATCGCCGAAAATTGGCGTTGACGGCATGCACAGTCGCTTGCTCGATCGAGTCGCGCGGGTTAAGTGACGCGGTCGTGTGATCGCCGCGTTACTTCGCCGCGGGGGCCGGCTGGGGCCGTTCCGGCACCTGTGCCGATGACGCCGGGTACGGCTTCAAAAGCACATCCCGTCAGCAGCGACGCCACGACAAATGCTGAACCTGCTATCGCGAACACCTGCTTGCTCCGTGCGTTCATGGTGCTGCCTTCCGCCGGCCGTCCTATTCGACTCGTGTACGACTATTACGGTCAGGCCATGAACTGGATCGGAAGCGGGATTGAATGCGGCCAAAAAATTGGCCGAACGTGGGTCGTCGTGGATAGAGCGCCGCGAAGGAGAAGTTTGCCAGTGGCGGAGTCATTGGGAACGCATCGGGGCGAATCGTCGATTGCGCGAATCCCCCCAACACAGCGGGCAGCCCGCCGGGAACCCGAGACTCCCGGCGGGCTGCCTGCTCTTTATCGGTTGTCAGAGTATGCCCGAGACGGCTCCCAAGACACCGCCGAGGCCGCCGCCGCTGCTGCCGCCGATTACACCGCCGCCGCCGGCGCCCCCCGCAGCTGTTGCACATCCGGTCGGCAACAGCACCATGGCTGCCACACCGACTGCGGCTGCGGCGGTCTTCAGGGTCTTCTTCGTGTGCCCGATCATGAGTTCCCCTTTCGTCGACGGTTACTAGGCGCATGTGCAACTAGCAATGGGCCGGTTAGCCGCTATTGCGCTCATGTAAACGACAGATAACGAACTTTCCCTTGAACTTTCCTGGGAGGTTTACTGGGTCTTTCCTGTCAGGCTTTTACCTCGGGATTTGCCCCATCGGGGGTCCGGGGTCTAAGGTCGCGCTCGTGCGTCTTCTCACGAGTGCCGTAGTAGCCAGTACCCGCAGCGGGGTCTGATCCAGACCGACCCCCCGCTGTGGGTCGGAAGCTACTACCGTCGGTCGCTCCTTCAGACCAGAGAAGACCGACACCGTGCCTGTTACGCAATCTCTTACCACGCCTCTTGCCGAGTGTGCGCCCGCGAGGCGGCCTCACGTTCCTGCTCCGCACTCCCGGGCCAACGCCTGGTTCCGGCGGCACTTCGGTATCGCCCTGCCCCGCGGCCTGCGTGAGCAGGCGGACGCGATGTCCTGGGAATGCTTCGTCGCGACGTATGGCCACGCCGCCGGCCCGCTGCGGCTCGGGCACTGGCAATGCACGGACGGCGAACAGCCAGCCGGACGTCTCGGCCCGCAGGCACGTAACTTCCGGGCGATGATCGCCGTCGGCGATCAGCTCAGCACCTCGACCGCGGCGGCCAGCGGCCCGATCGCCGCCCTGACAACGATGCTGCACGAGCGCGGGATCGCCATCGAGACGGTGAAATTTCACCAGCTGCGCTCCGGCGACGACACCGCGACCTTCATCTACGGCACGGACGGCGTGCGCGCCGAATGGGCCATGGGCTGGGCCGCCGACCCGACGCAGTCGGCCCTGCGCGCGCTGATCGTGTGCGCTAACCGGCTTGGCGCCGGGGACTGACCGCCGTCAGAGCGGGCGCAGCAGAATCGGCATGCCGTCCTTCGGCACCGGCATGCCGCCGTAGTCCCACTCGCACTTGTAGCCCGGGCGCGGCGGCTCCAGCCGGTAGCGTCGTAGCAGCCGGTGCAGGATGGTCTTGATCTCGAGCGTTCCGAACACCGACCCGATGCACTTGTGGACGCCGCCGCCAAACGGCGCGAACGCGTAGCGGTGTCGCTTGTGCTCGTTGCGCGGCTCGGTGAACCGCTCCGGGTCGAATTTCATTGGCTCCGTCCACAATTCGGGCAGCCGGTGATTCATCCCCGGGTAGGCGATGACGTTGGTGCCCTTCGGGATGTAGTAGCCCAGCAGGTCGGTGTCGCGCACCGTCTGCCGCATGGCCCACTGCACCGGGGTCACCAGCCGGATCGACTCGTTCATCACCAGGTCGAGGGATTCCAGCTTCTCCAGGGACTCGATGTCGACCGGTCCGTCGCCGAGCCGGTCGGATTCCTCGCGGCAGCGTTGCTGCCATTCCGGGTGGGTGGCCAGGTTGTAAGCCATGGTCGTTACCGTCGACGTCGACGTGTCGTGAGCGGCCATCATCAGGAAGATCATGTGATTGACGATGTCCTCGTCGGAGAACCTGTTGCCGTCCTCGTCTTCGGTGCGGCACAGCACCGACAGCAGGTCGTCGCCCCGGGTGACCCGCTGCTCCTTCACCCGCTCACGGAAGTAGTTCTCCAGCAGCTCGCGCGCCTTGAGGCCGCGCCACCAGGTGAAGGGGGGCACCGGGGTGCGGATGATCGCGTTGCCGGCCCGGGTGGTGATCGCGAAGGCGTTGTTGACCTTGGTCACCAGCTCGTGGTCGGTGCCCGGCTCGTGGCCCATGAACACCATCGACGCGATGTTGAGCGTGAGATCCTTCATTGCCGGGTAGAGCAGGAAGCGCGCGTCGTTGGTCACCCAGTCGTTGGCAATCGTCTGCGAGATCACCTGGTCCATCTGCTCGACGTAGCCGACCAGTCGGGAGCGGACGAAGGCCTCCTGCATGATCCGCCGGTGGAATAGGTGCTCTTCGAAATCGAGCAGCATCAGGCCGCGGTGGAAGAACGGTCCGATCACCGGAACCCAGCCCTGCTGCGAGTAGTCCTTGTTGCGGTTGGAGTAGATGACCTGCGCTGCGTCGGGTCCCAGCGCGGCGACGCCCGGGAGTACCGGCGAGTCCCCGAAGATCACGGGGCCCTTCGTGTTGTAGAGGTGCAGCAGGTAGTCGGGTCCGCCCCGCAGCATCTCGATGATGTGGCCGATGACCGGGAGCCCCGCGTCGCCGATGGCCGCCTTGAGGCCGCTGCCCGGCGGCGGGTCGGCAAGTTTGCGCTCCGGGAACTGCGTGCTGAGCAGTCTGCGCTCGACTATCCCCATGCCAGGAAAGTTGTTGATCGACGGCGTGAACCGGCGCCGAGCCCGGTCGAGCAGGTAGTGCGGGGTGCTGATGGTCGCAGCCATGGACGCTCCTTTGCTGACCCGGGGCAGGGTGACAGGTGTCACTATTTTGTCCATACTTCGTGACGAAGTTGACGGCTGTCAAGTTTGCTTTTCGCGTGGCGTGGTGCAAGGTCGGGGGATGAGCAGCGGCGCCGCAAATCTCGAGCCGGACGAGCCGGCCACGCGTCGACGCGGGGACAAGCACCGGCAGGCGATCATGACGGCGGTTCGCGAACTGCTGGAGGAAAAGCCGTTCGGAGAGCTCTCGGTCAGCTCGATCAGCCAGCGCGCCGGGGTCGCTCGGTCCGGCTTCTACTTCTACTTCGATTCCAAGTATTCGGTACTGGCCCAGATCCTCGGCGAGGCCACCGAAGAACTCGAAGAACTCACCCAGTATTTCGCCGCCCGGCAGCCGGGCGAGTCGCCCGAGCAGTTCGCCAAGCGGATGGTGGGCAGCGCCGCCGCCGTCTACGCGCACAACGACCCGGTGATGACGGCGTGTAACGCCGCGCGCCACACCGACGCCGAGATCCGCGACATCCTCGACCAGCAATTCGAGGTGGTGCTGGGTCAGATCACCGACATCATCGAGGCGGAGATGAAGGCCGGGACCGCCAACCCGATCAGCGACGATATCCCGACGTTGGTCCGGACGCTGACGGGCACCACCTCCTTGATGCTGGCGGGCGATCCGGTCTTCGCGGGCCACGACGAGGACGATCTCGACCGTCGCGTCCGCCTCCTCGAGCAGTTGTGGCTGAACTCGCTGTGGGGTGGCAGCGCGCGCTGACGGGCTGCCGCCGCCGTCGTTACCGGCGGTATCGTCACCGCATGGGGAGCACGGGATCTCGGCACTACTTCGCGGGGAAGCGGTGCCTGGTCACCGGGGCGGCCAGCGGGATCGGCAGGGCCACCGCGTTGAGCCTGGCGGCCCAGGGTGCCGAGTTGTTCCTGACCGATCGCGACGCCGACGGCCTAGAGCTGACGGTCGCCGATGTGCGGGCCCTCGGCGCCCGGGTCCCGCAGCACCGCGTGCTGGATATCGCCGATTACGACCAGGTTGTCGGGTTTGCCGCGGACATCCACACGGCGCATCCGAGCATGGACGTCGTGATGAACATCGCCGGGGTGTCGGCGTGGGGCACCGTCGACCGGCTGAGCCACGAGCAGTGGAACAGGATGATCGCGATCAACCTGATGGGTCCCATCCACGTCATCGAGACGTTCGTCCCGGCGATGGTGGCCGCCCGACGCGGCGGGCACGTGGTCAACGTGTCATCGGCGGCCGGACTGGTCGCGCTGCCGTGGCACGCTGCGTACAGCGCGAGCAAGTACGGACTGCGCGGGCTTTCGGAGGTGTTGCGGTTCGACCTGGCCCGGCACCGCATCGGCGTGTCGGTGGTGGTGCCGGGTGCGGTGAAGACGCCGCTGGTCGACTCCGTCGAGATCGCCGGCGTCGACCGCTCGGATCCCAAGGTCGGCCGGTGGGTCGACCGGTTCAGCGGCCACGCCGTCTCGCCGGAAAGGGCGGCCGACAAGATCCTGGCGGGGGTGCGCAAGAACCGGTACCTGATCTACACGTCGCAGGACATCCGGGCGCTGTATGCGTTCAAGCGGCTGGCGTGGTGGCCATACAGCCTGGCGATGCGTCAGGTGAACCTGATCTTCACCCGCGCGCTGCGACCCGGCCCGGCTCCGCTACCCCGGCATCACCAGCTCGAGTCGTACCCCGAGTAGCCGGACTGGTCGGTCCAATTCGAACAGATCGAGTACGCGCAGGGCCGCGGTAACGATGACGTCCGGATCGGTGGTGGGCGCGTCCAGCTTGCGGATCTTGGTGCGGGTGTAGAACTTCGCGGTGCGCACAGTCACCGCCACCCGGACCACGATGCGCGCCGAGGCCACGACGTCATCGAGTGCATGACGCGCCAAAGTCGTTACAGCCGAGTTCATTTCGGCGCGCTCGGTGAGATCGTGCGGGAAAGTGACGACGTGGCTGCGCGAGCGTGGAATCCAGGGTTCGGCGCTGACCTGGTCATCGCCACCGCCCTTGGCGAGCAACAGCAGCCATAGGCCGGCGCGGGCGCCGAATGCAGACGTGAGCAGTTCGGCGTCGGTGGAGGCCAGCTCGCGTACGGTGATTATCCCAAGGGCAGCAAGCTTTTTCGCAGTCTTGGGCCCCACGCTCCACAACGCGTCGACGGGATGGTCACCCACCAATTCCGGCCAGTTGGCGTCGGTGAGCACAAAGATGCCGGCCGGTTTCGCGAAGCCGGTGGCCACCTTGGCGCGCTGCTTGTTGTCGCTGATGCCGACTGAGCAGGACAGCCCGGTTTCGGACAGGACGACCGCGCGGATCTGCTCGGCGACTTCCAGCGGGTCGGCCGCGGACACCGCGACATAGGCTTCGTCCCAGCCCCGGACTTCGACCGGGTATCCCAGATCGCGCAACAAGCCCATCACCTGATCGGACGCCGCGTCGTAGGCGGCCGGATCCGACGGCAAGAAGGTGGCGTCCGGGCAGCGCCGCGCGGCGACACGCAACGGCATGCCCGCCCGCACCCCGGACGCGCGGGCCTCGTAGGAGGCGCACGTGACGACTTTGCGCGCTTCGGTGGGATCGCCGCTGCCGCCGACGATGACCGACAGCCCGGCCAGCTCCGGGCGGCGCTGCAGTTCGACCGAGGCCAGGAACTGGTCGAGGTCGACGTGGAGAACCCAGCGGGGTGTCACTGCCCACAGAGCTTGCGCGCCAGGCTTTCCCACGCGTCGCCCAGGGTCTGCAGCGTGTGGCCGCCGTGATGGAGCTGATGCTCGACGTAATCGACGTCGAGCAGGGCCAGCAGCGCATCGGTCTGGACGTCCAGATCGCCGCTGGCGTTCGCCGCCTGCAACAGCACCCGCACATGCGTGTGCTGCACGGCGGCCGCCCCGACGTGGCGGGTTCGTGGCTCACCCTTGGCCGCCGACAGCAGCGCATGGTGGGTATGGACGAAGCTCAGGCGCGCGCGGCCGAATGCCACCAGGCGCTCCATCGGCGGCGCGGCCGGGCCCAGCGGCGGCGGTCCGAAGAGAAATGCCTGCTGGCTGGCCCGTTCGTCTTCGTCGAGCAGCACCATCATTAGGCCGGCCCGGCTGCCGAACCGGCGGAACAGCGTGCCCTTGCCGACGCCGGCCTCGGCGGCGATGTCGTCCATGGTGACCGCGTCCGGGCCGCGCTTGCCGACCAGGTTGCGGGCGGCCTGCAACAGCAGCGCCCGATTGCGGGCGGCGTCGCCGCGCTCGTGCGGCGGATCGGCAGCAGACACGGGCAACTCGCCCAGCCGTTCGACACCGCTCATCCCTAGCACTTTAACGCTGCCGGAATAAATCGGACTGTGGTCCGGTTTGGTCGTGCGAAGATTTAGACCAATAACTGAAGGGAGTCGAACGATGGCGGAGATCAAGATCTTGGCGTTGGTGGGCAGCCTGCGTGCGGCATCGGTCAACCGCAAGATCGCCGAGCTAGCAGTCGACGTGGCGCCCGATGGCGTCGTCGTCACCGTGTTCGAGGGGCTCGGCGAATTGCCGTTCTACAACGAGGAAATCGACGACGCGACCACGCCGGACGCTCCGGCGCTGGCCCCGGTGGCCGCCCTGCGTGCCGCGGCGGCCGACGCCGATGCCGCCTTGGTCGTCACACCCGAGTACAACGGCAGCTACCCGGCGGTCGTCAAGAACGCGATCGACTGGCTGTCCCGCCCGTTCGGCAACGGCGCGCTGAAGGGCAAGCCGCTGGCGGTCATCGGCGGGGCCTTTGGCCAGTACGGCGGGGTGTGGGCGCACGACGACACGCGCAAGTCCTTCGGCATCGCCGGCGCCCGGGTCGTCGAGTCGATCAAGCTCTCGGTCCCGTTCACAACCCTGGAAGGCAAGGCTCCGGCGGAACACGCCGAGGTCTCGGCAAGCGTCCGCGACGTCGTCGGCAAGCTCGCCGCCGAAGTGGGCTGATTCAGCGGCATCGGACCAGCCGTGCGCCCGGCGACCAGCGCAGATCGGAAAACCGCCTAGCAAAGCCGCCAGCGTCCGCTGGCGGCTTTGCTAGCAGGCCTGCGGCGACGAGTTGTCGCTGTGACGGCAGCGGCCGTGTCGGTGGGCGGTGATACAACGGTGCGCATGACCGGACGCGACGCCGTTTGTGATGTGCGACACGCCGGTGTGTGGTGCGCGCCAAGCCTTACGACCAGGGAATTTCAAAATTGTTATTCAGAACATCTTGTATCTCGACAACTTGTGACCCACTAGGTGTAGTGTTTCGAACACCGACAGATCCCTGCATCGCCAAGCGGACCGGGCTTGGCGAAGCTCCCCGGAGACAGCTCGAACGTGCCGAAGTCCGCACTTCGCACCGACAGCGGCGCAACGGGAATCCCGGGGCTTGGCGGGACGCTGAACGTATTACTCCAAAGCAGTTGCCAGTCCGTCGTATCGACCTTCCGCAAAGGAGCGGCTCATATGAGCATCACCGTGTACACCAAGCCGGCATGCGTGCAGTGCAGCGCGACCTACAAAGCCTTGGACAAACAGGGCCTGGACTACAACACGGTCGACATCAGCCTGGACTCCGAGGCGCGTGACTACGTGATGGCCCTGGGCTATCTGCAGGCACCCGTCGTGGTGGCAGGAAACGACCACTGGTCCGGCTTCCGGCCCGACCGCATCAAGGCCCTCGCGTCGGCGGCGCTCAGCGCCTAGCGGGCGTACGACAAGTAAGGAGGTTGCGGTGCACTCGCGCAACCTGGTCTATTTCTCCAGCGTGTCGGAGAACACCCACCGGTTTGTCCAAAAGCTGGGTGTTCCCGCCACGCGGATCCCGCTGCACGGCCGCATCGAGGTCGACGAACCGTACGTGCTGATACTGCCGACCTATGGCGGCGGCCGCGCCACCCCGAACATCAACAACGGTGGTTACGTCCCCAAACAGGTCATCGCCTTTTTGAACAACGAGCACAACCGTTCGTTGATCCGCGGCGTCATCGCCGCGGGCAACAACAACTTCGGCGCGGAATTCGCCTACGCGGGCAATGTGGTGTCCCGTAAGTGCGGCGTTCCGTTCCTCTACCGCTTCGAACTGATGGGAACCCCGGACGACGTCGACGCCGTCCGCGTGGGCCTGGAAGAATTCTGGAAGGACCAGACGTGCCACCAACCGCCACAGCTGCAGAGCCTGTAATCGCCGGAGCCCACGCGCTGCCGGGGGAGACGGATTACCACGCGCTCAACGCGATGCTGAATCTGTACGACGTCGACGGCAAGATTCAGTTCGACAAGGACCGCGAGGCTGCACACGAGTACTTCCTGCAGCACGTCAACCAGAACACGGTGTTCTTCCACAATCAGGACGAGAAGCTCGACTACCTGATCAAGGAGAACTACTACGAGCGTGAGGTGCTCGACCAGTACTCGCGCAACTTCGTCAAGACGCTGCTCGACCGGGCCTACGCCAAGAAGTTCCGGTTCCCGACGTTCCTCGGCGCGTTCAAGTACTACACCTCGTACACGCTGAAGACGTTCGACGGGAAGCGCTACCTGGAGCGGTTCGAGGACCGCGTCGTGATGGTCGCGCTCACGCTCGCCTCCGGGGACACCGCGCTGGCCGAAAAGCTCGTCGACGAGATCATCGACGGCCGGTTCCAGCCGGCCACCCCGACCTTCCTGAATTCGGGCAAGAAGCAGCGCGGCGAGCCGGTGTCGTGCTTCCTGCTGCGTATCGAGGACAACATGGAGTCGATCGGGCGATCGATCAACTCGGCGCTGCAACTGTCCAAGCGCGGGGGTGGAGTTGCTTTGCTGCTGAGCAACATTCGCGAGCACGGTGCCCCGATCAAGAACATCGAGAACCAGAGCTCGGGCGTCATCCCGATCATGAAGCTGCTCGAGGATTCGTTCTCCTATGCCAACCAGCTCGGGGCCCGTCAGGGCGCCGGCGCGGTGTACCTGCACGCACACCACCCGGACATCTACCGATTCCTAGACACCAAGCGCGAGAACGCCGACGAGAAGATCCGGATCAAGACGCTGAGCCTGGGCGTGGTGATCCCGGACATCACCTTCGAGCTGGCCAAGAAGAACGAGGACATGTACCTGTTCTCGCCGTACGACGTCGAGCGGGTCTACGGCGTGCCGTTCGCCGACATCTCGGTCACCGAGAAGTACTACGAAATGGTCGACGACGCGCGCATCCGCAAGACGAAGATCAAGGCGCGCGAGTTCTTCCAGACGCTGGCCGAGCTGCAGTTCGAGTCCGGCTACCCGTACATCATGTACGAGGACACGGTGAACCGCGCCAACCCGATCGAGGGCAAGATCACCCACTCGAACCTGTGCTCGGAGATCCTGCAGGTGTCCACGCCGTCGCTGTTCAACGAGGACCTGTCGTATGCCAAAGTGGGCAAGGACATTTCGTGCAACCTGGGCTCGCTGAACATCGCCAAGACTATGGACTCGCCGGACTTCGCTCAGACCATCGAGGTGGCTATCCGCGCGTTGACGGCGGTGAGCGACCAGACGCACATCTGGTCGGTGCCCTCGATCGAGCAGGGCAACAACGAATCTCACGCGATCGGACTCGGCCAGATGAACCTGCACGGCTACCTGGCTCGCGAGCGCATCCTGTACGGCTCCGAAGAGGGCATCGACTTCACCAACATCTACTTCTACACCGTGCTTTACCACGCGCTGCGCGCGTCGAATCGCATTGCGATCGAGCGCGGTAGCAGGTTCGGCGGGTTCGAGAAGTCGAAGTACGCGTCGGGTGAGTTCTTCGACAAGTACACCGACCAAGTCTGGGAGCCGGCGACCGCGCGGGTACGGGAGTTGTTCGCCGAGGCGGACATTCGCATCCCGACGCAGGACGACTGGAAGCGGCTGAAGGAATCGGTGCGGCAGCACGGCATCTACAACCAGAACCTGCAAGCCGTGCCGCCGACGGGGTCGATCAGCTACATCAACCACTCGACCAGCTCGATCCACCCGGTGGCGAGCAAGATCGAGATCCGCAAGGAAGGCAAGATCGGCCGCGTCTACTACCCTGCGCCGTATCTGACCAACGACAACCTGGAGTACTACCAGGACGCCTACGAGATCGGCTACGAGAAGATCATCGACACCTACGCGGCGGCCACCCAGCACGTCGACCAGGGGCTGAGCCTGACGTTGTTCTTCAAGGACACCGCGACCACCCGTGACGTCAACAAGGCGCAGATCTACGCGTGGCGCAAGGGGATCAAGACGCTCTACTACATCCGGCTGCGGCAGATGGCGCTGGAGGGCACCGAGGTCGAGGGCTGCGTCTCCTGCATGCTGTAGTGGCGTCAGACCGCGACATCAGCCGCTGACCCGAGTTGCGCTAGTCGGTTCAAGCCCGCGCGGCGCATCGGGCCCGGCAAGATAGGCCTCAAGGGTCTGCCGTCGTTCGGCGATGCGCCGCTCCTTCGAAGCTAGCTCGTCGCGTACCTGCCGGATGCGTTCCAGTAGCGCCGAGCATTCGGTCGCGGGCCCCGGCGTTTGGGTGCACGGCAGGATGTCGCGGATCACCTTCGACGGTAGACCGGCGCGATAGAGATCCTGAATAAACGCGACGATCCGCACGGCCTCGGGGCTGTATTCGCGGTATCCATTGGATCGTCGCTGACTGCCCAAGAGGCCCTGATCCTCGTAATAGCGCAGGGCGCGGGTGCTAACGCCGGTTGCCCTGCTCAACTCGCCAATCCGCATAACCGAAGTCAACCTTGACGTTAACGCTAACGTCAAGGTTTACGGTCGGCGACTGTGATCACCACACCACGGGGTCGCGAGCACCCCGATGCGCAGGCTGGGCATCAGATGGTCCTCGTGACTGGCGGTTCCGGCTACCTAGGCAGCTGGACCATCGTCGAATTGCTCCGGCGCGGTTACCACGTCCGCACGACGATCCGCGACATCGCGCGGGAAGACCTGGTGCGATCGATGATCGCGACCCAAACGACCGCTCCCGACCGACTCGCCTTTGTGCAGGCAAACCTGCTCGAGGATGCCGGCTGGGATCAGGCGGCCGCGGGGGCGGACTTCGTCTTGCACGTCGCGTCGCCAATGCCCGTCGGAGAATATCGCGGAACTGACCTCGTGAGTCCTGCTGTGGAGGGCACCCGGCGAGTTCTGCACGCCGCGCGCGCCGCCGGTGTGCGTCGCGTCGTCCCGACATCTTCAGCCGAAGCTGCGGTGCCGCAGAAGAATTCGGGCCGGATCGCTGAAGAGACGATTTGGCGGGACGTGTCGGTCACATCTTCAGATGAATATGCCCGCGCCAAAACCGTTGCCGAACGAGAAGCATGGTCGTTTGCTGAGTCTGTCGGAGATCTCGAACTGAGCACGGTATTGCCATGTTTCATGCAGGGGCCGGTCCTCGGCGTCGATTACTCCGGTTCGGTCGACGCGGTCGCCATGATGCTCGGCGGCAAGCTGCCGGCGATTCCCCGCATCGGATGGAACATCGTCGACGTCCGCGACATCGTCGAACTTCACCTTCTTGCAATGACATCCCCGAAGGCCCTTGGGGAGCGTTTCATCGGCTCGGGCGAGTTTTTCTGGCTCAAAGACATCGCCGCGATACTGCGTGACAACCTGGGCGCCAGGGCGAAGAAGGTGCCGCGCCGCACACTGCCGAACACCTTCGTCAAAGCCGGCGCGCTGGTGAGCGGATTGATGCAGGACTTGGTGCCGCGGCTGGATAACGAGCAACCAGTGAGCTCGGCCAAGGCGCGGCGAATTCTCGGCTGGACGACGCGGCCAGCGGCCATCTCGCTACTGCAGACAGCGCAAAGTCTGATCGAACTCGAACTCGTCTAGCGCGTCGCCGGAAGCGCTGCGCTTGGGCTGCCAGGGATGACCGGTGCATACCGCGAGCAGTCGCCTAGCAAGTCTGCCCAGGTCAGCGCCCGCAGCGCGGTATGGTGCTTGATGTGGTGAGAGTGCCCCGACCATCTCGACCCCACCCCAGCGTCAAGCCCGGGGCCAAGGTCGACGCGCGCAGCGAGCGCTGGCGTGAACACCGCAAGAAGGTGCGCTGCGAAATCGTCGAAGCCGCGTTCCGCGCGATCGACCGCCTCGGGCCCGAGCTGTCCGTGCGGGAGATCGCCGAGGAGGCCGGCACCGCCAAGCCCAAGATCTACCGGCACTTCCACGACAAGTCCGATCTGTTCGAGGCGATCGGCGAGCGGCTGCGCGACATGCTGTGGGCCGCGATCTTCCCGTCGATCAACCTGGCCGACGACTCGGCCCGCGAGATCGTCCGACGCAGCGTCGAGGAATACGTCACCCTGGTCGACCAGCACCCCAACGTGCTGCGGGTCTTCATTCAGTCGCGGTCAGGGTCGCCCACCGAGGCGACCCTGCGCACGCTGAACGAGGGCCGCGAGATCACGCTGGCCATGGCCGACATGTTCGACAACGAACTGAAGGATTTCAAGCTCGACCATGCGGCTTTCGAGTTGGCCGCCCACGCGGCATTCGGCTCGGCCGCGTCGTCCACCGAGTGGTGGTTGGGCCCCGATCCGGACAGCCCGCGACGCATGCCGCGCGAGCAGTTCGTCGCCCACCTGACCACCATCATGATGGGCGTCATCGTCGGCACCGCCGAGGCCCTGGGCATCGCGGTGGACCCTGACCGGCCTGTGCACAGCGCCGTGCGCAGCAGCCCCGCGGCCAGCTGAGGACCAAAGTCCCGTTGACATCGCCCGGGCTTTCGTCAACACTCGTCGTATCCGATACCCTTGGTACTGGGTATTTACGTCGGCCGGTTGCGGGTAACCGAAGGGCCGCTGGCCGACACCCGACCTGAGCCGGGCCCCACGAGGAAGACCGATCCACTGTGACCGATGCACTGACACAAGCCGAGTCGACGTCCGCGGCGCACCAGCCGGTGCATACGCGCGCCATCATCATCGGGACCGGGTTCTCCGGCCTGGGCATGGCGATCAAGCTGCAGCAGCAGGGCGTCGACTTCGTGATCCTGGAAAAGGCCGCCGATGTCGGCGGCACCTGGCGCGACAACAGCTATCCCGGGTGCGCTTGTGATATTCCGTCGCATCTGTATTCGTTCTCGTTCGAACCCAAGCCGGACTGGAAGAACCCGTTCTCCTATCAGCCCGAGATCTGGGATTACCTCAAGGGCGTCACCGAGAAGTACGGGCTGCGCCGCTACATCGAGTTCAACTCGCTGGTCGATCGGGGCCATTGGGACGACGACGAGCACCGCTGGCACGTGTTCACCGCCGACGGGCGCGAGTTCGTCGGGCAGTTCCTGATTTCGGGTGCCGGTGCGCTGCACATCCCGTCGATCCCCAACATTGAGGGCCGCGACGAATTCCAGGGCGCCGCTTTTCATTCCGCGCAGTGGGATCACAGCGTCGATCTCACCGGCAAGCGGGTCGCGATGATCGGTACCGGTGCCAGCGCGATCCAGATCGTGCCCGAGATCGTCAAGGACGTCGCCGAACTCCAGCTCTACCAACGCACTCCGCCGTGGGTGGTGCCGCGGTCCAACCCCGAGCTGCCCGTCGCGGTGCGCTCGGCCATGCAGAACGTCCCCGGCCTGCGCGCGCTGGTGCGAGCAGCGATCTATTGGGGTCAGGAGGCGCTGGCCGTCGGCATGACCAAGCGGCCGAACCTGCTGAAATTCATTGAGGCGTACTGCAAATACAACATCCGCCGTTCGGTGAAGGATCGCGAGTTGCGGCGCAAGCTGATTCCGAACTATCGGATCGGCTGCAAGCGAATCCTGAACTCGTCCACCTATTACGGCGCGGTCGCCGATCCGAAGACCGACCTGATCACCGACGGCATCACCCGGATCACCCGCGACGGCATCGTCACCACCGACGGCACAGGCCGCGAGACCCTACGGGAAGCAGACGTGATCGTCTACGGCACCGGCTTCCACGTCACCGACTCCTACACCTACGTCCAGATCAAGGGGCGCGACGGGGAGGACCTGGTCGATCGCTGGAATCGGGAAGGCATCGGCGCGCATCGCGGCATCACCGTCGCCGGTATGCCCAACCTGTTCTTCCTGCTGGGTCCGAACACCGGGCTGGGGCACAACTCAGTGGTGTTCATGATCGAATCCCAGATCCGCTACGTCGCGGACGCGATCAAGACCTGCGACAAGCTGGGCGCCCAGGCGCTGGCCCCGACCCGCGCCGCACAGGACCGGTTCAACGACGAGCTGCAGGAAAGGCTCGGCCCGTCCGTGTGGAACAGCGGCGGCTGCAGCAGCTGGTATCTCGACGAGCACGGCAAGAACACCGTGCTGTGGGGCGGTTACACCTGGGAGTATTGGCGAGACACCCGCGCGATAAGGCGGGCCGAGTACGAGTTCTTCGGCGTGGGCAGCGCCGCACGGGCCAACGGCCGCGCGGTTGCCGCTACCATTTGACCCGCCGTCGGGCTTAGCCTAGGGGGGAAATGGGCGCTTATCAGACCGTCGTCGTCGGCACCGATGGCTCGGACTCGTCGCTGCGTGCGGTGGACCGCGCGGCGGCGGTCGCCGCGGAACACGGCGCGAAGTTGATCGTCGTGACGGCGCATCTGCCCGTCCCCGAGGAACGCGGCCGCTACGCCATCCCGCCGGGCAGCGACCACGGTCGGGACTACCGGACAGTGGGCGAGGCCCCCTATTACGCGATCCTGCAGACCGCCAAGGAGCGGGCGCATCAAGCCGGGGCCAGGAACGTGGAGGGGAAGTCGGTCGTCGGCGCCCCCATCACCGCGCTGGTGCAGCTTGCCGAGGAAGTCCTTGCCGACCTGCTGGTCGTCGGCAACATCGGGCTCAACAGCGTCGCCGGGCGGCTGCTGGGATCAGTCCCCTCCGAGGTCTCCCGCAAAGCCAAGACCGACGTCCTCATCGTCCACACCTCCGAGTGAGGCTAGCCGTCGGCTGAAGCCGTTGCGGCGCTTAGTTGTTCGCCCGACTTCGGGCCTTTCGCAAACGACCGGAGGCTCAGCCGCACGATGCGGTCCAGCACCCGGTCGGACACTATGCGGTTGACCCGCAGCAGAATCGCGGCGTCGCGACCGATGGTGTAGCGCGTCCGGGGGCGAGATGTGGTGGCGGCCTTGGCGATGATCTTTGCCGCGTGCTCGGCCGAGACGCCGTCCTGGCCGAACGATCGGGCCTGAGCCGTGACGGCGGCGGCGAGATCGTCGTAGCGCGCCAGCTGGGCTGTGGTCATGTTCGTCATCAGTCCCTCCGCGGTGGCGATTCCGCGCTCGGCCATCTCGGTCTTGACCGCTCCGGGTTCGATGACGACGACCTTGATCCCGGTACCGCCGAGTTCGCGGCGCAGGGCGTCGCTGACGGCCTCCAGCGCGAACTTCGAACCGGCGTATGCGCCATACGTCGGCAAGACCACCTTGCCGCCGACGGAACTGATGTTCACGACGGTGCCCGAGCTGTGTAACAGGGCCGGCAGCAGCGCCTGAGTCATCGCGATATGACCGAACAGGTTGACCTCGAACTGTTTGCGCCACTGGTCAATTGGCAGTGTCTCGACCGGCGCGTTGACAGCGATGCCGGCGTTGTTGATCAGCGCGCGAAGCGGGCGGCGCTGGGGATCTCGTGCGACCCGGTCGGCGATCGCGGCCACGTCCGATTCGACGGTGATGTCAAGGATGCGCGGTTCGAGCCCGTCTGGCCCGTTGGCCGCCAGTGCCTCGCCGTCGGCCTCGCGGCGGACGCCGGCTAGCACGTGAAAACCCCTGCGGGCCAGTTCCTTAGCCGTGGCGGCGCCCATGCCGGTCGAGGCGCCGGTGACGACGATCAGCTCGTGACGGGGGGAGTGATTCGCGGAAGTCATGAGGTCTCCAAAGAAATCGGCGGTGGTTGAGTTGACGTTGTCAACTGAAGCTAGACGTCTGAGTTGACGTTGTCAACTCAGAAGGGGGGCTTATGCTCGGCGCGTGACGACACGAGCCGAAAGTGCCGCGGCGACGCGCCGTTCGCTGCTGGAGGCGGCGGGGACGCTGCTCGATCTGGGTGGCGTCGAGGCGGTGACGCTGCGCGAGGTCGGAGCGCGTGCCGGTGTCTCGCGCTCCGCCGCCTATCGCCACTTCGCCGACAAGGACTCGCTGCTCGCGGTCCTGGCCACCAATGCCCTGAGCGAACTGGGTGACGCGCTCGAGGCATTGGTCAACAGTGGTGACTCGCCGACGGCGTCTCTGCGGTCAGGTCTGCTGTCGCTGATCGCCATCGGCCGCGCGCGGCCACACCTGTACCGACTGATGTTCGTCCCGCCCGCGGGCGATCCGACCGAGGCGAGGCAGGCGGCCGAACGTGCGCAAGGCCTGTTCCTCGACATCGTGGGCCGCATCACCGGTCCGGCCCAGGCGAGCCGTTATGGCGCACTGCTTTTGACCAGCGCCCACGGCATCACCGGATTGGACCTGAGCGGCCACATGGATCTGGACAAGTGGCAGACCAACGCCGAGGAACTCGTCGACACGCTCATCTCGGTATTGCCAAGAGCGTGACGAAGGCACGCGCCGCCGCGTCCACGCCGGCCTCGTCGTCGGTGGCCACCAGGTCCAGCACCAGGCCCCGGATCACGGCCAGCCCGAGCCGGGCGAAGGCGGGGTCGAACGTGGCGCCGGTGACCCGCTCGACCTCGGCGAGCCAGCCGTCGACCGCGCCGGGAACCATGCGGGCGAACGGCTCCTCGCCCTGGGCCGCGCGGGCGTAGCACTCGAAGAAGAGCCGCTCCAGCCGGCGCAGTTCGGGCCGCCGGACGTCGGCCCACATCGCGGCGAAGCTCTCGGCCGGGGTGCTCGGCAATTCCGGCAGCAGGGCCTGCTGGCGGCGCTCGACCTCCGCGACGATCGCCATCAGCAGATCATCGCGAGAGCCGAAGTGGTGCAACAGCATTCGATGACTGGTGCCGACGGCCTCGGCCACCTCGCGCAGCGAGCGGCCGCCGACGCCGCCGGACGCGAACTCCTCGACGAGCGCATCGAGCAGTTGCCGCCGCCGTTGCAGGTCAGGCGTGCGAACCATTGGTCCGGCTGAGCTGCTCAGAGCGGGCCTTGAGACCGTGGGCCTCCAGTTCGAGGAAGCGCCTGGTCTTCTTCGCCATCAGCCGTCCGGCCAGTGCGCCGAGGAGGCCCCGCTGGTCGAGTTGCTGGTGTACCAGGGTGGGTCCACCGGGTCGGGCAGTGACGTAGTGCTGGGCGGTGACCAGGACGCCAGGGGAGCGCGTCACCCAGGTCCAGGACGCCCCCGGTTCGATCTCGGTCACCTCCCAGACCAGCTTCTTCATGCCGGGCTGGTTGATCGCAAACCGCCTCCCGACGGCCAGGACGGGCCCGTCCAGCCCAGTCAGCGACGTCACCGAGGTGGTCCACTCGGGCCAGTGCTCGACGTCGCTGAAGACATCCCAGACCAGTTGCGCCGCCGCGGCGATCTCGATGCTGTCTTCGGTAAACATGTACCAAATGGTACATAGAAGCGTGCTCCGTTGAACAGGCCTACGCCTGCACGCGGGCGTCGAGGTGTTGGAGCGCCGCCTCGGCGCCGTTCCAGCCGGGGATGCCGGTCACGCCCGGGCCGGGGTGGGTGCATTGGCCACACAGGTAGAGCCCGTCGACCGGCGTGGCGAACTTGTCGGCCCCCTCCACGACACGGCCGGTCCACAGCTGGTTGGGCTGCAGCAGCCCATGCGAGTAGTCGCCGGCGTGCGCGCTGAAGGTGCTGCCGAAGTAGCGGTTGGAGAACACCACCCGGTTGGTGACGGAGTCGGCGAAGCCCGGCGCATACGTGTCGAAGATCTGCACGCAGGTGTCGGCGTACTGCTCCTTCCAGCTCCGGTTTTCGTCGGCATCGAGTCCGGTGGGGAAGTAGGGCGTGAAAATCGTTGCGCTGTGCTTGCCTTCGGGCGCCAGCGACGAGTCAACCATGCTGGGGATGTACAGATACGTGGGCGGGGCGTCGGGCAGCTGGCCTTTGCGGTATTGCTCCCAGGCGTCGCTGATGTATTCCGGCGACGGCGCATACGCGACCGTCGGACACCAGTGGCCGTTGTCGTGCATGTAGGGCTGCAGCCGCTCGATCCATTGCGGTGCTTGGTCGATGGTGAGATGGGCCTGGATGTAGCCGAGGTTGAAGTTGATCTCTTTGATCTTGCGGATGTAGTCGGGCGGAAAGTGCTGCGCGCCGGCCAGATTGACGAACGTGGTGTACGGGTCGAGTGAGGACAGCACCGCGTCGGCGGAAATCGTTGTGCCGTAGCGCAATTGGACTCCGGTGGCGCGCCCGCCCTCGACCAGGATCTCCTTCACATGCTGCTTTAGCTGCACCTGCGCGCCGAGCGACTCGGCACGCCGGCACAGCGCAGTGCTTAGCGAGCCGATTCCGCCGCGCGGCATGATGTATTC
The DNA here is from genome assembly GCF_002356315.1 of Mycobacterium shigaense. Taxonomy (NCBI): domain Bacteria; kingdom Bacillati; phylum Actinomycetota; class Actinomycetes; order Mycobacteriales; family Mycobacteriaceae; genus Mycobacterium; species Mycobacterium shigaense. The sequence continues at coordinate 1,550,834 of NZ_AP018164.1, forward strand.
GACATTGCCGCCGCCGATCAGGTAGTGGTACAGCGTGGACGCATTCGAGCCCGGCGTCCAGGGGCCCCCGTCGAACGCGTCGATCGACATCGCGGCCAGTGAGCCCTGGATGCAGCGGCCCTGGTCCGGCGCCAGGAAACGCCGGACCGTGTCCATCGTGCTGCCGTACCACATCTGGGCGAAGTCGTGGCGATCCTCGGGCGTGGGCTGCGAGGCGATCACCTCGATGATGTCCAGCGGGGGCCCGAACGCCGAGTCGACGAAATAGGGTGCGAACCGGCCGATGTGGGCGAACAATCCGCCCAGGGCCGTCGCGACGTCGGCTCCGTGGTCCTCGAGCAGATGGCGCCCCATCCGCTCGAGGTCGTTGTACATCACGAAGGGGGCGTCCTGCGCGTCGCCGAAGGTGCACGTCGAGGTCCACTGATCCATCAGCTCGAAGCCCCACTTGGTGAGCTCCAGGCGCTCGGTCATCTCCTGGCGCCAGATCAGCACCGCCCACGCGCCGACGCTGTGCTTGTACCTGTCGAACAGTTCGCGGGTGGCGGCCATACCCCCGAGGAAGTGCGCGCGTTCCAGCACCAGCACCTTTGCGCCGCCCTTGGCCAGCACGTTCGCGGCGACCAAGCCATTGTGACCTGCTCCGATGACGATTGCGTCGTAGTCCGACATGCTGACTCCTCGCGGTATGATCCGGGACTCAACGCACAATGTCACACCTGACATATTTGCGTCAATGCTGACATTTGGTGTCTGCTTAGGGCGTGGAATCTCGTAGTCAACGGACGCGGCAGGCGCTGATACAGGCGGCGATGAAACGCTTCGTCGCCGATGGCGTGCACCAGACCAGCGTGTCCGACATCGCCGCGGACGTCGGGGTGACCGAGCGGACGTTCTACCGCCACTTCCCGTCCAAGCACGCGGTCATCTTCGCCGACTACGACATCGGCTTCGAGTGGTTCGCCCGCGCGCTCGCGTTGCGCCCGCACGGCGAACCCATCACCGCGTCGGTGCGAAAAGCCGTGGACGCCTTTCCTTTCGACTTTGCGATGGTTCGTGAGGCGGCAACGATCCGGTCGCGCGATCTCGACCAGGACATCATCACCACGCACATCCGGCGGATGCGCGATCAGGTGGCCGACGAGATCAGCCGCTTCATCCACGAGCGCTCCAAGCCCACCGCCGACGGGGCGATGATCGCCGACATCGCGGCGCACAGCCTGGCGACCGCGGTGTTCGCCTCGCTGGAAACTTGGATGAGCAAGGGCGGACACGACATCGACGAACTGAGCCGCCTCACCGACATCGCGCTGCGCACGCTGGAGGACGGCCTTACGTCGACGCTGCGGCACGCCGGGCTCGACTAGCCAGCTCAGGATTGAATTCGGCGTCACGGGGTACCCCGTCCCGAATCTGTCTTCTTGGGGGAGGGTGGCGATGCGGGCTGTGGTGTACAACGGGGAGCGGGATGTCTCTATCGAAGACGTCCCCGACCCGTTCATTGAGCGGCCCACCGACGTCATCGTCAAGATCACCGCATCGACCATCTGCGGCCCCGACCTGCACATGTACGAGGGCCGGACGGACCTGAAACCGGGAACGGTGATGGGCCACGAAAACCTCGGCGAGGTCGTCGAAGTCGGCCCCGCGGTCCGCAAACTCCGCCCCGGCGACCGGGTGTGCCTGCCCATCAATGTCAGCTGCGGGTTTTGCAAGAACTGTGCGGACGGCGCGACCGGCTTCTGCCGCACGGTGAATCCGCCGGCGGCGGGGGGTACCTACGGATACCCGAACATGGGGCCCTATAGCGGCGGACAGGCCGAGTACCTGCGCGTGCCGTTCGCGGACTTCAACGCGCTCAAGCTGCCCGAAGACAGCGTCGACAAGGAAAACGACTACGTGATGCTCGCCGCGGTCTTTCCCACCGGCTGGCACGGGACCCAACTCGCGCAGATGGAGCCCGGCGATCGCGTCGCGGTCTACGGCGCGGGACCGATCGGCATCATGGCCGCCTACTCCTCGTTGATCCAAGGTGCGACACAGGTTTTCGTCATCGACTACAACACCGAGCGGCTGGCCTTGGCGGAAAAGTTCGGCGCCATCGGCATCGATGCGGGTCGGATCGACGCCGTGGAGCACATCAAGGACCTCACCGGCGGCGAAGGAGTGGACCGCGGCGTCGAGGCCGTCGGTTACCGGGCGCTCGATCCCAGCGGCAGTGAGCAGTCGAGCCTGACGATCAATGCGCTCATCGATGTCGTTCGCCCGACCGGTGGCATCGGTGTGGTCGGCAGCTTCATCCCGCAAGACCCCGGCGTCGCAGACGAATTGGCGAAGCAGGGTCGGGTGGTCTTCGATTTCGGGACGTTCTTCTTGAAGGGGCAGACCATGGCGGCCGGCCAGGCCGACGTCAGGACCTACAGCCGGTATCTGCGTGACCTCATCCACGAAAACAAGGCGACGCCGTCGCGGCTGGTGTCACACAACCTGGGGCTCGCTGAGGCGCCGGACGCCTACCGGCATTGCGGCAATCGCGACCCGGCCTGGACGACAGTCGTGCTCAATCCCGACCGGGGCTGACCCTCGTTCGGCCCGTTGATCCGGAATCCGGCCTAATCTGGAGTTCGCGACACGTAAAACACAACTTCTTGTGTTGCCCCGGGTTGTCGTACCCCAGGGGTAGTGTCTGGAGCCTGATGTCCCTCCGGCAAAAACAGTGTGTGAAGTGGGGTTCTGGTGACCGAAAACATGAAGCTGATCGACCGCGCGTCGGCGATCAACTGGAACCGGGTGCAAGACGAGAAGGATGCCGAGGTCTGGGACCGGCTGACCGGGAATTTCTGGCTGCCCGAGAAGGTGCCGGTGTCCAACGACCTGCCCTCGTGGGGGACGCTGACCGCCAGTGAGAAGCAGCTGACGATGCGCGTGTTCACCGGGCTGACGCTGCTGGACACCATCCAGGGCACCGTCGGGGCGGTCAGCCTCATTCCCGACGCGCTGACCCCGCACGAGCAGGCCGTCTATACCAACATCGCGTTCATGGAGTCGGTGCACGCCAAGAGCTACAGCTCGATCTTCTCCACCCTGTGCTCGACGGCGGAGATCGACGACGCGTTCCGCTGGTCGGAGGAGAACCCCAACCTGCAGCGCAAGGCCGAGATCGTGATGCAGTACTACCGCGGCGACGAACCGCTGAAGCGCAAGGTGGCCTCCACGCTGCTGGAGAGCTTCCTGTTCTACTCCGGCTTCTACCTGCCGATGTACTGGTCGAGCCGGGCCAAGCTGACCAACACCGCCGACATGATCCGGCTGATCATTCGCGACGAGGCCGTGCACGGCTACTACATCGGCTACAAGTTTCAGCGGGGCCTGGCGCTCGTTGACGACGCGCGCAGGCAGGAGCTCAAGGACTACACCTACGAGCTGCTCTTCGAGCTCTATGACAACGAGGTGGAGTACACCCAGGACCTCTACGACGAGGTCGGCCTGACCGAGGACGTCAAGAAGTTCTTGCGGTACAACGCCAACAAGGCACTGATGAACCTCGGCTACGAGGCGCTGTTCCCGCGCGACGAGACCGACGTCAACCCGGCGATCCTGTCCGCGCTGTCGCCCAACGCCGACGAGAACCACGACTTCTTCTCCGGGTCGGGCTCCTCGTACGTGATCGGCAAGGCCGTCGTCACCGAAGACGAGGACTGGGACTTCTAAGCGGCAGGCCGCGATCCCGCTGGGGCAGGATGGGCGGGATGAGTGGTGACGATCCGGTGGGCGCGGCGGACTTCCGTCGTGCATTGGCGCTGATTCAGCACGGCGAGCGCGGCGACGTCGCGAGCATGCGCGTCGTCCTCGACGACGAAGTCATTCCGCTCGACCGGCTTGCACAGCTGATCCGCGCTACCGTGTCGATCCTGTGGCAACTGGCGTCGCAATTGTGCGAAGCGGACGAGCTCGCGGAGATCGGCGCCATGCTGACCGTGGCGGCCACCGTCGACGAGATCGAACTCGACGACGACAACCGGCTGGTGGCGCGGATCGCCATGGCTCAGCATTCCGAAGATCTCGACGCCGAGAATGAGGTGCTCCGCGACGCCGCCGCGACGCCCGATGGCCTGGTGCGCCTCGCGCTCACCACCGCCGGCGTCGTCTCGGCGATGTTGCCCCAACTGCGTACCGCCGTCGGCCGGCAGTTGCTCAACAACCTGGCGATGGACGCCCTGCGTGCGGAGCACAGTTAGCGGATTTGTTCGGGTGTCGTGCGTGATAAACCGCGACATGCGGGGAACCCGTCTGCCTACCGGGCCGGGGGCGTCTCTGAGGGGTGCTCCCGGCCCGACCCGGGTACGCTGACCCCGCAGCTTGGTTCACACTGACAAAGGGGTACCAAGAATGAGTCTCAGCGATGTCGCGGCCCGGGTACTGGCATTCATCCACGCCGGCTATCCGGAGGGCGTCCCGCCGACCGATTACTACCCGCTGCTGGCGTTGCTCCGGCATCGGCTGACCGAGGACGAGGTGTCGGCGATCGCCGCTCAGCTGGCGCCGGGCGACAACTCGAGGGTCGAGACCGGCGAGATACGCACGGCCATCACGCAGCTGACCGACCAAGTGCCGTCCGCCGAAGATCTCGACCGAGTGCGGGCCCGGCTGGAGAGTGCGGGCTGGGCGGCCGACGCCGTCTAGTCCACGAAAGGCGTAGGGCTACTTGGCTTTCAAGCAGTACGGGACTCGCCCGTCGTTTGGAAGAGGATCCGCGGACCCACCGAGTGGTCGGCGAAACGCTTGTAGTGGCGGCTCAGCAACGTGGTGTCGACCGCGACGGGCACGGTGTGGGGGCACCGCTTGTCCAACACCACCGAGAACAGCAGGCCGTGTAACTCGTCCATCGCGTCGCCGTACGCTAGTTGGCTGGCAGGGCGCGGATTTCCGGACAGCACAACGTCTTTGGCGTTGCGGCTGAGATCCACTGCGATGCGGCCCATTTCGGCGAAGTAGCCATTGACGTCGGCTCGGAACCGCGGGGCTCGGGGTGCCGGCAAGCTCGGCGACGTGCCGGGCCAGCGCGCCCATCTCGCCGACGTCGGCGACATTCTGCATGCTCGCCAGCACCGCCCGCAGATCGATCGCGACGGGGGCGCTCCATCATGTCCGCGACAGCGCGGGCCAGCGCGTCGAGCTGGTGGTGGACGCCGTGCGCACGGGAGTCAACGCTAGACCGCTGCGACAGGCGCCGGCAGGCAACGCGCGGGTAAGTTGAGCCGAACGGCAGGAATCAAAATGGGGTGTCAGGTGCAGCTCAGCGAGTTGGTGGTCAGGTTCGTGGCTTTCATTCGCGCCGGGTACCCGCAGGGCGTGCCGCAAACCGACTACATCCCGCTTGTCGCGCTGCTGCGCCGCCGGCTCACCGACGAGGAGATCGCGGCCGTGGCCAGCCAGCTGGCGGCCGGAGGCGACCTGCGCGACTTCACGATCGACATCGCCGACATCGGCGCGGCCATCACCCGGATCACCGATGAACTCCCGTCCCCGGCCGATATGGAACGCGTTCAGCGTCATTTGGCGGAGCTGGGCGGCTGGCCGGTGAGTACCGACGACTAGCGGCGCGTCGCCCGGCGAATTGCCTGGTGAAGATGTTCAGGTCATGAACGGCGCATGAATAGTGGCGGTGCTCCGGAGCCAGGGTAAGCCCCTACCGCGAGACTGATGGGGTGTCGACTCACACTCACAAGCACACGAACTTCCTCCGCTCGGTGATCCGCTGGCTGGACGTCGGCTACCCGCAAGGCGTTCCCGGGGCGGACCAGGTGCCGTTGTTCGCGCTATTGAGCAGCACACCACTGACCGAAGAGCAACTCCGCGAGGTGGTGGCCAACCTCAAGAAGACGCATCCGAATCCCGACGACCCGATCAACAAGGGCGAGATTTCGGACTTCATCTCCCAGGTCACTCATTACGACGCCGGGCGGGACAACATCATTCGGGTGGCCGCGACGCTGGCCGCCGCCGGGTGGCCGCTGGCCGGGATCGACGTCAGCGAGGTGATTCCCGGTGACGAGCACGGGGAGGCCGCCGAAGGCATCTGCTGTCTGCACGACGTTTCGGAGACCGCCTCACAGGGTTGAGATGTCGATGACGAAGCGGTAGCGGACGTCGCTGGCGAGCACCCGCTCGTACGCCTCGTTGACGTAGGCCGCTTCGATGACCTCGATTTCGGGGGTCACGTCGTGCTGGGCGCAGAAGTCCAGCATCTCTTGGGTTTCCGGGATCCCGCCGATGTTCGACCCGGACAGGCTGCGGCGCGCCAGCGCCAGCGGGAACGCCCCGATCTGCATGGGGTGCTCGGGGATGCCCAATTCGACGAGCGTGCCGTCGACGTCGAGCAGGCCCACGTAGTCGTCGAGCTTTAGGTTCGCCGAGACGGTGTTCAGGATGAGGTCGAAGCTGCTGCGCAACTCCTTGAAGGTCTCGCGTTCGGCGGTGGCGTAATAATGCTTGGCGCCCAAGCGAATTCCGTCTTCCATCTTCTTCAGCGATTGCGAAAGCACGGTCACCTCGGCGCCCATCGCCGCGCCGAGCTTCACGCCCATGTGCCCGAGGCCACCCAGGCCGATGATCGCCAGCCGGGTGCCCTCGCCGGCCTTCCAGTGCCGCAGCGGTGAGAACAGCGTGATGCCCGCGCACAGCAGCGGCGCCGCCTTGTCCAGCGGCAGCGAGTCGGGGATGCGCAGGACGAAGTTCTCGTCGACCACGATGGCCTGGCTATAGCCGCCCTGGGTGATGGTGCCGTCCTTGTCGACGGCGTTGTAGGTGAACGTCGCGCCGTTCTTGCAGTAGTTCTGCAGTCCAGCCTGGCAGCTGCTGCAGTGGCCGCAGGAATTCACCATGCAGCCGACGCCGACATGGTCGCCCGGCTGGTACTTGGTGACCTCGGAGCCGACGGCGCTCACCACGCCGGCGATCTCGTGGCCGACGACCAGCGGGTAGTTCGGCACGCCCCACTCGGCCTTGGCGGTGTGGATGTCGGAGTGGCAGATGCCGGCGAACTTGATGTCGATCGCCACGTCGTGCGGGCCGGGCTCGCGCCGCTCGATGGTGGTTTTGGTCAAGGGTCCGGTCGCCGAGGTGGCGGCGTAGGCCGAAACAGTGCTCATCAGGAATTCCTCTTCATGTCGAAACCGTCTTCAAAAAGCTTAGCTAAGGTAAGGTTCGGTGGCCAGTCGGCGGCGAGCAGCGCACATTTTCGAGCTTATGACCGTCTGCGCGCATCGGCGCTCTGGTGTCAGTTGATCGGGGCGTTCACCAGACGCAGGTCGTCCACGATGCCCCGGGCCGCGATCACGCCCTCACCCGACTGCCATATCTGGTCGTTGACTATGTAGACCCGGTTGTCGCGGTTGGCCGAGAGTTTGCGCCAGGGATCGCTGTCCAGCAGGACGGCGGCACGGTCGGCGGCGGCCGGTGAGGTGCACGACAGGTAGACGACGTCGGCATCGGCCGCCGAAAGATCCGGCCCCTTCGCGAGATCTGAGTCGGTAGCCCCGATTTCGATGTACGGCTTGTCGGTGAACCGCTGCGCGGCGGGCCGGTCGACGCCGACCGCGGACAGCACGCTGGCCGGAAAGTTGCCGGCGCCGTAGATCCGCAGGGTGGTGGGCGTCAGCTGCACGATCGAGGCCTGGAAGTGTGCGGCATCGTGCGCGGTGCCGATCTGCGCTGCTCGCGCGGTGAAACCCTTGATCAGCCCCTCTACGGCATCGTCGCGTCCCGTGGCGGCGCCCAGGCCCCGCAGATTGTCCTCCCAGGCCGCCCCCGGCGGCCCAGTGAACACCGTCGGTGCGATGGCCGCCAGCTTGGGGTACAGCTTGGGCGTGAGGCCCTGCGAGCCCAGGATGAGATCGGGACGCGCCGCGGCGACCGCCTTCAGGTCGGGATTGCCGCGGGTGCCGACGCCGGGCAGGACGTGCACCGCGTTGCCCAGGTAGGTGGGCTGGCCCGGGGAGCCGTCGGGTATCGCGGCGGCGACGATGCGGGACTGCAGGCCCAGCGCGCACAGCCCGTCGAGCTGGTCACCGGAGAGCACCACGATCCGCTGCGCCTCGGCGGGAACCTCCACGGTGGCGGGGGTGACGCCCGCCGCGTTGCGGGCTTGTCGCATCGCGGGCCCCGGATCGGCCGCGGCGGCGTCGCGGGCGCACGACTCGTCGGGCTTGCGGTCGTTGCCCAGCACCCCGGCCCCCGCGATCTGGGTGGTCGGCGTGACCAGCGAGTGGCCCGCGGACCCCTTCGGGGTGGGCTGTGACGACCCGCAACCGCTGCACACCACGGCGACGGCGGCGATCGCGGCGGCGGCCCTCAGGCGTCCCTCGGTGGGGCTGCTGCTGGGCCTCGGTGTGGGTCGCCTCCCGCCGGATTGCACGTGTCCGACGCTAACATCCGGCCAGCTGGGAACCGGTCTGCCGAGCCCGCCGCCCGCGCGCCGACAACGAATTACCACAGTTTGTAGGACCAGCCCTGCCCGCGCCCTGTCAGGGGGCTAAGATTTCAACCGTTACCGGGTTCTGGGTCCGGAGTCCGTTTGTGGATGTTTGGAGGAGCTGTTGACAGCCGAAGCGCCCCCCTTGGCACAACTCGAGGCCAGCCGCCCGTACCCGGCCCGGACGGGTCCCAAAGGCAACCTGATCTACAAGATGATCACCACTACCGATCACAAGTTGATCGGCATCATGTACTGCGTCACATGTTTCGCCTTCTTCTTGATCGGCGGCATTCTGGCGCTGCTGATGCGCACCGAGCTGGCGGCACCCGGTCTGCAGTTCCTGTCGAATGAGCAGTTCAACCAGCTGTTCACCATGCACGGCACGATCATGCTGCTGTTCTATGCCACCCCGATCGTATTCGGGTTCGCCAACCTGGTGCTGCCGCTGCAGATCGGCGCCCCCGACGTGGCCTTCCCGCGACTGAACGCGTTTTCGTACTGGCTGTTCCTGTTCGGCGCCGCGATCGGCATGGCCGGCTTCATCTGCCCGGGCGGGGCCGCCGACTTCGGCTGGACCGCCTACACCCCGCTGACGGACGCGATTCATTCGCCCGGTCCCGGCGGCGACCTGTGGATCATGGGCCTGGCCGTCGCCGGTCTGGGCACCATCCTGGGTGCGGTCAACATGATCACCACCGTCGTGTGTATGCGCGCGCCGGGCATGACGATGTTCCGGATGCCGATCTTCACCTGGAACATCCTGGTGACGTCCATTCTGATTCTGATCGCGTTCCCGCTGCTGACCGCGGCGCTGTTCGGGCTGGCCGCCGACCGCCACCTCGGCGCTCACGTCTACGACCCGGCCAACGGCGGAGTTCTGTTGTGGCAGCACCTGTTCTGGTTCTTCGGCCACCCTGAGGTGTACATCATCGCCCTGCCGTTCTTCGGCATCGTCACCGAGGTGTTCCCGGTGTTCGCCCGCAAGCCGGTCTTCGGCTACACCACGCTGGTGTACGCGACGCTGTCGATCGCCGCGCTGTCGGTGGCGGTGTGGGCGCACCACATGTTCGCCACGGGAGCCGTGCTGCTGCCGTTCTTCTCGTTCATGACGTATCTGATCGCGGTGCCGACCGGGATCAAGTTCTTCAACTGGATCGGCACAATGTGGAAGGGCCAGTTGACCTTTGAGACGCCGATGCTGTTCTCGGTCGGGTTCATCGTCACCTTCCTGCTGGGCGGCCTGACCGGCGTGTTGCTGGCCAGCCCGCCGCTGGACTTCCACGTCACCGACAGCTATTTCGTCGTCGCGCACTTCCACTACGTACTGTTCGGCACGATCGTGTTCGCCACCTACGCCGGTATCTACTTCTGGTTCCCCAAGATGACCGGCCGCCTGCTCGACGAGCGCCTGGGCAAGCTGCACTTCTGGCTGACGTTCATCGGTTTCCACACCACGTTCCTGGTCCAGCACTGGCTGGGTGACGAGGGCATGCCGCGCCGCTACGCCGACTACTTGGCGACCGACGGGTTCCAGGGCCTCAACGTGGTCTCCACGATCGGTGCCTACATCCTGGGCGCGTCGATGTTCCCGTTCGTCTGGAACGTCTTCAAGAGCTGGCGCTACGGCGAGGTCGTCACGGTCGACGACCCGTGGGGCTACGGCAACTCGCTGGAGTGGGCGACCAGTTGCCCGCCGCCGCGGCATAACTTCACCGAGCTGCCGCGCATCCGCTCCGAGCGCCCCGCCTTCGAGCTGCACTACCCGCACATGGTGGAGCGGATGCGCGCCGAGTCGCACGTCGGCCGGGCGCACGGCGCCGAGGGGCACGACGTCACCCGGCTCGACGACGTCGACGTCCGCAGCTGATGGCCCGTAGCGGGGGCAATCGCGGGTGAACACACCACCCAAGGTGTCGGTGCTGATCACCGTCACCGGTGTGGATCAGCCAGGCGTCACATCGGCCCTCTTTGCGGCCCTGTCCGGGCACGGCATCGAATTGCTCAACGTGGAGCAGGTGGTGATCCGGGGCCGGCTGACGCTGGGCGTGCTGGTGTCCTGCCCGCCGGACGTCGCGGAAAGCATCGTGGTCGGCGACGGCGTCGAGGACGCCATCCACGCGGTGGGCCTCGACGTCACCATCGAGCGCAGCGACGACGTGCCGATCATCCAGGACCCGTCCACCCACACCATCTACGTGCTGGGCCGCCCGATCACCGCCTCGGCATTCGGTGCGGTGGCCCAGGAGGTCGCGGCGCTGGGCGTCAACATCGACCTGATCCGCGGGGTCTCCGACTACCCGGTGACCGGCTTGGAGTTGCGGGTGTCGGTGCCGCCGGGGACCGACGGCGCACTGCGGACCACGCTGAACCGGGTCTCGTCCGCCGAGCGCGTCGACATCGCGGTCGAGGACTACAGCCTGGAGCGCCGAGCCAAGCGGTTGGTGGTTTTCGACGTCGATTCCACTCTGGTTCAGGGTGAGGTCATCGAGATGCTGGCGGCCCGCGCGGGTGCCGAGGGCGCGGTCGCGGCGATCACCGACGCGGCGATGCGCGGCGAGCTGGATTTCGCGGAGTCGCTGCACCAGCGGGTGGCCACGCTGGCCGGCCTGCCCGCCACCGTGATCGACGAGGTGGCCGAGCAGCTCGAGCTGATGCCGGGCGCCCGAACGACACTACGCACGTTGCGCCGCTTGGGTTTTCGGTGCGGCGTGGTCTCCGGCGGTTTCCGGCGGATCATCGAACCCCTGGCTCACGACCTGATGCTCGACTTCGTCGCTGCCAACGACCTGGAGATCGTCGACGGCACGCTGACCGGCCGCGTCATCGGGCCCATCATCGACCGCCCCGGCAAGGCCAAGGCGCTGCGGGACTTCGCCGCGCAGGCCGGCGTGCCGATGGAGCAGACCGTCGCCGTCGGTGACGGCGCCAACGACATCGATATGTTGTCGGCGGCCGGGCTGGGCATCGCGTTCAATGCCAAGCCGGCGCTGCGCGCGGTGGCCGACGCATCGCTGAGCCACCCCTACCTGGATACCTTACTGTTCCTGCTCGGGGTCACCCGCGGCGAGATAGAGGCCGCCGACGCCGGCGACCTCGGCGTGCAACGCGTCGAGATTCCGTCGGAGTAGCGATGGCCGCATCCACCCGAGGACTGTCGCCGCGGCGCGATACGGCACGATAATCGCGTGCCCGACATCGGCCCCGAAACTGATGACGCCGTAGCCGATCCGGATCTGTTGATCGACTTCAGGAATGTGTCGCTGCACCGCGACGGCCACACCATGGTCGGCCCGCTGGACTGGGCCGTCGAACTCGACGAGCGGTGGGTCATCATCGGCCCCAACGGCGCGGGCAAGACATCGCTGCTGCGGATCGCTGCCGCGCTCGAGCACCCATCCGCCGGCGTGGCGTTTGTGCTTGGCGAGCGGCTGGGCCGCGTCGACGTCTCCGATTTGAAGTTGCGGATCGGGTTCAGCTCGTCGGCGCTGGCGCAGCGGGTGCCCAGCGACGAAGTGGTGCGCGACCTTGTCGTGTCGGCGGCGTACGCGGTGCTGGGCCGCTGGCGGGAGCGGTACGAGGACGTCGACTACCAGCGGGTGGCCGACATGCTGGAGAGCCTGGGTGCCGAGCACCTCGTCGACCGCACCTACGGGACGCTGTCGGAGGGTGAGCGCAAGCGGGTGCTGATCGCGCGAGCGCTGATGACCGACCCCGAACTGCTGCTGCTCGACGAGCCCGCCGCTGGCCTGGATCTGGGCGGCCGCGAGGAACTGGTGGCCCGGTTGACCGACCTGGCCGCCGACCCGGATGCGCCGGCGATCGTGCTGGTCACCCACCACGTCGAGGAGATACCACCCGGCTACACCCACTGCCTGCTGCTGTCGGAGGGCCAAGTGGTGGCGGCGGGGCTGCTGCCTGATGTACTGACCTCGGAAAACCTGTCGACCGCATTCGGCCAGTCGATCGCGCTGGAGGTGGTCGACGGACGCTACTTCGCGCGGCGCGTCCGTACCCGTGCGGCTCACCGGAGGCTCGAATGACGACACCGCCCGAACCGTTGGTAGCGCGGCCGGCGGCGACTGTGATGTTGATCCGCGAATCGCGCAAGGGCATCGCCGTCTTCCTGATGCGCCGGCACGCGCAGATGGAGTTCGCCGCGGGCACGGTGGTGTTTCCCGGCGGCGGCGTCGACGACCGCGACCGCAACGCCGAGATCGCCTGGGCCGGACCGCCGCCGGAGTGGTGGGCGCAGCGGTTCGGCGTAGAGCCCGACCTGGCCGAGGCGCTGGTCTGCGCCGCCGCCCGGGAGACCTTCGAAGAATCCGGGGTACTGTTCGCCGGGCCGGCCGACCAATCCCTTTCGTCACCCGACGGGATCGTGCGCGACGCCTCGGTGTACGGGGAGGCCCGCCGGGCGCTGGCAGAGCGGTCGCTGTCGTTCGCCGACTTCCTGCGACGCGAGAACCTGGTGCTGCGGGCCGACCTGCTGCGGCCGTGGGCCAACTGGGTCACCCCCGAGGCCGAGCGCACCCGCCGCTACGACACCTACTTCTTCGTCGCCGCCCTCCCGGAGGGCCAGCGCGCCGACGGCGAGAACAGCGAATCCGACCGCGCGCAATGGGCGACGCCGCAGGCGGCCATCGACGAGTTCGAGGCGGGCCGGTGCTTCCTGCTGCCGCCGACCTGGACCCAGCTGGACTCGCTGGCAGGGCGAACCGTCGCGGAGGTGCTGGCCGTCGAACGCCAAATCGTCACGGTGCAGCCGCATTTGGAGATCCAGGGCGACAACTGGATCTTCGAGTTCTTCGACTCCGACCGCTACCACCGGGCCCGGGAAAAGGGCGGGATGGGCTGGCGGCATTGAGCGAGTTCGTCCACGTCGTCGTCAGCGACGGTTCACAGGATGCGGGGCTGGCCGTGCTGCTGTTGTCGCGGCCGCCTAGCAACGCCATGACCCGGCAGCTCTATCGCGAAATCGCTTCCGCCGCAGACGAACTCGCGCAGCGCGACGATGTCGCGGCGGTGATCCTGTTCGGCGGACACCAGATCTTCTCCGCCGGCGACGACATGCCGGAGCTCGAGAGACTCACCGGGGCCGAGGCCGATGCCGCCGACCGCGTGCGCGTGCGGGCCGTCGACGCCGTCGCGGCCATCCCGAAGCCGACGGTGGCCGCGATCACCGGATATGCGTTGGGCGCCGGGCTGAGCCTGGCGCTGGCCGCCGACTGGCGGGTCAGCGGCGACAACGTGAAGTTCGGGGCGACCGAGATCCTGTCCGGTCATGTGCCGGGTGGGTTGGCGCGGCTGACCCGGATCGCCGGGGAGAGCAAAGCCAAGGAGCTGGCGTTCAGCGGCCGGTTCTTCGACGCCGAGGAGGCGCTGGCGTTGGGCCTGATCGACGAGATGGTGGCCCCCGATGGCGTCTACGACGCCGCGGCGAACTGGGCGCGGCGCTTCCTCGATGGTCCGCGCGATGCCCTGGCCGCCGCCAAGGCTGGTATCAACGCCGTGTTCGGGGCCGGTGGTCAGGATTTCTGACGCGCGGCCGTGCCGCGCGTTGTCAGGTCAACCGCGAGGGCATCAGCCCACTGCGCCAGACCTTCGCGTCGGGTGCCGGCCCAACATGGCTCCACCGCATGGTAATTCGAGCCGGTGTCAGTGCAAAGCTCTCCGCAACGCCATGTTCGCGGTTCGCGACGTCAGCACGTAGAGTCGCGGCATGTTGGGTGCGGTGTCCCTCGATACAGCGGTGAATGTGTACTTTAAGCCTGAGGTGCTCGAGCGCGATATCGGCACACTGCGCGAGGCCGGGTACAGATGTTCGGCTTCCCTGCGCACTACGGAAAGAACTGGCCTGCTCTCAATGACTGTCTGAGCGACGTCTTTGATGACCCGGTCGACGCCCGTTTTGCCGCGGCGGCGTTGCATCTGGGTCCGCTGCTGACCGACGCTGAGCGCCGGTATCTGACGTGTGAGGCCACCGGTGAGGTGTGGTTCGAACGTGACGGTGAGGCGATCGGCGCCGGGCGGACCACCCGGCTGATCAGCCGCCGGCTTCGCCGCGCCCTGGAGCATCGCGACCGCGCCTGTGTGGAGCCCGGGTGCGGGGCCAGCCGCGGTCTGCACGCCCACCACCTTCAACACCGGGAAGACGGCGGCCCGACCGAGTTGGCCAACCTGGTGCCGGTCTGTGCTTACCACCACCGGCTGCACCACCAGGGCGGCATCACGCTGACCGGTCCTGCCGCCGACCTCGTGGTCACCGACAGCGACGGGCGCCGGTTGGATGCAGGGTCGTTGGCGCACCCGCCGTCCCAGGCCCCGCCCGACGTCCCACCGTGCCCCGGGCCCACCGGCGAACGTGCCCAATGGTGGTGGTACACACCCTTCCAACCCCACCCACCACCCACAACTAACTAGACCGGCTGCCCCGCGGTCATTGTTGAAGCTCAATCAGACGCTCATGTATTCAGGCTCCGGGCATGAGGCTAAGGCGGGCGTCAATACCGGTCTTGAGGGCGGAACCGAATTTTCGAGACGGAATGCTGGATGTCTACGTTCCCGTCAATGGTTCACGGGAGCCTTCCTGCGGCGAGGCGCATTCATGCCGCTGCCATGCTGACCTGTGGGTGAACGATCCCGATGGCGGCGGACAGGACTCGATTAGCGGTCCGCGGATTCCTCTTTGAGCGTCCGGGCTCGGCGTTGACCGGCGAGCGTTAGTTGAAGCCAGATCGTGAAGTGCCACAAATCGGGTTCGTTGTAATGATCGACGAAGAGGTCTCGGACTCGTTCAACAGCAGCGTCGACGGTGAGATCCCGGGGCACTACGCGTTCGTCGGAAGCGCCGAGGATGTCTCCGATCTTCATGAGCCCGTCACTCAGCAGCGATCGAATGGTGTTCGGATTGTTGGGCGCAGGCCGTGTCCGTCGCCGCGAACTGCGTCCCCGTCAAGGCGGCTTTGACCGCACTGGTTTTTGCTCGCCGGGCCAATGCGGTGATGACGTCGCCGACCACGGCATGGGCGGCGCCGACGGCGCCAGACGTCGGCTGGATCGGCAGGCCCACGCGGGGCAGCGGAGCCGCAGCCACCAACTGCGCCGACACCGTTTCGCAGTGCGCCGCCAGTGCTTGCAGTCCGGCGTCGCTGACCCGAAGAATCTCGGCCACGTCGCCAGGTTTAGGTCGCCAAGGCTGGTTGGCACTTCACCCCGAATTTCGCCAGGCGGTTAGGCTGCCCTGATGACCGAAGTAACTCCGGCCGCCCACGTCACGGCCGACCAGGTCGAAGCCGCCCGGCACGACACCAAGCTGGCCCAGGTGCTCTATCACGACTGGGAAGCCGAGACCTACGACGAGAAATGGTCGATCTCCTACGACCAGCGCTGCGTGGACTACGCACGCGGCCGGTTCGACGCGGCCGTCCCCGACGCGGTCCTGCGTGAGCTACCGTACGACCGCGCCCTCGAATTAGGTTGCGGCACAGGATTTTTCCTACTCAACCTGATCCAGGCCGGCGTCGCGCGGCGCGGGTCGGTCACCGACCTGTCGCCCGGCATGGTCAAGGTCGCCACCCGCAATGGCCAATCGCTGGGTCTGGACATCGACGGCCGGGTCGCCGACGCCGAGGGCATCCCGTACGACGACGACACCTTCGACCTGGTCGTCGGCCACGCCGTGCTGCACCACATCCCCGACGTCGAGCTGTCGCTGCGCGAGGTGATCCGGGTGCTCAAGCCCGGCGGCCGGTTCGTCTTCGCCGGTGAGCCGACCAACGTCGGCGAGGTCTACGCCCGGTCGCTGTCCACCCTGACCTGGCGGGTGGCGACCAACGTCACCAAGTTGCCCGGCCTGGGCGGCTGGCGCCGCCCGCAGGTCGAGCTCGACGAGTCCTCGCGCGTCGCGGCGCTGGAAGCCATTGTGGACCTGCACACGTTCGCTCCCGAGGACCTGGAGCGGATGGCGGAAAACGCCGGCGCGGTGCAGATTCGGACCGCCAGCGAGGAATTCACCGCGGCGATGTTCGGCTGGCCGGTCCGCACCTTCGAGGCATCCGTGCCGCCCGGCCGGTTGGGCTGGGGCTGGGCCAAGTTCGCGTTCACCGGCTGGAAGGCTCTGAGCTGGGTCGATGCCAACATTTGGCGGCACCTCGCGCCGAAGGGCTGGTTCTACAACGTGATGGTCACCGGGGTCAAACCGTCCTGAGCGTCGGCCTGCGCTTCACCGGCGACGACGTCAGCTATCTGCGGTCGGAGGCGGGTGTCGCCGCGCTGGCCGCCGTCGCCGACCTCGCGCTGACCGATGCCACCCGGATCGCCGACACCGCCCGGGCGCGGGCCCGATTTGGTGCCCGGGCGCCGGTGCTGGTGGAGACGACGTTGCTGCGTCGGCGCGCGACCGAGAAACTGGGCGAATTTGGGGTGTCCGGCTGGCTGTTCACCGACGAGGCCCTGCAGCAGGCCACCGCGGCGCCGGTTGCTTTGCACCGGGCCGGGCGGCTGGCCGCGACCGAGCGATCGGTGCACGACGCGACATGTTCGGTCGGCACCGAATTGGCGGCATTGCAGCGCGCGGGGGTGCGAGCGCTGGGCAGCGACATCGACCCGGTACGGCTGGCGATGGCGCGCCACAACGTCGGGCAGGTTGTCGACCTCTGCCGGGCCGACGCCCTGCGCCCGATCACCCGCGACGCGGTGGTCGTCGTCGACCCGGCGCGCCGCAGCGGCGGGCAGCGCCGGTTTCGCCCAGACGACTATCAGCCGGGCCTGGCGCCGCTCATCGACACCTACTCCGACCGCGACCTCGTCGTAAAGTGTGCTCCCGGAATTGATTTCGAACTACTGCGGCGGCTTGGGTTCGACGGCGAAATCGAGGTGACGTCGTATCGCGGCTCGGTGCGCGAGGCGTGCCTATGGTCGGTGGGGCTGGCCGAGCCGGGCGTGCGCCGCCGCGCGAGCGTGCTCGATCGCGGCGAACGCCTCACCGACGCCGAGTCTGACGACTGCGGCGTGGGCCCGGCCGGGCGATGGATCGTCGACCCGGACGGCGCGGTGGTGCGGGCCGGGCTGGTACGCCACTACGGCGCCCGGCACGGGTTGTGGCAGCTCGACCCCGACATCGCCTACCTGTCCGGCGCCGAGCTGCCGCCGGGCGTCCGAGGCTTCGAGGTGCTCGAGCAGCTGGACTTCGACGAGCGCCGACTGCGCCAGGCGCTCACGGGGCTGGACTGCGGGGCGCTGGAGATCCTGGTCCGCGGCGTGCCGGTCGACCCCGACGCGCTGCGGCGACGGCTGCGGCCGCGTGGGGGCCGCGCGCTGTCGGTGGTGGTCACCCGCCTCGGCTCGGGGTCGGCCGGCCGCGCCACGGCCTACATCTGCCGGGCCTCGCGATAGCCCCCGGGTAGGCTGGCGGCGGTCACTTTCGGGGGCCTCGCCTTTCGACTCGACGAGGACAATTCAAGGTATGCGTCATCTGCTTACGGCCGCGGTGCTCCTTACCGCGGCCCTGTCCGGCTGGCCGTCGGCCGCCGCCGCGCCGGCGTCGTGCGCGAGCGTGGGTGGCACCGTCGACGCAGGCCAGCTGTGTCACGTGCATGCCACTGGCCCGATGTACACGCTGAACATGGCGTTTCCCGCCGACTACCCCGACGAGCAGGCGCTGATCGAATACGTCACGCAGAACCGCGACGGGTTCGTCAACGTGGCGCAGGCCTCCGGGCCGCGCGATCAGCCTTACCAGATGGAAGCCACCGTCGAGCAGCACTTCGCCGGGCAGGCGCCGCACAACACCCGCAGCGTCGTGCTCAAGTTCTTCCAGGACGTCGGCGGATCCCGCACGTCCACCTGGTACAAGGCGTTCAACTACAACCTGGGCACCAAGCAGCCGATCACGTTCGACAACCTGTTCGCTCCCAACAGTTCGCCACTGGACGCCATCTTCCCGCTGGTAAAGCACGACCTGGAACGGCAGAACGCGGTGGGCGCCACCATCCTGCCGTCGACGGGCCTGGACCCAACGCACTACCAGAACTTCGCGATCACCGACGACGAGCTGATCTTTTACTTCGCGCCGGGGGAGATG
The DNA here is from genome assembly GCF_002356315.1 of Mycobacterium shigaense. Classification (NCBI taxonomy): domain Bacteria; kingdom Bacillati; phylum Actinomycetota; class Actinomycetes; order Mycobacteriales; family Mycobacteriaceae; genus Mycobacterium; species Mycobacterium shigaense. The sequence goes on from NZ_AP018164.1 coordinate 1,569,391, forward strand.
CTGCCCGCGTTCGCCGGCCCCAGCCAGGCCCAGGTGCCGCGCAACGCCATCCCGCCGCTGGCGCTGTAGGCTGTCGCGCCGCTAGGAGGCCGCGAAGCTGTACACCTGACCGTCGCTGGTGGCGGTGACCACCCGTCGATCGGTGCCCACCGAGACGCCGACGGGATAGCCGGTGGCCGCGGGAAGCGGATAGCTGTTCAGGGTGTGGCCGTTGCCGGGATCGAACACCAGTAACGACATGCCGGCGTTGTCGCCGGCCGGCGGGCCGGTGGCGACGGTGTAGCCCACCCCGGAACCGGCCAGGCTCGACGACGCCAGCGGGCTGACGTCGTCGCGGCGCCAGACCTGATCGGCGTGGTTGCCGGCATCCTTGAACGCCACCAGCCGGGTGTCGGGGCCGCCGCCCGACACGATCAGCCCCTGCGGCGTGACCGCGGGCGGCGTCTGGGCCAAAAACCCCAGCGGCACCGACCATTTCGGCTTTCCGTCGGCGGCGGTCAGGGCCCACAGCCGTTGGTCGCGACCATTGACGTAGACCGTCGCGCCGTCCGCGGACAACACCGGACTGGCGATCACCCCGGCGCCGACGGCGTCGCTGGTCCACTCCCGGGAGAGCAGCGGCGACTGTCCCGGGTGGTACTTCAGCCCGACCAGCGCCGCCGCCGCGGCACCCGGTTGCCAGACGCCGAGCACCGCCGTCGAGCTGGCCGCCGAGTAGGCCGGGGCGGCCGCGACCGGGCAGCCTGGGCGGGCGGGTGCGCAGTCGGCCAGTCCGCGCGTCGCGTCGGTCGGGTCGACGCCGTCGACCAGGTCCACCGGGCTGCCGACCACCTCGCCGCGGTGCGCGTCGAACACCAGCAGCTGACCCAGGTGCGTGCTCACCAGCAGCTGGCCGCCGCCGAGAAACCGCGGGGTGGACGGCATTCCGATCACCGGCTGCCGCCAGCGCGTCCACTGCGTGACCGGAAACGACAAGAATGCACCCGGCTGACCAACATAGAGGTTGTCGAAGCCGTCGAACAACGGGCCGGCGAAGCCGCCGCCCTGGAACAGCCGCACGCACCAGCGCTGCCGGCCGTTGTCGTCGTTCTCCCATTCCATGAGCGAGCATCCGGCGGGCGTCTGCGCGTTGACGGCGAGGTAGCCGCGCGCGCTCAGCGCCGGCGCGGCACCCAGGCTGCCCTTGACCGACCGCGTCCAGCGCAGCGACAGCTTGGTGGCCCCGCCCGTCGCGGTGTAGCTGCTGTTCGCCGCGTCGGCGTACTGCGCGGACCAGCCCTGCGACGGCGCCGCGTCGACCCACGAATCGGTGTTGCCGCAACCGGCGAGCCCGCCGGCCAGCGCAGCCGCGAGCACAGCAGACGACCAGCGCCGAAGCCCACTGACGAGTTGTCGGGCAAGCACCTCGATTTCCAAATCCTTCCGCGCCGCGGGCAGCGATCGAGTACAGGTGAGGGTAACCCGTGGCGGTTCGCGTACCCGCGATTGCCCGCGTTAGGCTTTCCGGCTGTGACGAGCATGTGGGGCGCCCCGGTCCATCGTCGCTGGCGGGGCCATCGGCTGCGGGATCCACGCCAGGCCAAGTTCCTGACGGTGGACTCGCTGAAGTGGGTGCTGCGCAACCGCGCTTACACCCCGTGGTACTTGGTGCGCTACTGGCGGCTGCTGAAGTTCAAGCTGGCCAATCCGCACATCATCACCCGCGGCATGGTGTTCATCGGCAAGGGTGTCGAGATTCACGCGACGCCCGAACTGGCGCAGCTCGAAATCGGACGCTGGGTGCACATCGGCGACAAGAACACCATCCGGGCGCACGAGGGCTCGCTGCGGTTCGGCGACAAAGTGGTCTTGGGCCGCGACAACGTCATCAACTGTTACCTCGACATCGAACTCGGCGATTCGGTGCTGATGGCCGACTGGTGCTACGTCTGCGACTTCGACCACCGGATGGACGACATCACGCTGCCCATCAAGGATCAGGGCATCATCAAGTCCCCGGTGCGGATCGGCCCGGACACCTGGGTCGGCGTCAAGGTCACGGTGCTGCGGGGCACCTCGATCGGGCGCGGCTGCGTGTTGGGTTCGCACGCCGTCGTGCGCGGTGTGGTCCCCGACTACTCCATCGCGGTCGGCGCCCCGGCCAAGGTCGTCAAGAATCGGCAGTTGTCGTGGGAGAGTTCGGCCGCCCAGCGCGCCGAATTGGCTGCCGCCCTTGCGGATATCGAACGCAAGAAGGCGGCCCGCTGACCTCGCCGGGCCCGGTCTATCCGGGTGGCCGGCCGGCGCAGCCCGGGTGGGACAAGACACTGTCCATCGTGCTGGTGGTGTTCGCCGTCGTCGGCTGGGCCGCGGCCGCCGGCATGGAATTCATAATGCTGGCCTTCACGGATTACTGTCCGCCGGACCGATGCAACGCCAACGCGGCCGCCACGTCGGTGCTGCTGTCGGTGTCGGCCGCGGCCGTCCTGACCGTCGTCGGCACGGTGGCCACGATTGTCTGCCTGGTCCGGCGCCGGCTGGCCTGGCCGTTCGCGGTCGCGGCGTTGATCCTGCCCGCGGCGGCCGAGCTGCTCGGTATCGTTGGTTACTTTGTGGCCGTGGGCGATTGAATATCGCCGAGTCCGGCTACGAGGGCTGGTTGTCGAGCACGATGTTGAAGCTGACGTCGCCGGCGTCGACGTCGACGACCGTGACGGTCGCCCCGTAGTTCTTGCCGGCCGTGCTCCATCAGGGCCACCGCGGCACCCGAAAGCAGCAACATTCAATAGACCGACCGTGCCATGACGACTCCCTGGCATTCCAGCAACTGTGAATCGGCTGATGCTGACATGCCAAATAGCTTCGAGTAAACGGTTGGCGGAAGTTACAGGCTCTGATAGCGGCGCAACGCCTCGGCGCGCTCGGCGCCGTGGTCCACGATCGGCGGCGGGTATCCCGCCGGCCTCTCGGCTTTGCGCAGGTGCGCATCGTCGACGTCGGCCAGTTCGGGCACCCAGCGGCGGATGTAGTCGCCCGACGGGTCGAACTTCTCGCCCTGCGTGGTCGGGTTGAACACCCGGAAATACGGCGCGGCGTCGGTGCCGGATCCCGCGCACCACTGCCATCCGTGCTGATTGTTGGCCATGTCGCCGTCGACGAGCTGGTCGAGGAACCAGGCGGCGCCCCATTGCCAGGGCAGGTGCAGGTCCTTGACCAGGAACGAGGCCACGATCATCCGCACCCGGTTGTGCATGAAGCCGGTCTCACGCAGTTGGCGCATCCCGGCATCGACCATGGGAAAGCCAGTTTCGCCGGCCTTCCAGGATTCGAAGCGGCGTTTGGCCGCGACCCCGGTGTCGGTCGATATAGCGTCGAACTGGCCGTTCCAGTTGTGCCAGGCGCTGGCCGGCCAGTGGTGCAGCACATCGGCGTAGAAGTCGCGAAATGCCAGCTCCCGCAAATAGGTTTGCGCGCCCTTGGTACGCAGGTGCAGGCCGGCGACCAGGGTGCGGGGATGGATGGTGCCGAACTTCAGATGTGCCGACATCCGGCTGGTGCCCGGCAGGTCGGGCCGGTTGCGATCCTCGTGATAGCGTTGTAAAGCTTTGTCGGAGAAAGACTTCCAGCTCTTCATCGCCGCGGCCTCACCGGCGGCGAGGTCCAGGTTGGCACCGGGGTCGGGAATCTCGCACGGCTGCTGGCTCAGCTGTGCGGGGTCGATCCAGCGCGCCGAATCGGCGCTGGTGGGCGCCGGTTTGCGCCAACCGATTTCGCGCCACGCACTCAGGAACGGTGTGAACACCTTGTATGGCGATCCGTCCTTCTTCGTCACCCGGCCGGGCGATACCAGATAGGGCGACCCCGTGGCGACCAGCGGCACCGTGTCCAGCGCCGCGCGGACCCGCTCGTCACGCCGCCTGCCGAACGGCGCGAAATCCTCGGAGATGTGCACGGCCGAGGCATCGATTTCCCTGGCAATGAACGGGATTCGCTGCTCGGGTCGGCCGCGGACCACCAACAGCCGACCGCCCAGGTCGTCGCGCAGCTGCCGCAGCGCGTCGCCGAGAAATTGCAGACGGCGTTGACCCGACGACTTCTCTAGGCGCGGGTCGAGCACGAAGCAGGCGAGCACGTCTGCATCCTCGGCGGCGGCGGCCAGCGCCGGATGGTCACCCAACCGCAGATCGCGCCGAAACCACAACAGCGCGGACACTATTCGTGACCGCGGTTGAGCCGCCAGACAGACGTGGCCAACACGGTCGCAAAGGTGCACCACAACGGATACGGCGACAGCGCGACGCCCTCCCGTGGGTCGGCCTGCGCGGCGCGGCGGGCCAGGTCGGCGCTGCTGGCCGTTAGAACGGCCGCCCCGAGCGCCGACGCACCGAGCTTGTGATAGCGGAAGAACAGCCAACTCCATCCCGCGTTGAGCACCAGATTGAGGCCCAGCGCTACGGCATAGCTGCGCGCCCTCTCGGGTTGGCCCGCCGCGCGATATCGGTCGATGGTCGCCGCCGATGTCGCGGCGATGTCGGCGTACAGGGCGGTCCAGGCGACGGGGAACACGGCGGCGGGCGGCTGGAATGCCGGCTTGCGTAGCCGGGTGTACCAGCCGGCGACGCGGGCCGGGCTGGCAATGCTTCCGGCACCCGCCGCCGCGGCCACGGCAAGGGTGGTTGTGGCCAGTGTCGATTTCTTCATGCTGTACTCCGCTCGTGTTCGGCGCATGCGCGGTGCTTCCCAATATGTTCAGTCGTCGCCGGGTGTGCCGGCCACCAGATCCGTTCGCCGATCAGCTCGAACAGCGCGGGTATGACCAGCGTCCGCACGACGAAGGTATCGAGCAAGATGCCCAGGCCCACGATGATGCCCAGTTGAGCCATCACGATCAGCGGCAGCACCCCCAGCACGCAGAACACCGCGGCCAACACGATTCCCGCGCTGGTGATGACGCCGCCGGTCGCCGACACGGCGCGAATCATGCCGTCACGCGTGCCGTGCCTCGCCGCCTCTTCGCGCGCGCGGGTGACCAGGAAGATGGTGTAGTCGACGCCGAGGGCGGCCAGGAACAGGAAGGCGAACAACGGGGTGCTGTTGTCCAGCGCCGGGAAGCCGAAGACATGTAGGCTCGCCCAGCCGCCGATCCCGATTGCGGCCAATGCCCCCAGGATCGTCGCGGCCAGCAGGGTGGGCGGCGCCAGCGCCGACCGCAGCAGCACGTAGAGCACGACCAGGATCACCACCAGGATGGCGGGCACCAGCGTCCGCCGGTCGTGGGCGGCGGCTTCGCGGATGTCGAGGGCCTGCGCGTCCGGTCCGCCCACCAGCGCGCCGGCGCTCTCCGTCGAATGGCGCAGTGCCACAACGGTTCCGAATGCCGCTTCGGAGGACGGTGGCGCGTCGATGTTCACCGACCACTTCGTCAAACCGGTTGTGGCGTGGCCGGACTCGCTCACCGAGACCACGCCGGGCGCGGCGGCGATCGCCTGCTGCACCTGCGGGGCCCGGTTCGTCGCGGCGACGACGGCGACGGGGTTGACTAGGCCGGCCGGAAAGTGCGCGGCGACCACATCATAGCCCGTCACCGAATCCGGCCGGACCCGGAATTGTTCGGTCTGTGCAAGGCCGATTCGGGCGCTCAGCAGACCCGTGCTGAGGGCTACCAGGACGGCGATAGCGAGCGCCGCGACCACGGCGGGACGGCGCGCCACCGCTGCGGCGATCAGGTACCAGCCGCCGGGTGCGGGGTCGGTGTGCTCCGGCTGCGGGATCAGCGGCCAAAACAGTCGGCGGCCGCACCATGCCAGCAGCGGCGGCAGCACCACCAACACCGAGAGGGCCGCGACGACCAGCCCGCAGGCGGCCAGCGCGCCCAGGCTGCGGGTGCTCGGGGTCGAGGCGAAAAGCAAGGTGAGCAAGGCCAATACGACGGTGGCGTTGCTGGCGACGATGGCCGGTCCGGCCATGCGCACGGCGCGGCGCAGGGCAGCGCGATGGTCGTCGGTGCGCCGAAGCTCCTGGCGGTAGCGGGAGATCAGCAACAGGGCGTAGTTGGTGCCGGCCCCGAACACCAGCACACTGGTGATCCCGGAGGTCGCGCCGTCGAAGCTCAACCCGGTCAGCGGGGCCACCGCGGTGCCCGCGGCCGCGGCGACGCGATCGGCGAATCCGATCACCAGCAGGGGGCCCAGCCACAGCACCGGCGAGCGATACGTCGCGATCAGCAGCAGCGCCACCACCGATGCCGTCACCGCGAGCAAGGTGACGTTGGCGTGGCTGAATGCGTCGGCGATGTCGGCGCCGAAGGCCGGTCCGCCGGTGACGTGCGCTGCCAGGCCCGCGGGCAAGCCGGCGGCGGCGGCGCGGCGCACCGCGGCGACCCCGTCGCGCAACACCATGCCCGACAGGTCGGCGCCGATGGGTACCATCGCGACGGCAGCACGCCCGTCGGGCGAGACCAGGGGAGGCTGGGGGCTGGCGGTCCCGAACGGTTCGACCACCGCCTGCATTCGGTCGCGTGCCGCCCTGGCCGCGTCCATGTCCGACGGATTCAGCGCGGTCCCGTCGAGGTGGCTGACGACGGCGATCAGCGGCACGCGGTCGCCGTTGGGGAATTGGCGCGAAAGCGCATCCACCCGTGCGGAGCCGGACCCGGCGGGCACTGACAACGGCGCCTGGCCCGCGGCCGCGTTCGGTCCGATCAACACCATGAAACCGACACCCAGCACCACGGCGGCCAATCCGACCTGCCAGGAACGCCGCCCGGTGACGGCCACGGCCAGCCTCTCCCAGGACACGTCTACAAGCATTTCAGTCACTTAACCATTAATCAAATTAACAAAATGCGATTGGCACGGTATGCTCAGTTTCTGATGAACCCGGTTCGGGGGGCCGCCGAGCGCGAGCGGCTCGAAGCGCTGATCGCGGCCGATGCGCGCGTTCTTGCCGCCGAATCCGACCAGCTCGGCCGTGTTTTCGCTGCCGCACATCAGCTGCGGCCCAGTGACTTTCGGGCGTTGTTGCACATCTTGGTGGCCGAAAGCGCCGATGCCCCGCTGACCTCGGGGGAGCTGCGCAACAAGATGGGGCTGTCCGCGGCGGCCATCACCTATCTGGTCGAGCGCATGATCAATTCCGGTCACATCCGCCGGGAATCCGATCCGGGTGATAGGCGCAAGGTGATCCTGCGCCACGACCATGATTTCGACGTGGCCCGCGCCTTTTTCACTCTGCTGGCTGCCCACACTCATGCTGCAATGGCCGAGCTGCCGGACACCGAACTGACGGCCGCGCACCGGGTGCTCACCGCCTTCATCGATGGCATGCACCGATTTCACCACGAGCTGCGAGTCTCCGGCTCCGAGGTGGGTACTACCTGACGCGTGAACGATAGGGAACTTTGATGCGCGCTTCCACACTGCCGAGCGCCACCGCGGCGGTTGCGACGGCCTCCGTGGCGGGCGGGCAGGCCACCCTGCCGGCCGCAAGCAGCGTCGACCTAGCCCGCCGCGCCATCGCCAGCCGGGGAGGGCGCGCCGGTGTGCCGGCCCGTTATCCCGCCTGCGTCGCCTTCGCGTTCCTGCTCTCGACCCACATCTGGCTGCTCAACCACCGGATCGACGCGCCGTGAGTGCCGACCGCGGCGAGCTGTCCGCCCGCAAGCGCCGCCACATCGACGTCTGTCTCGACGGCGATGTCGAATACCGGCATCTGACAACGGGACTGGAACGGTACCGGCTGCCCTACAACGCCTTGACCCAGACCGCTCTCGACGACATCGACCTTCGCACCGAGTTTTTCGGCACGCCGTTGCGCGCGCCCGTTCTGGTAGGCGCGATGACCGGTGGCGCGCAACTGTCGCGAACCATCAACCGCAACCTCGCCACCGCCGCGCAATGGCTGGGCATCGGAATGATGCTGGGATCGCAGCGGGTGATGCTCGACAGCGTGCTCGGGGAGCGCGCCGCGACCAGCTTCACCGTCCGCGATGTCGCGCCCGACGTGCTGTTGTTCGGCAACATCGGGCTCTCCCAGCTGACCAAGGACGCGGTGCCCGACATCGTCGCAGCTCTCGACCGCGTCGGCGCGAATGCGCTTGCCGTGCATGTCAATCCGCTTCAGGAGGCCGCCCAGCTCGATGGCGACACGAACTGCACCGGCTCGCTGGACCGGCTGCACAACCTCACCGCCCTGGTCGGCTATCCGGTGCTGTTGAAGGAGGTCGGGCACGGCATCGGGGCCGCGGCGGTCGCCGAATTGCTCCGGTCGACCGGTGCGCCGCCGGTGGCGGCGATCGACGTGGCGGGCGCCGGCGGAACGTCGTGGTCGCGGGTGGAACAGCTGGTGCGCTACGGCGAGGTGCGCTACCCGGATCTGGCGGAGTGGGGAATTCCGACCGCACAAGCGATCACCGAGGTGCGGGCGGTGCTGCCGCGTATCCCGTTGGTCGCCTCCGGCGGCATCCGGACCGGCATGGACGCGGCCAAAGCCCTGGCCCTGGGCGCCGACGTGGTGGCCGTCGCGCGGCCGCTGCTGGCGGCGGCCATCGAGTCGGCGGACGCCGTGACCGGCTGGCTGCAACAATTCGTCGACGAGCTGCGCGTGTGTCTGCACGGCTGCGGCGCGCCCGACCTGCGCGCCCTGCGCGGCGTCGGCGCGGCACCCCGCTAAGGCCGGCGCATGGCCGCGATCCTGGCCTACGGGTCGCCCGCGCTGGGCCACCTGTACCCGATGGGTGCGCTACTGCGGGAGCTGGCCGATCGCGGACACCGAATTCACCTGCGCACCTTGGCCGGCGAGGTCGCAGCCATGCGCTCCGCCGGCTTCTGTGCCGAGGCCGTCGACCCTCGCATCGAGGCCATCGCCGGCCGAGACTGGCTCGAGCGCAACGCCTTCGGGGTGCTGCGGGCGACGATCGACGTGCTGTGCCGGCGCGCCGCGCTCGAGGTCGACGATCTGCGCCGGGCGATCGCGCGTGTGCGGCCCGGCCTGGTCATCGTGGACGCCAACTGCTGGGGCGCGATGTCGGTGATGGAGGCCAGTCCGCTTCCGTGGCTGATCTTTTCGCCATTCACCCCCTACCTGCGGTCCCGCGCTGCGCCGCCCTTCGGCCCCGGCCTGCGACCCCTGCCTGGCCCTTTCGGGTCCGTGCGCGACGCGTCGATTCGCCCCTTCGTGAGCGCCCTGTTCGATCGGCGGGTCATGCCGCGGCTCAACGCAATTCGTGAACAGATCGGGGTGCCGGCGGTGGTGTCGGTGGACGCCCTGATGCGCCACGCCCCGCTGTTGCTGGCGGTGGGCGGGGAGCCGTTCGAGTACCCGCACCCGGACTGGCGGGATTTCGTTCATTTCCTGGGCGCGTGTGAATTCGAACCGCCCGCCGCGGCCGTGCCGGACTGGCTGGCCACTATCGACCGGCCCGTCGTGTTGGTCAGCACGTCGTCCCTCGCGCAGGCCGACGCCGGGCTGGGCCGTATTGCCTTGCGGGCGTTGGAGTCTGAGCCGGTTCACGTCGTCGCGACCTTTCCCGCGGGTGTTCCCGCCGGCCTGCCGCCGGTGCCCAATGCGACGGTGTGCCGGTTCGTCGATCACGGTGCGGTGCTGGACCGCGCGATCTGCGCCATCACCCACGGCGGGATGGGCACCACCGTTAAGGCCCTGGCCCGCGGTGTCCCGGTGTGTGCGGTGCCCTTCGCCCGTGATCAGGCCGAAGTCGCGCGGCGGGTCGAAGTCGCCCGATGCGGCACCCGGCTGCCGGCCCGTCGGCTGACGCCTGCGCGGCTGCGCGCCGCCGTGCGCGAGGCGACGGCGATGGCCGCGGGCGCGCGGCGGGTGGCCGCCGGATTCGCCGCGACCGGCGGCGTGGCGCGGGGGGCGGACCTGATCGAGCGGCGGTTACTGCAGCCGGTTCTACCGGGGGGCGTCCTGCCGCCGGGACGCCGCGCCGTCACGCCCGACGCCGGCTGACGGTTTGACCGGCGGGTCGACGAGCTCATCCTCGAAGGTGTTCATCGCATCGATCATCGCCGTGAACACCCGGTGGGCCGCGGCGAGGTCGCTGTCGGTGAGGTCCGCCATCGCCGCGCTCAGGTGCGCGCCGAGGGGCTTGAAGAAGGAGTGCGCCATCGTCATGCCGCTCTCCTGATAGCGCAGCAGCCACTTTCGCCGGTCGGCCGGGTCCGGCTCGCGGCGTATGTGGCCCGCCTCGATCATCCGGTCGACGAGGTAGGTGATGGCGGCGGGCGAGACGTCCATCCGCTGGCGCAGCTGGGCCAACGTCAGCGGTGTCCCGGCGGTCTCGCTGACCATGATGTGCAGCAGGGCGTGGAAGTCGCTGCTACTCACGTTGTTTACGCGCGCAAAGTGTCGGCCCACGCGGTCAGACCGCGCGGTGATCGCTCGGACATCGGCCGACAACTGCCTCTCCAGCTCGGCCCGCTCGGGCGGTGCGTCATTCGCACGGCGCTTGCTCACCTACCCGTATCCTTCATCAGGTACACCAGCGTATCCGCGCGCTCATCGAAGGGTTGAACACACCCGGCCGCGGATCAGGAGCGAACTTACCCCAGACCGCGCGAATTATCTCGGATAACCGCAGCTACGTCCGGGTGGGATCGCGTCACGTGGTGTCGTGGTCACCGGACACGGGTGCTCGCTGTCGCTGACGCCGTGGACCCGCGGCTCTGCCATTCGACCTTGTCGGCCTTGCGGAACTTCTTGTCGGTCAACTGTCTTGTCCCTTCGATGGGTCCCCCGCCCGGATTCGGTATCGCCGTTCGGCGTAGGCCAGGTCGTCGCGCCACAGCCGGGTCGCGGCGTAGCGCATCAGCGGGGTGATCAACGAGCCTGCGCGGCGCGCGTTTCGGAATCCCGGCCGCGTCGATGACGCGATAGTGGCTTCGATGACGGCGACGCGCGGACGACCGTCCGGGCCGAGACCGATTGGCGTAGCATGTGTTTCGACGACGCTGCCGGTGCCCTCGCCCTCGACGATGCGCATCACGACGGTGCGCGCCTCCGGCGTGGTGAATTCGGCGATCACGGGAACGCCGAAGCGGCCCATCCGGAAGGTCACCGAGACGAGAAAGCGGTCGTCGTCGACGGTCGGGGTGGTCAGCACGTCGAGCCGGGTGAACGAGTGCGGGTGAAACCAGGCGCCGTGCCAGGGGTCGAGCCGGTTGGCGATGATGTCGGACGGTTCACAGGTACCGGTGAGTCGCGAGACGGCCACCAGCGTCTGGCCGGCGGGGCGGGACGGCAACACCGGCTCGTCGGTCGGGTGTTCGCCGCCCACTGCGTCCAGCCGCACCCAGGCCAGCACGCCGTCGTCGTGGCTGGGGAACGCCTTCCACCGCATGTCGCACGTCTCACCGTCGAACGCGAGCCCGTGCCAACGGCAATACAGCACGCCACCGCTGACCACTCCGGTGCCCAGGTGGGCACCCAGATGCGGGCAGCGCGCGGGGCCGACGCGCAGACGCCGGTGCCCGTCGCGCCACGCGACCAGCTCGGCACCCGCGACGCGGGTGCCGAAGGCGCGGCCCGCGCGTACGTCGCGGCTTGCGGCGAACGCGTACCAGTTCCCGGTCGGCCGTTGCCGGGCCCGATCCAGGGCGGCTTCGATGATGCCGGGCTGGGCGTCGAAGTAGGTCGGGCGCTGCGCGACCCACGGCATTTGCGGGATAATCCCGATGGGGGCGTCCTTCGGCCAGCACAGGCGCAACCGGTCGGAGATGCTCATCGCCGTTGCCGCCCTTGGCGTTCGGCCATCGACCGCAGCAGGGTGGAGCGCCCGCGAACGGGAACGGTGCACAGCTGATGGCCGGCCACGCCCCAGGACGTCAGCAGCCGGTTGGCGGCAGCAAGGCCGGTGGTGGCGGCGCGTTCCATCAGCGCCACCGGGAGATCGATGCGAATCCCGTCGCCGGCCAGCACCAGACCGGGATGCGGCGTGGCGACGGTCGGGCGCCGCGAATACGTGCCGGGCGCGAACAGCGGGCAGTCGCCGCGGCGCAGCACCTGCTGGTGGGCCACGCCCGCGGCGGCGGTCTCGGGGTAGAGCTTGTGCAGTCGCGCGACGGCGGCATCCGCGTCGTATTCGGAATCCATTGCGTAGGAGTGTAATTCGATGACCGAACCCTGGCGTTGGCGTGCCCACGCCTGGGCGTCGCGTTCGTAGCGTTCCAGCACGCTGATGTTGTCGAGCGGCTGGTGGTCCGCGGTTCCCAGGAACGCCGGCCTGCTCGGGTCGACCGGACGGTCCAGCCACAGCCGGTGCACCACGAACGGCGGCGCGGTGCGCAATCGATCGATGCGCAGGCGCCACTCGTCGTCGCCCAGACCGGGCGAGGCGGCGACCAACTGCTGCAGGCCGCCCACGTCCAACGCCAACACCACGGCGTCGGCGTCCAAATGCTCACTCGAATCGAGGTGGACGCCGAAGGTTGTCGTGGAACCCGGGTCGATGCGCCGCACCTGGGCACCGAGGTGCACCCGAACACCCCGGTCGTGTAGGTATTCCTGCAGCGGATTCCACAGGGCAGCATCGAAATTCGCGTTGGCCACGTCGAAGATCAGGCCTTCGCTGGAGCCGAGAAAATAGATGTGAAACATGGTCGCCAACTCGGCGGCCGACAGCTGCGACGGCTCGGCGAAGAAGCTGCGTGAGAACACTTCGAACGCGAGGTGACGGGCCGATTCGGGGAAATTCATGCTCTTCAAGAAGGTTTCGGCATCGAGGTGGTCGAGCCGGTCGTAAATGCCGGGCACCGACACCGCCGCCAGCGGGGCGGCGGCCCGGGCGTCGATGCGCGCGAGGTCGCGGAGCCGAAATGTCGGGCTGCGCAGCGCAAAAGTCAGCGCGTTCAACGGCGGCGTCCGGGGTAAGCCGCGGAAGGTGTCCAGCCGGCCCGCGCCGTCGATCAGCGGATAGTCCGCGACGGGGCTGAGCATCGACAGCTGCGGATCGACCCGCCGCAGCAGGCCTCGCAGGTTGTAATACTGGCGAAAGAACGCGTGAAAACCACGATTCATCGCCAGCTGCGCGCCGTCGTGGGATTCTGTCCAGCCGCCCACGCGGCCGCCCAGGTAATTCTCTTTGTCCACAAGGTCGACAGAGATGCCCCGTTCGGCGAGACCGGTCGCCGCGGCCAGGCCGGCGATACCGCCACCGACGACGACGACGCGGGGCCGCGACGACAGCGCGCCGGCGCCGGGCAAGCCTGGCGCTGCGGCGTGAATGTGGCGGCGGCGGTCGATCATCGCGGTGCCTTCGCCAGGAAGAGATGGACGACGTTGCGTTCCCACCCCGGCATGGTCTCGCTGCGCACCGCGGTGAATCCGGCTTCGCCGATGCGGCGCCGGAAATCCGCCGCCCCGTCGAAGGTGAGAACGCTGCGCCACAGATGCCGATACAACGTGGTGTCGCGGGTACGCCACCAGCCGGCGGGGATGATGATGCCCCAGCACACCGCGTGCCAAACCAGCGTCGCCGCACGCGAATCGCGTACCGAGTACTCGTGCACCGCCAGGGTGCCGCCGGGGCGCAGCAGGTCGCGAAAGGCGCGCAGCTGGCGATCCGGGTCCGCCACGTTGCGCAGTAGATAGGCACAGAGGACGGCGTCGAACGGCCCGGCGACCCCGTGGACCGCCAGCTCCTCCACGCGGGCGTGCACGAAGCGGACCGACGACGGCCACGACTTCGCCTGTGCGGCATCGAGCATGCCGCGCGAAGCGTCGACGGCGACGATCTCGGCGTGCGGGGCGGTGGCCAACAGCGCGGCCGTCGACGCCCCGGTGCCGCAGCCCGCGTCGAGCAGCCGCAGACCCTTGCCCTGCGCGGGCAGGCGCATGCGCCGCGCCGACAGCGCGAGGTTCGCGTGGTACTGCGGGTTGGCGCCGACCAGCCGGTCGTATGCCGTCGCGCCGGCGTCGAAGGCGCCGGGCACCTCGGCGCGGGGCAGGCCCGCCTTATCGACTCGCACGTTGCCGCTCCCACAGCAGCAGCACGGCGGTGACCAAGGCGAAGCCGAACAAGAAGTCCTCGACGGGGATGTCGAACGGGAATCGCACGCCGCTGGTTTGACTTTCGTTGTAGATCACGATCGGTGCGCTGAGTTTGGTCAGCCAGCCGTCGACCGGTATCTGGAAGCCGAGCACGATCACCATCGACAGCCAGTAGGCCGGCCGCCGGAACAGCCCGGTGCGCAGCAGCCCGAATTCGAGCACGAACACCGCGGCCGCGGCCACCACGGCCGGCAGGGTGTAGCCGAGCCCGTTCATCGCCGCCGGCCCCGGTCCAGGATGGCGCTGACCGCGTTGTAGGTCAGCAAGGCGCACAACGGAATCACGACGAAGAACAGCACCTCCTCGAGCGGCACCCGGAAGGGCAGACGCAGGCCGCTGATGTAGTCGCCGTTGTATGTCCACACGCCGGCCGCGATGGCGACCGCGTCCCAGGCCAGAAACGCCACGGCGACGGGCGTGATCGCGCGAATCAGGCGCCGGGGTTGGCGGTAGACGCCGGGAGCGAACATCTCCAGCGGAGCGGTGATCGCCAGGCACAAGCCCAGCACGATGAGGTACTGCCACCGGTCGCTCACGCCGCACCGGCCCGTCCTTGCTCGGATCCCCTTCGCGCCCACCAGGAGCGCAGCAGCGCGCCGCCGGCGACCTGGAGTCTTCGCGTGGTGCCGACGGTTGCGCGGTGCGCGAACACCGCGAAATCGCTGTCCTCGATGCGGTCCAGGATCTCCGAGTACAGCGTCAGCGCGGTCGCCACGCACGGGCGGGATCGGGGCGCCAGCAACGGGATTCCGCCGGCGGCGAACCGGTAGATGTCCCTGGTGATGTCGTGCTGGGCCGCGAGCGCGTCCCGCACCCGCTGGTCGGTGCGGCGGTGCAGCTGGCACCACGTCATCAGCTCCCGGTCGACACCGTAGGCCGCGAGCTCGTCGGCCGGCAGATAGATGCGGTTGCGGGTCAGATCCTCGGCGACGTCGCGCAGGAAGTTGGTGAGCTGAAACGCCCGCCCCAGCGCCGCGGCGTACGGCGCGGCCTCGTCGGCGTCGGTCATGGTGCCCAGAATCGGGAGCACCTGCAGCCCAATGACTTCCGCGGAGCCGCGCATGTACCGGTTGAGTGCGGCCCGATCCGGATAGTCCGTAACGGTCAGATCCATCCGCATGGAGGCCAGGAATTCCACGAACAGCGTCGTCGGGATCGCATAGCGGCGCGCGGTGTCGTGCACCGCGGTGAGAACGGGCTCGTCGCGGTCGTCACCGCCGGTGAAGAAGCGGTCGGACAACTGCTGGAGGCGGTCGGCCCGCGCGGTGACGTCGAGGGTCGGGTCGAGCTCGTCGAGGATGTCGTCGGCATGACGGGCGAAGCCGTACAGCGCGTGCACCGCGGGGCGCTGGTCCGGGGCGAGCAGTCGGGTGGCCAGGAAGTAGGTGCGGCCGTGTTCGGCCGCGATCTGCCGGCAGCGCCGATAGGCTTCGCGCAGGGGTTGTCCGGCGATGCCGGCGGCAGCCAATTCGGTGCGGATCATCGCGAGCGGGCTTTCAGGTCGATGACATTGGCTGACCGGGTGTCGCTGCCGGCGATCCGGTCGGCGGCCAACCGGCCGGAGATCAGCGTGGTGGGCACACCCACGCCTGGCAGCGTGGACGAGCCGGCCAGCACCGCATTGTCGATGCCGCGCACGGTGTTGGCCGGGCGGAACGGCCCGGTCTGGGCGAACGTGTGCGCGAGCGCAAACGGCGTGCCGCCCGCCATGCCCTGGCGGGCCCAGTCGGCGGGAGTGTCCACGTGCAGCAGCTGGGCGCCGTCGCGCAGCCGGGGAATCAACCGCTCCTGGACGATCTGGAGCAGGGATTGGGCGTAGCCGTCGCCGATCCGCGGCCAGTCGATGTCGCGGCGGGTCAGGTTGGGCGCGGGCGCGAGCACGTAGAGCAGGTCGCGCCCGGCGGGCGCCAGGCTGGGGTCGCCCGCCGTCGGGCGGGTCACCAGCAGCGACGGGTCGGACATCAGCCGGCCGTCGCGGATGATGTCGGTGAAGGTCCGGTCCCACTCGTCGCCGAAAAGGATGGTGTGGTGCGCGTTTTGCGGTCCGACGGGCGCCGCGCCGACGTGCAGGACCACCGCTGAGGGTGCCGCGCGCAACGGAACCGGCCGCCGTGGCCGGCGGCCCAGCAGCCGGTAGGTCTGCGGCAGCTCGGTCGTCAACACCACCGCATCGCAGGCGATGCGCTCGTCGCGGTCGGTACGCACCGCGGTGATGCGCGCGCCGTCGCGATCCAGCGCGGTGACCGCCGCGGAGTAGCGGAACCGCACGCCTGCGTCCGCGGCGGCCGCGGCCAGCGCATCCGGCAGCGCGCGAACGCCGCCGCGGGGGAAGAACACGCCCGACACGGTGTCCATGTAGGCGATCACCGCGTACACCGCCAATGCCTGCTGCGGGGCCACGCCCGCGTAGAGCGACTGGAAGGTGAACACCCGCCGCAACCGGTCGTCGGTGATGTGGCGCCTGACCATCGTGTCCCAGCGGCGGAATCCGCCCAGGGCCGCCAGCCTGGCCAGCCGGCCGTTGAGCAGCGACAGCGGGGAGTCGAAGTTCGCGGCGATGAAACCGTCGAATTCGGTGCGGTACAACCGGTTCAGCCAATCCCGCAGCCGCAGGTAGCCGGCCTCCTGCCGGGCTCCGGCGAACTCGCGCACGGCGGCGGCCATCCGGTCGGCGTCGGTGTGCACGTCGAGGGAGCTGCCATCGGCGAACTTCGCCCGGTAGGCCGGGTCCACCGGCAGCAGTTCCAGCCGCTGCGAGGAGGTTTCGCCGACGGCGGCGAAGGCCTCATCGATGATGTTGGGCATCGTCAGCACCGTGGGCCCGGTGTCGATCCGGTAGCCGTCGATGTCGAGCCGTCCCGCCCTGCCGCCGGGCCACGGATTTTGCTCGACCACCGTGACCTCGCGGCCCCGGCCGGCCAGTTGCAGCGCCGCGGACAGCCCCGCGAACCCCGCGCCGACCACGACGACGCGATCGGTGCGGCCCCGCACGGTGCGCGCGCTCATGCCGCCCGCTGGGTGCACAGGCCGGCCATATCGACGAGCGCGGCGGTGAGCGGGTGCGCGAACATGCTGCGGTCCAGCGCCTTTCGCGCATCCGCGACGCGGTCGGCGATGAGGTCTTCGATCAGCTGCACCGCTCCGGTGCCGACGATCAAGGTCCGCCAATGCTGCAGCGTGGCCTCGTCGGTCGCCTGGCCGGTCATCAGCTGCTGCAGTTGCCGACGCGTGGCCGGGTCGGCCAGCTGATGGGCGGCGACCACGACGCTGGTCGCCTTGCGCTCGATCAGGTCGCCGCTGTTCGGCTTGCCGGTCTGCGCGGGAGTTCCGAAGATGCCCAGGATGTCGTCGCGCAGCTGGAACGCCTCGCCGATGGCCGAGCCGTAGTCACCGAGGCCGGCCAGTACGTCGTCGCCGCAGCCGGCCATGGCCGCACCGATCTCCAGCGGCCGGCGCACGGTGTAGTTTCCCGATTTCAGCCGGGCGACTTCCAGCACGTCCTGCAGCGGCGGCAGATCGCGTAGATCGGTTGCGAGGTCGGCGAATTGGCCCACCGCGAGCTCGGTGCGCATGGCGTCGTAGCGTGGCCATGCGCCGGCCAGCTGGCGGCGGGTCAGGCCGCTGTCGCGCAGCATCTGCTCGGCCCAGATCAGACACAGATCGCCGAGCAGGACCGCGGCCGATTCGCCGAACCGGCGGGAGGATCCGCAGAGGCCGCGGCGGCGATGCCACTCGGCGAATTGCAGGTGTGCGGCCGGGCGGCCGCGGCGGGATCCGGAGGCGTCCATCACGTCGTCCTGCAGGAGGGCGAACGCGTGGAGCAGCTCCAGGCCTGCGCTTGCCGTGAGGGCCGCGTCGCTGCCCGGCGCGCCGCACAGCCACCCCAGGTACATGAACGTCGACCGCAGGCACTTGCCGCCGCCGACGAACTGGGTCAGGATGCTGCCCGCCACGTCGACACCGCAGGCGCCCAGCTCGTCGGCACACCGTGCCTGGACGAAAGCCCCGACCCGCACGAGTACCTCTTGACGTAAAGCTGCTTTCCAGGTGTCGAATTGGCCCACGGCGGGCGGCCCGGCCGCGCCGGCGAGATGTATCCCGGGGAATGCTCGCACAGCTCCCACCGAGGGCCCCCTGCCAATGTCGGTCAGCCGCTGGCTCGAACGGCTTGGATTCACGCTACCCCTTAGACGAGAAAACAAATACTGGGCGCCGGCGCAGCAGGATGGTGCGGAGCCCTCGAATAAAACGCTCTCGGTTCAGTAATTTAAACATTAACTTACTGAATGACCTAGGGGTACGCCAGTCGCGGGTGTTGACCCGCGGTGCAGGCGTTTCTCAGCGTCGGTAAGGGGAGCGAGGGCTGACGGCGCGATGGCTCAGCCTCAGCGAAAGCGACCAAGCAGGTGGCGCAGGGCCTGCTCGAGCTCGGGTTGGCGAAACCGGTGGCCGGCCCGGTTCAGCTTGTCGGGAGCCACGCGCTGACTGGCGCACGCCAGCTCACGCGCGCCCTGCTCGCCGAGCAGCAGCGCGGGCCCCAGCGACGGCACGGGTAACACGGCGGGCCGGCGCAGCACGTGCGCCAGGGTGCGGGTGTAGTCAGTGTTGCGGACCGGCTGCGGCGCAACGGCATTCACCGGCCCGGACAGCGCGCCATCCCACAGCGCGCGGTGATAGACGTCGAGCAGGTCGTCGATCCCGATCCAGGACAGCCACTGGTCGCCACTGCCCAACCGGCCGCCAAGCCCCGCGCTGAACAGCGGGCGCATCAGTTTCAGCGTGCCGCCACGGGGGGATTGGACGATGCCGGTCCGCACCCGCACCACTCGCACGCCGGCCCCCGCGGCCGGTGCGGTCGATTCCTCCCAGTCCGCGACGACGTCGGCCAGGAACCCGTCGCCGCGCTCGCTGTCCTCGTTCAGGATTTGGTCACCGCGGTCATAACCGTAGTAACCGATCGCGGAGGCCGAGATCAGCACCGACGGCCTGGCTTCGGTGCGCGCGATGAGCTCCGCGAGCCGGCGGGTGGGGCCGATCCGGCTGTCGCGGATAGCGCTTCGGTGCGAATCGGTGAACCGACCGGCGATCGAGGCGCCGGCCAGGTGAATCACCGCGTCCACCCCGGCCAGCAGCGCGGGGTCGGGGGCGTCGGGATTCCACTGCCGCTCGTCGGCGCCTCGTGCTGGCCCGCGCACCAGCCTGATGACGCGATGGCCGCCGGTGCTCAGAAACGCGGTCAGCGCGGCGCCGACCAGACCCGACGAGCCGGTGACGGCCACCGTCCGCGGCGCGAGGCCATGCTCGGCCGCCAGCCGGTGAGCGGCAAGGTCGTCGGCCACTTGGCGGTGCCGGTAGACGAACATCGGCCGCAGCGCGGCGCCGGGCACCGGCGTGTCGACGCGATCGGTGACGCGGGTCCGGTTGTCGCCGAGGTCGTCGAAGTCATGGGTGTGGCGCCAGCGCACCGCGAGCCGGGCCGGCAGCGAGGCCAGCCCGTCGCTGCCGATGCTGTCGACGAAGCGGTGGGGTGGATCGTAGGAATCGGCCTGGTGAACGGCCACCCAGCGCAGCCCGCCGGGCAGCGCCAGTTCGGCGCGACCGTCGCGCAGCGAGTCCGCCTCGGTCACCAGCCGTAGCGGTGACCACGGCGGCGAGAGCCGGCTGAACGCCCCGGGTCGGGCATGCCAGGCGAAGACTTCCGCGCACGGCGAATCGACCACGCTGGAATACGTCAGCCCCATGGTCTCGACGTTACCGCCGGGATGGTTCATGCTGAGCAGACCAGTTTCGGGGAACGGGGGTGCGGCCATGGACGTCGTGGACGAAATGCGCTGGCTGGTGGACAGTGCCCTGGACCGCGCGGTCGTGCCCGGCTTCAGCAATGAAGGCTATCGGCTGCGGCAGGCGGCCTCGCCGGATCATCGGGCCCGGCCGGCGCGGCGCGAGCGATCCGGCCTAATCACAGCCCCGCATCGGGGGATCGGTCACGCGATCGCCGCGAGCCTGGTGCGGCTGGGTGCCACCGTCTGGGCGCCGCGACATCGCTGAGGCCGCCCCGCCGCGGGCGGAAGCGCACACCCGCTAGCGGCCGGGCAGTGCGTGCTCGACGATGGGCATCCGCGGTTGCGGCTGGCGTTCACCGCGCTTGGCGGCCAGATATACCTGCGCGGTTTCCTTGGCCACCGTCTTCCAGTCGAAATCCGACGTGAGCCGTTCGCGGGCGGCGTTGGCGCGCTGCTGAGCCGCATCGGGATCGTCGAGCACGCTGCGCACCGCGGCGGCCAGCCCGGCCACGTCCCGTGGCGCGCACGACACGCCGGTCTTCCCGTTGAGCACCGCCTCGCCCAGGCCGCCGATGTTGGACGTCACCAGAGGCGTGCCTGCCGCGGCGGCCTCCAGCGCGGCCAAGCCGAAGGGTTCGTAGTGGCTGGGCAGCACCGCGGCGTCGGCGCGGTGCAGCAGCGCCAGCAGCTCGTCGTGGCCACAGTGCCCGGCGAACCGAGTTGCCTTGAGCACCTTGTGTTTACGGGCTTGTTCGACGAGCCAGTCCTGCTGGGTTCCGGTGCCGGCGATGGTCAGGGTGGTGCCCGGGTGGGTGCGACGGATCCTCGGTAGCGCGGCGATCGCGTCGTGCACGCCCTTCTCGTATTCCAGCCGGCCCACGTACAGCAGCTCCGCGGGGCCGGTGCGCGGCCGGCGCACCGCGAACGGCCAGCGCGCGGCGTCGATTCCGTTGCGGATCACCGAGATTCCGGCCAGGCCCGGGCCGAACAGCTCGGTGATCTCGTCGCCCATCGACGCCGAACAGGTGATCAGCGAATCGGATTCGCGGACCAGCCACGACTCGACCGCGTGCACCTGACGGCTGATCGCGCCGGTGACCCAGCCTGAATGTCGCCCGGCTTCGGTGGCGTGGATCGTGGAAACGATTGGTACGTCATAGAATTGGGCAAGCCCGATGGCGGGATGGGCGACCAGCCAGTCGTGCGCGTGCACCACATCGGGACGCCACGGCCGCCCGCTGCCCGGCTTCTTCACGCTCAGCCCGGCGCGGATCATCGAATGACCCATCGCCAACGTCCAAGCCATCATGTCGGTGCCGAAGCCGAATTCGTGGGGGTCCTGCGCCGCCGCGATCACCCTCACCCCTTCGCTCATCTCGTCGGAGGACGGGTGGGTGCTCGGATCGGTGCCCGTCGGGCGCCGGGACAACACTACGACGTCGTGACCGGCGTCGCCCAGCGCGGTCGACAGGTGATGCACGTGCCGGCCGAGGCCGCCGATCACCACCGGCGGGTACTCCCACGACACCATCAGGACCCTCATCGGGGCAGCCTCCGGGCATCCAGGGCACCGAACAGCCCGTCGGCGCGGTTCCATCCGTCGGCTAGGCGCTGCGCGGTGTCGCGCCGGCCCGAGGCCAGCGCCCCGGCGATCTCGCGGGTGGCGTGGGCGTGCAGGTGGGCGCGGTACCGGGCGTAGTCGGCGGCCGAGTCCTTGCTGACCATGAACGGCCAGTCGCTGGACACAGTGAGCAGGGTCTCGCGCAGGATCTGGTCGGCGACGCGATCCCGGGCCGCCGGCCCGTCCGCCCCACCTTGCAAGGCCAGCGCCTTGTCTACCGTGCTTAGCGCGGTGTCGACCACCTCGCTGTTCAGCCGGACCAGGTCGGCCACCTTGTCGCCGGCCCATACCTGCCAGTCCTTGCCCGAACCCCAGGAGCTCGGCGGCAACGCGACCGGGTCGCCGACGAAGCCGTCGGCCAGGGCGTCGGTCAGGGTGCCCACCCGCACCCCGGCGGCCGGCAAGGCCCGCAACACCCGCGCCAGCCAGGTCGGCCCCTCGTACCACCAGTGCCCGAACAGCTCGGTGTCGAAGGCGGCCACCACGTGGGCCGGGCGCCCGATGCGCTCGGATTCGCTGAGCAGCCTGTTGCGGACCACGTCGACGAAGTCGGCGACGTGGAGGTCGACCGCGCGGTCGGCGCGGGACAGGTCGTACGGCGCCTTGGCGTCGGATCCCACGCTGCGGCCGGTGACCCGGGCCGGCTTGAGCCCGGTCAGGTGGTCGTAGGTGTGAAAGTCACGGTAGGCCGCGTGGCCGGGGTAGCCGGACTTCGGCGACCACACCCGGTAGCTGACCTGCAGGTCGCGGCCGAAGGCCACCACGTCGGTGTCGCCGACCGGCCGCCCCAGCGCGGTGTCGCCATGCAGGGACGGGCCGTCGACCATGAAGTGGGTGACGCCGGCGGCGGCGTAGTCGTCTTCCATGCCCGGTGCGTAGGCGCACTCCGGCGCCCAGATGCCGGTGGGGCGCTCCGCCAGCCGCGCCTGGGCGTCGGCCAGGCCCTCGCGCAGCGCGAACTCGCGCAGCCGCGGGTTCAGCAACGGCTGGAAGGGGTGGGCCAGCGGGCCGCCCAGCAACTCGACGGTGCCGGCGTCGATCAGTCCGCGCAGCAGCGGGCTGCCGCCGTGCCGCCACAGGGTGGCGAAGTCGTCCAAGGCGGCGTCGGCCTCCACGCATTCGCGAATGCCCAACGCGCGCAACGCTTCCGGCGTGCAAGACAGGTAGCCCGCGGACTTCGATTCGGGGGCGGTGCGCACGCTGGTGGCTTCGGCCGCGCGCAATCGCCAGTTGGCCAGCCAGTGATGCATTCCGTCGAGGCAGTACGGATCGTCGAGCTGCGCGTTGACCACCGGGGTGACGCCCAGGGTCAGCAGCCGGTGGCGATCCTCGCCGGCCAGCTCGCGGAGCACCCGCAGCAGGGGGAGATAGGCCGCCGCCCAGGACTGGTAGAGCCATTCCTCGCCCACCGGCCACCGGCCGTGATGGGCCAGCCACGGCAGGTGGGTGTGCAGCACCAGGGTGAACATCCCGGGGACGCGGCTTGCAGCGCTGGTCACGGGCGCACCGCGATGGCGACCAGGTCCAGGCTGGCGTCGATGTCGCGGTCGCGCGCGTCGACCAGCTCGAAGTCGTCGGTGGTGACCGCGGCGACGTCGGCGGCCAGCCGCTCCGGCCACGGCACTCCCTCGTCGCCGGCCACCGCCAGCGCGATCTGCGCGTCGATGATGGAGCCGCCGTGGCGGGCGTCCATCTCGAGCAGGCGCGGCCCGTGGAACAGGCCGCTGACCGACACGTCGCCCAGGCCCGCGTCGACCAGCAGTTCGGTCAGCTCGCCGGCATTGAGTTCGCGGGTGTGGAACGGGTTGATCGGGGTGTCGCGGCCGGGGGAGAAGGTGATGCGGTTGGGCGTGGACACCATCAGCAGGCCCGACGGCCGCAGCACCCGGGCGCACTCGGCCACGAATTGCCCCTGGTCCCATAGGTGTTCGATGACCTGGAAGTTCACCACGACGTCCACCGACGCGTCGGGCAGCGGCAGCTCGGCCAGGTTGGCCCGCATGACCTCGACCCGCGGATAGCGGGCTTGGACGTGGGCCACCGCGGCCGCGTCGTAGTCCACGGCCACCACCCGGCGCGCCACCTCGGCGATCAGGTCCGCGCCGTAACCTTCGCCACATCCGGCCTCGAGCACGTCACGGCCCACACAGTGCTTAGCCAGCCGCTGATACACCACCTGGTGGCGGCGAAACCAGTAGTTCTCGATGTCCAGATCGGGAATGGTGCGCTCGCCGGTCAGCGTCAACACCGCTGGGTTAGCAGGCAAGACCTCCGGCGACGAGCCGGTAGGCGGGTGTTGGGAGGCGTCGGGGACGAATGCGCTCATTGCATAGGGAGGCTAACGCGAAGTGTCCGATTCGCGAACCGCACAGCGGGTAGCCCCCGCTCGCAAGGGGAGAGACACGCCGCAAATACCTGCACTACGACCCGCTATGGTGTGAGAGCAAGTCGCACAAAGTTACCCAGTAGTAACACCGGTGTGCGTTGCGAAACACGTACTGAAAGTCTCGTTGCTGACTGCTGCGGGACTCCTTCAAGGAGGACGAACCACACTCATGACGAACATCGTGGTCCTGATCAAGCAGGTCCCTGACACCTGGTCGGAGCGCAAGCTGAGCGACGGCGACTTTACGCTGGATCGTGAGGCCGCCGACGCCGTGCTGGACGAGATCAACGAGCGCGCCGTCGAGGAGGCCCTGCAGATCCGCGAGAAAGAGGCGGGGAGCGGCGCGGAGGGCACCGTGACGGTGCTGACCGCCGGACCCGAGCGCGCCACCGAGGCGATCCGCAAGGCGCTGTCCATGGGCGCCGACAAGGCCGTGCACCTCAAGGACGACGGCCTGCACGGATCGGACGTCATCCAGACCGGGTGGGCCCTGGCGCGTGCGCTGGGCACGATCGAGGGCACCGAGCTGGTCATCGCCGGTAACGAGGCCACCGACGGCACGGGCGGCGCGGTGCCGGCCGTGATCGCCGAGTACCTGGGCCTGCCGCAGCTGACCCACCTGCGCAAGCTGTCCATCGAGGACGGCAAGGTCACGGGTGAGCGGGAGACCGACGACGGTGTCTTCACGCTGGAGGCCACGCTGCCCGCGGTGGTCAGCGTCACCGAGAAGATCAACGAACCGCGCTTCCCGTCGTTCAAGGGCATCATGGCCGCCAAGAAGAAAGAGGTCACGGTGCTGACGCTGGCCGAAATCGGCGTCGAGAGCGACGAGGTCGGCCTGGCCAACGCCGGGTCGACCGTGCTTTCGTCGACGCCGAAGCCCCCCAAGACCGCGGGTGAGAAGGTCACCGACGAGGGCGATGGCGGCAACCAGATCGCCAAGTACCTGGTCGGCCAGAAGATCATCTAAGACGAGCACCCACCCAAGACACGAGAAGAGCGAGATAACCCATGGCTGAAGTTCTGGTGCTCGTAGAGCACGCCGAAGGTGCGGTCAAGAAAGTCACCGCCGAATTGATCACGGCCGCCCGCGCGCTGGGCGAGCCGTCCGCCGTCGTCGTCGGCGCCCCGGGCACCGCCGCGCCGTTGGTCGACGGCCTCAAGGAGGCCGGCGCGGCAAAGATCTACGTCGCCGAGTCCGACGACGTGGACAAGTACCTGATCACCCCGGTCGTCGACGTGCTGGCGTCGCTGGTCGAATCCGCTTCGGCGGCAGCGGTTCTGCTCGCCGCCAACGCCGACGGCAAGGAGATCGCCGGCCGGCTCGCGGCCCGGCTCGGGTCCGGCCTGCTGGTCGACGTGGTCGAGGTCAAGGAAGGCAACAAGGCGATCTACTCGATCTTCGGCGGCGCGTTCACCGTCGAGGCGCAGGCCAACGGCGACACCCCGATCATCACCGTCCGCGCCGGTGCCGTCGAGGCGGAGCCGCAGGCCGGCGCCGGCGAAGAGGTCAAGGTTGAGGTCCCGGCCCCAGCCGACAACGCCACCAGGATCACGTCCCGGGAGCCCGCCGTCGCCGGTGACCGCCCGGAGCTGACCGAGGCCACCATCGTGGTCTCCGGCGGCCGCGGCGTCGGCAGCGCGGAGAACTTCGACGTGGTCGAGAAGCTGGCCGACTCGCTGGGTGCGGCCGTCGGCGCTTCACGTGCCGCCGTCGACTCCGGCTACTACCCCGGCCAGTTCCAGGTGGGCCAGACCGGTAAGACGGTGTCGCCGCAGCTCTACATCGCGCTGGGCATCTCGGGCGCCATCCAGCACCGCGCCGGCATGCAGACGTCCAAGACGATCGTTGCGGTCAACAAGGACGAAGAGGCGCCGATCTTCGAGATCGCCGACTACGGCGTGGTGGGCGACCTGTTCAAGGTCGCCCCGCAGCTGACCGACGCGGTCAAGGCCCGCAAGGGCTGATCGTCAAGGCAACGCAACAGCCCCCGCGCGCACGTCGCGTCGGGGGCTGTTGCTGTCAGCGTCGATCGCCGGTGTTTTCGAATTCGAAAGCGGTCTAACGATTGTCGCGCGTCGCCAGCTGGTCGATGCGTTGCAACGCGACTGCGCGGTTGCCCGCCCGCTCGAGCCGAGGCTGTGACGTACGTCGCAGTTGCGCCGGTAGCGGCCCTTTTCACGTCAGTTCGTCATCTCGCGTGCACCGACACGTCACAGCTTTGATGCCGTTTAGCTCATCGACTACGAGACGTTGTTGCCATGGGCATAGCTTCTGTCTTGATACCGAGCGACGGGGCGGCGGGGGTCGCGACCAGCTCATCCGGGCCACGCTATTCGCTGTTGCTGTCCACCGACACCAGCCTGGTCGAGGCGGCGCAGCGGCTGCGTTACGACGTGTTCACCAGCACACCGGGTTTCGCCTTGCCGGCGGGGGCGGGCCAACGTGATGTGGATCGGTTCGACGAGTTCTGTGACCATTTGCTGGTCCGCGACGACGACACCGGCGAGCTGGTCGGCTGCTACCGGATGCTGGCGCCCGCGGGCGCGATCGCGGCCGGCGGACTGTACACCGAGACGGAGTTCGACCTGGGCGCATTCGACGCGCTGCGGCCGTCGTTGGTGGAGATGGGCCGCGCCGTGGTGCGCGACGGCCACCGCAACGGCGGCGTGGTGCTGCTGATGTGGGCGGGCATCCTGGCTTACCTGGACCGCTACGGCTACGAACACGTGACGGGGTGCGTCTCGGTCCCGATCGGCGACGAGACCGACGGCCACGCTCCCGGCAGCCAGCTGCGGGGTGTTCGGGACTTCATCGTCAGCCGGCACGCGGCGCCGCCGGAGTACCGGGTGACCCCCTACCGGCCGGTCGTGGTGAACGGCACGACGATCGATGAGATTGCCCCGCCGGCGCGGCCCGCAGTCCCGGCGCTGATGCGCGGTTACCTGCGGCTGGGCGCGAAGGTGTGCGGCGAACCGGCGCATGACCCGGATTTCGGTGTCGGCGACTTCTGCGTACTGCTGGACAAGAAGCATGCCGATACCCGATATCTGAGACGTCTGCGGTCGGTATCCGCGGCGACGGAGATGGCGGGCGCGGGCCAGTGACCAAGCCGGCGCACGCCCCCGCGGTCACCACCGCCCCCGGGCACGCGTGGCTGCCGCGGGCGACATGCGACAGCAGCTGCGTGGGGATGGGCCCCGCCTCGGCGCGGTGGCGGGTGGTGCTGCGGGTCACGCTTCGTGTCATGTTGGCGCTTTTATTGGTGCCCGGCGTGCCGCTGATACTGCTGCCGATGCCCGGCCAGATGCGGCTGCGGCAGCTCTACTGCCGCGCGGTGCTGCGCTGTTTCGGCGCCCGGATCAGCGTGTCGGGCGCCCCGATCCGCAACCTGCGCGGGGTCCTGGTGGTGAGCCCCCACATGTCCTGGCTCGACGTGTTCGCCATCGGGTCGGTCGTGCCGGCGGCGTTCGTCGCCCGGGCCGACTTGTTCGGCGCGCGGATGGCGCGCCTGCTCCACATCATCCCGATCGAGCGGTCGAGCCTGCGCCAGCTGCCCGGGGTCGTGGCCACCGTCGCCGACCGGCTGCGCGCGGGCCAGACGGTGGTGGCGTTTCCCGAGGGCACCACTTGGTGCGGGGTGGCGTGCGGATCGTTCTACCCGGCGATGTTCCAGGCCGCGATCGACGCCGGCCGCCCCGTGCAGCCACTACGCCTGACCTATCACCACGTCGACGGCCTCCTCTCGACGGCTCCCGCCTTCGTCGGCGACGACACCATGTGGAGCGCGATGACCCGGTTGATCTGCTCGCGGCGCACCCTGGCGCACGTGCACGTGGAATCCCTGCAGCTGCCGGGCACTGACCGGCGCGCGCTGTCCCGCCGCTGCCAGTCGGCGGTCGGCGTCGGCGTGCGCCAGCGCCCAGGTCAACGTCACGTGCTGGTGGCGTCCTAGGCCACCGGGGGCTCCGGCGCAGCGGAGTCGCCCCAAGCGCCCCGCGCCGCTGCGCGGCCGGGGTACCCCCACCGCACGCCGTTCCGGCCCGCATCGTCGCTGAGCTGGCCCGGTATCGTGAACGGCGACATGGTCTACCTGGATCACGCTGCCACCACCCCGATGCACCCGGCCGCCATCGAGGCGATGACGGCCGTTCTCGGCACGGTCGGTAACGCTTCGTCGCTGCACACCAGCGGTCGCGCGGCACGGCGGCGGATCGAGGAATCCCGCGAGCTGATCGCGGAGAAGCTGAGCGCGCGGCCGTCCGAGGTGATCTTCACCGCGGGCGGCACCGAGAGCGACAACCTGGCCGTCAAGGGTATCTTCTGGGCCCGGCGTGACGCCGAGCCGCGTCATCGGCGCATCGTGACCAGCGAGGTGGAGCACCACGCGGTGCTGGACTCGGTGAACTGGCTGGTCGAGCATGAAGGCGCCCAGGTGACCTGGCTGCCCACCGGCTCCGACGGGTCGGTGTCGGCCGCCGCGCTGCGCGACGTGCTCACGCGCCACGACGACGTAGCGCTGGTGTCGGTGATGTGGGCCAACAACGAGGTCGGCACCGTCATGCCGACCGCCGAACTGGCCGCCGTGGCCGCCGAGTTCGGGGTGCCCATGCACAGCGACGCCGTTCAGGCGGTGGGGCAGCTGCCCGTCGACTTCACCGCGAGCGGGCTGTCGGCGATGAGCGTGGCCGCCCACAAGTTCGGCGGCCCGCCCGCCGTCGGGGCCCTGTTGGTGCGCCGCGATGTCAGCTGCGTGCCGCTGCTGCACGGCGGCGGCCAGGAGCGAGACATCCGCTCCGGCACGCCCGACGTCGCCGGCGCCGTAGGAATGGCGGCGGCGGCCCGCATCGCGGTCGACGGCCTGGCGGCAAACGGCGCGCGGCTGCGCGCGTTGCGCGACCGGCTGGTGGCCGGCGTACTGGCCGAGATCGACGACGTGGTGTTCAACGGCGCACGCGATCCGCGGCGGCTGCCGGGCAACGCGCACTTCACTTTTCGCGGCTGCGAGGGCGACGCGCTGTTGATGTTGTTGGACGCCAACGGGATCGAGTGTTCGACGGGGTCGGCGTGCACCGCCGGCGTACCGCAGCCCTCGCACGTGCTGATGGCGATGGGCGCCGACGCGGCCACGGCGCGCGGCTCGCTGCGTCTGTCGTTGGGGCACACCAGCGTCGACGCCGACGTCGATGCGGCGTTGCAGGTGCTGCCGGCGGCGGTGGCCCGCGCCCGCCGTGCCGCCCTGGCCGCCGCGGGAGCGTCCGGGTGAGGGTGCTCGCCGCGATGAGCGGCGGCGTCGACTCGTCGGTCGCCGCGGCCCGCATGGTCGACGCCGGCCACGAGGTTGTCGGCGTGCACCTCGCGCTGTCGACCGCCCCGGGCACGCTGCGCACCGGCTCGCGGGGTTGTTGCTCCAAGGAGGACGCGTCGGACGCCCGCCGCGTCGCCGACGTCCTCGGAATCCCGTTCTACGTCTGGGATTTCGCCGAAAAGTTCGCCGAAGACGTGATCGACGACTTCGTCGCGTCCTACGAGCGCGGCGAGACCCCCAACCCGTGCGTGCGGTGCAATCAGCGCATCAAGTTCTCGGCGCTGTCCGCGCGGGCCCTGGCATTGGGCTTCGACACCGTCGCCACCGGGCACTACGCCCGGCTCGCCGGCGGGCGGCTGCGCCGCGCCGTGGATGCCGACAAGGACCAGTCCTACGTGCTGGCCGTGCTGTCCGCACAGCAGTTGCGCCACGCCACCTTCCCGATCGGCGACACCCCCAAGTCGCAGATCCGCGCGGAGGCGGCGGCCCGCGGCCTGGCCGTCGCCGAGAAGCCCGACAGCCACGACATCTGCTTCATCCCGTCCGGGGACACCCGAGCTTTCCTGGGGACGCGCATCGGGGTGCGCCGTGGCAGCGTGGTCGGAGCCGACGGCGCGGTGCTGGCCAGCCACGACGGGGTGCACGGATTCACGATCGGCCAGCGCAAGGGGCTGGGCATCGCCGGGCCCGGGCCCGACGGCCGGCCCCGCTACGTCACCGCGATCGATGCCGAAACCGGCACGGTGCGGGTGGGCGAGGCTGCCGATCTCGACGTGCACGCGCTGACCGGCCGCGAGCCGGTCTTCACCGCGGGTATCCCACCGGCGGGCCCGGTGGAGTGCACGGTCCAGGTGCGCGCGCACGGGGAGACCGTCGAGGCGGTCGCCGAGCTGGTCGGCGACGAGCTCGCGGTGCGGCTGCGCGCGCCCATCCGCGGGGTGGCCCGCGGCCAGACGCTGGTGCTCTACCGCCCCGACGCCGCCGGCGACGAGGTGCTGGGCAGCGCGGTCATCGCCGCCACGTCGCGCTGATTTGGGCAGGCCGGCGACCTGCCCATCGGCTTCAAGAATGTTTTGAGGATCCGCCAAGCGCTGTCATCGACTATTGCCTCGACGCGAAAAGCCACGAGGGCCACGAGCGGAGAGGAACCGACCGAGATGACCACGAACCACGTCGCAGTGCGGGACATAGCCCCCGTTCAGACCAACGGCATCGCCATCGCGGCGTTCGTCCTGAGCCTTATGGGCATGTACGGGAGCCCGCTATTGAGCGCCTCCCTCGCGCTGGTCGGGCTGTACCAGGTTCGCCGGCGCGAGCAGAACGGATTCGGACTGGCGATCGCCGCGCTGGTGGTCTCGCTGGCCGTCACCGCCCTGCATGTTGTGATGTGGATCCACTGCGGCCACGCGACCTTCGAGCTGCTCACCACGTCGCACTGGTGACCGGGCTAGTTCGGGATGTTGGCGGTGATGTTCGTCATCACGATGTCGGACACCGATTGCGGAAAGCCGCAGAAGGTGACCTCTAGTAGGGCGACCGACACCACCCGGTAGTCGCGCCCGCAGCCGCTCGGCGCCAGGTGCAGCGAGTTGGCGTCGGCCTTCCAGTCACCGACGAACAGCTCCCCGGACGAGCCGGCCGCGCACGCCCCTACGGTGGCAACGAGGGCGCGGAAGGCCTGCCGGGCGGTGGCCGTGTCCCGGTAGGCTGCGGCGCCCTCCGAGATCAGCGCGCCGTCCGGCGGATCCTGGAACGTGGTCTTGTGGAACTTGGCGATGTCGGGTCCGAAGGTGGCGGTCTCGGCGTAGATGAACCGGCACGGCGCCGGCGTCGTGCCGGCCAGGGCGCCGACGTCCACCGGGCTGTTGCCGTCCATCGAAGGAATGATCGTCAGGTGCTCGCCGGTGCCCGTGATCGCTTGCATCCGGGACTGGTCCAGCAGGATCGTGTCGACGTTGACGCCGTTGATCTCCCTGGCGCCGCCGCCCGATGCCGGGCCCGCGGTGCCGTCCACCACCCGGGTGCACGCCGCCGTCAGCACCAGCGCACCGCACCACAGCAGTGGCCGCGTCAATCTGGCGATGTGCCGCACCGAAATGCACCTTTCCGGGGGTTCCCAGAGTAACCCTGTGACCGGCGTCGGCGCGGGCGGCGGCGGGCGCGCAGCGGGACATCGAATACGGTTGCCGGGTGAGTGCTTTCGCAACTGCCACGGGCATCGGCTCCTGGCCGGGCACCGCGGCGCGGCCGGCCGCGCAGGTCGTCGTCGGCGAATTGGCGGATGCGATCGCCCACCTCGTCGAACTGCCGGCCAGGGGAGTGGGCGCCGACCTGCTCGGCCGCGCCGGCGCGCTGTTGATCGACGTGCCCATCGACACGGTCCCGCGCGGCTATCGCATCGCCACCCGCCCCGGCGCCGTCACCCGACGGGCGATCAGCTTCCTCGACGAGGACATGGACGCGCTGGAAGAGGCCTGGGAGGCGGCCGGCCTGCGCGGGGGCGAACGGGTGGTTAAGGTGCAGGCGCCCGGGCCGATCACGCTGGCCGCCGGGCTCGAGTTGAGCAACGGCCACCGGGCGGTCACCGATCCCGGCGCGTTGCGCGACCTCGCGGCGTCGCTGGGCGAAGGCTTGGGGGCCCATCGCGCGGCGCTGGCCCGCCGGCTCGACACCCCGGTCGTCGTGCAGCTCGACGAGCCGTCGCTGCCGGCGGCGCTGGGCGGGCAGCTGAGCGGGGTGACGGCGTTGAGCCCGGTCGCCGCGCTCGACGAGGCGGTGGCCGGGTCCCTGGTCGACACCTGCGTCGCGGCCGCCGGCGCCGAGGTGCTGGTGCACAGTTGCGCGGCCGATCTGCCGTGGAACCTGTTGCAGAACAGCGCTATTCGTGCCATTTCGGTGGACGTCGCCACGCTGAAGGCGGCGGACCTGGATGGTATCGCGGCGTTCGTGGAGTCGGGCCGCACCGTCATGCTCGGCGTCGTCCCCGCGACCGCCCCGGCCACGTGGCCGTCGGCCGAGGAGATGGCCACGGCGATCGTCGCGGTGACCGATCGGCTCGGCTTCGCCCGCTCGGCGCTGCGCGACCGGATCGGCGTCACCCCGGCGTGCGGCCTGGCGACCGCGACGCAGCAGTGGGCGCGCACCGCGATCGAGCTGGCCCGCAAGGCGGCCGAAGCGTTCGCTTCGGACCCGGACGCCATCTAGCGGTGCTGTCCGCACCCTTCGATAGCCTGCGTGGGTGAGTTCGCCCGACGCTGACCCGGTCCCTGCCGACGTTCGCCGGCAATGGCACCACCTGGCCGACGAGGTGCGCGAACATCAGTTTCGCTACTACGTGCGTGACGCGCCGATCATCTCCGACGCCGAGTTCGACCGGCTGCTGCGGCGGTTGGCCGCCCTCGAGGACGAGCATCCCGAGCTGCGCACCCCCGATTCGCCGACGCAGCTCGTCGGCGGCGCCGGGTTCGCCACCGAATTCACCTCGGCCGAGCATCTGGAACGGATGCTGTCGCTGGACAACGTGTTCAGCACCGACGAATTCGACGCCTGGGCCGCGCGTGTGCACGCCGACGTCGGCAACGACGTGCCCTTCCTGTGCGAGCTCAAGATCGACGGGGTCGCCCTGGCGCTGGTCTACCGCGACGGCCGGCTGGTCCGGGCGGCCACCCGGGGTGACGGCCGCACCGGCGAGGACGTCACGAACAACGCGCGCACCATCGACGACGTCCCGGAACGGCTGACACCCAGCGACGCCTATCCGATCCCCGCCGTCCTCGAGGTGCGCGGTGAGGTCTTCTTCCGGGTCGCCGACTTCGAGGCCCTCAACGCCGCGCTGGTCGAGGACGGCAAGACGCCGTTCGCCAATCCCCGCAACAGTGCCGCCGGTTCGCTGCGCCAGAAGGATCCCGCGGTGACCGCACGCCGCAAGCTGCGGATGATCTGCCATGGAATCGGGCACACCGAGGGATTCCGCCCGGCCAGCCTGCACGACGCCTACCTGGCGCTGGGCGCCTGGGGCCTGACCGTCTCCGAACACACCACCCGGGTGGACAACGCGGCCGGTGCGCTGGAACGGATCGCCTACTGGGGAGAGCACCGCCACGACGTCGATCACGAAATCGACGGTGTGGTAGTCAAAGTCGACGACTTCGCGCTGCAACGCAGGCTGGGGTCGACCTCTCGAGCGCCGCGCTGGGCAATCGCCTACAAATATCCGCCGCAGGAGGTGCAGACCAAGCTGCTCGACATCCGGGTCAACGTCGGGCGGACCGGACGGGTGACGCCGTTCGCGTTCATGGAGCCGGTCACCGTCTCCGGGTCGACGGTCGCTCTGGCCACCCTGCACAACGCCGCAGAGGTCAAACGCAAGGGCGTACTGATCGGCGACACCGTGGTGCTCCGCAAGGCCGGCGACGTCATTCCCGAG
Organism: Mycobacterium shigaense; assembly: GCF_002356315.1. Taxonomy (NCBI): domain Bacteria; kingdom Bacillati; phylum Actinomycetota; class Actinomycetes; order Mycobacteriales; family Mycobacteriaceae; genus Mycobacterium; species Mycobacterium shigaense. The sequence continues at coordinate 1,602,959 of NZ_AP018164.1, forward strand.
GTCCTCGGCCCCGTCGCCGATCTGCGCGACGGCACCGAGCGCGAATTCGTGATGCCCACGCATTGTCCCGAGTGCGGCACCGAGCTGGCGCCGGCCAAGGAGGGTGATGCCGACATCCGGTGCCCGAATGCCCGGTCCTGCCCGGCGCAGTTGCGGGAGCGGGTGTTTCACGTCGCCGGTCGCGGCGCGTTCGACATCGAGGCGCTCGGCTATGAGGCCGCGACCGCGCTGCTGACGGCCGGGGTGATCTCCGACGAGGGGGACCTGTTCTCGCTGACCGAGGACGACCTGCTGCGCACCGAGTTGTTCACGACCAAAAGCGGTGCGGTGTCCGCGAACGGCAGACGGCTGCTGGCCAACCTCGACAAGGCCAAGTCGCAGCCGCTGTGGCGGGTGCTGGTGGCGCTGTCGATCCGGCACGTCGGCCCGACGGCCGCCCGCGCGCTGGCCACCGAATTCGGCGAACTAAAGGCCATCGAGGCGGCCTCGACCGAACAGCTGGCCGCCGTCGAGGGCGTCGGTCCGACCATCGCCGCCGCGGTCACCGAGTGGTTCACCGTCGACTGGCACCGCGCGATCGTCGAGAAGTGGCGCGCGGCCGGCGTGCGGATGGCCGACGAACGCGACGCCAGCACGCAGCGCACCCTCGAGGGTCTGACCATCGTCGTCACCGGTTCGCTAGCCGGTTTCTCCCGCGACGAGGCCAAGGAGGCGATCCTGGTACGCGGGGGCAGGTCCGCCGGTTCGGTGTCGAAGAAGACCGACTACGTCGTGGCGGGCGACTCACCCGGGTCGAAGTACGACAAGGCGGTGGAACTCGGGGTGCCGATCCTCGACGAGGACGGCTTTCGCACGCTGTTGGCCCAGGGGCCGGCCGCCGAAAAGTGAGCGCGTCATGAGCAGTCGTTACGGTGATTCCACCCGCAGTGTCAAAGCCGTTGGTTCACAGGCGATTCCGGGCCGGCCGGTGGCGGCGCAGCCGGTATTCGCCAGCACCTATCACCTGTCCGGCGACGCGGCCGACGGCCTGGACAGCTACGGCCGCGGCTCCAATCCGACCTGGCGGAAACTGGAATCGGCGCTGGCGCAGCTGGAAGGTGCCGGCGGCGTGCTGGCGTTCGGCTCCGGCATGGCGGCCATCAGCGCGGCCCTGCGCGCGCTGGTCCGGCCGGGATCGACGCTGGTGGTGCCCGCCGACGGCTACTACCAGGTGCGCAGGTTGGCCACGGAGGACCTGGTACCCGCGGGCGTGACGGTGATCGAGGCGGCCGCCGCGCAGCTCTACGACGCCGCCGAACGGGCCGACGTCGTGCTGGCCGAGAGCCCGACCAACCCCGCGCTGGACGTCGTCGACCTGCGGCGGCTGGCCGCGATCTGTCACGGTCGCGGCGGGCGCCTGGTCGTGGACAACACCGCCGCCTCCCCGTTGGGCCAGCGGCCGCTGGAACTCGGCGCCGACCTGGTGGTCGCCAGCGCCACCAAGGGCCTGTCCGGCCACAGCGACCTGCTGGCCGGGTACGTGGCCACCAACCACGCGGACCTGGCCGCCGCGGTGGAACGGCATCGGCTGCTCGCCGGCGCCATTCTCGGCGGATTCGAGGCGTGGCTGCTGCTGCGCAGCCTCGGCAGCGCCGGGCTGCGATTCGAGCGACAATGCGCGAACGCGCACGCGGTCGCGACGCTGCTGGCGGGCCATCCGGCGGTTCGGCGGGTGCGCTACCCGGGCCTGCCCGACGACCCGGCGCATCCCGTCGCGACCGCGCAGATGCGCCGCTTCGGGGCGCTGGTGTCGGTCGAGTTGGCCGATGCCGCGGCGGTGCACGCGCTGGTGCGGCGCAGCGAGTTGCTCGTCGCGTCCACCAGCTTCGGCGGGCTGCACACCTCGGTGGATCGCCGGGCACGCTGGGGCGATGCCGTCGCCACCGGATTTGCGCGCATCTCGCTGGGCATCGAGGACACCGACGACCTGCTCGCCGACATCGAGGGCGCCCTGACCTCCGGGTCGTAGCCCCGCCGCCGTCGCAGTTCTATCGTGGGCGCTATGACCCAAACGGCCGATCGATGCGACCAGGCCTCACCGTGGTCGCCACGCGAGGCCGAGATATTGGCGGTTACCCTGCGCCTGCTGCAGGAGCACGGCTACGACCAGCTGACGGTCGACGCGGTGGCCAGCGCCGCCCGCGCCAGCAAGGCCACCGTGTACCGGCGCTGGCCCTCCAAAGCCGAACTGGTGCTGGCCGCCTTCATCGAGGGCGTTCGCCAAGTCGCGGTCGCGCCGAACACGGGGACACTGCGCGGCGATCTGCTGCAGCTGGGAGAGGTTTGCGGCGAGCACGGCCGCGAGCACGCCAGCACCATCCGCGCGGTCATGGTCGAGGTGTCGCGCCACCCGGCACTCGATGACGCGCTGCAGGAGCAATTCCTCAAGCAGCGCAAAGCCGTTGTCCAGGACGTGCTGCGGCAGGCCGTCGAGCGCGGCGAGATCACCGCCGAGGCGATCAGCGACGAGCTGTGGGACCTGCTGCCCGGCTACCTGATCTTCCGGTCCATCATCCCGGGACGCCCGCCCACCCGTGACACGGTGCGGGCACTCGTCGACGGCTTCCTCATGCCGGGCCTCACCAGAAACGTGCGTTAATGACGTCCGCTGGCAATAGCATAATTGAGCCTGTGTGTTTCCTGTAATTATCAAGGCATTGACTGCCAATTATAGGCGGCTGCCTACTGTCGGGGCCGTCAAGAACCCGTAAGTATTTCGCGGCCAAGTTAACAATAAGTGCAGTCAGGTAAGAAGCGGTCACCAACTGTGTTCACCGTCACGACGCTGTTGCGTGGTGTTTCTCTGCTCGCTATACACATAGCCAACGCATTTCCTATAAACCGGCGATCTGAAGAAGCCCGGGTCGCCGTGTTGCGGAATGATTAACGACTTTTCACGGACTTTGCATTCATTGGTCGCAGGGGGACTCGACGATGGATGTCCCCAAAAGCGTTGTGAAAGAAACATATTCGTGGAGCTCTGTGCGGCTTTAGTCGCCCGGGATCGTCGTCCGCTGGACAATTCATTCGATTCGCAAGGGAAAATCAATGCCACTCGATAGCGTGCTGCAAGCTTTAATCATCCTGTCCGTAGTCTTGGTCGGTCGGTGGTGCAGGACATCTGTTTCGGCGATTTAAGCAGCCGGCGGTAGTGGAGGTTATCTTCTTCGGACTCCTGATGGGATCACTACTGGCGCTCGCGCCCCATTCCCTCAAAGCCGCCGTGCTCTCGCCGACCTCCAAATCGCTGCTTGAAACCGTCGGTCAGGTGGGTCTACTGCTGCTGTTGTTCTTGGTCGGAATCGAGCTGCGCACCTATGGCAAGACGGGCGAGCGGTCACCGTACTGGAAGCTGGTGCCCTGCGTGGCGATCCCCATCGTCGTCTGTGCGGCCGCCGCGTTATCCCTTCGCGCACCGACTCGTCGGACCCGACCACAATCCGCTGCACGTGGGGTTGTTCGTCGGGGTGGCGCTGAAGCGTCACCACGGTTCCTGTCCTGGTGCTGCTCGTCAAGGATCTCGGGGTGCCCGCGCCCATCCCGGGGATCGCGCTACGCATCGCGCTTTCCCGGTCCCGCTGACCCTGGCGCGCGACGTCGAATGGTGGCCGTTCGACACCTATTACACGGAGCCGATCACGGTCGAATTGTTCTCGGGCGTCCAGGCACCCGAACGCGCCAACGTAACATTCGTCGATCGGCTGACCGGCTGGAAAGTCGATGTGAGCCGCGTTAATAGGGCGAATCCGTTGTCGCCGTACGTAGTCGAACTACAACGTTCGGCGAGCACAATGCTGTTCGCGATCGTCATCCTGGTCATCTTCGTCGCCATCGCCGCGGTCGGCTTGTTTGTCGCGGTCAAGACGATATGCGATCCACGGAGATTTCAGTCGCCGCTGACAACGTGGTACGCGGCAATGCTTTTCGCGGTGGTCCCGCTACGCAATGCGCGGCCTGGCTCGCCGGCGTTCGGAAGCTGGATCGACCTGACGATAGTTCTGTGGGTCCTGGTCGCCCTGGTGGTCTCGATGCTGCTCTATATCGCGTCGTGGTGGCGGGCGACGACCCAAGCCTGAGGGAACGCGGGCGTCGTTTCGCGCCGCCATCGGGGACTGCGGCGGCGCGGCGGCCCCTGCGCGCCGTCGGCAGCGCCGCAGGTCCGGGCAGTCGCGACCGGGATCCCCTCACCGCGCATGGCGGCGGGTAGGCCGCGTCTCTTGTAGAGTACGGTCCAGTACCGTACTGTCAGATCCATCGATGACTCTTGCGCCGGACAACCGTCGTCGTCCTAGAGTGATCGTGACGCCCGACCGATCGAAAGGCCAACGGGTGAAGGCGATGTCCGTGTCCGCCCTCGTCAGAAGACGGTGGATGGTGCTGGTCGCGGTGCTCGTCCTGGCCATCACCGGGTTTGCCATCTATCGCCTGCACGGCATCTTCGGCTCGAACACCAACACCGCGGCCAACGGCGGCCTGGCAGAAGAGATCGTGCCGTTCAACCCCAAGAAGGTGGTGCTCGAGGTCTTCGGCTCGCCGGGGGCGGTGGCAACCATCAACTACCTTGACGTCAACGCGCAGCCGCAGCAGGTCACAAACGCGCCGCTGCCATGGTCATTCACCATCACCTCGACGGAGCCCGCGGTCGTGGGCAACGTGGTGGCCCAGGGCGATGGCGACATGCTCGGCTGCCGTATCACCGTCAACGGCTTGGTCAAAGACGAACGCACGATCAACAAGGTTGACGCCTACACCTTCTGTTTGGACAAATCGGGATGACCCTCACATGAGCAACGACGAACCCCGGCCGCCCTTCGTGCCGCGCACCATCCGCCGGCTTGCGTGGGTGATCGTGCTGTTCTGGGTGGCGCTGGCCGCCATCACGAACCTCACCGTGCCGCAGCTGGAAGAGGTCGGCAAGACGCACAACGTCGCGCTGAACTCGCCTGATGCGCCGTCGCTCAAGGCGATCAAGCGCATCGGTGAAAAATTCAACGAGTTCGACACCGACAGCTCGGCGATGATCGTGCTGGAAGGCGACAAGCCGCTCGGCGACGACGCCCACCGCTTCTACGACGAGATGATCCGCAAGCTCGAGCAGGATCGCAAACACATCGAGCACGTCCAGGACTACTGGGGAGACACGCTGACGGCGGCGGGATCGCAAAGCAGCGACGGCAAGGCCGCTTACGTTCATGTGAATCTCGCCGGTAACCAGGGCTCGGCGCTGGCCAACGAGGGTGTCGGGGCGCTGCGCGACATCATCGGGCGCATGACGCCGCCGCCGGGGGTCAAGGTCTACGTGACCGGCGCGGCACCGCTGATCTCCGATCAGTTCGACGTCGGCAGCAAGGGAACCGCAAAGGTCACCATGATCACCATCGGCGTGATCGCGCTGATGCTGTTCTTCGTCTACCGCTCCGTGCTGACGACGCTGCTGGTGCTCGGCACGGTGCTGATCGAAATGTCCGCCGCCCGAGGCCTTGTCGCGTTCCTCGGCAACGCCGGGGTGATCGGGCTGTCGACCTATGCGACGAACATCCTCACCCTGCTGGTGATCGCCGCCGGCACCGACTACGCAATATTCTTCGTCGGGCGTTATCAGGAAGCACGCTCCGGCGGCGAAGATCGCGAGAGCGCTTTCTACACCATGTATGGCGGGACGACCCACGTCGTCCTGGGTTCTGGACTGACCGTCGCCGGCGCGGTGGCGTGTCTGAGCTTCACCCGGCTACCTTATTTTCAGAGCCTGGGAATCCCTGCGGCACTGGGCATCCTGGTCGCGCTGGCCGCCGCGCTCACGCTGGGGCCGGCCATCCTCACGCTGGGCGCCATGGTGGGCATCTTCGACCCCAAGCGGGCGATGCAAACCCGCGGCTGGCGACGTATCGGCACCGCCATCGTCCGCTGGCCCGGTGCCGTGCTGGCGGCCGCCTGCGTGCTGGCCCTGGTGGGTCTGCTCGCCCTGCCCGGCTACAAGACCAGTTACGACACCCGTCCCTACATGCCCGCCGACGCGCCGGCCAACGTCGGCTACACGGCCGCCGAGAAGCATTTCTCGCGTGCCCGGCTGGAGCCCGAACTGCTGATGCTCGAGTCCGATCACGACATGCGCAATCCGGCCGACATGCTCATCGTGGACAAGGTGGCCAAGGCGGTGTTCCACGTGCCCGGCGTCGCGCAGGTGCAGACCATCACTCGGCCGCTCGGCACGCCGCTCGTGCACAGCTCGCTGGCGTTCGTGGTCAGCAACCAAAGCGCCGCCCAGCAGGAAAACCTTACCTATCAACGGGATCGGGCCGACGACGCCCTCAAGCAGGCCAACGAACTGTCCAAGACCATCAACATCCTCAAACAGCAGTACGTGCTGCAGCAGCAGCTCGCCGACGCCACCCACAGCGAGACCCAGAGCTTCCATGGCACCATCGCGACGATCAACGATCTGCGCGACAAGCTGGCCAACCTCGACGACTTCCTGCGGCCGCTGCGCAGCTATTTCTATTGGGAGAAGCACTGCTACGACATCCCCGCCTGCTATGCGATGCGGTCGACGTTCGAGGCGCTCGACGCCACCGACCAGCTGAGCGCGAAGTTCGAGGACCTCGTCGCGACGCTGGACAAACTCGATGCGCTGCAACCGCAACTGGTTTCGTTGATACCGCCGCAGATTCAAAGCCAGGAGACCAACCGCGATCTAACCCTGGCCAACTACGCCACCCTGTCCGGGATCTACGCGCAGACCGCCGCCGCGATCGACAACGCGACGGCGCTGGGGCGGGCCTTCGACGCGGCCAAGAACGACGACACCTTCTACCTGCCGCCCGAGGTGTTCAACAACCCCGACTTCAAGCGGGGACTGAAGTTGTTCCTCTCACCCGACGGCAAGGCCGTCCGGATGATCGTCACCCATGAGGGCGATCCCGCTACCACGCAAGGCATTTCGCACATCGACCCGATCGTCAGAGCCGCGCACGAGGCCTTGAAGGGCACGCCGATGGCCGATGCCCACATCTATGTGGGCGGCACCGCGGCGACGTACAAGGACATCCAGGAGGGCGCGAAGTACGACCTGTTGATCGTGGCGTTCGCCGCGCTGAGCCTCATCTTGCTGATCATGATGCTCATCACGCGGAGCCTGATCGCAGCGCTCGTCATCGTGGGCACCGTGGCCCTGTCGCTGGGCGCGTCGTTCGGCCTGTCGGTTCTGGTCTGGCAGTATCTTTTCGGCATCCAGTTGTACTGGGTCGTGCTGGCGCTGGCCGTGATCCTGCTGCTGGCGGTCGGATCGGACTACAACCTGCTGCTGATCTCGCGATTCAAGGAGGAGATCCACGCCGGCCTGAAGACCGGTGTCATCCGCGCGATGGCGGGCTCGGGTTCGGTGGTCACCTCCGCTGGCATCGTGTTCGCAGTGACCATGTGCGCCTTCGTGTTCAGCGGGTTCCAGGTGCTCGGCCAGATCGGGACCACCATCGGTCTGGGATTGCTGTTCGACACACTGATCGTGCGGTCCTTCATGACGCCTTCTGTGGCAACGCTGTTGGGCCGTTGGTTCTGGTGGCCCCAGGCGGGTGCGCCCACGCCCGGCCAGCACCATGCTGCGGCCCTACGGGCCGCGCGCGGCGGTGCGTCAGCTGCTGCTGTGGGAGGACGACGATCCCGTGGTCGCCGGGGCCAAGGCGAAAACGCACTAACGCAGCATGGTGGCCACGATGCCGGCCAGATAGCCCAGTCGTGCCACCTCCGATGGTCGGAATTCCGGGCCGGGCCGGCCCAGCACGACCCCCGTGTGCGGGTCGCCCAGCGGCGCCGCGACCATCGCCATGTCCATGTCGCGCCAAACCGGCGGCACCCACTCCGCGGTGCCGTCGAGCGTCACCGCCTGTTCGATGGGCAGCCACGGCGCCGACACCGCCCGCGTCTCCGGCGCGCCCGGGCTCGCGGCAAGGCGCTCCAGCTCGTCGCCGGCGCGGCGCAACACCGTGCACCAGCTCACCCGCAACACCCGGGGTGCCTCGTCGGCCAGCACCTGCAGCCGGGCGTCGCGGCCGCTCGCCGCGGCGACGTGGTCGAGCAGCTCCAGCTCGCGATGCGCCTCCAGCAGACCGGTATGGGGACGGACGCTGTCCACCCGAACGCCAGGCAGCGACTCGGCGGCGGTGATCAACGTGTCGGGCATCGCGCCCGGAGGCAACTCGATGACGAGGTCGTCGATCGCGTGACCCCGGGTGCGCTCCACCACGTCCAGCGACAGGATGTCGGCGCCCACCGAACCGAGCTTGACGGCCAGCGCGCCCAGGCTTCCGGGTCGGTCGACCAGCTCGATGCGCAACAGATAGGACGGCACGCGCCAACTGTTGCACAACGGTGCAACCATGGCATTTCGGCGGGTGTCGCGGTCGAGGCTAGGCTTTTCGCTCGTGTCCCAGATCTCCCGCATCTCCCGTCAGGAGGTGGCGCACCTCGCCCGACTGGCCCGGCTCGCGCTGACCGATACCGAGCTGGACAGCTTCGCCGGCCAGCTCGACGCGATCATCACCCACGTCAGCCAGATTCAGGCGGTCGACGTCACCGGCGTCCAGGCTACCGACAACCCGCTCAAAGCCGTCAACGTGACGCGGCCGGACGAGACGACGCCGTGCCTGACCCAGCAGGAGGCGCTGGCCGCGGCGCCGGAAGCCGTCGACGGCCGCTTCGCCGTCCCGCAGATCCTCGGAGAAAGCCAGTGACGGACGACATCATCCGGTCCGACGCCGCCAGCCTGGCCGCCAAGGTCGCGGCCAGGGAGCTGTCGTCGGTCGAAATCACCCAGGCCTGCCTGGACCAGATCGAGGCGACCGATGAACGCTTCCATGCCTTTTTGCACGTGGCGGCCGACACCGCGCTCGCGGCCGCGGCCGCGGTGGACAAATCGCTGGTCGGAGGCGAGCCGCCGGCGTCGGCGTTGACCGGGGTGCCGCTAGCGCTTAAGGACGTATTCACCACCACGGACATGCCGACCACCTGCGGATCCAAAATCCTGCAGGGCTGGCAATCGCCGTACGACGCGACCGTCACCGCGCGGCTGCGCGCGGCCGGCATCCCCATCTTGGGCAAGACCAACATGGACGAGTTCGCGATGGGCTCCTCTACCGAGAACTCGGCGTACGGCCCGACGCGCAACCCATGGAACGTCGAGCGGGTGCCGGGCGGCTCCGGCGGGGGCAGCGCGGCCGCGCTGGCCGCCTTCCAGGCGCCGCTGGCCATCGGAACCGACACCGGCGGCTCGATTCGCCAGCCCGCCGCGCTGACCGCGACGGTCGGCGTCAAGCCCACCTACGGCACGGTGTCCCGCTACGGGCTGGTGGCGTGCGCGTCGTCGCTGGATCAGGGCGGACCGTGCGCGCGCACCGTGCTGGACACCGCGCTGCTGCACCAGGTGATCGCCGGCCACGACACCCGCGACTCCACCTCCATCGATGCCACCGTGCCCGACGTCGTCGGCGCCGCCAGGGCCGGCGCGTCCGGCGACCTCAAGGGCGTGCGCGTCGGGGTCGTCAAGCAGTTGCGCGGCGAGGGCTACCAGCCGGGCGTGCTGGCCTCGTTCGAGGCGGCGGTCGCACAGCTGACCGCGCTCGGCGCCGAGGTGAGCGAGGTCGACTGCCCGCATTTCGATCACGCGCTGCCCGCCTACTACCTGATCCTGCCGTCGGAGGTGTCGAGCAACCTCGCCCGCTTCGACGCGATGCGCTACGGGCTGCGCGTCGGCGACGACGGCAGCCACAGCGCCGAGGAAGTGATGGCGCTCACCCGGGCGGCGGGCTTCGGTCCAGAGGTCAAGCGGCGCATCATGATCGGCACCTATGCGCTGTCGGCGGGCTACTACGACGCCTACTACAACCAGGCGCAGAAGGTGCGCACGCTGATCGCCCGCGACCTCGACGAGGCCTACCAGTCCGTCGACGTCCTGGTCTCTCCGACCACGCCGACCACCGCATTCGCGTTGGGGGAGAAGGTCGACGACCCGCTGGCGATGTACCTGTTCGACCTGTGCACCCTGCCACTGAACCTGGCCGGCCACTGCGGCATGTCCGTGCCGTCCGGGCTGTCGCCGGACGACGGGCTGCCGGTGGGACTGCAGCTCATGGCCCCCGCCCTGGCCGACGACCGGCTCTACCGGGTCGCTGCCGCCTACGAGGCCGCCCGCGGGCCGCTGCCGTCGGCGGTCTGACACAACGCCGCGTACAGTGCGACACGGCACGGTATGCCAGACCGTTACCTACTTAGCGCGCCGCTGTGACTCCTGCCGGGCAGTGTTGACTGGTGGATCGACACGAGTACGGAGGGGCAGTGTTTTGGCGCAAGAAGACCCGCCATGGCGGGCCGTCGACGTTCTATGAGTTGACCGATCGATTGCACGGCGGACGCACGCTGTGCGTGGGCGGTGACGCGATCGCCAGCACGGTATCGATGTGGTTGCACGACTTAGATATCTCCAGCCCCCTGGTCGAGGATTTCGCGCGAGCGGTGCGCGCCGGTGATTGGCCGACGGCGCATGCCATCGGTGAGTGCTTGTCGGTCGACGTCCGAGAACTCGCGGACGTCGAAACCCCGATGGCCCCGACGGGGTAGCTTTTAGTTCTGCCCGCGCGCTACGTACACCGGCGGCGGCGCGGTCAGGTCGATCCGGCTGTCCACCGTAAAAGTCGAGCGCAGCGGAAGCGTTTGGGAGTGCAGGGTCCAGCGATCCTGGAAGGCCTTGACCGACGCCCGGGTGTAAAACCGGCCCGCCGCTCAATGCACCACCGGGGCCGGGAAATCCGGATTTTCGGCCAGCTTTCCGGCTCGCTGCCGCGACACGCCCAACTGCCCGGCGATCTCGGTGATGCCGATCAGGTCGAGGTGCAACGGCTCGGGATGCGCGGTCTCGCTGACTAAGTCGGCCGCGCTCTGCACCAGCAGGCGTATCGGGCGCAGCAGCAGGCCGCCGGTGTCGACCGCATGCAGGCCCCGATCGGCGGCCTCTTCGAGCGTGTCGGCCTCCACCGCGAGGATGACCCGCAATCGGCCGGCGTCAATGCCGCCGTGTCCTCCGGCGTCAGCCCCGCCGAGCTGTACGTGAGTTGCGCGGTCCAGGTCAGCACGCGGTCGTCCCCCGTTTCGGCGCACCGCATCCGCGGGCCCCCTGGGCCGTCGTCGGCCATAACTATTGACAAGCGCGATAGTGCCGGGCGAGGTGGGCGCGGGCCTAGTGGGCGGCAAGTCGCGCCGTCTGGCGTCCCCGCAGGCAAGATGAAGGCATGCGGATCGGAATTCTCACCGGCGGTGGCGACTGTCCCGGCCTCAACGCCGTCATCCGGGCAGTCGTGCGCACCTGCGACGGGCGGTACGGCTCGTCGGTCGTCGGCTTTCAGGACGGGTGGCGCGGGCTACTGGAGAACCGGCGCATTCAACTGCAGAACGACGATCGTAACGACCGGCTGCTGGCCAAGGGCGGGACCATGCTGGGCACCGCCCGGGTGCATCCCGACAAACTGCGGGCCGGGCTGAACCAGATCAAGCAGACGCTGGATGACAACGGCATCGACGTGCTCATCCCGATCGGCGGCGAGGGCACCCTGACGGCCGCGCATTGGCTGTCGGAGGAGAACGTCCCGGTGGTCGGTGTTCCCAAGACCATCGACAACGACATCGATTGCACCGACGTGACTTTCGGTCACGACACGGCGCTGACGGTCGCCACCGACGCGATCGACCGGTTGCACAGCACCGCCGAATCCCACCAGCGCGTGATGCTGGTGGAGGTGATGGGCCGGCACGCCGGCTGGATCGCACTGAACGCCGGGCTGGCCTCCGGCGCGCACATGACGCTCATTCCCGAGCAGCCCTTCGACATCGAGGACGTGTGCCGCCTGGTCAAACGGCGTTTCCAGCGCGGCGACTCGCACTTCATCTGCGTGGTCGCCGAGGGCGCCAAACCGGTGCCGGGCTCAATCGCGTTGCGCGAGGGCGGAATTGACGAGTTCGGCCACGAGCGCTTCACTGGCGTGGCCGCGCAGCTGGCCGTCGACGTGGAGAAGCGCATCAACAAAGAAGTCCGGGTGACCGTGCTTGGCCACGTCCAGCGGGGTGGCACCCCGACGGCCTATGACCGGGTGCTGGCCACCCGGTTCGGGGTCAACGCAGCCGACGCTGCCCACGCCGGCGAGTACGGTCAGATGGTATCGCTGCGCGGCCAGGACATCGGCCGGGTGTCGCTGGCCGACGCGACGCGGCATCTCAAGCTGGTGCCCGACAGTCGCTACGACGACGCCGCCGCGTTCTTCGGGTAGCTACCCGCAAATCATGGTTTAGCTGACGCCCGAACAGCGGTTATACCGCGGTCATGAACAACCGTGGCTCCCTGCGCGGACCTGGTCAGCCGCAGTCCGCCGCGCCGCCGTGGCGCGCCGACCCGACCGCCGCCACGGTGCCCGAACCCTACTACCGCCCACCGGCACGCCCGGCACCTCGGGCCCCGCGCCGCGAGCTGACCCGGGGCGGTACGGCGCTCGATGGACTCGACGATCTGGAGTCGCCGTTCCGGGCCGGCTGCGGCTGGCGCGATCTGGTCCGCTGCCTCACCGGGGTCGACCTTGGTCCGAGCAAAGACTCGGCGTACGAGGACGAGCTGCGCATCCGCATCCGCACCGGCATCGGCGGCGCGTTTCCCGTCGCGGTCCTGAACTTCAGGGGCGGCGTCGCCGGGCTCGCGATCACCACTAGCACCGACGGTGGCGACCCGCTTCGCCCGGCGTCGCCGGGCTCGCGATCACCACTACGATCGACGGTATGAGTGTTGCCGCCAGCGCCGATCTCATGGACTACGACGAAGTCATCGCGCGCTTCGATCCGGTATTGGGCCTCGAGGTGCACGTCGAGCTGTCCACCGCGACCAAGATGTTCTGCGGCTGCGCCACCACCTTCGGCGGCGAGCCCAACACCCAGGTGTGCCCGGTCTGCCTGGGACTGCCGGGTTCGCTGCCGGTGCTCAACCGGGCCGCGGTGGAGTCGGCGATCCGCATCGGCCTGGCCCTCAACTGCGAGATTGTGCCCTGGTGCCGCTTCGCGCGGAAGAACTACTTCTATCCGGACATGCCGAAGAACTACCAGATCTCGCAGTACGACGAGCCCATCGCCGTCAACGGCTACCTTGAGGCGCCGCTGGAAGACGGCAGCACCTGGCGGGTAGAGATCGAGCGCGCGCACATGGAGGAGGACACCGGCAAGCTCACCCATATCGGCAGCGAGACCGGCCGCATCCACGGCGCGACCACGTCACTGATCGACTACAACCGCGCCGGCGTGCCGCTCATCGAGATCGTCACCAAGCCCATCGTGGGAGCCGGCGCCCAGGCGCCACAGATCGCCCGGGCCTACGTGACGGCACTGCGGGACCTGTTGCGCGCCTTGGACGTATCCGATGTCCGCATGGACCAGGGCTCGATGCGATGTGACACCAACGTCTCGCTGAAGCCAGCGGGCACAACCGAATTCGGCACCCGGACCGAGACCAAGAACGTCAACTCACTCAAGAGCGTCGAGGTTGCCGTGCGCTACGAGATGCAGCGCCAGGGCGCGGTTCTCGCGTCCGGTGGCCAGATCATCCAGGAGACCAGGCACTTTCACGAGACCGGCGGCTACACCAGCCCCGGACGAGCCAAGGAGACCGCCCAGGACTATCGGTATTTCCCCGAGCCCGACCTGGAACCCGTCGCGCCCAGCCGCGAGCTGGTCGAGCAGCTGCGTGCGACCATCCCCGAGCTACCGTGGTTGATCCGCAAGCGGATTCAGGACGAGTGGGGCGTCTCCGACGAAGTGATGCGCGATCTCGTCAACGCCGGAGCGGTCGACTTGGTGATCGCCACCGTCAAGAATGGCGCGCCCAGCGAGCAGGCGCGGGCCTGGTGGGGAAACTTCCTGGTGCAGAAGGCCAACGAGGCGGATGTCGCGCTCGACGAACTGGCTATCACCCCGGCCCAGGTCGCCGCGGTGGTGGCGCTGGTCGACGAGGGCAAGCTGTCCAACAAGCTGGCCCGCCAGGTCGTCGAGGGCGTGCTTGCCGGCGAGGGCGAGCCCGAGCAGGTGATGACGGCCCGCGGGTTGGCGCTGGTGCGTGACGACTCCGTCACCCAGGCCGCCGTCGACGAGGCCTTGGCCGCCAATCCCGATGTGGCTGAGAAGATTCGGGGCGGCAAGGTGGCCGCGGCCGGCGCAATCGTCGGGGCGGTGATGAAGGCCACCCGCGGCCAGGCCGATGCGGCCCGGGTTCGCGAGCTGGTACTGGCGGCCTGCGGCCAGGGCTAGCGAGGGTCGCAAGCACGGCGCAGCCGGGCGCGGCTCTGGAATGCGGCTAGGCCTTGTCGTCGCTGCTGCGAGGGAAGCCGCCGCCCTGCGGGAACAGCGGGAACACCACGTCGTCCAGCTTCTCGGCGTCGCCGGCGGTCTTGTTGACCGTTGCGCCCCAGATGTTTCCGTCCGGCGACATCCGCAACGCCCACGCGTGGGCGTGCGTGTCCTTGCGGACGACCTCGGGCTCGCCGGTGACTGCACCGGTCGCCGGCGCGAGCCGGATCGCCACCGTCGTCTTGGTGTTGATCAGGTTGACCATGATGGTGCCGTCCATGGCCGCGCAGCCGGCCACGCCCGGCTTGTCCGGCCAGGTCCACACCGTGGACACCTGCGAGGTCTTGGTGATGCGCTGCAACCGGTCGGCGGTGGCGGTGCGGTCGGCGACATACAGCGAACCGTCGACGGGGTCGGTGCACAGGCCGCCGCCGGAGCCGACGCCGGACAGCGCCGTCGTCGGCGGCGCCTGGCCGACGGTGGTGGGCTGCTCGATGCGCAACACCTTGCCCGCCAGCGATTTGGGGTCGGCGGCCATCGCCGGGTTGCCCGCATCACCGGTCAGCACGACCAGAGTGGTCGGGCTGGTGAACATCAGCGCCCCGGTATTGCCGGTGGCGCCCTTGGGGATCCCGGTCAGGATGTCCTTGGGGATGTCACCGTCGGCCACCCGGATCACCCGGTTGTCGGTCGGCGTGCTGATGTAGGCGTACATCAGGCGGTCCTGCGTGTAGGTGGGCGACATCACGATGTCCATCAGGCCGCCGTCGCCGGACGGGTCGACCGGGATGACGACCTTGACCTTCGGCTCGGCGTTGACCGCGATCTCCTTGACCGCCCCGGTGGTGCGTTCGGCGACCAACGCGGTTTTGCTGTCGGGGCCCATGATGAGCCCGCTGGTGCTCTCCAGGCAGCCCTGCATCACGCCCGGCGCGGGGCACTGCTTGGGGAACGGGTTCGGCGGCAGCGGGGGCGGCGGGGGCGGCGTCGAGCTGGGCTGCGGTTTGAGCTCCGGGGCCGTGGTGAAGGGTTGCGAGGCGGCGTCGTTGAACCGCGCGCAGCCGGTCGACACCAGCAGCGCCGCGCACAGCGCAGCCAGCCCGCACCGAACCGAGCGCCGCAACCGCATGACCGACAGGCTACGGACACTGCGGGTCGCGCCGCCACAGGCGGGTCCGTCGGCCGCTCGCGCCGGCCCGCGGGCAACGGCTGGTTTTTGGCGCGCGTTCACCCGTTCGGAACCGCCGCGTGACCATTTCGGGACAATCCGGGCGTATTTGGTGCGTCGGCGACCAATTCCCTGGTGAAAGCGCCGCTCAAATCCCCAATATGGGACCGAATGCCCTTACCCTGACACCCGTGACCAGTCAACCGAATGACGCACCTTGGCAGCGGCCCGGCGAGACACCGGAGCCGGCTCCAGGACGTCCCGCCGCAGCACGCGTGGTTGATCCCGAGGATGACCTGACGCCGGTGGGCTATCCGGGCGACTTCGGGCCTACCACCGTCATCCCGTACCAGGACCTCAATCAGGCGGCCGGCCCCGGCGGGGCCGCGTACAACGTCCTCGACCATCAGGAGCCGTTGCCGTACGTGCAGCCGCATGCGGCGCCCCGGCATCTGGCGGCCGAACCGGCCGAGATCGAGCCGCACGACGACCACGACCGGCACGACGCCATCGGACGGCGCGGCACCCAGAACCTGGGTTTGCTGGTGCTGCGGCTCGGGCTCGGCGTGGTGCTGGGCGCACACGGGCTGCAGAAGCTGTTCGGTTGGTGGGGCGGCGGGGGATTGGGCGGGCTCAAGAACTCGCTGGCCGACGCCGGCTACCAGCACGCCGACATCCTGTCCTACGTCAGCGCCGGCGGGGAGCTGGCCGCGGGAGTGCTGCTGGTGCTGGGGCTGTTCACACCGGTGGCCGCCGCGGGTGCCTTGGCGTTCCTGATCAACGAGCTGCTGGTCAGCATCTCGGGGCGCCCGCACACGTTCGCCTACTTCCTGCCGCAGGGGCACGAATACCAGATCACGCTCATCGTGCTGGCCGTCGCGATCATCTTGGCCGGACCCGGCCGATACGGTCTGGACGCCAATCGGGGCTGGTCCCATCGGCCGTTTATCGGCTCGTTCGTGGCCCTGCTCGCCGGCATTGCGGCGGGCATCGCGGTGTGGGTACTGCTCAACGGGGTCAACCCGATCGCCTGAGCAGTTACCGGTAGGGGTTGGGCACCCGCCCGGCGCTCACCCCCGCGAGCTGCGGCAGCGTGGCGAACGTGACCGCGGGCAGGCGCACCTCGGCGCCGTTTTTGAGCCGGGCGCGTGCCCAGGACCCGCGGTGGAAGCGCAGCCCGTCGATGTCATCCCAGGACACCGTCCGGCTGCTCAGGAGATTGCGCACCGTGACGCCCTGGTCGTCGGCGACGGTGCGGAGCCGGACGATCAGCGCCGACAGCAGCACCGGGATGACGAGCAGCGGCAACGTCACCGGCCAGGCCAGCACCGGAATCAACAACCCCAGCGTCAGGAATCCGACGGCGATGTGCGCCATCGGAGAGACCTTGATGATCAAGGGCGAGTCGGCGGGTGTCTGCGGGGCGGACGAACCAGGGGCCACCCTCGCATCATTTCATCTGCGGCGCCGCGATCCGGTCCTGTGGCACCGGATTTGACGGTTGACCTGTGCGAAGGCTACCGTCGGGGACTATGGATACCGCCGGAAAGCCCGGAATGCTCGTAGTAATCAGTCAGCGCGTTGGTGCCTGACTAGCTTTTCAGCATTTGAAGCGATCCAGCACCAGCGCGCAACCCTCGTACAGCGGATGAGCTGACGGGGGTTTTTTCTTGCGTAGCAGCCAAACCTTTACAGCGGATTAGGACAAGAGGACAGAAAACACCGTGAGCGCACCCACCAAGCCAGACGTCGGGGCGGCGAAAGTCGCGACGGACGCAGCGAGCGCCGTCGCATCCACTCCGGCTAGCCACCCGAAACGTGTTGGACCCGAACAACTTACCGGCGCGCAGTCGGTGATCCGGTCGTTGGAGGAGCTCGACGTCGAGGTCATCTTCGGGATTCCGGGCGGCGCCGTGCTGCCGGTCTACGACCCGCTGTTCGACTCGAAAAAGCTCCGCCACGTGCTGGTCCGTCACGAGCAGGGCGGTGGTCACGCGGCCAGCGGCTACGCGCACGCCACCGGCAAGGTCGGGGTCTGCATGGCGACGTCGGGTCCCGGCGCCACCAACCTGGTGACCCCGCTGGCCGACGCGCAGATGGACTCGATCCCGGTGGTCGCGATCACCGGGCAGGTCGGGCGCGGGCTGATCGGGACGGACGCCTTCCAGGAGGCCGACATCTCGGGCATCACGATGCCGATCACCAAGCACAACTTCCTCGTTCGTTCCGGCGACGAGATCCCCAGGGTGCTGGCCGAGGCGTTCCACATCGCGTCCTCGGGGCGCCCCGGCGCCGTGCTGGTCGACATCCCCAAGGATGTGCTGCAGGGACAGTGCACGTTCAGTTGGCCGCCGCGGATGGATCTTCCCGGCTACAAGCCCAACACCAAGCCGCACAGTCGGCAGATCCGCGAGGCGGCCAAGCTGATCGCGCAGTCGCGCAAGCCGGTGCTGTACGTGGGTGGCGGCGTCATCCGCGGGGATGCCAGCGAGCAGCTGGCCGAATTGGCCGAACTGACCGGTATTCCGGTGGTGACCACGCTGATGGCTCGCGGCGCCTTCCCGGACAGCCATCGGCAGAACCTGGGCATGCCCGGCATGCACGGCACGGTCGCCGCGGTGGCGGCGCTGCAGCGCAGCGACTTGCTGATCGCGCTGGGCACCCGGTTCGACGACCGGGTGACCGGACAGCTGGATTCCTTTGCGCCCGAGGCCAAAGTCATCCACGCCGACATCGACCCGGCCGAGATCGGCAAGAATCGGCACGCCGATGTCCCGATCGTCGGCGATATCAAGGCCGTCATCACCGACCTCATTGCGATGCTGCGGCACTACGAAACCCCGGGCAAGCTGGACATGACCGCCTGGTGGGGCTACCTGGACGAGGTGCAGGCCACCTATCCGTTGAGCTACAGCCCACAGAGCGACGGCAGCCTGAGCCCGGAATACGTGATCGAGCAGCTCGGCAAGCTCGCCGGCCCCGACGCCGTGTACGTCGCCGGCGTTGGCCAGCACCAGATGTGGGCCGCGCAGTTCATCTCTTACGAGAAGCCACGCACCTGGCTCAACTCCGGGGGCCTGGGCACCATGGGATTCGCCGTCCCGGCGGCCATGGGCGCCAAGATCGCCCGCCCGGAGGCCGAGGTGTGGGCGATCGACGGCGACGGCTGCTTCCAGATGACCAATCAGGAGCTGGCCACCTGTGCGATCGAGGGCGTGCCGATCAAGGTGGCGCTGATCAACAACGGCAATCTGGGCATGGTGCGGCAGTGGCAGACCCTCTTCTATGGGGAGCGGTACTCCCAAACCAATCTGGCCACGCACTCACACCGCATCCCTGATTTCGTCAAGCTCGCCGAGGCGCTGGGCTGCGTCGGAATACGTTGCGAGCGTGCCGAAGACGTCGTCGACGCGATCAAGGCGGCCCAGGCCATCAACGACCGCCCGGTGGTGATCGACTTCATCGTCGGCGCGGACGCGCAGGTGTGGCCGATGGTGGCGGCGGGCACCAGCAACGACGAGATCCAGGCCGCCCGCGGCATCCGGCCGCTGTTCGACGACGAAAGTGAAGGGCACGCCTGATGCGCGCGAACGACGATCAACAGGGCAGCGCGATCCAGGAGGAGTCGCGCAAATGACCGGATCGCCCAAGACACATACGTTGTCGGTGCTCGTCGAGGACAAACCCGGTGCGCTTGCTCGCGTGGCGGCGCTGTTCAGTCGCCGGGGTTTCAACATCGAGTCGCTGGCGGTCGGTGCCACCGAGCAGAAGGACATGTCGCGGATGACGATCGTGGTCTCCGCCGAGGCGACCCCGCTCGAACAGGTCACCAAGCAGCTCAACAAGCTCGTCAACGTGATCAAGATCATCGAGCAGAACGACGACAACGCGGTGAGCCGCGAGCTGGCGCTGATCAAGGTGGGAGCCGATGCCGGTTCCCGCAGCCAGGTCATCGAGGCCGTAAACCTGTTCCGCGCCAAGGTCGTCGACGTTTCGCCGGAAGCACTGACCATCGAGGCCACCGGCGACCGCGGCAAGATCGAAGCCTTCCTGCGGGTGCTCGAACCGTTCGGTATTCGCGAGATCGTTCAATCGGGAATGGTTGCCCTGTCGCGCGGCGCGCGCAGCATCGGCACCGCTAAATAACGCTAAATAACAGAGGAGAGATTCAACAGTGGCATTAGAAATGTTCTATGACGACGACGCAGATCTGTCGATCATCCAGGGCCGCAAGGTCGGTGTCATCGGATACGGCAGTCAGGGGCACGCGCACTCGCTGAGCCTGCGCGATTCCGGCGTCCAGGTGAAGGTCGGCCTGAAGGAGGGTTCGAAGTCGCGGCCCAAGGTCTCCGAGCAGGGTCTGGACGTCGACACCCCGGCCGAGGTCGCCAAGTGGGCCGACGTCATCATGCTGCTGGCGCCCGACACCGCGCAGGCCGACATCTTCAAGAACGACATCGAGCCGAACCTGAAGGCCGGCGACGCCTTGTTTTTCGGCCACGGCCTCAATATCCACTTCGACCTGATCAAGCCGCCCGGCGACGTGGTCGTCGCTATGGTCGCCCCGAAGGGCCCGGGCCACCTGGTGCGCCGCCAGTTCGTCGACGGCAAGGGCGTGCCCGCCCTGATCGCGGTCGACCAGGACCCCAACGGCGAGGGCGAGGCGCTGGCGCTGTCCTACGCCAAGGCCATCGGCGGCACCCGGGCCGGCGTCATCAAGACCACGTTCAAGGACGAGACGGAAACCGACTTGTTCGGTGAGCAGGCCGTATTGTGCGGCGGCACAGAGGAATTGGTGAAGACCGGTTTCGACGTCATGGTCGAGGCGGGTTACCCGCCGGAGATGGCGTACTTCGAGGTGCTGCACGAGCTCAAGCTCATCGTCGACCTGATGTACGAGGGCGGCATCGCGCGGATGAATTACTCGGTGTCCGACACCGCGGAGTTCGGCGGTTACCTGTCCGGCCCGCGGGTCATCGACGCCGGGACCAAGGAGCGCATGCGCGAGATCCTGCGCGACATTCAGAGCGGGGAGTTCACCAAGAAACTGGTCGCCAACGTCGAGGGCGGCAACAAGCAACTTGAGGCCTTGCGCAAGGAGAACGCCGAGCATCCCATCGAGGTCGTCGGCAAGCGGCTGCGCGACTTGATGAGCTGGGTCGACCGCCCCATCACCGAGACGGCGTAGCTGCTCGCGCCGAACGTGCACTCAGCGCGTACTTTTGGCTGTTTTCTCCCAGCCAGTGCACGTTCGGCGCGCCAAGCGACTACGAGTTCAGACGCTCAGCGACCGACACCACCCGGCGAGCCAGGTGCTCGAGGGCGGTGTCGGTCGCTGCGTCGAATTCGTGGATGTTGTTGTGGGTGCTCACCAGGCTCACCCCGTACGGGTTGCCGTCGACGAACTTGGTCGGATCGGTGTAGCCCGGCGGCACGATGATCCCGCCGAAGTGGATCAACGTGACGTAGAGCGAGACCAGCGTGGTCTCCTGGCCGCCGTGCAGAGTGTTGGAGGACGTGAAGCCCGCGTACACCTTGTCGGCGAGCTTGCCTTCGGCCCACAACTCGCCGAGCGAGTCCAGGAAGGTGCGCAATTGCGCCGCCGGCGAACCGAACCGGGTCGGCGAGCCGAAGATGACCGCGTCGGCCCACACGATGTCGTCGCCGGTGGCCGCCGGAAGGTCCTTGGTGGCTTCGTGGTTCGCCGTCCAGGCCGGGTTGTGCGCGAACGATTCCGGCTCGTGCGTCTCGGCGACGTGGCGCACGCGGACCTCGGCGCCCGCGGCCTCGGCCGCCGCGGCCACGCGGTTGGCCATCGTGGTGCCGTGGCCGGTGGCCGAGTAGTAGATGATCGCGAGTTTGGTCACGCGGTCAGCTTAGGCCCCGAATCGGGCCCCAAAAACGGCACTTCGGCGATCCCGAATTCCCGGCGCAACAGGCTGCGCGCGGCGTAGTAACCGGCCATGCCATGCACCCCGCCGCCGGGGGGAGTGGCCGCCGAACACAGGTACGCCTGCGGGATCGGGGTGCGCCACGGGTCGACGCGCGGCGTGGGCCCGGCGAGCGCGCGCCACGCGTTGTTGCCGCCCACCCCGATGTCGCCGCCGACGTAGTTGGCGTTGTGGTCGGCCATGCGCGCGGCGGGCACCGCGCGGGCCGCCAGCACGATGTCGCGGAATCCGGGCGCGAACTGCTCGACGACCGCGGTCACCGTTTCGGTCGCGTCGACGGTCGACCCCGACGGCACATGGGCATACGTCCAGAACGGGCGCCGGCCCGCCGCGTCGATGCGGCCGGCGTCGGCGAGGTGCGGCAGTGCCGCGAGCATCATCGGCCACTGCGCATGCCGGCCGGCCGCGACCTCGGCTTCGGCGTGCGCCATCTGCCGGCGGCTGCCGCCCAGGTGCAGCGTCGGCGCCTGCCGCAACCGCGCGTCCGACCACGGAATGTCCTCGCTGAGCACGAAATCGACTTTGGCAACTCCGGGCCCAAAGTGATAGCGGCGCAACGCTTTAGCGTACCGATTCGGCAACGCCGGGCCGTAGATCCGCAACAGGGCGGTGGGTGCGGTGTCGAAAGCGACCACCCCGCTCGGCGGTTCGGTGATCTCCACGCCGGAGGTCAGCTCGCCACCGTGCGCGCGCAGGTCGGCGATCAGCGCATCGGCGATCGCTTGGCTGCCGCCGACCGGAATGGGCCAGCCGACCCCGTGGGCCAGGCTCGCCAGCATCAGTCCGGCGGCGGCCGACGTCAGCGAAGGCATCGGCGAAAGCACATGCGCGGCAACGCCGGTGAACAACGCGCGGGCATCCTCGCCCCGCAGTGACCCCCAGGCGGGGGTGCCCTGGGCCAGCACTCGGATGCCCAGGCGCAGCGCCGACGGCAGCGAGGGGGGCACCGAACGCTTGTCGCCGAGCAGCAGATCCACGACGTCGCTCCAGCCGGCAACCAACGACCCAAGCAGGCGCCGCCAGGAGGCGCCGTCGGTCAACTCGGCGCAGGTGCGCTCGAGATCGCGGTAGGCGATCGCCGCGGGCCCGGTCGTCATCGGATTGCCGTAGGCGACCTCCGGGACGCGAAGCTCGACACCGCGGGCGGCCAGGTCGAACCTCGCGAAGAACGGCGACGCCAGCGCTAGCGGATGAACCGCCGAGCAGATGTCATGTTCGACTCCGGGGAATTCTGGGTCGGCCGCGGTGCGGGCACCCCCGCCGAAAGTCGGCTGCGCCTCGACGACCTGCACTTTGAGCCCCGCACGCGCGCAAATGACGGCCGCGGTCAGCCCGTTGGGCCCGCTGCCGACGACGGTGACGTCCACGGCTCAATTACAGCCGATACGCTGGCGGCGTGAACTTGCCTGTTGTGTTAATCGCCGACAAACTCGCTCAATCGACCGTCGCCGCCTTGGGCGACCAGGTGGAGGTGCGCTGGGTCGACGGCCCCGACCGGGAGAAGTTGCTGGCCGCGGTGCCGGAGGCCGACGCGCTGCTGGTGCGTTCGGCCACCACCGTCGACGCCGAGGTGCTGGCCGCCGCCCCCAAGCTGAAGATCGTCGCCCGCGCCGGAGTGGGGCTGGACAATGTCGACGTCGACGCCGCCACCGAGCGCGGTGTGCTGGTGGTCAACGCGCCGACGTCGAACATCCACAGCGCCGCCGAGCACGCGCTGGCGCTGCTGCTGTCCGCGGCCCGCCAGGTCCCCGCGGCCGATGCCACCCTGCGCGAACACACCTGGAAGCGCTCGTCGTTCTCCGGCACCGAAATCTTCGGCAAGACGGTCGGCATCGTGGGGCTGGGCCGCATCGGTCAGTTGGTCGCCCAGCGGATCGAGGCCTTCGGCACGCACGTCGTCGCCTACGACCCGTACGTGTCGCCGGCACGCGCCGCGCAGCTCGGCATCGAGTTGCTGCCGCTCGACGAGCTCTTGGGCCGCGCCGACTTCATCTCGGTGCACCTGCCGAAGACATCCGAGACCGCGGGCCTGATCGACAAGGAGGCGCTGGCCAAGACCAAGCCGGGCGTCATCATCGTCAACGCCGCCCGCGGCGGTCTGGTGGACGAGGCGGCGCTGGCCGAGGCGATCACCAGCGGCCACGTCCGCGCGGCCGGCCTCGACGTGTTCGCCAGCGAACCATGCACCGACAGCCCGCTTTTCGAGCTGCCGCAAGTGGTGGTGACGCCGCATCTGGGCGCCTCCACCGCCGAGGCACAGGATCGCGCCGGCACCGACGTGGCCGAGAGCGTGCGACTGGCGCTGGCGGGGGAGTTCGTGCCCGACGCCGTCAACGTCGGCGGCGGAGTGGTCAACGAGGAAGTAGCGCCCTGGCTGGACCTGGCGCGCAAGCTCGGCGTGCTGGCCGCCGCGCTCTCCGATGGCGCTCCGACCTCGTTGTCGGTGCAGGTCCGTGGCGAGCTTGCCTCCGAAGACGTCGAGGTGCTTAAACTTTCGGCCCTGCGCGGTCTGTTCTCGGCGGTCATCGAGGAGCAGGTGACTTTCGTCAACGCGCCGGCGCTGGCGGCCGAGCGCGGCGTCACCGCCGAAATCAGCACAGCCACCGAAAGCCCGAACCACCGCAGCCTGCTCGACGTGCGGGTCGTCGGCCCTGACGGCTCGCGCGTCAATGTCGCCGGCACCCTGTCGGGTCCGCAACTGGTCGAGAAGATCGTGCAAATCAACGGCCGCAACTTCGACCTGCGCGCCCAGGGCACCAACCTGGTGATCAACTACGCCGACCAGCCGGGGGCGCTGGGAAAGATCGGCACCCTGCTGGGCGCGGCCGGGGTGAACATCCAGGCCGCACAGCTTTCCGAGGATGCCGAGGGGCCGAGCGCGACGATCCTGCTGCGGCTCGACCGCGACATGCCCGCCGACGTGCGGGCCGAGATCTCGCAGGCCGTCGGCGCCAACAAGCTCGAAGTGGTCGACCTGTCGTGAAGCGCACCGGCAGGGGAGAGCGGCGCCGATGAAGCTCGCGGTTATCGGCGGCGACGGGATCGGGCCCGAGGTCATAGCGCAGGCGCTCAAAGCCCTTGACGCGGTTGTGCCGGACGTGGACAAGACCGAGTACGACCTGGGCGCGCGCCGCTATCACGCCACCGGCGAACTGCTGCCGGACTCGGTGATCGCCGAACTGCGCGCGCAGGACGCGATCCTGCTCGGCGCGATCGGCGATCCGTCGGTGCCCAGCGGCGTACTCGAGCGAGGCCTGTTGCTGCGCTTGCGATTCGAGCTCGACCATCACGTCAACCTGCGGCCGGCCCGGCTTTATCCGGGGGTGAGCAGTCCGCTGGTGGGCAACCCGGACATCGATTTCGTGGTGGTGCGCGAGGGAACCGAGGGCCCGTACACCGGCAACGGCGGCGCGATTCGTGTCGGGACGCCCAACGAGGTCGCCACCGAGGTCAGCGTCAACACCGCCTTCGGCGTGCGCCGGGTCGTCAAGGATGCCTTCGAGCGAGCGCGCAAGCGCCGCAAGCACTTGACGCTGGTGCACAAGAACAACGTGCTGACGTTCGCCGGGAAGCTGTGGACGCGGGTCGTGGCCGAGGTCGGCGAGGAGTACCCGGATGTCGAGGTGGCCTATCAGCACGTCGACGCCGCCACCATCTTCCTGGTGACCGACCCCGGCCGCTTCGACGTGATCGTCACCGACAACCTGTTCGGCGACATCATCACCGACCTCGCCGCGGCGGTCAGCGGCGGAATTGGCTTGGCGGCCAGTGGAAATATCGACGCCACCCGGACCAATCCGTCGATGTTCGAGCCCGTTCACGGCAGCGCGCCCGACATCGCGGGTCAGGGCATCGCGGATCCGACCGCGGCGATCATTTCGGTGGGACTGCTGCTGGCCCACCTTGGGAAGGACCAGGAGGCGGCCCGGGTGGACCGGGCGGTCGAGGCTTATCTGGCGAACCGGCCCCCCGAACGGCTGTCCACCACCGAAGTCGGCGATCGGATTGCCGCCGCGCTGTAGTTGCTCTTCTGGTTTCCAAGCCGGGCGGCACCAACCCGGCGGGCACCAGCGGGATGGCCAGCAACGGGAACAGGCCGCACAGCGCCCAGGCCGGCGGATATCGCGCCGCGTCGATCAGCACACCGAAGAGCGGGGCGCCCACGGCCGCCATCAGTCGTTGCGTGGTGTTCTGCACCCCCAGCGCGCGTCCGCTCCAGAACGGCCCGGCGTATTCGGTGATTGCCGTCGCCTCCAGCCCGTTGTCCAGCACCGCGATCACCGAGACGGCGATCATCAAGGGCACCTCCACCGCCCAGGTGTGGTGGTCGGCAACGGCGAGCGCAAACAGCGTCGAGGCGGCGGCGACGGCGATCACGCGGACCGGTCGCATCCGCGAACCGACCCGATCCGACCAACGACCGACCGCGATCCGGCCCAGCGCGCCGAGCAGCTGGGAAAGCGTGACCACGCCGCCGGCCGCGGCGACCGACCAGCCATCGTTGCGGATCAGCCACACCAGCATGAACGTCACGGTCACCGTCTGTGGCATCACCAGCAGCCCGGACACCGCATGGATTCGCCACAGCGCCAACGATCTCCGGTACGGGCTGGCCAGCTCCTGCTCGGTGGCGGCGGCGCGGTGCTTGCGCGGGGGGTCGGTGATTCCGATTGCGCTGGCCACCGCAGCCGCTGTGCACGCGAATGCCGGAAACATCAGCCCCGCGTGCAGACCGCGTTCAGCCAGCTCGGGCATGACCAGTGCGCCCAGGGCGATGCCCAACGGCTGCGCGGTCTGCCGAATGCCCATCGCCAGGCCGCGTTGGTGCGGCGGGAACCACGCGGACACCAGCCGGCCGCCGGCGGCGTTGCAGCTCGCCGCCGCCATGCCACCGAGAAACAGATAGGCGCCCACCCACACCAGCGAGTGCACCGACGCGGCGGCATAGGTCGCGGCGGCGGTCAACGCCGAGCCCGCGGTCATGACGATCCGCTCGCCGACGCGATCGAGCACATAGCCCCAGCCGACCAGCGTGACTACCATGCCCCAGCTGGGCATCGACGACAACAGACTGGCCTCGGTCAGTGGAATGCCGCGCTTGGCCTCGAGCGAGGGGATCAAGAAGGCGATGCCGTTGATGAACAGGAACGAACTCGCCGTCACCCACAGCGAGATGATCATGATCGACCAGCGTGCGCCGGTGCTCAGATGGTCCTTGTCAAGACCCCCAGTCGCCGGGTCCGTGGGCATGCCTCATGCTCGCATACCGACGGCGGCCGCAGCGGAAAGTTAGCCGCCCGGCGGACGCCGGGCTCGCGACCGTCACTAGGTCGATGGTGACGGCCCGCCCCGCCCGGCGGACGCCGGGCTCGCGACCGTCACTAGGTCGATGGTGACGGCCCGCCCCGCCCGGCGGACGCCGGGCTCGCGACCGTCACTAGGCTCACCTGAATGCGCCTTGGTCGAATTGCCAGTCCGGATGGTGTCTCCTTCGTCACTGTCGAGGGGTCGCTGGACGATCCCAGTGCGATGGTCGCCCGCGAGGTCGCCGAGCACCCGTTCGGCACCCCGACCTTCACCGGTCGCTCGTGGCCGATCGCCGATGTGCGGCTGCTGGCCCCGATGCTTGCCGGAAAGGTGGTCTGCGTCGGGAAGAACTACGCGGACCACATCGCCGAGATGCGTAGCTTCGCAACGGGTCCGGCGCCGGCCGACCCCGTGATATTCCTCAAGCCCAACACCGCCATCATCGGGCCGAATGTGCCGATTCGGTTGCCCGCCAGCGCATCACCGGTGCATTTCGAGGGTGAGCTGGCGGTGGTGATTGGTCGCCCGTGCAAAGACGTCTCGGCCGCGCAGGCCGCCGAGAATATCCTCGGATACACGATCGCCAACGACGTGTCGGCGCGCGATCAGCAGCAGGCCGACGGCCAATGGGCGCGGGCCAAGGGCCACGACACCTTCTGCCCGGTAGGGCCGTGGGTGGTCACCGACGTCGACCCGGCTGACCTGGCGTTGCGCACCGAGGTCAACGGGGTCGTCAAGCAGGACAGCCGCACCTCGTTGATGATTCACGACGTCGGGGCCATCGTGGAATGGATTTCGGCGGTGATGACCCTGCTGCCGGGCGATCTCATCCTCACCGGAACCCCGGCCGGCGTCGGTCCCATCGAGGACGGCGACACCGTCTCGATCACCATCGAAGGAATCGGCACGCTGAGCAATCCCGTGGTCCGCAAGGGAAAGTCGTGACCTCTCCGGTCGGGGAAGCCGCTGCGGTTCGGGTCCGGTTCTGCCCGTCGCCCACCGGCACACCGCATGTCGGCATGGTGCGCACCGCGCTGTTCAACTGGGCGTACGCCCGACACACGGGCGGCACCTTCGTCTTTCGCATCGAGGACACCGACTCCCAACGTGACACCGAGGAAAGCTATCTGGCGCTGTTGGACGCGCTGCGCTGGCTCGGCCTCGACTGGGACGAGGGCCCCGAGGTCGGGGGACCCTTTGGGCCCTACCGCCAGTCGCACCGCCTCGACACCTACCGCCACGTGGTCGCGCAGCTACTCGAGGCGGGCGAGGCCTACTACGCCTTTTCGACGGCCGAGGAGGTGGAGGCGCGCCATCTGGCGGCCGGCCGCAACCCGAAACTCGGCTACGACAACTTCGACCGCGAACTGACCGATGCGCAGCGGTCCGAATTTCTTGCGGAGGGCCGTAACCCGGTGGTACGGCTGCGGATGCCCGACCAGGACTTCGCCTGGGACGATCTGGTGCGCGGCAGGACGACCTTCGCGGCGGGCACGCTGCCGGATTTCGCGTTGACGAGGGCGAACGGAGAACCGTTGTACACCTTGGTCAACCCCGTCGACGACGCGTTGATGAAGATCACGCACGTGCTGCGCGGCGAAGACCTGCTGCCGTCGACGCCGCGCCAGCTCGCGTTGTACCAGGCGCTGATCCGGATCGGGGTCGCCGAAGGCGTCCCCCAGTTCGCCCATCTGCCAACGGTATTGGGCGAGGGGACCAAGAAGCTATCCAAGCGCGACCCACAGTCGAATCTGTTCGCGCACCGGGATCGCGGTTTCATCCCCGAGGGACTGCTGAATTATCTGGCGTTGCTCGGCTGGTCGATCGCCGACGATCACGATGTGTTCAGCCTCGAGGAGATGGTGGCGGCGTTCGATGTGGTGAACGTCAACTCCAACCCGGCCCGCTTCGACCAGAAGAAGGCCGACGCGATCAACGCCGAACACATCCGGATGCTGGACGTGGCCGACTTCACCGGGCGGCTGCGCGCCTACTTCGGCGGCCACGGGCTCGACCCCGGACTCGACGACGCCGGATTCGCCGTGGCCGCCGAGCTCGTGCAAACCCGCATCGTCGTCCTGCGCGACGCCTGGGACCTGTTGAAGTTTCTCAACGACGACGAATACGCGATCGACCCGAAGGCCGCCGGCAAGGAGTTGGGTCCCGACGCGGTTCCGGTGCTCGATGCCGCTCTGGCGGCGCTGCAGGGCGTGGCGGACTGGACGACGGCAGGCATCGAGGAGGCACTCAAAGCCGCGCTGATCGAGGGCCTCGAGCTCAAACCGCGCAAGGCGTTCGGCCCGATTCGCGTCGCCGCGACCGGGACGACGGTGAGCCCGCCGCTGTTCGAATCGCTCGAGCTGCTGGGCCGCGACCGCAGCCTGGCGCGGCTGCGGGCCGCGCGCGACGGAGCCGGGTAAATCTTTGGTAGTCTGCACTGCGGTTTGCAAAGCCGACAACGGCTGGCAGCGACGGTCCCTGGCACGGTGAGCAGCCCGGAGAACGCGTCCTGAGCAGCAGTTTTAGGCAGCCAATGGGGTATGGTGTAATTGGCAACACAGCTGATTCTGGTTCAGCCATTCTAGGTTCGAGTCCTGGTACCCCAGCAAAAGTCCGTCTGCCGCAAGCAGATACCAAGCGATTAGGTACCCCTAGCGGCGTGAGCTATGCTGGCCATCCGGATCGGTTCTGGCCCCGTCGTCTAGCGGCCTAGGACGCCGCCCTCTCACGGCGGTAGCGTGGGTTCGAATCCCATCGGGGCTACAAGTTTTACTGGCCGGTCCCTCGTGCCGCAGGCGCGGTCGACCCGCCCACCGGCATCGGCGCCATTCCGAGCTTGCGATGATCCCAGGAACGCGCGCGGTTGGCCACGATGCGCACACAGACGCGCTTGTTCATCATCTGCTCGACGAACGGCTTCATGTCGTCGGTGTAGGGGCCGGTATAGCGCTCCCACACGCTGACCCCGACCTTGTGCGAGACCTCCGGATCGTCGACGATCTCGGCAACGCCCTCGAAGGACACCCCGCGCAACGTGTCGTAAGTGTCGCCGTCCTCGATCAGAAAGGTCACCCGCGGATCGCGCCTCAGGTTTACCGCCTTCTGCGACTTAGCTTTGGTCTCGATCCAGATCTCACCGTCGACGACGGCGTACCACATCGCGGTCAGGTGCGGCTGGCCGTCGCGCCCGATGGTGGCCATCGTTCCGGTGCGGCTTTTGACGACGAAGTCGGCGATCTCATCGGAGGACATCACGATGCTTGCGCGCTGATTGGTTCCCATCGCGTCAGTGTCGCAAATCGCCTTCAGTCGCTGTGCGCTGGTGGCTATGAGTGTGCGTCGTCGGCTTTGCGCGTGCATGCGCGGTCGCGACACGCCGGGCGCCTGCGCCGCAGCCGCACGCTTGACGCCGCAGCTGCACACTCGGCGCCCTGAGCGCACTTTCGGTGTCCCGCGCGCACACACGCCGATGCAGCTACAGCCGGCGGGTCATGGCCTCGGCCGCCGAAAGCAGGTCGGCCGCCCAGCGCGCCCCGGGACGGCGGCCGATGCGATCGATGGGTCCGGACACCGAAACGGCGGCGATCACCACACCGCGGCTGTCGCGCACCGGCGCCGAGACGCTGGCCACTCCCGGCTCGCGCTCGGCCACGCTCTGCGCCCAACCGCGGCGGCGCACCTCGGCCAGCGTCCGGTCGGTGAACTTCGCGCCGGGCAGCACGGCCCGCTGAGTGGCCGCATCGCTGTGGGCCAGTAGCACTTTGGCCCCCGAACCCGCCGTCATCGGCAGCCGCGCACCGACCGGCACCGTATCGCGAAGGCCCGCAGCCGGTTCCAGGGCGGCCACACAGACCCGCGACGTACCCTCGCGGCGGTACAGCTGCACGCTTTCGCCGGTGCTCTCCCGCAATTGGGGGAGCACCGCGGCGCCCGCGGCCAGCAGCGGATCGTTGACGCGCGCCGCGAGTTCGGTGCACGCGGGGCCGAGCCGCCAGCGGCCCTCGTCGTCGCGCGCCAGCAGGCGATGAACCTCCAGCGCCGCGGCCAGCCGGTAGGCGGTGGCGCGCGGAAACTGCGTGCGTTCGCACAGTTCGGCCAGCCCGCACGGCGATTCCGCGATCGTGTGCAGCACCTCCATGGCTTTGTCGAGCACGCCGATGCCGCTATGCTGTCTCATAAAGAGATATTAGCGTCTCGTATTATGAGATCACAGCCCAGAGCGATCGGCGAGCCGCGAACAAGTTGAATCGAGGCGATTCGAGATGGCAGCCGGCAAGCCGCGCACCCTGGCCGAGAAAGTCTGGGACGACCATGTTGTCGTCTCGGGCGAAGGCAGCGCGCCCGACCTGATCTACATCGATCTGCATCTGGTGCACGAGGTCACCAGCCCACAGGCTTTCGACGGCCTGCGATTGGCGGGCCGACCGGTGCACCGCACCGACCTGACCCTGGCCACCGAGGACCACAACGTGCCCACCGTCGGCATCGACAAGCCGATCGCAGACCCGGTGTCGCGCACCCAAGTCGAGACCCTGCGCCACAACTGCGCAGAATTCGGGGTCCGGCTCTACCCGATGGGCGATATCGAGCAGGGCATCGTTCACGTCGTCGGCCCGCAATTGGGTCTCACGCAACCGGGAATGACGATCGTCTGCGGCGACAGCCACACGTCGACGCACGGCGCATTCGGTGCGCTAGCAATGGGCATCGGCACCTCGGAGGTCGAGCACGTGCTCGCCACCCAGACGTTGCCGTTGCGGCCGTTCAAAACGATGGCGGTCAACGTCGACGGTGAACTGCCCGCCGGCGTGAGCGCCAAGGACGTCATCCTGGCGCTGATCGCCAAGATCGGCACCGGCGGCGGTCAGGGTCATGTCATCGAATACCGCGGCAGCGCCATCGAATCGCTGTCGATGGAGGGCCGCATGACGGTTTGCAACATGAGCATCGAGGCCGGTGCCCGGGCGGGCATGGTGGCGCCCGACGAGACCACCTACGAGTTTCTGCGCGGCCGCCCGCACGCGCCGACGGGCGCGCAATGGGACGCGGCGGTCGACTATTGGCAGCAACTGCGCACCGACGACGGCGCCGTTTTCGACACCGAGGTCTTCCTCGACGCGGCCTCGCTCAGCCCGTTCGTCACGTGGGGCACCAATCCGGGCCAGGGGGTGCCGTTGGCGGCCGCCGTGCCGGATCCCGAGATGCTGGCCGACGACGACGAGCGGCAGGCCGCGGAGAAAGCGTTGGCCTACATGGACCTTCGCCCCGGTATGCCGATGCGCGACATCGCGGTCGACGCGGTGTTCGTCGGGTCTTGTACCAACGGTCGTATCGAGGATCTCCGGGTAGTAGCCGACATCCTGCGCGGCCGCAAGGTGGCCCCGGGCGTGCGAATGCTGGTGGTGCCCGGCTCGATGCGGGTACGCGCGCAGGCCGAAGCCGAAGGCCTCGGTGAGATTTTCGTCACGGCCGGCGCCGAATGGCGGCAGGCGGGATGCTCGATGTGCCTGGGGATGAACCCCGATCAGCTTGCGCCCGGCGAACGCTGCGCCGCGACGTCCAACCGCAACTTCGAAGGGCGGCAGGGCAAAGGCGGCCGCACCCATCTCGTCTCGCCTGCGGTCGCCGCGGCGACCGCGCTGCGTGGGACCCTATCTGCCCCGGCCGACTTGGCCTGAAAACGAAATCGAGGACAACGATGGAAGCCTTCGTCACCCACACCGGTATCGGCGTGCCCCTGCGGCGTTCCAACGTCGACACCGATCAGATCATCCCGGCGGTCTATTTGAAGCGCGTCACCCGAACCGGATTCGAGGACGGCTTGTTTGCGACTTGGCGCTCGGACCCCTCATTCGTGCTCAATCTCAGCCCCTTTGACCGGGGCTCGGTTCTGGTCGCCGGACCCGACTTCGGCACCGGATCCTCGCGCGAGCACGCGGTGTGGGCGCTCATGGACTACGGCTTCCGGGTGGTCATCTCGTCTCGATTCGGTGACATTTTCCGGGGCAACGCGGGCAAGGCGGGGCTGCTGGCGGCCGAAGTCAGCCAGGAGGGGGTGGAACTGCTTTGGAAGCTGATCGAGCAGAGTCCGGGGCTGGAAATCACTGCCAATCTTCAAGATCGAAATATCACCGCCGGAACGACGGTGCTGCCGTTCAAGATTGACGATCACACCGCGTGGCGATTGCTGGAAGGGCTGGACGATATAGGCCTTACGCTGCGGAAACTCCGGGAAATCGAATCTTTCGAGGCCGCCCGTCCGGAATGGAAACCGCGCACTCTGCCCGTCTCGTGACGTGTCGATCGGGACGCGGATTGCGCGCCCGGCGGTTTAGGTAGGCAGTCTTATTTTGAGGCCGCGCCACCGGTCAAGGGCGGCAACCGGATTGCCGAATTTGAAATCAGGGTGTCGTGAAATTGCGCGTGGCTCTTGGAAATTTGCTGGGTGAGGGTTTACCGTGTTCGCAGTTGGTTCGAAAATGAGGACCACTGGCTTCGGAGGGTTTGGATGGTCAACAAAGCAGAGCTCATTGATGTGCTCGCACAGAAATTGGGCTCGGACCGTCGGCAGGCGACCGCCGCCGTCGAAAATTTCGTCGACACCGTCGTGCGTGCGGTGCAGAAGGGCGAGAGCGTAACCATTACCGGTTTCGGCGTGTTCGAACAGCGCCGCCGCGCAGCGCGTGTGGCGCGTAACCCGCGTACCGGTGAGACGGTGAAAGTTAGGCCGACGTCCGTTCCGGCGTTCCGTCCGGGTGCTCAATTCAAAGCGGTTGTCTCTGGGGCACAGCGCCTCCCGTCGGAAGGACCTGCCGTGAAACGTGGTGTTGTCGCAGGCGTCGCCAAGAAGGCTGCGGCCAAGAAGGCGCCCGCCAAGAAGGCCGCGGTGAAGAAGGCTGCGCCGGCGAAGAAGGCCGCGCCGGTCAAGAAGGCCGCGGTGAAGAAGGCTCCGGTGAAGAAGGCTCCGGTGAAGAAGGCCGCGGTGAAGAAGGCCGTGACCAAGGCTCCGGTGCGCAAGGCCGCGACCAAGGCGCCGGCCAAGAAGGTTGCGACCAAGGCTCCGGTGCGCAAGGCCGCGACCAAGGCCCCGGCCAAGAAGGCCGCGGTCAAGAAGGCTCCGGCCAAGAAGACCGCCGCAAAGCGCGGTCGCAAGTAAGGCAGTAACAACTTCGCACGCGAATACCCTTCGGCGGCAAGGCTGCCCCCGGAGGGTATTCGTGTGTCAGGCCCGCACGTTGGCGGCCAGCGCCCCACCGATGTGGTCGGCGGCTA
Source organism: Mycobacterium shigaense (assembly GCF_002356315.1). Lineage (NCBI taxonomy): Bacteria > Bacillati > Actinomycetota > Actinomycetes > Mycobacteriales > Mycobacteriaceae > Mycobacterium > Mycobacterium shigaense. The sequence continues at coordinate 1,637,057 of NZ_AP018164.1, forward strand.
TCAGCCGTCCCCCCGCCAGCGATAGGACCCAGGTGCTGCCCTTGTGGTTTCGGGACTTGTCGGGCCGCACTCCGTCGCGTTCGCACCACCATGCGATGAGATCAGGGATCACCCTGCCTTGCGTGCAGATCACGGGTGTGCCCTCGTGTTGCGCGATCTCTAGCGCCCGGTGCCGGGCGCGCTTGCTGTTCTTGGCGTAGGCCTCTTCGGTCAGCGCCGGCTCGTTGTGGATCGTGACACCGAGTTCCTCCGCGAGCGGTTCGACGGTCTGGTGACAGCGCAGCCGGTCGGCGGCGTAGACGTCGGTGGCGCCGAAGCACATCAGCTGTGGCACCAAGGCCTCGGCCTGGGCGCGGCCCCGTTTGTCCAGTGGCCGCTTGCGGTCGTCGCCGGAGAAGCGCGACTTGCGACCGGCCGTCCCGTGCCGGACGATCAACACTGTCTTCGTGTCCTCGGGCTGCTTTGTAAAGCGGCGCAACACTTTTCGATCCTGGGCGTAGTCAAGTTTGCGCATCGCCTCATCGACCGGCAGCCAGATCAGCTCGTCGACTTCCTTGCCCGGGGCGAACTCGCCGCCGATGCTACGCGCCGCCCAGTAGTACACCTTCTTGACGCCCTGCTCGATCGGATAACTGACCGACACCAGACGCCTGCCGAGGACGCAGTGCTGTCCCGTCTCCTCCAGCACTTCCCGCACCGCCGCCATGGGTGCGGTCTCGCCGGGATCGACTTTGCCCTTCGGCAGCGACCAGTCCTCGTAGCGGGGACGGTGAATGACGGCGACTTCCAGCTTCGGGTTGGCCGAATCAGCATTGGCTAATTGCCACAGCACCGCGCCTGCGGCATAAACGAGCCGGCTTTCCGACACCTCACTCCTGCAGGTCAATTCGGCCGGAGTCGCTCCAGCTCGTGGGCGTGACGTGGAAAGTTACCACACCGTCTCAGTTGCTGCGGTGGCGCTCCATCAGTGACTCCTGGTGATCGCGCACGGTGTGACCGTCGCGCGGCGCGGCGATCCACTGCCCGTCGGATTCGAGTTCCCAGCACCGCGTGGACGGGTCCAGCGCCGAGGTGAACAAGTCGTCCAGGTATCCAGTCAGCTTGGGATCCTTGACCTGAACCAGCGCTTCGACACGCCGGTCGAGGTTGCGGTGCATCATGTCGGCGCTGCCAATCCAGAACTCGTTGATGCGATTGAAATGCATGATCCGCGAGTGCTCGAGGTAACGGCCAAGGATGGAGCGAACCGTGATGTTCTCGGAGAAGCCGTGCACGCCCGGACGCAGCGCGCAGATGCCGCGCACCACCACCTCGACTTGCACGCCGGCCTGCGACGCGTGATACAGCGAGTCGATGACTTGTTCGTCGACCAGAGCGTTCATCTTCATCCGGATGCGGCCACCGCCGTGTTCGCGGTGCGTCTCGATTTCGCGCTCGACGCGCTCGATGATTCCGGTGCGGATGCTGTGCGGTGCCACCAGCAGATTGCGGTAGGAAACCTTGCGCGAATACCCGGTGAGCGAATTGAACAAGTCCGTCAGGTCCGCGCCGATGTCGGGGGAGGCGGTGAGCAGGCCGACGTCCTCGTACAGCCGCGCCGTCTTCCCGTTGTAATTGCCGGTCCCGATGTGGCAGTAGCGCCTTATCGTCGAACCCTCGCGACGCACCACCAGGCAGGTCTTGCAGTGCGTCTTGAGTCCGACGTAGCCGTAGACGACGTGGACGCCCGACTGCTCAAGGGTGCGTGCCCAGCGGATGTTGGCCTGCTCGTCGAAGCGGGCTTTGATCTCCACCATTGCCACGACTTGCTTTCCGGCCTCGGCGGCGGCGATCAGCGCACGCACGATCGGCGAGTCACCGGAGGTGCGGTAGAGCGTCTGCTTGATCGCCAGCACGTTGGGGTCGGCGGCGGCCTGCTCGATGAACCGTTGCACGCTGGTCGAAAACGATTCGTACGGATGATGAAGCAGCACATCGCCTTCGCGCAGTGTCGCGAAGATGCTCTTGGGTGTTTCGCGATCGGCGAAGGCGGGGCTGGTGGCCGGAACCCACGTCGGGTCTTTGAGCGCCGGGCGGTCGATGCCGTAGATCTGCCACAACGACGAAAGGTCGAGCAGCCCCGGGACCTCGATGACGTCACTGGGATTGACGTCGAGCTCGCGCAGCAACAGCTCGAGCATGCTCTCGGTCATGTCGTCGGCGATCTCGAGGCGCACCGGCGAGCCGAACCGCCTGCGCGCCAACTCGCGTTCCAGCGCTTGCAGCAGGTCCTCGTCGCGGTCCTCTTCGACCTCGTAGTCGGCATTGCGGGTGATGCGGAACGCGTGGTGCTCGACGATTTCCATGCCGGGGAACAGCACGGGAAGGAAGGCCGCGATCAGCTCTTCGGTGGGCAGGTAGCGAACGATGGGCCGACCCTCGTCGTCGTCGCCGCGCACCTCGAGTTCGACGAAGCGATCGACGTTGTCGGGCACCTTGACCCGCGCAAAGTGCTGGGCGCCGTCGTCGGGCCGGCGCACCGTGACCGCCAGGTTCAGGCTCAGGCCGCTGACGAAAGGGAACGGGTGCGCCGGGTCGACGGCGAGCGGTGTCAGGACGGGGAAGACCTGCTCGTTGAAATAGGTGGACAGTTGGTCGCGCTCAGCCTGATCCAGGTCGGCCCACGTGACGATGTAGATGCCCTCGGCGGCCAGTGCCGGTCGCACCGAGTCGAGGAACGCGCGCGCGTGCCGCGTCGCGATCTTCTGAGTCTGCTCACCGATGCGCGCCAGTTGCTCGCGCGGCGTCAGGCCGTCGGCCGAGCGCACCGACAGGCCCATCTCGTCGCGGCGCTTGAGTCCGGCGACGCGGACCATGTAGAACTCGTCGAGGTTGGAGGCGAAGATCGCCAGGAACTTGGCGCGCTCCAGCAGCGGCAGCGACGTGTCGGCGGCCAGCGCCAGTACGCGGGCGTTGAAGTCCAGCCAGCTCAGTTCCCGGTTGAGGTACCGATCTTCGGGCAGCGCGTCGTGGATCGCGGCGGGGGTGGCGGCCGGTGGCGCGGTCAGAGCCGAGTCTCCGTGCTGCCACACGGATTCGTCTGGGCGTGCTTCAGCTTCGATTTCGGTCACCCTGAGATCATTGCTCATCACCGGCTGCGCTGCTAGCGAGTGAGAGAGATCCATCCGGCGTTGGTGATCCGTTCATCGGGGAGACAGCTTTGCTGGCGCGCCAAAGCGCGCCAAAGTGCGCCCAGTAATCAGTGCGGCGTGATGGCGCGCGCGGTCGCCGAGCCGACCCCGAGGCGGCGGGCGGCCGTCAGGTCGGCCGGGGTGTCGACGTCGCAGCGCAGCCCGGGCCACGCGCCGGTCAACTCGATCGCGCCCGAACGACGGTGGCGCGCGGCCGAATCCGAGCCGAACTCGGGATCGAGGCCGGCGCCGAACGCGCACAGCGCGGCGGTTCCGGTGGCCAGTCGGTCGGCGACGAAGCTGCGCCGGTACTGACGGGCGGCCGCGATCGCCTCGGCCAGTTCCTGTGTCTGCAGAGCGGGTAGATCACCTTGTAGCACAACGGTATTGGTGAACTCGGCGGCGAGCGCGCGTTCGGCGACGGCGATAGCGTTGTTGAGGGGGTCGGCATGGCCCGCGGGCGTCGGATCAGGGAGCACGTTTGCTCCGAGCCCGGCCGCCGCGGCTGCCGCGTCGTCGTCGGGTGTGATGACGGTGATCGAGCCGACGGCTTCGACGGCCGCGGCAGCGGTCAGCGTGTCGATGAGCATGGCCAGCACCACCTTCTCGCGGGTGGTCGCCGAAAACACCGGCGCCAGCCTGGTCTTGGCGGCGGTCAGCCGTTTGACGGCGACAATCAACGCCACGTCGCCTCCGTGCTCGCCCGCCCCGTCGGCGCGTGTGCCGCTCATGAGGTCATCCTGCCAGCGCCGTGCGGGGTGGCCGTCGCGAGCTAGGGTGTAGCGCTGACGACAGAGTGGAGTGGATGATGGCCGGCTCGGCGACCGCGGTTGCGGTGATGGGCGCCGGTGCCTGGGGCACCGCGCTGGCCAAGGTCCTCGTCGAGGCCGGGGGGCCCGAAGCAGAGGTCAGGCTGTGGGCGCGGCGCCCCGAGGTGGCCGAACAGATCAATACGACCCGGTACAACCCTGCCTATCTGCCGGGCGCCGAGCTGGCCCCCGGGATCCGTGCCACCTCCGACGCCGCCGAGGCGCTGCGCGGCGTGACGACGGTGCTGCTGAGCGTGCCGGCCCAGACGATGCGGGCCAACCTGGAGCGGTGGGCCCCGCTGATCGCCGACGGCGCGACCCTGGTGAGCGTGGCCAAGGGCATCGAGCTGGGCACCCTGATGCGGATGAGCCAGGTCATCGTGTCGGTGACCGGGGCGGACGCCTCGCAGGTCGGCGTCATCTCCGGACCGAACCTGGCCAGCGAGATCGCCGAGGGCCAGCCCGCCGCGACCGTCGTCGCCTGCAGCGACTCGGGGCGGGCGGTCGCCGTGCAGCGCATGCTCAACACCGGGTACTTCCGCCCGTATACCAATAGTGATGTGGTCGGCACCGAGATCGGCGGGGCCTGCAAGAACGTCATCGCGCTCGCGGCCGGGATGGCGGCCGGGGTCGGCCTCGGCGAAAACACCGCGGCCGCGATCATCACCCGCGGGCTCGCGGAGATCATGCGGCTGGGCATCGCGCTGGGCGCCAAGGGCGCGACGCTGGCCGGACTGGCCGGGGTGGGCGACCTGGTGGCGACCTGCACGTCGCCGCATTCGCGCAACCGCACTTTGGGCGAGCAGTTGGGCCGCGGCGCCTCCCTGGAGGCGACGCTGCAGGGTTCCCCGGATGGCAGTTCCGGGCACGTCGTCGAGGGTGTGACGTCGTCGGAATCGGTGCTGGCGCTGGCCGCCAGTTACGACGTCGAAATGCCGCTCACCGACGCGGTGCACCGGGTCTGTCACAAGGGACTTTCGGTGGACGAGGCCATGGCCCTGCTGCTGGGCCGCAGGACCAAACCCGAGTGAACCGGTAGCCTCTGAAGGTTGTGAGTGCCAACGACCGGGTGCGGGTGGCTGTCGTTTTCGGCGGGCGCAGCAATGAGCATGCCATTTCGTGCGTCTCGGCCGGCAGCATCCTGCGCCATCTCGACCCGCGGCGGTTCGAGGTGGTCGCGATCGGTATCACGCCCGATGGCGGGTGGGTGCTCACCGATGGCGACCCGGCGGCGCTGGCCATCACCAACCGGCAATTACCGCAGGTGACCGCTGATTCGGGAACCGAGCTGGCGCTGCCGGCCGATCCCCGCCGCGGCGGCCAACTGGTCTCGTTGTCACCCGGCGCGGGCGAGGTCCTGGCCCCTGTCCTGGGCGAGGTCGACGTCGTATTCCCGGTGCTGCACGGCCCGTACGGCGAAGACGGCACCATCCAGGGCCTGCTGGAGTTGGCCGGGGTGCCCTACGTCGGAGCCGGGGTGCTGGCCAGTGCCGCCGGGATGGACAAGGAATTCACCAAAAAGCTGCTGCTGGCCGAGGGCCTGCCGGTCGGCAAGCATGCGGTGTTGCGGCCCTCGGATGTCACCTTGCATCCCGAGCAGCGCGAGCGACTGGGCTTGCCCGTGTTCGTCAAACCCGCCCGGGGCGGTTCGTCGATCGGCGTGAGCCGCGTCTCGAGCTGGGACCAGCTGCCCGCCGCGGTCGACAACGCCCGGCGCCATGACCCGAAGGTGATCGTCGAGGCGGCGATCACCGGGCGCGAGCTGGAATGCGGCGTCCTCGAAATGCCGGACGGCACAGTCGAAGCCAGCACACTCGGGGAGATCAGGGTGGCCGGGGTGCGGGGGCGTGAGGACTCATTCTACGATTTCGCGACCAAATACCTGGACGAGGCAGCGGAATTGGACGTGCCCGCCAAGGTCGACGACGAAATCGCCGACACCATACGCCAATTGGCGATCCGGGCGTTCAAGGCCATCGATTGCCAGGGGCTCGCCCGGGTAGATTTCTTCCTGACCGAGGACGGCCCGGTGATCAACGAGATCAACACGATGCCGGGGTTCACCACGATCTCGATGTACCCCAGGATGTGGGCGGCCAGCGGCGTCGACTATCCCACGCTGGTGGCGACGATGGTCGAGACCGCCCTGGCTCGCGGCGTCGGGCTGCGCTGAGTCGCCTAACGCGCCTTCAACGAGGCGCAGCCGGGTCGATCGGCGCCACGGCGAGGGTGCGGTCGATCACCTCGGACAGCTGCTGGATCGGCGTCGGCCCGGATCCCGAGGGCAGGGTCAGCGCCACATAGACCGGCCGATCGACGGCGTACCAGGTCGATCGGCCCGCCGTGACGGCTGGGGGGCCGGCCGATTGCTGTTGGGCCGCAATGCGAAACCACTGCACGCGATCGACGACCTGAATCGGGGCTCCCACCACGAAGTCCGCCGGACGCTCGAGTCCGCATCGCAGCACCACGGGCTCGCTGTCCGGTCCGGACCGCCAGGCGGCCGCGGCGGGGGGAGCCGGCTGCGCGAGGGGCGCGCGCTGATAGTCGCCGAGGCGCTGCGGCAACGCGCTCGAGAGCGCCCGGCAGGCGGGATCGGCGGCCTGGGGGGCCGGGACGTCGGGAATGGCGACCGGTTGCAGGGGTGTCCCGCGGGTGGCCGCGATGGCCAGGACCACGCCGATCGCCGTGACGGCCAGGGCGACCGCGGCGATCATGACGACCCGCGGCGGTCCGCCGAGGTCGGTATCGGAATCAGTCACCACCGCCCCCTCGATAGACTGGCGCGGTCTGCTCGCGCAGGCAGGGACCCAAACTTACCCGGCAGACTCGGGCCGCAGGGAGGTGGCGTGCGCGACGAAGGATCCGCGGCGGCCGATCGGCCGCCCACGCTGCGGCAGGTCGGCGAGTTCGCCGTCATCGAGCGCCTGGTGCGGGGCCGCGGCCAGCCCACCGCGGTGCTGCTCGGGCCCGGCGACGACGCGGCGCTGGTGTCCGCAGGGGACGGCCGGGTCGCCGTGTCGACCGACATGCTGGTGCAGGACCGGCACTTCCGGCTGGACTGGTCCACCCCGCACGACGTCGGCCGCAAGGCGATCGCGCAGAACGCCGCCGACATCGAGGCGATGGGTGGGCGCCCGACGGCCTTCGTGGTCGGCTTCGGCGCGCCCGCCGAGACGCCGGCGGACGCGGCCGACGAGCTGGCTCGGGGAATGTGGGACGAGGCGGTCACGGTCGGCGCCGGCATCGCCGGGGGCGATCTGGTCAGCTGCCCACTGTGGGTGGTGTCGGTGACCGTGCTCGGCGATCTGCAGGGTCGCGCGCCGGTGCGGCGTTCGGGAGCGCGGGCTGGCGCCGTGGTGGCCGTCACCGGTGATCTGGGCCGTTCGGCCGCGGGATACGCATTGTGGGACAAGGGAGTCGATGACTTCAGCGACCTGCGACGCCGTCATCTGGTGCCGCAGCCGCCGTACGGCGAGGGTGCCGCGGCCGCGGCCGCGGGCGCGCAGGCGATGATCGACGTGTCCGACGGTCTGCTCGCCGATCTGGGCCACATCGCCGACGCGTCCGGCGTGGGCATCGACCTGTCCAGCGAGGCGCTGGCGGCCGATCGGGACGTGCTGGGCGCGGCGGCCGTGGCCGCGGGCGCCGATGCGTGGTCGTGGGTGCTGGGAGGCGGCGAAGACCACGCGCTGGTGGCGTGTTTCGCCGATGCGGCCCCGGCGGGGTGGCGCGTGATCGGCCGGGTGCTCGACGGCTCGGCCCGGGTGTTGGTCGACGGCGCGCGGTGGCAGGGATACGCGGGCTGGGAATCTTTCGGCGGTTGAGGTGACTTAAGGTGGCGCAGTGAGCGCGCGCCCGTTGAGTGAACTCGTCGAGCCGGGGTGGGCCACCGCGCTGGAGCCGGTGGCCGATCAGGTCGCCACCATGGGGCAGTTCCTGCGCGACGAGCTCGCGGCCGGGCGCAGGTATCTGCCGGCGGGACCAAATGTGTTGCGCGCCTTCACCTTTCCGTTCGACCAGGTGCGGGTGCTGATCGTCGGCCAGGATCCCTACCCGACGCCGGGACACGCTGTCGGCCTGAGCTTTTCGGTGGCGCCCGATGTTCGTCCGCTGCCGCGCAGCCTGGCCAACATCTTCGACGAGTACACCAAGGATCTCGGTTATCCGCCGCCGTCGTGCGGCGACCTGACGCCCTGGGCCGAGCGAGGCGTCCTGCTGTTGAACAGGGTGCTCACGGTGCGGCCGACCACTCCGGCGTCGCATCGCGGTAAGGGCTGGGAGGTGGTGACCGAGTGTGCGATCCGCGCGTTGATCGCCCGGCCGCAGCCGCTGGTGGCGATCCTGTGGGGCCGCGACGCGTCGACGCTCAAACCGATCCTGGCCGAGGGCGACTGCGTGGCGATCGAATCGCCGCACCCCTCGCCGCTGTCGGCGTCGCGCGGGTTCTTCGGCTCGCGGCCGTTCAGCCGGGCCAACGAGCTGCTCACGGAGCGGGGCGCCGAACCCGTCGATTGGCGGCTGCCCTGAGCGGGCGTCCGCCAGCCCCGGACGACCCCTCGACTAGCCCCGGACGATCTTGCCAGCCTTGATGCACGACGCGCACGCGTTGATGCGCTTCTTGTTGCCGCCCGGGCGGGTCGCCACGTGCACCGTCTGAACGTTGGGGTCCCACCGGCGGCTGGTGCGGCGGTGGGAGTGCGACACCGACTTACCGAAGCCGGGGCCTTTCCCGCAGATATCGCACACAGCGGCCATTGTTCGCGCTCCTCAAATGTTTAGGGTCCGGCAACCAGCCGAGACAGCCCAGGTTGACCGGGCCTGACCAGGATACCGACTAGGGTAGGCAACCTCCAAAACGATCAACAGTCCATCCGTGTCTGCCGACTGCCGGTGTCGCGTCCGCTAGCTAGGCTCAATAGGACGGTTGGCTGAAGAGATTTAGGTCGCGAGGAGATGAATCAGGGTGGGCACGTCTGATCGTCCGCTGGACGCCTCGGCGCTGCGGGACTGGGCGCACGCTGCGGTCAGCGACCTGATCACGCATATCGACGAAATCAACCGCCTCAACGTGTTCCCGGTCGCCGACTCCGACACCGGCGCGAACATGCTGTTCACCATGCGTTCGGCGCTGGCCGAAGCCAACGCGGGGTTCGGCGCCGAGGGCGGCCCGGGGTGCGTCGCCCGGGTGGCCTCGGCGCTGTCCGCCGGTGCGCTCAACGGGGCTCGCGGCAATTCCGGCGTGATCCTGTCCCAGATCCTGCGGGGCATCGCCGACGTCACCGCGGCCGCGGCCGCTGGCGCCGGCGGCGAGCTGCCCCAACTGGACGCGGCGCTGCTGGGGGCGGCGCTGCGGCGCGGCGTCGAGCTCGTCGTCACCTCGATGGGCGGTCAGGAGGTCCCGGGAACCATCGTCTCGGTGCTGCGCGCGGCCGCCGAGGCCGTCGAGGAGTGCGCAGCCGACGGACTGGGCGCGGCGATCACCGCCGGTGGCGACGCCGCGGTGGTGGCGCTGGAGAAGACCACCGAGCAGCTCGACGTGCTCGCCGAGGCCGGCGCCGTGGACGCCGGCGGGCGCGGCCTGCTGGTGCTGCTGGACGCGCTGCGTTCCACGGTCAGCGGCCAGGCGCCCGCCCGCACGGTCTACGAGCTCTCGCCGCGCGCCCAGCCCGCCGTCGCCGAACGGCCGAGGCCCCAGTTCGAGGTGATGTATCGGCTGGACGGATGCAATCCGCCGGCCGCCAATGCGCTGCGGGCCCGGCTGACGAAATTGGGCGACTCCGTGGCCATCGCCGCCGCGCCGTTCACCAGCCAGGCCAGCTATTCGGTGCACGTGCACACCGACGACGCCGGAGCCGCCGTCGAGGCCGGGCTGGCGGCGGGACGGCTGAGCCGGGTCGTGATCTCGTCGCTGAACGCCGAGGCCGTCGGTCTGCCCACGGGCAGCTGGACGAAGGAACGGGCGGTGCTCGCCGTCGTGGACGGGGACGGCGCCGCCGAGCTGTTCGCCGGCGAGGGGGCCCACGTGCTGCAGCCCGCCCCGGATGCGGACGACCCGGTGACCGGGATCAGCGCGCACCAGCTGATGCGGGCGCTCGTCGATGCCGGCGCCGCGCAGGTGATGTTGCTCCCGAACGGTTATGTGGCGGCCGAAGAGCTCGTCGCCGGGTGCACGGCGGCCATCGGCTGGGGCATCGACGTGGTGCCGATACCGACGGGGTCGATGGTGCAGGGGCTGGCGGCGCTGGCCGTGCACGAGACCGACCGGCCGGCGGTCGACGACGGCTACACGATGGCTCGCGCCGCGGGCGGCGCCCGCTACGGATCTGTGCGCATCGCCACCGAAAGCGCCCTGACCTGGGCGGGTCGCTGCCAGCCGGGCGACGGCCTGGGTATCGCGGGCGACGAGGTGCTGATCGTGGCGCCCGACGCGGCCGGGGCGGCGATCGGCCTGCTCGATCTGCTGCTGGCCTCCGGCGGCGATCTGGTGACCGTGCTGGTCGGGGCCGGCCTGGATGCGGAGGCCGGCGCCGCGGTAACCGACGTCCTGCAAGGCCACGTGCACGACCGCCATCCCGGGACCGAGCTGGTGAGCTACCGCACGGGCCATCGCGGTGACGCGCTGCTGATCGGGGTCGAGTAACGGTGGTGGCGCTGTCCGATCGGCTGGACCTCATCGTGGGCGCCAAGGCCGCCGATCTGCTCGACGACCTGTTCGGCGTCCGTACGGTCGACGATCTGCTGCGCCACTACCCGCGCAGCTATACCGAGACGGCCGCCAAATGGGATGCCGAGGATGCGCGCCCGGAGGTGGGCCAGCACATCACCCTTGTCGACACGATCACCGACACCCACTCGTTCCCGATGAAGAAGAATCCGCGGCGCAAATGCCTCCGCATCGCCGTGGGATCGGGTCGCAGCAAGGTGACCGCGACCTTCTTCAATGCGGACTACCTAAGCAAGGACCTCACCGAGGGCACCCGGGTGATGCTGTCCGGGGAGGTCGGATACTTCCGCAACGCCATGCAGCTGACGCACCCCGACTTTCTGATCCTGGACTCCGCGGGCGGGCACAGCCGCGGCAGCAAGTCGCTGAAAACGATCGCCGATACCTCCGCGGCGCGCAGTGGTGAGGAGCTGATGTCGGCATTCGACCGTCGCTTCTTCCCGATCTATCCGGCCAGCACCAAGCTGCAGAGCTGGGACATCTACGCCTGCGTGCGCCAGGTGCTCGAGGTCCTCGATCCGGTGACCGACCCGCTACCCGACGAGCTGCTCGCCGCCCATCACCTGATGTCCGAGGACGCGGCGCTGCGGGCGATTCATCTTTCCGAAGACGAGGCCGAGCGCCGGCGCGCACGGGATCGGTTGACCTTCGACGAGGCCGTCGGGCTGCAGTGGGCGCTGGTGTCGCGCCGGCACGGCGAGCTGTCGCAGTCGGGGCCGCCGGCGCCGCCGCGGGCGGCTGGGCTGGCCGCAGAACTGTTGCACCGCTTGCCTTTTGAGCTGACAGATGGGCAGCGCGAGACGCTCGACGTGCTGTCGGACGGGCTGGCGAGCACCCGCCCGATGAACCGGCTGCTGCAGGGCGAAGTCGGCTCGGGCAAGACGATCATCGCGGTGCTGGCGATGCTACAGATGGTCGACGCCGGCTACCAGTGCGCCCTGTTGGCTCCTACGGAAGTCCTTGCTGCACAACACCTACGGTCGATCAACGACGTGCTCGGCCCGTTGGCGATGGCCGGTCAGCTGGGCGGGGCCGACAACGCGACCCGGGCCGCGCTGCTGACCGGATCGATGTCGGCGGCGCAGAAGAACCAGGTGCGCGCCGAGATCGCCGGCGGTGAGGTTGGCATCGTCATCGGCACGCACGCGCTGCTGCAGGATTCGGTGGAATTCCACAACCTGGGCATGGTGGTGGTCGACGAGCAGCACCGCTTCGGCGTGGAGCAACGAGATCAGTTGCGCGCCAAGGCTCCTGCCGGTATCACGCCGCACCTGTTGGTGATGACGGCGACGCCGATACCGCGCACGGTCGCACTCACGGTCTACGGCGACCTGGAAACGTCGACCCTGCGCGAACTGCCGCGTGGCCGCCAACCCATCACCAGCAACGTCATTTTCATCCGGGACAAACCCGCCTGGCTGGACCGCGCCTGGCAGCGCATCCGCGAGGAGGTCGCGGCCGGCCGGCAGGCCTACGTGGTGGCGCCCCGCATCGACGAGACCGACGAGACGGACAAGGGGGCGGAAGACACCCGCCCCACGGAGACCGCCGAGGGCTTGTTCGCGCGACTGCGCTCGGGCGAGCTGGCGAATCTGCGGCTGGGGTTGATGCACGGGCGGTTGCCCGCCGAGGAGAAGGACGCCGCGATGACCGCGTTCCGCAACGGTGAGACAGATGTCCTGGTGTGCACCACTGTCATCGAGGTCGGGGTCGACGTCCCTAACGCCACCGTGATGCTGGTGATGGACGCCGACCGATTCGGCATCAGTCAGCTGCATCAGCTGCGGGGCCGCATCGGCCGCGGCGAGCATCCGAGCCTGTGCCTGCTCGCCACGTGGACCTCGTCGGGCTCGCCGGCCGGCCGGCGGCTGCGCGCCGTCGCCGAAACCCTGGACGGTTTCGCCCTTTCCGACCTGGACCTCAAGGAGCGCCGCGAAGGAGATGTGCTGGGCCGTAACCAGTCCGGCCGGGCGATCAATCTGCGGCTGCTGTCGCTTGCCGACCACCTGGCGTTTATCGAGGCCGCGCGCGAATTCTGCACCCGGGCCTACGAAGAGAACGGCAAGCATCCCGGATTGGCTTTGCTGGCAGCGCGATTCACCGAGACCGACCGCATCGAATACCTGGACAAGTCGTGAATCGCAAAGTGCTGCTGTGGTTGTCGGCGGCCGCGGTGCTCGCGGTGCTGGTCGCCTACCAGACGCTGGGGTCCTCGGCGGCCAAGCGCGCCGAAGTGGCCGCGCGCGCGGACGTCCCAACGGTGCAGCCGGGCGCCGATGTGCTGGCCGGTATCGCGGTGTTGCCGCAGCGAGCCCACCGCTACGACTATCACCGGTCGGCCTACGGCGACGCCTGGGACGACGACAATGACGCCCCGGGCGGCCACAACGGGTGTGACACCCGCGACGACATCCTGGATCGCGACCTCGTCGACAAGACCTACGCGTGGGTCACGCGGTGTCCCAACGCGGTGGCCACCGGCATCCTGCACGACCCGTACACGAACACGTCCATCGTGTTTCAGCGTGGCGCGAAGGTCGGCGAGGCGGTGCAGATCGACCACATCGTCCCGCTCGCCTACGCCTGGGACATGGGGGCCTACGGGTGGAATCTCGCTGAGCGGCTGCGGTTTGCGAACGATCCGGCCAATCTGCTGGCCGTCCAGGGTCAGGCCAATCAGGACAAGGGTGATTCACCGCCGGCCCAGTGGATGCCGCCCAACGCCGCATTCGCGTGTCAGTACGCGATGCAGTTCATCGCGGTGCTGCACGGCTATCAGTTGCCGGTAGACCAGCCGTCGGCGGGCGTGTTGCGGCAGGCGGCCGCCACCTGCCCCGCACGCTGACTGCCGCGCAGCGTGAGAATGTGCTCATTGTCACCGATTTGGTGCGTCTCCCACGAACTACAGGTGGGCCGACAGGCCTGTTCGATGGTCCGGGCCTGGGACACCGCACCGAGCTCATGATGTCCGCCCGGCCGCTACGGGCGTAACTCTCGAAATTCGACGCGGCTCTTGGCTGCGATCTTTTGCGCGCTCAGATGAACGCCAGGTATTCTTTGGCCATTCGTGCAAAGGCAGGTGAGCTAGTGGCATTCCAGGCGGACATGTTGGTCGTCCACCCGAATGCGACTATCGATGTGGGCTCACCTGCAGGCTTTGCCCCGCCTGATTCGCGTGCCAGCCGCGCCGGCACTCGAGTCATCCCCGGAAATCTCAACGGCCACTTCGATTCGGCCCATGACGCACCGCTGCAAGCGGTTTCGGCTGCCCCGGACGCCGCCTGTGGTGTGTACAAACGTGTCGCCCGTTCGACCGCGACCGTCGCTTCGTCTACTCGATGTATCTGCGCATCTGGATCGCCGATACACCGCTTCGGTCGGTGCGCCGCATTCGGCGGCCGCGCCTAGCTGACAGCGGGCTCCCGGGCCAGGAATGAGCGGCGCGATTGCGGCGCCGCTTCATGCCATTGGCTCACCATCAGCGAACCAACCGGCCGTTCGTAATTAAGCCTGTTTGAAAGACCTAACACTATCGTTAGGGAGGAATTCCATGTCTTTTCCCACCGCGCCGACGGGGTTGCTGATGGCGCCCGGGCCGACTTCCGGTCTGGCTTTGGCCGTCGCCTGGATATCGATGCTGACCGTTGAACATACGCAGAGGTATCGGCTGGTGACCGCGCTGACTCGGGACCGGTTCGTTGTCAGGCTGCCGCACGCCGCTTCGCACGGCAGGGCTCGTCGCACCGTGGCGACGCTGATGTTGCGGGGATAGGCATATGGGTTTCGGAGCGCTACCGCCGGAGGTCAATTCCGGGCGGATGTATGTCGGTCCGGGGGCGGGCCCGTTGCTGGCCGCGGCGGCGGCCTGGGACGGGCTGTCCGCAGAATTGCGGTCGACGGCGGCTTCCTACCGGTCGACGGTCGAGGGTTTGACGCTCGGGTCGTGGCAGGGGGCGGCGTCGGCAGCCATGGCGGCGGCGGCCTTGCCCTACGCGGCGTGGTTGAGCTCGACGGCGGACCAGGCGGAGCAGGCAGCCACGGCGATCGTGGCGACGGCAAGTGCCTATGAGGCCGCGTTCGCCGCGACTGTGCCGCCGTCGGTGATCGCAGCCAATCGCAGCTTGCTGTCGACGCTGGTTGCCGCCAACATCCTGGGCCAAAACACCCCGGCAATCGCCGCGGCCGAAGCCGAATACGCCGAAATGTGGGCCCAGGACGCCGCCGCGATGTACAGCTATGCGGAGTCCTCGGCGGTGGCTGGCGAATTGACGCCGTTTTCCTCGCCGCCCCAGACCACCGATCAGTCGGGTGCGGCGACGCAATCGACCGCGGTCGCACAAGCAGTGGGCAGCCAGACCGCCTCGGAGCTGCAGGCGCAGCTGTCCGAGCTGATCGCTCAGGTGTCCGGTACGGCGGACACTGCGACCGCTGCCGACACGTCGCTGTGGTCGTCCTTTCTCGCCTACATCGAACCGTATTTGGGACACCTTGCCGTCATTGCCAACGGCATCACGGGGCTGTTCACAATCTTTGGGCCAGCGCTGATACCCATCGCCTGGTTCCTGGTCGCGCTGCAGATGGTGGGTCTGTCCCAAGGCGTTCCGGGTCTGGTGGCCCTGCTCAATGCCCGCCCCCGCCTGCCCTACGTCCCCGGGGCGTTGGCGCCGCTGCGGGCCCAGTACATGTCGGCGGTCATACCGGATGTCGGTGGTTGGGGCGGCACGGGGTCCCTTGGCATCGGCCGGGCGACGTTGGTCGGCTCGCTGTCGGCACCCCAAGGCTGGGTACAGGCGGCGCCGGCAATGAGGCCGGTCGTCTCGGTGTTGCCGGGCGGGGATCTGGGAGCCGTCCCGGGCATGGCCGAAGATACCCAGGCAGGCATGTTCGGCGACATGGTGCTGTCCAGCATCGCTGGACGAGTTCTGGCCGGAGCCACGGTGCACACCGTCACCAACGCCAGACCCGCGGGCGGCTCGGCGGCGCACGACGTTGCCACCACCGCCACCATCATCGTGGTGTCCGATGACTGAGAACCCAGGGATCCGTCAGCACCCCGGTGGGTTCGCCAGGCACCGCCATGTCGCCGGCGACGCATATCGCCCGCTCGGCAGGCCACGGAACGGGCGGAAAGGGATCCCATGAGCGTTGCAGTGTTACCACCAGAAGTCATCTCCGGTCAGATATATTCAGGCCCCGGTTCGGCGCCGTTGCTGGATGCTGCCACGGCCTGGGATGGGCTGTCGGCTGAATTGCAATCCGCGGCGGCCTCCTATGGCTCGATTGTCGAAGGGCTGGTCAACGAATCGTGGACGGGCCCGTCATCGGCGTCCATGGCGGCGGCGGCCGCGCCGTTTGTGGCATGGATGTCGGTCACCGCGGCCCGGGCCAAGGCAACGGCCAACCAGGCCCGTGTTGCCGCGGGCGCCTTTGAGACGGCGTTGGGCGCTACGGTCCCACCCGACGAGGTCGCGGCCAACCGCGCGCAGCTGCAAACGCTGGTGGCGAGCAACATCGTCGGGCAGAACACCGCCGCGATCGCGGCCAACGAGGCCCAATACGGCGAAATGTGGGCTCAAGACGCCGCGGCGATGCTCGCATACGCCGGGTCTTCGGCGCAGGCCGCCAACCTCGACTCGTTCACCCCGGCACCGCAGACCACCGATCCGAGCGGCTCGGCCAGCCAGGCCGCGGCGGTGGGTCAATCCAGTGCGTTGAACAGCGCCACCAGCTCAGCGACCAGACTGTCGAGCGCGACGTCCTCGCCGCCCCAACCCCTGCTGGATTTGCTGAAAGCCCTGGCAGATTTCGCCGCGTTCGCCAACATCGGCATGGGCGCTCCCAACTTCGGTATGGGTGAGTTCAAATTTTTCTGGACACCTCCCGTCACGGCCCTTCCCGACATGCCGGCGAAAGCGGCTCTGGGGGCAGGCCTGGGGGCACGCTCGGCGGCGGCCTTTACCAGTTCGGTGTCGGCGGGTGTGGGCGACGCGAATATGGTGGGTAAGTTATCGGTGCCACCGAGCTGGGCCGGGGCCACCCCGGCGATCAGGCTGGCCGCCAACGGGTTACCCGTGGCCAGCCTTGCCGCGGCCCCGGCCGCGGCAATCCCGGGAAGCCTGCTCAACGAGATGGCACTGGGGAGCCTGACCGGCGGTGCCCTGGGTGATACTCCGCGCATCGTCAGCGCAAGTGCCACTCGGGTCGGCGGCAAAGGAGCCAAGGCCGTCGCCGAGCCGGTCAAGCTCGACGATGTCATCGCCAGGCTGCAAAAGTATCCGGATTCGGTACAGCACTGGAAAGTCGATAAGGCTGGGCTGGACGATCTGCTCGATCAGCTGTCCAAAAAGCCCGGGATCCACACCGTGCACGTGTCAAAAGGCCGCAAGCCTCAAGCCAACGCGCCCGACTCGTCGATGGGTTCCCGGTGAAACTGCTTCCGGCGCTACTCATTCCTGCCGCAATTGCCCTCGCCGCGCCCGCCCAGGCCGACCTTGACGGGGACGATGGCGCTTTCCTGAATCGCCTGCAAAAAGCGGGCATTGCTTATAACAGCCCAGCTCAAGTTGTCACGTCCGCCAAGGCAGTGTGCGCGTTGTTGAGTAACGGCGAAACGGCCATCGAGATCCTCAAAGACCTCAAGGACACCAACCCGGGAATGACGCTGGATCGCGCGGCTGCGTTCACGGTCATCGCGGCGAACGCCTACTGCCCCGAACACCTGGTACCGACTCCCAAGCCGGCGGCCTGACGGGACTGAGCAGCTCAACGCGCCGCGCCTTGTTCCACGCGCTGAGGGCAACCGACGATCGTCCTGCACGGCGTCGACGGCCTCCCGCGACCTCGACATGCGAGGCGGCAACCGCCCAGCGGGCGTCCATCCGTTCATCCACAGCGTCTTACCAAGAAGACGTCTTACCAAGAAGACGTCTTACAAGGAAGATAAGGAGCAACCATGGCCGACCAAATCCTGACGGCATCGACGGTGATCACGCTCGATGACGCCACACCACGGGCCGAGGCCGTTGCGGTGTCCGGGGACCGCATCACGGCCGTCGGCTCGCTGGCCGACCTGCGGGAGGCGTTCCCGTCGGCCACCGTCGTCGACACC
Organism: Mycobacterium shigaense; assembly: GCF_002356315.1. NCBI lineage: Bacteria > Bacillati > Actinomycetota > Actinomycetes > Mycobacteriales > Mycobacteriaceae > Mycobacterium > Mycobacterium shigaense. Next base: position 1,654,871 of record NZ_AP018164.1, read on the forward strand.
GGTGCGGCGGCACTGCTGCCCGGTTTCGTTGAGCCGCACGGTCATCCGCTCGTCAGCGGGTTGGCAACCGAGCCGCTGGTGCGCTCGATCGCCCCGTGGGACGCCCCGACCTGGGCCGACGTCGAGGCGGCATTCGCCGAGGCGCTGGCGAGCACCGACCCGTCGGTGCCGCTGTGGTTCGCGGGGTTCGACTCCTTGCTGCATCGGCATCACAAGCCGGAGGCAACCGAACTGGACCGCATCTTCGGCGATCGGATCGCGGTCGTCACCGACAACTCCGGGCATGCGGTGTACTTCAACACCGCAGTGATCAAGAGCCACGGCTGGGATGTCAACGTGCCGCAGGACCCCGTGGCAGGATCGTTCGGCCGCAATGCCGACGGGACCCTCAACGGGCACGGGTTCGAGACGCCCGTCCTGCTGGCGGTGACTCAGCCGCTGCTCGACAAGCTGGGCAACCCGCTTACTTCGGCGGCAGAGTTTTACGCGCGGATGTCGCGCGCCGGGTACACGTCGGCCACCGACATGACTTACGATCCGGCCTACCAACAGGCCTACGAGGCGTTGGCCTCGGTGCCGTCGAGCCCACTGCGGATCGCTATGTGGGAGGTGTCGCTCACCGACAGCTACCCGTACCCAACAACGTTCGCGCTCGGCGAGGAGTGGCTGGCCAAAATCGGCGTGAAACTGTGGACTGACGGGTCCCCGTGGGTCGGCAACATCGCCACCTCCTTCCCCTATCTGAGCACGCCGGCCACCCGGGTCGCGGGTATCGACCCCGCGGTGGCCGGCGGCGCACGGTCGTTGAACTACACGCGCGACCAACTCGACGACATCCTGGACCGGGCGGCGCCACACGGCTGGTCGATGTCCTTCCACGCCAACGGGGACCTGGCGATCGATTTGGCACTCGACGCGTACGAGGATGCGCTGCGGCGGCATAACCTGCTCGGCGCCGACCATCGCTGGCGGTTGGAGCACCTCGGTGCCGGACGGCGCGAGCATTTCGAGCGGGCCGCGTCCCTGGGCGTGCATGTGTCGCTGGCCCCGTTCCAGTACTACTACTGGGGCGACCTGCTCGACGGACAGATGTTCGACTCCGAGATCGGTTCGCAATGGCAACGATTCGCCGACGCGGTGGCTTCGGGGGCGGTGGTTTCCCTGCACAATGACGGTGGGGTCTCTCCGCCGAGTCCGGTCATCAACGTGCAGACGGCGGTCACCCGCCGCACGCGCAGCCGCCGGGTTCACGGTGCCAACCAGACGATTGGGCTGGATGTGGCGCTGCGCGCGCAAACCATCAACGCCGCACGAACCTCGCGCCGCGACCACCTCGTCGGCTCGATCAGTGCGGGCAAGCTCGCCGACTTCGTCGAGCTCACTGCCGACCCCTATACGGTCGATCCGGCGGACTTGGCGGAGGCCGTCCAGGTTACGGGGACCTGGGTAGGAGGCGGCCGGGTCGACCTCGACCAGTTCATCGACGCTGTCAGCAGGGCCGACAACTCCGAGCACGCCCACCTCAGCGGCAAGCGTCAGCCGTGCTGCCGATGATTCGGGGGACGCATGACCAACCAGATCACTGTTTTCAAGGCTGACAGGGTTCGCACCCTGCAGCGTGCGCTGCCGGTCGCCGACGCGGTGGCCGTCCGCGACGGCCGGGTGCTCGAGGTGGGCACGCTCGAGTCATTGGCGCCGTGGCTCAACGAATTCGACCACACCATTGACGACTCCACATTCCGCGGCAAGACCTTGCTTCCGGGGTTCATCGACCCGCATCTGCACCCGGAAATGGCGGCGATGATCTTCCTGACCGACATCGTCGCGGCGACCGACTGGTCATTTCCGTGGGGTACATACCCCGGGGTGTCGGGGCGGGTGAATTACCTGGCCCGACTGACCGAGCTGGAGCGCGCGAAGACCGATCCTGATGAGCCGCTGAACACCTGGGGCTACCACCAGGGCTGGCACGGCGACGTCACCCGTGCCGACCTCGACGCGATCTCGGCCACCCGCCCCATCTTCGTCTGGCACCGCAGCCCGCACGAAGGGATCGGCAACTCCGCGTTCATCAAGCGCTACCGCATCAGCGAGGACCTGGACGCGAAGACCGGGCAGACCGACGTAGCCAACGGCAAGTTCTGGGAGATGGGCGCCAAGGCGGCGCTGGGTGATTGGCTCGCAGATCTGAGTGCGCGGTTCGATGTCGGCCTGGCCAAGGTGGGCCAGGCGATCCGGCACGCCGGCGTCACTACCGTGGCGGACATGTCGACGGGGATGTTCATCGGCAGCACCGACCGGGCGCTCGCCGCGTACCGCGCCGCGTACGAACAACCCGAGGTGCCATTCCGGGTGGTGATCACCCCCGCGGCGAGCGCGTTGGCCGATGAATACCCTGACCGGGCAAGGCAATTGGCATACCTGGAGTCCCTGCTACCCACCAGCAGCGACCGTGTCCGCCTCGCCCGCCGGATCAAACTGTTCGCCGACGGCGCCCTGTTCGGGTTGCGTTTGCAAATGCTGGCGCCGTGCTGTGGTTCGGGTGTTCGTCCGGAGTGGATGACCACCCCGGACGAACTGATCGAGCAAGCCAAGTTCTACTGGAAGGCGGGCTATCAGATCCACGTGCATGTCACCGGCGATGCCGGCACCCAGCTGGCCCTGGATGCCCTTGAACAGTGCCTGTTGGAGCAGTATCGGCCGGATCACCGTTTCACCCTCGAACACTTCGGATTTTCCACCGACGAGCAGGTGCAGCGGGTGAAAGGCCTGGGTGCGCAGGTGTCGGTCAACCCGTTCTACGTCTACGAACTCACCAGCTTCTTCCGGGCCAACGGGATTGGCGACGAGCGGAGCAGCCAGATGTCCCGAACCGGGTCGCTGGAGGCCGCCGGAGTGCCGTTCGCGCTGCACTCCGACCTGACCATGGCCCCGGTGGACCCGTTGCTATTGGCCTGGGTGGCGGCCAACCGCGTCACGATGGACGGTGACGTGGTGGCTCCCAACGAGCGAGTCTCGCTGACCGCGGCGATACGCGCGATCACCATCGATGCCGCCCGCATCCTCCGTCTGGAGAACGAGATCGGTTCGATCGCCGCGGGAAAGCGAGCCGACTTCACCGCCCTGGAAGCCGACCCGTGGGACGTCGGCGTCGCGGGTTTGCGGGATATTCCGGTGACACACAGCGTGTTCGGCGGCGAGGTGCTCGACGCGGGTGGTTAGCGTCACGCGAACACATCGCCTGTGACGTGGGGCGCGTGCCGCAATCCGGGAAATCCGCTAACCGTGATTCTGAAGCAAACAACGACCGGTCGGCGAGTTTCGCGGCTGCCCACTGTCGCGGGTGTCGAACGGTAGGCGGACGCAAAGCCAACCACGCCCAGTGCCGAGCTGCCGCCGCGGGAATAGCCCGAATCTGTTGTCGCGAAACAAGATTCGCCCTGGAATGGATCATGACAACGCGCTCCGGTGGCCGAGGTGGGCCCAGGAACGCGGACCGGTGTCGGCGAGGAGGTAGCTGGGGCGGCTGCACTCGTTTGGCTCTGACGCACTCGATGCCTGGCGTCCGGCGACTGCGTCACGCACCGCTGAGGACGTCAGCAAACCCCTCCTGTGCGCTAGCGTGCATCCGTGTCTGGTGACTTGGCGTCGGAATTGGCGGTAATGGTTCCACTTGCGCTTGTCATTGCCACTTCGCCGTTCTCGGTGGTCCCAGCGATCCTGGTGCTGGACACTCCGCGGCCGCGTCCAACCGGCCTGGCCTACCTGCTCGGCTGGATCGCAGGGCTGACGGTGGTCACCGGGGCATCCCTTGGCTTGTCGGGGGGGATCGAAGACGTCGGGGACCCACCAGCATGGATGTCGTGGCTGCGTGTGGTCCTCGGTGCGGCCCTGATCATCTGGAGTGTCTACTCCTGGATCACCCGGCACCGGCGGACGCACACGCCAGCCTGGATACGGCACGTTACTGCATTTACGCCCACCCGGGCCGCTGTCTTCGCCGCCCTGCTTCCCGCCCTCGTGCTCAAGCAATTGTCCGTCTGTGTCGCGGCGGGGGTGTCGCTCCGCGGCGCTGGCCTGGGGTTTATCGGCGGCGTGATCGGATTCGCCGTGTTCCTGGCGCTGTCAGCCTCGACGGTCGCCATACCCGTGGTCGGTTACCTGGCGTGGCCGAGCCGGTTCGGTCCGCTCCTGGGGCGGCTCAGGGCTTGGCTGCAACGGCACGCCACCACGATTGTGGCGGTGGTCTTGACCATAATTGGAGCGGTTCTGGTGCGCGAGGGCGTCAGCCAGTTGTTGTCGACCCCGCAGGTTGCACGGGCATCCGTGGTCTGCGTCCACTCGCAGCCACCGGCACTGTGGGCGCCGTCCGGCACTCCGTTCGCCCGCGAGTAGGGCGTGTTGCCGCAGACGGCCGTCACCTGCCCCGCGGCCCCGCTCAGGTGCCTTCGTAGGTATCCGGGTCCGGGCGCAGCCGGGTGCCGTCGTTGAGCGCGTTGATGGCGTCCATGTGCTCCGCAGCCAATTCGAAATCGAAGATGTCGATGTTGCTGGCGATGCGTTCGGGATTGGCCGACCGGAAGACGACCGCGTTGCCGAGTTGCACGTTCCACCGCAACAGCACCTGCGCCGGAGTCTTGCCGTATTCGCCGGCCACCGAGGTCACGGTCGGATCGTCCAGCAGCCTGCCCAGGGCCAGCGGCGTGTAGGACTGCGTGACGACATTGTGTTGCGCGTTCGTCTTGCGCAGCTCGGCCTGGCTGAGCAGCGGGTGCAGCTCGATCTGATTGACGGCCGGCGTCGTGAAGGTCAGGTCGATGACCATCGACAGGTATTCCTCGGTGAAGTTGGACACGCCGATCGAGCGGGTGTGTCCTTCGGCGCGGTTTTGCAGCAACCCGCCGAAGGAGTCCACATACTTGCCCTTTTGCGGGGCCGGCCAGTGAATCAGGTAGAGGTCGATATAGTCCAGCCCGAGCCGGTCCAGGCTGGCGCTGCAGGCATCCAGGGCGCCCTTGAGGCCCTGGTCCTCGGTGGCCAGTTTGGTAGTGACGAACAGTTCGGCGCGCGGAATCCCGGACGCTGCGATCGCGCGGCCCACTGCGGCTTCGTTGCCGTACGCCGCGGCCGTGTCGATGAGCCGAACGCCGATTTCCAATGCTGCCGCTACGGCGCGCTCGGTCTCATCCTCCGACAGGTGCGCGACGCCCAGCCCGAGGACCGGCATCGTATTTTCGTCATTGAGGGTTATCGAGGGTGCGGCGGTGCCCGACTCGCCAGTCAACTCATTCACCTGCCTGTGAAACTGAAAGTTCGCGGATTCGGACCAAGCCGGGTTCCATCGTCGAGCGAGCTGATCGACGCCATTTCTTCGGCACTGGGTTCGAAGTCGAACACGTCAAAGTTACTCGCAATCCGGGTGGGGTCTACTGACTTGGGGATCACGATATTACCGAGTTGCAAATGCCATCGGATCAACACCTGCGCGGGTGTCCGGCCACGGACTTCGGCCACGGCGCTGATCGCCGGATGATTCAGGGGCGCTCCTCGACCCAGCGGCACCCACGCCTCGGTCGATCTGGGGAACCGCGGGTGCAGCTCGGTCTGGTTGACGGCGGGGGCGACGCCGATCGCGTCGAAGGCCGTCAGCGTGCTGTCGTAGCCTTGGTCCGGGTTGGCCAGTTTGGCCACGACGTAGAGTTGGTCGCGCGGCACGTCGGACTCGACAACCGCACGCCCCGTCTCCCGTTCATTGGGGTGGGCCGCGGCGGTGTCGATATGCCGGTATCCGGTGGGCAGCGCGGCACTCACCGCCTGCCGGGTGGCCGCCGCCGGGACCTTGAAGACGCCGAGGCCGACGGCGGGGATCGCAGTACCGTCATTCAGGGTGACTACGTCTTTTTCGAGGGGGCCGGCCATGACACCGAGTCTGCCAGGCGCACCGGACCTGCAGCGGGGAGTTGGACGCGTGCCGACGCGCTGGACCAGCCTGTTGCAGGGCGCGGTCACCAACGTCGGGCCCAAGGTCATTCCGTGGATCCCGGCACCCGCCAAACGCGCGCTGTCCGGGATCCGCGCGGTGGTCATCGACGGCAACACGCTCGACCCCACGCTGCAGCTGATGCTGTCCGGTCTGCGGTTGGCCGGCATCGACGGTCTGCTGGTCGCCGACGGCGACCCGGCGGCGTCGCGCGCCCAGATGCACGATTCGCTGACGGGTTTCGCCGGTCCGCAGATTCATGTCGTGGTGCGCGACCTCTCGCTGCCCGGCCCGGCCGGTGCCATCGCGGCGCGGCACTACCGCCCCGCCAGCGGCGAGGCCACGGACCTGCTGGTTTTCTTTCACGGCGGCGGCTGGACGATCGGCGATCTCGACTCCTATGACGCGTTGTGCCGATTGATCTGCCGTGACGCCGGGATCCACGTGCTGTCGATCGACTACCGGCTGGCTCCCGAGCATCCCGCGCCCGCGGCGATCGAGGATGCTTATGCCGCTTTCACCTGGGCATGCGAGCACGCCGGCGAGTTCGGCGCGACGTCCGGACGGGTCGCCGTCGGCGGGGACAGCGCGGGCGGCAACCTGGCCGCGGTCGTGTCCCAGCTGGCTCGCGACGCGGGCGGCCCCACCCCGGTGCTGCAGTGGCTGCTCTACCCGCGGACCGACTTCACCGCGCAGACCCGGTCGTTGAGCCTGTTCGCGCGCGGCTTCCTGCTGACCAAGCGGGACATGGATCTGTTCGCCGCGCACTATCTGAAGGGGTCGGGCATCGAGCCGACGGACCCGCGGGTGTCGCCCTTGCTGGCCGAGTCGCACGCCGGGCTGGCTCCCGCGCTGATAGCGGTCGCCGGTTTCGACCCGCTGCGTGACGAGGGCCAAAGCTATGCGGCGGCGCTGCAGGCCGCGGGCACCCCGGTCGACCTGCGCTACCTGGGTTCGCTGACGCATGGGTTCGCCAACCTGTTCCCGCTGGGCGGCCACAGCGCCACGGCAACCAGCGACCTGATCTCGGCTCTGCGGGCTCACCTGAGCCGCGCTTGATCGAGCTTGCGGCCGTCGCCGGTAATCTAAACGCGTGGCCGACAAACCTAAACGTCCCGAGCGATTCGACCTCAAGTCCACGGGCGGCAAATCCGGCCGCCTCATCCAGATCGGCGGGACCGCGTTCATCGTGATCTTCGCTGTCGCACTGGTCTTCTACATCGTGACGCAGCATCACGACAAGAAGGGCGGCGCATCGGGGCAGGGCGACACGGTTCGGGTGACGTCGAGCAAGCTGATCACCCAGCCAGGCACCACCAACCCCAAGGCTGTCGTTACTTTCTACGAGGACTTCCTGTGTCCGGCGTGCGGTAATTTCGAGCGCACCTTCGGTCCGACGGTGTCCAGGCTCATCGACGCCGGCGCCATCGCGGCCGACTACTCGATGGTGGCCATTCTCGACAACAACAAGAACCAGAACTATTCGTCGCGGGCCGGCGCGGCGGCGTTGTGCGTTGCCGACGAGTCCATCGACGCGTTCCGCCGCTTTCACGCCGCCTTGTACAGCGCGGGGACGCAACCCGACGAACGGAGCAGCAACTTCCCCGACAACGCGAAGCTGATCGAAATCGCCCGCGAGGCCGGTGTGGTCGGAAAGGTGCCCGACTGCATCAACAGCGGGAAATACCTGTCGAAGGTCAGCGGTGCGGCGTCGGCGGCGGGCATCAACGCAACCCCCACGATCAAGATCAACGGCGAGAACTACGACCCGTCGACGCCCGACGCGCTCGTCGCCAAGATCAAGAGCATCGTGGGCGATGTGCCCGGGATCGACAGCGCTGTCGCTCCTGGCGCTGCGTGACGGCCGCGGTGACCCGCGACCGCGTGCCCGCGCCGAGCGCGTGGTGGGTGTTGATCGCCGGTGTCATCGGGTTGCTGGGGTCGGTGACCCTCACCGTGGAAAAGATCGACCTCCTGGCGGACCCCGGCTACGTGCCGACGTGCAATTTCAATCCGATCCTGTCGTGCGGCTCGGTGATGGTCACCCCGCAGGCGTCGCTGTTGGGCTTTCCCAATCCGCTGCTGGGCATCGCCGGATTCGCCGTCGTGGTGGTGGCCGGCGTGCTGGCTGTCGCGAAAGTCCCGTTGCCCCGGTGGTTTTGGATCGGGCTGGCGGTGGGGTTACTGGTCGGCGCGGTGTTCGTGCACTGGCTGATCTTCCAGAGTCTTTACCGGATCGGCGCGTTGTGCCCCTATTGCATGGTGGTCTGGGCGGTCGTCATCACGCTGTTGGTAGTGGTGATCTCGATCGTGGTGCGCCCGTCGCTGGGTGGCGCGGGCGCCGCGGCGCGGGTGCTTTTCGGTTGGCGCTGGTCGCTGGTGACGTTGTGGTTCACCGCGGTGTTTCTCCTGATCATGGTGCGGTTCTGGGATTATTGGTCGACGCTTTTGTGAGGAGTCAACAATGATCTCCAAAGTGCTGGTGGCCAATAGGGGCGAGATCGCTATCCGCGCGTTTCGCGCGGCCTACGAGCTCGGTGTCGGCACGGTCGCCGTGTACGCCTACGAGGACCGCAACTCGCAGCATCGCCTGAAGGCCGACGAGTCCTACCAGATCGGCGAGGTCGGTCACCCGGTGCGCGCCTACCTGTCCGGCGACGAGATCGTCGAGACCGCCCTGCAGGCGGGCGCCGACGCGATCTACCCGGGTTACGGTTTCCTGTCGGAGAACCCCGACCTGGCCGCGGCGTGCGCGGCCGCCGGCATCACCTTCGTCGGTCCGAGCGCCGAAGTCCTTGAGCTGACTGGAAACAAGTCCCACGCGATCGAGGCGGCCCGGGCCGCCGGATTGCCGGTGCTGAGCTCCTCGGCTCCGTCGTCGTCGGTCGACGAGTTGGTGTCGGCCGCCGAATCCGGAGAAGCCGACTTGCGGTTCCCGTTGTTCGTCAAGGCGGTTGCGGGCGGCGGCGGGCGAGGCATGCGGTATGTCAACGACATCGACGCGCTGCCCGAGGCGATCGAGGCGGCCAGCCGCGAGGCCGAGTCGGCGTTCGGCGACCCGACGGTGTATCTCGAGCAGGCGGTGGTCAAACCCCGCCATATCGAGGTACAGATCCTGGCCGACAACGCCGGCAACGTGATTCACCTCTACGAGCGCGACTGCAGCGTGCAGCGTCGTCACCAGAAGGTCATCGAATTGGCACCCGCGCCGAACCTCGCTCCCGAGCTGCGGGACAAGATCTGCGCCGACGCCGTCGCGTTCGCCCGGCACATCGGCTACAGCTGCGCCGGCACGGTCGAGTTCCTGCTCGACGAGGCTGGGCACTACGTCTTCATCGAGATGAATCCGCGGATCCAGGTGGAGCACACCGTCACCGAGGAGATCACCGACGTCGACCTGGTCTCCAGTCAGCTGCGCATCGCTGCGGGTGAGACGCTGGACGATCTGGGCTTGCGGCAGCAGGACATTCACCCGCACGGCGCCGCACTGCAGTGCCGAATCACCACCGAGGATCCGGCCAACGGCTTCCGTCCAGACACCGGGCGCATCAGCGCGTACCGCAGCCCCGGCGGCGCCGGCATCCGCCTGGACGGCAGCACCAATCTCGGCGCGGAGATCAGCGCGCACTTCGACTCCATGCTGGTCAAGCTCACCTGCCGGGGCCGCGACTTCCACACCGCGGTGCGCCGGGCGCGCCGGGCGATCGCCGAGTTCCGCATCCGCGGGGTGTCGACGAATATTCCCTTCCTGCAAGCGGTTCTGGACGATCCGGACTTCAAGGACGGCCGCGTCACCACCTCGTTCATTGACGAGCGTCCGCGGCTGCTGACGGCGCGCGAGTCGGCCGACCGCGGCACCAAGATCCTCACCTATCTGGCCGATGTCACCGTCAATCAGCCGCAAGGCCCACGTATCTCGACGGTGTATCCGCAGGACAAGCTGCCCGAAATCGATCTGGAGGCCCAGCCGCCGGCCGGATCCAAGCAGCGCCTGGTCGAGCTGGGGCCGGAGGGCTTTGCGCGTTGGCTGCGCGAGTCGCCGGCGGTCGGGGTCACCGACACGACGTTCCGGGACGCCCACCAGTCGCTGCTGGCGACGCGAGTGCGTACCAGCGGATTGAACCGGGTGGCACCGTATCTGGCCCGGACGATGCCGCAGCTGCTTTCGGTGGAATGCTGGGGTGGCGCGACTTATGATGTGGCGCTGCGGTTTTTGAAGGAAGATCCCTGGGAGCGGCTGGCCACGCTGCGCGAGGCGATGCCCAACATCTGCCTGCAGATGCTGTTGCGGGGGCGTAACACCGTGGGCTACACGCCGTACCCCGAGCTGGTGACGTCGGCGTTTGTGGAGGAGGCGACCGCCACCGGGATCGACATCTTCCGCATCTTCGACGCGCTCAACAATCTGGAGTCGATGCGTCCGGCGATCGATGCGGTGCGCGAAACCGGTTCTGCCATAGCCGAAGTCGCGATGTGCTACACCGGTGATCTGTCCAATCCCGGCGAGCACCTCTACACCCTGGACTACTACCTGAAGCTGGCCGAGCAGATCGTGGATGCCGGGGCGCACGTGCTGGCCATCAAGGACATGGCCGGGCTGCTGCTGCCGCCCGCCGCGCAACGGCTGGTCTCCGCGCTGCGCAGCCGGTTCGACTTGCCCGTGCACGTGCACACGCATGACACCCCGGGCGGCCAGCTGGCCAGCTACGTCGCCGCCTGGCAGGCCGGGGCCGACGTCGTCGACGGTGCGTCCGCGCCGTTGGCCGGAACCACCAGCCAGCCCGCGCTGAGCTCGATCGTCGCAGCCGCCGCGCATACCCAATACGACACGGGGCTGTCGTTGCCGGCGGTCTGCGCACTGGAGCCGTATTGGGAGGCGCTGCGAAAGGTATACGCGCCCTTCGAATCCGGGCTGCCCGGGCCGACCGGGCGGGTCTATCACCACGAAATCCCGGGCGGCCAATTGTCGAATCTACGGCAGCAGGCGATCGCGCTGGGGCTGGGCGATCGATTTGAAGAGATCGAGGAGGCCTACGCCGGGGCTGACCGCGTGCTGGGCCGGCTGATCAAGGTCACCCCGTCGTCGAAGGTCGTCGGCGACCTGGCGCTGGCGTTGGTGGGTGCGGGGGTCAGCGCCGACGAGTTCGCCGCCGAGCCCTCGCGGTTGGACATCCCCGAGTCGGTGCTCGGCTTTTTGCGCGGCGAGCTGGGTGACCCGGTCGGCGGTTGGCCCGAACCGCTGCGCACCGCCGCACTGCAGGGCCGCGGCCCGGCCAGGCCGGTGCAGCAACTTTCCGGCGAGGACGAGGCCGCGTTGGCGCTGAACGGCATCAAGCGTCAGGCCACTCTCAACCGGTTGCTATTCCCCGGCCCGACAAAGGAATTCGAGGAGCATCGGGAGATCTACGGCGACACCTCGCATCTGTCGGCCAACCAGTTCTTCTACGGTCTGCGTCAAGGCGAAGAGCACAGCGTGGAGCTGGAGCGCGGGGTCGATCTGCTGATCGGCCTGGAGGCCATCTCCGAGCCGGACGAGCGCGGCATGCGAACGGTGATGTGCATCATCAACGGCCAGCTGCGGCCGGTGCTGGTGCGCGACCGCAGCATTGCCAGCTCGGTGCCGACCGCCGAGAAGGCCGAGCGCGGCAATACCGACCACGTCGCCGCGCCGTTCGCCGGCGTGGTCACCGTCGGGATCGCCGAGGGTGATCGGGTGAGCGCCGGCCAGACCATTGCCACCATCGAGGCGATGAAGATGGAAGCTCCCATCACCGCGCCCAAAGAGGCCACCGTGGAGCGGGTCGCGGTGTCGAGCACCGCGCAGGTGGAGGGCGGCGACCTGCTGGTGGTGCTCCGCTGACGCGACCGCGACGAGGCAGGGCCGAGCGATGAGGTGGGGGCACCTCCCGCTTGCGGGGGAGAGCGACGCCGATTGACCAGAATCATCGGCGGCGTCGCCGGAGGGCGGCGCATCGCGGTCCCGCAGCGCGGGACCCGGCCGACCACCGATCGGGTGCGCGAGGCGCTGTTCAACATCGTCACCGCGCGGCTGGATCTGGACGGCCTGGCGGTGTTGGACCTCTATGCGGGTTCGGGGGCGCTGGGGCTGGAGGCGCTGTCACGGGGCGCGGCATCCGCGTTGTTCGTGGAGTCCGATCAGCGCGCCGGCGCCGTCATCACGCGCAACATCGAGACCGTTGGCCTGCCCGGTGCGGCGCTGCGCCGGGGAACGGTGGCCGCCGTGCTCGCGGGCGGGGCCACGGCCCCGGTCGACCTGGTGCTGGCCGATCCGCCCTACGAGGTCGACACCGCCGAACTCGAGGCCGTGGTGGCGGCCTTGGCCGCGCATGGTTGGGTGCGCGAGGGCGCCGTCGCCGTGCTGGAGCGCGCGGCCGGCGGCGCGTCGTTGCACTGGCCGGAGGGCTGGGCCGCGTGGCCCGAGCGCGTTTACGGCGACACCCGTCTGGAGCTGGCCGAATTTGGTTGAGGCGCCCTGCTACCTTGATCGCTTATGAGCGGCGCGGTTTGCCCGGGATCGTTTGACCCGGTGACGTTGGGCCACATCGATGTTTTCGAGCGCGCCGCGGGCCAGTTCGATCAGGTGGTGGTGGCGATCCTGGCCAATCCCGCCAAGAAGGGCATGTTCGACCTCGACGAGCGGATCGCGATGATCGAGGAGGCGACCGAACACCTGCCGAACGTGCGAGTGGAGGCCGGCCAGGGCCTGGTGGTGGATTTCGTCACGTCGCGCGGACTGACGGCCATCGTCAAGGGGCTGCGCACCGACACCGACTTCGAATATGAGCTGCAGATGGCGCAGATGAACAAGCACATCGCCAATGTCGACACCTTCTTCGTGGCGACCGACCCGCGATACTCGTTCGTCTCGTCGTCGTTGGCCAAGGAAGTTGCGACCCTGGGCGGCGACGTCTCCAAGCTGCTGCCCGAATCCGTCAATCGCCGACTGCGCGAGAAGCTTGGGCGCTGAGTTCTAGAACGGCGGGTTGTCGGGCCGGGCGCCGACGGACGACTCGTCGTAGACCCAATCGGCGGGTAACGCCTCGGGCTCCCGAGGTTCGTTGACCCAGGTGCACAGCGGGCTGGTGCTCGGTATGCCCTTGAAGATGAACAGCTTGTCGCACATATGGTTTCGGAATTTGGGCGCGGCGATCCCCTCGTTGCACGCCGCCTGGCGCCGGTTGTGCAGCCGCACCTGCGCGATGCGGGCACGCCGCCGTCGCGACCAGCCGGCGCCAGGTGCCAATGGGTCCGGCCCTCGGCCAGCAGTGCCGCGACCCGGGTAGCCGGGTGTCCAGCGCTAGCACCTCGGGGCCCGCTCCTCCGAATATGCATTCGATGATGGCGATGGCGGCTGGCATGATTCCCCTCCGAATGCGCGAAACCGGTAATCACGTTTTGGCGCGCGTGCTGCCTGTTCATGACAAAATCGGTTGGATTTCGTGAGTTATAGGTATCGGGCCTTCTGGGCAATACCCGTCAGCACTGACGTTTGAGGGGAATTGGCAGTGAACGAGCGACCTACCGCCCTATTGGGACAACGCGCTGAGGCGGGCTCCGTTCTGGGTGGGTGGCGCCGGACGACTGTGCCCCCGGCATTCGCTTCGCAAGACATTGCTCACCTTCTGCAATATGTGCGGCACCCGGTTCACGTGGTGCGCGAAGAGGCGACGGGCCAATTGGGATTGACGATGGGCGGCGAGTTGGTCAGCGCCGGCGAATCCGATATTTCGTTGGTGGGAACCCTGCCCCCGATCTACCCGGAATGGTTGGGCGATCGCGAGTTCTGCGAGGCCCACGGACTGCGCTTCCCCTACGTCACGGGGGCCATGGCGAACGGTATTGCCACTCCGGAGCTGGTGGTGGCGATCGCCGAGGCGGGGATGCTTGGCTTTTTCGGCGCCGGCGGCCTCTCGTATGCTGGCGTGGAGCGGGGACTGGCCGAGATCCAGACGCGGTTGGCGGGCCGGACCGGCCTTGCCTGGGGCGCGAACCTGATTCACTCCCCGAACGAAGCCGCCCTCGAGGGGCGCGTCGCCGAGCTGTTCATCGAGCGGGATGTCCGGATCGTCGAGGCGTCGGCGTTCATGAAGCTGACGCCCGCGGTGGTGCATTACGCCCTGTCGGGCTTGTCGACGGATCCGAGCGGCGCCATCGTCCGCGCGCACCATGTGATGGCGAAGGTGTCACGCCCCGAAGTGGCCCGCATGTTCATGGAACCGGCGCCTGACGCGCTGGTGTCGGCGCTCGTGGCCGCCGGCAAGCTGACGGCCCGGGAAGCCGAGCTCGCGCGGCACGTACCGGTCGCCGAGGACATCACGGTCGAGGCCGACAGCGGCGGGCACACCGACAACCGGCCCCTGCCAGCCCTTTTCTCGGAAATCGTGATGCTGCGCGACCAGCTGGCGCAGCAGCACCGCCGGGATTTTCGGGTGCGCGTGGGTGCCGCCGGTGGACTCGGCACGCCCCAGTCCGTCGCCGGCGCGTTCGCGATGGGGGCCGCGTACGTGCTGACCGGCTCGGTCAACCAGTCGTGCGTCGAGTCGGGGCTGTCGCCGCAGGCACGCGCGATGCTCGCCAAGGCCGGGGTGGCCGATGTGATGATGGCGCCGGCCTCCGACATGTTCGAGATGGGCGTCAACCTGCAGGTACTCAAGCGTGGGTCCATGTTCGGACCGCGCGCGAGGAAGCTCTACGAGTGGTACTCCCGCAACCCGAGCGTGGCCGCGGTCGCGGAGCAACACGGGCCCGAACTGGAGAAGATCCTCGGCAAAACCGTCGACGACGTCTGGTCGGAGACGGAGCAGTACTGGGCGCAGCGCGACCCGGCGGTGCTCGAGCTCGCGACGCGGGACCCGAAGTATCAGATGGGGCTGATGTTCCGCTGGTACCTCGGTAAGTCGAGCCGGTGGGCGATCGACGGCGACGCCGACCGCGTGCTGGACTACCAGATCTGGTGCGGTCCATCCATGGGAGCTTTCAACAGCTGGGTGGCCGGTAGCTACCTGGAGGAGTGCGAGAACCGCAACGCCGTCCAGGTCGCGCTCAACCTGCTCGAAGGCGCCACTCAAATCAGCCGGGCGCAGCAGGCGCGCAAGTGCGGGATACCGGTCCCGGCGACCGCGTTTGGCTACCTTCCGCGCCCGTTGTCCCTGTAGCGGCCGCCAAGCCGTCAATGGTCTTTGCTTTCGCCCGCCGCCTTTCCGCGGGGCGCATTGCGCATTGTTATAAATCGCCTCACGGATTTCGGAATTGGTTTTCCAAAACCGGATGTTGAAAAAGCTTATCGAGAGAACCCGTCGGGGCCGTCGGCAGAATGCCACCGAACGGGCGCGCGGCATCGCGTTCCGGGCGACGACTCGGTGCGTCCAAAGGGCCGGAATCACGTCGCGAACGCCCGCGCCTGGGCGGGAAACCGGCAGGTCAACGATCGCCTGAGAGTCAATCTATCGGTATTGACAATTCGTCAGTACAGTAGTCGTCGTTCTGATAGCGTCCAGGCGAGCGCTGGAGCTGCCTCGGCTGTCAACGATGCCAGAATCCTCGATGGTCAGCCTTTATACGACGCAGGTCAACAAACGATGTTGACCTGCTAAACCGTGCAAAGGAGATTCATGGAATCCAAGCATCCTCCTGTCGCGGTTGTCGGAGTGAGCGCGTTGTTCCCGGGATCTCCGGAAGCCACCCGTTTCTGGCGCAACATCGTCGAGGGCGTGGACCTGTTCTCCGATGTTCCCGAGTCGCACTGGCGTATTGACGACTTCTACGACCCTTCTCCCCGGACGCCGGACAAGGTCTACGCCAGCCGCGGCGGATTTCTGCCGGACGTCGATTTCTCGCCCATGGATTTCGGAATTCCACCGAATGTTCTGCCCGCGACCGATACGGCCCAGCTACTCGCGCTCAGAGTCGCCCAGCAAGTATTAGAGGACGCCGCCGACGGCGACTTTTCCCACCTTGATCGGGAGCGCATCAGCGTCGTGCTGGGCGCATCCGGTGGCACCGAATTGATTACTTATATAAGTGGCCGCCTGCATCGTCCGGTCTGGGAGCGCGGGCTGCGCGCCGCGGGTCTTTCCGAACCCGAGCTGGAGGCATTCAGCGAGCGGGTGGCGTCCAACTACACGCCGTGGCAGGAGAACACCTTCCCGGGGCTGCTCGGCAACGTCATCGCCGGGCGAATCGCCAACCGCTTCGATCTCGGCGGGACGAACTGCGTCATCGACGCGGCGTGTGCGAGTTCGTTGGCCGCCCTCGAGGTCGGACTGCACGAGCTGTATCTCGGCGAATCGGACATGGTGATCGCCGGCGGGGTCGATGCCTTCAACGACATCTTCATGTTCATGTGCTTTGCCAAGGTCACCGCTCTGTCGCCGAGCGGCGATTGCCGCCCCTTCTCCGATCAGTCGGACGGCACCATGCTGGGCGAGGGGTTGTCCATGCTCGCGCTCAAGCGACTCGACGACGCCGAACGCGACGGCGATCGGATTTACGCCGTGATTCGCGGCATCGGTACCTCGTCGGACGGCCGCGCGAAGAGCATCTACGCGCCGAGTCCGACGGGCCAGGCCAAAGCCCTGCGTCGCGCCTACGCGGCGGCCGGCTACGGCCCCGAGACGGTGGGGCTCGTGGAAGCGCACGGCACCGGCACCAAGGCGGGTGACGTCGCCGAGTTCACCGCGCTGCGCGAGGTCTTCGACGCATCAGGGCGTGCCGACCGGCAGTGGTGCGCGCTGGGCTCCGTCAAGTCCCAGGTCGGCCACACCAAGGGGGCCGCGGGGGCATGCGGCCTGTTCAAGACCGTGATGGCGCTGCACCACAAGCTGCTGCCGCCGACCATCAAGATCGATCAACCCAACCCGGGTCTCGAGATCGAGAAATCGCCGTTCTATCTCTCGACGCGCACCAAGCCGTGGCTGCCCGACCACGGAGTCCCGAGGCGGGCGTCCGTGAGCTCGTTCGGCTTCGGTGGCACCAACTTCCACGTCACCGTCGAGGAGTACACGGGTAGCGGGAAGCGGGCCTGGCGGTATCGGTCCTGGGATTCGGAACTGGTCGTGCTCGGGGCGCCGTCGGCTGCGGCGCTCGCCGGGGAAGCCGCCCGCCTGTCGGCCTCGCTGGTCGACAGCGACGACATGCTCAGCTACGTCGCGCGCAGCACGCAATCGGCGTACGACGCCGCGCAGCCGCACCGCCTCGCCGTCGTCGCCGACAGTGTCGCGACGTTGCGCACGATGCTCGACGAAGCCGCAGCGAAGCTCGAAACACCGGATTTGGCGCCGTCTTTCAGTTCGCCGAAGGGTTACTTCTACTCGGCGCGCAAGGCCGGGCCGGTCGCGCTGTTGTTCCCGGGGCAGGGTAGCCAGTACGTCGGCATGGGCGCGGACATTCCGCAGCTCTATGACGCGGCTTTGGCGCCGTGGGAACTTGCACGCGCCGAGCATTTGAACGCCGACCGCGACCTGCATCAAGTGGTGTGGCCGAAGACGGCCTTCACCGACGAGGAGCGGGCGCGGCAGGCCGCCGAGTTGACGAAGACCGAGTGGGCACAGCCCGGCATCGGCGCGCACAGCCTGAGCCTGTTGTCCGTGATTCGCTCGCTGGGCATCGCCCCGGTGGCCGTCGGCGGGCACAGCTTCGGCGAGGTCAGCGCGCTCTGCGCCGCCGGTGTTTTCAGCGAAGAGGTCGCGCTGCGGATCGCGCGGGCCCGGGGAGTGCTGATGGCCCAGGCCGCGGCCAGTAGCGACGGGGCCATGTGTGCGGTTGCGGCGTCGGCCGAGCAGGTCCGCAAGCAGATCGACGAGTGGGGCCTGTCGGTCGTCATCGCGAACCACAACGCCCCCGACCAGGTGGTGCTGTCCGGCGACAGCGCGTCGATAGACGATGCGGCACAGCGGTTCAACGCGGTGGGCATGAAAGCGCGCCGCCTCGATGTCGCTACCGCGTTCCACTCCGAGATCGTGAGCTCGGCGGCCGTTCCGTTCGACTCATTCCTGGCGAATGTTCCGTTCGGCACGCCCGAGGTACCCGTGTACGCCAACGCGACGGCTCAGCCGTACGCCGCCGATGCTCGGGCAATGCGGACCACACTCGCCAACCAGATCGCTCAGCCGGTGCGGTTCGCCGAGCAGATTCAGGCGATGTGGCAGGCTGGTGCGCGCACCTTCGTCGAGGTCGGTCCCGGCGGCGTGCTGACCAGTCTGGTCGGCAAATGCCTTGCCGGCCAAGAGCATTCCGCGGTATCACTGGACGCCAAGGGCCGCAACGGCATCCGGTCGCTGTGGATCGGGATCGCGCAACTTGCGGCCGCCGGCGTGCCGATGAATTTCGCCGGCCTCTGGGCCGATTACCGGCCCAGCGATGACCCCCGGAAGCGCGAGCAGCCCAAGCTGACCCTGAAGATCAACGGATCCAACTACGGACGGCCGCAGATCAACGACGAACCTGTGCGGCGGCCGGCCCAGAAAGTCTTATCTCCCGACCACAGTGGCCACACCAACCCACACAGGACCGAATCGGAGTCCAAATTGGCGCCATCCGAGTCAATTACACCTGCTGCCCACGTCAACGGGTCGGCATCCGCGGGCGCACCTTCGGCGCCCCCGATCGTGCTGCCTCCCGCACCGGTTCCGGCCGCCCGCAACGGCAACGGTGCGCACGCGGTGGCTCCTGCCGCAGCCGCCGCCGTGAGTAACGGCGCTGTTCGGCCGGTCGCGGCGCCCGCGCCCGGCCTCAACGCCGACGCCGTAACGGCGATCCTTGCCGCTGTGGGGGCTTTGCAGGAATCTATCGGTCAGCTGCAAGGGGTCTTACAGGGCCTGGTGACCCAGAGCCCGGTCACCGCACCACCCGCCGCGCCTGCGGCGGTATCCGATGGCACCTCGGTGCTGCCGGCTCCGCGGGTTGCTCCAGCCGCTACCAACGGCAGGTCGGCGCTGCCCGTTCCGCCGGCGCCGCTCGCGCCGACAGCGGCGAATGGTGTTGCGGTAGCCCCGGTTCCGCAGCCGCCGGTGCCGGTCGTGCCGGCTGTCGTTTCGGTGGGGTCTGCGGAGTTGGTGTCGCAGATGTTGGCGGTGGTGGCTGATAAGACGGGTTATCCGGTGGAGATGCTGGATCTGTCGATGGCGTTGGAGGCCGATCTGGGGATCGATTCGATCAAGCGGGTCGAGATTTTGTCGGCGGTTCAGGAGCGGATTCCGGCGTTGCCGGAGGTGGATACGGCGACGATGGGTGCGCTGGTCACGCTGCAGGAGATCGTGGGCTACCTGCAGGGCTTGTTGGCTCCGGTGACGTCCAGCGGTGTCGCGCACGCGCCCAGCAACGGTGTGGTACAAGCGGTTTCGAATGGGGTCGCGGTGAAGCCGGTGCCGGTCGTGCCGGCTGTCGTTTCGGTGGGGTCTGCGGAGTTGGTGTCGCAGATGTTGGCGGTGGTGGCTGATAAGACGGGTTATCCGGTGGAGATGCTGGATCTGTCGATGGCGTTGGAGGCCGATCTGGGGATCGATTCGATCAAGCGGGTCGAGATTTTGTCGGCGGTTCAGGAGCGGATTCCGGCGTTGCCGGAGGTGGATACGGCGACGATGGGTGCGCTGGTCACGCTGCAGGAGATCGTGGGCTACCTGCAGGGCTTGTTGGCTCCGGTGACGTCCAGCGGTGTCGCGCACGCGCCCAGCAACGGTGTGGTACAAGCGGTTTCGAATGGGGTCGCGGTGAAGCCGGTGCCGGTCGTGCCGGCTGTCGTTTCGGTGGGGTCTGCGGAGTTGGTGTCGCAGATGTTGGCGGTGGTGGCTGATAAGACGGGTTATCCGGTGGAGATGCTGGATCTGTCGATGGCGTTGGAGGCCGATCTGGGGATCGATTCGATCAAGCGGGTCGAGATTTTGTCGGCGGTTCAGGAGCGGATTCCGGCGTTGCCGGAGGTGGATACGGCGACGATGGGTGCGCTGGTCACGCTGCAGGAGATCGTGGAGTACCTGCAGAGCTTGCTCGCTGCGCCACCCCCAAACGGATCGCCACCACTTACCGCGTCGCCACCCAACGGCAGCCCGGCAGGTGGTCGCCTCCCTTTTGAGTTAGCCGGAGCAGCGATCGCCCGCTACGCGGTGCACGCGGTGGCTGCTCCGGCCAGCGGGATGGGAATGCCGGGCCTCTACGGTGGCGCCGACGTGCAGATCGTCGCGGCCGAGGACGCCGCCGTCGCCGATGCCCTGGCCGCGACCCTGCGCACGTACGGCCTTCCGGCGTCCGTCGTGGCCGAACCCAGCGCCGACGCCGACGCAGTGATCCACCTCGGTGGCTTGCGGCCAACGGCCGGGCGGGACGAGACGCTGGCCGTCAATCGGGTGGCGTTCGCCGACGCCCAACGCATCGCCGCGAAATTCGAGGAGCGCGGGGGCGTCTTCGTCACCGTCCAGGACACCGGCGGCACCTTCGGGCTGCTCGCCGAGCCCGGCCCGCGCGCCTGGGCCGGCGGTATCGGTGCGCTTGCCAAGACGGCCGCCCAAGAGTGGCCGAAGGCACAGGTCAAGGCGATCGACATTGCAACGCAACAGTATTCGCCCACCGCCGTCGCCGAACAACTCGCCCAGGAACTGTTGGCGGGCGGGGCGGAACTGGAAGTCGGCCTGGGCAGCACGCACGGCCGCGTCACTGTCGTCGCGGGCCCGAGCCGACCGAGCGCGCACATACGCCGCATCGACAACCGCGACGTCATCGTGGTGTCCGGTGGGGCGCGCGGCGTCACCGCGGCGTCGGTGATCGCCCTGGCGCGGGAGACCCAGGCCACTTTCGTCCTGCTCGGACGGACGGAACTCGCCCACGAACCCGCGGCGGCGCGCGGACTGGCGACCGCTGCCGAGCTCAAGCGCGCCCTGCTCGCGAGCGCGGCGGCCGACGGCCAGAAGCTCACGCCCCGTCAGCTGGAGCAGCAGGTCCAGCGGATCCTGGCCGACCGCGAGGTGCGTGCGACCCTCGCCGAGCTCGAAGCCGCCGGCTCGCGGGTCCGTTACGCCGCGGCCGACGTGCGCGACGCGGCGCAGCTCAGCGCCCTTCTCGACGGCGTGCGAGCCGATTTCGGCCCGATCACGGGGCTGGTGCACGGTGCCGGCGTGCTGGCCGACGCGCCCCTGCACAAGAAGACCCTCGACGGATTCGACCGCGTCTTCGAGACAAAGGTCGGCGGCCTGGGTGCGCTGCTGGACGCCACGGCCGCCGACGCGCTGAAGATCGTCTGCCTGTTCTCCTCGGTGGCCGCACGCAGCGGCAACGTCGGTCAGAGCGACTACGCCATGGCCAACGAGATCCTCAACAAGGTGGCCCTGGCCGAGCAGGCCCGGCGCGGTCCGGGCTGCCTGGTCCGGGCATTGGGTTGGGGGCCATGGGATTCCGGCATGGTGACGCCTGCGCTCAAGACGATGTTCGAGTCCCGGGGTATCTCGTTGATACCGCTCGCGGACGGCGCGCGGGCCTTCGTCTCGGACGTGCTCGACGCCGCGACGGACGGTCCCGAGGTGACCCTGGGCGACGGTGTATTGGCGGGCCTGCCAACGCATCCGCTGCCCCCGGAGGGCCGGGTCGCTTGCGTGGCGGCCCATGTGACACGCCAGCCCTATCTGACCGACCACCGCGTCCAGGGCAACGTCGTACTCCCCGTTGTGCAGGCGTGCGAGTGGTTCGTGCGACTGGCGGAGGCCTGCCGGCCCGGGTATCACGTGGACCGGCTGCTCGACCTCAAGGTGCTGCGCGGCGTGACATTGCAGGACTTCGACCAACACGGCGAGCTCCTGCTGGTGCGCTGCGCGCCGGTGGAAGACCACCCGGACCGGCTGACCTGCACGCTGTCCGATCGCGAGGGATCGGTGGCCTACTACTCCGCGACCATCGAAATGAGTTGGGGCGCAACGGTTGCACCGACGCTCGCGGTTTCCCCGCGCGGCGTCCGCCAGCTGAGCCGCGAGACCTGCTACACCAACGGTGCCCTTTTCCACGGGCCCGCCTTCCAGGTCGTCGAGAACGTGGACTGCCAGGCCACCAGTGCGACGGCGGCGCTGCACGGTCTGACGACCGCCGGGTGGCCGGGCGACGACTGGGCGACGGACGCCGCGGCTCTGGACGGCTGCCTGCAGGTGGCGTTGGTGTGGAGCTTCGAGCAGTTGGGCCGCAAGGTATTGCCGTTGCGGGTGGGCGAGGTCGTCCGGTATCGGGCCGGTGCGCTCGACGGCAGCCTGCGCTGCGTGCTTTCCAATGGCGATGCCAAGAGCAGCAGGGCCAGCTGCGATCTCGACCTCGTCGACGCCGACAATCGCGTGGTTGCCAGCCTCAAGCGGCTCGAGTTGTACCCCTACGGCAGCTGATCCGATATGCCGCGGAGTCGTCTTGAAGTTTGAGCCCATTGCCATCGTCGGCCAGGGCTGCGTACTTCCGGGCGGCCTCAACCCCGACGAGTTGTGGACGACGGTGTGCGAGGGCCGCGACGTCCTCGGCTCACCGCGGCCGGACTACTGGGGCGTGTCCCCTACGCGGGTCTTGCGCGATCAGCGCGACGGGTCCTACCTGGACCACACCTGGTCGGACCGCGGAGGGTACGTGCGCGGCTTCGAGGACGTGTTCGACGGCCGCGGCCTGCTGCTCGGCGCTGCCGACCTCGACGGCCTCGATCCGCTGTACCTGTGGGCCATCGAGGCGGCGCGGCAGGCTCTCGCAAGCGCCGGCTGGACCGCAGGCGCGATTCCCGGCTCGGCCGGGGTTGTCCTCGGCAATCTGAGCTACCCGACCAAGTCGATGACCGACCTCGCCGAAAAGTTCTGGCGCGGAACCGGACACGGGATCGATTGGCGAAATCGCTTCATGTCCGGGCTGCCGGCCCACCTGATCGCCAACGCGCTGGGGCTGACCGCAGGAGCGGCGGCCCTCGACGCCGCATGCGCGTCCTCCATCTACGCGATCAAGCTGGCCTGCGACCGGTTGCACGACGGCACCGCGGACGTGATGCTGGCGGGCGGAGTCAACGGCGCCAGCGATTTGCTTCTCCACGTCGGCTTCAGCGCGTTGCAGGCGCTGAGCCGCACCGGCCGGTCGCGCCCCTTCCATCAGGGCGCCGACGGACTGGTGCCCGCCGAAGGTGCGGCGATTCTGATCCTTCGCAGGCTCGACGACGCGATCGCCGCCGGTCAGACCATCCTGGGCGTGATCCGGGGAATCGGCCTTTCCAACGACGGCCGGGGCCGGGGTCTGCTGGTGCCGTCGCAGGACGGTCAGGAACGCGCGATGCAGGCGGCTTATCAAATGGCCGACCTTGAGCCGCAGGACATCTCGCTCGTCGAGTGCCATGCCACGGGCACGTCACGCGGCGACCTGACCGAGCTGATGAGCATGGCACGCATCTTCGCCGGCATGGCCAATGTGCCCATCGGATCGCTGAAATCCAATCTGGGGCACTCGATCACCGCGTCGGGTGCCGCGGGCGCCATCAAGGTGCTCGCGGCGATGCGAGCGGGTGTGCGGCCGCCGACGCTGCACGTCGACGATCCGCTGCCGTTCATCGCCGGCTCGCCGTTCCGGCTGCTCGAAGCGGCCGAACCGTGGGTGTGCGTCGGGCCGCGCCGCGCGGCGATCAACAACTTCGGCTTCGGCGGCAACAATGCGCACCTGCTGCTCGAGGAATGGATCGAGCCCGCCGAAAAGCGGCACGCCCGGGTGAGCTGGCCGGTGACCGGGCCGCCATCCGAGCATGACATCGCCATCGTGGGCCTGAGCCTGCTGGTGGGCGACGGGCACGAAACCGCCTCGGTCGCCGATCATCTGATGACCGGCCAGTCGATACCTTGCGACGACGGCGGACGGCTCAGGGCGCGCATGTCCGAGGTGTCCCTCGACCTCACGCGAACACGTTTTCCCCCTGCGGATCTCAAGCAGACTCAACCGCAGCAACTCGCCCTGCTCGGCGCCGCCCTCAATATCGACGAAGTCATCAAGGGCCTGCCGCCCGACACGACGAGCGTCGTCGTGGGGATGGGCTGCGACGCCGAGGTGACCCGGTTCGGCGTCCGGTGGCGGCTGGCCGACGAGATCGACGACCCCGACGACCTGGCGGCGGCGCGGGACGAGGTCGTGCAAGGGTGGACCGCCGCCGGCGTGGTGGGTGCCATGCCAAACATCGTGGCCAACCGGTTGAACAGCCAATTCGACTTGCGTGGGCCAAGTTTCACGGTGTCGCGGGAGGAACTGTCCGGCACCACCGCCCTGGAGCTGGCCGCGCGCGCGTTGCGGCGGGGCGAGGTGGATGCCGCGGTGGTCGGCGCCGTGGATCTCAGCTGCGAATCGGTCCACGAGGCGGCTGTCCGCGTGCTGCTGGGTCCGGGCGAGCAGGTGCCCGGCGACGCCGCGGTCGTCGTCGTCCTCAAACGCGCCGATGACGCGCGCCGCGACCACGACACGATCCTGGCCACGCTGCCCGCAAACCAACAACCGCGGGGCGAGTGCCTCCACCTGGGCACCGCACCGGGTGCATTGAACCTCTCGCCGCTGCTCGGCCATGCCCATGCGGCGTCGGGATTGCTGCACGTCGCCGCCGGCGTGCTCTACGGTTTCCTGGGCGTATGGCCCGACGGTACGGCGTGGGCAACCGACGAGCGGGCGGTTGTCGTGGCGCTCGCCGGCATCGCCGGCCAGGAACAGCAGATCGTGTTGCTGCCGCCGCCGCCCGGACACCGCGACGCCGGCGCGCGCGGCGGCCAGTTTCCGCCCGCCGCCCGGCCGCGCACCGGGAAGCCCACGCAGCTGTCCTTCCCGGCCCACCTGCCCGAGGTACGGCTGCCGGCCCGCGTCGCCGCCGCGTCTCGCACAGCACTGAATCCCGTTACCGCAGAACATCTCACCACGCATCACCTGGAGCAGCTCATGGCAACATACGTCCCGCTTCCGCCGCCTCTGCCCAGGGCCGCGGAGGCATTGACGCGGGTGCCGCTGGGCGAAGCGCTGATCGCGCAGACGCCGCCGGAGCCGCTGGCGATGGTGTACGACCTCGACTCGGAGATCGCCGTCGCGACCGCCGCCGAGGCGAGCGCGCAGCGCGCCGTCGCGCTGCCGGATGTCCAGATCGACGGCATGCCCGTCCCGACGGCCACCACGGCGCTGGAACCCTCGGTGCACAACGACGTCGACAAACCGTTTCCGAAAGGCGCCAGCCGGGCGATCCAGCCGACCCGGCCGGCCGGCAAGGAAGTGCCGGCGCCCACGGTCAAACGCGCACCGGTCGGGCTGACGCTGGACAAGGACGGCCTGCGGGTGCACGCGTCGGGAAAGATCTCCGAGATCTACGGTCCGGCGTTCGCCGTGCAAGACGACTACCTCCGCCAGGTGCGGATGCCCGAACCCCCGCTGCTGCTGGCGGATCGCCTGCTGGGCATCGACGCCGAGCCTGCCAAGTTCGGCACCGGAACCCTGTGGACGGAAACCGATGTCACCGCCGACGCCTGGTGGCTGCACCAGGGCCGAATGCCGGCCGGCATCATGATCGAAGCGGGGCAGGCCGACCTCATGCTCATCTCCTGGATGGGTGCGGACTTCCTCAACAAGAGCGAGCGGGTGTATCGGCTGCTGGGTTGCGAGGTGACCTACCTGGGTGGCCTGCCCGAGATCGGCGACACCCTGCGGTTCGACATCCACGTCGACGGCCACGCCCGCCAGGGCGACATCAGGATGTTCTTCTTCCACTATGACTGCACGATCGACGGCGTGGAGCGGATGTCGATGCGCAACGGTCAGGCCGGCTTCTTCTCCGACCAGGAGCTGGCGGCCTCGGGCGGCATCCTCTGGCGGCCCGAGGACGAAACCGTCGACGGCCCAATGGAACCGACGCCGGCGCAGACGGCGCGCACGTCGCTGCGGCGCGCCGATCTGGAGGCCGTGGCGGCGGGGGACATCTGGCACACGTTCGGCGCCGGCTTCGAGCGCGCGGCCAGCCACACCCGCACGCCCAGCATCGCGGGCGGCGACATGCTGTTCGTCGACGAGGTGACGCAGCTGGACCTGACCGGCGGCCCGTGGGGGCGGGGCTACCTGCGTGCCGTCGAACACATCAACCCCGAAAAGTGGTATTTCGGAGGTCATTTCAAGAACGATCCCTGCATGCCCGGGACGCTGATGTACGAGGCGACGATGCAGACGATGGCGATCTACATGACCGCCCTGGGCATGACGATCGGATGCGACGGGTGGCGCTTCGAACCCGTGCCCTTCGAGACCTACAAACTTGTCTGCCGCGGTCAGGTCACACCCCAGTCCCGCGAGCTGGTCTACGAGGTGTTCGTGCGCGAGGTCATCGCTGGGCCCGAACCCACGCTGTTCGCCGACCTGCTGTGCACCGTCGACGGCCTGCCGGCCTTCCACTGTCGCCGGATGGGCCTGCGGCTCTCTCCCGGCTGGCCGATGGACATGGGCGCCAAGGAGCTCGAGGAGTATGTCGAACCCAAGGCCGTCGCCGCGGCGGACGGCTTCGCCTTCGACTACCAGGCGATGCTCGCCAGCGCTACGGCCAAGCCCTCCATGGCTTTCGGCCCGCTCTTCGAAAAGTTCGACTCCCACCGCAAGGTGGCCCGGCTGCCGGGGCCGCCGTACCACTTCATGTCCCGGGTCACCGAGCTGGTCGGCGACATCGGCGTCGTCAAGTTCGGTGCGGAAGCCGTCGTCGAGTACGATGTACCCAGCGACGCTTGGTATTTCGCCGCGAATGGGGCGCCGACGATGCCCAACGCGGTGCTCATGGAGGTCGCGTTGCAGCCGTGCGGCTGGCTGGCCAGCTATGTCGGCTGCCCGCTGGACAGTGAGGTGGACCTGTATTTCCGCAACCTTGACGGCAACGGCACCCAGCATCTGGAGATCACGCCGTCGATCGGGACGTTGCGCACCAAGATCTCGCTGACCAGCATCGCCAAGGCGGCCGGGACCATCATCGTCAGCTTCGTCGGTGAGATCCACGCGCACGCCGGACTCGTCTACAGCTTCGACACGGTGTTCGGCTACTTCCGCAGCGAGGCGCTGCAGAACCAGGTCGGGCTCCCGGTCAGCGACGAGCAGCGGTCTTTGGTCGAACTCGCCTGCGACGCACCGGTCGTCGAGTTGCGGGAGCGCCCGCGGGGATTTTTCGGTCCGGGACCGCGGCTGGCGGAGCCGATGCTGTTGATGATCGACCGCGTCACCGGCCGCTGGCCCACCGACGGTGCCGCCGGGCTGGGGCGCTGGCGCGCGGTCAAGGACGTCGACCCCGCGGAGTGGTTCTTCAAGGCCCACTTCTGCCAGGACCCGGTGCAGCCGGGATCACTGGGCATCGAAATGCTGCTCCAGCTCCTGCAATTCGCGATGCTCGACCTCGGCCTCGGCAAGGAGGCCGGGCCGTCGGCGCGCTTCGAGCCGGTGGCCCAGCGCGACGCGATCACGTGGCGATACCGCGGGCAGATCATCCCAACCAACAAGCAGATCACGTCGCAGGTGGAGATCACCCGCATCGGCCGTGCAGACGATGGCATCCTGGCCGTCGCCGAGGCCTCGCTGTGGGTTGACGGGAAGCGGATCTACAGCGCGAGCAACCTCGGCATGCGGATCACCCGGGACGCACCGGACGGCCGATTCGCGGTCCGCGCCGGCTCGTCCGGCACGCCTGTCGAGACCCCGGCCGCCACCACGGTGGAGACGGTCATCGACCCGGCGCGCGACACCTGGATCACCGACCATTGCCCGACCTACGTCATTCCGTCGCTGCCGATGATGTCGATCCTGGACCTGTTCGCCGAGGCGGCCGGCGCGGCCTGCGGCCCGGCGAAAGTGGTGGAAGTCACCGACCTCAGGGTCGTCGGCTGGGTCGTCGTCGATTCGCCCAAGCGGCTGCGGGTGGCGGTGGAACCGGCCGGGCCGGGACGCTTCGCGGGCCGACTGGAGGCGTGGCGCGACGCGCCGAATCCGGTGCTGTCCCGCTGGGAGACCCACGCGACCGCCACGATCGTCACCGCGGACCAGTACGCCGGTGCACCGGTAGCCCCGGCCCCGCTGCGCGATGCGGTGCCCTTTGCCACGCCGTACGACGGCGCGGTCTTCCACGGACCGGCGTTCGCCAGCCTCATCGACGGCGCGCGCATCGGCCGCAACGGCTCGTCCGGGACGCTGGACGTGCAGCGGTGCACTGTTCCCGCGGGTCGGCTGCAGCCGGGACTGCTCGACGGTGCGCTGCACGTCGTTCCGCACGCAGCGATGAGCGTATGGACCACGGACGGCACAGATGTCGCGTCGTATGCCGAGGCCCCTGACCCGACGGTCGCGTTCCCGCGGTGTGTGGAGTGTGCCCGGTTCTACGGTGCCACGCCGGTGCAGGGAACGGTCGACGTGGAAACGCGGTTCGTCGGGTTCGACGACGCCGACGGCCGGATGCCGATCATCGACCTGTGGCTCAGCGTCGCGGGCAAGCCGTGGGCATACCTTCGCCTCGTCGAGATTCTGCTGCCCAAGGGCCCCCTGGCCGAGGCCGGCGGCCCGCGGCGGCTGGCGTTCCTGGGACAGCGCCGCGCGGTGCCCGCGATGTCGTTGAGCGAACGGCTGGACCACGGCGTGGTCGCGCTCGATTCCGCCCGCGCGGCGACGCTGGACTGGTTTCGGGGCACTCTGCAAGCGGTGTACCGGACCGACAGTCAAGGGGATTCGCTGCTCGCCGACATCGCGACCAAGGAAGCCGTCGCCGACGCAGCCCATGGCGCGATCCACCCGTCGCAGGTTCAGTTCGTCAACGGGTTGCCGAACTGCCCGGTGTTGCCCCTGGAACGGGTCACCGTCGAGGTCGACGCGCGTCCGGGCCGGTGCCGCGCCAGCGCGTCGCTGCAGACGGACTGGCAACCCGTACGCCGGTGGTGGGCCGACCTGCTGGGGTTGCCGCGGGACGGATTCGGCGACCTGCTGCACTGGGCTCTGCTGTCGCGTTACGTCAGGCACGTGATCGTCACGGATCCCGCCGCGATGTCGGCGATTCGCGGCCGCCCGGTATTGCTGCTGGGCAACCATCAGGTGCAGGTCGAGTCGCTGTTGGGCACGACGATCGCGTCGTGGGCGACCGGCACGCGGGTCATGCCGATCGCTAACGCCAAGCACGAAAACCGCTGGATTGGACAGCTTTTGCAGCTGCTGGACATAGAGGCCGGCCGGCAGCTCGGCGCCATCCGGTACTTCGACCAACAGCACCCGCAGCAGTTCCTGCGCCTGATGGACGAAATCAAGTCCGACGTCGCCGACCGCGGGGTCTCGACGCTGGTGCACGCCGACGGCACGCGCGCTGTGCACTCCGGGCAGCGCGTCGAGCGGCTCACCTCCACGCTGCTGGATATGGCGGTCGAGGCGTCGGTGCCCATCGTGCCGGTGTACTTCGCGGGAGGGTTGCCGATCGAGACGCTGGATCGAAAGCTCGAGGTCCCGTATCGCCATGCCGCGCAGGACTACATCTTCGGGCGGCCGATCATGCCGGACGAGTTGGCCGGGTGGGCTTATGCCCAGCGTCGACACCGCGTCATCGACGCCATCAACGCGCTTGCCCCGTTCAGCGATGCGCCGCACGAGCCCAATGTTGCCGTGGAGCAACGGATCAACGCTCGCGTGCCACCGGATGCGACGCCGCTCGAGTCGGTCTGGGCTTGCATCGAGGATGCGCTGGACGGACTCGCCGCGAACTGGCGGGACATGATCGGCGACGACTGGGCGGCGGCCAGATCAACCCAGCGCCACACCGCCGACACCGGCACCGGCCGTCAGTGATGGTGGTGGTGGTCGTCCGTCGCCTCGGGTGAGCCGCCCATCATCCGCACCATCGGCATTCCGCCGGAGGTGACGAACCGGGCCACCAGCAGCGCCGCGACGGCCAGGAAAGCGACGTTGAGCCAGCTGGTGTAGTTCCACGAGAACGTCGCTTCCATGACCGTGGCGTTGCGGTGGGTGGGAATGAGTTTGGCTGTGCCGAAGAGCAATTCGACGAGGTAGCCGGCGGCGACCATCGCCGTGTAGAAGGTTCCGAGCAGGATCAGCATCATCCGGGTGCCGTAGTACTTGCGGTAGATATTCAGGATCGGCACGATCAGCAGGTCCGCGTAGATGAAGGCGATCACGCCGCCGAAACTGATCCCGCCGTTCCACAGCACCGCCGCCAGCGGCACGTTGCCGATCGAGCAGACGAAGGACGCGATCGCCACGACGGGTCCCACGATGGGCCCCCACACCGCCGACAGGCCAGGGTGATCGGCCAAGAAGAAGCTTCGCCAGAACGTTTCGGGCACCCACGCCGCGATGGCGCCGGCGATCAACAGGCCCAGCACCAGGTCCCGCAGGATGGCCAGCCATTCCATGACGAACACGTGCGAGACCGAGGTGAACCCGGCACCGGAGAACAGCCGGCGCCAAAACGACCCCTCGCGCTGGATGGACATCTCCATCGCGGCGTGGCCTTCCATCGAGCCGGCGATGCCCAGCTCGGCCTGTTCGCGCGCCGCGTCGACCAGGCGGGGCCGCACGAACAGACGGAACAGGATCGCCAGCACGACGATCATCAGCGGGCCACCGATGAACTCGGCCGCGGTGAACTGCCAGCCCATCAGCAGGGCCAAGATGATGCCTAACTCGACGACCAGGTTGGTGGAGCCGATTTCGAACGCCATCGCGGCGGTGAAGTTGGCACCCTTGCGGAACAGCGACCGGGCCAGGGCCACGGCCGCATACGAGCAGGACGACGACGCCGCGCCCAGCCCGGCCGCCACCGCCAGGCTGCGCGGCCGGTCGTCGCCGAGCAGCGCTACCACCGTGGAGCGGTGGACCACCGCCTGCACGACCGCCGACAGGGCGAACCCGAGGATCAGCGCCCACAGGATTTCCCACGTCATCGAGCCGGCCAGCGCCAGCGCGTGCCCGACTGCTGCCAGCACCTTGCTTGTCACAAGACCCCGCTTCCTGCGCGCTCGGAGTCGATCATCGCGCATGCGCCGACCCCTGTCTCCCGCAGCCGCGCAACGCAGGGCTTCGATCGTGAGGCGTACTAACCACTTGTTGGACTGCCGTCCCAGTCGGCACGCTATATCGGCTGGTCAACGATATTTCCGATTCGCCTACGAGGTCGCCGGAGAAGGGGTAGGTTGCTCGCTGTGGAGGTTGTCATGACCGTGGGCGCTGGCTCATGTCAGCAGAGCGCCCCCGGATCGTCGTGTCCGGGGTGGTGCTGCCGCGATCGACGTCCGTAACGGCAATGGCAGGAGCGGGGGCTCCAGTAAGCCAGACCGCGCCATCCAGCGGGGGACGAGGATGCGCAAAAATACTTGGTAGAAAATTGAAAGGGTAGTTTGATGTCCTCAATTGAGTCCTCCATTCCTGCGGTGCTCGCCGAAAACGCTCGCCGGCACGCCGACGAAACGGCGTACACATTCATCGACTACGACGTGGACCCCGCGGGTTTTGCCGAAAGCTTGACCTGGTCGCAGCTGCAGCGTCGAGTGTCGACCGTCGCCGACGAACTCAGACGCACCGGCACGACCGGCGACCGCGTGGCGATACTGGCTCCGCAGAGCCTTGACTACGTGGTGGGCTTTTTCGGCGCGCTGCAAGCCGGTTTCCTCGCGGTTCCGCTGTCGGTCCCGCAGTTGGGCGCCCATGACAGCCGGGTGGAGTCGGCGCTGCAGGATTGCACACCCGCCGCCGTCATCACGACGTCCGCCGCCGTCGACAGCGTCGTCAAATATGCCGAGGGGAACGGTTCTTGGGCCGCGCCGGCGGTCATCGAAATCGACTCACTCGACTTTTTTTCCGCGGGTGATTTCACGCCGGTCGAGTACGCCCAGCCCAAGGAGGCGTATCTGCAATACACGTCGGGATCGACCGGTCAGCCGGCGGGCGTAATCATCACCCATGACAACGTGATCGCCAATTGCCAGGATCTGGAAAATGGTTTGTTCGACGTTTCCGGGCTGCCGGAATCGTTGGTGTCGTGGCTGCCCTTCTATCACGACATGGGGCTCATCCAGGGGATCTGCTTCCCCGCGGTCTGGGCACGCCCGTCGGTGCTGACCAGCCCGCTGGCGTTTCTGATCGAGCCCGCCCGCTGGATGAAGCTGCTCGCGGCCAACCCCCGGCCGTTCTCCGGGGGCCCGAACTTCGCCTTCGACCTGGCGGTGCGCAGAATTTCCGACGACGACATGGCCGGGCTCGACCTCGGCCACGTGGTCGGGCTCGCCAACGGCAGCGAACGGGTGCAGCCGGCGTCGATCGCCCGCTTCATGCAGCGTTTCTCCAAATACAACCTGCCGGAGACGGCGGTACGGCCGTCCTACGGGCTGGCCGAGGCGACGCTGTACCTGGCCAGCGCGAAGACGGGGCAGGCCCCCGCGTCCGTGCGCTTCCAGTACGACCAGCTTTCGGGCGGTCGCGCCAAGCCGTGCACCGAGGAGCAGGGCGGCAGCGAACTCATCAGCTACGGCGCCTTGAAGTCGCCGCTGGTGCGGATCGTGGACCCCAAGACCAACACCGAGACCCCGCCGGGCGTCATCGGCGAGATCTGGGCGCACGGCAAGAACATCGGCGCGGGCTATTGGCGCAACCCCGAGCGGACCAAGGGCACCTTCGGTGCGCGGCTTGCCTCGCCGTCCGAGGGCACGCCCGAGGGCCCCTGGCTGCGCACGGGTGACCTGGGCTTCATCTCCGACGGCGAGCTGTTCATCATGGGCCGCCTCAAAGACCTGCTCATCGTCGACGGCCGGAACCACTACCCGGACGACATCGAGCAGACCGTCACCCAGATCACCAAGGGCCGGGTCGCGGCGATCTCGGTCGCGAACGACACCAGCGAGCAGCTCGTCGCGATCGCCGAGGTGAAGAGCAAGGGCTCCGACGAGGATTCCCTGCAGAAGCTTCGCTCGATCCGGCGGGACGTCACAGCCGCGATCTCGAACGCACACGGCGTGCGGATTTCCGATCTCGTCCTGGTGGCGCCGGGTTCGCTCCCGCTCACGACCAGTGGCAAGGTCCGGCGGTCGACGTGCATCGAGAGCTACCGGCGCGAGGAGTTCGAGCGCTTGGACGTTTCGGCGTGACGGCGGCGGTCCCAGATGAGGCCGAGCTGCGTCGCTGGCTGATCGACTATCTCGTCACCGAGATCGGTTGCCACCCCGACGACGTCGGCCTGGACGTCACGTTCAACGATCTGGGCGTGGGGTCCCGCGACGCGGTCGTGCTCTCCGGGGAATTGGCCACCGTGGCGGGCCGGGCGGTGTCCCCGCTAGATTTTTGGCAGCATCCCACGATCGACGAATTGGTCCGGTTCCTGACCACACCCGAGGCCGCGGCGACTGCGGGCCCGGCAGGAAACGGTTGGGTGGACGAGCCGATCGCCGTGGTCGGGTTGGGCTGCCGGTTTCCGGGTGAGATCTCCGGGCCGGAGTCGTTCTGGCGCTTCATGTCTGAGCGCCGCTCGGCGATCACCGAAGTGCCTGCCGAACGCTGGCAGCCCTTCGACGACGGCTCACCGGAGATCGCGACGGCGCTGGCCGGCACCACCCGGTGGGCGTCGGTGCTGACCGACGTCGACGGTTTCGACGCGGAGTTCTTCGAGATCTCCGCGCACGAGGCGACCGCGATGGACCCGCAGCAGCGACTGTTGCTGGAGGTGGCCTTCGAAGCGTTGGAGCATGCGGGAATTCCCGCGGAATCGCTGCGGCATTCGCAGACCGGAGTTTTCGCCGGCGCCTGTGCGGCCGACTACGGCTACTTGGCGGGATCGGATCTGAGCCGCGTCGACGCGTGGAGCAACATCGGCGGCGCGTTGAGCATCGTCGCCAATCGGCTGTCCTACGCCCTGGACCTGCGCGGCCCCTCGGTATCGATCGACACGGCGTGTTCGTCGTCGCTGGTTGCCGTGCACCTGGCGGCGCAGAGCCTGCGCGGGGGCGATTGCGAGCTGGCCATCGCGGCCGGCGTGAACCTGCTGTTGTCGCCGGCCATCTTCCGCAGCTTCGACGGCGCCGAGGCGCTGTCGCCGACGGGTGCGTGCAAGTCTTTCGATGCCGGCGCCGACGGGTTCGTTCGCGGCGAGGGCTGCGGCGCGGTGGTGCTCAAGCGGCTGAGCGACGCCGTGCGCGACGGGGACCGGGTGCTGGCGGTGATCCGGGGATCGGCGGTCAATCAGGATGGCCGATCCAACGGGCTGATGGCGCCGAACCCGTCCGCACAGATGGCGGTGCTGCGCGCGGCGTGCGCCAACGCGGGTGTCGCACCGCATCAGGTGGACTACGTCGAGACGCACGGGACCGGAACGCTGCTGGGCGACCCGATCGAGGCGCGCGCCCTGGGCACGGTGCTGGGCCGCGGACGCCCCGAGACCGCGCCGCTGCTCATCGGCGCCGTCAAGTCCAACGTGGGTCACTTGGAGGGTGCGGCCGGGATAGCGGGACTGATCAAGGCCGTGCTGGCGGTGCAGCGCGGGCAGATCCCGCCGAACCTGAACTTCCAGACGCCGAACCCGCACATTCCCTTCAAGGACATGCGGCTGAAAGTCGTTGCCGAAAGCACCGATTGGCCGGACACGGGAGCCCCGCGGCTGGCGGGGGTGTCGTCGTTCGGCTTCGGCGGCACCAACGCGCACGTGGTGCTGGAGCAGGCACCGCCGGTGGATTCCGTTGCACCGCAACCGGAGCCGGCCGTGACCACCCTGGTGGTGTCGGGCAAGACCACCGAACGGGTGCAGTCGTGGGCAGCGGTGCTGGCCGAGTGGATGGACGGCGAGGGTGCCGAGGTGGCACTTGCCGACGTTGCCCACACGCTCAACCACCACCGGTCGCGGCAGGCGAGATTCGGCACCGTGTGCGCGCGGGATCGCAAGCAGGCGATCGCCGGCCTGCGCGCGCTGGCCGAGGGCACGCCGTCGGACGGGGTGGTGTTCCCCAGCGAGACCGCGGGGCGGCCCGGCACCGTGTTCGTGTATTCGGGGCAGGGCTCGCAATGGGTGGGGATGGGCCGGCAACTGCTGGCCGATGAGCCGGCGTTCGCAGCCGCCGTGGCCGGATTGGAGCCGATTTTCCTTGCCCAGACCGGATTTTCGCTGCAGCAGGTGCTGAGCGACGGTGGGCCGGTGACCGGGATCGAGCGGATTCAGCCGGTGCTGGTGGGTGTGCAGCTGGCGCTGACGGCGTTGTGGCGGTCCCACGGCGTGGAGCCCGACGCGGTGATCGGGCACTCGATGGGCGAGGTCACCGCGGCGGTGGTGGCCGGCGCGCTGAGCGTCGCCGACGGTTTGCGGGTCATCGCCACCCGGTCGCGGCTGATGGCCCGGCTGTCCGGCCAGGGTGCGATGGCGCTGCTGGAATCCGACGCCGCGGCCACCGAGGCGCTACTGGCCGACTACCCGGACGTGAGTATCGCGGTGTACGCCTCGCCGTCCCAGACCGTGATCGCGGGCCCGCCCGAGCAGGTGGACGCCGTGATCGCGGCGGTGGCCGGTGCCGATCGGCTGGCCCGGCGCATCGAGGTCGACGTGGCCTCCCACCACCGGATCATCGATCCGATCCTGCCCGAATTGCGTACCGAGCTAATCGATTTGGCCCCGGATGCCCCGGCGATCCCGGTGCTCAGCACCACCTGCGGCCCCGCCGACGATGCGCCGGTGTTCGACGCCGACCATTGGGCAGCCAACTTGCGCAACCCGGTTCGGTTCAGTCAGGCCATCGCGCAGGCCGGGGCCGACCACGGCACTTTCATCGAGATCAGCCCGCACCCGGTGCTGACCCACGCCATCAAGGACACCCTCGGCGGGGGCGATCACCTGATCGTCGGCACCCTGCAGCGCGACGCCGACGACACGCTGGCGTTCCACACCAACCTGAACACCAGTCGCACCGCCCATCCGCCCCAGACCCCGCATCCGCCCGAGCCACACGTGCCGCTGCCCACCGCGCCGTGGCACCACACCCGCCACTGGATTGGTGCCGCCGCACACCGCCCGCAGCTGGCGCTGGAATCGGTTGGCGGGCGGACTCTTTCGGTGCATCCGCTGTTGGGGGCGCACGTGCGCTTGCCCGAGGAGCCCGAGCGGCACGCCTGGGCGGGCGACGTCGGGACCACGGCCCAGCCCTGGTTCACCGACCACCAGGTGCACGCGGTGCCGGCGTTCCCCGGGGCCGCTTACTGCGAAATGGCCCTGGCCGCCGCCCGCGCGACGCTGGGCGACGCATGCGAGGTGCGCGACATCCGGTTCGAAGAGCTGTTGTTGCTCGACGACGAAACCCCGCTGAGCGCCGACGCGGTGGCGGAGGCGCCCGGCGTCTTCGCCTTCGAGGTGCAGACCGACCACGAGGGCGAGCGCGCGCGGCGCGCGTCGGCGACGTTGCGGGCGGTCGACAGCGAGGACCAACCGCCCGCGCACGATGTCGCCGCTCTGGTGGCCGCGCACCCGAACCGGGTGGCCGGCGAGGAGCTGCGGGAGTGGTTCGCCGACCGGGGTGTCAAGTTCGGCCCGGCCTTCGCGGGCCTGGCCGCCTCCTACACCGCCGCGGGGGCGGACGGCACCGTGCTGGCCGAACTCGAACTGCCGCAATCGATTCGCGCACAGCAGGCCGGTTACGGCATACACCCAGCACTGCTTGATGCCTGCTTCCAGTCCGCGGCGGCCCACGCCCGCAGCAGCGACGTCGGCGAGGGCGGCCTGCTGTTGCCGCTGGGGGTGAACCGGTTGCGCAGCTACGGCCCGGCGGCCGACGCCCGTTACTGCCTGAGCCGGGCGACCGAGAAGGGCCCGGCGGGGATGCGGATCGACCTCGACGTATTCGACGAGAACGGGGCCGTGCTGCTGGTGGTGCGCGGGCTGCGGGTGGGCAGCGACGTCACCGAAAGCGTTGCCCGGCAAAGGCTGATGGCCGAACGCCTGCTGACGATCGACTGGCAGCCGCGTGAGCTGCCCGCCCTGGGTGAAGACGGGGGCGACGGCGGCGCCGCGACGTGGCTGCTCCTCGTCAACTCCGGTACCGAGGATCTGTTGGCGGCCGGGCTGGCGGATGCGCTGAAAATCGAAGGCGCGCAATGCAAAACGGTGCTCTGGCCGGAACGCGGCACCGCCGCGCTCGAGCTGGCCGACGTCGGCGGCGTCGTGGTACTGACCGGTTCCGCGGGATCCAACGACGACGAGCAGTGTCCGACCCGCGGCCGCGAGCAGGTCCGCCAGCTGGTGCGGATCGCCCGGCAGGTGACGGAAAGCCGCGACGAGCCACCGCGGCTGTACGTCGTGACCCGCAACGCCGCGACGGTATTGCCCGACGACCGGCCCCAGCTGGACCAGGCGGGACTGCGCGGGCTGATGCGGGTGCTCGCCGCCGAAGACGCCCAGCTGCACGCCACCCAGATCGACCTGGACGAGGGCGCGGACGCTGCGCAGCTGGCGCGCCAGCTGCTGGCGAATTCGGATGAGGACGAGACGGCTTGGCGTGGCGGGCAGTGGTACACGGCCCGGCTGCTGTCGGCCCCGCTGCGCCCCGACGAGCGGCGAACCGCCTCCGCCGACCCGCGCAACGACGGCATGCGCCTCGAGATCCGCACCCCCGGTGACCTGGAAGGCCTGGAGCTCGTGGCGTTCGACCGGACCCCTCCGGGGCCGGGGCAGATAGAGGTTGCGGTCACGGCCTCCAGCCTCAACTTCGCCGATGTGCTCATCGCCATGGGACGGTTCCCGAGCGTCGACGGGCGCCAACCGCGCCTGGGTATGGACTTCGCGGGCGTGGTCACCGCCGTCGGTCCCGGCGTCACCGATCACCAGGTCGGCGACCGGGTCGGCGGCGTGTCCGGAAACGGTTGCTGGGCAACGTTCGTCACCTGCGACGCCAATCTCGCCGTCGCGCTGCCGTCCGGCCTGGACGCCGAGCAGGCCGTCGCGGCGACGACCGCGTACGCCACGGCCTGGTACGGCCTGCAGGACATGGCCAGGATCAAGCCGGGGGAGAAGGTGCTGATCCACTCCGGCACCGGCGGCGTGGGGCGCGCCGCGATCGCGATCGCCCGACTGGCCGGCGCGGAGATCTTCGCGACGGCGGGCAGCCCGCAGCGGCGCGCGCTGCTGCACGACATGGGCATCGAGCACGTCTACGACTCGCGCAGCACCGAATTCGCCGACGAGATCCGCCGCGACACCGACGGATACGGCGTCGACGTCGTCCTCAACTCCGTCACCGGCGCGGCTCAACGCGCCGGGTTCGAACTGCTGGCGATCGGCGGCCGGTTCGTGGAGATCGGCAAGCGCGACGTCTACGGCAACACCCGGCTGGGTCAGTACCCCTTCCGCCGCAACCTCACCTTCCACTACCTCGACCTGGCGCTGATGGCCGCCAGCCAGCCGCGGCACGTCAACGAGCTGCTGCGCACGGTGTACCGGTTGGTCGGCGACGGCGAGCTGCCCCCGCTGGAGCGCACGGTCTATCCACTTGTCCAGGCGGCCACCGCAATTCGGGTGATGGGTGCCGCCGAGCACACCGGCAAGCTCATTCTGTCCATCCCGCAGGACGGCCGGGCCGACGTGATCGTCCCGCCGGAGCGGGCCCACGTGTTCCGCGGCGACGGCTCCTACATCATCACCGGCGGCCTGGGCGGCCTCGGGCTGTTCCTGGCCAGGGAGATGGCCACGGCGGGCTGCGGGCGAATCGTGCTCACCGCCCGGTCGAACCCGACGTCCAAGGTGCTGCAGGCCGTCGAGCGCATCCGCACCGGCGGGGTCGACGTGGTCGTGGAATGCGGCAACATGGCCGAGGCCGACACCGCGGACCGGGTGGTGGCCGCGGCCACGGCCACCGGGCTGCCGCTGCGCGGGGTGCTGCACGCGGCCGCGGTGGTCGAGGACGCCACGCTGGCCAACATCACCGACGAGCTGATCGAACGCGACTGGTCGCCCAAGGTGTTCGGCGCCTGGAACCTGCATCACGCGACGCTCGGCGAGCCGCTGGACTGGTTCTGCTGCTTCTCCTCGGCGGCCGCGTTGCTGGGCTCGGCCGGGCAGGGCGCATACGCGGCCGCTAACAGCTGGGTGGACGCGTTCACACTGTGGCGGCGGAGCCTGGGCCTGCCGGCGCTGGCGATCGCGTGGGGGGCGTGGGGCGAGGTCGGGCGCGCCACTCACCTGGCCGAGGGCGGCCGCACCACGATGATCGCCCCCGACGAGGGCGCCCGCGCGTTCACCGAACTGTTGCGCCACAACCGTGCCTACACCGGCTACGTTCCGACGACGGGGACGTCGTGGCTGGCGGCGCTGGTCGGCCGCAGCCCGTTCGCCGAGGCGTTCCGGGGCGGCGGGGAGCAGCGGAGCGGCGCCAGCACGCTGCGGACCGAGCTGCGCTCGCTGTCGCAGGACGAGTGGCCCGCCCGGCTGCGTCGGCTGATCACCGAGCAGACCGGGCTGATCCTGCGCCGCACGGTCGATCCCGACCGCCCGTTCGTCGAGCACGGGCTCGACTCGCTGGGCAACCTGGAGCTGCGGACCCGCATCGAGGCCGAGACCGGAATTCGGGTCACTCCCAGGGCGATCGCCACCCACAACACGGCCCATGCGCTCAGCCTGCACCTGACCGAGACGCTGGTGGCCGAACAGGACCAAGCGCTGACGTCGGGGTAGCCGCCGGCGTCAGCTCAGCCGCGCCGTCCCGATGGACACCCCGGCGGCGGGCAGCCGCGCCAGCAGCGCGTCGCCCATCGCCGCGGCGGGAGTGAGCACGCCGGCCAACGGGGGAAGCCGGTCGCGGTCCAGCGCCAGCGCCAGGCCGCTCTCCCCGAGCATTATCGAAGTCCCTTGGTAGGCATCGCAATTCTGCGAGAAGTTCGCCAGGTAGCGGGCGCCGCTCGTGGTGGTGGTGTACGTCTCGACGGCATAGTGGCCGCGCTGGCGCGCCTTCTTGCCCGGGCCGGCGCCCGGCGCGGGCGCCAACCACTCCACCAGTCGCTCGGGCAGCCGGCTGAAGTACCGGTTGCCCAGGTACACGGCGGCCGACAGGGCGCCGGTCGCGAGCGCCGACACCACGGGGGCCACCCATGATTTCCCGAAGCTCATCGCCTCGGAGTAGCGGAAGTCGCGGCCATACGACCAGCCTTGTAATGCGTTGCTATGGCGGGCAATTCGAGTGTTGTGGCCGGCCAGAACAAACCCGCCGGTCCAGTAGCCGGCCAGCTCGGGGGCGATGTCGCGGCCCCGGCGCCAGCGGAAGTCCGGCTGCGGGCCCAGCTCCGGTTCGGCGGCCCGGTCGGTGGTCAGCGTGTACGGGTCGTCGATGATCGCGCGGGTTTGCGCGTCGGCCGAAGCCGCGCGAATGGTGCCCAGCAGCGAGGCGACGGTGCCGCCGGACGCCCCGAGTTGGGAGAAGGAGCGCAACACCAGGGTGGTGTCGCACAGCCCGCCGGCGCCGTCGTCGGCCGCGCGGCGGTACAGCTGGTAGACGTTGAGATCCGAAGGGATGGAGTCGAATCCGCACGACAGCACGATGCGTGCTCCGGTGTCGACGGCCTGCTTGTGGTACTGGTCGATGGCGTTGCGGGCGAACGTCAACTCGCCGGTCAGGTCGGCGTAGTCCGTCCCGGCCGCGGCGCACGCGGCCACCAGCGGCAGCCCGTAACGGGCATAGGGGCCGACGGTCGTGACCACCACCCGGGTCCGGGCGGCCATCGCCTCCAGTGTCGACGGCTGCGCCGCATCGGCTGTGAGCACCGGCCAGTCCCGTGCGGCCGAGCCGAGTGTCTGCCGCACGGCGGCCAGCCGGTCGGGGCTGCGGCCGGCCAGCGCGATGCGTACTTGCGCACCCCGCCGCGCGAGGTATTCCGCGGTCAGCTTCCCGGAAAAGCCGGTGGCGCCGTACAAGACGATGTCGAATTCGCGGTCGGTCACTCCATGACCCAGCTGTCCTCGGTGGCTGCCTCACACAGCCGGGAATGGATTGCCTCAAGCGGTTTCTCCACGCCCGGCAGGTTCGAATGGTGCTCGACGAGCAGCCGGCCCGCGAAGGTCACGCACGTGTAGAGATCGATCGGGGCGCGGGGCGCGAAGTAGAACTCGCCGCCGACGTCGACGACCTTGATGCCGGGCGGCGTGCGCATGTCGGGGATCCATCCGACGTCGGTGCACATCACGAACGGGGGGAGCCCGGGCAGCGACCCCTCGTACTGCAGGCGGAAGTGCAGCGACGATTGCTGGATCAGGCCCTCGGACAGGTCGGCCCGAAACGCGTCCTGGATGCCGCGGGCCAGGTCGACGAGTTCGGTGTCGGGCTCGATTTCGGCCAGGTAACTCGCCAACCCGAGGGGCAGCGTGCTTTCGGTCGCCCCCACCGGGGGCGTCAGATGGTAGCGCAGGTCGACGGGGTAGAAGTAGGGAATCGGAAGGTGCGGGGTATTGCGGATCTCCCACTCGGCCAGCAGGATGGCCGCGGCCACCAGGGAGTTGAGGCTGACCTGATTGTCGCGCCCCAGCTCCACCAGGTCGGTGGTCTCCTGCTCGGTCAACCGGAGCTGGGCAACCGGAATGGGTTGAATCACATCGGGATTCGTCACGATGTGTGGCCGCTGCACGCCGGACAGGTCGTAGCGGAACGCCGCCGGGTGCAGCCGCTCGAGCCCGGAACGCTGCTGCTTGGTCACGCCCCGTTGTTCGAGCAACGACTCGAGGGGTTCGGGCGCGGGCTGCGCGGTAACCGGCCCGGTGTCACCGTTGGTGACCACGTCGGTGTAAAGGGAGAGCAGCTCCTCGAAAAGACCGAACACATGGTGCCCGTCGGCCAGCGAATGGTGTGCGTACAGCGTCAATTCGGTTTGCTCGCTGCCGACTTTCAGCCGCAGGTTCAGCAGGGACTGGCCCTGGTCCAGGCGCATCCCGGCGATCGCGGATTCCGAGGTGCGGTCGGTGACCAACCACAACCCCGCGTGCATCAGGTCTTCGGCGACGATCTGATGCCGGCCGTCGCCGGCCTTCTCGAGATGGCCGGCGAAGATCGGATGCACCTGCAGCAGCGCGTCGAAGGCATCCGACATCGCGTCGATGTCGACGTCGCCGCTGACCTTGATGGTCAGCCCGAAATACGTCTCGTTGGTTGCGAACACTTCCTCGCTGTGCGCGAGCTTGCGGATCACGGATCCGGGAAACACCCCTGAACTCCCCCTATCTGCGCGTGCTGGCGCGGCGATAGCCGGCGAGCGTCGGCGCGATGCACACCGCGGTGATGCCGGCGATCCACAGCAACGTGCCGATCATCGGCCCTCGCACCGGGCCGCCCAGCGACAACCCGCGCATCGTGTCGATCGCGTAGCTGATCGGCTGGTGCGCGACCACCGGCTGTATCCACTTCGGAAACTGGTTGACGGGCAAGAACCCGGTCGAGAACAGGATGGCCAGCAGATGCACGAGCGTAATCGCCTCGAGCAGAAAGTTTTTCGATGCGTACCAGGCGATCGTGGTGATCAGCGTCGAGAAGGCCAGACCGAACAGCACCGGAATCATCAGCCACACCAAGGTCGCGACGATGCCCTGCTTGAAGTGGAAACCCAGGATGGCCCCCGCGATCAGCACGACCACTGTCGTGATCATGATCCGGACGATCTCGGCGACGACGCGCGAACAGATGCCGGACGCCCGGTGGATGGGCAGCACCCACAGCCGGCGCAGCAGGCCGTCGTCGCGCTCCCGGATGAGGCCGATCGCGCCGACCGCCGCCCCGTTGACCGCGGCGGCCAGCACGTTCATCGGAACCGTGTTGTACAGCCCGCTGTAGCCGGCCACCTGTGAAACCGCATGGCCCAGAACAATGTTCATGGTGATCAGGAACATGACCGGCAACACGGTCACCATGATGATCGCCGTGAGGTCGCGCGACCATTTCAGGAGTATCCGCCTGGTCTGCACCAGGGTCTGCGGAATCAGCACTCGCGCGGAGTTCTCGAGCACCCGGTCCTCGGTCTGCGGGCGATCGGTCTCCTCGTACACCAGGGTCATCATGCCCGCCTGGACAACACGAGCACCGAGACCGGGACCAGCAGGGCGGCCAAGCCGCACAACCACCCGACCGTCGGCGCCACGGACGACCAGGTGACCGCCACGCCGAATGGCGGCTTGTCGCCGGCCAGCGCGTGCAGGCTGTCGACGAGCCGGGAGATCGGCTGGTTGCGCACGAAGGGCTGCACCCAGTGCGGGAACTGGTCCACCGGTTGCACGCCGACCGACA
Source organism: Mycobacterium shigaense (assembly GCF_002356315.1). Taxonomy (NCBI): domain Bacteria; kingdom Bacillati; phylum Actinomycetota; class Actinomycetes; order Mycobacteriales; family Mycobacteriaceae; genus Mycobacterium; species Mycobacterium shigaense. The sequence continues at coordinate 1,698,101 of NZ_AP018164.1, forward strand.
GCAACCCGAAGATCAACGGCGGCAGGGTCAGCAGCGGGGCCATGGCCTCCGGATTGCGGCTCCCGGTGCCCATCAGGTCTGCGGCGAAGGACAGCAGCGCCCCGAACACCAGCACCAGCACGCAAAAGCCGACCGTGTCGGCCGCCGAGCCGCGGAACCGGAATCCGATGCTGTAGCCGGCGATCACGGCCACCGTCAACGACACCAGGCATCGGTAGACCGCGGCCGAGATGCGGGCGACCACCGGCGTGAACGGCGCGATAGGCATGGACCGGAACCGGCGGTTGATGCCCTGCACCGAGTCGGTCGCCGCCCGGAATGCCGTCGACATGGCGGCAAAGGTGATGGCTTCCAACGCGATCAACGGCATCAGGTACTGCGCGTAGCTGCTGGCGACGCCCCGGGTGGCATTGCCCATGATCTCGTGCAGCGGAATGTAGAACCCGGCCGTGAACACCACCGAGGCCGCGATGGTGACGGCGAGTTCACCGTTGCGCAGGGTCGGCGCGATGAAGCGGTTGGTGAGTACCCACCACTGCGCCCGCATCGACGGGTCGGGTCGCGCGACGGCGGCGGCGGTCAACTGACCACCTCCGGGACCGCGCGACGCGGGGCGGGGGAATCCTCGGTCAGCGCGAGGAATACGTCGTCCAGCGACGGCCGCCGCAGCGCGACATCGGCGACCGGGATGTTGGCCGCGGCCAGCCGGCCCACCGCCTCCAGCAGCGTGGCGGCGCCATCGGGTGCCGGCATCGCGATGCGATCGGACTCGGCCGTCAGGCCGGCCCGGTTCTTCTCCGGCAACAGCGAACCGAGGGTGTCGGCGATCGCGGCCAGATCGTGGAGATCGACCGGCACGATCTCGCAGTAGCTGCCGCCGGTGCGGGCCTTGAGCTCGTCGGCCGTTCCCTCGGCGATGACCCGCCCGTGGTCGATCACGATGATCCGGTCGGCCATCGCGTCGGCCTCCTCGAGGTACTGCGTGGTCAGCAGGGTGGCGATGCCGCGGTCCTTGAAGTGGCCGACCAGATCCCAAATGCTTTGCCTGCTGCGCGGATCCAGGCCTGTCGTCGGCTCGTCGAGGAAGACCACCTGGGGCGGAACCACCAGGCCGCACGCGATGTCGATCCGCCGGCGCATGCCGCCGGAGTACGTTTTGACGCGCCGATCGCCGGCATACGCGAGGTCGAACTCCTCGATGAGTTCCTTGGCGCGGCTGCGTGCGGCCTGCTTCTTGAGCCCGTAGAGGCGGCCGAACATGTACAGGTTCTCGACTCCGGTCAGCGTGTCGTCGAGCGCCACCTGCTGGCCGGTGAGCATGATCGACCGGCGCACCCCGGCCGCCTCGGTCACCACGTCGTAGCCGGCGACCACCGCCCGGCCCGAATCGGGGCGGCTCAGGGTCGACAGGATGTCGACCAGCGTGGTCTTGCCCGCCCCGTTGGGCCCGAGCAGCCCGAGCACCTCGCCGCGGCCGACTTCGAAGCTGACCTCGTGCAGGGCCACGAACTCGCCGAAAGACTTGCGGACCTTGTCGACGACGACGGCTTTTTCGAAGGCCTTGTCAAAGTTTCGCTGTGCGTTGCTCATCGGGAGTCCCTGCCTCAGGCGTCCGACAGATCCACCAGGGCCAGTTCCACGGGTTTCGGACCCGTGTCGCCGCCGTCGGGGACGACGTCGTCGGCGTCGCGGGTCAACTCGCGCAGCGCATCGCCGAACCGCTGCGCGAGGGCTTCGGCGCGGGCGCCCGAGACGCGGCGAGCGTCGTACCACCAATCGAGGTGCAGCACCCCGGAATGCCGGTACACCCGAAGCTCGAGGGCGTGGCCCAGGCCGGGAATCGCCTCACGCACCGGCATCGCGGCATCGGAGTCGAACTGGACCGGCGCGTCCAGCGGCGGCGGTTCGGGGATCATGCCGATGTAGCGCAGGTGAATGTCGGGCGACCCCAGCGGCGCCAACAGCCGGGCGGTGGGCGCGTAGACGTAGCGCAGCAGCCCGTAGCCGACCCCTTGGTGCGGAACGGATTTGACGGCGTCGCGCACGGCGGACAGCACGTCGAGCAGGGAGTCGTCCTGGTCGCACGGCAGCGCCGTCGGGTAGACCGTGGTGAACCGGCCGACGGTCCGGCGCAGATCGACGTCGGGCCGCAGCACCGAACGCCCGGCGCCCTCCAGGTCGACCGAAACCACGCCCACACCGACGATTTGGGCGATCGTCCGGCTCAACCCGGTCAGCAGGACTTCCTCCATCGGCACGCTCAGCCTGCGGCGCGCGTCTTCGAGCCCGGCGGTCTCGTCGAGGCTCAGCGCCGACGACAGCCGCACGAGGTCGCTGGCGCGAGGTTGCCCGGTGGCCTCGCGATCGCCCAGGCGCAGCGTGGCCGTGCTCGAGTTCTGCAGCCAGAAGTCGCAGGTGTCCAGCACCGCCGGATGGGTGGCCAGCGTCGCGGATCGCAACGACCATTCGCGCCAGGTGGCGGTGGTCGGGGGCAGCAGGATGTCGTCGCCGGCGAGCCGCTGGGTGAACGCGGTGAACAGGTCCAGCAGCAGGATCTCGCGCGAGGAGTTGTCCGCGACGATCTCGTGCGCCGACAAGATCAGGTAGGAGCCGTCGCGCCCGCCGATGAGATGGGTGGCGGTGAATGACGCCGCAAGGTCGTCCTGGGCGACCAGTTCGGCCACCACGTCCAGCACCGCCGCGCGCTCGGCGGCCGCCCCGTCCGCGGTGCCGGCCGGAAGCGACCGCGACGAAAGGTGCGCGAATTCCCGCGGTGCACCGATGTGCTGCCCCCACGTGCCCGCGCGGTCGACGAACTGCAGCCGCAGCGCGTCGTGCTGGTTCGCCAGGGCGGTGAGCACGGCGCGGACGTCGTCGAGGGTGACGCTGGAGGCGAGCCGGAAGATCAGCGGGATCCGCCAGCGGCCCGTCTCCTGCACGCCGTGTTCGAAGAAGCCGGCGATGTTCGCGGGCACCGGCAACTGCACCTCGGCGCCGAGCGGTTCGGTCAACCCGGCCCCGGTGAACTCCGCGTCGAGCGCCGCGGCCAGCCTGGCCACGGTCGGGTGTTCGTACAAGTGCTGCGGCGTGACGGTCAGGCCGGCGTTGTTCGCGTTGGTCGAGATACCGATCGCGATCAGCGAATCACCGCCCAGCTCAAAGAAATTGGCGTTGCGGTCCAGCGTAGTCACGCCCAGGCACTGCGACCAGATGCGATGCAGGGTCGCCTCGGTGGCCGACTCGCCGTGCACTGGCGCCGCGGCGGTCGCGACGCCGGTGCCGGCGGCGCCGTTGCGGCCCGACGGGGCCTCGGTCCACACGTTGGTTCGCGGCTCGATCCAATGGCGTTCGCGCGCAAAGGGATAGCCGGGCAGCGAGACCAGCTGGTTCGCCGACCCGGTGAGCGGGGAGAAGTCCACCGCCACGTCGGCCGTCCAGAGTTGGCCGAGCCCGAGCAGGAAGGCGTCACGGTCGGCGATGCTCTGCACGGGGTGACGCAGCAGCCGCACCCCGCGGTGGGTGCTCGACCACTTCGGGTGCCGGATCGCCGACCCGGTCAGGCTGCCGCCTGGCCCCACCTCGACGAGGACCCGGTTCGGGTCGCCGAGCATCACGTCGAGCTCGTCGGCGAACCGGACGGTGGCACGGATCTGCCGGGCCCAGGTCGCCGGGTCGGTGGCCTGCTCGGCGGTCATCCAGGTCCCGGTGACGTTGGACAGCAGCGGGATCTGCGGTTCGTTCAGCTGCACGCCGGCCAGGAATTCCTGGAATTCGTTCAGCACGGATTCCATTGCGGCCGAATGGAATGCGTGAGCCGTGCGAACCCGCCGGGCGGGGATGCCGTGCTCGCGCAGCTGCGCGGTGAACTCCCGGATCGCCTCGGGAGATCCGGCGACCACGCAGTTGCCCGGATCGTTGACCGCCGACAGGTCGACGCCGGCGGTGAGATGCTCGGCGATGTCAGCGGGGCTGAGCGCGACCGCGACCATGGCTCCGGCGGGCGAGGCGTGCATCAGCTGGGCACGCTTGGCCACCACCTTGATCGCCGTCGGCAGGTCGAAGACCCCGGCCAGCGTGGCGGCGGCGTATTCGCCGATGCTGTGTCCGGCCATCGCCGCGGCGCGCACGCCGTAGCTCTCGGCCAGCTTGCCCAGCGCGTATTCGACTGCGAACAGGGCGGGTTGGGCCCGGTCGGTGCGCTCCAGGTTGCCCTCGTCGCCCGGGCCCTCCGGTGACTCGGTGCCGAACACGATGGCCTTCAGGTCGATGCCGAGCTCGTCGCGGAATCCCGCCGCGCAGGCGTCGAAGTGCTGCGCGAAGACCGGCTCGGTGTCGTAGAGCCCGCGCGCCATCCCGGGGTGCTGGGCCCCCTGACCGGGGAACAGGAACACGACCCGGTCCGGGCTGCCCGCGGCGTCGGCGCCGCTGGCCTCGCTGACGAAGACGTTGTCGTGCTCGCCGGCCCGCAGCACGGCGGCCGCGTGCTCGCGGTCGTGCACGACGACGGCCGCGCGCACGTGATGCTTGCGCCGCCGCGCCAGGGTGGCGGCGGTGTCGCCCAGGCCGGGTGCGTGCGGGTTGTCCAGCGCGGCGGCCAGCGCCGAGCGCGCATCATCAACGGCCGCGGCGGTTTTCGCCGACAGCAGCAGGACCTGGGGCCCCGGGTGGGTGGCACCGGCCGGCACGGCGGGGGCCTCTTCGACCACGACGTGCGCGTTGGTGCCGCCCACGCCGAACGAGCTGACCCCGGCCCGGCGGATGCCGTCGGACTCCCACGGGCCGTATTCGGTCTGCACGACGAACGGGGTCTCGTCCAGGTGCAGCTCGGGGTTCGGGCTGGTGAAGTGCAGTGTGCCGGGGATCGCCTTGTTTTTCAGGCACAGAATGGTTTTGATCAGCCCCGCCACCCCGGAGGCGACCTCCAGGTGGCCGATGTTCGACTTGACCGCACCGAGCTTGCACGGGCCCGGCCGGGGTTGTTCAGACACCGCGAAAGCCGTTCGCAGGGCCTTGATCTCGATGGGATCGCCCAGCGGGGTGGCGGTTCCGTGCGCCTCGATGTAGCTCACGGTCGACGCGTCGATGCCGGCCACTGCGTGCGCCTCGGCGATGCAGTCCGCCTGCGCGGCCGGATTCGGCGCCGCATAGCCCATCTTCATCGAGCCGTCGTTGTTGATCGCCGAGCCGCGGATGACGGCGTGGATGCGGTCACCGGCCTCGACGGCGGCCTGCAGCGGCTTGAGGACCACGATGCCCACCCCGCTGCCGAAAACCGTTCCGTCGCAGCGCACGTCGAACGGCCGGCACTTGCCGAGGGCCGACACCATCGAGCCGGGCTCGTGCCAGTAGCCGACGTGATGCGGAACCCGTAGCGACACACCGCCGGCCAGCGCGACGTCGCATTCGCCGCTGAGCAGGCTCAGGCAGGCCAGGTGCACCGCGACCAGTGACGACGAGCACGCCGTCTGAATGGTCAGGCTGGGGCCGCGCAGGTCGAACTGGTGCGAGACCCGCGTCGACAGGTAGTCCTTGTCGTTCTGCATGGACAGCCCGACCGTCTCGAAGTTGAGGCCCTGCCCGACCGCGACGTGCGGGTCCTGGTGCGACATCAGGTTGTGCAGCAGGTAGGCGCTGGACGAGGTGGTCCCGTAAACACCGATGGAACCGTCGAATTCGGCCGGGTCGCAGCCCGCGTCCTCGAGCGCGTGCCAGGCGCACTGCAGGAACAGCCGGTGCTGCGGGTCCATGGTCCGGGCGTATTGCGGTGCGAGACCGAAGAATCCGGCGTCGAACTCGTCGATCCCGTCGAGCAGCGGTGCCCGCCGCACGTAGGACGGATTCGACAGCGCCTTTTCGCCGACCCCGGCCGCGCTCAGCTCCTGCTCGGACAGCGTGACGATCGATTCCCTGCCCTGGGCCAGGTTGTCCCAGAATTCGGTCAGGGAGTTGGCGCCCGGGAACCGCCCGGCCATGCCGACGACGGCAATCGCGTTGTCGGGCAATGTGGTCGGGTCCACAGCTCCGGTTGCGGGTGCGGTCAACGTACTATCCTCGCTTCCGCCGCATTGCGGCTTGTTGGCGCGCCGCCGCGCGCTGCTGCGCCCGGTCGCGCACGGCGTCTTCGGCGTTGGGCGCCTGCGTCTGCCCGCCGATGCCCAGCTGGCGCACCAGCTCGGCCGTCAGGTCGTGCAGCGACGCGCCCTGCAACAGCAGCGCCACCGGCGGCTCGGCGCCGAAATCCGCCCGGGCGGTGTTGCGGATGCGCACCGCCATCAGGGAATCCATCCCCAGCTCGATAAGCGGCACGCCGGCGTCGACCGCCGACCGGTCGGCGTAGCCCATGACCGCCGCGATGCGGGCCCGCAGCCGGTCGGTCATCAGCGCCTGTGCCTCGGCGGGCTCCAGCCCGGCCAGCGCCTCGGGACCCGCCCAGTCGCCGCCGTCGCCCGCGGCGTCGAGTTCTTCGACCACGCTGGTGAAGTAGCCCAGGCTGCGGATCTCGGGGAAGGCGATCAGCGCCCGGTCGGGACGCAGCCGCGCCACGCCGGTGTGGCCGCGGTCGACGGCCAGCAGCGGTTCCAGCGCCGCGGCGCCCTCGGTCGGAGTGATGGGATCCAGCGGGCCGCCGGTCAGGGTGCGGGCCAGGCCGACCTCGGCCCACGGTCCCCAATTGATCACCGTGGCCGGCAGGCCCGCAGCGCGCCGCCAGTCGACCAGCGCGTCGAGCCAGGCGCTCGCGCACGCGTACGACGTCTGTCCCGGGCCGCCCAGCAGCGACGCCGTCGAGGAAAACCCCAGCCACCAATCCAATTCGCAGCGAGTGCTGGCCCGGTGCATCCGCAGGGCCCCGGTGACCTTGGGTGCCCACACCCGCTCCAGGCTGTCCTTGGTCATGGAGAACACCAGGCTGTCGTCGAGCACGGCGGCCGCGTGCAGGATGCCGCGCAGGTTCGCTTCGCCGGCGGCGGCCACCAGCGCATCCGCCACGCCTTCGGCGGCGACATCGCCGGAGACCACCACGATTTCGGTCTTGCGCTCCAGCTCGGTCAGCGCGGCGCGCTGCTCGGCGGACGGTTCGCTGCGCCCGTTGAGGACGATGCGGCCCGCGCCGCTGTCCGCCAGCCAGCGGGCGACCACCAGCCCGAGGCCGCCGAGGCCGCCGGTGATGATGTAGGAGGCGCCGGAGCGGACCGCCGCGCGGGTGGGCTCGCCGAGGGTGGCCCTCGACAACCGCTCGACGAGCCGCTGCCCGCCGCGCCAGGCGACCACGTCGTCGATGACATCCGAAGCCGGCGCTGCCAGTTCGGCATTCAGCGCGGTCACCGGCTCGGCGGCGTCGAGGTCGACCAGTGTGGTGCGCAGCTCGGGGTGCTCGTAGGCCAGCACCCGCACCAGACCCTTCAGCGCGCCGACGCCGGGCTGACCCGGTTGGTCGCCGATGGCCAGGCCGTCCCGGCTGACCAGCCACAGCCGCGGTGACTGGCCGTGCCAGCCGCCGACGATCGCGCGGATGACGGTGGAGACCGCCCACACCGAGTCCCTGGCCCGCTCGACGCCGCGGTCGCTGATGTCCGGGTTGGGCGCGACGAACACGACGACGCCGACGGGCGGATGCTCGGGATCGCCGGTGGTTTCGTCGAATGCGGCGAGCATCGCGGCCTCGTCGTGCAGGTCCGCGGTGAGCACCCGGCGTGCCGGGGAGCGCCATGCCGCGACGAACTCCTCGGCTTGCTCCACAGTCGAGGCCGTGGATCCCTCGGTGAGCACGAGCCAGCTGCCGGGGGCTTCGTGCTGTCCGCCGGCGACGGGCCGGGCAACCCAGGTGGTGTCGAAGACCTTCTGCGACAGGGGAAGTGGCACGCTACGTCGTTCGACGCGGCGCACATAGATGTCGTTGATCTCGGCGGTGACGATCCCGTTGTCGTCGGTCAGGACGATCCGGCCGAGCTTGCCCGCGCCACCCTCGTCGAGGCCGGACAGCTGGGCCCGGCAGTGTGCGCGCCGGCCCGGGTTGCCGTACACCCGAACCGAGTCGAAGGACACCGGCAGATAACTGGCCTCGGTGGATCCCGCGAGTTCCTCCTCGGGCATGGCGGCGGCCAGGCTCTGCAGTGCGGCGTCGAGGATGACGGGGTGCAGCCGGAACTCCGGATGCCGTGGCGACTCGTCGGGAAGCACGATCTCGGTTTCGACCGAACCGCCGGGGAGCCGGCGAATCGCGGTCAGGGCGGCGAACGCGGGACCGTGATGTTGGCCGGCCTGGCGCAGCCCGCTGTACACGTCGGCTGGGTCGACCGGGGTGCCGCCCCGCTCGGCGAGCAAGGCTGGTCGCTCGGGGGCAGGCTCGGAGGTTCGGGCCTCGGCCCTGGCGGTGGCGTGCCGCGTCCAGTCGTCACCGCCTGAGCGGGAATAGATTTCGATGCGGATCTTGTCGTCAGCGCCACGGGTCAACTGGGTGGTCAGCTGCGTGTGGTCGTTCAGGGCGAGCATCTGCTCGACCTCGAGCTGGTTGATCGACAGCGCCTGCACCGGCAGGCCCAGCGCCTCGCTGGCCGCGGCCAGCGAGATTTCGGCGAACCCGGCGCCGGGCATGGTGGGCTGGCCGAAGACCTTGTGGTCGGCGAGCCAGGGGCTGACGTCGGTGCCGACATCGGCCTGCCAGACGTGGTCGTGGCTGGACGGCACTTCGATGTGCCTACCGAGCAACGGATGGCTGGCAACCGAGTCCGAGATCGCCGACCTATCGGCCACCCAGAAGTGGGCGTGCTGCCACGGGGTGATCGGCACGTCGGCCAGCCGGCCGTCGGTGGTGATCGGGTGGCCCGCTGCGGCGAGTTGCGCGTGGAAGGAGACGGTGTCGTCGGCGTCGCGCAGCAAGGTGCCCAGGGTGGTGTTGGTTTGACCCAAGGTGTCGGTGATGGCGTGGGTGAGCAGCGGGTGCGGACTGACCTCGATGAAGGTCTTGTGCTGTGTGCCCGCGGCGGTGACGGCCTGGTGGAAACGCACCGGGTTGCGCAGGTTCGCGGCCCAGTAGTCGGCATCCAGCACCGGCGCGGGGTCCTCGGTCGCGGTCGTGAAGATCGGGATGGTCGGCGTCTTCGGCGCCAAATCGGCTAGGGACGAACGTAATTGAGGCAGGATCGGGTCGATGATCGGGTGATGGGAGGCGACGTCGACCTCGATGCGGCGGGCCAGCAGGTTGCGCGCGGCCAGCTGCGCGATCACCGCGTCCACCTGGTCGGGCGGACCCGCGATCACCGATTGGGTCGGTGAGGCGTGCACGGCCAGCGTGACCTGCGGGTAGTCGGTGATCAGCGCTTCGACGGCGGGGGCGTCGAGCTCGAGCAGGGCCATCGCGCCCTGGCCGGACAACTGCGCCATCAGCTTGGAGCGGGTGGCGATCACTCGCAGCCCCTCGGCGGGGGTCAGCGCGCCGGACACCACCGCCGCCGACACCTCGCCCATCGAGTGCCCGATGACCGCGTCGGGTTCCACGCCGTAGTGCCGCCACAGCGCGGTGAGCGCCAGCTGGATAGCGACCAGCAGGGGCTGAATCTTGTCGATGCCGGTCACCGGTCTGCCCTCGGTCAGCGTCTGGCTCAGCGAAAAGCCGGTCTGGGCAACGAATTCGGGCTCGAGCTCGGCGACGGCGGCGGCGAACGCGGGCTCGTCGGCCAGCAGCCGGCGGCCCATGCCCGCCCATTGCGCGCCCTGGCCGGAGTAGACGAACACGGTGCCGGGCCCGCGGCCGGCCTCGGTTGCGGCCACCACGCCGGGGGCGGGGGCGCCGGTCGCCAACGCGCGCAGGCCCGCCGCGGCGCCGGCGTGGTCCCGCGCGACGACCGTGCCCAGCCAATTGTGCTTGGCGCGACGGTGATTCAGGGTGTGGGCGGTGTCGGCAAGCGGCACCGCGGCCCCGGGGCCGGCGAGCCAGTCGGCCAGCACGGCGGCCGTCGCCGCGAGCCGCTGCGGCGACTTGCCCGACACGGCCAACGTGGACACCGGCGCCGCGGCCGGCGGCGCCGCGGGTGCCGGGTCGGGCGCCTGCTCGATGACCACGTGCGCGTTGGTCCCGCTCAGGCCGAACGACGACACCGCGGCGCGGCGAGGTCCGTCGGCGGGCCACGCGGCGCCCTCGGTGGGCACGAACAGGCGCGTCGTCGACGCGTCGATGGCGGGGTTCCACCGGGTGAAGTGCAGGTTGGGCGGGATGAAGGCGTGGTGCACCGACAGGACCGCCTTGATGAACCCGGTGACACCGGCGGAGGCTTCCAGGTGCCCGATATTGGTCTTGACCGAGCCCAGCGCGCAGCGGCTCGCGCCGCCGCCGTAGGTCGCGGCCAGCGCCTCGAACTCGATCGGGTCACCCAGAATGGTTCCGGTGCCGTGGGTTTCGATGTAGTTCACGCTGTCGGCCGCGGCGTCGGCCATCCGCAGCGCGGTGGTGATGACGTCGCGCTGCGCGGCCGCGTTCGGCGCGGTCAGGCCGTTGGACCGTCCGTCGGAGTTGATCGCCGAGCCGCGAACCACGCCCAGCACCCGATCGCCGTCAGCCAGCGCGTCGGCCAACCGCTTGAGCACCACCACGCCGCAGCCCTCGCCGCGCACGAACCCGTCGGCCAGGGCGTCGAAGGTGTGGCACCGGCCCGTCGGCGACAGGGCCGACCACTTGGACAGCGCGATGCTGGTGAACGGCGACAGGGAAAGGTGCACGCCACCGGCCAACGCCACGTCGCTTTCGCGCAGTCGCAGGTTCTGGCAGGCCAGGTGGATGGCCACCAGCGACGACGAGCACGCGGTGTCCACGGCCACCGCCGGGCCGCGCAGCCCCAGCAGGTACGAGATGCGGCCTACCGCGGCGCTGTGCGGGTTGCCGGTGCTCATATAAGCGTCGATCTCGGCGTGGCGCTCCAGGTTGAGGATCGTGTAGTCCCAGGCCGACACGCCCATGATCGCGGAGGTCCGGCTGCCGTTCAGGGAATCCGGCGCGACCCCGGCGTGTTCGAGCGCCTCCCAGGCGACCTCGAGCAGGATCCGCTGCTGCGGGTCCATCGCGACAGCTTCGCGCGGCGTGATGCCGAAGAAGTCGGCGTCGAACCCGGCGACGTCGTCGAGGAAGCCGCCCCACTTGGTGGTCATCCGGCCCGGTGCCTGCGGATCCGGGTCGTAGAAGGCGTCGCCATCCCACCGGTCGGCCGGCACCTCGCCGACGGCGTCGCGACCGTCGACCAGCAACTGCCAAAAGCTCTCCGGCCCGGTCACTTTGCCCGGCAGCCGGCAACCGATACCGACCACCGCTATGGGTTCGGCGACCTCGGTGGGGAAGGCCGTTCCCGCACGTACCAGCTCACGCGCGAGGACCTCGCGCGCCTTGGGTGACATCTGTGCCGCGCGTTCGGCAAGACTTGTCATTACTCACTGCCCCCAGTTGCCGTCTCCAGTTCGCTCGCCGCAACGAGGTCGGACAACAATTCCATTTCCTCATCGGATAGCTCGGTCTCCAGGTCGGACGCCTGGTCGGCCTTGGCGGCCGTAGCAAGATCGGAAATCGTTGCGTAACCGAGGCGTTCGCACATCGCACCGGCGAGGTCGTGAATCGTCGGGTAGGCCCAGACCAAGGCGGCCGGCAGCGTCGCGCCCAGGCTCGCTTCCAGCCGGTTGCGCAGCTCGAGGGCCATCAGGGAGTCCAGCCCGAGCGACTCCATGGGCCGATCGTGGGCGATCGGCTCGGTCGAGCGCAACACCGCGCGGATCTCGTCGGCGATCGCCGCCGCCAGCCGGCCCGGGCGCTCGGCGGGATCGGTGGCATCCAGCTCCGCACGGATCGCGCCGCCGCCGCGCCGCTGCGGCTTCGTCGCGTCAGCCAGCTTCGCGAACAGCGACGAACCGCCCGCGGCGGGGAACGACTGGAACCACTGCCGCGCATCGAGGTGGATCACCCCGGTGCGGCCCCGGTCGGCGGCGAGCACCAATTCCATTGCCGCCAAACCCTGTTCGACCGTGATCAGCGAAACCCCGAGGTCGGCGAAGAACTGGGCGCGGCCCACTTCCGCCCAGGGACCCCAGTTGATCCCGACGGCGGGCAGCCCCCGAGAGCGCCGGTAGGCGACCAGCCCGTCGACCCAGGAGTTCGCGGCCGCGTAGGTGCCCTGGCCGGGCGTCCCCAGCAGCGACGAGGCCGACGAGAAGGTGAGCCACCAGTCGACGTCCAGCTGCGCGGTGGCCTGATGCAGCCGCCAGCTGCCGGCCACCTTCGGGGCGAACACCCGCCGCGCGGCCGAATCCGAGATGTTCAGCACGATCTCGTCGTCGAGGACCATCGCGCTGTGCAGGACGCCGGCCAGCCGGAAGCCGGCGTCGTGGACCGCTTGCACCAGCCGCTCGGCCGTGCCGGGGTCGGCGATGTCACCGGTGACGACCTCGACCCGGCTGCCCGCGGCGTTCAATTGCGCCACCGCCGCGGCCACCTCGGCGTCCGGAGCCGAACGTCCGTTCAGCACAACCATTCCCGCGCCGTTGCGCACCAGCCACTGAGCGACCACGAAGCCGAGGCCGCCCATGCCGCCCACGATGAGGTAGCCGCCGTCGGCGCTGACCAGCGGTTGCGGCGGTGCCGCCGCGATCGCGTCGACGCGGCCGTGTTGCGGTACCGACACGGCGATCTTGCCGGTGTGCCGCCCGGATGCCATCAGCGCGAAGGCATCGGCCGCGTCGTCGAGGGTGAACGTGGTGACCGGCAGCACCTGCAGCGTGCCGTCGGCGACGTGCCGCAGGATCTCGGTCAGCATCGTGCGGTACCGGGCCGGCTGCAGCTTCAGGTTCAGGTCGAGGTCGACGACCGAGAAGGACGCGCTCTTCGTCAGCGCCGCCAACCCCAGGGTGGCGTTGGCGTACACGTCCTTCTTGCCCAGCTCGATGAAACGGCCACCGGGGGCCAGGATCTTGACCCCGCGCTGGATCGCCTCGTCGGGCAGCGAGTTGAGAATGACGTCCACGCCGTAACCGTCGGTGAGATCCAGGATCTCGTCGGCGAAGTCGACGGTCCGCGAATTGCCCACGTAGTCGACACCGAGCCCGGCGAGCATGTCGCGCTTGGCGTCCGAGCCGGCCGTGGTGTAGATGCGGGCGCCGATCATCCTGGCGATCGCCATCGCCGCCACACCCACTCCGCCGGTCGCGGAGTGGATCAGCACCCGCTCGCCGGGGGCGAGCCGCCCGACCTCGACCAGCGAGTGCCAGGCGGTCAGGTATGCGATGCCGAACGCGGCGGCCTCGGGATCGGCCAGCGTGTCGGGGATCGGGGTGACCAGGTCGGCCAGCGTCGTCAGGTGGGAGCCGAAAGTGCCCGGGCCGATGGCGATCACGCGCTGCCCGACTTCGACGGAGTCCACCGCGCTGCCGACGGCGGTGACGACTCCGGCGCACTCGCCGCCGATGATGGGCGGGGCGCCGTCGAGGGTGGGGTAGATGCCCATCGCCTTGAGCACGTCGGAAAAGTTCAGGCCCGCGGCGGCGATGCGGACCTCGACCTCGTCGGGTGCCGGCGCGGCCCGCCGCACCGCGTGCAGGCGCAGCGCGTCCAGGCGGCCGGGTTCGTCGATCTGCAGGCGCACCGCGCCGCCGGCGTCGAGATCGACCACGGTGTGCCGGGTCTCGCCGGCGAGCTCACCACCCGCCGTGGTGGGTGCGGGCAGCAGTCGGTTGAGGTACCGCTGCCCGTCGCGCAAGGCGATCTCGTCGGCGTCGGCGCCGGCCAGCAACTCGTTCGTCAGCGCCGCGAGTGAGGCGGTGCCGTCGGCCTCGAGGTCGACGGTGGTCGCCCGCAGTTCCGGATGCTCGAATACCAGCACCCGGGCGATACCGCGAAGCTCGGTCTGTGCCAGCGTGACTCGTTCGTCGGCCCCGACCTGCTGGGCGCCGCGGGTGACGATCCACAGCCGCGGGGTGTTGCGGGCGCCGCGCCGCGTCACCGCCTTCGCGATTTCGGCGATCAGCAGCGTGCGCGACAGCGCCAGGTCGAGTTGGTCCGACTCGGCCGGCGACTCGTCGACGGCCTGCGGCGGGCACAGCACCACGATGCTGTCCCAGGCGATGTCGGTCCGGGCGATCGCCGTGCGCAGTCGCGCCGGGTCGGCCGGCGACACCACCTCGACCGCGGCGGCACCGTCGCGCAGCGAGGCCTGCAGTTCGGCGGGCAGCGGGTCGATGGCCGGGTCGCCGACCAGCAGCACGCCGCCGAGGCCGGCGGCCGGTTTGTCCAGCGGGGTGGGCTCCCACTCGAGAGCGAACAGCTGGCCGCCCAGTTCGGCTGCGCCGCTTGCCGATCCGAGCACCGCCATCTCGACTTCGTCGATGATCAGCAGCGGCCGGCCCTGCGCGTCGGTCAACACGACGTGGCCGCGCAGCCGGTCGGCGCTGTCGGTGGCCTGAAGCGTACCCACCGAGCAGACGCCGTCGGCCACGTCGCCGTACACGTGCACGCCCGCGAATCGGACGGGCAGCACCAGGGTTTGGCGGGCGTTGTGGCCGCCGGCCAGGTCGGTCGCGGCGCGGGTGGCGCCGAGCGCCTGCACGGCGATGTCCATCATCACCGGGTGCAGCACGAAGTTGCGGGAACCGGCCCGAGCCGACGAGGGCAGGTGCACCTCGGCGCGGGCCGCGCCGGATGGTGCGACGCGCAGGCCGGTGATCCCGCGGAACGCCGGCCCGTGCTGTTGCCCGGCGGCACGCAGCCGCTGATACAGGTCATCCGGATTGAGCTCGGCGCCAACATCATTGGCGTCCACTGGCCCGGATACCTCGGGCGAGGTCTCGGGTGCCAGGGTGGCGGTGGCATGTTTGACCCATCCGGAAGTGTCGCTGTGCGTGCGCATTTCGACCTGGCAACTCTGCTCGTTGCCGGTGAGCGTCGTGACCAGGACAGTGCCGTCGGTCACCTGCAGCATCTGATGCAGGCTCAGCTCGCGGATCATCCATGGCTGCTCGTCGTCGGCTTCGCCGAACGCTTCCGTCGCCGCGGCCAGCGCCACGTCGGCGTAGGCCGCGCCGGGCAGTACGCACAGATCGTCGATCACGTGATCGCCGAGCCAGAGCAGCTCGGGGCTGAGCTCGGCCTCCCAGATTCGGGTGCCGTTGGTCGGGTCGGTGACACCGAAGCCGAGCAGCGGGTGGGTGTTTGGCGCATGATGTGACGCCGTGCTGGGGGTGAACCAGTGCGGCGTGTGCAGCCACGGGGTGGTCGGCAGCACCGGGCGCGGCCCGCAGATGTGCGGGGTTTCGGGCGGGCGGGTGGTGTGCGCGGCGTTGAGGTTGGTGTGGAACGCCCACGTGTCGTGCGCGTCGCGCTGCAGCGTGCCGATGCTCTGATAGCCGTCCCCGGAACCAGCCGAGTCGGCCAGCGTCTCGCCGATGGCGTGGGTCAACAGCGGGTGCGGGCTGATTTCGATGAAGGTGTGGTAGGGCCCGCCCGCTTGGCTAAAAGCATGAGCGATGGCCTGCTGGAAGCGCACCGGGTTGCGCATGTTGGTGGCCCAGTGCTCGGCGTCGAATACCGGGCGGGTGTCGAGGTCGGCGTAGGTGGTGGAGATGATCGGAATGGTCGGGGTCTGCGGGGACAGGTCGGTCAGCTCCGCGCGCATCGCCGGCTGCAGCGCGTCCATCGCCGGATTGTGCGGGGCCACTTCGATATTCACCCGGCTGGCCAGCCGGTCCTGCGCGCGCACGCGGGTGATCAACTCGTCGATCTGCGCGCTGGGTCCCGAGATGACCGTCTGCCGCGGTGAGGCATAGATGCCCAGGGTGACCTGCGGGTATTCGGCGATCAGCGCCTCGGTGGCGGCGGCGTCGAGTTCCAGCATGGCCATGGTGCCCTGCCCGGACAGCGGGGCCATCAGCCGGGACCGGATCGCGGTGATCCGCAGCGCCTCGGCGGGCGTCAGCGCGCCGGCCACCACGGCGGCCGCCACCTCGCCCAAGGAGTGCCCGATCACCAGATCGGGGGTGATTCCGTAGGAGCGCCACAGCGCGGTCAGTGCCAGCTGCATCCCGATCACGCCCAGCTGGATCTGCTCGATGCCGACCAGTTCGTTGCCGCCGGCGATCACGTCGTGCAGCGAAAACCCGGCCTGGGCAACGAAATCCGGCTCCAACTCAGCCACAGCCGCGGCGAATGCGGGTTCGTCGGCCAGCAGCCGGCGGCCCATTCCGGCCCACTGCGATCCGCGGCCCGAATAGACGAATACCGTGCCGGGTCCGATGGCGCTCTCGGGGCAGCCCACCACGCCGGCGGCGGGCTCACCGGCGGCCAGCGCGCGCAGCCCCGCCACGGCCTGGTCGCGGTCGAGCGCGGCGACGGTGGCGAACTTGGGCTGCCGGGCCCGGTGATGGTTGAGCGTGTGCGCGACGTCGGCCAGGGCCACCTCGGCCCCGGGGCCGGCCATCCAGTCGGCCAGGACCGATGCCGTCGCGGCCACCCGTTGCGCCGACTTGCCCGACACCACCAGGGTCGAGACGGCCGGATCGGGGGCGCGCTGCGGCACCGGCTGCGGATCCGGCGCCTGCTCGATCACCACGTGCGCGTTGGTGCCGCTCACCCCGAACGACGACACCCCGGCGCGGCGGGGCCGGCCGGTCGCGGGCCATGCCATGTCCTCGGTGGCGATCTTCAGCCGCGAAACGCCCTCGGCGGCACGGGGAGTCAGTGTGTTGAAGTTCAGGTTCTTGGGGATGCGGCCGTGTCCGACGGCCAGCACGGTCTTGATGAATCCGGCGATCCCGGCGGCCGCCTCCAGGTGGCCCAGGTTGGTCTTGACGGCCCCGAGCACCAGCGGCTCCCGGCCCTCCCGGTCGCCGAAAACCTTGCTCAGCGAGTCGAGTTCGATCGGGTCGCCCAGCGGCGTGCCGGTGCCGTGCGCCTCGACGTAGTCGATGTCGGCCGGCGTCAGCTTGGCCGTCGCCAGCGCCTGGCGCAGCAAGGCCTGCTGCGCCGGGCCGTTAGGCACTGTCACCCCGCTGCTGGCGCCGTCGGAGTTGACGGCCGTGCCGCGCACGACTGCGAGGATGCGATCGCCGTCGCGTTGCGCGTCGGACAGCCGCTTGAGCACTACCACGCCCGCGCCCTCGCTGCGCACGTAGCCGTCGGCGTCGGCGTCGAAGGTCTTGCACTGCCCCTCGGGCGAGAGCATCCCCCAGCGCGAGCACGCGATCGATGTCCCGGGGGACAGCAGCAGGTTGGTCCCGCCGACCAGCGCCATGTCGCTTTCGCGCCAGCGCAGGCTCTGGCAGGCCAGGTGGATGGCCACCAGCGACGAGGAGCACGCGGTGTCCAACACCACCGCCGGGCCGCGGGCGCCGAGCAGGTACGACGTGCGGCCGGCGGCGAAGTTCGCCGAATTGCCGGTCAGCACATAGGCATCCAGCTCCTCGGGACGCACCGCGCCGGACAGGTTCAGCATGTAGTCGTAGGCGGTGACCCCGACGAAAACGGAGGTCTGGCTGCCGCCGATGGTGTGCGGCGGAATTCCCGCATCCTCCAACGCTTCCCAGGCGACTTCGAGGAACAGCCGCTGCTGGGGGTCCATCGCCGCCGCCTCGCGTGGCGGTATCGCGAAGAACTCCGCGTCGAACTCCTGCGGCTCCCAGCCCGTCAGGAAACCGCCCTCGCGGTTGCAGATCGTTCCCGGAATGGTGTGGTCCTCGGTGAACAGGGCGTCGGCGTCCCACCGTTGCGGCGGCACCGGCACGATGCCACTCCGCCCGTTGCGCAACAACTCCCAGTACTTTTCGGGGCTGTCGACGCCGCCGGGCAACCGGCACCCGATGCCGACCACCGCGATCGGCTCGGTTCCGGCCTTCTCGGCGATTTCCAGCCGCGCGGTCAGGTCGTCGATCTTGTGCAGCGCCTCGGTGATGATCGCCCGGCGGTCCGGTGTGGTGGCGGTCATCGAGAGCCTCGTAGTCTTTCCGAAAGTTCCTCGAGCAACGCGTCCTCGTCCAGGTCGTCGTAGGCGTCGGTGACGGCTTCGGTGCCGCTGCCTTGCGGGGTGTCCCCCTCGGCGAGTTCGGGCAGCACGGTGGCCAGATGGTCGCTGAGGCTGTAGACGGTCGGGTAGTCGAAGACGACGGAGACCGGCAGCGCCTCGCCGAGCTCGTCCGACAACGACCGCCGCAGCATCGCACTCATCAGCGAATCCATCCCGAGTTGGAAGAACCCGGTCGACGGGTCGAGCGACTCGCCCGCTGGCAGTCCCATCGCCTTGACGGCCAGCATGGCGACCTGGTCGAACAGCATGGTACGCCGGCGCGCGGGCTCGGCCGCGCGCAATGCGGTGCGGAACTCGCTGACCGGCAGCGTCGCCGCCGCACCGGCCGCCGCCGCCAGCTCGTCGACGATGTGCAGCGCGCCGCGGGCCCGGTAGGCGTCCGCCAGCAGCTGCCAATCCGCCTCCACCACCACGGAATGCACTCCGGCGCCGGGGCTCAGTAGGTACGGCAGCGCGCCGATGGCCGTCTCGTCGTCCATGGGCAGCAGCCCGGACCCCACGCTGACCTGGCTGGCCTCGTCGGCGTCGGCCAGCGACTTCCACAGGCCCCAGTTGACAGTGGTGGCGGGCAACCCCATGACGCGGCGGGCGTACGCGAGCGCGTCCAGATAGCCGCTGGTGGCGGCGTAGTGGCCCAGCCAGCGCGACCCGGTCAGCCCGGAGATCGACGAGAACAGCAGGAAGTGGCGCACCGGCGCGCTCAGCGACAACCGGTGCAGCAGCGCGGCGGCGTCGAGCTTGGGCGCGAACATGGCTCGCACGTCGTCGTCGGTCATCTCGCTGAGCAGCACCGGCCGGCCGGCGAAGGCCGCCAGGTAAATGCCCTGCAGCGGCGGCAGGTCGCGGCCGAAGCGGTCGAACAGCGCGCGCATCACAACCTCGTCGGTGGCATCGGCGGCCACCGTGACGAGCGTCGCCCCCGCCGCGGCCAGGTCTTCGGTCAGTGCGGCCAGGCGCGACCCCGGATTGCGGGACACCGCGACGATGGTCTTGGCGCCCATGCGCGCGAGCTGACGGATCAGGTGCGGCCCGATGTTGCCGGTGGCGCCGACGACGAGCTGGCTGGTGTCGGCGTCCAGCGCCACCGGCGACTCGCCGGGCAGGTTCCGCCGCTGCAGCCGGGCCACGTGACGCGCGCCGCGCCGGTACACGACCTGGTCTTCACCGTCGGTGCTGCCGACTTCCTCGAGCAGCTGTCTGGCCACTACCGCTGCCGGCACCGATGCGTCGAAATCAACCATGCCACCCCAGATTTCGGGATGTTCGAGGGCAATCGTGCGGCCCAGGCCCCAGAGCAGGCCGTGGACGGGGTTGGCGCGATCGCCCTCGGCGACGGGTTGGGCGTTGCGGGTGAGCACGTACAGCTTCTCCGACGAGTCGCCGGCAGCCAGCACCGCGACGAGCCGGCGCACCTGGTCGAACAGCCGGTAGGCCAGCCCCACGTCGAGGGGGTCGTCGGCCACCGCGGGGGCGAACAACACATGGTCGACTTCGCCCAGCGCCTCGGCCAATTCCACCGGTTCCGCGGCCGAGTCGTCGAAGGCCACCGCCGACAGCTGGTTCGCCAGGCCGGCATCGCCGAGCACCAGCCAGCGGCCCGCGGCGCCCGGTTCGGCGTCCGGCGCCGGCTTGGCCTGCCACGACAGCTCGTACGACCAGTCGTCGAGCGGGCCGCCCGTGCCGGTGGCCGGCGCGGAACCGTTGCGCCGCAATGCCTCTGAAGGCTGCCGGACCAGCGGCGTGAGGTTCGCCCAGTGCCGGGTGTGCTGCCAGGGAGTGGTCGGGATCAGGACGTGCGGCTCGGGCGGATGCGGCGTTTGGACAGGGGTGGTCCGCACCGTGTTGAGGCTGGTGTGGAACGCGATGGTGTCGTCGGAGTTGCGCTGCAGGGTGCCGACGCTGGTGTATTTGCTCCCGTGCTGGGCGATCTGCATGGTCTCGCTGATGGCCTGGGTCAGCAGGGGATGCGCGCTGATTTCGATGAAGGTGTGGTGGTCGGTGCCCGCGTGCGCGATGGCCTGCTGGAAGCGCACCGGGTTGCGCATGTTGGTGGCCCAGTGCTCGGCGTCGAATACCGGGCGGGTGTCGAGGTCGGCGTAGGTGGTGGAGATGATCGGAATGGTCGGGGTCTGCGGGGACAGGTCGGCCAGTTCCGCGCGCATCGCCGGCTGTAGTGCGTCCATCGCCGGATTGTGTGGGGCCACTTCGATATTCACCCGGCCGGCGAACCGGTTCTGGCCGCGTACCCGCGTGATCAACTCGTCGATCTGCGCGGTGGGCCCGGAGATCACGGTCTGGCGCGGCGAGTTGTAGATGCCCAGCGTCACTTCCGGGTATTCGGCGATCAGCGCCTCGGTGGCGGCGACGTCCATGCCGAGCATGGCCATCCCGCCCTGGCCCGACAGGGGGGCCATCAGCCGCGAGCGCGTTGCCGTCACCCGCAGCCCCTCGGCGGGCGTCAGCGCGCCGGCCACCACCGCGGCGGCAACCTCGCCCATCGAGTGGCCGATCACCACGTCGGGCCGCACGCCGTAGGAGCGCCACAGCGCGGTCAGCGTCAACTGCATGCCGATCAGGCCGAGCTGGATCTGCTCGATGCCGACCAGTTCCCTGCCGGTGGCCAGCACATCGTGTAGCGAGAATCCGGCCTGCTCGACGAAGACCGGCTCCAACTCGGCCACGGCCGCGGCGAACGCGGGCTCGTCGGCCAGCAGTTGGCGGCCCATGCCGGCCCATTGCGACCCACGCCCGGAGTAGACGAACACCGTGCCCGGTCCCGCTTCGTCGCGTTCCAGGGGGCCGACCACGCCGGGGGCATGCTGGCCGGCGGCCAGGGCGCGCAGCCCGGCCACCGCCTCGGCGCGCCCGCGGGCCACCACCGTGCCGAACTTGGACTGCCGCGCCCGGTGATGGTTGAGGGTGTGCGCCACGTCGGTCAGGGCCACCTCGGCCCCGGCGCCGTCCATCCACTCGGCCAGCGCCGACGCCGTCGCAGCCACCCGCTGCGGGGTCTTGCCGGCCACGATCAGCGTCGAGATCCCCGGCTCGGCGGACGATTGCGGCGCCGGTGCGACCTCCTGTCCCTGCTCGAGGACCACGTGCGCGTTCGTCCCGCCGAATCCGAACGAGGACACCCCGGCCCGGCGCGGGTGCCGCGTGTGTGGCCAGTCCGTTTGGGCGTCAACGACTTTCATCCGCAGGTCGGTGAAGGGAATGTGGGGGTTCGGGCTTTCGAACCGCTGGTTGGGCGGAATCTGGCCACGCTGCAACGCCAGCACCGTCTTGATGAAGCCCGCGATCCCGGCCGCCGCCTCGGTGTGGCCGATGTTCGTCTTGACCGCGCCCAGCAGCAGAGGAGAGTCCGGCGCGCGACCGCGGCCCAGCACCGTGCCCAGCGCGCGCGCCTCGATCGGATCGCCCAACAGCGTTCCGGTGCCGTGGGTTTCGACGTAGTCGACCTCGTGGGGCTGCATGCCCGCGTTGGTGTAGGCGGCGCGCAGCACCGCCATCTGGGCGGCGGGGTTGGGGGCCATCAGTCCGTTGGAGCGGCCGTCCTGGTTCACCGCCGAGCCACAGATCACCGCGAGCACCCGGTCGCCGTCGCGTTGCGCGTCGGTCAGCCGTTTGAGCACCACGACGCCGGCGCCCTCGCCGCGGACGAAGCCGTCGGCGGCGGCGTCGAAGGCCCGGCACCTGCCCGTCGGGGACAGTGCGCCGGCATGGTCGAAGCCGCGGAACACCGTCGGGGTCAGTAACACGTTCACCCCGGCGGCGATGGCCAGCTGCGAATCCTGGGTACGCAGGCTCTGGCAGGCCAGGTGGATGGCCACCAACGACGACGAGCAGGCGGTGTCCACCGCGACCGACGGGCCCCGCAGGTCGAGGAAGTAGGAGAGCCGGTTGGCGATGATGCTCATCGCGCCGCCGGTGTTGTTCCAGGCGTCGACACCGCACAGGTCGCCGGATGCGATGGCGCCGTATTCGCTCGAGCAGGCCCCGGCGAACACCCCGGTCTGGGTCCGGCGCAGCGAGCTCGGCGGGATGCCCGCGTGCTCCAGCGCTTCCCACGCGACCTCCAGCAGCAGCCGTTGCTGCGGGTCCATCTTGTTGGCCTCGTTCGGGGAGATCTCGAAGAACTCCGCGTCGAAGGCGTCGACGTCGGGCAAAAACGAGCCCCAGCGGGTGGTGCGCCCGAGCGCCGCGGCCACCTCGGGCGAGCCGTCGTCGAACGGCCGCCACCGGTCCTCGGGCACCTCGGAAATCGAGCAGCCGCGCTCGACGAGGAATTGCCACAGCTCTTCGGGTCCCGAAATGCCGCCGGGAAAACGGCACCCCATCCCGATGACGGCGATCGGCTCGTCGAGCGAGTTCTGCGCCGGGCGCTGGGGGTCGGATTCGGGGTCGGGGGCGGGTGCCGTCAGGTAGGCGGCCAGCTCGTTGATCGTCGGGTGCTCCCAGAACTCGACGGGCGAGACCTTCCGCCCCAACAACTGCGACAGCTCGCCCGACAGCACGACCGACTCGCGAGAGCTCACGCCCAGGTCGGCCAGCGACAGTTCGGGGTCGACCTCGTCGGGGGTGCGGCCGATGTTGGTGACCAGGTAGTCGACGAGCCAATGCCGAAGGTCGGCTTCGCTGCGGATACTCGACGTCATGCCGCCACAGCCAGCCGGTCGGGTTGCCGGACCGTCGGCATCTCTAGCAAACCGAGCGCAGAAGAGGCGCTCACCCGCATTGCGTTACCTTCCCGTTTCGCCGTCGGCGCTATGTGCGCACGCCTGGCCGCCGCCCCGTGGAGCGGCTTTCGCGGGCCCTTTCGGAGCCCCCCTGGCACACGGCAGCTGCTGGTTGGAAACGTCGGCGCGCTAGAGCCGGATGGCCACAATTGCGACGATTGTTACCCCCGACCACCCGTCTCTGAAGAGCAACGTATGCAATCTTGGGCGGCCCCGTGGTGGTATTTACGAAATCCACAGGTTTTTGTACGGCCGTTCAATAACGGGGCCCGGGTGGGCATGACGTCCCGCCGACCGGGGCCCGATATTTCCGCAGGTCACGGCCCCGTGGTGCGGCAGTGACTGCTGGTGCTGGCGGTTAGGGGCGTGGCCATTTGGATCAGAGTGAGGCGATCTTCGGCCGCACCGACGACCGGCCGGCGCCGTCCAGCTAACTATCGGGCCGTCAACCGAGGACGCGTCCCTCGATCTCTTTCACCAGCTCGGGCAAGTTGCTGTTGAGGTAGAAGTGGTCCCCGGGGAATACCCGGAGGGAGAACTCGTCGGTGGTGCGGTCGGCCCAGGCCGTCATGTTCTCGGCGGCGACGATCAGGTCGTCGTCTCCGACGAACGCGTGGATCGGGCACGACACCGTGACCTGCGGCGGGCGGGTGTAGTTCGCGATGGCTCGCACGCTCTGCAGGGTGGGACTGATGTTGGAGGCGAATTCTTCGTTGGCCAGGCGGTCGGGATCCGTCTCGGTGACCTGGGCGACCAGGTTCAGAATGTCGTGATCCGATCCCTGCAGCTCCTTGTAGCGGATGTGGCCCGGCGCCGCGCAGGACGAGATGAACAGGTCGGTGATTCCGAATCCGGCCGATTGGAAGCGCAGCGCCACCTCGAAGGCGACCAGCCCGCCCATGCTGTGACCGAAAAAAGCGACCCGGCCGGCGGTTTTGGCCGACGGGGCCATCATCGTGAAGATCTCTTCGGCGAGTTCGGGAACGCTGGACAGCGGCGTCAAGCCGCGATCGCTGGTGTTCGGATACTGGACGGCGATCCGTTTCATCTCCGGTGAAAGCGCCTTGGCGAAGGGTACGTAGAAGGTCGCCGCACCACCGGCGTGGGGAAAGATGAACAGCGTCGGCTTCTCGTCGCCTTGTTCGGTGGGCCCGGTCACCGGTGCAGACTATCGCGGCGGGTCCGGCGGTCCCGGCCGAACGGCGCGACCTGGCCCGAGCGGGCGTCGGCGCAGAAGTGCTGGAAGAATCGATTTTGTCGCGCGATCGACGGCAAAGTTCGACACACCGGCGTCGCCACCGCCGTCACAGACGTAACACCAGGCACACTGGTAACAACAGGATCTTTTGCAGGATGCCAGGAGGGTATGGCCGTGTACCGAGTCTTTGAAGCGCTGGATGAATTGGGCGCCATCGTCGAAGAAGCCCGCGGCGTGCCCATGACTGCCGGCTGCGTGGTGCCCCGCGGCGACGTGCTGGAGCTGATCGACGACATCAAGGACGCGATCCCGGGTGAGCTCGACGACGCCCAGGACGTGCTGGATGCGCGCGATTCGATGTTGCACGACGCCAAGACGCACGCCGAATCCATGGTGTCCTCGGCGACCACCGAGTCCGAGTCGATGCTCAACCACGCCCGCGCCGAAGCCGACCGGCTACTCTCCGACGCGAAATCGCAGGCCGACCGCATGGTCAGCGAGGCCCGCCAGCACAGCGAGCGGATGGTCGGCGAGGCCCGTGAGGAGTCGATCCGCATCGCGACCGCGGCCAAGCGCGAGTACGAGGCCAGCGTCGGCCGCGCCCAGGCCGAGGCGGACCGCTTGATCGAGAACGGCAACATCGCCTACGAGAAGGCCGTGCAAGAGGGCATCAAGGAGCAGCAGCGCCTGGTGTCGCAGAACGAGGTCGTGCAGGCGGCCAACGCCGAGTCGACGCGGCTCATCGACACCGCGCACGCCGAGGCGGACCGGCTGCGCGGGGAGTGCGACATCTACGTCGACAACAAGCTCGCCGAGTTCGAGGAGTTCCTCAACGGCACCCTGCGTTCGGTGGGCCGCGGTCGGCACCAACTGCGGACCGCGGCGGGAACGCACGACTACGCGACGCGCTGACACCCGGCGGCGACGCCGTCGTCCGCGGGGCCGTGGCTTTGACCTACCGGCGCCGTAACATTCCTCCTATGGCGCGGCAACACGGCAGCACAGCGCAGCAACGTCCGACATCCCCGATGGCCATCGACATCACGCGGCTCGGGCGACGTCCGGGGGCGATGGTCACCCTGCGGCACACCGTGCCCAGCCCGTTGCGCATCGGACTGGACATGATCGCGATCCCGCAGGACGCCCCGCTGGACCTGGATCTGCGCGTGGAATCGGTGTCGGAGGGCGTACTGGTCACCGGGACGGTGGCCGGTACCACCGTGGGTGAGTGCTCGCGTTGCCTGACGCCGGTGCACGGGCGGGTGCAGGTGGCGTTGACCGAGCTGTTCGCCTACCCGGACAGCGCGACCGAGGCGACCACCTCCGAAGACGAGGTGGGCCGGGTGGTCGACGACGTCATCAACCTCGAGCAGTGCGTCATCGACGCCGTCGGGCTGGAGCTCCCGTTCGCCCCCGTGTGCAGGCCGGATTGCCCCGGGCTGTGTCCCGAGTGCGGCGCGCTGCTGGCCGACGAGCCCGGCCATCGCCACGACCGCATTGATCCGCGGTGGGCAAAGCTGGCGGCGCTGTTCCCCGCAAGCGGGAGGGACCCCCAGCCCGACGAGGCGGACGAACCGCGGGGTGATCGATGACCTCGCGACAGGTCCTGCTCGACGCCCTCGGGGCCGACCTCCCGGATGAGTTGCTGACGCTGGCGTTGACGCATCGCAGCTACGCCTACGAGCACGGCGGACTGCCGACCAACGAGCGGTTGGAGTTCCTCGGTGATGCGGTGTTGGGTCTCACCGTGACCGACGAGCTCTACCACCGCCACCCCGACCGTTCGGAGGGCGACCTGGCCAAACTGCGCGCCAGCGTCGTCAACACCCAGGCGCTGGCCGACGTCGCGCGCAACCTGTGCGAGGGCGGCCTGGGGATGCACCTGTTCCTGGGGCGCGGCGAGGCGAACACCGGCGGGGCGGACAAGTCGAGCATCCTGGCCGATGGCATGGAGTCGCTGCTGGGCGCCATCTACCTGCAGCACGGCATCACCGTTGCGCGGGAGGTGATTCTGCGGCTGTTCGGAGCGCTGCTGGACGCCGCGCCCACGCTGGGCGCCGGGCTGGACTGGAAGACCAGCCTGCAGGAGCTGACCGCCGCGCGCGGCCTGGGCGCACCGACCTACGTCGTCACCTCCACCGGCCCGGACCACGACAAGGAATTCACCGCGGTGGTCGTCGTGATGGAAACCGAGTACGGCTCGGGCGTGGGGCGCTCGAAAAAGGAGGCCGAGCAAAAGGCCGCCGCGGAGACGTGGAAGGCGCTGGAAGTGATGGACACCGCGGGGAAAACTTCTGCCTAGATGCCTGAGCTGCCCGAAGTCGAGGTGGTGCGCCGCGGCCTGGCCGCCCACGTGGTGGGCAAGACGATCACCGCGGTGCGCGTCCACCACCCCCGCGCGGTGCGCCGCCACGAGGCCGGGCCCGCCGACCTCACGGCGCGGCTGCTTGGCGAGCGGATCACCGGGACCGACCGGCGCGGCAAGTACCTGTGGCTGCTGCTGGGCCCGGACCCCGAGCCGGCGACCGCGCTCGTCGTCCACCTCGGCATGAGCGGGCAGATGCTGCTCGGCGAGGTGCCGCGAGCCGACCACGTGCGGATCTCCGCGCTGCTCGACGACGGAACCGTGCTCAGCTTCGCCGATCAGCGGACCTTCGGCGGGTGGATGCTGGCCGACCTCGTCGAGGTGGACGGCAGCGTGGTGCCTCAGCCCGTGGCCCACCTGGCGCGCGACCCGCTGGACCCGCGGTTCGACCGCGACGCGGTGGTGAAGGTGTTGCGCGGCAAGCATTCCGAGATCAAACGCCAACTGCTGGACCAGCAGGTGGTGTCGGGTATCGGCAACATCTACGCCGACGAGGCGCTGTGGCGGGCCAAGGTCAACGGCGCCCGGATCGCGGCCATGCTGAGCCGCCGCCGGCTGACCGATGTCCTGGACGCCGCCGCTGCCGTGATGCGCGAGGCGCTCGCCAAGGGCGGGACGTCGTTCGACTCGCTCTATGTCAACGTCAACGGCCAATCGGGCTACTTCGACCGGTCCCTGGATGCCTACGGCCGCGCGGACGAACCCTGCCGGCGCTGCGGCGCGGCCATGCGCCGGGAGAAGTTCATGAACCGGTCGTCGTTCTACTGCCCCAGGTGCCAGCCGCGGCCCCGCCGTTGACTTTCTCAGGAAAAGCCGAGCCTATCCTCAGCGGCGTGAGGTTATCCTTACCAACATGATGAACCTCTGGCTGCAGGGTGGGTGAAGGGCGGGCGATGCGCGGATCTGCGCACAACGGGAACGGCGGTCCGGGTTCGCCGACGGCGCTGGCCGAGCTGGCCCCCGGCCAGCGGGCAACCATCGTGGGCGTGACCTCGGCGACGCCGTCCGTCGTGGCGGGCCGCCTGCGGCAGTTGGGATTTCGGCCGGCCGCCCACATCGAGGTCATTCGCCGGGCCCCGATGGGTGACCCGACCATCTATCGCGTTCAGGACACCGAGCTGTGCCTGCGCCGGCGCGAGGCGCGGCTGATCGAAGTCCATCGGGACGGCCGCGCATGACGTCGTGCCACGAGGAGGGCGGCGGCGCGGTCGCCGTCGCCGGCCGGGCCCGCGTCGCGCTGGTGGGCAGCCCCAACGCCGGCAAGACCTCCGTGTTCAATCACCTGACCGGGCTGCGCGCCAAGACCGGTAACTACCCGGGCGTCACCGTCGGGCGCAGCGTCGGCATCGCCAAGGTGGACGGCGTCGAGGTCGCCATCGAGGACCTGCCCGGCACCTACAGCCTCGACCCCATCAGCCCCGACGAGCAGGTGGTGGCCGACCTGCTGGCCGGCGAGGTCTACGAGGACGGCCGCCCCGATGCGATCGTCATCGTCGCCGACGCCACCACGCTGCACCGCTCAATCATCCTGATAGCCCAGGTGCTGCGGCTGGATCTGCCCTGCCTGCTGGCGCTGACCATGACCGACGAGTTGACGGCGCGCGGCGGCGGCATCTCGGTCGACGCCCTGTCCACGGCGCTGGGGATCCCCGTCGTCGCCGTGGTGGCCAACCGCGGCGTCGGCATCGACACGCTGCGCGCCCGGCTGACCTCCTTCGGCCGGTGGCAGCGGCCCCCGATCCTGCCGCCGGGCGACGACGCCGCCATCGACGCATGGGGCCGCTCGGTGCTCGATGCGGCTGATTACGTTGCGCCCCAACCGGATCGACGCACCCGCGGAATCGACCGGGTGGTGCTGCATCCGCTGTGGGGATCCCTCATCTTCTTCGCGGTGATGTTCTGCTTCTTCCAGGTCGTCTTCACCGTGGCGGCGCCGCTGCAGGACCGGGTGGGCCAGGCGCTGACTTGGCTGGGCGCCCTGGTCAGCGATCACGTGGGCAATTACGTCGTGCGCGGGCTGCTCGGCCAGGGGCTGATCGGCGGCGTGGGCACGGTGCTGCAGTTCATCCCGCAGATCGTGTTGCTGTTCCTGCTGATCGCGCTGCTGGAAAACGTCGGCTACATGGCGCGGGCCGCCTTCTTGATGGACCGGGTGATGGCCGCGACGGGCCTGGAGGGGCGCGCCTTCGTCGCGATGCTCTCGTCGTTCGCCTGCGCGATCCCGGGCATCATGGCCACCCGCACGCTGCCGTCGTCGCGCGACCGGATCGCCACGATCATCACCGCGCCGCTGATGACGTGTTCGGCCCGGCTTCCGGTGTTCACGCTGCTGGTCGGGATGCTGGTGTCGCCGCGGACGCTGTGGGGACCGCTCAGCGCGCAGGGCGTCGCGATGTTCGCGCTGTACATGTGCGGCGGCACCTCGGCCCTGATCGCCGCGACGGTGTTCAAATCGACGATCCTGCGCAGCGATCTGCTTCCGTTCACGATGGAGCTGCCGCCGTACCGCTTCCCGTCGGTCAAGACGGTGCTGATCACGATGTGGGATTCGGCAAAGATGTTCCTGCGCAAAGCCGGAACCATCATCCTGGGCACGTCGGTGGTGCTATGGGTGCTGCTGAACCTGCCCGCGCGCCCCACCGAAACCGCGCAGCTGTCGCCGACCGACACCACCGCCTACGTGATGGATCACAGCTTCGCCGCCGACGTCGGCAAGGCGGTCGGGCCGGTGTTCAAGCCGCTCGGCTTCGATTGGCGCGTCAACATCGCCCTGCTCGGGTCGATGTCGGCGCGCGAAGTGTTCGTGTCCACCCTGGGCCAGGTGGCGGCCGCGACGGACCCCGACAACCCGCGCGAAGCGCTGGCCACGATGACCGACGACGCCGGCCACAAGGTGTTCACGGCGCCGACCGTGATCGCGTTGATGGCGTACTTCATCTTTGCGCTGCAATGCATGTCGACCGTCGCGGTGATGCGCCGCGAAACGAACTCGTGGCGGTGGCCCGCGATCGCGTGGTCCTATATGTTCGCCCTGGCCTGGGTGATGGCGTTCGCGGCCCGGTCGGTCGCGATCGCCGCGGGCGCATGACTCCCCTGCACGCCGTCGCCACCGCGGATCCGCGGCAGCTGCGCTGGGTGGTCGCGGCCGACCGGCTGCCGCCGCGCGGCACCGTCCGGCACGCCCCGGGCCGGTTGGGTGCCCTGCTGGACGCGGGCGTGCTCGACGAGATCGTGGTGGGCGCGACCGACATCGCGATCACCGTCGGCCCGTCCGGCAGCTGGCGCGCGGTGGGCGACGACGTTCGCGACGCGCTCGGCGCGGCACTGCTGGACCCGGCGGGCTGGGTGCTCGACGGCCCGGACCTTAAAACCGTTGCCGCCGAACTGCTTTCCGGCTCGGTCGGCGCGCTGGCGGCCTCGCACGGCGGTTCGATCGAGCTGGTCTCGGTGGCCGGCCACACCGTGACCGTGCGCATGTCGGGAGCCTGCGACGGATGCCCGGCCGCGACCTCTACGCTGCGCGACGTGTTCGAGCGCGAACTGCGACGAACCGATCCGGCGGCGGTCGTGTCCTGTGAAAACGATTCGGCGGCAATATCTCTGGGCAAGAAGCTGCTGTCGTTGATAGTCCGCTGAGGGCGCGGCCGGCGGCCCCGGTAGAAATGAGCCATGACGCAACTGTGGGTCGAGCGCACCGGAACGCGCCGCTACACCGGACACAGCTCGCGCGGCGCGAAGGTGCTGGTGGGCTCCGAGGACATCGACGGAGTGTTCACGCCCGGCGAGCTGCTGAAGATCGCGCTCGCCGCGTGCAGCGGCATGTCGAGTGACCAACCCCTGGCCCGCCGGCTCGGCGACGACTACCAGGCCGTCGTGCGGGTCTCCGGCGACGCCGACCGGGAAGAAGAGGTCTACCCGCTGCTGAGCGAGACGCTCGAGGTCGACCTGTCGGGCTTGTCCGCGGAAGAGGCGGAACGGCTGCTGGTCGTCGTCAACCGCGCGATCGACCTGGTCTGCACGGTGGGGCGCACCCTGAAGTCCGGCACGACGGTCACCTTCGAGGTCGTGTCCAAGGCCCCCGATGCCGGATCCTGACGTTCGGCTGACCGCGTGGGTGCGCGGCGCCGTGCAGGGTGTCGGTTTCCGCTGGTGGACCCGGTGCCGGGCGCTGGAGCTCGGCCTCACCGGCTACGCGGCCAACCTGGCCGACGGCCGGGTGCGGGTGGTCGCGCAGGGACCGCGCGCGGCGGGGGAGAAGCTGCTGGCGCTGCTCGAGGGCGCGCCGTCGTGGCCGGCGCAGCCCGGCCGTGTCGACGACGTCGCCGCCGAGTGGTCGGACCCGGACGGGCAATTCGACGGGTTCGTCGAGCGCTAGCACCCCGCGCTAGCAGGCTCGAGACGGCAGTACGCCCCGGCTTGTCGTGACTGATGTGGCCGCTGTTACTCGTGCGTCGGGCGGTGAACGATAGGCGAATTTCGTGTGCGCCGACACCCCGCGAGGAGCGTGGACCCGGCAATTTCAGCGGTAGTCTGGCTCGCCGTGTACCTCAAGAGTCTGACGCTGAAGGGCTTCAAGTCCTTCGCCTCGCCGACGACTCTGCGTTTCGAGCCGGGCATCACCGCCGTCGTCGGGCCCAACGGTTCGGGCAAATCCAACGTGGTCGACGCCCTGGCGTGGGTGATGGGCGAGCAGGGCGCCAAGACACTGCGCGGCGGGAAGATGGAAGACGTCATCTTCGCCGGCACGTCGTCGCGGGCCCCGCTCGGCCGGGCCGAGGTCACCGTCACCATCGACAACTCCGACAACGCGCTGCCGATCGAATACTCCGAGGTGTCGATCACCCGGCGGATGTTCCGCGACGGCGCCAGTGAATACGAAATCAACGGCGCCAATTGCCGATTGATGGACGTACAGGAGCTGCTCAGCGACTCCGGCATCGGCCGCGAGATGCACGTGATCGTCGGGCAGGGCAAGCTCGACGAGATCTTGCAGTCGCGCCCGGAGGATCGGCGCGCGTTCATCGAGGAAGCCGCGGGCGTGCTCAAGCACCGCAAGCGCAAGGAAAAAGCGCTCCGCAAACTCGACTCGATGCAGGCCAACCTGGCCCGCCTCACCGACCTGACCACCGAACTGCGGCGGCAGCTCAAGCCGCTGGGCCGCCAGGCCGAGGTGGCGCGGCGCGCCCAGACGATCCAGGCGGACCTGCGCGACGCCCGGCTGCGGCTGGCCGCCGACGACCTGGTCAGCCGGCAGGTCGAGCGAGACGCGATCTTCGAGGCCGAGGCGGCGATGCGCCGCGAGCACGACGAGGCCGCCGCCCGCCTGGCGGTCGCGGCCGAGGAGCTGGCGAACCACGAGAACGCGCTCGCCGAGCTGTCGGGCCGCGCAGAGAGCGTCCAGCACACCTGGTTCGGGTTGTCTGCCCTCGCCGAGCGGGTCAGCGCCACCGTGCGCATCGCCAGCGAACGCGCGCAATACCTGGACATCGAGCCGGTCTCGACCGGCGACACCGATCCGGACGCGCTGGAGGCCGAGGCTCAGCAGGTGGCGATCGCCGAGCAGCAGCTGTTCGCCGAGCTCGCCACCGCGCGGTCCCGGCTGGACGCGGCTCGCACCGAATTGGCCGAGCGCGAGCGCGAGGCCGCCGAGGCTGACCGCGCCCACCTGGCCGCGGTGCGGGCCGAGGCGGACCGCCGGGAGGGTCTGGCCCGGCTGGCCGGGCAGGTCGAGACGATGCGGGCGCGCGTGGAGTCGATCGATGACAGCGTCGCGCGGCTGTCCGAGCGCATCGAAGAAGGCGCCGCCCGCGTGCAGCAGACGCGGGCCGAGTTCGAAACCGTGCAGGGCCGCGTCGGCGAGCTGGATCAGGGCGAGGTCGGCCTCGACGAGCACCACGAGCGAACCGTCGCGGCGCTGCGGCTGGCCGACGAGCGCGTTGCCGAGCTGCAGGCCGCCGAGCGGGGCGCCGAGCGTCAGGTGGCGTCGCTGCGCGCGCGCATCGAGGCCCTCTCGGTCAGCCTGGAACGCAAGGACGGCGCGGCCTGGCTTAACCAAAACCACGGTGGCGCAGGGCTTCTCGGGCCGATCGCCAACCTGGTGAAGGTCAGTTCGGGGTATGAGGCGGCGCTGGCCGCGGTACTCGGGCCCGCGGCCGACGCGCTGGCCGCCGAGAGCTTCGGCGCGGCCCGCTCGGCCGTCGCCGCCCTCAAGGAGGCCGACGGTGGCCGCGCGGCGCTGGTGCTGGGCGACTGGCCGGCCGAACCCCCGGCCCGCAGCGAGGTGTTGCCGGGCGGCGCCCTGTGGGCGCTGGACCTGGTCGAGGCACCGCACCGGCTGCGCGGCGCGATGGCGGCCATGCTCTCCGGCGTCGTGGTGGTCGACGACCTGGGTCAGGCGCTGGATCTGGTGGCGGCGCACCCGCGACTGCGCGCGGTCACGCTCGACGGCGATCTGGTGGGGGCCGGCTGGGTGAGCGGCGGCTCGGACCGCAAGGTTTCCACGCTGGAGCTGATCTCCGAGATCGACAAGGCCAGCAGCGAGCTGGCGGCCGCGGAGGTGCAGGTCGCCGAGCTGACCGCGGCGCTGTCCGGCGCGCTGGCCGAGCAGATCTCCCGGCAGGACTCCGCCGAGCAGGCCCTGGCCGCCCTCAACGAGTCGGATACCGAAATCTCCGCGATGTACGAGCAGCTGGGCCGGCTGGGCCAGGAGGCGCGCGGCGCCGAGGACGAATGGAACCGGCTGGTGCGCCAGCGTCAGGAGCTGGAAGCCGGGCGCACGCAGACCCTCGAAGAGGTCACCGAACTCGAGACCCGGCTGCTCAACGCCCAGCAGAACCAGGATGTGGACGGCGCGCAGCCCGACCACGCGGAGGTTCGTCAGCGCATCGCCGCCCAGGCCGAAGCCGCTCGCGGCGTCGAGGTCGAGGCGCGGCTGGCGGTGCGCACCGCCGAGGAGCGGGCCAACGCCGTGCGGGGTCGAGCGGATTCGTTGCGCCGGGCCGCCGCCGCCGAACGTGAGGCACGGCTGCGAGCCCAGCAGGCGCACGCCGCCCGGCTGCGGGCCGCGGCGGTGGCAGCGGCCGTGGCCGACGCCGGCCGGCTGCTGGCCGAGCGGCTGAACGGGGTGGTCGCGGCGGCGTCGCAGATCCGCGACGCGCTGGCCGCCGAACGCCAGGAGCGCACGGCCGCGATGACGGCCGTGCGCGGCGAGGTGAACACGCTGAACGCGCGGGTCACGGCGCTCACGGATTCGCTGCACCGCGACGAGGTGGCCAACACCCAGGCGGCCATGCGCATCGAGCAGCTCGAGCAGATGGTGCTCGAACAGTTCGGCATGGCGCCGGCGGACCTGGTCGCCGAGTACGGGCCCGAGGTGGCGTTGCCGCCGACGGAGCTGGAGATGGCCGAGTACGAGCAGGCCAAGGAGCGCGGCGAGCAGGTGTTCGCGCCCGCGCCGATTCCGTTCGACCGGCTCAGCCAGGAGCGCCGCGCCAAACGGGCCGAGCGGGAGCTGGCCGAACTGGGCCGGGTCAACCCGCTGGCCCTCGAAGAGTTTGCCGCGCTGGAGGAGCGCTACAACTTCCTGTCCACCCAGCTCGAGGATGTCAAGTCGGCCCGCAAGGACCTCCTCGACGTCGTCGCCGAGGTCGACGCCCGCATCCTGCAGGTATTCAGCGACGCGTTTGTCGACGTGGAGCGCGAATTTCAGGAAGTCTTCACCGTGCTGTTCCCGGGCGGCGAGGGTCGGCTGCGGCTGACCAACCCGGACGACATGCTGACCACCGGCATCGAGGTGGAAGCCCGTCCGCCGGGCAAGAAGGTCACCCGGCTGTCTTTGCTGTCCGGCGGCGAAAAGGCGCTGACCGCGGTGGCCATGCTGGTGGCGATCTTCCGCGCCCGCCCGTCGCCGTTCTACATCATGGACGAGGTCGAGGCGGCACTCGACGACACCAACCTGCGCCGGCTGATCTCCCTGTTCGAACTGCTGCGGGCGCGCTCGCAGCTGCTGATCATCACCCACCAGAAGCCGACCATGGAGGTCGCCGACGCGCTCTACGGCGTAACGATGCAGGGCGACGGCATCACGGCGGTGATCTCGCAGCGGATGCGCGGCCAGCAGGTGGAGCAGCTGGTCGGCCAGCCGTCGTGAGGACAGTTGGGATCGGTAGCGGCGCGACGCCGCTGAACTTGCGGTGGGCCCGCTCCGCGGGCAGAAAGGAATCCGCAATGGAGATCAACCGCATCACGGCAGGTGCCGTAGCGGCGGCGGCGCTGGCGGCGACGCTGGTCGGCTGCAGCAGCGCTGGATCGTCGTCGAAGTCAGGCTCGGCCACACCGGCCGGCACCGCCGCGGCCACGACAACCGGGACCTCAGCTCCGACGTCTTCGTCGCAGGCACGGCCGAGCGACTACACCGGGCTGTTGATCCAGACGGCGGACATCGATGCGCCGATTCCCTTCGTGGCCGGCCCGCCGACCACCAACCCCAATGGCCAGCCTGGCGCCACGATCACCTTCAGCAGCCAACCTCACCCCGCAGATCAGGACGGTGTGACGGTCAAGGAGGTCCAGATCCGCGACACCATTCAGGTCCTGCCGGATGCGGGCGCGGCCACGAGCGCGCTGAACGCCGCAAAGGTGGGACGGGGCATCGTTGCGGATCCCAAAGCGGACCCGGCGAATGTCGGCACCGGCGGAACCACATTGACGGGCACATCGCCGGACGGATCCAAGGGGGTGACGGCCTTGCTGTTCACCGAGGGCCGGGCCTTCGTCACGCTGGAGTTTGTCAGCGCGCCTGACTCGCCGCCGCCGCCGCCGGACTTCGTCATCGACATGGGCAAGAAGCAAGACGCGGCAGTCAAGAAGGGGCTCGGCGGCTGACGGCGACGTGATTTCGGCCGGGACTTCGGCACCTCCGTTTTCGGGGCTCCCAGGTGCCCCTGGAAGGATGTCGACGTGCCCCAAGGTCTTTGGATCGCCGTCGCGGTCGTCGCTGCCCTGGTCGTCATCATCGCGCTGGTCTGGGGTCTGGCGCGCTACCGCCGGCGCCAGATCAGCCTGTCGACCCGGCCGGAGCCCACCGGTCTCGACCGTTCGGGCGGCTATACCGCGTCGTCGGGCATCACTTTCAGTCAGACCGCGACGCCGCCCCAGGAGCGGATCGACACCACCGGGCTGCCGGCGGTGGGCGACGATGCGACCATCCCGCGCGACGCGCCGCGGCGCACCATCGCCGACGTCGAGCTCCCGGAGCCCGTCGTCGAGGCCGCGCCCGCACCGGAAACGCCGCCGGCGCCCGGGATCGAGGAGATCGCGCCGACCGAGGGCCGGCTGGAGCGCCTGCGCGGACGGCTGGCCCGCTCGCAGAACGCCTTGGGCCGCAGCGTGCTCGGCCTGATCGGGGGCGGCGACCTGGACGAGGACTCGTGGCAGGACGTCGAGGACACGCTGCTCATCGCCGACCTGGGTCCGGTGGTCACCGAGGCGGTCGTCGCGCAGCTGCGCAGCAGGCTGGCCGGCAGCAAGGTCCGCACCGAGGCCGATGCGCGGGCCGTGCTGCGCGATGTGTTGATCAAGGAGCTGCACCCCGACATGGACCGCACTATCCGGGCGTTACCGCACGCCGATCACCCGGCGGTGCTGCTGGTCGTCGGGGTCAACGGCACCGGGAAGACCACCACCGTCGGCAAGCTGGCGCGCGTGCTGGTCGCCGACGGGCGCCGCGTCGTGCTGGGGGCCGCCGACACGTTTCGGGCCGCGGCGGCCGACCAGTTGCAGACCTGGGCATCCCGGGTGGGCGCGGAGGTGGTGCGCGGCGCGGAAGGCGCCGATCCCGCGTCGGTGGCGTACGACGCCGTCGACAAGGGCATCGAAAATGGCGCCGACGTCGTGCTCATCGACACCGCCGGACGGCTGCACACCAAGGTGGGCCTGATGGACGAGCTCGACAAAGTGAAACGGGTCGTGACCCGGCGGGCAGCCGTCGACGAGGTGCTGCTGGTCCTGGACGCCACCATCGGCCAAAACGGATTGGCCCAAGCGAAAGTCTTCGCCGAGGTCGTCGAGATCACCGGGGCGGTGCTGACCAAGTTGGACGGAACTGCCAAGGGCGGCATCGTTTTCCGCGTCCAACAGGAACTCGGGGTGCCCGTCAAATTGGTCGGGTTGGGCGAAGGCCCCGACGATTTGGCGCCGTTCGAGCCGGCCGCATTCGTGGACGCCCTGCTCGGCTGAAATCGCTTACACGGGGATCGCGACGTTAATACCCCGGAAACACGGCGGCCCCCTCTGCGAAACAACGATTGCGCAAGGTTCTGGATCAAGCCGTCAGGCACATGTCTGATGGCCGTTCAGGCCGACCGGAGGTGAGCGAGTGAGTTTCCCGCAATTGGGCCAACCAGATACGGGTGATACCGCCTGGATGTTGGCGAGTTCCGCGCTGGTGCTTTTGATGACGCCGGGTCTGGCGTTTTTCTACGGCGGCATGGTGCGCACCAGAAGCGTGCTCAACATGATCATGATGAGCATCAGCGCCATGGGCGTGGTCACCGTGCTGTGGGTGCTCTACGGATACTCATTGTCATTCGGCAACAGCAAGGGCGGAGTCGTCGGCAGCCCGGGAGACTACTGGGGGCTGAAGGGGCTCATCGGCGGCAATGCCGTCAAGGCCGATCCGAGCAAGGCACAGGCGGCCGTTGACATCCCGCTCGCCGGCACGATGCCCGCCACCGTGTTCGTGGCCTTCCAGCTGATGTTCGCGATCATCACCGTCGCCCTGATCTCCGGCGCGCTCGCCGACCGGCTGAAGTTCAGCGCCTGGCTGGTGTTCTCCGCATTGTGGGCGACCATCGTCTACTTCCCGGTCGCGCACTGGGTGTTCGCGGCCGACGGGTTCGCCTCCGAGCACGGCGGTTGGATCAACAACAAGCTGCACGCCATCGACTTCGCCGGCGGGACAGCGGTGCATATCAACTCCGGTGCGGCGGGCCTGGCGCTGGCGATCGTGCTGGGTAAGCGCAAGGGTTGGCCTACCACGCTCTTCCGCCCGCACAACCTGCCGTTCGTGATGCTCGGCGCCGGGTTGCTGTGGTTCGGCTGGTTCGGATTCAACGCCGGATCGGCGACCACCTCCAACGGTTCGGCGGGTGCGACGTTCATGACGACGACGATCGCCACCGCCACCGCCATGTTGGCCTGGTTGCTGGTCGAGCGCATCCGGGACGGGCACGCCACCACGCTGGGCGCGGCCTCGGGCATCGTGGCCGGGCTGGTGGCCATCACGCCGTCCTGCTCGTCGGTCAATGTGCTCGGTGCGCTGGTGATCGGCTTTGTTGGCGGTGCGGTGTGTGCGTTGGCGGTGGGACTGAAGTTCAAGTTCGGCTTCGACGACTCGCTGGACGTAGTCGGTGTCCATATGGTCGGCGGTTTGACGGGCACGCTGCTCGTCGGTCTCGTCGCGGCCCCTGAATCAACAGCGATTAACGGGGTTACTGGGGTCTCCAAGGGCCTGTTCTACGGCGGTGGCTGGGCGCAGCTCGAGCGTCAGGCGGTCGGCGCGTTCACCGTTCTCTTCTACTCCTTCATCGTGACGCTTATCCTGGCCCTTATCTTGAAATACACCATCGGGATTAGGCTGAGTGCCGAAGACGAGGCCGGCGGCATCGACGAGTCGGAGCACGCAGAAACCGCTTACGAGTTCGCAGTTGTCGGGGCCTCGTCCATTCCTCACCGGATCGGTGGCGAGGAAAACGCTAACGGACAGGACGACGCAGTCAAGAAAGTGGAGGCAGAGACTTCATGAAGCTAGTCACCGCGATCGTGAAGCCGTTCACCCTCGACGACGTCAAGACCGCCCTTGAGGAGGCGGGCGTCCTGGGGATGACGGTCAGCGAGATCCAGGGCTACGGACGGCAGAAGGGTCACACCGAGGTCTACCGGGGGGCGGAATACTCGGTCGATTTCGTGCCGAAGGTGCGCATCGAGGTCGTCGTCGACGACTCGATCGTCGACAAGGTGGTGGACGCCATCGTCCGGTCGGCGCGCACCGGCAAGATCGGCGACGGCAAGGTCTGGGTCAGCCCCGTGGAAACCATTGTGCGGGTGCGCACCGGTGAACGCGGGACCGATGCCCTCTGAGGCCAGCCGCACAACGCTGAAGCAGGCCGGACGGGCCGGGAGGGTATGACAAACCCACCCGACCCGTCCGGGTCATCTGGAGCAGGAACGCAAAGCGCCAGCGGGGCAGCCGATCTGGCTGCCTCGCGGCGCCAGCTGCTGTCGGAGGGCCGCGAGCTGGGCGCCGCCGAGATGCGCCAGGCCTGGTTGGATCTGCACGAAACCTGGCTCACCGCAAAGGCCGCCGAACTTGGCATCACCGACGACGGCGACTTCGCGCTCGCCGGGGTCGGTGGCCTGGGCCGTCGCGAGTTGTTGCCGTATTCCGATCTGGATCTGGTGCTGTTGCACGACAACGTGTCCGACGACATGCTGCAACGGGTCGCCGACGGGCTCTGGTATCCGTTGTGGGACGCCAATGTTCGCCTCGACCACAGTGTGCGCACGGTCTCCGGGGCGCTGGGCGTCGCGAACGAGGACCTGACGGCCGCCCTGGGCCTGCTGGATGCCCGTCACATCGCCGGTGCGCAGCGGTTATCGGACGAGCTGATCGCCGGGGTTCGCAAGCAGTGGCGCACCGGGATCCGGACCCGGATGGACGAACTCGTCGAGACGACATACGCCCGCTGGCAACGGTGTTGGCGGATCTCGCAGCGTGCCGAGCCGGACCTCAAGTCGGGCCGCGGCGGCCTGCGCGACGTCCAGCTGCTCGACGCGCTGGGCGTCGCGCAGCTGATCGACCGCCGCGGCATGGGCCACGTCGACGCGCCCGGCGGTTCGCTGGACGCCGCGTATCTGACGCTGCTGGATGTGCGCACCGAGCTGCACCTGGTGTCCGGCCGCGGACACGACCAGCTACTGGCGCAGTTCGCCGACGAGGTCAGCGCCGCGCTGGGCGTAGGCGACCGCTTCGCGCTTGCGCGGGTGCTGTCAAATGCCGGGCGTACCATAGCCTTTCACTCCGAGACTGGGCTGCGCACCGCGCAGAACGCGCTGCCGCGACGCGGTATCTCCGCGCTGGTTCGGCGTCCGAAGCGCCGCCCGCTGGACGAGGGCGTGCACGAATACGACGGCGAGATCGTGCTCGCCCGCGAAGCGCAACCGGAAAAGGACCCCGGTCTGGTGCTGCGGATTGCCGCCGCGTCGGCCAGCACCGGTCTGCCCATCGGGGCGGCCACGCTGAGACGGCTGGCCGACAGCGTGCCCGACATGCCTACGCCGTGGCCGCGGGAGGCCCTGGACGATCTGCTGGTGGTGCTGCTGGCCGGCCCCACCCTGGTGGACACCATCGAGGCGCTCGACCGCACCGGCCTATGGGGCCGGCTGCTGCCGGAGTGGGACGCCGTCCGCGATCTGCCGCCGCGCGATGTGTCGCACAAGTGGACCGTTGACCGTCACATCGTCGAAACCGCCGTCAACGCCGCGCCGTTGACCACTAACGTGGCCCGCTCGGACCTGCTCGCGCTGGGGGCCCTGCTGCACGACATCGGCAAGGGCCGCGGCGTCGACCACTGCGTGCTGGGCGCGGATCTGGTGGTGCCGATCTGCGAACGGCTCGGGCTGCCGCCCCAGGACGTCGACACGCTGTCGGACATGGTTCGCCATCACCTGCTGTTGCCCATCACGGCGACCCGCGGCGACCTGAACGACCCGAGCGTCATCGAGGCGGTTTCCGAAGCGCTGGGCGGGGATTCGCAGCTGCTGGAGTTGCTGCACGCGCTGGCCGAGGCGGACTCGAGGGCCACCGGGCCCGGGGTGTGGAGCGATTGGAAGGCCTCCCTGGTGGCCGACCTGGTGCGCCGCTGCCGGCTGGTGATGGCCGGTGAGGCGCTGCCGCAGGCCGAACCGACCACGCCGCACTACCTCTCGCTGGCGGCCGACCACGGGGTACACGTCGACATCACGCCGGGCGAGGGCGAGCGCCACCATGCGGTGATGGTCGCGCCCGACGCACGGGGACTGGTGTCGAAAGCCGCTGCGGTGCTTGCCCTT
Source organism: Mycobacterium shigaense (assembly GCF_002356315.1). Taxonomy (NCBI): domain Bacteria; kingdom Bacillati; phylum Actinomycetota; class Actinomycetes; order Mycobacteriales; family Mycobacteriaceae; genus Mycobacterium; species Mycobacterium shigaense. Next base: position 1,738,550 of record NZ_AP018164.1, read on the forward strand.
AACTCGCTGCGGATTCACTCGGCGACGGTCAACGTCCACGAGGGTGTGGCGATCGCTGAATTCGTGGCGTCGCCGCTGTTCGGGTCGCCGCCGGCCGCCGATCTGTTGCGCCAGCAGTTCGTCGGCGCGCTGGCCGGCGATATCGACGTGCTGGGCATGCTGGAACGGCGCGAGACCGAGGCCGCCAACACGGCACAGGCCCGTGCCGGCGAGATCCAGGCGGGCGCGCCGCTGACGCGGTCGACGGCACCGCCGCGCATCCTGTGGCTCGATGCCATCGCGCCCTGTCAGCTGGTGGTCGAGGTGCGCGCGATGGACCGGATCGGGCTGCTCGCCCTGCTGGCGCAGGCGCTGGAGCGGGCCGGCGCCGACATCGCGTGGGCAAAGGTCAACACCTTCGGCTCGACGGCCGCCGACGTGTTCTGCATGGCGATACCCGCGGACTCGGACGCCGTTGCCGCGCAGGCCGAGGTGGAAAAGCAGCTGTTGGGCGTGCTGGGGGTCTCGCAAGAGGCCGTGGTGCACGAGGCCGCCGCCGAATGAGCGTCAGGAACGCTCCGAATTCAATTGGTGCAGAGCAACAATGCGCTCCTTGAGCTGATCGCGGGTGGCCGCGGCGATCGGCGGCCCGCCGCAACGCCGGCGCAGCTCGTTGTGAATCCAGCCGTGTGGTTTGCCGGTGCGGTGATGGGCTATCGACACCAACGTGTTGAGTTCGCGGCGCAGCTCGCGCAGCTGCCCGTGCATGGCCCCGGATGTCGCCGGCGCCGGCGCGGCGTGGCCGGAGGCGGCACGCTTTTGTAGCTGCTCGTCCTGGCGGCGGCCCAGCAGGGCGCGCATCTGGTCGACGTCGAGCAGCCCGGGGATGCCGAGATAGTCGGCCTCCTCTTCACTGCCGGCCGGGGTGGCGGTGCCGAACGAGGACCCGTCGAAGATGACCTGATCCAGCTCGGCGTCGGCGCCCAGGGAGGTGAAACCCTTTTCCTCGTCCGTCTTTTCGGTCTGCTCGCGCACGGCCGGATCGCTGAGCAGCGGGTCGTCGAGCGACTCGCGATGTGGTTGACCCAGCACGTGATTGCGCTGCGCCTCCAGCTCGCTGGCCAGCTGCAGCAGGTTGGGCACCGAGGGAACGAAGATGCTGGCGATCTCGCCGGGGCGGCGCGACCGCACGAATCGCCCGATGGCCTGCGCGAAGAACAGCGGTGTGGAGGCACTGGTGGCGTAGATCCCGACCGACAGGCGCGGCACGTCGACGCCCTCGGAGACCATGCGGACGGCGACCAGCCAGCGGCTGGTGCCATCGGCGAATTGGCTGATGCGCTCGGAAGATCCGGGGTCGTCGGACAGCACGACGGTGGGCGCCTCGCCGGTCAGCTTCGTCAGCAGGGTGGCATACGCGCGGGCCGCGGTTTGGTCGGAGGCGATGATCATGCCGCCGGCATCGGGCACGTGTGTGCGCAGCTGCCGCAGCCGTTGATCGGCGGCCGTGATCACCGCGGGCATCCATTCGCCGGCCGGGTCCAGCGCGGTGCGCCACGCCCGCGCCGTCTGCTCGGCCGACAGTGGCTCGCCGAGGCGGGCGGTGTGTTCCTCGCCGGCGCTGTCACGCCAGCGGGCTTCCCCCGAATAGGCGAGGAACACCACGGGACGGACCACGCCGTCGGCGAGGGCCTCGGAGTAGCCGTAGGTGTGGTCGGCTTCGGATCGCGCAATCCCGTCGGCCCCGCAGGTGTAGGTGACGAACGGGATCGGGCTGTCGTCGCTGCGAAACGGCGTGCCCGTCAGGGCAAGTCGGCGGGTCGCGTCGGAAAACGCTTCGCGGATGGCGTCGCCCCACGTCTTGGCGTCACCGCCGTGGTGAATCTCGTCGAAGATGACCAGCGTGTTGCGCTGCTCGGTGCGCACCCGGTGCAGCGTCGGGCGGGACGCGACCTGGGCGTAGGTCACCATCACGCCGTGGTACTCCGGCGACGTCGCGGCGCTGGTGTTGGAGAACCTCGGGTCCAGCGCCAGGCCGTGACGCTGCGCGGCCTGCGCCCACTGCACCTTCAGGTGCTCGGTGGGCACCACCACGGTGACCTGCTCGACGACGCGCTGCGCGAGCAGCTCGGCGGCCACCCGAAGCGCGAAGGTGGTCTTGCCGGAACCCGGCGTCGCCACGGCCAGGAAGTCGCGGGCCTGTCCGGTGAGGTACTTGACCAACGCGCGGCGCTGCCAACCGCGCAGCGGGCTCCGGCCGGCGGCGTGTCCTTCCAGGGGCGCGTCGGCGGTGCTGACCGGCTGCATCGACTGCGTCCCCCGTAGCTGATCTGGCGCGCCGTCGACGGCCACGCTCCGACAAGTCTTGCGCCCGGCCCGCGATGCTAGCTCGCCGCGGCGACGAGTGTGAAATGTAGCATGGCAACGCTTTTCGGCGGGGCAACGACGCAAACGGATCTGGCGAGGTTATCGCGAGAGCTGGGACGGGCCGGCCAGGTCGCGGCTGCGCAGCCAGGTGTCGATGCGCTCGGCGACGTCGGCCCAGCCCGGTTCCAGCATCATGTTGTGCCCCATGTCGAAGAATTCCGCCTGGGTCGCATACGCGCGCGCCGTGGCGAGTACCGAGCCGACGCTGACGAAGCCGTCGCGCGCCGCGCCGAGCACCAGCATCGGGGTCGTCACGCGTTGCGTCTTGACCCGGCGGAACATCGGGTCGGTCCTCGCCGCGCGGATGCTCTCCGGCCCGGCGCGGTGCCAGCAGGATGCGACGATGTGTTCCGGCGTGTCCTTGCAGAAGAGGTACTGGCGGGCCAGCTTCTGGGTGCGCAGGAATCTGACCAACGTGGGGTCGTTGAACGAGTGCACGGTCATCCACGGGCGGCGGCGCCAGACGCGCAGCGAGGCCCCGAGCACACCCGACGGCGGTAGGGAGCCCACCAGCACCCCGGCCGCGGCGGTCCGGTCTTCCAGGTAGCGCTGGATCGTGTAGCCGCCAAGGGAATGACCGATGAGCACCGGCGAGCCACCCAGGTCGTCGGCGACCGTGCGGACGTCGTCGATGTAGTCCTCGACCGAAACCCGGTGCAGGGGCTTGTCCGTGGGGCTGGTGCCGTGCCCGCGCAGGCTCATCGCGACCGCGCGGTAGCCGGCGTCGGCGAAGTAGTCCAGGAAACCGTCGTCCCAGCACCAGGCGCCGTGCCAGCCGCCGTGCACGAACAGCAGCGGCACCGGATGCGCCTGGGTGGCCGATCCCTTGTCGATCACCTCGAGCATGATGCAGACCTTTGCTGGCGGGCAACCGGCCGTCAAGGTGGCCGGCCAACCAGCGGGACACTGCTGCGACGGTCGTGCCCGCTAGGCTTGCGGGGTGTTTGAATCGCTGTCCGACCGGCTGACCGGTGCCCTCGCGGGTCTGCGCGGCAAGGGTCGACTGACCGACGCCGATATCGATGCCACCACCCGCGAGATCCGGCTGGCGCTGCTGGAAGCCGACGTATCGCTGCCGGTGGTGCGCGCGTTCGTCGGCCGGATCAAGGAGCGCGCGCGGGGCGCGGAGGTGTCCGGCGCGCTCAACCCTGCGCAGCAGGTGGTCAAGATCGTCAACGAGGAACTCATCGGCATCCTCGGCGGCCAGACCCGGCAGCTGGTCTTCGCCAAGACGCCGCCGACGGTGATCATGCTCGCCGGTCTGCAGGGTTCCGGTAAGACCACGCTAGCCGGCAAGCTGGCGTTCTGGCTGCGCAACCAGGGACACACGCCGCTGCTGGTGGCCTGCGACCTGCAACGCCCCGCCGCGGTCAATCAGCTGCAGGTCGTCGGGCAGCGGGCCGGCGTCCCCGTCTTCGCGCCGCATCCAGGCGCTCCGCCTTCTGGCCCGGACACCGGGCCAGAAGGCGACCCGGTCGCCGTCGCGGCCGCCGGCCTGGCCGAGGCGCAGGCCAAGCACCACGACGTCGTCATCGTCGATACCGCCGGACGCCTCGGCATCGACGACGAGCTGATGAGCCAAGCCGCCGCCATCCGCGACGCCATCAACCCCGACGAAGTGATCTTCGTCCTGGACGCGATGATCGGTCAGGATGCGGTCACCACCGCGGAGGCGTTCCGCGAGGGCGTCGGCTTCACCGGCGTGGTGCTGACCAAGCTCGACGGCGACGCCCGGGGTGGCGCCGCGCTGTCGGTCCGCGAAGTCACCGGCGTGCCAATCCTTTTCGCCTCCACCGGCGAGAAGCTGGAAGACTTCGACGTCTTCCACCCCGACCGCATGTCCAGCCGCATCCTGGGCATGGGCGATGTGCTCAGCCTGATCGAGCAGGCCGAGCAGGTCTTCGACGCCGAGCAGGCCGAGGCCGCCGCCGCCAAGATCGGCTCAGGCGAGCTGACGCTGGAGGACTTCCTCGAGCAGATGCTCGCCATCCGCAAGATGGGGCCGATCGGCAACCTGCTGGGCATGCTGCCCGGCGCCGGCCAGATGAGGGACGCGCTGGCCGAGGTCGACGACCGACAGCTCGACCGGCTGCAGGCGATCATCCGCGGCATGACGCCGCAGGAGCGCGCCGACCCCAAGATCATCAATGCGTCGCGGCGGCTGCGGATCGCCAACGGCTCGGGCGTGACGGTGGCCGAGGTCAACCAGCTGGTCGACCGCTTCTTCGAGGCCCGCAAGATGATGTCGTCGATGCTGGGCGGCATGGGCATCCCGGGCATCGGCCGCAAGTCCGCGACCCGAAAGGCCAAGGGCGCGAAAGGCAAGAAGGGCAAGAAGGGCGCGCGCGGCCCCACCCCGCCGAAGGTCAGAAGCCCATTTGGGCCCGGGGCGCCTGGGATGCCGGGCTTGCCGGCCGGGTTCCCCGACATCTCGCAGATGCCCGACGGCCTCAACGAGCTGCCGCCCGGGCTGGCCGACTTCGACCTGTCCAAGCTGAAGTTCCCGGGCAAGAAGTAGCCGCGCGGTGCGGATGCACGTGCGGGGCCGGGGGCTGCCCGACGAGACCGAGCTCGAACTGTGGATCGTCGACGGCCGCATCAGCGTCGAGCCGGTCGCCGGCGCCGTCACGGTATTCGGCTCATCGGGTTTTCAAGGCTGGATCTTGCCCGGGCTGGTCGACGCCCACTGCCACGTCGGCCTCGGCGAGCACGGCGAGATTCCGCTCGACGACGCGATCGCCCAGGCCGAGATCGAGCGCGACGTCGGCGCGCTGCTGTTGCGGGACTGCGGCTCGCCCACCGACACCCGCAGCCTCGACGACCGCGCCGACCTGCCCCGGATCATCAGGGCCGGAAAACATCTGGCACGACCCAAGCGGTACGCGGCCGGCTTCGCGCGCGAGCTGGACGACGAATGGCAGTTGCCGGAGGCGGTGGCCGAGGAGGCCAGGCGCGGCGACGGCTGGATCAAGCTGGTCGGCGACTGGATCGACCGAGAGGTCGGCGATCTCGCGCCGCTGTGGTCCGACGACGTGCTCAAGGCGGCCATCGACACCGCGCACGCGCACGGCGCCCGCGTCACCGCGCACGTCTTCAGCGAGGACGCGCTGCCGCCGCTGATCACGGCCGGCATCGACTGCATCGAACACGGCACCGGGCTCACCGACGACGCCATCGCGCTGATGCTGGAGCACGGAACCGTGTTGGTGCCCACGCTGGTCAACATCGTCGAGAACTTCTCCGGCATCGCCGGGGCCGCCGAGCAGAAGTATCCGAGATATGCCGCGCACATGCGCGACCTGCGCGCCCGGGGCCTGGCGCGCATCGGCGCGGCCCGCGAGGCCGGCGTGCCGATCTACGCCGGCAGCGACGCCGGCACGATGGTCGCGCCGGGGCGCATCGCCGACGAGGTCGAGGCACTCAGGGAAATTGGGATGAGCGCCACCGAGGCACTGGGCGCGGCGTGCTGGGATGCGCGTCACTGGCTGGGCCGGCCTGGCCTCGACCACGGCGCGTCCGCCGACCTGCTGTGCTACTCGCAGGACCCGCGACTGGGACCCGGCGTGCTGAGCCGACCTGATCTGGTGATCCTGCGCGGCAAGACCTTTCGCCCATGAACAGGTCAAGTGCTGGCCGCGCGCGGTGCCGCGCCGGCGGATAGGATCGCGGGATGGCGTTAGCCAGCGGCGCGACGTTCGCCGGTTACGTCGTCGCACGGAGGCTGGGGTCCGGGATGACCGGCGATGTGTACCTGGTCCAAGACCGACGATCGGCGCGCTGGGCTGCGCTGAAGATCCTCGCGCCCGCGTGGTCGTCAGACAGCGAGTTCCGCGGGCGGTTCCACTGGGAGACCCCGCTCGCGGCGAATCTGCGGCACCCGCACGTCGTCGAGGTGCACGACCGCGGCGAGTTCGAGGACCGGCTGTGGATCGCGATGAACTACGTGGAGGGCATCAACGCCGCGCAGCTGATGACCGATCGCTTCCCGGCTGTGTCGCCGCTCGACGAGGTGCTGGCCATCCTGACCGCCGCGGCCGACGCCCTCGACGAGGCGCACCACCGCGGGCTGCTGCATCGCGACGTCAAGCCGGCCAACATCGTGCTGACCGGCCGCGGCGAGGGCGAGCAGCGGATCCTGCTGACCGATTTCGGGATAGCCCGCGGGCCGGACGACGCCACGCCCGGTGACCCCGTCGGCTACACCGCGCCGGAACAGTCGGCGGGGGCGGTGATCGACGGGCGCGCCGACCAGTACGCGTTGGCGGCGTCCGCCTTCCACCTGTTGACCGGTGCGCAGCCGCGGCCCGGCACCGACGCCGCACCGCCGCGGCTCAGCGACCAGCGCCCGGAGCTGGCGGGTCTGGACGCCGTGTTCTCCCGGGCCCTGGCCGCCGATCCCGCCGACCGGTTCCCCAGCTGCCGCGCGTTTGCCGACGCCGCAAGTGAACGCGGCGGTATCGCGCTCGGCGACCACGGCCCCGGCTCCGCGTCCGCCGCCGAGTACCTCACCTGGCCCGACCTGGAGGACCTGGCGGATGTCCGCTCGGCGGCCAAGCCCGCGGCGCGGCAAAAGGAGGCGACCGGCCCGGTCAAGCGGCCCGCGCCCAAAGTGGTGACGCCTCGCCCGACCGACTCGACGGCGGGTCCGGCCGCGTCGGGTCGGCAACCGGGGGAGCGCCGCCCCGCGTCGCCGCGCAGACGCAGCCCGCGCCGGGTCGTGCTGACCGCCGTCGCGGTGCTGCTCGTCGCCGCGCTGTTCGTCGTCGCCTTCCTTGCCGCGCGCCGGATGGATGTGAAAGCCGTCCAGGCCGCCGATGCCACCTCCGGCACGCCGGCACCGACCCCGGCCGCCGCGCCCACTTCCCTGGATCCGCCCGCGCAGCCCGCCCCGCTCGACGGCACGTACCGCCTCGAGGTCGACCGCACCAAGCAGACGTACAACGACATCCCCGACCCGCAACCGCCCGACGTCACCAGCTGGTGGGCGTTGCGCTCCTCGTGCACCCCCAGCGCGTGCAGCGCGGCCGGGGTGCAGATGGACGACGCCGACCGCAGCCGGGTGAAGGCGCTCGACGGGCAACCGGTCATGTTGGATTTCCGCGACGGCAGCTGGGTGTCGCGCCCGACGACCGGCAGGTTTGCCTGCGTCGGGCTCACCGGCGTGCCGTCCAAGCAGGTCTCCACCCAGGTGTTGACGCTGCGGCCGCAGCCGTCCGGGGAGCTCACCGGTGAGATGACGCTCACCGTGCAGAGCAATGCCTGCCGCCAGCAGGGAGCCGTGATCCGCGCCCCCGCGGTCGCCACCCGCACCGGCGATGCGCCGCCCGACATGATGCTGCCGGACCCGGTGACGATCTCCGACACCGCCGCGCCGAGCCCGCAGGGCCCGCACCGCTGAGGCGCTCGAGAAAAAGATTGCGAGCACTTGCTATCTATGTTAGCGTCGGGGCATCGCCAGCCCTGGAGGTAGCAGTGACGTACGACGTGATCATTCGCGATGGATTGTGGTTCGACGGCACCGGCAGCGCGCCGCAGACCCGCACGCTCGGTATCCGCGACGGCGTGGTGGCCACGGTCAGCGCCGGGCGGTTGGACGAGTCCGGCTGTCCCGAGGTGATCGACGCCGCCGGCAAGTGGGTCATGCCGGGCTTCATCGACGTGCACACCCACTACGACGCCGAGGTGCTGCTGGACCCGGGGCTGGGCGAGTCCGTGCGCCACGGCGTCACCACCGTGCTGCTGGGCATGTGCTCGCTGTCGACGGTCTACGCCGACTCCGAGGACGCCGCCGATCTGTTCAGCCGGGTAGAGGCGGTGCCGCGCAAGTTCGTCCTCGGCGCCCTGCAAGCCAATCGGACCTGGACCACCGCCGCGGAATACATCGACGCCATCGACGCGCTGCCACTGGGGCCGAATGTCAGCTCGCTGCTTGGTCATTCGGACCTGCGCAGCACGGTGTTGGGCCTGGATCGCGCCACCGACGCGACGGTCAAGCCCACCGACGCCGAGCTGGAGAAGATGGCCGGGCTGCTCGAGGACGCGCTCGAGGCCGGGATGCTCGGCATGTCCGGCATGGACGCGGCCATCGACAAGCTCGACGGCGAGCGGTTCCGCTCGCGCGCGCTGCCGTCGACCTTCGCGACGTGGCGGGAACGGCGCAGGCTGATCAAGGTGCTGCGCAAGCGCGGCCGGATCCTGCAGAGCGCGCCCGATGTCAACAACGCGATCACCGCGGTGCTTTTCTTCCTGGCCAGCAGTCGAATCTTCAACCGGCGCAAGGGGGTTCGGATGAGCCTGCTGGTCTCTGCCGATGCCAAGTCGAATCCGCTGGCGGTCTACATCTTCGGGCCCGCGGTGCGACTGGCGAACAAGCTGCTGGGCTCGAGCGTCCGGTTCCAGCACCTGCCGGTGCCGTTCGAGTTGTACTCCGACGGGATCGATCTGCCGGTCTTCGAGGAGTTCGGCGCGGGTACCGCCGCCCTGCACCTGCGCGACCAGTTGCAGCGCAACGAGCTGCTGGCCGACACGGAGTATCGCCGCAAGTTCCGGCAGCAGTTCGACAAGATCAAGCTCGGCCCGTCGCTGTGGCACCGCGACTTCCACGACGCGGTCATCATCGAATGCCCCGACAAGTCGTTGATCGGCAAGAGCTTTGGCGCGATCGCCGACGAGCGTGGCCTGCACCCGCTGGACGCCTTTCTCGACGTGCTGGTCGAAAACGGTGAACGCAACGTGCGGTGGACCACCATCGTGGCCAACCACCGGCCCAAGCTGCTCAACGCGCTGGCCAACGAATCCAGTGTGCACATGGGCTTTTCGGATGCCGGTGCGCACCTGCGCAACATGGCCTTCTACAACTTCGGAGTGAAGCTGCTCAAGCGGACCCGCGACGCGGCCCGGGCCGGCGCGCCGTTCATGTCCACCCAGCGTGCGGTGTACCGGCTGACCGGCGAACTGGCGGAGTGGTTCGGGCTGGACGTCGGGACCCTGCGGGAGGGCGACCGCGCCGACTTCGTGGTGATCGACCTGGCCGGCCTCAACGAGGCGGTCGAGGGCTATTACGAGGAAGCGGTGCCCTTCTACGGTGGCCTGCGGCGCATGGTCAACCGCAACGACGACGCCGTGGTCGCAACGGGGGTCAACGGGGCGGTGGTCTTCCGCGCGGGTGAGTTCCGCGACGGGTACGGCCGGACCGTGCAGTCCGGCCGTTACCTGCGGGCCGGCCAACGGCGGCCCGCGGCCGCGAAGATGCCCGCCTGAGATGGCCCGCACCCAGCAACAGCGCCGCGAGGAGACGGTCGGCCGGCTGCTCGAGGCCGCGATCGCCAGCATCGTCGAGGTGGGCTACGCGCGCGCCTCGGCGGCGGTGATCACCAAACGGGCCGGGGTGTCCGTGGGCGCCTTGTTCCGGCATTTCGAGACGATGGGCGACTTCATGGCGGCGACGGCATCGGAGGTGCTGCGCCGCCAGGTGGAGTCGTTCACCAAGCAGGTCGCCGAAATCCCCGCCGACCGGCCGGCTTTGGAGGCGGCGCTGGTGATTCTGCGGGATCTCACCAGCAGCTCCACCAACGCGGTGCTGTACGAGCTGATGGTCGCCGCGCGCACCGACGACAAGCTGGGTGCCCATCTGCGCGACGTGCTGGGGGAGTACGCCACCAAGATCCACGACGCCGCGCGCGCACTGCCCGGCGCGGAAGCCGTCCCGGCCGAGACGTTCCCGGTACTGGTGGCGTTGCTGACCAACGTCTTCGACGGGGCCGCCCTGGTGCGCGGCCTGCTGCCGGACCCCGGTATCGAGGAGGACCGAATCGTGTTGCTGTCGAAGCTGATCGGCGGCCTGGTCCCGGATGAGCAACGCTAGAGCGAGCCGATGCTCGACGACGGGTCGAGGGCGAAACCCCAGTCGAACAGGCTGCCCGCCTGATCCCAGTACGTCGGGCCGCCCGGCTTGAGCAGCCCGTACATCATGGCGACCACCAACCGGCGGCCCCCGCGGGACGCGGCGCCGACGAAGGTCTTGCGGGCCGCGTTGGTGAATCCCGTCTTGCCGCCGATGGCGCCGGGGTAGCGGGTCAGCAGTTCGTCCTGGTTGGTGATCAATTCGTCGCCGTGGTCGCCGGGGAACATCGCCGACGGCTCGGCGGTGATGTGGGCGAACATCGGGTTGGCCATCGCGGCGCGGAAGATCACCGCCAGGTCGTGCGCGGTCGATGCCCCGGAGCCGCCGAGCCCGTCCAGGCCGGACGGCGTCACCGCGTGCGTGTTGACCGCGCCGAGCGAGGCCGCCTTGGCGTTCATCTTGGCGACCGTCGCGTCCGGACCGCCCAGCAGGTGGGCCAGCGTGTTGGCGGCGTCGTTACCCGAGACCAGCAGCAGGCCGTCCAGCAACTGGCGGGCGGTGTAGGTGCGGCCGGGTTTGACGCCGACGCAGTTGCACTCGACCTGGGTGTCGGCCACGTCGGCGACCACGGTGGAGTCCAGGCTGACTTCGTCCAATACCACCTGCGCCAGCAGCGTCTTGATGGTGCTCGCCGGAGGGTGCGGCACGTTCTGGTCGCGGCCGGCCAGCACCTGACCGCTGTCGAGGTCGGCCAGGATCCAGGTCTGGGCCGGGCCGTCTGGGATGGGCACCGAGCCGATCGGTTGCATGCTGTCGGCGGACGCGGTAGCCACCCCGGCGGCCAGAGCGCAGGTTACGACGGCAACCTGGGCTGCGATCGCGGCGATGAGTTTCCGCATGGGGCCAAAGTTTAACGTCCGGCCGACGTCGCGGGCGCCACGGCGGGGCCGTGCACAAGGATTCGGGTCGCGGTGGGCGATGTGCCGTGGGGTGCGGTTTGGTTCGAGTGGTCATGAAGGCCGCCCACGCCTTCCTTGCCGACGCACTCGGTGGTGGTCAATGACGGTCAGTGGAAGCATATTCCGCGCGAAGCTGACGGTCGTCGCATCATTTGCACAGCACTTCTTCCTCGAGAATCTCGCGGTGCGCCGCGACCGTTCAATCCTGGTGACGGTGGTGGCGCACGGCAGCATGGCCGACGACTTCTACATCGACGAAACGCCGGTGTCGCCTATGTGACCAACCATCGCGAGAACACCATCGACCGAGTGCCGTTGGAGCCGGCCGGGCGTCGCCGGGCGCGCGTCGTCGTGGTGGGTGATCCGTTCGATGAGGACTGCATCGGACCGTCGAGCGCCGCGTGGGGACGCGGACCCGACGACTTCGGTCGCCGCGCCTATGTCACCAGCGATGGAGGCACCACCGCGCCGCTCCCCGACGGCACGGTGCGGCCCGCCAAACTTTTGCGGGTCGAATTCTGACCGCTGCCCGGGGTGGCGTTCAATCGAGGCATGTTGAGCCTGGCCGAAATTTCCGACCGTCTAGAGATCCAGCAGCTGATGGTGGATTACTCCACCGCCATCGATCAGCGCCGGTTCGACGATCTGGACAAGGTGTTCACCCCGGACGCCTACATCGACTACACCGCCCTGGGCGGTATCGAGGGGCCCTATCCGGAGGTCAAGAAGTGGCTGTCGGAGGTGCTGCCGACCTTTCCGGTGTACGCGCACATGCTGGGCAATTTCTCGGTGCAGATCGACGGGGACAAGGCGTCGTCGCGGATGATCTGCTTCAACCCGATGGTGCTGCCCGGCGACTCCGACCAGGTGCTGTTCTGCGGGCTCTGGTATGACGACGAGTTCGCCCGCACCCCGCAGGGCTGGCGGATGACGCGGCGGGTCGAGACGAAGATCTACCAGAAGGTGCAGTAGCGATTTCTGTCGGAAGCCGCTGTTCTGGCACAATGGGCGGCTGTCCGCCGTGCGACTCCGGCTGCGCGGCAGGTCATACACGCGAGGCAAAACCGGATCCCGGCATCCCGCCGAGGTCGCTGAATTGCAGCGTGACACCGAGGAGAATTCGCTTAACCATGGCTGTGAAGATCAAGCTGACTCGGCTTGGCAAAATCCGCAATCCCCAGTACCGCATCGCCGTCGCCGACGCGCGCAACCGCCGCGACGGGCGTTCCATCGAGGTCATCGGCCGCTACCACCCGAAGGAAGACCCGAGCCTGATCGAGATCAACTCCGAGCGGGCCCAGTACTGGTTGTCGGTCGGGGCACAGCCCACCGAGCCCGTCCTCAAGCTGCTGAAGATCACCGGCGACTGGCAGAAGTTCAAGGGCCTGCCCGGTGCCGAGGGAAGCCTGATCGTCGCCCCGGCCAAGCCCAGCAAGCTGGAGCTGTTCAACGCCGCGCTGGCCGAGGCCGACGGCGCGCCCACCACCGAGGCCGCCAAGCCGAAGAAGAAGGCCCCGGTCAAGAAGGCGAAGGCCGACGCCGAAGCCGCAGCCCCTGAGGCCGCCGAGGCCCCGGCAGCCGAGGCCGAGGCTGCCCCGGCCGCCGAGCAGGCCGAACCGGCGACCGAAGGCTGACCGCCGCGATGAGTACGGTCGTCGTCGACGCAGTCGAGCATCTGGTCCGCGGGATCGTGGACAACCCGGACGACGTCCGGGTGGACCTGGTTACCAGCCGGCGGGGACGCACCGTCGAGGTGCACGTGCACCCCGACGATCTGGGCAAGGTCATCGGCCGCGGGGGACGCACCGCGACCGCGCTGCGCACGCTGGTCGCCGGCATCGGCGGCCGCGGTATCCGCGTCGACGTGGTGGACACCGACCAGTAGGCCGGGGCGCTCATGGAGCTGCTCGTCGGGCGGGTGGTCAAGGCGCACGGCATCGCCGGCGAGGTGGTGGTGGAGATCCGCACCGACGATCCCGCCGCTCGCTTCGCGCCGGGAGTTACCTTGCGCGCCAAGCCATCTCGCGGCAACGGCCCGCAACGCGACTATGTGGTTGCCGCCGCGCGCGAACACGGCGGGCGGCTGCTGGTGCGATTGACCGGAGTCGACGACCGCGAGGCCGCTGATGCGTTGCGCGGCAACGTGTTCGTAGTGGACTCCGCGGATCTGCCACCCATCGACGAGCCCGACACCTTCTACGACCACCAGCTCGAGGGCCTGCACGTGCGCACCACGGCCGGGCGCGATGTCGGGGTGGTCGCCGAGGTGCTGCACACCGCGGCCGGCGAGCTGTTGGCCGTCAAGCAGGACGCAGACGGCGCAGAAGTGTTGGTGCCCTTCGTCTCGGCCATCGTTACGTCGGTGTCGCTGGGCGACCGCGTCGTCGAGATCGACCCGCCCGAGGGCCTGCTGGAGCTGGCCTAGGCGCATCGACATGAAGATTGACGTGGTCACGATTTTCCCGGCCTACCTGGACCCGCTGCGACAAGCCTTGCCGGGCAAGGCGATCGAGTCGGGCCTGGTCGACCTGCGGGTGCACGATCTGCGGCGCTGGACGCATGACGTGCATCGAACGGTCGACGACGCGCCCTACGGCGGGGGACCCGGGATGGTGATGAAGGCGCCCGTGTGGGGCGACGCGCTGGACGAGATCTGTTCCGGCGAAACCCTGTTGGTGGTGCCCACGCCCGCGGGCGCCCTGTTCGACCAGGCCACCGCGGCGCGCTGGAGCGCCGAGGGCCACCTGGTGTTCGCCTGCGGCCGTTACGAGGGCATCGACCAGCGCGTGGTCGACGACGCCGCCGGCCGGATGCGGGTCGAAGAGGTCTCGATCGGTGACTACGTGCTGCCGGGTGGCGAATCGGCGGCGCTGGTGATGATCGAGGCCGTCGTGCGGTTGCTGGCCGGCGTGCTCGGCAATCCCGCGTCGCACCGCGAGGATTCGCATTCGCCGACGATGGGCGGCCTGCTGGAGGGGCCGAGCTATACCCGGCCGCCGAGCTGGCGTGGCCTCGACGTACCGGACGTGCTGCTGTCGGGTGATCATGCCCGGATCGCCGCCTGGCGCCGGGAGGTCTCGCTGCAGCGCACCCGGGAGCGTCGCCCCGACCTCGAACGCTAGCGGTTAGGCGGAGCCGATCCGGCCGTTGGGGAATATCGTCTTGACGGCGTTGGTGATCGTCTGGCGCGCACTGGCGTCATCGCCGGGTTGCAGCGACTGGACGACCATGATGTAGCGGCGGTCCGGGCCGATCACGCCGGTCGACAGGTGCATCCAGTCGGCGCCGATGCAGCACATCCAGCCCTGCTTGACCGCGACCGGCTCGGCGAACAGGCCGTCGGGGATGCCGAACCGCTGCGGGTAGCCGTCGAGCCCGTTGGGGGTGGACTGGGCCAGGTCGTTGACGATGACCTTGGTCAGCTCCGGCGGCAGCCCGCCCGTCCCGTCGAGCAGCATCTCGTAGTAGTGGATCAGGTCGCCCATCGTGCTCATTGTGTTCCACCAGCGCCCGTCGCTGGGCGGCGTGGTCGATCCCAGCCCGTATCGGCCGGCCACCTGGGTGATGATGTTGTCGCCGCCGTCCTGGCCCCAGAACTTTTCGGCGGCGCCGTCGTCGGACGACCGCAGCATGACGTCGAGGGCCTGCCGGTCGTCGGGGGACAGGGTGGTCCTGCCCTGGGATTGGGCCAGCAGCAGGTCGTCGGCGATGAAGAGTTTGGCCACCGAGGCGGTGCCGACGATCTGGGAATTGCCGCTGGTTACCAGTTCGTGGGTGGTGCGGTCGAGGATGGCGACCGAGAGTGCGGCCCCGTTGGCGGCGGCCTCGTCGGTGGCCTGCTGGATACGGGCCTGTACCCCGCTGAAGCCCGCGCCGGGCAGGCCTTCGGCCGTCGCGACCCCGGCCGGCGACACGCTGTCCAGCAGTTGGGAGATGAGCTGCGGTTGCGGCGGCAGCGACCGCTCGACCACCGCGCGCTTTGCGGTCAGCTTGGCGGGCTCTTTCGCCCCGACCAGCGCCTCGTCGCACCCGGCGACCACCATCGTCACCGCGGCGATCGCGGCGAGCACGGTCAGCGAGCGGGTGCGCATGGCCTCGTTTCCGATCTGTCGGTGTAGGTGGGCTAGCTTGCGGCCGGATCGCCGTTTGCCTGGCGTCCCGTGTGAGTCACGTGTGAGCTGCGTGTTTCGTCACCGTCATATGTACCATTCACCAGGCCCTTCGGGTCGCCACAAACCGCCCGATTTCACGTGATTTTCACAGCACGCGGGGTATCTGGCACAATTGACCAGTTGTCTCGAGCGGTTGTCGGTGGGCCGGTGCGGCCCCCGCATGCCGCGGGATGCACCCAAGAAAGCCCGAACCATCGGCTCGGTGACCGCCGCGCGTCTGCGTGTGGGTCGCGCGGGCCGCGATCCGCAAGGAAGTGTCTTCTCACGATGAATAGGCTGGACTTCGTCGACCAGACGTCGCTGCGCGACGACATCCCGGCCTTCAGCCCGGGCGACACCATCAACGTGCACGTCAAGGTCATCGAGGGTGCCAAGGAGCGCATCCAGGTGTTCAAGGGCGTCGTGATCCGCCGGTCCGGCGGCGGGGTCCGCGAGACGTTCACCGTGCGCAAGGAGAGCTACGGCGTCGGCGTCGAGCGGACCTTCCCGGTGCATTCGCCGACCATCGACCACATCGAGGTGGTGACTCGTGGCGATGTTCGCCGCGCCAAGCTGTACTACCTGCGCGAACTCCGTGGCAAGAAGGCCAAGATCAAGGAGAAGCGCTGAGCCGGTGCGCCCCGGCGCCCCCGGTGGGCCGGTGCGGCGCCGCGCAAGCCCCCACCCTCAGCTGGCTACGCTGATCTCGTGACCGACACGACGGGCGCATCCGAGCCCCAGTCCGAGCCTGGTAGGTCCGAGCCGAAGGTTTCTACCCGGCCTGCGGACGCCGCGCCTTCCGACGAGACGCCGCAGGCGCCCGAGCCGGACGCTGAGGAGACGGCCTCGGCCGAGCCGAAAAAGAAGTCGGCGCTGCGCGAACTGGTGATCCTCGCGGTGATCGCCGTGGTCCTCTACTACGTCATGCTGACGTTTGTGGCGCGGCCCTACCTGATTCCGTCGGAATCCATGGAGCCCACGCTGCACGGCTGCTCGGGGTGCGTCGGTGACCGAATCATGGTGGACAAGCTCAGCTTTCGCTTCGGCACGCCGCAACCCGGGGACGTCATCGTCTTCAAAGGGCCGCCGCCGTGGAACCTGGGCTACAAGTCGATCCGGTCCGCCAATCCCGCACTGCGTGCGGTCCAGAACGCGCTGTCGTTCATCGGGTTCGTGCCGCCGGACGAGAACGACTTGGTCAAGCGGGTGATCGCGGTCGGGGGGCAGACGGTGCAGTGCCGGGCCGACACCGGCCTGACCGTCAACGGCAAGCCGCTCAAGGAGCCCTATCTCAATCCGGCCACGATGATGGCCGACCCGGCGGTGTATCCGTGCCTGGGCAGTGAATTCGGGCCGGTCACCGTCCCGCCGGGGCGGCTGTGGGTGATGGGTGACAACCGGACGCACTCCGCGGACTCGCGCGCCCACTGCACCAGCATTCCGGCCGACGCCCTCAAGGGCATCCTGTGCACCGGCGACCCCATGACGGGAACGGTGCCGGTGTCCAATGTCATCGGCAAGGCCAGGTTCATCGTGTGGCCGCCGTCGCGATGGGGTGGTGTGGGTTCGGTGAACCCCCAACAGGGCCAGTAACCGTGGCTTGGACATGACCCGGACGTGGCCGCCGCGCGCGGTGATCCGCAAAGCGTCAGGATTGCGCACCCTGGAGTCCGCGCTGCACCGCGGCGGTTTGGGCCCGGTGGCCGGGGTCGACGAGGTTGGCCGCGGCGCATGCGCGGGCCCGCTGGTGGTGGCGGCCTGCGTGCTCGGCCCGAACCGTCTGGAAAGTCTTGCGGCCCTTGATGACTCGAAGAAGCTCAACGAAAGGGAACGAGAGCGGCTGTTCCCGCTGATCCGCCGCTACGCGCTGGCCTATCACGTGGTGTTCATCCCGTCGGTCGAGGTGGACCGGCGCGGGGTGCACGTGGCCAATATCGAAGGCATGCGGCGCGCGGTGGCCGGGCTGCCGGTGCGGCCGGGGTATGTGCTCAGCGACGGCTTCCGGGTGCCCGGCTTGCCGATGCCGTCGCTGCCGGTCGTCGGGGGCGACGCGGCCGCCGCCTGCATCGCCGCGGCCAGTGTGCTGGCCAAAGTGAGCCGGGACCGGTTGATGGTCGCCATGGACGCCGACCATCCCGGCTACGGCTTCGCCGACCACAAGGGCTACAGCACCCCCGCGCACAGCAGGGCACTGCAGCAGCTGGGGCCCTGCGCCGAGCACCGGTATTCGTTCATCAACGTCCGGCGCGTGGCTACCCACTCCGCCGGCGGCGCGGGATCGCGGGTGGTGGCCGAGTGCAGACCCGACCCTCCGGGCGAGCACGGCGAATTCCGGTGAGGAAAGATGGGAGGGGACTTTCCGCCCCAGGGCCTCCGAAAGGCGGGGACATTGGCAGGAGAAGGACGTCTGAGCAGATGAGCGCTGAGGATCTCGAAAAGTACGAAACCGAGATGGAGCTCTCGCTGTACCGCGAATACAAGGACATCGTCGGGCAGTTCAGCTACGTCGTGGAGACCGAGCGGCGCTTCTATCTGGCCAACAGCGTGGAGATGGTGCCCCGCAACGCCGACGGCGAGGTCTACTTCGAGCTGCGGCTCTCCGATGCCTGGGTGTGGGACATGTATCGGCCGGCGCGGTTCGTCAAGCAGGTGCGCGTGGTCACCTTCAAGGACGTCAACATCGAAGAGGTGGAGAAGCCGGAGCTGCGGCTTCCCGAATAGCCCTAGCCGGTCAGGGGATTCTCGCCGCCGGACGGCAGTTGGCCGCGCGTTTCGATGACGGCCCGCGCCACGTCGGCCAGCTTGATGTTCAGCGCCTGGGAGTGGTGTCGCAGCAGGTCGAACGCGTCGTCCTCGGTGATGTCGTTCAAGGCCATCAGCATGCCGACCGCCTTGCCGATCTCCCGGTTGCTCAGCAGGCCGCGGCGCAGGCTCGCGGCGTCTTCGCCCTTGGCCACGGCATTGATCGCCACGCTGGCGAAGGCCGCCAGCACCGCCGCCCGCCCTGCCGCCTCGGCGTCGAACAGGTTTGGCGTGTCGCTGAACAGATTGAGCGCGGCGCCCTTGCGCTTGTTGACCAGCAGCCTGAATCCCATGGCCCCGCGCACCGGGGTGTCCGCGACCAGCGCCTTGGCGAGCTTGGGCCACAGGGACGGCGTGGTCAGGTCCGCGTCGATCTGGGGGGTTTCCTCCTCGATCGCGTCGATGCACGGCCCGTCGCCGGTGCGCCGCTCGAACTCGTCGATCTGCCGGGCGAGCTGGTCGCTCGCGCCGACGGTGACGTAGTTGTCGCCCTCGCGCACCAGCAGGCTGGCGTGGTCGCAGCCCTTGACGACCAGGGTCGCGGCGATGCAGATCGCGGCGTACATCTCGTTCGCCGCCGAGCCCTGGTAGATGATCTCCGCGAGGGCCGCGAAGACGGTTCCGGGGTCGGCTTTTTCCCCGCCGGGCAACAAATCGGGCACATCGGCATTCGAGGCGTTCGAGTCGTCTGCCATGGTGTGCCTCTCTTGCTGTGTCGCGGCCGCTCGGGCGTGTTCGGTCACCGTAGATCATCGGTTTTCCGCCGTCAGCCCGACGTCGTCTGATGCCGGCCAGCGCCGGCCGCCCACGCCCCTGGACGTAGCGTAAAGCACGTGGTCGCGGCGTTGGCCATGTTCCGTGCGAACGGGCCGCCGGCGGCGGCCCGAGGTAGTTTGGGTTGGTGGTGTGCGCGCGGGTGGCCGAAGTGATGGCGCAGTGGGGAATGTAACCGCGCGACGGCACGCCCAACATCTCACCGCCGATCGGGCGATCACCCGCCCCGAGACCCTGGCCGTCGAAGAACCGCTGGAAATTCGGGTGGACGGGACGCCGGTCACGGTGACGATGCGCACGCCCGGTTCCGATTTCGAACTCGCGCGAGGCTTTCTGCTGACCGAGGGCGTGATCGCCGATCGCGAGCAGGTGCACGCCATCCGCTACTGCGACGGCCGCGACGACAAGGGCGCCAACACCTACAACGTGCTGGATGTGACGCTGGCCGCCGGGGTCGCGCCGCCGGACCTCGACGTCACCCGGAACTTCTACACCACCTCGTCGTGCGGGGTCTGCGGCAAGGCGTCGCTGGACGCGGTGCGGGTGATCGGCCGTTTTGCGCCGGGTGATGACCCCGTGACGGTGGCCGCGGCCACGCTGCAGGCGATGCCCGGCCAACTTCGGGGGGCGCAAAAGGTTTTCGCGAGCACCGGCGGGCTGCACGCGGCGGCGCTCTTCGCCGCCGACGGCGCGATGCTGGTGGTGCGCGAGGACATCGGCAGGCACAACGCCGTCGACAAGGTCATCGGCTGGGCGCTGGAAAACGGGCGGGTGCCGGTGGCGGGCTCGGTGCTGCTGGTCAGCGGGCGGGCCTCGTTCGAGTTGACGCAGAAGGCCGTGGTGGCCGGTATCCCCGTGCTGGCCGCGGTGTCGGCGCCGTCGTCGTTGGCGGTGTCGCTGGCCGAGGAGTCCGGACTCACGCTGGTGGCGTTCCTGCGGGGGGACTCGATGAACGTGTACACCCGCGCGGATCGCATCCGGTAGGCGGGCGCATGGCGCGGTTCAAGACGGAGATGGCGACCTGTCCGGCCTGCCGGCGGGAGGCCGAGGCCACCGTCGAGTACACCTACGACAGCGACGGCAACGTCATCGGCAGGCGGGTGCGTGAGGTGCATTGCCGATCCGCCGACTGCCCGGGCAGCGACGTACCCCCGCACTGGGGCTGATTATGGTGCAGGGCAGAGACATTCGCCGGCCGTCGGGGTTCGGCTGTGGATGGATGCCCGGCTGGGGATAACCCCGCCGTCGCGCGGTCCTCGGACGGTCGTCGGGCGGCGCATGTCGGCGCCGCCGGGCACGGTAGCCGCATGACGACGTGGAAGGCCTACGAGGCCGAGAAGAGACCGTCCCGGATACAGCTCGGGGCGATGGGCGAGGGCCTGGCCGTGGACCACCTGACCGGGATGGGATTGCGGATCCTGCAGCGCAATTGGCGGTGCCGCCACGGCGAGCTCGACGTGATCGCGTGCGACGACGCCCGCGGCATGGTGGTGTTCGTCGAGGTCAAGACGCGCACCGGCGACGGCTTCGGCGGCCTGCCGTACGCGGTCACCGAGCGTAAGTTCCGGCGGCTGCGCCGGCTGGCGGGGCTGTGGCTGGCCGCTCAGGACCGCCGCTGGGCGGCGGTGCGCCTGGACGTGATCGGGGTGCGGCTGCGGCCGGCTCGCGACCCGGAGATCACCCACCTGCAGGGGATCGGCTGATGGCGCTGGGGCGTGCGTTCTCGGTCGGGGTGCGCGGGCTGGACGGCGAGATCGTGGAGATCGAGGCCGACATCACCTCCGGGCTACCGGGGGTACACCTGGTCGGCCTGCCCGACGCCGCGTTGCAGGAATCCCGCGACCGCGTTCGCGCGGCGGTCACCAACTGCGGCGACGAGTGGCCGATGTCGCGGCTGACCCTGGCGCTGTCGCCGGCGACGCTGCCGAAGATGGGATCGGTCTACGACGTCGCGCTGGCCGCCGCGGTGCTGTCGGCGCAGCGCAAGCACCCGTGGGAACGGCTGGAAAAGACGGTGCTGCTGGGGGAGTTGTCCCTGGACGGCCGCGTGCGGCCGGTACGCGGCGTGCTGCCCGCCGTGCTGGCCGCCAAGCGCGAGGGCTGGCCAGCCGTCGTGGTGCCCGTGGACAACCTGGCCGAGGCCAGCCTGGTCGACGGCGTCAACGTGTGGGGTGTGCGCACCCTCGGGCAACTGCGGGCCTGGTTGTGCGGTTCGGCGCAGTTGCACCACCGGATCAGCGGGGGCAGCACCGAGCCCGAGCCGGCCGCGGATCTGGCCGACGTGGTCGGGCAAGCGCAGGCGCGCTTCGCGGTCGAGGTGGCGGCGGCCGGGGCGCACCACCTGATGCTGACCGGTCCCCCGGGTGTCGGTAAAACCATGCTGGCGCAACGTCTTCCGGGGTTGTTGCCGAAGCTGACGGACGGTGAGGCCCTGGAGGTCACGGCCATCCACTCGGTGGCCGGCCTGCTGTCCGGGGACACGCCGCTGATCACCCGGGCGCCGTTCGTGGCGCCGCACCACAGCTCCAGCGTCGCGGCCCTGGTGGGCGGGGGCTCGGGACTGGCCCGCCCCGGCGCCGTGAGCCGGGCCCACCGCGGGGTGCTCTTCCTCGACGAGTGCGCCGAGATCAGCGTCTCGGCACTCGAGGCGCTGCGAACACCGTTGGAGGACGGGGAGATTCGCCTGGCCCGCCGCGACGGCGTGGCGTGCTATCCGGCCCGGTTCCAGTTGGTGCTGGCCGCCAACCCGTGCCCGTGCGCGCCAGCGGATCCGCGCGATTGCATCTGCGCGGCGGCAACCAAGCGCCGTTACCTTGGCAAGCTGTTCGGGCCACTGCTGGACAGGGTGGACCTGCGGGTGCAGCTGCACCCGGTACGGGCGGGGGCGATTTCGTCCGTCGAGGGCGAATCGACCGCCCAGGTGCGCGCCCGGGTGGCACAGGCGCGCGAGACGGCCGCCGCGCGCTGGCGCCCGCACGGATTCCGCACCAACGCCGAGGTCAGCGGGTCGTTGCTGCGCCGGAGATTCCGCCCCGGCAACGCCGCGATGAATCCGCTGCGCATCGCCCTGGACCGCGGGCTGCTCAGCATCCGCGGGCTGGATCGCTCGCTGCGGGTCGCGTGGAGCCTGGCCGATCTGGCCGGCCGCAGTTCGCCCGGCCTCGACGAGGTCTCCGCGGCGCTCAGCTTCCGGCAACCCGAAGCGCACCGATGACCGCCAACCTCGACGAATCCGTTTGCCGGGCATGGGCTTATCTGTCCCGGGTGGCCGAGCCGCCATGCCCGCAACTTGCCGCCCTGGTGCAATCGGTAGGCCCGGTCGAGGCGGCCGACCGGGTGCGCCGCGGGCTGGTCGACGATGAGCTGGCCCGGCACACCCAAGCCCGGCGCGATATCGACCGGGCCGCGCAGGATGTCGAGCTGCTCGCGCAGCGCGGCGGGCGGCTGATCACACCCGACTGCGATGAGTGGCCGCTGCTCGCGTTCGCGGCATTCGGCTTCGCCGGGGTGCGGCCGAATGCCGTTCCGCCGCTGGTGTTGTGGGCGCAGGGCCCCGCGCGGCTGGACGAGGTGGCGTACCGCGCGGCCGCGGTGGTCGGAACCCGGGCGGCCACCGCGTACGGCGAATACGTCGCCGCAGACCTGGCGGCCGGGCTGGTCGAGCGTGACGTCGCCGTGGTCTCCGGGGGCGCCTACGGCATCGACGGCGCCGCGCACCGCGCGGCCCTGAACTGCGACGGACTGACCGTCGCGGTTCTCGCCGGCGGCATCGATATCCCTTATCCCGCAGGCCATTCCGCCCTGCTGCATCGCATCGCCCGGCGCGGGCTGGTGTTCACCGAATACCCGCCGGGCGTGCGCCCGGCGCGCTACCGGTTCCTGACCCGTAACCGCTTGGTGGCCGCCACCTCCGGGGCGGCGGTCGTGGTCGAGGCCGGCCTGCGCAGCGGCGCGGCGAACACCGCGGCGTGGGCGCGCGGCCTGGGCCGGGTGGTGGCCGCGGTGCCCGGGCCCGTGACGTCGTCGGCCTCGGCGGGGTGCCATGCGCTGCTGCGCAACGGCGCGGAGCTGGTCACCCGGGCCGATGATATCGTCGAACTCGTCGGCCGCGTAGGCGAATTCGCCTCTGAGGAGCCGCATCCCGGCACCGCGCTGGACGGGCTGGGCGAGGCCGAGCGTTTGGTGTACGAGGCGTTGCCCGGCCGCGGCGCGGTCACAGTCGACGAGATCGCGGTCGGGTCGGGCCTGGCGCCCGAACAGGTGCTGGGGCCGCTGGCGATCCTGGAGGTGTCCGGGTTGGCCGAGCGCGACTGCGGCCGGTGGCGAATCGTGCGTGCCCGCGACCGAGAAGAGGAGGTGCGGATTCGAGCTACGTGACTCAGGAAAACGCGTCGACGGTGCACCACGCGCTCTCGGCGGCGCGGGAGGGGTTCGGCTCAGGTGGGTCTTGTCTTCCGACAGATGCAAGCCCGCCGGAGCCAGCACTGTGGCCATCTCACCGAACAGCGTTTCAAACCTCGACAGCGGGAACGTGGCGGTCTCTCACCTCCGCACGGCCAAACAGCGCGGAGTGGCGCTTAATACCATTGAGCCACAACAATATTAGGACAAGTTGCAATGAACCGTCGGTTGATCGAGCCCACTGGGTGTCGACGGGTCACGACCAGCTCGGCGTCGAGCTGCGCTTATCGGTGGCTGCCAGATCATCGGCCTCCACACTTGGGGTGTCCTAGATGACTCCGGCATCGATCAACGAGCTTCCACCGAAACAAGATGGCCTGAGCGATCCCGATCGGGGCCACCCGCGGCGGCCACTAGCCCACCAGCGCAGCGCTCTCCGAAGCACCGACGAATCACCCAGCGCCCTAAGTCACTACTAGGTTTTGGTCACAGGCCCTTACGGATTATTTACGCCGAAGACACTGTCGCTGGGATTGTGCGCCCTACGCAGATCGCATATGATCAGATTGATCACATAGATACTGGGCATAGGTATATTAATCCGCTGCACCTAGGGAGATCCATTGAGTGTCAATCCGTTTGATGACGAGAAGGGCAGTTTCTTCGTCCTAGTCAACGACGAAGACCAACACAGCTTATGGCCGGTGTTTGCTTCTGTTCCAGTTGGCTGGCGAGTCGTCTACGGCGAGGCGGATCGCGTCGCGTGTCTGGACTACATCGAACAGCACTGGCCTGACATACGGCCGAGAAGTTTGCGTGAGAGGTTGGCAAGTGCGCAGCCTGACGGAGGGCTTCCGCAGTAACAGGTTGCCTCAATGTGAGGCTACAGCCGGTCAACTGGGCAACCGAGTACGCAAGTCCACTTTGTATTAGGGCGTCCAGTGGCGGGGTTTTGCCACGGTTGGCAGCGCGTTTCTGACGATGTGCGATAAGCCATTTCAACGATAAGCGGCGTTGAGAGTCTGGCGTAATGGCTTTAACTGGGGGGGTTGCTTTCTTATGCTAAATTTCGGTACGCAATCGGATGTCCTGGGACCTCTAACTGCTGCGCAGCGATCGATGTGGGCTGCCCAACAACTGCAGCCCGGCGTTCCCTATAACTTTGCTGGCTATTTTGCGATCGACCACTTTGTCGACGTCGAGAGACTGTCGGTTGCCTGCCGAGCCGCCGCGGCGCGGTTTGGCACGCCATGCGCGCGGTTGGCCCTGGGCGACGACGGCGAACCAGTTTTCATGGTGGACCGCTCGTTCCGACAGACTGCACGCAGTATCGATTTTCGCGCTGAGTGTGATCCCGTAGCTGCTGCTCATCGCTGGATGAACAATGAATACCGGCAGCCTGTTGATCTGTTTCGTGACCGACTCACCGACTTCGCGCTGCTGCGGATCAGCGATGAGATGTCCTATTTCTACCTACGTATTCACCATGTTCTCTGTGACGGGTACGGTGCCCTTAACATTGTCCGGCATATTGCGGCCGTCTACTCGGGGTCAGTTGAGGCGACCACCGAAGTTGACTTTTCCGAGTTTGCTTTGCTCCGCGAGGCAGATCGGAAGTACCAGGAATCTTCGCGCAGTGCCATCGATTCCGAGTACTGGAAGTCTGTGGTACGCGGGCCTGTTGACGTCACTGATCTGACAGGGGTAAGTAGGTTAGTCGAACCACGCCATCCGACGGTACGTGAATTGGCGTTTCGGCATCGACTACCGAACAACCAGGGTGATCAACTCCATGTCGCAAGGGTGGTTGCGACGCTCGCGGTGTTCATTGCGAAAACCACTGGGCGCCAGAATATTTGGATGTCTCTGCCGGTTTCTGCGCGTACAACCGCGGCGCTAAAAAAGTGTGCGGGCATGGTGTCTAATTTGGTGCCACTGCACATCTGCGTCGATGAACGCGACACTATTGGTGCACTGACTGATCAGGTCGCCACAGCGTTGATCGGTGCGTTGCGGCATCAACAGTTCCGGCGTTGGCCGGACTTGGTCACGGATGCAACTCGTCTTGGCATGAACGTCGAGTTCGGTCCGATTATCAACATTCTGGACTTCAATGTCCCGGTTCGTTTCGGCTCTTCGGAAGCGACGGGCCAGGTATTGTCTACGTTCCCTGTACAAGATATCTCGGTCAACGTCTATCCAACGCTGAGTGACGGCGTGCCCCGGATTGACTTCGCATGGAATCCGGATCGCTACAGCGACGATGAGATCGCCGCGCACGTAGCGCGTCTGGAACTAGCTTTTGACAGCCTTGTGACGGCTGATCCTGGTGTCCGGGTGTCCTCGATTGAGGTGCTCGATGGTGGTGAGCGGGCGCGGTGGGAGCAGTGGAGTAACCGGGAAGTGCTGGACTTGCCGGTGGTGTCGGCGGTGTCGGTGCCTGCGGTGTTTGCTCAGCAGGTGGCTCGCCTTGGTGATGCGGTGGCGGTCGGTTTCGCGGGTGTGTCGTTGACGTATCGGCAACTGGATGAGGCCTCGAATCGGGTGGCGCAGTGGTTGGTTGGTCGTGGTGTGGGGGCTGGGTCGTGTGTGGCGTTGGTGATGCCGCGTTCGCTTGAGGCGATTACTGCGATTGTGGGGGTGCTCAAGTCGGGGGCGGCTTATGTGCCGATCGATCCCGCGGTGCCCGATACCCGTATCGAGTTCGTGCTCACGGATGCGGCTCCGGTCGCGGTGATCACCACCGCGGGACTTGTTGAGCGCCTTGCTGGCCTTGTTGGTCATGGTTTGTGGGTGATTGATGTTGATGACCCGGCGATCGCGGCTTAACCTGCTACTGCGGTGTTATCGGGTCCTGCTCCTGACGATATTGCGTATGTCATTTACACCTCGGGTACTACGGGCACTCCTAAAGGTGTTGGGATTCCTCATCACAACGTCACTGAGTTGATCGACTCGCTGGGTGTCCGTTTGGAGTTGTCGGCGGGGCAGGTGTGGACGCAGTTCCATTCGTTGGCGTTCGACTTTTCGGTGTGGGAGATCTTTGGGGCGTTGTTGCGTGGTGGGCGTGTGGTGGTGGTGCCCGAGGCGGTGGTGTCTTCTCCGCAGGATTTCCATGCGTTGCTAGTCGCGGAGCAGGTCAGTGTGTTGAGTCAGACTCCGTCGGCGTTTTATGCGTTGCAAAGTGTGGATGGGGTGCGTTTGGAGTTGGGTCGTCAGCTCAAGCTTGAGGCGGTGGTGTTCGGTGGGGAGGCGTTAGATCCGCAGCGTTTGGCGGGTTGGGTTGATCATCATTCGGGGTTGCCGCGGTTGATCAATATGTATGGCATTACTGAGACGACGGTGCATGCGTCGTTTCGTGAGGTCACGCTCAGCGATGTCGACAGCAGTATTTCCCCGGTTGGTGTGCCGTTGGGGCATTTGGCGTTTTTCGTGCTGGATGGGTGGTTGCGTCCGGTGCCTGTGGGTGTGGTGGGTGAGTTGTATGTGGCTGGTCGTGGTGTGGGTGTGGGGTATGTGGGTCGGTCGGGGTTGACTGGTTCGCGGTTTGTGGCGTGCCCGTTTGGGGGTGTGGGTGCGCGGATGTATCGGACTGGGGATTTGGTGTGTTGGGGCGCTGATGGTCAGTTGCGGTATGTGGGGCGTGTTGATGAGCAGGTCAAGATTCGTGGGTATCGCATCGAGTTGGGTGAGGTGCGTGCTGCTTTAGCGGCGGTGCCGGGTGTGGATCAGGCGGTGGTGATCGCGCGTGAGGACCAGCCGGGGGTGAAGCGGTTGGTGGGGTATGTGACCGAATCGGTGGCCGGGGTGGTTGATCCTGCTGCGGTGCGTGAGCAGTTGGGGCAGCGGTTGCCGTCGTATATGGTGCCCGCGGCCGTGGTGGTGGTTGAGGTGTTGCCGTTGACGGTGAACGGCAAGTTGGATGTGCGGGCGTTGCCGGCTCCGGAATATGGGGATGCGCAACAATATCGGGCTCCGGGTACTGCGGCTGAAGAGATTGTGGCGGGGATTTTCGCTCAGGTGTTGGGTGTGCAGCGGGTTGGGGTTGATGACTCGTTCTTCGATCTGGGTGGGGATTCGTTGTCGGCGATGCGGGTGGTTGCCGCGGTGAATTCTGTGTTGGGTGTGGGTCTTTCGGTGCGTGTGCTGTTTGAGGCGCCGACGGTGGCGGGGGTGGTGGCGCGGCTGGATGCAGCCGATGGTCAGGGTGTGGTGGAGCCGTTGGTGGCTCGGCCGCGGCCTGCGGTGGTGCCGTTGTCGTTTGCGCAGTCGCGGTTGTGGTTCCTAGATCAGTTGCAGGGGCCGTCGCCGGTGTACAACATGCCGACGGTGTTGCGGATCAGTGGGGTGTTGGATGCGGCGGTGTTGGGGGCCGCGCTTGCTGATGTGGTGGCCCGTCATGAGAGTTTGCGCACGGTGTTTGCGGTGGTTGACGGGGTCCCGCGCCAGGTAGTGGTGGCCGCCGAAGATGCGGTGTTTGGGTGGGAAGTGGTCGATACCGCGGGGTGGGCGCCCGGTGAGCTTGAGCAGGCCATTGAGGCGGTGGCGTTGCATTGTTTTGATTTAGCTCATGAGATTCCGTTGCGGGCGAAGCTTTTCCGGGTCAGTGATGTAGAGCATGTGTTGGTGGCGGTGGCCCACCATATTGCTGCTGATGGGTTGTCGATTGCGCCGTTGGTGGCTGATCTGGGTACGGCGTATACCGCGCGGTGTAGCGGGCAGGCTCCGGGGTGGGCGCCGTTGGCGGTGCAGTATGTGGATTACACGTTGTGGCAGCACGCTCAGTTCGGTGATGTCACGGATAGTGGTAGTCGTATCGCGGGGCAGCTGCGGTATTGGCGGGAGGCCTTAGCGGGGATTCCTGAGCGGTTGGTGTTGCCGACGGATCGGCCGTATCCGGTGGTCGCTGATCAGCGTGGAGCCAGTGTGCCCGTGGTGTGGCCGGTGTCGTTGCAGCAGCGGATCGCTGCGGTGGCGCGGGCGCATAACGCGACGAGTTTCATGGTGGTCCAGGCCGGGTTGGCGGTGTTGTTGTCGCAGCTGGGTGCCAGTTCTGATGTGGCGGTCGGGTTCCCGATCGCGGGGCGTCGTGATGCGGCGTTGGAGCCGTTGATCGGGTTTTTCGTCAACACGTTGGTGTTACGGGTGGATCTGGGCAGGGATCTCACTGTGGAGGAGTTGTTGGCGCAGGTCCGTGCTCGCAGTTTGGAAGCGTTCGAGCATCAGGATGTGCCGTTTGAGGTCCTTGTTGAGCATCTGAATCCGGTGCGCTCGATGGCCCATCATCCGTTGATTCAGGTGATGTTGGCGTGGCAGAACCTGCCTGGTTTGGGTGCTGATGATGCGGTGGGGGGGTTGGCGTTAGGTGATCTGACGTTGATTCCGGTGCCGGTGGCGACCCGGACCGCGCGGATGGATTTGTCGTTCTCGTTGGCAGAACGTTGGACTGCCACGGGTGAACCCGCCGGGATTGAGGGGTCGGTGGAGTTCCGCACTGATGTGTTCGACTCCGCCACGATCGAAACGCTGATCGCGCGGTGGGTGCAGGTGTTGGAGGTGATGACGGCTGATCCTGGTGTCCGGGTGTCCTCGATTGAGGTGCTCGATGGTGGTGAGCGGGCGCGGTGGGAGCAGTGGAGTAACCGGGAAGTGCTGGACTTGCCGGTGGTGTCGGCGGTGTCGGTGCCTGCGGTGTTTGCTCAGCAGGTGGCTCGCCTTGGTGATGCGGTGGCGGTCGGTTTCGCGGGTGTGTCGTTGACGTATCGGCAACTGGATGAGGCCTCGAATCGGGTGGCGCAGTGGTTGGTTGGTCGTGGTGTGGGGGCTGGGTCGTGTGTGGCGTTGGTGATGCCGCGTTCGCTTGAGGCGATTACTGCGATTGTGGGGGTGCTCAAGTCGGGGGCGGCTTATGTGCCGATCGATCCCGCGGTGCCCGATACCCGTATCGAGTTCGTGCTCACGGATGCGGCTCCGGTCGCGGTGATCACCACCGCGGGACTTGTTGAGCGCCTTGCTGGCCTTGTTGGTCATGGTTTGTGGGTGATTGATGTTGATGACCCGGCGATCGCGGCTTAACCTGCTACTGCGGTGTTATCGGGTCCTGCTCCTGACGATATTGCGTATGTCATTTACACCTCGGGTACTACGGGCACTCCTAAAGGTGTTGGGATTCCTCATCACAACGTCACTGAGTTGATCGACTCGCTGGGTGTCCGTTTGGAGTTGTCGGCGGGGCAGGTGTGGACGCAGTTCCATTCGTTGGCGTTCGACTTTTCGGTGTGGGAGATCTTTGGTGCCCTGCTGTGTGGTGGGCGCTTGGTGGTGGTGCCCGAGGAGGTGGTTGCCTCGCCGCAGGATTTCCACGCGTTGTTGGTCGATGAGCAAGTCACGGTGTTGAGCCAGACCCCGTCGGCGGTCGCGGCGTTGTCGCCGCAGGGTTTGGAATCGGTGGCGTTGGTGGTTGCTGGTGAGGCCTGCTCGCCTGAATTGGTGGAGCGGTGGGCGACCGACCGGGTGATGATCAACGGCTACGGCCCCACCGAAACCACGGTATTTGCCACGTTGAGTGCGCCGTTGGTACCGGGTGCGGGGGTGCCCCCGATTGGTGCGCCGGTGTCGGGGGCGGCGTTGTTGGTGCTGGATGGGTGGTTGCGTCCGGTGCCTGTGGGTGTGGTGGGTGAGTTGTATGTGGCGGGTCGTGGTGTGGGTGTGGGGTATGTGGGTCGGTCGGGGTTGACTGGTTCGCGGTTTGTGGCGTGCCCGTTTGGGGGTGTGGGTGCGCGGATGTATCGGACTGGGGATTTGGTGTGTTGGGGCGCTGATGGTCAGTTGCGGTATGTGGGGCGTGTTGATGAGCAGGTCAAGATTCGTGGGTATCGCATCGAGTTGGGTGAGGTGCGTGCTGCTTTAGCGGCGGTGCCGGGTGTGGATCAGGCGGTGGTGATCGCGCGTGAGGACCAGCCGGGGGTGAAGCGGTTGGTGGGGTATGTGACCGAATCGGTGGCCGGGGTGGTTGATCCTGCTGCGGTGCGTGAGCAGTTGGGGCAGCGGTTGCCGTCGTATATGGTGCCCGCGGCCGTGGTGGTGGTTGAGGTGTTGCCGTTGACGGTGAACGGCAAGTTGGATGTGCGGGCGTTGCCGGCTCCGGAATATGGGGATGCGCAACGGTATCGGGCTCCGCAGAGTGTCGCTGAGGAGATCCTGGCGGGGATTTTCGCTCAGGTGTTGGGTGTGCAGCGGGTTGGGGTTGATGACTCGTTCTTCGATCTGGGTGGGGATTCGTTGTCGGCGATGCGGGTGATTGCCGCGGTCAACAAAGCCTTCGGCACCAACCTGGCTGTACGCACGATCTTCGGCGCGCCGTCTGTGAGCAGCTTGAACCAGCAGGTGCAGAACTACACCAGCGCCCAGGACGCGGTGTCGGAGCTCTATGCGGCCGTACACGGCCGCGGCGCCACCGAGGTGCACGCCAGCGATCTGACCCTGGACAAATTCATCGATGCCGAGACATTGGCCGGTGCCACCGCGGTGCCGGGTCCGGTCACCGAGGCGCGGACCGTTCTGCTCACCGGAGCTACCGGATTCTTGGGACGCTACCTGGTATTGGAATGGCTCGAACAGGTGGACCGGGTCGACGGCAAACTGGTCTGCCTGGTGCGGGCGAAGTCCGATGAGGATGCTCGTCAACGTTTGGAGGAGACTTTCGACAGCGGTGACGCGCAGTTGCTGCATCATTTCAAGTATTTGGCCGCCGATCATTTGGAGGTTCTTGCCGGCGATAAGGGCGAAGCCAACATGGGCTTAGATGAGCAAACCTGGCAGCGGCTGGCCGAGACTGTCGATCTGATTGTCGATTGCGCAGCCCAGGTCAACGCTGTGCTGCCCTACAGCGAATTGTTTACGCCCAACGTCGTGGGCACTGCCGAGCTGATCCGACTCGCACTCACCACCAGGCTCAAGTCCTTCACGTATGTGTCGACCGCTGATGTGGGTCGCCAGATCGAGCCGGCCTCGTTTACTGAGGACGCCGATATCCGGCGTATCAGCCCGACCCGGGTCGTCGACAACAGCCCCGTCAATGGTTACGGCAATAGCAAATGGGCTGGTGAGGTGTTACTACGGGAAGCTAACGACCTCTGTGGGCTACCGGTTGCGGTATTTCGTTCCGGAATGATCCTTGCCGACACCACGTATGCGGGCCAGCTCCACATGTCGGACATGGTCACCCGGACGGTGCTCAGCGTGGTGGCCACCGGGCTGGCACCGACCTCGTTCTACCAACTCGACGACGCGGGTAATCGGCAGCCCACGCACTTCAACGGGCTACCCGTCGAGTTTGTTGCCGAGGCGATCACCACGCTGGGCGCCCAAGTAACCGACGGGTTTGAGACCTATCACGTCATGAATTCTCACAACGACGACGGCATCGGACCCGATCAGTACGTCGACTGGGTCATTGAAGCCGGCTACCCGATCGAACGTGTCGATGACTTCGGGGAGTGGTTACAGCGGTTTGAGACTCGCTTGCGTGCCTTAACGGAATTACAGCGTCGGCACTCACTGTTGGAGATGTTGCTGCAGCGTGATTCCAATGATCTCAAAGCCCCACCGCCGCCTCGTGAACGCACACCATCAACCGACCGATTCCGTGCAGCGGTGCAGCAAGCTCACATCGGCCCCACCAACGACATCCCCCATGTGTCGGCGCCGATCATCATCCAATACATCACCAACCTGCAACTGCTTGGACTGCTCTAATGCCTCGAATCGTTAGGGGCTCTCCGAATAACTCTGGATTCAGAGCAAGGCGTCTGCTGCTCCGGGGGGTGATGGTGTGACCTGTCCCAGGGTTGTGGAATCAAAAAATCGCCGGCTCGCATTATGGGTGATGAGCGTCGGCTGCTTTGTGATCGGGTTTGATGCGAGCGCAGTGGTGGTCGTAATACCGATCATGCTCACCAAATTTCCACATAAGCGTTGCTCAGGCCGGGTGGGTTTCGAGTGGATACCTAGTTTCGTATGTTGTCTTGGTTCTCCCCGGTGGGCGATTAGGTGCCCGGTTCGGGGAGCGCAACATCTATCTTGCAGGGCTTCTGGTATTCGTATTGGCTTCATTGGGTTGTGGTCTCTCCGGCACGTTCACGGCTCTGATCGTGGCTCGTGTCATTCAAGGTGTCGGTGCTGCGTTGATGGCGCCGCAACCTATGGCGGTCGTGACGCACATCTTTCCAGCGGAGAATCGCGGACCTGCAATTGCATTGTGGTCAATGGTCGGGGGGGTAGCCGGGTTTTGTGGTCCGATCGTTGGGGGCGGTATTATCACCAATCTGGGGTGGCAGTGGATCTTCCTGATCAACCTGCCGATCGGAATCATTGCATTCGCGCTAGCCGCCGCTTATGTTCCTGTTCTGCCGAATTCGTCTCAGAATCTCGACGTGCTGGGAACGGTCTTCAGTGGAGTCGCGATCGCGCTTGCAGTCTTCGGAATCCAATACGGCCCGCAGTATCACTGGGCTCGCATCGCTGGCTCTTACATCACCGTGAGTGAAGTTCTCGCTCTGAGTTTGCTCTTCGCTGCTGTCTTCATCCTTCATCAGTGGAAGTACGCTACGGAACCCCTGATCTCATCACGGATTTTCAGAAATCGGAATTTCTCCGCTGGACTTGCAGCCAATATAATTGGAACATTTGGATTAGCTTCGTTGGCTCTGCCATTGATGCTCTATGCACAGAATGTGCGGGGCATGTCGCCCGTCGGCGCCGCGCTATTCTTTGTGCCGCTGGGTGTTGCCAGCATTCTGATGGCTCCAGTGGCGGGTTGGCTTACATCCAAGATACAACCACGGATCCTCGCGTTGAGTGGATTTATCGTGATGCTGACGGTGCTGACACTATTGGTAACTGAGTTCGAGCCCACAACTCCGATGTGGGTAATTGGCTTACTTACTGCAGTAATGGGTGGCGGTGCTTCGCTGGCCGGCACAGCTGTCGGGACCGTGACCTTACGAAATCTGTCACCAGACCTCGCTGGTACGGGTTCTGGATTGCTGACCGCGGCGGGTTTGTTTTCTGCCGTGTTGGCCAGCGCGTGCATGGCGTCGATCCTTGATGTCATGCTTGGGAGCCAATCCGGGTTTAGCAGTGGCGATCTCATGCTCGCGGCTGCGCGCATGAGATACGCGCACGGGATTGCGCAGTCGGTCATGTTACCAACGGTCGCCACGTTTTTCGGCGCCCTGGTATGCCTCAAAATGAACGATTTTCCTGAATTACCAAGGTCTTTCCGATGGACTCGTCGCCTCGGGGTGACGAGTCCATCGGAAAGACCTGTCGCGGTGAGCGACGTGTATTCACCCGAAGTCGTAGCGGTCAGCCGCAAGGAGGAATGCTAGACGGTCATCACGCATGGATCCTGCCACCGCAGAACACGTGCGTGCGATGGTCAGCGATGGCCGATTTAGCGTTAACCGTACCGACGGGTCTGCTGCACCGTCGACGTCGGATACCCGGTTCGGGCGCGCATCGCGCCGAGCGTCAGCTCGGGCTCGGACAACGTGAAGGCATCCATGATGCCGCGAATCTTCGCCAGCACCAGCAACGGCTTCACGCCGCCGCACAGCGTCCGCGACGGCGCCTACGGCGGAATTGTCGAGACCCCTCGCTCAGCCCCCATGGTCACGGTATTGGCGGCCATTACGGTGCATTTGCGCACCGCGGTGGCGCCCGACCTGCGGCGACGCCCCGGCTCGTATAGTCGGCTGGGTTCGCTCTAAAGGAGGACTAGTGGCGGGTCGACCTCTTCAGCGCTTCACGGTCGTCGCAACGCGGCACATCGCACCCCATATGGTCCGGGTGCTGCTTGAGGGCAGCGATTTCGGCACCTTCGTGCCCAGCAGTTTCACCGACTCCTACGTCAAGCTGGTGTTCGTCGCCGATGACATCGACGTGGCGGCGTTGCCGCACCCCCTGACCCAGGACAGCTTCTCCGTCCTGCCACCCGAGAAAAGGCCGTCGGTCCGGACCATCACCGTGCGCAAGGTCGACGCCGCGGCCCGCCAGATCGCGCTCGACATCGTGGTGCACGGGGAGCACGGTGTGGCCGGTGCCTGGGCGGCCACCGCCGAGCCGGGTCAGGTCATCTACCTGATGGGGCCCGGCGGCGCCTACACACCCGACCCGGCGGCCGACTGGCATCTGCTGGCCGGCGACGAATCCGCGCTGCCCGCCATCGCCACCGCGCTGGAAGCGTTGCCCCCCAACGCGATCGGCAAGGCCTTCATCGAGGTGGCCGGTCCCGACGACCAGCTCGAGTTGATCGCGCCGGAGGGCGTGCAGGTGAACTGGATCTACCGCGGCGGCCGCGCCGACCTGGTGTCTGACGACCGCGCCGGCGATTTCGCCCCGCTGATCGAGGCCGTCACCACCACGCTGTGGCTGCCGGGCCAGGTGCACGTCTTCATCCACGGCGAGGCGCAGGCCGTCATGCACAACCTGCGGCCCTACATCCGCAAAGAGCGTGGTGTGGACGCGAAATGGGCGTCGTCCATCTCGGGCTACTGGCGGCGCGGCCGCACCGAAGAGACGTTCCGCCAGTGGAAGAGGGAACTGGCTGAGGCCGAAGCCGGTGCCCGCTGAGGGCTCTTCCGCCGGGCTGGCATCCTCTGCTCTATGGCATTCGGTGACTACCAGAACGAGATCTACTTCAAGGGCCTCGGCGGGGTGGCGCCCGCGCTGCCGATGGCCTTCGCGGAGTTGGAGGCGCGGGCCGAGCGGGCCATGTCGCCGTCGGTGTGGTCCTACGTCACCGGCGGCGCTGGCGACGAGCGCACGCAGCGGGCCAACCGGGAGGCGTTCGATCGCTGGGGCCTTATCCCACGCATGTTCGTCGGAGCCAAAGAACGCGACCTGACCGTCGAGGCGTTCGGCCTGACCCTGCCGTCGCCGGTGTTCATGGCACCGATCGGTGTCATCGGCATCTGTGCCCAGGACGGCCACGGCGACCTGGCCACCGCGCAGGCGGCCGCGGCCACCGGTGTCCCCATGGTCGTGTCCACTCTGACCGCCGACCCCATGGAAGACGTCGCCGCGGAGTTCGGCGACACCCCCGGCTTCTTCCAGCTCTACACGCCCAAGGATCGGGACCTGGCCGCCAGCCTCGTGCAGCGCGCCGAAGCCGCCGGGTTCAAGGGCATCGTCGTCACCCTCGACACGTGGATTCCGGGGTGGCGCCCGCGCGACCTCGGCACGGCCAACTTCCCCCAGCTGCGCGGCCACTGCCTGAGCAACTACACCAGCGACCCGGTCTTCCGCGCCAGCCTGCCGCGGCCGCCGGAGGAGGACCCGCAGGCCACCGTACTGCAGTGGATCACGACCTTTGGGAACCCGTTGACCTGGGACGATCTGCCGTGGCTGCGGTCGCTGACCGACCTGCCGCTGATCATCAAGGGCATCTGCCACCCCGACGACGCCCGGCGGGCCAAGGACGGTGGCGTCGACGGCATCTACTGCTCCACCCACGGCGGGCGACAGGCCAATGGCGGTCTGCCCGCGCTGGACTGCCTGCCGGGCGTGGTCGAGGCCGCCGACGGTCTGCCGGTGCTGTTCGACTCGGGCATCCGCAACGGTGCCGACGTCGTCAAGGCGCTGGCCTTGGGCGCGACGGCCGTCGGCGTCGGTCGCCCGTACGCCTACGGCCTGGCGCTCGGCGGCGTCGACGGGATCGTGCACGTGCTGCGCTCGCTGCTGGCCGAGGCGGACCTGATCATGGCCGTCGACGGCTATCCGACCCGGAAAGATCTCACCCCGGACACGCTTCGGCGCGTCGGCTGAGGCGGCGAGCCGGGGCCTGCGACGGTGGGGGAATGCAGGCGATCCTCGACGAGTTCGACGAGTACCTCGACCTGCAGTGCGGCCGCTCGGCCCACACCCGTCGCGCCTATCTCGGCGACCTGCGCTCGCTGTTCGCCTACCTCGATGAGCGCGGCGCCGGCCTGGACGGGCTCAATCTGCCGCTGCTGCGCTCCTGGCTGGCCAGCGGCGCCACCACCGGGGCCGCCCGCACGACGCTGGCCCGCCGCACCTCGTCGGTCAAGGCATTCACGGCCTGGGCGGCGCGGCGGGGCCTGCTGACCGCCGACCCGGCCGCGCGGCTGCAAGTGCCCAAGGCGCATCGCACGCTGCCGGCGGTGCTGCGCCAGGATCAGGCGCTGGACGTCATGGCCGCCGCGAAATCGGGTGCCGAGCAGGGCGATCCGCTGGCGCTGCGGGACCGGCTGATCGTCGAGATGCTGTACGCCACCGGCATCCGGGTCAGCGAGCTGTGCGGGCTGGACGTCGATGACGTGGACACCCACCACCGGCTGGTGCAGGTCCTGGGCAAGGGCAACAAGCAGCGCAGCGCGCCGTTCGGGTTGCCCGCCGCCGACGCCCTCGACGCCTGGCTGCGCGACGGGCGTCCCGCCCTGGCCACCGGGCAGTCCGGGCCGGCGCTGCTGCTGGGCGCGCGCGGACGGCGGCTCGACGTGCGCCAGGCGCGCACGGTCGTGCACCAGACCATCGCGGCGGTGGGCGGCGCCCCCGACATGGGCCCGCACGGTCTGCGGCACAGCGCCGCCACCCATCTGCTCGAGGGCGGGGCCGACCTGCGGGTGGTACAGGAGTTACTGGGCCATTCCAGCCTGGCGACCACACAGCTGTACACCCACGTCGCGGTGTCCCGGTTGCGGGCGGTGCACGATCAGGCCCACCCGCGCGCCTAGCGGTCGAGCGGCTTGAGCCGGACGCGCGTGTCCCTCAGCAGACCCAGCGGGTCGACGTAGTGGGCGCCGGACGCCGGGCCCCACATCGCACCCCAGTGCAGGCACGCCGGGGCGGGGCAGCCGCCGTGCCCGGCCAGCAGCTCGCCGAGCACGGTCTGCGCGGTCACCGGCTGACCGGCGCGGACCGCCGCCCGGACCGGCTCGTAGCTGGTGCGCAGGCCGCCCGGGTGGGCCAGCGACACCACCGGCCGCCCGGCCAGCATCCCGGCGAACACCACGATGGCCGGCCCGGCAGCGTATACCTGCTGGCCAGGGCGCCCCGGCAGGTCCACGCCGCGGTGCCCGGGCTGCCAGTCCGGGGAGGGCGCATCGAAGCCGCGGACTCTGCCGTCCAGGGCCGGCGCCGGTCGCAGCGGCCAGTCCAGGCGGACGTCGTCGGGGTCGGCGGCCGCCGGGGTGGCGCCGACCAGGGCCACGCACGCCAGCAGCGCTACCCACCGCACATCTCGAGTTCACCGCCGCGCCCACACCAGGGCCAATCGTCGCCGTCGATCTGTGCATGAATACCCAGGTGTGGAAGACACATGGGAAAAAGCACCAGCTGAGTCGGTGTAAACTGCTCGTCGCGGCCCGTTAGCGGGCTGACTTCGCGCGTCTGCATGGCGGCTCCCGTCCCACTAGGAGTTCGCATCGCCTGCCGGGAGGTCCCGCAAGGGTCCGGCATCGCAGCAGTCGCCAGGGCCCGGCCTCAACCCGATGCTGGGCGACAACCGAAACAAAGGAATGGCATCACCATGGCCGTCGTGACCATGAAACAGCTGCTGGACAGCGGCACCCACTTCGGGCACCAGACCCGTCGCTGGAACCCCAAGATGAAGCGGTTCATCTTCACCGACCGCAACGGCATCTACATCATCGACCTGCAGCAGACGCTGACCTACATCGACAAGGCGTACGAGTTCGTCAAGGAAACCGTCGCCCACGGTGGCAGCGTCATGTTCGTCGGCACCAAGAAGCAGGCGCAGGAGTCGGTCGCAGCCGAAGCGACCCGCGTCGGCATGCCCTACGTGAACCAGCGCTGGCTGGGCGGCATGCTCACCAACTTCTCCACGGTGCACAAGCGTCTGCAACGCCTCAAGGAACTCGAGGCCATGGAGCAGACCGGTGGCTTCGAGGGCCGCACCAAGAAGGAAATCTTGATGCTGACCCGTGAGAAGAACAAGCTCGAGCGCAGCCTCGGCGGTATCCGCGACATGGCCAAGGTGCCGTCGGCGATCTGGGTCGTCGACACCAACAAGGAGCACATCGCCGTCGGCGAGGCCCGCAAGCTCGGTATCCCGGTCATCGCGATCCTGGACACCAACTGCGACCCCGACGAGGTCGACTACCCGATCCCGGGCAACGACGACGCGATTCGCTCGGCGGCGCTGCTGACCAAGGTGATCGCCTCCGCGGTCGCCGAGGGCCTGCAGGCGCGCGCCGGCGTGGGCCGCGGCGACGGCAAGCCCGAGGCGGATGCGGCCGAGCCGCTCGCCGAATGGGAGCAGGAGCTGCTCGCCTCCGCGACCGCGACCGCGACGACTACAGCCACCACCGACGCCGCTGGAGGCGCACCCGAACCCACCCTCACGGAAGGCTGATATGGCGAACTTCACCGCTGCCGACGTCAAGCGTCTTCGCGAGCTCACCGGTGCCGGCATGCTCGACTGCAAGAACGCGCTGGCCGAAAGCGACGGCGACTTCGACAAGGCCGTCGAGGCACTTCGCATCAAGGGCGCCAAGGACGTCGGCAAGCGCGCCGAGCGGGCCACGGCCGAAGGCCTGGTCGCAGCCAAGGACGGCGCGCTGATCGAGCTCAACAGCGAGACCGACTTCGTTGCCAAAAACGACGAGTTCCAGAAGGTGGCGAGCGAAATCGTCGCGGCGGCAGCCGGATCGAAGGCCACCGACGTCGACGCCCTCAAGAGCGCTTCTATTTCTTCGGGGTCGGCGACTACCACGGTCGAGCAGGCCATCGCCGATCTGTCCGCCAAGATCGGGGAGAAGCTCGAGCTGCGTCGCGTCGCGTTCTTCGACGGCACGGTCGAGACCTACCTGCACAAGCGGGCCGCGGACCTGCCGCCGGCCGTCGGCGTGCTGGTGGAATACCTCGGCTCGGACCCGGACACAAGCTCAGCGGCCGCGCACGCCGTGGCGCTGCAGATCGCCGCGCTCAAGGCTCGCTACCTGACGCGGGAGGACGTCCCCGAGGACGTCGTCGCCAGCGAGCGGCGCATCGCCGAGGAGACAGCCAAGGCGGAGGGCAAGCCGGAGCAGGCACTGCCCAAGATCGTCGAGGGCCGGCTGAACGGCTTCTTCAAGGATTCCGTGCTGCTCGAGCAGCCGGCGGTGTCCGACAACAAGAAGACGGTCAAGGCGCTGCTCGACGAGGCGGGCGTGACGGTGACGCGGTTCGTCCGCTTCGAGGTGGGCCAGGCCTAGCCGGCGCACCCGAGGCGATAGCGTCAGTGTGATGAGACGCGTGCACGCTTTCGCCGATGATGCCCTCGGTGACCTCGACGCCGTGGGCCTCGGCGAGGCCATCCGCGTCGGCCGGATCGGCCGGCCCGAGGTCGTCGAGGCGGCCATCGCCCGGGCCGAAGCGGTCAACCCCGCGCTGAATGCCCTGGTGTACAGGGCGTTCGAGCATGCGCGCAAGACCGCGGCGGCCAACCCGTCCACCGGGTTCTTCAGCGGCGTCCCCACGTTCATCAAGGACAACGTGGACGTCGCCGGCCAGCCGACCATGCAGGGCGCCGATGCCTGGCAGCCGTTCGACGCCGCCGCCGACGGCGAGTTCACCCAGCTGTATCTGTCCACCGGGCTGACGTCGCTGGGCAAGACGCAGATGTCCGAATTCGGGTTCAGCGCGTCCGCCGAGCACCCCCGGCTGGGACCGGTCCGCAATCCGTGGGACACCGACTACACGGCCGCGGCATCGTCGTCGGGTTCGGCGGCCTTTGTCGCCGCCGGCGTGGTGCCGATCGCACATGCGAACGACGGCGGGGGATCGATTCGAATCCCGGCCGCCTGCAACGGGATCGTAGGCCTCAAGCCGTCGCGGGGCCGGTTGCCGCTGGACGCTGGGCTGCGCCGGATGCCGGTCGGCATCGTCGCCAATGGCGTGCTAACCCGGTCGGTCCGCGACACCGCGGCGTTCTACCGGGAGGTCGAACGCCTCTGGCGCAATCCCAAGCTGGCGCCCGTCGGCGACGTCACGGGACCGGGCCGGCAGCGATTGCGCATCGCCGTGGCGACGCGGTCGATCCGGCGCGAGTGCAGCCCCGAGTTGCGTGAGCTCACGCTGAAGACGGCCGCGCTGCTCGAGGAGCTCGGCCATCGCGTCGAACACCTCGATCTGCACCCGATTCCGGACAGCTTCGTCGACGACTTCGTGCTGTATTGGGGGTTTCTGGCGCTGGCCGAGGTGCGGACTGGGCGCCGCGTGTTCGGCGACACCTTCGACCGCGCCAAGCTCGACGCCCTGACGCTCGGCCTGGTACGGCACGCCGGCCGCAATCTGCGCCGGATTCCGACGGCGATCCTGCGGCTTCGGACGATGCGGCGGCGCAGCGCCGAGTTGTACCGCACCTACGATGCGCTGCTGACTCCGACGCTCGCCGACCCGACACCGCGGATCGGTTACCTGGCGCCCACCGACTACGAACAGGTGATGGGCCGGTTGATCGATTGGGTGACGTTTACCCCGCTGCAGAACGTTACCGGGGATCCGGCGATTTCGCTGCCGCTGGCCCAGGCCGCCGACGGCATGCCGGTGGGGATGATGTTCGCCGCCGACATCGGTCAGGAGGCGCTGTTGCTCGAACTGGCCTACGAGTTGGAAGCGGCCCGGCCCTGGGCCCGGATCCAGGCGTCCGGATAACTGCGCGGGCGATCCGCTTCGCCGCGCTCGCGATCGCCGCTGGTCAGTCCGACCCGAGCCGTTCCAGCATGCGCTTGAACTCGCGCCGCTGGGGCGCCGTCAGCTTCTCCAGGATGCGGTCGTCGGCGATCCGCACCGCGGCCTCCGCCCGTTTCAGCAGCGTGCGGCCCTGAGCGGTCAGCGTGGCCGGCAGCGCCCGCCCCGACGACACCGACGCCGGTCGCGCGACGGCGCCGACCTCTTCCAGCCTGCGCAGCACCGTGTTCATGGCCTGCGGTGTCACGTTCGAGTTACGCGACAATTCGGCGCTCGACAGGCCTGGGGTCGTGGAAAGCATTCGCAGGCAGACGAATTCGGGAAGCGTCAGGCCCAGCGGGCCCAGCACGGCGGAAACCTCGGGCCGCAGCACGGCCGCCACCCGGTACAGGAGGTAGCCCAGGGGAGCATCGTCGGTCGCAGCCACGCCAACGATATTGACATATCGACTCGCCGGCCGGACGCCTCGTGGCCGCCGTTGCCGAGCACCCTGCGTCGTTCCGACGCCAAGGCACAACGAACGTTCGCCAAGGCGCACGATTCGGCGGCCGACGAATACGGCAGCGAGGAGCGCGCCAACCGGGTGGCCTACGCCGCCGTCAAACGCAGTTTCGAAAAGGTCGGCGACCACTGGGAGCCCAAGGAGAAGAAGGGGCCCTCGGACGAACGCGCCTAACGCGGCGGCCTGCGAAACACCGCGCCCTCGGCCGAGGGCGTCGACGCCAACGCCAGCAAGAAGCATCTGCTTGACATCGCCCGGCGCCTGGACGTGCACGGGCGCTCGACGATGACCAAATCCGAGCTGGTTGACGCGATCAAGAAGCACAACCGCAAGGTGCGGAGCAAGTAGCCGACTTTTGCCAAAGCGGCTGTCCAACCATAACTTTCGCCACGGAATCGCTGGTCGCCGGACGGCCGAGCGAGCCGGCCGAAATCGCGAATCATGTTGTATTCCAAACCATTTGTCATTCGCGCGGCAATAGACGTCGAGCCGGCCGCGATGCCCCCGTGAACCGAGTTGGCGATGAGGCTTTTGAGACTGGATGAGATCTCTGAGGTATTTGCGGGCGATTGTGGCGCAATGACATTAATCGGGTGCATAGCGAATTGACCTGCATCCGAATGTCTGCCGTGTTACCGCAGTTCGGGAGCGGGATGTTTGAATCCCGTTTCGACCGGCTATGCGGATTGAGTTGCGGTGATAGGCCTCCGCGCTGGGGGCCAATCATCGTGGTGTTGGAAATGATTCGGACTGAAAGGTATTCAGCATGAAGTCCACTGCAATGAAATCGGTGATCGGGGCCGCCGGTATCGTCGCTGTCGGTGTTTTCACCGCAGCGACCACATCGGCTGCGCCACCCAACATCCAGGGATTCGGCACCAGCGAGCAGCTGGTGGACGGGCCGCTGATCACCAACTACACCGTGAGCAACCTGCAGCCGAGCAACGCGGCGATTCCCGGGTACACGCCGAAAGGCACGTTGTACCAGGCCGATGTCACCGCGCGGGCCGACGGCGGGCTGGTCACCCCGATGGTCAACGACTTCATCGCCCGCGGGCCCAACGGCCAGAATTACCGGGTGATCGACAAGGTCCAGGCCCCGGGCAGCCTTAACCCGGCGCCGATCGCGCAGGGCAACGAGTCCACCGGCACCCTCTACTTCGACGTGACCGGCGCGCCGCCCAACGGCGTCGTCTACAACGACGGAATGCAAGACATTCTGATCTGGACGTCAAACGTGCCGGGCGGATCGGGTCCCGGCGTAACGCCGAACACCACGCCGGCGCCGGGTGCGCCTCCGGGACCGGCTCCCGCGCACACCTAGGCCGCGGGCCCGCCCGAGCCTGAAAAGGTTTCAGAACTCCCCGCGCCACCGCCGGTGGCGTGGGGAGTTCTGCGTCAGCACCCCCGCCATGTCACCGAAATACGAAGAATCGGATCCGGCGCGGATGGGTACCCGTCCACCATGAGTAACACCGATCACAGGCCCGCACAGTTGCGAGCCCAGTCACAGAAACATGCCGAACAGGCGCGGGCGAAAATGGCGGAGCGACGCAACGGCCGGGACGGCGGAGTGAGCGGCTGGGTGGCGGAGCGCGCCGGCCGGTGGGATCTCAGCGGGCAGGACGAAACCACCCTGCAGCGCCAGAGGTTTTTCTGGAACGTGTTGGTCGACTATTGGTTTCGCATGGAAATCGACGGCTGGGAGCACATTCCCGCGCCGCCGGCCCTGCTGATCGGCATCCACTCCGGGGCGCCGTTCGTCTGGGACGCCTGGACCGTCGGCCTGCAATGGTGGCGGCGGTTCGGTCAGCAACGCCCCCTGCACGGCACCGCTCATGACGCCCTGATGGCCATCCCGCTGTTCGGGCGCTACTTCCGGTCGATGGGCGTGCTGCCGGCCGCGCCGGATGCCATCGCCACCGCCCTGGCCGAGGGCCGCGATGTGGCGCTGTGGCCCGGCGGGGAGGTCGACTCGCTGCGGCCCTGGACAGAGCGCGATCGCGCAAACCTGGCGGGACGTTCGGGTTTCGTGAAGATGGCGATACGCGCCGGGGTCCGCATCGTGCCGGTCGCGACCGTCGGCGGGGCCGATGCCATGCCGGTGCTCTTCCGCGGCGACCGGCTCTCGCGAATCTTGCACCTCGATCGCGTTCTGCGGCTCAAGGTCTTTCCGCTGGCTATCTCGCTGCCCTGGGGCATCGCCCCGGCCGCTTTGCCGCAACTTCCGTTGCCGGCCAAGATCAGGACCCGGTTCATGCCCGCGATCGAGCTCGACCACGATCCGGTGCGCGCCGAGGACGACGACTACGTCGACCGCAAGTACCGCGAGGTCCAGGACAGCATCCAGCAAGGCATGGACGCGCTGGCGCGCAAACGGGCGCTGCCGCTGTTTGCGTAACGCGAAGTCCTTGTAGCGCAGGACTTTCGAATTCGAACGTGCGGTGCGGTCAACGAGCGACGGCGTCGGACGCCGGCTCGTCCGCCGACGCCCACGCCGGTTGCTGCACCGGGTCGGTGAATATCCACTGCGGCTGCGGCGGCGTCAGCGCCATGTAACCCACCCCGCGGACGGTGTCGATCATCGACTCGTGTTGGGTGCCCAGCTTGGCGCGCAGCCGTCGCACGTGGACGTCGACTGTGCGGACCCGTCCGGTGGAGTCGTATCCCCACACCTCGTGCATCAGCCGGGTCCGACTGAAAGCCCGACCCGCATGTTGGACAAGGAAATTCAACAATTTGAATTCGGTGGCGGTCAGCCCCAGCTCCTTGCCGCCCAGCGAGGCGGCGAAGGTGGCGGGGTGCAGCAGCAGGTCGCCGAATTTCAGGGTGCCGTCAACGGCGTTGCGCCGTCGCTTGATCGCGAGTCGCAGCCGTGCCTCCAGTTCATCGGCCCCGGCGGCGGGCAGCAACACGTCGTCGCAGTGCCAGTCGATATCGACGGCGACGAAGTTGGTGGGCGC
The DNA here is from genome assembly GCF_002356315.1 of Mycobacterium shigaense. Classification (NCBI taxonomy): domain Bacteria; kingdom Bacillati; phylum Actinomycetota; class Actinomycetes; order Mycobacteriales; family Mycobacteriaceae; genus Mycobacterium; species Mycobacterium shigaense. The sequence continues at coordinate 1,783,066 of NZ_AP018164.1, forward strand.
TACGACGACCACCACCGCGACACCGGGCGCGGTAGAGGTGAGCCGACGGCAGACCGCGCGGGCCGCCGCGAGGTCGCTGCGCGCATCGACGATCGCCGCGTCGACGGCATGCCGGCGCCCGGCGCCGTCGTCCTGGAGGGCCGCCCGGCGCATGGTGTGCGTCAACGCCTTCAGCGCCGGCAACGCCGCTTCGAAATCGTCCTGGTCAGAGACGAGTAGGACGTCCAAAGCTATCTCCAAACCTCGTGAGGGGTGTGCCTTACCCCTGCCCCCGTCGGCACTCGCAGGGAGATTTCTGCCAGCGCAACGCTGTGTACCCCCCAGGGGGTGAAGTATGCCAACTTTTCGGTTCACGGTTGGGGAAAATCCACGTCCCGGCATCGGATCCGGAAAACCCCACTCAGTCGATGGGTCCGGTCCGTGTACACGGACCGGACCCATCCTGGTGGCAAGCTATTGGTGCGACTTCTGGCGCTCCTCGGCGACCTCGGCACTGCCACGAGCCGCCTCGGCCTCGGCCTCTTTCTTGGCCGCGTCGCGCTGGGCTTCGGCCTTGTCCTGCTGCGCCTGGCCCTCGCGAGTCAGGTCGTCTTGACCGGTGACCGCGCCGACGGCTTCTTTGACCCGGCCCTTGACGTCTTCAACGACGCCCTTGACGGCTTCCGCGGGTCCTGACTTGTTGTCGTCCGACATGGATGATTCCCCCTCAGTGGCGTACTGGCGTGAGCGCTGCAACGCTCCTGGCAATCGATCGCGTCGATCGATCCAATGACACGGCGGGGCGGGGCCCTGCATTCTCAAAACCACTGGTTCCCGCCGTCTCGGACGTTATTCCCAGGCCACCGGCAGCTCAAACATGCGGTGCCGGAAAGCAAGTCGTGATCATCCGATGCCTGGGTGACCTGCGCAGACGGGTTGCGGCGTCGACCCGGACCGTCGAGCGGACACATAATGCACCCCGCCGGGGCGCGATTGTGTTGCGATGGGGCAGGATGTGAATGCCGTTCCGGAAAGGGCCGTCCGGGATCGCACTGTCATGCGAGGAGTCTGATGACGCAGCCCGAGCCGAACAGCGCCAACGGGGCGCAGCCATCCTCCGGGAACCACCCAGAAGCGTCCGGCCAGCCGCCGAGCCGGGCCAAGTATTCGCGAGTGCTGCTCAAGCTCGGCGGCGAAATGTTCGGCGGCGGTCAGGTCGGACTGGACCCCGATGTCGTCGCCCAGGTGGCCCGGCAGATCGCCGAGGTAGTCCGCGACGGCGTCCAGGTCGCGGTGGTGATCGGCGGCGGCAACTTCTTCCGCGGCGCGCAGCTGCAGCAGCGCGGTATGGAGCGCACCCGCTCGGACTATATGGGCATGCTCGGCACCGTCATGAACAGCCTTGCGCTGCAAGACTTTCTGCAGAAGGAAGGCATCGACACCCGGGTCCAGACCGCGATCACCATGGGCCAGGTCGCCGAGCCTTATATTCCGCTGCGCGCGGTTCGTCACCTGGAGAAGGGCCGGGTGGTGATCTTCGGGGCCGGCATGGGGTTGCCATATTTCTCCACGGATACCACCGCCGCCCAGCGGGCGCTGGAGATCGGCGCCGAGGTGGTGCTGATGGCCAAGGCGGTCGACGGCGTATTCACCGAGGATCCGCGCGAGAATCCCGATGCCGAACTGCTCACCGCGATCAGCCATCGGGAAGTCATCGATCGCGGCCTGCGAGTGGCCGATGCCACGGCGTTCAGCCTGTGCATGGACAATGGCATGCCGATCCTCGTGTTCAACCTGTTGACCAACGGCAATATCGCCCGCGCGGTTGCTGGTGAGAAGATCGGAACGCTGGTCACCACCTGAGGGGAAGGCGCGGAAATGCGTGCCGCGACGATGCAGAGCGCAGCTATGAGGAGGAGAGGCACAGATGATTGACGAGGCCCTCTTCGATGCCGAAGAGAAGATGGAAAAGGCCGTCACCGTCGCGCGGGACGACCTGTCCAACATTCGAACCGGCCGCGCCAACCCGGGCATGTTCTCCCGGATCGTGATCGACTACTACGGCACCAACACCCCGATCACCCAGCTGGCCAGCATCAACGTCCCCGAAGCCCGCCTGGTGGTGATCAAGCCGTACGAAGCCAATCAGGTGAACGCGATCGAGAACGCGATCCGCAACTCCGACCTCGGTGTCAACCCCACCAACGACGGCACCCTGATCAGGGTGGCCGTACCGCAGCTCACCGAGGAGCGCCGCCGCGAGCTGGTCAAACAGGCCAAGAGCAAGGGCGAGGACGCCAAGGTCTCGGTGCGCAACATCCGCCGCAAGGCGATGGAGGAGCTGCACCGCATCCGCAAGGACGGCGAAGCGGGCGAGGACGAGGTCGGCCGCGCGGAGAAGGACCTGGACAAGACCACCCAGCAGTACGTCAACCAGATCGAAGAGCTCGTCAAGCACAAAGAAGGCGAGCTGCTGGAGGTCTAGCGGCCGCTCAGCAGCTATGTTTTCGGGTCAGTGGCAACCTCCGACGCCGGCACCGGCACCCAGTCCGACGAATCGGCTCGTGGGGCCAAGAAGACATCGCGGGCGGGACGCGATCTGCCCGCCGCGATAGCGGTGGGCCTGTTCACCGGTGGCCTCGTCGTCGTGACGCTGCTGGTCGCGCCGCGGTACTGGGTGGTCCTGTGCGCGGGAGCGATCCTGGTCGCCAGCCACGAGGTGGTCCGGCGCCTGCGCGAAGCGGGCTACGTCATCCCGCTGATCCCGTTGCTGATCGGCGGGCAGGTCACCGTGTGGCTGACCTGGCCGTACGGTGCCCGGGGCGCGTTGGCCGGGTTCGGCGCCACCGTCGTGGTGTGCATGTTCTGGCGGTTGTTCATGCACGACGAAAGCCGGCACCACGATCCGGCGGCCGGTCCGCCGCCGCCGTCGAACTACCTGCGCGACGCGTCGGCGACCATCTTCCTGACCGCGTGGGTCCCGCTGTTCGCCTCGTTCGCCGCGTTGCTGGTCTATCACCCGCAGGAGGGCGCGGCGCGGGTTTTCTGCCTGATGATGACCGTCGTCGCCTCCGACGTGGGCGGGTACACGTTCGGTGTGTTGTTCGGCAAGCACCTGATGGTTCCGATGATCAGCCCCAAGAAGTCCTGGGAGGGTCTGGCCGGATCGCTGCTCTGCGGGATCACCTCGGCGTTGCTGATCGCCACCTTTTTGGCCCGCCGGCCCCCGTGGGAGGGTGTCGTGCTGGGCGTCGTGCTGGTGCTGACGTGCTCGCTCGGCGATCTGGTGGAATCTCAGGTCAAGCGCGACCTCGGCATCAAGGACATGGGCCGGCTACTGCCCGGCCACGGCGGTCTGATGGACCGGCTGGACGGGGTGCTTCCGTCGGCGGTCGCGGCCTGGACGCTGTTCACCTTGCTGCCCGCCTGACACCGCCATACTGGACACGTGATGGTCGGAGAATTGGTGTTCGATGCGCCGCGCCGCGGTCTGCCGCCGCGGCATCTGGCCGACCTCGACGAGGCGGGGCGCGCGTCGGCCGTCGCCGAACTCGGGTTGCCGCCGTTTCGGGCCAAGCAGCTCGCGCAGCAGTACTACGGCCGGTTGATCGCCGATCCGCGGCAGATGACCGACCTTCCGGCCGGCGTGCGCGATGCGGTCGCCGAGACGATGTTCCCGAATCTGCTCACGGCGGCCACCGAGATCACCTGCGACGCCGGCCGGACGCGGAAGACGTTGTGGCGCGCCGTCAACGACCCTGCCGGCACCACGTTCGAATCGGTGCTGATGCGCTACCCGCAGCGCAACACCGTGTGCATCTCGTCGCAGGCCGGCTGCGGGATGGCGTGTCCGTTCTGCGCCACCGGGCAGGGCGGCCTGACCCGCAACCTGTCGACCGCCGAGATCGTCGAACAGGTGCGAGCCGCCGCCGTCGCGGTCCGCGACGAATTCTCCGACCGGCTGTCCAACGTCGTCTTCATGGGGATGGGGGAGCCGCTGGCCAACTACGCGAGGGTGCTGGCCGCGGTGCGGCGCATCACCGAGGCTCCGCCGCACGGTTTCGGGATCTCGGCCCGCGCCGTCACGGTGTCGACGGTGGGTCTGGCGCCGGCGATCCGCAAGCTCGCCGACGAGCGGCTCGGGGTGACGTTGGCGCTGTCGCTGCATGCCCCCGACGACGAGCTGCGCGACACGCTGGTCCCGGTCAACAACCGCTGGAAGATCAGCGAGGCCCTGGACGCGGCCCGATACTACGGCGACGTCACGGGCAGGCGGGTCTCCGTCGAGTATGCCTTGATCCGGGACGTCAACGACCAGCCGTGGCGAGCCGACCTACTGGGCGAGCGGCTGCACGGCGCGCTGGGGCCGCTGGTGCACGTGAACCTGATTCCGCTCAACCCGACGCCGGGCAGCGATTGGGACGCCAGCCCGAAGCCGGTCGAGAAGGAGTTCGTCCGGCGGGTTCGCGCCAAAGGCGTCTCCTGCACGGTTCGCGACACCCGCGGGCGGGAAATCAGTGCTGCGTGCGGGCAGCTGGCGGCCGAAGGCAAGTGAACCGCGGCGGCGGGCGGCACGTCGTAGCAGACAAGACCAGCAGAGAAGGAACGCCATGATGAATCGCCTGTTGTCGCCCATGCGGCTGATAGCCGCCGCCCTCTTCGCCGCCGCCCTGATCCTCGGGCTGGCCGCTCCGCCGCCCGCCCAGGCCGCCGACGAACGCCTGAATTTCACCGGGACCACGCTGTCCGGGGCGCCGTTCAACGGCGCCAGCCTGCAGGGCAAGCCGGCGGTGCTGTGGTTCTGGGCGCCGTTCTGCCCGTTCTGCAACGCCGAGGCGCCCGGCGTCGCCCAGGTGGCGGCCGCCAATCCCGGCGTGGCCTTCGTCGGCATCGCCGGGCATTCGAGTGTGGGAGACGAGCAAGCTTTCGTCTCCAAGTACGGGCTGAACTTCACCAACCTCAACGACGCCGACGGCTCGATCTGGGCCCGCTACAACGTGCCGTGGCAGCCGGCGTACGTGTTCTATCGGGCGGACGGCAGCTCGACCTTCGTCAACAACCCCACCTCGGCCATGTCCCAGCAGGATCTGGCCGGCCGGGTGGCCGCGCTGAAGTGAACCAGGGCCTCGTCGGCCTGGCGTTCGCCGCCGGGCTGGTGGCCGCTCTGAATCCCTGCGGCTTCGCGATGTTGCCGGCCTACCTGCTGCTGGTGGTCCGCGGGGAGCGGGAGGGCAGCGCGCTGGGCGGCGTCGGGCGTGCCTTGGCGGCCACCGCGGGGATGGCGCTGGGCTTTCTGACGGTGTTCGGTGTGTTCGGCGCGCTGACGATCTCGGCGGCCGGCGTGGTGCAGCGGTATCTGCCCTACGCGACGGCCGCGATCGGCATCGTGCTCGTCGCACTCGGCGCTTGGTTGGTCGCGGGTAGGGAGTTGGCCGCGCTCACGCCTCGCTCGCTGGGCCCGCGGTGGGCGCCGAAGGCCGGGCAGCGCTCACGGATCCTCGGCATGTACTCCTACGGCGTCAGCTATGCCATCGCCTCGCTGTCCTGCACCATCGCGCCGTTCCTGGCGGTCACCGCGGCGGGCTTTCGCGGCGGATCGGTCGCCGGCGGCGTGCTGATCTACCTCGCCTACGTCGCGGGCCTGACCCTGGTGGTCGGCGTGCTGGCCATGGCCGCGGTGACGGCGAGCTCCGCGCTCACCGACCGGCTGCGCCGGGTCTTGCCGCTGGTGAACCGAATCGGCGGCCTCCTGCTGATCGTGGTCGGACTGTATGTGGGCTACTACGGCCTCTACGAGCTGCGCCTGCTGTACGCCGACGCCGATCCGCAAGACGCGGTGATCTCCGCGGCCGGGCGGCTGCAAGGCCCGCTGGCGGGCTGGGTGCACCAGCACGGCCTCTGGCCGTGGATCGCCGCGCTGGCGGTGCTGGTGATCGCCGCGCTCGCGGCGGCCCGGCGGCGACGCACCCGGGCGCGGTGACGAACCGGAGGGTTACGGCGCGTTACTTGAGCCAGCCGCGCCGGCGGCCCCACCAGTCGCGAACCAGAATCGCGAGGGCGAGCAGGGCGAAGCCGATCAGGTAGGCGTTTTCGACGTGGCCGATGTGGTTACCGCGCAGCATCGCCAGCAGGAAGATGATGATGAACACGCCGAGCCCGTGCCAGGTGCGGATGTTGATCTTGCTCCAGCCCCACGCGGCGGACGGCACCTCGGCGGGATCGACGCCGTTGTAGTGATCGACCTCGGTACTGGCCACGGCGCGTCCCTTCGAATCGGATTGGCTTCCGGTCAAGATTCTGGCATACGCACCGCGCTGGTACCCGGCCCAGGCGCGGGTTGGTGGTCGACCCTGGGAATCAGGGCCGACCACCAGCCTCGGCCGGCCTGCGCCACCGGCTTACGAGGGCGGCATCAAGACCGTGTCGATCATGTACACGGTCGCGTTCGCGGTGTGCACCCCGCCGCACACCAGCCCCGCATCGTTGACCTTGAGGTCATTTCCTTGACCGGCCACCGTCACTGTGGCGCCCTGCAGGGTCGCCGGGGTGCCGTCGACCTTGGCCGGACTGAGCTGACCTTGCACGACGTGGTAGCTCAGGATGCTTTTGAGCAGTACGGAGTCCGTCTTGAGTTTGTCCAGGGTGGCCGCCGGTAGCTTGTCGAATGCCGCGTTGGTCGGCGCAAACACCGTGTATTGCCCGTTGTTGAGAGTGTCGACGAGATTGACGTTCGGGTTCAACTTGCCCGACAAGGCCGCGGTCAGGGTGCTCAGCATCGGGTTGTTCGACGCCGCCGCCGCGACCGGGTGCTGCGCCATGCCGGCCACCGACCCGGGACCCGTGGGGTTTTGCGAGGCATACGCCGAGCACCCGGACCCGATCAGGCCGGCCGCCGGGTCGGCCGTCGCGGTCATCATGGCGGAGGACGCCGTGCCGGCAGGGGGTGCGGTGCTGGGGGTGCTCTGAGCCGTGGGCTTGTTGCTCGAACACCCGGCGATGCCCGTGATGACAATCGCTACGAGACCCGCAGCCGCGAGCGTTTTGGCGTGAACGTTCATCATTGAATTTCGCTTCCTTTGCTCGGCGCGGCCTACCGCCGCCCTCCCGGTTGACACGATTGATTCGGAGTCGCGCCGGTCCTGGATGGGTTCGAAATCCGTTCGCGGTGCGCGCCACCGGAAAGCGCTACGGGCGGACTACGAACACGGGGCGCCGAAACGGCACAATGAGGGGGTGACCCGCCCGACGACCACCGATCCCGGCGCGCGCCTGCGCGTCCTGGTGCTGGGCAGCACCGGTTCCATCGGCACCCAGGCGCTGGAGGTCATCGCCGACAACCCCGACCGCTTCGAGGTGGTCGGGCTGGCGGCCGGCGGGGCAAACCCCGAGACGCTGCGACGCCAGCGCGCCGAGACGGGCGTGACCAACATCGCCGTGCCCGACGAGCGCGCCGCGCAGCACATCGGTGACGTCCCCTACCGCGGTCCCGACGCCGTCACCCGGCTGGTCGAGGAGACCGAGGCCGACGTCGTCCTCAACGCACTGGTCGGGGCCCTGGGCCTGCGGCCGACGCTGGCCGCCCTGCAGACGGGTGCCCGGCTGGCGCTGGCCAACAAGGAATCGTTGGTTGCCGGCGGTCCGCTGGTGCTGCAGGCGGCGCGGCCAGGCCAGATCGTGCCCGTCGACTCCGAGCACTCCGCGCTGGCCCAGTGCCTGCGCGGCGGGGCGCCCGACGAGGTCGCCAAGCTGGTGCTGACCGCCTCCGGCGGGCCGTTCCGCGGCTGGTCCGCCACCGACCTGGAGGCCGTCACGCCCGAGCAAGCCGGCGCCCACCCGACCTGGTCGATGGGACCGATGAACACGCTGAACTCGGCGTCGCTGGTCAACAAGGGGCTCGAGCTCATCGAGACGCATCTGCTGTTCGGCATTGCCTACGACCGCATCGACGTCGTGGTGCACCCGCAGTCGATTGTTCATTCGATGGTCACGTTCGTCGACGGTTCGACGATCGCGCAGGCCAGCCCCCCGGACATGAAGCTGCCGATCTCGCTGGCGCTGGGCTGGCCCCGGCGGGTGGCCGGCGCGGCCGCCTCCTGCGACTTCAGCACCGCCTCTAGCTGGGAATTCGAACCGCTCGACGCCGAGGTTTTCCCCGCGGTGGAGCTGGCCCGGTATGCCGGGGAGACCGGCGGCTGCCTGACGGCGGTCTACAACGCCGCCAACGAGGAGGCGGCCGCCGCGTTCCTGCAGGGGCGGATCACGTTCGGCGCCATTGTCAGAACAATCGCCGACGTGCTGCACGCCGCGGACAAATGGGCGCCGCAATTGGGGGAAGTACCCGCTACCGTGGATGACGTACTAGACGCGCAGCGCTGGGCGCGTGAGCGAGCACAACACGTCGTGCGAGCCGCGAGCCCCGCAGGAGTCTGAAGCAGGGCTCCGCACACGGTTTGAGAAGGTCTCAGAAAGGTCCTGGCGCCTCATGTTTGCTATCGGCATTGCGCTGTTCGCGCTCGCCATCCTCATCTCGGTGGCGCTGCATGAGTGCGGGCACATGTGGGTCGCCCGCGCGACCGGCATGAAGGTGCGCCGCTATTTCGTCGGCTTCGGACCTACGCTGTGGTCCACCCGGCGCGGTGAGACGCAATACGGGCTCAAGGCCATCCCGCTGGGCGGGTTCTGCGACATCGCCGGGATGACGCCCGTCGAGGACCTGGCACCCGACGAGGGCGAGCGGGCCATGTACAAGCAGAAGACCTGGAAGCGGGTCGCGGTGCTGTTCGCCGGCCCGGGCATGAACTTCGTCATCTGCCTGGTGCTGCTCTACGCCATCGCGCTGATCTGGGGCCTGCCCAACCTGCACCCGCCGACCCAGGCCGTCATCGGCGAAACCGCCTGCGCCCCAGCCGAAATCGCCCCCGGAAAGTTCGGTACCTGCGCCGGGCCGGGACCGGCCGCGCTGGCCGGAATTCGCGCCGGCGACGTCGTCGTCAAGGTCGGGGGCACCCCGGTGTCCACCTTCGAGGACATGGCCGCCGCCGTGCGGAAGGCGCACGGCATCATCCCGATCGTCGTCCAACGCAACGGCAACCCGGTCACCACCTACGTCGACGTCACGCCCGTCCAGCGCTACGGCGTCAGTGGCGCCAATGGGCAGGGCGGCCCGAACCAGCCGTCCACGGTCGGCGCCATCGGGGTGGCCCCCGTCCATCTCGCCCCCACCCGCTACGGCGTGCTGTCGGCCATCCCGGCCACCGTCGCCTTCAGCGGCGAGCTGACCGTCGAGGTGGGCAAGGCGCTGGTCGCGATCCCGTCGAAGGTCGGCGCGCTGGTGCACGCCATCGGGGGCGGGCAGCGTGATCCGCAGACACCGATCAGCGTGGTGGGGGCCAGCATCATCGGCGGCGACACCGTCGACCACGGGCTGTGGGTGGCGTTCTGGTTCTTCCTGGCCCAGTTGAACCTCATCCTGGGGGCGATCAACCTGGTGCCGCTGCTGCCGTTCGACGGCGGCCACATCGCGATCGCGGTGTTCGAGAAGATCCGCAACGTCATCCGGTCCACCCGGGGCCTGGTCGCCGCGGCGCCGGTGAACTACCTCAAGCTGATGCCGGCGACCTACGTGGTCCTGGTGTTCGTGGTCGGGTACATGCTGCTGACGGTGACCGCCGATCTGGTGAACCCGATCCGGCTCTTCCAGTAAACGATCGAAAGGGGGAACAGTGACGATTGGCTTGGGCATGCCGGAGGCACCCGCGCCCACGCTTGCCCCCCGGCGCACCACCCGCCAACTGATGGTCCGCGACGTGGGGGTCGGCAGTGACCATCCCATCTCGGTGCAGTCGATGTGCACCACCAAGACCCACGACGTCAACTCGACGCTGCAGCAGATCGCGGAGCTCACCGCGGCCGGCTGCGACATCGTCCGGGTGGCCTGCCCGCGCCAGGAGGACGCCGACGCGCTGGCCGAGATCGCCCGGCACAGCCAGATCCCGGTGATCGCCGACATCCACTTCCAGCCGAAGTACATCTTCGCCGCGATCAACGCCGGCTGCGCCGCGGTGCGGGTGAATCCGGGCAACATCAAGGAGTTCGACGGCCGGGTCGGCGAGGTGGCCAAGGCCGCGGCCGCCGCGGGCATCCCGATCCGCATCGGCGTCAACGCCGGGTCGCTGGACAAGCGGTTCATGGAGAAGTACGGCAAGGCCACGCCCGAGGCACTGGTCGAGTCGGCGTTGTGGGAGGCCTCGCTGTTCGAGGAGCACGGTTTCGGCGACATCAAGATCAGCGTCAAGCACAACGACCCCGTCGTGATGGTCGCCGCCTACGAGCAGCTGGCCGCCCGGTGCGACTACCCGCTGCACCTCGGCGTCACCGAGGCCGGGCCCGCGTTCCAGGGCACCATCAAGTCCGCGGTCGCCTTCGGCGCGCTGCTGAGCCGCGGCATCGGCGACACCATCCGGGTGTCGCTGTCGGCGCCGCCGGTCGAGGAAGTCAAGGTCGGCATCCAGATCCTCGAATCGCTGAACCTGCGGCCGCGCGGGCTCGAGATCGTGTCCTGCCCGTCGTGCGGGCGTGCGCAGGTCGACGTCTACACCCTGGCCAACGCCGTCTCCGCGGGGCTGGACGGCCTCGACGTGCCGCTGCGGGTCGCCGTGATGGGCTGCGTCGTCAACGGACCCGGCGAGGCCCGCGAGGCCGACCTGGGCGTCGCGTCCGGAAACGGCAAGGGCCAGATCTTCGTGCGCGGCGAGGTCATCAAGACCGTGCCCGAGGCTCAGATCGTGGAGACGCTGATCGAAGAGGCTCAGCGGCTCGCCGCTGAAATGGGCATGGCGATGGACAGCGATCACGGTCCTGAAACAACAGCGAGCGGTTCGCCGATTGTGACCGTAAGCTGATGATTGCCGGTTCGCTGCTGCGGGCCTTCGAGTCACCCCACAGAGAGTTCGCCCCATGTCGGCTCCGCCCCTCTTTCGCCTGGTCGGCGACCGACGGGTGTCCGTGGTGCGTGATGCCGCCGCCGTCTGGCGGGTGTTCACCGACGATCCGATCGGGTCGTGCATGGTCGCGTCCCGCGTCGCCGATCACGGTATCGAGCCCAACGCCATCGGCGGGGAGCTGTGGACGCGGCGCGGCGCGCAGGAGTCGCTGTGCTTCGCCGGCGCCAACCTCATCCCGCTGCGCGGCGGACCGGACGATCTGAATGCCTTCGCCGACGAGGCGATGAGCGCGACCCGGCGGTGTTCGTCGCTGGTCGGCCGGGCGGAGCTGGTGATGCCGATGTGGCAGCGGCTCGAGCCGGCCTGGGGCCCGGCCCGCGACGTGCGCGCCAACCAACCGCTGATGGCGCTGGCCACCCACCCGCGGTGTGAGCTCGACGCCGAGGTGCGCCAGGTGCGGCCCGAGGAGCTGGACGCCTACCTGGTGGCCGCGGTCGACATGTTCATCGGCGAGGTCGGCGTCGACCCGCGGCTCGGTGACGGCGGCCGCGGTTACCGCCGCCGGGTGGCCAGCCTGATCGCCGCCGGCCGCGCCTGGGCACGCTTCGAGCGCGGTCAGGTCGTCTTCAAGGCTGAGGTCGGGTCCCAATCCCCGGGGGTGGGCCAGATCCAGGGGGTCTGGGTACATCCCGAGTGGCGCGGGATGGGCCTGGGCGCGCGGGGCACAGCGATGCTGGCCGCGGTGATCATCGGCAGCGGCCGCATCGCCAGCCTGTACGTGAACAACTTCAACGCGGTGGCCCGCGCCGCCTACGCGCGGGTGGGTTTCGAGGAAGTCGGGACCTTCGCGACGGTGCTGCTCGACTAGCCCCTCGGCCCGCGGGCGTAACGGGGTGACGATTTTTCGGCCGTTTTTTCGCCCTGGCGTGACGTGCGCGTGCATAACGGCTGGGTCTCGGTGTGTCGGCGCCGGTGTCGCGGCCGGAGTTTCTAACATCAGCACCGATGGCCACAAAAACCTCACCTGTATCAGTTGTTTCGGTCGCCGCCGGCATGCTGCTCGCGGCGGTGCTGGCGCTGTCCGGATGCACGCCGCGGCCCGACGGCCCGGGGCCGGCGGCCGACAAGTTCTTTCGCGCCCTGTCGGTCGGGGATACCGCGACGGCCGCGCAGTTGTGCGACGACGCCAACGACGCCCGCGAGGCGCTCAACGCCGCCTGGTCGGGGCTGCAGGCCACCCATCTGGACGCCCAGGTCCTGAGCGCGAAGTACGCCGAGGACACCGGTACGGTCAGCTACCGCTTCACCTGGCATCTGCCGAAGAATCGGACCTGGAACTACGACGGCGAGCTGAAGATGGCGCGCTACGAAGGTCGCTGGGAGGTCCGCTGGACGCCGACCGATCTGCATCCGCGGCTGGGCGAGCACCAGACGTTCGCGCTGCGCGCCGATCAGCCGCGGCGGGCCTCGGTCAACGAGCTCGGCGGCAGCGACGTGCTGGCGCCGGGCTACCGCTATCACTACACGCTGGACGCCGCCGCGGCCGGACCGCCGCAATCGCTGAGCTTCACCACCCACATGATCGTCGACGTGCTGCGGCCGTTCAACGACACGCTCACCGACCCGCAGCTGCTCGCCGAGCGGGCCAGCTCGACACCCAACCAGGTCGACTTGGGCGTGACGCTGCTGCCCGCCGACAACGACAAGGTCTTTCCCGCCATCGGACGGCTGCCCGGCATCGTCGTCACGCCCCAGGCCGACATGCTGCCCACCGACCCGCATTTCGCGTCGGCGGTCATCGGCCAGGTCAAGAAGGCGGTGATCGACCAGCTCGACGGCCAGGCGGGCTGGCGGGTGGTCAGCGTCAACCAGAACAACGTCGACGTCGCCGTGCTGCACGAGGTCGAGGGGTCGCCGGCGCCGTCGGTGTCCATCACCCTTGACCGCGCGGTGCAGAACGCCGCGCAGCACGCGGTGGACACCCGCGGCGGCAAGGCGATGATCGTGGTGATCAAGCCGTCGACGGGCGAGATCCTCGCGATCGCGCAGAACGGCGCCGCCGACGCCGACGGTCTGCCGGCGACCAACGGCCTGTTTCCGCCCGGGTCGACGTTCAAGATGGTCACGGCCGGCGCGGCCATCGACCGCGACATGGCCACGCCCAACACCATGCTCGGCTGCCCGGGCCACCTGGACATCGGCCACCGCACCATCCCGAACTACGGCGGCTTCGACCTCGGCGTGGTGTCGATGTCGCGAGCGTTCGCCAGTTCGTGCAACACTACGTTCGCCGAGCTGAGCAGCAAGATGCCGCCCCGCGGCCTGACCCAGGCGGCCACCCGCTACGGCATCGGGCTGGACTACACCGTCGACGGCATCACCACCGTGACCGGGTCGGTGCCGCCGACCGTCGACCTGGCCGAGCGCACCGAGGACGGCTTCGGCCAGGGCAGGGTGCTGGCCAGCCCGTTCGGCATGGCCCTGGTGGCGGCCACCGTCGCGGCCGGCAGGACGCCGGTGCCGCAACTGATCGCCGGCCGGCCGACGACGGTCGAGGGCCCGGACGTCCCAGACACACCGATCAGCCCGAAGATGGTCGACGCGCTGCGGCCGATGATGCGGCTGGTGGTGACCAACGGGACCGCCAAGGAGATCAACGGCTGCGGCGAGATCTACGGCAAGACCGGTGAGGCCGAGTTCCCCGGCGGATCGCACTCCTGGTTCGCGGGGTACCGCGGCGATCTGGCGTTCGCATCGCTGATCGTCGGGGGAGGCAGTTCGGAGTACGCCGTCCGGATGACCAAAGTGATGTTCGAATCGTTGCCCCCGGGCTACCTGGCCTGACGCCCCGGGCGCATCCGGTCCACGGGCCGCAACAGCGGTAAATTGCGAACATGACGGAAACCGGCGGGGACATGGTGGCCCCGATGTCACTGCGGGTCTCCGACGCCGACCGCAACGGCACGATGCGGCGACTGCACAACGCGGTTGCGCTCGGGCTGATCGATATCAACGAGTTCGAGCAACGGTCGTCGCGGGTGTCCTACGCGCGCACCCGCAGCGAGCTGGACGGCCTGGTCGGTGACCTGCCGGGTCCGGGCGCGATCGTGACCTCGGCGGCCGACCGGGTGGAGTTGCGCGGCTGGGCCGGCTCGCTGCGGCGGCACGGTGAATGGACCGTGCCCACACGGCTGGCGCTGGTGCGCCGGGTCGGTTCGGTCAAACTCGAGCTCACCAAGGCCCGGTTCGCGGGGCCGGTGGTGGTGATCGAGCTGGACATGCGGTTCGGCTCGGTGGAGATCTGGCTGCCGGAGGGCGCCAGCGCCTCCATCGACGACGTCCAGGTGTACGGCGGCAGCGCCCGCGACCGCCGCAAGGACGCACCGGCCGAGGGAACGCCGCACGTCGTGCTGACCGGCCGGGTGGTGTGCGGCTCGGTGACCATCCGCGGACCGCGCCGCTCGCTGCACTGGCCGCCGCGCGCCCGCTGACGGTGCGTTGACGGCGCAAAAGCGCGCACCCTCGAAGCCGCCGATGCAGAACCCGCGGCCCAGCGCCGCCTGCGATTAAGCTGGCGGCATGCCTGCTCGCACCGCGCTTTCGCCGGGAGTGTTGTCGCCGACGCTGCCGGTGCCCAATCGCATCCCGCGCCCGGAATACGCCTGGAAGCCCACCGTCAGGGAGGGCACCGAGCCGTGGGTGCAGACACCGGAAGTGATCGAGAAGATGCGCGTCGCCGGGCGGATCGCGGCCGCCGCGCTGCAGGAGGCGGGCAAGGCCGTCGCGCCGGGCGTGACGACCGACGAACTGGACCGGATCGCCCACGAGTACATGGTCGACAACGGCGCCTACCCGTCGACGCTGGGCTACAAGGGATTCCCGAAGTCGTGCTGCACGTCGCTCAACGAGGTCATCTGTCACGGCATCCCGGACTCGACGGTGGTGCAGGACGGTGACATCGTCAACATCGACGTCACCGCGTACATCGACGGCGTGCACGGCGACACCAATGCGACGTTTCTGGCCGGCGATGTCTCGGAGGAGCATCGGCTGCTCGTCGAGCGCACGCACGAGGCGACGATGCGCGCGATCAAGGCCGTCAAGCCCGGGCGTGCGCTGTCCGTCGTCGGCCGCGTCATCGAGGCATACGCAAACCGGTTCGGCTACAACGTCGTTCGCGACTTCACCGGCCACGGGATCGGCACCACCTTCCACAACGGGTTGGTGGTGTTGCACTACGACCAGCCCGCCGTCGAGACCATCATCGAGCCGGGCATGACGTTCACGATCGAACCGATGATCAACCTCGGTGCGCTGGACTACGAGATCTGGGACGACGGCTGGACGGTCGTCACCAAGGACCGCAAGTGGACCGCGCAATTCGAGCACACCCTGCTGGTCACCGCCGCCGGTGCCGAGATCCTGACCCAGGTGTAAGGAGCCGTGAGCGGGGCTCTGCTCGTCGCGGGGACCAGCTCCGACGCGGGCAAATCGGTGGTGGTCGCCGGGCTGTGCCGGCTGTTGGCCCGCACCGGAATCCGGGTCGCGCCGTTCAAGGCGCAGAACATGTCCAACAATTCGGTGGTCACCGTCGACGGCGGCGAAATCGGCCGCGCCCAGGCGCTGCAGGCCAGGGCGGCCGGGCTGGCGCCCAGCGTGCGCTTCAACCCGATCCTGCTGAAACCGGGCAGCGACCGGACCTCGCAGCTGGTGATCCGCGGGCAGGTCGCGGACTCGGTCTCCGCGGCCGACTATGTGCAGCACCGCGACGTGCTCGCCAAGGTCGTCATCGAGGAATTGTCTTGTCTGCGCGACGAATTCGACGCGGTGATCTGCGAGGGGGCCGGATCTGCGGCCGAGATCAACCTGCGCGCAACCGATCTGGCCAACATGGGACTGGCCCGGGCGGGGAACCTGCCCGTGATCCTGGTCGGCGACATCGATCGCGGCGGCCTGCTGGCCCACCTGTTCGGGACGGTAGCGGTGCTCGAGGCGGCAGACCAGGCGCTGATCGCGGGCTTCATCGTCAACAAATTCCGCGGCGACCCCGCGCTGCTGGAGCCGGGGTTGCGGCAGCTGCTCGACATGACCGGCCGGCCCACCTACGGGGTGCTGCCGTATGCCGAGGAGCTGTGGCTGGATGCCGAGGACTCGCTGTCGGTGCTGGCCCACCGCGTCGTCGGGACCCCGGAGCCGCCGCGCGGCGACGAGTGGCTGCGGGTGGCTGCGGTACGGCTGCCCCGGATCTCCAACTCCACCGATGTCGAGGCGCTGGCCTGCGAGCCAGGCGTGCTGGTGCGCTGGGTGACCGACCCGGCCGACGTGGCCGACGCCGACCTGATCGTGCTGCCGGGCAGCAAGGCCACCGTCGCCGACCTGGCCTGGCTGCGCGAGCGCGGGCTGGCCGCGGCCATCGCCGGGCATGCCGCGTCCGGCGGGCCGGTGCTCGGCATCTGCGGCGGCATGCAGATGCTGTGCCGGAACATCACCGACACGGTGGAGTCCCGACGCGGCGAGGTCGCCGGGCTGGGGCTGCTGGACGCCGACATCGCCTTCGGCGACGTCAAGACGCTGCGCAGCTGGCAGCGCCCGCTCACCGGGTACGAGATCCACTACGGCCGGCTGACCCGGTGCGGTGCGGCGAGCTGGTTCGATGTCGAGGCGCAGCCGCACGGCATCCACCGGGGTGCCGTCTACGGCACGCACTGGCACGGCCTGCTCGACAACGACGACTTCCGGCGCGCCTGGCTCACCCGCGTCGCCGACGCCGCCGGCCGGACCGGGTTCGTCGTTGCCGCCGACACCGACGTCGCCGGCCGCCGCGACGCCCAGCTGGATCGGGTCGCCGACCTGTTGGCCGCGCACCTGGACACCGACGCGGTGCTCGGCCTCCTCGACGGCCCGCCGCCGCAGCGGCCGCACGTCGCGAGCAGGCTGCGATCCGGATAACGCATGGAAACCTCGCGCGGCCAGGCCGGTTGGCTGTAGCGTGCGTAAGTGTCTTCGATGATGACCACTCTCGACGGCTTTCCCGTCCCGGTGGACCTCGCCGGTCCAGAAAAGGGTGTCGTCGTCATCATCCTGGGCGATGAGGACCGCCCGTTGGTCGCCTACGAGGCGGTTTGCGAACGCCTGCACACCGCCTCCCTGCGCACCGTCGTGATCGGCTTCGACCCGCGGCTGACCCCCAAGTCGGTGGTCGGCATCCTCGACGCGCTGGGCATCAGCTGGGCGGTGGTTGTCGGTGACCGCGCCGGCGGCGAATTGGCCTGGCAACTCGCGGCGACCCGGATCGGCCGGTTCGTCGGCCTGGTGGCCGTCGACCGCGGCCACCCGCGGGTGGCCGACCGCAACGGCGTGGTGCGCGACGAGCAATGCCCGCCGGTGGAGGTCGGCACGACCGTGTTGGTCAGCTCGCCGGCCGCCCGCAACGTGGCCCGCGACAGTCAGCGCTACGTCTACTCCGAGTACCGCACGGTCGACCTGCTCACCCGGCGCAACGCGCAAGAATCGACGGCGCAGTTGGCGGCCGAGATCGTGTTGCGCACCAGCACCTGGTAAACCGGGGCCCGTGGGTTTGAACGCTGAGCCGGAGGGTCTCGACCCGCAGCGCCCGGTGGTGGGCCTGACCAGTTACCTGGAACAGGTGCGCACCGGGATCTGGGACCTCTCCGCCGGGTACCTGCCCGCCGACTATTTCCAGGGCGTCAACTCGGCCGGCGGCATCGCGGTGTTGCTGCCGCCGCAGCCGGTGGACGACGGGGTCGTCGGCTCGGTGCTGGACGGCCTGGACGCCCTGGTGATCACCGGCGGTTACGACCTGGACCCCGCCGCCTATGGGCAGCAACCGCATTCGACGACCGACACGCCCCGCGCCGACCGCGATGCCTGGGAATTCGCGCTGTTGCGTGGCGCGCTGGACCGCGGGCTGCCGGTGCTGGGCATCTGCCGCGGCGCGCAGGTGCTCAACGTCGCCTTCGGCGGCACTCTGCACCAGCACCTACCGGATGTCCTGGGGCACAACGGACATCGGGCCGGCAACGGGATCTTCAACCGGCTGCCGGTCGGCACCGTGCCGGGCACCCGGCTGGCCGGACTGATCGGGGAGTCGGCCATCGCCTCCTGCTATCACCATCAGGCCATCGACAAGGTCGGCGAGTCGTTGGTGGTCAGCGCGCGGGATGGCGACGGCGTGGTCGAGGCGCTCGAGCTGCCCGGCGACGACTTCGTCCTGGCCGTGCAGTGGCATCCGGAGCAGACGCCGGACGACCTGCGGCTGTTCGAGGCGGTGGTGCACGCCGCCCGGTTGTACGCCGGCAGCCGATAAGCCTAGGCCTGCCGTCACACCGCTTCGACGGCCGCGTTCGCGGGCCCGGCCACGTTGGAAGTCACAACACGATCAGCGGAATCGCCGTCTCGGCCGGGGTGTCGCCGCCGTGGAAGCCGACGAGCTGCGCCATTTCCGGCGATTCGTGTGCGGTGGCCAGCACCGCGGCATCGCCGCTGCACACCACGACGACGTCGCCGATGCGCGCCAGGTGCCGGGGGTCGACCGGCCCGAACATCCCGGCGGCCACCGCCTGCCCGCGGCTGTACACCCGCGCCCGGTCGCCCAACAGCTCCGCCCAGGCTGCGCGCACGTCGGCCGCGGCGCCCGGCTCGGTGTGCAGGTAGCGCACCCGGGCCTCGCCGGCGACCACCCGCACGCCGGCGCTCAGCCGCGGATCGGCGTCCAGGTCGATGCGGGCCTCCGGCGGCACGTTGAGTCCGCCGTGATCGGCCGTCACCAGCAGCGCGGCGTTGGCCGGCAACGCGTCGACGATCCGGGTGAGCAGCGCGTCGACGCGGGCGCCCGCCTCGTGCCAGAACGGCGATCCGATGCCGAACACATGCGCGGCGGTGTCCAGTTCGGCGGTGTAGCCGTAGATCAGACCGGGCGCCGCGCGCAGCTCGTCGATGATGTGCTGGGCGTAGTCGGCGGCCGGGTCGACCGGGCGAAAGTCGGCGCCGCGGTACGCCGCGTCGGTCAGCCCGCTGCCCAGGAAGTAGGCCGGCAGCACCGCCCGCGCGGCGACCCCGCTGCGGCTCAGCCGCTCGAACCAGGTTGGCAGCGGCTGCCATTCGGCGTACGGCGGGTCGTCGCGCCAGTGGATGTGGGTGAGCACGCGATCGGTGCCGGGCACATTGAGCGTGAAGCCCAGGATCCCGTGTTCGCCGGGCTGCGCGCCGGTACCCAGCGACACCAGGCTGCTCGGCGTGGTGGACGGGAACGTGCAGGCGAGCTCGGTCAGCCGGCCCGCGCCGCCGGTCCAGACGGACGCCAGCAACGGCGCGCTGCCCGCCAACCGCGGTAGCAGGTGCCAGCCGAGTCCGTCGACCAGGACGACCGCGACGCGATCGATCTGCTCGGTGACCGATTCCGTCAGCCCGAGCGCGTCGACCGCGCCCGGGACCCCGAGTAGGGCGGCCGCCGACGGCAGCACATCGCGGATCGAGCCGGGCACGGGCCCATGGTCCCACGCGACAGCCGCCGGTCTTAACTCTCGGCGGGTGACCACTTTTCTTCGATGCGGGCGTATCGCCAGACCAGCAGTGCGGTTGCCCAGGTGAATAGGAACAGGCCGACGACGATGAAGCCGAGGGTGTTGAGGTCCAGGCTGGCCAGCCAGTCCCAGAACGGGCCTTGCCAGCCCAGTTGGCCCGCGAATAGGTCGAGCAGTTCGACGCTGCCGATGAGCAGCGCGACTGCGATCGACAGGCCGGTGATGGCGATGTTGTAGTAGATCTTGCGCACTGGGTTGGACAGGGCCCAGCCGTAGGCGAAGTTCATGAACGAGCCGTCGATGGTGTCCAGCAGGCACATACCGGCGGTGAACAGCACGGGCAGGCACATGATGGCATACCAGGGCAGTCCGGCTGCGGCGCTGGTGCCGGCCAGTACCAGTAGTGCGATCTCGGTGGCGGTGTCAAAACCCAGGCCGAACAGCAATCCGATCGGATAGCAATGCCAGGAGCGGGTGATCGATCGGGTGAAGCGGCCGAGGGCCCGGTTGAGTAGGCCGCGATTGTTCAGATGCTGTTCGAGTTCGGCGGCCATGGTTTGGGAGTCGTAGTCGCCGCGGCGCAACCGGACAAAGGCCCGCAGGATTCCGATCAGCACCATCAGATTGAGGATGGCGATCACGTAGAGGAACACGCCCGAGACGCTGGTGCCGATCAGGCCGGTGTAGTGGTGCAGCGCCGAGGAATCGTCTTCGACCGGTCCGATGATCGCCCTGACCCCGGTTGCCAGCAGTACCGCGAGTGCGAATACGACGGTGGAGTGGCCCAGCGAGAAGAAGAACCCGACGGCTAGGGGGCGTTGCCCGTCGCTCATCAGCTTGCGGGTGGTGTTGTCGATGGCGGCGATGTGGTCGGCGTCGAATGCGTGCCGCAGGCCCAGGGTGTAGGCCGTCACCCCGATGCCGATGCCAAACGCTTTGCCGCCCAGGCTGAGCCGGGCGGGATCAACAATCAGCAGCAGGATGCCCCAGCCGATGACGTGCAGGGTGACGATCAGTGCCAGCATCACCGCAAGGCGTCGCCACTCCGGCCGCGTCAGGGCGATCCGGAATCCAGGGCGCACCACGGGCCACCACGACGACCGCCGGGCGGCTTCTCTGTGCAGCATCACGGTCCTTACTGCGTTGGGCAGACAGCGATCGACTGTAGGTTCGGTCTTACCCTGGATGCAAGTTGATTGCAGGAAGGCGGGCACTCGAGCGCGCGAACGCTGGCAATCCGCGGTATCGGGCGCAACACTGAATGCGTGACGTCGAACCCGTCGCCTCTTGATCCCGCAGTCACCGAGCGCATCGGGGAGTTTCTGCGTGCCCGCGGCCTGCGGCGAATGGCCTCGCGGATCCAGGTATTGGCGGTGCTGGAGCCCGTCAACGGGCACCTCTCGGTGGCGGAGATCCACGAACGGGTGCGCGGCTGCCTGCCCGATGGCGCCCAGCCGCCCGACGTGGCAACCATCTACCGCACAGTGACCACCCTGGTCGACCAGGGGGTGCTGCACGCGCTGACTCTCGACGACGGTGTCACCACCTACGGACTGGCCACCGCGCCGCACCACCACGCCGTATGCACGCGCTGCGCCTCGATCAGCGAGGTGCCGGCGCGGCGGCTGTCCGCCGCGCTCGAGCACGCGATGGCGGGCAGCTTGTTTTCGCTGTCGGAGCGGGCCGGCTTGACGCTGCGCGGCCTGTGCCCGCAATGCCAGTCAGTCCAGGCCCAGTAACGCGTTTTCGACCACCTCGGCCAGGGCTGGATGAATCCAGTATTGACCACGGGCCATCTGTGCTGCCCGCAGTCCGAAGCTCATCGCCTGGATCAGCGGCTGGATGATCGACGACGCCTGATGGCCCATGATGTGTGCGCCCAGTAGTCGCCCGGTGCCGCGCTCGGCGATGAGCTTGACGATCCCGGTGGTGTCCTCCGTCGCCCAGCCGTAGGCGACGTCGCCGTAATCCTGGATCTTCACCGAGATATCGAAACCCTGTGCAATGGCCTCGTTTTCGGTCAACCCGACGGAGGCGATCTGAGGATCGGTGAATACCGCCGAGGGCACGTAGCGATGATCGGAGACGGCCATCGCCGCGGTGTCGTCCCAGTCGCACAGCAGGTTGTGTTGCACCACGCGCGCCTCGTGGTTGGCGACGTGCTTGAGCTGATACGGTGACGAGACATCGCCGAGGGCGAAAATCCCACGTGCGGAAGTCCTTTGGTATTCGTCGACCACCACCCGACCGTCGGCGACGGCGACGCCGGCCTGCTCGGCGTCGAGCTGGTCGGCGTTGGACACCCGGCCCGTCGCGACCAGCAGCGCGTCGGCGTGCACGCTGCGGCCGTCGTCGAGGCGCACCGCGACGCCCGAACCGTCGTTCTGCACACCCACCACATTGCGGTGTGTGTGCAGTTCCCATTTGTTCGAGGCGATGCGGGTGAAGCGCTTGCACACGGTGTCGTCGCAGTGCCGCAGCAGGCCCGAGCCGCGCACCACCAGGGTGACTCGGCTGCCCAGCGAGGAGAAGATGTGCGCGAATTCGGCCGCCACGAACCCGCCCCCGACGATCACCAAATGCGCTGGCAATTCGGCGATCCGCATGATCGTGTCGCTGGTGTAGTACCGGGCGCCGCAGTCCAGGATCACCGGCGGAACCACCGCCCGCGCCCCCGCGGCGATCACCACCCGGTCGGCCGTGAACTCGTCGCCGGCATCGGTGCGCAGCAGGTAGCGCCCGTCGGCCGCAACGGGACCGAAGCGGGTGTGCTGCTTGTAGACGTCGATGTTGGGCGCGGAACTTCGATAGTCCTCGCCGCTGACCCCGATCGGATCGATGCGTCCGAAGACGCGCGAGACGATGTCGTCCCAGCGCACCCGGTCGATGCGCGCATCGACGCCGTAGCGCGCCGCCTCGCGGACCGCCTGGGCGACCTCGGCGGCGTAGACGAACATCTTCGTCGGGATGCATCCGACGTTCAGGCAGGTCCCGCCGAAGGTGTCCTGCTCGCAGATCGCGACTCGCTTACCGGCGAACCGGTCGTCGAGAATGCTGTTGCCCGAACCGGCCCCGATGATCGCGATGTCGTAGGTCGGCACGCTCATCCCGCCTTGCCGGACGCCGCCGGCGCGCCGGCGGTGCTCAGGTAGCCGTCCAGCCAGCGGTCGAGTTCGCGGTAGGCGACCTCGCGGGGTTCCGGCAGCGACAGGAACACGTCGTGCTTGGCATCGACCACGGGAACGACCGTGCTGCGGTCGCCGATGCAGCCGGCCCACCGGGCGATCTGGGTGACGTCGAGCACGGCGTCACCGCGGTGCATGGTCTCGGGGTCGGTGAGCCGGTGCACGCTGTGATCCGAGCGCAGGATCAAATTCGGCACCCCGACATCGAGGCCGCGATGCAGCCTGCGCTGGCCGCGGCGCACGGCGTGCAGCCAGCCGAACGTGATGGGGAAGCCGCCCAACGGCTTCCACTGCAGGTTGTAGTCGAACTCGCCGTCGAAATCACGGTGCAGGGTGTTGCCGTAACCGCCCTTGCTGGACGGCCGGAGCACGCCCTTGGAGCGCACCCGCGACAGGCCGCCGATCATCGCGGTGGTCACGGGCAGCCGGACCACCATCGGGCCGTGCAAATCCAGAAACGGGCTGTTGAGCACCAGGCCGCCGACACCGGCGTGGGCGCCGGGTCGCTGGCGGCGCAGCCGGTCCAGCCACAGCGACACGATGAGCCCGCCGGCCGAGTGGCCGTACACCAGGACCCGGACGGGGTGGCCGGGACGGGCCGGCTCGCCGATGATGGCCAGGGCGCGTTCCAGCTCCGCGTCGTAGTGAGCCAGGTCGGTGATGAAGTGGGGCGTCTGGCCGTCGCGGTGCGAGCGGCCGCACTTTTGCAGGTCCAGTGCGTAGAAGTCGAAGCCGCGGTTGGCGAAGTGCTCGCCCAGTGCGGTGTTGAAGAAGTAGTCGGTATACCCGTGCACCGTCAGGACGGCATGCCGGGCGGCGGCCTCGGGTCCGCGGCGGATCAGGGTCGCGGCGATGTCGCCCTCGCCGGCGGGATCGGGCCCGAGCGGAATCGTGCACTGCCAGTAGCCGGGCAGGACGTCGGGCTCCCAGCCAGTCACGGGGCCAGCTTATAGCTCTTGCTGGAGCGGGCGGCGCAGGTCGGCCCGGTCACCCCGTTCGGGATAACCTGGGACCGGCGAAGCCGCCGAGGAGAGGATTAACGACCCGGTGTCAGACGTAGGGACCGCGCGCGTCGACGTCGTGCTGGTGGGCGCGGGCATCATGAGCGCCACCCTGGGTGCGTTGCTGCGGCTGCTGGAGCCGGACTGGTCGATCACCGTCGTCGAACGGCTGGACGCCGTCGGGGCCGAGAGCAGCAGCCCGTGGAACAACGCCGGCACCGGCCATTCGGCGCTGTGCGAGCTGAACTACACCCCGCAGCGCGCCGACGGCTCGATCGACATCAGCAAGGCGGTGACGATCAACGAGCAGTTCCAGGTGACCCGGCAGTTCTGGGCCTACGCCGTCGAAAACGGCGTGCTGACCGACCGCAGCTTCGTCAACACCGTTCCGCATGTGAGTTTCGTGCACGGGGCGCATCGCGTCGACTACCTGCGCCGGCGACGTGCGGCGCTGACCGGCAATCCGCTGTTCGCCGGAACCGAATTCATCGACGATCCGGACGAATTCGCCCGCCGGCTGCCGCTGATGGCGACCCAGCGCGACTTCTCCGAGCCCGTCGCGCTCAACTGGGCGGCCGACGGCACCGACGTCGACTTCGGTTCGCTGTCAAGACAACTCGTCGGCTTCAGCGTGCGCCACGGCGCCACTCTGCTGCTCGGGCACGACGTGAGCAACCTGACCCGGCGCTCCGACGGCGGCTGGACCGTCACTACCCGCAACCGCCACACCCGCGAAAAGCGCAACATCACAGCGAAATTCGTGTTCCTGGGAGCCGGCGGTGACACGCTTCCGCTGCTGCAGAAGTCCGGCATCACGGAGGCCAGGGGCTTCGCCGGCTTCCCGATCGGCGGCCGGTTCCTGCGTGCCGACAACCCGGCGCTGACGGCCGCGCATCGGGCCAAGGTGTACGGCGCTCCCGCGCCGGGGGCCCCGCCACTGGGGGCGCTGCATCTGGATCTGCGATTCGTCAGCGGCAAGTCCTGGCTGGTGTTCGGGCCCTACGCCGGCTGGTCGCCCAAGTTCCTGAAGTATGGCCGCCGCACCGATCTGGCCCGATCGATCAAGCCGGACAACGTGTTATCCATGCTGGGTGTCGGATTCACGGAGCGGATGTTGGTCAAATACTTGATCGGCCAGCTGCGCCTCACCCACGCCGACCGGGTTCGCGTGCTGCGCGAATTCTCGCCGGGCGCGGCCGATTCGGACTGGGAGCTGATGGCGGCCGGTCAGCGCGTGCAGGTAATTCGCCGGGACCGGCGCAAGTGCGGGGTGCTCGAGTTCAGCACCACCGTGGTGGGTTCGGCGGACGGCAGCATCGCGGGAATGCTCGGCGGCTCTCCTGGCGCCTCGACCGCGGTGCCGATCGCGCTCGATGTGCTGCGGCGATGTTTTTCCCACCGCTACCAGGCGTGGCTACCGATCCTCAAGGAGATGGTTCCATCACTGGGCGCCAAGCTATCCGACGAACCGGCGTTATTCGACGAGGTGTGGTCATGGGGATCGAAGATGTTGAAGACAGGCGTGTCATGACAGAGGCTTTGCGGCGCGTGTGGGCCCAAGATCTCGATGTGCCAACGCTTTACGAGCTACTGAAGCTAAGGGTCGAGGTGTTCGTGGTCGAACAGGCGATCCCGTATCCGGAGCTGGACGGCCGCGATCTGCTGCCCGAGACCCGCCACTTCTGGCTGGAGACATCCGGCGGGGAGGTGATCTGCACGCTGCGCCTGATGGAGGAGCACGCCGGCGGGCAGAAGGCCTTCCGGATCGGCCGGCTGTGCACCAAACGCAGCGCCCGCGGTCAGGGCCATACCACCCGGTTGCTGCGCGCCGCGCTGGCCGAGGTCGGCCACTACCCGTGCCGCATCAACGCGCAGACGTATCTGGCCGAGATGTATGCCCGGCACGGGTTCGTGCGCGACGGCGAGGACTTCGTCGACGACGGCGTCCCGCACGTCCCGATGCTGCGGCCGGGCTCCGGTCTGGCGGCAAAGCCGTGAAGCCCTACCCCTTCAGCGCGATCGTCGGCCACGAGCAGCTGCGCCTGGCCCTGCTGCTGTGCGCAGTGCGCCCGGAGATCGGCGGCGCGCTGATCCGCGGCGAGAAGGGCACCGCCAAATCGACGGCCGTGCGCGGACTGGCCGCCCTGCTGTCCGCCGCCACCGGAGCAGAGGGTGCCGGCCTGGTCGAAATGCCTTTGGGTGCTACCGAAGACCGGGTGGTCGGCTCGCTGGATCTGCAGCGGGTGCTGCGCGACGGCGAGCACGCGTTCTCGCCGGGCTTGCTGGCCCGCGCCCACGGCGGCGTGCTCTACGTCGACGAGGTCAACCTGCTGCATGACCACCTGGTGGACGTTCTGCTCGACGCGGCGGCGATGGGCCGGGTGCACGTCGAACGCGACGGCATCTCCCACTCGCATGAGGCCCGGTTCGTGCTGATCGGCACCATGAACCCGGAGGAGGGCGAGTTGCGCCCGCAACTGCTGGACCGGTTCGGCCTCACCGTCGACGTGCACGCTTCGCGCGACGTCGACGTGCGGGTGGAGGTGATCCGCCAGCGGCTGGCCTATGAGGCCGACCCGGACGGTTTCGCCCTGCGTTATGCCGCCGACGACGCCGAGCTGGCCCGGCAGATCGCCGAGGCCCGCGCCCTCGTCGGCGATGTGGTGCTGGGCGACAACGAGTTACGTCGCATCGCCGCGCTGTGCGCGGCCTTCGACGTCGATGGGATGCGCGCCGATCTGGTGGTGGCGCGCACCGCCGTCGCGCACGCCGCCTGGCGCGGCGCCGGCCAGGTCGAAGAGCAGGACATCCGGGTGGCCGCCGAGCTGGCATTGCCGCATCGCCGCCGCCGCGACCCGTTCGACGACCCGGGCATCGACCGCGACCAGCTGGACGCGGCGCTCGAGCAGACCGGCGCGTCGGAGGACCCGCGGCCGGATCCGGATCCGCCCGGCGGCGGATCAGCCACGGGGACGGAACACGAATCACTGCAACAGCATTCGGGATCCGCACGGCCGCCTTCGGCCCGGCCCAGTGCGCCCCCGGCGCAGACCTTCCGCACCCGGGCGCTGACCGTGCCGGGGGTCGGGGAGGGCGCACCGGGCCGGCGATCCCGCGCGCGCAACAGCTCCGGCAGCGTGGTGGCCGCCGCCGACGGCAGCGACGCCGGCGCGCATGGGCTGCACCTGTTCGCCACACTGCTGTCGGCCGCCGAGCACGCCGGGCCCGGGCCGTTGCGGCCCGGCCCGGACGACGTGCGCCGAGCCATTCGGGAAGGGCGCGAAGGCAATCTGGTGATCTTCGTCGTCGACGCGTCGGGCTCGATGGCCGCGCGGGATCGGATGGCCGCGGTTGGCGGCGCCGCCCTGTCGCTGCTGCGCGACGCCTACCAGCGCCGCGACAAGGTCGCGGTCATCACGTTCCGCGGGCAGCAGGCTCGGCTGGTGCTGCCGCCGACGTCGTCGGCATACATTGCGGGGCGCCGGCTTTCCCGGTTCGATACCGGCGGCAAGACCCCGCTGGCCGAGGGTCTGTTGGCCGCGCGCGAGCTGATTGTGCGAGAGCGGGCACGCGACCGGGCACGGCGCCCGCTGGTAGTGGTGCTCACCGACGGCCGGGCTACCGCCGGGCCGGACCCGTTGGGGCGCAGTCGCTTCGCCGCCGCTCGGCTGGTTGCCGAGGGCGCGGCCGCGGTCGTGGTGGATTGTGAAACCTCGTACGTGCGGCTGGGATTGGCCGGCCAGCTGGCCGGCCAGCTCGGGGCGCCGCTGATAAGGCTCGAGCAGCTGCACGCCGACCAGCTGATGCACGCCGTGCGCAGCGTGGCCTGAGTCGGGCGAAAGGTAGCCGCCGATGCCGCAGGGCACCCCAGCGCAGATCCCCGACGACGGCCTGACCACCCGAGCCCGGCGTAACACGCCGGTGCTGGCGGTGCACACCGGCGAGGGCAAGGGCAAGTCGACCGCGGCGTTCGGAATGGCGTTGCGCGCGTGGAATGTCGGACTGAGCGTCGCGGTGTTCCAATTCGTCAAGAGCGCCAAGTGGAAGGTCGGCGAGGAGGCGGCGCTGCGCGAGCTCGGGCAGCTGCACACCGAGCGTGGCGTGGGCGGGCCGGTGGAATGGCACAAGATGGGCTCGGGCTGGTCCTGGTCGCGCAAACCCGGCAGCGACGTCGACCACGCCGCGGCGGCGGCTGACGGGTGGGCCGAAATATCGCGGCGGCTGGCCGCGCAACGGCACGACTTCTACGTGCTCGACGAGTTCACCTACCCGCTCAAGTGGGGCTGGATCGACGTCGGTGACGTGGTCGAGGCGTTGGCGGCCCGGCCCGGGCACCAGCACGTGGTGATCACCGGGCGCGACGCCCCGCCCCGGCTGATCGAGGCCGCCGATCTGGTCACGGAGATGAGCAAGGTCAAGCACCCGATGGATGCCGGACGCAAAGGGCAAAAGGGCATCGAGTGGTGAGCGTTCCCGCGGTCGTCGTTGCCGCGCCGGCGTCGGGCAGCGGAAAGACCACGGTCGCAACGGGTTTGATCGGCGCGTTGCGACAGGCCGGGCATGTGGTGGCGCCGTTCAAAGTGGGCCCGGACTTCATCGACCCGGGCTATCACACACTGGCGGCCGGCCGACTCGGGCGCAACCTCGACGCGGTGATGGTGTCCGAGCGGCTCGTCGGGCCCCTCTACGCCCACGGCAGCGCCGGCGCGCAGCTTTCGGTGATCGAAGGCGTGATGGGCCTTTTCGACGGGCGGATCGGGCCCGCCGCGACCGTGCCGGCCCAGGGGTCGACGGCTCATGTCGCCGGGCTGCTGGGCGCCCCGGTGCTGCTAGTGGTCGACGCGCGCGGCCAAAGCCAGAGCATCGCCGCGCTGCTGCACGGGTTTTCGACGTTCGACTCGGCAACCCGGATCGCGGGCGTGATCCTCAACCGGGTCGGGTCGCAGCGGCACGAGCAGGTGCTGCGGCAGGCCTGCGAGCAGGCCGGCGTCCCGGTGCTGGGCGCCATTCCGCGCGCCGCCGAATTAGAGCTGCCGACAAGGTATTTGGGCCTGGTTACCGCCGTCGAGTATGGCCAGCGCGCGCGACTGGCGGTCGACGCGATGACCGCGCTGGTCGCTCGCCACGTCGACCTGGGCGCCGTGGTGGCGGCCGCCGGAAGCCGGGTCGCCGACCCCCCGTGGGATCCCGCGCACGCGGTCGTCGCGGAGCGCGGACGGCGGGCCGTCGTCGCGCTGGCGGCCGGGAAGGCCTTCACCTTCGCCTACGCCGAACACGTCGAGCTGCTGCGCGCCGCTGGTGCCGACGTGGTCGAGTTCGACCCGCTGACCGACGCGTTGCCGCAGGGCACCGATGCCGTCGTGCTGCCCGGCGGGTTTCCCGAGCAATTCACCGCGGAGCTGTCGGCCAATGACGTCGTGCGCCGCCAGATCGCGGATCTCGCCGCCGCGGGCGCGCCGGTGCACGCCGAATGCGCGGGTCTGATCTACCTGGCCACCGAGCTCGACGGGTATCCGATGTGCGGCGCCGTCGCCGGATCGGCGCGGTTCACCTCGCGGCTGACGCTGGCGTACCGCGAGGCCGTCGCCGTGGCCGATTCGTCGCTGTATCGCGTCGGCGAGCGCGTCGTCGGGCACGAATTCCACCGCACGGCGGTCACATTCACCGAGAGCTACCAGCCCGCGTGGGCGTACCGGGGCGCCCGGGGCACCAACGTCGACACCCTTCGCGACGGCGTCGTGCATGCCGGGGTGCACGCGTCTTATCTGCACACACATCCGGCGGCGACGCCCGGTGCCGTCGCGCGCTTCGTGGCGCACGCGGCCGCCCGGCGCCGAGAGGACCGTTGACTAGGCTTGCCGGGTGACCGAGAGCCCGTACCTCGTCGGACTGCGGCTGACCGGCAGGAAGGTCGTCGTGGTCGGCGGAGGCAGCGTCGCGCAGCGCCGGTTGCCATTGCTGATCGCCAGCGGCGCCGATGTGCACGTCATCACCCGCACGGCCACGCCCGCCGTCGAGGCGATGAGCGGGATCACCCTGGCCGTGCGCGAATACCGCGACGGTGACCTCGACGGAGCCTGGTACGCGATCGCGGCCACCAACGATCCGGCCGTCAACGCCGCGGTGGTGGCCGAGGCCGACGGTCGCCGTGTCTTCTGTGTGCGGGCGGACATCGCTGTCGATGGATCGGCGGTGACGCCGGCGACGTTCGAGTACGCCGGGCTGTCGGTCGGGGTGCTGGCCGGCGGCGAACACCGCAGATCGGCCGCGATCCGCTCGGCCATCCGCGAGGCGCTGCAGCAGGGGCTCATCACCCCCGAGAGCCCGGCGAGTTCCGATGTGGTGCGCGGCGGGGTGGCGCTGGTCGGCGGCGGCCCGGGCGACCCCGAACTGATCACCGTGCGCGGGCGCCGCCTGCTGGCTCACGCCGACGTCGTGGTCGCCGACCGCCTGGCGCCGCCGGAGCTGCTCGCCGAACTGGCGCCGCACGTCGAGGTCATCGACGCGGCCAAGATCCCCTACGGGCGGGCGATGGCGCAGGACGCCATCAACGGCGTGATGATCGAGCGGGCGCGGGCGGGGAAGTTTGTGGTGCGCCTCAAAGGGGGAGATCCCTTTGTGTTCGCCCGCGGCTACGAGGAGGTCTTGGCATGCATCGACGCCGGCATCCCCGTGACCGTGGTGCCCGGTCTGACAAGTGCCATAGCCGTGCCCGCCCTGGCGGGCGTTCCGGTCACGCACCGGGCGGTAAATCACGAGTTCGTGGTGGTCAGCGGCCACCTGGCGCCCGGTCATCCCGAATCGTTAGTGAATTGGAATGCGCTGGCGAAGATGTCCGGGACGATCGTTTTGCTGATGGCGGTCGAACGCATCGAACTCTTCGCCGAAATTTTGCTGAAAGGCGGGCGACCTGCGGATACGCCCGTCCTGGTGGTCCAAAACGGCACAACGGCAGATCAGCGCACCTTGCGAGCCACGCTTGCCGACACGCCCCGGAAGGTCCGTGCAGAGGGGATTCGACCTCCCGCGATCATCGTGATCGGGCCCGTAGTAGGCCTCAGCGGCGTTCGCCGCTTAAACAGATCTTAAGATTACTGTAAGGTAACCCGTTATGACGGCTCTCAACGACACAGAGCGCGCAGCCCACAATCTGGCCGCTGCCCGCCCCGATCGTCCGGCCCCGGCGCGCAGCCAGCGCCCGTCCCAGGCCGCTTCCGAGACCGCCTCTGCTCGTCTGAGCAGGTATTATCCTGCGTGGCTGCCGTCGCGCCGCTTCATTGCGGCGGTCATCGCCATCGGCGGCATGCAGCTGCTGGCCACGATGGACAGCACCGTGGCCATCGTGGCACTTCCTAAGATTCAGAACGAGCTGAGCCTGTCCGACGCCGGCCGCAGCTGGGTGATCACCGCCTACGTGCTGACCTTCGGCGGGCTGATGCTGCTGGGCGGTCGCCTCGGCGACACCATCGGTCGCAAGCGCACCTTCATCGTGGGCGTCACCCTGTTCACCATCTCCTCGGTGCTGTGCGCCGTGGCGTGGGACGAGGTGACGCTGGTCATCGCGCGGCTTTCCCAGGGGGTCGGGTCCGCCATCGCCTCGCCCACGGGTCTGGCGCTGGTGGCGACGACCTTCGCGAAGGGCCCGGCGCGCAACGCGGCCACGGCGGTATTCGCGGCGATGACCGCGGTCGGCTCCGTGATGGGCCTGGTCGTCGGTGGGGCGCTGACCGAGTGGTCTTGGCGGCTGGCCTTCCTGGTCAACGTCCCGATCGGGCTGGTGATGATCTACCTGGCCCGCACCGCGCTGCGGGAGACCAACCGGGAGCGGATGAAGCTCGATGCCGCCGGCGCCATGCTGGCCACCCTGGCGTGCACGGCCGCCGTGTTCGCCTTCTCGATGGGCCCGGAAAAGGGCTGGATCTCGATCACCACCATCGGCTCGGGCGTCGTGGCGCTGGGCGCCGCGTTGGCGTTCATCGTGGTCGAGCGCACCGCCGAAAACCCCGTCGTGCCGTTCGCTTTGTTCCGTGACCGCAACCGGCTGGTCACCTTCATCGCGATCTTTTTGGCCGGTGGGCTGATGTTCAGCCTGACGGTGTGCATCGGCCTGTACGTGCAGGACGTCCTCGGCTACAGTGCGCTGCGCGCCGGCATCGGCTTCATCCCCTTCGTCATCGCGATGGGGATCGGCCTGGGCGTCTCGTCGCAGCTGGTGTCGCGCTTCTCGCCCCGGGTGCTGACCATCGGCGGCGGGATCCTGCTGTTCTGGGCGATGCTCTACGGCTGGGCGTTCATGCACCGCGGCGTCGCGTACTTCCCCAACCTGGTCCTGCCCATCGTGGTCGGCGGCATCGGCATCGGCATGGCCGTCGTCCCGCTGACGCTGTCGGCGATCGCCGGCGTGGGCTTCGACCAGATCGGCCCGGTGTCGGCGGTCACGCTGATGCTGCAGAGCCTGGGCGGGCCGCTGGTGCTCGCCGTCATCCAGGCCGTGATCACCTCGCGGACGCTCTATATGGGCGGCATCACCGGCCCGGTGAAGTTCATGAACGAGGCGCAGCTGTGCGCGCTCGACAACGGCTACACCTACGGCTTGCTGTGGGTGGCCGGCGTGGCCGTCGTCGTCGGCGGCGCCGCGCTGCTGATCGGCTACACCCCCGACGAGGTTGCCCACGCCCAAGAGGTCAAGGAAGCCATCGACGCCGGCGAGCTGTAACCGCGTCGTAGGAGGCTACGCGCCCGGCTTCACCGAACACCCGACAGGCTAGGCTGGCCCGCTGTGATCACCCGGATGTCCGAGCTTTTCCTGCGCACCTTGCGCGACGATCCCGCCGACGCCGAAGTCGCCAGCCACAAGCTGCTGGTGCGCGCCGGATACGTCCGGCCGGTCGGCCCGGGGTTGTACAGCTGGCTGCCGTTGGGCTTGCGGGTGTTGCGCAACATCGAACGCGTCGTCCGCGAGGAGATGAACGCGATTGGCGGGCAGGAGATTCTGTTTCCCGCCCTGTTGCCGCGCGGGCCCTACGAGACGACGAGCCGGTGGGCCGAGTACGGCGACGGGGTGTTCCGGGTGCGGGACCGCCGCGACAACGACTACCTGCTGGCGCCCACGCACGAAGAGGTGTTCACCCTGACCGTCAAGGGCGAATACAACTCCTACAAGGACTTTCCACTCACCCTGTACCAAATCCAGGGCAAGTACCGCGACGAGGCCCGGCCGCGGGCCGGCATCCTGCGGGCCCGGGAGTTCGTGATGAAGGACTCCTACTCGTTCGACGTCGACGCCGGGGGGCTCAAAGCGGCCTACCACGCGCACCGCGAGGCCTATCAGCGCATCTTCGACCGGCTGGAGCTGCGCTACGTCATCGTGTCGGCGGTCTCCGGCGCCATGGGCGGCAGCGCGTCCGAGGAATTCCTGGCCGAGAGCCCGGTCGGCGAGGACACTTTCGTGCGCTGCCTGGAGTCGGGCTATGCGGCCAACGTCGAGGCCGTGCTCACCGCCCGGCCCGAGGCGCTGCCCATCGAGGGCCAGCCCGAGGCCGTCGTGCACGACACCGGCGACACTCCCACCATCGCCAGCCTGGTGGCCTGGGCGAACGACGCAGACCTGGGCCGCACCGTCACCGCGGCCGACACGTTGAAGAACGTCCTGGTGAAAGTCCGTGAGCCGGGCGGGGATTGGGAGCTGTTGGCCATCGGCGTGCCCGGCGACCGCGAGGTCGACGACAAGCGGCTGGGCGCCGCTCTGGAGCCCGCCGAGTACGAGCTGCTCGGAGACGCCGATTTCGCCAGGTACCCGTTCCTGGTCAAGGGCTACATCGGGCCGAAGGCATTGCGGGACAACCAGGTTCGTTATCTGGTCGATCCGCGGGTGGTCGACGGCACCAGCTGGATCACCGGCGCCGACGCGCCGGGCCGGCATGTCGTCGGGCTGGTGGCCGGCCGCGACTTCACCGCCGACGGCACCATCGAGGCCGCCGAGGTGCGTGAGGGTGATCCCTCCCCGGACGGCGCCGGCCCGCTGGTGATGGCGCGCGGCATCGAGATCGGGCACATCTTCCAGCTCGGCCGCAAATACACCGACGCCTTCGCCGTCGACGTGCTCGGCGAGGACGGCAAGCCGGTGCGATTGACCATGGGCTCCTATGGAATTGGGGTTTCGCGCCTGGTCGCGGTCGTCGCCGAACAGCAGCACGACGAGCTGGGCCTGCGCTGGCCCGCGGAGATCGCGCCGTACGACGTGCACATGGTGATCGCCAACAAGGACGCCGAGGCGCGGGCCGGGGCCGCGGAGCTGGCCGCCGACCTGGATCGGCTGGGGCTGGCCGTGCTGCTCGATGATCGCCAGGCCTCGCCCGGCGTCAAGTTCAAGGACGCCGAGCTCCTGGGCATGCCGTGGGTCGTCGTCGTGGGACGCGGCTGGGCCGACGGCGTGGTGGAGTTGCGCGACCGCTTCGGCGGTCAAACGCGTGAGCTGCCGACCGGCGACACGCTGGCCACCGACATCGCCGCGGCCCTGGCGCGTTAGGGACGACGGTAGCGACGCGCTTCGCCCGGCCTTGCCGCGCTCGCGATCGCCACGCTGGCTATTCGTTGCCGCCGGGGAAAGTTGTCGTGATGGGCCAGGCGCCCAGCACCCGGTTCCACCGGGCAGCCATCACCGCGCTCTGCGTCAGGGCCGTCGAGGCGAACGCGCGGTCGCCGGCCGTCTCGGCGTGCTCGATCACGGCGCGCCAGGCCGTCGCCCCGTCGTTCTCCATCCGCACCGCCAGGCGGGCCGCGTCGGCCCCGCTGGCCACCAGCATCGGCAACTGGTAGCCGGCGGCCGCGATCGGTGCGGTGACCTTGCGGGCGGCCAGCATGGCGATGACGTCGTCGCGGCGCTGACGGTGCTGATTCAGCGCGTCCACCACCAGGTTGTTCACGCCGGGCGGCGACAGCGCCGAGACGATGCCGTAGCCGTAAATCGTCGAGTGTTCGACCGCCAGCGCCTCGCACAACGCCGCGCTGTCGGCATCCTTGGGAACCGGGGCGCGTTTCGGCGATGCGCCCGGGGTGGGTTCGGCCGAGGTCATGGCGTAGGACCCGGCGGCACCAGGGCAATCTGGTAGGACGCGGTGCAGGACGCGGCGATGGAGCCCAGCAGTCCGGCTCGATAGCCCGACGACGAAGCGACCAGGCGGCTGGCGCTTTCGGCCGCGGCCTTGAGCGCACTGATGACGTCGGACACCGGCGGTGGCGGCGGTGGCGTGCCCGACGGGGTGGGGCTGGCGCTCGGGCTGGCCGTCTCGCTCGTCGAGCTCGCGAGCTTGTTGGCGGCCCGGAAGATCTCGGTCGACAGGGCGCGCGCGTGTGCGGCACGTTGGGTCGCGACCACCGTCAGCGCGGCGGCGATCTGCGGTGCCAGGCCGCTGGCCGCCGCGGCCGCACCGGCCAGCGCGCTGTCATGTCGAGCCTGGTCCAACGGCCCCAGCAAGTCTTCGGTCGCGGGTTGTTTGGGCTTGGACTCGCCGCAGGCGGACGTCGCCACCCCGAGCGCAGCCAGGGCCGCGGTGCCGGCGAGCGCACCCCGCCTGGTGGTGACGAATGCTGGGCTGGACACGCCCAACATCCTGCCATCAGAACGGCGGGCTCCAACGATAGGCAGACGGTGGGCACGACGGCAGGACGTTGACCACCCGATCACGCCGTTCTGGGCAATTCCTGGCGTATCGTGAATAGTCGGTTCTCGCGGGACGGCCGGATTTGCGTCCCGCCGGACGCCGGAAGTTGCCCAGGAATGACCGGGGCGGCGACATCCGCCAGATGACCGGACAACTCAAGACGAGGAGCTCGCCGTGACCACCGGGCTACCTTCTGCGATGCAGGTGATCGAGCTACTGAGTGGAGAGTTCGCGCGCGCCGGCTACGAGATCGAAGACGTGGTCATCGACACCCGAGCCCGCCCGCCGCGGATCATGGTGGTCGCCGACGGGGACACGGCTCTCGATCTGGACACGATCGCGACGCTGTCGAGATCGGCCGCCACGTTGCTCGACGACTTGAATGACATCGACGACCGCTATGTACTCGAGGTCTCCTCGCCCGGCATCGACCGCCCCCTGACCACCGAGAAACACTTCCGCCGCGCCCGCGGCCGCAAGGTCGAACTGACGCTGTCGGACGGATCGGCGCTGACCGGCCGCATCGGTCGGACCCACCCCGGGGCGGTCTCGCTGGTGGTTCGCGCGGGTAGCAAGCTGGCCGTGCGTGCGATCCCGTTCGATGACATTACAAAAGCCGTTGTCCAGGTGGAGTTTTCGCCGCCGGCTCAGGCTGAGCTGGAACTGGCGACCAGGGATCGGGCCGACAGGACGGAGGCCGGGACATGAACCGCGCCGACGACGGTGCAAAGCGTAGCGATGAGAAGGAGCGGCGCTGATGAACATCGACATGGCCGCGCTGCACGCGATCGAGGTGGACCGGGGCATCTCGGTCAACGAGCTGCTCGAAACCATCAAATCCGCGTTGCTGACCGCCTACCGGCACACCCAGGGGCACCAGACCGACGCGCACATCGAGATCGATCGCAAGACCGGGGTGGTGCGGGTGATGGCCCGCGAGGTCGATGAGGACGGCAACGTCATCAGCGAATGGGACGACACCCCAGAGGGATTCGGCCGGATCGCCGCGACCACGGCGCGTCAGGTCATGCTGCAGCGGTTCCGCGACGCCGAAAACGAGCGCACTTACGGCGAGTTCTCCACCCGCGAGGGCGAAATCGTCGCGGGCGTTATCCAGCGCGACAGCCGGGCCAACGCCCGCGGGCTGGTCGTGGTGCGGATGGGCACCGAAACCAAGGCCTCCGAGGGTGTCATCCCGGCTGCCGAGCAGGTCCCCGGCGAAAGCTACGAGCACGGCAACCGGGTGCGTTGCTACGTGGTGGGGGTGACCCGCGGATCGCGTGAGCCGGTGATCACGCTGTCGCGGACGCACCCGAACCTGGTGCGCAAGCTCTTTTCGCTGGAAGTCCCCGAGATCGCGGACGGATCGGTCGAGATCGTGGCGGTGGCGCGCGAGGCCGGCCACCGATCCAAGATCGCGGTGCGGTCGAACGTCCCGGGGCTGAACGCCAAGGGCGCCTGCATCGGTCCGATGGGCCAACGCGTGCGCAACGTGATGAGCGAGCTGTCCGGGGAGAAGATCGACATCATCGACTACGACGAGGACCCCGCCCGTTTCGTCGCCAACGCCCTGTCGCCGGCCAAGGTGGTGTCGGTCTCGGTGATCGACCAGACCGCCCGCGCCGCCCGGGTGGTGGTTCCCGACTTCCAGTTGTCGCTGGCGATCGGCAAGGAGGGCCAGAACGCGCGGTTGGCCGCCCGGCTCACCGGGTGGCGCATCGACATCCGCGGCGATTCGCCGGAGCATCCGGAAAACCAGAGCGAACACGGCGCCGGCCACCAGGTCGCGCACGATCACTGACCTCAGCTGAGCGGCCGGTGCGGGCGGTTCTGGCCGGCGATCAAGTGACGCTAGACTGAGCCGTGATCCAGCGCGAGCCTTCGGACCCCGAAACTAGAAGGACGCACCGAGCCACGGGTGGCCCCGTGCGGACGTGTGTCGGGTGCCGGAAGCGAGAGTTGGCCGTCAAGCTGCTTCGAGTGGTTGCTGCGTCGGCGCGGAACGGCGAATACGCCGTAATCGTTGACGCGGCGAGTAACCTGCCGGGGCGGGGTGCGTGGCTGCATCCCGCGGCGCAGTGCGCACAACAGGCGGTTCGGCGGCGAGCTTTCACCAAAGCGTTGCGCATCGACCGTCCACCGGACACGTCCGCGGTGGTCGAGCACGTACAGGCGCTCGACTCCCCGGGAAGAGAACAGGTAGCGAAGAACATGAGCACACCGTGAAGTCCCGATGACCATGCGTCATAGCTAAACCCGAGGCGCGGCCCGCTGCTGTCGCCTCATAGACAGGAGATGTAGTGGCAGGTAAGGCCCGCGTGCACGAGTTGGCTAAGGAACTCGGTGTCACCAGCAAGGAAGTTCTCGCCCGGCTGAACGAACAGGGCGAATTCGTCAAATCCGCATCGTCGACCGTCGAGGCGCCCGTCGCCCGTCGGCTGCGGGAATCCTTCGGCGGCGGTAAGCCGGCCGGCGGCGACAGGGGCGCCGCCAGGGTCGCCGACAAGTCGCTCGACCGGGCCCTGGACAAGGCGATTCCGAAGGCCGCCGGCAACGGCGAAGCGGCGTCCGCCGCGCCCGCGCCCGCGAAACCCGCTGATGGCGGCGCTGCGGCGCCCGCCGCCGCGCCCGCCGCGACGGCAGCCCCCACGCCGACGGCGCCCGCCCCCAAGCGGCCGGCGCCGTCCCCGGCACGGCCCTCGGCGCCCCCGCCCCGCCAGCCGCAACCGCCGGCGCCCGGTCAGGCGTCCGGCCAGCAGGCGCCGCCGCAGCCCGGCGCGACACCAGGTCCGCGGCCCGGCCCGATGCCCAGGCCGGCTGCCCGCACCCCGCGGGTCGGCAACAACCCGTTCTCGTCGGCACAGCCCGTCGACCGGCCCATTCCCCGTCCGCAGCCCCCGCGCCCCGGAGCGGCCCGGCCTGGTGCGCCCCGTCCGGGTGCCTCGCCGGGCAACATGCCGCCCCGTCCCGGCGGCGGTGCCGGCGGCGGATTCCGTTCGGCCCGTCCCGGCGGCGGTCCCCGGCCCGGCGGTGGCCGGCCGGGTGGTCCCGGCGGCGGCCGCGACGGCGGTGGCGGTGGCGGTGGTAATTACCGCGGCGGCGTCGGTGCCGCACCCGGCGGTGGCGGTGGTTTTCAGGGCCGTCCCGGCGGTGGACCGGGTGGTGGCGGTGGCCGTCCCGGCCAGCGCGGTGGCGCGGCCGGCGCCTTCGGTCGCCCGGGCGGCGCGCCGCGACGCGGTCGCAAGTCGAAGCGGGCCAAACGCGCCGAGTACGAGAACATGCAGGCGCCGGTCGTCGGCGGCGTGCGGTTGCCGCACGGCAACGGCGAGACCATCCGGCTGGCCCGCGGCGCATCGCTGAGCGACTTCGCCGACAAGATCAACGCCAACCCGGCCGCGCTGGTGCAGGCGCTGTTCAACCTGGGCGAGATGGTGACGGCGACGCAGTCGGTCGGCGACGAGACGCTCGAACTGCTGGGCAGCGAGATGAACTACGTCGTCCAGGTCGTCAGCCCGGAGGACGAAGACCGCGAACTGCTGGAGTCCTTCGATCTCACCTATGGCGAGGACGAGGGCGGCGAGGAGGACCTGCAGACCCGACCGCCGGTGGTGACCGTGATGGGTCACGTCGACCACGGTAAAACCCGCCTGCTGGACACCATTCGGAACGCCAGCGTCCGCGAGGGCGAGGCCGGCGGCATCACCCAGCACATCGGCGCCTACCAGGTGAGCGTCGAGCATGACGGCGTCGAACGGCCGATCACCTTCATCGACACCCCGGGTCACGAGGCGTTCACCGCCATGCGTGCTCGCGGTGCGAAGGCCACCGACATCGCCATCCTGGTGGTCGCCGCCGACGACGGCGTGATGCCACAGACGGTGGAAGCGATCAACCACGCACAGGCCGCCGACGTGCCGATCGTGGTGGCGGTCAACAAGATCGACAAGGAGGGTGCCGACCCGGCCAAGATCCGCGGCCAGCTCACCGAATACGGTTTGGTGGCAGAGGATTTCGGTGGCGACACCATGTTCGTGGACATCTCGGCCAAGAACGGCACCAACATCGAGGCACTCGAGGAGGCGGTGCTGCTGACCGCCGACGCCGCCCTGGACCTGCGGGCCAACCCCGACATGGAGGCCCAGGGGGTGGCGATCGAGGCGCACCTGGACCGCGGCCGTGGTCCGGTCGCCACGGTGCTGGTGCAGCGCGGGACGCTGCGGGTCGGCGACTCGGTGGTCGCCGGCGATGCCTACGGGCGCGTGCGCCGCATGGTCGACGAGCACGGCGAGGACGTCGAGGAGGCGCTGCCGTCGCGGCCGGTGCAGGTCATCGGCTTCACCTCGGTGCCCGGCGCCGGTGACAACTTCCTGGTCGTCGACGAGGACCGCATCGCCCGGCAGATCGCCGACCGGCGCAGCGCGCGCAAGCGCAACGCGCTGGCGGCACGGTCGCGCAAGCGGATCAGCCTGGAGGACCTGGACTCGGCGCTGAAGGAAACCAGCCAGCTGAACCTGATCCTCAAGGGCGACAACGCCGGTACGGTCGAGGCCCTGGAGGAGGCCCTGATGGGCATCCAGGTCGACGACGAGGTGGAGCTTCGGGTCATCGACCGCGGTGTCGGTGGCATCACCGAGACCAACGTCAACCTGGCGTCGGCGTCGGACGCGGTGATCATCGGCTTCAACGTGCGTGCCGAGGGCAAGGCGACAGAACTGGCCAACCGCGAGGGCGTGGACATTCGCTACTACTCGGTGATCTACCAGGCCATCGACGAGATCGAGAAGGCCCTGCGCGGCATGCTCAAGCCGATCTACGAGGAAAACGAGTTGGGCCGCGCCGAGATTCGCGCGCTGTTCCGCTCCTCGAAGGTCGGTGTCATCGCCGGTTGCATGATCATCTCGGGCGTCGTGCGCCGCAACGCCAAGGCCCGCTTGTTGCGCGACAACATCGTCGTCGTCGACAACCTGTCGATCACGTCGCTGCGCCGCGAGAAGGACGACGTCACCGAGGTGCGCGAAGGCTTCGAATGCGGTATGACACTTGGATATTCGGACATCAAGGAGGGCGATGTCATCGAGTCCTACGAGCTGGTCCAAAAGGAGCGCACCTGACCACCGTCCACGATGCAGTGGGGCCGAAGCGATGAGGAGTTGGCGGTGAATCGACATGGCTGATCCCGGACGGGCGCGCCGCCTGGCCAAGCGGATCAACACAATCGTCGCCTCGGCGATCGAATTCGAGATCACCGATCCCGGGTTGGACGGGGTGACGATCGTCGACACCAAGGTGACGGCGGATCTGCACGATGCGACCGTGTTCTACACCGTGATGGGGCGCACGCTCGACGAGGAGCCGGATTACGACGCGGCTGCCGCCGCACTCGAGCGGGCCAAGGGCACGTTGCGCACCACGGTGGGCGCCGGTACCGGGGTGCGCTTCACGCCCACCCTGACGTTCACCCGGGACACGACGTCGGAGACCGTGCAACGGATGGACGAGCTGCTGGCGCGCGCCCGCGCCGCGGACGCCGACCTGGCGCGGGTTCGGGTGGGGGCCAAACCGGCCGGTGAGGCCGATCCGTATCGGGCCGGCGGGTCGCCGGCAACCGAGGCTGAGGACACGGGTGACGGCGACCGATCCGAAGACTGACTTCGGCGCGGCCTCTTCGACCGGGGCCCGCGTCGATGCCATGGGCGCCGCCGAATTGCTCTCGGCGGCAACGAGTGTCGGGGTAATCTGTCACGTCCATCCCGACGCCGACACCATCGGCGCCGGGCTTGCGCTTGCTCTCGTGCTCGACAGCTGCGGCAAAGAGGTCGAGGTCAGCTTCGCGGCGCCCGAGACGCTGCCGGAGTCGCTGCGGTCGCTGCCCGGCTGCCACCTGTTGGTCAGCCCCGACGCGATCCGCCGTGACGTCGATCTGCTTGTCACCGTTGACGTTCCGAGCATCAAACGCCTCGGCGCGCTGGCCGAGCTGGCGGGTCCGGGCCGGCAGCTGCTGGTCATCGACCACCACGCGTCCAACAAGCTGTTCGGCAC
The DNA here is from genome assembly GCF_002356315.1 of Mycobacterium shigaense. Classification (NCBI taxonomy): domain Bacteria; kingdom Bacillati; phylum Actinomycetota; class Actinomycetes; order Mycobacteriales; family Mycobacteriaceae; genus Mycobacterium; species Mycobacterium shigaense. The sequence continues at coordinate 1,824,419 of NZ_AP018164.1, forward strand.
CGCGAACTACGTCGATGCCGCCGCGGACTCCACCACGTTCCTGGTGGCCGAGTTGCTCGACGCCTGGGGCAAGCCGATCGCCGCCGACGTCGCGCACTGCCTGTACGCGGGGCTGACGACCGACACCGGCTCGTTCCGGTGGGCCAGTGCCCGCGCCTTCCGGCTGGCGGCCCGGCTGCTCGACCTCGGTGTGGACAACGCCGCGATCAGCCGGACGCTGATGGACACCCACCCGTTCGGGTGGCTGCCGTTGCTGTCGCGGGTGCTGGGCTCGGCGCGACTGCTGCCGGACGCGGCCGGCGGCCGCGGGCTGGTCTATGTCGTCGTCGACCATCAGGAATGGGCCACCGCGCGCGCCGAGGAAGTCGAGAGCATCGTCGACATCGTGCGCACCACTCAGCAGGCCGAGGTGGCGGCGGTCTTCAAAGAGGTTGACCCGGGCCAGTGGTCGGTGTCCATGCGGTCCAAGCGCGAGGTGGACCTGGCGGCGGTTGCGTCGGCGTTCGGTGGGGGCGGCCACCGCCTGGCGGCGGGCTATTCGACTGCCGGCTCGATCGACGACGCGGTGGCCGCACTGCGCGCCGCGCTGGGGTAGGGCGGGTCAGAACGCCCAGCTGCCCGACGGCTGCAGCACGAAGCCGTGGTCCCCGCTGGTGGTGTCCAGGCAGGCGATGAGGTTGTCGGGGCCCACCGCGCACGTGACGTTGAGGTAGCTCACCTTCTGGCCGGCGGCCAGCAGCTTGCCGTTGTTCGGCAGCGCGGCCGGGTTGCCGCCGCACCCGCCGTAGGACATACGGCTGAGCTCGTAACCGGGTCCCTTGAAATTCACCGAGCCCACGACGCAGTCGCCCGGCCGCAGGTGACTGGCGCCGGGAAACGGTATGTCGTCCATGCCGGGCAACTCGCCGCTGCATTTGATGTCCTGCGACGGCTGCGGGGCCGGAGCCGGACCGCCGTAGAAGTCGCACGCCAGCGTGTTGCCCGCCGAGAAGGCGATCCGCGGGGTGCCGCTCGGGGCGGAGGACGTGACGTAGCCATCGGCCGGGACGGCGGCGAAACCGTCCAGATTCGGAAACCGCGGTGGCGGCGCCGCGAACGCGGGCTGCGCCGACGCGATCGCCGATGCCGCCGCCAGGCTCAGGACGCCCAGCACACGCATCGCGAGGCCGGCGACATCGCGCATCGATTTCCTCCTGCAACGCTCACTCGGCATGGACAACTGTTGGGATCGTATTGGCTGGCGATCACCGGTCTTTCATCCGGTGCCGGACGTCGCGTCGATCCACAGCGCCATCGCGATCCCGGAGCAAACGACCACAAGCACCAGTCCGATCGCCGGCCACTTCCACATCAGCGTCCCACGCAGGCCCGAGACCAGCGTTCCGCAGGCCGCGACCAGCAGCGCAACGCCCATACCGGACACCAGGATCAGCGCCCCGGTCCACGTGTCGTGCACGAAGTGGCCCACCTCGGCGGTGTCGCAGTTATCGCTGCAGATCGCCAACATCAGCGTCGACGACCGCGTCAGCGCCAGCAGGAACGCCAGGGCGCTCGCCACCAGCTGCCCCACGAACAGGAGCACGGTCGCGACGATGTCGGCGGTGGGGCGCTTGCGGGCGGGCACCGCGAACCCGGCCGCCGGGGGCGGTTGGTGGGTCATCGAGGGGCGCCTCAGCGCACCTGCGCCCGCCCGCGCTGCAACACGGCCTCCCGGTTGGCGGCGATGTCGTCGCCACTGGTGCGGAATTGCCTGGCCGCCGTCGCCTCCAGCCACAGCCCCTCGCTGGTCTGCGACTCGTCGATGCGGTGATACGACGCCAGCAGCGCCCGCACCGCGTCCTGGTTGTTGCCGACGATGGATGCGGCGACCTGGCGGGCGGTGGGCAGCAGTTGATCGTGCGGCACCACCTCGGTCGCCAGCCCTGCCCGCAGCGCGTCGGCCGCCGACAGGTAGTCGCCGGTCATGCTCATCCGCCGGGCCAGGCCGACGCCCACCTGCTGCGGCAGCCGGACGCTCAGGCCCCAGGTGGGCAGCAGGCCGACGCGAGCGTGGGTGTCGGCGAACCGCGCCTGCTCCGAGGCGATGACGATGTCGCAGTACAGCACCAACTCGAGGCCTCCGGTGACGGCGGCGCCGTTGATCGCGCCGATCACCGGCTTGGTCATCGACGGCCAGCGCGGCGAGATGTCCGGCAGCGCGGTCGCACCGCCGAGCTCCTTGAGGTCCAGCCCCGCGCAGAACACCGGGTCGGTGCCGGTGAGGATGACGACGTCGACGTCGTCGTCGGTCTCGGCGTCGGTCAGCGCCCCGAAAAACCGGTCGCGCAACCCAGAGGACAGCGCGTTGCGCGATTGCGGCCGGTTGAGAGTCAGGGTGCGCACCCGCTCGTCGGTCTCGATCAGCAGGATGTCGTCGCTCATGTCATCACCGTAGCCAGTGGCGAATCTCGCCTGACAGCCGCTCGTCGCGCTCGCCGGACCGTCCCCGCGCCTATCGTGGTAGCCATGTGCCCGAGCATCACCGAGCTGCGCGCGCTGCCACCGCGCCGCCAGCCGCCCAAGACGCTCCCGCCGCTGCGCCGGCCCGAGGTCGTGGCCCGCCTGGCCGGCGCGAAATGACGGTCACCGCAACGGTTGCCGCGCTCAAGGAGTGGAGCGCAGCCGTGCACGCACTGCTGGACGGCCGGCAGCTGGTGCTGCTGCGTAAGGGCGGCATCGGGGAGAAGCGCTTTGAGGTGGCCGCGAGCGAGTTCTTGCTGTTCCCGACGATCGCGCACAGCCACGCCGAGCGGGTGCGGCCCGAGCACCGCGACCTGTTGCCCGCCGCCGCGGCGGACAGCACCGAGGATCAGCTGACCATCCGGGCCGCCGCGAAAGTTGTTGCCGCACTTCCCGTTGAGCGAACGGACGGCCTCGAGGCGATCGAGGACCTGCACATCTGGACCGGCGACTCGGTGCGCGCCGACCGGCTCGACTTCCGGCCCAGACACAAGCTGGCCGTGCTGGTGGTGTCGGTGACCCCGCTGCTAGAGCCGGTGCGCATCGAACGCACACCCGACTACGCCGGCTGCACCAGCTGGGTTCAGCTGCCGGTGCGGCCAGCGCTGGGCACGCCGATTCACGACGACGCCGCGCTAACCTTGGTCGCCGCCCGGGTCCGCGCCGCCGTCGGCTGACAGGTCCCGCGCCCCGACCGGCAGCAGTAGCCGGGAGCGTCCGTAGCGCACGGTGTGGGTGGCCGGCCTCAGCTCGCGGCCGGTCAGCAGGGGTTCGCCGGTGCCCGGGTTGCGCGCATAGCGGGGAAACCAGCTGCCGGAGATGAGCAGCCGGATGCGGGAGCCGGCCGTGAACCGATGTGCCATGCCGTCGAGTTCGAGGCTGACGGGTTTGCGCGACTTCGGCGCGAGGGTCAGGCGCCGGTAACCGTCGCTGACGTTTCGGGACCGGCCTTTCGCGTCGACCTCGCTGACCCGCACGAACAGGTCGGCGTGCGGGTTGTCCGTGCTGTGGGTGAGCTCGACGACGGGGTTGCCGTACACGCAGACGTCCCGGGTGAGGGTTGCGCTGGTGAACGCCAGCACGTCGTCGCGCTGCGCGAGTGCGGTGTCGTCTTGGTAACCGCCGCCCGACAGCAGGGGACCGCCGGTGGTCGGCGTCGGGTCGGCCGGGTCGTAGCGGAAGGTCGCCGGGCCGACCTTGGTGAGGTCGGTCGGCGCAATCTCGTCCAGATACCCGCCGGGCCGCAGGTACAGCGCGCGGTTGGTGGTGGCGGGCGGCCAGTCGGGCACGCTGCGCCAGCCCTGCCCGGTCACATACACCCGGACCCGATTCGGGCGTCGCAGCTCCGCCCCGCCCAGGTGGGCGCCCAGCCAGTCCAGGGTGTCGCGCGTGATCGTGCCCAGTCCCTTGCTCAGCACCTGGGTGTGGGTCCACGGGCCCATCGTCAGGGCGACGTCGACGCCGCGGCGGCGCAGATGCGCGTACTGCTGCAGCGTCTGCCCCGCAAAGATGTCCTGCCAGCCGCCGATCAGCAGCACCGGCACCTGCACGCGATCGAGCGCGGCGCCGCACTGCACCGAGGCCCAGAACGGGTCGCCCGGGTCGGGGGAGGTCGCCCACGTCTCGAACCAGGGCGCCCCGGCGCCGAGCAACGCCCGCGCCGACTCGCCGAACGGCACCCCGGCGGCCGCGGCGCCCACCCGGCGGGGAGCCAGCAGTTGGCGGATCGCGGTCCGGAGCCGTACCGGGTCCTCCTGGTGGGACACCATGTCGCTCCAGCCCAGGAACTCGGTCGTGAACGAGCCGGTGCTCCACACCGCGGCCTCGAAGTCGTGCGGGCCGACGGTGATGACGGACGCGGCCAGCTCCGGCGGTGGGTCGACCAACAGCGCCCATTGGGTGTAGCCCAGATACGACAGCCCGACGGTGGCGAATTGCCCGGTGAACCAAGGCTGTTCGCGCAGCCAGGCCACGGTGTCGGCGCCGTCGGCGGCCTCGTTGACCATCGGTTCGAGCACGCCGCCGGAGCCGAACGTGCCGCGCACGCTCTGTAGCACGACGTGATAGCCGCGCGCCGCATACAGCCTGGCGAAGACGATCGAGAACGGAAACGCCCGCCCGTACGGACCGCGTACCAGTAGGGTGCCGGCGGGCTCGGCGGTCGCCGGCGCGTAGTGATCGGCCACCAGTTGCACGCCGTCGCGCATGGGGACCCGGACCCGGTCGACGGTGTAGCCCGTGGTCGGCCGCGGCAGCCCCAGCAGCCGGCTCAGCGCGCGGTCGCCGACGTGCCGCAGCGCGCGCGGCGGCGCGGGGCGGGTGTCTGTCGTACTCACGACCACCAGGTTAGGGCGCGGCCGCCGGGCGCTTCCGGCGCACCGCCGGGCCTAGAACTTGTAGTACGGGATCAGGTCGTTGGCCCGCTGCAGGTTGGTGGACGGGCAGTCGACCTCGGGGTTGGAGTACACCGCCGAGTAGTACAGCGCCTGCTGCAGCACGCCGTAGCTGGTCTTGAACGCCACCATGCAGGAGAAGAACCAGTAGCTGTTGTGGTAGGTCGGCTTGACCACCCAGTAGGTGGCGGCGCGGTGGCCACCGATCGTGGTCTCGAGAGCGTCCGGCGGCAGCGACTTTTCGTAGGGGCGCCAGATGATGGGCTCGACGGCCATCTGGTAGTTGCCCGCGTCCAGGTGGCAGCGCAGCCCGTCCTCGTATTCGGGCGGGGTGAAGGCCAGCCCGAGGCGTTGCAGGGCGTCGATCGGGATGTCCTTGCACGGATCGAACGGACTGGGGTCGGTGGTCGCCACGATCGGGCTCTTCATCGTGGTCTCCATCGGTGCCGCGGTCGATCGCAGCTCGACGGTCTCGGCCGGCGTCGGCGCGGGCGGGGCGCTGTGCCAGCCCACGACCACGGCGGTGATCAGCGCGGCAACCGCGCCGACCAAACGCATCCTGCGGAACACGACACCCCCTGACGTCGCGGCGGTTCCTTGCCGGGAGTGTACAAGTCGCGTCAGCTGGGTCACAGGGAAACGAGAACACGTTCTAATCCCGCAAGCAAGCGCCCCGCCGGGCCCGAGTGGTCCCGCCGGGTCGTTAGGCTGGTTACTCGTGGATTTGCAAGAACCGGGCCAGGGCTCGACAAACGGCGCGCAGCCGACACTGTGGGCGGTCTCCGACCTGCACACCGGACACCTGGGCAACAAGCCGATCACCGAGTCGCTGCACCCGGCGTCGCCGGATGACTGGCTGATCGTCGCCGGCGACGTCGCCGAGCGCACCGACGAGATCCGTTGGGCGCTCGACCTGCTCCGACGCCGGTTCGCCAAGGTCATCTGGGTGCCCGGCAACCACGAGCTGTGGACCACCAACCGCGACCCGATGCAGGTTTTCGGCAAGGCCCGCTACGACTACCTGGTCAACATCTGCGACGAGATGGGCGTGGTCACCCCCGAGCATCCGTATCCGGTGTGGACCGAACGCGGTGGCCCGGCCACCATCGTGCCGATGTTTTTGCTCTACGACTACAGCTTCTTGCCGAAGGGGGCGACCAGCAAAGCCCAGGGACTGGCCATCGCGAGGGAGGCCAACGTGGTGGCCACCGACGAATTCCTGCTGTCCTGCGAGCCGTACGCCACCCGGGATGCCTGGTGCCGCGACCGGCTCGCGGTAACCCGCACGCGGCTCGAACAGCTGGACTGGATGACGCCGACGGTTTTGGTGAATCACTTCCCGATGGTGCGCGAGCCGTGCGACGCGCTGTACTACCCGGAGTTCTCGCTGTGGTGCGGGACCACCCAGACCGCCGACTGGCACACCCGCTACAACGCCGTCTGCTCGGTCTACGGCCACTTGCACATTCCCCGCACCACCTGGTACGACGACGTGCGCTTCGAAGAAGTGTCGGTGGGTTACCCGCGGGAGTGGCGACGCCGCAAACCGCACAGCTGGCTGCGCCAGGTGCTGCCCGACCCGCAATACGAGCCCGGCTATCTCAACGAATTCGGCGGCCACTTCACCATCACCCAGGAGATGCGGGACCAGTCCGCCAAGTTCCGGGAACGATTGCAGCAGCGGCAATCCCGATGACGGCACAGCTGCTGGTCTCGTCGGTGCTGCCGTCGACCGATGCCCTGGCGTACGCGGAGACCTACTCCGACCCGCCCGGCCTGGCCCCGCTGCCCGAAGAAGAGGCGCTGATCACCAAGTCGGTCGCCAAGCGCCGCAACGAGTTCATCACGGTGCGGCACTGCGCCCGGATCGCGCTGGGCCAGCTGGGCGTGCCGCCGGTGCCGATCCTCAAGGGCGACAAGGGAGAACCGTGCTGGCCCGACGGCGTGGTGGGCAGCCTGACGCACTGCACGGGCTATCGCGGCGCGGTGGTCGGACGCAGCGGCTCGGTGCGCTCGGTGGGCATCGACGCCGAACCGCACGACGTGTTGCCCGACGGCGTGCTGGATGCGATCAGCCTGCCTGCCGAGCGCGGCGAGATCCCGGGCGCCATGCCGGCGGGTCTGCATTGGGACCGAATCCTGTTCTGTGCCAAGGAAGCAACGTACAAGGCATGGTTCCCGCTGACCAAGAGGTGGCTGGGCTTCGAGGACGCCCACATCACCTTCGTGGCCGATGGCTCCGGATCGGCGGGCGGGTTCGTCTCCCGGATCCTGATCGACCCCGAGGCGCTGTCGGGCCCCCCGCTGACGGCGTTGCACGGCCGCTGGTCGGTGGATCGCGGGCTCGTGTTGGCTGCCATCGTGTTATGACCGACAGCCAGCATCGGGCACCGCCTGGTGCAGGATTGGTCATCGTCGACAAGCCGGGCGGGATGACCAGCCACGACGTGGTGGGGCGCTGCCGCCGGATCTTCTCCACCCGGCGGGTGGGGCATGCGGGCACGCTGGACCCGATGGCCACCGGCGTGCTGGTGATCGGGATCGACCGCGCCACCAAGATTCTCGGCCTGCTGACGGCGTCGGACAAGTCGTATGCCGCCACCATCCGGCTGGGCCAGACGACGTCCACCGAGGACGCGGAAGGCGAACTGCTGCAAATCATTTCGGCCGTCCACCTGACCGACGAGGCGATCGGCGCCGCGGTCGTGGGGTTGCGCGGCGAGATCGAGCAGGTGCCGTCGGCGGTCAGCGCGATCAAGGTCGGCGGACGGCGCGCGTATGAACTGGCCCGCGAGGGCCGGGCCGTCGAGCTCACGGCGCGCCCGGTCCGCATCGACCGGTTCGACGTGTCGGCGACACGGCGGGGTTCCGGCGTCGTCGATCTGGACGTCGACGTCGACTGCTCGTCGGGAACCTACATCCGCGCGCTGGCCCGCGACCTCGGGTCCGCGCTGGGCGTCGGCGGGCACCTGACGTCGCTGCGGCGTACCCGGGTCGGCTGCTTCGGGCTCGACGAGGCGTGCTCTCTCGACGAGCTGGCCGAGCGACCCCGGCTGAGCCACACCCTCGACGAGGCCTGCCTGCTGGTGTTCCCGCGCCGCGACCTCGCCGCCGAGGAGGCCGAGGCGGTCAGCCACGGCCGGCCCCTGTCGCCGGCCGGCATCGACGGCGTCTACGCCGCCGCCGGCGCCGGCGGCCGGGTGATCGCGCTGCTGCGCGACGAGGGCTCGCGGACGAAGTCGGTCGTCGTGATCCGCCCCGCGACGCTGTAGGGCGTCAGAGCCTGCCGAGCAGTTCGGCCTTCTTGGTGGCGTACTCCTCGTCGGAAAGGATGCCGCGCTGGTGCAACCCGGCCAGCGATTCGATGGCCGCGACGATGGCCTGGGCATCTCCGGAGCCGCCGGCCTGCGGGGCGGTCTGCGGCGGGGCGGCTTGCGGCGGGGCGGCGGGGGTATGTGCCGGAGCGGGCGCAGCCGCGGGGGGCTGCGCCACCTGCTCGGCGCCGAGCTCGTTCAGGTTCAGCACGCCGAACGTCCCGAGCTGGCTGGTGAAGCTCACCGAGCTGATGCCACCGCCCTGCTGCTGTTGCACGCCGCCGATGCGGTGCTCGCCGGTGTCGAAGACCCTTGTCAGCCCCCCGATTTGGATGGCCAACCGGCGGGTGCCCGGAAAGAAGGCGTAGCGCACGTCGTTCTGCCCTCCGGCGGAGCTGGGAACTCCGAGATCGGCCGGCCACCAGCCGGCCGACGCGAATCCCGACTGCGATTGAGTAGCCGCGGCGGGAAACACCGTGGAGGTGGTCAACAGCTGGATCAATTCGTTGCACAGCGCGTCGACGCGCGCCTTGAGTGCATGGTCGAACATGTTGCCCACCATCGTCATCCCGCCGCGCATCCATTGGCCGGAGCCGCCCAGTTCGGGGATGTCGAATTGGGCCATGGTCCCGCCCCCGGCCCGCAGGGCGAACAGCATGGCCAGCACCGCCTGCTCGGACAGACCGTGACGCTGCGCCATTTCGGCGACGGCCTTGGCGGCTTCGGGGGTAACGGCGGCCTGCATGATTCGAGGGTACGTAGCGGGCAGGGGTTCAGCCACCGGATCCGCACGGCTAAGCTGCCGACTAGACGGGTGTCAAGAAACCCACGGTCCGGAAGGGGACAACGTTGTCCAGCAAGGTTTACGTCGTCGGTGTCGGGATGACGAAGTTCGAGAAGCCGGGTCGCCGGGAAGGCTGGGACTACCCGGACATGGCCCGGGAATCCGGCACCAACGCGCTGGCCGACGCCGGCATCGACTATCGCCAGGTGCAGCAGGGCTACGTCGGCTACTGCTCGGGTGACTCCACGTCGGGCCAGCGCGCGCTCTACGAGCTCGGCATGACCGGGATTCCGATCGTCAACGTCAACAACAACTGCTCGACCGGCTCGACGGCGCTGTTCCTGGCGGCCCAGGCCATCCGCGGCGGCATCGTCGACTGCGCGATCGCGCTCGGCTTCGAGAAGATGCAGCCCGGCTCGCTGGGTGGCGGCGCGCAGGACCGCGAATCGCCGATGGGTAGGCACGTCAAGGCGATGGCCGCGATCGACGAGTTCGCGATGCCCGTCGCGCCCTGGATGTTCGGCGCGGCCGGACGCGAGCACATGAAGCAATACGGCACCACCGCCGAGCATTTCGCCAAGATCGGCTACAAGAACCACCAGCACTCGGTCAACAACCCGTTCGCGCAGTTCCAGGAGTCCTACACCCTCGACGACATCCTGGCGGCCCGGATGATCTCCGACCCGCTGACCAAGCTGCAGTGCTCGCCGACCTCGGACGGGTCGGGCGCGGCGATCCTGGCCAGCGAATCGTTCGTCGACAGCCACGGGCTGGCCGGGCAGGCCGTCGAGATCGTCGGCCAGGCGATGACGACCGACTTCACGTCGACCTTCGACGGAAGCGCCAAGAACCTCATCGGTCATGACATGAATGTGCAAGCCGCGCAACGGGTTTACGACCAGTCCGGCCTGGGTCCGGAGGACTTCCAAGTGATCGAGTTGCACGACTGCTTCTCGGCCAACGAGCTGCTGCTCTACGAAGCCCTCGGCCTGTGCGGTCCCGGTGAGGCGCCCAAGCTGATCGACAACAACGACACCACCTACGGCGGGCGCTGGGTGGTCAACCCGTCGGGCGGCCTGATCTCCAAGGGCCATCCGCTGGGCGCGACCGGGCTCGCGCAGTGCGCCGAACTCACCTGGCAGCTGCGGGGTACCGCCGACAAGCGTCAGGTCGACAACGTCAGCGCCGCACTGCAGCACAACATCGGGCTGGGCGGGGCGGCCGTGGTCACCGCGTATCAGCGCGCCGAGCGCTAAGGACGCCATGTTCGAGTGGTCCGAGACCGACCTGATGATGCGGGACGCCGTTCGTCGGTTCGTGGACTCCGAAATCCGTCCGCACCTCGATGAGCTGGAAACCGGTGCGCTGTCGCCCTATCCGATCGCGCGCAAGTTCTTCAGCCAGTTCGGCCTGGACGCCATGGCCGCCGAGTCGGTCAAGAAGATGCTGGACCGTGAGCGCGCCAAGCAGAACGGCGAACCGAATGCCGAAAAGCGCGACAGCGCAGACGATTCCGGCGGCTTCGGTGGCCAGCAGTCAATGGTCGCGGTGCTGGTGTCCGAAATTGCCCGGGTCAGCATCGGACTGCTGAGCACCGCCTCGGTCAGCCTCGGCCTGGGCGCGGCGACCATCATGAGCCGCGGCACGCTGGCCCAGAAGGAACGCTGGTTGCCCGAGCTGATGACGCTGGAAAAGATTGCGGCGTGGGCGATTACCGAGCCCGACTCCGGATCGGACGCGTTCGGTGGCATGAAGACCTACGTCAAGCGCGACGGGCAGGACTACATCCTCAACGGGCAGAAGACGTTCATCACCAACGGGCCCTGCGCCGACGTGCTGGTGGTCTACGCCAAGCTCGACGAGGGTGACGCGGCCCAGGACAAGGTGGACAAGCGCAACCGCCCGGTGCTGGTGTTCGTCCTCGACGCGGGGATGGAAGGCCTGACTCAGGGCAAGCCGTTCAAGAAGATGGGCATGATGTCCTCGCCGACCGGCGAGCTGTTCTTCGACAACGTGCGGCTGAGCCCGGACCGGCTGCTCGGCGAGAGCGAGCAGCAGAGCGACGGCCGCGACAGCGCGCGGGACAACTTCGCCGCCGAGCGCATCGGGATCGCGATGATGGCACTGGGCATCATCGACGAATGCCAGCGGCTCTGCGTGGATTACGCGAAGACGCGGACGTTGTGGGGCAAGAACATCGGGCAGTTCCAGCTGATTCAGCTCAAGCTCGCGAAGATGGAAATCGCCCGAATGAACGTGCAGAACATGGTTTTTCAGACCATCGAGCGTCAGCAGGCCGGCAAGGCGCTGACGCTGGCCGAGGCGTCGGCCATCAAGCTGCACTCCTCGGAGGCGGCCACCGAGGTCGCGATGGAGGCGGTGCAGTTGTTCGGCGGCAACGGGTATATGGCCGAGTACCGGGTGGAACAGCTGGCCCGCGACGCGAAGTCGCTGATGATCTACGCGGGCAGCAACGAGGTCCAGGTCACCCACATAGCCAAGGGCCTGCTGACCACCTAATCCACGGCGCGAACGTGTACTCAGCGCGAAAAATCAGTCGAAATGTCGCAGTGGGAACACGTTCGGCGGATGGTTTCGCGGCGAGCCGGATCAGGGCGTCACCCAGATCGCCCGGGCGGCGGGGCTGCCCAGCTCGACGTTGCTCTCGGCGCCGTCGGCCGACGCGATCGCGACCGAGATCATCCCGGCGAATTCGCGCCGGGTCAGCACGCGCAGCCGCGAGTCCAGGTTGATCCCGACGCTGGTGAAGTAGCGCAGCATCTCCGGGTCCTTGTCGGAGATGCGGGCCACCGTCGCGGTTTCGCCGTCGTGGCACGCCCAGAGCTGGCGGGCCGGCGGGGTGGGAACCTGCCCGTCGGAGGCCGGGATCGGGTCGCCGTGCGGGTCGCGCTGCGGGAATCCGAGCTTGGCGTCGATGCGGTCCACCAGGCGATCGGACACCGCATGCTCGAGCACTTCGGCCTCGTCGTGCACCTCGTCCCAGCCGTAGCCGAGCTCGTTGACCAGAAAGGTCTCCAGCAGCCGGTGCCGCCGCACCACCTCCAGCGCCGCTCGCCGCCCGGCCTCGGTCAGGCTGACCGCGCCGTATTTCTCGTGATCGACCAGGCCCTGCTCGGCGAGCTTGCGGATCGACTCCGAGGCGGTGCTGGCCGACACCCCGATGCGGTCGGCCAGCATCTTGGTGCTGACCTTCTCCACCGACCACTCCTGGGCGTTCCAGATGACTTTCAAATAGTCCTGGCCAACCGCGGTGAGACCGCCGGTCTCGTCGTCAGCCCTCACAACCACAAAGTTTAGGCAACCCATGCTTGATCGTGCGCCCTGACCGGCGCGAGCCTGCGCCGGGCGGACGAATCGGGATCTTGTGCGCGCGGCGGTCGGCGTCGCGCCGTAGGCTGGCGATCGTGCAGCGGTGGCGCGGCCAAGACGAGATCCCCACGGACTGGGGCAGATGTGTACTCACCATCGGCGTGTTCGACGGCGTGCATCGCGGTCATGCCGAGTTGATTGCCCACGCGGTCAAGGCCGCCCGGGCCCGCAATGTGCCGACCGTGCTGATGACGTTCGACCCGCATCCCATGGAAGTGGTCTATCCCGGTAGTCATCCGGCGCAGCTGACCACGCTGACACGGCGGGCCGAGCTGGTCGAGGAACTCGGCATCGACGTCTTCCTGGTCATGCCGTTCACCACCGACTTCATGAAGCTCACCCCGGAGCGTTACGTCCACGAGCTGCTGGTCGAGCACCTGCACGTGCTGGAGGTGGTGGTGGGGGAGAACTTCACCTTCGGCAAGAAGGCGGGTGGCAACGTCGAGACGCTGCGCAAAGCCGGGGAGCGGTTCGGCTTCGCCGTCGAGGCGATGTCACTGCTCGCCGACCACCACAGCGAACAGAACGTGACGTTCTCGTCGACCTATATCCGGTCCTGTGTGGACGCCGGCGACATGGTGGCGGCCACCGAGGCGCTGGGCCGCCCGCACCGCGTCGAGGGCGTCGTGGTCCGGGGCCACGGTCGCGGCGCGGAACTGGGCTTTCCCACCGCGAACGTGGCGCCGCCGATGTATTCGGCCATCCCGGCCGACGGCGTGTATGCCGCCTGGTTCACCGTGCTCGGGCACGGCCCGGTAACCGGCACCGTCGTCCCGGGTGAGCGCTACCAGGCCGCCGTGTCCGTCGGCACCAACCCGACGTTCTCCGGGCGCACCCGCACCGTCGAGGCGTTCGTCCTGGACACCGCCGCCGACCTGTACGGACAGCACGTCGCGCTGGACTTCGTGGCGCGCATCCGCGGGCAGCACAAATACGACTCGGTGCAGGAGCTGGTCGACGCGATCGCCAACGACACCGACCGGACGCGTTCGCTGTTGTCGGCGGGCTGACGGCGGACGGGCCCCGGCCGTCGCCGTTTATGCCTGTCGTGAAACCGCTGCTAAGCTGCCGGATGACATCGGCGCGTGCTGCGGTTCGCGGTGGCCGTGCCCGAATTTCGAACCTTCGCGGACCGATTGATGGAGATATTTCGTGGCGCTGACAGCCGAGCAGAAAAAAGAGATTCTGGGCCAATACGGCCTGCATGACACCGACACCGGGTCCCCGGAGGCGCAGATCGCGCTGCTGACCAAGCGGATCGCCGACCTGACTGAGCACCTCAAGGTGCACAAGCACGACCACCACTCGCGGCGCGGACTGCTGCTGCTGGTGGGCCGCCGCCGCCGGCTGATCAAGTACATCTCCCAGATCGACGTCGAGCGGTACCGCTCGCTGATCGAGCGCCTCGGCCTGCGTCGCTGACCTGGGCCGGGCGTGGGCGGGTGCTGGCACCGCGCGGTCGCCCGTGTAGCATGAGAGCGTTCTGGGCCGGTTCGGCCCGAGCAAACGGTGCGGTCCGCGCAGATCCGTGCGTTCCGTTCCAGCGTGTCACTGCATAAGTCCAAGGAAGCAGCCCTGTCTGCATCGGGCGGTCTTCGGTAGTGGCTGCCGGGCTCTCCGGATCTGGGGCAGGTCGGCCGCTTCGATCGACGGCCGTAGCCGTATTCAGACACTCAATCCTGCTTCTCGTGCTCGCCGAGCACGCCTGCGGGTTTCGCATGGACGCGCGAAAAAGCTGAATAACTCGAGAGAGGCCGTACGGACACCTATGTCTGTAGCTGAAATTGAACAAGGCGTGTTCGAAGCGACCGCCACCATCGACAATGGGACCTTTGGTACCCGCACCATCCGTTTCGAAACCGGCCGGCTCGCCCTGCAGGCCGCCGGATCCGTAGTCGCCTATCTGGACGACGAGAACATGCTGCTGTCGGCGACCACCGCCAGCAAGTCACCCAAGGAGCACTTCGACTTCTTCCCGCTGACGGTCGACGTCGAAGAGCGGATGTACGCCGCCGGCCGCATCCCCGGCTCGTTCTTCCGTCGCGAGGGCCGCCCCTCCACCGACGCCATCCTGACCTGTCGGCTGATCGACCGCCCGCTGCGGCCGTCGTTTGTCTCCGGGCTGCGCAACGAGATCCAGGTCGTGGTGACGATCCTGAGCCTGGATCCCAACGACCTGTACGACGTGCTGGCGATCAACGCCGCGTCGGCCTCGACTCAGATCAGCGGGCTGCCGTTCTCCGGTCCCATCGGGGGCGTGCGGGTCGCGCTGATCGACGGCCAGTGGGTCGCATTCCCGACCGTCGAGCAGCTCGAGCGCGCCGTGTTCGACATGGTTGTCGCCGGCCGCAAGGTCGGCGAAGGCGACCAAAAAGACGTCGCGATCATGATGGTCGAGGCCGAGGCCACCGAAAAGGTCATCGCACTGGTCGAGGGCGGCGCCCAGGCGCCGACGGAAACCGTTGTGGCCGAAGGCCTGGAGGCAGCCAAGCCGTTCATCGACGCGCTGTGTACCGCCCAGCAGGAGCTGGCCGATGCAGCCGCCAAGCCCGTCGGCGACTTTCCGACGTTCCCGGACTACCAGGAGGACGTGTACTACGCGGTCGCCTCGGTGGCCACCGACGAGCTTGCCAAGGCGCTGACCATCGGCGGCAAGGCCGAGCGCGACGCGCGCACCGACGAGCTCAAGGCCGAGGTGGTCGCGCGGCTCGCCGAGACCTACGAGGGCCGGGAGAAAGAGGTCAGCGCGGCGTTCCGGGCGCTGACCAAGAAGCTGGTGCGCCAGCGCATCCTGACCGACCACTTCCGCGTCGACGGCCGCGGCATCACCGACATCCGGGCGCTGTCCGCCGAGGTCGCGGTCGTGCCGCGCGCGCACGGCAGCGCGCTGTTCGAGCGGGGCGAGACCCAGATCCTGGGTGTGACCACCCTGGACATGGTCAAGATGGCCCAGCAGATCGACTCGCTGGGGCCGGAGACCTCCAAGCGGTACATGCATCACTACAACTTCCCGCCGTTCTCCACCGGTGAGACGGGCCGCGTCGGCTCGCCGAAGCGGCGCGAGATCGGGCATGGCGCGCTGGCCGAGCGGGCGCTGATTCCCGTGCTGCCCAGTGTCGAGGAGTTCCCGTACGCCATCCGTCAGGTCTCCGAAGCGCTCGGCTCCAACGGCTCGACGTCGATGGGATCGGTGTGTGCGTCCACGCTCGCGCTGCTCAATGCCGGGGTTCCGCTCAAGGCGCCGGTGGCCGGCATCGCAATGGGCCTGGTCTCCGACGACGTCGAGGTGGACGGCAAGACGGAGCGCCGCTTCGTCACCCTCACCGACATCCTGGGCGCCGAGGACGCGTTCGGCGACATGGACTTCAAGTGCGCCGGCACTAAGGACTACGTCACCGCGCTGCAGCTGGACACCAAGCTCGACGGCATCCCGTCGCAGGTGCTGGCGGGCGCGCTGGCGCAGGCCAAGGACGCCCGGCTGACCATCCTCGAGGTCATGGCCGAGGCCATCGACGCACCCGACGAGATGAGCCCGTACGCGCCGGTGGTGACCACCATCAAGGTCCCGGTCGACAAGATCGGTGAGGTCATCGGTCCCAAGGGCAAGATGATCAACTCCATCACCGAGGAGACCGGCGCGCAGATCTCCATCGAGGACGACGGCACCGTGTTCGTCGGTGCCACCAACGGTCCCTCGGCGCAGGCCGCGATCGACCGGATCAATGCCATCGCCAACCCGCAGCTGCCGACGGTTGGCGAGCGCTTCCTCGGAACCGTGGTCAAGACAACGGATTTCGGTGCGTTCGTGTCGTTGCTGCCGGGGCGTGACGGTCTGGTGCACATCTCGAAGCTCGGCAGGGGCAAGCGCATCGCCAAGGTCGAGGACGTGGTGAACGTCGGCGACAAGCTGCGCGTGGAGATCGCCGACATCGACAAGCGCGGCAAGATCTCCCTGGTCCTGGTCGCCGAGGAGGGCGGGGCCGACAACGGAGCCGCGCCCGCAGCCGATTCTCCGGAGGCCGCACCAGCCGATGCCGCCAGCCCAGCCTAGAAGGCCAGCAGCTGATCCCGCGCTGCGGCGGGGCGCCCACCCCGTGGCAGCGAAATCCGAACACCACACGGCTCTGCGCCGTACCACGCTGCCGGGCGGCCTGCGGGTGGTCACCGAGTTCCTGCCTGCGGTGCGGTCGGCCTCGGTCGGCGTCTGGGTCGGTGTCGGATCGCGCGACGAGGGCGCCACGGTGGCCGGGGCGGCGCACTTCCTGGAGCATCTGCTGTTCAAATCGACGCCGACCCGTACTGCCGTCCAGATCGCTCAGGCGATGGACGCCGTCGGGGGCGAGCTGAACGCGTTCACCGCCAAGGAACACACCTGCTACTACGCCCACGTGCTGGACAGCGACCTGGAGCTGGCCGTGGACCTGGTCGCCGACGTCGTGCTCAACGGCCGCTGCGCGGCCGCCGACGTCGAGCTCGAGCGCGATGTCGTGCTCGAGGAAATCGCGATGCGCGACGACGACCCGGAGGACGCGCTGGGCGACATGTTTCTGGGTGCGCTGTTCGGCAACCACCCGGTCGGCCGGCCGGTGATCGGCAGCGCGCAGTCCGTGTCGGCGATGACCCGAACCCAGCTGCACTCGTTTCATGTGCGGCGCTACACGCCGGAGCGGATGGTCGTCGCGGTGGCCGGCAACGTCGACCACGACGGGGTGGTCGCGCTGGTGCGCGAGCACTTCGGGTCGCACCTGGTACGCGGCCGCCAGCCCATCGCGCCGCGCAAGACGACCGGGCGGGTCAACGGAAGACCGACGCTGGCCCTGGCCAACCGCGACGCCGAGCAGACCCACGTGTCGCTGGGCGTTCATACGCCCGGGCGCGGGTGGGAACACCGCTGGGCGCTGGCGGTGCTCAACACCGCGCTGGGTGGCGGCCTAAGTTCCCGGCTGTTCCAAGAGGTCCGCGAACTGCGCGGGCTGGCCTACTCGGTGTACTCGGCGCTGGACATTTTCGCCGATAGCGGGGCGTTGTCGGTGTATGCCGCGTGCCAGCCGGAGCGGTTCGCCGAGGTCATGAAGGTGACCGGCAAGGTACTCGAATCGGTGGTTCGCGACGGCATCAGTGACGCCGAATGCCGCATCGCCAAAGGCTCGTTGCGCGGCGGGCTGGTCCTCGGGCTGGAGGATTCCAGCTCCCGGATGAGCCGCATCGGGCGCAACGAGCTCAACTACGGCAAACACCGCAGCATCGAGCAGACCCTGCAGCGGATCGACGACGTGACCGTCGAGGAGGTCAACGCGGTGGCCCGCCGGTTGCTGAGCCAACGCTATGGTGCGGCGATCGTGGGTCCGTATGCCTCGAAACGGTCGCTGCCCCAACAACTTCGGGCGATGGTATCTTAACCGCATGGTACTGGGCTTTTGGGACATCATGGTGCCCATCGTGGGCGCGCCGATGTCCGGCGGACCCGGTAGCCCGGCGCTGGCGGCCGCGGTGTCCAACGCGGGCGGGCTCGGCTTCGTCCCCGGCGGGTACCTGAGCGCCGACAGATTCGCCGAGGACGTCGCCGCGGCGCGCGCCGCCACCACCGGCCCGCTCGGCGTCAACCTGCTTGTGCCGCAACCCAGTGTCGCCGACTGGGTGCAGCTGAACTATTACGCCTACGAGCTCGAGGGCATCGCCGACCACTACCAGGTGGCGGTCGGCCAGCCCGAGCACGGCGACGACGACGACTGGGAACGCAAGCTCGACGTCGTCTGCGATCTGCGTCCGGAGCTGGTGTCGTTCACCTTCGGTGTGCCGTCACCGGATGTGATCCGGCGGTTGGGCGCGCAAGGGCTACTGGTGATGATCACCGTGACGTCGGCCTACGAGGCGGGCATCGCCGTCGCCGCCGGCGCCGACAGCCTGGTGGTCCAGGGACCCGACGCCGGCGGACACCGCGCGACCTTCGCGCCGGACATGGAACCCGGCACCGAGTCGCTGCATCAACTGATCGACAAGATCCACCGGAACCACCGCGACGTGCCGATTATCGCCGCCGGCGGGCTGGGCACCGCCGAGGACGTCGCGGGCGTGCTACGCAGGGGAGCGGTGGCCGCACAGGTCGGCACCGCGCTGCTGCTCAGCGACGAGGCCAACACCACCACCGCGCAACGCACTGCCATGAAGAACCAGCTGTTCGCCAAGACGATTGTCACGCGCGCGTTCTCGGGCCGCTACGCCCGCGGCTTGGAGAACGAATTCATCCGGCTGTTCGACACCATCGCGCCGCTGGGCTACCCTGAGGTCAATCACATGACGCTCCCGATCCGGGAGGCGGCCACTGCCTGGGAGGACCCCAACGGAATGAACCTCTGGGCCGGAACGTCCTTTCAGGAGGCGCAGACCGGGCCGGTCGCCGATATCGTCGCGAGCCTCGCGGCTACCGACTGACGTATCGTGTCTGATCTGTCACGGCGGCGAATGTTGTTGGGCACCATGGCGATTTCGGCGCTGAGCGCCTGCGGGCGCGCCGCCGCCGATCCCGCAGACGACCGCCTCGGCGAATGGGAGCGCCGCTACAACGCGTACGTAGGGCTCTTCGCAACCGACATCGCGTCCGGACGCACGTGCGCGCACCGCGCCGACGACCCGTTCGCGATGTGCTCTACGTTCAAGGCCTACACCGCCGCATGTGTGCTGCAAAAAGCGCAGCGCGGCGAATTGGAGCTACAGCAACCGGTCTTCATCGATCCGTCGGGGCTGCTGCCCTACTCTCCGGTGACCGCGCCGCACGCCGGCAGCACCCTGCCGCTCGCGCAGCTGTGCGCGGCCGCGTTGCAGCGCAGCGACAATGTCGCGGCGAACCTGCTGTTGCGGGAGATCGGCGGGCCGCAGGCCATCACCGACTTCGCCCGCTCCGTCGGCGACGACCGCACCCGGCTGGATCGCTGGGAGCCCGACTTGAACTCTGCGATCCCCGGCGACCTTCGCGACACCAGCACTCCGCGAGCCCTGGGCGGCGGGATCCAAAAACTGCTCACCGGAACGGTTCTCGACGACGCGCATCGCAGTCAGCTGGAGGACTGGATGCGCGGCAACGTCACCTCGACCATGCGCGCCGGCCTGCCGGCGGGGTGGACCACCGCCGACAAGACCGGCACCGGCAGCTACGGCAGCACCAACGACGTCGGCATCGCCTACGGACCGGCCGGCCAGCGGGTGCTGTTGTCGCTCATGACGCGCTCGGCGTCGTCGAACCCCGACGCCGACGGGCTGGGCCCGTTGATCGCCGACGTGACCGCGGCGGTGCTGGGCTGGCTGACCGGTTGAGCGTCAGCGCAGCACGCCACCAGGCTCGGTGAAAGGCAAACCCAAATCCGCGGCCACCTGCTCGGACAACAGTGCGCCTTCATGCGTCGAAAGTCCTTTGGTCAGTGCGGGATCCGACCGGCAGGCAGCCTGCCAGCCGTGGTCGGCGAGCTTGAGCACATACGGCATGGTCGCGTTCGTCAGGGCAACGGTCGCGGTCTTCGGTACGGCGCTGGGCATGTTCGCCACGCAGTAGAACAAGGTGTCGTGCACGGCGAAGGTCGGGTCGTCGTGGGTGGTGGGCCGTGAGTCTTCGAAGCATCCGCCCTGATCGATGGCGATGTCGACCAGTACCGCACCGGACTTCATATGCGCGACAAGCGAATTCGAGATCAGCGTCGGTGCTTTGGCGCCGGGCACCAGGACGGCACCGATCACCAGGTCGGCGCGCTTGACGGCGCCCTCCAGCTCGTAGGCCGACGAATAGCGAGTCTGGATGCGACCGCCGAACTCGGCGTCGAGCAACCGAAGCTTGCCGATGTTGACGTCGAAGACCATCACGCTGGCCCCCATGCCGCCGGCAATTCGGGCGGCGTTGTAGCCGGCGGTGCCGCCGCCGATGACGACGACGTCGGCGGGCTTGACGCCGGGCACCCCGCCCATCAGCACGCCGCGCCCGCCGTGCGTGCGCATCAGGTGATAGGCCCCGACCTGAGCCGACAGCCGCCCGGCGACCTCGCTCATCGGCGCGAGCAACGGCAGCGCGCCTTCGGCGGTCTGGACGGTCTCATAGGCGATTGCTGTTGCGCCGGAAGATAATAGCGCCTCGGTGCAGGCGCGGGATGCGGCCAGATGCAGGTAGGTGAACAACACTTGCCCGCGGCGCAGCCGGGAGTATTCGCTCGGGATCGGCTCCTTGACCTTGAGCAGCAGGTCGGCTTCGGCCCACACTTCGCCGGCGGTGTCGGCCAGCTGGGCACCGGCCGCCTTGAACTCCGCGTCGGGGATCGCCGAACCGTCTCCGGCGCCCGCCTGCACCAGCACCTCGTGGCCGCGGCGGGTCAGCTCGGCCACTCCGGCCGGGGTGATCGCCACCCGGAATTCGTTGTTCTTCGTTTCGGTAGGGATGCCGACGCGCATGCAACAAGTGTGAAGAAAGTTCGAAGAAATCGCAAATATTATGACAATAATTCGCTAAATTGGGGATATGGACGATAGTTCGACGGAAATCGCCACGGAATTCGCTGAGCCGCCGAAGGATGTTCGGCCGGCCGATCTCGACGACGTGGACCGGCGCATCCTGGGGCTGCTGCACGCCGACGCGCGGATCACCAACAACGCCCTGGCCGAGGCGATCGGCATCGCGCCGTCGACCTGTCATGGCCGAGTCCGACGCCTGGTCGACCTCGGCGTCATCCGCGGCTTCTACACCGACATCGACCCGGTCGCGGTCGGATTGCCCTTGCAGGCAATGATTTCGGTCAGCCTGCAGTCCGGCGCGCGCGGCAAGATCCGCAGCTTCATCCAGCAGATCCGGAGCCGGCGGCAGGTGCGCGACGTCTATTTCCTCGCCGGCGCAGACGACTTCATCCTGCATGTCGCGGCTCGCGACACCGAAGACCTGCGCTCGTTCGTCGTCGAAAACCTCAACGCCGACGCCGATGTCGCCGGCACCCAGACATCGCTGATCTTCGAGCACCTGCGCGGGGCCGCGCCGATCTAGGTCTGGCGGGACGCTCGATCGCCGGTCGGTCACGAACCCGATACCGGCGGTTCGCAGACCTGAGCGCGCCGGGGCGCTCAGTCCAGGGGCGTCGATCGATCTCGCCGATAGCCGATGTGGGGCACCTTGATGCCGGACAGTGGCGTCCAGATGTAGCTGCGGCCGTCGAGCTGGAAACCGCGGTTCTCGTAGAACTCGCGCGCCTTATGGTTCTTTTCGGCGCACCACAGAATCACGTCGTTCGACGGGTTGGTGCGCACCGCCTTGCTGAGCAAGCGGGCTCCGATGCCGAGTTTTTGCGCTTCCTCGGCGGTGTAGAGGGCCTCGAGCCGCAGGGTGTCGGCAATAGTGCCGTCGGGTCCGCAGATCATCATGCCGAGGATCTTGTTGCGCGCCTCGGCAATCCACAGGCCCCAGCCCGGACGGTTCACCGCCTCGGGATATTTGACCTCGGCCCACCATTTCGGCGTTGCCATCACATCGAGCAGGTAGTCCTCGATGATTCCGGCCCAGGACTGCTTCCACACCGGGAAGTGCATGTCTGCGACTTTCGCGAATTCCTTCGGTTGGGCCCGTCGGATCTTGACGCCGCTCGACTTCACACCTGGGAGTGTCCCAGATACGCCGCCAGGGCGTTGGTCAGGCCGCGCCGGGCCAGCTCCAGGTCCGCGTAGGAGCCCAGCTGCCGCTCGGACACCAGGCCCCGCATCGCGCCCGGGATGAGTGCGGCGACCTCGCGCACGCGTTCCGGATCGACGTCGAGGCCGGCGAAGGCGCTCTGACAGGTTTCCAGCCAGCTTTTGCCCCAGGAGAACAACTCGGCGGCGGTGCGCGGGTAGAGCCGTTCGAGTTCGCCCGGGTCGCGGGGAAGGGCGGCCCGCAAGTTTTCGATCGCGCGCGAATCCGACGACGCCAGTCCGTTGTAGAGGGTGTCGATGATGGCGCCGACGCGCTCGCGCAGGGGCGCATCGGGGCGCACCGGTCCAAGTGTCGAGAACGTCGCGGCGCGCCGCTCGGCGGTGCGGTGCAGCACCGCGGCCCAGAAACCATCGGTGTCGCCGAACTGGTACTGCACGGCGCCCCAGGTGGCGCCGATCTCCTTGGCAATCCGGTTGGCCGAAACCGAGCCCGGTTCGCCGGAGGCCAGCGACCGCAGCGCAGCCTCGAGCATGCTTTCGCGCGTCGCGCTGCCGCGCCGATTGGGGCGCCGGCCGGCGATTCCGGCCTCGCCAGCCTGCCGAGTCATTCGCCCAGCCTAACGGTTCTGCAGGTTTCATAGAGGGTACTTTGATTTCGGGGAGATGCCGCCTATGATTCCTACCCGTGGAGGGAAGCTCGGATGGCTAAGCCGCCGTTGTCGATGAAACCGACGGGATGGTTCCAGGTCGCCTGGTCGGCCGAGATCGGCGCCGGCGACGTGCACAAGATGAAGTACTTCGACCAGGAGATGGTCGCCTGGCGTGCCGAGTCCGGCCAGCTGACGGTGATGAACGCCTACTGCGAACATCTGGGCGCGCACCTGGGTTACGGCGGCAAGGTCGTGGGCGAGGTGCTGCAATGCCCGTTCCACGGCTGGCAGTGGAGCGCCCAGGGCCGCAACGTCTGCATCCCGTACCAGGACCGCCCCAACCGCGGCCGCCGCATGCGGACCTATCCCGTGGTGGAGCGCAACGAGTCGGTCTACATCTGGCACGACGCGCAGGGTCGCGATCCGTACTTCGACGTCCCGGACGTGTTCGCCGCGTTCGCCGACGGCGGCAGCGCCGACGGCTACTACCCCCAGCAGCGGCTGTACCGCGCGGGCCTGGAATTGCATCCGCAGTACGTGCTCGAAAACGGGGTGGACTTCGCGCATTTCAAGTACGTGCACAACACCCCGATCGTGCCGGTCTTCACCCGCCACGACTTCGGCGAACCGGTGTCGTTCGTCGACTTCACCATCACCTTCGAGGGCGACGACGCTCAGTCGATCGAGGACGTCAACAGCGGCGTCGAGGCCATCAACGGCGGTCTGGGCGTCGCGGTTACCAAGAGCTGGGGAATGATCGACAACCGCACCATCTCGGCGATCACCCCGGTCGACGAGTTCACCTCCGACGTACGTTTCATGGTCTACATCGGCCGTACGGCGCACAAGGATCCCGTTCGCGCCGAGGCCAAGGCGGCCGAGTTCGGCCGCGAGGTCATCCGGCAGTTCGAGCAGGATATCGAAATCTGGCGCCACCAGCGCTACTCGGATCCCCCCGCGCTGGCCACCGACGAGTACGCGGGCTTCACGGCAATTCGCAAGTGGGCCAAGCAATTCTATCCCGACGACAGTTCTGTCCTGGCGGGCGGCGCCGCCGCCGCCGACGTGTATGCCGCAGCTCAGAAAGGCGGAGACGAATGAACGCACCCGCTGCGCCCGTTCGCGTGTTCCAGGTCGGAAGCGGAAACGTCGGCACGGAGATGATCAGGCGGATCGCGACCCAGCCAGACCTCGAACTGATTGGCGTGCATGCCTATTCGGCCGAGAAGGTCGGCAAGGACACCGGCGAGTTCGCCGGCCTGGACGCCAACGGGGTGAAGTTCACCGGGACCGTCGATGAGATCATCGCCGCCAGGCCGGACGTGCTGACATTCCACGGTGTGTTCCCCGACGAGGACCTCTATGTCAAGGTGCTCGAGGCGGGCATCGACATCGTCACCACCGCCGACTGGATCACCGGCTGGCACCGCGACATCAACCACCCGCACCCGTCCGGCAAGCGGGTCAGCCAGCTGCTGGCCGAGGCGTGTGCCAAGGGTGGCGCGACCTTTTACGGCACGGGAATGAACCCGGGGCTCAACCAGATCCTCGGCGTAGTGTGCTCGGCCGACGTCGCCGACATCGAAAACGTCACCACCATCGAGTCCGTCGATGTGTCGTGTCACCACTCCAAGGACACCTGGATCGAGGTGGGCTACGGCCTGCCGGTCGACGATCCGTCGATCCCGTCGAAGTTGGAAAAGTACACCCGCGTCTTCGCCGACAGCGTGCTGATGATGGCCGACTGCTTCGACCTGCCGCTCGACGAGGTCAAATTCAGCTACGAGCTGGGCGCCTGCACCAAGGACGTCGACCTGGGCTGGTACCTCCTGCCCAAGGGATCGCTCGGCGGAAACTACATCAGATATCAGGGCATGGTGGACGGGGTGCCGCGCGTCGAGACGCACTTGGAGTGGCAGATGACGCCGCACACCGACCCGCACTGGGACATCAAGGGCTGCTACATCACTCAGATCAAGGGCGACCCGTGCGTCTACAACAAGCACATGATCTTCCCCAGGCCGGGCGTCGACCTGTCCAATCCGGACAACTTCGCCTCCATCGGCATGACCGTCACCGGCATGCCCGCCCTGGCGGCGATCAGGTCGGTGGTGGCGGCGCGGCCGGGCCTGATCACCAGTGCGGACCTGCCGCTTCGCGCTTTCGCCGGGCGGTTCAAGAAGTAACCGAAAAGCCGACTATTTCGCTGGTCTTCATGTACGTGCCGCTTTGCCCCCGCACAATGTCGGCACCCACGAAGAAGGAGACGCGTCGAATGGCTTCACCTCGCTGGCCGGCCAGGATCGTCACGCCGCTGATGGCCGGTGCTGTCCTGCTCTGTACCGCCGGGACCGCCTCCGCCATCACCCCCCACGATGTCGACTTCCTGAACAGACTGCGCGGCCTCGGCTTCAATTGGCCGTCGCCTCAGGAGGACGCTGACATCGTCAACATGGGCCACCAAATCTGCATCGATCGCTGGAATGATTTCTCGCAGGACGCGCTTGCCCAGGACATTCACGGCACCCTGGGCCCCAAAGGCGTGAACTTCTCCGACGTCACCACCATGATCAGCCTCGCCGAAGACATGTTCTGCCCGTACCACTGATCCTCGCCGGCGCTCGTCTCGGGCGGGTGCCTAACCGTCCATAGGCACGCCGACGGCCTCCGTCTAGGGTGAAGACCATGCGAGTGGGCGTACTGGGAGCTAAGGGCAAGGTGGGGTCCACGATGGTGGCCGCGGTGCAGGCCGCCGAGGACTTGACCCTGTCCGCGGAGGTGGACGCCGGCGACCCGCTGAGCTTGCTCACCGAGGGCAAGACCGAGGCCGTCATCGACTTCACCCACCCCGGCGTGGTGATGGACAACCTGGAGTTCTTGATCGACAACGGGATTCACGCCGTGGTCGGCACCACCGGCTTCACCCCCGAGCGCGTCGCACAGGTCCAGGCGTGGTTGGGCGACAGCCCGAAGACGTCGGTGCTGATTGCGCCGAACTTCGCGATCGGGGCGGTGCTGTCGATGCATTTCGCCAAGCAGGCCGCGCCCTTCTTCGACTCGGTCGAGGTGATCGAGCTACACCACCCGCACAAGGCCGACGCGCCGTCAGGCACCGCGGCGCGCACCGCCAAGCTGATCGCCGAGTCACGAAAAGGATTGCCGCCCAACCCCGATGCGACCAGCACCAGCCTGCCCGGCGCCCGCGGCGCCGACGTCGACGGCATCCCGGTGCACTCCGTGCGCCTGGCCGGGCTGGTCGCCCACCAGGAGATCCTGTTCGGCACCGAGGGCGAGACGCTGACCATCCGCCACGACAGCATCGACCGCACCTCCTTCGTCCCGGGAGTGCTGTTGGCGGTCCGGCACATTCACGAACACCCCGGCCTGACGATCGGCATCGAGCCGCTGCTCAATCTGCAATGACCAAGACGCTGCGCATCCAGCTGCTCATCGCCTTCCTGTGCGCGGCAATGGTGACGTACTTCGTGCTGCTGGGCCATCTGGCGATCGCGATGATCGGTTCGGGCCGGCCCGCCGCGATCGGCCTCGGGGTGGCGGTGTTGGTCCTGCCCGGTGTCGGGCTGTGGGCGATGATCGCCACCCTGCGCGCCGGGTTCGCCCACCAAAAGCTCGCCCGGCTGGCCGCCGCGGACGGCATGGAGCTCGACGTCAGTGCGTTGCCTCGGCGGCCGTCCGGCCGCATCGAGCGCGACGCGGCCGACGCGATGTTCGCCACCGTGCGCGCCGAGGTCCAGGCCGAGCCGGACGACTGGCGGCGCTGGTACCGGCTGGCCCGCGCCTACGACTACGCGGGGGACCGCCGGCGCGCGCGGGAAGCCATGAAGACCGCTTGGGGACTACAGCGAGAGAGACACGGCGGCTGATGACCAAGACGCTGCTGATCGTGCACCACACGCCGTCGCCGCACACCCACGAGATGTTCGAGGCGGTGCTCTCCGGTGCCACCGACCCCGAGATCGAGGGCGTGGAGGTACTGCGCCGTCCCGCGCTGATGGTCTCGCCCGCCGAGATGCTGGCCGCGGACGGCTATCTGCTGGGCACCCCGGCCAACCTCGGCTACATCTCGGGGGCGCTCAAGCACGCCTTCGACTGCGCGTACTACCAGCTGCTCGACTCCACCCGCGGCCGGCCGTTCGGGCTGTACCTGCACGGCAACGAGGGCACCGAGGGCGCCCAGCGTGCCGTCAACACCATCACGACCGGCCTGGGGTGGACGAAAGCCGCTGAGACCGTGGTGGTTTCGGGTAAGCCGGGCAAGGACGAGCTGCAGGCGTGCTGGGAACTCGGGGCGACGGTCGCCGCCCGGCTGATGGACTAGGTGTGATGTCCAGGGAGGTTGTTTCTCCCGTTATCGGTGAGTCTGTGTGACAGGGAAGGCCTCCGGTTGTGAAGTGGAGCTGTCTAGGAACCGCTTCATCAACCAGGAGGCCTTCGTGTCCCACGCTAACGCTGCACTGACCCCGCGCGCTCGATTGAGGCTCGCCAGACTCGTCGTCGAGTCCGGTTGGACCTACGCGGCGGCGGCGAAGATGTTCATGGTCGCCCCGCGAACCGCCAAGAAGTGGGCCGATCGGTTCCGCGCCGAGGGGCCCGCCGGGATGGCCGACCGCAGCTCACGTCCGCACGTCAGCCCCACCAGGACCGCACCGGCGCTGATGCGCCGGATCGTGGATCTGCGATGGCGCAAGCGGCTCGGGCCGGTGCAGATCGGCGGGCGCTTGGGGGTGCCGGCCTCCACTGTGCACGCGGTACTGACCCGGTGCCGCATCAACCGGCTATCCCACATCGACCGCGTCACCGGCGAACCGCTGCGCCGCTACGAACATCCCCATCCCGGCGCGTTGATCCACGTCGACGTCACCAAGTTCGCCAACATCCCCGACGGTGGCGGTCACAGATTCCTGAGTCGAGAACAAAGCAAACGCAACGCCATCGCCACCGGCCACCGCACCGGGGAACGCGGTGGCATCTCGACGAATTACCGCCCGAAGATCGGAATCGCGTTCGTACACACCGTGATCGACGATCACTCTCGGATGGCTTACGCCGAGATCTGTACCGATGAGAAGGCCGCGACGGCCGTCGCCGTGCTGCAGCGCGCAGTCGCGTGGTTCGCCGAGTGCGGGGTCGTCGTCGAACGGGTGCTCTTAGACAACGGATCGGCCTACCGATCCTTCGCGTGGCGTGACGCCTGTGCCGAGTTGCGCGTCACTCCGAAGCGGACCCGCCCGTACCGGCCGCAAACCAACGGAAAGATCGAGAGATTCCATCGCACCATGGCCGACGGTTGGGCCTACGCCCGTCACTACCAGTCCACTAAAGAACGCGACACCGCTTTAGCGGGCTGGCTGCACTTCTACAATTTCCATCGAGCCCACTCCGCCATCGCAGGCAAGCCACCAGTCACCAGACTGACCAACCTCCCTGGACATCACAACTAGCCGACGACGGCCTTGGCGAATGCTCGCGCGACGTAACCCAGCGATCCCACCAGCATCGCGAACTTGATCAGGGCTGCGCTCCTGGCGCGCCGCGCGTGCACGGCAATCTCGGCGCCGTCGAGCACCTTCAGCAGCGAAACCCCTTCGGCCGCATCGGCGGCTACGGCGACGATCGCCGCGGCGGGCAGGATGGCCGGGTGGCCGCGCCGCCGGCGTGCCCGGTCGATCAGTAGCGCAACAAGCGCGCCGTAGGTCGCCATGTAGCCGAAGTCCAGCCACAGGGACAGCCGGGCGGCGCGCCGGCCGTCTTCGCCCCAGCGATTCATCATGGCCTGAGCCCGAGATGCGCTGCCGGCCAACTCAAACGGAATGATCCCCGGCCCGCCGGTACGGCGCATGCGTCGTTCCAATACGAGCATCACCGCCGTGTAGCCGACGTAGGAGACGGCCGCGGTCGCCAGGGCGTTGCTCTGCATGCGCGGATTCATGGCTCCAGCATGAGGCACGGATCCGGCACGACGAAAGTTGTCGTACCGGGCTGCGATGATGACGTCATGCCGTTCCCCGCCGCGCCGCCGCTGGCCGAAAATGTGCCGCGGCGTGTGGATGTGTTGTTTGAAGAGTTGGCGGAGTTGGCTGGTCAGCGCAATGCGATTGACGGGCGCATTGTGGAGATCGTCGCCGAGGTGGAGCGCGAGGAGCTCTGGGGTGCCACGGGTGCGCGCTCGGTGGCGGCGTTGGTGGCCTGGAAGCTGGGGTTGTCGTCCGGGAACGCCCAGACGATCACCACGGTGGCGGGTCGGCTCGAGGAGTTTCCCCGCTGCGCCCAGGGCCTGGCCGAGGGGCGATTGTCGTTGGATCAGGTCGGGGTCATTGCCGCGCGCGCCGCCGACGGGTCCGACGAGCACTATGCGCAGCTCGCCGCGGTCGCGACCGTCAATCAGCTGCGTACCGCGGTCAAACTGGAACCCCGGCCCGTACCCGATTCCCGGCCAGAATTCGAGCGCTCGATCACCAAGACCTCCGACGACGAGGGCAGCTGTTGGCGGATCAGACTGCCGCACCACGATGCGGCGAAGTTCGACGCGGCGTTGGCGTCTCATCGCGATGCGCTGGTCGCCGAGTGGAAACATGACCACGACGATGGCGACCACGGCTGCGGTCTGGTGCCGCCATTTCCCGGCACCCCCGAGGCGTTCATGCGCCTGGTGGAGGCCGGGTGGGACGCCGAGGCGGCCCGCCGCCCACACGGGGATCACACGACGGTGGTGGTGCACGTCGATGTTGGGCAACGTGCGGCTGCATTGCATGTGGGTCCGCTGCTCACCGACGCCGACCGCCGATACCTGACCTGCGATGCCACCTGCGAAGTCTGGTTCGAACGTGACGGCGAGGTCATCGGATCCGGGCGAGCCACCCGTCAGATCAATCGGCGGCTTCGTCGCGCGCTCGAGTACCGTGACCGCACCTGCGTGGTTCCGGGCTGCGGTGCCACCCGAGGTTTGCACGCACACCACGTCCGGCACTGGGAGGATGGCGGTCCGACCGAGTTGAGCAACCTGGTGCTGGTATGCCCGTATCACCACCGGCTGCACCACCGGGGCGTCATCACCATCGACGGCCCAGCGGGCGATCTCCTGGTCACCGACAGCTCCGGCCGCCGGCTCAGCGCGCGATCGCTCGCGCGTCCGCCGAACCTGCCCCCGCCGGACGTTCCACCGTGTCCCGGCCCCACCGGCGAGCGGGCCGACTGGTGGTGGTACGCACCCTTTCAACCCCAATCACCACCGACAACCGGTCACGACACCTAGACGTACGTCGGGCGGAACGCGTCGGCGGGCTGGGCGAGCGCCAGCGCGGAGCTGGTGCCGATCGGGCCGTGCCGGTCGAACAGGGTCGCGGCGCCGGTGGCCACTCCCGCCGTGCCGTAATGGCTTTGGGCGGCCAGCCCGATGAATTCGCCGTCGGGTAATCGGCTCGCCGTGACGGTGTAGTCGGCGTTGATGTAGCGCAAACCGCCTGTGCCCCAATGGGTGAGCGAACTCGTGATATCCCCGGCGAAGGCCAGGCGGGTAAACGGCGTCAGCGGGTGACCGTGGACCATCGGCCGAAACAGCCGCGCCCAGGCGAATTTCTGCGAGTGGGACTGCTCCCACTCGCCCGCAGCGATACCCGGGCTGCCTTCGACCGTGGCCCCGTATCCCCAGATGAGGAAGGGCATCTGCGCCGGAAAGCCGTCCGACGACGTCGGGAGCGGCGGCATCTGGGTCGGCGACGACCACACCTGGCCGTCGGGATGGTCGCCGCGACGCAGGAACAGCGCGCTGGCCCGCGCGACGACCGTGCCGCTTTGCACCAGCGCACCGTCGACCAGCTTGATGCGCCGGCCTTCGCGCTGCACCGAGGTCTCGATCCGCACCGGTTCCATCAGGGCCGGGCGTAACAGGTCAATGGTGAAGCGCGCGGGCTGCAGATCGGGATCCACACCGGATTGCTCTATGCCCCAACCCAACAGGCCGCCGACGATCTGACCCCCCATCGTGGCGCCCCACGGCCCCTGCGTCAGTGGCCCCGGAACATAGGAGTCGCCGTCGACAGTAAAGAACGCCTCCGGCATGATGGCGGAATCCTCGATCGTCACCGCTATCACGATAGGACACGCCGATAGTAAGGACCGGGCATGCCTCAGGTGATCGAAATTCCGCGCGACCACAACCCGTTCGACACGACGGGCGTATCCCGCGACACCGATGGCATCCCGCGCTATGACGAGTTACCGGCCACGCTGCTGGACATGCTGGCCTGCCACGTCGCCAGCCACCCGGACGACGAGGCTGTGGTGGAGGTCGGCGCCGGCCGGTTGACCTACCGGCAGCTGTGGGACCGCGCGTCGCGCATCGCCGGTGGCCTGTGCGCGGCCGGCGTGGGCCCCGGCGACCGCGTCGCGGTCCGCCACCCCGCGGGCATCGACTGGGCGCTGGCCTTCTGGGGGACGGTGATGGCGGGCGGCATTGCGGTGGCGGTCAATACGCGCTCGGCGCAGCCCGAGGTCGATTTCGTGCTGGCCGATTCCGGGACCCGGGTAGACCTGGCCGCCCACGTACCGCTGCCCGACGGCCCACCGTATGTGAGCGAACGGATCGACGGCGCCGACACGGCCGCCCTGTTCTACACCTCGGGTACCACCGGTCACCCCAAGGGAGTGCCGACCACCCATCGGGCCTTCCTCACCAACACCGAGAACGCGGTGCGGTGCGGCGGAATGCCCGCTAATGTCGGCGCGGAATTTCGCACGCTCGTATCTGTGCCGCTGTTTCACGTAACCGGTTGCAACACGCAGCTTCTGGTGGCCACCAGGCTCGGTGGGGCCGCGGTGATCCTGCCGGCGCTGAACCTCGAGGAGTTGATCGCCACGTTGAGAACCGAACGCATCTCGCAGCTGGTGACGGTTCCAGCGATCTATTCACTGATTTTGCGGCACAAGGGCTTTGCGACCGCCGACGTCTCCGGCGTCCGTTGGGTCGGGTACGGCGGTGCGCCCATCGCCCCGTCGCTGGTTCGCTCGGTGAAGGAGGCGTTCGGCGGTGCGACCGCGTTCAACGGATACGGCATGACCGAGTCGGCCTCCCTGATGACCGTGCTGCCGGATCGGGACGCGGTCGGGCACGCCGACTCCGTCGGCTACGCGGTGCCTTCGGTGGATCTCGGCGTGGTCCCCGGCGGGGACGATCCCACCGTCGGCGAACTGGTGGCGCGCGGGGCCAACCTGACCGCCGGATACTGGAACCGGCCGGAGGCCTCGAGGGCGACCTTCGCGGACGGCTGGCTGCGCACCGGGGACGTCGTTCGCGTCGACGCCGCGGGCCGGGTGCACATCGTCGACCGGCTGAAGGACATCATCAACCGCGGCGGCGAGAACATCTCCAGCGTCGAGGTCGAGGCGGTGCTGCTGGATGCGCCCAACGTCGCGGACGCGTGCGTGCTGGCGGTGCCCGACGACGTGATGGGCGAAAAGGTCGGCGCCGTGCTGTTCGGTGCCGAAGCGCGGATCGACGTCGCGGCCGTCCTCGAGCACTGCCGCGGCCAGCTCGCGGACTACAAGGTTCCGCAGTACGTCACGGTGGTGCCGGATGCGTTGCCGCGCAACGCCGGCGGCAAGTTACTCAAGGCCAAGCTGCGCGCCGAGGTGCAGTGGGGCGCCGCGCTGCGATGAACGTGACCCTGCTGATCGCCAACCGCGGCGAGATCGCGCTCCGGATCATCCGCACGGCTACCGAACTCGGGATGAAAACGGTCGCGGTGTACGCCGAGGACGATGCCGACAGCCCGCACGTGCACGCGGCCGACGAAGCGATCGGCCTGCCGGGGGCCGGCCCGGTAGCCTACCTCGACCAGGCGGCGATGCTGGCGGCGGCCAAGAGCGCCGCGGCCGCAATGATTCACCCGGGATACGGATTCCTTTCCGAGAACGCCGAATTCGCCGGCGCCTGCGCCGCCGCCGGATACACCTTCGTCGGGCCGGCCGCCGACGTGCTCGAAACGGTCGGCAACAAGTCCGCGGCCCGCGCGGCCGCGGTGGCCGCCGGGGCGCCGGTGTTGCCCTCCACCGACGGCCCGAGCAGCGTCGCGGACGTACATGCGTTCTTCGCCACGCACGACGGCCCGATCATGATCAAGGCGCTCGCCGGCGGAGGCGGCCGCGGCATGCGACGCGTGGACAGCGCCGATCAGATCGACGCCGCATACCGCCAGTGCGCCGCCGAGGCCCAACTGGGATTCGGCGACGGGGCGGTGTTCGCCGAGGCCGTGCTCGACGACGCCCGCCACATCGAGGTGCAGATCATCGCCGGGCCGGCCGGGCCGCGGACGCACGCACTCGCGCTCGGGGACCGCGACTGCAGCGTCCAGCGCCGCTACCAAAAGCTCGTCGAAATAGCGCCCGCACAAGCGCTTTCGGACACGTTACGGCGCGAACTGCATCAGGCCGCGGCGCGGCTGTGCGCCCGGGTCGGCCTGTGCGGCCTGGCCACCGTCGAGTTCCTGGTACTCGGCGATACCTACGTTTTCATCGAGGTCAACCCGCGAATCCAGGTCGAGCACACGATCACCGAAGAGGTGACCGGCGTCGACCTGATCGCCGTGCAGCTCGCCGTTGCCGGCGGCTCGTCCTACTACCAGCTGGGCCTGCCGGCCGGGATCGCTTCCGACGGCGACGAAGTCATCGGCGAGCCCGCTGCGCGGCGCGGGATCGCTATCCAGGCCCGGGTGAATGCGGAGACCTTCGCCGCCGACGGGTCGGTCGTACCGGCGGCGGGCACGTTGACGATGTTCTCGCCACCGGGTGGGCCGGGAGTGCGGGTCGACACCTACGGCAAGCCCGGCCTGGCCGTCGGCGCGCGATACGACTCGCTGCTGGCCAAGGTCATCACGCATGTGCACGGGACGTCGCTGCCGGCGGCATTGCGCAAGACCCGGACCGCCCTGGCCGAATTCGCCATCGAAGGGGTGCGCACCAACATCGGGATGCTACGAGAGCTGTTGTCCGACAGTGCATTCGAGTCTGGTTTCGTGACGACTGGGTATCTCGACGAGAAGCTTCCCGCGCTGGCCGCCGCGGCCCTGGCGCACGGGCATGACGTACGGGCGGCCGCCGTCGAGCTCCATCCGGGCGAGGAGGCGCTGCGGGCGCAGCTGGCCGGCACGGTGGTGGAGGTGGCGCCCGCCGGCGACGAGTTCGGTGCGGGCGGCCAGCTGGTGGTGCTCGAGGCGATGAAGATGCAGCACGTGGTGGTGGCGCCGGCCGCGCTGCGCACGGTTCGCAACCTGGTAACCGTCGGCCAGGTCGTCGGGACCGGGGATCCGCTGCTGGTGTTCACCCGGACCGGCGCCGGCGCGGATCGCGAAGCATCATCTGCCGCAGTCGATCTCGACCAATCGCGGCCCGACCTCGACGAAGTCGACCGGCGTCACCTGCTGACCCGCGACGAGGGCCGGGCGGCAGCGGTGGCCAAGCGGCACGACCGGGGGCGTCGCACCGCCCGGGAGAACATCGCCGATCTGGTCGACGCCGGGAGCTTCGTCGAGTACGGCGCGCTGGCTATCGCCGCGCAACGCAGCCGCCGTTCCGAGGCGGATCTGATCGCCAACACCCCGGCCGACGGGCTGGTGGCCGGACTGGCGACCATCGGCGCGGACCGCTTCGGGCCCGCGGCCGCCCAGGCGGTGGTGGTGTCCTACGACTACACCGTGCTGGCCGGAACGCAGGGCACGCGCAACCACGCCAAGACGGACCGGGTCTTCGACCTGGCC
The DNA here is from genome assembly GCF_002356315.1 of Mycobacterium shigaense. Taxonomy (NCBI): domain Bacteria; kingdom Bacillati; phylum Actinomycetota; class Actinomycetes; order Mycobacteriales; family Mycobacteriaceae; genus Mycobacterium; species Mycobacterium shigaense. The sequence goes on from NZ_AP018164.1 coordinate 1,858,871, forward strand.
GGCCGAAAAGGGTTGCCGGTGGTGCTGTTTGCCGAGGGCGGCGGGGGACGGCCGGGCGACACCGACGTCGGCGGGGCCGCGGGCCTGGACGTGCCGACCTTCCGGGTGCTGGCCGCGCTGAGCGGCCGGGTGCCGCTGGTGTCAATCGTGTCCGGCCGCTGCTTCGCCGGCAACGCCGCGCTGGCCGGGGTCTGCGACGTGATCATCGCGACGCCCGACGCCAACATCGGAATGGGGGGGCCGGCGATGATCGAGGGCGGCGGCCTCGGGGTCTACCCGCCCGAAGCAATCGGGCCGATCGACGTGCAGCGCTACAACGGGGTGGTGCACCTGGTCGCCCGCGACGAGGCGGACGCGGTCGCCCTGGCCAAGCGGTATCTGTCGTACTTCCAAGGCAGCGTCGGCAATTGGGAGGCGCCGGACCCCCGGCTGGCCCGGCATGTGGTGCCGCAGAACCGGCTGCGCGCCTACGACGTGCACCGCGCCATCGAGTCGATCGTCGATGTCGGCTCGGTCCTCGAGCTGCGACCCGACTACGGCGTGGGCATCGTCACCGCGCTCGTCCGGGTCGAGGGAGTCCCGTACGGGTTGCTGGCCAACAGCAGCCACCACCTCGGTGGCGCGATCGACGCCGAAGCGGCGGACAAGGCAGGCGACTTCCTGGCGCTGTGCGAATCGTTCCGGTTGCCGGTGATCTCGCTGTGCGACACCCCGGGGTTCATGGTCGGACCGGAAGCCGAGAAGCAAGCCGCCGTGCGGCGGTTCGGCCGGATGTTCGTGCTCGGCGCGCGGCTGACCGTGCCGCTGGGAATGATCATCCTGCGCAAGGGATATGGGCTGGGCGCAATGGCGATGGCCGGCGGCTCATTCCACGCGCCGCACTTCACCGTCGCGTGGCCGACCGGCGAGATCGGCGGCATGGGCCTGGAAGGCGCTGTGCGGCTTGGCTTCAGCAAGGAGCTGGCCGCCGCGGCCGATGAGCGGGAGCGTCAGCAGCTGTTCGAGCGCCTGGTGGCCGCGGCCTACGAACACGGCAAGGCGCTGCGCGCGGCCACGACGTTCGAACTCGACGATGTCATAGACCCCTCAGATTCCCGGGCCTGGATTACCAGGTTGCCGGGAATCTGAGGGGTCTGTCGAAGGGTTATCAGGCGTGGCCGGAACCGCAGCCGACGCCCGGCAGACATCCGGTACCACCCGGAACGCCGCCCGGGCCCGCATTCTGCCCGCCGGAGCCGCAGCCGACGCCGGGCAGGCAGCCCTGGCCGCCCGGACCGCCACCGGGGCCCTGGTTCTGGCCGCCGGAGCCGCAGTTACCGTTGGCGTCGCAGCCGCCGCCGCCCGGGTCGTCCTTGAACACGACGTACGTGGCCGGACCTGTCTGCGCCGGGCCCATCGAAATGTCTGCCGCGGCCGCAGGAGCGGCGGCGATAGCAGCGGCAACAGCCCCGGCAACAACTAGTGGTTTCATGAGGGTCAATTTCGCTAACATGCGACTCGCATACCACGCAGACACGTGTACAAAACATCGTGAGCAAAATTGGGCGCATGAGTCCGCCGCCGGCGGAACCCGGTCGCCGAACACGACAGAAGGCATAGCGACATGACTTCACTGGATCTGACCGGACGCACCGCAATCGTCACCGGGGCCTCGCGCGGAATCGGCCTGGCGATCGCCCAACAGCTGGCGGCCGCCGGCGCCGGCGTGGTCCTCACCGCCCGCAAGCAAGAAGCAGCCGATGAGGCCGCCGCGCAGGTCGACGGCAATGCCCTCGGCGTCGGCGCGCATGCGGTCGACGAGGACGCCGCGCGGCGCTGCGTCGAGCTGACGCTGGACCGGTTCGGCAGCATCGACATCCTGGTGAACAACGCGGGCACCAACCCGGCCTACGGCCCGCTGATCGACCAGGACCACGCCCGATTCAGCAAAATCTTCGACGTCAACCTGTGGGCTCCGCTGCTGTGGACCTCGCTCGCGGTGAAGTCGTGGATGGGCGAGCACGGCGGCTCGATCGTCAACACCGCGTCCATCGGCGGCATGCATCAGTCCCCGGCGATGGGCATGTACAACGCCACCAAGGCGGCACTCATCCACGTCACCAAGCAGCTGGCGCTGGAACTGTCACCGCGGGTGCGGGTCAACGCGATCTGCCCGGGCGTCGTGCGCACCCGGCTCGCCGAAGCGCTGTGGAAGGACCACGAAGACCCGCTGGCCTCGACGATCGCGCTCGGCCGCATCGGCGAGCCCATCGACGTCGCCCAGGCGGTCGTCTTTCTGGCCTCCGACGCGGCCAGCTGGATCACCGGCGACACGATGGTGATCGACGGCGGTCTGTTGCTGGGCGCAGCGCAGGGCTTTCAGTCCACGCCGGATGGCGCGCAATGAGTTCCGCGGACTTCTCCGCAGACCTGAACGCGCGGGTGCAAAAACTGCTCGACGAGCACGACCCCACTGCCAGCGACCCACGGGAATTCCTTGGCGCGCAATATGATGCGGGCCTGGCGTGGGTGCACCTACCCGAGGGCTTCGGCGGCCTGGGCCTGCCCCGCAAGGCCCAGGAACTCGTCGACACGCGGCTGGCCGCCGCCGGCGCGCCGGTGGGCGGCACCCCGAAGAACTACATCGGCATGGGCATGGCGGCGCCGACGATCGCGGCGTTCGGCACCGACGAACAGAAGCGAAAGTTCCTGCGCCCGTTGTTCACCGGCGAGCAAATCTATTGCCAGCTGTTCAGCGAGCCCGGTGCCGGATCGGACCTGGCCGGGGTGTCCACCCGCGCGGTACGCGACGGTGACGACTGGATCGTCAACGGGCAGAAGGTGTGGACGTCGCAGGCCCAGCACGCGCAGATGGCCATCCTGGTCACCCGCACCGATCCGACGGTGCCCAAACACGCCGGCCTGACGTACTTCCTGTGCGACGTGACCCAGCCCGGTGTCGAGATCCGGCCGTTGCGCCAGATCACCGGCGAGGCGGAGTTCAACGAGGTGTTTCTGACCGATGCGCGGGTGCCCGACGCGAATCGGCTCGGCCCCGAGGGCGGCGGCTGGCGGGTGGCGACCACCACGCTCAACAACGAGCGGGTCGCGATCGGCTCGCGCTCGGGTGTACCCCGCGAAAGCGGTCATATCGGCAAGGTGACCGAGGCGTGGCGCAACGAGCCGGCGCTGCGTGATCCGGCGATGCACGACGAGCTGATGCGACTGTGGGTCGAGGCGGAGGTGCTTCGCCTGGCCGGCGAGCGGCTGGGCCAGCAGGCCAGTACCGGCCAGCCGGGACCAGAGGGCGCAGGCATGAAGATCGCCTTCGCCACGCTGGCACAGGCGATCTCGGGATTCGAGATCGAACTGCACGGCGAAGCGGGGCTGAGCTACGACGACTGGACCATGCGCCGGCCCGAGACGGTCGACTTGATCGGCCGCGAACCCGGCTACCGGTACCTGCGGGCGCGCGGCAACTCGATCGAGGGTGGCACCTCGGAGATCTTGCGCAACACCATCTCCGAGCGGATTCTCGGCCTGCCCGGCGAACACCGTGTCGACAAGGACGTCGCGTGGAAGGACCTGGATCGATGAGCGTCGGCGACCTGCTCTACTCCGACACCGAGGACGCGCTGCGCGACAGCGTTCGCCACCTGTTCGCCGACCGCTGCCCGCCCGACGTGGTCGGAAGCGCCTATGATGTTGCACCGCAAGATGTTTCGGGTATCTGGCGGACGCTGGCAGCCGAGCTAGGGGTGGCCGGCCTGCTGGTGCCCGAGTCGCTCGGGGGTGCTGGCGCCGGCGCGCGCGAAGCTGCGGTCGTGCTCGAGGAGATCGGGCGGGCGGTGGCGCCCGTGCCCTTCCTGACCAGCGCCGTCCTCGCGACCGTCGCGCTGTTGCGGGCCGGCGACACCGACACGGTGTCGGCGCTGGCGGCCGGCGAACTGATCGCTGCCCTGGTGCTGCCGCTGTCCACCGCGCCGGGCGACCCGGTGGGTGCGCTGGACTTCGGCGCCGGCGGGGTGACGGGAACGGTCACCAGCGTCGCCGGCGCCGCCGAGGCCGACGTGTTGGTGGCACCCGTCGCGGGCCCGCGCGGCCTGGAGTTGTACACCGTGTCTACGGCGGACGCGGGTGTGGAGGTGTCACCGGTGCTAGCCCTGGACATGACCAGACCACTTGCGCGCGTGCGGTTCTCGGGGGCGCGCTCATCCCGCGTCGGGCCCGGGGACGCCGCGGTGGCCGAAGCGCTGAACACCGGTGCGGCGCTGCTGGCTTCCGAGCAACTCGGAATAGCGCAGTGGTGTTTCGAGACCACGCTCGCATATGCCAAGCAGCGCAAGCAGTTCGGCCGAGCCATCGGCTCATACCAGGCGATCAAGCACCGGCTGGCGGATCTGTGGTTCGAGGTCGGCGCGGCGACGGCGGCGGCCCGCCATGCCGCCGACGCCTGCGCCCGCGGGGACGCGGACGCGAGCATCGCCGCGGCCGTCGCGCAGGCATACTGCAGCGGCATCGCCGTGCACGCGGCCGAGGAGTGCGTGCAGCTGCACGGCGGCATCGGGATGACGTGGGAGTATCCCGCGCACCTGTACCTCAAGCGGGCCAAGAGCGATCAGCTGGCGCTCGGCACCGCCTACCGGCATCGGGCCCGCCTGGCCGCACTGGTGGATCTGCCCGCCACCTGAGGTCCGTTCGCGGCCCGCGCGCGTCTGCTGCACAATCGGGTGCCGGATCGAACATGGGAGCAGCGAGATGCGTGTGTTGTTGACGACATACGATTCGCGCGGCGGCGTCGAACCGCTGCTCGGGCTCGCGGTGCAGCTACAGGCGCTCGGTGCGGAAGTGGTGTTGTGCGCGCCGCCGGATGAGGAATTCGCCCAGCGTGCAGCCGGTTTCGACGTGCCGCTGGTGCCGTTCGGCGAGCCGGTGCGCGTGTTGTCGGAGGGTGCCTCCCGGGCTTCGGAAGAAGACGTGCGCCGGCAGGTGCTCGGGCTGATCGACGCGCAGTTCGACACGGTCGCCGCCGCGGCGCAGGGGTGCGACGCGCTGCTGTCGGCCGGGTTGATTTGGACCTCGGCCGGCGCGCGGTCCGTCTGCGAGAAGCTGGGCATCCACTACGTCTACGCGAGCTACCACCCGACCCATCTGCCGTCGCCGCATCACCCACCCCCGGAGGCCGCGGGTCGCGGGCTGCCCTCGAACGCGGCCGGCAACCGCCTGATGTGGGACAACAACGCCCGCGGAGCCAACGTGCTGTTCGGTCCGACGCTCAACGGCCACCGCGCGTCGCTGGGCATGCCGCTGGTGGGCGACCTGCGCGCGTACGCGCACACCGAGCGGCCGTGGCTGGCGTCGGATCCCACGCTGGGCCCGTGGCCACAGCCGGCCGACATCGACGTCGTCCAGACCGGCGCCTGGCTGCTGCGCGACGAGCGACCGCTGCCCGACGACCTGGAGGAGTTCCTGAACGCCGGCGCCCCGCCGGTCTACGTGGGGTTCGGCAGCATGCCGTTGTGGGGCGCCAAGGACCTCGGCCGCACGGCGGTCGAGGCGATCCGCGAGCAGGGCCGCCGCGCGCTGCTGGCCCGCGGCTGGGCCGAATTGGACCTGATCGACGGCGCCGACGACTGCTTTGTGGTCGGCGAGGTCAACCAGCAGGCGTTGTTCGGCCGAGTGGCCGCCGCGATCCACCACGGCGGGGCCGGCACCACGACGACGGCCGCGCGGGCGGGCGTGCCGCAGCTGGTGATTCCCCAGGGCGCCGACCAGGTGTACTGGGCGCAACGGGTGGTCGAGCTGGGCATCGGCACCGCCTGCGACGGACCCGCGCCGCCGCTGCGGTCGCTGGCGTTCGCGCTGGAGGCGATCGTGACCCCGGCGACCGAGGCGTGCGCGCGCGACGTGGCCCGCGCCATGCGCACCGACGGCGCGGCGGTGGCCGCGAAGCTGTTGCTCGACGCCGCCGGCGGTTAGCGGGGCAGCGCCAAGCCGAAGACCTCGGTCATTGCCGCCCAATGCTTTTCGGCGGCCGCCTCGTCGTAGGGTTCGTTGTCCGGGACCGCGAATCCGTGGCCGGCCTGATACCACTCGATGACGTGCTGCACGCCGGCCTTGGTCAGCGCCTTGTCGAGCCGCTCGGCGTGCTCGACGGTGAAGGACGCGTCGTCCTCGGCACCGCCGATGTACACCACGGCCTTCATCCGGTCGGCCAGCAGGTGCGGGCTGTCGTCGGCGTCGGTCACCAGGCCGCCGCCGTGGAAGGACGCCGCGGCCGCGACATAGTCCGGTAGGCGGCCGGCCACCGTCACCGAGATGCGCCCGCCCATGCAGTAGCCGCAGACCCCGAACCGCTTACCGGCGACCTCCGGCCGGCTGCACAGGTAGTCGAAGAACGCCGACGCGTCGCTGGTGATCTTGTCCTGCGTCAGCCCGCCGATCATGGCGAACAAACGCTGACGTTCTTTCGCATCGCCGAACACGGTGGCTATGTCGAACGGGGCCCAGTCGCCGCTGCGGTAGTACACGTCGGGCAGCAGCACGGCGTAGCCGTAGCCGGCGAGCTTGGCTGCCATCTGCTCGAAGGTGTGGCGGACCCCGCCGGCATCGGGGAACATGACCACGCCGGGCCAAGGGGGTTGGGTCCCCGGACCGTCGGGAGTGATCAGGCGGACGGTGCAGGTGCCGTCGCCAGTGGTGACCGTGTCAGTGATGTTCGGCATGGGCTCCGTTCTACTCCTTGCGATCGCCGCGGAATTGATGGCGCCGACCCGCCGCGCCCGGCTTCGCCGCGCTTGCGATCGCCGCTAAGCTGGCCGCGTGCCGATCGCAACGCCCGGCTTCGCCGCGCTTGCGATCGCCGCGGAATTGATGGCGCCGACCCGCCGCGCCCGGCTTCGCCGCGCTTGCGATCGCCGCGGAATTGATGGCGCCGACCCGCCGCGCCCGGCTTCGCCGCGCTTGCGATCGCCGCTAAGCTGGCCGCGTGCCGATCGCAACGCCCTACGAGGACCTGCTGCGACTGGTGCTCGAGACGGGCACCGCGAAGTCCGATCGCACCGGCACCGGCACCCGCAGCCTGTTCGGCCAGCAGCTGCGCTACGACCTGTCGGCGGGCTTCCCTCTGCTCACCACCAAGAAGGTGCACCTCAAATCCGTCGTCTACGAGTTGCTGTGGTTTTTGCGCGGCGACTCCAACGTCGCCTGGCTGCAGCAGCACGGAGTCACGATCTGGGACGAATGGGCTTCCGACACAGGCGATCTCGGGCCCGTCTACGGGGTACAGTGGCGGTCTTGGCCCACGCCGAGCGGTGAGCACGTCGACCAGATCAGCGCCGCGCTTGAGCTGCTGCGCACCGACCCGAACTCGCGGCGCATCATCGTCTCGGCCTGGAACGTCGGCGAGATCCCGCAGATGGCGCTGCCGCCGTGCCACGCGTTCTTCCAGTTTTACGTGGCCGACGAGCGGTTGAGCTGCCAGCTCTATCAGCGCAGCGCCGACCTGTTCCTCGGCGTTCCGTTCAACATCGCCAGCTACGCGCTTCTCACCCACATGATGGCGGCTCAGGCCGGTCTCGGCGTCGGGGACTTCGTCTGGACGGGTGGCGACTGCCACATCTACGACAACCACGTCGAGCAGGTGCAGACCCAGCTCGCTCGTGAGCCGCGGCCGTATCCGGAACTGATTCTGGCGCAGCGGGATTCGATCTTCGACTATACCTACGAGGACGTCGTCGTCAAGAACTACGACCCGCACCCCGCGATCAAAGCCCCCGTCGCTGTATGACGGACATCGGACTGGTCTGGGCGCAGTCGACGTCCGGCGTGATCGGGCGTGGCGGCGACATCCCGTGGCGGGTGCCCGAAGACCTGGCCCACTTCAAGCAGGTCACCTTCGGACACACCGTGGTGATGGGCAGGCGAACCTGGGACTCGCTGCCCGCCGCGGTACGGCCGCTGCCGGGCCGCAGAAACGTCGTACTGAGCCGCCAGCCCGACTTCACCGCGGACGGAGCCCAAGTGACGGCGTCGCTCGAGGCGGCTTTTTCCTTCGCGGGGACCGACCCCGAGACCTGGGTGATCGGCGGCGCGGAGATCTATGTGCTGGGGCTGCCGCACGCCACCCGATGCGAGGTCACCGAGGTCGACATCCATCTGCCGCGCGACGACGACGACGCGCTGGCCCCGGTGCTCGACGAGACCTGGCGGGGCGAAACGGGGGACTGGCTCGTCAGCCGCGCGGGGTTGCGCTACCGCTTTCACAGCTACTGTCGGGCCTGACCCGGCAGCGTCCGCGGTGGTGCGCGGCCTGGAATACTCGGTCGGGGCTTGGCGTCGGTCGTAGAGGTACACATGGTGTTTCGAGGAGGGAAGATTGGTAGTGATAACCGAACCCGCATGGGCGTTCACCCGAAAGTTCATGGGCTACGACGCGGCGGCGGTCGACGCCCATATCGAAATGCTGAACACCAAGCAGAACCTGCTGATCAACGACGTCCAGAGCCTGCGTGCCCGGCTGAAGGAATCCGGTGACGAAGCGGCCGCGCTGCGCAAGGAGGTGGCCGCCCTCACCGACACCTCGCCGTCGCCGCGCGCGGTGCAGCAGCGGATGGCGAAGATGCTGCGGCGTGCCGTCGACGAGATCGCCGAGATGCAGGCCGAGGCGCGGGCCGAGGCCGAGGCGCTGATCGCCGACGCCGAGGCCGAGGCCGCCGAGGCGCACCGCAAGCGTGACGAGGTGCTGGCGGACATCGCGACCCAGCAGAAAGCCAGGGAAGCCGAATATCAGGAGACCAGGACGGCGCTGGAGGCCGAACTGGCCGGCCTGCGCTCCGACGCCCAGCAGGCGCGCGAGCAGTTGCTGGCGGAGGCCAGGCAACGGGCCGACCGGGATCGTGAAGAGGCCCGCCGCGCCGTGGACGAGGCAAGCCGGCGCCGCATCCAGATCCTCGAGCAGCTGATGGGCGTGTATCGCGACCTCGAATCGGTCCCGCACGCGCTTCAGGCGGCCCGCCAAGAGCACCAGAACCCGACCGACGCCGACGATCGCAACGTCAAGGCGGGCTGACCTCGCGTCCTGACCGGGGCCGTCGGTGTGGGGCGGTAATGTCGGCGCCGTGTCGATCGGCAACCGCCGGCTATCCGCCGCGCAGGCCCGGCGGATAGCCGTTGCGGCTCAAGGGTTTAACGAGCCGAAACCCAACGGCCCCATCACGCGTGCGCACTTGAAGCGGTTGATCGCACGAATCCAAGTGCTGCAACTGGATTCGGTCTCGGTGGCGGTGCGCGCGCACTACGCGCCGGTGTTCAGCAGGCTCGGCCCGTATGACCGCGACGTGCTGGACCGCGCGGCGTGGGGGCCGCGCTCGGCGCGCCTGCTCGCGGAATACTGGGCGCACGAGGCCGCGCTGATGGCCGTCGACGACTGGCCGCTGATGCGCTGGCGGATGCGCGAGTACCGGCACGGCCGGTGGGGCAAGCACATCGTCAGGGCCAATCCGCGGCTCGCCGACGAGATCGTGGCCGCCGTCGCCGAACTCGGGCCCAGCACCGCCGGGCAACTCGAGGCGCACCTTGCCGCCGAACCGCGCCGGAAAAAGGGAACCTGGTGGACCCGCAGCGACACCAAATGGGTCGCCGAGGCGCTGTTCGCCTCGGGCGCGCTGACCACCGCCACCCGGGTCGGCTTCGCCCGCCACTACGACCTGGCCGAGCGGGTGCTGCCGGCGAGCGTGCTGGCCCGCGAGATCGACGACGACGAGGCGATCCGTGAGCTGACGCTGCGCGCCGCCACCGCGCTCGGAGTGGCCACCGAGGCCGACCTGCGCGATTACTTCCGGCTGTCGGCCCAGCAGGCCAAGCCCGCCGTCGCCGCGCTGGTGACCGCGGGCGAGATCGAGCGGGTAGACGTCGACGGCTGGTCGGCGCCGGCGTATCTGCGGGCCACCCGGACGGTGCCGCGCCGCGACGGCGGGACGGCGCTGCTGTGCCCGTTCGACCCGTTGATCTTCTTCCGGCCACGGGTGGAGAGGCTGTTCGGATTCGTGTACCGCATCGAGATTTACACGCCGGCCAGCAAGCGTCAGTACGGCTACTACGTGTGGCCGCTGCTGATGGACGGCCACCTGGTGGCACGCGTCGACCTCAAGGCCGATCGGGTCGCGGACACACTTCGCGTGGTGGGGGCGTTCGCGGAGCCGGACGCGCCGCCGGCCCGCACCGCCGCGGCGCTGGCCGGCGAATTGGGCTCGATGGCGTCCTGGCTCGGGCTGGGCGGGTTCTCGGTGTCCGACCGCGGCGACCTGGCCGAGCCCCTGCGAGCGGCCGCCAAGCGGGCCGGCTGATGGCGCCGTCGACGGACAAGGAGCTCAAGGCCACCCTGTGGAAGGCCGCCAACAAACTGCGCGGGTCGCTGTCGGCCGGCGAGTACAAGGACGTCGTCCTGGGGCTGGTGTTCCTCAAATACATCGCCGAAGCGCGATGGAAAGCCTTGGCGGACAACGCGAAATCGCAGACCATCGGCCGGCTCGTCGACAAGGCGACGAGCGCCGTCATGACGGCGGAGCCGGCGTTGGCCGGGATGTTCCCGCGGTGCTACGAAAACCTCGACCAGCGCAGGCTGGGGGAGCTGGTGCTGGTGCTCGACGAGGTGCGGTTCAGCCGGCCCGGCAAGGGCCGGGCGCGGGATCTGTTGGGGGAGGTGTACGAGTACTTCCTCGGCAATTTCGCGCGCTCCGAGGGGCGGCGCGGCGGTGAATTCTTCACACCGGCCAGCGTGGTCCGGCTGATCGTCGAGCTCCTCGAACCCACCCGTGGGCGGGTGTACGACCCGTGCTGTGGCTCGGGCGGGATGTTCGTGCAGACCGAGCAGTTCGTCGCCGAGCGCGCTGGCGATCCCGGCGACGTCGTGATCTACGGGCAGGAGAGCGTGGAGCAGACGTGGCGGATGGCCAAGATGAACCTCGCCATCCACGGGATCGACAACACCGGCCTCGGCCGGGGAGACACGTTCGTCGACGACCGACACGCTGGTGTGCAGATGGACTACGTGATGGCCAATCCGCCGTTCAACATCAGGGATTGGGCCCGCGACGAGCGGGACCCGCGCTGGCGCTTCGGTGTGCCGCCCGCGGGCAACGCCAATTACGCCTGGATCCAACACATCCTGTCCAAGCCGGCTCCCGGCGGCACGGCCGGCGTGGTGATGGCCAACGGTTCGATGTCGTCCAATACGTGCGCAGAACGCGGGATTCGCGCGCGCTTGGTCGACGCCGGGCTGGTGTCATGCCTGGTGGCGCCGCCCGCCCAGCTTTTTCGCAGCACCGCGATCCCGGTGTGCCTGTGGGTTTTTGCCGCCGATCGGGAGCCCGAACACGCCCGACGGGTGTTGTTCGTCGACGCCCGCGCGCTGGGCCACCTCGTCGACCGGGCGAGCGCGCCCTGACCGACCAGGAGATCGTCCACATCGCCGACACCTATCGCGCGTGGCGCGGCTCGCCCTCGGCCACCACGAAAGGCATTGCTTACCAAGATGTTCCGGGATTCTGCAAATCGGTGCCCGTCGGCGGCATCAGGGCGGCCGGTTACTCGCTGACACCCGGGCGGTATGTCGATGCCGCGGACAACGGGGACGACCGGGAGCCGACCGGGGAGAAGGTCGCCCGCCTCACCAAAGACCTGCTGGCCGCGCTCGACGTATCCGCGCGGCTGGACACCGCGGTCCGCGAGCAGATGGACCGGCTGCGGTGAGGGTCAGGCTGGGCGATCACCTCGACTTCTGCAATGGCACCCGGTTGCCCGCGCGGGCGTTGGCCGGGCACATTCCGGTGTACGGGGCCAACGGGCGGATCGGCGGCGTCGCCCAGGCGAACGCGCGGGGCCCGCTGATCGTGATCGGGCGCGTCGGAACCTATTGCGGCAGCCTGCGTTACAGCGATTCCGAGGTGTGGGTCACCGACAACGCGTTGGTATGCCGGGCAAAAGGCCCGAGGAGACCCGTTATTGGTACTACGCGCTGCGGCAGTGCCGGCTGAACGAGCACCGGGCCGGATCGGGGCAACCCCTGCTCAACCAGCGCATCCTTCGCGACGTCGTCACCGGTGCCGCCGCCCCCGGCCGGCGGCGCCGGATCGGCGAGCTGCTGGGCGCCGTCGACGACAAGATCGCCGCCAACCGGCGTGTCATCGACGCGGCGGAGGCGCTGATGGTCGCGATGGTCGAGGCCCTGGATGACTACGTGCCCCTGCGCGAGCTGGCCGATCGATCGAGCGTGGCGGTGCGGCCCGGCCAATTCGACCACACGGTGGCCCATTTCAGGTTCTCGGCGTTCGACGACGGGGCGTGGCCGCAGTGTGCCGATTCCGGATCGATCGGCAGCGCCAAGGTGCTGCTGCCCGCGTCGTGCGTGCTGGTGTCGAAACTGAATCCGCGCACCCTGCGTATCTGGGATGTCGTGCAGCTGCCCGCCGAGATGGCCGTGGCGAGTATGGAGTTCGCCGTGCTGCGGCCGCGTGACGTCGGCACCTCGGCGCTGTGGTCAACGCTGCGACAGTGGGGCGTCCGCGAAGCGCTGCACCAGCGGGTGGCCGGAACGTCGCAGAGCCGCCAGCGGATCCAGCGCGGCGAGCTGATGGAGATGCCGGTGCGCGACGTGCGCCGGCTGTCCGCGACGACCGCGACGACGGTCGCGGGTCTCGGCGCCCTGTGTCACGCGCGGCGCGGCGAGTCCGCGCGGCTGTCGGGTTTTCGTGACGCCCTGCTGCCGTTGCTCATGTCGGGCAAGGTGGGCATCGCCGCCGGGCTAAGGTAAGCGCCGTGGCCGAGACGGCGCCGCTGCGCGTGCAACTGATCGCCAAGACCGAGTTCTTGGTGCCGCCGGACGTGCCGTGGAGCACCGACGGCCCCGATGTGCAAGGCGGCTCCGCGCTGGTCGAGTTCGCGGGCCGGGCCTGCTACCAGAGTTGGTCCAAACCCAATCCCCGCACGGCGACCAACGCCGGCTACATCAAGCACATCATCGACGTCGGGCACTTCTCGGTCCTGGAACACGCGAGTGTGTCGTTCTACATCACGGGTATCTCGCGCTCGTGCACACACGAACTGATTCGGCACCGCCACTTCTCCTACTCGCAGCTCTCGCAGCGCTACGTGCCGGAGGGCGACTCGCGGGTGGTGGTCCCGCCCGGCCTGGGCAACGACCCCGAGCTGCAGCAGATCCTGGCCGCGGCCGCCGACGCCAGCCGGGCCACCTACGCCGAACTGCTGGCCAAACTCGAGGCCAAATTCGCCGACCAGCCCAACGCCATCCTGCGCCGCAAGCAGGCGCGCCAGGCCGCCCGCGCGGTGCTGCCGAATGCCACCGAAACCCGCATCGTCGTGACCGGCAACTACCGGGCCTGGCGGCACTTCATCGCCATGCGGGCCAGTGAGCATGCCGACGTGGAAATCCGGCGGCTGGCCATCGAATGTCTGCGCCGGCTGGTCGAGGTCGCACCCGCGGTGTTCGCGGACTTCGAGATCGCCACGTTGGCCGACGGCACCGAGGTCGCGACCAGCCCTCTTGCCACCGAGGCCTGACCGTCGAGTGTGCTCGCCTGGCTTTCGGTGTGCGCTCACGGCGACGACACGCCGGGCAACCGCGCTCAGAACGCACATACGATGCCGTGACCGCACACGCGATGCCGTGACCGCACGCTCGAAGCCCGCTGACCGGGGGTAGCGGGCGGGGCGGCGGTGCAAATCCCTTGCTGCCGCCAGGTAGCCTGAACACCGTGAGTTCGGTCGGATTCGACGCCCCCGCGCGCCTGGGGACCCTGCTGACCGCGATGGTGACGCCGTTCGCCGCCGACGGTTCCATGGACACCGCCAAGGCGGCCCAGTTGGCGCAGCACCTGGTGGACGCCGGATGCGACGGCCTGGTGGTCTCGGGGACCACCGGCGAGTCCCCGACCACCACCGACGAGGAAAAAATCAGGCTGCTGGCTGCCGTCCTCGAAGCGGTGGGCGACCGGGCCCGCGTCATCGCCGGCGCCGGCACCTATGACACCGCGCACAGCATCAAGCTGGCCAAGGCCAGCGCCGCCGAGGGCGCGCACGGCCTGCTGGTCGTCACGCCGTACTACTCCAAGCCGCCGCAGCGTGGGCTGATCGCCCATTTCACCGCCGTCGCCGACGCCACCGAGCTGCCGGTGCTGCTCTACGACATCCCGCCACGGTCGGTGGTGCCGATCGAGCCGGACACCATCCGGGCGCTCGCGGCGCACCCGAACATCGTCGGCATCAAGGACGCCAAGGCCGACCTGCACAGCGGCGGGCAGATCATCGCCGAGACCGGATTGGTCTACTACTCCGGTGATGACGCGCTGAATCTGCCGTGGCTGGCGATGGGCGGGATCGGCTTCATCAGCGTGATCTCGCATCTGGCCGCTGGTCAGCTGCGAGAGTTGTTGTCCGCCTTCAATTCCGGGGACATCGCGACGGCCCGCAAGATCAACGTGTCGGTCGCCCCGCTGTGCAACGCGATGGGCCGCCTCGGTGGCGTGACCTTGTCCAAGGCGGGGCTGCGGCTGCAGGGCATCGACGTCGGGGACCCCCGGTTGCCGCAGGTGCCGGCCACCCCGGATCAGATCGAGGCGCTGGCCGCGGACATGCGCGCCGCCTCCGTGCTCAGATAGCCAGGGTGATCCGCCGGTGAACCACGAACTCAGTCCACCCGGTCCGCTGACCGCAGGGGGATTACGGGTCACCGCGTTGGGCGGTATCAGCGAAATCGGCCGCAACATGACCGTTTTCGAGCATCTGGGCCGGCTGCTGATCATCGACTGCGGCGTGATGTTCCCTACCCACGACGAGCCCGGCGTCGACCTGATCCTGCCCGACCTGCGTCACATCGAGGACCGGCTCGACGACATCGAGGCGCTGGTGCTGACGCACGCGCACGAAGACCACATCGGCGCGATCCCGTTCCTGCTCAAGCTGCGCCCCGACATCCCCGTCGTCGGTTCCAAGTTCACCCTGGCCATGGTCGCCGCCAAATGCCGCGAGCACCGCATCAAGCCGGTGTTCGCCGAAGTCAAAGAGGGACAACGCAGCCGGCACGGAGTGTTCGAATGCGAGTACTTCGCCGTCAACCACTCCATCCCCGACGCGCTGGCCATCGCGGTGTACACGGGCGCGGGAACCGTCTTGCACACCGGCGACATCAAGCTCGACCAGCTGCCGCTGGACGGCCGGCCGACCGACCTGCCCGGCATGTCGCGGCTCGGCTCACGAGATGGAGCCGGCGTGGACCTGTTCCTGTGCGATTCGACCAACGCCGAGCACCCCGGTGTCGGCCCGTCGGAGAGCGAAGTGGGTCCGACGCTGCACCGGCTGATCCGCGGCGCCGATGGCCGTGTCATCGTCGCCTGCTTCGCCTCCAACGTGGACCGGGTGCAGCAGATCATCGACGCCGCGGTGGCATTGGGCCGGCGGGTGTCGTTCGTCGGGCGATCGATGGTGCGCAACATGGGCATCGCGCGGGAGCTGGGCTTCCTGCGCGTCAACGACTCCGACGTCATCGACATCTCGGCGGCCGAGCAGATGCCGCCCGAGCGGGTGGTGCTGATCACCACCGGCACCCAGGGCGAGCCGATGTCGGCCCTGTCGCGGATGTCGCGGGGCGAACACCGCAGCATCACCCTGACCGCCGGCGATCTGGTGGTGCTGTCGTCGTCGCTGATCCCGGGCAACGAGGAAGCGGTCTACGGCGTCATCGACGAGCTGTCCAAGATCGGCGCGCGCGTCGTCACCAATGCCCAGGCGCGGGTGCATGTCTCCGGCCACGCATACGCAGGCGAGCTGCTGTTCCTGTACAACGGCGTGCGGCCACGCCAGGTCATGCCGGTGCACGGGACGTGGCGGATGCTGCGCGCCAACGCGAAACTGGCCGCAGGCACGGGCATCGCCCCGGAGTCGATCCTGCTGGCCGAGAACGGCGTCAGTGTCGACCTGGTGGCCGGCAAGGCGTCGATCGCCGGGGCGGTGCCGGTCGGCAAGATGTTCGTCGACGGGCTGATCACAGGCGATGTCGGTGATATCACGTTGGGGGAGCGGCTCATTCTCGCCGAGGGCTTCGTCGCGGTGACGGTCGTGGTGACCCGCGGCACCGGGCGGCCGGTGACCACGCCGCACCTGGATTCGCGCGGCTTCTCCGAGGACCCCAAGGCGCTCGAGCCCGTCGTGCGCCGGGTCGAGGAGGAGCTGGAATCGCTGGTCGCCAACAACGTCACCGACCCGATCCGCATCGCGCAGGGCGTGCGCCGCACCGTCGGCAAGTGGGTGGGCGAGACCTACCGCCGGCACCCCATGATCGTGCCGACTGTCATCGAAGTGTGACGCTTATCCGCGAAATGTGATCTGCTGCAGTATTTTTCGGTGTACAGCCCGTTCAGGACAGGCCCAAGACGCTATTCAGCGTGCCGGTGATTTCGGCGAGGGATGCGACGAGGCGCTCGTCGCCCGCGTCGTTGGCCGCAGTCGCTGCGGCCGTGGCGTTGCGCAGCGCTTCGTTGATGCGCTTCTCGACTACCTCCGCGCCCAGCCTGAGCAGGCCCGGTTCGATGATGATGTCGGTCAACACCAGGTACCCGTTCAGGGTCACTTCGACGGTTTCGGTTTCGTCGGTGGCCGTGAAGGTATCGGTGTCCGTTCGGCGCATATGGTCGTCGAGGATCGATTCGAATTGCTGCGCTTGCCGCAGCGCCTCGGCGACCTGCGGGTGTGTTTGGGCGGTCATGGGGCGTCCTTCCTTATCGGCAGCAGCATTGGTGCGGGAGTCTACTGGTCAGTTTTTGGTCCAGTATCTGCATGAGTTTAGAGCGCCTTATCCGCTCCGAATGCACGTGTTTGCCTCGTGTTTTTTGAGTGAATCCAATTTTCAGTTGCAATTGGTGCGCCGAAAATTGGTGCGCTGACCCCACGGCGAGCGGTGTTACGTTGCGTATACGCAACTGTTGCTTAGGTGCAATGCTGCCAGTAAGTGTGAAGGGAATCTCCTATGTCGATCTTTGCTTCTGCCGCCAGGTGCATCGCCGGCTTGGCCAACCTGGGTCAACAAGGCGCCGGCTTGGGCCTCGATTTCAGTGGCTGGAGCGGCTCCGATCCGGGCGCTGAAGGCTATGCGGCGACGGCAACCAATACCGCCGCCGACCTCGGGTCCTTCGGGGCTGCGATCGGCGGCAAGGTGATGTCTCGGTACATCAAGAACATGCCTCAGGACGATCTGATCCGGCTGGAGGCCCGGATGGGCGGCCAAAAGGGCGTCAACGAATTCACCAAAGCGGCCAGCATCATCTCCTGGACCATCACCACCGTCCAGCTTTTGCAGCTGACGACCGGATTCGGGACGCCCTATGACGGTGCTTCCCTGCAAACCGGTTCGCAGCAATTCACTTCACTGGCCGAGCAGCTGAAGTCCGCGCTTCCCGACACCGGTTGGGAGGGTGAGGCTTCGGAAGCCTATGCCGGCCTGGACACAACACTGCAGACCGTGGCGCAGAAAATGGCCGATCTGGATAGCCAGCTGGCGGCCCTGGTGAAAAACCAGGGCGAGTGGGTCACCCATATGCAATTGGCTTTCGGCATATTGAACGACCTCCTCGCCACGGCTCTCATCATCGAGTTGATTCTCACGTTGGCGGTGCCGGCCCCGGCCGGCCCCGCGGTGGCGAAAGCCTTCGCAATCACGGTTGCGAGTTTGGGGATTTCGGCTGCCGTGGGCTTCCTGGGGACTTTGCTCGGCTATTCGATCGAGAACGGCAAAAAGGCAGATGCGTTGGCCGATAGCTACGCGCAGCTGGTCGCGGGGATTGTTCAAAACGATTCGGTCGCTCAGGCGAAAGTCGCCGTCGCGGGCCAGTCCACGGTGTCGAGTTTCGAGGCCGTCTCGGCCGGCCTGTCCGGACCATCCGCCATTGCCGGGCCGCCGACAGCCGCGCCGCGGACCGACGCAGCCAACGATCGCGCGGCGCAACGCGTGCAGCGTGACGCCGAGGTGGGCGGAGCTGACCCTCGCGGCGCCGCGGCACCCGAATACGCGTCCTCGTCCGCACCCACGGGCGCCATGCCCACGCTGGTTCAGGCCGCCGCAATGTCCGGGCAGGCCACGAACCTGTCCGGCCGGGTGTCCCGGCCCGAAAGCCTGGTCAACCAGGCCAGGGCGCAGGTTCACCAGCTTGCCCAAGGGGACCCGCAGGAAGAAAATGCGGTGCCCGCCGGCGAGGTCCGCACCGACGAGGGTGCGGGGACGAGTCTGGCGGCACACGGAACCGAGCGTGCACCCATCGGGGCGGCGCCGACGGGTGCCGCACCAGCAGACCAGGTGGGCCCGTTTCAGCGCAGCGCGTGATTCGTTGCCGACCAACGTGATTCAGCAGTATTTAAGGAGAAGCAACCATGGCTGACCTAGTCGTCACACCAGAACACCTCGACACATTGGCGACGAAACAAGACCAAGCGGCCACCCAGGCCACGACCGCGGCATCGGCGGGCTCCAATGTGGAAGTCGCCACCTGGGTCACCCACGGCGTCGTCAGCGGGGCGTCCAATGTGGCCTTCACCAAAGCCGCGGCCGCGCGGAAGAAGACCGCCGACGCGATGAGCAAGGCGTCGACCGAGCTCGCCGGCAAACTGCGCACCGCGAAAGCCGTCTACGGAAGCGCCGACGACGAAGCGGGCGAGAACATCGACCGACAGCTCCTCGATCGCTGATCACATCGCAGCGCGCTAAACCTTCTCGGCGTAGGCCGACCATTCGAGCTGCGACGCCTTGAGTTTGCGACCGGTGGGCTCGACATAACGCTGCATCAGTTCGTCGGGCCCGGCCTGCTCGATCAGTCGCCAGCCGTAGTCGGCGATAAAACCGGCGACCTCGTCGGGCTCTAAACCAAAGTGCCACAACTGCTTTCGCTGGCGGACATTGCGATACAACGTCCGCGTGCCGTAGCGATTCTTCCCGTCGATGAAATCGCGGCGTACGTAGGTGAACACCAGCCGGCTGCCCGGCGCGGCGGCCCGCAGCCCCTCCAGCGTCCGCCGCACACCGCCCTCGGTGAGGTATTGGGTCACGCCCTCGCAGATGAAGAAGCCGCGGTAATCGGCGTGATAGCCGTGCTCGGCCAACGCCGTCAACAGGTCGTCGTGCTCGAAGTCCAGCGCCACCAACCGAACCGACAGGGGCGGGCCGCCGAGCACCCGACGCACCGTCTTGGCCTTGCGGGCGATGTTGACCGGCAGGTCGACCTCGAACACCGGGATGCGTACGTGCCGATTTAGTAGGTAGGCGCGGGTGTCCAGGCCGGCGCCCAGGATGACAACGGCGTTGATGTCGTCGAGTGCCTCGCTGACCTTGTCGGCGATGAGCCGCTTGCGGCAGGCCAGATTCGCCCACAGTCCGGGGCCCGTCCACTCCGATCCGCGCACCAGCAGGCGGCGGATCGGCGCCACCCGGGTCGCGGCGACCAGCCAGCGCAGCGGCGCCGGCAGGAACAGGTCGGCGAGGTCGTCGTCAAGCAGCCGGCGCCCCGGTGGCTCGTTCTGCTCGACGGCGGCCAGCACCATCGGGCCAAAGGCGGTCTGAGCGGCGGGATTACGGGCCATGCGCGGCTAGGTGTTCAGAAAACCCGCGTCGACGGGCGGGGTGACGCTGGTGATCAGGGCGACCCGGCCCTCCAGCGGCCGGTCGGTCACCGGCGAATTTGGCCTTTGTCCGGGTCGCCCGCGGGCACCGGCTGCAGCAGTTTGATGTCCGGGGCCCCGGCCAGGTGCTCGCCGGCGGCGGTGAACAACTTGGCCACCGCGGGAGCGCTGCTGTGCGCCTTGAGTGCCTCCTCGTCGGCCCACTGCTCGACGAAGACGAAGGTCTCGCCCGATTCGTGCACCGCATACACCTGGCAGCCGGGCTCGGTGTGCACCTCCTCGGCCGCGGTCTTGAGGATGTCGCGGACCGCGTCAACCGATTCGGGTTTGACGGTCAAGGTGGCGACGACGACAACGGGCATGCGGGTGCCTCCTGGCAGCTCAAGTGGTAGTTGACGGCGTGAGGTTCATCACCCGCCAAATCACATCAGCCACCCTACTGCGGCGCCGAGCGGGCCAGTCGGGCGCGTCCGGCGGTCGCCAGTGTGGCGGATGGTGCAGATGATGTATTTGCGACTACCCTTGCCATCATGCCCAGTAAGACCGCCGCCCGCTCCGGAACCCGAACGAGCAGGTCAAAAGCCCCTTCGCGGTCCAGCAAGTCGCGCGGTGCGAGGCCGGCACCACCCCGCAAGCGGCCGAGCAGGGCCGCCAAGCGGCGTCATCAGTCGCTGCTGGTCGCCACCGGGGTGACGTGTGGCCGCGCGCTGCGTGCCACCTGGCTGATGGCGGCCCGCGGTACCGGGGGCGCGGCGCGGTCTATCGGACGGGCCCGTGACCTCGAACCCGGCCACCGTCGGGACGGCGTCGCGCTGGTGCTGCTCGCTCTCGCGGTGGTGGTGGCGGCCGGCTCCTGGTTCCACGCCGCCCGGCCCGTCGGGGCGTGGGTCGACGTGGTGCTGCGGACGTTCATCGGCGCAGGCGTCCTGGCGCTTCCCGTGGTGCTCGCGGCGGTCGCGGTGCTGCTGATGCGGACCGAACCCAACCCCGAGGCGCGGCCCCGGCTGATCCTGGGCGCTACCATGATCGGTCTGTCCTGCCTGGGCCTGCGGCACCTGTGGTCGGGCTCGCCGCAGGACCCCGAATTGCGCCGTCGCGCCGCGGGCTTTATCGGATTTGCCATCGGCGGCCCGTTGTCGGACGGGCTGACCCCGTGGATCGCCGCGCCGCTGCTGTTCATCGGGTTCATGTTCGGCCTGCTGCTGCTGACCGGCACCACCATCCGTGAGCTGCCCCAGGCGATGCGGGTCATGTTCAACACCCGGTTCGTCGACGAGGTCTACGACTACGACGACTACGACCCCTATCGAGACGACGCCGACGACTTCGAGGACGACACGCCTCGCCCCGACGTCCCCGACGTGAGCGAGGACAAGGCGCCCCCGGCCTGGCCGCCGGTCGAGGAAGTTCCGGCCTCGCCAGACGACCCGTTCGACGAGGCACCCACCATCCCGGAGCCGACCGCGCGCAGCCGGCGCCGCGTGGCCAAGAAGCCGCAGACCCCGATCGTCGACCGGGTCGTCGAGGGGCCCTACCACCTGCCGTCGCTGGATCTGCTGGTCGCGGGCGACCCGCCCAAGAAGCGCAGCGCGGCCAACACCCAGATGGCCGACGCCATCAGCGAGGTGCTGACCCAGTTCAAGGTGGACGCCGCCGTCACCGGCTGCACCCGTGGGCCGACCGTCACGCGCTACGAGGTCGAGCTGGGGCCGGGCGTCAAGGTCGAGAAGATCACGGCGCTGCAGAAGAACATCGCCTACGCCGTGGCCACCGAGAGCGTGCGCATGCTGGCGCCGATCCCGGGCAAGTCGGCCGTCGGAATCGAGGTGCCCAACACCGACCGCGAAATGGTGCGGCTGGCCGACGTGCTGACCGCGCCGGAGACCCGCCGCGACCACCACCCGCTGGTGATCGGGCTGGGCAAGGACATCGAGGGCGACTTCATCTCGGCCAACCTGGCCAAGATGCCGCACCTGCTGGTCGCCGGCTCCACCGGATCGGGTAAGTCCAGCTTCGTCAACTCGATGCTGGTGTCGCTGCTGACCCGGGCCACTCCCGAAGAGGTCCGGATGATCCTGATCGACCCGAAGATGGTGGAGCTGACGCCGTACGAGGGCATTCCGCATCTGATCACCCCGATCATCACCCAGCCCAAGAAGGCGGCGGCCGCGCTGGCGTGGCTGGTCGAGGAGATGGAACAGCGCTACCAGGACATGCAGGCCTCCCGGGTGCGCCACATCGACGATTTCAACGCCAAGGTGCGCTCCGGCGCCATCACCGCGCCGCTGGGCAGCCAGCGCGAATACCGGCCGTACCCCTACGTCGTCGCCATCGTCGACGAGCTGGCCGACCTGATGATGACCGCCCCGCGCGACGTCGAGGACGCCATCGTGCGGATCACCCAGAAGGCCCGGGCCGCGGGCATTCACCTGGTGCTGGCGACCCAGCGCCCGTCCGTCGACGTCGTCACCGGCCTGATCAAGACCAACGTGCCCTCCCGGCTGGCGTTCGCCACGTCGTCGCTGACCGACAGCCGGGTGATCCTGGACCAGCAGGGCGCCGAGAAGCTGATCGGGATGGGCGACGGCCTGTTCTTGCCGATGGGCGCCAACAAGCCGCTGCGGCTGCAGGGCGCCTACATCACCGACGACGAGATCCAGGCTGTTGTCGGGGCGTGCAAAGAGCAGGCTGAACCGGAGTACACCGAGGGCGTCACCACCGCGAAGCCCACCAACGAACGCACCGACGTCGACCCCGACATCGGCGACGACATGGACGTGTTCCTGCAGGCCGTCGAGCTGGTGGTGTCCAGCCAGTTCGGCTCCACGTCGATGTTGCAGCGCAAGCTGCGCGTCGGCTTCGCCAAGGCGGGCCGGCTGATGGACCTGATGGAGACGCGCGGCATTGTCGGGCCGTCCGAGGGCTCCAAGGCACGCGAGGTGCTGGTCAAGCCCGACGAGCTGGCCGGGACGCTGGCACTGATCCGCGGCGGCGCCAGCGCCGACGGATCCGACGACGGTGGCGGCGGCGAGGAATAGATCTTCCGCTGGATCTTCCGCCGAACGTGTACGCACTGCGAGAAATCGGCCCAGATCCCGCGCTAAGTGCACGTTCGGTGGCTCGGCGGCCCGCCGTCAGAGGTGCAGCAGCATCCGGGTGTTGCCGAGGATGTTGGGCTTGACGTAGCTGAGGTCCAGGAACTCCGCGACGCCGATGTCGTAGGAGCGGCACATCTCCTCGAACACCTCGGCGGTGACGGGCGTGCCCTCGATCTCGGTGAAGCCGTGCTTGCCGAAGAAGTCGGTCTCGAAAGTCAGCACGAAGATCCGCTCCAGCTGCAGCTCGCGCGCGACCTCGAGCAGACGCGTGACGATCGAGTGGCCGATGCCGTGCCCGGTCGCCACCGGGTCGACCGCGACGGTGCGGATCTCGCCCAGATCCGACCAGAACACGTGCAGCGCGCCGCAACCGACCACCGTGCCCGGCTGCTCCGGGTGCTCGGCCACCCAGAACTCCTGGACGGCCTCGTACAGCGTCACCAGCGCCTTTTCCAGCAGGATCTTGCCCGCGTAGGTGTCGACGAGGTGCTTGATCGTGGGGACGTCGGACGTCCGCGCGCGCCGGACCACCACCGGCCGCTTCTCCCGTGCGCTTTCGGTCACGGTTTAACAGTATTGACATCAGCGACGGGTGCGCTGGTCAACCGTTATTCTGTTGCCGTGTGGGGGCAGCTGCCGACAGGTCCTGTGGCAGGGCGCGTCCGCATCGCCAACCTTGCGAACATCCTGACTTTAATGCGGCTGGTGCTGGTCCCGATTTTCCTGCTGGCGCTGTTCGCCGGGGGTGGCCACCAAACCGCTTGGCGTGTCATTGCTTTCGTGATTTTCGCGGTGGCCTGCATCACCGACCGGCTGGACGGGCTGCTGGCCCGCAACTACGGGATGGCGACCGAATTCGGCGCCTTCGTCGATCCGATCGCGGACAAGATGCTGATCGGATCGGCCCTGGTCGGGCTGTCGATGCTGGGGGACCTGCCGTGGTGGGTCACGGTGCTGATCCTGATCCGTGAGGTCGGGGTCACGATGCTGCGACTGGCGGTGATCCGCCGCGGCGTCATCCCGGCGAGCTGGGGCGGGAAGCTCAAAACGTTCGTCCAGGCGGTGGCGATCGGCTTGTTCGTGCTGCCGCTGTCCGGGCCGTTCCTGGTGGCGGCGTCGGTGGTGATGGCCGCCGCGATCCTGCTCACGGTGGTCACCGGCCTGGACTACGTGGCCTCCACGATCCGGGAGGTGCGGCGCACGCCCAACTGATCCGTCCAGGCCGGGAACCAACGACGGCGTCGCCTGCGTTTACCTAGTGGCGGCGCCACTGCGGCGCCGAAAGCGTGACCTGACCGAAGGAGAGCGGGATGTCGCCATTGGTGCGGGAGGTCATCGGCGATGTGCTGCGCCGGGCCCGGACGTCGCAAGGCCGGACGCTGCGCGAGGTGTCGGACGCGGCGCGGGTGAGTCTGGGTTACCTCTCGGAAGTGGAGCGCGGCCGCAAGGAGCCCTCCAGTGAGTTGCTCAACTCGATCTGCGACGCCCTGGACGTCGCGCTCTCGACAGTCCTCATCGACGCCGGTCAGCAGATGGCCGGCGAGGAACGTGCTGCTCACAGTGCGGTCCCGAGCACGCCCGGTGCTGCGGGCGTCGACGCGCGCATCAAGGTCGTCATCCCACCGGTGGCGTCGCTGGCGGTGGCCTGAATCCAGGCGACGCGGGCCGGCCGGATCCCGCCTCAGGTGGGAGCAGTGGCGAGCGATCCGATTCGCTGCCAGGGGTGGGGTGATCGACACGGACCCGATAAATTGGGCGGCAAGGTGAGCGCTGGGGCCTAACCGGGCCCCGGTCATCGAGAAACGAAGGTGGAGCTAAGTCATGGCCAATCCGTTCGTCAAAGCGTGGAAATACGTCATGGCGCTGTTCAACGCGAAGATTGACGAGCACGCCGACCCCAAAGTCCAGATTCAGCAGGCCATCGAGGAAGCCCAGCGTGCGCATCAGGCGCTCACCCAGCAGGCGGCGCAGGTGATCGGCAACCAGCGGCAGCTGGAGATGCGGCTCAACCGGCAGCTGGCCGACATCGAGAAGCTGCAGGTCAACGTGCGTCAGGCGCTGACGCTGGCCGATCAGGCCACCGGCGCCGGCGATACGGCCAAGGCCACCGAGTACAACAACGCCGCCGAGGCGTTCGCGGCGCAGCTGGTCACCGCCGAGCAGAGCGTGGAAGACCTCAAGACCCTGCACGACCAGGCGCTGGCCGCCGCCGCCCAGGCGAAAAAGGCCGTCGAGCAGAACTCGATGGTGCTGCAGCAGAAGATCGCCGAGCGCACCAAGCTGCTCAGCCAGCTCGAGCAGGCGAAGATGCAGGAGCAGGTCAGCGCGTCGTTGCGGTCGATGAGCGAGATCGCCGCCCCGGGCAACACCCCGAGCCTCGACGAGGTCCGCGACAAGATCGAACGCCGCTACGCCAACGCCATCGGCTCCGCCGAACTCGCGCAGGGCTCGGTGCAGGGCCGCATGCTCGAGGTCGAGCAGGCCAGCGTGCAGATGGCCGGGCACTCCCGGCTGGAGCAGATCCGCGCCTCGATGCGCGGCGAGGCCCTGCCGACGGGCGGGACCGCGACGCCGGGGGCGGCCCCCGCCGCGCCCGCGCCCGCCGAAGCCACCGGGGGGCCTGTCGCCGAGAAGCCGATTGGTCAATAGCTCGGTGGCCGGGGCGGCATGGCGGTGAACGTGAGTCAGCGCGAGCCGTGGCGCACGCTGCTGCATCGGGGCCTAGAGGCCGCCGCCGACGCCTCGGACCTGGTTGGCCGCAAGATTCGTGCCGCCGCTGATCCGCGCGCGCGGCTGCTGCGCCGGCGTCGGCGCGCGCTGCGCTGGGGCTTGTTGTCGGCCGCGGTGTGTGTGTTCTGGGCGGCGGTCACCGCGTTGCTGGCGGCCTGGGGCTGGTTCGCGTTGCTGCTGGAGATCACCGGCGCGATCGCGGTCGTGATGGCCATCCCGGCGACGCTGCTGCTGTTTCGCTATCGGTCGCTGCGAGCCGAGCCGCTGCCACCGCAGCGACCGGCCAACGGCCGCCGGCTGCCGCCGCCCGGTTCGGCCGCGCGTCCGGCGATGTATGCCCTGGGCGCCTCCGAGCGGGGCTTCTTCTCGCTGCTCGGCGTCATCGAGCGCGGGGCCATGCTGCCGCCGGCCGAGATCGGCGATCTGACCGCCGCGGCGCAGCGGACTTCGGCGGCGATGGCCGCCAACGCCGCCGAGGTGGTGTCGATGGAGCGCGCGGCGCACGCCGCGGAGTCCTCGCGCGCGTACCTGGTCCCCACGATCAACGCGCTCACCTCGCAGCTGAGTGCCGGCGTCCGGCAGTACAACGAAATGGTCACTGCCGCAGCGCAATTGGTTTCCTCGGCGAACGGCAACGGCGATGCGGGGCTGGTGGCCGCGCATCAGCGCTATCGCGCCGAGCTGGTGCAGGCCACCGATCGGCTGATCGGCTGGGCGCAGGCGTTCGACGAACTCGGCGGGTTGCCGCGCGGTTAGCGACCCGGCGGGCGCGGCCGGCGCCGTGGTGTCAGAACGACGGCTTCAGCGACGGCAGCACCAGCGCCACCAGCCCACGGGCGGTCGCCTTGAGCATGTCGTAGAAGTCGAAATAGTCGCGCCACAACGTGATTCGACCGTTGTGCACTTCGAAGACGCCGCAGACCCAAAACTGCAGCCGCAGCGGGCCGAAGATCAGCGCATCGCTGCGCTCGGTGAGTACCGCGGCGCCGTCGGCGGCGATGCGGTGGATCTTCACCTCGAATGCGGCGCGGCCCTCCATCTGACGGAACAGCTTGATGGCGCGGGCGCGGCCACGAATCGTCGGCAGCCCGACGTTCTCGTAGACGAGGTCGTCGTCCAGTGCGGCGTCCGCGGCGTCGTAGTCGCCGTCCTGCAGGGCGTTCAGGAAACCCTCGACGACGCGCGTGTTCCCCACGGTGGCCCCAGTCAGTTCGGTCATGGGTGCCAGCGTAGGCGAGCCCGCCGGCCCGGGGCTATGGCAAGGTAGCCGGATGCGCGTCGCGGTGATCGCCGGGCCGGATCCCGGGCACTCGTTTCCCGCGATCGCGCTGTGCCAACGCTTTCGGACTGCCGGCGACGCGCCGACCCTGTTCACCGGCACCGAATGGCTCGACACGGCCCGGGCTGCCGGCATCGATGCCGTGGAACTCGACGGGCTGGCCGCCACCGACGAGGACCGCGACGCCGGGGCCCGGATTCACCGCCGGGCCGCGCGGATGGCCGTGCTCAACGTGCCGGCGCTGCGCGACCTCGCGCCCGAGTTGGTGGTCTCCGACGTCATCACCGCGGGCGGCGGTATGGCCGCCGAGCTGCTGGGGATCCCATGGATCGAGCTGACCCCGTCTCCGCTGTACCTGCCGTCCAAGGGGCTGCCGCCGATCGGCAGCGGCCTGGCGCCGGGCACCGGAATCGGCGGTCGGCTGCGCGATGCCGCGATGCGGGCGATGACCGCCCGCTCCTGGCGCGCCGGGCTGCGCCAGCGATCCGACGCCCGCGTGGCGATCGGGCTGCCGGCCCGCGACCCCGGCCCGTTGCGGCGGCTGATCGCCACGCTGCCCGCGCTGGAGGTCCCGCGCCCGGACTGGCCGGCCGAGGCCGTCGTGGTGGGCCCGCTGCATTTCGAGCCGACGAATCGGGTGCTGGACATTCCCGCCGGCTCCGGGCCGGTCGTGGTGATCGCGCCCTCGACCGCGCTGATCGGGACGCAGGATCTCGCCGAGGTCGCGCTGCGGTGCCTGACGCCGGGGGAGACGTTGCCCGCGGGGGCGCGGGTGGTGGTGTCGCGCCTGGGCGGGGCGGAGCTGAGCGTACCGCCCTGGGCGGTGGTCGGGCTGGGTCGCCAGGACGACCTGTTGGCGCACGCCGACGTGGCGATCTGCGGCGGCGGCCACGGCATGGTGGCCAAGTCGCTGCTGGCCGGGGTGCCGTTGGTCGTGGTTCCCGGTGGCGGCGACCAGTGGGAGATCGCCAATCGGGTGGCGCGCCAGGGCAGCGGGCGGTTGATCCGCCCGTTGACCGCCGACGCGTTGGTGGCCGCGGTCAACGACGTGCTGTCGACGCCCGGCTACGGGCTGGCGGCGCGGGCGGCCGCCGCCGGCAGCGTCGGCGTCGCCGACCCGGTGTGGGTGTGCCATGAAGCGCTCGCCCTGGCGGGCTAGCGGCTCGGTATCTTGGCTGGCGTGCGGCTGACGGAGTTCAACGAGCGGGTGGTGTTGCGCTTCGGCGCGGCTTACGGCGCATCGGTGTTGGTCGATCACGTGCTCAGCGGCTTCGGCGGCCGGACCGCGGCCGAGGCGATCGAGGCGGGCGTCGAACCCCGCGACGTCTGGCGGGCGTTGTGCGCCGACTTCGACGTGCCCCGCGACCAATGGTGAGCGGCTGTCCCGTCGGCCCGGGTGCTCACCGCCGGCTCGACCGCGGCGCCCGGCGGAACACGCAGTCGCCGCAGACGGATCGCCCGGGCAGGCGATAGAACAGGCAGCAGCTCTCGCGCGCGAAGCCCAGGTGTGAGTCGGTCAGCACGCCGGACCCGGCCAGCACGCCGGTCTCCAGCAGGGAGTCGGTCATCTCGACGATGCGGGCGCGCAGGTCGGGCCGCGCCGCCAGCAGCGCTCGCGACGCGCCGACGAGCGCGGAGGCGATGTTGCCCGCCAGCAGGGCCGGCGCCAGCTTGACCCGCAGCCCGTCGGCGAACGGCCGCATGTGTTGGTGCACCACGATCCGGTACAACGACCTCGCCGAGACCTCGGCATCGGGCGCTGCGACGGGTTCGGGCATGCGCAGCTGGGCCCCGTCGTCGGCGCGTTGCAGGTCGCGCAGGTCGGGGACGACGCCGTGGGCCAGGGCGCACGCCAGCACCGGCGACCAGAGCCGGCTGGCATGGCCGAGATGAACCAGCGAGGCGCCGATCCGCAGGTCCGTCGTGTGATAGCGCCTGGCGGTGGCGTCGATCAGATCGGCGAAGCCGTCGGCGTAGTCCTGGCGGACCGGGTGCCACCCCGTCGCGCCGCAACCGTTCACGGTCAACGCGAAAAAGCCTTTGTAGGAAGAGATTTCGGCTAGTTCGCCGGAAATTTCCATGCTGGCGCGACCACCCCTCTCCGGGGAAATCCGCCCCGGTGTCGATTGAGGAGGCGCCGACGGTGAGTATCTGGCTCTCGGGATGTGACCGATCACAGTGGCGGGACCGCACCGGATTCGCACCGGTTTCCTCGGCTCTTGCGGGCCCGTCGACGCCTTTTCGATAGCCGATATTGCCACACGCCCGCCGTGCGGCGTGTCGAACGTAAATCGAACAGGTGTTCGTCTACTGTGTTGATCACTCGAGGAGTGACGACTTGTCGGTAGCCAGCTCTAGTGTCACGGCCAACCGACCGATACCGGTCAGCGCAACACCGACTACAGGAGAGAACCATGGCGCAAGCCCCCGACCGTGAGAAGGCCCTCGAACTGGCGATGTCCCAGATCGAGAAGAGTTACGGCAAAGGCTCGGTGATGCGTCTCGGCGACGAGACGCGGCAGCCGATCTCGATCATCCCGACTGGATCCATCGCACTGGACGTGGCCCTGGGCATCGGCGGCCTGCCTCGCGGCCGGGTCGTGGAGATCTACGGTCCGGAGTCCTCGGGTAAGACCACCGTCGCCCTGCACGCGGTGGCCAATGCCCAGGCGGCCGGCGGCGTCGCGGCCTTCATCGACGCCGAGCACGCCCTGGATCCCGATTACGCCAAGAAGCTCGGCGTCGACACCGATTCCCTGCTGGTCAGCCAGCCCGACACCGGTGAGCAGGCCCTCGAGATCGCCGACATGCTGATCCGCTCCGGCGCCCTGGACATCCTGGTCATCGACTCGGTGGCCGCACTGGTGCCGCGCGCGGAGCTCGAGGGCGAGATGGGGGACAGCCACGTCGGGCTGCAGGCCCGGCTGATGAGCCAGGCGCTGCGGAAAATGACCGGCGCGCTGAACAACTCGGGAACCACGGCGATCTTCATCAACCAGCTCCGGGAAAAGATCGGCGTGATGTTCGGCAGTCCCGAAACCACCACGGGTGGCAAGGCTTTGAAGTTCTACGCGTCGGTGCGCATGGATGTGCGCCGGATTGAGACGCTCAAGGACGGCACCGACGCGGTCGGCAACCGCACCCGGGTCAAGGTCGTCAAGAACAAGGTGGCGCCGCCGTTCAAGCAGGCCGAGTTCGACATCCTCTACGGCCGCGGCATCAGCCGGGAGGGCTCGTTGATCGACATGGGGGTGGATCAGGGCTTCATCCGTAAGGCCGGCTCCTGGTTCACCTACGAGGGCGAACAGCTCGGCCAGGGTAAGGAGAACGTCCGAAACTTCTTGGTGGAGAACGCCGACATCGCCAACGAGATCGAGAAGAAGATCAAGGAAAAGCTCGGCATTGGGGCCGTGGTGACCGATGACTTGTCCGATGACGGCGTCCTGCCAGCCCCCGTCGACTTCTGAGCCCTCCCGCGAAGAGCAGGCGCGGGCACTGTGCCTGCGCCTGCTCACCGCGAGGTCGCGCACCCGGGCCGAATTGCAGGGCCAGCTGACCAGACGCGGATATCCCGACGATGTCAGCGCCGCGGTACTCGACCGGCTGGCCGCCGTCGGGCTGGTAGATGACGCCGACTTCGCCGAGCAGTGGGTGCGATCCCGACGGGTCAAGGCGGGAAAAAGCCGGCGCGTGTTGGCCGCCGAGCTGCGCACCAAGGGCGTCGACCACGAGGTGATCAGCACCGCGCTGGCCGGGATCGATCCCGGCGCCGAGCGGGACCGGGCCGAGGAGCTGGTGCGGTCCAAGCTGAGGCGCGAGACCCTGAGCGACGATGACACGCGGATCAGCCGCCGGCTGGTCGGAATGCTGGCCCGCCGCGGCTACAGCCAGAACCTGGCATGCGAGGTCGTCTTCGCCGAACTGAGCGCCGAACGCGAACGCAGGCGCGTCTAGCTGGGGGTTGATCCCACAGGTCCCGGTCGCCGTACCATGGCCCCGTGACTTCGACAGTGGCGCCAGACGCCGGACCTGCGGCTGTGCCCGGTCCGGGATCGGTGCGCACCTATCAGGTCCGCACCTATGGCTGCCAGATGAACGTCCACGACTCCGAGCGGTTGGCCGGCCTGCTCGAGGCGGCCGGTTACACGCGCGCGCCCGACGGCTCGGATTTTGGAGACGCCGACGTCGTGGTCTTCAACACCTGCGCTGTCCGGGAAAACGCCGACAACAAGCTGTACGGCAACCTCAGCCACCTGGCTCCGCGCAAGCGGGACGATCCCGACATGCAGATCGCGGTCGGCGGCTGCCTGGCCCAAAAGGACCGGGAAGCCTTGCTGCGCAAGGCCCCGTGGGTCGACGTCGTCTTCGGTACGCACAACATCGGCTCGCTGCCCACGCTGCTCGACCGCGCCCGGCACAACAAGGTTGCCCAGGTCGAAATCGCCGAGGCGCTGCAGGAGTTCCCGTCGTCGCTGCCCAGCGCCCGCGAATCCGCCTATGCCGCATGGGTTTCGGTCTCCGTTGGCTGCAACAACAGCTGCACCTTCTGCATCGTGCCGTCGCTGCGCGGAAAGGAGGTCGATCGCAGCCCGTCCGACATCCTGGCCGAAGTCCGGTCTCTGGTCGACGACGGCGTGCTCGAGGTGACGCTGCTCGGCCAGAACGTCAACGCCTACGGCGTCTCGTTCGCCGATCCCGCGCTGCCCCGGGATCGCGGCGCCTTCGCCAAGCTGCTGCGGTCCTGCGGCGAAATCGACTCACTCGAGCGGGTGCGGTTCACCTCGCCGCACCCGGCCGAGTTCACCGACGACGTCATCGAGGCGATGGCGCAGACGCCGAATGTCTGCCCGGCCCTGCACATGCCGCTGCAGTCCGGTTCCGACCGGATGCTGCGGGCGATGCGGCGGTCCTATCGCGCCGAACGCTACCTGGGCATCATCGACCGGGTCCGGGCGGCGATGCCGCACGCGGCGATCACCACTGACCTCATCGTCGGCTTCCCCGGCGAGACCGAAGAGGATTTCGCGCAGACCCTCGACGTGGTCCGCCAGGCCCGGTTCGCCGCCGCATTCACCTTCCAGTACTCCAAGCGTCCCGGCACCCCGGCCGCAGAGCTCGACGGGCAGCTGCCGAAAGCCGTTGTACAGGAACGCTATCTGCGCCTGCTGGAGCTGCAGGAGCAGATCTCGCTGGACGGAAACCGCGCGCTGATCGGGCAGACCGTCGAGCTGCTGGTCGCTACCGGCGAGGGACGCAAGGACGCGCGCACCGCGCGCATGAGCGGGCGCGCCCGCGACGGCCGGCTGGTGCACTTCGCCGCCGACACGCCCGTGCGGCCCGGTGACATCATCACCACCGCGGTCACCGGGGCCGCGCCGCATCATCTGCTCGCCGACGCCGGAGTCCTGACCCACCGCCGCACCCGCGCCGGCGACGCGCACGCCGCCGGGCAGCGACCGCGCGGCGTCGGGCTGGGCATGCCCGGCATCGGGCCCGCCGCCGAACCCGCCGAATCCCTGGGATGTGCCCGATGAAGAAGGAACGCAACGAAATCGACGCGCTGCGCGCTGAGATCGAAGCCGCCGAACGCCGTGTCGCACGCGAAATCGATCCCGGCATCCGGGGATTCGTCGTTGCGATCCTGGTCTTCGTGCTGATCGGATCGTTCGTTCTGCCCCACACCGGTAGCGTGCGTGGCTGGGACGTGCTGTTCAGCAGCCACGGCGCCGGCGCCGCCGCGCTGGCCCTGCCGTCCCGCGTCTTCGCGTGGTTGGCGCTGGTGTTCGGCGTGGGTTTCTCGATGCTGGCCTTGACGACGCGACGCTGGTCGCTGGCGTGGATCGCGCTGGCGGGTTCGGCGCTGGCGAGCGTGACGGGCCTGCTGGCCGTGTGGTCACGCCAGACCGTGGCCGTCGGTCATCCCGGTCCCGGGGTGGGGTTGATCGTGGCGTGGATCGCGGTGATCCTGTTGACCTTTCACTGGGCCCGCGTCGTGTGGTCGCGCACCCTCGTGCAACTGGCGGCCGAGGAGGAGCGGCGCCGCGTCGCCATGCAGCAGCAGCACCGGACTTTGCTGGACACCCTGGGCGCCGACGGCAGCGACGGCACGGAAGCCCAGCCGCCGGCCGATCAACCCGACGGCCGCTAGCGCTTCAGCGCCTGAGCGGCGGCGTCCGCCCACTGCCGCCATTGCTGGGCATTGGCCTGTGCCTCTTCGGCCTCCTTGGTCCGGCCGGCCGCGGCCGCCTTGCGGGCCTGCTGCTCGAAGTGCTCGGCACGGGTCGCGAACTGTTCGGCCCGCGCCTGCGCCTCGGGATCCGCCCAATTGGCCTCGCCGGCGTCGCGCACCCGCTTCTCGACGGCCCGCAGCCGCCGCTCCAGCTCCGCCGACCGCTCCCGGGGCACCTTGCCGATCGCATCCCACTTGTCGGCGATCGAGCGCAGCGCCGCCCGGGCGGCCTCGTGATTGCTGGTGTCGATCTTCTCGGCCTCGGCCAGCAGCGCCTCCTTGGCGGTGGCGTTGGCCGCAAACTCGGCGTCCTTCTCGGCGGTCACCGCGTTGCGGGCGGTGAAAAACGTGTCCTGAGCGGCCTTGAACCGTCGCCACAGGGCGTCGTCGATCTCGCGGGACGTGCGTCCGGCACCCTTCCACTCGGTCAGCAGCCTGCGGAATTCGGCGCTGGTCGCGGCCCAGTCGGTCGAGTTGGACAATTCCTCGGCGCGCTCGCACAGCCGTTCCTTGGACTGCTTGACCGTGGAACGCTCGCGGTCCAGCTCGGCGAAGTGCGATCCGCGCCGCCGGTTGAACGATTCCCGGGCCGCCGAATAGCGCTTCCACAGCGCGTCGTCGACCTTGCGATCCAGACCGGAGATGGTCTTCCACTCGTCGAGAATCTCGCGCAGCCGATCGCCGGCCGTCTTCCACTGCGTGGCGTTCGCGGCCAGCTCCTCGGCCTCGGCGGCCAGCGCCTCCTTGCGCGCGGTCTGCGCGGCCCGCTGCTCGTCGCGACGGGAGCGGTCCGCGGCCACCGCGGCACCGGCCTGGTCGACCAGGCTCGTCAACCGGGCCGCGAGCGCGTCGATGTCGCCCAGCACCAACGCCGTCGGCAACGTTTCGGCCAGCGCCGACGCTTGGGCCCTGATCTTGCGGGCGTCACCGCTTCCCGAGGCTAGGCGCTCCTCCATCAGCGTGACTTCGGTGCTCAGGTCGTCGAACCGCCTGCCGAAGTGAGCGAATGCGGCTTCGGTGTCGCCGGCCTGCCACGAGCCGACGACGCGTTCGCCGGCCGAGCTGATCAGCCACACCGTGCCGTCGGGGTCGACACGACCGAACTGGTGGGGATTGCTGCGCGGTGCTGCCGGCACGGGTTGAGCACCGGGTCGCGCGCCCGGGCCCTGCGGCCGGGGACCGGGGCGGGGTCCCGGGCGTGGGACCGGCCTGGAAATCGGATCCTGTGACGACCCGGCCGGGTCGTCGTGGCCAGGTTCGTTGGCTGTCATGCGCTCGTCACCACTTGTTACACCCTTTCGCGCGTCGCTATCCCGCGCACCTGCCGCGCGCAGCGGCGCCCATACGGTCGGGAGGTGGGCCGCGGCTGCCCGCGATCGCCCACTGCTCCGCCACCGATTCCAACAGTATTCAAGCAGCTTGGTAAAGCCGGATGCGGAAACCTTGTCGTCGCCGTCCGGACAGCCGGATGTGAAAAGGTGGATACCGCCAGGTTGCCTGCTATCAATTGCCCTCGACAGCGTGGAGAAAACCGCACCTGGACCAGGCGGACGCGCTGAACCGCGGTCGGCCGGTTCATCTGGGAGCAGTCGGCGTTTGGGGCCGGGGCACTGACCGCGTCGATGCCGGCGGCGGCGGTGTCCCCGTTTCTGGTCGCGGCTTTGCTGACCGTCATCGTTCTCGGCGAGACGCTGAACGCGAGCCGGGCCGGGATGTCGCCCTGGGGGCGGCGGTCGTGGCGGTGACGGCGGCGACGATCGAGCTGGCGCGCGTCGACGCCGCGGCGACAGCCGAGCGGGTTGCGGGCCGGGGTGGCGGTCCCGCCCGAGCAGCCGGCGTAAGTGCTGCCGTCAGAGCGCCGTTTCCGGATCGGACGCCGAATCGCCCACCGGCGGATAACAGTTCGATTCCACCGTCGTTCGGGCCATATGACGGCATCGCCCGCCCCGGTACCGTAACGGTTACCGATGTTGTAGCTGTTACCTGTGGGACGAAATCGAGAGGCGGCCGCCCGCAACCTGTGACACCATTGAAGGCTGGCTCCGGTCCTGACGGTCGGTTCGCTGGATGACCCATAGGCGCGTCACAGCTTCGACATAGGTTCGTGGACTAGTTGTGGTGAATCGCGCGAAATTTTTGGCGCGGACCGTGCAAGCGGTCAGTAAACGGGTAGTGAATACCCGGTGCGGGCCCGGCTCGCCGACCGGACGTGGGGGAGGAGGTCGCAGATGACAAAAGCTGATGTTGCGGTTGTCCTCGCGCTGCTCGCCGCGTTCGCCTCGGCGATGGGCAACGTCGTCCGCCAGCGCTCGGCGCAGGAGATCACCGACAAAGAGGTCGGCCACCTGGAACTGTTCCGCATGTCGGTGCGCGACGCAAAGTGGTGGCTGGGCGCCCTCGGGGCGATCGCCAACTACGGCCTGCAGGCTGCGGCGCTGGCGCTGGGGTCGGTGATGATGGTCACGGCGCTGCAGGTGACGGCGCTGCTGTTTGCGCTGCCGATCTATGCACACATAACGGGGAACCGGGTGAGCCGCCGCGAGTGGACCTGGGCGATCCTGCTGGCCGCCGCCCTGGCGGTGGTGGTCACGGTCGGCGACCCGGACGCGGGCGCGTCGCGCGGCTCGGTGGCCACTTGGATGGTGGTGGCCCTGGTCATGGGCCCGGCTCTGGTGTTCTGTGTGGTGGGCGCCCGGATCTGGTCGGGTTCGGTGGCCGCGGTGCTGTTGGCGGTGGTCGCGGGTTCGTCGCTGGCGTTGTTCGCGGTGTTGACCAAGGCGGTCGTCGAGGTGGTCGGCGGCGGCCTCGGCGCCCTGCTCACCGCGCCGGAGTTCTACGTCTGGATCGCCGCGGCACTGGCCGGGATGATCTTCCAGCAGTCGTCGTTCCGCGCGGGTTCGCTGACCGCCTCGTTGCCGACGTCGGTGGTGGCCAAGCCGCTGGTCGGCGCGATCCTCGGGATGGCCGTGCTGGGCGAGACGCTGGACTGCCACGGGCCGTGGCGGCTGGTGCTCGCTGCGGGTGTCGTGGTGGTGGTCGTCGCGACCGTGGCGCTGGCCCGCGGCGAGGCCGCGAGCATGTCGCAAAGCTCCGAGCAGCCTGCACAACCGGTGGAGCTGCTGCCCGACGACCCTTCGGTTGACCTGCGCGACCCCGCCGGCTGCGTGCAGGCCCGCGGCCGGACCGCCTGACGCCGCTGACCCGTCGGTTAGTTTGGTGCCGTGCTGAGCGCCATCGCCATCGTCCCCTCGGCGCCGGTGCTGATTCCCGAACTTGCGGGAGCGGCCGCCGCCGAAATCGCCGACCTCACCGCCGCGGTGGTTGAGGCTGCCGCGGCGCTGCCGCCGCGCTGGATCGCCATCGGAACCGGCGCCGCCGACGCCGTCCTGGACCCCGACGCCGGCGGCACCTTCGCGGGCTTCGGCGCCGACGTGCGGGTGGGACTCTCGCCGCACGCCCTGGTGCAGGAGCCGGTCCCGCTGCCGCTGTGCGCGCTGATCGCCGCCTGGGTGCGCGGCCGGGCCCGGCCCGACGCCA
Organism: Mycobacterium shigaense; assembly: GCF_002356315.1. Taxonomy (NCBI): domain Bacteria; kingdom Bacillati; phylum Actinomycetota; class Actinomycetes; order Mycobacteriales; family Mycobacteriaceae; genus Mycobacterium; species Mycobacterium shigaense. The sequence goes on from NZ_AP018164.1 coordinate 1,895,400, forward strand.
GCGCGCAGGTTCGCGTCTACGCCGGCGACCGCGCGCCCGACACCGCGCTGGCGCTGGGCAGGCGGCTGCGCGCCGAGATCGAGCGGGAGGCGGACCCGGTCGGCGTGCTCGTCGTCGCCGACGGCGCCAACACCCTGACCCCGCCCGCGCCGGGCGGCTTCGACCCCGCCAACGCTGAGGCCCAGCAGGCGCTCGACGACGCGCTGGCCGACGGCGACCTCGCCGCGTTGACCGCGCTGCCCGCGCCGATCCTGGGGCGGGTCGCCTTCCAGGTGCTGGCCGGCCTGACCGAGCCGGGACCTCGATCGGCCAAGGAGTTCTACCGCGGCGCGCCCTACGGGGTGGGGTACTTTGCCGGCGCCTGGCAACCATGAGGCCGCTCGCGATCCTTGGGCCCACGGGCACCGGGAAGTCGCAGCTGGCGCTCGACGTCGCCGGACGGCTCACCGACGACGGCCTCGGTGCGGAAATCGTCAACGCCGACGCGATGCAGCTCTATCGCGGCATGGACATCGGGACCGCCAAGCTGCACGTCGCCGAGCGGCGCGGTATCCCGCATCACCAGCTCGACGTCCTCGACGTCACCGAGACCGCGACCGTCGCCCGCTACCAGCAGGCCGCCGCCGCGGACATCGAGGCGATCGCCGCCCGCGGCGCCGTCCCGATCGTGGTGGGCGGATCGATGCTCTACGTCCAATCGCTGCTCGACGACTGGACCTTTCCCGCAACCGACCCCCGGGTGCGCGCGCGCTGGGAGCAGCGGCTCGCCGAGGTCGGGGTGGGCGCGCTGCACGCCGAACTCGCGCGCCGCGACCCGGTGGCCGCCGCGGCGATCCTGCCCACCGACAGCCGCCGCACGGTGCGCGCGCTGGAGGTCGTCGAGCTGACCGGGCAGCCGTTCGCCGCGTCCGCGCCGCGCATCGGCACCCCGCGATGGGGCACCGCAATCGTCGGATTGGACTGTGAGACAACCATTCTCGACGAGCGATTGGCCGGGCGCACCGACGCGATGTTCGACCTTGGGCTGGTCGACGAGGTGCGGCAGCTGCTGAGGCGGGGCCTGCGCGAGGGGGTGACCGCTTCGCGCGCGCTGGGCTACGCGCAGGTGCTGGCGGCCCTGGACGCCGACCCCGATACCGACCCGGACGACGACCGGCTGCGCGAGGCGCGGGAGATGACGTTCGTCGGCACCCGGCGGTACGTGCGACGGCAGCGGTCGTGGTTTCGTCGCGACCACCGGGTGCACTGGCTCGACGTCGGGACGGGAACCGACGCCGACCGGGCCCGCCTTGCCGCGGCGGCCCTGGACGCGTGGCGGCAAGTACCCTGAACAGGTGATCTTCAGTAAGGGGCACGGCACCGAGAACGACTTCGTGCTGCTGCCCGACATCGAGTGTGGGATCGCCGTGTCCGCTTTGCGGGTGGCCACGCTCTGCGACCGGCGCCGCGGGTTGGGCGCCGACGGGGTGCTGCGGGTGACCACGGCGGGCGCCGCGCTGACCGCCGGTGTGCTCGATCGCCTGCCGGACGGCGTCGCCTCCGCCGACTGGTTCATGGACTACCGCAACGCCGACGGGTCGATCGCGCAGATGTGCGGCAACGGCGTGCGGGTGTTCGCGCACTACCTGCGGGCCAGCGGCATGGAGGCCCGCGACGAGTTCGTGGTCGGCTCGGTGGCCGGCCCGCGCCTGGTGGCGCTGCACCGCGTCGACGCGACCAGCGCCGACGTCACCGTCGACATGGGCAAGGCGAACCGGCTGGGCGGCGGCGAAGCCGTCGTCGGTGGCCGGCGATTCACCGGGCTGGCGGTCGACGTGGGCAATCCGCACCTGGCGTGCGTGGACGCGCGGCTGAGCGTCGACGAGCTCGAGGCCCTCGACGTAGGGGCGCCGGTGCAGTTCGACCCGGCGCAATTCCCGGATGGCGCCAACGTCGAAGTTCTCACCGCGGCGACCGGGGGAGTCGTGCACATGCGGGTGCACGAGCGCGGCGTGGGCGAAACCCGGTCCTGTGGCACCGGAACCGTCGCGGCCGCGGTGGCGGCGCTGGCCGACGCCGGCACCGACACCGGGACCCTGACCGTGCGGGTGCCGGGCGGCGAGGTCACCGTCACCGTCACCGATGCCACCAGCTACTTGCGGGGGCCCTCGGTGCTGGTGGCCCGCGGCGAAATCGCCGACGACTGGTGGAACGCCCTGCGGTGAATATTCTAGGTGCGCCGCGCCGCGTGACGTGCCACCATCGAAATTGGCTATGACGTATCCACATTCGCCCGAACCGGGCCTTCCCGACATCCCTGACGCTGCACCGAGCCTCGGTGAACTCGCCCTCGAAGATCGATCGGCGCTGCGCCGCGTCGCCGGGCTGTCGACCGAGCTCGCCGACGTCTCCGAGGTCGAGTACCGCCAGCTGCGGCTCGAGCGGGTCGTCCTGGTCGGCGTGTGGACTGAGGGCAGCGCCGCCGACAACCAGGCCAGCCTCGCCGAGCTGGCCGCGCTCGCCGAGACGGCCGGCTCGCAGGTGCTCGAGGGGCTCATCCAGCGCCGCGACAAGCCCGACCCGTCGACCTATATCGGCTCGGGCAAGGCGCAGGAACTGCGGGAAGTGGTCCTGGCGACCGGCGCCGACACGGTCATCTGTGACGGTGAGCTATCGCCCGCGCAGCTGACCGCGCTGGAGAAGGCCGTCAAGGTGAAGGTTATCGACCGCACCGCGCTGATCCTCGACATCTTCGCCCAGCACGCCACCAGCCGGGAGGGTAAGGCCCAGGTGTCGCTGGCCCAGATGGAATACATGCTGCCGCGGCTGCGCGGCTGGGGCGAGTCGATGTCGCGGCAGGCTGGTGGTCGCGCGGGTGGCAGCGGCGGCGGCGTGGGCCTGCGCGGCCCCGGTGAGACCAAGATCGAGACCGATCGCCGCCGCATCCGGGAGCGGATGGCCAAGCTGCGCCGCGAGATCAGGGAGATGAAGCAGGCCCGCGACACGCAGCGCAGTCGGCGGCTGCACAGCGACGTGCCGTCGGTTGCGATCGTCGGCTACACCAACGCCGGCAAGTCCAGCGTGCTCAACGCGCTGACCGGGGCTGGGGTGCTGGTGCAGGATGCGTTGTTCGCCACCCTGGAGCCGACCACTCGGCGCGCGGAGTTCGACCCCGACTCAAAAGGGTCCAGGCCCTTCCTGCTGACCGACACCGTCGGCTTCGTGCGCCACCTGCCGACGCAGCTCGTCGAGGCGTTCCGCTCCACGCTGGAGGAGGTCGTCGACGCCGACCTGCTGGTGCACGTCGTCGACGGGTCGGACGTCAACCCGCTGGCTCAGATCAACGCGGTCCGGCAGGTGATCTCCGAGGTCCAGGCGGACCACCACTCCGCTCCGCCGCCCGAACTGCTGGTCGTCAACAAGATCGACAAGGCCGGCGATCTCGCGCTAGCCAAGTTGCGCCACGCGCTTCCCGGGGCACTCTTCGTCTCGGCGCACACCGGTGAGGGCATCGACGCGTTGCGGCGGCGGATCGACGAGCTCGCCGTCGCGGCCGACACGGCCGTGGACGTCCTGATTCCGTATGACCGGGGAGATCTGGTGGCCCGGGTGCACGCTGACGGGCGTGTCCAGTCCGAGGAGCACGACGCGGTGGGCACCCGGCTGCGCGCCCGCGTCCCCGTGGCGCTGGCCGCCAGCCTGCGGGACTTCGCCGCCCGCTGATCCGGGGGCCCGGCGGGTGCACCGGGGCCGGCCCCACTGCCGACCAACCGTCTGGTTGGTATATCTTGGGCGACAGCATCCCGAGCCGCCGGAGGTCATTCCATGAGCAGTGCCGTCAAGTTCCAGCGCACTCTTTTCGAACCAGAGCACGAGCTGTTTCGGGAGTCCTACCGGGCGTTCCTGGATCGCCACGTCGCGCCTCACCAAGAGGAATGGGACAAGGCGAAGATCGTCGACCGCGGCGTGTGGCTGGAGGCCGGCAAACAAGGCTTCCTGGGCATGGCGGTGCCCGAGGAATACGGCGGCGGCGGCAATCCGGACTTCCGGTACAACACGATCGTCAGCGAGGAAACTGCGCGGGGTCGCTACAACGGCATCGGATTCGGGCTGCACAACGACATCGTGGCGCCCTACCTGCTGTCACTGGCGACCGAGGAGCAGAAGCAGCGCTGGCTGCCGAAATTCTGCAGCGGGGAACTGATCACCGCCATCGCGATGACCGAGCCGGGCACGGGCAGCGACCTGCAGGGCATCAAGACCCGGGCGGTCAAGCAGGGTGACCATTACGTGCTCAACGGGGCAAAGACGTTCATCACCAACGGGATCAACTCCGATCTGGTGATCGTGGTCGCCCAGACCGATCCGGACAAAGGCGCTCAAGGGTTTTCGCTACTCGTCGTCGAACGAGGCATGCCGGGATTCGAGCGCGGCCGTCATCTCGAAAAGATCGGGCTCGACGCGCAGGACACCGCTGAATTGTCCTTCACCGACGTCCACGTGCCGGCCGAGAACCTGCTCGGCGAGGAGGGACAGGGATTCATCTACCTGATGCGCAATCTGCCCCAGGAACGCATCAACATCGCCATCATGGCCGCCGCGTCCATGGAGAGCGTACTGGAGCTGACGCTGCAGTACACCAAGGAGCGCAAGGCCTTTGGCAAGCCGATCGGCAGTTTCCAGAACAGCCGTTTCCTCCTGGCCGAGTTGGCGACCGAGGCCACCGTGGTGCGCATCATGGTCGACAATTTCATCGGCCTGCACCTCGAGGGCAAACTTTCGGCCGAGCAGGCTGCCATGGCCAAGTGGTATTCCACCGAAAAGCAGGTCCACCTGATCGACCGTTGCCTGCAGCTGCATGGCGGCTACGGCTACATGCGTGAATACCCCGTTGCGCGTGCATATCTGGACGCCCGCGTGCAGACGATCTACGGCGGCACCACCGAAATCATGAAAGAGATCATCGGCCGCAGCCTCGGCGTCTAGCCAATTTCGCTGCCGCGCAACGACCGCGGGGTCGGGGCCGACTACCGGTCGGCAGTCCCGCGGGATGCCCCGATCGAAGTGTCGATTCCCCGGATCGGCTGGGCCGTCGGGTAGATTCCCGAACAATGATGGCCTCGCGCACCGACCTCACACGTGCTTCGCGCACGCGGATTGCGCGATCTGACGTCACGACGCCGCGGTTTTCGGCGTCGACGAGGTCGGTGACAGCGGTCGGACTATGGCCGGCCGCGCGGTAATCCGGGCCGGAAGCGCCCGGTCGCGAGATGGGCGTGGTTTTGCATCAATTCGACATCAGCGGGGTATCCGTTTTCGTAACATTTGCTATTTGACTTCGTATTCTTTGCTGGCTATAGGAAAGTTATGTGAGCCCGCGACTACACGAAGTCGAGTGAAGTTGATAATCCGGGGTGGGGTGCGAAACCGCTCGCAGGGTCTGCAGGCGATGAGCATGGCCAACGAAACAGGCATATCCGTCGGCTGGGAGGCTGGGTGAACGGGCAGATAGGCCAACTGTGCAAGCTCTTTGGGCGTGCGCTGGTCAGCGTGACGGCGGCTGCCGTGGCTGCCGCATTGCTGGCACCTGCTGCTGTGGCGTCTCCGATCGGCGACGCGGAGGCGGCCATGATGGCCGAGTGGACCAAGGCCGGTGGCGACACCTCACCGCTGGGTCCCCGCAAGGGCGACGTGTACCCCGCCGGGGACGGCTTCGAGCTGAACTTCGACGGCGGCAAGATGTTCTACACCACGGCCACCGGGGCAAGATACATTTACGGGCCGATTCTGGACAAATACGAGATGCTGGGCGGCCCCGTGGGCAGCGATCTGGGCTTCCCGACCATCAACGAAGTCCCCGGGCTGGCCGGGCCCGACAGCCGGGTGGCGACCTTTTCGGCCAGTGACAAGCCGGTGATCTTCTGGACGCCCGACCACGGTGCGTTCGTGGTGCGCGGCGCCCTGAACGCGGCTTGGGACAAACTCGGCAGCTCGGGCGGCGTGCTCGGTGTCCCGGTCGGCGACGAGACCTACGACGGCGAGATCTCCTCGCAGAAGTTCACCGGCGGTCAGATCTCCTGGAACCGCAAATCCAAGGAATTCACCACCGAACCGTCGGCGCTGGCCGATCAGCTCAAGGGCCTGCAGGTCGCGATCGATCCGGCCGCGGCCATCAACATGGCGTGGCGCGCGGCCGGCGGCACCGGCGGCCCGCTGGGCGCCAAGCAGGGCGGTCAGTACCCGATCGGCGGCGACGGGATTGCCCAGAACTTCGCCGGCGGCAAGGTGTTCTTCACCCCGGCCACCGGGGCGAACGCCGTCGAGACGAACATCCTGGCCAAGTACGAGTCGTTGGGCGGCCCCGTCGGCAGCGACCTGGGGTTCCCCACCGCCAACGAGGCCGACGGCGGCCTCGGGCCGTCCAGCCGGATTGCCACGTTCTCCGCGGCCGACAAGCCGGTGATCTTCTGGACCTCCGACCACGGCGCGTTCGTCGTGCGCGGCGCGCTGAAAACCGCGTGGGACAAGCTGCGCGGCGCCGGCGGCACACTCGGCGCCCCGGTGAGCGATCAGTCCGTGGACGGCGACGTGGTCTCGCAGAAGTTCACCGGCGGCAAGATCTCGTGGAACCGGGCGAAGAACACGTTCTCCACGGACCCGGCGAACCTGGCGCCGTTGTTGTCCGGCCTGCAGGTGACGGGCCAGAATCAGCCGAGTGGGACCGCGCCGCTGCCGTCCCACGCCAAGGACTGGCTGACCTGGCGCTGGTGGTACCTGCTGGCCATCGTTCCGCTGCTGGTCTTGATCGCCTTGTCGGTGTTCCTGGCGGTGCGCGCCAGGCGCCGCCGTTCCCGCCGGCAGCCCGAGCCCTACCTGCTCGAGAGCGAGCTGGACGCGTCCGGCTACGACGAGACGGGCGAACCTCGCTGGGGCCCCGACTACACCGAAGGCGCGACCGAGGACTACCGATTCGGTGAGTCGCCGGAGGACGCGCGTGTGGCCGGCGCGCCGCACGGCCACTGGCCACACGCGGCCTATGAGGCCGGCGACGACAAAGAGGTTTGGGGCGCTGGGGAATACGTCGACGAGGAACGTGCCGAGCAGCACGATCCCGACGCGGTCGACACCGATTCCATCCCCGTCGTCTCGGCGGCGGAGCTCGCGGCCGCCGGCTACGCCGATGCCGGCCCGGACGACGCTTATCCGGACGACGCTTATCCGGACGACGCTTATCCGGACGACGCTTATCCGGACGACTCCTACGCGGAGGGCGGCTACCCCGACGACGCCTCCGAGGCCGTGTACGCCGGGGCCTTCGGTCCCGACGACGGCTACGAGGAGTTCGCGGGACCCGGCGCGGAGCCGGCCCAGGCCGTCACCGCCGACACTGACGCCGACTTCCCTGACCTGGCCGTGCCGCATACTCCGCCGGATGTCGCGGCCGCGGGTGCCGCCGCCGGCGTGGCCGCCGCGCCTGCCGCACCGAGATCCGGGCGGCACGCGGCCGCGGACGTCGATGAGGACGATCTGGATTTCGTTCCGACCGGCGGCTTTGTGGCGCTAACGCCGGCCGGGCGCCCGACGATCCACCTGCCCATGGACGATCCGTATCAGATGCCCGACGGCTATCCCATCAAGGCCAGCCCCCGCTTCGGGCTGTACTACACCCCCGACAGCGAGTTGTACCACGACACGCTGGCCGAGATCTGGCTGTCCAGCGAGGAAGCCGCCGTCGCGAACGGCTTCGTCAGGGCCGACTGACGGCCACCGAGCGTCGGGCGGCTACACCTTGCGAATCACGGTGACGACCTTGCCCAGCACGGTCGCGTCATTTCCGGGAATGGGGTCGAACGCCGGGTTGTGCGGCATCAGCCACACCTGACCTCCGGCGCGTTTGAAGGTTTTGACGGTCGCCTCACCGTCGAGCATGGCCGCGACGATGTCGCCGTTGTCGGCGACATTCTGCTGCCGCACGACCACCCAGTCGCCGTCGCAGATCGCGGCCTCGACCATCGAGTCGCCGACCACCTTAAGCAGGAACAGCGTGCCCTCGCCGACCAATTCACGCGGCAGCGGGAAGACGTCCTCGACGGCCTCTTCGGCGAGGATCGGTCCGCCGGCCGCGATGCGCCCGAGCACGGGAACGAAGGTGGGTTCGGGTAGGGCGTCGGACCCCGCGACCTCGGTCACGGGTGCCGCCCCGGTGTCGTCGGCGCCGCGAACATCGACGGCGCGGGGACGGTTCGGGTCGCGGCGCAGATAGCCCTTGCGTTCCAGGGTGCGCAGCTGGTGTGCCACCGAGGAAGTGGACGTCAGGCCGACGGCATCGCCGATCTCCCGGATGCTGGGCGGGTAGCCGCGGGTTGTCACCGACTCGCGGATGACGTTGAGGATGGTGCGTTGCCGCTCGGTAAGCGATGGATCCACGGAGTGCAGCCGGCCGTCGGGGCCGGCCGAGGTGTCGTTGCTGTCGCTCATGGCACTGAATGTAGCGGGGCAGCACCGTAGAATCAAACATGTGTTCGACTAGCGTGTCGTCGCAGCACAGCGGGGCCTAAAGACCCTATGACGGGCGAATCACACGTGTGTAACTTTTTTTCGGATCGGGTATCCGCGCCGCATGACGGCCCTGACATTCCCGCCAGTTTTGTCGGTGGTGCGGTCTAGCGTTTGGCGTGTGCGACACGCTTCGCTCAAATGTTCGGATATCGAACACACGAGCGATACAGTCGAACACACGAGCGAGTACTACCGACCGGAGGAACGCACATGACACTCATCCACACCGTCTCGTCGCGTACCAGCGATGTCCGGCGTCCGAGCAACACCCTCGCTCAAGGGACCCGTTACGACCGCGAGCGCGTCGTGCGGGCCCGCCGGCCGGTTGCGGCGCGCCCGGCTGACCTGCGGATGCGCTACCACGGCACCGGCGTCGCCAGGTCGACGGCACCGCACCGTCGCGGTCGTCCGGCCTCGCTGATGACCACGCTCGGGCTGGCCTTGCTGGCCGGAGTCATCACCGTCTGGCTGGGCCTGATCGCCAACCTTGGCGAGATGGCCAACGGCGTCTCCGGGAACTCTGCCACCGCCGCCGTGCCGGACAGGCTCGCTGTCGTGCGGGTCGAGCCGGGCGAGTCCTTGCAGGACGTGGCGCACCGGGTGGCGCCTGACGCACCGGCTCGCCAGGTCGCCCAGCGCATCCGCGAACTCAACGACTTGAACTCGCCGGCGTTGTCGGCGGGCCAGACGCTGATCGCCCCGGTCGGCTGACGAAGCCGCGACGGCGCGCGAAAACCGCTCTACGCCAAGGCGCTTCGGGCCCCGGGGCGGCCGGTGCAGCCACGTCGTGGCCGTGTTGGCCTGCCGGGGGACCGCACAGGTACGCTCGTGGTGTTCCGCGAGGTGTCAGCACGGCAAAGGAGCAGTCATGCACTGTCCGTTCTGCCGTCATCCCGATTCCCGGGTGATCGACTCGCGCGAAACCGATGAAGGCCAAGCGATTCGGCGCCGCCGGTCCTGCCCCGAGTGTAGGCGACGCTTCACCACGGTCGAGACCGCCGTCCTGGCCGTCGTCAAACGCAGCGGTGTCACCGAGCCGTTCAGCCGCGAGAAGGTGATGAAGGGCGTCCGCCGCGCCTGCCAGGGCCGTCAGGTCGACGAGGACGCGCTGAGCCTGCTGGCCCAGCAGGTGGAAGACACCGTGCGTGCGGCCGGGTCGCCGGAAGTCCCCAGCCACGAGGTGGGCCTGGCGATCCTGGGCCCGTTGCGTGACCTCGACGAGGTCGCTTATCTGCGTTTTGCGTCGGTATACCGATCCTTCACCTCGGCCGAGGATTTCGAGCGCGAGATCGAGGCGCTACGCAAGCACCGCGAGGTACCGGCCCCGGGCTGACCCGGTGCGCGGGGCTAGGCTGTATTCATGCCCGCGGCGCTGCATCCCGATCTCGAGGCGCTGGCGCCGCTGCTGGGCACGTGGGCGGGTCGGGGCACCGGAAAGTACCCGACGATCGAGACCTTCGACTACGACGAGGAAGTCGTCTTCTCCCATGTCGGCAAGCCGTTTTTGGTCTACTCGCAAAAAACCAGGGCGGCTTCGGACGGCCGACCGCTACATGCCGAGACGGGGTATCTGCGGGTGCCGCGACCGGGGAACGCCGAGCTCGTTCTCGCGCACCCGAACGGCATCTCCGAAATCGACGTGGGCACCTACTCGGTGACCGGCGATGTCATCGAAATCGAGTTGGCCACAACGGTCATCGGGTTGGCGCCGACGGCCAAAGAGGTGACCGCGTTGACCCGTTCGCTTCGCGTCGTCGGCGACGAGCTGTCCTACCTGCTGCAGATGGGCGCGGTCGGGCAACCCCTGCAGGAGCATCTCGCCGCGGTATTGCGCCGCAAGCCCTGACGCGATCAATTCAGCCGTCGCGCACCGTCGTTGACGACGCGGCCGGCCACGCGTAACCAGCCGTCGGGGCTGTAGGTGGTCTCGAGTATCGACCCCTTGCCCTGCGTGATCCTCAGGTCGCGGCCGAGGTGATCGGTGATCCGTAACGCCGCCGAGCCCGTCGCCTCGTCCTCCGGCACGCCCAGGCTTGCGGCGAACATCCGCGAACGCAGCCACCCGGCCGATTCGTCGACCCAGGCCCACAGGTAATGGGCGGTATCGTCCGCGAACTCGGCCGGATCGGCCGCCAAAAGCCGCTCGGCGGAATCGAATTCGTGGAGGGTGAAGTCGGGGGCCCATTGCGCGTCGGCGCTGACGCCCACCAGATCACCGGCGTAGTGCACCTGGACGATCCCGGCCCTTACCCGAAGCGTGTCGATCGGCGCACCGATGTCGCGCAGCCACCACGATGCGCCGACGGCCGGGTGCCCGGCGAAGGGAAGCTCGGTACTCGGCGTGTGAATGGCGGCGACCGCGGTGGTCGAGCCGGCATCGGGGAGCTCAACGAATATCGTTTCGCTGTAACCCAACTCGGTCGCCAGGCGTTGTCGCCCGGCGGGCTCGACCTGCGCGGCATCGACGACCCCGAGCGGGTTGCCGTGCCTTCCGTCGGCATCGGTGAACACGCGCAAGACCGTCACATCGATAGCCATGCCCCGACTGTACGGCGCGGGTCAACCGAAATATCAGGTGGCGCTGCGCTCGTCGGATCCCATCGCGTTGAGCACCGCGACGCGGGTGTCCGCCGAGCCGGTGATCGTCTTTTCGCCGCTGCCGCTACGCAGCAAACGGCGCAAGGCGGCCTGATCGTATTCGGCGGGCGCGGTGGTCTCGATGAAGCGCTGGACCACGTCGATGAAGCGGGCCGGGTCCTCGTGGAAGGGGAAGTGGCCCGCGCCCTCGAAGATTTCCAGGCGGGAGCCGGGCATCGCGGCGTGGGCCATCCAGGCGTGTCGGACCGGGACGACGACATCCTTTGTGCCCCAAACGATTTGGGTGGGAATGGCCTCGGCCAGATAACATCGGTCCAGGAAGGTGACGATCTGCCCGCGCCAGTCCACCACGGCCCGCAGTGTCCGGCTGAACGCCGACGAGGCCGTCGGCTCCGGCAGGTCGTCCAGGATGCGCAGCACGTGGGGCAGGTCGCGGCCCAGGCCTGTCGAGCCGATCGCCAGGCCCGCCAGCTTCCCCGCCAGCTGCACCGTCGGCAGCACCAGCGGCAGCCGCAGCAGCGCCAGGGCCTCGGAGCCGATCGGCAGCGAGGCCAGCCGGAAGGCGACGTTGACGTCCTTGGTGACCCCGCCCGCGGCGACCAGGATCAACCGCTCGACCAAATGCGGGAACTGGTAGGCGAATTGCATCGCCACCCCGCCGCCGAGCGAATGACCGATGATGGTCACCCGCTCGATATCGAGCACGGACAGCAGATCGCGCATGCCGTTGGCGTAGCCCGCGACCGAGTAATCGGCGCGCGGCTTGTCGGACCGCCCGTGCCCCAACAGATCGGGGGCGATGACCGTGAACCGCTGGGCGAGCTTGGCCTGCACGGTATTCCACGTCGTGGAGTTGTCGCCCATGCCGTGGATCAGCAGCAGTGCCGGCCCGGAACCGGCGATCCGGTACGCCCGCTTGTAGCCGTGGATGGTGCGGAACTCGAGTCGGGGCGCGGTGACTTCGCGCACCGGGCGAAGATTGCTCTTACGCTGCCGCTCGGTCATGTCGCAAACTCCGTCATCGGGCCGGCTCGCAACGCTCAGGCTGGGTCGTCGTCGTCGCGCTTCTTCTCCGCTTGCTGGGCGAGGAATCGCTCGAACTCTGCGCCAAGTTCGTCGCCGCTAGGCAGGTCCTCGTCGCGTGCCAGTAACGACCTGTTCTCCTGAGCGTCGATGAAGGCATCGTACTGGCGCTCGAGGGCGGCCACCACTTGGGCGACCTCGGCGCTGGCCTCCACCTGCTCGTCGATCTTGGTCCGGATCTCGGAGGCCGCCTCGGTCAGAGCGGCCAGCGGCAGCTCCAGCGACCCGGTCTTGGCGACCTGCTCGAGCAGCGCCTGCGCGGCGGCGGGATAGTCGGTTTGGGTCAGGTAATGCGGCACGTGGACGGTGAACCCGACGACCTCGTGACCGTGCTGGGCCATGCGGTACTCCAGCAGGTTCGACGCGCTGCCGGGGACCTGGATCTCGGAGATCCACGGCTGGAAATCGGCGATCAGTTCCTTGTTGTTGGAGTGTGCGGTCAGCGTGGTCGGCCGGGTGTGCGGAACGGCCATCGGCACGGTGCCCAGGCCGATGGTCTGGCGCACGCCCAGCCGCTCGGCCAACAGGCGCACCGCGGTGATGAATCGCTCCCACTTCAGGTCGGGTTCCAGGCCGGCCAGCAACAGAAACGGGGTGCCGGCGCTGTCGCGCAGCGCGTACAGGCTGAGTTCCGGGTCGTCGTAGTGGGTGAAGTGGTCGGTCTTGAAGGTCATCAGCGGCCGCCGCGAGCGGTAGTCCAGCAATTCGTCGATGGCGAAAGACGCGACCAGTTCGGTGTCCAGCGCCGCCTTGAGGTGGCTGGCGGCCAGCCGTATCGCGTGGCCGGCGTCGGAGAACCCCTGCAGGGCGTGCACCAACACGGGGCCGCGGCCGTCCGACGTCACCAGATGCGGTGCCGGGAACTCGAGTTCGTACATACCGGCCTGCCCTGGCTGGTAGTACCCATCGTCAGGGTCCTGGTGGTGTGCCATCGCGTCGCCTCCTCCCGGGGTCTCTAGCGTGCCCTAAGCAGTGTCTCCCAAATCAGCGGGCACCAGTAATGGAAACGCACCGGGATCCCCCGTTAATTCTTGGGGGCCGCATTTCAGCTACCGGCGTACGCCCAGCAAATCCGGTGCCCAAGCCGACGCGTTGAATTCAGCTTGCCGGCGGGTGGTCGGGCATGATGGGAGCACAATGCGGATCCCGATGGTGGTGCTCTGTCCGGTGGTGGGCTTGCTGACGTTGCTGGCGTCGTGCAGCCGACCGCCGATTCATGCCCACCCGACGACGGCGCCGCAACAGCGTGGCGGCGGGGAGGTTCAGCACCTCGGCCAGTGGGCGCCCGGCGATGTCGCCGGTCCGGTGGACCCGGACCGGCGGGTGGGAGCGATCTACCTGGACGGGGGCACGCAGCATGTCTGCACGGGCTCGGTACTGCATTCGCCGGGCGGCAATCTGGTGCTGACCGCCGCGCATTGCCTGGCCGGCGCCGCCCAGATCACCTTCGTGCCCGGCCTGGCCGGTGACGCCCCGCCCACCGACCTGTGGACGGCCGACGCCGTCTACCTGGATCCCCGCTGGGTGGCCGGCAAGGACCCGCATGCCGACTACGCGATCGCGCGGGTCAACAGCGACCGGGGCGGATCGGTGGAGTCGCGGGCCGGACTGGCGCTGACCCTGGGCCCGGAGCCCGCGCCGGGCAGTCGCGTGACGGTGGTCGGTTACCCGACCGGGGTGGGCGGCTCGCCGATCGGCTGCCAGGGCAGGACAGCGATCACCGACGGCGGGTTTCCGTCCCTGGTCTGCCAGGGGCTGGTCGGCGGGACCAGCGGCGCCCCCTGGGTCAGCGGCACCACGGTGATCGGGGTGGTCGGGGGTTTCCAGCGGGGCGGGTGCGCCGAAAACGTCTCGTACTCGGCGCCATTCGACGAACACATCACCGAACTGCTGGACCGCGCGGTGGCCGGTGGCCCCGGCGACGCCGTACCGACCGACCTCGACGACCCCTGCTAGCGCGCTCGCCGCTCAGCGGCGGAACTGCTGCAGCGCCCGCACCTTGTTCATCACGTCGAGCGCGGCCACCTTGTAGGCCTCGGAGAATGTCGGGTAGTTGAACACCGCGTCCACCAGGTACTCGACGGTGCCGCCGCACCCCATCACGGCCTGCCCGATGTGCACCATCTCGGTGGCGCTGGTGCCGAAGATGTGGACGCCGAGCAGCTTGAGGTCCTCGGTGGACACCAGCAGCTTGAGCATGCCGTAGGAGTCGCCCGCGATCTGGCCGCGGGCCAGCTCCCGGTAGCGTGCGACGCCCACCTCGTAGGGCACCGCGTCCTTGGTCAGCTCGACCTCGGTGGCGCCCACGTAGGAGATTTCGGGGATCGAGTAGATGCCGATCGGCTGCACGTCGGTGATGCCCTCCACGGGCTCACCGAACGCGTGGTAAGCGGCCAGCCGCCCCTGTTCCATCGACGTCGCGGCCAGGGCGGGGAAGCCGATGACGTCGCCGACGGCGTAGATGTGTTCGACCTTGGTCCGGAACTTATCGTCGACCCAGATCCGCCCGCGGCCCTCGGTCTCCAGCCCCGCGTTGGGCAGGTCGAGGTGGTCGGTCTGCCCCTGGCGTCCGGCCGAGTACATCACCGTTTCGGCCGGGATCTGCTTGCCGCTGGCCAGCGTGGTGATGGTGCCGGCCGCGCCGACGTCGACGGCCGTCACCTCCTCGCCGAACCGGAAGGTCACCGCCAGGTCGCGCAGGTGGAACTTCAGCGCCTCGACGACTTCGGGGTCGCAGAAGTCCAGCATGTCGCCGCGCTTCTCCACCACGGTCACCTTGGTGCCCAGCGCGGCGAACATCGACGCGTACTCGATGCCGATCACCCCGGCGCCCACCACGACCATCGAGGCCGGCAGCGATTTGAGGTCGAGGATCCCGTCGGAGTCGAGCACCCGGTCCTCGTCGAACTCGACGCCGGATGGCCGGGCCGGCCGGGTGCCGGTGGCGATGACGATGTATTTGCCGCTGATGGTGAGTTTTTCGCGGCGTTTGGGGTCTTCCACCTCGATGGTGTGCGGGTCGACGAACCGGCCGTGCCCGATCAGCAGGTCGACGCGGTTGCGCATCAGCTGGTTTCGCACCACGTCGATTTCCTTGCCGATCACGTGCTGGGTGCGGGCCAGCAGATCGGCCGGGGTGATCTTCTCCTTCACCCGGTAACTGGCGCCGTACAGCTCGCGCTGGCTCATCCCGGTGAGGTAAAGAACCGCCTCGCGCAACGTCTTTGACGGGATCGTGCCGGTGTTGACGCAGACGCCGCCGAGCATCTGGCCGCGTTCGACGATCGCCACGGACTTGCCTAGTTTCGCCGACGCGATGGCGGCCTTCTGGCCACCCGGTCCCGAACCGATGACGACCATGTCGTATTCCTGCATCGAACCCATGGTGTAGACGATAAAGCCCACAGCCGAGACTTTCTCCACAGACGGCTGGCTCGACGGCGACGCGCGAGCGCAGCCTGACGGTCGCGGCCGTCAGCGTTGGGCTCATGACGACGCATTCGCCTGATTTCGAACTGGACCGCCCGGCGGCGCTGATCGCCGCGCTACCGGCTGTTCTCGGCTTCGTTCCGGAAAATTCATTGGTCCTGGTGGCGTTGGGGGACGGCGAACTGGGCGCGGTGCTGCGGGTCGACCTCACCGACGACCTCGCCGACCGCATCGAGCACCTCGTGGAGGTCACCGCCGCCGCGGTGCCCGAGGCCGTCATCGCCGTGATCGTCGATGCCGACGGCGCGGGCTGTCCGCACTGCAACTCCGACTATCGGCAGCTTTGCGGGTTGCTCGGAGATGCCTTGTCGCAGCACGATATTGAGTTATGGGCGGCGCACGTGGTCGATCGGGTCGCGGTCGGCGGACGTTGGTATTGCGTGGACGGCTGCGGGGCGGGCGGCGCAATCGACGACCCCTCGGCGTCGCCCATGGCCGCCGCGGCCGTGCTGGAGGGGCGGCGACTCTACCCGCGCCGGGCTGATCTGCAGGCCGTCATCGCCGCCGACCCGTCGCGCGCAGCCGCCCTCGGCCGTGCGCTCAGTCGGCAGGCGGCCAAGCGGGCCGCGGCGCATGACACCGATTCCGCGGCGCGTGCGCGCCGCGACGTGGAGCACGCGCTGGCCGCCGCGGCCGGCGCCGCCGCCGGTAGGGCGTTGCCCGACGCCGAGCTGGCCGAGCTGGGCTGCGCGCTCACCGATGTGCAGGTGCGCGACATGTTGTATGCCCTCGCCGTCACCGAAGCCGCCGGGCAGGCCGAGGCGTTGTGGGCGCTGCTGGCGCGGGCTTTGCCCGCGCCCTGGCGGGTCGACGCGCTGGTGTTGCTGGCGTTCAGCGCTTATGTCCGCGGCGACGGACCGCTCGCGGGGGTTTCGCTGGAGGCGGCGTTGCGTTGCGAGCCGGACCATCGGATGGCGGGCATGCTGGACAGGGCGTTGCAGTCGGGGCTGCGGCCCGAGCAGATTCGCGAACTCGCGATGACCGGATACCGCATCGCCGAGCGACTGGGGGTGCGGCTACCGCTACGGCGGGTGTTCCGGCGCGCGGCGGGATAGGGCCGTCAGACCTTCTCGACCTTGACCGCGTGCGCCATTTCGTGGGGCAGGGTGACGTTCTCGTGGCCCGGGATCAGGATGGTCACGCCGTTGCCGGCGGGGGTGTTTTCGGCGGTCACCCGGGCATTGGGGACGACGCCGGCGTCCTTGAGCCGGGCGATCAGGTCGATGTCGCCCTGCACGTGCTCGGTGAGCTGGCGGACGACCACCGCGACCGGTGAACCCGCGGGCAGCTCGGTCAGGCGGACCAGATTGGCCTCGTCGGCGTCGGAGTCCGGGCCGACGCCCAGGTCCAGCAGGCCCGGAATCGGGTTGCCGAACGGGGAGGTGGTGGGGTGGTTGAGCACCTTGACCAGTCGCCGTTCGACGTCCTCGCTCATCACGTGTTCCCACCGACAGGCCTCGGCGTGCACCTCTTCCCACGGCACCCCGATGACGTCGACGAGCAGCCGCTCGGCGAGGCGATGCTTGCGCATCACGGCGATCGCCAGCGCGCGGCCCTTCTCGGTGAGCTCGAGGTGGCGGTCGCCGGCCACGTGGAGCAGCCCGTCGCGCTCCATCCGGGATACGGTCTGGCTGACGGTGGGCCCGCTCTGTTCGAGCCGTTCGGCGATGCGGGCCCGCAGCGGCGTGACGCCCTCTTCTTCCAGGTCGTAGATGGTCCGTAGGTACATTTCGGTGGTATCAACCAGGTCGTTCATCCAGCACCCTCCATTGCCGCTGAGTCTACTTGGCCGCATGCCGAAATGCCCTGAAGGCTGCCTAACCTAAGCAGTATGCCCGCCGCGGACGCGGCGGGCATACTGCTACCCAACTTCACCGGCGGCCCTGCGGGCGCCCGGGGGATCTCAGCTGGCGTACGACCGCAACCGATCGGCGCGTTCGCCGTTGCGCAGCTTGCACATCACGTCGCGCTCGATCTGACGGACCCGCTCGCGGGACAGACCGAACAGCTTGCCGATCTGGTCCAGGGTGCGGGGCTGGCCGTCGTCCAGGCCGAACCGCAACCGGATCACCTGGTGCTCACGCTCGTCGAGCGTGGCCAGCACGCTGCGGATGTCGGTGTGCAGCAACTCGGCGATCACCGCGTTCTCGGCGGACATCGCCTCGGCGTCCTCGATGAAGTCGCCCAGCGGGGCCTCTTCCTCGGAGCCGACTGGCATGTCCAGGCTTACCGGGTCGCGGCTGTGCTCGAGCAGGTCGTTGATTTTCTCGACCGGGATGCCGGATTCGGCGGCCAGCTCCTCGTCGGTGGCCTCGCGTCCCAGGTTCTGGTGCATCTCGCGCTTGATCCGCGCCAGCTTGTTGACCTGCTCGACGAGATGAACCGGCAGTCTGATGGTGCGGCTCTGGTCGGCCATGCCGCGGGTGATGGCCTGACGGATCCACCAGGTGGCGTAGGTCGAGAACTTGAATCCCTTTGTGTAGTCGAACTTCTCCATCGCGCGGATCAGGCCCAGGTTGCCCTCCTGGATGAGGTCCAGCAGCGGCATCCCGCGACCGGTGTAACGCTTGGCCAGCGAAACCACCAGCCTCAGGTTGGCTTCCAGGAGGTGACTGCGCGCCGCTTCACCGTCGCGCACGACGGCCGCCAACTCGCGTTTGCGGTTTTCCCCGAGCCGCTTCCGGGTCGCCAGCAGGTGATCGGCGTAGAGGCCCGCCTCGATGCGCTTGGCGAGTTCCACCTCGCCGGCGGCGTTGAGCAGCGCGGTCTTACCGATTCCGTTCAGGTAGACGCGTACCAAGTCTGCCGCGGGGCTTTGGGCGTCCAGATCGCCGTCAAATCTGCTTGTGGTGGCGTTCGCCATAGCGACCTCCCGATTGGCTTTGTAGCTGTCATGGTGTTCAACGACGAATCAGCCCAGAGAGTTCCCACGCGATTCCCATCTCACACGCCTTGACGTGCACAAATGCGCCGAGGACCTGAGAATGTCCTGAGAAGTGCAGCGAAGCGACGGCTAGTCGGAACCGACGCCGTGCCCGGGCCCGGGCGGAGGCTGCTGCGCCCACGGAGGTTGCGGCGCCTCGATTGCGCGCCGTTCGGCCCTGGGAAACAGCGGAGTGCGCCGACGGTCGTCGTCGAACCGCCGCGGCTCGTCGACGCGGCGGGGCGGCCGGTCGTTGGCGATCAGCACGGCCATCCAGGGCAGCGGCAGCGACAGGGCGATGATCGCCAGCGAGATCAGGCCGTTGTGCCACGCGCCGTAGGCGACGGCGGCAAGGATCAGCGCCGGCACGCGGAAGGACATCAGCGTCAGGTACTTACGCACCCGCGCGCGATGCTGTTCTTCATACGAGGGCTCGGCGGCCGTGATGAGGACTGGCCGGCCGTTGTCGTCGAACCCCAGATCGGAGTTCCGTTTCATCCCTCCACTGTCCCATACGTGATCGATTCCGGCTCAACCGGTTTTGTGGCGCCGCCTCCAGTGCACAATATGGGGTATGCAGACCCAGACGATCGAACGCACCGAGACCGACGAACGCGTCGACGACGGGACCGGCAGCGACACCCCGAAGTACTTCCACTACGTCAAGAAGGACAAGATCGCCGAAAGCGCGGTGCTGGGCAACCACGTGGTCGCGTTGTGCGGTGAGGTGTTTCCCGTGACGAAGGCCGCGAAGCCGGGCTCGCCGGTGTGCCCGGACTGTAAGCAGATCTACGAGCGGCTCAAGAAGGGCTGATCAGGCCGGCGGCTCGGCGGTCGCTGCCTCGCGTTGCTGCGTCACGGGATTCGTCGTGACCGGGTTCGAGAGGGTCTCCATCGTCTTTTGTAGCGCCGGGGAACGCGACATCAACCAGTTGCGCAACCGGTGGGCGTGGGTTCGGGGCGCGGGGAATTCCTCCTGGATCGCGGCGTTGAGCTCGGCACCCAGCATGATCGCGAAACCGCCGAAGAAGGCGAACAACAAGAAGGCGATCGGCGTGGACAGTGCGCCGTAGGTGTAGCCGGTGCTGGTGATCCAGCCCAGGTAGATCCGCAGGCCCAGCGTGGCGATGATGAACACCGCCGTAGCCAGCGCGGCGCCGAAGACGAGCCGGTGCGTGGGCAGCGGCTCGGGCAGTGAAACCCGGTACAACAGCATGACCCCGAACATCAAGCCGAGGACCAGCGCCGGGTAGTAGCCGTAGCGCAGCACGTTCGCCAAGCCGACGGGGATGTGTTCGGACACCTCACGCGGCCCGATCACGGCGATCGGCGCGGTCACCACGACCACGACCAGCATCATGACGTACAGGAACAGCGCGAAGAAGCGCTGGCGGACGGGGTGGCGCAGCGGCGTCTGATCGTGGGCCTCGACGACGGAATCGACGAACGCCGACATCGCCGACGAACCCGCCCACAGCGACAGCAGAAAACCGAGCGAGATCACGTCGCCGCGCGCGTGCGCGGTGATGGCACGGATGGTCGGTTCGATGATCTCGTTGACGACGCTGGGCGAGAAGAAGCTGTGCGCCGCCGAGATGGCGCTGTGCACGACGCTCGGGAGCGCGTCGGCCCCGAAGAGCGGTGCCACGTAGGCCAGCGTGCCCAGCATTCCCAGCAGCAGCGGCGGCGTCGACAACGCCGACCAGAAACCGGCTTGCGCCGATTCCGAGAAGATCGAGTCGTCCCAGCTTTTCGAAAGGGTTCTCAGCGAAATGCGCCAGATGTGATGGCGTGACGGCTTTGCGGCAACCTGGTCACTCATAGGGGTCCAGCATTACCGAAGACTACTCGCACGCCTCACATTGTGGCGCGGGCGAGTTGGGCACACCTAGCTTCCGCTGACCTCCAGCACGGCGGCCAATGCGGTCAGTTTCGCTTCGTGCTCGTTGGCATGATGCTGGCAAAAGAGAAGTTCAGCTCCCGAGGGCAGCTTGGCTCGGACGCGTGCTGCGGCGCCGCAGCGATCGCAACGGTCGGCTCTAGTCAACTCGGGACTGGTCAAAGTTGCGGTCATTGGCTTCTCCCGTTCTCGTTCATTCACTGTCTCAGACGTATGGGGTTTTCGCGTTGTTCCCCGATCGTTATCGGGTGTGTCGTTTCTCACGAGTTTTTCGCAACGCGCCGACGAGGCGTTTAGGGTTGCCGACCGTGGCTTCCGTCCCCGGCATTCTGATGCACATGTGTGGAATAGACGACTGGTCGCGCGCTCAAACCAGGGGTCTCATCACACCCGATGCGCCCGGTCCGGGCGGCGACGCCGGGTTCATCCACCTGTCGACACCCGAGCAGGTGCATTTGCCGGCGAACCGGTTGTTTGCGGGTCGCGACGACCTCGTCCTGCTGCACATCGACCCGGCCCGGCTGGACGCGCCGGTGCGTTGGGAACCGGGAGTGCCGACGGATCCGGAGTCGATGTTGTTCCCGCATCTGTACGGTCCGCTGCCGGTGCGTGCGGTGCTGCGGGTCACCGCCTACCGGCCCGGTGCGGATGGCACCTTCGCTCCCGCCGTGGGGCCTCAGTCCGATGGGGCGACATAGGCGTCGACTTCGATTTCCACCGCCAGCTCGGGTGCGATCAGCGCCGAGACCTCGACCATGGTGGCCACTGGGCGGATGTCACCGAAGACCTGCGCGTGCACGGCCGCGACGTCGCGCCAGCGCGAGATATCCGTCACGTAGATGCGGGTGCGGACCACGTCGGTCAAGGCCGCGCCCGCCTGGCGCAGCGCAATCTCGATGCGGCGCAACGCATCTTGCGTCTGTGCGGCGATGTCCGCTCCGGTGCCGGTGGTGCCGGCCACCGCGACGTGCTGGCCGATCCGTACGGCACGCGAGTAGCCGACCGTCGACTCGAATTCGGACCCGGAGGAGACGAGCCGGCGCCTGGCTGTCATGCGATCACTGTGGTCCGCGCGGGCCGACGCGCTCACGCGATCGCGAGAACGTTTGCCCGACAATCGATTCAGTTGCGCCGGAGGCGGGAGAAGGACGGGGCATCGGTGGGGGAGCCGACGACCGGCGCGTTGGGCATCGAATTGCGCACGGCCGAATGACGGGTGAACACCCAGGAACTAGTCCAGGTAGTCGCGCAACACTTGAGAACGGCTGGGATGGCGCAGCTTTGACATCGTCTTGGATTCGATCTGGCGGATGCGCTCACGAGTCACGCCGTACACCTGACCGATCTCGTCCAGCGTGCGCGGCTGGCCGTCGGTGAGGCCGAAGCGCAGCCGTACTACGCCTGCTTCGCGCTCCGAGAGCGTCTCGAGCACCGACTGCAGCTGATCCTGCAGCAGGGTGAAGGACACCGCGTCGACGGCCACCACCGCTTCGCTGTCCTCGATGAAGTCGCCGAGCTGGCTGTCGCCCTCGTCGCCGATGGTCTGGTCCAGCGAGATGGGCTCGCGGGCGTACTGCTGGATCTCCAGCACCTTCTCCGGGGTGATGTCCATTTCCTTGGCCAGCTCTTCGGGGGTCGGCTCGCGGCCCAGATCCTGCAGCAGCTCGCGCTGAATGCGGCCCAGCTTGTTGATCACCTCGACCATGTGCACGGGGATGCGGATGGTGCGGGCCTGGTCGGCCATGGCCCGGGTGATCGCCTGGCGGATCCACCAGGTGGCGTAGGTGGAGAACTTGTAGCCCTTGGTGTAGTCGAACTTCTCGACCGCGCGGATCAGGCCTAGGTTGCCTTCCTGGATCAGGTCCAGGAAGGCCATGCCGCGGCCGGTGTAGCGCTTGGCCAGCGAGACCACCAGTCGCAGGTTGGCTTCCAGCAGATGGTTTTTCGCGCGGTCGCCGTCCCGGCAGATCCACATCATGTCGCGGCGCTGGGCGGCGGGCAGCTTGTCGCCGCGCTCGACCAGCTCGGTCATCAGCTGGGTTGCATACAGGCCGGCCTCGATCCGTTTGGCCAGCTCGACCTCTTCCTCGGCGTTGAGCAGTGCCACCTTGCCGATCTGCTTGAGGTACGCGCGCACCGAGTCCGCGGACGCGGTGAGCTCGGCGTCCTTACGGGCCTGCCGCAACGCCTCGGATTCGTCTTCGTCCCAGACGAAATCCCCGGAGGCCTTGTCCTTTTCGGACGGCTCGGCGATCTCCTCGTCCTCCTCGGCGGGTGCCTTGGCGACCTTGGCGGCCGGGGCGGCTTCGGCCTCGTCGCTGTCGTCGTCGGTGCTCTCGGGGTCGGCGTCCTCGCCCTCGGCCTCGTCCTCGAGGTCGTCGAGGACGAGGCCGGCATCGATGTCCAGGTCTTCGCCGGGCTCGACTTCCAGATCGGGTTCGCCGTCGAGATCCTCGGCGGCGCCGTCGACGTCGAGGGGTTCGGCGTCGGGATCGCCCTTGGCGGCTTTCGTGCCCCGGGCGGTGGGCGCTTTGGCGTCGGCGCTCTTGGCCGCGGCCAGGGTCTTCCTCTCGGTGCCGTCCGCTTCGGCGGCCCGCGGCGCGGCCTTGGCGGCACGCTTCGCGGGGGCGGCGCCGTTGGCGGCCTTTGCCGCCGGCCGCTTGGCGGGGGACTTCGTGGCGGTGCGCTTCACCGGCTCATCGGTCGCCGGACTGGTCTTGGTCGCTGCCACTTACACCCCTTCGGTCGGACTCACTTTCGGTGGGTTTGGGCATGGATAACCGAAAGTGTCTGCTATGTCGAATGTCGGCGTGGATATCAGCGTGAACCTTCGCACACTGGCAGTCGGGCCGTCGCCGTGAACCATTGTAACGACAGTGCGCGCTAGTACCCGCCTAGCGGGGAAAATTCAGTGCGTCACGTCGGTGGTGGACGCCATCGCCGCGCCGACGATTCCGGCGGTGTTGAGCAGGTCCGCGGCGACCACCGGGGTGCGGTTTTTCAGCAGCGGCACCCATTGGTCGGCCTTGCGGCTGATGCCGCCGCCGGCGATGAACAGGTCGGGCCACAGCGCGTTCTCGATGGCGACCAGCACCCTGGTCACCTCCTTTGCCCACCGCTCGAAGCTCCACTTCTTCTTGTCCTTGACCGACGAGGCCGCGCGTTTCTCGGCCTCCTTGCCGCCCACCTCGAGATGTCCGAACTCCGTGTTGGGTATCAGTTTGCCGTTGTGGATCACCGCCGACCCGATTCCGGTTCCGAAGGTCAGCAGCACGACCAGCCCCGAGTTGCCTTTGCCCGCGCCGTAGCGCTCTTCGGCGAGACCGGCCGCGTCGGCATCGTTGAGGACCGTCACCGGCTGGCCGTCGAGTTCGGCGGCGATGATGTCGCGCGCGTTGGTCCCGATCCACGCCTTGTCCACGTTGGCCGCCGTCTGGACGATGCCGTGGGTGACTACGCCGGGGTAGGTGACGCCGAGCGGACCGGTCCAGCCGAATTCGTTGACGACCGCCGCGATGGTCTTGGCCACGGCCGGCGGGGTGGCGGGCTGCGGGGTCAGCAGCTTGTAGCGATCCCCGATCAGCGCCCCGGTGTCCAAGTCGACAATGCCGCCCTTGATTCCGCTGCCGCCGACATCGATGCCGAAGCCGCGACGTTGTCCCGCGCCAGAGGCGTTGTCCAGGCCGGGTGTATCCGTGCTCGAGTCGGTGCTGGTCATGGGTCTCCTCGGCGGGATTTGGCTGCCCCTCACCTTAGCTGGCGGCCCGGCGGTCAGCGGGCGGGCGATCGGTCCGGTCCCCGCGACCGCCGCCTGTGTGATGCGATAGACCGGTGACGCAACCCGACGACCGGCCGGCGGGGCTGCGCTCGGTGGCCGAGACGCTGGCCGCGGAGGCGGCCGAGTTCGTGCGGCGCCGCCGCGCCGAGGTGTTCGGCATCTCGAGCGTTCGAGCCGGCGGCCACCAGGCGCGAGACGGCGACGTGGTGCGGTCCAAGAGCACACCGACCGATCCGGTCACCGTCGTCGACACCGAGACCGAACGCTTGCTGCGTGACCGATTGGCCGAATTACGGCCTGGGGAACCGATTCTCGGGGAAGAGGGCGGCGGGCCGGCCGATCCGTCCGCCACGTCCGCCGACGCGGTCACCTGGGTGCTCGACCCTGTCGACGGCACCGTGAATTTCGTCTACGGCATCCCGGCCTACGCGGTATCGATTGGGGCGCAACGCAATGGCGAGTCGGTGGCCGGTGCCGTCGCCGACGTCGTCGGCGGCCGCGTGTATTCGGCCGCGCTCGGGCTCGGCGCCCACGTCACCGACGCCCACGGTCGTCACGCGCTGCGCTGCTCCGACGTTGAGGATTTGTCAATGGCATTGTTGGGCACCGGATTTGGATATTCGACCGGGCGCCGTGCCAGGCAGGCGGAGCTGCTGGCCCGGCTACTGCCGGCAGTGCGGGACGTGCGCCGCATCGGTTCGGCGGCGCTTGACCTGTGCATGGTCGCGGCCGGCCGGCTGGATGCCTACTACGAGCACGGGCTGCAGCTGTGGGATCGCGCGGCGGGCGGCCTGATCGCGGCCGAGGCCGGGGCTCGCGTCGTGGTGCCCGCCCCTGACGAATCGGGCTCGGGGAGATCAGCGGCCGGGTTGGTGGTGGCCGCCGCGCCGGGGGTCGCCGACCAATTGCTGGCAGCCCTGGCCGAATTCGACGGCCTGGACCCGATCCTGGACTGAGTCAGCAGCTGCTGGAGTGAATCTTTTGCAGCAGCGCGGTATCTGACGGTTCGGTGGCGCCCGGCTTCAACGTGGCGAGCACGGCGTCGACGTCGTCGCTGTGAGCCAGCGACGTGAATTCCGTGCCCAGCGCGAGGTCGACGGAGTCGTCGGCGCGGTTGTCGTTGAACAGCTCGGTGCACGGCGCCACCAGCCACACGGCGGCCGCGGTGGCCTGCCCGGCCGTTCCGAAGCGGATCTGGCCCTGGCAGGTCAGCCGGGTGCCGGCGTAGACGGGGTCGTTGGTCGCCGTGGGTTGGGCAAAGCCCAGATCCTTCAGCGCTCCGGCCACGTCGCCGGCTTGCCCGCCCCGGCCGCTGGCGTTGAGGACGCGCACCTTCGTGTCGGCGAGTTTGGCCGGCGAGACGTCGGCCATCGCCGAGCGCGACACCTGCTCGCCGAGCTGGGCCGGCGACGCCGAACCCGCCTGCTGCGGTGGCGGATTGCACGCCTCGACTTCGTGGATCTTCGCCGGCCGCGTCAGTGCGACGATCCAGATCACGCCCGTCACCACCACCAGGAAGACCAGCACGAAGATGGCGGGCCGGGGGTTGCGTCGCCGGAACGGGCGACCGTGCTTGTCGAAGGCGGTACCCTCGGTGATTTGCGCGACCACACGTGCACTCTAGCTGCACGCAAACCCGCTGCTTGAGGCCGAACGCCGGGGTCAAATCGGACGTGTGACGCAAATCACAACCATCCGACCGGCGATCCGGGCACGAATCATTTGGTGGATGCGTTCGACGCTGGTACAAAGCGTTGCTTGAGGTAACGCAGGCATGTGAGGGGATTTGGAATGCCTACCGACTACGACGCCCCACGGCGCACCGAGACGGACGACGTCTCGGAAGACTCGCTGGAGGAGCTCAAAGCACGACGGAACGAAGCGGCGTCGGCCGTCGTCGACGTCGACGAATCCGAGACCGCGGAGAATTTTGAACTGCCTGGTGCTGACCTGTCCGGGGAGGAACTGTCGGTTCGCGTTATTCCGAAGCAGGCCGACGAGTTCACCTGCTCGAGCTGCTTTTTGGTGCAACACCGCAGCCGTCTCGCCAGCGAGAAGAACGGCGTGATGATCTGTACGGACTGCGCGGCGTAAGTCAGCTGCGCAATGCCGACAGCACCCGTTCGGGGTGGCGGCAACTCACCAGCCAGTACGGGGTCGGGTCGTCGGGGTCGTCGAGGACCACGAGGATCATCGGTCCGACCCACGCGCGATGCAGCACAAAGGCCGCCGGGTCGAGTTGCCGGCCCAATGCCGCCGACTTCGCCGAACGCGCGATTTCGGCGGACCGGGCGATCGCGGTGACCGGCAGGTGCGCGGCCCCGGCCCACAACTCGACGCCGCCCTCGCCAGCCGTCACCCGGATCTCCACGCGGCCGAGCCACAACAGCGCCCCGGCCGCCACGACGCACAACGTCGCATACGGCACCCACTCGGGCAGCGTCTTGACACCCAGGTTGACCTCGAAAGAGACCAGCACCGCCAGCGCGAAGGCCGGCGGCCACCACCACCAGGGCACCCAGAGCCGCTCGCGGTATCGCACGCTGTGCGGCGCGACGCGCGTATCTGACACGCGGTCAAGGGTAGTCTGTGGCCCCGTGTCGACCAGTCTGGCCAGTGAACTCAAAGTTGTCCGCCTCGATCCCGGACTGCCCCTGCCCAGCCGCGCTCATGACGGTGACGCCGGAGTGGACCTGTACAGCGCCGAAGACGTCCGGCTGGACCCGGGCCAGCGGGCCCTGGTGCGCACCGGTGTCGCTGTCGCCATCCCGTACGGGATGGTCGGATTGGTGCACCCCCGTTCGGGATTGGCGTCGCGCGTCGGACTTTCGATCGTCAATAGCCCGGGCACAATCGATGCGGGCTACCGCGGCGAGATCAAGGTGGCCCTGATCAACCTCGATCCCGCTGAGCCGATTCAGCTGCATCGCGGTGACCGCATCGCCCAGCTGCTGGTGCAGCGGGTCGAGTTGGTCGAGTTGGTCGAGGTCTCGTCGTTCGACGAGACCGGGCTGGCCAAGACGTCCCGTGGTGAAGGCGGCCACGGTTCCTCCGGCGGGCATGCGAGTTTGTGAGCGCTGATGACGATTCGACTGAGGAGGCGCGATGAGGTGGGAACCCCACCCGGTTGCGGGGGAGAATGACGCAGATGGCTGCTATCGGTAAGCGTTCAGGCAACAACGACGACACGCAAGAACCGGTCGAGGCGGCCGACCCGGTCGACGAGGAATTCGACGAGGAACTCGAGGGGCCGTTCGACATCGAGGATTTCGACGATCCCGCGGTCGCGGAGCTGGCCCGGCTCGACCTGGGCTCGGTGCTCATCCCCATGCCGGAGGTGGGTCAGCTGCAGGTCGAGCTGACCGAGACCGGCGTGCCCAGCGCGGTGTGGGTCGTCACCCCCAACGGCCGTTTCACGATCGCCGCCTACGCCGCGCCCAAGACCGGCGGCCTGTGGCGGGAGGTGGCGGCCGAGCTGGCCGAGTCGCTGCGCAACGACTCGGCGCAAGTCAGCATCAAGGACGGCCCGTGGGGTCGCGAGGTGGTCGGCACCGCGTCGGGCGTGGTCCGCTTCATCGGGGTCGACGGCTACCGCTGGATGATCCGCTGCGTCATCAACGGTCCGCAGGAGACGATGGAGGCGCTGGAGGCCGAAGCGCGAACGGCGTTGACCGACACCGTGGTTCGCCGGGGTGACACGCCGCTGCCGGTGCGCACGCCGTTGCCGGTGCAGCTGCCTGAGCCGATGGCCGAGCAGTTGCGGGCGGCCGCTGCGGCCCAACAGGCCCAGGAGCCGGGACAGGCCGAACCGCCGCCCGCCGAGCCGGCCGCCCGACGCAGCGCCGACGGTTCGGCCATGCAGCAGCTGCGCACCACAACCGGCGGCTGACGGGGTCGTCGATTAGGCATCGCCGAGGGCGGCCAGGCACGCCGCGCCCAGCGCCGCGGGGTCGGCCCCGATTTGATCGAGCGTCACCGTCCGCAGCGCCGCGCGCTGCGCCGCGGCCACCCAGTCGATGCCGGCCTGCAGCGGGTGTATCGGGTCGTCCACGGCCGAGGCGACGCCCAGGGGCGCGGTCAGCCGGCCCAGCTCCGCATGGCTCGGGGCGACGTAGCCCGCCGCCTCCTCCATGGCGTCGGGCAGGTACGGCCACTGGCCGCCCCACGACCGGGCCAGCTCGTCGGCCAGCCACGGTGGGCTCGACGCACGCATCTGCGCGGTTGTCGCCGCCAAACCGTCGGCGCGCAACTGCGACGCCGAATGCCGGGCCGCCAGCGCGGCTGGCGCCGATCCGGGCGCACCAGCCCACGCCGGCAGCGCGGCGAGCACCGCGACCGTGTGGTCCGGATGCGCCAGCGCCCACGCGAGCGCGACCGAGGCGCCGATCGACACGCCGCCGACACAGATCGGGCCCCGGCGCGCGGCTCCCGTCACTGCGGAGTCCAGCGCGCGGCGGTACCCCTCGATCAGCCCGCGCGGCTCGGGCGCCGGCGCTACCAGCAACGCGCCGACCTCGCGCAGCGGGCCGGAGAATGCGCGACGAACGTAGTCGTCGTCGGATCCGGTTCCGGGCAGCAACACCGTTGTGACACCGCGCAGATCGACACCCACTCCCCGATCCTGCCCCCCGATCAGAGGAGTCCAAAATCACGTTTTGCTTAATTGGCACCGGGGGATCAACGGGTTTACCGTTGCCGTTGGCATGTATAAAAGCGCCGAAGCTTTATTTGTCAGGAGTCGCCATGGGGGCCCAGAGTTATCTGCGCAGGCTCACCCGTCGGTTAACCGAGGACCCGGAACAGCTCGACTCCCAAGAGTTGTCGGACGAGGTCGCCAGTACCGGCGCGCAGCGCGTCATCGATTGCGAGCGTGGCCAGGAGGTCACGATGGTGGGCACGCTGCGCAGCGTCGAATGTAACGGCAAGAGCTGCGCCGGCGGCGTCCGCGCCGAGCTGTTCGACGGCAGCGACACCGTCACGCTGGTGTGGTTGGGACAACGCCGCATCCCAGGCATCGATTCGGGTCGTACGTTGCGGGTGCGGGGCCGGATGGGCAAGCTGGAGAACGGCACCAAAGCCATCTACAACCCGCATTACGAAATTCAGCGTTGACCCTGCCCGACAACAACGAAAATCGCGTCAGCCCCGACCGCTTGCTGGAACAGCTGGGCGGAGTCAGTGGCCTGATCTATTCGTCGCTGCCGGTCGTCGTGTTCGTGGCGGTGTCCGGTGTCCGGAGCCTGCTGCCCGCGGTCGCGTCCGCTCTCGGCGTCGCCGCCCTGGTCTTGGTGTGGCGACTGATCCGGCGGGGATCCACGCAGCCGGCGTTCTCCGGGTTCTTCGGTGTCGCCGTCTGCGCGCTGGTCGCCTACGTGGTCGGGGAATCCAAGGGCTACTTCCTGCTCGGCATCTGGATGTCGCTGATGTGGGCGGTGGTCTTCGCGGCGTCGATCCTGATCCGGCGGCCCGTGGTGGGCTACGTGTGGAGCTGGGCTGGCGGCCGCGACCGGGGCTGGCGCGGCGTGCCCCGGGCGGTCTACGCGTTCGACATCGCCACGGCGTGCTGGACGCTGGTTTTCGGCGCGCGGTTCGTGGTGCAACGGCTTCTGTACGACGCCGACCAGACGGGGTGGCTGGGCGTGGCTCGGATCGCGATGGGCTGGCCGCTGACCGCGCTGGCGGCCCTGGTGACCTACGCGGCGATCAAGGCCGCGCAGCGCGCCCTGGCCGACGCCGACGACGCCCTCGGCGATGCCGGGGCCACACTCGACGCGGACACCGCCCGCGACTAGTCGTTCGGTGCGACCGCGGGCAGCAGCAGCTTGCGCAGGTCCTCTTCGACCTCGGTGATCGCGACGAATAGCAACTCGTCGCCGCCTTCCAGCGGCTCGTCGCCCTCGGGCACGATCACCCGCGGCCCGCGCAGGATCGTCACCAGCGCGGCGTCCCGGGGCAGCTGCAGCCGGCGCACCGGCTTGCCGCCCCACGGGGTGTCGTCGGGCAGCGTGATCTCGACCAGGTTGGCCTGGCCCCTGCGGAACTCCATGAGCCGCACCAGATCGCCGACGGCGACGGCTTCTTCGATCAGCGAGGCCAGCATGCGCGGGGTGGACACAGCGACGTCCACGCCCCAGGCGTCGGTGAACAGCCATTCGTTGCGGGGATCGTTGACGCGGGCCACCACGCGGGGCACCGCGAACTCCGTCTTGGCCAGCAGGCTGAGCACCACGTTGACCTTGTCGTCGCCGGTTGCTGCGACGACCACGTCGAAATCCTCCAGGTGCACCGACTGCAGCAGGCTCAGCTCGCAGGCGTCGCCCAGCCGCCAATGCGCGGCGGGAATGGCGTCGACGTCGATGTGGTCGGGATTGCGTTCGATCAGGGTGATGTCGTGGCCGTTCTCGACGAGCTCGCGGGTGACCGAGCGGCCGACCGCCCCGGCGCCGGCGACAGCTACCTTCATGCCCGCCGCCCCTCAGTCCCGACTACGGGGTTCAATGACCCGCTCCCGCATCGAGGTCCTCGCTGGGTGGCTGCGCGGCGATGGCGACCGCCTCGGCGGCGCGGCCCGATATTGCGGCGATGTACACCTGATCTCCAGCCTGTATGACGGTCTTTGGTTCGGGCAATATGCCGGTGCCGAACCGGATCAAAAACGCCACCCGAGCGCCGGTGGCTTGCTCCAGGTCGGTGGCGCGACGCCCCACCCAGCCCTCGTGCAGGTCGAGCTCGGCGACGGCGACGGTGCCGGTGGGGTCGCGCCATTTGGCGGTTTCGCTCTCGCGCGTCAGAACGCCCAGCAGCCGATCGGTGGTCCAGGGCACGGTGGCGATCGTCGGGATGCCGAGCCGCTCGTAGACCTCGGCGCGCTTGGCGTCGTAGATGCGGGCGACGACGCGGCCGACGCCGAATGTCTCGCGGGCCAACCGGGCGGAAATGATGTTGGAGTTGTCCCCGGAGGACACCGCCGCAAACGCGTCGGCCTCCTCGATACCGGCCTTCAGCAGTACATCTCGGTCGAAGCCCTGTCCCAGCACCCGGTCGCCCGCGAACTCGGGGCTCAGGCGATTGAAGGCCGTGCTGTCGCGGTCGATCACCGCGACGTCGTGCCCTAATCGGGACAGGCCGTCGGCCAGCGAAGAGCCGACGCGGCCGCAGCCCATCACCACCACCCGCACTTCAGGTCCTCTCGGTGGGTTCGGTACGTGTCATTCCTTGGGCAACCGGGTTGGCCAGCCGATTTGCTCGGGAACATTCTCGCCTACGGAACGCTACCGGCAAGCTCGGTTACGCTTACTCTTGGCTCTCGTGTCCAAACTTTCAACCGCAGCGCGCAGGTTGCTCATCGGGCGGCCCTTTCGCAGCGACCGGCTGAGTCACACCCTGCTACCCAAGCGCATCGCCTTGCCGGTGTTTGCCTCCGATGCGTTGTCGTCGGTGGCGTATGCGCCCGAGGAAGTCTTTCTCATGCTGTCGGTGGCCGGGGCGGCCGCCTACGCGCTGACGCCGTGGATCGGGCTCGCGGTGGCCGCGGTCATGTTGGTGGTGGTGGCCAGCTACCGGCAGAACGTGCACGCCTATCCGTCCGGCGGTGGCGACTACGAGGTGGTGACCACCAACCTCGGCGAGACCGCCGGGTTGGTCGTGGCGAGTGCCCTGATGGTGGATTACGTTCTCACCGTTGCGGTTTCAACGTCGTCGGCGATGGCCAACATCGGCTCCGCGCTCCCGCTCGTGGCGGAGAACAAGGTGTGGTTCTGCGTGGCCGCCATCCTGCTTGTGATGGCGTTGAACCTGCGCGGGATCCGCGAGTCCGGGGTGGCCTTCGCCGTTCCGACATATGCGTTCATCGTCGGCATCGTCGTGATGATCGGATGGGGCCTGATTCGAATTTTCGTGCTGGGCAACCCGTTGCGGGCCGAATCCGCCGCCTTCACGATGCATGCCGAGCACGGCCAGATCGTCGGCTTCGCGTTCGCGTTCCTGCTGGCCCGCTCGTTCTCGTCGGGCTGCGCCGCGCTGACCGGGGTCGAGGCGATCAGCAACGGGGTGCCCGCATTTCAGAAGCCCAAGTCGCGCAACGCCGCAACGACTCTGTTGATGCTCGGCGTCATCGCGGTGACGCTGTTGATGGGCATCATCGTGCTGGCCCAGCAGATCCATGTGCAGCTGGTCGACGATCCCGCCACGCAGCTCAGTGGCGCGCCAGCCGGTTACCTGCAGAAGACGCTCGTCACCCAGCTGGCGGAGACGGTGTTCGGCAGCTTCCACATCGGCTTCCTGCTGATCGCCACTGTGACCGCGCTGATCCTGGTGCTGGCCGCCAACACCGCGTTCAATGGGTTCCCGGTGCTCGGATCGGTTCTGGCGCAACACAGTTACCTGCCGCGCCAGCTGCACACCCGCGGCGACCGCCTGGCGTTCTCCAACGGGATCCTCTTTCTGTCGGCGGCGGCGCTGGCGTTCGTCATCGCGTTCCGTGGCGAGGTGACGGCGCTGATCCAGCTCTACATCGTCGGGGTGTTCATTTCGTTCACCTTGAGCCAAATCGGCATGGTGCGGCACTGGACCCGGCTGCTGCGCAGCGAGTCCGATCCGAAGGCGCGGCGGCAGATGAAGCGCTCGCGCGTCATCAACACGGTGGGTCTGCTGTCCACCGGTGCGGTCTTACTGGTGGTGCTGGTCACCAAATTCTTTGCCGGGGCCTGGATCGCCATTGTGGCGATGGGCGGGCTGTTCATCGTCATGAAGCTGATTCGCAAGCACTACACCACCGTCAACCACGAATTGGAGGAGCAGGCCGCCGCCCAGCACGACGTCGTGCTGCCCAGCCGCAACCACGCGCTGGTGCTGGTGTCGAAGCTGCACCTGCCGACGCTGCGCGCGCTGGCTTACGCGCGCGCCACCCGCCCCGATGCGCTCGAAGCGCTGACCGTCAGCGTGGACGACGCGGAAACCCGCGCGCTGGTGCACGCCTGGGAGCAGAGCAACGTCAGCGTGCCGCTGAAGGTCATCGCGTCGCCCTATCGTGAAATCACCCGTCCGATACTGGATTACGTGAAGCGGGTGAGCAAGGATTCGCCGCGCACGGTGGTCACGGTGTTCATCCCCGAGTACGTCGTCGGCCACTGGTGGGAGCAGCTGCTACACAACCAAAGCGCGCTGCGGCTCAAGGGCCGGCTGTTGTTCATGCCCAACGTGATGGTGACGTCGGTTCCGTGGCAGTTGAGTTCGTCGGAGCGACTGCAGAAGCTGCAACCGCATGCGGCGCCCGGCGACGCCCGCCGCGGAATCTTCGATTGAGTCCGGTCGGTACCCGCGAGCCGGACGAGGTGCACCCCATGCGGCCAGAGCTGCCAACCTCACCGTCGGGCACGGAACTGACGCTGGTCGCCGGTGCGCCCGCCAACGGCGGCAGCTGCGTGGCCCATCACGAAGGCCGCGTGGTGTTCGTGCGCTACGCGCTGCCCGGGGAACGGGTGCGGGTGCGGGTCACCGCCGATCGCGGAACCTATTGGCACGCCGAGACTGTCGAGGTGCTCGACTCGTCGCCCGAGCGGATTCCGTCGCTGTGCCCGATCGCCGGGCCGGACGGCGCCGGATGTTGTGATCTGGCGTTCGCGCGCCCGGAGGCGGTCCGCGCGTTCAAGGCAAGCGTCGTGGCCAATCAGCTGGCCCGGCTGGGCGGCCTGAGGTGGGCGGACCCGGAATTCTCCGCCGAACCGCTCGCCGATTCCGCGGCCACCGGCTGGCGCACCCGGGTCCGGCTCGAGGTGGGCGCCGACCATCGGCCCGGCTTTCACCGCTATCACAGCGACGAGCTGGTGACCGACCTGCGTTGCGCGCAGCTGCCGGCCGGCATGCTCGACGAGCTGGCGCGGGCCGGCGCCAAGTCCGACTGGCCCCCGAGCGCGCAGCTGCACGTGGCCATCGACGACGACGGGGCGCGACATGTGGTGCGGACCCTGCGCCAGGGTGGCCGGACCGCGACCAAAGTCGTCGAGGGCGCCTACGAAGCGACGCAGCGGGTCGGACAGCGGGTGTGGCAGGTGCCGGTGACGGCGTTCTGGCAGGCGCACCGCGACGCGGCGCGGGTGTACTCCGGCCTGGTTGTCGACTGGGCGCGGCCGGAGGCCGGCCTGCGGGTCTGGGATCTCTACGGCGGCGCAGGCGTTTTCGCCGCCGCGCTGGGTGAGGCGGTGGGGGAGTCCGGTCGGGTGCTGACCGTCGACACCTCGCGGGCGTCGTCGCGTGCCGCGCGGGCCGCGCTGGCGGATCTGCCGCAGGTGGAGGTCGTCACTGATTCGGTGCGCCGGACGCTGGCCGCGCAAAGCTCCGCCGCAGACGTCGCGGTGCTGGATCCGCCGCGTGCGGGCGCCGGGCGCGAGGTGATCGACCTGTTGGCGGCCGCCGCGGTACCGCGAGTGGTCCATATCGGTTGTGAGGCAGCCTCTTTCGCGCGCGACATCGGCCTGTACCGCGCCCGCGGTTATTCCGTCGAGCAGATCAAGGTTTTCGACGCGTTCCCGCTGACGCATCACACCGAATGCGTCGCGCTGCTGACCCGAATTCTCGCGACAGGCTAGACTCCGTCGCGGTCTGCCGGGAAGTCTGGTCGGCGGTTGTCGTTGTCTGCGATCGGAAGGTTCGAGTGGCTGTCACCTTCATGCCCGGCAAGGGGTCGGCACCGTGAACGAGACCGCCCATTACGCGCTGATCGTCTTGTTCTGCAGTGCTGTCGGTTTGGTGGCGGTGCTGGCGAACCGGCTGACCGAGCGGGTCAAGATCCCGGTGCCCTTGCTCGTGCTGGTCGGAGCCGCCGTCGCGGTGCGCGTCGTTCCGGCGGTCCAGTCGCCGTCCGAACCGACCGTCGAGCGGTTGATCACCATCGCGCTGGTGTTGGTGCTGTTCGACGGCGGAATGCACATCGGGCCGGCGCGCTTTCGGGCGGCGGTCGCCCCGATCCTGTCGGTCGGCGTCCTGGGAACCGCCCTCACCGCCGCCGGCGCGGCACTGGTGGTGCACTACGCCTGCGGAATCGGTTGGTTTCCTTCGGTGCTCGTTGCCACGGCGGTCGCTCCCACCGACCCGGCCGTGGTGTTTTCGGTCCTGGGCAAACGCGAGATCAGGGGCCGCAGCAGCACCATCTTGGAGGGCGAGTCGGGCGCCAATGATCCCGTCGGCATCTCCCTGATGACCAGCCTGATCGCCGCCGGTGGTCTCAGCGCGGCCGGATTCGCCAGTGTCGGAACGCAATTCGTCACGCAGATGGTGATCGGTCTGGCCATTGGGGTCGTGGGTGGTCGGGCGCTGCTCGTCTTCGTGCGCCGCGTGGCGTTGCCGAGCGAGGGCCTCTATCCGCTGCGAACGCTGGCGTGCTGCCTGATGTTGTACGGCATCGCCACGCTGGCCCACGGCTCGGGATTTCTGGCGGTGTTCGTGGCCGGCATCGTGATCGGCGACGCGCGTGCGCCCTACAAGCCGGAGATCAAGCGCTTTCACGCGGCCCTGGCCGGTATGGCCGAAATCGTTGCGTTCGCCGTGCTGGGATTAACCGTCGATCTCAACGTGCTCACCCATCCCGATGTCTGGATTCCCGGGCTCGTCCTCGGGGTGACCCTGACGGTCGTAATCCGGCCGTTGGCGGTGGGGGCCTGCCTCGTTCCCGTTCGGCTGCGCCGCAACGAACGCGCCTTCGTACTGCTCGCCGGGCTCAAGGGCGCGGTGCCGATCCTGCTGGGCGAATTCCTGCGGGCCGCTCACGTCGCCGACGCCGAACGCCTCTACGGCATCGTCGTGGTCGTTGTCGTCTTCTCGGTGCTGGTGCAGGGCGGCTCGGTGCCCGGTCTGGCCCGGCTGTTGCAGCTGCCCATGCGCACCCTGAAGACCCAGCCGTGGGAGATCGGTGTCCGGTTGGCCGACGAACCGGAAGGGGTCCACCGCTTCAGCGTTGCCGCGGGGTCCGCAGCGCAGGGGTGCACGGTGGAAAGTCTCGGTGACCGGGTCGGTGACATCTGGGTGAGCATCGTGGTCCGCGCTACCGGCCTGGTGCCGGTGCGGGGCGACACCGAACTCGAGGCCGGCGACGAGGTTGTCGTGCTGGCCGATCCCGAACTTCACGACACCCTTGCCGAGCTGTTCGGCCGTTCGTAGGGCCAGCCGACCTCGCGCTGCATCCCTGGTGAACCCGCGCCCGCTGCGTAGACTGACGGGATGCTCGAACAGATCCGTGGGCCCGCTGATCTGCAGCACCTTTCCCAACAGCAGCTACGCGACCTGGCGGCAGAGATTCGCGAGTTCCTGATTCACAAGGTGGCTGCCACCGGGGGGCACCTGGGGCCGAATCTCGGCGTCGTCGAGCTGACGCTGGCGCTGCATCGGGTGTTCGATTCCCCACACGATCCGATCATCTTCGACACCGGCCACCAGGCCTACGTGCACAAAATGCTGACGGGTCGCTGCCAAGACTTCGAAAACCTGCGCAAGAAGGGCGGGTTGTCGGGGTATCCGTCGCGCGCCGAGAGCGAGCACGACTGGGTCGAGTCCAGCCACGCCAGCGCCGCCTTGTCGTATGCCGACGGCCTGGCCAAGGCGTTCGAGCTGACCGGCCACCGCAACCGCCACGTCGTCGCGGTGGTGGGCGACGGCGCGCTGACCGGCGGCATGTGCTGGGAGGCGCTGAACAACATCGCCGCGTCCGGTCGCCCGGTGATCATCGTCGTCAACGACAACGGCCGCAGCTACGCGCCGACCATCGGCGGCGTCGCCGACCACCTGGCGTCGCTGCGGCTGCAGCCGGCCTACGAACAGGTGCTGGAAAAGGGCCGCGACGTGGTGCGCTCGATGCCGCTCTTCGGCAAGATCGCCTACCGCTTCATGCACAGCGTCAAGGCGGGCATCAAGGACTCGCTGTCCCCGCAGCTGATGTTCACCGACCTGGGACTGAAGTACGTGGGCCCGGTCGACGGTCACGACGAACGCGCGGTCGAGGCCGCGCTGCGGCATGCCCGTGGCTTCGGCGGTCCGGTGATCGTGCACGTCGTCACGCGCAAGGGCATGGGTTATGCCCCGGCCGAGGCCGACGAGGCCGAGCAGATGCATTCGACGGTCCCGATCGATCCGGTCACCGGCCTGGCCACCAAGATCGCGGGCCCGGGTTGGACGGCGACCTTCTCCGACGCGCTGATCGGGTACGCGGCCAAGCGACGCGACATCGTGGCCATCACGGCGGCGATGCCCGGCCCCACGGGGCTGACGCCGTTCGGGCAGCGGTTCCCGGATCGGTTGTTCGACGTCGGCATCGCCGAGCAGCACGCGATGACGTCGGCGGCCGGGCTGGCGATGGGTGGTATGCACCCGGTGGTGGCGATCTACTCCACGTTCCTGAACCGGGCGTTCGACCAGATCATGATGGACGTCGCCCTGCACAAGCTGCCCGTCACCATGGTGCTCGACCGCGCCGGGGTCACCGGTTCCGACGGCCCCAGCCACAACGGCATGTGGGACCTGTCGCTGCTCGGCATCGTGCCCGGCATCCGGGTGGCCGCACCCCGCGACGCCACCCGGCTGCGCGAGGAACTCGGCGAGGCGCTCGACGTCGACGACGGCCCCACCGCGATACGGTTCCCCAAAGGTGATGTGGGTGAAGACATTCCAGCGGTGAAACGGCAGTCGGGCGTCGATGTCCTCGCGGTGCCGGCCGGCGGGTCCAGTCACGACGTGCTGCTGGTCGGGGTCGGCGCGTTCGCGCGGATGGCGCTGGCGGTGGCCAAGCGGCTGCACACCCAGGGCATCGGCGTGACGGTGATCGACCCGCGTTGGGTGCTGCCGGTATCCGACGCCGTCGTCGAGCTGGCCGCACAGCACAAGGTGGTCGTCACGCTGGAGGACAACGGCGTCAACGGCGGTGTCGGCTCGGCGGTGTCGGCCGCGCTGCGGCGCGCGGACCTCGACGTGCCGTGCCGCGACGTCGGCCTGCCCCAGGAGTTCTTCGAGCACGCGTCGCGCGGCGAGGTGCTGGCCGATCTCGGTCTCACCGACCAGGACGTGGCCCGCCGCATCACCGGCTGGGTCGCCGCGCTGGGCAGTGCGGAGTCCGAAACGGAGATCCGCGAGCACCTCGACTAGGCCCCGCTGCGCTGCCGTTGCCGAATAGGCGCGGCGGGCCGGGCGGATACAGCATTAGACTAATAATCATTACCAAGGAAACTATGTATCAAGGGCATTATTTGTGCGAGCACTCATGCCGCGCACGGACAGCCCCGACCCGAAGGACCTCGTCGATGGAAACGCACCGTCACCTGCAAATGACCAAGACGCTGGATTACGGGCAGCAACTGCAGTCCGCCCTCGACGACCAGATCTATCGAACGAACACCCAAACCTTCACGGCCGCAGACGAATCCAACACCGTCGAAGTAACCATGGACGCGCGCCGTAGGCTCACGGACCTCTACATCCAAGACGGCCTGTTGCGGTTGGGCCCCGACACGGTCCAACAGCGCGTCAACGGGGCGTTGCGCAATGCGGTGGCCGCCGTGAATACGGCCAACGACGCCGAGTGTCGGCGGCTGGTCGAGTCGCTGGGCTCCATCACCGCAACGATGATGGAGACGCTCGGCCTGTCCTGACCGCGATGCAGACGAGGGGCAACGTTTTGCACGTTGCCCCTCGCCGCGAGAACGGTTATCCGGTCGCGTAGCGGGTGGCGAACACGTGGGCCCGTGTCTCGGCGGCCTGCTCCGGTGACGCCAATGCCATGCCGTTCTCCAGCAGGTCGTGCAGGGCATCGGGATCGTCGGCCCCCAGCTCGCGCATGTTCTCCCACAGGAACTCGTGCTGCGCGGCTTGCCCCTGTTGTCCCGCCAGGCTCGCGATGACGAGTATCTCCTCGGCCAGCTGTGATTCGGTCATGCGCGTCACGGTCCCCGACAGCGCGACCCGGTCGATTCCGCCGTCTCGCAGAGCCGACACCGACACCGTCCCGGGCGGGTTGGTCACCGTGAACAGCGGGACGACCTCCGTCACGTCTTCCTCGGCAGTGTGCGTGAGCGAGTCGATGGCAGCCAGGATGTCCGGCGTCTCGTCGGGCTCGGCCGGCGAGAAGTCGAGGGCGGCCGACGCGTCGGAGCCGTCGGTGGGCTGCTCGGCCGCGGAGAAGTCCATTGCGGCGAAAAGATCGTCGCGGTCGTCTGCGTTCTGATGCTCGGGCACGGTGCCTGCTTTCGTGGGATCCGTCGGCTGTCTGCTCAGCCGGGAATTACCTGTTTGTTCAGCTCCTGGGCGGCCCGGTGGTCGGTGCCCTCGTAGGCTTTGGCAGCCGCGCGCAGCTTGACGGCGAGGTTCGTGGCGACCTTGACCATGAGCTCGGCCGCCTCGGCGCGGCGGACCTCGACCTCGACGACGGCGTCGTTGCCGAGCCCGCAGGACACGCCGTGGTTGACCCACACGTTGACGCCGACTCCGTTGACCGCTGCGGCGGATCCTCGGATATTCTCCCTGGTTCCGTCCTGCGCTGCCGCTAGGACGTCGACGAGATACTTCGAGGTGACGCTCAAATTTGTCATCGGGTTTCTCGATCGCTAATCGGTTGGGCCTGCTGGGTTTTGGGCGACGCCACCTCGAGGGGCCTACGCTGCGTGGCCCCGGTGCCCGGGGCGGCACCCGCGACTTCGGCTCCCTCGTCGACGGTGGCGTCCCGCGGGTCGTTCGCCGGCCGTGCGGCTTCGTCGGCCTCGGCCGGTGCGCCGTTGCCGCGGCGAGTGGTCGAGGCGGGCTGCAGTGGGACCGGGTTCGTGAGGAGTGTTGGCCCCGAGATTGTTTCGGCGTGGTCGGCCGGCCGGGTCGCGCTCGGCGTGCCACCGATCGGCTGGCCCGTCTCGGTGGGCGGATCGAGGCGAGGGGCCGCAACCGGCGGGGGTGGTGCGGGCACGCCGGGCGGCGGGGGTGCGCCGGGTGTCCCGGACGGCCCGGTCACGGTGCGGAAATCGGAGACGGTGGACTTCGCCCCCGTGGCCGTGAGGGCCGACGAAATCGTTTGCGAAGTAAGCAGATAACTCTTCATTTCGGCGATGATTTTGTCGTACTCCTCGACCACCTTCTTCACCTTCGGCCTGGTCTCGGTGCCGGAAAAGAATTCCATGTAGCCGATCGCGCTCACCGTGGCGGTGATTGCGGCCGCGGTGACCACTTTCTGAAACACCAAGCACGAGGCTTCGCTGCCGTACGCCTTGATGAGCAGGGCGACAAAGATACACCCGGTGAGCCCGTCCTTGATTCCGGCGATGGCGCGGCGTATTTCGGTGAGCTGGGCGACTTCGGCGGTCAGGATGTCCATCATCGCCTTGTCCTGGTCCCGCATCATGGTCACGCGATCCAACTGGGCCTGGTTCTGATTGGCATATTCGTCCGCCGCGGAGCCTTCCCACCTGGTGTCCGGAAAGGCCGCCTTCAAGTCCTTCATGGGCGCGTCGAGCTTCGAACGACCGTTGTCGAACTCGATTCCCTTGGTGGCGTCGCCAAGGCCCAGGGAGTATTCGAAGACGGTGATAGCGACGATGCCCCATTCGATGATCGGTACTTCCGCCGCCCAGGGATTGGTTCGCGCTTCGAGGCCTTGCGAAATCTCGGCCTGTATCCGGCGCTCGGCGATGCCCTTGACGATGATCTTGGTGGTTTCCATGCCGAACGCGCCCGCACCGATTCCCGTCGCGATCCAATCCTTGGCGGCGATGTTTCTGCCGATGCCGGCCAGGCTGCCAACAAGACCGCCGATTTCGGAAGGCACCACGACCATTGTTGAGAACCCTTCTGCGGGTAGGGACTTCGCGTCGTAAGAAGAGCCTAACAGCGCTCACGGGGTGACTGACGCACTAACTTCCTATAGGCAACAGTTGCCCAAGTTATTGATACTGTCCGCGTCCGGCTTCGACGATGGAAGGGCGTTGCGGCACACTCAGGTGCCGGCCACGTCCGGGCGGTCGCGGGCGTCGGTAGGCGGCTGCACCGCCTCGGCCAGCGCGCCGACGACGAGTTCGCGCTGCCACGGTCGCGCCTGACCGGCGCGCAGGAAGTCCTCGACGGCGGCGACCGGGTCTGCGGCCGGTTCCCAGTCCCAGCACAACCGCCGCACCAGGTCGGGGGAGATCAGGTTCTCGGCCGGCACCCCCACCCGCTGCGACACCTCCGCCAGCCCGGCCCGGGCGGCCTCCAGCCGTGCGGCGGCCTCGGGCTTGCGCCGGCTCCACCGCGCCGCCGGCGGCGGCCCGTTCAACGGTTCGGCGTCCTCGGGCTGATTGCGGCTGTCCCGGGCCGCCTGCAGCGCCCCCAGCCACACCGACGCGCTGCGGCGCTGATTGCGCCCGCCGAACACCGGCAGCTTGACCAGTTCCTCCGCCGTTTTCGGATCGGCGAGGGCGGCGTCGATGATGGCCGAATCGGGCAGGATGCGGCGGGGGGCGACGTCGCGCCGCTGGGCGATGACATCGCGGGTCAGCCACAGCTCGCGGACCGCGGCCAGGCCGCGCCGGTCGCGCACCTTGTGGATTCCCGACGTCCGCCGCCAGCGGTCCCGTCGCACCGCCGGGACCGCCTCCCGGGCGCCCGCGGTCCGCAGGTATTCGAATTCTTGTGCGGCCCAATCGGCTTTGCCTTGATCGGCCAAAACCTGGGCGATCGCGGCGCGCAGCTCGATCAGCAGCTCGACGTCGAGGGCCGCGTAGTTCAGCCATTCGCCGGGCAGCGGACGCTTCGACCAGTCGGCCGCGCCGTGGCCCTTGACCAGCCCGAAGCCGAGCAGCCGTTCGACCATCGTGGCGAGGTTGACCCGGTCGAAGCCGCCCAGCCGCCCGGCCAGCTCGGTGTCGTAGAGGGCCGGTGGGTGCAGGCCCACCTCGGCCAGGCACGGCAGATCCTGATCCGCGGAATGCAGGATCCACTCGTCGGTGCTGAGCACCTCGGCGACCGGGCGCAGCGCGGTCAGCGAATCGGTGCCGTGGCTGACCGGGTCGATGAGCACAGTGCCGGCGCCGGCCCGCCGGATCTGGATGAGGTACGCGCGATTGGAGTAGCGGAAGCCCGACGCCCGCTCGGCGTCCACCGCGAACGAGCCGTGCCCGCCGCCCAGCAACTCCGCGGCCGCGGCGATCTCGCGGACGGTCACCGCGAGCTCGGGCACCCCCTCGGCGGGGTGCAGTAGCGGGATCGGTTCGGGTTCAGTGCTGCCGGGCGCATCGGCCGCCGGTTCGCCCATATCAGGCGCGTGACCGCGAGCCCAGGTCGGTGACCCCGACGGGCGGCAGGCCCGAGGCGTGCTCCAGCACTTCGCAGAATGCCTCGACGTGGACCCCGACCTCGGGGGTGGTCGCCGTCCACGAGGCCCGCAGTTCGAGCTGGTGGGCGCGCGGCGGTCCGGAGATGTCGCCGTAGCGCACCGACGTGGTCGCGGTGACGGTGCCGCCCAGGGCGGTGACCTGGTCGGTGCGCGATTCCAGCGCATCGACCAGCCAGCTCCACGCCACTTCCGGCAGTAGCGGGTCGACGGCCTCGCTCGAGTCGAGGTCGGCCTGGATGTAGGCGACCAGGCGGATGGTGCCGTCCCAGGCGTCGGCGCCGTCGGGGTCGTAGAGCAGGATCAGGCGGCCGAATGCGTCGCCCTCGGAGCGTTCGGGGACGATCTCGAGGTCGGGATGCTTGACCTCGGCACCCAGCGCGTAGCTGAAGGGCGCCAGCCGCTGCGGCGGCCGGATCGGGCCCAACTCGATCTCCGGCCGGGCGTTGACGGCATTCATCGCCGCCACCGCCTCGCGGAACGGGCCCGGTTCGACTGAAGTCACTGGCGCAGCTCCTCCTCGTCGCTCCCGCTCCGCATCGTCGTATGCGCGGGTCACAGCGTCCGACGCTAGACCCATCGCCCGACCCGCCGCGACAGGCGCGCCGGTTTTCAAACGGGTCGCGACCAAGCCGTTACCTGGTCTTGTCGCGGTCTCCATAGTCGGGTGTTCTCGCTGCTCAGCTGCCTGTTCCGCCGGTGAATCGGGCCGGGCGCTTCTCGCGGTGCGCGGCCAGGCCCTCCTGGACGTCGGGGCCGCTGAAACTGAGGAATTCCAGGCCAAG
This sequence comes from Mycobacterium shigaense, assembly GCF_002356315.1. NCBI lineage: Bacteria > Bacillati > Actinomycetota > Actinomycetes > Mycobacteriales > Mycobacteriaceae > Mycobacterium > Mycobacterium shigaense. Next base: position 1,938,822 of record NZ_AP018164.1, read on the forward strand.
CGAGGTTTCGAAGGTGGGCGCGAACATCCGGTACCAGGAATTCAGGCTGCGTTTGGTCCAGCGGATGGCGTTTTGCGCGCCCTGCGCCAGGTCGCCGGCGATCCGGGTCGCGGTCGCCAGCACATCGTCGTCGTCGACGCAGGCCGAGACCAGGCCGATCCGCTCGGCTTCCTCGCCGAGCAGCGTCTCGCAGGTCAGCAGGTAGAACTTGGCCTTGGCCATGCCGACCAGCAGCGGCCAGCAGATCGTGGCGTGGTCGCCCGCCGCGACGCCGAGCTTGGTGTGCCCGTCGATGAGCTTGGCGGTGCGGCCCGCGACCGAGATGTCGGCCAGCAGCGCCACCACCAGCCCGGCGCCGACGGCCGGGCCGCGGATCGCCGAGACCACCGGCTTGTCGAAGTTGACCAGGTTGAGCACCAGATCACGGGCCTCCCGCATGATGCGGATCCGGCCCTCGTAGTCGTTGATGGTCTCGTCGATCAGGTCGAAGCTGCCGCCGGAGGAGAACGCCTTGCCCTCGCCGCGGACCAGGACGGCACGCACGGCCGGGTCGCGATCGATCGCCGGCCAGACGTCGGCGAGGTCACGGTGCATCTGCGGCCCGACCGAATTCAGTCCGGGGGAGTCGAGCACCACCTCGAGGACGCCGTTATCACCGAGTTCAAAGCGGAGGCTCGGGAATTCGTCGTAGCTGATCGGCACGGGACCGATGTTACGCAAGCGCCGATCGGCACTCGTGGCAGCATTGAGGCTGATGAACACCCCTGTGCGTGCCCGCCGTAAGCTGCCCGAGTCGCCGTACCTGGCCGCGCTGGCCGGTCGCAAACCCCACCGGGTGCCGGTGTGGTTCATGCGGCAGGCCGGCCGTTCGCTGCCCGAGTACCGCAAGTTGCGCGAACGACACAGCATGCTGGCGGCGTGCTTGCAGCCGGAGGTCGTCTGCGAGATCACCCTGCAGCCCATCCGGCGTCACGACGTCGACGCCGCGATCCTGTTCTCCGACATCGTGGTACCGCTGCGCGCTGCGGGCATAGATCTGGACATCGTCGCCGACGTCGGGCCGGTGATCGCCCACCCGATCCGCACCGACGCCGACATCGATGCGATGAAACCGCTTGAGGCACAGGCAATTCAGCCGGTGAGCGAGGCGGTGGCGCTGCTCGTCGACGCGCTGGGCGAGGTGCCGCTGATCGGTTTCGCCGGTGCGCCGTTTACCCTGGCGTCCTATCTCGTCGAGGGCGGCCCCAGCCGGAATCACGCCCGCACCAAGACCATGATGCTGTCCGAGCCGGCGAGCTGGCACGCGCTGATGTCGAAGCTGGCCGATCTGACCGTCGCGTTTCTGCGTGGCCAGATCGAGGCCGGGATCGACGCCATCCAGGTGTTCGACTCGTGGGCCGGGACGCTGTCGCTGGCCGATTACCGCCAATACGTGTTGCCGCACAGCGCGCGGGTCTTCGCCACCCTGGCCGAATACCGCATACCGATGACGCATTTCGGGGTCGGGACCGCCGAGCTGCTGGGTGCGATGAGCGAAGCGGGCGCGACAACCGTCGGCGTGGACTGGCGCACCTCGCTCACCGATGCCGCGGCTAGGGTGCGGCCCGGCACCGCGCTGCAGGGCAACCTCGATCCCGTCGTGCTGCTGGCCGGCTGGCCGGCGGTGGAGCGTGCCGCGCGCGCCGTCGTCGACGACGGGCGACGCGCGGTGGACGCCGGGGCCCGCGGCCACGTGTTCAATCTGGGGCACGGGGTGCTGCCGGAGACCGACCCCGGTGTGCTGACCGACCTGGTGTCGCTGGTCCACTCGCTATGAGTGCTCGCTCGTATTGCGTTGTGGGCGGTGGTATTTCGGGTTTGACCGCAGCCTACCGGCTGCGTCAGGCGGCCGGCGACGACGCGAGCATCACGCTGTTGCACCCGGATGAGAAGCTCGGCGGCATCCTGCGCACCGAGCCGGTGGCCGGGCGTCCGATGGACGTGGGTGCCGAGGCGTTCGTGCTCAGGCGCCCCGAGATGCCGGCCCTGCTGGCCGAATTGGGGCTGTCGGAACGCCAATTGGGCACCACCGGCGTCCGGCCGTTGATCTACAGCCAGCAGTCGTTGCACCCGCTGCCGCCGGCCACCGTCGTGGGGATTCCCTCGTCGGCGGCGTCGATGGGTGGGCTGGTCGACGACGCGACCGTCGCGTGGATCGACACCGAACCCACCCGCCCGCTGAGCTGGACGCTGGGCAGCGACCCTGCGGTGGCCGAGCTGGTCGGCGAGCGCTTCGGGGAGCAGGCGGTGGCCCGTTCGGTGGACCCGCTGCTGAGCGGGGTGTACGCGGGCTCGGCGGCGACGATCGGGCTGCGGGCCGCGGCCCCCGGCGTGGCGGCCGCCCTCGACCGCGGCGCGGCCAGCCTGACCGAGGCGGTGCGTGCGGCAGCGCCGCCGGCCAGCAGCGCCCCGGTGTTCGGGGCGATCGATGGTAGCTACCAGGTGCTGGTCGACGAACTCCGCGAGCGCAGCCGGGCGCGGTGGGTGCGCGCCGCGGTGCAGCGGATCGAGCCTGCGGGCTCGGGCTGGTCGCTGCGCGATGACGCCGGAACGGCCTGGGAAGCAGACGCCGCGATCCTGGCCATCCCCGCCCCGCGCGTCGCGCGGTTGATTTCCGCCGTGGCGCCGGACAGTTCGGCGGCCGCGAGCCGGGTCACCAGCGCGTCGTCGGCGGTGCTGGCGCTCGCCGTGCCGGGTGACACCGCGTTTCCCGAGTGCTCGGGCGTGCTGGTGGCGTCCGGTGAGCGCCTGCACGCCAAGGCGATCACGTTGTCATCGCGCAAATGGGGCATTCCGGGGGACGTGCAGTTCCTGCGACTGTCGTTTGGGCGGTTCGGCGACGACCTGGCCGTCACCGCCACCGACGAGCAGCTGCTGGCCTGGGCGGCCGACGACCTGGCGACGGTGTTCGGGTTGCGGGTCGAGCCCGTCGACGCCCGGATGCAGCGCTGGATCGAGGCGATGCCGCAGTACGGGCCGGGGCACGCCGACCTGGTCGCCGAGATCCGCGCCGGCCTGCCGCCGACGCTGGCCGTGGCCGGCAGCTACCTCGACGGGATCGGGGTGCCGGCCTGCATCGGGGCGGCCGGCCGCGCCGCCGAGCGCGTGATCGGGGCCACCGGTGGCGCCGGCGCCGGAGTGGCACGATAGGTCCCATGGCCAAGATCGACTTCGACGCGCTGAACGCTACGATTCGCTACCTGATGTTCTCGGTGTTCTCGGTGCGGCCGGGCGCGCTCGGCGAGCAACGCGAGGCCGTGATCGAGGACGCGACCCGGTTCTTCAAGCAGCAGGAGGAACGCGGCGTCGTGGTGCGCGGTCTCTACGACGTCGCGGGTCTGCGCGCCGACGCGGATTTCATGGTCTGGACGCACGCCGAGCGTGTCGAGGCACTGCAGGCGACCTACGCCGACTTCCGCCGCACTACCTCGCTGGGGCAGGTCAGCTTGCCGGTGTGGAGCAGCGTGGCGCTGCACCGCCCCGCGGAGTTCAACAAGAGCCACATCCCCGCGTTCCTGGCCGGCGAAGAGCCCGGCGCCTACATCTGCGTCTATCCGTTCGTGCGGTCCTACGAGTGGTACCTGCTGCCCGACGAGGAGCGCCGCCGGATGCTCGCCGAGCACGGGATGGCCGCCCGCGAGTACAAGGATGTCCGGGCCAACACGGTCCCGGCGTTCGCCCTGGGGGACTACGAGTGGCTACTGGCCTTCGAGGCGCCCGAACTGCACCGCATCGTCGACCTGATGCGGGAACTGCGCGCCACCGACGCTCGCCGGCACACCCGCGAGGAGACGCCGTTCTTCACCGGCCCGCGGGTGGCCGTCGAGCAGCTGGTGAATTCGCTACCCTGACGGACCGCGCAGTACGGGTAGTCGGCCTCCCATGCGATGTTGTCGATGCCGATCTGGTGTCGCAGCTGGACCCTGACGTGGTCGCTGATGGGGCACGTCAGGAAGCGTTCGCGAAACACTCGCTGGGCAGCTTGCCGCCGACGCGGCGGCGGAAGCGTTCAGTCAGCCCGGCGGCGGACCGCCGACGCGCTAACCCCCGGCACCTGCGGAGGGCGTTGTGGCGGAGGCAATGTGGTCGAGAACATGGGTGAGCACGGCGTCTGGTGCTTCGATTTGTGGCCAGTGGCCGATGTCGGTGTCCAGCATCACCACGTCGGCGTCGGGAATGACCTGCCGGTACCGCTCGGCCATGTGCCGGCCGGAATTGGGATCGGCCGGCCCGTCGATCAACCGCATTGGGACGGCTGTCTGCCGCATCGCGCGCACCCAGCGGTTGCGGTGCGTCAAGCGGTCGTTGATGAACCGTCCGACCTTGTGGGAGACGCGTTTGCCGTCGTTGTACTCCAGGATTTCGTTGAACTACTGTCGCAGCGTGGGTGACGGCTTGGTCTGGGCGCCGAAGAGTTCGTCGATCGTGCGCTCGAGGACGCGCCTGGACAGCACCACTTTGCGGAACCGGCTGGCGACCGCGCCGAGTCCGGTCTGCGACAACAGGATCTGGGCGAGTCGAGGCGTATAGACCTCGTTGAACAATCCGCCGTTGAGCCAGGTCATCGAGCGGATGTGCAATGTAGCCGAAGTCGCTCCTGCTTCGTGGCGTGCCAGAAGTTCTTGCGCAACGGAGTCGCCGATGTCGTGGGTGACGATGTGCACGCTGTCCACCCCGAGGCGCGCCAGCAGGGCCTCGTGCATGTCGGCATGGTCAGGCACGGAGTAGCCGTAGGCAACTGGCTTGTCGGAGAAGCCCATGCCCAGCATGTCGGGGGCGATGACGGTGAACTTCGACGTCAATGCCGGCCAGATGAAGGACCAATCCCAAGAGTTGAACGGATAGCCGTGAATCAACAACAGCGCGGGCCCGGCGCCTTCCATCCGGTAGAAGACGTCGAATCCCAGGTAGTCGAAGTGCCGACCGCCGGCTTTCCACGCTTCGAGTGCTGCATCCATGCCCGCACTCTAACTGGGTTCTGATTTTGAACGCAATAGCCTAAGCTGGCGACATGCGCCACGACGATCTCCACCTGGAACCGTGTTCGATCCTGCGGCCGCTCGGGTTGCTCGGCGACCGGTGGACGATGGTCGTGCTGCGGCAGGCCTTTGCGGGTGTGCGGCGCTTCGAGGACTTCCACTCGGTGTTGGGCCTGAGCCGAGCGGTCCTGGCCGAGCGGCTGGCTCGACTGGTCGACGCGGGGATTTTCGAGCGACGGGCGTATCGCGACGCCCGGCGCACGCGTCACGAATACCGCCTCACCGACAAGGGCATGGACCTGTATCCGGTGCTGATGGCGCTGCGCACCTGGGGCGACAAGTATCTGGCGCCGGACGGGCCGTTCGCGCACTACCGGCATGTCGAGTGCGGCGGCAGTGCTGAGATCCACCTCGTCTGTGATCGCTGCGGCGACGAGCTGACCGCCCGCGACGTGCAACTCGAGGCCGGCGCCGGCTTGCGGGCATGGGCGCTTGGAGACGCCGCGGGGTCGGGACCCGGCTGAGCCTTGCCCCGGCCGCGCTGGCTAGTGCTCGTCGGGAACCAGGCGCAACGAGATCGAGTTGATGCAGTACCGCTGATCTGTGGGCGTCGGGTAGCCCTCGCCGGAGAACACGTGACCGAGGTGGCTGTGGCAGTTCGCGCAGAGCACCTCGGTGCGCGTCGTCCCGAACGAGTGGTCGGGCCGCAGGATCACCGCGTCGGAGCTCGACGGGTCGAAGAAGGATGGCCACCCGCAGTGCGACTCGAATTTTTCGGTGCTGCGGAACAGCTCAGCGCCGCAGGCGCGGCACTCGTAAACGCCCTGGGTCTTGGAGTCGGTGTATTCACCGGTGAACGGCCGCTCGGTGCCGGCTCGGCGTAGCACCTGAAACTCCTCGGGGGTGAGCTTCTTGCGCCATTCGTCGTCAGACAGCTGCAACTTCGGCTGAGTGTCGGGGGAGGTCATGCTTCCACGCTAGCCCGAAAGGCGTTGACCCGCCGCTCCCCGCTGCGCCCGGCTGCGCCGCGCTGGCGATCACCGCGCCTAATGCAGGTGGCCCGCTGCGCCCGGCTGCGCCGCGGCGGCGATCGCCTCACGCTCCCGCTCGGCCGCCAGCCAGGCCGGATCGAGCCCGTTGTCCAGCCGGCCCTCGGCCTTGGCGTCGAGGTAGCGGAAGTAGAGCACGGTGAAAGCGACGATCAGCAGCAGCGACCACCCGTAGGTGATCTTGAGGTACTGCAGTGCGCGGCCGTATCTCATGTACCGGTAGATCAGCCAGTCGTCCAACGCCATGAAGCCGTAGATCCCCAGCCATGCCGGCCAATTGCGGATCAGCGAGTTCGGCAGCACCACCGTCATCAGGAACGGGAACAGCATCATCGAGTAGTAGCCCTGGGCCAGAGACGACACCAGGAACGACCACAGCAGCAGCACGCCCGACGAGCCGGTGTACCAGAACAGCGGGTCGCGGGTGCGGTAGTAGCGGTACAGCAGCCACAGCGCGCCGATCGCCAACACCGTAAACAGGAGTCGCAGGAACACGATCAGCCAGGTGGGCAGGCCGAAGTACACGCCGTTGCCCTCGATCGAGCTGTTGAAGTAATCCCGGGTGCCCAGGAAGTAGGGCACCGTCTTGGTGACGAAGTCCATCGGGTCGCTGACCAACGGCCACGCGATCGCATTGATGACCACGGGCACCACCAACGCCGGCACCAGCGTGCGCCACTGCCGGTTCAGCAGCGGCAGCAACAGCAGCGGGCCCAGCACCGGTTTGAGCGTGAGCGTCAGGCCGATCACCAGCCCGGCCCACCACTGGTGGGACACCTTGCCGTCCAGCAGCCAGCGCAGGAAGAGCACCTCGGCCAGCAGGACGCAGCCGTTGATGTTGGTGAACACCAGCGTGCTGGTCACGCTCTCGGTGCAGAACATGCCCAGCAGCAGGGCGGGCGCGGCCACCGACGAGATCGTGAACTTGAACAGCCGCAGCAGCAGATACCAGGCGATCAGGATCGCGATCGTGTTGATTCCGATGAACAGGTACCGCGACGGCGTGAAGGACAGGTAGCCGAAGGGCGCCATCAGCAGCGTGCCGCCGGGCGGATACAGGTAGTGCGGGTCGACGTAGTCGAAGTGCTCGTTGTAGATGTCCCAGCCGTGCCGGAAGTTCAGCACGGCCCGATAGACCGGCTTGAAGTCGTCGGTGATGTTGCCGTTGAGGCACAGGATGATGCTGCGGTGCAACACCGACATGATGGCCACCGGCCACAGCGCGGACCGCACGATGGTCGCGGTTTTCGGGGCGCCGGTCGGCGGCCGAAAAGCGGCCAGGGTCCGATCACGCAAGCCGGATCGAGTCGGGTCAGCAGCCGTCACCAGCGCACCGTACACCGCAGCTTCGCCCGGCGACGATGCGGCCGCGCGGCGGGGGAGGAGGAGCTGGGCAATCGGAAAGGGCTCAAGTGTCAGGCGGGACAGTACGTGTCGGTGGTGGGTAGCTTGCCGCTGTCGAGATAACCGAGCAGCGGCGGGATCGCGCACGGCGAATAGACGCTGGCGCCGTGGCCGATGCCCTGCCACATCACCCGCTTGCTGGCCGCGGTGGCGTTGATGACGGTGGCTGCGGTGGCCGCGACGCCCTCGGATCCGACGATCGGGTCGCTCTGCACGCCCAGCAACACGACGTCGATCTTGAGGTCCTTGGGCGGCGGGGGCGGCGAATTGGTCGGCCAGTGCACGCATTTGACCAGGTTGAGCGCGGCCACGGTGCCGAACTGGGGGTAGAGCTTCCCCCAGGCGACGACGAGTTCGCGCACCCGGTCCGGGGTGGGACGGTTGACGGCGTCGCTGCAGCCGTTGACGAACTGGCCGTCGCTGTCCAGGGCGCCGGCGGCGCGGTTGATCAGCGCGCTGAGCTGGTTGGTGTCACCGGAGCGGGCCGCGGCCAGCGTGTTGGCCAGGGTCGTGGTGGTGCCGACGCGGTCGCCGGTGGGAAAGCCCAGGGCGACGGTGATGGCGTTGGCGACCTCGGCCACCGACGCGCCGCCGGGTCCCTTGCCGGCGCGGGCGTCGGCGAGCAGCGCGCTGACGGCGCCCTTCGGGTCGGGACCCAGCGCGCAGTTGACCGCGATGCATTGCGCGGCGAACGCGTCGAGCGCGGCCTGCTGGCCCTTCACCTGCTGCTCGGCAACGGCTTCGGCGTTGGTGCCCAAGGCAACCGGGGAGTCGAGGATCAGCCTGGCGACCTTGCTGGGTCGCGAGGAGGCGTAGGCCAGCGCGACCTGCGCGCCGTTGCCGATGCCGACCAACGCGACCGCGGGCACGTCCCACAGGCTGCGCAGCCGCTCGATGTCGGAGGCGGCGTGGGCGTCGTCGTAGGCGCTGGAGCCCGGCGCGATGGCGTCGGTGCAGTTCGTGGTCGCAGTGTTGGCGACGTCGGAAAGGTTGGCGACCGGGTCGTCGCCGGTCTCGAACTGCGCCTGATCCCGCATCGTCTGGCGGTCGGTGCGGTCCCGGCAGTCGATCGGGCTCGACGCGCCGATGCCGCGGCGGTCGACGGCGACGATCGGGTGGGTTTGCAGCATGTCGGTACCCGCCCGCGACAGCCACACCGGCAGCTGCGTCGAGGACGGCAAATCGGTGCCAGTCGTGAAGACCAGGGGGCCGGCGTCCTTGGGGGTGCGGTTCGATTTGGCGCGGACCACCCCGATGTTCACGGTCCCGCTGCCGCCGTTGACCGGGTCGAGGTCGGCGTCGTAGTTCGCGCAATCCAGCTGGACGTCGGGCGCCGGGCGAACCCCGGCGTCGGTGAACGTCTTCGACGTGCAGTCGTGCCAGGACAAGTCGTTCTTGGGTGCGGCGATCGGCGGCGGCCCCACCGGGGCGGGCTTGCTGGGGGCCACGCCCTGCGGCCGGGCACCGGAATCGGTGGCGAAGCGCGGGTCGGCGGCCAGGCCCGGGACGCAGCCGGAGACGAGCGCGGTCACCGCAACGAGGATCGTGGCGAACGTGGCGTGCCGGCTCATGCGACCACAGTAGCTTCGACTTTTTCAGGCCTTCACGTATCGGGTGTAAAGGTAGCCGGCGTCGTCGGTCAGGACGTGGGAGCAATGCATGCGGGTCAGCAGTTGCCCCGGGCCGGTCGCGATGCGGCGGGCCAGGCCGCCGACGATGTAGGGCGCGATGGTGAGACACAGCTCATCGAGCAGGTCGCGTTGCACGAACGCGCCCAGCAGCATCGGCCCGCCCTCGGTGAGGATGCGATGCATGCCGCGCGACGCGAGGATCGTCAGCAGGGCGGCCTCGTCGACCTCGCCGGGGTCCTCGCCGGAACAGTCGACCACCTCGGCCAGGTCGGCGAGCAGGCGGCCGGCGCCGGCCGCGGCGGCGGTGCAGGTGAGCACCAGGGGCGGCACCTCGGTCCGGGTGAACACCGGCATGTCGCGGTCCAGGCGAGCCGATTTGGTGACGATCGCCAGTTGCGGGACTTCGGTCTGTCCCCGGGCCTGCCGGTGCTGGCGTGGCGCGACGCCGAGCTGCGCCCCGGAATAGCCCTCGATGCGTACGGTGCCCGCGCCGACCACGATGACGTCGGCGAGCTCGCGCAGCAGGTGGAAGATGAGCCGGTCGCCCGGCCCCGCCATGGTCCCGGTTTTGCCGTCCGCGGTGGCTCCGCCGTCGATGCTGGTGATGAAGTTCGCCCGCACCCAGGGCTGGTCCTGTTCCGGATATGCGTAGAGCTGGGGGAGCTCGCCGTCATCGAGTTGGCGCGCCGACCCGAGCAGCGTCAGTGGGGTCTCGGGGCCGCTGCCGGCCGCAGAGTCGGGCATGAGGTTGATTGCAGCACGCCGTTACAGTTCCTGCATGCACGGGGGCCGCGTGGGGCGTCTGGTCGATCGGCATCCGACCGTGTCACCGGAACGGCTGATCGCCCAACTGAAACCGCCACCGACGTTCGCCGACGTGAGTTTTGCGAGCTACCGTCCCGACCCGGCCGAACCGTCGCAGGCCGCCGCGGTCGCGGCGTGCCGGGAGTTCTGCGAGCAGGCCGTGCGGCGCAGGGCGGGCCGGCGAAAGCCGTTCGGTAAGCGCCAGGTGTTGCCCGGCGTCGGGCTGTACCTGGACGGCGGGTTCGGTGTGGGCAAGACCCACCTGCTGGCGTCGGCTTACTATCAGCTGCCCGGCGACGGGCCGCGGCCGCCAACGCCCAAGGCGTTCGCCACCTTTGGCGAGCTGACCCAGCTCGCGGGGGTGTTCGGCTTCGTCGAATGCATCGACCTGTTGGCCGACTACACCGTGGTGTGCATCGACGAATTCGAACTCGACGACCCGGGCAACACCACGCTGATTTCGCGGATGCTCGCGGCGCTGGTCGAGCGCGGGGTGTCGCTGGCGGCCACCTCGAACACGCTTCCCGAGCAGCTCGGCGAGGGCCGCTTCGCGGCCCAGGACTTCCTACGCGAAATCAACACGCTGGCAAGCATTTTCACCACCGTGCGCATCGACGGCCCCGACTACCGCCATCGTGGCCTGCCGCCGGCGCCCCCGCCGCCCACCGATAAGGAGGTGGTCGCGCGGGCCGCGGGCGTGCCGGGGGCGACGCTGGACGACTTCGACGCGCTGTGCGCGCATCTGGCGACGATGCACCCGTCACGGTATCTGAGCCTGATCGAGGGGGTGACCGCCGTGTTCTTGACCGGCGTGCACGGCATCGATGACCAGAACGTCGCGCTGCGGCTGGTATCGCTGACGGATCGGCTGTACGACGCTGGCATTCCTGTGGTGGCCTCCGGGGCCAAGCTGGACACCGTTTTCGGCGCCGAGATGCTGGCCGGTGGTTACCGGAAGAAGTACCTGCGCGCGACGTCTCGGCTGTTGGCGTTGAGCGCCGCGGCTAGCTCAGCTCGCGAACCATGACGTAGTCGTGCTCGCGCAGGTCGGCGCCGACCCGAAAGGTTCTGGTGCCGCTGATCCTGAATCCGTGCTTGGTGTAAAAGCGTTGCGCTCGAACGTTTTCCTGGTTGACGCCCAGCCACATGCTGCGGACGTGCCAGTCGGCGACGGCGCCCACGGCGTGCTTCATCAGCATTGCCGACAACCCGCCGCCGTGAAAGTCGGGCACTACGTACATCTTTGACAGCTCCGCCGTCGGGCGGACATCGACGGCGCGCGCCACGTCGGGGTCGTCGCCGACGCCGTTGACCACCATGGTGTAACCGACGATCCGGTCGTCGTGCTGCGCGGTCAGGATCACCCGGTCGGGGTCGGTCAGATACTCGGCGAACCGCGCGGCCGAAAGGTTGGTGTCGATGAAGGATGCGACGTTCTCCCGCGCTATCGAGGGCGGGCACGCCAACGGAAAGGTGCGCGCGGCGACGGCGGCCAGCTCATCGGTGTCGACGGAATCCGGGGAGGCGAGGCGGACGGTCCCCGTCACAGGTTCCATTGCGCGAGGTGCTGGCCCGTCTTCTTGTCCAGCAGAACCACATTGGAGACCGGGTCGCGGTAGGCGTCCCAATAGACGCCGCCGCGCACGATCGCTCCGTTAGGCGCATTGACGAGCACGTTGTCCAGCGCGTCGGGGGCATCGGTTGCCCGCGGCTTGTACGCGTCGCCATACGGCGTGACGCCGTCGAAGCTGAAGTTGGTCGCCATGATGTACGGGTTGGGCACCCGCACGGCGCGCACGGTGATGTCGGCGCGGTTGGGCGTGCTGCCGGGGAAACTCTTGATCGGGACGCCGCTGCGGGTGTAGCCGAATCCCGGCGGCGGGTCGCAGGGGGCGACGCTGCTGACCGTCACGTCCGCGATGTAGGTTCCCGTGTCCACTCGCAGGGTGTCGCCGATGTGGCCGATCGGAGCGTCCCCGGCCCGCGCGCTGGGCGCGGCGACGCCGGTCGCGGTGACGCTGGCGGCGGCGATCAGGAGGGTTGACAAGACGATCAACCAGCGGTGTCTCTTCGCCACGTCTGCGCCTCCTATGCGTCCTTGCAGGGGACCTTCGCATGATCGCACACGCGCCGCCGCCGGCGGGAGGGGTCGGCGGGCTCGGTCGCCGCCGGGGTCGCCATGGTCAAGTCCTGCGAAGAGATGCGCGCCCGGCGTCGCTCTGCGACGATCTGTGGACTATGAAGCGTCTTCTGCTGCTGCTGGGCCTCGCCGCGATGATCGGCACGGCCGCGCCGGCGGCCGCCGACCCGGCCGACGACCAATTCCTCGCCGCGTTGCAGGCCTCCGGCGTCACGTACAAAGACCCGGGCAAGGTGATTTCGGCAGCCAAGTGGGTGTGTCAAACCGTCAACGGCGGCGAGCAGATGGCCGACGTCGTCAAGACCGTCGAGGCCGAAAACCCCGGACTCGTCCAGGAGAACGCGGCCAAGTTCACCGCGCTGGCGGCCAGCGCGTACTGCCCCAACAAGCTGCCGCCCGCGCCCGCCGCGTCTCCCGCGCCTGCCGTGCCCGTGAACAACGGCTGACAGCCCACTATTCGTCGGCGTCCGTGGCGGTCTCGGCGGCGACCTGAGCCAACCGTCCGCGGCCGGGTGGGCGGCCCAACTCCAGCGGACCCATCCCCGGCAGGGTGCGTGGGGGTGTCGTCGTCACCCGTCGCCTGCGCCAGTGGCCGGCGGCCGACAGGCGCCAATCGGCGGCCCACTTCCACTCGTAGGTCTCCAGGGTGCTCAGATTCATTGCGAGAGCTGCCATTCGCAGCCGGGCCCGGCGCGCGTCGATCCAGGACGCGATCACCCAGACGCTGTCGAGCTCGTCGTCGGCGATCTCGAAACCCCACGACATCTCCTCGTCGTCGCAGCCCATCGACGGACGCGTCGCCGGCTTGGGTGTCGACGCCTCGTATCGGTTGCCGTCGGCTTCCAGGTCGAGGGCGACCTCGTAGCGCACGGCCGGGCCCACCATTCGCAGGGTGACCTGGACGCGGGCGATGTTCTTGCGCCGCGGCGCAAGCTGGTCGACCGCGATGACGACGCCCCGGGCGCCTGGTTGATTGAGCCGAGCCCGCAGCTGATTCCAGGTGGCGATCAGCGCCACCACGGCGATGATGCCGACGAAGACGTCGAGAACGATAATGGCGGCCACGTCGATCTACCCAACACCATCCGCACCGGCGTCGCGCACCGGCCAGGGGGATGCGTGCCTTCGGCGACTCTGAAAGAATCGGGAACCTATGAGGCGTTTACTGACGCTGTTCGGCGTCGCTACCGCAATTGCGCTGGCCGGGCCGGTGTACGCCGACCCGACCCCCAGCCCGACGCCCACCCCGGACCCCGCCGTGGATGCCGATTTCCTGGCCCAGCTCCGCCAGGCCGGGCTGAACTACCAGGACCCGGCGGCCGCGATTTCGGCCGCCAAGACGGTGTGCGAGTTGGTCGACAGCGGCGAGACGGACACGAACATCGTCAACAACCTGCAGCTGCGCAATCCGGGATTCAGCGGAAACGGCGCCGCCAGGTTCACCGCGATCGCGGCCAACGCCTATTGCCCGAAGTACCTGACCGGCGAGGGCCGCGGCCCCAAGCCGGAGGACACCCCCTGAGCGCCGACCCGGTCGCTGCCTGATCGGCGACGCAGCGGCGCAATAGGCTGGTGGCCATGCGCGCCTATCCCGGACCGCTCACCGCGGGCAGCCTGGTTGCGACCTGGCAGCCGGATCTGACCTCCGCGGTCATGATCGTGATGGTGACCGTCGCTTACACGTGGTGCTATCGCCGCGGCCGGGGCCACGAGCACCCGGCAACCCCGGTGCAGGCCTCCTGCTTTGGTGTAGGGATGGCGCTGTGGGCGCTGGCCACGATCGGCGCGATCGGCGCCTACGCCTACGTGTTGTTCTGGGTGCGGGCGCTGCAGGTGCTCCTGCTGCTCTACGTGGTGCCGTTCTTCCTGGCGCAGGGCAAGCCGCTCACCGTCGTCAGCGGTGCGCTGGGTCCCGAGGGCCGGAAGCGGTTCGATCGGCTGCTGAGCAGCACGCTGGCCCGGGTTTCGGCGCACCCGCTGACGACCTCGCTGGCGATGCTCGCCACGCCGTGGCTGCTTTACCTGACGCCCTGGTACACCGCGGCCCTCGACGACGAGTGGGTCGGGGCGCCCACCCGAATCCTGTTGGTGGTCATAGGGTTCGGTTATTTCTATGCCCGCCTGCAGGCGGACCCGGTGCCGCACAGGTACTCTCAGCTCATCTCGCTGCTGATCAGCGTCGGGGAAGCCCTCGGCGACGGGCTGCTGGGATTGGTCATCTGGCAGGGCTCGTTGATCGCCGCGACGTATTATTCTGCGCTGCATCGGGATTGGGGACCCGATCAGCGGCTTGACCAGACCATCGGCGCAGGTGTGTTGTGGATTCTCGGGGACGTCGTCGGGTTACCGTTCGTGCTGCTGTTGATGCGTGCCCTGTCCCGCGACGAGCGGGCGCACGCCATTCGGGTGGACGCCGAGCTGGACACGGCCGCGCAGGCCGCCGAAAGCGACGACACCGCGCCGTCGGGACTGTGGTGGGAGCACGACCCGCAGCTGCGCGAGCGATTTCGCCGGGGCTGACCTCCGCGCGGCGATCAGCGTCCCGCCCGCGCGGCCTCTTCCAGTAGATCGGCGGCGCGGGCGGCGCTTTCGGCGGGCTTGGTCATCGTCGCGGCCACCTCGCGCGCCCGGGCGGCGCGTTCGTCGACAAGGAGCGAGCGCAGGTCGGCGACGAGTAAGTCCAGTGTGCTGGACCAGAAGCCGCGGCCGAAGCCGACTCCGAGCCGGTCGACGGCCTGCGCCCACACCGGTTGATCGTCGACCGAAAGCCACAGCACCAGCGTGGGAACTCCGGCGCGCAGGCCCGCGGCCGTCGTCCCGGCACCGCCGTGGTGGACCACCGCCCGACAGGCCGGGAACACCGCCGCGTGGTTGACCGCGCGCACGACCTTGACATGGTCGGGCAGGGCCAGCTGCGACAAGTTGTCCGGGCCGCTGCAGACCAACGCCCGCTCGCCCAGCTGCGCCGTGGCCGCGGCGATCACGGCGACCGTCTCGGCGGGGGAGGGCAACTTCAGTCCGCTGCCGAATCCGAAGTAGATCGGCGGCGTTCCCGCGGCGATCCACGACAAGACCTCGGCGTCGGCATCGACCGGCAACTCCAGCGTCAGCGCCCCCACGAAGGGCCGGCGGCGGCCGTGTTCCGCCCATTCGGTCGCCGCGCCGGGAAAGCAAAACTCTTCGTAGGCTTGGATTTCCAGCGATTCGGGCACGGGCTCGGCGGCGTCCGGCAGGCCGAGTTCGCGGCGCTGAGTCTGCTCGGCCCGCTTGGCCAGGGTTCCCATCACACCGCCGAGGCTGGCGTGGTCGCCCGGAAAGAAGTGCAGCGCCGCGTGCGGAATGCCGTAGTAATCGGCGACATTGGCGGCAAACCCCTGCTCGTTCTTACCGGTCAGGAGCAGGTCGGCCCCGTCGGCGAGCGCTTTGAGCGAGGCGCCCCACTCGACCCACGCCTGTCTGATGTTGCGCAGCACGTCGCCCATCACCGTGGCCGATGGTGCATCGGATCCGAAGGGCACCGAGGCGATACCCGCCGACTCGACGAAGCCGACCATCATCGGCGGCACGGCCAGGCGCACGTCGTGTCCGCGGGTGAGCAGTTCTCGGACCACGGCGGCGAAGGGCTCGACGTCGCCACGACTGCCGTAGCTGGCAACCACGAATTTCACGGCTTTACCTGATTCCCCTCACCCGGCGGCATTCGCTGCGGCCACCCTCGACTCGCAGCCCATGAAAGCATGCAACACCGGCGGGCCGGCGAGTGTAGGCAACAGCCCGCACCGACCCGGTGGGCCACGTTTGCAGTGGCCACGCGTCGGTGCCTTTGTCTCCCGGTGGTCAAGACTGCCAGGTCGGTCGAAAAGGCCCTGTCATCAGGTGGAAGAGGTCATTTTGTTGGCCGCCGACGGCCCAGCCGTTCAGTCGCCGTTCACCGATTCGTAAGGCCTTCGTTTTACGCTGCGCGCATGAAATCGGTTCTGGCATCGGTCGCCGCCATCTCCGCAGTGATGTGCGCCGCGCCGCGGGTTGCCCATGCTGACAGCACGTCGGATTACCTGAACACGATCAATTCGCACCATATCAGCTACGCCAACCAGGACAAGATCGTCCAGATCGGCACGACGCTGTGCCAGGAACTGCGCAACAGCCTGCCGGGAGATGAAGCGCTGAAACGGATCCAGAACCTCGGCTACACGAGCGGCCAAGCAAATGTGATCGCGGCCGCGGCGGTTTTGGCATTCTGCCCGGACATGGACAACGACCCGCTGTAAAGACCCACACGGCTTCGGCCGCCGCATCGGGCCCGCGATTTCGCGGGCCCGTCCCGTGCGCGCGCCCTCCCGCGGGTCGCCCTTTCGCGACGTGTGGTTATCCTTCGCGGGAGGTAGGGCGTTAGCGCGGTAGGCGAGGAGGCCGTCCGATGCCAGAAGCGGGGTCGGTGAGAGCGCGCCGGTCGAGAGTCCGGTGACGGACGCGGCCCCGGCTCGCGCTCCGCTTCGCGTGCTCACGGTCGGGAACGCGCCCGCCGGCCCCAACAGCCGCGGCGGCATGGCCACGATGATGCGGCTGCTCATCGAGGACGCCGACGAACGGTTCCGTGTGCGCCTGGTGCCCACCTATGTCGACGACTCCCCGGCGGCGCAGTTGTGGACGGGCATCTCGGGGATGCTCAAGGCGTCCGCGCTGGTGCTGTTCGGCTTCGTCGACGTCCTGCATGTGCACTATTCGTTGCGTGGCAGCGTGGTCCGCAAGTCCGTGCCGCTGTTCGTCGCGCGGCTACGTGGCGTCCCGACGATCGTCCATTGCCACAGCTCCGATTTCTTCGGATGGCTCGACGGGCTGCCCGGGCCGCAGCGCCGGGCCGTGCGGGCGGGCTTGCGCGCCGACTACTCGGTGGTGCTGGGCCGCTGCCATCTCGAGCGGTTCTGCCGAGGCCTGGGGGTCAACGAAGCCCGGGTCCGGGTGCTTTACAACCCGGTGGTCCTGCCGGCCGACGCGCCGGAGCCGCGAACCGGGTGGCCGCTGGGGGTGGTGGCGCTGGGCAGGCTGGGCACCAACAAGGGCAGTTACGACCTGGCCCGCGCAATCGGCATGCTGCCCAGCAAGATTCGAGCCGGCCTGCGGGTGACGCTGGCCGGCGACGGGGAAGTGGGCCAGGTCCGCGAGTTCGTCCGCGCCAACGCCCTCGACGACACCATCGACGTGATCGGCTGGGTGGGCCCCGCCGAGCGGGACCGGCTGCTGGTCGAATCGGCGGTCTTCGTCTTGCCCAGCTACAGCGAGGGCCTTCCGATGGCGTTGCTGGAGGCGATGGCCCACGGCGTGGCGCCCGTGACCACCGCGGTCGGGGCGATACCGGAGGTGGTCACCGACGGGGTGAACGGCGTCATTGTGCAATTCGGCGACGCCGCTCAGCTGGCCGCGGCGCTGCAGTCCCTCGTCGTCGACACCGAGCTGCGCGACCGCCTGGCCGCCGCCGCGCACGTGCGGGCCCGGGACTTCGACGTCGCCCGCTGGCGCGACGGACTGCACGACGTGTGGCTGGCCGCGGCGGCGACGGGCGGGTCGCTCAGCCGGCGGCGCCGCCGTAGCGGCGCGGCAGTCCACCGGAGACCATGAGCCGGAAGTAGTCGAACGACGCATCGCTGCCCACCGCCAGCCGCGGGAGGGCCAGCGGATCGCAGCGACGGTCGGCGAATCCCGCTCTCGTCGACAACGCCCAGCGCACCCCGCGGCGGTGCAGCACGGCCTTGGCGCGGTCGTCGAAATCCTGCGACCGGCCGTTGGGGTAGGCGAAAACCTTTGGTGCTCGGCCTGTTTCACGCTCCAGTGCCGTGCAGGAATCCGTGATCTCCCGCTCGACCTTGTGGTCGTCGCAGCGGGCGAGGATAGGGTGGGTGACCGAATGGGGGTACAGCGTCACCAGACCGTCGCCGGCCAGCTCACGCGCTTCGTCCCACGACAGCATGCGGAACGGACCGCCGTCGTCGCTGTCGTCGTGACCCAGCGCGGCGAGAATGTCGTCGAGTATCGCGATGCGTTGTGCGTCGGCGAGGTCTTTCAATCGGCCCACGGCAGCCGTATAGGCCCGGCCGCGGTCGGCGGCGCCGGCGAGCGGGCGAGCGGCCAGCCCCAGCGCGCCCAGGTCGACCTCGGTTGCGGAGCTGCGGGCCAAGGCCAGCCACAGGCGGTCCGGCCACAGGGTTTCGGCGGTGCCGATGGGCCCGGTTGCCAGGAACACCGCCGCGGGCAACCGCAGCTCGCGCAGCACCGGGACCGCGTTCGTGGCGAGGTTGCGGGTGCCGTCGTCGAAGGTGATCGCCACGGCGCGCGGCGGCAGCGTCGCGGCCGCCAGCCGGTCGAGCGCCTCTTCGAGCGGGAGCACAGTGAAGTGCTCGCCGAGGTATTCCAGTTGGCGGCGGAACCGCGCCGAGTCGAGCACGTGCCAGCAGGGCGGCGACAGTGGCCGGTCCTCGACGCCGTGGAACATCAGGATCGCAAGCAGATCGCGGTGGCGGCGCCGGGATAACGACGCCAGCCCGACTCCGCACAGCAGTCGGGCTGCGACGTTCTTCACGGTCGCACGTGCCGCCGGCGGCGGGAGATCTCTCAGCTTTGCCATCAACTGTCGAACTCTAGCCAGATGGAGTTGGCACCACCGAGCCGACGTGACCGGATCTATCGGTCAGCAACGAAGAACTTTGCGGCGCAACAGATTCGCCGCAAATCTACCGATCAGAAGTTATTGCAGGTGGTGAACATCTGCTGGAAGATCGGAAAAGCCTGCTGCGCGCCCTGGTTGTGCTCCACCTTGTGCAGCAGTGCCACCCGCTGATCCGGCGTCGAATTGACGTACTGATGCAGGAACGCCACGTTCGGGGGCGACTGCTCCAGGTACGTCGCGAACATCGGGTTCTGCGCGCGTAGCGCGGCGACCGCCTGTTCGTACGTGCAGGTCGTGTTGATCATCGGACCATAGTCGGGGTCAGCGGCTGCGATCCCGGCACCAGCGGTCAACGACAGTGCAAGACCGCCGACTGCGACACCCAGTCTCGTCAAGGACTGTTTGACCATGTGCGTGCTCCTCCCATATTTCTGGACCCCACTCTAGTGCCCTGTTCGAACTCGACTCTAACGTTCGCTGTCGGCGAACGGCGGCGAAACAGTTGCCGAATGGACCGTCCCGCTCGGTGTCGAGGTCGCGCTGAGCTGGGCAAACGGGGGACATCCGGTGGCGCTCGGAATCACGTCGCGCACCCCGAGGCCGCGGCCGGTATCCGGTATTTCACGGTCCGCAACCGATCCTTGCACTCGCGCGGCGTCCGACGACGGCAAAACCGCGGGTTTGAGGGCACCGACGCCGTCAATTCGGCGAGGAAAGAACGGATCCGCGAGTGGATGGCCGACGACTATCAGTCGTGCCGCCCTGCGCGGTGACGGTGGCTTGCCCGCTAGGTTGCAGGACGAGGCGGACCGGCATTGGCAGGCTGCACACGGCAGCCATCCGCGATCGCTCGAAGACGGACCGGCCCGGAAAGCAATAGCTGACGACAAAGAAGAAACTCTGTGACTGACCCCAAGATGAACACCTTTCTGCGCGACGTGAAGCTCCCGTCTGCGCCATCGCTGCGTGCCACCAAAAGCCTGAGGGACTATCTCGTCGACGCCGCCGCCAGAGACCACGGCGCGCTGAGTCCGGCCGAGATCGAAGAGCCCAACAAGCGGGTGCTGGACTGGCTGCTCACGTCGCACTTCGAGGTCGTCGACTATTTGGGCAGGCTGGAAGAAACCCTGCAGCAGCACGGGGGCCAGCCGCGTGGCCTGCTCTAACCACCTCTGACCAGCGGGAATCGCTCAACTACCCGCTCTCGTGCCGCTGCCGGACGGCGCAGCCCGATGCGGGTGAAGTGCGCCCATCGTCGTGCGGTTTTACGCTCCGGACATGCGCGACCTGGAGGCCATCGATGCGGAGCTTCGGTTGCTGTCGCGCGCCTGGCGGGTGGCGCGAGTGATCTGCGAGCGCATGCCTAGCACCGAGCAAATCGACCGGCTGCTCGACGAGCGGGCGGCCGCAGCCGCGGCTCCGTCGCGACCGTAGGTGGGTCAGCTGCCGACAATTTTTTAGTTAGCTGGCTTAGATAGTCGGCTCTTGACATGCCCATCGGTATGTGCAGCCACCAAGTTTGAACCTTCCGGTATTAACCAGGCCGTTAATTACACGGGTGTTTACGCTCCACCCCGCCTATACGAAGTCAGAAGTACTGGTATGGCGTCAATTTCGGCGTGGAATCCCTGAAATTTTTAGAGCAAAGTTTTCAGGCAGGAGGTGGGGCAATGGAAACGATTACCGCACTGTTTGTAGCCACCGTGGGAGCGTTTCTACTTACCCTGGGCCTCGGGAAAGCTGACTGCATCAGCGAGTGCATTACCAGCGGCGGCGGAATACAGTGCACTTCCTGCGACTCTCCCCACGACGGCGACAGCAAGGCGTCCTCTTCCCTGTACGAATAAAGTCCGTCGCGCACAGTTGCGGTATCAACTGGTATTAATTCGTCTCAGTGGCAGTCGGCCCATCTCTGTTACCTGCTCGAAGTCGGGTGTATTGCAAGTAAACATGGCTCTTGAGCGTGCCTGAAAGCGCACAAAGACCGAAACGGTGACCCGCTAACCCGTGACCGGCGGGTTAAATATAGGGCACTGTCTTGACAAACTTCGAAGTCTGTGGTGGAGGCGTATTCAAAGCCATCAGTATCGTGTCGGCGGTAATTCATCGGGTGTTTGCGGATTGAATCCCCTGCGGTAGGGGCGCGGTCGACACAATTCGATAACCGTTCGGCCTCGTCCGGCAACGGAATAAGCACAGTTGCGGGTCATTTACGGCCGTGGCCGGAGCTATTCGGACAGTCGCCGAAGGGCAGCGCGTCGGATGGTTGCGCTATTCGACTACCGCCGGTTCGTTGCAGTCGGAATCCGATGCTCGCGGGCGCCGCCGCTAGAGCTGACTGACGACGCCCGGTTGCTCAGGTGCAGTTGCTCAGGTGCAAAGGGAGGGGGCGTCGCACACATTGCCCGGGCAATACGTGTTGTGCGCGGCGTTGACCATGGTTCCGACGTCCAACAGCGTCACACCTCGCTTGTCCAGGTGGGCGTGGACCTCGTCGGCGATCTGTTGCGGCGTCCAACCCCAGGTGAGGTCGTAGCAGATGAGGTGCGCCTCTCCGATGAGCGCCTCTTCGGTCTTGGGTGGCCAGGTGAGACCGACGGCACGCAATTGATTGAGGTACACCTCGTCCTGGGGAGTGGTCGCGGTCGCGCCCGGGGCACTGCCGACTAAGGCGACGCCAACCATGGCGGGGATGGCCAACGTGGCTAGCCAGCGGGGGGAGGGGGACATCATCTGATTCCTTCGCTTTCTTTGTGGTGTATGAGGCGCAGAAGCGGGGTAAGACTCGGCACAAAGATGAAGAAATCGTAGCCACGGCGCCGCGGTAGCGCCGGGTGTTTGGGGCCCCGAGCGGGCCGGTGATTGGCCGAAAACCGGCCGATCGTCGGTGAATTGACGGGCCGACCCGCGCTAGTAGCCTCACGCTAAATGCGGGAGGGATGACAGTGTCACTGCGGTTCATGCGATGCGGCTGCGCAATATAAGTGTGCGAGCGCTGATAGCCGAAGCCGGCGGTGACCCCTGGGCGATCAACGAGGGCTTGCAGGCGGGGCGGCCGGCCCAGATCTCGGAGTTGGCCGAGGCCTTCCATGCCGCGGGCAGCTGCGTCGGCGAGTCCGTCATCACCTTCGCCGATGCCCGTCGTCGCTTTGCGGCAGCCTGGAACCGAGGCGGCGTTTCGATCGACGATTCCGCTGCCGTGCGGGAGCTGACCGACTCGCTCGGCGTGCAGTCGCTGCTGTTGCCCAAGATCGGTGTCGATCTGCGCACCATCGCCGCCGCCCTGGCCCAGGCCCAGCGAACCGGCGACACGTTGGTCTCGGCGTTGCACGCCCGACTCGAGCGGCTCGACCGCGAAATCGGTTACGCGACGGCACTGGAAAGAGATGCCGTCGTCGGTGTGCTTGAAAGGCATGCCATCGACGACACCAAAGCAGCACTGGGACAGCTCGATTCGCTTCGAAATGCCTACTCTGCGTACCTGCAGATCTTGCTGGCCGCTCTCCGTGTGGGCGCGGAGGGCCAGCCCGAGGAGCTTGTCGTCCCGCTGCCGACTACCGACCCCGACGAGGTCAACAGGTGGTGGCATTCGCTCGGTCAACGCCAGCGTGACCGGTTGATCGCGGAGCACCCGCCGCAGCTCGGCTGCCTCGGCGGCATCGACACCGTCTCTCGCGACAAGGTCAACCGGGCGGTGATGAACGACGACATCGGCCGCGTCGAAAGCGTTGCGGCCCAACATCGTATTTCGGTGTCGGAGGTGACCCAGTACCCGCAGCGATACGGTCTCACGGCGACCGCCGTCCTCCGCTACCACAATGCGATGCAGACCATGGAGGGCTTTCTCATCGATTCGGACGGCGGCAGGAATCCGGTGTTCCTGCACACCTACGACCCCGAGGCGTTCGGGGGGCGGGGCCGAGCGGCCATCGCCATCGGCAATCCCGACGACGCCGACAACACGACCGTGTTGGTCCCGGGGACCGGCAGCAGCGTCCGCGACGGCTACCTGACGCAACGTGACGGGCTGCATGTCTTCGACGAGGCGCGAAAAGCCGACTTGCGCAAGACAACTGCGGTTCTCGTGTGGATGGGATACCACGCGCCGGACAGCCTGCGGGATTTTGAGATCGGGCAGACCAGGTACGCGCGGGACGGGGGCGGTCTGCTGGCTCGCGACGTCAACGCGCTCGGGGCCACCCACCGACCGGGCGCCACCCACGTGACCGTGCTCGGCCATTCGTATGGCTCGACGACGGTGGCCGACGCCGCGGCCGGCTCGGGCATGCGCGCCGACGATGTGGTGCTCGTCGGCTGCCCGGGAACGGACCTCGCGCGCGCTGCGGCCGACTTCCACCTGGCCGGCAGGGGCCACGTCTACGTCGGCGCAGCGTCGACCGACCCGATCACCTATCTGGGCTTTCAGCGACATCTCCCCGGCACCGGGGTGACCGTCGGGCTCGGGAGCGACCCGGCCGTCGAGGGTTACGGCTCAACGCGGTTCAAGGCCGAGGCTCCGGGCCTGACGTCCCCGCTGGACGATCACAGCTCCTACTTCACACCCGGGAACGAATCGCTGTTCAGCATCGGCGACATCGCGTCCGGTCACGGTGACGCATTGGCGCTCGACAAGATGACTGCCCAACATCGCGGCAGCTACTGGTTACCCGACGAATTCGATCCGGAGAATCTTCGAGCGCCTACCTGGGATCACTACCATTGAGACATGTGGCGCTCGGCGGTCAGCTATGCGATGCCGGGCCTGCTTGTCATCGCGCTTCAATCCTGCAGCATCATAAGGAATTTCAGTGAGGGGGTAACGCACCCGATGACTCCGGAGGAGTCTAGGGCGCAGGTGATGGACGCCGCACGCGACATCGTGACGACGTTGGGTCTGAAAGTCGTGACCGTCTACTTCTCGCGTGATTCGTGCAACGACCAAGGCGAAGCGCCCTTCCGCGGCACCGTCCGCATTCGCTACGCCCACGCGCCGACTCTCGAAGCGTCCCAAGCCGAGGTTCATCAGATGGTCGCGACGCTCAAACAACACGGCTGGGAAGGGCCGGGGGACTTCCACACTCACGCCCCTGCGGTGAGCGGGCATGGCACCACGGCGGTGCTCGACATTTATTCGCCGGTCCAGGAATCACAGCCGGCGATCAGCGTCTACGGCGAATGCCGGGACATGACCACCCAGCACAACAGCCGCCCCGAGCAGGTGTGGCTGGATCAGTCGAGTTGAGGTGAAAGTCGAACATGGCGTTGCTGTTGTTGTCCCTCAAGATTGCGTTGGTCGCCTTCATCGTTGGAGGCACTGCTGCTCTGGTCATCCGCGCGGTCAGACGCTCCCGGGCGAACCGATTGGATCCGAGGTGGAAGCCGCATACCGGCAACCCGGATATGAGGCGTCCGCTTTCGGCGCGACGCCGACCACACCGCTTCCGGAGTGGCTCCACTGGGACGACGAGGGCGACGATGAGCACCGCAGAGGCGGTGGACAGGTCTGAGGACCGCTATCGACAAACTTCGGCCTGGGTGCGATTTTGACGATTCCCGTGTATGCACTCGCGGCGGCGTTTACGCTGCCGTCGACGGATCGGGCAACGTCACCCCCCTAGAACGTCACCAAACGCGGAGGGCTGGGGCTGTGTTGATCCGTGCGGTAGGAATCGCGGCGGCGGTGGTGGGCTTGGCATCAATTGCCGATACCGGACCGTCGACATCTATCGGCGGTATGGCGATTTCGTGGCTGCCCTTCCCGGAATGCCCAGCCGGCCAGGATCAGGAAAGTCCCGGCTGCGTCGAAAAGCCTGACCCGAACTCATCGGGCGCAATGGCCCGATGCCGCGATGGCAGCTACTCGCACAGCCAAACTCACAGCGGGACCTGTTCGGGCCACCGCGGCGTGGCCCAGTGGTGTCCGTGCAATTCCGTCTCGGGTCAATCCGGCCCTGGGCCAGTCACCGGACGCGTGAAGTTGTCCGGCATCTAGCCGGTGTCGCCCGTCGATCCATTGACGTGCGGGTTCGTCCTAGTAGCGTTACTACCCGGCAGGGGAGGAGCGTCGATGTTGGTTGGTCCTGTAGGTGCCGCCATGAAGCGGCGGCTTGTGTGGTGCAGCTCCAGTACATAAGTGTCCTGGCGCTGATCGGCGAAGCCGGCGGTGACCCGTGGGCGGTCAACCAGAGCTTGCAGGCTGGAAGCCCTGCCCAGATTTCTGGTTTGGCGGAGGCCTACCATTCGGCGGGCCGGTGCACCGCCGAATCCGCCAATGCCTTCGACGAAGCCCGGAAACGCTTTGAGGCGTCGTGGAATCGGGATGGCGGCGAGCATCCCATTAACGATTCCGCCCAGGTGCAGCGCACGGTCCGGGCATTGGGCGCCCAGTCCGAGCAGTTACCCAAGATCGCGGTCAACTTGGAAACCATTGCTGCCGCTCTCGCCGGGGCGCAAAAAGCCGGAGGCGCACGAATCGCCGCCCTTGAGACGCAGTTGCAGATCCTCGACAAGATGATCGGTCAGGCGGTCGAGATGGAGAAGAGTTCCGGTCTTACCGCCGCGGACCGACAACAACTCGATACGTTCATCACCGGCCGTGAGAACGACGCGATCAACGACACGAAATCTGCTGTTCAACAATTGAACTCGATTCGCGACCATTACGCGAACACGCTGCGGCAGGCGCAGGCCAACGGAGGCCTTGGCCCGCAGAATGCGGAGCTCGTCTCCGAGTTCAAGCTTGGGGGTGGGGAGGGCTTCCCTTCCAGCGATCCACGGATTATCGGCCCGGCGGGGCCGCCTCAGCACGAGCAGAACACTTACGACTTGCAGGATCAGTTTCAGGACGGCCAAGGCCCGACCTTCGGTGGCGATCCACGCGATGGCTTCCCCCGCAGTCCGGCTTCCCAACTGGCACAGGGCCCTCCGGGCACGCGCCCGCTGCCCACGGGAACCGCGCTCGGGCCCAATGGTAAACGCTACGGGTTTTTCAGCAACCCCGATGGCAGCGTCCAAGAGGGGGTCAACGAATACGCGACCAACGGATCGGTCTGGGACTTCACCAACCCCGACCATCCTGTGAAAGTCGGTGACCTGCCCGGAATTTCGCAAGCCAGCGGCGTCTACGACGCCGCCACCAACAAAATGATCATCGTCGGCAACGGCAGCAACAAGACCGGCGACCTCACCCGAGGCTTGTGGGTCTCTGGACCCGTCGACCCCGCTAACCCCAACGGCTGGATGAATTCCCTGCAGCGCGTCGGCGACGTCAGCCTTCCCGGTGATCGGGAAAGCCAGCTGGTCGCACTCAAGGGCGGCGGATACATGCTTGTCGGCGCGACCAACGGGGGTCCAATCCAGGCGATCAGCGCGGCCACCCCGCAGGGCCTTATGGGCGCCACCCCCCAGACGCTGATCGACGCAGGCAAACTTCCCACCGTCTACGGACCCACCGTCACCGGAACGACGATCGACCCGGCGACTGGCCTGGAAACGGTTCAACTGCGGGTAAGCACCTGGCCACCGGGGCCCACCTACGATCCCAACACCTGGACGACCACCTTCGGTGTCCAACACTAGAAAGGCGACAACGGTGCGCAACAAGATGACCGTCGCGGTAATAGCCGCAACCGTCGCAGTTGTCGGCCTGGGCTGTTCGCACACCACCCCCGGCATAGCGAAGGCTGCACCACCAAACTTCCCCGATCTCAATGCATTCCAGCCGGTGGACCCCGCACAGTATACGGCGACCGCCCGCGCCGGCGGTGCCGCGTACTTCGCCACCCCAGACGGACTTCAATGCAGCTTGCCCAATCCGGCCAGGCCGGGCGATCACGTCAGCGCCAGCTGCGACGGGCCGCTGCCGGGTCTTCCCGCCGACAGCCCTGTGGGAAGCGACGGCTGCTCGATGGTGGGATCGCCGACATCGCTGCCAACCGACCTGGGCCCCTACCGCTTTCAAGCCGGTACCGGATGCCCGATCATCACCTCACCGCTGCTCAACGCGGGCCACAAAATCACCAAAGCCGACATCACCTGCGTTGTGGGTGCCGACCGGCTCACCGCCTGCATCGACCCCATCCTCAACCGCGGGTTCGTCCTCCAGCCCTCCGGCTCGTGGACCTTCTAGCCGCCGAGAAAGTCAGGGCAACTCGTCCACCACACGACGTACGATGTCGAAATGGGGTGGGTTTGCGAGTTGGGGTTGGCGGCGGGCATCAGCGCCGCGGTCATCGCCTTCTGCCCGACCGCCGCAGCCGACCCCGGCTCCCCGTCCTACCAACAGGGCAAGCAGGCCATCGATGAACAGATTCAGCAGTACCACGTGCAGCTGAACCCCGGCACCGACCTCGGCCAGTACTGTCAACGAGTCCTTCAGAGCGACCTCAAAAGCGGCAAAATAGCCCGCGTCGACTCGCCGCCAGACTTCATCGCCGGATGCCAAGACGAGGGTCACGCTCTCCTAGGGTCCTAGCGTGACGACGCGGAGCCACCGCCACCTCAGCGAAGGCTAGGTCAGACCTCCCGGGGCTTCCGCGCGTCAAGCCGCAGCAGTTTTGCGGCGCCTTTTCCGCCGGGAAGTGCAAGGTTGGGTCATGGTGAGGTCACGGGCCCATCATTTGTGGGCCTAACTATCGGCGCTGACCTGCGTGAAACCTGGTGCGCGATACTGGGATTGAACCTGCCCGAGCAAACTTTCCGTTGAGTTGTTCTACCTGCACCAACAGGCTGTCTACCTGCTGATAGACGAGACAGTATCACGGGTCATGAGGCACCACAATCACCCACTGGCATACACTGATGTGGTGCAAATGTGGTGCAACAGTATCGCGATAAATGGCTAGGGAACCACGCTCTACACGGCGCAGTTTCGGCCGTTTGCGTCAGTTCCGTTCGGGCCGCTGGAAAGCGTCCTACACGGGCCCTGATGGCCTACTGTACGACGCCCCGTCCACCTTCGCGGTGAAGGAGGACGCCGAGGCGTGGCTGACTGATCGCCGACGTGAGATCGACCGCGAGCTGTGGAGCCCACCCGCCACCGTCGAACAGAAAACCGTCAAGCGCAAGGCTGACGTGAAGTTCGGCGACTACGCGGCCCAATGGCTGGAGACGCGGACGGTGAAGGGGCGACCGCTGCGCCCACGAACCCGCGCCCACTACGAGAAGCTGCTAGAGCATCACATCTACCCAACATTCAAGGCGAAGGCGATACGTGCCATCACGATGGAGTCGGTGGACCGCTGGTACGCCCGCACGCTTCCAGACAAGCCCACCATCCGCGCGCATACTTACTCGCTGCTGCGCACCATCCTTGAGACAGCGCGCGAGCGAGACCGAATCATCGACGTGAACCCGTGTCTTATCCGCGGCGCTGGCACGGCTGACCGCAAGATCAAACCCAAGCCAGCCACCGTCGAACAACTGGACATCATCGCTGCGGAGATGCCCGACAATCTGGGCTTGATGATCACCCTGGCAAGCTGGTGTGCGCTCCGGTTCGGAGAGCTAGTTGCACTGCGCCGCAACGATATCGACCTTGACGACGGACTAGTGAAGGTACGTCGCCAGGCCGTCCGCATCGAAGGCGGCTGGAAGATCGGTGACCCCAAGAGCGATGCCGGTGTCCGAGATGTGGCGATCCCTCCGCACATCATCCCCGCCGTAGAACGTCACTTGACGAAACATGTTGGGCCGCAGAAAAATGCGCTGCTGTTTCCTGCGAAGACAGGGGAGTACCTACAACCGTCCACGCTGTACCGGCATTTCTACAAGGCCCGTGCCAAGGCCAAGCGGCCGGATCTCAGGTTCCACGACCTGAGGCACAGCGGCGCTGTGATGGCCGCGCAGACCGGCGCGACGCTTGCAGAGCTGATGGCCCGCCTTGGGCACTCGACACCCTCAGCGGCTATGCGGTATCAGCACGCGGCACAAGGCAGGGATGCGGAGATCGCGAAAGCACTGTCAAAGCTCGCTAAAACCCGCTGAAAAGTTCCTCAAAATTGGTAACGCCAGAGGGTCCGGAATCTGGGCACCCGTGCCCTAAAATGGACATATCGAACCCGTGACATCCACGGGGAGCCACAACCTAATACTGGCGTAAATTACGCCCGCCTCGGCATTGCCGCCGGGGCGGGCTTTTCAAACCAATTTTATTGGAGCCAACATGACAGAACACGAACTGCCAAGCCGTCCGACGATCGCCCAGGTCGCCGAATATTTGAACGTGGACCCCAAGACGGTGCGCCGCTATTTGTCCAGTGGCCGCTTGCGTGGCTGGCGTACCGGCCCGCGGCTGATCCGCATTGACCGCGAGTCGGTGCTAAGACTGGGGCAGCCGGTAGGGGGTGTCCGGTGAGCGGCAACCCCGTCTGGACCGTGGAGGGCCTGTCCGAGGAAACCTATCGGTTCCACTTCCTCCCCGATGGAGCGGCTGCCGCCCAAATCAAGATCGTCAGCGCCACGGGCGACGAAGCGTCCACGCACAAGGGTGTGGTTGGAATCCATCAGAGCTTCGACGCGCACCTACTCAACGGCGAGTACAGGCTCCGGTGGCGCTGGATCGGCGGGGCGAGACAGGGGACGTATAGCTCGGTTGATTTCACGGTGCCAATCGGTCGTAAATCCAGCCAATTAGCAGTTTAAGGAAATTGACATTTCCGCAGGTAGGATTAATTCCCGAAATCCCACGACAGTGGAGGGGTATTTCCCTGAACAACTGAAAATCGAGATTGACGAGATTAATGACGACTGAAATCATTTTCCGGCCTATAGAGGAATGGCCGTATCTGATCGGCTCGAATCGGGCCGTGTGGAGCGAATCGCGCGTAGTCCGCTGTAAGGGTGGCGGCAAGCGCACCGTCCCAGCCAAGCAGGTCAAACCCACCAAGGGGTGGGTGTCGCTGTGCCGTGAGGGCGAGAAGCGCAGTTTCCGCGTTGAAACTCTGTTCGCCAAAGGGTTCCCCGAGCTGGCGCATCCGAAGTGTCAAGTGGAGTGCCGTAAGGGCCACCCGCTGATCGAGTGCGAGCACGAACTGCTGGCCCAGTGGATGACGCCGAAGCCGGCGGTTCGGCTCTGGGGTACTGGTAATCGGATTTGCCTGCATTGCCATCCAGAACCGGCCTCGTTCGATAAGGGCAGCTATTCGCTGCACTTCGGTGTGGGGCGATCATGTCACGCGTTACGTCACTAGTGACCGAGGATAAGGATAAGGCTAAGGCTTACCAGGATTAGGACTTAGGAACAGGAACAGGCGCCTAGGCTTTTAAGGCCTAGGCGCCAGGAAAAGGTTTTAAGGCTCAGGAATAGAAAGCTGAGAAGAAAATTCAAAAATGACTGAAGTTGCGGGAATTAAGGGGACCGCGCTCGATACCCGGTTGAAGCATTCGTTGCTTACCGATCCGGTTTTGCAGGCGGAGCTTTCCGGCGAGGAGTTCCGAGCGTGGGTCAATCTCACTGTTTGGGTTGTCTCGTTGGTTAGTGATGGCGCTTTCAGCGCCAAGCAGGCGATTGCGGTGGTTTCGCATTTGGATCACATGAGTATGGCCCGCTTCATTGAGCTTGGGTTGGTGGAGCACGACGACGAGTTGAATTGTCGGATGGTTTCCGACCATTGGGAGTGGCAGAGCACGCGGGAGCAGATCACGCAAATGTCGGAGCGGCGGCGGAAGAACCGTGAACGCCAGGCTGAGTGGCGCGCCAGAGGGTCGGAGGGGGTCGAGTGAGGACGATTACGACGAATGGTGCGGACATTCACGTTATGGAGCGGCCTGGTGGTGGGTTCGCGATTCAGCAGGGGCGTAGCCATCTGCTGGTGACGAATGTTGAGGCCACGGCGTTGGCGCGGGTTTTGAACGAGATGGTTCAGGCCCCGCGGTTGGTGATACCGGCCCATGAATGAAACGGGATGGAAAACGATGACGACGACAATCCAAATCAATGGTGCGCCGATCTACGTCTTGGATCGCGACAACGGCGGCGTGCTGATCATGCAGGGATCGTCACACGTTCGGCTATCCGCAGCCGAGGTTGGCGCACTGGTGAGTGCGCTATCCCCACGCACACGAACCAACGCGCGGATTCTGCGCTACCCACAAACGAAGGAGATAAATGAACTTGAAAGCTACTGAAGAACTGCCGGTGGAGGTTGTCTTCCCCGACGTTATTTCCGGCGCGGTGGTGCCGTCCAGCGAGTGGGGGCCTGTTGGGCTGTTTAACGTGACGTCGCGCGGCGATGTGCTGCGGTTGGCGTTTCTGCCGCAAGAGGTCCGGATGCTTGCCGCGTTGTGGTTGAACATCGCTGACGAGTTGGACAAGTTCCAAGCTGCTCAGGCGTGATCGCGGTGATCGCTGATTCCCATTTATGACCTCATCGACCTATGCCGGGGTGGTCAGCACCAGCCGCGCATCAGGTGGGAACGAGTCCTGCGCCGGATTGATCAGCCTGTCCAGGTTCGGGCAGTAGAATCCGATAGCCGCCGCAGCGAAGGCGTTCTCCGCTGCCACGGTGGACCCAGACATTCGTGCCATGCCGTACACGGTTTCGGTGTAGGTGAATCCGCCCGTGGTGAGGGCTTCGCAGACGAGGTGTCCGCGTCTGATGGTGGCGGCGCGGTCAGGGTAGGTGATTCCTACGCCGGCCAGTCCGTTGAGAAAGTCGCTGTCGGTGTCCGCGCGGGCGGTGGGGGCCAGTATGAGGGCGAGCGCGATTGGTATCACGGCTACGGCAATTCTCATCCGACACCTCCGTCTTCAGCCTATGTGGCAACGTTCATTCTCAACAACCGGGTCACGTGAACCGGCCTTGCATTGGCTGCGGTGTGTTGATCCCTTCTGGCTCGCGGTGTCGTGACTGTCGACTACCAACTAAGCCGCGCAATAGGCCGAAGGATCACCCGCACACCAACACGGGACGGTGGAAGCGGCTCAGCGCAAAGGTGCGCAAGGCGCAGCCGTTCTGTCTGGATTGCGGAGCTACCGAGGATTTGTGTGGTGATCACATCATCCCGATTGCTGAGAGGCCGGATCTGGCCTTTGACGAGTTGAATGTCACTGTGCGTTGCCGTCCGTGTAATGGCCGGCGTGCTGACAATTGCAGCGATGCGGAGAGAAAGGCCGTTGAGCTTGCCATAGCGGCACGAAAACAGCGTACCCTATCCTTTTACCTTGGGCAGCATAAAAGTGGCTTAGAATTAAGCTGAGAGGCCAGTAATCGCTATTTGTGGATTAGTGGGCGTGAACACTGGTGGATTGGGTTTGGATCTCGGCTTGCTCGGCGTGCGCGTGGACGGCAGCGTGAATGCCAAAGAACACGGCGAGCGCAAAAAGGATTCCCCGCGTAGTCATGCAAGAAATGCTAAGCGATTGGCCGCAGGAATGCCAGAGGAAAGCGCAGGCAAACCTGGGGGGAAGCCCGCACCCGAGGCGCTGTCCGCTCGATCAGCACAGCGCAGGGGCGATTACTCTTTGCGCCTGCGTCCCAATCTGGGTAGGCGAATGTATTTCCAACGTTGCATGCCGAACCGTTTGCATTTTAAGTAGACCCAGTAGTTGCCGTTATCGATTGCATTTGCCGACCGGATCAAGGTTGCGGCTTGAGCCGCGGCCGTGAGAATCTCCGCTTCTAACCACCGGGCATTATTTTGCAAGAATTCTGCCCGTAGTTCGTGATGCAGCCCAAATCCGGGCAAGGATTGATTCAGGCCGAAGCGAGCAGCGATGTCCAATAATATGTCTATTAGCTGACCAATCATTACCTGATTTGGCGCCTTGAGACCATCTCGCTTAGAGATTATCCGCAGCTTGTCGGCCGCGTCTCGCGCGTGTCCCTCTGTTATCGCGTAGCGGTCGCCCTTGAGGTATAAATCGCACGCTTGGAATAGCGGGTACGCGGTTTGCCGCAGTCGCTGACGTAGGTCGCGCTGACGACCGCCCACCGCGACAGCAAAGGGGACGGCCACCCCAGCGAACATGAGAGGTACCCCGATGATTGTCGCCCACTCTGCGATTTCAGCGAGCATTTAAGGAGTCAATCATGCGGGCAGGCCCTAAAGGGTCAGTCGATGACAGTATGTTGCCGTGGCGTCCGCGCTCAAGCGGGTCGGCCCGATTCGCGGCTTTTTGCGAGCGCTATATCCGCGTTCCAAAGGGCAAGGGTGCACGCAAGCCGCTCAAGCTTCGACAGTGGCAGCGGGAGCTTGCGGGGAGCGTCTTGGACGCCGATCCGCAGCCGCGTATTGCTGGGTGGTGCCTGCCACGAGGCCAAGGCAAGAGCACGCTGGTGGCCGCGCTGGGCCTCTACGAGCTGATGCTCGGCGGGGAGGGTGCCACGGTCGTCGTCGCGGCGGTGGACGAGCGGCAGGCCGGGATCGTGGGCGGTATCGCTACCCGCATGGTGGAGCTTCACCCTGACTTGGCGAGCCGGGTGCAGACGTTTCAGAACCGGCTTTTGGTGCCGTCGCGGGGTGCGTCGTTTGTGGTGCTTCCCGCTTCGCCGGCATCCCTAGAGGGCTTGGATTACACGCTGGCGATTGCTGACGAGATCGGCCGTATCAACCAGGAAACCTGGGAGGTGCTTGCACTCGCTCAAGGTAAGCGGGAGCGTTCGACGCTGATCGGGATTGGCACGCCTGGGCCTACGGAGGAGAACGTGCTCGCCAATCTGCGGGCCTACTCGCTGGCGTGTCCTGAGGACACGAGCCAGGTTTACCGGGAGCATTCCGCGGCCGGGTTTGAGGACCATCCGCCTGACTGCCTGCATTGCTGGGGGCTGGCCAACCCGGCGCTGGATGACTTTCTTCACCGCGACGCTATGCGGGCGCTGCTGCCGCCCAAGATGTCGGAACAGGCTTTCAGACGGGCTCGGTTGTGTCAGCACGTCACCGGCAACGATGAGCCGGCTTTGCCGCCGGGTTTGTGGGACTCGCTGAGCACGGATCAAAGCATCCCTGATGGTGCTGAGGTTGTGTTGAGCTTCGACGGCTCCTATAGCGGCACCGACTGCACGGTGATCCTTGCGAGCACTGTCAGCGCTACCCCGCACATGGATGTTGTTGGTGTGTGGCAGCGGCCGGAATATGCGCAAACCGACTGGCGCGTACCAGTCTTGCAAGTGGAGCAAGAGATCCGCGATGCCTGCCAACGCTGGAAAGTGTTGGAGATTGCCGCCGACCCGTACCGCTGGCAACGCTCCCTAGAGGTACTGAAAGAGGACGGCTTGCCTTGTCTGGAGTTCCCGCAGGCACCGTCCCGCATGTGTGCAGCCACGGCCGATTTCTTGACTGCGTGTGTCAATGACGGGCTTAGTCATAGCGGGAATGTGACGTTGGCAGCGCATCTGGCGAACGCGGTGCTGCACGAGGACAACCGCGGGGCGCGGATGGTGAAGGCCACGCGATCCCGTCACGCCGGCCAAATCGACGCCGCAATCTGCGCCGTGATGGGACACAGCCGCTCAACGTGGCTGGCGATGAACAAGCCGAAGCCTAAGCGGTATGCGAGTTTCCGCGCCTAATCTAAGGACTTCAAAACTGAATACGAGTAGTGATCTTTTAATCGAACTGCTGATGCGCCTAGACCGTCCGCAGTTCCGGATTGCCGAGCTTGAGCGCTATTTCACTGGCACGCAGGCCTTGGCGTTCCTGAGTCCCGATCAACGTACTGCGTTGGATCGCTTCGGGCGCATGGCGTCCAATATCCCGCGTCTGGCTGTGACTTCGTTGACTGAGCGTCTGCGGGTGAGTGGCTTTACCGGGGCGGATGTCTGGCGTGACTGGCTGGCGAATGACCTTGATCAACAGTCGGACATTGCCCACCAGGAGGCCCTGACGTTCGGCAGTTCCTACGTGATCGTGTGGGGCCGGTCGGGCAAGCCGCAGGTAAGCATAGAAAGCCCGAAACAGGTTGCGGTGATTCGTGATCCCGGTTCACGCAAGGTGCTTCGGGCGGTGAAGCGCTGGCACAGCAATATCGGCGGCAAAGCCGAGACCTGGGCAGTGGCCTACTACCCCGACCACATTGAGACTTGGTACGCCGACCAGGCTGCTGCGGCTGGCGCGGCATTAGACCTCGTTAGCGAAATCGACAACCCGCTTGGCGTTGTGCCGGTGATACCCCTCACGAACAGCGTCTTGTTGGATGGTGTCGGTCCGGATCTCGGATATCTGTATGACTACGGGTATAGCGAGATTCACGACCTGATCCCGCTTGTGGATGGCCTTAACAAGCTTCTGACGGACATGCTCGTCACTGCTGAGTTCTCCGCTCGTCCAAGGAGATTCGCAATCGGCGTCCAGCTTGTCGAGGAGCCGGTTCTTGACGACGAGGGCAACCCAACCGGCGAGACCGTTGCTGTCAATCCGATCCCGGAAAGCAACCGGGCGATGATCAGCGAGAACGAAAACGCCAAGTTCGGCCAGCTCGACGCCGCCGACCTGACTGGCTACGAGAACGCCGTGAACGTGCTTCTCGGTCAAATCATGGCAGTCTCAGCGCTTCCCGGTCATTTTCTCGGCATCATGACCGACAACCCGGCTAGCGCCGACGCTATCCGCGGTTCCGAGGCATCTCTTACTGCGAGGGCCGAAGCCCGCCAAAAGAATTTCGGACGAGCCTGGGAACAGGTGGCGCGCTTGATGGTTGCTGTCCGCGACGGCACCGACCCGGCTGACGTGGACGTGCAAGTCCAATGGGCACCGGCAGACACCCGCAGCGAAAGCCAAGAGGCGGACGCCGCCACGAAGCTGTATCAGGCCGGAATCCTCTCCCGCGCTGGCACGCTGCGCCGCTTGGGATTCAGCGCAGACCAAATCAAACAGGAACTTCTAGACAAGCGTGCCGAGCTTCTATCGGAAGACCCGATAGGGCACTACACGGCAACCAACGATCCACGCGTGCAACTAGCTAACGAAGGAAACTAATGAGTGAGGACGTGCAGCCCGACGCTGCCACCGACCGTCAGGTGTCGCAAGATGAGACACCTGACGACACCGCAGGTGCGACAAATGCCGCATCTGACGATGCCGATCAGTTCCCGCGCGATTACGTCGAACGACTCCGCAAAGAGTCTGCTGGATACCGCGATAAGGCAAAGACTGCCGAGGGTCGATCCGACGAGCTGGCTCGCCAGTTGTTCGCTGCCCGCGTGGCCGCTACCGGTCTTCTGGCCGATCCAAGGGACCTACCTTTTGACGCCAACTGGCTCGACAGCGAGACCGAGCTTCGGGGCGCGATCGCCGCGCTGCTGGACGACAAGCCGCACCTGAAGGCCCGCAACGTAACTGGCGATATCGGCCAGGGCAGGCGCGGTGAGGCAGCCGCGAAGGTCAACCTGATCGGTTTGTTGCGGGGAGAACGCTAAGCGCCAGGCGCGCAACATAATCCGTTCCCGGCGAACGGCTGAACACACAACTTAATAGAGGAAAACAACTCAATAATGTCTATCGAAACAACGTCGGGCAATTCAGCGTTGCTTGCCTCGGTCGTACAGCAGCTTGTTGTGCAACCGTTGGAACAGGCCAGCACGTTCCTAGCGGCCGGCCCGATCATCATCGACTCAAACAAGCCCGTGCGTATTCCGCGCATCACCGCCGGAACTTCGGCCGGATTCGTGGCAGAGGGGAACTTGATCTCCGATGGGTCAGTCACTTTCGACGAGGTTGATGCGCTGCCTTCGACCCTGAAGTCGATCAAGGTGTGGCTGCCCGTATCCAACGAGCTTCTGCGAACAAGCGCCGTTGACGGGCTGAACGCCATTCTGCAAACCCGACTTCTCACCGATGTCTCCCATGCACTGGACACCGCTTTGTGGGATGGGGCCGGGACAAGCAACACAATTAAGGGCATCCTTCAGGAGTCGGGAATCGCTACCGGCACGCTTGACCTGACCGACGCAGATTCGCTTATCGACGGACTGGCGACCGCCCAGGGAAACAAGGTCAGCCCAACGCATCTGGTGATGACCTCGGCCAGCTTCTCGGCGCTACGCAAGCTGAAGGTTGGTACCGACGACAAGCGTTACATCTTCGACCCGAACGGCTCGATTCAAGATGGCACCGCGTTCCGGTTGCTCGGATTGCCGGTCATCATCACCGACCACATTCCGGACGTGTCGAGTAAAGCCCGCGTAGCCCTGGTCGACTTCAGCAAGGTTGCCGTTGTCCGCGACACCGACGCCAGCGTGTTCATCGCCGATCAGACGTTGGCGAACTACGACACCGTGGCTATCCGCGTGACGCTGCGGATGGACGTGACACTGCTTCAGCCGCACGCGGTGACGGTGCTGACTGAAGCCAGCTAATGCCCAGCCCGATACCGGCTTCGGACTACCAGCAATTCGCCAAGGAAACCTATTCGGGCGATAATCTGGCGCAGTTGAACTCGGTGCTGTCGGTCGTGGGGTCCATGGTGTCGTCCTACACACGCGGACGGGGTTTCACAGACGGCACACCCGCCGACGATTTGAAGGCCGTCATCATGACGGCTACCGCGCGAATGCTGAAGAACCCTAACGGCATCCGATCTGAATCGATGGGGCCGTTCATGACTCAGTACGACCAGGCGGTTTTTAACTGGACTCTTTCGGAGTTGACCGTGATGGACCGTTACAGGGTTAAGGCGCAATAGGTTTCCCGCCATCGTTGCCGGGATTTACGCCGGGTGACCGGCGGTACGGTGTGGCAACACGCCGGGGCTGGAACCATTCTCCCTTTTGGTTTGTGAGTGAGCAGCGCCAGGGTGGGGGTTAAACCCTTACCCTGGCGCTGCTTTCGCCGTACAATCATCTTTATGCAGTGGTTCCTGCTGATGGTTTTGACGGTCGCAGTCGTGACGTATTGGCCGTTAGTGCTTGGCATTGCGGGCTTGTACGCGGTCTACAAACTGGTCGGATGGCTGTCCGCTAAGTGGTGGGCCGCCGAGATCGCCCAGCGTGACGCTAGGGCCGCAAGAATCACCCGTCTAGTCCATAACGCGGACCACGAGCACCGTCTCGTACAGCAGGGCGACATGGACGGAATCTACGGTGACTTTCCACCTCCTGACCCGACGCGCGGTATCGGTATCTGGTTGTGCGACAACGAACAGCGACCCCTCCAAGAGACGGGGCCGCTGCCTGACGTTGGGTTCGCGGGCTAGCTAGCCACCCGGTGGCGTCACCGTGAGCCGCGAATCAGGGGGGAACTGGGACTGCGCTGGCGCAATCAGACCCTCCTGTGCGGGACAGTAAAACCCCACGGACACTGCGGCGAAGGCGTTTTCTGCGCTCACCGTCGAGCCCGAGTTTCTGGCCATCCCGTAGACGGTCTCGGCGTAGGTGAAACCGCCAGTGGTGAGAGCCTTGCAAACGAGATGCCCGCGGTTGATGGTCGCGGGGGTGTCGGGGTACGTGATTCCCATTGCGGCGAGCCCGTTCAGGAAGTCGCTATCCGTGTCCGCGTTAGCGACTGAAGCGGTGTACACGCCCAAACTCATTAGGGCGATAATCGCAGCGCACATGAGCGTTTTCATGGTGTCACTGTCCCACCGGGCGCCGACAAGTCCAGCTCGTTCATGCGCTCGGCTTCGTCGGCCGCAGCGTAAAGAACCTCAGCCAATTCGCGGGCCTGCGCGACGGTGATCACCCCGCTGTTCTCGATGCTGATACAACGCTCGACCCCGCCGTGCCACTGGCGCCCCCAGATCTTTACGCCGATGTCTTCGTATTCGTTGGCGCCGGGGACGGGTTCCTGCACGAGCCACGTACTTCCGTCGAAGTAACGCTGGCCCGGTTCGTTCTCCCAGTCGTGGAGCTTGGTGTGGCCAGCGGGGAGGGGGATATTCGTCATTTGCTGTGCTTCCTTTCCCATCGTGTCGGGAAAGTGCGCTCAGGCCGCTTGCGTCCACCTGTGGGCAAACATGCCCCTAGCCAGTCGGCTATGTGGTGCGCATGTGGTGCAAGCCCTAGCTAGATAATCTAGATATATATCTTGACCTGCTGTTAAGCTGGTGCGCGATACTGGGATTGAACCAGTGACCTCTTCCGTGTCAGGGAAGCGCTCTCCCGCTGAGCTAATCGCGCCGGGAGCAAAAAACGGAGGTGGAGACGGGAATCGAACCCGTGTGCACGGCTTTGCAGGCCGTTGCCTCACCACTCGGCCACTCCACCGCTGGGGTTGATGCCTCTAGCACCTTCGAGCGGATGACGGGATTCGAACCCGCGACCCTCACCTTGGCAAGGTGATGCGCTACCAACTGCGCTACATCCGCGCGCCACGGACGAGATCGTCGCCCGGTGCGAAGCACGACGATAGTCCACGAAAGCGGGCCCACACAAATCTCTCCATGCCGACCGTGTCTAGGCTAGCGCGTGACCGGCGGGACGCATGGGGCGGGATCTGTGACACCCAATTCGTGCTACTCTTCGACGTCGTTCGCCTCTCGGCGCCGGTCCCGTGGCTCAGTGGAAGAGCGTCCGCTTCACACGCGGAAGGTCGCTGGTTCGATCCCAGCCGGGACCACAACCTATTTTCCCAGTTCAGAGGGTATTTTTACCAGCACGTCAATTAGCGCCGGGCTATCCATGGGCTATCCGGTCTCGCCGGGAGAGTTTGCTGGCTGCGTCCAACACCCCACTGCCTTGGTGGTCGCCACAACAAGTGACAACAGTGGTTTTTAGGCCCCAAGACGGCTAGGGTGGACACCAGAAATGGGACCGTGGGCGAGATGGCATAAAACGCACTCCTATCAAACAAAATCGTTCTAGATATTTTTCAAGGGGTGCTTTCACTGTGTCCAATTCCACCGAGATTTCTCGTTTTTTGTCAACCGCGCAAGCCGCGAAATACCTTGGGGTGTCGCAAACTGCACTCCGCAGCTACGTCCATAAGAAAATAATCCCGGTCCACCGTCTAGGGCGAAGATTATTCAAATACGACGTCGCAGAGCTTGATATCGTCGTGAAAACCGCAGGGGTTGTGATGCATGGCGACGGTCACGGGTGGGTGAGAGCCGTTGACGGCGAGCGGTTGTTCGGCCGGTACGGCGTTGCGGGGCTGTTGCTGGCCGCTGCCGGCCCCGATGAGGCAACCGGCCGTGTTGCTGCAACGTCGAGCGGTCTGGACGCATCACGGCGGCACCTGGGGTATATGAGCCGGGGCGCGAGACAGCCCAGAGAGCGCCGTACAGGCCGCCATCCGCGAGGCGCACGAAGAAACCGGCCTCGACCCGACTGTCATCTCTGTGACCGGCTCTGTGGTGACCTCGCGCCCAGCGGGCACCGAGTGGACGTACACGACCGTGCTTGCCGCCACCCACACCACACCCACCCTGGCCGGTAGCGCCGACAGTGCCGAGCTGGCCTGGGTGCCGGTTGCCGACGGGAGCACCTGGCGCTGCACCCTGGCTTGGCCGCGAGCTGGCCACAAACTGCGGTCGGTGGTCTGCGCTCGGCCCCAATAACGGGAAAGACCGGGAAATAGCCGCCCATTTGGGTGTCAGAGGTAACTGTGTTTCGGCATCCTGGCCACCCGCTACCGCGACATCGGTCCGCTGCTGTTCTCGGTGGTGCGGCTGTTGTTCTTTATCACGCCGGTCATTTGGAATGACGACACCTTGCGGCAGCAGGGGATCGGACGATGGTCGAGCATCGTCGAGCTCAACCCGCTGCTGCACTACCTCGACATCGTTCGCGCCCCGCTGCTGGGTGCCCGCCAGGAGCTGCGGCACTGGGCCGTGGTGGCGGTGCTGGCGGTCGTCGGCTGGGTGCTCGCGGCCGTGGCGATGCGGCAGTACCACGCGGGTCCCTTACCGGGTGTGAAACATAATGCGCCGCCTGTGAAGTGGGCCAGTAAACCTCGGGTGGAACGCTGGGTACGGACCAGGGCGAGTGGGCGAAGTGGCAACTCCAGCCGACCTCCGTCGCGACGATCTCCTAGCCACCACCGAAACGGTCCGGATCGGCAGTGGCTAACACCCATGCGCAATTGAATGCGAGTTCCTTCCACGCCTCGTAGCGGCCACTGAGTCCGAAATGTCCGGCATTGACTTGCGTCTTCAAGAAGATGGGACAGCCGCTCGTGTTGGCATGTCGAAGCGCTGCAACCCATTTCGCTGGTTCCACATAGTAAACCCTGGTATCTTGCAGTGATGTTGTCGCGAGTACGGCAGGGTAGCGTTTGGCCGCAACATTTTCATATGGGGAATAGGACTTCATATACCAATAAACATCCCTGTCGCTGAGCGGATTTCCCCACTCTTCCCATTCAGTGACAGTCAGCGGGAAGGATGGATTCAGCGCAGTCGTCAGCGGATCGACAAACGGAACCTCCGCCAGAATACCGGCAAAGAG
Organism: Mycobacterium shigaense; assembly: GCF_002356315.1. NCBI lineage: Bacteria > Bacillati > Actinomycetota > Actinomycetes > Mycobacteriales > Mycobacteriaceae > Mycobacterium > Mycobacterium shigaense. The sequence goes on from NZ_AP018164.1 coordinate 1,979,851, forward strand.
GTCTGGCGCCATATTTGCCACCGCGCCTACCAACAGACCACCCGCGCTTGCACCCATTGCTACCAGCTGACCCGGGCGGGTAATTCCCTTGTCGGTCAGGTGCCTTGCCACCGCAACAAAGTCGGTGAAAGTGTTCTTCTTCTCGAAGATTTTGCCGTGCTCGTACCACATCCGACCCATTTCCCCGCCGCCGCGGACGTGGGCGATCGCGAACACCACGCCGCGGTCCAGTAGCGACAACAGGGCGGCGGAAAAGGTCGGATCGTGGCACGCCTCATAAGCACCGTAGCCGAAAAGCAGTGTTGGAGCGGGGAATTTGACATCGACACCGTGAACAGCGGACACCGGGATGCGTGTCCCGTCGTCGGCAACGGCCCAGTCCCGCCGTTCAACATAGTCAGCGGATCGGTAACCCCCAAGAACCGACTTCTCGCGCAGCAGGACCCGCTCACTGTTAGCAACGTCGACATCGTAGATGCGCGCCGGAATAGTAAAGGAGCCAGCCTTGATCCGGACCGTGGGCGCAGACCAGTTCGGATTGTTATGCAAACATGCCGACAACAGCTCGGAGCCAAACGAGATCTCTTTTTGCGGATCGTAAGTTCCGTCAGAGTTGATGCGCCACACCTGTAGGCGTGGCAACGCCTGCCGCCGATAACTGACTACAAGGTGCCCTGCGAAGGCGTTGACCGCGTCGAGTCGGACATCGTCGCGGTGCGCGATAAGGGTGCGTTGGGACGTCGGATCAAAGACCGGAGCTTCGCTGAGCATGAAATTCACCGCGCCGTCGTTGTGCAGGATCAAGAACCGATCCTGCCCGCCGACGACCGCGTGCTCCACTGAGTACTGGATTCCTTCGCGGCGAGCCAGCACAACCGTAAGGCACGATTGCGGATCGGCGGCATCCGCATAGCGGACTTCAGAGGTGATAGACGACGCCGACGAGATGAACACGTACCGCCCACTGCGCGTGAGGTTTAGCTCAAGCCAGAACTTTTCATCCGCTTCGTGATACACAAGCTCCGAGGTCCCCTCGGAGCCCACAAGGTACCGCCACACCTTGTCGGGTCGTTGGGCCGCGTCCAGCGTCAGGTAGTACACGGTCTGGTTGTCGGCCGCCCACGCAATGTCCAGACCGAGATCGGCGATTTCGTTGGGATAGCGCTCGCCAGAGCGTAAATCCTTGAAGCGAAGCAGGTAGCGTTCGTCGCCGATTGTATCGACCGAATATGCCAGTAAATTACCGTCGAGGCTCACCGCCACAGCGCCCAGTGCGAAGAACTCACAGCCCTGCGCTTCATCATTACAGTCGAGCAAGATCTGCTCACCTGGGAGCGCGATGCCTTCACCCAATGCGGGGGGACTCCAGTCGTCGGGATCGGTTACAGGACAACGGCAATGTGCGCGGTACTGTTTTCCCTCGTAGGTACGCGTGTAATACCACCAGTCGCCCTGTCGGGCGGGCACCGATAGATCGGTTTCTTTGGTGCGTGCCTTGATCTCATCGAAGATCTTCTGTCGCAATGATTCCAGGTGTGCCGTGGCGTGATCAAGGTAGACGTTCTCTGCCTTGAGATGGGCGAGCACCTCAGGATCGCCCTTGTCTCGCAACCACTCGTACGGGTCCATGAACACGTCCCCATGGTGTTCGCGCCGTGTCGGCACACGTTTAGCGATGGGAGGCGCGGGCTTATCGAAAACACCACCCGTCATTCGACTCGCCTGGTCCAGCCACCGAGGCCGAGCCCAAAGATGCGCTCGATACCGCGCTGCTGCGTCACCTCGGTGCCAACAGCTACGACATACCCCTCACTCATGACAACCCCATCCGCTCGCGAAGGAATTTTCCTTGTTGCGCAATCCGTGAGCAGCTCAAGCCAATACGAAGACCCATCAGCAGTCACGCACCATCGGCCAGGCCAGCCCCAGGGCAGGGGGTAACACGCATAGCCAACAAGCGCCCGGCGATCATATGCGAGGGACTCGGAGCGCGTCCAGAAGTGTTGTGTATGAGTCGGGTCTAATCAGGGTGCCTGGCGTGCCGCAGCCGAATGAATGCCGAATGAATGGAGGTACTTTCGCTGTTCTTCCAGAGACCGTCCAGAGTTGCTCGACGCGATCACTGCTGCTGCCTAACGCCGTGAACGGCTAGCGAAGTTCATCCACACGCTGATGGGCGCAGCCGACCCCTGCTGCGCCGAACGTGGCCAACGCAGCGCCGAACGCACTAAAACAACGCAATGACTGTCATCGCCGCCAATTCGACACTCACGCAATGCCATTGGATGTTGCGATCCCCAAGCTGTGGCGCGGATCGTATTTCCCCAGCCAGGCTTGACCAGCGCCGGGACGAGCTCATCCGTGCGCCGTATCGATACCCCGAGCAGATGGTATGGGCCTCCGCTGTTGCTAACCACCTCACTGGACGTGACCTGGTTGGGGTGGATACGGGCTTTAACTCTATGAGTTTTCGATGAATCCACTCGTGTGTTCCGGCATGGTTATTGCGAATGTGCCGATAACCGCGCTTCTGCCGGCTCTCAAGGAGCGGGTGCTAAACGCGTGGTCCTCTCACCCTGATTCGGGTGCTACAGTCACTGCCGTGTTCTGGCGCCCCCGTGCGTCTTGGCTGCGAGGAGGTGGGTTCGACAATGACTTCGAGCGATAGTCCGCATCCGAGTCCGCAGTTGCCTTTCCCCAGCCGCAGCCCGGAATTTCCCTCGACAACCTTCTAAGTTCGTCTCGGGCGTAGGCCGATCGTCTTCCGAAAAGCATTGGGAAGCTAGGCCGTGTGGCTCTGAAGGGCCGCCCCCTCATGCCGGTTAAGAACTCACGCGAGGATTCTCAGCCGAGAATAACCCGCGGATAAATCGGCGGGTCGCTGCGGCTATCACCGAGCATGCCCGGCCGCCTGGCAGCGCCGCCGCGGATCGGCATAACAGGACGGACCACTTCCCCACAAATATTTAACAAGTTGAATGAGAGGTAGGCGACGATGGCTGCATTGATGAGCTTCGGCATGCTTCCACCGGAAGTCAACTCTGCCCGCATGTACACCGGAGCAGGTTCAGGTCCGCTATTGACCGCCGCGGCGTCCTGGCAGGCACTCGGTGCCGAATTACATTCGGCGGCAATGAGTTACAGCTGGCTGATCTCCGAGCTCAGATCCACCGGATGGCGGGGATCAGCATCAGCAAAAATGGCGGCGGCAGTAGCACCCTACATAACATGGTTGAACGTCGCTGCGGCCCAAGCCGAGTCCACCGCCGCGCAGGCCACCGCGGCAGCCGGCGCTTATCACTGCGCGTTTGTGGCCACAGTGCCACCCAAATTGGTTGCAGCCAACCGGGCGCAGCTGATCGCGCTCATCACCACGAACATTTTTGGCCAAAACACGCCGGCGATCGCCGCCAACGAAGCCCAATACGCCCAAATGTGGGCCCAGGACACGACAGCGATGTACAGCTACGCTGCGTCGGCAGCGGCGGCCACCCAGCTCACTCCGTTCACCCTGCCGCCCGATACGGTGGACCCGGCCGGGTTGGCAGCTCAATCAGCAGCCGTCATGCAGGCCGATGTGACCGTCGGCGAGCAAATCACGTCACACCAACTGACGTCGGCGATCCCTGACACGCTGCAAGAGCTTGCGCGTGGAATTTTCCCCGAATCCTTCGACGACCTATGGGAACAATGGGGACCCAACGCCCAATTCTGGAACACTGCGGTCCCCGCAGCTGTCGCGACTCCGAGCAGCTTGATCACGACGTTTTTCGGGTTGGCCAGCGGTGAGGAAGCGGCCACTGATGCGGCCGTTGCCAGCGGCACCGCTGCTGAGCTGGGAGTCCCTGAGCTCGGTGCGGACTTGGCGGCACCGGTGGAAAGCGCCACTATGTTCAGCGCTGTGAACGGCGGTCCAACAACAGCGGGGTTAAGCAAAGCCGTCACCGTCGGAGCGTTGTCGGTGCCGCCAAGTTGGGCAGGCGAGAACCAGATCAGAACCCCGACGGCCCTGCCGTTGGGAGCCACACCCATGATCAACGCCGGTGCGCCACAAGGCACCCCCGGCATGCCCGGCATGCCGATGGGCCCGCCAACCAACCGGGATTATGGCCGAACTATCCCCCAGTACGGGTTCCGTCTTACTGTGCTAACACGCCCACCCGCCGGAGGGTAACGCGCTATCGCTGAATACACGATGCCTTTGCCGCGCCTGGATCTGTTGTCATTCCGGCGCCGGAGCCGATCGCGTGCATCGGGCCGGCGAAGCGACATCTCGCGATTCCTTTGCCAGCTGCGATCAACGGCTCGAATGTGTGCAGGACCCATGGCGGAGCTGCAAGACAAGTTGTAAATAAGGCGCGAGTTCGCATGCAAAATACCACCTTTCGGATAGCGCGAGAACTCTTGAACATAGCAACCGACGAAAACGTAAGTGAAGCAGTCAAATTGAACGCTATTACTGAAGTTTTGGACCGTGGCGGTTAGGCGGTGAAATCGACCGTGGACGTTGATATTTCAGTCAAGCCGCACGAGTTCATCTTTGGATCCTCTCCGAAACCGGGCGAGAAACTGACGCCCAATCGCCTAGTCCAAGCACTGATTTTCGATTCTTAAACCATCCAGTTTGCTAGATTTCCAGCCAGTCAACGCCGTGACCGGCAGGTTGGCATCGCCGGGCTATCCACGGGCTATCCCTAACGGGCATACTGCTGGGTGTTGTTGGCGCCTGTTGTGACTGGGATGCCAGCTAAACGCGTTGGGGAACAGGATAATCCGCTGATCAAGAGCTTACCATCTCAGCAAACAAATCTGGTTCGATCCCAGCCGGGACCACAAGTTCTGACCTGTTCCGACATCGGATCCGATGCCCCAGGCGATGACCGGGGCGTGGGCGTTGGTCCCCTTTACGCGACCCGGCGCCGACCGATCACGGCCTCCGTCCAGGGCCGGTCCTCGACGTACAGCGCGGACTCATCCTGTTGCGCGCGTTTGCCTTTGCCGGCGGCCTGACCGTGGGCGGCGCCCATCGGCATGCCTGCGCCGCCACCCCCGTTGAGCGCCGCGTAGGCCGCCGGAATCGGAATCGCGCGACCCGCGCCCGCGCCCCCGGGCGCCGCGGCGAGCCCGGACTCCGCGTGCGGCTGCAACGGCATCGACGGCACGCCGGTCCCGCGACCCCCGAACGATGCCGGTTTGAGCGCCGGCCCCGAGGGCCGGCCGGTCGACTTATCGGCGGCGCTCATGGTCGCCGCCAGCGTCGGGTCGCTCGATGCCGACGGCATACCGCCCAACGGCATGCTGGGCAGTGCGGGCGGGACAAAGGGCAGGCCAGCGTCCGGTAGGGGATTGGGGTCCAGACCGGGGCCGGGGCCGGGGAGGGGCCCGGGCTCGGGCTGAGTGTCCGGTGGCGGGACGCATTTGTAGGCGTTGGGCGGACTGGGCGGGCTCACCGGTGCCAGGGCGACCCGCCGCTCGTATTCGGCCAGCACCGCCTCGGACTTGGCCTGGCACTCCGAGTACAACCGCAGCAGCGCGGCCATTCCCAACGGGTTTCTTTCCCATTCCGGCAGCCCCTGGGTCGCTATCCACCGCTCGTCGAGCCGTCGGATCTGCTCGAGGGTGGGGTGCTCGCTGACCGCCCAGCGGTGCGCGGCGACAACGTTTCGGGCCTGGGTGGCCAGCTGGCCGCACAATGTCGCCATGTGGTCCAGCCAGCTCCGCTGCTGATCCAGGTTTTGCTCGGCAACCAGTCGGGCGTCGCTGTCCCAGCTGGTGAAGGGCCGGAACCGGTAGCGGGCTTCCAGCAGCTTGCGCTGGTACGCCGTCCAGGCATCGGCGAACCGTAGGAGCGACGCGCCCTGGTCACCGCTCATGAGCTTCAGCACGGCCTCTTTGGCCGAGGAGTACGGGACGGGGACCCGCGGCGTCGACGCGGTCTCGGTGAGCATTTCGGGCTCCGTGGCGTACCGGGCGGACTTCGGCGTCGTCGCCGGGATGGCTGTCTCGTTGTCCAGGGCGTCGGCGGCGCGTTCGTCGGTCTCCCGGTAGGCGTCGGCCGCATCGCGCAGGGACTGGGCCAGCCGTCCGCGCTCCCGGTCGCCGGCCGCGAGGTAAATCCGCATGTTGTCGGCGGACAGCGCGAGTTGTTCGGTCGCGGTGCGGACCAACTGCAGTGTGCACGCCGCGTCGGCGTTGTCGAGCGGGACCCCCGCCAGCTGGGCCTCGATGTCGCGGGCTCGCGCGGTCAGCTCGGCGTATTCCACGTTCAGCGTCAGGTGCGTCATGGCTAGTGGTCTCCTGGTCATGGCGGGTGGTTATCGATTGATAACCTGAACCGAGGTTATCATTTGATAACCCGATGTCAAGAGGTTTGCGCAACGGAGTCGTTTCGGGCAGCGCAGGTGCGGGCCGAACGTCGTCGGCAACGGGCTCGACGAAGCTAGATGCGGTTAATCGGAGGCGTCGTCTGCAGGTTTAAAGCGTCTGCCGCAGAACGGATTTCGGCCAACCGGGCGGGCTCGGCCAGCAGCGCGACCAGGCCGAACTCGAGGATTTCGTCCGGGCTGACCGTCAGCTGGGGTGTCAGCGCGTCGAACAGGGCTTGCAGCAGCCTCGACGCCGAGAGCGGATTGATGGCACGCACGTCGCCCTCGGCCTGCGCCGTCTCGATCAGCTCGGCGAGCGCCCGCTCGAGCTTCGCGGCAAGCTCCTGTTCCGCGGCGAAGCGGTCCTGCCACAAATCCGGGGTCGCGATGACGGACACCACCACCTCCGGCGAGGCGTGCAGGTGGTTGAGCGATTCCCGCAAGAAGCGATGCAGCTTGACGGCGGCGGGCACGGGCAGCGCCGCGAGTTCGTCGGCTAATTGGACCGGCCACTCCAGGGCGAGGCGGACGATCGCTGCGAAGATGTCGCCCTTGGCCGAGAAGTGCTTGTAGAGCGCCGGCTGCTCGACGCCGACGGCCGCCGCGATGTCCCGGGTGGAGGTGGCGGAGTAGCCCTGCTTGGCGATGAGCTCGGCGGTGGCGCGCAGGATGCGGACCTGGGTCGGGCTCCACTGCTTGGCGTCGGCGGGCATGGGGCTGAGGTTAGCCGTACCGGCGGTCGCCGGCCGGAAGGTGTCGCGGGCTCAGCCCGCAGCGGGTGGGCGAGGCATGACGGTCACCTGGAATCCGTAGCGCGGTCCGGTGCCGAAACTGCGACCGCCGCTGTTGCCCGCCGGTATGCCCGGCATTCCCGGTGCCCCAACCGCCGACGCTTCCGGCGCGGGGATACTGGTACTGCTCCAGCCGCCGCCGGGCAGCGCGGCTCCGGCATGGTTCTCCACTTGGGCGGCAACCATCCAGGTCTGGGGCACCGACAACCGCCCGATGGTTGCGGCCTGGTTGGTGCCGGCCGAAATCCATCCGCTTTCTGTGCTGGGCACGCCGATGGGGCCCAGCGGGGGATCACTCGCCGGTACACCGGTCGCGCCGGGCACCGGCGTCCACCCCGCATTCCCCGACCCCGAACCCATGGGTGGTAGCGCCTGAGTGCTGGGCTGCGCGGCGAGCTGCACGGCGTTGATATCGGCCATCGACGCCGTCACGGCGGGTTCGACGATCGCGGGGTTGATGTAGCCGCCCGAGACGATGCCGTTGACGAAGTTGGAATCCAGGAAGTCCCACAAGGACCCGCTGGTCAGGGACGTCGTCGACAACAGCGACGACGAGGACGAGGACGACACCGGCGAGGCCAACGACTGCAACGCATTCGGCACTGAAGACGTGAGCTGGCTCAGCGTTTCCTGCGTCCCGGCCGCCGCCGGCGCGCCGGCGGCCTGGGCGACCGCGGAAGCTTGGTCGTTCTGTGCGTCTGGGTTGGTGATCTGCGGCGCCTGACTGAACGACGTCAGCCTTGAGGCGCCGGCCGAGCTGGCGGCATAGCCGTACATGGCCGCCGCATCCTGTGCCCACATCTCGCTGTACTCCGCCTCGTTCGCCGCGATCGCCGCCGCGTTCAACCCGAGGAAATTGGTCGCGATCAGCAATGCCAGCTGACTGCGGTTGGTCGTGACCTCGGTCGGCGGCACCGTCATCGCGAATGCGGTCTCATAGGCGCTGGCTGCCGCCGTCGCCTGACTGGCGGCTTGCTCGGCCATCGCCCCGGTCGTGCTCATCCAGCTTGTGTACGGCGTCACGGCGGCCGCCATCGACGAGGATGTCGGTCCCAGCCATCCCTCGCTGACCAGCGCGGTTACCGCTGACTGATACGAGGCCGCCGCCCTGTTCAGCTCCATCGCCAGCCCGTCCCAGGCCGCGGCGGCTGCCAGCAGCGAGGCCGAGCCTGCCCCGGCATACATGCGCGCCGAGTTCACCTCGGGTGGTAATGCCCCGTAGTCCATCGCCGCCGCCTCTCAATCGGCCGCGCGAAGGCGGGCCACTCGGTCAGCGTTGGCCGGCAGCACGGCGAATCGCGTTGTGGTGTAGCCGGATATGCGGCCGGCGGCGTTATCGGCAGGCATCGCTGGGCCGCCGCGCTGTGGAACAACAGACATGACCATCTCCTTGGTAGGTAGTCCGACCCGGCTGGGCTCGGCCGCCGTGGCGGTGCGATGTCGGCGAGAGCGCATCTGCGTCGACATGCGCCGGTACAGGTACTCGGCGCGGGCGTACAGCGGCGGCAAAACGCCCGACCCAATCGAAAAAGCTCACTTCATTAATCACATGCTGGCACTATTGATCGGACCGCTTCGCCCCACCTCCCGGCACGTGCAGGCACGCAGAGTCCGGTGCTTACACAAATTGCATAAGGTTTCGCGGCACAATTTGCCAGGACCTTTACCCCCTCATTAGACGTTCGGAATGACAGGAGCGTAACCACTTCGGCGCGGCGGCGCAGGGTAAGGGAGCCAATGCATAGACGTCACAAGTGCTCTGGGTATCGGCATCGCTCGAGATCGCAGTCAGCGGCGCGTTCAACTGCGGCGATCGCCCGCAGCGCGGTGCGCCGGAGCGGTACAGCGGGATCAGGGTCCGCGCGGATCGACGCGACGAGCCCATCGCGGGCCTCGGTGCTATGACGGCGGTTCGAGATTGCCTTCCGGCCGTCGGCTCGCGTGCAGAACGTTAGCTAACTGCCGGACGACTAGACGAGTCCATTGAAACTCCCCGCGAAAAGCATTGGCGTAACATTGCGCTAACATTCGTCATTGTGACGTAACGTATCGGGCGCTATTTCGTCGCGCATCCCGGAAGTGGGAAAGCCGAATTGCCCTCGAGGTTTATTCGGCCCCCGCCGCGCTGAGGCCGCAGCACCGAGCCGGCTCGGCTATGGGGCAATCTCCACACTGACGCCCGGACGGGGGAACAATTGAGGCGCGACGACGCGCGATCACGACAAGGAGGGTGCAACCAATGGCGAACAACGAAGGCGTTGGCACGCTGAAACTCGAATGTCCGCAACTGCATCCCGTGGGCCGGATTCTCAAGGAGGCCCCGCATCAGCAGGTCGTCTACGACCCCGGCGCCCAGGTGGGGCCGCGCCGTTTCTGGCCCGACGAGGAAGACCAGCCGCAGTTCAAGACGCAGTGCCGCCACTGCGGCAAGCCCGTCGCCGAGGCCACGTCCACACTGCAGGAAAAGCACCGCAATCTGATCCTCGACGCCTCTGAGACCATCGCGACGGCCACGCTGCCGTTCGTGTAGGAGGATCCCCGTGGCGCACACCCCATCGACCCCGGACAGCGCCGGCTCACCCGACTGGGTGCACCCGCAGCTGCGGACCGAGGGATGCCTGTGCGGCGGTTGCGTGCCTAGTCCTGGTCGAGCGAGGTCAGGTCGATCCACTCGCCGTGCGGTGCCGTGCGCAGCACCCGTTTGATGCCCGCCTGATCGAACGCCGCCGTGAGTTCGGCGGGGCCCTCGCTGAAGTGGGCCCAGCCATCGACGTGGGCGGGGATCACGACCTTGACGCCGAGGACCTCCGCGGCCGCGGCCGCGCGGGCCGACGTCAGCGTCAGCGGCCGGCCGCGTTCTTTGGCCGGGACGCTGGCCGCCCCGGCGAACAGCACCGCGATGTCGATGTCGGCGACGCGGTCGGCCACCTCGCCAACCGCGCTCATCGAGGCGTTGTCACCACTGAGATAGATGGTCGGCAGGCCGGGCCCGTACAGCACGAATCCCGTGACCTCGCAGTTGACGTGCCCTTTCATGTCGCGCATCCCGTCGGCCGGGCCATGCACGGCCGGAACCGCTTGTGCCGCAATACGTCCCGGGCCGCCGGGCAGGTAGTAGGACTGCCACGGTTGCAACCCCACCGCCGATGGCCCGAATCGGCTCGCGGCGCCGGGGTTGGTGACGATCAGCGGTGCGCCCTCGGCCAGCTTGCGGCCGGCGTTGTCCAGGTTATCGGGATGCTGGTCGTGGCTGATGAGCACTGCATCGATCTGCCCCAGCGACTCGGCACTCACTGCGGGGCCGGTGAGCTTCTCCAGGTAGTCGTGCGGGCCGGGCGGGTCGAACGTCGGATCCAGCACGATCCGGCGCCCTGCGATGTCGATGACCGTCGTCGGGCCCCCGAGCACACTGATCGCGCATTTTTGTCGGTGCGCGTCTACTTGCTCACTCATGTCGTCGCCCCTGACTGTCCCTGCAGTGAATGCTTACGGCGCACGGGCAGGCTACAACACCGCGGGGCCGCGGTCGCGCTGAGTTTGCCCTCTCCCCAGGCGCCAGCCTCATACCCGACGCGCGCGATCTTGCCAATATGGTTCGCGGAGTTGGTTTTTGAGGATTTTCCCGCTGGCATTTCGGGGCAGTTCGGCGGCGAAGTCGACGGTGCGCGGACATTTGTAGCCGGCCAGGTGCTCGCGACAGAAGCCGATGATGTCGCCGGCTTCGACCGCGCCGGTGGTGACGACAATCGCCTTGACGGATTCGCCCCAGTGGTCGTCGGGGACCCCGATCACCGCCGCGTCGGTGACGGCGGGGTGCTCGATCAGCACGCTTTCCACCTCGGGCCCGTACACGTTTTCGCCGCCGGTGATGATCATGTCCTTCAGCCGGTCCTCGATATAGAGGTAGCCCTCGGCGTCGAGGCGGCCGATGTCGCCGGTGCGCACCCAGTCGTCGGCGGTGATCGTCTCGGCCGTGGCCTCCGGCCGGTTCAGGTAGCCGATCATCCGCTGGTCGCTGCGCACCCAGATCTCGCCGGCCGCATCGGTGGGCAGTTGATTGCCGGAATCGGGGTCGACAATCCGAACTTCGTTGCCCGGCGCGGCTTTTCCGGCCGATACCAACAGGTGCGGGCGGTCGGCGTCGCGATGCTCCTCGGCGCCCAGCGTCGCAATCCCGCCGCACAACTCCGTTTGCCCGTACACCTGAACGAAATTCATCTCCGGCCAGGCCGCGAGCGCCTGCTGAAGCAATGGCAGCGGCATGGGCGCCGCCCCATAGACCACGTAGCGCAAACCCGAGAGGGCGTCGATCGCGGCCTCCCCGGCGTCGAGGAACCGGGCGATCACCGGGGGCACGAAAAACGCATGTGTCGCACCGGATTTCACCGTGCCGATCAGGGTGGCGGCCTCGGGTTCGCGCGTCAGGAATGTCGGTACGCCGGCGCGGATACCGAAGAACGCATAGGCGATCCCGCCCACGTGGAACAGGGGCATTGCGACCAGGTTGGCGTCACCGTCCGAAAACGGCATCGGCGCGGCCAGATTCCCGATGTGATTCACCAGTGCGCGCTGAGTCAGCTGCACGCCCTTGGGGCGCCCGGTGGTCCCCGAGCTGTAGATCGTCAGGGCAGCGTCGTCGTCGCCGACATCCGGATAGATGGTGGGCGGCGCGGCCGCGTCCAGCAGGGGTTCGTACTCGTCCTCGTCGCCGCCGACCACGATGACGCGCTCCACGCCGGGCACCCGCGCGCGGATCGCGTCGACGGCGGAGTGCAATTCCGCCCCGACCAGAAGCACACGCGCGCCGCTGTCGTTGAGCACATGGGCGAGTTCATCCCCGAGGATCCGCCAGTTGACGATCGTGGCCACCGCGCCGATCGACGACGCGGCGAGGAAGGTCTCCAAACACGCCGGGTGGTTCTTGTCGAGGAACGCCACGCACTCGCCGCGCCGCAGGCCCGCGGCTTGCAGCGCGCCCGCGGCCCGCTGGATCCGCTGCGCCCATTGCGCCCAGGACCACCGCAGCTCGCCGAAGCGGATCGCGACGTCATCGGGCCGCTGCTGAACATGGCGCTCGACCATCCCGACGAGCGTCTCGGTGGTGCCGGTCGTGGTATCGGCTGATGGCATCGGCCCTCCGCTGGGTGGTGATGTGTTCCCCTGTCGTTGATACGCGGTGGTCCCGCCGCATGCCACGGCGGGGCCACCGGACGCCCGCGGTTACAGCATCGAGTCGATCATCGCTCCGCCGTCGGCGTCGACGTGCGTGGTGGCATCGCCGTTCTGCGTGAAGACGATGAAGGCGGACTGATGGGTCGAGGGGTTCAGCAGCTCGATGAAGGCACCGATGACGGGAATCGCGCCCAGCTGCGACGCCCCGTCAGCCGTGTAGTCGATGAAGGCTTTCTTCTGAAAGTTCGCCCCTGCCACCGTGGTCGCGATGGGCGCGGACAGGTCTTTGACGTTGCTCAGGCCGGTCACCGTGGCGCCCAGGTTGTTGATGTCGTCCTGCAGCACGGCAACGGGATCCGTCCCGGTGGCCGGTTTGACCCGGACCTCCATCTCCGCGCTGGAGAACACGTTGTGCAGCAGCACCCAGCCGGGCCCCTGGTTGCCGACCGACCAGCCCGGCGCCGGGGTGACCGAGACACCCGGCGCGACCTCGACTCCGTCGGCCGCGGTCAGCCTCACCGCCGGGCCGGTGAGGGCGCCGGTCAGGGCGATCGCCGCGGTCACCGCGGCCGCGAACGCGACGGGGCGCACTGCTCTTGAGACGACGCGCATGGTCAGACTCCTCTGTTGCGGTCGGGCGGCGGGAGGTCCGCCCGTCATGTACCCATTTCACTGGGCTGGCGTCACGCTGTCCATGATTGGCTCGCTATCGCCTGATACACCTGGCTTATCGAAGACTGCGGGGGACCCCGTGGCCACGCGGTGTGTCAACATGGCTGCGGCAAACCGACAAAGGAGTCAGACATGGTGGATGCCGAACGGGCTCGCTCGCGGACGTTCATCGTGACCGGCGCGGCGTCGGGTATCGGCCTGTCCGCCGCGCAGCGCTTGCTGGCCGAGGGTGGCACCGTCATCGGCGCCGACCTGACGTCCCCGCCCAACCTGGGACCCGACTTCCGCTTCGTCGCCGCGGACGTCACCGACGAGGACGCCATCGCCGCCGTCTTGGCCGCGGTGCCCGGCCGCCTCGACGGCGTTTTCCACGCGGCAGGCGTCGCCGGCGGCGGCCCGGTGCACCTGCTCGATCGCGGCGAGTGGGATCGCGTGATCGGGACCAACCTGACCGGCACCTTCCTGGTGGCCAAGGCGGCCCTGGCCCGGATGATCGAGCAGGAACGCGTCGACGGGGAGCGGGGCTCGATCGTGACCGTCGCCAGCATCGAGGGCCTGGAGGGCACCGCCGGCGGCAGCTCCTACAACGCCGCCAAGGGCGGGGTCGTGCTGCTCACCAAGAACATCGCGCTCGACTACGGGCCGAGCGGCATTCGGGCCAACGTCATCTGCCCCGGTTTCATCGACACGCCCATGGCCCGCGGCGTCTTCGGGCTGCCCGGGATGGAAGGGCCGCTGGCCTCCATCACCAAGGAGCACGCGTTGCAACGGCTCGGCCGGCCCGAGGAGGTCGGGGCGGTGGCGGCGTTCCTGTTGTCGCCCGACGCGTCGTTCGTCAGTGGTCAGGCCATCGCCGTCGACGGTGGCTACACCGCCGGACGCGATCACGGCGTGGTCGCGCTCTTCGGCTTCCCCGAGTAACATCCTCGGCGCTGCCGCGCCTGAAATCACCCGGCGTGCTTGGCGATCCAGCGCGCCGACTAGTGTCTAGTGCGGTGTCGCCTTACCACATGATCTTGATCGGCCTGGCCGGGTTGGTTGCCGGCGCCATCAACGCCCTCGTGGGATCTGGCACCCTGGTCACCTTCCCGACTCTGGTCGCGCTGGGTTATCCGCCGGTGACCGCCACGATGTCGAACGCGGTCGGTCTGGTGGCCGGCGGCCTCTCGGCAACCTGGGGGTACCGCGCCGAGCTGGGCGGTCAGTGGGATCGACTGCGCTGGCAGATTCCGGCCTCGTTGGCGGGCGCGGTGTTAGGGGCATATTTGCTGCTGCACCTGCCGGCGAAGGTGTTCGCTCAGGTCGTGCCGGGGCTGCTGGTGCTCGCCCTGCTGCTGGTGGTGGCCGGGCCGCGCATCCAGTCGTGGGCGCGCCGCAAAGCCGAGGAGGCAGGGCGTCATCCTGAACACATCACGCCGGGGCGCAAGGCACTGCTGGTCGTCGGGACCTTCGCCGTCGGCGTCTACGGCGGTTACTTCACCGCCGCGCAGGGCATCTTGCTGGTCGGGGTGATGGGCGCCCTGCTGCCCGAGTCGCTGCAACGCATGAACGCGGCCAAGAACCTGCTGGCATGGGTGGTGAATATCGTTGCGGCGCTGGGCTATACGCTGGTCGCCTTCGATCGGATCTGCTGGCCGGTCGCCGGGATCATCGCGGTGAGCTCGCTGGCCGGGGGGTGGCTCGGTGCGCGCTACGGCCGCGCGCTGTCCCCGACAGCGCTGCGCTACGTAATCGTGCTGGTCGGCCTGATCGGGCTGTGGCGGCTGTTGACGGTGTGACGCCGTCTGCACCCTCGGCGTTGAGTGTGCGTTCCCGGCGTTGAGTGTGCCCTTGTGGATTTGCGAGTGCGTCTACGGCGGGATTTTCGGCTTGGCCTCAAGGGGGGATTGGCGCCGTGGACGCACACGCAACGCCGTGGATGCACACGCAACGCCCTGGACGCACACGCAATGTCCTGGACGCACAAGCGAGGCGCCGTCAGCCCACCGTGGCGGCCGCAGCCTCCGCGAGGACGTCGCGCACCTCGCCGCGCCGGCGCCACGCCGAGCGCTGGCGCATCGCGCCGTTACCCTGGCCGGCGATGCGGTCGAGTTCGTCGACGACGCGGTCGTATTCGCCGAGCGCATCCAGAGCCGGGTGCACCTCCCGCACCAGGGCACCGAGCTGCTCACGCGCCGACACGGCACGGCTGTGCACCAAATCGATTGTGCGACCGGCTAATCCGTCGTGAGCGGCCTTCCAGTACGCCGCGCGCAGCGCTGCGGGCGGCAGCCGCCGCGGCTCCTCGCCGCGGTCGCGTGCCTGCAGAGACGTCATCACCGCCGCCCTGATCAGGGTGGCGAGCAGCACCGTCTCGGCGACCGTCGCCGGGACGTCGGCAACCCGGACCTCCACCGTCGGCAAGTCCGCCGACGGGCGCACGTCCCAATAGATCATCTTGTGATCCAGGATCGCCTCGGTGTCGATGAGCATGCGCACGGTGTCGTCGTACTCCTCGGCGGACGCGAAGTGCGGCGGCGGCCCGGCGGCCGGCCAGCGCCGCCACAGCACGCTGCGCCAGCTCGCGTAACCGGTGTCGGCATTGTGATAGATCGCCGAGTTGGCCGACAACGCCAGTAGCGACGGCAGCCACGGCCGCAGCCAATTGCCGGCGTAGACGGCGGCTGACCGGTCGGGCACCTCCACATGCACGTGGCATCCGCAGATGCCCTGTTCGTGCGCGACCATCCCGAATTGCGCACCGATGCGCTGGTACCGCTCGGTGTCGGTGACCGGTAACTCGTGCGGGGTGGCCGGTGGAAGCCCCAGCGCCAGCAGTTGCAGCCCGCCGGCCTGCGCGGCCTGTGCGGCGCCGCGCCGCAGCCGGATCAGCTCCACACCGAGTTCGGCACTGGTGTGCGCCACGCCCGACGTCGTCTCCACCTGGCAGCTACTCAGCTCCAATTGCAGTGTGACGCCACGGCGTTCGGCTTCGGCGGCCACGTCGGCGTTGCGCGGGGCCGGTTCACCCGTCTGTCGGTCGACGAGAAGGAACTCCTCTTCGGCGCCGACCGTCGGCAGGTCGCTCATAGGGAAATCAGTTCTTGCCCAACACTTTCGACTTGGCGCTCAGCGGCTCACTAGAGCGCGAGCGCGGAGTCCACGGTGGGGTAGATGGGCAACGCACGAAACAGCCCGCAGGCGTCGACAATTCGGGTCACGATCGGCTGATGGGCGACCAGCCGCACCTCGATGCCGCGGTCACGGCAGCGTTGCGACTGCTCGGCCAGCACGGTGTAGGCGCAGCAGCCCATGAAATCGATGCTGGTGACGTCGACCACCAACGGTCCGGGTGTGGCGACGACACTTGCCGCCTCGGCGAGCAGGTGGCGCCAGGTGTGCTCGTTGCAGGCGTCGATCTCGCCGCCCGCACTGATGACGATGGCCGGGCCGCGGCGATCGGTGGTGGCTCTCAGGGTGCTGGTGGGGTCGCCCAGCTCGTAGATCAGACGGCTGCTCAGCATCAGCGGCGGGCTGGGCCCGGTGGGAGCGGATTCGGTGATCACGGGACTCATGGTGGACTCCTAATCCGGCGCCGCTGGCGCCGCGATCTTGGTCCGTCCTGCCGTCTGAAGACAGACAAATTTCGCACACTGCGAACCTCTATTGTATAACGAGACAGGGCGGTCTGTCTACCTGGGTCGGGCTAAGAGAACGGTAAGTCTTGCTATGACGACTTCGCATGTCGCGCCGCCCAATGCGTCGGCACGGGAGCGCATCTTGACCGCCGCATACGAGCTGTTCAGCAAGCGCGGTATTCGCGCCGTGGGCACCGACGAGGTGATCGTGCGCGCGGCCGTGGCCAAGGCGACGCTATACCGCCATTTCGCGACCAAGAACGACCTGGTGCTGGCCGTCCTGCAGCGGCGGGAAGAGATATGGACCCACGGCCTGGTCGAGGCGCAGTCGGAAGCGCGGGGCCACACGCCCGAGGAGCGGTTGCTGGCCATCTTCGACGTGCTGCACGACTGGTTTCAGCTGCGCAACGGCTACGAGGGCTGCTCGTTCATCAACGTGCTGCTGGAACTGGGCCCCGACCACCCCGCCGGCCAGGCCTGCGTCACGCACATCGACCACGTCCGCGACATCGTCCGCAGCCGAGCCGTCGACGCGGGCCTGCGCGACGTCGAGGGCTTCGCCTCGTCCTGGCACATCCTGATGAAGGGCGCCATCGTGCTGGCGGCGGTGGGCGATCTGGATGCCGCGCTGCGGGCCAAGAAGATGGCACGCGGTCTGATCGAGGAGCATCGCCCCCGGCGCTGACCGCCGCCGGCGAGGCGGTCGGCTAGACCGCGTCTGCCGGGGCTTCCCCGGATTTGCGGGCGTGCTCGGCTTCGAGTTCGGCGATCGCACGCGCGGTCCGTTCGCGCAGCACGATGGTGGCGATGCCCCCGACGATTACCGCGATGACGAGAGCGATCCAGGAGAACCGCTCCAGCCAGCGTTCGGCGGCCATCCCGGCGAAATAGACCAGCGCGGTGGTGCCGCCAGCCCAGCAGATGGCGCCCGACACATTGGCGCCCAGGAATCGCTGGTAATGCATCTTCAGCGCGCCGGCTAGCGGGCCGGCGAATATCCGCAGCAACGCGATGAAACGTCCGAAGAAGACCGCCCGAATTCCCCAGCGGTTGAACAATCTTTCGGCGAGCATCACGTGTCCCGGGCCGAAATGCTTGGGGAAGCGCTGGCCCAGCCTGTCGAAGAGCGGTAAACCGAATCGGCGCCCGATGGAATAGCCGATCGAATCGCCAATGACCGCACCGATGATGGCAGCGATCGCGACGCCCAGCGGGTTGACGGCCAGGTCGTGGTGGGAGGACATCAGCGCTGCGCTGACCAACATGATTTCCCCGGGCAGCGGAACGCCGAGGCTTTCGACGCCGACCACGCCGCCGACCACCAGATAGACCGCAAGGGGCGGGATCGACTGCAGCAAGGCCTCCACGTTCATGGACTAAGGATGCCTCACGGGTGTCCGCCCTGCGCAATGTCTTCGGTCTGCGCGCCCCGGTGCGGCGCGGGTGGCGCGTTGACGGGTTCCAGCTGCGGGCGCTTGGCGAATCGCCCGTCGGCCGCGGACATGCCCCGCATCCGCCGCCACACCCACGGGAAGAAGTTGTCCTGCGTCCAGCGCAGCTTTCCGTAGGCGCCGGCCGCGACCGACAACTGCGTCGGATCGGGATGCGGCTTGGCCCAATCATGGTTGCTGTCAGGCAGATTCAGGGCTTCGGCGGCCGCGGCGGCGAACAGGATGTGACCCTTGGGCGACGCGTGCACGCGGTCATAGCTCCACGTGTCCCAGTCCCGCATCGACGCCGCGTTGTACAGGTCGACGAGCGGGAAGCCGTAGCGGGCGGCGGACGCGCGGATCGCGAAGTTGATGCGGGCCAGCCGCTTGGACACGATCCAGCCGAACGGGAGGAACTGCGCGACGTTGGGAAATGTCGTCGTCACCACCGTCGCCCCCGACTCGGCGAGCGTCGCGTAGAGGTAATCGAGTTCGGCAAGCGCACGGCCGAAGTTTCGGCCGGGCTGGATGACGTCGTTCATCCCGGCACACACGGTGATCAGGTCCGGTTCCATCGCCAGCGCCTCCGGGATCTGCTCCCTCAGCACGTCGCCCAGCAGCTTGCCGCGCACCGCGAGGTTGGCATACTGCAATCCCGGATACAGCGAGTCGAGCAGCACGGCGAGCCGATCGGCGAACCCGAGCAGACCGGTGGTCTCGTCGCCGTCCCACAGCCCCTCGGTCTGGCTGTCGCCGAGGGCGACGTATCGGCGGTATCCGGCCTGACTGGCTCCGTACACGACCCCGAGACTAATGCTGAATCGAATTCCGGTGCGTGACATCTGGCGCGAAACGCTGTTGTAGCGTGATTCTCGCCGCGCTTCACCGGGCCGGTTGGGTTAAAGGAGTGCAGTGGAATTCAATCTCGCCCAAGTGTTCTCGGCGGTGGCGGCGGCGAACCCACAACGCGATTGCGTTGTGTTTGGACATCAACGGTTCACTTTCGCGCAAACTGACGAACGGGCCCGCCGATTCGCCCGCGCACTGAATTCCTGGGGTCTCGGCGCGCATCGCGAACGTTCGGAGTTGGCGCCGTACGAATCCGGCCAAAGCCACCTCGGGTTATACATGGCCAATTGCAACGAATTCCTCGAGGCGATGCTCGGTGCCTACCACGCGCGCGTGGCGCCGTTCAATGTGAACTACCGCTACGTCGCCGACGAACTGGTCTACCCGCTCGGCAACGCGAGCGCGGACGCGGTGATGTATCACGCCCGGTTCGCGCCGACGCTCGCCGAGGCGCTCGAGAAGGGCGGGCTGCCGCCGCCGCGGCTGATCCACGTCGACGACGGCTCCGGGAACGCGCCGTTGCCCGGCGCGGTGCGCTACGAGGAGCTGCTGGCCTTCAACGCCGGGGAGGTTTCCGACGATGCGCTGGATATCACGCCGTCGCCGGACGACCTGTACGTGCTCTATACCGGCGGCACCACCGGGATGCCCAAGGCCGTGCTGTGGCGCCAGCACGACATCTACGTCAACGCCATGGGTGGACGCAGCTACGGCACCGGCGAGGTGGTCAGCGGCCTGGACGAGATCGTCGAGCGGTCGCGCGTCGCCGCGCCGGGCTCGATGACCTGCGCGCCGTTGATGCACGGCGCGGCGCAATGGGCGGCCTTCATCAACCTGTGCGGCGGCCGGCCGTTCGTGATGGCGTCGACGACCACTCATTTCGATCCGGCCGAGGCGTGGGCGCTGGCCAGCCGCGAACGGGTGGCGTCGCTGTCGATCGTGGGCGACGCGTTCGGGCGGCCGCTGGTCGACGAACTCGAATCCGGCGACTACGACCTGTCCGGGCTGACGGTGCTGGTCACCGGCGGGGCGGCACTCAGTGCGCCGCTCAAGCAGCGGTTCGTCGAGCTGCTGCCGCAACTGACGATTCTGGACGCCGGCGGCTCCTCGGAATCCGGTTCGCAGATGGGCCAGGTGTCCAGCCGCGGGCACCGCGCGAGCGGCCGGTTCGCGCCGAACCCCGGGGCGGTGGTGGTCAGCGAGGACATCACCCGGATCCTGTCGCCGGGTGACGACGAAATCGGTTGGCTGGCCCAGCAGAGCCCGATCCCGCTCGGGTACCTCGGCGATCCGGACAAGACCGCCCGGACGTTCCCGGTCATCGAGGGGATCCGGCACTCGGTGCCCGGCGACCGCGCCCGCTGGGCCGCCAACGGCGAAATCGAGTTGCTGGGCCGCGATGCGGTCACCATCAATCCCGGCGAGAAGATCTTCGCCGAAGAGGTCGAGGCCGCCATCGCCGAGCATCCCGCCGTCTACGACGTCGTGGTGACCGGCCGTCCCAGCGCGCGGTGGGGGAACGAAGTGGTGGCGATCGTGCAACTGGCAGCGGGCGAGCGGGCCTCGCGGGCGGAGTTGGCCGAGGGCATCCTCGCCGAGGCCGCGCGTCACCTCGCCCGTTACAAATTGCCGAAGGAGATCGTCTTCCGCGACCGGCTGCAACGCTCACCGTCCGGTAAGGCCGATTACCGCTGGGCGAAAGACCAAGTGACACAGTCTGTTTGAGTTAGGATATAGATGGCGAACGCACCGGGCGACGCGATCGGTGGCCGCGGCCGTGCGACTGTGGCGATCGGTGTTCTGTTCACCGTCGCCGTGTTCGTGGTGGGCTTGCTGTGGGCCAAATGGGCGCCCTACCTCGCCAAAGCTCTGAAAGCCCAGCGCACCCGCCACTGGTCGGGGTCGAGCATCCTCGGCGTTGGCGGGGTGCACCCTGGGGATGGTCCGACCTGGCATGCGGCCACGACGTTTTTTACGACGTACCTCTCGTCGATCTGGCCGGCGCTGCTGGTGGCCCTGCTGATCAGCGCCTCGGTTCAGGCGCTGGTGCCGAGGTCGTGGCTGCCGCGTGTGCTGAACCGCCGCCACCTGATTTCGAGCGCACTGGCCGGCGGTGCCGCCGGCATGCCGTCGATGATGTGCACCTGCTGTGCCGCGCCGGTGGCTGTCACGTTGCGGCGCAACGGCGTCAGCCCCGCGGCGGCCGTTGCCTACTGGCTCGGCAATCCGTTACTCAACCCCGCCGTCCTGGTTTTCCTGTTCTTCGTCGCACCATGGCAGTGGACGGTGACGCGGCTGGTGGTCGGTGTCGCCACCGTGATCTGCGTCGCGGTATCGGTGGGACTGGTCACCGGCGGGCGGCGGGCGGCAGCGGCCACGTCCGAGTCGGTCGGTCCGCCGATCGAGGAAACGGCCGGCGCGGCTAGCGGATTCGTGCGGGCGTTGCTCGGCCTGTGCCTGATTCTCTTGCCGGAATACGCAATCATGGTGTTCGTGGTCGGCGCGTTGCGCGGCTGGCTCATCACGTGGACTCAGCCCGCCCACCACGGGCTGCTGATCGTCGTGCTCGCGGCGATCGTCGGCACGCTGCTCGTCATCCCAACGGCCGGGGAGATACCGATCCTGCAGGGCCTGGCCCTTCTCGGTGTCTCCTCGGGAACCCTTGGGGCGCTGCTGATCACACTTCCGGTCATCAGCGTCCCGGGTATTGCGATGGTCACCCGCACCTTCGGCTGGAAGGCGACGGCGACGGCGGCGGCGGTGGTGGTCGCGGGAGGGTTGCTCGGCGCCACGGCCCTGAACGTGCTCTGAGCGCCCGGCTTAATGTCTCGAAACCGGATGCGAACCTCCGGGTTTGAGCAACACGTCGTTGAGCGTGACGGTGCGCAGTCGGCGTGCCCGGATGATTTCGACCAGCTGCCCGTACACGTGGGTGACGGGCGCGTGGTTGAGGTGGCCGATCACGATGTTCTGCGGCAGGAAGAACTGGTAGGCCATTCTGACGATCTGGTCCTCGGGCAGCAGGGCGGAGTCGCGCAGATCGCCGCTCCACAGGGTGGGCACCCGGTAGCCCAGATCCGCGGCGACCGCGTCGACGGCCGCATTGTGGTGGCCGTACGGCGGCCGGAAATAGGGCGTGGCGTCCACGCCGTAGGTGTTGCGCAGGAACACGTCGGTGCTCTTTAGTTCCTCGGCGATTTGCTTGGGCGACAGCCTGGTGAGGTCCGGGTGCGTCCAGGTGTGGTTGGCCAGCTGGATCTGACCGGACTCGACCAACGGCCGAAGGGCAGCGATGTTCTCGGTCCAGGAGCGGTAGCCCCCGGTGACGAAGTAGGTGAGCCGCACCCCGGTGTCCTTCGCGAATTGCGTATACAGCCGCACCACCTCGCTATCGACACCGTCGTCGACCGTCCATGCCAACAGATCGCCCTCGCCGGGCAGCGTCTTGAGTACCGTGCCAGGCAGCGCCACCCGCGAGCCCGGGTCAGGCAGCGGCATCACCTTCGGCGGCGCGGGAACGATTGGGCCGGGCGCGGATCCGAGGACATCGGCGCGTGCCGCGGCGCCACGGCGCCACGAGACTCCGGTGGCCGCCGCGGCCGCGGCGAGCAGGAAGCGCCGCCGGTCCATTGCGGTCACGTGTGCACTCCTCAGCCCGCGGCGCCAATCACCGCGACCCAGAACAACGACCCAGAACAACGACCCAGAACAACATTGGGTCGGATACCGCTAAAGGCTAAGTTTGCCCTCGCCGCAATCCCGTTGCCTCGCCGTCAGTGTCGCGAACGGATACCGATCTGTGACCTCCCGCGGCGAGTCGGGACCGCCTGAGCACCGGTTTGGACAGCGCCTGCAAGGATCGCTCGGAGCGACAGATGGTATCCGCCATCGGACGTCACGAATGGCTGGACCGGCCCCGCCGGAGGTGAAGATCACCGACGCGGAGCTCGAGGAGCTGGGGGCGCGATGGCCGCGCGGATCGAGCAATACCGCGGCTCGGCGTTGCACAAGATACGCACCAAGGGGCGGGCGGCGCTGGTGCGCGCGCTCTGACGCGGTTTCCGGATCAACCTCGAGCGACAAAGCGGGCTTGCTGCACCAGGTTTCGGGTGTCGGCCGCGGCCTGACCATCCTCGTAGATGCTGGCCAGCCAGATGTGGACCAGCGTGTCGATCACGCGGTCCTCGGGAATGGCCGGCTGCTCGGACGTGAACGTAGCGGCCATCACCCGCTCGCTCAACATGTTCAGCGCTACCGAAAGATCCTCGGCTGGAACGGTATTGGGTGCGGATCCGCGTTCGCGCTCCGTCTTGATCGCCAGCGTGGTGAACGAGATCCATTTCTGCATCAGCGTCGACCACAACTGGCGGACCTCGGGATTGGTGGCCTTGGCCGCCGCGCCGGCCACCGCGACCGCCCGATGCGAACCCGACACCTCGAAGAACGCCTCGACGCGGGCGCGCCACAGCGCCGCCGGATCGCCGGACAATTTGCCGCGCAGCGCCTTGAGCGCGGTGTGCGCCTTGGTGTTCATCTGGTCCAGCAGGGACAGCAGCACCGCGTTCTTGGACTGGAAGTAGAAGTAAAAAGTGGGGCGGGAGATACCCGCCCCTTTTGCCAAATCGTCCACCGAAAAATCGGCCAGTGGCCGCTCCTGCAACAGTCGCTCGGCGGTGGCCAGGATCGCCTGCTCGCGGTCGTCGCCGGAATGGTGCGACGAACGGCGGCCGCGGGAGGCCTGCAGGTAGCCGCGTTGCTCCGGGCGGTCGGACACGCCACATACTGTATGGGCACGTCGACATATGCCAGGCAAATTGTTGATTAAGACCAACGATAATGTCGATTAAGTTCGACGATCTGTCGAGAATTCTCGACAACTTTGTCGACCCAGCCGACAGTTGTGTCGAATACGCGATGTCTAGCGGGCGCTGCGGGAACCAGCTTTGGTGCCTTGAGAAACGGCCGTGGCACCCCGGGCCGCCATTATGCGGTCCAGGACCATATTGCACAGATCGCCGTCGTCGCATCTCCGGCGCCGCAGGAACGCGTGCAACCGTCGATCCAGCGGCCAGTCGGCATAAATCGGCCCGGAATAGGGCGAATGCAGGAAGTCTCGCGCCAAAATATCTACGTCAGCATCGATGAATAACGGTGGGCCATCCCCCATAAGCCGTCCTGCTCCTTTGTGTTCGGCCACAATCCGCCGCTGTCAAGGTACGTCAGAACCGGCGCTTGTTTTGTCACGCGAGCATTGCGGATAGGGCCCAAGTCGGCAGCGTCGGACGCCGGCCGGGTTTGCGGCAGCGGCGCCCTTGGTTATTACCAATATTAATTGTGTAAACTCTGTGGATCGCTGCGGCAACGGAAAGCCCTGATGCAAAAGGGGATGAGCACATCGTCGAGTCGGGCGGGGAATCCGCGGGTCGCCGCCGCGAGGTGCTGCGGGTCCTGCGCGGGTCGGTCGATCCGATGACCATCGCCGCGATCGCCGGGGTGCTGGGGGTGCATCCCAACACTGTGCGCTTCCATCTCGACCGCCTGGTCGGCGACGGTCGGGTAGAGCGGGTTGCGCCCGGCCGCAGGGTCCCGGGGCGCCCGCCGCTGCTGTTCCGGGCGGTCCGCCGGATGGACCGCGGCGGGTCCCGGCGCTACCAGTTGCTCGCCGAAATTCTCGTGGCGGCGGTCGGCGCCACGAAGGATCCGCGCGCCACGGCGGTGGCCGCGGGGCGGGCCTGGGGGCGAACGCTGGATCCGCACCCGAAAGCCGCCACCAGCCCCGACAGAGCGATCGGCCGCCTGGTCGAGGTGCTCGACAGCTCGGCTTTGCCCCCGAGCGGCGGTCTTACGACGGCGAGCAACAGGTGGGGCTGCGCCATTGCCCGTTTCTCGAACTGGCCGAACACCGCAGCAGCGTCGTCTGTCCCATCCACCTCGGGCTGATGCAGGGTGCGCTGGAGACGTGGCAGGCCCCGATCGCCGTCGAACGCCTCGACGCGTTCGTCGAACCGGATCTGTGTTTGACGCATCTCAAGCTGGAAGGAGTAGGGAACTGAGTACCGCATCGGCGATCGCCGTCGCTGTCACCTTCGTTTGGCTCGGCATGGTGTTGGCCATCTCGTTCCTGGAAGCCCCGCTGAAATTTCGCGCGCCCAACGTGACGCTGCAGATCGGGCTGGGCATCGGGCGGCTGGTGTTCCGCGCGCTGAACACGGTAGAGGTCGTTTTCGCTCTCGTCCTGCTGGCGATCGTAGTGGCCGGCCCGACGCCCGCGCGCAGCGCGGTGGCGTTCGCGGTCGCGTTCGCCGCGTTGGCATTTCAGCTGATCGTCGTCCGCCCGCGGCTGACCCGCCGTTCGGACATGGTGCTCGCCGGAACGGAGGGACCCCGCTCCCGGGCGCACTACGCCTACATCGGCCTGGAGGTGGTCAAGGTGGGCGCGTTGATCGCGGCGGGGATACTGCAACTGACCGTCTGAGACTCCCAACGGCCCACCTACACACCAAGGAGAGACTCACCAATGGAATCGGTATCCCTGACCGGCCTGGCTGACGAAAAGCTCGCCGAGGCGCGCAAATCCCACAGCGGCCGCGCCGCGCACACGATTCACGGCGGCCACTCCCACGAATTGCGGCAGACCGTGTTGGCCCTGCTCGCCGGCCACGACCTGTCCGAACACGACAGCCCTGGCGAGGCGACGCTGCAGGTGCTGCGCGGCCACGTGCGCCTGACGACCGGCGGCGATTCCTGGGACGGCAAGACCGGCGATTACGTCGCGATTCCGGCGGAACGGCACGGCCTTGCGGCAGTTGAGGATTCGGTGATCATGCTGACGGTGTTGAAGAGCATTCCGTCGCAGAGTCACTGATGTTGTCGACGCCCTGGTCGAAAAGCTTCGGCCTGGCGGTACCCATCCTCAACGCGCCGATGGGCGGGGTGGCTGGCGGCCGGTTGGCCGCGGCCGTCACCGCCGCCGGCGGCCTGGGCATGGTCGGCATGGGCAGTGTGGCCACCCGGGAACTGCTGCAGATCCAGTTGCAACAGGTCTGCGGCAGCTTCGGAATCGGCCTGGTGGACTGGGTGATGCGTAACGAGGCGGGGCTGCTGCAGGACGCCCTGGCCGCGCGGCCCGCCCTGCTGTCGGTGAGCTTCGGCACCGACTTCTCCTGGGTCGGCAAGGCTCATGATGCCGGAATCCCCACTGTCACACAGGTTTACGACGGGCCAGGAGCCCAGCGGGCCGTCGACGCGGGCGTCGACATCCTGGTCGCGCGCGGGTCCGAGGGCGGCGGTCACGGAGATGCCAGTCTGGGCACGCTGCCCGTGCTCGACGCCGTGCTGGACGTCGTGTCGGTGCCGGTGCTAGCCGGCGGCGGCGTGGCCTCGGCGCGCAGCCTGGCCGCCGTGCTGGCCGCCGGCGCCAGCGGCGCGTGGGTGGGCACCCGGTTGGCGGCCTGCCCGGAGGCGCTAACCGGCGACGGCAGCCGCCAGGCCCTGATCGCGGCGCGGTCCACCGACACCGTCGTCACACGGGTCTTCGACGTCGCCAATGGCCTGCCCTGGCCGGCCCGGTTTCCGGCGCGGGTGCTGGCCAACGAGTTCGTCGCGCGGTGGTCGGGCAACGAGGAGACGCTGGGTCCGTCGGCCTGCGACGAGCTCGCGGCGTCGATCGCCGCCGACGATCGCAGCATCGCCCCGGTCGACGCCGGGCAGGGCGTCGGCATGATCCACGACGACGCGTCGGTGGGCGAGGTCATCGAGCAGATGTGCGCGGGCGCCGAACGGCTGCTGCGCGGCTGGGGCTCCTAACCCGGCGGCCTACACCGCGCGCAGATAGCGCTGGGCGATGAGGCGCTGCGTCACCCGCACTACCGGGCCGCCGGCCTTGCTCCACCACGTCGCGGGCCGCGAGAACGACGACACCTCCGCGAACACCGTGTCGGTGGCGGGGTCGTGCCGGACCACGAAGCGTTCCTCGCCGGACTCCGGGTGGCCGGGCAGCGTGCCGTACCCGAACCCGCGGATGTCGGGTTCCTCGATGACGTAGACCACCCGACAGGGTGCCCGTAGGACGCCCATCATGGTCACGACCACGATCGCGTCGAGCACGACGGTCGGAGAGCTGGTCTGCACCCGCAAGCCGGCGCCGGTTTGCATGCCCCAGTGCGCGACGGCGTTGGCCGCCCGCTCGAAACGCGTTCGGCCCGTACCGATCTGGCGGGAGACGGCGAGGTGGCCGTATCCGGCGGGCCGGTCAGCGGACGCGGTCGCCCCCACCTCCGAGTACGTCAGCGGGAGCTCTTCGAGCGCTGCCAGGTCCATCAGCCCAGCTTGCCACGCCGGGAATAGCGGACGGGTGGGCGGCGTAGGTTGGTATCGTGACCACTCAATCTGTTGCCCACGCATCCGGAACCTTCACGCTCGGCGGCGATCTGACCGTCAACCGACTCGGCTTCGGCGCCATGCGCCTGACCGGCAAGGGGGTATGGGGGCCGCCCGCCGACCGCGATGAGTGCGTCCGGGTGCTGCGCCGCGCCGCCGAACTCGGCGTCAACTTCATCGACACCGCGGACTCCTATGGGCCGTACATCTCGGAGGACATCATCCGCGAGGCGCTGTACCCCTACGACGGGCTGGTGATCGCGACCAAGGCGGGTCTGCTGCGCACCGGGCCGGACGTCTGGGTCCCGCTGGGCAATCCGAGCTACCTGCGCCAGGAGCTCGAGATGAGCCTGCGCCGGCTGGCCGTCGAGACCATAGACCTGTTCCAGCTGCATCGCGTCGACCCGAACTTCCCGCTGGCCGACCAAGTGGGCGAGCTCCTGACGCTGAAGAACGAGGGCAAGATCCGTCACATCGGACTGTCGGAGGTCAACGTCGACCAGCTCAACGAGGCCCAGCAGATCACCCAGATCGTGTCGGTGCAGAACATGTATAACCTGTCGTCGCGCGGCGCCGAGCCGCTGCTGGACGAGGCGGAGAAACAGGGCGTCGGGTTCATCCCGTGGTTCCCGCTGGCGGCTGGGCCGCTGGCGGCGCCCGACGGCCCGCTGCAACGGATCGCGGCCGACCATCACACGACGCCGTCGCAGCTGGCGCTGGCCTGGCTGCTCAAGCGCTCGCCGGTGATACTGCCGATCCCCGGCACCTCGAAGGTTGCGCATCTCGAGGAAAACGTTGCCGCCGCCGAGATCACGCTCACCGACGACGAGTTCGAGACCCTGGCGGCTGCAGGCGCGCAGTAGCACGCCGCTGGATACGGTGTCGGGGTGACGAGCGAACAGGTCAGGCACCCCGGCGGGGGATTCAATCCACCCGTACCGACGACCAAGGGCGGGCCTGACTACGGCCGATTCATCGATGCGGTGCGCAAGCTGCAGGATCACGCGCGCGCCGTCGACGCGCCCAACGGCATCATCACCGAGGCCGCGAACCTGCTGGAGAAGGTCTCGGCGCTGCTGACCCCGTTCGACGCCGACGAGTGGCATTCGCCGTCGGGGCGCCGGATGGACCTGCCCGTGCGCGGCAACATCCTGACGATCCCGCTGACGTCGCACAAAACCGAGGACGGCCGGATCGCGGGCACGGCCCGCTTCGCCCGATTCCACCTGGGGCGCAACGGCGCCGTGCACGGCGGATCGCTGGGCATGCTGTTCGACACCGTGCTCGGGCTGACGGCGTCGGTGCTCACCGGAAGCCCGCGGCAGCGCACCGCTTACCTGAAGATCGACTACCGCCACATCGTGCCGATCGAAAAAGAGTTGCAGTTCGATGCGGGAATCGACCGGGTGGACGGCCGCAAAATTTTCGTGTCCGGCACGTTGACCGACGGCGACACGCTGCTGACCGAAGCGGATGCGTTGTTCGTGCGGCTGAAGCCGGACCAACCCTAGGACCGCGTGCCAGCAGTAATGCCCTGGGTTCGTCGAGGTCGACCCCGATAGCATGGCATCGACGTTTCAGCACCAATCCAGACCTCGTATCCCATGGAGACCACCCGATGAGCGCGCCCGCCCAGTCCGTCCCGGGACCCGATGGCGGCGACCCGCAGCGCCTGGCCGAGCCGGGCTCGCGACCGCCGCAAGCCCCGATCCGGGTTCCTGCCGGGACTGCCGTGTCCGCCGCGGTAGGGGAGGCGGGGCTGCCGCGGCGGGGCACGCCCGACGCGATCGTGGTGGTGCGCGACACCGACGGCAGGCTGCGCGACCTGAGTTGGGTGCCCGAGGCCGACGCCGAGGTGGTCCCGGTGGCCGCCAACACCGACGACGGGCGCAGCGTCATCCGGCACTCGGCCGCGCACGTGCTGGCCCAGGCCGTCCAGGACCTCTTCCCGCACGCCAAATTGGGCATCGGGCCGCCCATCACCGACGGCTTCTACTACGACTTCGACGTCGCCGAGCCGTTCACGCCCGAGGATCTGGAAAGGCTGGAAAAGCGGATGCGCCAGATCGTCAAGGACGGCCAGCTGTTCGACCGCCGGGTATACCAATCCAAGGATCAGGCCCGCGCGGAATTGGCCGGCGAGCCGTTCAAGCTTGAACTCGTCGACGACAAGTCCGGGGACCCCGAGGTCATGGAGGTCGGCGGCGACGAGCTGACCGCCTATGACAACTTGAATCCCCGCACCCGCGAACGGATTTGGGGCGATCTGTGCCGCGGTCCGCACATCCCGACCACCAAGCACATTCCGGCGTTCAAGCTGACCCGCAGCTCGGCCGCCTACTGGCGGGGCGACCAGAACAACGTCAGTCTGCAACGCATCTACGGCACCGCCTGGGAGTCGCAGGAGGCGCTGGACCGCCACCTCGAGCTGATCGAGGAGGCGCAGCGGCGTGACCACCGCAAGCTGGGGGCCGAACTGGACCTGTTCAGCTTCCCCGACGAAATCGGTTCCGGGCTCGCGGTTTTCCACCCCAAGGGGGGCATCATTCGCCGTGAGCTGGAGGAGTACTCGCGGCGCAAGCACGAGCAGGCGGGCTACGAGTTCGTCAACACCCCGCACATCACCAAGGAACAGCTCTACATCACGTCCGGCCACCTGGAGTGGTACGCCGACGGCATGTATCCGCCGATGCACCTCGACGCGGAGTTCGACGAGGACGGCACGGTGCGCAAGCCGGGCCAGGACTACTACCTCAAGCCGATGAACTGCCCGATGCACCACCTGATCTACCGGTCCAGGGGACGGTCGTATCGCGAACTTCCGTTGCGGCTCTTCGAGTTCGGCAGCGTCTACCGCTACGAGAAGTCCGGCGTCATCCACGGGCTGACCCGGGTGCGCGGCATGACGCAGGACGACGCGCATATCTACTGCACACTCGAGCAGATGCGCGACGAGCTGACCTCGGTGCTGCGTTTCGTGCTGGACCTGCTGAGCGACTACGGCCTCAACGACTACTACCTGGAGCTGTCCACCAAGGACGCGGACAAGTACGTGGGTTCCGACGAGGTGTGGGAGCAGGCCACCGAGATCCTGCGCGAGGTGGGCGAGGCGTCGGGCCTGCAGCTGGTGCCCGATCCAGGCGGCGCGGCCTTCTACGGCCCCAAGATTTCGGTGCAGGTGAAGGACGCGCTGGGCCGCAGCTGGCAGATGTCGACGCTGCAGGTCGATTTCAACATGCCGGACCGCTTCGAGCTCGAGTACACCGCCGCCGACGGTTCGCGGCAACGGCCGGTGCTGATCCATCGCGCGTTGTTCGGGTCGATCGAGCGGTTCTTCGGCATCCTGACCGAGCATTACGCGGGCGCGTTCCCGGCGTGGCTGGCCCCGACCCAGGTGGTCGGTATTCCCGTCGCCGATGAGCACATCCCGTATCTGGAAGAGGTTGCCGCGCAACTCAAATCGTATGGTGTGCGGGTGGAGGTGGATACCAGCGATGACCGGATGGCAAAGAAGATCGTGCACCACACCAACCAGCGGGTGCCGTTCATGTTGCTGGCCGGCGACCGCGACGTGCAGGCCGGCGCGATCAGCTTCCGCTTCGGCGATCGCAGCCAGATCAACGGTGTTCCGGTCGCCAGCGCGGTCGACGCCATCGTGAAATGGATCGCCGACCGTGAGAACGATTTTCCCACAAAGGAACTGGTGAAAGTGGCCGGCGGTGAGTGAGCAAGGGAACGCTGACGACTCGATCGTCGACAAGGGCGCCGGGGAACGCGATCACCTGCAGCGGCTGTGGACGCCGTACCGGATGACCTACCTGGCCGAGTCGCCGATGAAGCGCGACCCGAATTCTTCAGGCAAACCCGACCAGCCGTTCACCGACATCCCCCAGCTGCCCGACGAGCAGGGTCTGGTGGTGGCCCGGGGCGATCTGGTCTACGCCGTGCTGAACCTCTACCCATACAACCCCGGGCATTTGATGGTGGTGCCCTATCGGCGGGTATCTGAGATCGAGGACCTTACCGACGCCGAGAGCGCCGAGCTCATGACGTTCATCCAGAAGTCGATTCGCGTCATCAAGAACGTGTCGCGCCCACATGGTTTCAACGTCGGGCTCAACCTGGGCACGTCGGCGGGCGGATCCCTGGCCGAGCACCTGCACGTGCACGTGGTGCCGCGCTGGGGTGGCGACGCGAACTTCATCACCATCGTCGGCGGGGCCAAGGTGATTCCGCAGCTGCTGCGGGAAACACGGCAGTTGCTGGCCGACGAGTGGTCGAAACAGCCATGAGTCGCGCCGGTGACGATGCAGTGGGGGCACCTCCCAGCCGCGAAGCGGCGAGGGGGACGCAGCGATGAGGAGGAATGGCGCCCATGAGTCGCGCCGGTGACGATGCAGAGCGCAGCGATGAGGAGGAATGGCGCCCATGAGTCGCGCCGGTGACGATGCAGAGCGCAGCGATGAGGAGGAATGGCGCCCATGAGTAAAGCGCCCTTCCTGTCCCGGGCCGCATTCGCGCGGCTCACCACTCCGACAGCCAGGGCACTGCTTCGGATGGGCCTGACGGCCGATGCCGTCACCATCCTGGGCACGGTCGTCTCGGTGGCGGGCGCGCTGACGCTGTTTCCGATGGGCAAGCTTTTCATCGGCACCCTGGTCGTCTGGTTCTTCGTCCTGTTCGACATGCTCGACGGCGCGATGGCCCGGGAACGCGGCGGCGGCACGCGCTTTGGCGCGGTGCTGGACGCCACCTGCGACCGGATCAGTGACGGCGCGGTGTTCTGCGGGCTGCTGTGGTGGATCGTCTTCGGCCTGCACGACAAGCTGCTCGCGGTGGCGACGCTGATCTGCCTGGTCACTTCACAGGTGATCTCCTACATCAAGGCCCGGGCCGAGGCCAGCGGGCTGCGCGGCGACGGCGGGATCATCGAACGACCGGAACGGCTGATCATCGTCCTGGTCGGCGCGGGCGTGTCGGACTTCCCGGTCATTGCCTGGCCGGCGGCGCTGCCGGTGGCGATGTGGGTGCTGGCGGCGGCCAGCCTGGTCACCTGCGCCCAGCGCTTGCACATGGTGCGCACCTCCCCGGGCGCGACCGAACCGTTGCCGCCCGGCCCCGGAAGCCAGGAGACGAGCGGACCGTGATCTCGGCGCCATCGGGCCTGAAGGCCCTTTCGAGCCCGCGCCGCCTCCTGACGGACACGGCGACCGACTGGGTGTACGCGGCCGGCTGGCTCGCCGTCCGCGCGGCGCCGGAGTTCGCAGCGCGCAACGTTTTCGACGCCGGTGCGCGCTACGCGGCCCGCGGCGGCGGTCCTGAGCAGCTGCGCAAAAACCTGGCGCGCGTCAT
Organism: Mycobacterium shigaense; assembly: GCF_002356315.1. Lineage (NCBI taxonomy): Bacteria > Bacillati > Actinomycetota > Actinomycetes > Mycobacteriales > Mycobacteriaceae > Mycobacterium > Mycobacterium shigaense. The sequence continues at coordinate 2,012,478 of NZ_AP018164.1, forward strand.
CGGGGTAGCGCCGGCCGAGGTTCCGGACGAGCTGTTGAAGGCATCGCTGGCGTCCTACGGCCGCTACTGGCGCGAGGCGTTTCGGCTGCCGACGATGGACCACCGCGTGCTGGCTCAGCAGGTCGACGCGACGTTCCAGGGCGCCGAGCACATCGACGCGAGCCTGGCCGAAGGGCGCGGTGTGGTGCTCGCGCTGCCGCACAGCGGCAACTGGGACATGGCCGGGGTGTGGCTGGCGCAGACGCGCGGCACCTTCACCACCGTCGCGGAACGACTCAAACCCGAGTCGCTGTACCGGCGGTTCATCGCCTACCGCGAAAGCCTCGGCTTCGAGGTGCTGCCGCTGTCCGGCGGCGACCGGCCACCCTTCGAGGTGCTGTGCGAGCGGCTGCGGTCCAACCGCGTGGTGTGCCTGATGGCCGAACGCGACCTGACCCGCACCGGTGTGGAAGTCGACTTCTTCGGCGAGCCCACCCGGATGCCGGCCGGTCCGGCGAAACTTGCGGTCGAGACCGGTGCGGCCTTGTGCGCGGCGCACTGCTGGAATGACGGCGTAAGCTGGCCGGTCTCGATATCCGCCCCGCTGGACTGCTCGAGCGGGGACGTCAAGACGATCACCCAGACGCTGGCCGACCACTTTGCCGTCAACATCGCCGCCCACCCCGAGGACTGGCACATGCTGCAGCCGCAGTGGCTGGCCGATCTGTCCGACGCGCGGCGGGCCCGGCTGGAGGGCGGCTGATGCGCATCGGCATGGTCTGTCCGTACTCGTTCGATGTGCCGGGCGGGGTGCAGTCCCATGTGTTGCAGCTCGCCGAGGTGATGCGGGCCCGCGGGCACGAGGTCAGCGTGCTGGCCCCGGCATCCCCGCACGTGTGCCTGCCCGAGTACGTCGTGTCGGCCGGCAAGGCCATCCCGATCCCCTACAACGGGTCGGTGGCGCGGCTGCAGTTCAGTCCGGCCGTGCACGGCCGGGTCCGGCGCTGGCTGACCGACGGCAATTTCGATGTACTGCACCTGCACGAACCGAACGCGCCCAGCCTGTCGATGTGGGCGCTGCGGGTCGCCGAGGGCCCGATCGTGGCGACGTTTCACACCTCGACCACCAAATCGCTGACGCTGTCGGTTTTTCAGGGCGTACTGAAGCCCTGGCACGAGAAGATCGTCGGCCGCATCGCGGTGTCAGACGTCGCGCGGCGCTGGCAGATGGAGGCCCTCGGCACCGACGCGGTCGAGATTCCCAACGGCGTCGACGTCGGGGCGCTGTCGAGCGCGCCGCGGCTCGACGGCTATCCGCGGCCGGGCAAGACCGTGCTGTTTTTGGGCCGTTACGACGAGCCGCGCAAGGGCATGGCGGTGCTGCTCGACGCGCTGCCCAAGGTGGCCGAGCAGTTTCCGGACCTGCAGGTGCTGATCGTCGGTCACGGCGACGAGGCCGAATTGCGCAGGCAGGCGGGCGAATTGGCGGACCGTATGCGGTTTCTAGGGTTGGTGGACGACGCCAGCAAAGCGTCGGCGATGCGCAGCGCCGACGTCTACTGCGCGCCCAACGTCGGCGGCGAGAGCTTCGGCATCGTCCTGGTGGAGGCGATGGCCGCGGGCACGCCGGTGCTGGCCAGCGACCTGGATGCCTTCCGAAGGGTGCTGCGCGACGGTGAGCTCGGCCGGCTGGTGCCGGTCGGTGATGCCGATGCGCTGGCCGTCGCGCTGATCGAGATGCTGGAAAACGCGGAGCTGCGGGACCGCTACGTGACGGCGGCTTCGACGGCGGTAGTCCGCTACGACTGGTCGGTGGTGGCCAGCCAGATCATGCGGGTCTACGAGACGGTTGCCGGGTCGGGCGTCAAAGTACAGGTGGCCAGCTGATGATCTGGCTGATATTGGCCGTCGGCCTGCTGCTCGCCGTGCTGGCCTTCGTCGGCGCGTGGGCGATCCGCACGGCCAACCGGCTGGACCGGTTGAACGTCCGCTACGACTTGTCCTGGCAGGCGCTGGACGGCGCGCTGGCCCGGCGCGCGGTGGTGGCTAGGGCGGTCGCGATCGACGCCTACGGAGGCTCGACCAACAGCCCCGAGGGCCGGCGGTTGGCCGCGCTGGCCGACGCCGCCGAGCGTGCTCCCCGGCAGGCGCGGGAGAACGCCGAAAACGAGCTGTCCGGCGCCCTGGCGCAGGTCGATCCGGCGTCGCTGCCGGCCGGACTGATCGCCGAGCTGGCCGACGCCGAAGCGCGGCTGCTGCTGGCCCGCCGGTTCCACAACGACGCGGTGCGCGACACCCTCGCGCTGGCTCTGCGGCGCCCGGTACGCGCCCTGCGGCTCGGTGGAACCGCAGCGCTGCCAAGCTATTTCGAGATCGTCGAGCATCCGCATGCGCTGGCGCATGGCGACCTGGGCCGCCTCAACCACCGCACGTCGGCGCGGGTGGTGCTGCTCGACGAGCACGGCGCGGTGCTGCTGCTGTGCGGCTCGGACCCCGCGGTCACCGACGGCAGCGCCTCGAAGTGGTGGTTCACCGTGGGTGGTGAGGTGCGGCCCGGGGAGCGGCTGGCCGAGGCCGCCGCCCGGGAGCTGGCCGAGGAGACCGGTTTACACGTCGCGCCGGGCGACCTGGTCGGCCCCATCTGGCGGCGCGACGAGGTCTTCGAGTTCAACGGGTCGCTGATCGACAGCGAGGAGTTCTTCTTCATCCACCGCGCGCCGCGCTTCGAGCCGTCCGTCACGGGGCGCACGGCGTTGGAACGCAACTACATTCACTGCCATCGCTGGTGTGGCACCGGCGATATTGCCGAACTGGTGGCCGCCGGCCAGACCGTCTACCCGCGCCAGTTGCCCGAACTGCTCGCGGACGCAATCGCATTGGCCGACAACCGTGCCCCGGGCCGGCCGGCCCAGCTGCAGTCCATCCGCTGACCTATACGGCGTCCGACAAAAGGGGGAGGATCCCCGCCGGCGGCAGGCCCGTAGCCAGCGGGACCGCGATACCCGGGCTCGCGCCGGCGACGGCGAGCGAGCTGATGGACTGCAGCGGACCAGGCAGCCCGGAGGCGTAGCCGAAGTCGACGAACGGCTGAACGAACGGTTGCAGCAGATTGGCCAGCGGATCCCCCAGGATGGGGATCAGCCGCAGTGGATCCAGCAGCGGCAAGTTCGTGGTGGGCACGAGGAAGTAGGTGGTGTTGCCAATCTGCTCTTGGATCGCGGTGGCAAGTTGCGCAGCGGTCAGCAACGGAGTTTGTTCATGCAGCGGCACGCTGAAAATGGCGTTGAGGTCGGCCCCGATATTGAAAATATTCGCCGGAAAGTAGGGGACGGGGTCGTACTGAATGCCGTAAATGGCTGTCGTGTAGATGGTGTCTACCGGCGTAGGGACGTGAAACGCGGTCAAGGCCCCTGGGATAAGGCGGGTCAGGACGCCGCCGGTCAACGGATTGTTCGGGTCGGCGAGCAACATGAAGTTCAGCAGGCTGGGGTTCGGCTGCAGGATGGTGGGCAGAGCGTCGAGATAGCGCATCTCCATGGTGGCGATCGTGGCGCTTTGCGAAAAACCGACGACGAGAACGTGATTGCCGGCGCCGGTCTGTGTCATGATCGCGTTGTTCAGTATCGCGATGCCCTGTTGGACCGACGACCCGAAGCCTTCGTCGGTGAGGCCGGTAACCGGCCAGAACTGCTCAGGTGTATACAGGCCCTGCGCGGTATAGGTGGGGTAATTCGGGAGGACGAATGTTTGGTAGACCTCCTGCACATAGGTGGCGCTGGGTGTCGGGTTGTCGGTACCGCCCATGATCAGCGCGACGTCCGTCGGCGACGTCTGCGATGTCGCGTTCGACGTCAGCTGCAGCGCGGCCGTGTTTGAGGCCTCGGTTTCGGCGTAGAAGGTCTGCGCGGCGTTCAGGGTTTGCACGAACTGGTTCTGAAACACTTCCGCCTGTGCGCTGAACGCCTGGTACTGCTGGGCGTGCGCTTCCAGCAGAGCCGCGGCACGTAGTGACACCGAATCACCGCCCGGCGCAAGCACTCCCATCGTCTGGCCCGCTGCGGCGGTGTTCGTCATGGCTAGCTCCGACCCGATTGACTGCATCTGGTTGGTGGCCGCCGCCATCGCGTCCAGGTTGGTGATCAGAAACGACATCGGACGCTCCCCCCCCCCGGGCTAGTCGCGCATCCCGCGGCGCAATGCGCCGGCGCGGGCCGCGGTGATCGCTGCAGGGGTGGCTACGGCGAGTCCGCGCGAGGGCGAGCCGATGGAGGGCAGGTACGGTCTGCCGGGCGTGCTGACACTGGGAATGGCAGCACCCGACGGCGCGGCAACCGTATGCGCCGGGCCGGCGACGGCTGCGCTGTCCGGCCATGTTGCTGGAACCGACAGTGCACCAATGGAATTCGCCTGGCCCATGAGCGCCGGGATCGGCGGCTTCACCAGTGCCGTCGTGCCCAGTGACGGCAGCGCCGGGCCGGTCGCGGGCAGCAGGGCCGGGGTCATCGCCGGCACAACGTCGGTGGCGCCGCCCAGCAACGGATTGGCCCCCGTCATGATTTGTCCCATCGCCATGTTCATCGGCTCCATAGCGAGTTCGGCTGGCGTCGAGAGCATTTGGAGCTGCGAAAGCGAGGTCTGCAACGTCGACAACAGCGACGACGACTGGCCGAGCGGCGAGAACAGTTCGGAGGAGGTCGATTGCACCGGGATGGTGGAACCGGCCAGGTCGGGAGGCGGGGCGCTGAACGATGTCCACTGGCTTTGGACCGCGGCGGTGCTGGCGTCGTAGCCCGTCATCGCCGCCACGTCCTGAGCCCACATTTCGGTATAGGTGGCCTCGGTTGCCGCGATCGCCGCGGTGTTCTGGCCCAGGATGTTCGTCGCGATTAGTGTCGTCAGCTGCGCCCGGTTGGCCGCAATCAGCGGCGGGGCCACCGTGGCGATGAATGCCACGTCGAAGGCCCCCGCGGACAGCCGGGCCTCGGCGGCCGCCTGCTCCGCCTGGGCGGACGCAGCGCTCAACCACTGCACATAGGGCACGGCCGCTGTGGCCATCGCAAGGGCCGACGGTCCTTGCCACGAGCCACCGAGTGTGGACACCGCAGTCTGGAAGGAACTGGCCGCCGAACTCAACTCGGTGGCTAACACGTCCCATGCCGCCGCGGCGGCCCACATCGAACCCGATCGCGGGCCCGCGTAGATCCGCGCGGAATTCACCTCCGGCGGCATCAGCACGTAATCCGGCAGCATTCCGGACCTCTTCTCAGCCGACCGCCACGGCTGCAGAACCAGGGCGGCCACCCGACAACCCGCACGAGCGCAACTGCCCGAGCAGCAGATGAAATATTTAACACAAATCCGGAATTTGCTCTACGCATTCGGCGAGGAGGCGCGAGGTGTCGGCTGTCGGTACGCCAGCTGTAACTTTTGTACGACGGAGCGGGGCTGAGCGCGCAACTGGACCACGATTGCCAGGCGGCGGCCGCGTCCAAGGCGGGGGCGCTGCTCGTTGCCGCACTGCGCTGAGCTCTCCACCGCCCTCGAGGGCAAATCGGCTGGCGGTCCACCATTACACTGTGCGGGTACCGGCAGACAACGACGATAGAGAAAACCAGAGGTAATGGTGAATAGCGCGGCGCAGGCCAGCAGCGGACGTACCGGAACGGCGCGGGTCAAGCGCGGCATGGCCGAGATGCTCAAGGGCGGCGTGATCATGGACGTCGTCACCCCCGAGCAGGCCCGCATCGCAGAAGGTGCCGGTGCCGTCGCGGTGATGGCGCTGGAGCGGGTGCCCGCGGACATCCGCGCCCAGGGCGGGGTGTCCCGGATGAGCGACCCCGACATGATCGAAGGCATCATCGCCGCGGTCACCATCCCGGTCATGGCTAAGGCCCGCATCGGGCATTTCGTCGAGGCGCAGATCCTGCAGAGCCTCGGGGTGGACTACGTCGACGAGTCCGAGGTGCTGACCCCCGCCGACTACACCCACCACATCGACAAGTGGAAGTTCACGGTGCCGTTCGTGTGCGGTGCGACCAACCTCGGCGAGGCCCTGCGACGCATCAACGAGGGCGCCGCGATGATCCGGTCCAAGGGCGAAGCCGGCACCGGCGACGTCTCCAACGCGACCACCCACATGCGTGCGATCGGTGGTGAGATCCGGCGCCTGAGTTCGTTGTCGGACGACGAATTATTCGTTGCGGCAAAGGAATTGCAGGCGCCCTACGAACTCGTCGTCGAGGTCGCTCGGGCCGGCAAGCTGCCCGTCACGCTGTTCACCGCAGGCGGCATCGCCACCCCGGCGGACGCGGCGATGATGATGCAACTCGGCGCCGAGGGCGTCTTCGTGGGCTCGGGCATCTTCAAATCCGGCGCCCCCGAGCACCGCGCCGCCGCGATCGTCAAGGCCACCACGTTCTACGACGACCCGGACGTGCTGGCCAAGGTGTCGCGCGGGCTGGGCGAGCCGATGGTCGGCATCAACGTCGAGCAGATCGCGCAGCCGCACCGCCTGGCCGAGCGCGGCTGGTAAAACAATTCCGTGTCGATCGAAGAGATCCTTGATCTCGAGCAGCTCGAGATCAACATCTACCGCGGCAGCGTGTTCAGCCCGGAGTCCGGCTTCTTGCAGCGCACCTTCGGGGGCCATGTGGCCGGCCAGTCGCTGGTGTCGGCGGTGCGCACCGTCGACCCGCAGTATCAGGTGCATTCGCTGCACGGGTATTTCTTGCGGCCCGGGGACGCGTTAGCGCGGACGGTTTTCATCGTCGAACGCTCCCGGGACGGTGGTTCGTTCGCCACGCGGCGGGTCAACGCCATCCAGCACGGCGAGATCATCTTCAGCATGGGGGCGTCCTTCCATACCGATCAGGAAGGCATCCACCACCAGGACCCGATGCCGTCCGCGCCGCCACCCGACGGGCTGCCCGGGCTGGACTCGATCAAGGTTTTCGACGACGCCGGGTTCAAGCAGTTCGAGGAGTGGGACGTCTGCATCGTGCCGCGCGAGCTGCTGCAGCTCTCGCCGGGTAAGGCCGCGCAGCAGCAGGTGTGGTTCCGCCACCGCGACCCGCTGCCCGACGACCCCGTGCTGCACATCTGCGCGCTGGCCTATATGAGCGACCTCACGCTGCTGGGATCGGCCCAGGTCACCCACCTCGACGTGCGGGAACACCTGCAGGTGGCGTCGCTGGACCACGCGATGTGGTTCATGCGGTCGTTCCGCGCCGACGAGTGGTTGCTTTACGACCAGTCCTCGCCGTCGGCCAGCGGGGGCCGCGCCCTGTGCCAAGGCAAGATCTTCACCCAGAGCGGCGAGATGGTCGCGGCCGTGATGCAGGAGGGGCTGACCCGCTACCAGCGCGGGTACCGACCGTGAGCCGGCCCCGGATCGGGGTGCTGGCGCTGCAGGGCGATACCCGCGAGCACCTGGCGGCGCTGCGCGAAGCCGGGGCCGAGTCGATGCCGGTGCGCCGCCGTAGCGAGATCGAGGCGATCGACGGGCTGGTCATTCCCGGCGGCGAATCCACCACGATGAGCCACCTGCTGCTCGATCTGGACCTGCTGGAACCGCTGCGGGCAAGGCTGGCTGACGGGCTGCCCGCCTACGGCGCCTGCGCCGGCATGATCCTGCTGGCCAGCGAGATTCTCGATGCCGGTGCCGCCGGGCGTCAGGCCGTGCCGCTGCGCGGAATCGATATGACGGTGCGGCGCAACGCTTTTGGGCGGCAGGTCGACTCGTTCGAGGGCGATATCGCGTTCGCCGGCCTCGATTCCCCGGTGCGCGCGGTGTTCATCCGCGCGCCGTGGGTCGAGCGGGTCGGCGCGGGCGTGCGGGTGCTGGCCAGCGCCGCCGGCCACGTCGTGGCGGTGCGGCAGGGCTCGAAGCTGGCGACGGCGTTTCACCCGGAGGTGACCGGCGACCGTCGCATCCACCAGCTGTTCGTCGACATCGTCACCGGGGTGGCCTGACGCTCGTTCGACCGCCCGTGCCGCCACCTCGAGTGCGCGTTCAGGGCCTTGAGCGTGCGCCCGCGGTGGGAAAACCGCCGCGGAAATCCCGCCGTCAGCGCACACCCGACGCTGTCAGCGCACACCCGACGCCGTCAGCGCACAACCCGCGTGCGGCGTCCGGACGGTCGCCGCCAATCGTCCACGTAGACTCGTCGGCGAACTTTACGGAACAGAAGAGGTAGCACACACAGATGAGCGGCCATTCCAAGTGGGCCACCACCAAGCACCAGAAGGCCGTCAAGGACGCGCGCCGCGGCAAGGAGTTCGCCCGGCTGATCAAGAACATCGAGGTCGCCGCCCGCACCGGCGGTGGTGACCCAGCCGGCAACCCGACGCTGTACGACGCCATCCAGAAGGCGAAGAAGACCTCGGTGCCCAACGACAACATCGAGCGCGCCCGCAAGCGCGGCGCGGGCGAGGAAGCCGGCGGCGCCGACTACCAGACCATCATGTACGAGGGCTACGGGCCCAACGGCGTCGCCGTGCTGATCGAGTGCCTGACCGACAACCGCAACCGTGCGGCCGGCGAGGTCCGGGTGGCGGTGACTCGCAACGGCGGCAACATGGCCGACCCGGGCTCGGTGTCCTACCTGTTCACCCGCAAGGGCGTCGTCACGCTGGAGAAGAATGGCCTGACCGAGGACGACGTGCTGACGGCAGTGCTGGACGCCGGCGCCGAGGACGTCAACGACCTGGGTGAGAGCTTCGAGATTATCTCCGAGCCGACCGACCTGGTGGCGGTCCGCACTGCGCTGCAGGACGCCGGCATCGACTACGAATCCGCCGAGGCCAGCTTCCAGCCGTCGGTCAGCGTGCCCGTCGACGTCGACGGCGCCCGCAAGGTGTTCAAGCTCGTCGACGCCCTGGAGGACAGCGACGACGTGCAGAACGTGTGGACCAACGTCGACCTGTCCGACGAGGTGCTCGCCGCCCTCGACGAGGAGTAGCTCGCGTTAGTCGTACCCGTGCCGCATGTCCTCGACGATGCGCGGGTTGTCCAGCGTCGACGGGTCCAGCGGGCGGGGGCCGACATCGGCGGAGAACACCGTCGCGGCCTGCAACACCTGCTGGTTGAGGAAGCGCAGCGGCGGCGCGTTGGCGGGCATGGTCGGGGTCGGCGGGGCATCGCCGCGGCCGGCCAGCGCGAAACCCCAATCGCCGAAGGTGGGCACGTGCACGTGATACGGCGTGACCGCGTAACCGGCCGAACGGATCGTCGACACCGTGCGCCAGAACGCCGTCAAGGTGGAGAACGGGCTGCCCGCCTGCACCAGCATCAGCCCGCCGGGCGCCAGCGCGTGCGCGACCAACGCGTAGAACTCGGACGAATACAGCCGGCCCAGCACCGGGGTGTCCGGGTCGGGCAGATCGACGATGACGGCGTCGAAGCCGCCCGGTGGGCGCGCCTCCGGATGCGGGGCGCGCAACCAGTTCATCGCGTCGTCGATCACGATGTCGACCCGCGGGTTGTCCAGCGCGCCGCCGTTGGCTTCATGCAAGGTGGTGCGCGCGATGTCGATCACCGCGGCGTCGAGTTCGACCTGCACGATCTTGTCGACACCGGGCTGGCGCAACAACTCTCGCGCGGCCAGGCCGTCGCCGCCGCCGAGCACCAGCACCGAGTGCGCGCCTTCCCCACCTGGCCTGCCGAGCGCGGGGTAGACGACGCTCTCGGTGTAGCGGTATTCGTCCCGGGTGGAGAACTGCAAACCGCCGTCGAGGTACAAGCGCGTGTCGTTGTCGCGGCGGGTGACCACGATCTCCTGGTAAGCGGTGTGCCGATAGGCGATAATCGGATCGGCGTAAAGCCTTTGGCGACTTGTGGTTTCGACGTCGTGAGAGCGGACCAGCAGTGAGACCAGCAGCGCGAGGGCGGCGGCGAGCGCGGTCAGCGCCGTCACCAGCTGCCTGGTCGATACCACGCGTCGCAGCAAGAACATCGCCACGACGGCCGCGGCGACCAGGTTGATGATGCCGGTGGCTGCCGCGCCGCGGATCATCCCCAGCTGCGGCAGCAGAATGAACGGCCACACCAGCCCGCCGACCAGCGCGCCCAGGTAGTCGGCCGCGTTGAGGTTGGCCAGCGTCCGGCCGGCATCGGTGGCCCCCGCCGTGCGCCCCTGTTGCAGCAGCGTCATCAGCAGCGGCACCTCGGCGCCGACCAGCCCGCCGATCACGGCGGTGCTGATCGCCAGCACCCAGGTCGACCCGTCGACGAACGCGAACACGACATACAGTGCCGCCGCGGACAGTCCGCCGATGATGCCTAGCAGCGCCTCGATTGCAATGAAAGTTATTGCCGCATAACGCAATAACGGCTTGACTAGCAGTGCGCCCGCGCCCAGTGCCGCGATGTAGCCCGCGACGATCAGCGAGGTGGCGACGATGCCGCCGCCGTTGAGGCTCGCCGACAGCGTCAGCAGTGCCAACTCGTACACGATGCCGCACGCCGCACACGCCGCGACGGCCGCCAGCAACACGGCCCGCCAGCGTGCCGACGTTTGCGTCGGCCGGACCCCCTGTGGCGCCGGCGAGTCGACCGATGTCATGACACCGCGGCGGCCGTCACAAACCCCACCGCCAGCAGCATCACGGCCACCGCGAACGACCCGGGATGCAGCGCCGGGTCGTCGACGTGCTCGTGGAAGTTGCCCGGAATCAGCACGTGAACCGCCAGCAGCGCGACGGCCAACAGGGCCACACCCATCAGGCCGTAGACCGCCACGCCCAACAGCCCCTGGCCCAGCTGGCTATACGAGTTGGCGATCGCGCTGACGATAACGACGGTGAGCGAGACGTACATCGCGCACGCAACGACCACGGCGTTCGGGCGGCGATCGAGGAAAACCAGTTGGCGCAGCTTGCCGGGGGTCAACAGGTCTACCATGTAGAACCCGATCAGCAGGACCCCCATGCCGACAACGAAATACAGGATCGTCGCGACGACGCCTTTGAGGACTGGGTTGACGTCGACGTTTCCGATCTCGAAGGCAAGGTACACAGCTATCTCCTTTGCGGTTGCCGCCCGATAGGCATTACTTGGTCCCCCCGGGACCGCCGGGGGTTCCGCCGGAGCCGCTTGACGGGGAGCCGGGGCCGAACCCGGGGCCGAGGAAGATGAACGACCCGTGGTTGTATCCGGCGCTCAAGGTTTCGACCCGGATGGTGCAGGGGCGGTTGCCGTCCGGGCCGACGATCACGATGTTGTTGCTGTACCGCAGGTACTCATTATTGTCGTTGTCGGCGCGTGCGTCGGGCGCCTGATAGTCGGCGAGGGAGTCGGCCACCTCGTCGGGGGTGTCGCTGCACACGTACCGCGTTCCGTTGGCGTCGCGGGCATACTCCTTGTAGTTGCTCGCGATGTAGGACGCAATGTCCTTGTTGAGCAACATGATTCCGAAGACCAACGACGCGATCCCGGCGAGCGCCAGGCCACCGGAGAGAATGAGCAAGCCGTTGCGGCTCATGCGGTTCCAGCGGCTCACGGGTGCCACCGGCTCGCCGTGTGCACCACCACGCCGCCGGATGCCGCCGGGTACAGGTGCCAGGTCTGCCAGCGCCAGCCGGTGCCGTCGGGCTCGGCGGCCAGCACGGTCAGGGCGGCGTCATCGCCGGGAAACGTACCGCCCAGCCAGCCGGTCGCGGTGCTGCACTCGTCCCGAAGCCGTTGCGCGAGTTGGCGAAACACCTCCTCGTCGTGCATGACCGTGCTGGATTCGATGCGGTAGCCTGGGGCGTCCGCATGCTCCGGAAGCGGGCCGCCGTGCTTGCGGGCGGTGCATGACACCTGTTCGGAGAAGCGACCCGCGGCGTGTTCGACCGTGACGACGTGTGAGGCGCCCAGCACCCCGAGCCGCAGCGCACCGCCGCCGGGATGCTCCAGCAGGTAGCTGGCCAGCGGTGGGGGCGCCGGAGCATTGAGCGCCAGCCCGAGTCGTGTTCCGGATACGTCCGCCGGAGCCACGGCGAGTCGATGGAGCGGCACCGGGTGGTCCTAGGGGGCTGACGGTGGAGGAGCGGGGTAGACGGTGAGCTCGCCGGGCAGCACGGGCTTGCCCGTCGATATCTCCCACGGCATGTCGGGGGCCCAGCGCTCGAACGACAACAGTGCCGACTCGTCGGCGTTGGTGCAGTCCAGGAATTCCATCTCGCCGCCGGGGGGCAGCCCGGTCGTGCCCTCGCTGGTGTAGGAGGACCGGCCCCGCTCGGATTCGTGGAAGGTCACGCCGTCCACCACGTACCGGTCGCCGGGCTGCAGCGTGAGGTCTTTGCGGGTCACCCACAGCGCCAGCTTGAGGCGCCCGTCGTCGTCCTCGACGCTGAACCACAGCGGCTGATCGCCGCCTTCCAGCAGGTGCTCCCACCAGACGAACGGGCCCTCGCGATACGTCACCGAACCGCGGACGACGTAGTCGATGCCGCCGTGGCTGACGATCGCGCCCGGACCCAGTTGCCGCGGCCCGAACTGCGGCATGGCGTTGAAGGTCAGCGGATCGGACCGGCCGCCGGGCTGGGCCGATTTCTTGGGCCGCCGCAAAGCGATGACGAGCACCACGATGGACGCGACGAACAGCACCGCGGCGAGTACCACCAGCAGTGTTCCCACGCCGTCCCTTTCCGTGCCCCGTCGCGAGAGCGAATTTTGGAACTCAAGTTAACAGCTTTTGCGCAGGGCGGGCCAGATACGCGCGCGGGCCAAGAAACCGGGCCCCGCGCGTGTCCTGCCGGCAGCGGTCGGTCCCGACCGCTACCCTATCGAACAGCTGTTCGGTGGATGAGGCTTGGGAAGAAGCGGGAGCGGGCAATGCGCGTGATGGGCGTCGATCCCGGGCTGACCCGGTGCGGGCTGTCGCTGGTCGAGACCGGGCGCGGCCGCAGCGTGGTCGCGCTGGACGTCGACGTGGTGCGTACCCCGTCGGATGCGCCGCTGCCCATGCGGCTGCTGGCCATCAGCGACGCGGTCGAGCACTGGCTGGACACCCACCGGCCGGACGTCGTGGCCATCGAGCGGGTGTTCTCCCAGCACAACGTGTCGACGGTGATGGGCACCGCGCAGGCCGGCGGCGTGATCGCGCTGGCGGCTGCCCGGCGCGCGGTCGAGGTGCACTTCCACACGCCCAGCGAGGTCAAGGCAGCCGTCACCGGCAACGGCACCGCTGACAAGGCTCAGGTCACCGCGATGATCACCAGAATCCTTGCGCTGCAATCCAAACCGACGCCGGCCGACGCCGCCGACGCGCTGGCGCTGGCCATCTGCCACTGCTGGCGCGCGCCGATGCTGGCCCGGATGGCCGCCGCCGAGGCGCTGGCCGCTAAGCAACGCGACGCCTACGCGGCCAAGCTGAAGAGCGCAAAGGTCAAGGCCGCCCGATGATCTCGTCGATACGCGGTGAAGTCCTCGAAGTGGCACTCGACCACGCGGTGATCGAGGCCGGCGGCGTCGGCTACCACGTCAACGCCACCCCCTCGACGCTGGCCACGTTGCGCCACGGCAGTGAAGCCCGGCTGGTCACCGCGATGATCGTGCGCGAGGATTCCCAGACGCTGTACGGATTTCCGGACCGCGACACCCGTGACCTGTTCTTGACGCTGCTCTCGGTGTCCGGCGTCGGGCCGCGGCTGGCCATGGCGACCCTGGCCGTGCACGACGCCGACTCGTTGCGCCAGGCGCTGGCCGACGGCGACGTCGTCGCGCTGACCCGGGTGCCCGGGATCGGCAAGCGCAGCGCCGAACGTATGGTGCTGGAGTTGCGCGACAAGATCTATGCCACCGGCACGTCCGCCCCGGCCCCGGCCGGCGCGAGCGCCAACGGCCACGCGGTGCGAGGCCCGGTGGTCGAGGCCCTGGTGGGTCTGGGCTTCGCAGCGAAGCAGGCCGAGGACGCTACCGACAGTGTGCTGGCCGCCAGCCGCGAAAAGGGTGAGCAGCCGACGACTTCCGGCGCGCTGCGCGCCGCCCTGTCGATACTGGGCAAGGCGAAATGAGCGACTACGACGATCCCGACGACTACGCGGATCGCGACCTGCGCGAAGTTTCTGGGGCCCTGACCGTCGGCGAGGGCGATGTCGACGTCAGCCTGCGGCCCCGCTCACTGGGGGAGTTCATCGGCCAGGCCCGGGTGCGCGAGCAGTTGCAGTTGGTCATCGAGGGAGCCAAAAATCGCGGCGGCACACCGGATCACATCCTGTTGTCGGGACCGCCGGGGCTGGGCAAGACGTCGCTGGCGATGATCATCGCCGCCGAGCTGGGTTCCTCGCTGCGCGTGACGTCGGGGCCCGCGCTCGAGCGCGCCGGCGATCTGGCCGCGATGCTGTCCAACCTGGTCGAGCACGACGTGCTGTTCATCGATGAGATCCATCGCATCGCCCGGCCTGCCGAGGAGATGCTCTACCTCGCGATGGAGGACTTCCGGGTCGACGTGGTGGTGGGCAAAGGCCCTGGGGCGACGTCGATTCCGCTGGACGTCGCACCGTTCACCCTGGTCGGTGCGACCACCCGGTCGGGTGCGCTGACGGGACCGCTGCGTGACCGGTTCGGCTTCACCGCGCACATGGATTTCTACGAGCCGTCCGAACTCGAGCGGGTGCTGAGCCGGTCGGCCGGCATCCTCGGCATCGAGCTGGGCGCCGATGCCGGCGCCGAGATCGCCCGGCGCTCGCGCGGGACGCCCCGCATCGCCAACCGCCTGTTGCGCCGCGTGCGTGACTTCGCCGAGGTGCGGGCCGACGGTGTGATCACCCGGGACGTCGCCAAGGCGGCGCTGGCGGTCTACGACGTCGACGAGTTCGGCCTGGACCGGCTGGACCGGGCGGTGCTCTCGGCGCTGACCCGCAGCTTCGGCGGCGGCCCGGTCGGGGTTTCGACGCTGGCCGTCGCGGTCGGGGAGGAGGCTGCCACCGTCGAGGAAGTGTGCGAGCCGTTCCTAGTGCGTGCCGGCATGGTCGCCCGGACCCCGCGCGGCCGGGTGGCCACCGCGCTGGCCTGGACACACTTGGGCCTGGTTCCACCGGCCGGGGTCACCGGGCTGAGCCAGCCGGGGCTATTCGAATAGCGACGATCGCGAGCGCGGCGTTGCCGGGCGAAGCGGTCGTCACCGTCAGAGAAGAGGCGCAATGATCATCGCCGGGTTGGTGTTCGCCGCGTTGGCGGCGCTGCTGCACGTCTACATCTTCGTGATGGAGTCGTTGACCTGGACGTCGCCGCGCACTCGCGCGACGTTCGGCACCACGCCCGAGGAGGCCGAGACCACCCGGCTGCTGGCCTTCAACCAGGGCTTCTACAACCTGTTCCTCGCGATCGCCAGCGGAATCGGCGTCGCAGCGATCGGAACCGGACACCGGCTCGTCGGGGCCACCCTCGTCTTCGCCGGAGTCGGGTCGATGGCCGCCGCCGCGGTCGTCCTGCTGCTGTCGGCGCCGGACAAGGCGCGGGCGGCGATCACGCAGGGCACCTTCCCGTTGATCGCCCTCGTGCTGCTGAGCCTGAGCCTGTACTCGTAACACCTGACTCACCGGTATCACTGGTAACAGGCTCCTTGGCTGGTCAGGTTATATCCGGGTGGGGCAGGGGTACCCACGCGATGCTGAAGTAGCCCGGCATCGACCAAGGAGACGTGATGAAACGTGCAGAGGACTACCGCGCCGGCGGACTCAGGATGCCGCGGTCGCGAGGTGCGATCAGCGGATTGATTTTGATCGTGCTGGGTGCGTGGGGGGCGCTGATCCCGTTTGTCGGGCCACGCTTCAACTTCGCCTACACACCCGACCAGGACTGGGCCTGGAGCACCGCCCGGGGCTGGCTCGAAGTCGCGCCCGGCGCCGCCGCCCTACTGGGCGGCCTGCTGCTCATCCTGTCCGGCAACCGCATCACCGCCGTGTTGGGCGGCTGGCTCGGCGTCCTGGCCGGTGCCGGGTTCGTCGTCGGCACCGAGGTCGCCCCGCTGCTGGGCATCGGTTCGGTCGGCGACCCGATCGCGGCCACCGACCGCAAGCGGGCCGCGCTGGAGGTGTCCTACTTCTCCGGCCTGGGCGCGTTGATCGTCTTCGTGGCCGGCGTCGCCCTGGCACGCACGGCGGTCCGGCTGGCGCGCGACGTGCCGCCGGGGGAACCGGTGGCAGCTGCCCCGGCCGCGGCCCGGCCGCAGTACTACTCGGGGCTCGAGGAGCCGGCTCGCGACGACGTGTCCTCCGACGCGCTCACCAAGCCGCGGGTGGACGGCGCTGAGCCGAAGGCCCGCGGCTGGCGCCGCCAGCACGCCGCGGCCAACGGGCCGGGCGCCGCCTACCTGCGCTGGCCGCACCCGCAGGGCTGACCGCGCCGCATCCAAAAGCCGGTCGCCAGCCCTCGGGAGGCTGGCGACCGGCTTTTGTGGCGATGTTCTTACAGCAGCCGTCCCTACAGCAGCCCGAGCAGTCGCAGGTCGCTGATGTACTTGGCGATGATCTGCGGCGTGATGTGCGGAATGTCTTTGTCCGGGCCAACTTTCGCGTCCTGAACCGCCGCGCGGAACCGATCGGTCGGAGCCATCGAGCCGGTGATCGGCCGTTCGGGCTTCTGGTAGTTGTGCAGCAACGGCAGCAGCGAGGCGTTGCGCTGCTTTTCGGGCAGACCCCGCAGGGCCGTCTCGAACCGCGGCAGCCATTCGGCGTAGTCAGGGATCCGCTGGATCGAGCAGCCGGCCCCCTGGGCCGGGTCGATCAGCCAGTCGACGAACTCGTCCATCCCGATGCCGTCGTCGTACGGGTTCATCACGTGGTAGGTCTGGAAGCTCTGCACGTTCTGGGCTCCCAGCGTGGCGATCGCCTCCGCGATGAACTCGACGGGCAGGCCGTCGTAGTGGGCGCGCTGTCGGCGGCCCTCGGCGTCCAGCTCGTAGAACGACCCGGGCGCGATGCCGGTGGCGGCCAGGCTCAGCATCATGCGGGTGAACATGTCCGGCACGTTGAGCTGACCGGCGTAGGTGGTGTCGGCCAGGATCATGTCGCAGCGGAACACCGCCACCGGCAAGCCGCACAGGTCGTTGGCCTCGCGCAGCAGCACCTCGCCGGCCCACTTGCTGTTGCCGTAGCCGTTGGCGTAGCTGTCGTTGATCCGCCGGGTCGCACTGATCTGCCGGATGTCGGCATCCTCGGTGAACTGCCCCGGGGCGATCTGGTCGCCCACCGCGATGGTCGAGACGTAGGTGTACGGCTTCTTGCGGCCGGTCAACGCGATCCGGATCAACTCGGCGGTGCCCAACGCGTTGGGGCCGAACAGCTCGCTGTACGGAAGCACGTGGTTGACCAGTGCCGCGGGGTCGACGATCAGGTCGACGGTGTCGGCCAGCCGCTGCCATGTCTGCGGGTCCAGGCCTAGGTTGGCGTCGCCCTTATCCCCGGCGATGACCTCGAGGTGGTCGGCCGCCAGCTCCCGGTAGTGCGCCAGCAGCTTCGGGTCGCCGCTATCGAACGTCTTGTCCAGCCGGGCGCGGGCGTCCGCGTCGGATTTGGCCCGCACCAGCGCGATCACCTTGCCGTTGACCAGGTCCATTCGCTCCAGCCAGTCCAGCGCCAGGTAGCGGCCCAGGAAGCCGGTCGCCCCGGTCAGCAGGACCGTGCGGACCTCGGTCGCCGGCGCGGCCAGCGTGGGGGCGGCGGCCAGGGTGTCGGCGTCGAGGAACTTGTCCAGCGTGAGGTCGCCGGCGTGCACCTCGACCGCCTCGCGACCGTGCACCGAGGCGAAGCTGGGACGCTTGGTGCCCTGGCGCTCGGCCTCGATGTAGCTCGCGATGGCCTGCAGGTCGTTGGCCGGGCTCACGATCACACCCACCGGCACGTCGATGTCGAAGATTTCGTGCAGCAGGTTGCCGAATGTCAACGCGGACAGCGAATCTCCGCCCAGGTCGGTGAAGTGGGCGTCGGGTGTCAGCTCGGTGGTGGCGGCCCCCAGCAGAGCGACCGCGGCCCGGCTCACCGTCTGCAGGACGGGTGCGGTGGCGCCGGTGCGGCGCAGCTCGCTCAGCTCGTTGGCCTGGCCCTGCGTCAGGTCGGCGTACAACTGCTCGAGACGTTCGCCGTAATGCTGCTTCAGCTTCGGCCACGCCAGCTTGCGGATGCCGGTGAGCAGGCCGTTCTCCAGGGTGAACGGCGTGGTCTCGACGATGAAGTCGCGCGGCACCTCGTAGGACTGCAGGTCGGCTTCCCTGGCCACGTTCTGCAGCGAGTCGGCCAGCCGTGGATTGATCTCGTCGTCGCCGAAGCGGGCCAGCGCATCTTCGCTGGGCACGATGACGGCCAGCAGGTAGGGGTGCGCGCTGTTGCCGTAGACGTAGATCTGCCGGATCAGCGGGCTGTTGCCGAACACCGCCTCCAGCTTGGCGAGGGTGACGAATTCGCCCTGGGCGAGCTTGAGGACGTTGTTGCGGCGGTCGACGTAAACCAACTTGTCGGGTGCAACCTCGGCGACGACGTCGCCGCTGCGGTAATAGCCGTCGGCGTCGAACACGTCGGCGGTGATCTCGGGACGCTTGTAGTAGCCCGGGAACATGTTCTCGGTCTTGAGCAGCAACTCGCCCCGCGGGTACGGCTGGTCGGTGGCAAAGTAGCCCAGGTCCGGGACATCGGCCAGCTTGTAGTCGATCACCGGCGGACGCTGGACTTCGCCGTCGAACAGGACCATGCCGGCCTCGGTGGACCCGTAGCCCTCCAGCAGGTGCATGTCGAGCAGGGCTTCCACCCACGTCTTGAGCTCCGGCGAGGTGGGCGCCGAGCCGGTCATCGCGAAGATGCACCGCCCGCCCAGCTGGTATCGGCGCATGTCGTCCATCGCCTGTGCTTTGTCGGCGCCGCTGTCGACCTGGCGCAGGTATTCGCCGTAGAGGGTCTCCCAGATGCGCGGCACGAAGTTCATCTCGGTGGGCCGCACCAGCTCCAAATCCTCGAGCAGCGTCGAGAGGTCGCTGCGCGCGGCGAAGTAAGCGGTGCCGCCGTTGCCGAGCGTCCCGTACAGGATGCCGCGCGCCATGACGTGGCTCATCGGCATGAAGTTGAGGGTGATCGACGCGACCGTTTCGCCGAACCAGCTGCAGCTCGACCGGCGCCACATCTTGCCGACATTGGCCTGCCGGTACATCGCGCCCTTGGGCGCCCCGGTGCTGCCGGAGGTGTAGATCAACAGCGCCAGCGCGTCTTCCTCGATGGTCGCGTCGGGCAGCGGGGGCAGTGTCTTGCCCCGCTCCAGCAGGTCGGTCAGGGGTTCGACGGGCACCCCGGCGTCAGCCAGCCGCGAGCGGGCGCTGTCCACGGCCTCGCGCTCGTCGTCGACCTCGTGGTGGTAGTCGAACACCACGAGCTTGGCCGGCCGGTGGCCGCTGCCCAGGATCAGTTCGACGGCGTCGGGCAGCTGGTTGACGCTGGCGGCGAACACCGTGGGTTCGGTCTCGACGACGATCGGCTCGAGCTGGGTGATTGCGGCGCTGGTCTGCAGCGGGACCGCGACGGCACCGATCCGTCCGAGCGCGATGTCGATGGTGGTGAAGTCGACGCTGTTGAAACCGAGCGCGGCGACGCGGTCGCCGGCATGCACGGAGTCCTGCGCCAGGGCGCGCGCCAAAGCCTCCACACGCTCGTCGAGTTCGCGGTAGGTGATGGTTTCGAAGCGGGGGAGCAGCTCCACTGTGGTGCGGCCCGTCGTGGGGCTCTTGACGAACTCGACGGCGCGGTGCCCGAGGGCGGGACGCTCGGCGTATCCATCCAGCACGATGTGAACGATCTGCGGCAGTCGCAGTCCGGGCTGCTCGACGGCGGCGGCGATCGCCGGGTCGGGCCTGACTGCGGCGAACTGTGGGTCGTTAGCGGTCAGTTCCTCGATGCGGCGTTGCAGCCGCTCTTCGCGAATGGTGGTCGACATAACAGTTCCTTGCATCACTGAGAGGTTGGGTCGGGAGCGCCACGCTGCGCTGCCAAATAGAATGTTAGCGAAGCTAAAGGTATTCCTCAACGACAATACCCCTGCGGGGCTGTGAGATCGCCCACCTGCGGCTGTGAAAACCCGGAATGTTGGGTCAGAACTCACCCAGGAGCCCGGCCAGGATGTCGAGCCCTTCGGTCAGGAGGTCGTCGCTGATCGTCAGCGGCGGCAGCAGCCGGATGACATTCCCGAACATGCCACAGGTCAAGACGACCACTCCGGCTGCGTGCGCTGCGGTGGCCAGTTTCCCGGTGAGTTCCGGATCGGGATCGGCCGTTCCCGACTTCACCAACTCTATGGCGATCATGGCGCCGCGGCCCCGGACGTCGCCGATGCGATCGTCGGTGGCCTGCAGCCGCAACAGCCGTTCGGTGATGATCCGCTCGATCTCCCGGCCCCGTTCGACCAGGCCGTCGCTCTCGATCGTCGCGATGGTGGCCAGCGCCGCCGCGCAGGCGACGGGGTTACCGCCGAACGTGCCGCCCAGGCCGCTGCCGTGCGGGGCGTCCATGATCTCGGCCCGCCCGGTCACCCCGGACAGCGGCAGCCCGTCGGCGATGCCCTTGGCAGTGCAGATCAGGTCCGGTTCCAGACCGTTTGGGCTCTCGTGCTCGCAGGCGAACATCGCCCCGGTGCGCGCGAATCCGCTCTGCACCTCGTCCGCGATGAACACCACGTTGTTCTTGCGGCACCACTCCAGCAGGGCGCCCAGGAACCCCGGCGCGGGCACGATGAAGCCGCCTTCGCCCTGGATCGGTTCGATGATGACCGCCGCCAGATTGGCGGCGCCCACCTGCTTTTCAAAGACGCTGATGGCCCGCGCGGCGGCCAGTTCGCCATCGGTCGCCAGTTCCTTGTCCAACAGCCCGTCTCGGTAGGGGTACGACATCGGCGCCCGGTAGATCTCCGGCGCGAACGGGCCGAAGCCGCTCTTGTAGGGCATCGACTTGGCGGTCAGTGCCATCGCCATGTTGGTGCGGCCGTGGTAGGCGTGGTCGAAGGCCACGACGGCCGGCTTGCGGGTGAACGACCGGGCGGCCTTGATGGCGTTCTCGACGGCCTCCGCACCGGAGTTGAACAGCACCGAGCGCTTCTCGCCGGAGCCCGGGGTGATCCGGTTCAGCTCTTCGGCGACGGCGACGTAGGACTCGTACGGCGTGACCATGAAGCAGGTGTGGGTGAACTCGGCCACCTGGGCGCGCACGGCGTCGACAACGCGTGGGGCGGAGTTGCCGATCGTGGTCACCGCGATGCCCGAACCCAGGTCGATGAGCCGGTTGCCGTCGACGTCCTCGATGATGCCGCCGCCGGCGCGCGCGACGAAGACCGGCAGCGTGACGCCCACGCCGTGCGACACCGCCGCGGTCCGGCGTTTGTTCAGCTCGAGCGAGGCCGGGCCCGGGATTTCGGTGACCAGCTGACGCGTCTGTTCGAGACCGGCCACCACATCCTCCTCCTCGCGGCCCCGCGTGCCACGTCGCGTTGAAAGCCTATCCGCTGGTGCAGTTCTCGGCAGGCCGGTGCCGGCCGGGCGCCCGGCGCCGGGGGAGGTCCGTGCAGGTGCCGATCGGTCACGACCAGTGGCCTGCCAGACTTAACGGGCACACTGGACCCGTTACGAGGTGCGCGGCTTTGCGGTCGGCGCGGCCACCGCGGAGAGAATCATCAGCACTACGGATACGAAAGACAGGCACGTCGATGGAGAGTTTGGTCCTATTCCTACCGTTCCTGCTCATCATGGGCGGGTTCATGTACGTCGCGTCGCGCCGCCAGAAGCGCGCGATGCAAGCCACGATCGACCTGCACGACTCGTTGCGGCCCGGCGACCGGGTGCACACCACTTCCGGCCTGCAGGCCACGGTGGTCTCGTTCACCGACGAGACCGTCGACCTGGAGATTGCGCCGGGGGTGGTGACCACCTGGATGAAGCTGGCCATCCGCGACCGGATCGTGCCGGAGGACGCCGACGAATTCGACGAAACCGACGGGGAGCCCAACGAGAGCCCGGTGGCCAAAGATTCTTGACCCGTGGGGCACGCGTGACGAGGGCACGTAGGCTCTCTCGGGGGTAAAAGACCGATTCTCAAGGAGATAAAAGGAACGTGGCATCGTCTTCGGCGCCGGTGCACCCTGCCCGCTACCTGTCGGTTTTCTTGTTCTTGCTCGTGGCCGTCTACCTGTCGGTCTTCCTGACCGGCGACAAACGGGCGGCCCCGAAGCTCGGCATCGATCTGCGGGGTGGCACCCGGGTGACGCTGACCGCGCGCACGCCGGACGGATCCCGTCCGAGCCGGGAGGCATTGGCGCAGGCGCAGCAGATCATCAGCGCCCGGGTCAACGGCCTGGGTGTGTCCGGCTCGGAGGTCGTCGTCGACGGCGACAACCTGGTCATCACGGTGCCCGGAAACGAAGGCAACGAGGCCCGCAACCTCGGCCAGACCGCCCGCCTGTACATCCGGCCGGTACTCAACTCGCAGCCCGCCCAGGGCGCGACGCCCAAGCAGCCGCCGGGTCAGCCGCCCGCCGGCACACCGGCCGGTTCTCCCGGTGGCCCGGGCGGGCTCCCTCCGGGGCTCGAACCCGGGGCCCCAGACCAGCAGGCGCCGGTGCCGCCGGGCCAGGTGCCCGCCCCCCAGCCCGCGCCCACCGGCCAGCCCGCGCCCACCGGCCAGCCCGCGCCGCCCGGGCGGCCCGCGCCGCAACCCCGTCCCTACCCGCAGGACCCGCCGCCGGCCCCGAGCCCGGCGCCCAGCCCCGCGTCGCCGTCGCCGGCGCCCACGAGCAAGGCGCCCGCGCCGGCCAGCCCCGCCCCGGCGCCCGGAGCGCCGGCCGGGCAAGCTCCGCCCGTTGACGTGCCCGCGCCGCCCGACCCGCGCAAGGACCTCGCCGACCGCATCCAGGCGATGAAGGAACTTCGGCAGAGCGAGAACCCGTACATCCAGATGGTGGCCATGCAGTACATGGCCGGCCATTGCGACAAAGACGACATCCTGGCCGGCAACGACGACCCGAAGCTGCCGCTGGTGACCTGCTCGACGGATCACAAGGTCGCCTATCTGCTGGGGCCGTCGATCATCAGCGGCGATCAGATCCAGGACGCCAGCTCGACGATGAACCAGCGCGGCATCGGCTACGTCGTCGACGTCCAATTCAAGCCCGCCGAGGCGAACACCTGGGCCGACTTCACCGCCGCCCACATCGGCACCCAGACCGCGTTCACCCTGGACTCGCGGGTGGTCAGCGCCCCCATGATCCAGGAGGCGATTCCGGGCGGCCGGACCCAAATCACCGGGGGTGACCCACCATTCACCGCCGCGACCGCGAGTCAGTTGGCCAACGTCCTGAAGTACGGGTCGCTGCCGCTGTCCTTCGAGTCCTCGGAAGCCCAAACCGTCTCGGCGACACTGGGATTGACGTCGCTGCGGGCCGGGCTGATCGCTGGCGGGATCGGCTTGATCCTGGTGCTGCTGTACTCGTTGCTGTATTACCGGGTGCTGGGGCTGCTGACGGCGCTGTCCCTAATTGCTTCCGGCGCAATGATTTTCGCGATCCTGGTGATCCTGGGGCGTCAGATCAACTACACCCTTGACCTGGCGGGCATCGCTGGTCTGATCATCGGTATCGGGACCACGGCCGATTCCTTCGTGGTGTTCTTCGAACGCATCAAAGACGAGATCCGCGAGGGCCGTTCCTTCCGGTCCGCGGTGCCACGCGGCTGGGCGCGGGCCCGCAAGACGATCGTCTCGGGCAATGCCGTCACCTTCCTGGCCGCCGCGGTGCTGTATGCCCTGGCGATCGGCCAGGTGCGCGGCTTTGCATTCACGTTGGGGCTCACCACGATTCTCGACATCGTGGTGGTGTTCCTGGTGACCTGGCCGCTCGTCTACTTGGCCTCCAAGTCGCCGACGCTGGCGAAACCCGCCTACAACGGCCTGGGCGCCGTGCAGCAGGTCGCCCGCGAACGCCGGGCCTCGGCGCAGGTGAAGACGGGACGGGGATAGCGATGGCTGCCAAAGAAAAGTCCGACGCCGAAGTGAACGAGTTCACCGAGGCCGGCGAGAGTGCCGTGGAGCTGACGACCTCCGAAGCGGCGGCCGGCCTGCCGCGCCACAGCTTCCTGTCCCGGCTCTACACCGGGACCGGCGCCTTCGAGGTGATCGGCCGACGCCGGCTGTGGTATAGGATCAGCGGGACGATCGTCGCGATTGCGGTCTTGTCGATCGTGTTGCGGGGCTTCACGTTCGGGATCGATTTCAGCGGCGGCACCACGGTGTCGATGCCCGCCGCCGGTGCGACGGGCACCGTGCAGACGTCGCAGGTGTCCGAGGTCTTCCGTAAGGCGATCGGCCGCGATCCGGAATCGGTCGTCGTCGTCGGCAACGGCGCGTCGGCGACGGTGCAGATTCGCTCCGAGACGCTGTCCAACGACCAGACGACCAAGCTGCGAAACGCCCTGTTCGACGCTTTCCAGCCCAAGGGCGCTGACGGCAAGCCGAACAAGGCGGCCATCAGCGACTCGGCGGTGTCGGAGACCTGGGGCGATCAGATCACCGACAAGGCGTTGATCGCGCTCGGTGTGTTCCTGGTGCTGGTGGGCGTCTACATCATGATCCGCTACGAGCGCTATATGGCCATCTCCGCGCTGACGACCATGGTCTTCGACCTGACCGTCACCGCCGGCGTGTATTCGCTGGTCGGTTTCGAGGTCAGCCCGGCGACCGTCATCGGCCTGCTGACGATCCTCGGATTCTCGCTGTACGACACGGTCATAGTGTTCGACAAAGTCGAGGAGAACACGAACGACTTCCAGCACAAGAACCGGCGCACCTTCGCCGAGCAAGCCAACCTGGCGATCAACCAGACCTTCATGCGCTCGATCAACACCAGCCTGATCTCCGTGCTGCCGGTGCTGGCCCTGATGGTGGTGGCGGTGTGGCTGCTGGGCGTGGGCACCCTGAAGGACCTGGCGCTGGTGCAGCTGGTCGGCATCCTGGTCGGCACCTACTCGTCGATCTTCTTCGCCACGCCGCTGCTGGTCACGCTGCGCGAGCGCACCGAACTCGTCCGGACCCACACCCGGCGGGTGGCCAAGCGGCGCAGCCCCGGCGCACGATCGGGCGGTCAGGAGGCCGCCGACGACCTCGAACTCGACGAGGCGCCGCAATCCTCCGGCGACGACACGCCGGGCCAGGACGCGCAGGATAGCGACGCGGCCGCAGCCGTGACGAAGCCGGCACCGAGCAAGCCGGCGCCGGGTGCCCGGCCGGTGCGGCCCACCGGAACCCGGCGCCCGACCGGCAAGCGAAACGCCGGTCGGCGGTAGCCCGGATGGGCATCCGGTGTCGGCGGGCGGGGGGCGACGTTGGCTTGTACACCAGGTGGCACGGCCTGAAAAGGTGGGCCATCGCCGCCCTGGCTTTCCCGGTCGCCGTCGGATGCACGGTGACCGGGTGTTCGGGTAGCGCCGCCTCGCAGATCGTCTACGTGGTCGACGGGACTCTGGGCACCTACAACACCAACACCGTCGCCGGCGCCGCATCGGCCGGGGCTCAGGCGTTCGCCCGCACGCTGACCGGCTTCGGGTATCACGGGCCTGATGGGCAGGTCGTCGCCGACCACGACTTCGGCACCGTCTCGGTGGTGGGTGGTTCGCCATTGGTGCTCGACTACCAAATCGCCGACAACGCCGTCTACTCCGACGGCAAGCCGGTGACCTGTGACGACCTGGTGTTGGCCTGGGCGGCCCAGTCGGGACGGTTCCCGGGCTTCGACGCCGCCACCCAGGCCGGCTACCTCGACATCGCCAACATCGAGTGCACGCCGGGGCAGAAGAAGGCTCGGGTGTCGTTCGTCCCGGATCGCGGCATCGCCGACTACATGGAGCTGTTCAGCGCGACCTCGCTGATGCCGTCGCACGTCATCGCCGACCAGCTCAACATCGACGTGACCGCGGCGGTGCTGGGCGACAACGGGCCGTTGGTGGCGCAGATCGCCAAGCTGTGGAACACCACCTGGGACCTCAAACCCGGCCTGAAATCCGACGAGATCCAGAAACGGTTCCCGTCGTCGGGGCCGTACAAGATCGAATCCGTCCTCGACGGCGGCGCGGTAGTGCTGGTGGCCAACGACCGCTGGTGGGGCCCCCGCGCGATCACCAAGCGGATCACCGTGACGCCGCAGGCGCCGGACATCCAGGACCGGGTCAGCAACCGCAGCGTCGACGTGGTGGACGTGGCGGCCGGCTCGTCGGGAGCCCTGAACACCCCGGACAACTACGAGCGCAGCGACGCGCCGTCGGCCGGCATCGAGCAGCTGATCTTTGCGCCGCAGGGGCCGCTGGCGCAGACCAAGGCGCGGCGCGCGCTGGCGCTGTGCATCCCGCGCGACGCGATCGCGCACGATGCGGGCGCCCCGATCGCCAACTCCCGGCTGTCCCCGGCCACCGAGGATGCCGTCGCGCAGGGCGACGGCGCCGCCGAGGCCGCCAAGTTCGCCAGGGCGGACCCCGCCGCCGCTCGTGACGAGCTGGGCAATGCGCCGCTGACGGTGCGAATCGGTTACCACGGGCCCAACGCGCGGCTGGCGGTCACCGTCGGGACCATCACCAAGTCCTGCGCTGCGGCCGGCATCACCGTCAACGACGTCAGCCTGGACTCGTCCGGGCCGCAGGCCCTCAAGGACGGAAAGATCGACGTCCTGGTGGCCAGCACTGGCGGCGCCACCGGCAGCGGATCCACCGGGTCGTCGGCGATGGACGCCTATGACCTGCACACCGGTAACGGCAACAACCTGTCGGGCTACTCCAACGCCCAGGTCGACGGCATCATCGGCGCGCTCGCGGTGTCCGCCGATCCGGCCGAGCGCGTTCGGCTGCTCGCCGACGCCGCGCCGGTACTCTGGGCTGAGATGCCGACGTTGCCGCTGTACCGACAGCAGCGCACGTTGCTGATGTCGAAGAAGATGTACGCGGTGAGCAGGAACCCGACCCGATGGGGCGCGGGCTGGAACATGGACCGATGGGCTCTGGTGCAGTGACGACCATCGACGATGCGCCCGACCTCGGCGACATCATCGGGTCACTGACCCGTGAGGTCGCCGATTTCCCCGAGCCCGGGGTCCAATTCAAGGACCTGACCCCCCTGTTCGCCGACCGCGAAGCGATGCGGGCCATCACCGCCGCGCTCGCCGGCCTCGCGGACGGCGTGGACCTGGTGGCCGGCGTCGACTCCCGCGGGTTTTTGGCGGCCGCGGCCATGGCCGACCGGCTGGACGTCGGCGTGCTGGCCATTCGTAAGGGCGGCAAGCTGCCGCCCCCGGTGCTCACGGAGAGCTACGACCTGGAGTACGGCAGCGCCACCCTGGAAATCCCCGCGGACGGCATTAAGCTGCGCGGGCGCCGCATCATGATCGTCGACGACGTGCTGGCCACCGGCGGGACCCTGGGCGCAGCGGCGCGCCTGTTGCAGACTGCCGGAGCCGACGTGGTCGGCGTCGCGGTGATCGTGGAGCTCACCGAGCTGGGGGGCCGGGCGGCGCTGAAGCCGCTGCCCGTGCACGCCCTGAGTCGCGTCTGACCGCGCCGGTTGCGGGGGCGACGGCCGCAGAACGGGCCGGGCAATCGGACTTAGGAGATATTCTCGAAGGTCGGAGGCAACTTACGGAGGTTGACGTGGCGGACGAGCCAAGCACGGCGCAAGCCGTCGTGCCGCCCACGGAAACGCCCCCGGCGTCCGGGCCCGTCGTTGAGGCGCCGGAGTCGCCGACCGAGACCCTGAAGACGTCCAGCAGCGCGTCGCGCCGGGTCCGGGCGCGGCTGGCTCGCCGGATGACCGCCCAGCGCAGCGCGCTCAACCCCGTGCTCGAGCCGCTGGTGGCCGTGCACCGCGAGATTTATCCCAAAGCCAACCTGTCGATGCTCAACCGGGCCTTCGAGGTCGCCGACCAGCGCCACGCCAGCCAGTTCCGGCATTCCGGGGATCCTTACATCACCCACCCGCTGGCCGTCGCCAACATCCTGGCCGAATTGGGCATGGACACCACCACTTTGGTGGCCGCGCTGCTGCACGACACCGTTGAAGACACCGGGTACACGCTCGAGGCGTTGAGCGAGGAATTCGGCGAGGAGGTCGGCCATCTGGTCGACGGGGTGACCAAGCTGGATCGCGTGGTGCTGGGCAGCGCCGCCGAGGGCGAAACCATCCGCAAGATGATCACCGCGATGGCGCGTGACCCGCGGGTACTGGTGATCAAGGTGGCCGACCGGCTGCACAACATGCGCACGATGCGCTTCCTGCCGCCCGAAAAACAGGCACGCAAGGCCCGCGAAACACTGGAAGTGATTGCACCCCTGGCACATCGGCTGGGTATGGCCAGCGTGAAGTGGGAGTTGGAAGACCTCTCCTTCGCGATCCTGCACCCCAAGAAGTACGAGGAGATCGTGCGGCTGGTCGCCGGCCGGGCACCGTCGCGCGACACCTACCTGGCCAAGGTCCGCGCCGAAATCGTCGCCACCCTGACGGCGTCGAAGATCAAAGCGACCGTCGAGGGCCGGCCCAAGCACTACTGGTCGATCTACCAGAAGATGATCGTCAAGGGACGCGACTTCGACGACATCCACGACCTGGTCGGCATCCGGATCCTGTGCGACGAGATCCGGGACTGCTATGCCGCTGTGGGCGTGGTGCATTCGCTGTGGCAGCCGATGGCGGGACGGTTCAAGGACTACATCGCCCAGCCCAGATACGGCGTCTACCAGTCCCTGCACACCACGGTCGTGGGGCCCGAGGGCAAGCCGCTGGAGGTGCAGATCCGCACCAGCGACATGCACCGCACCGCCGAATTCGGCATCGCCGCGCACTGGCGGTACAAGGAAGCCAAGGGCCGCAACGGGGTTCCGCCTTCGCATGCGGCGGCCGAGATCGACGACATGGCCTGGATGCGTCAGCTGCTGGACTGGCAACGGGAGGCCGCCGACCCCGGCGAGTTCCTGGAGTCGTTGCGTTACGACCTTGCGGTGCAAGAGATTTTCGTGTTCACCCCCAAGGGGGACGTGATCACACTGCCGAACGGTTCGACGCCGGTCGACTTCGCCTACGCGGTGCACACCGAGGTGGGCCACCGCTGCATCGGGGCCCGGGTCAACGGCCGCCTGGTGGCGCTGGAGCGCAAACTGGAAAACGGGGAAGTCGTCGAGGTTTTCACCTCGAAGGCACCCAACGCCGGGCCGTCGCGCGACTGGCAGCAATTCGTGGTGTCCCCGCGTGCCAAGGCTAAGATCCGGCAGTGGTTCGCCAAGGAGCGGCGCGAGGAGGCGCTGGAGACCGGTAAGGAGGCGATGGCCCGCGAGGTGCGCCGCGGTGGACTTCCGTTGCAGCGCTTGGTCAATGGCGAGTCCATGGGCGCGGTCGCCCGGGAACTGCATTACACCGACGTGTCAGCCCTGTACACCGCGATCGGTGAAGGCCATGTTTCGGCACGCCACGTCATGCAGCGGCTGCTGGCCGAACTCGGCGGCATCGACCAGGCCGAGGAGGAACTCGCCGAGCGGTCCACGCCCACAACGATGCTGCGGCGCCCGCGCAGCACCGACGACGTGGGGGTGTCGGTTCCCGGCGCTCCGGGCGTGCTGACCAAGTTGGCGAAGTGCTGCACACCGGTGCCCGGGGACCCGATCATGGGATTCGTCACCCGCGGCGGCGGCGTCAGCGTGCACCGCACCGACTGCACCAACGCCGCGTCGCTGCAACAACAGGCGGAGCGAATCATCGAAGTGCTTTGGGCCCCATCGCCTTCCTCGGTTTTCCTGGTGGCGATTCAGGTCGAGGCGCTGGACCGGCACCGGCTGCTGTCCGACGTGACGCGGGTGCTGGCCGACGAAAAGGTGAACATCCTGTCGGCGTCGGTCACCACTTCGGGCGACCGGGTTGCGATCAGCCGCTTCACTTTCGAGATGGGCGACCCCAAGCACCTGGGGCATCTACTCAACGTGGTGCGCAACGTCGAGGGCGTCTACGACGTCTACCGGGTGACCTCCGCGGCGTAGGCGGACGTATCGGCGGTGGCTCAGCCGATTTTGAATGAGTTGATCGTCACCGGGCTGGCGGGCATGCCCTCCTCGCCGTTGCCGACGACGCCCACCGCCACGATCTTGTCGATGGTCACCAGGCCCGCCTGGTCGATCGCGCCGAACACGGTGGAATCGGGGTTGGACACGCTGTCCTTGTACATCATGTTGAACTGGCTGCCGTTCGGATTGGGCCCGCTGAAGGGCGCCATCGTCAGGGTGCCGCGCGGGAACAGCACGGGGTCCTTCAGCGCAGGACTATTGGGACTGAATTGGTTGACGGGATATTCGTCGGCGAACTCGTAACCCGGGCCGCCCGCGCCGTCGGCGTCCGGGCCACCGCACTGCAGCAGGCCGAAATTCGCCTGGATGATCAGCTTGCCGCAGATGGTGCCGTTGAAGAACTGCTGCTGCGCAAGGCTAACGAAGCTGTTGACCGTGCACGGGGCCTTGGCGTTGTCCAGCTGGATGCCGATGTCGCCGACATTGGTCGAGATGGTGGCCTTGATCACCGGCGGGCTGGTGGACACCTGGCCGGACGGCGGCGGGTTGACCTGTTTGACGGACGGGTCCTGCGAGGCCGGGTATTGGCAGTTCGCGCCCAGGTCCGGCGGCGGAGCAAACGCCGGCAGCGGCGGTACGTCGCCACTGCTCGTTCCCACGCCCGGCCGTGGCGCCTTGGTCCGGCTGGGGTGGGTCGGGTTTTGCGCGGCGGTGTTGCCGGCGTTGCCCGAGGAGGAATCGCTTTGGGTGGTAAGGGTGATGACCAAGACGATCACCGCCACCAGCGCGACGACCGACCCGGTGACGATGCCCACGATGAGGCGCCTGCTCGAGGGCGGCGCGGGCACGCCCGGCTGCGCCGCGGCTGCCGGCGGAGGTCCCGGCTGCTGCGGGCCGGCCATCGCGGGGACGGGATCCGGCTGCGCTTGGCTGCCGGTCAGCTGCCCGGGCACGGCCTGCTGGTACACGGCGGTGACCGGCGCCGCGGACGGCGCGAGCGGGCTGGTTCGGGTGCCGTGGCCGGTGCCGGACAGCGCCGCGCGGGCGGCCTCGGCGAACTCGATCGCGGTCTGGTAGCGCTCGTCGACATCTTTTGCCATCCCGCGGGTGACGACCTCATCGAGGGCCGCCGGCACATCGGGTGCGTCGATGGACGCCCGCGGCGGCGGGGTGAGCAGATGCCCGTTCATCTGTTCTTCCAGGCTCTCGCCCGGGTAGGGGCGGTGGCCGGTCAGGCACTCGTGCAACACGCAGGCGAGCGAATACACGTCGGCGCGGTGATCCGTTGTGCCCCTGAAGCGCTCGGGTGCCATGTAGGCCACGGTGCCCATCGTGTGGCCGGCGCGGGTCAGTTGGGTGTCCGCCGCGGTTCGCGCGATGCCGAAGTCGATCAGGTACACGAAGTCGCGCGCGCTGGCGATCAGAATGTTCGACGGCTTGACGTCGCGGTGGATCAGTCCCACCTCGCGAGCGCTATCCAGTGCCGCCGCAACCTGTTCGATCACCGCGACGGCGCGGTCGGCGCTGAGTCGTCCCCCGTTTTCGGCGATGTACTCCTCCAAGTCGCGGCCCTCGACGAGCCGCATGTCGACATAGAGCCGGCCCTCGATCTCCCCGTAGTTGTGGATCGGCACGACGTGCGGGTCGTTGAGGCTGGCCGCGATGCGGGCCTCCCGGCGAAAGCGTTGCTGAAATTCGTCATCCTCGGCCAGATGAGGGGGCAAGACCTTCAGGGCCACGATCCGGTCGGTGGCGACGTCGTAGGCGCGAAAAACCTGCCCCATACCGCCTCGGCCCAACATGCCGCGCAGCTCATAATGACCGAAAGTGTCCGACCCCACGCAACGACCATAAACTCTTCGACCTCTGGCGGCGGGGGATAGCCCACAATAGGTGCCGATTTGCGCGCCGCCGCACCCGGTGTCGGGCACCGACGACCGACTGTTCGAGATGAAAGTGCTAGCGCCGCAACGATATAACGGCGCGTCTCCGCGCGCTCGTCGAACGGTGGCGCTACGGCGTTGCCGTGCAAGGCAACCGCGGCCCGGGATCAGTCGATCCGGGCCCAGTTGATGTCGACCGGCCGGGCAGGCAGCCCGCTCTCCCGACCGCCGGCGACACCGACGGCGGCGATCTTGTCGAGGACCGGCAGGCTCGACGGGTCGACCGCGCCCAGCACCGTGTTGGTCGGGGTCATCTCGGAGTCCTTGAACAACATGGCGAACTGGCTGTCGTTGGTGTTGGGTCCGTTGGTGGCCTGGATGACGGTGCCGCGGGGGTAGACCAGGTTCGCCCGAAGTCCGGGATCGTCGGGCGGATATTGGTTGACGGGATACTCGTCGCCGAATTCGTAACCCGGGCCGCCGGTGCCGTCCGCCGCAGGACCCCCGCACAGGATCAATCCTCCGTCTGGTACGACCACCATTCGGCCGCACGTGGTGTTGTTGAAGAATTGTTGCTGCGCCAGGCTGACGAAACTGTTGACCGCCCAAGGCGACTTGGCCTTGTCGAGCTGAAGGCCGATATCGCCGAAATTCGTAGAGATGGTGGCGTTGACTACCGGCGGGGTGGTGGTCACCCGGCCGGACGGGGGCGGGTTGACCGGCTTCACGGACCCGTCCGGGCTGGGCGGGTACTGGCAATTCGCGCCCAGGTCGGCCGGCGGCGCGAACGCCGGCAGTGGGGGCACGACGGCCGTGGTCGAGGTGGTGGATCCGGGTGGCTGAATGCCGAATTTCGGGGCCCGCGCGCGTGTCGGGGTGTTCGCCGCGGTGTGGTCGTTTTGCGTGAGGAGGACGAAGACCAGGGCGGCGACGGCGGCCAGTGCGAAGACCGACCCGGCGACGACGGCAAGCGTCAGGCGGCGATTCGACGTCGGCTGCGGCGGCTGCTGCGGTGCGGGGAGCGTTGCCGGGGGCGGGCCGGTGGCTGGTGGTGCGGGCGGTGGCGGTGGCGGGGGGTAGGGCGCGGTGCCCGGGGTGGCGGCGTAGTTGGCGCCGGTCAGCGTGGCGCGGGCGGCTTCGGCGAGCTCGATGGCGGTCTGGTAGCGCTGGTCGGGGTCTTTGGCCATGCCCCGGGCGACGACCTCGTCGAGAGCCGGCCACAGGCCCGGGGCCAGCGCCGAGAGCCGCGGCGGCGCGGTGTTCAGGTGCCCGTTGAGCTGCTCTTCGAAGCTATCGCCGGGGTAGGGGCGCCGCCCCGTGAGGCATTCATAGAGCACACAGGCCAGCGAGTACACATCGGCGCGGTGATCGGTGCTGCCCCGGAACCGCTCCGGGGCCATGTAGGCCACCGTGCCCATCGTGTGACCGGTGTGGGTCAGCGCGGTGTCGGCGACCGCGCGCGCGATGCCGAAATCGATCAGGTAGACAAAGTCACGCGCGGTGGTGATCAAAATGTTCGACGGCTTGACGTCGCGGTGGATCAGGCCTTCCTCGCGCGCTATCCAGTGCCGCGGCGACCTGCTCGACCACCGCCACGGCACGCTCGGCGCTGAGCCGTCCCCCGTTTTCGGCGATGTAGTGGTCCAAGTCGCGGCCCTCGATCAACCGCATGTCGACATAGAGTCGCCCGTCGATCTCCCCATAACCGTGAATCGGCACCACGTGCGGGTCGTTGAGACTGGCCGCAATCCGGGCCTCCCGGCGGAAGCGCTGTTGAAACTCGTCGTCCTCGACCAGATACGGAGGCAGCACCTTCAGCGCCACGACCCGGTCGGTCGCCGAGTCGTAGGCACGAAACACCTGCCCCATGCCGCCGCGGCCCAACAACTCCCGCAGCTCATAATGCCCGAACGAATCCCCCGCCACGCCAACACCTTAAGCCGCTAGGCAGGAAAGTACCGGACCGCGAGCCCGCCTGTGGGCGTGGCTCGTCTTGCGCCGCTACGGGGTTAGTCGAGCAGGATGGATTTGATGAGAACTTCGCTGGCCGGTGGTCCGTCTTCACCGCCGCCCTGCACGCCCGCCTTGGCGATCTTGTCCAGGACGGCCAGCCCGTCGGCCTGAATGGTGCCGAAGACGGTGTATTGGGGCGGCAGCTGGGAGTCCTTGTAGACCATGAAGAACTGGCTGCCGTTGGTGCCCGGGCCGGCGTTGGCCATGGCCAGGGTGCCGCGCGGATATACGACGGGTTCTTGCAGCTTGGGGTCGTTCGGCGGGTATTGGTCGGTCGGGTACTCGTTGGCGAACTGATAGCCCGGCCCGCCGGTGCCGTCGCCCTTGGGGTCGCCGCATTGCAGGACGCCCAGCGTTTCGGAGGTGGTCAAGCGGTGGCACTTGGTGTTGTCGAAGTACTTCTGGCCGATCAGGCTGGCGAAGCTGTTGACCGTGCACGGTGATTCGTTGTTTGCCAGCAGCAGGCCCAGGTTGCCCTGGCTGGTCGACATGCTGGCGCTGACCGTGGCCGGATCGGTCGGGATCTTGCCGGTGTGCGTCGGCGGCTTGACCGGCTTGGCGGCCGGCTGCTGCGGGGTGGGCTGGTACTGGCAGTTGGCTCCCGTGCTCGCCGACGGCTTGAACGGTGGCAGCGCCGGCGCGGGCGGGACCGGCGCCGTCGGCGACGTCGAATTGGCGGCCGAGGTGGCCGGCGTGGTGCTCGATGTCGCGGCGCTGGTCTTGTGCTTGTTGTTGGTGTTGATCACGGTGACCACCACCGCGGCGATCACGGCGATGGCGGCGATCGCCCCGACGGCGATGAGAATGATCCGGCGGGTTCGCGCTTGCTTGGCGCGGCGCTCGATCTGGCGCTCGAGTTTGCGCTTGGCGGCGGCACGTCGCTGTTCGTTGGTCGGCACGAAAACCCAGGCTAATGGGGGAGTCGCCAGGCGTGTCAAGTGGCCCCGCCACCGGGTGGTTTCGCGCGCCGGCGCGGGTCGCATCGGCGCCGGCAGCCCGGGATGGGAAACTGTCAACCGTGTTGATCACCGGATTTCCCGCCGGCGTATTGCAGTGCAACTGCTACGTGCTGGCCGAGCGACCCGGAACGGACGCCGTCATCGTCGATCCGGGACAGCGGGCGATGGGACCGTTGCGGCGGATCCTGGACGAGAATCGGCTGACCCCGGCCGCGGTGCTGCTGACGCACGGCCACATCGATCACATGTGGTCCGCGCAAAAGGTTTCGGACACCTACGGTTGCCCCACCTACATCCACCCCGAGGACCGGTTCATGCTCAAGGACCCGATCTACGGCATGGGGCCGCGGCTCGCGCAGCTGGTGGCCGGTTCCTTCTTCCGGGAGCCCAAGCAGGTGGTCGAGCTCGACCGGGACGGCGACAAGATCGATCTGGGCAGTGTGACGGTCAACGTCGATCACACGCCCGGCCACACCCGCGGCTCGGTGGTATTCCGGGTCGCTCAGGCGACCAAGACCGACGCCGACGTCGTGTTCACCGGTGACACGCTGTTCGAGCGCTCGGTGGGCCGCACCGACCTGTTCGGCGGCAGCGGCCGCGACCTGCTGACCTCGATCCTCAACAAACTCTGGGTGCTCGAAGACGACACCGTCGTGCTGCCCGGACACGGCAGCGCCACCACCATCGGCGTCGAGCGACGTGAGAATCCGTTCCTCGAGGGCCTGAGCCAGTGACCGAGGAATTCACCGCCTTTTCGGCACCCAAGGGCGTTCCGGACTATGTGCCGCCCGACTCGGCGCAATTCGTCGCGGTGCGTGACGGGCTGATCACCGCTGCCCGCCGGGCCGGATACGGCGATATCGAACTGCCCATCTTCGAGGACACCGCGCTATTCGCCCGCGGTGTAGGGGAATCCACCGACGTGGTGTCCAAGGAGATGTACACCTTCGCCGATCGCGGTGACCGTTCGGTGACGTTGCGCCCCGAGGGCACCGCCGGAGTGGTTCGCGCGGTGATCGAGCACGGACTGGATCGCGGCGCGCTGCCGGTGAAATTATGTTACGCGGGGCCGTTTTTCCGCTACGAGCGCCCGCAGGCCGGCCGCTACCGCCAACTGCAGCAGGTCGGTGCGGAGGCGATCGGCGTCGACGACCCGGCGCTGGACGCGGAGGTGATCGCGATCGCCGACGCGGGTTTTCGTGCGCTGGGCCTGACCGGGTTCCGGCTGGAACTCACCTCACTGGGCGACGACACGTGCCGCCCGCAGTATCGGGAGCTGTTGCAGGACTTCCTGTTTGCGCTGGACCTCGACGACGAGACGCGCAGGCGCGCGCAGCTCAATCCGCTGCGGGTGCTCGACGACAAGCGGCCCGAGGTGCGCGCGCTGACGGCCGACGCGCCGGTGTTGCTCGATCACCTGTCCGACGACGCCAAGCAGCACTTCGACACGGTGCTGGCACATCTCGACGCCCTGGGGGTGCCCTACGTCATCAACCCGCGGATGGTGCGCGGATTGGACTATTACACCAAAACCACCTTCGAGTTCGTCCACGACGGTCTGGGCGCACAATCCGGCATCGGCGGCGGCGGCCGCTACGACGGCCTGATGCGACGGCTGGGCGGACAAGACTTGTCGGGCATCGGTTTTGGGCTCGGGGTGGACCGTACCGCGCTGGCGCTGCGGGCCGAGGGCCGCAGCGTGGGGGAGACCACCCGGTGCGACGTGTTCGGCGTGCCGCTCAGCGAGCCGGCCAAGCTCAAACTGGCGGTCCTGGCCGGCCAACTGCGCGCGGCGGGGGTCCGCGTCGACCTGGCCTACGGCGACCGGGGGCTCAAGGGCGCGATGCGCGCCGCCGACCGTTCCGGGGCCCGTTTCGCGTTGGTCGCGGGCGAGCGCGATCTCGACGCCGGCACGATCGGGGTCAAGGATCTCTCGACCGGCGAGCAGGTCGCTGTGCCGTTGGATTCAGTTGTCGCCGATGTGCTTTCGAAGCTGTAGCGCTGACCCTAGGGCAGCGCGGCCGGAGTCATTTCTTGCTCGGAATGACGATGACGACGATCAGGGTGATGATCGAGAAAAATAGCCCGAGAATGCCCCATCCCAGCGCACTGCGGCCCTTCGTTGCGGCGATGACGGCGCACACAATTGCGGCGATGATGCTGCCGATGAAAACGAAAATTCCCTTGATGCTGCGCAGAATAAAACCCGCAGCAACGGGGTCCGTACTCGCCAAAATCACTGAGTGCAACATGCCGGGTCCTTTCGCGCGGGGCCCAGAGGTGATACCCACACGAAACTGAAATAAAACGCACTTCTCATGCGCCCGTAAACGGTCGAATTAACCTCGACCGGGCGCAGATTCAGAAAACGTCAAATCAGGTTGTCGCCGGCCGCTTTTCGCAGCGGGGCCGGCAGGCCGGCCCCGCTGCGGGCACTACGACGAGGCCTTGATGCTGATCTGGTCGACCTGGGTGTCGCCCGGCGGGCGGCCGCAGGCTCCGGTGATGTAAGTGTGAGTGGCGGTGCCCGTCAGGGTGTTGGGGTCCCAGACGGTGTGCGTGGTCGTGCCGTAGAGCGTGTAGCCACCGCCCACGCAGTTAACGTTGCTCATCGTGTCCATGACCCATTGACCGTCGACCAACGTGGCCTGGCTGGCTCCCAGCCCGGCCTTGATCCAGAGGCATCCGTTGCCGCAGGAGTTGACGGCCCAGCTGTTGTCGATGGTTCTGCCGCTTGGCGTCGTAGACGTCTCGGTGTAGTTGCCGTTCATCGTTGGCGTGTCCGCCCAGGCCGGGCTGGCGGTACCGGTAGCCAAACAGGCGAACACAGCGGTTGCGGCTAAGCCCCGTGCGATGGCCATGCTCGTATTCCTTCCATGGAGCTAATCAATGGCACCTTGATGATGTCGCACGGTTCAGGGTTTGTCGCGGCGTGGCAAAGTTTGCTTACGTCCTCTTAACATGACGCCTCTGGCAAGGGGTGGCACGACGCGGACCCGCACACGTCCGGGCGCGATTAGGTTGTGCCGCAATGGGCCTGAATACCGGATTGGGCTAAACCGTCGAGCGCCGGCGGAAGTTGCCCGTGGTGGACGATGCCGAGGCGCTGGGTGGCGCGGGTGAGCGCGACGTAGAGCTCGGCCGCCCCCCGAGGGCCATCGGCGAGGATTCGTTGCGGCTCGACGACCAACACGGCGTCGAATTCCAGGCCCTTGATCTGCGCGGCCGTAACCGTCCCCGGCACACCCGGCGGACCGATCACGACGCTCGTTCCAACACGCGCCGCCTCGCTGCGCACGAATTCGTCAATGGCCGAGGCTAATTGGCTCTCTTCGACCCTGCGCGCCCAGGGCTGGACCCCGCACGCGCGGACCGACTCCGGGGGCACCACCTCGGGCGCGAATTCGGCGAGCAGCGCGGCGGCGACGGCCATGATCTCGGCCGGGGTCCGGTAATTCACCGACAGCGACCGGTACAGCCAACGACTCGGCACGTAGGGCTCCAGCATCGCCGCCCACGACGTCGCACCCGCCGCCGACCGGCGCTGTGCCAGGTCGCCGACCACCGTGAAGGAACGGCCGGGACAGCGCCGCATCAGTACCCGCCAGTCCATCTCGGAGAGCTCCTGAGCCTCGTCGACCACGATGTGCCGATACGTCCAGTCGCGGTCGGCGGCGGCACGCTCGGCCAGCTCGCGGGTGTCGCGCTCGACGAACCGGTCCGCCAGCGCCTCGGCATGGATGACGTCACGGGCGATCAGATGATCCTCGTCGTCCATCAGGTCTTCCCGGGCCGTCATCAGGTCCAGCACGCCGGCCGCGTACTCGGCCTCGTAGTTGCGCTCCCGTTCGGCGGTCGCCGCGGCCGCCGCGGCCACCCTGTCGTGGCCCAGCAGGTCGACCAGTTCGTCGAGCAGCGGCACGTCCGACACCGTCCACGCTTCGCCGTCGACGCGCAACAGCGTCTGCGGGGCGCCCACGGAATGCAGCCGCTCGGGAGACACGTACAGCCACGCCAACAGCTCCTGCGGCGTCAGGATCGGCCAGAGCCGGTCGAGCGCGGCGGCGAATTGGTCGTTGTCCGCGAGCTCTGCCAGCAGGTCGGCGCGCAGCTGTTCCCAGGCGGTGCGGTCCTCGCGGGTCAGCCAGCCGCGGCCGATGCGGGCGATCGCCCGTTCGGTCAGCGCCCAGCTGAGGATGTCGGTGAACACCGCGCGGGCCTGGTTGTGCGGCTGTCGGCTGCCGCGCGCCTCGTCCCGCGCCCACCCCGCGAGCTCGGCGTCGATGTGCATCGTGACGTCCGCCAGCTCGATCTCCAGCGGGTGCACGGGCAGCCGCTGCCGCTCGGCGATCGCGGCGGCGAGCACGTCGAGGATCTTCAGCGAACCCTTGAACGCCGCGGCATCGGGGGTGTCCTCGGCGGTGACTTGCAACCCGGGCACCAGGTCGCCGGTTGTGCAGAACACCACGCTGGATTCGCCGAGCGACGGCAGGACCCGGTCGACGTGGTTCAGAAACGCGGCATTGGGCCCGACCACCAGCACACCGTGGCGTTCGATCCGCTCCCGCTGGGTGTAGAGCAGGTACGCGACGCGGTGCAGCGCCACGACGGTCTTTCCCGTTCCGGGGCCGCCCTCGATCACCAGCACGCCCGGGTGATCGAGGCGGATGATCTCGTCCTGCTCGGCCTGGATGGTGGCGACGATGTCGCGCATGCCGTCCCCGCGCGGCGCGTTCACCGCCGCCAGCAGCGCCGCGTCCCCCTGCGCGTCGCCGCCGGGACGGCCGAACGTCTCGTCGGTGAACTCGAGCACCCGGCGCCCGCGGGTGTGGAACTGGCGGCGCCGGCGCATGTTCTCCGGGCTGGCGGCGGTCGCGGTGTAGAACGGGCGCGCCGCCGGCGCCCGCCAATCGAGCAGCAGCGGCCGGTAGTCGTCATCGGCCTCGAAGAGGCCGATGCGGCCGATGTAGGACCGCTCGCCGCTCACGGCGTCCAACCGGCCGAAGCACAGCCCGTAGTCGGCCACGTCGAACCGCTTCACCTCCCGCGCCAGCGCCCGGACGTCGGCGTCCCGATCCGCTAGGGACTCGCCGTCGCCCAACAGCGCCGCCCGGTAGTTGTCTTTGACCCGCGCGCGCTCGGCATCGAGCTGGGCGTAGAGCCCCGTCACGTAGTCCTGCTCCGCCCGCAGTTCCTCGTCGTACTCAGCTTTCGGCAAGCGTCCCTCCACCACGTTTCGTCTCGGCCAAGTGTAGGGGCTTGCTTGACACCGAATCGAACTATTGTTCGAATAGGGTATGCGGTGGGCCAGTCAGGCGGTGGCGGTCAACGGCACCGCCGTCGACGACGGCGCGCTGCCGGGCCTGCAGCGGATCGGGTTGGTGCGCAGCGTCCGGGCCCCGCAGTTCGACGGCATCACCTTTCACGAGGTGCTCTGCAAATCGGCGCTCAACAAGATTCCCGAGGCCGCCGCGTTGCCGTTCAGGTACACCGTAAACGGTTACCGAGGCTGCTCGCATGCCTGCCGCTATTGTTTTGCCCGCCCCACTCACGAGTACCTGGACTTCAACTGCGGCAACGACTTTGACACCCAGATCGTGGTCAAGACCAACGTCGCCGAGGTGTTGCGTCGTGAGCTGCGCCGGCCCTCGTGGCGGCGCGAGACCGTGGCGCTGGGCACCAACACCGATCCCTATCAGCGTGCCGAGGGTCGCTACGTGCTGATGCCGGGCATCGTCGGGGCGCTCGCCGAATCCGGGACGCCGCTGTCGATCCTGACCAAGGGCACCCTGCTGCGCCGGGATCTGCCGCTGATCGCCGATGCCGCCCAACGGGTTCCGGTGTCGGTCGCGGTGTCGCTTGCGGTGGGCGACGCCGAGTTGCACCGCGATGTCGAGCCGGGTACCCCGACGCCGCAGGCGCGGCTCG
The DNA here is from genome assembly GCF_002356315.1 of Mycobacterium shigaense. Taxonomy (NCBI): domain Bacteria; kingdom Bacillati; phylum Actinomycetota; class Actinomycetes; order Mycobacteriales; family Mycobacteriaceae; genus Mycobacterium; species Mycobacterium shigaense. Next base: position 2,053,266 of record NZ_AP018164.1, read on the forward strand.
GGCTGATCGCCGCGATCCGCGACGCCGGTCTGGATTGTCATGTGATGGTCGCCCCGGTGCTGCCGCATATTACGGATTCGGTCGAGCACCTCGACGCGCTGCTGGGCGACATCGCGGCCGCAGGCGCCACCGGAGTCACGGTGTTCGGCCTGCACCTGCGCCGTTCGACCCGCGGCTGGTTCATGTCCTGGCTGGCGCGCTCGCATCCCGACCTGGTCGGCCCCTATCGCGAGCTGTACCGGCGCGGCTCATACCTGCCGCCGGGCTACCGCGCGATGCTGCGGGAGCGGGCCACGCCGCTGATCGCGAAGCACCTGCTGGCCGGTGGGCATCGCCCGTTCGCGCAGGCGGCCGGCGCGGCGCAGCCGGAATCCGTTCAGCCGACGCTGTTTTGAGCTAGGCCGGCCCGCCGCCGCGGGGTTTGGTCAGGGTGAACTCGTCCACCGCGATGACCGCGCCGGACGGTCCGCTCAAGGCGTAGTGCGTCGCCTTGATCGTGGTGTTGCCCCCGGGCTGGCCGGGGTCGACGTCGAAGGCCGCGAAGCCGTACGGGTTGTCGCGGTCGCGAAACGCGGACCAGGGCGCGTCCTCGAGGACATAGATCGGCCGTTTGCGGCCGATCGCGGGGTCGAACGCGCCGACACCGGTGATCACCCGGGACTGCGGCCGGGGGAACAACACGCCGTTGGTCGGCGCCGAGGTGCCGCCCCCGCCGATGACGACGTGCACCGTGCCACGGGTGGCGTCGATCAGATCGTCGCGGGTGTCGGCGGGCATCGGTGTGCGGGTATCGGTGGTCAGTGAGCCGCGCAAGGGATGCGAGCGTTCGTAATGATGCTCGTGGCCGCACAGCACCAGGTCCACCTGGTACTGGTCGAACAGCGGCAGCCATTGCTCGCGGATGCCGAGGTCGGCGCCGTTGGCCAGGGCCGCGGTGGAGATGGCGGTCTGGTGCATGCAGATGACCACCCAGTCGATGTCCGGGTCGTGTCGAGCGGCCGCGAGTTCGGCCGTGAGCCAACGCTTTTGCTCACCGCCCGAATAGCCGTGGATGTAGAAGTTGCCGCCGTCCTGCAGGGCCACGTCGTCGTTGTTGAGGCTGATGACCCGTACCGAACCCGCGGTAAACGAATACCACAGCCCGCGCAGGTCCTGGCTGGCTCCCGAATCCGGCAGAGCGAAGTAGGCTTGGTAGGCGCCGTAACCGACCGGCCCGTTGCCCCATTCGTTCTCGTGGTTGCCCGCCGCCGGCATCCACGGCCGGTGTCGTGCCGAGCGGGTGTTGTTCTCGAACCATGCCGACCAGGTGCGCACTCGATCTTGTGCGAGGTTGGCGTAACAGAGGTCGCCGTTGACCAGATTGAATAGCGGGCCGAGGTGCTCGATGGCCAGGGTGGTGTCGGCCGCCGCCGGTGAGCCGATGTTGTCGGTGCTGTAGCTGCCGTCGGGCAGTCGTTCCAGCGTCGGGGTCGATTGATCACCGAAGCTGGTGAACCGCAGTGCTTTTCGTCCCGACGGAGCCGTCCGCACCGTGCCGTGCACCGGCTCGGCGCCGTCGTGCGCCGCGGCATAGACATAGTCGGTGTCCGGGGTCAGGTTCGTCAGGCGGGCGTGGTTGACGCGCACCTCGGTATTCGATTTAGCGTCCCGGTAGGTGCGGGTTTCGGCCGGCACGGTGCGCCCGAGACCCGCTGCCGGGGTGCCCAGCATGACGCGCGGATTGTGGACGGCGTCGGTGGTGTGCCAGGACACCACCACCTCGGTGCCGGCGTTCTTGCCGAATTGCAGGTGCACGCCTGCCACCGGCGGGGCGCCGTGCCGATCCGGCTGATACCAGGCCGCGGGGCCGCCCGGATGCGACCACAGCAGCGCGGCGCCGCCGCCGATACCGGCACCGAGGACGGCCGAGGTGGCGCTGGTCGTCAACAGCCGGCGCCGGCTGATGGCGGGCGTGCCCTCCACTGGGGCCGGGTCGGCGCTCATGGTTGTTTCATACCTTGCTTCATACCCGAGCCGGGCGACCAGTGGCGTAGCACGCGGTGAACGCCGGAGGCGCGGGTAACGAATCCGGTAGCGTTTTCGATATGACCAACGTGCGAAAAGTGACTAGGGGGGTCGTATCGGCAGGGTGTGCCGCGGGCGTTGTGGCTGCCGCCGGGGCGGCGGTCGGGTCGGTGGTAGCGCATGCGGATCCGGCCGGCCACCAGGTGACGTACACCGTGTCGAGCCCCAACAACCTGACCGCCACCGTCAACTACGTGAGCTCCGATCCGCCCAGCCAGGCCGCCTACAACGCGGACCCGTCGAAGTTCACGACCAGCGTGCAGGCCCCGCTCAGCGGCGGAACGCCGGTCACCTACACCGCCACGCTAGCGAACCCGAACCAGTACGCGAGCATCAGTGCCAGCGGCATGCTGCACTGGCCGGATTCCGGCAACGGCCCCGCCCAGTTCCACTGCGAGATCGCGGTGGACGGCCAGGTGGTCGTGCACCAGGACGCCACCACCACCGTCACCTGCCGGCTCGGGTAGTCCGGTTTCGCCACTGACCGGCGTAACGGCCTAGCCCAGGTTAGTCGCGGAGAAGGTGTCGCACTGTTTCGGGTCGCCGCTCTGGTAGCCGATGGTGAACCACTTCTGGCGTTGGGCGGCCGAGCCGTGGGTCCACGACTCGGGATTAACGCGTCCGGTCGACTCCTTCTGGATGCGGTCGTCGCCCACCGAGGCGGCTGCCGACAGGGCGTCTTGAATGTCCTTGTCGCTCAACGGCTCCAGGTAGGGCACTCCGGTGCTCTCCTGCTTGACCGTCGAGGCGTAGTGCGCCCAGATGCCGGCGTAGCAGTCGGCTTGCAACTCTGTGCGCACGCCGTTGCCGCCGGCGCCCTGCGCCCCCTGCTGGGAGCGGCCCAGGATGCCCTGCAGCTGCTGCACGTGGTGGCCGTATTCGTGGGCGACCACGTACTCCTGGGCGAACGGTCCACCGCTGGAACCGAATTTGTCGACGAGCTCCTGGAAGAAGTCGGTGTCGAAGTAGGCGGTCTGGTCCACCGGGCAGTAGAACGGCCCGACTGCCGTGGTGGCGGGCCCGCAGCCGGTGTTGACCGAGCTGGTGAACAACCGTACGTGCGGGCGGGTGTATTTCGGCATCAGCTGGTGCCAGACGGCGTCCACCGAGTTGCCGGTCGCCACCACGCGGCACTGCACGTACTTGTTCGCGTCGGCTCCGGTCTTGCACTGGCCGAGATCGAATCCGGGTGCCGAGTAGCCGCTGTCGTTCTGCTGCTGGGGTATCACGCGGCCCGGATCGACGCCGAAGAACAGCGCGGCGATCAGGATCAGCAGCCCGATGCCACCGCCACCGAAGGCCATCCCCAAGCCGCCCCCGCCGCCCGACGACGACGCGGTGCTGGTGTCGATCTGCATGCCCTCGTTGAAGGTCATCGCACGCTCCTAACGCTGCCCGGACGCAAGGGTATCGGTGTAGTTACGTAGATTACGCAGGAATCGGCGCAGGCCCAGGTTCAACAGCGGGCCGACGACGAACACGGCCAGCCCGGCGGGTTTCTGCGCCATGGTCCAGGTGAGCCGGCAGCCGCCCGGGATGACCTCGTCACCGCGGCGCTCGCCTTGCGATCTACTCGGCCCAGCGAGGCCAGGACGCCGCGCCGGCCAGCACCTCGAACAGCTGCTCGGGGGTGATGGCGAGGTCGACGCGCTCGCAGGGGAACATGGCTACAACTTAACCGGGCCCGTCGCTGGCCGCGGCCAGCAGTGGCACCAGCACGTCGCTGATCGGCGTGGCCAGCCCGTGGGCACGGGCCTTGCGGATGATCACGCCGTTGCGGATGTCCCACTCCATCGGCCGGTGGTGTTCCCGGTCGGCCAGGATCGATGTGCCCAGGTCCTCGGGCACGTGCCGGAACATCTCGGCGAGCTCGTCAACCAGCGTGTCGGGCAGCCGGGCGCCCTCGGCTTGCGCCACGGCCAGGCATTCGGCGACGTAACGGCGCGACAGCTCGGTGACGTCGTCGCGGCGGAACATTCCGGACCGCCGGCCGGACAGCGCCATGAACCCGGCCAGGGCGTTGGTCAGCAGCTTGCGCCAGGCGGCCGTGATGAAGTCGGGGTTGCATTCCACCCGGCAACCGGCCCCGCGCAGCAGCTCGGCGACCGTCTCGGCGGCCGGTCCGCCGGGCAGCACCAGGGCCGGTTCGGTGCGCAATCGCACCCAGCCTTCCGGCTGGGTCTCGGCGGAATACCAGACGATGCCCGGGATCACCGGCGACGCCGGGCAGTGCGGCTTGACCTGCTCGACCTGCTCGACCCCGTTCTGCAGCACCACGACGATCGTGTGCTCTCCGCACAGCGGGACCAACCAGGCGGCCGCGGCGTCGTTCTGGGTGGCCTTGACCGCCAGCAGGACTACGTCGACCGTTCCGGATACCGAGCCGGGATCGGTGCGGACCGGACCGGGCACCACGATCGGGTCCTGGCCGTCGGGGCGCAGTTCGATGCTTTGCCGGGGGGTGCGCCCGCACACCAGGACCGAATGACCGGCCCGATGCAGCAACGCGGCAGCCGTCGTTCCGACGGCGCCCGGACCGATGAGCGCGATGTTGGTGGCGATAGAGGCGAAGTTACACGCCCCGCCCGCGGCTCCTCGCGTTACAGCGACAGCCCCTGGCGCAGCACCGCGATCTTCTCCGCACCTTCGCGCTTCGAGATCGCCGCGTCCTGTATCAACATCGACCCGTGAAAAGTACCTGGGAACAAATGCAATTCGACGCTGACACCCGCGGCAAGCATGTCCAACGCGTAGGCGACACCCTCGTCACGCAAGGGGTCGAAGTGCATGACCGAGACGTAGGCGGGCGGCAGACCCGACAGATCGGTGGCGCGAGCCGGTGCGGCATACATCGGCACATTGTCGGCGCCGGCGCGACCGGCTCCCAGGTAGCAGTCCCAGCTGACGATCGCTCGTGGGCGACTCCACAGCGGTGTATCGATAAAGTCGGTCATGCTGGCGGTGGTGAGCCGGTCGTCGAGCTCGGGCACCGAAAGGAACTGGAACGCGATGTGCGGGCCGCCGCGGTCGCGGGCCACCAGCGCCAGCGCCGCGCACAGCCCGCCGCCGGCGCTGGTGCCGCGAATCGCGATGCGCCGCGGGTCGATGCCCAACTCGTCGGCGTGCGCCGCGGTCCACACCAGCCCCGCGTAGACGTCCTCCAGCCCGCCGGGGAAGGGTGTTTCCGGCGCAAGCCGGTAGTCGACGGACACCACGACGACGCCGAGTTCGCGGGCCAGGGCGACGTTGGAGGCGTGTTCGGTCTCGAGATCGCCGGCGATGAATCCGCCGCCGTGGACGCTGTACACCGCGGCCGGGGCGCTGCGCTGCTCCGGCCGGTAGATGCGGATCGGCACCGCGGGATCGCCTGCGCGGCCGGGGATTTGGCGGTCCTCGATTCGGATCCCCGTGGTGTCCGGCGGCGGAAGCTGCGCGATCATCTCCGACAGCGACGCCCGGATGGCCAACGGATCGTCGCCCGGCAGATCGGGGATCAGTGGAATCACCGCGGCGATTTCCGGGTCGAACGCATAGGTCGTCATGTGCACTCCTGCATCCATCTGCGGCAACGTCGCTGAGTAATCCTGCCCCCGGGCGCCCGGCGCCGGGACGAATACCCCAGAAATCACCTCCTTTAGACTGGGCACTCGTTCTAGCCAGGTGAAGAGGAGTGTTTTGTGCTGCGCAGCCACGCCACGGGTTCGCTGAGGAGTAGCGACGCCGGGCGGCAGGTGACGCTGGCGGGCTGGGTGGCACGCCGCCGCGACCACGGCGGCGTCATCTTCATCGACTTGCGGGATGCCTCCGGCGTCGCGCAGGTGGTGTTCCGCGCGGCTGACGTACTGGCGCAGGCGCACCGGCTGCGCGCCGAGTTCTGCGTCGCGGTCACCGGCGTCGTCGAGGTGCGCCCGGAAGGCAACGCCAACCCCGAGATCGCCACCGGCGACATCGAGGTCAACGCCGCGTCGCTGACCGTGCTCGGAGAGGCCGCTCCGCTGCCGTTCCAGCTCGACGAGCCCGCCGGCGAGGAATTGCGGCTGAAATACCGCTATCTCGATCTGCGTCGGGACGAACCAGCCGCGGCAATTCGGTTGCGCTCCAAGGTGAATGCCGCCGCACGCGGGGTGCTGGCGGGTCACGACTTCGTCGAGATCGAAACACCGACGATCACCCGCTCGACGCCGGAGGGCGCCCGCGACTTCCTGGTGCCGGCCCGGCTGCACCCGGGTTCGTTCTACGCCCTGCCGCAGAGCCCGCAGCTGTTCAAGCAGTTGCTGATGGTGGCCGGCATGGAGCGGTACTACCAGATCGCGCGCTGTTACCGCGACGAGGACTTCCGCGCCGACCGACAACCCGAATTCACCCAGCTAGACATGGAGATCAGCTTCGTCGACACCGAGGACATCATCGCGGTCTCCGAGGAGATCCTGTCCGCCCTGTGGGCGTTGATCGGCTATCCGATTCCGACGCCGATCCCGCGGATGACCTACGCCGAGGCGATGAGCCGGTTCGGCTCCGACAAGCCGGATCTGCGCTTCGACCTGGAACTCGTCGAGTGCACGGAGTTCTTCAAAGACACCACATTTCGGGTATTCCAGGCGCCGTATGTCGGCGCGGTGGTGATGCCCGGCGGGGCCTCACAGCCGCGACGCACGCTGGACGGCTGGCAGGAGTGGGCCAAGCAGCGCGGGCATCGTGGGTTGGCCTACGTGCTGGTCGGTGACGACGGCACGCTGGCCGGCCCGGTAGCCAAGAACCTGACCGACACCGAACGCGACAGCCTGGCCGCGCACGTCGGGGCGAAACCGGGGGACTGCATCTTCTTCTCGGCCGGCCCGGTGAAGTCGTCGCGGGCGCTGCTGGGTGCGGCGCGCGGCGAGATCGCCAGCCGGCTGGGCTTGATCGACCCGGACGCGTGGGCGTTCGTCTGGATCGTCGACCCGCCGCTGTTCGAGCCCGCCGAGGAGGCCACCGCCGCGGGCGACGTGGCCGTCGGCTCCGGGGCGTGGACCGCCGTGCACCACGCCTTCACCTCGCCCAAGCCCGAATTCTCTGACATTGTCGACACCGACCCCGGCCGGGTGTTGGCCGACGCCTACGACATCGTCTGCAACGGCAACGAGATCGGAGGCGGCTCGATTCGTATCCACCGCCGCGACGTCCAGGAAAAAGTGTTCGCGGTGATGGGCCTGGACCAGGCCGAGGCCGAGGAGAAATTCGGATTCCTGTTGGAGGCATTCACTTTTGGCGCGCCTCCGCACGGCGGCATCGCGTTCGGCTGGGACCGGATCAACGCCCTGCTGTCCGGGGTGGACTCCATCCGCGAGGTGATCGCCTTCCCCAAGACCGGCGGCGGCATCGACCCGCTGACCCAGGCGCCCGCGCCGATCACCGCCCAGCAGCGCAAGGAATCCGGAATAGACTTCAAGCCCAAACAGGTTCACCAAGCGTGACCGAAGCCATTCCTGACACCGCAACGATCAACGCGTTCAACCAGAACATCGCCGACGAATTCCGGGCCAACGGCGGCAAAGTGGGCGGGCAATTCGAAGACGGCAACCTGCTGTTGCTCACCACGACGGGCGCCAAGTCCGGCCAGACCCGGCTCTCGCCGCTGGCCTACTTCGACGTCGAGGACAAGCTGATCGTCATCGGGTCGTTTGGCGGCGCGCCCCGGGATCCCGCGTGGGTGCACAACCTGCGGGCCAACCCGCGGGCGTACATCGAGGTCGGCACCGACGCGTACGACGTGACGGCGCGGGAGTTGCCGTCCGCCGAGCGTGACCGGCTCTTCGAAAGGCTCACCGAGATGGCGCCGGGCTTCGCCGAGTATCAGGCCAAGACCAGCCGGGTGATACCGCTTTTCGAGTTGCGGCGAAACTAGCCGGGCCGGAATTGCCGCGCCCGCTCGCGCTGCGGTAAGCAAGCGGGATGAGCAGTCTGTTGACGGTGCGTGCGGCGGCCGGCACCGCCGCCGCCGCGGCCTTCGAACGGCTTCGCGGTCTGTGGTTCACGATCGCGCAGACATCGGTCGCTTCCGCGCTGGCCTGGTACATCGCCGCCGACCTGCTGAAGCACCCCCAGCCGTTCTTTGCGCCCATCGCGTCGGCGGTGTGCCTGTCGATCAGCAACGTGCTGCGCGGCCAGCGCGCCGTGCAGATGATCATCGGTGTGGCCTTGGGGATCTGGATGGGCGCCGGCGTGCAACGGCTGATCGGCACCGGGGTTGTCCAGATCGGCATCGCCGTGTTGCTCGCGCTGTGCGTCGGGGCGCTGGTGGGGCAGAACTTCATCGGCCAGGGGATGATGTTCGTCAATCAGACCGTGGTGTCGTCGATTCTGGTGCTGGCGCTGTATCACACCGGTCCGGTCTCCGAGCGGATCGACGACGCCCTGATTGGTGGCGGCCTAGCCATCGTGTTCGCCGTCCTGCTGTTTCCGGCCGACCCGCTGCGGGTGCTGAGCCGGGCTCGCATCGGGGTGCTGGAGGCCCTGCAGCAGGTGCTGTCGCGCACCGCCGACGTGGCCGCCGGCCGCCGGGTGGCCGCGCACGATTGGCCGCTGCCGGCCGTCGACCGTGTGCACGAAAAGCTGGGGGACCTGCTCCAGGCCCGCGCGACCGCACGGCAGGTCGTGCGGCTGTCGCCGCGGCGGTGGCGGCTGCAAGCCACCTTCCGGGGCGCGGACCACCAGGCAGTGCATGTGGCTCTCCTGGCGAGTTCCGTGCTGCAACTGGCCCGCGTCGTCGTGCCGGCGGTGGGCGGCTGCTGCGACCGGCTACCGCAGGCGGCGGAGGCCGTCCTGGTCGACCTCGCCAAGGCCACCTCGCTGGCCGACTCGAACCCCGTGGCGGCCATCACCCACGTCGAGGCCGCGCGCGTGCACGCGTCGGTGCTGCTGGCGAACGCGCGGGAAAGGACGGATGTGGTGATCGCGGACGTCGTTCAGGCCTGCGTGGACGACCTGCAGCGGGTCATCGACCTGCGCCCGGAACGCGCCGGCTAGCGCGAATCGGCCAGAAACTCCTGGACCAGCTTCCGGGGCGCCTGCGTCAGCCAGGCCTCGGTCATCAGCTCCTCGAGGTCGCCGACGTCGATCGCGTCCAGCTTGACTAACACCGCGGCGTAGCCGTCGAAATGCGGCGTAGTGAAGTACACGCCCGGATCGTCGGAGATCAGGGCGAACTTGATGCCCTCGTCGGGAACTCGCACACCCAGGATGTCGCCCTCCGGCGCCGCCGTTCCCTGCGCGGCCAGCGCCTCCCGGTCGGAGGGGCGCAGCGGCCGTTCCCACGCCAGCAATTTCCTGCCGACCCGCCAGTCGTGGGGTGACTGCTCGGAGGTCAGCGGTAGCCCAGCCGCGATGCGGGCGACGTCGTTCCACGTGGCCACACCCTGATTGTGCTCCCGTTATGGCGTGTTCAGCGAGGTATCGGCAATCGTTTGCCCAGCTGCCGCCCGCCCTGCCGGCCCCGGGCGATGTGTGGTGTGATCAGCCTGCCGCCATTCGGCCGCGGTCGAGACGTCAGGAGGTCAATCGTTGTCGTCGCCAGTGCGTGACCCGGCCACCATTCGTCACCGCATAACGCACCGCACCCAGTACCGCTACTCGGACACCGTGACCAGCTCCTACGGCCGCGGCTTTCTGACGCCGCGCGACTCGATGCGGCAGCGCTGCATCGCCCACCGGCTCACGATCGACCCGGCGCCGGCCGACAGCTCCACGAGCCAAGATTTCTACGGCAACATCAGCTCGTACTTCCACGTCACCGAGCCGCACCAGAAGCTGACGGTGATCAGCGACTCCATCGTCGACGTGTATCCGCCGCCGCCGCATCGCTATGCCAGCGGGCCTGCGCTGGACGCATGGGAGGCCGCCCGGCCCGCCGGGCACGCCGGGGCGCGGGCGCTGGCGACGGAGTTCACCCTGGATCTGGATCCGCCGGAGATCACCGGCGCGGTGCGCGAATACGCGGCGCCCAGCTTCGTGCCCGGCCGCCCGCTGGTTGAGGTGCTGCGCGACCTCACGTCGCGCATCTTTGCCGACTTCACCTACCGATCGGGCTCGACGACGATTTCCACCGGGGTAAATGAGGTTCTGGCGGCCCGGGAAGGGGTATGCCAAGACTTCGCACGGTTGGCGATTGCCTGCCTGCGCGCCAACGGGTTGGCGGCCAGCTACGTGTCTGGGTATCTGGCCACCGACCCGCCCCCCGGAAAGGAACGCATGATCGGCATTGACGCCACCCACGCCTGGGCTGCGGTGTGGACCCCGCAGCAGGCAGGCCAATTTGAGTGGCTGGGTCTTGATCCCACCAACGACCAGCTGGTCGACGAGCGCTACATCGTGGTGGGGCGGGGCCGCGACTACGCCGATGTGCCCCCCTTGCGCGGGATCATCTACACCAACTCAGAGCACAGCGTGATCGACGTCGGGGTCGACGTCATGCCGTTCGACGGGGATGACTTCGATGCGTGACTTCCACTGTCCCAACTGTGGCCAGCGCCTGGTGTTCGAGAACTCCAGCTGCCTCAATTGCGGCAGCGCGCTGGGATTTTCTCTCGAACAGATGGCGCTGCTGGTGATCACCGACGGCAGTGGCAATCAAGCCAGCGAGCATGCCGGCTTCGTGGACGCCTCCGAGTATCAGCTCTGCGCCAATCTGCGAGTCGCCGAATGCAATTGGCTGGTGCCCGTCAACACTCCGCGACTGCTCTGCGCCTCGTGCGTGTTGACGACGGAGCGTCCCAACGACGCCGACGAAGTCGGTATGGCGGAATTCGCCGCGGCCGAGGCCGCCAAGCGCCGGTTGGTCGCCGAGTTGCACGAGCTGAAGCTGCCCATCGTCGGGCGCGACCAAGATCCCGACTACGGTTTGGCGTTCCGGCTGCTGTCCAGCGCGCACGAACAGGTGCTCACGGGCCACGAAAACGGCGTTATCACTTTGGATTTGGCCGAGGGTGACGACGTCCACCGTGAGCAGTTGCGTGTCGAGATGGACGAGCCGTACCGCACGCTGCTCGGGCACTTCCGCCACGAGGTCGGGCACTATTACTACTACCGCCTGGCCGCGCCGTCCGACCAGCACGTCGCCCGGTTCAACGAACTGTTCGGCGACCCCGACGCCGACTATCAGGAGGCGCTGGATCGGCACTACAGCCAGGGCCCGCCGGAGGGTTGGCAGGAAACCTTCGTGTCCTCCTACGCGACGATGCATGCCGCCGAGGACTGGGCCGAGACCTTCGCCCACTACCTGCACATCCGCGACACCCTGGATACCGCGGCGTGGTCCGGCTTCGCGCCGGCATCGGCGACCTTCGACCGGCCGCCCTTGGGCCCCAGCGCTTTCCCCACCATCATCGACCTGTGGCTACCGCTGGCGTGGTCGCTAAACAACGTGAACCGGTCGATGGGCCACGACGACCTGTATCCGTTCGTGCTGCCCGCCGCGGTGCTGGAGAAGATGCAGTTCATCCACACGGTGATCGACGACGTGACCTCGGCGGCGAACGGTCCGGCGGCGGCGATCGCCTAAGGCGGCTAGACAGCGCGCAGGCGACGGACGCGGTCGGCGAAGACACGCCGCGACACCGGGGCGTTCGGGGCAAAGACGTCGAAGACGTGTGGACAACCCGGGTGCACATGCACCTCGGTCGACACACCGGCGCGAGCCAGGCGACGGGCGTAAGCGACGTCCTCGTCGCGGAAGATGTCGAGATCACCCACGTCGATGTAGGCGGGGGGTAGCTGTGCGAGATCGTTCGCACGCGCCGGAGCGGCATAGGCGTGCACAGCCTCGCCGTCGGCGTGCTGGCCCAGCAAGGCCTGCCACCCGGTGATGTTGTCCTCGTAGCTCCAGATCGCCGTCTGCGCCAATTCCGGGTCCGGCAGCGTGGTCCGGTCGTCGAGCATCGGGTAGATCAACAACTGCAGCGCGATCGGGGGCCCGCCGCGGTCACGCGCGATCAAGCACACCGCGGCACTGAGCCCGCCCCCGGCGCTGTCTCCCATCACAGCCACCCGGGCCGGATCGACACCGAGTTCGTCGGCGTGCGCTGCCAGCCAACGAAGCGCCGCATAGCAGTCCTCGACCGGAACCGGGTGCGGATATTCCGGCGCGATCCGGTAGTCGACCAGCAGCATGGGCACGTCGGACTCCGCGACGTAGCGCGCCGCCAACCAGTCGTAGAGGCCGCCGAATTCGCCCAATCCGACGATCATTCCGCCGCCGTGCAGGTACAGCACCGCGCCGCCGGGGAGCGCTGGTTGGGTCCCGTGGAACCAGCTCAACGACAGCGCGGCGCCGTCGTCGGTGTCGAGCGTGTATCGGCGTACCGCCACCCCGGCGACGGCCGGCAGGGTCGGCACGAACTCGGCGAATACCCGGCGGGTGATTTCGCGTCGTCCCGTCACATCTCCGGCCGGTGGCGGTTGCGAACCGGCCAGCAGGGCCGGCTGCGCGGTGATTGCGGCGAGTACCTCTGGGTCGATCTGTAGGGCCACTGCGTCGACTCGCTCTCCGTTGCGCTTCTCCCGAAGTGGCGGCCGCATCGGTGCTGCGCGAATGGCTGGGCTGAGGCGCCAACTCGCAGCGTTCGACTTTCCCAACACGTCCTCAGAACGCGGCCGGCAAATTAGGCTGACGCCATCATGCGGCCCACGAAGACGTCGGCGCAACGCTTGGGTCGGGCGCTGGATGCGGTGAGCGGCCACGGCGGCCGGTCGCCGGAGACCCCCGCCTACGGCTCCTGGTTGCTCGGGCACGTCTCGGACAGTCAGCTGCATCGTCGCCGACGCATCCAAATCATCCTGGCCCTGCTCATCGTGGCGGCGAACCTGATCGGAGTCGGTGTAGCCGCGCTCTTGGTAACCGTCGGCGTCCGCACCCCAAGCGTGTTCGACGACGCACCGTCATGGATCACGTTCGTTGCCGTGCCGACCTACTGCGTGCTGGCGATTGTCTTGGGCACTTACTGGATTACCCGCCGGAGCGTGCTCGCGCTGCAGTGGGCCATCGAGGAGGGCGAACCCAGTTCCGCCGATCAGCGCAACATCTTCCTGGCTCCATCGCGGGTGGCGATCGCCCACCTGCTGCTCTGGGGAGTCGGGGCGGCGTTGTGCACGACCCTCTACGGCCTGGTCAACCGCTTGTTCATGCCACGATTCCTCTTTTCGGTGAGCGCTTCCGGCGTCTTGGTGGCCACCAGTTGCTTCTTGATCACGGAAATCGCGCTGCGGCCCCTGGCTGCGCAGGCGCTGGCGGCGGGTCGGCCGCCTCGGCGGATAGCCGCGGGCATCATGGGCCGGATCATCATGGTGTGGCTGCTGGGCTCGGGCGTGCCCGTCGTCGGCATCGTTTTCATGACGATCGTGCAGATGTCGATGCGGAATCTCACCGAGACCCAGTTCGAGGTCAGAGTGCTGATCGTGGCGGTGGCAACACTGGTCTTCGGTTTCATCCTGATGTGGATCCTGGCCTGGACGACCGCAAACCCGGTGCGGGTGGTGCGCGCGGCGCTGGAGCGCGTGGAGCGTGGCAATCTGCGTGGCGACCTGGTGGTGTTCGACGGGACCGAACTCGGCGAACTGCAACGTGGTTTCAACACGATGGTCGCCGGTCTGCGTGAGCGCGAACGCGTGCGCGACCTGTTCGGGCGCCACGTCGGGCGCGAAGTCGCCGCGGCCGCCGAACGTGAGCGACCGCAGCTAGGCGGAGAAGAACGTCACGTCGCCGTGGTGTTCGTCGACATCATCGGGTCGACGAGGTTGGTGACCAGCCAACGGCCGGCGGACGTGGTGGCACTGCTCAACCGGTTCTTCTCCATCGTCGTCGAGGAAGTGGACCGCCATCGCGGGTTGGTGAACAAGTTCGAAGGCGACGCCTCGCTGGCCATCTTCGGGGCTCCGAACCGCTTGGACTCGCCCGAGGACGATGCCCTTGCCGCCGCGCGGACCATTGCCGGCCGGCTGGCCGCAGAACTTCCCGCGTGTCGGGCGGGCATCGGTGTGGCGGCCGGCCAGGTGATCGCCGGCAATGTCGGTGCAAGAGAACGGTTTGAGTACACTGTGATCGGCGAGCCGGTCAACCAGGCGGCCCGGTTGTGCGAACTGGCGAAAAACCATCCGCGCCGATTGCTCGCGGCGTCGGGCGCGGTGAGCGCGGCGAGCGAAACCGAGTGTGCTCGTTGGGCTTTGGGGGAGACGGTGACACTTCGCGGATACGACCGGCCTATCCGGCTGGCCGCGCCCCGGTGAGATCCCTTCGAGGGTTCCCCGGGTCCGGGAGCGCATTGCTTCGCCGACCGGTTCGATGCACGCGTCGACCAGGGCGAAGAGCAGGGCCGCGACGACGATGGTCTCGAGCCGCTGCGGAGAGACGTTGCCGCTCACGAAGGACAGCCAGCGGATGAGCACCAAGGTGTTCTCCGGCATCTCCGGGTGGGCGAGCGCGCGCAGCGCATCGTTGGCGGTCATGATCGACCGCGCGAAAACAGTACTGCGGTCGACGCGGCGCCGAATCGCGATGGGGGCCGCATGAACTCGATGCGCATCTGTGGGTCGGCAGCTTTGCCGAGGGCAACGAATGCAGAGCGACTGTAGGACCGCAGCACGCTGATGGACCCGTCGTGCATCCAGGGGCCCGCTGACGGCAACGACATCCGAACCGCCATCGGCCCCATCAACAGGATGTTCAGGATCAGTCCGAGCGGGGACCGACGTCCGATGTCGATGACGAGAAATCGCTTGCCGACTCGAGTGGCCTCGGCGATCGCCCTGCAAGCGGCGCTCGGCGGCAGGTGATGAAAGGCCAGCGCGAAGATGACCAGGTCGTAGCTGTCATCCTCGGCGGCGATCGCGGTGGCGTCGACCACCTGGGTGCGCACTCGCGGATGGGCGCCTAACGCGCCGGCAGAGATCTTCGCCACCGAGGTCGGGTCGACATCGCTGATCGTTACCGTCGCCGTGGGATGCAGGTCCAAGATCTTCGCGGCCAACTGGCCGTGCCCGGCACCGATCTCCAGGATGCGCGGGTGGGCAATGTCGGCGACGGCGCGCAGCGCGATGCGGGCATTCTTCTCGTGCAGGCCGACGCAGGTGCCCATCCGGTCGAGGGCCGAGATCACGCTTTGCTTGACCTCGTCCGCCACATCGTCGCGGTCGGTGTACTCCAGTGCCTCGGTCTGCAGCAGTCGATCCAGCCACGAGGCGCCGGGGCCGCCCCGGGGCATCGTGGCGATGGTCTCGTTCAGTGCAAGCGCTTCGTTCATCACAGGCTCCTCATGTGTTGTCGCGGATATCCGGACTCTAACAGACGAACTAGTTCGTTTGCAAACGGTCTAGTTCGTTTGGGTACGCTGGCCCGATGCGAAGCACCACAGAGCTGCGCGACGAGATCCTCGCGGCCGCCCGGGCCGAGTTCGCCCAACACGGCCTGGCCGGCGCCAGGATCGATCGCATCGCGCGTGCCGCCCAAGCCAGCAAAGAACGCCTCTATGCGCACTTCGGTGACAAAGAGACGCTGTTTCGCGAGGTGGTGGACGCCGACATGGCCGGGTTCTTCGGTGCGGTGCCGCCGCGGCCCGACGCCGTCCCCGAGTTCGTCGGCGATATCTACGACCTGGCCCGTCGCCGGCCCGAGCACGTGCGCATGGTCGACTGGGCGCGCCTGGAGGGCGTCAGCCTGGAGGAGCCCCGAGTCGGCGATCAGCCCGTTCTCGCCCGGGCCATCGCCGCGGTCGAAGAAGCACAACTCAACGGTCACGTGGACCCGGCCTGGCGACCGTTCGACCTAGTGGTGCTGCTTTTCGGGATCGGTCTGGCCTGGGCTCACTCGCCTGTTCCCGACGCCACCACCGACGATCCCACGCTGGTCGCCCAGCGCCGCGCCGCCGCCGTGGAAGCCGCCGCCCGCATCGTTGCCGTGCCGCGGTGACACGCGGCTGAGCCGGTCGGGTGCCGGCCGGACGGGCGCGACTAGGCGGGCATCACGCGGCGTTCCTTCGGGCCCCACAGCGGCTGCATGCCGCCCGGCAGCGCCAGTTGCGTCTCGCTGATCACTTCGGACAGGTCGCGCAGCTCGGAGTGAATCGCGTCGAGCAACTCAGCGAGCTCGGCGCGGCGCCCGTCGGCGTCGACGAGTTCCAGCTCGGCGGGGTGCGACCGGCGCAGCCGCGTGCTGATCTCGTCGACCAGCCGCTCGGGGCGGGACGACCCCGACGAGCTGGGCAGCTCTTTGAGGTCGGCCCGCAACCGTTCCAGCTGATAGAGCAACGACCTCGGGTTGTTCGCGTCGAACAGCATCAGCTCGGCCACCGCGGCCACGCTGACCTGACCGACGGTGCGGCGCCGGTAGATCACCGACGATTCGCACGCCACCAGGGTCGACTCGATGACGGTCTGCTCCGCGACGGGGCTGCGGGCCGTGGTCAGCGTGGCTTCCAGCAGCGCGGTCAGCCACAGGCCGCGCTCGATGCGTTTGCCGATGTCCATCATCGCCCAGCCCACGTCGCGCACCATCGACTCGCTGGCCACCCCGGCCAGCGTCAGCATGCCGGCCAGGGTCCGCGCATGCGCGGACGCGAGCAGGGTGTCGGCCTCGGCCAGCGACTGCGGCGGCTCGGGCGGGTGCGCCAGCGCCCGCTCAACGCCGGCGAGCACCATCCATGTGTCGTTGGACAGCTGGTCGCGGACGGCCCGGGCGGCCAGCCCCAACCCCTCCACCGAGTGCACCAGCGATCCGGGCAGGCTCGGGTCGTGAGTCAGCGACCACAAGGTCGAGGGGACGATCGCGATCATCTCGGCGTGGTCGTTGTTCGTGCCGGTGTCGGCCCCGGTGATGCGGCCCAGCCCGGCCATCAGCACCGGAACGCATTCGCTTTCCTCGCTGGTCTGCTGGTGGCGGTACACGTGGAAGCGATCGCGGGCGACGATCAGCAACCTGGCGGTGCCCTCGGCGCGCTCGCCGTAGCGTCCCATCCAGAACAGATCCGACAACACGCGGGGCGAGCTGACCCCGTAGGTGCCCGCGGCGGTCTTCACCGGCTGCGGAGCCGACGGCAGGGTGATGATCTCGGCGCGGGCGCGCTCGGTCGGGCGCACCCAGACATCTTTTGCCGCAACGGTTTGCATCGAGTACGCGGCGGTCCCGGGGGCCAGCACATACCCGACGCCGCCGATCATCGGCGCGTAGCCGCCGCGTTGTGCGACCGTGAACAGCCGCATGCCGACGCCGGCCGAGGACAGCACGCCGGCGTGGTCGGTCGGTGCCGAGGAGAACTGCGGCAGCTCCTGGCCGGCCCACTGCCACGGCGTCTGCTCGATCCGCGCGGCCAGGTCGGCCAGCTGGGCGGGCGAAAGTGACGGCCCCACATGGCTTTCCGAGCTGACCGTGGATTTGACCAACAGCGACGACAGGTGCGTCAGCAGGTGGGAGCGTTCACTGGCGATGCCGCCCCAGTACACCGGCGCGGTACGCAGCAGCGGGGCTTCGCCGAGCAGGCGCTCGCACAGCTTGGGCAGGAAGCGCAGCAGCCCAGGGCTTTCCAGGATCCCGCTGCCCAAGGTGTTGACCACGGTGACAGTCCCGCGGCGTTGTGCCTCCACCAAACCGACCACGCCGAGTCGGGAGTCGGCGCGCAGATCCAGCGGGTCGGTGTAAAGGGCGTCGACGCGGCGAAGCACCACGTCCACGCGCTTGAGGGTGCCCAGCGAGCGCATCCACAGCATCCCGTCGCGCACCACCAGATCCGCGCTCTCCACCAGGGGAAAGCCGAGCAGCGTCGTAAGATACGCCTGATCGAAGGCCGTCTCGGAGTAAATGCCCGGGCTGAGCACCACCACCACGGGATCCTGGGCGACGTCGGGGGCGGCGTCGATCAGGGCCAGCCGCAGTGCCTGGGCGAACGGGGTCGTCGGTCGCGGCGCGATTCGCTCGTAGAGATCCGGAATGGCGTGCGCGACGACGCGCCGGTCGGCCAGTGCATAACCGGCGCCCGAGGGCGCCTGGGTCCAGTCGGCGTTGACCTGAAAGCTGGTGTCGGGCAACCGGCTGACGTCGCAGCCGTGCATGAAGAGTTGGTGATGCCCGGGCACTTCGATGCCGGCGGCCGCCCGCACATACCCGGGATGGGCGAACACCAGCTCCGGCGGCAGCACGCCGTCGGTCAACAGGGCGCGTGGCCCGTACAGGTCGGCCAGCACCGCGTCGAGCAGCCGTGACCGCTGCACCAGCCCCGCCTCCAGCGCCTCCCAATCCGTCGCGGACAGCACGATCGGCAGCCCGTCCAGGCTCCACGGCCTGGGCTCCAGACCGTGGACGTGCCCGTCGCGGTGGGCATCGACCTCGGTATAGGTGATGCCGTCGTTGTCGATCAGGCTGCGCATCACCGAACGCAGCTGATCCAGGCCGGCGCGGCCGCGCTCGGCGACGGCGTCGGCCAGCTCGGTCCAGGCCGGCCGAACCTCGCCCTCGCTGTCGAGGAACTCGTCGTAACCGATCCCGGGACCCTGCTCGCCGGTGGGACGCAGGTCGAACAAGGCTTGCTGGGAGCGCGTGGACCGGTAGCCGGCCAGCAACCGGTCGGCGTCGTACCGGTCGTCGCCGCCGGCGACGGCCGAGGAACCAACCGGGTCGAGTGCCATTGCGATACCAGTCCTCAAGGACGCCATTACTGCTGCACGGTACGCACGCGCCGCAAATCGAGGATGCCGGGCGCGCCGATGTCGGTGAAGATCCTGGCCTGCTTTTCGCGGATGGCGGATAAATCGAGCTTGCCCGGGGTGAAGCCGGTGGCCTCGAAGCGGCGGGCGCGCCGCGATTCGGCCGCAACGGCGTTGACGGGCGGCTCGTCGTAGGCCATGCCGCCCGGGTGCGAGACGTGGTAGGTGCAGCCGCCGCGCGATGTCCCGGTGGTGAGGTCGATCAGCTCGATCCGCAGCGGGACGTCGACGGTGATGCTCGGGTGCAGCGCGCTGGGCGGCTGCCACGCCTTGTAACGCACGCCGCCCACGTGGATGTCGGGATTGTCGGTGGCCAACAACGGTACCGGGTAGCCGTTGACCGTCACCACGTAGCGGTGCCGGTCGGCGCCGATGATGCGGATCTGGATGCGCTCCACCGACGAGTCGACGTAGCGCGCGGTGCCGGTCGCGGTGGCCTCCTCGCCGAGGGTGTTCCACGGTTCGATGGCCCCGCGCAGCTCGATCTCCACGCCGTCGAACACGGCGGTGCCGATGCGGGGGAAGCGGAATTCGGTGAACGGGTCCAGCCAGCTGGTCTCGAAGGCGATGCCGTGCGCGCGCAGGTCGGAGGCGACGTCGGCGATGTCATGAATCAGGAAGTGCGGCAACAGGTATCGCCCGTGCAGGTTGGCGCCGTGGCGAATCAGCGGGGCGCGCAGCGGTTCGTCCCAGAACCACGCCACCAGGGAGCGCACCAGCAGCGACTGCACCATGGCCATGCGCAGGTGTGGCGGCATCTCGAACCCGCGCAGCTCCAGCAGCCCGAGCCGGCCGCGCGGACTGTCGGGGCTGTAGAGCTTGTCGATGCAGAACTCGGCGCGATGGGTATTGCCGGTGATGTCGGTGAGTAGGTGCCGCAACGCGCGGTCCGTCACCCAGGGCTGCGCGCCCCCGGAAGATGAAGTCAGACGGGCAATTTCGGCGAACGCGATTTCGAGCTCGTAGAGCGCCTCGGCCTGTCCCTCGTCGACCCGCGGTGCCTGCGAGGTGGTGCCGACGAATCTCCCGGCGAACAGGTAGGACAGCGACGGGTGCCGCTGCCAGTAGGTCAGCAGCGAGACCAGCAGATCCGGTCGGCGCAGCAGCGGCGAGTCGGCGGGCGACGCGCCGCCCAGCGTGATGTGGTTGCCGCCGCCGGTGCCGCCGTGGGTGCCGTCGACGTCGAACGACTCCGTCGACAGGCGCGCCAGCCGAGCCTGCTCGTACAGCGTTTCCAGCAGCTCCCGCTGCTCAGCGAAGCTGGCCGCGGGCGCGATGTTGACCTCGATGACGCCCGGGTCGGGCGTGATCGTCGTCGACTTCAGCCGCGGGTCCGGCGGCGGCCCGTAGCCCTCGATCACCACGGCGCAGTTGGCCTTTGCCGCGGCGGCCTCCGTGCGGGCGACGAGGTCGACGAAGTGCTCCAGCGCCTCGGTGGGTGGCAGGAACACGTAGAGCAATCCGTCGCGGACCTCGGCGACCAGCGCGGTCGGCGGGGCGGATGCGTCGTCCTCGACCACCGCGTCGGCGTCGTCAAGCCCAGCGGGCAGGGCGCCGGTCACCGTCGTCGGGTCCACCTCGAACGACGGCCGCGGCCCTCGCCAGCTGATCGCGTTCAGCGGCAACCGCAGGCCCGCCGGCGAATCGCCCTCGACCAACACGATGCGGCCGCGACGCAGCCGCCAGTCCGCACTGGCCCAGCCCGAGTCGTCGTCGCGCCGGTGCAGCGGCAGCACGAATGCCGCAGGGCTGGAGGCGGATTCGTCGAGGCGGGCCAGCAGCGCGTCGCGCCCCGCCGGCGTGTCCAGCCCGGTTTCGGGGCCCAGGTCGTCGCCGGGGTCCAGCGGACTGCCCTGGGGCAGGCGGGCTTTGGCGGCCAGCCGGGCCAGCGGGTCTTCGTAGGCGGGCCGCACCTGGGACAGCGGCAGCCCCAGCTGCTCGGCGATTACGGCCAGCAGCTTGTAGGCGGCCTCATCGTCGGCGGCCGGGCGCTCCGCTGCTTCGGTGGAGCCGCTCTTCCACGGGTCGGCCAACAGCGCGTCGTCGGTCCACAACGCTTGCCCGTCGGCGCGCCAATAGAGCGCAATCTGCCAGCGCGGCAACGGTTCTCCCGGATACCAACGGCCCTGCCCGCGGTGGAGCAGCCCCTGCGGTGCCCACACCGATTTGAGGCGGGCGGCCAGGTCGGAAGCGCGCTGGCGCTTGTGCGGTCCGTCGGCGGCGGTGGTCCATTCCTCGTCGACCTGGTTGTCCACCGACACGAATGTCGGCTCGCCGCCGACGGTGAGCCGGACGTCACCGGCGCGCAACCGCTCGTCGACCCCGTCGCCGACCGCGCAGATCGTCCGCCACGCCTCGTCGGTGTAGGGCAGCGTGACGCGCGGGTCCTCGTGGACGCGGGTGACGGTGTTGGAGAACTCCAACGTCGTGACGCACACGCCGGTGCTGCCGCTGATGGGCGCGGCGCTGGCGGGGTGCGGGGTGGCAGCCAGGGGGATGTGTCCCTCGCCGGCGAACAGCCCCGACGTCGGGTCCATGCCGATCCAGCCCGCGCCGGGGATGTACACCTCGGTCCACGCGTGCAGATCGGTGAAGTCGGCCGTCGGCCCCGACGGCCCGTCGAGGGCCTCCACATCGGAGGCCAGCTGCACCAGATACCCCGAGACGAACCGGGCGGCTAGGCCGAACTGGCGCAGGATCGACACCAGTAGCCACGCCGAATCGCGGCAGGAACCGACGCCGGTGCGCAGCGTGAAGTCCGGTGACTGGACGCCGGGTTCCATCCGCAGGCTGTAGGCGACGTCGGCGTTGACGGCCTGGTTCAGCGCGACGAGGAAGTCGATGGTCCGCGTGCGATCCGGCACCGAGAAATTGCGCACCCACGCCTCGACGAGCCCACCGGGGCCCGAGCCCTCGACGGTCTCGTCGACCGGCCGCAGGTACGGCTTGAGGTCGTCGAAGAGCTCCTTGGGGTAGCTCCACCCGACCGTTCCGGGCCAGGTTTCGGCCCAGTCCTCGATGAAGAAGTCGAACGGGTTGATCACCTTGAGGTCGGCGATGAGCCCGACGGTGATGGTCAGCTTCCGGGTCGGATTCGGAAACACAAGGCGGGCAAGGAAGTTGCCCAGCGCGTCCTGCTGCCAGTTGATGAAGTGCTCGGCGGGTTCGACGCGCAGCGAGTAGGCGTCGATGGGCGTGCGCGAGTGGGGTGCCGGGCGCAATCGCACGACGTGCGGGTGGACCTGCACCAGCCGGTCAAAGGTGTAGCTGGTGCGGTGCTCCAGCGCGACTTTGATACTCATATCCGCTGATCTCATCACAAGCCGCAGCAGGTCGCAGCGCGCCGCGGTTCGGCGGCGCCCGCGAATGCCCCGGCTACTGCAAGACCGCGGGCCTTGCGGTAGCGAAGCCCTGGGGTCCTGCGACGGTCGGTTAGGCGAACTGCGGTCCCGGCGGCGGACCGGCCGGGGTCCCGGGCTGCTCGATCGGGACGACCTCGCCTCCGGAGAGCTTCCGGTAGGTATAGGTCTGCAGCAGGATAGCCACCGGGAAGCCGACGAAAAGGCCTACCAGGCATACCAGTTCACCGACCAGGATCGCCGCGTACTGCACCAGCCAGGACAGCAGGCTGCCGCCGACGTCGGACCGCGTGGTCGCGATGCTGCTCTTGAGGGCGTCGAAGGGCGACTGGGATCGGTCGACCACGAAGTGGATGGCGAACTGCGCGAGGAATCCGAAGATGATCCCGGGGATGATGCAGATCACCGAAAGCAGCGCGGTCGCGACGGCGATCAACAGCGCGGTCAGGATGACCCCGACCAGGTTGCGCGGCCTGAAAAACGTGGCGATGGTCACGGGCTTGCCGTCGGCGATGTCCAACGTGCCGCTGACGATCGCGGCATGCAGGTAGATCAGGATCGCGAACACGACGATGTAGCCGATCACGATCGCGGTGACACCACCGGCGCCGATCGACACATCCGTCTGTTCGCTACTGATGCCGTAGCTGTCGACGACCGTGGTGGTCGACGTGCTCGAGAGGCTGCTGGCCAGCCCGATGATGACGCCGACGATCACGCCCACCGCCACCAGGTAACCGATGACCGGCACGACCAGCGCGGTGCTGTTCTGCGTGAACTTGGCCCACGACCACCTCGCGGCCTCGCCGACGTCGAACTTCGAGCCGGGAGGCTGGGTCTGGTAGCCGGGCTGCGAGTACCCGCCCGGGGGCGGGGCCGGGCTGTAGCCCGGGGGAGGCGGCGGCGCTCCGTAACTCGGCGGCGGGTAACTCGGTGGCGGGTAACTCGGTGGCGGGTTTCCGGCCGGCGGTCCGTACCCCGGCGGCGGTGCGGAGTGCCGGCCCGGCGGCTCATAGCCGGGCGGCGGCGGCTCGTAGCCGGGCGGTGGCTCGTTGCTGGGTGGCGGCGGGTAGCCCGGAGGGTTCTGGTTCCCGCCCTGGGGATCGGCGGGGTTGCCGGGATGCTCGGGGGGCTGGCTCATGTCCGTCCTAATTTGCTGTCGGATTGACTCGATAGGCACGCGCTCGGAACTTGGCAAACCGGAACTTAACAAATCCCGGGCGTGGGCGCGCGGATTGGTGGGACCGCGCAGATGTGCCCCCACCGCCCCGCGGCCCGCGCGTGGTATGCCTGAAGTCGTGTCCGACGGTCTGTTCGACGTGCCCGGCGTACCGCAAACCGCCGCTGCCGAACTCGGCGTGTCGGCGGGCGCGCCGCTGGCGGTCCGGATGCGCCCGGCGTCGCTGGACGAAGTGGTCGGGCAGGACCACCTGCTGGCGCCCGGATCGCCGTTGCGCCGCCTGGTCGAGGGCTCGGGCGTGGCGTCGGCCATCCTTTACGGTCCGCCCGGGAGCGGGAAAACGACGCTGGCCGCGCTGATCTCGCAGGCGACCGGCCGCCGGTTCGAGGCGTTGTCGGCGCTGTCGGCCGGCGTCAAGGAAGTCCGCGCCGTCATAGAAAAGGCGCGTGTCGCGCTCCTTCATCACGGCGAGCAGACCGTGCTGTTCATCGACGAGGTGCACCGGTTTTCCAAGACGCAGCAAGACGCATTGCTGTCTGCGGTGGAGAACCGGGTGGTGTTGTTGGTCGCCGCCACCACCGAGAACCCGTCGTTTTCGGTGGTGGCGCCGCTGCTGTCGCGGTCGCTGATCCTGCAGCTGCAGCCGCTGACGTCCGACGCCATCCGGGCCGTTGTACAACGCGCGATCGACGATCCGCGCGGGCTGGGCGGCCAGATCACAGTGGCGCCCGAGGCCGTCGAGCTGCTGGTGCAACTCGCCGCTGGCGATGCGCGCCGCGCGCTGACCGCGCTGGAGGTTGCGTCGGAAACGGTGGGGGCCGTCGACGCCGGCGGCGAGCTGACGGTCGCAGCCGTCGAGCAGTCCCTGGACAAGGCCGCGGTGCGCTACGACCGCGACGGAGACCAGCACTACGACGTCATCAGCGCCTTCATCAAATCGGTGCGCGGCTCCGACGTCGACGCCGCGCTGCATTACCTGGCGCGCATGCTCGTCGCCGGGGAGGACCCGCGGTTCGTCGCGCGCCGGCTGATGATCCTGGCCAGCGAGGACATCGGCATGGCGGACCCGGCGGCGCTGCAGCTCGCCGTCGCCGCGGCCCAGACGGTGGCGCTGATCGGTATGCCCGAGGCTCAGCTGACGTTAGCGCACTGCACGATCTATCTGGCCACCGCGCCGAAGTCGAACGCGGTCACCACCGCGCTGGGCGCGGCGATGACCGACATCAAGGCGGGCAAGGCCGGTCTGGTGCCCGCCCAGCTGCGCGACGGGCACTACTCCGGGGCCGCGGCCCTGGGCAACGCGCAGGGCTACAAGTACTCGCATGATGAGCCGGACGGCGTTGCCGCACAGCAATATCCGCCCGACGCGCTGGTGGGCGTCGACTACTACCGACCCACCGGCCGCGGCTTCGAGCGCGACATCGTGGGACGGCTGGAGCGTTTGCGGGCCATCATCCGCAGGGAAAAGGGGCGGTCATGAAAACGCTCACCGACGGGTTTCCCGGGGATGCACTGCCCTAGACGGTACGGGGGCGCTCAGATCAGCTCGGGCACCCGCAACTGGGCGATCGACAGCTCGTACTCGGCCACGTCGACGATTTCGGCACCCAGCTCGCGCGCCCTCCTGCTGCGCAGCTCGGTCGCGCGGTCGCGGTTGAGGGCCATCGCGTCCATGCTGTCGAACGTCGAGCACGACACCGCGCGCCGGCTTGCCGGGTGGTCGACCATCAGGCTGGCGCTGCAGAACCCCTCGAGCTGCTCCATCTCGGGGAGCACCGCCATCCGGTAGAAGTCCAGCGACCGGTCGAGCAGATCCGGCACCACCTTGAGCCAGGTGGCCCGCACGCAGGCTCCCTCGCGCGCCCGGTGGCGGCGGTGCAGCAGCGCGATGTTCCATTCCTCGACACTCGCGCTGCCGTCGAACATCAACGCGACGTGGTCGCGGATGATCGCGACGCGTTCGGCGCTGGAGCGCATCGACGTGATGGACTCCCAGGCGCTGGTCGCGATGGCCCGGCCGGACTGCCGGTCGACCAACAGGGAAAGCCCGACATACCCGTCGATCTCCCGCAGGGCGGGTATCACGACGTCGCGCACGTGGGCGATTCCGATGTCGATCGACAAGGGTTGACCGTCGATGGTGAAAGAACGTGCATACACGTGTGACCCCTAACTTCAGCGGGGCAGCGCCCCCGGGCGGCGCCACCGGTCCTACGGCTACTTTCCTCCCAGCGGCTACCGCTGGCAATGGCCGGCGCGCGTCTTCTGGCGGTGTTCGTCCAGTCGCTTCCGGTTGTGGCTGCGCTCACAAACAATTGGCTGGTCACCCCGGCTCGCCCGTAGGCTGGGGCGGATGCAGACCGATGTGTTGGAAGTGGACACCGCCAGGCGCCGCATCGTCGATCTCACCGACGCGGTGCGCCGGTTCTGCTTCTCCTTCGGGGACGGGCTGTGCAATGTTTTCGTGCCGCATGCGACGGCCGGCGTCGCGATCATCGAGACCGGCGCCGGCTCCGACGACGACTTGGTCGACACGCTGGAGCGGCTCTTGCCGCGCGACGAGCGTTATCGCCACTCGCACGGTTCGGCAGGCCACGGCGCCGACCACGTGCTGCCGGCGATCGTGTCTCCGTCGGTGATGGTGCCGGTCGCGGCCGGTGAGCCCCAGCTGGGCACCTGGCAAAGCATCGTGTTGGTCGACCTCAACCGGGACAACCCGCGGCGGTCGGTGCGATTGAGCTTCTTGGGCGGCTAGCGGCCAGCCAATCGACCGCGGCCGGGCCGGTACTGTGTGCGGTCGGGACAAGTCGGTCAGGCGACCTCCCGATGGCCCAGCGAATAGGCTGGAAGTCGCCTTCGAGACGGTCGCGCGGCATCGGGGCTGAACACGGGAAACAGGAAGAAGCGGAAAGAAGTGCAGACACACGAGATCAGGAAGAGGTTCCTTGATCACTTCGTGAAAGCGGGCCACACCGAGGTGCCGAGCGCATCGGTGATCCTCGACGACCCCAACCTGCTGTTCGTCAACGCCGGCATGGTGCAGTTCGTCCCCTTCTTCCTCGGCCAGCGCACCCCGCCGTATGGCACGGCCACCAGCATCCAGAAATGCATCCGCACACCCGACATCGACGAGGTGGGCATCACCACCCGGCACAACACCTTTTTCCAGATGGCCGGCAACTTCTCGTTCGGCGAGTACTTCAAGCGCGGGGCCATCGAGTTGGCCTGGTCGCTGCTGACGAACGGTATCGCCGACGGTGGATACGGGCTTGACCCCGAAAAGCTCTGGGCCACCGTGTATCTCGACGACGACGAGGCCGCGCAGCTGTGGCAGGAGATCGCCGGACTGCCGGTCGAGCGCATCCAGCGGCGCGGCATGGCCGACAACTACTGGTCGATGGGTATTCCCGGCCCGTGTGGTCCGTCGTCGGAGATCTACTACGACCGCGGGCCGGAGTTCGGCGTCGAGGGCGGCCCCGTCGTCAACGAGGACCGCTACATCGAGATCTGGAACCTCGTGTTCATGCAGAACGAGCGCGGCGAGGGAGCCGGCAAGGAAGACTTCGAGATCCTGGGGCCGTTGCCGCGCAAGAACATCGACACCGGTATGGGGGTGGAGCGGGTCGCGTTCATCCTGCAGGGCGTGCACAACGTCTACGAGACCGACCTGCTGCGGCCGGTCATCGACCTGGTCGCCGGTCGCGCGCCGCGCGGGTACGACGTGGGCAACCATGGCGACGACGTGCGTTACCGCATCATCGCCGACCACAGCCGCACCGCGGCGATCCTGATCGGCGACGGCGTGAGCCCGGGCAACGACGGGCGCGGCTACGTGCTGCGCAGGCTGCTGCGCCGGGTGATCCGCTCGGCCAAGCTGCTGGGCATCGACACGCCGATCGTCGGCGACCTGATGGCGACCGTGCGCGACGCGATGGGGCCGTCATACCCGGAGCTGGTCAACGACTTCGACCGCATCCGGCGCATCGCGGTCGCTGAGGAGACCGCGTTCAACCGCACGCTGATTTCCGGCTCGAAGTTGTTCGACGAGGTCGCCCACGCCACCAAGGCCTCCGGCGCCAAGGCGGTGTCCGGCTCGGACGCGTTCACGTTGCACGACACCTACGGGTTCCCGATCGAGCTGACGCTGGAGATGGCCGCCGAAGCCGGTCTGGCGGTGGATAAGACCGGATTCCACGAGCTGATGCTGCAGCAGCGGCAACGCGCCAAGGCCGACGCCGCCGCCCGCAAGCACGCGCACGCCGACCTGACCGCTTATCGCGAGCTGGTAGACGCCGGCCCGACCGAGTTCACCGGTTTCGACGAGTTATCTTCTGAGGCAAGGATTCTCGGTATCTTCGTGGATGGCAAGCGGGTCCCGGTGGTGTCGCATGCCGAGGGCGTCGCCGCCGACCGCGTGGAACTGATATTGGACCGTACGCCGCTGTACGCCGAGTCGGGCGGCCAGATCGCCGACGTCGGGACGATCAGCGGTGTTGGGGCGGGCGAAAGTGCCCGGGCCGCGGTCACCGATGTGCAGAAGATCGCGAAAACGCTTTGGGTGCATCGCGTTAGCGTCGAATCCGGAGAGTTCGTGGAGGGCGACACCGTCGTCGCGGCGGTGGACGCCAGCTGGCGCAAAGGCGCCACGCAAGGGCACTCGGGTACCCACATGGTGCACGCGGCCCTGCGACAAGTGCTGGGGCCCAACGCTGTTCAGGCAGGCTCGCTGAACCGCCCGGGCTACCTGCGTTTCGACTTCAACTGGCAGGGCCCGCTCAGCGAGGAGCAGCGCACCGAGATCGAAGAGGTGACCAACGAAGCGGTGCAGGCCGACTTCGAGGTGCACACCTTCCACGAGAAACTCGAGAAGGCCAAGGCGATGGGGGCCATGGCGCTGTTCGGCGAGGCCTACCCCGAAGAGGTCCGGGTTGTCGAGATGGGCGGGCCGTTCTCGCTGGAGCTGTGTGGCGGGACGCACGTGCAGAGCTCGGCCCAGATCGGTCCGGTGACCATCCTGGGCGAATCCTCCGTCGGTTCGGGGGTGCGTCGGGTGGAGGCTTACGTCGGGCTGGACTCGTTCCGGCACCTGGCCAAGGAGCGGGCGCTGATGGCCGGCCTGGCCTCGTCGCTGAAGGTGCCGTCCGAAGAGGTGCCCGCCCGGGTGGCCAATCTGGTCGAGCGGCTCAAGGCCGCCGAGAAGGAACTCGAACGCGCGCGGCTCGCGAGCGCGCGGGCCGCGGCGACCAACGCGGCCACGGGCGCCGAGCGCATCGGTAACGTCCGCGTGGTGGCGCAGCGGATGTCGAGCGGAATGACGGCGCCGGACCTGCGCTCCCTGGTGGGCGACATTCGCGGCAAGCTCGGCAGCGACCCCGCGGTGGTCGCGCTCATCGCGGCGTCGTCGGAGGGGCCGGGATCCACCGTTCCCTACGCCGTCGCCGCCAATGCCGCCGCCCAGGACCTGGGTCTGCGCGCCAACGACCTGGTCAAACAGCTCGCGCAGGCCGTCGACGGCCGTGGCGGCGGTAAGCCGGACCTGGCGCAGGGCTCCGGAAAGGATCCGACCGGCATTGACGCGGCGCTCGAGGCGGTCCGTTCCCAGATCGCCCAGATAGCGCGGGTCGGTTGAGTGGTCTCCGTCCAGCACCGTCTGCCCGACCGGCCCGGCGATCCGCATCACGACCCCGGGCGGGGTCGGCGGCTCGGCATCGACGTGGGCAGCGTGCGCATCGGCGTGGCCGTCAGCGACCCGGACGGCATCCTGGCCACTCCGGTGGAAACGGTGCGCCGGGACCGCACCGGCAGGCACGTGCGACGGCTCGCCCAACTCACCGCCGAGCTGGAGGTGGTCGAGGTGGTCGTCGGGCTGCCCCGGACGCTGGCCGCCCGCACCGGGCCGTCCGCCGTTGACGCCATCGAGCTGGCCGAGGCGCTGGGCCGGCGGATCGCCCCGACACCGGTGCGGCTTGCCGACGAACGGCTGACTACTGTTAGCGCGCAGCGATCGCTGCGGTCGGCCGGGGTAAGGGCCAAGGAGCAACGAGCGGTGATCGATCAGGCGGCTGCGGTGGCGATTCTGCAGAGCTGGCTCGATCAGCGCCGGGCCGCCGCGGCGGGGCCCGAATCAGCGTGTGCGGCGGGGGATATCACCGATGGTTGACAGCGTGCGGCCGGAACGGGCCGAGCCCGCCGCGGTCGGGCCGCCGCGGCATCGGATGAGCCGGATGGAGCGGGTCCGCGCCGAGCGCGGTCGCCGCCGGCGGCGGCTCACCGGTCACATCATCCTCGGGGTGCTGGTCGTGGTCCTGGTGGCCGGCGTCTTCGCCGGTTCCAAGCTGTGGCACAACGTGTTCGGCGCGGGTGACGACTACAGCGGTGACGGCAAGCGCGACGTCGTCATTCAGATCCAGGCCGGCGACTCGACCACGATGGTCGGTGAGACGCTGCAAAAACAGCAGGTGATCAAGACCGTGCGGGCGTTCGTCAACGCCGCGCACGGCAACGCCGGGATCAACTCGATCCAGCCGGGCTTCTACCGGGTGCGCACCGAAATCCCGGCGGCCGACGCGGTTGAGCGGCTGACCGACCCGAGCAACCGGGTGGGCAAGCTGGTGATCCCCGAGGGCCGTCAGCTCGACGACACCACCGACATGAAAACCAACGTGGTGACGCCGGGGATCCTGACCCTGATCTCGCGCTCCACCTGCGTGGACCTGAACGGCACCAAGCACTGTGTCTCGGCAGATGACCTGCGGGCCGCGGCGGGCAACAGCACCCCGTTGTCGCTGTCGGTGCCGCCCTGGGCGACTCAGCCGGTCGCCGAGCTGGGCACCGATCACCGGCGGATCGAGGGCCTGATCGCGCCGGGGACGTTCAACGTCAATCCGTCGAGCCCGCCGCAGGATATTTTGTCCGGCCTGATCAGCGCCGGATCGGAGATCTACGCGCAGTCTGGGCTGACGGACACCGCCCAGACCATGAAGCTGTCGCCCTACGACATCCTGGTGGTGGCCTCGCTGGTGCAGCAGGAATCCAACTCCCAGGACTTCGCGAAGGTGGCGCAGGTTATCTACAACCGGCTCAACGTCCACCACAGGCTGGAATTCGACTCGACCGTGAACTACCCGCTGGACCGCCGCGAGGTGGCCACCAGCGACGCCGATCGGGCCCAGAAGACGCCGTGGAACACCTACGTCTCCCATGGGTTACCCGCCGCCGCGATCTGCTCGCCCGGCATCGACGCGCTGCGCGCCGCCGAGCACCCGGAGCCCGGCGACTGGTTGTACTTCGTCACCATCGACGCGCAAGGAACCACGCTGTTCACCAAGGACTACAAGCAGCATCTGGCCAATATCGAGCTGGCTAAGCACAACGGTGTCCTCGACAGCACACCCCGCTAGCGCGGGCCCGCGCAAGGCGGCCGTTCTAGGCTCGCCGATCGCGCATTCGAAGTCCCCGCTGCTGCACCTGGCGGCCTACCGGGCGCTGGGCCTGGACGACTGGACCTACGAGCGCATCGAGTGCGGCGCCGACGAGCTGCCGGGACTGGTCGGCGGGTTCGGGCCCGAGTGGGTCGGGGTCTCGGTCACCGCGCCGGGCAAATTCGCCGCGCTGCAATTCGCCGACGAACACACCGAGCGCGCCCAGCAGGTGGGATCGGCCAACACCCTGGTGCGCACACCCCGCGGCTGGCGGGCCGACAACACCGACATCGACGGCGTCAGTGGGTCGATCGCCTCAATAGGGGGAGTCTCGGGACCGGCGCTGGTCTGTGGATCGGGCGGCACGGCGCCGGCGGCCGTCGTCGGCCTGGCCCAGCTCGGCGTCGCCGGCATCACCGTCGTGGCCCGCAACCGCGACAAGGCGGCCCGGCTGGTCGAGCTGGGCGCCCGCGTGGGTGTGCCGACGCGGTTCTGCGGCCTGGACAGCGACGAGCTGCCCGGCGCCGTGGCGGCGGCGGAAGTGCTGGTCAGCACAATCCCGGCGGACGCCGCTGCGCGCTACGCCGCGATTTTCGCCCCGATCCCGGTGCTGCTGGACGCCGTGTACGACCCGTGGCCCACGCCGCTGGCCGCGGCCGTCACCGCCGCGGGTGGCCGGGTGATCAACGGGGTGCAGATGCTGTTGCATCAAGCGTTCGCGCAGGTGGAGCAATTCACCGGGCGGCCGGCGCCGCGCGAAGCGATGACTTGCGCGCTGCAGGCCGCCGACTAGCGTCGGAGCGCATGCGGATCGCGGTGGCCGGCGCGGTGTTGGCCTGGTTGACGGCGTTGAGCTGCTACGACGTCGCGCAACGCCGGCTGCCCAACCTGCTGACGCTGCCCGGGGCGGCGGCGGTTCTGGTCGCCGCCGGGTGCGCCGGGCGGGGCTGGCCCGCGGTGGCCGGGGCGGCCGCGCTGGGCGGTCTGTATCTGGTGGTGCATCTGGCGGCGCCGGCCGGCATGGGGGCCGGCGACGTCAAGCTGGCGGTCGGCCTGGGCGCGCTGGCCGGCTGTTTCGGTGCCGCGGTGTGGATGCTGGCGGCGCTGGCCGCGCCACTGCTGACCGTGCTGCTGGGCGCCGCGCGCGGTGCCGCCACGCTGCCGCACGGCCCGTCGATGTGCCTGGCGACCGCGGTCGCGGTGGGGCTGGCATTGCTCGGTTAAAAATTGTGACGCTGCAAATCGTTGCCGGTTTGACTGCGCGCGCATAACTTTCGGCGCATGGCCGCGGCAGATCACGTGCTCGCCGAGATTGCCGCGGACTATCGCCAGCGGTTGGGCGACGGTGGAACCGAGCCCCCGCTGCGCGGGCTCAAACTCGTCCGCGAGCACCGGTTGGGCGCCGTGCGGCTGTCCCGCGAACTCGGCGGCGCCGGCTATCCGGTGCCGGAATTCTTCGACCACCTCATCGCGCTGGCCGCCGCCGACCCCGACCTGGCGCACATCCTGCGGGTGCACCACGCGCTCGTCGAGGAGCTGCAGATCAGCCCGAAGCGCCCGGGCAGCGACCGGTGGATCGCGGTGGTCGCCCAGGGCGGGCTGATCGGCGGGGCCAACTCCGAACAGAGCCAGAAGTCGGTGGGCGGCAACAACCGAGACACCCGGCTGGTGGCCACGGCCGACGGCTTGCGGCTGCGCGGCCGGAAGTTCTACAGCACCGGCGCGCAGTTCTCGGACTACCTGCGGATCACCGCGCAGGGCGACGACGGCGCCCCGACCGCCGTGATGATTCCGGTGGACCGCGCCGGCGTCGAGCACCTCGACGACTGGGATGGCATTGGTCAGCGTCAAACGGGCAGCGGCACAACGATATTCGATGACGTCGCCGTCGCGGCTGACGAGGTGTTCCCGTTGGGTGCGACCATCGGCGTGGACCGGGCCCGCGGTGCGCTGATGCAGTTGTATCTGCACGCGGTCGCCGCGGGGATCCTGCGGGCGCTGACCGAAGACGCCGCGGCGCTGGTCCGCGACCGCCGCCGCACCTACACCTTCGCCAGCGTCGACCAGCCGACCGCCGACCCGCAGTTGCTGCAGATCGTCGGCGAGATTGACGCCGTGGCCTATACCGCGCAGGCGTTGGTGCGCAGCGCGGGCGCCGAGCTGGCCCCCGCGCTGCAGGCCGCGCGCGCGACCGGCGTCGACTCGGGCCTGGAAAAGCAGGCGTCGGTCGCCGCCGCCCGGGTCAAGGTCGCGATCCAGGAGCCGGCGCTGCGTGCGGCGTCGCGCGTCTTCGACGTGGGTGGCGCGTCCGCGATCCAGGCGTCGGCGCTCTTGGACCGGCACTGGCGCAACCTGCGGACGCTGTTCTCCCACAACCCGACGGTCTACAAGGCGCGGGTGCTCGGCGACGTCGCCGTCAACGGCGCGGACTTGCCGGACACCAGTTTCTTCTGACCCGGCGGCGCGTCGTGGGTGTTCGGTGTGCACCCACGGCGGGAAATCGGCCCCGGGTAAACCCCGCCGTCAGCGCACACGCGAAGGCCAAGAGCGCGCCGTGGGACAATGGGACCCGTGTTGCGCTGGACTACTGCCGGGGAATCGCACGGCCGTGCGTTGGTGGCCATGGTTGAAGGCATGGTCGCCGGGGTCGAGGTCACGTCCACCGAAATCGCCGACCAGCTGGCCCGCCGCCGGCTCGGTTACGGCCGCGGTGCCCGGATGTCGTTCGAACGCGATGCGGTGACGGTGCTGGCCGGCGTGCGCCACGGCGCCACGCTGGGCGGGCCGATCGCCATCGAGATCGGCAACACCGAGTGGCCGAAATGGGAAACCGTGATGGCCGCCGACCCCGTCGACCCGGCCGAACTGGCCGAGTCCGCGCGCAACGCGCCGCTCACCCGGCCGCGGCCCGGTCACGCCGATTACGCGGGCATGCTCAAGTACGGCTTCGACGACGCCCGGCCGGTGCTGGAGCGGGCCAGCGCCCGGGAGACCGCGGCCCGCGTCGCGGCCGGCACGGTCGCCCGGTCGTTTCTGCGGCAGGCGCTGGGCGTCGAGGTGCTCTCCCACGTCATCTCGATCGGCCCGTCGGCGCCCTACGACGGCCCGCCGCCGCGGGCCGCGGACCTGGCCGCCATCGACGCCAGCCCGGTGCGCGCCTTCGACAAGGCGGCCGAAGCGGCGATGATCGCCGAGATCGAGGCGGCCAAGAAGGACGGCGACACCCTGGGCGGCGTGGTCGAGGTCGTCGCGCTGAGCCTGCCGGTGGGGCTGGGTTCGTTCACCAGCGGCGACAACCGCCTCGACAGCCAGCTGGCCGCCGCCGTCATGGGCATCCAGGCCATCAAGGGCGTCGAGATCGGCGACGGCTTCCAGACCGCGCGCCGCCGCGGCAGCCAGGCGCACGACGAGATGTACCCCGGGCCGGACGGCGTGGTGCGCTCGACCAACCGCGCGGGTGGCCTCGAGGGCGGCATGACCAACGGGCAGGCGCTGCGGGTGCGCGCCGCGATGAAGCCGATCTCGACCGTCCCGCGCGCGCTGGCCACCGTCGACATGGCGACCGGGGACGAAGCCGTCGCGATCCACCAGCGCTCCGACGTGTGCGCGGTGCCCGCGGCCGGCGTCGTCGTCGAGACGATGGTGGCCCTGGTGCTGGCCCGCGCCGTGCTGCAGAAGTTCGGCGGCGACTCGCTGGCCGAGACCCGCCGCAACATTGAGTCCTACCAGCGTGCGGTCGCCGACCGGGAATCGCCGGCGGCGCGGGCAGCCGGATCATGACGCCCCGGGCCGTGCTGGTCGGGTTGCCCGGCTCCGGCAAATCCACGATCGGCCGGCGGCTGGCCAAGGCGCTCGGGGTGGAGCCGCTCGACACCGACGTGGCGATCGAGGAGCGGACCGGTCGCACCATCGCCGACATCTTCGCCACCGACGGCGAGCCGGAATTTCGCCGCATCGAGGAAGAAGTGGTCCGGGCCGCGCTGGCCGAGCACGACGGCGTGCTGTCGCTCGGCGGCGGCGCGATCACCAGCCCGGGCGTGCGCGAGGCGCTGGCCGGGCACACCGTCGTGTACCTGGAGATCGGCGCCCAGGAGGGCGTGCGGCGCATCGGCGGAAACGCGGTGCGGCCCCTGCTGGCCGGGGCCGACCGCGCCGAGAAATACCGGGATCTGATGAACGCGCGGGTCCCGCTGTACAGACGCGTGGCGACCATCCGCGTCGACACCAACCGCCGCAATCCCGGGGCGGTGGTCCGCCACATTGTGTCGCGGCTGCAGGGCCTGGAGAAGAAGCAAAAGGCTACCCATGTCAGCAAGGCGAGCACATGACAGAGACCACCGAACCCGTCACCGTGCAGGTGGCCGTCGACCCGCCGTACCCGGTGGTGATCGGCACCGGGTTGCTCAACGAACTCGACCAGCTGCTGGCCGGGCGGCATCGGGTGGCGATCCTGCATCAACCGGTGCTGACGCAGACCGCCGAGGCGATCCGCAGCCACCTGGCGCACCAAGGTGTCGACGCGCACCGCATCGAAATCCCCGACGCCGAGGCCGGCAAGGACCTGCCGGTCGTCGGCTTCATCTGGGAAGTATTGGGCCGCATCGGTATTGACCGCAAGGATGCGCTGGTCAGCCTCGGTGGCGGGGCGGCCACCGATGTCGCCGGTTTCGCGGCGGCCACCTGGCTGCGCGGCGTCGCGATCGTGCACGTGCCGACCACGCTGCTGGGCATGGTCGACGCCGCCGTCGGGGGCAAGACCGGGATCAACACCGACGCCGGCAAGAATCTGGTTGGCGCCTTCCATCAGCCACTGGCCGTGCTGGTCGACCTGGCGACGCTGGAAACGTTGCCGCACAACGAACTTGTCGCGGGAATGGCCGAAATCGTCAAGGCCGGCTTCATCGCCGACCCGGTGATTCTCGACCTCATCGAGGCTCACCCGCAGGCCGCGATCGATCCGGCCGGCGGCGTGCTGCCCGAGCTGATCCGGCGGGCCATCGCGGTGAAAGCGGAGGTCGTCGCCGCCGACGAGAAGGAATCCGAGCTGCGCGAAATCCTGAACTACGGGCACACTTTGGCGCATGCGATCGAGCGCCGGGAGCGCTATCAGTGGCGGCACGGCGCCGCGGTCTCGGTGGGGCTGGTGTTCGCCGCCGAGCTGGCCCGGCTCATTGGGCGGCTGGACGACGCCACCGCCGAGCGGCATCGGACCATCCTGCAGTCGCTCGGCCTGCCGGTCAGCTACGACCCCGACGCGTTGCCGCAATTGCTCGAATACATGACCTCGGACAAGAAGACTCGGTCCGGCGTGCTGCGGTTCGTGGTGCTCGACGGGCTGGCCAAGCCGGGCCGGTTGGTGGGGCCGGACCCCGGCTTGTTGGTGACCGCCTACGCCGGGCTGAGCGCCTGATGAAAACCGTCAACGTCCTCAACGGCCCGAATCTGGGGCGGCTGGGCCGGCGCGAACCCGAGGTGTACGGAGACACCACCCACGAGCAGCTGACCGCGCTCATCGAGGAGGAGGCGGCCGGCCTGGGGCTCAAAGCTGTGGTGCGGCAAAGTGATAGCGAGGCCGAATTGCTGGACTGGATTCACCTGGCCGCCGACGCGGGCGAGCCGGTGATCCTCAATGCCGGCGGCCTGACTCATACCTCGGTGGCGCTGCGGGATGCCTGCGCCGAGCTACGCGCGCCGCTGATCGAGGTGCACATCTCCAATGTGTACGCGCGCGAAGAGTTTCGGCGACACTCCTACCTCAGCCCGGTCGCGACGGGAGTCATTGTCGGGCTGGGCATCCAGGGCTACCTGCTGGCGCTGCGCTATCTGGCCCCGGACACGTAGGGCCGCTAGTCCTTCTTGTCGGACTCCGGCTTGGTGTGCTCCTCGCCGGTGCGGATGACCTCGGTCTTCGCATCGTCGCCGGCGGGCGCTCCCCAGCGGCCCGTCGGGATGACCTCGGTCTTCGGGTCCTCGGCGGTGCGGATCGTCTCGGTGGGCTCCTCGCGCTCGGCGGTGGCCACCGCCGACTTCTGCGCCTCGGGCTGAGCCGCCGCCCCCGCCGGGGCCTCTTCGGCGCGCACCGCGGAGAACACGTCGGTGTCCGCCCGCTCCTGGTCGGATCCGCGCTCGGTGGCCGGCGGCGGATTGCGGTCGACCCGCCAGCGGCCCACCGCCACCCCGATGATCCCGGGCAGGAACACGCACAGCGCGGTGAACGCCGCGAAGGTCGTCACCTCGTTGATCAGGCCGCCGGTGTAGAGGCCGCTGTAGAACAGCGAGATGAGCCACGAAACGGCCCCGCTCAGGACGCCCGCCAGAAGACCGCCCAGCAGCCACGTCATCGCCAGATCCTGGCGACGATCCGGATCCCGGTTCGCCCGGGCGTCGGCCCGGCCGTCCAGCACCCCCCACACGGCAACGCCGACGACGAAGAGAAGAAGCAGCACGATGCTGATCAACCCCGCCTGCGTCTGCCATGCATTGATTAGCGTCCCTTGAAACAACCGGACGATGACCATGGCTGCCGCGAACACCAGTCCGCGCAGCATCCAGCTACTCATGGCCAGACAGCCTAGCGAGTACCGTCGTGAGTCGTGACACATTCCCAGCGTCGAGAGAACTTGAAAGCGCAGATCGCCGCCAGCGGGCTGGAGGCGATGCTGGTCACGGACCTGATCAACGTGCGGTATTTGTCAGGTTTTACCGGCTCGAACGGCGCGTTGCTGGTTTTCGCCGATGATCGCGGCCCGGTATTGGCCACCGACGGGCGATACCGCACCCAGGCGGCCGAACAGGCACCCGACCTCGAGGTCGCGATCGAGCGGGCCGTCGGACGCCACCTGATCGGCCGTGCGGCCGAGGCGGGCGTGGGCAAGCTGGGCTTCGAAAGCAACGTCGTCACGGTGGACGGCTTCGACGCGCTGAACAAAGAGATTGCCGAACGCAAGGCGGCCACCGAGTTGGTCCGCGCCGCCGGAACGGTCGAGGCGCTGCGCGAGGTCAAGGACGACGGTGAGCTGGCCTTGCTGCGGCTGGCCTGCGAAAAGGCCGACGCGGCGCTGTCCGACCTGGTGGAGCGGGGTGGGCTGCGGCCGGGCCGCACCGAGCGGGCGGTCAGCCGCGAGCTCGAATCCCTGATGCTCGACCACGGCGCCGACGCGATCTCGTTCGAGACCATCGTGGCCGCGGGCGCCAATTCCGCGATCCCGCATCACCGTCCGACCGACGCCGTCCTGGCGCACGGCGATTTGGTCAAGATCGACTTCGGCGCGCTGGTCGCGGGCTACCACTCCGATATGACCCGCACCTTCGTGCTGGGCAAGGCCGCCGACTGGCAGCTGGAGATCTACCAGCTGGTTTCCGACGCGCAGCGGGCCGGACGCGAGGCGTTGCGGCCCGGCGCCGACCTGCGCGAGGTCGACGCCGCGGCGCGCCAGCCGATCATCGAGGCGGGCTACGGCGAGCAGTTCAGCCACGGCCTGGGGCACGGCGTCGGCCTGCAGATCCACGAGGCGCCGGGAATCGGCGCGACGTCGACCGGGACGCTGCTGGAGCGCTCGGTGGTGACCGTCGAACCCGGCGTCTACCTGCCCGGCCGTGGCGGGGTCCGCATCGAGGACACGCTGGTGGTAGGCGATCCGGCGTCGGTCCCGGAGTTGCTGACCCGCTTCCCCAAGGAGCTGGCCGTCCTGGCTTGACCGCCCGTCGGTCGCCCGGAGCTCGCTCTGCGGAAATCGTTGCGCCTGCGTAGGATTCGGCGGGTGGTGGCCCACCTAGCCCTCATCGCCGTGTATGTCGTGGCCGCATTCTCGGCGCTCGCCGGGATCGGTTTCACCGTCCAGCTGTTCATCAGCGACGACCCTGCCGAAACCGGCACCGCGCTCAGCCGCCGGGCGGACCGGCGGGGCCCGATTCTGGTCGCGGTCGGCATCGGGTTGGGGTTGATCGCCAACACCGCTGCCGGGCACCTGCCGCCGTCGTCGGCTTCCGACTTGGTGGCGCCGTCCAGCATGACCGACCAGTGCGACAACAACGACGGGCTTTTCGGTCTCTGCGGCGCCGGGCAGCTCAACCACTAGTGGCGCCACCTGTTGCGGGTGCGCACCGGCAACAGGCGTTCCGGGCAGCCGTATCATGGCTAGGAATTCGATTGGCCCAGGGCGCCGACCGCGGCGCTTGAGTCGGGACACCGGTGCCGACATGGGTTGTCTGACCATCCAGTAGGAGATAGACCGCGTGGCATCGACTGCCGACTTCAAGAATGGGCTCGTCCTGGTGATCGACGGCCAGCTGTGGCAGATCGTCGAGTTTCAGCACGTCAAACCGGGCAAGGGCCCGGCCTTCGTGCGCACCAAGCTCAAGAACGTGCTCTCGGGCAAGGTCGTCGACAAGACGTACAACGCGGGCGTGAAGGTGGACACCGCCACCGTCGACCGCCGCGATGCCACCTACTTGTACCGCGACGGCTCAGATTTCGTCTTCATGGACAGCCAGGACTACGAGCAGCACCCGCTGCCGGAATCGCTGGTCGGCGATGCCGCAAGGTTCCTGCTGGAGGGCCTGCCGGTGCAGGTGGCGTTCCACAACGGGGTTCCGCTGTACCTCGAACTCCCGGTGACGGTCGAGCTTGTCGTCACCCACACCGAGCCGGGCCTGCAGGGCGACCGGTCCAGCGCGGGCACCAAGCCGGCGACCGTGGAGACCGGTGCGGAGCTTCAGGTGCCGCTGTTCATCAACACCGGCGACAAGCTGAAGGTCGATTCCCGCGACGGCAGCTACCTGGGACGCGTCAACGCGTGAGCAAGCCCGCGCGTCCTGTCAAAGGACGTCACCAGGCCCGTAAGCGAGCGGTCGATCTGCTCTTCGAGGCCGAGGCCCGGGATCTGAGCCCGGTTGACGTCGTCGAGGTGCGCGCCACGCTGGCCGAGACCAACCCCGAAGTGGCGGCGCTGCACGCCTACACGGTCGCGGTGGCGACCGGGGTCTCGGAGCACCTCGCCCACATCGACGATCTGATCAGCTCGCATCTGCAGGGCTGGACACTGGACCGGCTGCCCGCGGTGGATCGTGCGATCCTGCGGGTCGCGGTGTGGGAGTTGCTCTATGCCGACGACGTGCCGGAGCCGGTCGCGGTGGATGAGGCCGTTCAGCTGGCCAAGGAGCTGTCCACCGACGAATCCCCGGGCTTCATCAACGGCGTGCTCGGTCACGTCATGCTGGTGACGCCGCAGATCCGGGCGGCCGCCCAGGCCGTCCGGGACGCGGTGTCCCCGGGTGCCGCGGGCACACCGGAGAACCCAGAACCGCACTCATGACCCGGCTGCAGCTGCGCGTCCTGGTGGCCGCCGTGCTGGCTGCGGCGGTGGTGCTCG
Source organism: Mycobacterium shigaense (assembly GCF_002356315.1). Taxonomy (NCBI): domain Bacteria; kingdom Bacillati; phylum Actinomycetota; class Actinomycetes; order Mycobacteriales; family Mycobacteriaceae; genus Mycobacterium; species Mycobacterium shigaense. The sequence goes on from NZ_AP018164.1 coordinate 2,093,380, forward strand.
GGGCCGTTCTCTGCGCGGCCTACCGGCTGAGCACCGTCGCGTCGGCGCTGGCGATTTTCGCGCTGGGCGTGGGCGCCTGGCTCCACTACGCGGTCGAACGTCTGCTGCTGGCCCGCCGCATCGAAACCGTCCGGTCGGCGGCCCGCCCGCTGCAGCCGCTGTTGCCGGTGATGGCCGCCCTGATGGGTCTGACTCAGACGGTGGTGCGCTCGCTTGGCGACGTCACCGAGTTGCCGATGCGCCGCTGGCGGGTGCTGGACGGCGACGGCAGGGACAACCGTCCGGAGCGCTGATTGACCTCGGCGAATCCTGAGTGAAACGATCGCTTGTACGGCGTGAGCGGGCCACAATGTTGCTGGGTTCGCCGGGTTTGCCGGGTTTGCCGGTGACTGCGCCAACAGAACAGGTGAGGCAGATGAATCCCTACAGCGCCTACGCGCGACGACTGCGCGTCTCCGCGCTCGCGGCGGTGGCCAATCCGTCCTACACCCGTATCGACACGTGGAACCTGCTCGACGACGCCTGCCGCTACCTCGCCGAGGTGGACCTGGCCGGGCTGGACAAAACGCACGAGGTGGCCAAGGTCCGGCGGCTGATGGATCGCATCGGCGCCTATGAGCGGTACTGGCTGTATCCCGGGGCGGAGAATCTGGCGACCTACCGCGCTCACCTCGACGCCCTGTCCACGGTGCGACTCGCCGAAGAGGTGTCGCTGGCGGTACGGCTGCTCTCCGAATACGGCGATCGCACCGCACTGTTCGACACCTCGGCCCCGTTGGCCGACCAGGAATTGGTGGCCAAAGCCAAACAGCAGCAGTTCTATACGGTGTTGCTCGCCGACGACTCGCCCAATACCGGGCCCGACTGCCTGGCCGAGGCGCTGCGGGCGCTGCGCGGCTCATCCGAAGATGTGCAGTTCGAGCTGCTGGTGGTCCCCAGCGTCGAGGACGCGATCACCGCCGTCGCCTTGAACGGCGAGATTCAGGCTGCGATCATCCGCCACGACGTGGCGCTGCGTTCACGCGACCGGGTGCCGCTGATGAACAGCTTGCTGGGCGCCAACGACGACCCGGTCAGCCACGACTGCGGCACCGACTGCATCGAATGCGGCGAATGGATCCGCGAACTGCGCCCGCACATCGACCTCTACCTGCTCACCGACGAGTCGATCGCGGCGGGCAACGACGAGGAACAGACCGTCTACGATCGGACGTTCTACCGGCTCAACGACGTCACCGATCTGCACAGCACGGTGCTGGCCGGTCTTCGAAACCGTTTCGCCACACCATTTTTCGATGCCCTGCGGGCCTATGCCGACTCGCCGGTCGGCCAATTCCACGCGCTGCCCGTCGCGCGGGGCGCCAGTGTCTTCAACTCGAAGTCGCTGCAGGACATGGGGGAGTTCTACGGCCGCAACATCTTCATGGCCGAGACCTCGACCACGTCGGGCGGTTTGGACTCGTTGCTGGACCCGCACGGCAACATCAAGAAGGCGATGGACAAGGCCGCGCGCACCTGGAACTCCAACCAGACCTACTTCGTCACCAACGGCACGTCGACGGCGAACAAGATCGTCGTGCAATCGCTGACGCGGCCGGGCGACATCGTGCTGATCGACCGCAACTGCCACAAGTCGCACCACTACGGCTTGGTGCTGGCCGGCGCCTACCCGCTGTACCTCGACGCTTATCCATTGCCGCAGTTCGCGATCTACGGGGCGGTGCCGCTAGAGACGGTCAAGAAGGCGCTGCTGGATCTGGAGGAGGCCGGCCAGCTCGACAAGGTGCGGATGGTGTTGCTCACCAACTGCATCTTCGACGGCGTCGTGTACAACCCGCAGCGGGTGATGGAGGAGGTGCTGGCGATCAAGCCGGACATCTGCTTCCTGTGGGACGAGGCGTGGTACGCGTTCGCGACGGCCGTGCCGTGGGCCCGGCAACGGACCGCGATGGTGTCGGCCGAACGTCTCGAACAGATGCTCGCGTCGCCGGAATATGCCGCGCAGTACCGCAATTGGGTCGCATCGATGGAGGGCATCCCCCGCTCGGAGTGGGTCAACCACCGGCTGCTGCCCGACCCCGACAAGGCTCGGGTCCGCGTATATGCGACGCACTCCACCCACAAGTCGCTGTCGGCGTTCCGGCAGGCGTCGATGATCCACGTCCGCGATCGCGACTTCAATTCCCGCGCCCGCGACGCCTTCGGCGAAGCGTTTCTGACCCACACCTCGACGTCGCCCAACCAGCAACTGCTCGCCTCGCTGGACCTGGCCCGCCGCCAGGTCGACATCGAGGGGTTCCAATTGGTCCGGCAGGTCTACGACATGGCGTTGGTGTTCCGCCATCGCGTGCGCAAGGACCGGCTGATCAGCAAGTGGTTCCGCATCCTCGACGAATCCGATCTGGTGCCCGAGGAATTTCGGGCCTCGGCGGTCAGCTCCTACCGCGAGGTCAGGCAGGGCGCGCTGGCGGAGTGGAACGAGGCGTGGCGGTCCGACCAGTTCGTGCTGGACCCCACGCGGGTCACCCTGTTCCTCGGCAACACCGGCATGAACGGGTACGATTTCCGCGAGAAAATCCTGATGGAGCGCTTCGGCATTCAGATCAACAAGACGTCGATCAACAGCGTGCTGCTGATCTTCACCATCGGCGTCACCTGGTCGAGCGTGCATCACCTGCTCGACGTGCTGCGCCGGGTGGCCACCGACCTCGACCGGGAGAAGGAACTCGCCAGCGCCGCCGACTGGACGTTGCACCAGCGCCGCGTCGAGGAGATCACCCAGGACCTGCCGCACCTGCCCGACTTCAGCGAATTCGACGAGGCGTTCCGTCCGGTGGACGACTGTGTATTCGGGGACGTGCGCTCGGCGTTCTACGCCGGGTACGAGGAGTCCGACCGAGAGTATGTGCAGATCGGTCAGGCGGGGCGGCGGATCGCCGAGGGCCGGAAACTGGTGTCCACCACCTTCGTGGTGCCCTATCCGCCCGGATTTCCGGTGTTGGTGCCCGGTCAGGTGGTCTCCAAGGAGATCCTGTATTTCCTGGCGCAGCTCGACGTCAAGGAGATCCACGGCTACAACCCGCAACTCGGTCTGTCGGTGTTCACCGCGGAGGCGCTGGCCCGGCTGGAGGCGCAGCGCAGCGCGGCGATCGCCGCGGTGGGGTCGGCGTTCCCCGCGTTCGACCTGCCGTCGGACATGTCGGCCAGCAACGGGGCACGCAACGGCGACCGCGTCAACAAGGCAGCCACGACACGCGAAGCCTAGATTCGATTCCGGTGAGAAACCGGTACGGCCGTAGACTACGGCGTGTGAGGACGCCGTGGTGAGAGTGGTTCGGGATATGGGTGATCCAGCACCGGTGCAGCGTGAGGTCCTCGACAAACCAGACCCGGGTGCCGCGCTGGAGCACGCAATTGCCCGGCAGGTTCGGACGCTGCGACGGGCGGCCGGCTTCACGATTGGCGAATTATCGGCTGCCGTAGGCATTTCCAAGGCGATGCTATCGAAGATCGAAAACGCACAGACCTCGTGCAGCCTGTCGACGTTGGCCAGACTGGCTGAGGGGTTTGATGTTCCGGTGACCGCGTTGTTCCGCGGGGCCGGGGGGGCGCGCGCCGCGGTCTACACCGAGCGGGGCAAGGGATCCGAGATCGTAGGCCGCGGCACTCGGGTGGGCCACCACTATGAGTTGTTGGGCGCGTTGCGTGGTGCGCACAAGCGCCTCGAGCCCGTCCTCGTGACGTTAACCGACGCGAGCGAGGTCTTCCCGCAGTTCCAGCATCCGGGTACCGAAGTCTTGTACATGCTCGAGGGTGTGATGGTCTACGGGCACGGCGATTCGGAGTACACCCTTCGTCCCGGGGACACTCTGCTGCTGGACGGCGAAGGCATACACGGGCCAAACCAGTTGGTCCGGTTGCCCATCCGCTTTCTCGCCGTCACGGCCTACCCCGACGATCGTGCCGACACCTGATTGACCGCGGCCGACCAAGGCCGCGGCTCGTTTACCGATTCGTTCTACTCACCCTAGTCCGGGTTTCTCCTCATTTGTAGTGTCATCGTGCTGTCTCTCGGGCTTTCGCTGTGTTCTGGGCACCGCATTCCTCAAATCAACGGTGGATTACCGATATTCGGGCAGACGTAACTGCAAAGAAACGAACTTACAAAGCGTTGGTAATAATGTATATGTTCACTGACAGTGAATTACGATCCCTAACAGTGAAGTGGAGAAAAGGTGGAACAGATTTCCGTCCAGGCCCCGTTCCGAGTTACCGCCGATGCGTGGCAGAACCTGCCGTCGATGCAGATCCCGAATACCGAGGGCTTCATCAAGGACGTCTACGAAAACCCCGAGGGTAGCTCGATGTGCTCCGGTTTCTTCGAACTCAAGCACGCCGACGAACCGCTGCTGTACGTCTACGCCTACGACGAGATGAAGGTCGTCCTGGAGGGCGAATTGCTCTTGGAGAACAAGGACACCGGACAACAGCTGGTCGCGAAGGCCAAGGACGCCATCTTCTTCCCGAAGGGATCGCGGATCTACTTCTCCACACCGAGCTACGCGCTGGCGTTCTACTGTGGCGACCGCAGCGCCGACCTGCTCTGAGGCGAGGCGGGCATTGGCTGTGACAGAGCTGGCACACACCAGTGTTCCGCGCTGGTTCACCGGCACGCCGGAGGCACTCTCCGGCGTGCCGGGCACCGGCGCAAGGTCCTATCTGCTGGTCGGAGTCGGGCAAACGGTGAGTCCGTTCTTACGGCAGTGGCGGTACCACCTCGACATGGACGTGGCGACGGAGTTCCTGATCCACGAGGACGTGGATGTAGTCAACACGGCACTCGCAGAGGCGCTGGGCCGTGCTCGGGTCGGGCTGCGGCTGTGGCTTGCCGGCCCGAGCGGTGCGTGTCTGTCACTGCGCGGCACGGCACTGCGGGGCGGACTCGAAGACGACGAGATCAGCGTCACCGTCACCGAGCCGGGTGCCATCGAGGTGTCCTGCGTCCACTGCCTGGCGGTCACCTCGACGTCAGCGGGTGTCGGGGACGTGACTCAGTGCGCTGGGTGCCAGCTAAATCTTGTTATTTACCACCATGTTTCGCGTCTCAGCGGGCGGTTCATGGGCTTCATGGTCGATGCGGAGACGGCGGTGACGAAGTGAGAACAGACGAGCTGAAGCTGAGTGTTGCCGCCATCGAAGAGCTGGTGTCGGGGATTCGCAGCCTTACGCTGCGTGCGCTAGACGGCACGCCGTTACCACCGTTCGTGCCCGGCAGTCATCTGCCATTGCGTTGCGGCGCCAAATGGAACAGTTACAGCCTCACCAACGAAGGACTGGACCCGAGCGAATATTGCGTCTCGGTTCTGCGGGTCGCCGACGGTGGAGGCGGATCACGGTGGGTGCACGACCAGCTCGCGGTGGGCGACGCGATCACCGCGCTGACGCCGCGCAGCGCATTCGCACCGCAACCCCATGCGATCAAGCATCTGTTGATCGCCGGTGGCATCGGCGTCACGCCCATCGTCTCGCACCTGCGGGCGGCGCGGATGTGGAAGCGAAATATTCAGGTGCTCTACAGCTTTCGCGAAGGCTTTGCCGCCCATGTCGACGACGTCATGGATCTCGGTGGTCTTGACGCCGAGTTGTACGTAGACCAAGACGAATTCTGTGTGCGGACGCGAAAAGTGCTCGCGGATCAACCGATCGGCACGCACCTGTACGTTTGCGGACCCGGGCCGATGATCGACTACGTCCTGGACACCGCGGCAGGGTTGGGGTGGCCGGCATCGCGCCTGCACCTGGAGCGCTTCGGTGCCGACACCCTCGATCCTGGAGAGCCGTTTAGGGTCAACCTGACCAAGAGCGGCCGCGAACTCGACGTACCGAGTGGCACGTCATTGCTCGAAGCGCTTGAGGCAGCAGGCATCGCCGTGCCGAATCTGTGCCGACAAGGCGTGTGCGGCCAATGCCGCATTCCCGTCAGCGGTGGCGTACCGCTGCATCGGGACCTGTTTCTAGACGATGAAACCAAGACCGCCGGAACGGCGCTGATGTGCTGTGTTTCACGCGCGTCCGGGCCCATGCTGGAGGTACCGCTGTGACCGCTCCGATTACCGCCGACGACTTGATCCGTGAGTTTCCGTTCCCTTTCGTCGAGGATCGGTACCGCTACAGCACCAACGTGGAACAGGCGAGGACCCCGGTGCGGACCCCGGCGGGGCAATGGGGGACCGCCGTCGTCGACGTCGATTGCGGATATCGGCACGAGCTGGCCGAGCGCGCCGAGATCCTGCACGCCGACCCGACGCGGTACTCGGTGTTGCCCCACATGCGAGCCGCGGGCTGGGACGCGCTGCTGACGTTGATGCGCGAACTCAGTGCTGCCTATCCAGCGTCAATGTGCTTGTTGCGCAATGCCGATGGCAGCTGGCATTGGGTGAACGATCTTTCTGGGGAGGACCTGGTGTTCACCTACGGCGACGAGTCGACCCTGCCGGACGAACCCCTGCGCTACATCTCGGGACAGGTGCAAGAGGACATCGTGCTGCTCAATCAGCGCAACGACGAGCTCTTCGCGGACGCCGGCGTGGTGACGTTCGCCGCGGACTGGAGCCTGGGATTCGACGTTGGGATGAGTTTCCTCGAAGTCCACGGGCCGGTACCGCGGATCCATCAAGAAGGCATCATCACCCGAGCCCACGAGTTTCTCAAACGCCTTCAGCCCCATCAGCCGTACCGCCGAACCAATTGGACGATGACGATCGGGCGACGGCTGGACGTGTCGACCGAGCGCTACCCTGAATGGGGTCCGGACCGGGAGTGGATCCAAACCGTCGACGACGACACCTTCGGCGCGCTGGTGCATCTGCGGGTCGAAGTCCAACACCTCATCCGGCTCCCGCATTCAGGCGCGATCATGTTCCTGATCCGCACCTACCTGCAGCCTCTTGAGCGGCTCGCCATCGTCGACGAGTGGCGCGTCCGCGCTGCGGCAGCGATCGCCGAACTTCCGCAGGACATGGCCGAATACAAAGGAATTATCAAATATAAGGATCGCGCGGCCCGCTGGCTGCGCGACCACGCCGCCGCCGACACGGCGCTATGAGCACCGACATCGTCGCGTCCGGTTGGTCGATGCCTCGATGGCCCGCGGCTCCCGAACAGGTCGATCTGGATGCGACATCCTTCCTGATCGTCGGGATCGGGCACGAGCGGCGCACCGTCGAAGTCAGCCGAGAATGGTTGGGGCAGGCCGAAATCACGGCCCCTACCGAGCTTCTGCTGCTGGATTCGTTTACGGACGCCTCGAGCGTCAGCGCATTTGCGGCTGCCCTCGGCCGCGCTCGGATGGGAGTCCGGTTGATGATGGTCGGTGGCCAGTTCGACGTGCTGATGGCGCTCGCCCAGGCGCGTGCGGCCGGCGCGCTGCCGCAGGAGCTGGCCAGCTTTGTGGTGCACACCCGTGATCTGCCGATGTATTGTGCCCACTGCCGCAACACTTTTCGTGTCTCCAGGGCACCTGGCGACGAAGTCACGTGCCCGGGCTGCACCCGACGACTCGAAATCCACACCCATCTGTCAGCTGTGCGGGGCAGCTTCCTCGCCTCGGATGTGCGTGCCCGGGAGCTGTCATGACGAACCCAGGAATCGCGACAGTTGCACCGGCGCATCTGCACCCGGCCTATCTAACCGAGGCGCGCCAACTACGTGTGCGCCGCACCGAGATGCTGGCACCGGCGATCATGCACATCGAGCTTGTCGATCCCCACGGTGGCCGGCTGGCCGGTTATCAGCCCGGCAGCCACCTCATCGTCTCGGCCGGCGACAAGCGCAACGCCTATTCACTGGTCGGGTCCGGCTTGAACCCCGACCACTATGCCATCTCGGTGATGCGGCGCGGGGAAGGCGGCGGATCAGATTGGCTGCACGACAACGTCTGCGAGGGTCACCTCCTCGAAATCGAAGGTCCTCGTGCATTATTCGCTCCGGTACTCAACCAGCACCGAGCACTGCTCATCGCCGGCGGCATTGGTGTGACACCCGTGCTGTCCCATGCGCGCGCGGCGGCCTTGACTGGTGTGCCCACCGAGGTCCTCTATTCCTACCGGCCGGGTCACCAAGCCCATCTGGATGATCTGCGTGGCATGGCCGAATGCGGCATGATCACGCTGCACGAAGCGACCACGGTCGAGCAGACCGTGGCAATTCTGGCCGAACTCCTCGCGAAGCAGCCGCTGGGCACCCATGCATACGCCTGTGGACCGGTGGGATTGCTGCAGGCATATCAACACTTGACGGCCGCCGCGGGCTGGCCGGCCGCGCGCGTGCACCTCGAGAGATTCAGTGCCCCTGTCCAGGATCCGGGTAAACCGTTCAGCGTCACAGTGACGTCGACGGGGCAACGCATCGAGGTGCCGGCGGGCGTGTCCCTGTTGCAACGACTGCTCGACAACGGTGTGGACGTGTCCTTCCTGTGCAGGCGCGGCGTGTGCGGCGAATGCCGTATTCCGGTGCGTTCGGGCGTCGTGGAACACCGTGACTACATCCTGACCGACGAGGAAAAGGCCGAATCCACCGCGATGCTCTGTTGTGTGTCGCGTGGTTACGACATCGAGGTGGACCTATGACCCGAACAACCGCTGCCGTAACGGCGTTCCTTAACCGGCCGATCAATCACGCGGCCAACCTGCCTTGGCCGTTTCCCGACGGCTCCGACACCTTTCGGTACTCGGTCAACGTGGAGCAGGCGCGGATTGCGCGCCAGACGTCCGGCGGAGAGTGGGGACGCCATCTGGTCGACCTGGGCGGAGCCGAATATCCAAGCATCATGGCCGATCGGCGTCGAATCCTCGACGCCGATCCGCATCGCGTCAAGATCCGCCCGGGGATGGAACTGGCGTGCTGGGACGTGCTGCTGTACTACCTGCGCGACCTGAGCTACAGCTACCCGGACATGATGCACCTCGCCGAAGATTCGAACAACGAATTCCATTGGCGGAATCATATTTTAGGCACAGACCAGTCCTTCGAACTGGGCCGGGAGGATTCGCTGCCGAACGGGCCACTGGATTTTCTGGCGCGGGAGATCCCCGACGACCTGTTGCTCGTGGTCGAACGCGATGGCCAACTCTACTTCGACGCCGGCGCGGTCACCTTCGCCATGGCGTGGTCGGTGTCGTTCGACGTCGGCATGAGCATGCGCGAAATTCACGGCCCGGTACCACGATTGAACGTCGAGCAGATCACCTCGCGCGCCGAACAGTTCCTCAGGCAATTGCGCGTCGACCAAGTCTATCGGCGGGTTAACTGGACGCTGTCGGCGTCGAACTCCCGCAAGTTGGACGTCAGCCTTGAGGAACTCCCGGAATGGGGACGTGACATTCCGCGCATGATCGCCGAAAATAATTGGGGTCAAGCACAATTACGTATTGAGCTTGAGCACTTCGTTCGGTTGCCGATGAGCGGCGCGGTCACCTTCAACATCCGGACCTTCATGATCTCCCTGGACGAGCTACGGGCCGTCCCGGCGTGGTGCGCCCAGCTGGCCACCATCATGGAGGAGCTCCCCGTCGACATCGCCAACTACAAAGGCTTTCTCGGCTACCGCGAGAGTGTGGTCGCGTTCTTGCGTTCCGCCGCCAACGACTGACCGCGCGTCGCGGCTTCCTGTCGATCCCCTACTTCCAGAATTCGAGGCGAGATGACCATCTCCGACCCGCCCGGTGCAGCCACAGCGACTCCCGAGGTCGCTGTCGTCAATGTCGACGACCAGACACTGCTCAAGTCGATGCGATGGTACGACGGCTTCTTCATGGCGCTGTCGAATCCCGGCTTCTTGATCGCCAATCTGGGCTACACCACGGGGCAGGTCGGCGCGCTGGGTGCGTTTGCGCTGTGGCTGGCCATGATGGTCATCGCCGTACTGCAGAACAAGATCTACACCGAACCGGCCACCATGTTCCCCGAACATTCCGGCGGCATCGCGATGTACGCCTTCGAAGGCTGGCGCTCGCGGTTCAGCTTGGCGGGCCCGATATCCGCGATCGGCTATTGGGCTGGATGGTCATCGGTATTGACCATCTTCGGTCTGACGACCGGGGGCCTGGTCCAAGCCGAGTGGTTTCCCGATCAGACCTGGCACTTCTCACACATCGTGCAACTGGACCTGCCGCGGGTGATCGCGGTCGGGCTGGTCGTGGCGCTGTGGATCGTCAACTCGATGGGTGCCGAGCCCATGAAGCTGATGGGTTATCTGACCGGCACACTGCTGTTCGTTCCGCTCGTCCTGTTCATGGTCGTTCCGTTCTTCTTGACCGACTTCTCCTCGGCCAATCTGTCCTGGGGGCTTGTCGGTGCCGCTGGAAGCACCTGGGGTGCAGTTCAACTCGCGTTGGTGTGGCTCTACCTCATTGGCTGGTCCGCTTACGGCATCGAGGTGTGCGCCGTCTTCGCGCCCGAATATCGCGACACCAAGGAGGATACTCGCAAGGCCTTGGGCCGATCGGCGATGTTCTGCCTGGGCGTCTACGCCATCATGCCCGTCGCGCTGGGTGGTGCTGTCAGCCAGCAGTCGATTGCCAAGGCCCCGTTGGGTTTCTATACCGACCTGTTGCACCGCGAGCTGGGCAGCACCCTGTCCGATGTGGTGGTGATTTTCATGGTCGGCAGCTTTCTGCTCGGTATGAACGCAGCGAGTGCGGGCGGCAGCCGCACCCTCTACGGAATGGCGCGCAGCGGCATGACCATCAAGTGGTTCGACCACATCAACAAACGCAACGTGCCCAACCGCGGGATGTACGTCAATGTCGCGATCAACATCGCGGCGATCCTGCTGCTGCCGAGCATTGTGGCGGTGCTTGCCGTCAGCAATATGGGTTACCTCGTCTGCCATGTCTTCGCGCTGTCGGCGGTGGTACTGCTGCGAAAGGACCGGCCGGACATGGACCGTCCGGCCAGGCTGTCGAACCCGTGGCTGTGGACGGCCGGCCTGCTCGCCGCGTTCAACCTTCTCATCGTGATCGTCGGGTCGACGTCGTTTTCGAAGACTGGTTACGGCGGACCCGGAGAGTTCGTCGCGGGGTTGGCTTTGCTGCTGACCGGGTGTGCGTTCTACCTCTATCGGCGAATCGTTCAGGACAAGCGGCGGTTTACTTGGCGTGATCATAATACACCAGCGCTATTTCCCTTGAGGGACGGTGCGGCGGAGGCCGCGGCGTGAGTCGCGGGATTGCCGCGACCTTACGCTGCGTCTGCGGGACTGCTGTCGCCGCATCGTTGGCGGCCGAGGTCGTGTCGTGCTGGCACTGCCCAGCCTGCGCGCGGCGGTGGCGGGTCGACCTTGACGCGGTCCGGGTCGTTCGGGCTGGATTGCAGGAATTACTTCGCCTGCAAAGAGATATTCTCGTCGCCGTCGGGTTGACCACGATAGTTCTGGTACTGCTTGCCGTTGTTCGCCCCGTCTGGCTGCTTGGAGCGCCGATGGTCATCGGTGGGGTTGCACTGATTGCCGGCCCGTCGTATCGCAGGCGGGCCGATCGCGCCAAGGCCGCAGTCCGAACGCCGATCAGTCTCACCCGGGCAGCAGAATTCTCCGATTAGCGAGTTTAGTGAAAAGAAACTATGATCATTGTAAAGAAACCTAGAGTTACGGGGGATGTTATGACCACGTCGGCTGATCTGGTGGACCTATGTCGAGAGTCAGGCACGTCGTTCATCTTGACGATGTTTGTCGACCTCAACGGCAAGCCCTGCGCAAAGTTGGTTCCGGTTTCTGCCGTCGACGAATTAGCCAGTAATGGAGTCGGTTTCGCGGGATACGCCGTCGGGGCCATGGGGCAGGAGCCCAAGGATCCCGACCTGGTTGCCATCCCTGACCCGGCATCCTTCGCTCCGATCCCGTTCGTCAAACCCGGGTTAGCGATCGTGCACTGCGACCCCCACGTCGAGGGCCGGCCGTGGCCGTTCGCGCCGCGTAACATCCTCAAAGCTGTCGTGCAGCAAGCCTCCGATGCCGGCTTTGAGGCGTGGGTCGGCGCAGAGGTTGAGTACTTTCTGCTCCGCCGCGACGCCGCGGGCTCGTTGTACCCGGCAGACGCGGGCGACACCGCGAAGCGGCCGTGTTACGACGCTCGCGGTGTGACGCGCATGTACGACCACCTGGCGTCCATCAGCAACGCAATGAACGCCCTGGGCTGGGGCAACTACGCCAACGACCACGAAGACGCCAACGGTCAGTTCGAACAGAACTTCGGTTACGCCGAAGCGTTGACCACGGCGGACCGTGTGACCACGTTGCGGTACCTGCTGTCGGTGCTCGCCGCCGACAACGGGATGATCGCGACCTTCATGCCCAAACCGTTCGCCGACCGTACCGGCAGCGGCCTGCATCTGCATCTGTCGCTGACCAGTGGCGGTTCCCCGATATTTCCCGGCGCCGAAGACCAACGCGGACTGGACCTTTCGGAGACGGCATACAGCTTCATCGGCGGTATCCTCGACCATGCGGCGGCGCTCCAGGCGCTGGTCGCTCCCACGGTCAACTCCTACAAGCGCACCGGGGCGGTGTCGACCGTGTCCGGGGCTTCGTGGGCGCCGCGCACTCCGACCTACGGCGGCAACGACCGCACTCAGTACCTCCGCGTTCCCGACAACCAGCGCGTCGAACTACGCGGCGGCGACAGTTCGGCCAATCCCTATCTGGCGATTGCGGCCGCACTGGGCGCCGGCTTGGACGGGATCAAACGCAGCGTGAGTCCCGGCGACGTCGCGGTTACGAATCCCGAGAGACCGCCAATCCCGCTCACCCTCCTGCACGCGGTCGAACAACTCGAATCCGACGTCGTCATCAAGGCAGTTCTCGACTCGGCCGACAGCGAGGCACTCGCGCCCCGCGTTTCGGATTATTACGCCCAACTCAAGAGGCAAGAGTTCTTCGCATGGCACTCATCGGTGACCCCATGGGAAATCGACACCTATCTGACCGCGTTCTAGACCCCCACCTCATCACCGAAAGGATCATCCGTGTGCGGAATCGTAGGGTTGCACCTCAGAAATCCTGAGCTGTACCCGCAACTAGGTTCGTTGCTGACGGCGATGCTGTGCGAGATGCAAGATCGCGGCGCAGACTCCGCCGGAGTGGCCATCTATGGGCATTCCGACTGGTCCCCACCGGGATATGGCTGCGTGAGCCTCCTCAATGTCAGTGTCGAGTCCGACGTCATCGGCGCCGCGTTGACCGAACGGCTCGGTGTCCACGTCAACGCTGGCTACCTCGATGACATTCTGTTGCTGAGCGCGCCACTGGATGCGACGCCGCTCCTCGAAGCGGCGCGGGCCGTGTTGCCGGACCCGCTGATTGCGGGATTCGGCAAGGACCTCACGGTGCTCAAGGGCGTGGGTACGCCACGGGAACTGTCTGTGCACTGGGGATTACCGGACGCGCATGGATGGCAGGGCGTGGGGCACACCCGGATGGCGACCGAATCGGCGGTCACCCCCGGCGGGGCGCACCCCTACGCGGTCGGGCCCGAGCAGTGTTTGGTGCACAACGGGTCGTTTTCCAACCACGCCACCATCCGCCGTGAACTGGCCAGGGCCGGTGTGCGATTCGACAGTGAGAACGACACCGAGGTCGGTGCCCGTTTTGTCGCCAAGCAACTGGCCGAGGGCCGCGGCATCGAAGCCGCGTTGAAGGAACTCTGCGCGACGTTCGACGGCTTCTACACGTTGCTGGTCTCCAACCACGACTCGTTCGCGGTGGTGCGCGACGCGATCGCCTGCAAACCGGCGATCATCGCCGAGACCGACGACTGGGTGGCGATGGCATCGGAATACCGAGCTTTGTCCGGGTTGCCGGGCGTCGGCAGCGCACGAGTGTGGGAACCCGAGCCGGAGGTGGTTTACGTATGGACGCGATGAGATTCGATCTAGCGGCCGTGTCGCTGCGCGACGTCAATCAGGCGTTGCACGCCAACGACCTCACCGGCGAGGTCGTCATCGATAACCCGAAGGGTGCGCACAGTGTGGCCGTCGGTCTTGACGCGCCGGTGAAGGTCACCGTTAACGGTCACGTCGGCTACTACGCGGCGGGGATGAATCAGCAAGCGGAAGTGACGATCAACGGCAATGCCGGCACCGGAGTTGCCGAAAACATGATGAGCGGCACGGTGGTCGTCAAGGGCGACGCGTCGCAGTCAGCGGGTGCCACCGCGCACGGCGGCCTGCTCGTCATCGAGGGCACCGCCGGCGCGCGCTGCGGCATCTCGATGAAGGGCGTCGACATCGTCGTCGGCGGAAACGTCGGGCACAACAGTGCGTTCATGGCCCAGGACGGGCGGCTCGTGATACGCGGCAAGGCCGGTCACGGCCTGGGCGATTCGATCTACGAGACCCGCATCTACGTGCGGGGCACAGTGGAGTCCCTGGGCGCGGACTGCGTGCGCAAAGAAATGCGTGCCGAGCACCTCGAGGAACTTGCCGGTCTGCTCAAGGCTGCTGGGTTCGATGACGATCCCGCCACCTACACGCGGTACGGGTCGGGGCGTCAGCTCTACCACTTCGATGTCGACAACACAGCGGCGTACTGAAAGGACTTGTGATGACTGGCAGTAACGCTGCACACAGTGCATCCGGCTTGCGCGAATCGGCTACCATCGACCGTGGTGTCATCGCCGACATCCAGCGGGCCGCCGAGACCGGAATCTACGACATCCGTGGCTGGGGCGCCAAACGTCCGCTTCCGCATTTCGATGACTTGTTGTTCCTGGGTGCATCGATGTCGCGGTATCCGTTAGAGGGTTATCGCGAGCGATGCGAAACCGATGTCGTGCTGGGCGACTTGCATGCGAAACACCCTCTGCACCTGTCGATCCCGGTCACGATCGCCGGCATGAGTTTCGGCGCCTTGTCCGGCCCCGCGAAGGAGGCGCTGGGCCGCGGTGCCAGCGAGGTGGGTACGTCGACGACGACCGGTGACGGGGGAATGACACCGGAGGAGCGCGGCCAATCTAAATACCTTGTCTACCAATACCTGCCGTCACGCTACGGGATGAATCCCGACGATCTGCGTAAGGCGGATGCCATCGAGGTAGTCCTTGGTCAGGGCGCCAAACCCGGCGGCGGGGGAATGCTGTTGGGGCAGAAGATCTCTGAGCGAGTCGCTCGGATGCGCACGTTGCCTGAAGGCATTGACCAACGCAGTGCCTGCCGTCATCCGGACTGGACAGGGCCTGACGACCTCGCGATCAAGATCAATGAGTTGCGCGAACTCACGGACTGGGAAAAGCCCATCTACGTCAAGGTTGGTGCCACCCGCACCTACTACGACGTCAGCCTGGCCGTGCGGTCCGGCGCCGACGTCGTCGTCGTGGACGGGATGCAGGGGGGAACAGCGGCTACCCAGAGCGTGTTCATCGAACACGTCGGTATCCCGACGTTGGCTGCTCTTCCGCAAGCGGTGCAGGCGTTGCAGGAGGCGGGGATGCACCGCAAGGTGCAGCTTGTCGTCTCGGGTGGCATTCGCAGCGGCGCGGACGTGGCCAAGGCGATGGCCCTGGGGGCTGACGCCGTCGCCATCGGGACCGCAGCCTTGATCGCGCTGGGTGATAACCATCCCCGCTATGCCGACGAGTACGAGAAGCTTGGCAGCGCAGCCGGTTTCTACGACGACTTCCAAGATGGCCGGGACCCGGCCGGCATTACCACGCAGGATCCGACGTTGGCGGCTCGCTTCGACCCGGTGGCGGGCGGGCGCCGGCTGGCTAATTATTTGCGGGTGCTGACCATGGAGGCGCAGACCATTGCCCGCGCGTGCGGGAAGGCTCACCTGCAGCACCTCGAACCCGAGGACTTGGTTGCGATCACGATCGAGGCCGCGGCGATGGCGCGGGTGCCGCTGGCGGGAACCTCCTGGATCCCAGGTGCGGGTTTGTAATGGCAGATACCGCAGACGTCATCATCCTCGGCGGCGGCCTCGAAGGCGCGGCTGCCGCCTGGGCACTCAGCCAACGCGGGATCACCAACGTCGTTGTCGTCGAACGCAACACCGTGGGCAGCGGAATGACCGGGAAGTCCTCCGGCATCATCCGCTGTCACTACGGCGTCAGCTCGCTGGCGGCGATGGCGACGGTCGGGCTGGAGACGTTCGAGAATGCCGAAGAGATCTTTGGCGGCGACATCGGCTTCCGCCAAACCGGCTACGTTGTCGGCGTCAGCGACGCGAACGTCGACAACATGCGTAAAAGCCTGGCCGCTCAACGAGAAGTCGGGGTAGAGACCGAAGAGATCGCCGCGGCCGAGGTCGCGAAGATGTGGCCATGGGCCGACCTTCGCCCCTTCGGTGCGTTTGGCTGGGAAGCGCGAGGCGGCTACGGCGACGCTTATCAGACCGCACAAGCCTTCATGGTGTCGGCCCGCGCCGCCGGCGTCCGACTCCGACAGATGACCGAAGTCGTCGGGCTCAGCGTCAATGCCGACCGGGTCGGCGGCATCCTGTTGGCCGACGGCGGCGAGATCCACGCCGACACCGTCATCGTCGCCACCGGCGCGTGGACTCGGGCTTTCCTTTTGCCCTACGGCATTGACGTGCCGATCCGGGTGCATCGCGAGCAGATCGTGATGCTGTCTCCCGGAATCGATCTCGGCCCGGTGCCGGTGTTTTCCGACCTGGTGTCACTGCAATACGTGCGGCCCGACGTCAACTCGGAGATCCTGTTCGGCAATTCTGATCTCGCCCAACTCGATATCGTCGATCCCGATCGGTATCTCAACCGGGCAGACGAGGCGTTCGTCGACCTCGCCGTGGAGAAGATCAGTACTCGGTTCCCCGGCCTGGAGAACGCATCGATCGCGAGCAGCTATGCGGGGTGTTACGACGTGACGCCCGACTGGAATCCGGTCATCTCCACAACCGATATCGACGGTCTGTTGGTCGCAGCGGGATTCAGCGGCCACGGATTCAAGATCGCTCCGGCGGTGGGAGCGCTGATCGCCGATCTCGTCGTCGAGGGGCGCTCCAAAGATCCGCGCATCCCGGAATCCGACTTCCGGCTATCGCGATTCGCCGAAGGTGACCTCCTGGTCACCCGCTTTCCCTATGTCGGAGCTGGCGAGATGCGCTGAGCACAAACATAACCCGAACTCTCACATCCAACGAATCTCCACGGAAGAAGGAAGAACTCATGCAGCAGGTAGAGGGCGTCGTGGCCCTGACCAAGGGCGCACCGGCCGAGCTGACCACCATCATCCTGCCCGATCCGGGTCCGCACGATGTCGTCGTGAAGATCCAGGCATGCGGGGTCTGCCACACCGATCTGGCGTACCGCGACGGCGGGATCAACGACGAATTCCCATTCTTGCTAGGACATGAGGCTGCCGGTGTCGTCGAAACGGTCGGTTCCGGCGTCACCCATGTCGAGGTCGGCGATTTCGTCGTCCTCAACTGGCGCGCGGTCTGTGGGCATTGCCGGGCATGCAAGCGGGGCCGGCCCTGGTACTGCTTCGATACCCACAACGCGTCGGCACCGATGACCCTGTCGGACGGCACCGAGTTGACGCCCGCACTGGGCATCGGGGCGTTCGCGGAGAAGACGTTGGTCCACGAGGGACAGTGCACCAAGGTCCCCGACGCCGATCCGGCGGTGGTCGGGCTGCTGGGTTGTGGGGTGATGGCCGGGCTCGGCGCCGCGGTGAACACCGCGGCCGTGGGACGCGGCGACTCCGTGGCAGTGATCGGCTGCGGCGGTGTGGGTGCTGCCGCGATTGCCGGAGCTCGGCTGGCCGGCGCTGCCACCGTCATCGCGATCGACCGCGACGCCCGCAAACTCGAATGGGCGCGTGAGCTAGGGGCGACCCACGTGATCGACGCGACGGCAATCCCCGACGTGATCACCGCCGTCCGGGAGCTGACGGGCGGATTCGGTGCCGATGCCGTGATCGACGCGGTGGGCCGTCCCGAGACGTGGAAGCAAGCGTTCTACGCGCGCGACCTCGCCGGAACCGTGGTGCTCGTCGGTGTTCCGACCCCGGACATGATGCTCGACATGCCGCTGGTGGATTTCTTCTCTCGCGGTGGCGCGCTCAAGTCCTCTTGGTACGGCGACTGCTTGCCCGAACGCGACTTTCCGGTGCTAGTCGATCTTTATCAACAGGGACGTCTGCCGTTGGACACATTCGTCACCGAACGTATCGATCTCGGCGACATCGAAACGGCGTTCGCCGAGATGAAGCAGGGCACGGTGCTGCGATCGGTGGTGGTGCTCAAATGACCGCAATCGGTAGCGGTATCCAACGTGTGATCACCCAGGGAATTTTCGAACTTGACGGTGGCAGTTGGGAAGTCGACAACAATGTCTGGGTCGTCGGCGATGACAAAGAGGTCATCGTCGTCGACGCAGCCCACGACGCGAAGGCGATCGAGGCTGCGGTCGGTGGTCGCCACGTCGTCGCCGTGATCTGTACCCATGGCCACAACGACCACATCACCGTTGCCCCAGAGCTTGGCGTTGACCTCGATGCGCCGGTATTGCTCAACCCTGCTGACGGCATGTTGTGGCGAATGACCCATGGCGGCAATGCATTCCTGCCGATTGAAGATGGTCAGATACTCACCGCCGGTGGCATCGATCTGCACGCCATTACGACACCCGGACATTCCCCGGGCTCGACATGCCTGTATGTCCCTGACCTTGCGGCGGTATTTTCCGGCGACACCCTGTTCCAGGGCGGCCCTGGGGCCACGGGCCGTTCGTTCTCGGATTTCCCCACCATTCTCGGATCGATCAAAGACAAACTGGGTCGGCTCCCCGCCGATACCGTTGTCTACACCGGACACGGTGACACCACCACGATCGGGGGAGAGATCGTGCATTACGACGAGTGGGTGGCGCGGGGTAATTGATGCGCTCGTAAGAGTCTGTCACTAAACCAAATGGGGGCTGGCACGGCGCAAAATGCGCGTGCCAGCCCCCATTACTGTGTCAGCACCATCCCGTAGCAGCGGGCCGTATTACGTTTTGTTGCAATATCTTTCGCCGAAATATGCCGTCGCCACTGAACACAGGGGTGTGCTCCGTGGGCGCGTGATTTCGCCCTTAGGGCGCAGATCGTTGCGGCCGGTCTGGTGGATGGGTTTTAGCCTGCGGAGGGTGGCCGCGTAATGATCTGGGGGCGAAAGCCGTATTGCGGGGCGTGACGTCCGATGGCTCGGCTACTCATGTTTGCCATCGGCATTCCGGGCATACCGGGTGCGGCTGCTTGCCCTTGCGAAACCATAGGTGTGCCAATCGCCGATGAGACGCGGGTGATTTCTGACGCCGTGGTCCAGCTCTGCGGTACCGCCAACTTGCCGATCAGGGTGGCGTTGCCGGCGCCGGACGTGACGGCTCCGAAACCGGTCGCTCGTGCCAGCTCGCCGGCGATCGCGCCGATGTCGGCGCTTGCCGCCGCCGCACCGTCCGCCGCGGCCGCGGCACCGTCCCCGGCTGCGGCCGCGGCGTCACCGCCGGCACCCAAGCCCGCATACGTGGTGGGCAGGGTGAACCCGGCGACCACGGTGGCAATGGAGTTCACCAAGTTGGAGTTCGGTCCCCAGTTGTTGATCAAGTCCGTCCACCATTCCGGCGGCTGCCACGGCGGCGTGGGCGGGTCGTCCGTCAAGCCCGGGTGGACGACCTCGGGTGGTGCGGCAGCGGGAGTCAGCCGCGCGGCGGCCATCGACGCGGCCGCGTAGCTGGTCATCGCATCGGCGTCCTGAGCCCACATCTCCATGTACTGCGCCTGGGTGGCCATGATTGCCGGGGTGTTCTGCCCGAGCAAGTTGGTCGCCACCAGGTAAGCCAACTCGCTGCGGTTAGCGGCGACCACTGCCGGTGGGACGGTCGCGGCGAAGGCGGCTTCGTAGGCGGCCGCGGCCGCGTCGGCCCGCATGGCGGTGCGGTCGGCCCAGGCGGCGGTGGTCCGCAGCCACGTCGTATAGCGCGCCGCGGCAGTGGCCGCCGGCGATGCCGACACCGGGCCGTGCCATTGCTCGTCGACCAGCGCGGTCATCGTCGAGTCAAACGCCGCCGCGCAATGATGCAGTTCCGCGGCGAGACTTCGCCATGCCGATGCCGCGGCGAGCATCGAGCCCGAACCATCTCCGGCATACATCAGTGCGGAGTTGATCTCGGGCGGCCGTAATGCGAAATCTATTGGGCCTGTCACGCTCACTCCTCTGGACATGGGGTCTCGGCTGGCACGCGAATTCTCACGGACTGTTTACGATTGCGCCCGCGTCGTTGAGAACCGCATAGGAGAGCTGCTCGAGCAATAGGGCTGCTTCCTTCGGCGCATCGAAGCTCACGCTCAGCACCCGTTTGGTGATCTGCAGTGCGAGTGGAGAGTGGGCGGCCAGGGTGCGCGCAATGCCGATCGCGCACTGCACATGGCAGCCGGGCGGGCTGATCTCGGTGACGATGCCCCACTGCTCCGCCTGCCGGGTGGTGAGGCGTCGGCCGCGCAGCACCAGGTCGCTTGCGCGCCCCGCACCCACGGCCCGAACGATCCGGGTGAGCCCGCCCGAGGAGGGCAGGATTCCGATGCCAATCTCCGGAAGGCCGAAAACCGCTGCGGCGTCGGCGATTCGCAGGTCGGCCGCCAGCGCCAATTCGAGTCCGCCACCTAGGCAGTAACCGGTGATCGCGGCCACCGTCGGTTGCGGGAGCATCGCGAATTCCTCGTAGACTCGGCCCGAGCCGCGGTAGTACTCGACGATGTCGCGCGTGGTCATCAGCCGCAGTTCGGTGAGGTCGGCACCCGCCGAGAACACGGTGTCGCCGCCCGTAACGACGACGGCTCGGCTGGATTTGACTTCCGGACTGCTCAGCGCACGCAGCAATTCGGATTCCATGTGCGACGAGAGCGCATTGAGTTTGCGCTCCCGTCGCAGCATGATCACCGCAACGTCGTCGTGGGACGAAACATCAACAGTCCCAACGAAGTCATCAGACACGTTCCTTACCATAATATATGGTTAGGCTAACCGTATATGATTTGCGACACAATCTGCAGCGCGGTATCACTGCACATCAGATGATGCGCGGAAAGACAGCAGCTTTTCCAGCCCGCGCTTGCTGGTCTCGTTCGCGATGACGAGGCGTTGAATCTCCGAGGTGCCTTCCCAAATCCGGTCGACCCGCAGCTCACGCCACAGCCGCTCGACCGGATAGTCGCGGATATAGCCGCGGCCGCCGAAGATCTGTACGGCGCGATCCGCCACCCGGTTCGATGCCTCGGACGCGGCGAGTTTTACCGTTGCGGCCTTGGCGTGCAATGTCTTTCGTTGGTCGGGATCACTCAGATCGGCTTGATCGAATTCCCAGGCGACCTGGTGGGTTAGCGCCCGGTTGGTGGTGATGTCGACGACCGAGTCGGCGATCATGCCCGCAATGAGCTGCCGGTTGATCAGCGGCTGGCCGCCCTGCACTCGTTCGCGTGCCCAGTCGACGGCGTGTGTCAGTGCGCGTTCGGCGGCGCCGATGGTCCGCGCGCCAATCATCAATCGCTCCTCGGTGAACCAGTCCCGGGTCAATTCCAGCCCGGCGCCGACGCCGCCGAGCACCGCATCCGCCCCGACTCGCACGTCGGTGAAGCTGAATTCGGGGTGCTCGTAGACGAATGTGTGGGTGTAGCGCGGGACATTGGTGATGGCCACCCCCGGTGTGGCGACGTCCACCAGGAACATGGTCGGAGCGTGTTCCGGCTCGACGTAGGCGAGCACGATCAGATAGTCGGCGACGTCTCCGACGGTGACGAACCACTTTTCGCCGTTGATTACGTAGCCGCCGTCGCCGTCCGGCATCGCGGTGGTCTTGGCGGCCGAGAAATCCGATCCAGCAGCGGCTTCCGAGATGGCAACCGCGTCACGGCGCTCACCGCGCGCGCTCGGGATCAGGTACCGCTCGCGTTGCGCCGCGGAGGCGTGCGCAAGCGGGTTGGCCGGCCGCCACACCGTGTCCCACAGTGCGTTCGTCAGCTTGCCGAGTTCGTCTTGCACCACGACCTGTTCCAGCACACTGAGCCCGGCCCCGCCGAACTCGGTTGCCGTGTTGATCGCCTGTAGGCCCGAGCCCAGCACGGCGGCCTTGATCGAGGCATGCGACTCGGTCGACAGTCCGTTGTTGCGTTCGCACTCGTCCTCGAAGGGCATGATCTTCTCGGTGAGGGCACGGGCGCGGCCTTTGAGCTCGGCTAACCGTGCGGTGTATGCGAATTCCATTTAACAATAGATCCTTTCACTACATTGTTTATCCAGTTCGGGTGCCGGTTGTCCGGCGCCCAACGCATCGGCACCGCCGTCGATGACGACAGTCGTGCCGGTGACATAGCTCCCCGACGGTGACGCGAGAAATGCGATCACTTCGGAGACTTCTTCCGGCGTGCCGAATCGGCGCAGTGGTACCGCGGCTTCCCAGTTGGCACGGTCGTCGGGGGAGTAGTTGCGCCGCACGCCGTCGGTCGCGATCGTGCCAGGCGCGATGCAGACGGTCCGAATCCCGAATCGGCTCCATTCCAGGGAGAGTCCCGCCGCCAAGTTCTCCAGGGCGGCGCGGGCGGCACTGGCATGCACCATCGTCGCGATGCCGCGTCGGGGTGAGAACGCCAGGAAGAAGATCGCGCCCGACCGCTGTGGGATCATCGTGCGCACCGCGACTTCGCGCGTCACCGCCCATGCCGCGTCGACCGTGACGCGGTGCACGGCGCGCCAGCCCTTGACCGTGATCTGCTCGGCGGGGGCGCTGAACTGACCGCCCGCGTTGTTGACCAGGATGTCGATCCGGCCGAACCGTTCGAGGCAGCGATCGACCAAACGCTGAACCTGTTCGTCGTCCCGGACATCGGTGGCAACCGCCAAGGCCTGTGTACCAAGGGATTCGATTTCGGCGGCCGTCTTCTGCAGCGGCTCCGGCCGGCGCCCGGCGATCACCACGTCGGCGCCGCACCGCGCCAGGTCGAGGGCGACGGCCCGGCCGATTCCGGTGCCGCCGCCGGTGACCAGCGCGACCGCCCCGCGGTGCGCGTCGGATCGCAGTACCCGACTCATCTAGGCGACCGGCAGATCGAGAAACGCGGTGCCGCGCTTGATGAGTTCGTTCGCGATGATCACCCGCTGGATTTCCGAGGTGCCCTCCCAGATTCGGTCGACGCGCACCTCGCGGTACATCCGCTCGATCGGGTAAGCCCGGTCGTAGCCGCGGCCACCGAAGATCTGAAGGCAGCGATCGACTACCCGGCCCGCGGCTTCGCTGGCCGAGAGCTTCGCGATGGATGCCTTGGCGTGCAATGTCTTTCGGTCCACCCCGTGGTCGGCCTCCCAGGCCACCTGGTGGGTGTAGGCGCGGTTGACGGCGATGTCGACGGCGCAGTCCGCGAGCATCGACTGGATCATCTGGAAGTCGCTGATCGGTGTTCCGAACTGCTTGCGCTGGGTGGCCCAATCGCGGGCGAGTTTCAGTGCGCGCTCGGCCACCCCGACGGTTCGTGCGGCGATCATCAGGCGTTCGTCGGTGAACCAGTCCTTGGTGAGCTCGAAGCCCTGTCCGATCTCGCCGAGGATGGCATCGGCAGGCACAAAGGCGTTCTCGAAGATGAACTCGGGGTGGCCGTTGACGGCGGAGTGCATGAAGTGCGGCACCCGGCTCATGCGGACGCCCTCGGTGTTCTTCTCGACGAAGAACAGGGTGGATTCGTTGTCGGGCAGCACATTTGCCTGCACTAGCAGGAAGTCCGCGATATCGCCGCAGGTGACGAACCACTTCTCGCCGTTGAGCAGCCAGCCACCGTCGACCGGAGTTGCCGTGGTCGCGATCGCGCCGGCGTCGGATCCGGCGTCGGGTTCGGTCGTGGCGAAGGCGTCGAAGCGTTCCCCGCGCAGGATGGGCAGCAGGTAGCGCTCCCGCTGCTCGGGCGAGGCCAGCGCCAGCACGTTGGAAGGCCGCCAGGGGATGTCCCACAGGCAGTTCGTGACCTTGCCGAATTCCTCCTCGACGATCACCTGTTCGAGCAGCGTGAGCCCCGCTCCGCCCCATTCGACCGGCATGTTGATGCCGTACATCCCGGCGTCCATCGCGGCCTGGGTCAGCTTGTCGACCGTTTCCGGCGGAAGTGGGCCGCCGGCCTGCTCGGCCTCGTTCTCGTAGCCCATCAGCAGTTGGGCATACGCGGCCGCACGCGCCTTCAGTTCTTGTTGGGCGGCGGTGTAGGTAAAGTCCATCGCAATCTCCTAGTGGTGTAAGACGATTCGGGCGTCCAGAGCCGTTGCTCCGGACGCGGTGACCAACAACGGGTTGATCTCGAGTTCGGCAATCTCGGGATGAGCCGCGGCATATCGGCTGAAACGGGTGATGGTCGCGGCGGCGGCCGCGACGTCGACTGCCGGCTTGCCACGATGTCCGTAGAGCAGTGGTGCGGTGCGCAACCGCTCGATCATGCGCGTCGCCGCGGCCTCGTCGATCGGCGCGAGCGCCACCTGTACATCGCGCAGCACCTCGGTCGCGGTGCCGCCCATTCCGACCAAGACGGTCGGCCCGAAGCGGGAATCCCAACGGACTCCGACGATCAGCTCGATTCCACTTGCCAGATCCGCCATCTCTTCGACCGAGAACGATGGGGGGCGCAGCTTCGCGCAAAGGCGGGCGTGCGCGTCGAACAGGTCTTCGCGCGACGCCAGGCCTACCAGCACACCGCCCGCATCCGACTTGTGCAGCAGTCCCAACGCCTTGAGGACGTAGGGCGGGCGCAGTTCGTCGGCGGCGGCACTCAACTCGTCGAAGGTGCGAATCTCGCGGGCCGCGACGAATTCGATTCCGGCGGCCGCGAAGGCACGCCGCGACGCCATGTAGTCGGTGGCGGCCACGGGCGGCGCCGGTGCCGGCAGGTCGAGCAGGGTGGCCGTCGATGCCTGTCCGGTTACGGCGGCCAGCGCCATGGCGGCATCCGCGATCGCGCCGAAGACGGGCACGCCGCCGTCGCGCAGGATCCGGGTCGCTGGTGCCTCGGGGAAGATCGACTGCACCGCCGTCGGTTTGGCGCCGACCGCATCGGCGGCGATCTGTTTGGCGGCGGCACACTCGGCGGGCCCGAGACCCGTGAGGCCGTCCTCGCCGCTCGAATAGCCGCCGAAGTACCCGGTCATCAGGATCCCGTCGACCTCGTTGCAGGCCTGCAGTACCGCGTACGCCCGCGCATAGCTGTCCGGATCCATCTCGCCGGCGCCGGCCAGGTCGACCGGGTTGCCGACGTGAGACTGCGCCCACAGCGCGTCGCGGAGTCGAGCCTGGGTGTGCTCTTCGAGGGCGGGAACGTCGAGTCCGGCGGCCTCGGCCACGTCACAGGCGATGACGCCGTGCCCGCCGCCATCGGTCAGGATCGCGACCCGGCGCCCCCGCGGGACCGCCCGTTGCCGCAGCGCGCACAGCACATCGGCGAGTTCGCGGGGGGTGCGCACCGGGATGGCCCCCGCCACCTCGCATGCCGCGGCGATCACCGCCGAATCACTGGTGAGAGAACCGGTGTGCGACTGGGCGCCGCGGGCAGCGGCGGTGCTCGCGCCCGCGGCCAGCACCACCACCGGCGTACCCGAGGCGACCGCGGCCGCGGTCGCCTCGACGAACCCTCGACCGTCCCGGAAGTCCTCGATGTACACGGCGATCGCCGCAGTCCGGGGGTGGGCCGCGCACGCGTCGATCAACTCGACGAGGTTGACGTCGGCCTGGTTGCCCAGCGAGACGAACCGCGAGATCCCCAGTCCCCGGGCGGTGAACAGCCGATCGAGTTCGATGGCCAGGTTGCCGCTCTGGCTCAGCAGCGCGATGTCACCCGGCGCGAATTGATTCGACGACAGATATGTCGCGGTCGTGTTGTCGACGAGGCCAAGGCAATTGGGGCCCACCAGCACCGCGCCTGCCGCTCGGACACGCGCAATCAGAGCATCCTCGCGTGCCCGTCCTGTTTCGCCGGCCTCGCCCAGGCCGGCGGTGATCGCGACGATGGCACGCGCGCCCTTGGCCAGTACGCCATCGACGGCTTCCTCGAATCCGGCCGCGGGCACCGCGATGACGGCCAGGTCGATGGGCCCGTCCAGTTCGGCGACCGATGTGACGGTCGGTTGCCCGAGGATTTCTCCGCCACTTCTGTTGACCAGCTGCACTCGGTGTCGATCCGCGCCGCGAAGCGCCTGCAGCGCAACGGCATTGCCCCACTTGGCCGGATCGGTGCTGGCACCGACGACGGCGATCGACGCCGGGTCGAACAGGCTCCGCAGATCCCGGCTCATGCGCGCACCCGCAAGGCCCGCGCCGGGCAAGCGTTGACCGCGTCGTGGGCATGGTCATCCTCGGATGTGGGCACGCTGTCGCCGATTAGCCGGGCGTAGCCGTCGTCATCCAGATCCAGAAGTGCTGGCGCGGCTGCTTGGCAGAGGCCGTACCCCTGACAGGCGTCCGTATCGACAATCAGTTTCATGACATTCTCCTTCGGTTATCAGCAAGCGCCTCGAGCGCGGGGATGGCAGCGGCGAGGAGTTTTCGACGGTCGCTCGTGCGGCGGTACGCGTCGCCAGGTAACCCGATCAACATCTGGTCGTGATGGAGCACGACTTGAGCGACGGCGAGGGCCGTCGCGGGGTCTCCGGCGCGCCCGTCGACGGCATTGAGAGCAAGCTGAGTGGCGCGGTCGAGGTAGCGCAACCAGCGTCTCCCGGTGCCACGCAGGATCAGCCTGGTGACCCGGTCTTGCTCTTCGGGCAGGGCTGATCCGCCCTCCAGGCGGGCGAGAAGCTCGGGCAGAGACTGTTCCGGATCGGGCGTGAGTCCCAGCCAGGCCGTTGCGCGCCGAAGCTGCCTCTTCACCATGACCTCCTGTGTCGATCGAGTCCTGGCCGCCCCTGCGGAGCGCCCGTGTTTCGGATACATGTCGGTGTGTTTCAGATCCGTTTCCCCCTTGACATGTGATGTGTAGCACTGGTCAACTTATCAAACTAATCAGTTAGTCAGCTAGTAAAATTTTCACTTTAGGTAGAAAAGGTTTACAGGAAGTAGACAAGTGCCAGGAGGCGCGAAGACATGAACGAGACATCCGTCAAGGCCAGACCACGCCCGGTAAAAGGCGACGTCAAGCCGCTGGAGCCGGGGCTGGATTCGCGCTACTACACCGATCCGCGGATCGCCGATCTCGAGCAGACACGGATCTTCGACCGCACCTGGCAATTGGTGGGACACGTGACGGACCTGCCGAACCCGGGGTCGCGCATCGTCGGCTCGGTGGGGCGCAAAGAGGTGGTGGTCGTCCGCACCGAGGACGGCGACATCCGCGCACACCTCAACACCTGTCGGCACCGCGGTACGCGCCTGGTCGCGGAGCCGGGTGAGAGCAAAGCGCTGCGCTGTCCATATCACGGGTGGACGTATCACCTCGACGGCAAGCTCGTCGGGGCGCCGGAGAACCGCACGATCCCGTGTCTGGACAAGTCGAAACTGTCGCTGTTCGGTGCCCGGGCCGAGGTGTTCTGCGGACTGATCTTCGTCAATCTCGACCTCGCCGCCGAGCCGCTTGGAGCGCAGTTGGCCGGCGTCCGCCCTCTGCTGGAGCGCTACCTGGGCGGCACGATGGAGACGTTCGGCAAGGCGCGCGTCCACGTCAACAAGCCGGAAGAGGCGCAGGAGTCGAACTGGAAGGTGGCCGTCGACAACTACCTGGAGGGCTACCACGTCCCGGTCGCGCACCCGGGTCTGATGCGACTGCTCGATTACAAGCGCTATTCGGTTCAGACCGCCGATCTCTATGCCGTTTACGATGCTCCGTTGCGCGACAAGGCTTCTGACAACTGGGCCGAGCGGCTGTACCAGGGAGTGGTACGCCCGATGCCCGGGCTGCTGGAGGAAGACCGCCGTGTGTTTCGCTACATCGCGATCTACCCGAACACGATGATCGACCTGTATCCCGACCACGTGCTCGTCTGGAAGATGAACCCGCGCGGTGTCGATCGGGTCGACGTTCCCGGCGCCTACCTACGACGGTCGAACTGCGACACGCGCACCCGCGTCGCGCAACGGCTCAACTTTTACATCAGCGCGATCACCACGCGTGAGGACGAAGATCTTGTGCAGCGGATGCAGATCGGTATGGGCAACACCGACTTTCAGCCGGGACCACTGTCCACGCGTGAGCGGGGCGTCTCCTGGTTCGCGAGTCGCATTCGTGCCGACCTGGGCGACCTGGATGCGGAAACCGGTCGCAAATAATGATGGCGTCCGAGGTCGGCAGGCGCAGCAGAGCCGAAATCGCTGCCGAGACCAGGGAAGCGATCCTATCTGCCGCGTGCGCAATAATCAGCGAAGAGGGATTCGAAAGCATTCGGATGCGGATGGTCGCCGAGCGGGCCGGGGTATCCACGGCGGCTCTGCACTACCACTTCGACAACCGGGAGAAGCTCTTCGCCGAAGCGCTGCGGTATTCCTTCGAGAATACGGGTCGAGACGTCTACCAGGCGGACTCCGAAAGCGACAGCGCGACGGAACGTCTGGCGCGCATCATCTCCGCTTCGCTGCCGAGTACCGAGGCATTGCGCAGAGAGTGGGCCATGTACCAGGAGTTGTGGTGTCGAGCGCTTCGCGACCCGGAGTCGCGCGCTCTGGCCATCGAACTGGACCGCGCACAACAAGACTGGATCGCCGAAACCCTCGCCGACGGCGTGGCGTCAGGGGAGTTCAATCTGTGTGACATCGGGGCACACGCCCGGCTGATCAGCGCGTTGTGTGACGGCTACGGCGGACAGTTGATGCTCGAGAACCCTTCGCTGACGGTTGAGCTTGCTCATGCGGCGATCTGGGAACAGGCCGGTGGGTTGCTGGGGATCGCCGGCGAATTCCCCAACGACGGTTGGCGATGAGCACCCGTATCGATCGCCGCAGATTCCTCGCCGGCAGCGCCGGCGTCGCGGCCCTTCTTGCTTCGCCCGGTTGCGCCTACCTGACGCCCAAGCTGCAGGCGGTCGCGACCGAGCCCGTCAAGCCGCGGATTGACGGCGATCTTGTGTACTTCAACTGGGCGGACTACGTGCATCCCACTGTGTTCGAGGGGTTTGCGCGGGAGTACGGCGTCAAGGTGATTCAGTCGAATTTCGACTCGATGGAAAGTATGCAGGCCAAGCTCTCCGCGGGAAACTGCTACGACATCATCTTTCCCTCGGCACAGTGGGTGCAGAAGATGGTCGCTGCCAATCAGTTACGCGTCATCGACCCGTCGACGCTGAAGAACGCCTCGCTGATCTTCGACCATTACTCCTATTTCCGAGATCCGTGGTACGACCGGCATTCGGCGCACTCCATTCCGTTCACGATGTACAAGACCGGAATCGCTTGGCGGAAAGATAAACTCGGCGAAACGCTGCCCGGCAGCTGGTCGGACCTGTGGAACGAGGCCTCGAAGGGACACACGTTCGTGCTGGCCGACCGCAACGAAGTGCTCGGCATGCTGGCGCTGTTGCTCGGGTACGACCTCAATACCGCGGCGGACCGTCAACTTGCGGCGATGGTCAGGAAGTTTCGCGGCCTGCGCCCCTACCTGCGCGGCTTATCCAGCGACGACTACAACAACCTGCTCTCCGGTGACGCCTGGATGCACCAGACCTGGAGTGGAGACATCGCCGCGCTGCTGCGACAAGCGCCGGACCCGTCGATCTATGGATTCGAAGCGCCGAAAGAGGGTGCGCCGATCAACACCGATGCCTACGCCATCCCGGTCAACGCCCGCCACCCGGGCACCGCGTTGCTCTTCATCGACTACATGCTGCGCCCCGAGAATGTGCGGAAGAACATCGATCACATCGGATATCCGATGCCGGTTCACGGGACCGAGGACACCTACGCTCAGATCGTCGCGGCATTCCCGTCGTGTGCCGTCACCATCGAGGACCTGTCGCGTAATCTTTTCTACGCCAACAACACTGTGGCCAAGACCCAGGCTCGTGACGCCGCCTACACGGAACTGACGGTCGGCGGATGACCACCACAACGGTTCAGGCCGTCGCCCCGGCGCCGCGGCGCGCCCGCGGCGAACGCATGTGGACGTGGATGTTGGTGCCCGGCACGCTGTGGATGTCGGCGTTCTTCGTCTTCGCGCTCTTTTTGCTCATCGCGCTGAGTTTCGGAACCACCGACGCACTCGGCAACCCACGCTTCGGCAGCACACTCGAGAACATCGTGCGCGTCTTCACCCCGACCTATTTTCGGGTGGCCGTGCGCAGTTTGGTGTATGCCGTTGTCGCGGCGGTGATCTGCCTGCTGATCGCCTATCCGGTCGCCTACGCGATCGCGCGGCACGGCGGGCGTTACAAGAACGCTCTGGTAGCACTGCTCGTGGTGCCGTTCTTCGCTAACTACCTGGTGCGCATGTACGGCTGGCAGACGCTGCTGTCCGACGAGGGAATAGTGATGACCTGGCTGCGCACGCTGGGCGTCTCGGCGGACTTCCAGATCCTCAATACCTCCGCGGCGGTGATCGGTGGCCTGGTCTACGGCTATGTCGTCTTCATGATCCTGCCGATCTACGCCTCGCTGGAACGCATGGACGGCGCACTGATCCAGGCGGGGCGCGACCTCTACGGAACGTCGTTACGTACCTTCTTGTCCGTGACCGTGCCCATGTCGAGATCGGGCGCGTACGCGGGCCTCGCACTCGTATTCCTGCCCGCGATGGGGGATTTCATCAGCGCGCAGTTGCTGGGTGGACCCGACAACCTGATGATCGGCAACCTCATCCAGAACCAGTTCTTTGCCGGCCAGAACTGGCCCGGTGGGGCCGCACTGACTATGGCGTTGATGACGCTGTTGCTGATCTGCATGCTCGGCTACCTGCGCCAGACGGCGCGCGATGCCAAGGCGGCACGCCGATGAGGGGCTCAGGTATCAATCGCAAGCCACGCTTCGCCATTGCGGTCACGGCGCTGTTCTTCGTGTTGCTCTACCTGCCGATCATCGCGGTGGTCCTGTTCTCCTTCAACAACAAGAAGTCGCTCACCGTGTTCGACGGCTGGTCACTTCGTTGGTATGAGGCGTTCTTCCACGACAGCGCGCTAATCCAATCCCTGAATACGAGTGTCGTCGTGGCGGTCGCGGCGATGATCGGTTCGGTCGCGATCGGCGTCCCGCTGGCCTTCGGCCTTGTCCGGGCGCGCTCGAAGCTGGGCAGCGCGGCCAACGCGATCATGCTGATCCCACTGATCACCCCGGAGATCGTCACAGGTGTCGCATCGCTGATGCTGTTCAAAGGTGTTGGGTTGCAGCCGTCATTGACAACCCTGATCCTCGCCGAGGCTACGTTTTCGATCTCCTATGTGACGGTGATCCTGCGCGCCCGTGTCGCGGAGCTGAATCCGGAGGTCGAGGCTGCCGCAATGGACCTTGGTGCCACGCGGCTACAGTCGCTTCGCTTGGTGACGCTACCGATGATGTTGCCGGCCATCATGTCGGCCCTGATCCTGATTTTCACCCTGGTCTTCGATGACTTCGTGCTGGCATTCTTCACCAGCGGTGTCGACCCTCAACCGCTGTCGGTGCGTATCTACTCCGCGATCCGGTTTGGAATCCAGCCGTCCATCAACGCCGTCGGCACGCTGATGCTGGTCGCCTCGCTGGCTCTGATCGGGATCGCCCTACTCGTCCCGCGATTCTTCGGTAGGCGCGGCAACGGCCTCAACTTGTTAGGAGGATGAGAATTGGCTACCGCCATAGGAGATTTGAGCTCGTGCGTGGTCGGTGAGTCGCAGGCGCTGCCCCCCGTGCCGACCATCGCCGCGGTCTCACTGCGAAACATCTCGAAGTCGTACGGTGACAGCACCGTGGTGCGGGACCTGAGTATCGACATCGCGGCGGGTGAATTCTGTTCGCTGCTCGGGCCTTCCGGCTGCGGTAAGACCACCACGCTGTGGATGATCGGGGGCTTTGTCGATCCCACGTCCGGCCAGGTCTTGTTGCACGGCAACGTGGTCACCCATCTGCCACCGAATCGCCGGGACACCAACACGGTTTTCCAGAGCTACGCACTCTTCGACCACCTCTCCATCTGGGACAACGTCGCATTCGGGTTACGCCGCCGCAAGGTCGCCAAGCCCGAGATAACCCGGCGCGTCGGTGAGATGCTCGAAATGGTGCGGCTTACCGGCCGGGACAAAGACAAACCGAACGCGCTGTCCGGAGGTCAACGCCAGCGTGTCGCGCTGGCCAGGGCACTGGTCAACCGTCCCTCGGTGTTGTTGCTCGACGAGCCGTTTGCCGCGCTGGATCTCAAGCTGCGCAAGACGATGCAGGTGGAACTCAAACGCATCCAGCGTGAGGTCGGCATCACCTTCGTGTTCGTCACGCACGACCAGGAGGAGGCCCTGACGATGTCGGACCGCATCGCGGTGATGAGCGCCGGCGCCATCCAGCAATGTGGCACCCCCGAGGACATCTATGAGCGACCCGCCAACCGTTGTGTCGCGGAGTTCATCGGCACCGCCAACCTGATGACCGGGCGATACGTGGGCACCGGTCTCACGCTGCCCGGAGGAGCATCGCTACGCACCGGTCCGCTCGACGGCTGTGTGGTGGGCGACGAGGTATCGATCGCCGTGCGTCCGGAGAAGATCTGGCTGTCCGACCTCACCCCGGACATGGTGCAGACCGACGCCATCCTCAAAGCCACCGTCTACGCGGGAGCCACCACGACCTACCTGTTCGAAGTCGCACCGGGAGTTGAGCTTTCGGTGCTGGAACAGAACCTGGACTCGGCGCGCACCGAGGAACGATGGGCCGACGGTGAACGGGTCCGAATCGGTTGGCACCCCGAGCACTGCCTCGCACTATGAGCTGAATCAGGAAATAAGACAATGCCTTACGATGTAGCCGTTCTGGGTGCCGGTCTATCCGGCTTGTCCGCCGCCCGCGACCTGATGAGGGCGGGCGCCGACGTCGTTGTTCTCGAGGCCCGCAACAGAGTGGGCGGGCGCGTCGAGCAGGTCACGCTCGACGACGGCCGCATTGTCCAGCTCGGTGGTGAGGTGGTAGGCAACGGGCACACCGCGTATCAGGAGTTGGTCGCCGAACTCGGACTCACCCTGATTCCGAGTTATGTCGCCGAGCCGGGCGAGCTCACCTACGTCCTGCATGACGATGTCTGCATCGGTGACGAACCGTCGTGGTTCTCCGACGAGGATCGCCGCAGCATGGACGACGTCAAGCATGAGTTCGCGACGCTGGCGGCGACCGTCGACGCGGACGACCCGTGGTCGCACCCGAACGCGGTGGCGCTGGACACCACGCCGGTGATGAGCTGGCTGGGCGGCATCGGTGCGACGCCGAACGTACGGCGCGCGCTGGAGGCAGGCCAGTTAGGCCTGAGTTCGGGCTCCTTCGAACGCACTTCGTTGCTCGCCTTGCTGCGTAAGGCGGCCAGCATGCCGAGTAAGGAGCTCTACTCGTATGACGACTGGGAGAACCTCCGGGTGGCCGAGGGCTCAGCGACGGTCGCACTGCGGATGGCCGCCGAACTGGGCGACCGCATTCGGTTGAATTCTCCGGTCCGCGCGATCAAGGTGGCGCCGGGAAGCAGTACCGTGCGACTGATATCGGGCGAGCTGGTGCAGGCGAATTCGGTGGTGAGCTCGCTGCCGGCAGGACCGTTGCGCGACATCAAGGTGGAGGGTGTTTCCGACGCCCGGCTGGAGTCATTGCATCGGCAACGTCACGCCCTGGCCGCGAAATTCGTTGCCGCGTATACGCGGCCGTTCTGGCGCGATCGGGGTCAGAACGGTCTGACGGAATCCGAAGGCATCCTGGGGTCCTCGTGGCCGCAGACCGAGGGTGTGCTCTCCTGCCTGGTTCCGCCCGAGCGGATCGCCGCCTACCTGTCCTCGTCGACGCGGTACCGCCAAGAGGAGGCGCTCGCCGAACTCGCAAGCTGGTTCGGGGCGCAGGCGTTGAGCCCCGTCGCGACCTTCGAGCGGTTGTGGGGGACGGATCCCTGGACACAGGGCTACGTGACACAGTGGCGTCCCGGTGATGTCCACCGAGTGGGGCCGCTGCACGGCACCCACGAGCCGCCGTTCTACGTCTGCGGCTCCGATCAGTGGGTGGCGGGCTACATGGAAGGCGCGGTCCGCACCGGTCGCGCCGCGGCCGCCGAAGCGTTGGTGCACGGATGAAGACGATCGAGGTTCTCAACCCTGCTACCGCGCAACAGATCTCGTCCATCGAAGACATGGACGAAGTCGCCGTCGATGGCGCGGTCGCCACGGCGCGCCGCGCTTTCGACGGCGGTCGGTGGTGGCCGGGCACGCCCGACGACGAGCGTGGCCGAGTGCTGGCGCGTGCCGCGGAGTTGGTGCGCGCCAACGCCGATGAACTGGCCCGGCTCGAGTCGCTGGATGTCGGCAAGCCGCTCGCCGAGGCGCAGTGGGACGTGGCGGAAGCCGCCCGGATACTGGAGTATTACGCCGGCTGGCCAACGAAATTGGCGGGGGAGAGCTTCCCCGTCTCGGCCGAAGCGCTGAGCATCATCGTCCACGAACCCGTCGGGGTTGTCGCTGCGATCACTCCGTGGAACTACCCCTTGATGCTGGCCGCCCAAAAGGTTGCGCCGGCATTGGCTGCCGGTTGCAGCGTGATCCTGAAACCGGCCGAGCAGACACCCCTTACCTCGCTGCGGCTACCGCAGATCTTCGCTCAAGCGGGATTACCGGACGGGGTGTTTCAGGTGGCGACGGGCGGCGCCCGAGCGGGTGCCGCCCTGGTCGCCCACCCGGGGGTGGACAAGGTGTCATTCACCGGATCGTCCGCGGTGGGCCGGCTGGTGCTGCGTTCGGCGGCGGATTCGATCAAGCGGGTCGGGGTGGAGTTGGGCGGCAAATCGCCGAACATCGTCTTCGGCGACGCCGACGTTGCGGCGGCCATCGCCGGCACCGCGGCGGGCGTGTTCGCAAACCAGGGCCAGATATGTTCCTCGGGCTCGCGTGTCTACATCCACGCGGATGTGTATGACGAAGTGCTGGAAGGTATCTGCGCGATCGCGGCGGACCTCAAACTGGGCGCCGGGCTGGATCCCGACACGACGATGGGCCCATTGGTGAGCCGGGCTCAACAGGAGCGAGTCACCGAGTACATTCGCGTCGGCGCGAAGGAGGGCAACGTCGCCGTCTGTGGTCGGCTGCCGACCGACCCGGACCTCGAGAACGGCTTCTTCGTGCCGCCCAACGTGCTAGAGGTTCCGCACACGGCGGTCGTCGCGCGCGAAGAGATCTTCGGCCCGGTCATGGCGGTGGTGCGATTCACCGACACCGACGAGGTGCTCCGGATGGCCAACGACAGTCCGTACGGTCTGGCCGCGACGCTGTGGACTTCCGACCTCAGCCGCGCCCTGACGGCCGCCCGCGCGATTCGGGCGGGCGTGGTGTGGGTCAATGAGACACAGGCGGCGCCGCTGCAGGCACCGTGGGGTGGGTTCAAACAGTCCGGCATCGGCCGCGAGTTGGGCGTGCACGGGCTGCAGGAATACCTCGAGTCCAAGCACATCTACCTCAACCACGCTGGACGCTAAGGCGTTTCGCTATCCGCGCAGGATCGAGATGAAGACGCGGGCGGCTGCTTCGGCTCGTTTCGGATCGCCCGCGACGATGGCGTCGACCAGCTCGGTATGTTGGGCCTCGTGTGAGTCCACACTACCGACGGGCCGGGTCTCGACGGATCGGCACAGCGTCGGTACCAGCAGATCGTAGAACTGTAGGTAGATCTCATTGTGGCTGGCCGCAACGATCGCTCGATGCAGCGCCATGTCGGCCGAAACTAGTTCGGCGCGTTCGGATTCAGTGTCGGGGTCTTTCCGCCACAATTCGTTTCGCCGCACGAGTACTGCCCGCAACTCGGCGATGTCGGTCGCGTCGCGTCGCTGCGCTGCCAGTGCCGTGGCAGTGACTTCCAACGCCTCGCGCAACTCCAGCACGTCACGTTCGCGGGCCGCCGCGAAATACTCGGCGAGCGCGCCGCAGTGCTCGTCGTTGCTGAGGACGTAAGTACCCGACCCTTGCCGGCGCTCCAGCATTCCCGCGTGCACCAGCGCCTGCACCGCTTCGCGCACGGTGTGACGCGAGGCGCCGGTCATTTTGCACAACTCCGGTTCAGTCGCGATGCGCTCGCCGACCTGCCATCGCCCGGACGTGATTTCGTCGCGTAACTGATCGCTGACCTGCGCGACGAGCGTCTGGCGCCGAACGGTTTGCACACCCCGATGATAGCCCGGTTTGACTAATACATCGAATCATCGGATGATTCGACGAATACTTTGACAGAATTGAGACGGTGACTGCGATGGTGAATACCCAGCTAAAGCCTCCTTCCACCGGGCGGTCGCTCGTTGCCGGGCGAATCACGGTGCTGCTGGCGATCGTGTTGTTCTCGCTGGCCCTGCGGGCCGCGGTCACCTCGCTGACGCCGTTGTTGTCGCGAGTGTCCGGCGCCCTGGGCTTCGGCACTGCCATCGGCGGGATCCTAGGGATGCTTCCGACCGCGATGTTCGCGTTGGCCGGATTCGTCGGCCCGGCGCTGGGCCGACGAATCGGGCTCGAGCGCTTGGCCTGGTACGCCGCCGCCGCGACCGCGGCGGGGACGGGCGGCCGTTCGGTGGTCTCGGACGTGGCCGGCCTGTTGGGGTTCACGGCGCTGGCGCTGGCCGGAATGGGGATCGGCAACATCGTGATCCCGCCGCTGATAAGGCGTTACTTCGCCGATCGCGTCGGATCGATGAGCGCGGTCTACACGTCGTGTATCCAGTTGGGCACCATCGTTCCCGCCGCCCTCGCGGTCCCCATCGCCGACGCCCACGGATGGCAGGTATCGCTCGGGGTGTGGGCCCTGATCCCACTCGCCGCGCTGTTGCCCTGGGGCATCATCACGTTCCGGTCTGGCGCGGCCGACACCGCGGATCATCGCGCGTCGGAAACCGTTGCGGCCGTGTGGCGCTCGCCGCTCACGTGGGCGCTGACCGTCTTGTTCGCGATGACGGCGTTGAACACCTACGCGTTGTTGACCTGGATCCCGCAGATCATCACCTCGGCCGGCGGCAGTGAGGCGCTCGGTGGCGCCATGGTTGCGATGTTTTCGATCAGCGGATTGATCGCGGCGCTTTTCACGCCGGCGTTGTTTGTCAGATTCGCTAACCCCTTTCCCGTCGTGATCGGCTGCGGGGTCTGCTTTTTGATCGGTTTCGCGGGATTGCTCTGGCTTCCACTGACGGCGACTCTCGTGTGGGTGCTCATCGTCGGGCTGGGCCCGAGCACGTTCGCGGGGGCGATCACGTTGATCAGCCTCCGCTGCCGCACCGGGGCTGGCGCGACGGCGCTGTCCGGTTTTGTCCAGGGCGTCGGCTACCTGGTTGCCTGCGCCGGACCGTTGATTTTCGGTGTCTTGCATCAGGTCAGCGGCCGGTGGGACTTGTCGTTCGGCTTCCTGCTGGTCACCGTCGTGGCGCTGTTGATCGGCGGATATCACGCATGCAAGCCCCGCTATCTCGAAGACACCACGGGCGGAGCAACAGCCTAAACTGTCAATATGTTACTGGTGGGCGATCAAAAATAGTTGAAACTATGAAGTGTATTCTGCTCGGATGGCGCGGTCCTCATCTAGCCGCCAACTGGCGGGTCAGGCGGCCTATGACCTTCGGCTGCTAGTCAGCCGGCTGCGGCGTCGCCTCAAACACGAGTACGACAACAAAGGGCTTACTCCGTCCCAGATCTCAGTGATCAGTCGGCTCTCCCACGATGGTCCGGCATCAACAAGCGACCTGGCTGCGGCTGAGGGTGTTCGTCGCCAATCGATGGCGGCGATCGTCAATCACCTGGACAACTCCGGGCTGCTCACTCGCACGCCAGACCCTGAAGACGGGCGCCGGCTGCTGGTCGGACTGTCCAGCAAGGCAGTCCGAGATCTGCAGCAAGGTCGCCAACTTCGTGATCAATGGCTTGCCGACGAGCTGCGCGATCGCTACACCGACGAAGAACTGCAATTGATTGCCGCAGCCCTGACGCTATTGACCCGGCTGGCCTAGGATTTCGCTCGAAGTGCGCACCCGCCCGATGAGCGGAAATATATGTTGGATTGCGAAGTCGTGATGGGCCTTCGATAGGCTCGCCATCGCGTCGGGCACGCATATCACTTCGTAGCCCAATTGCAGGGCCTCTCGTGCAGTTTGCTCGACACCAAAGTTTGTAGCAATACCGGCCAACACGATTGAGCTGATGCCGCGTATGCGCAGCTCGTTGTCGAGTTGTGTGGAAGCAAACGCGCCCCAGCCGTCTTTGGTGACGCGTATGTCTGAGTCGTGTTCTCCTAGTTCCGCAACGATGCTGTCCCAGCCGGGCGGCATCAGCTCAGGAAGTGGCGGCATGGGCGTGTCGGTAACTGGACGTCTGTTAATCGGATAGGTCACATTGACTAGAACGACCGGCGCGTTGAACTTGCGGAAATAATCAGCTAATTGTCTAGCGACATTGATGACCTGATGTCCGGTGCTCGGCGCGAGCGGCATGTTTACTATGCCGTTCTGCAAGTCGATCAGGACCAGGGCTGTAGTCGTGGGGTTCAGCGCTATTTTTCGGGAATCCATGGACATGCTTTCTATTTCGTACTGCAGGGCAGGTTGGCGGTGTCGGGCCGGTGGTAGATCCAAGGTCTGTTTCGGTAATCCGCTGTCCGAAATCGTTCGATTTGGCTAAGCAACTGCAAGGTTTGACCTATGGCATCCAGCCCCTGGAGTAGCTGGTTGCGTGAGCGTTCATCAATATTGAATCGGTGGCGTGGGCCCCCGACGGCACCGACTTCGCAAGCCAGGAGGTCGATCTCGATGAAAGGCACAGCTTGCGAACCGAAAGTTTCGGCGACCAGTTGTTGGTGTCCGTCAGCGGGTAGTGGCAGCGGGAGTAGCCCGTTGCCAATGCAATTGCTCTGGAAGATGCTTGCGAAGCTCGGCGCGATCACAGCGCGAAATCCATTGTCGCGCAATGCCCAAACGGCTGATTCGCGTGAGCTTCCGCACCCAAAGTTTTCCCCAGCTACCAGGATGGTTGCCTTATCATAAGGATCTTGGTTGAGAACGAAATCGTTTCGCGGGCGGCCGTGTTCGTCGGATCGCCAATCGAGGAACAAGGCTTCCTTGAACGAGCCGTATTTGGCGAGCTCTGTCGGCTTGAATCGGGACGGACTTAGGGCGTCGGTGTCAACGTTGGCTCGCAGCATAGGGGCCGCGATGCCGGTCACCTGTCGGAAGGGTTGCATGACTGGTGTCACACCTCTCTGGGGTCGGTCAGTCGGCCGGTGATGGCGCTGGCAGCTACTGTCGCGGGGCTAGCGAGGTGGGTGCGCACTCCAGGGCCCTGCCGGTTTTCGAAGTTGCGGTTGGTGGTGCTCACGACACGTGCTCCCGGCGGGAACCGATCTCCGCCGGCGTAGAAGCACATGCCGCAACCTGATTCACGCCACTGAACGCCTGCGTCGACAAATATCTTGTCGATGCCTTCCGCCTCGGCCGCACGACGTACCGCAGTGGATCCGGGCACGCACATGGCGGTGACGCCGTCGGCGACCTTGTGTCCGCGCAGCACCTCGGCGGCCACCCGAAGATCGCTGAGCCGAGCATTGGTGCAGGAGCCGATGTAGGCCGCATCGATCGCAGTCCCGGCAAGCGGTCTGCCTGGTTGTAATCCCATGTACTGCAATGCTTGTTGCGTGCCTGCGGGATCAGCCGTGTCGGTCGGATCGGGGATCGCCATGTCGATGGCTCCGCCGTGTGCGGGGCTGGTACC
Source organism: Mycobacterium shigaense (assembly GCF_002356315.1). Classification (NCBI taxonomy): domain Bacteria; kingdom Bacillati; phylum Actinomycetota; class Actinomycetes; order Mycobacteriales; family Mycobacteriaceae; genus Mycobacterium; species Mycobacterium shigaense. Next base: position 2,133,239 of record NZ_AP018164.1, read on the forward strand.
CCACGTGACATGAGGCACCAGCGCCGCGGAGTCAATATGTGTGGTGCGCGTGAATAGGGCATCGGGGTCACTGACGAGGCGTTGCCACGCTTGCGTGGCGGCTGCCCAGTCATCGCCACGAGGCGCGTAGGGACGCCCGGCCAGAAAATTCAGCAAGGTGTCGTCGGGTGCGATGACCGCGGTGCGCGCGCCGGTTTCAGTGGCCATGTTGCACAATGTCAAACGCCCTTCAATGTCAAGAGAGCTGACCGCTTGGCCGCGAAACTCGATTGCGTGTCCGGTGGCGCCGTTGGCACCAATGGCGGCAAGCAACGCCAGGTTGAGGTCTTTGGCGTAGACATGGTGGCCCAGCGGACCGTCGAAGCAGACGAGCATGCTCGCCGGACGTTTCATCGCGAGTGTTTGTGTGGCTAAGGCGTGTTCGCAGTCCGTCACGCCCACGCCCCATGCCAATGCGCCCATGGCCCCCAGCGTTGGGGTGTGGCTGTCGCAGCAGATCATCGTGGTGCCTGGCAGGGCAATGCCTTGCTCGGGGAACACCACGTGTGAGATGCCTTGGCGTGCGTCGTCAACATCGAAGAGACTTACCTGGTGTCGATGCGCTTGTTCGCGGAACGTGTCGATAAACATGGCTCCGCTGGGAACTGGTGTTGAGCCCGAGGGATCCCTATTGGGTCGGGTGTCGACCACGTGGTCCATGGTGCCGAAGACCAGGTTTCGGTCAAGTGGGCTGCGCCCCTCGTCAGTGAGTGCGCGCAGAGCTAGCCCGCCGCTGCGGTCGTGCAACAATACGCGGTCGATGTAGAGCAGCGACGTGCCGTCATCGAGCTCGGCGACAACATGGTCGTCCCAGATCTTGTCCACGATGGTACGAGGCTGGCCGGTCATGATAGGTATCGCGCTTCGAGCTGTTCGACCTCATTCATACCGAACAGGTTATGCGCCTCGCGGAACGGCAGCAGCAAATCGCTGAGACCGGCGGTGTCGCCGTCTTTGCGGACGCGCGCCAGTGCCTCCCTCATGCCGCCTAGAGCGGCCAGCAGCAGTACGCCCGGCAGGCTGACCCGGGCCACACCAAGTTCTTGTAGTTCGGTGAACGCCAACCGCTCGGGCGATTTTCCGCCCTCAACGATGTTGACTGCCACCGGACCGTGGATGTTATCGACGGCGTGCCGAATTTCGTCTCGTGACGTTACTCCCTCGACGAAGATCATCGTGGCTCCCGCTTCTAGATAGGCGTTGCCGCGACGGATCACTCCTGACAATCCTTCGACCGCGAGCGCATCGGTGCGGGCATTGATCACAAAATCTGGGTCCCGCCGCGCATCAGCGGCGGCGCGGATCTTGGCTACTGCCTCCTCGAGACCGATCAACTCCTTTCCGGCGAGGTGGCCGCAGCGCTTGGGGGAGACCTGGTCCTCGAGGTTGATCCCTGCGGCACCGAGGTCTTCAAACGCTCTGACCGTGTAGTAGCTACTCACGGCGTTACCGAAACCATTGTCGCCGTCCGCCATTACCGGTACATCCACACTGCGCACGATGCGAGCGGTGCAGGCCGCCATGTCTTCGAGTGAAATCAACGAGTAGTCCGGCCGGCCGAAGTGAAATCCGGAGATCGCCGCACCGCTGCACTGCAGTGCTGCAAACCCGGCTTGTTCGGCTAGTTTTGCGCTGCTGGTATCGAAAACACCTGGCATAACCAATATCTCGGGATCAAGAATCAAGTTCTTCAAAATCGACCCTTTACCCATCTTGCCTCCTCTTCTAACGCGGTTCTGGTCGCGGGCTGCCAACAGCATCCGCGCCACTGGAAGTCGACATGGTGTGCGACGCCGTGACGTGCTGGCTGATGCCGGACCGTGAGAACCGCTCGGTCCGCCGAGCGAGTGGGATGCCCGGTGTGGGCCATACCAACAGCATAGATATCGACAGTATAAACTGTCAATATACGTGTTGCGGTGGTCATCATTTGGTTGTCGACGCTCACCGCACTACGCGCGTGGCGCAGTGGCCGGCGCGAACTTTCCGCTCACCGGGATCGCAAAGGCCGTTCGTTTTCCCAGGTGGCGCAATGGCCGTCGGGGCCTGGATTTGGGCTGGTGGACACCGAAGTGCACCCGGCGCAATAGGCTTTCCCTGCCTTGCAGGCCCCGATCGCCCGCCCCAAAAGCGCCCCTGAGCTGCGTTAGCGTGGCGACGTGGCTGAGGCGATACCCATTCGCGGACCCCGGGCCGACCGCGCCCGCCGGGTCGCGGACGTGCTGCGCCAGCAGATCCACGCCGCCACCTATCCCGACGGGCTGCCCGCCGAAAGCGAATTAGCGGCCGAGTTTTCCGTGTCGCGCAACACCATTCGCGAGGCCCTGGCAGCCCTGAAATACGAAGGTCTGATCGACCGCGGACCCAAGGTCGGCACCCATGTCGCGCAACGCAAATACGACCACCGGATCGACTCGCTGCTGGGGCTGAAGGAAACCTTCAAACACATCGGCGAGGTCCGCAACGAGGTGCGCGCCGCCATGTCCGTGGTCGCGCCGCCCGCGGTCGCCAACCGACTGCGGTTGGAACCCGGTCAGCAGGCGGTATTCATCGAGCGGCTGCGGTATCTCGGCGATCTGCCGCTCAGTCTCGACCTGACCTACCTCGCGCCCGACATCGGGACGCAGATTCTGGATTACCCGCTGGAAACCAACGACGTCTTCGCGCTCATCGAGCAGGTGAGCGGACACCGGCTGGGCTCCGCGGCGCTGGCATTGGAGGCTATTCCGGCCGATGCGCACTCCGCGGCGACGCTGCAGGTGCCCGACGGATCCGCGCTGCTGATGCTGGAACGACTTACCAGCCTCGACGACGGCAGGCCCGTTGACCTGGAATATATCCGGATGCGGGGAGATCGAATAACTATGCGGGGCAATCTGTTACGCGCCGCGCCGACAAGGAGCGAGCCATGACGCTGGTCGACAACAACCGCGCCGACGTGCCGGTGACGATCGACGAATCGCTCTGTATCGACGGTTGTACGCTCTGCGTCGACGTCTGTCCGCTGGACGCCCTGGCGATCAACCCCGACACCGGGAAAGCGTTCATGCATGTCGACGAATGCTGGTATTGCGGTCCGTGCGCAGCTCGCTGCCCAACGGGCGCCGTCACGGTCAACATGCCGTATCTCATACGCTGAAATAATCTAGACCCCAAGGCAGTTCATGAAACGACATGCAGCCTGGCTGGCGTCGGTTGTGTTCGCCATTGCCGCAACCGTCTCCGGTTGCTCGCTGGAACCCCTTTCGGCCTCCTCCGGTGTGGTCAACGTGGTGGTCGGCTACCAGTCCAAGACCATCAACACCGTCACCGCGGGGACCCTGTTGAGGGCCCAGGGCTACTTTGAGCGCCGGCTGGCCGACATCACCACCCGCACCGGAACCAAGTACGCGATCCGCTGGCAGGACTACGACACGGGCGCCCCGATCACCGCACAGATGCTCGCCGAGAAGATCGACATCGGCTCGATGGGCGACTACCCGATGTTGATCAACGGCTCCAAGACGCAGGGCAACCCGCTGGCGAAAACCGAGATCGTCTCGATCACCGGCTATAACCCCAAGGGTGCGCTGAACATGGTTGTGGTGAAGCCGGATTCGTCAGCCACCACGCTGGCCGACCTGGCCGGCACCAAGGTCTCGGCAAGCGTCGGCTCGGCGGGCCACGGCACTCTGGTCCGCGCCCTGGACCGGGCCGGGATCACCGGTGTCGAGGTTCTCAACCAGCAGCCGCAGATCGGGGCTTCGGCCCTGGAATCGGGTCAGGTGCAGGGCCTTTCGCAGTTCGTAGCCTGGCCCGGGCTGCTGGTCTACCAGGGCAAAGCCAAATTGCTCTACGACGGCGCCGAGCTGAACCTGCCCACCCTGCACGGTGTCGTGGTGCGGCGTTCGTACGCATCGGCTCACTCCGAGGTGCTCGCCGCGTTCCTGCAGGCGCAACTGGACGCGACCGATTTCCTCAACGACAAGCCACTCGAAGCGGCGCGGATCGTCGCCCAGGCGAGCGGCCTGCCCCAGGAAGTGGTGTACCTCTACAACGGGCCGGGTGGGACGTCGTTCGACCCCACGCTCAAGCCATCGCTGGTCGATGCGCTGAAAAGCGATGTGCCATATCTGAAGTCGATCGGCGACTTCGCCGATCTCGACGTGTCCGGGTTTGTGCAGGACGCGCCGCTGCGCGCGGTGTTCGCCGCCCGTGACCGCGACTACAACGCGGCCCGGGCCTCGGGCGCCAACCCGTCGTTGCTCAGCGGCGATCCTCGGCTGGCGAGTGAACTGTGGCTGGACGGAGCCGATTCCACTCAGACGGTCTCGAGCCCCACCGCGCTCCTCGGCGCCATCCGGGACGCGACCGCACGCGGAGGCAAGGTTCGGGCAGCCTACGTTCCCGACACCGAATTCGGCACCCGGTGGTTCGCCGACAAGGCGGTATGGGTGCGACAGGGCCAGGCCTACCTACCCTTCGGGACTGCGGCGGGGGCGCATCGCTACCTCGCCGCACATCCGGGCAGCGTTGCCATCAACTATCAACAGGCACTGGGAGGTTCGGCATGACTGCCTACGTAACCGGAGAACCGGCCGCCCAGGTGGCCGACGATGCCGTCGGCGCGGTTCCGGCGGCCGGCATCGACACCACGCGGCGATCCTCCTCGCCCTGGCGGTGGCGGTTGCTGCGGCTGGTCTCGGTGGCCGCGGCGATCGGGCTGTGGCAATTGCTCACGGCGGGTAAGGTGCGCCTGCTGCTGCGGTTCGACACGTTGCCGACCGTCACCCAGACCGTCAATGCGCTGCATCGCCGGCTGGGCACCTATGAGTATTGGCTTGACCTGGCGCAGTCGCTGATCCGCATCCTCACCGGCTTCGGGCTGGCTGCGGTGATCGGCGTTGCCACCGGCGTCTTGCTGGGCCGTTCGCGCTTGTTCGCCAACACCTTCGGCCCGCTGACCGAGTTGATCCGACCCGTTCCGGCCATCGCGATGGTTCCGGTGGCCATCCTGCTGTTCCCCACCGACGAGGCCGGCATCGTGTTCATCACGTTCCTCGCGGCCTACTTCCCGATCCTGGTCAGCACCCGGCACGCGGTGCGGGCGCTGCCCACCCTGTGGGAGGACTCGGTGCGGACCCTGGGCGGCGGCCGGTGGGACGTGCTGACCCAGGTGGTGTTGCCGGGGATCCTGCCCGGGGTGTTCGGCGGCCTGTCCGTCGGCATGGGCGTGGCGTGGATCTGCGTGATCTCCGCCGAGATGATCTCGGGCCGTCTCGGCATCGGTTACCGCACCTGGCAGGACTACACCGTGCTGTCCTACCCGCAGGTGTTCGTCGGCATCATCACCATCGGGGTGCTGGGATTCGTTACGGCCGCGGCCGTCGAACTGTTGGGCCGCCGCGTCACGCGCTGGCTGCCCCGTGCGGAGGAGGGGACTAGATGACGGTAGGCATGACACTGGAGCTGGATCGAGTGCGGTTGTCCTACACGGGAACTCCCGTCATCGACGGCTTGAGCCTGGCGGTGCGACCGGGTGAGATCCTGGTACTCACCGGGCCCTCGGGCTGCGGCAAGTCGACCGTGCTGCGCGCGCTGGCCGGTCTGCTGGTGCCCGACGGCGGCCGGGTGCTCGCCGACGACGCCGAGGTGACCACCACGTCGGGCGACCGCGGCATGGTGTTCCAGGACAATGCGCTGCTGCCGTGGCGCACGGTGCGGTCCAATATCGAACTGGCGCTGCGGCTGCGCGGCGAACCCCGCGCGACCCGACGTTCGGCGGCGGAGCACTGGATCGACGAGCTCGGCCTCACCGGTTTCGGCAATTACCTCCCCAAGAGCCTGTCCGGTGGGATGCGCCAGCGCGTGCAGCTGGCCCGCGGCCTGGCCGGGGCACCCCGCGCGGTGATGATGGACGAGCCGTTCGGGGCGCTGGACACCCAAACCCGTGCCGCCATGCAGCGTCTGCTGATCGACACCTGGCAGACCCATCCGACCACGATCGTGTTCGTCACCCACGACGTCGACGAGGCGCTGGCGCTGGGGGACCGCATCGTGGTGCTGGGCCGGGCGGGCCGGCCGCTGCGCGCGGTGCGGGAGGTGCCCGACCCCCGTACTGACCGCCCGCGCGATGAACTGCGCGCGGAAATCATTGCGGCGCTCGATCATTCGGTGGCCGCCTAATGGAGATTCCCGACCTGCAGCCGGTCCGTCTCGATTGCGACCTGCTGGTAATCGGTGGTGGCACGGCGGGCACCATGGCCGCGCTGTCGGCCGCCGAGCACGGCGCCCGGGTGCTGCTGCTGGAAAAGGCGCACGTGCGGCACTCCGGTGCGCTGGCGATGGGAATGGACGGCGTCAACAACGCCGTGATTCCCGGCAAGGCCGAACCGGAGGACTACGTCGCCGAGATCACCCGCGCCAACGACGGAATCGTCAACCAGCGCACGGTGTATCAGACGGCCTCCCGCGGGTTCGCCATGGTGCAGCGGCTCGAACGCTACGGCGTGAAGTTCGAGAAGGACGAGCACGGCGGATACGCGGTGCGCCGGGTGCACCGGTCGGGCTCCTACGTGTTGCCGATGCCGGAGGGCAAGGACGTCAAAAAAGCGCTCTACCGGGTGCTGCGGCAGAGGTCGATGCGGGAGAAGATCCAGATCGAGAACCGCCTGATGCCGGTGCGGGTGCTCACCGAGAGTGGCCGAGCCGTCGGTGCCGCCGCATTGAACACGCGCACCGGTGAATTCGTCGCCGTCGGCGCCAAGGCCGTGATCCTGGCGACCGGGGCGTGCGGCCGGCTCGGCCTGCCCGCGTCGGGCTACTTGTACGGCACCTACGAGAACCCGACGAACGCCGGCGACGGGTACGCGATGGCCTACCACGCGGGCGCCGAACTCTCCGGCATCGAATGCTTCCAGGTCAACCCGCTGATCAAGGATTACAACGGGCCGGCGTGTGCCTATGTGGCCAACCCGTTCGGCGGCTACCAGGTGAATTCGCACGGCGAGCGGTTCGTCGACTCCGACTACTGGTCGGGACAGATGATGGCCGAGGTCAAAAGCGAGATCGACTCCGCACGCGGACCGATCTACCTCAAGGTGTCGCATCTGCCCGACGAGTCGCTGACCGCGCTGGAGAACATTCTGCACACCACCGAACGCCCCACCCGCGGCACGTTTCACGCTAACCGCGGACATGACTACCGCACGCACGACATCGAGATGCACATCTCCGAAATCGGCTTGTGTAGCGGGCATTCCGCGTCCGGCGTGTGGGTCGACGAACACGCCAGGACCACGGTCCCCGGGCTGTATGCCGCGGGCGATCTGGCCTGTGTCCCGCACAACTACATGATCGGTGCGTTCGTGTTCGGCGACCTGGCCGGCACGCACGCCGCGTCGACGCTGACCGACACTGCTGCGCCCCAGCAGCTTCCGGACGACCAGCTGCGCGACGCGCATGAGCTGATCTACCGGCCGCTGCGCCATCCGGACGGCCCGCCACAGCCGCAGGTCGAATACAAGTTGCGACGGTTCGTCAACGACTATGTGGCACCGCCGAAGACCGCGGCCAAGCTGTCGATCGCGGTGCGCACCTTCGACCGCATGCGGGCCGAGATCGCCGAGATGGGCGCCCGCAACCCGCACGAACTGATGCGGGCCGTCGAGGTGTCCTTCATCCGCGACTGCGCCGAAATGGCCGCTCGTTCCTCGCTGACTCGCACCGAATCACGGTGGGGCCTATACCACGACCGCGCCGATCTGCCCAGCCGCGACGACAGCGAGTGGGGCTATCACCTCAACCTGCGCAAACGGACCAACGGGCTTGGCGAAGAAGAAATGGCTTTCCTCAAGCGTCCGGTGGCGCCGTATTTCGTGCCCGTTCCGGAGCTGGACGGTCTGCCGCCGGCCGATCAGACGGTGCACGAGGTGGAGCAGCCGGAGCTGGTCGGCGGCAAGGCGCCGGCCAACGCGGAATCCCGAATCGCCCCGGCGGAAACCGCGTTCGAGCCACCGTCACCGCGCATCGCCGAGGTGCTCGCCCTCGAGGAGCCGACGATCGCCGACCTGCGGCCGTACCTGGCCGATGACGACCCCGGAGTGCGCCGCACCGCGGTGGCCACGCTCACCGAGCACATTCCCGACGGCTACGCGCCGGCGCTGTTCGCCGCGCTGGACGACGCCGACGCGGGGGTGCGCCGCACCAGCGCCGAGGGCATCCGCGAGTTGGTCGAGGTGTTGCCGGACCCCGCCGGTGCCGAGCCCTACCTGCTGTCCGGCGACACGGTGGTGCGGGCGGCCGCCGTCTATCTGCTTGCGGCGCGCCGCGCCGGTGCGGCCGGGCAGTATCGGCGCGCGCTCGACGACCCCGATGACCGGGTGCGTATCGAGGCGGTACGGGCGCTGGTGTCGGTCGACGACGTCGACGGCGTCGTCACCGCCACCGGTGACGAGAGCCGAGAGGTACGCATCGCCGCGGCCGCCGGCCTGGCCACGCTGCGCGGCGGCGCCGCGGCCGTCAGCGCGTTGATCGGCGACCCCGACCCGTTGGTGCGGGCGGCCGCTCTCGCCGCGTTGGGCGAATTGGGCTGCGGTCCGGACGATTTCAAGACGGTAGAAAAAGCGTTGCAGGCGCCCGCGTGGCAGGTTCGGCAAGGTGCGGCCCGGGCTCTGTCCGGGGCGGCGGCCGAGCTCGCCGTGCCGCGGTTGTCCGAGGCCCTGTCCGACGCGCATCTCGATGTGCGGAAGGCCGCGGTGCTGAGCCTGACCCGGTGGGCCGCCGCGCCCGCTGCCCGCGACGCCCTGGGCCTCGCCCTGAAAGACAGCGACGCCGACGTGCGGGCCTACGCGCGCCGGGCGCTGGACCCGGCCGAGTAACCGCGATCCGGCGCGCGCCTAGGGCGTCGCGTGTGCAGTCATGGCATCGAGTGTGCGTCCAGGGCGTGAATTTCGGGGGGCGATTTCCCGCCGTGGGTGCATGCGCAAAACCGTGGATGTACTCGCAAAGTCGCCCACGCACGCGTGTGGTCGCCACAGCGCCCTCAGCGCAGCGCCTTGGCATAGAGCAGGCTGTCTTGCGGTTCTGGTCCCATCGTCGGGTAGACGGCATGGCGCACCAGCCGGCCCTCCCGCGCGAATCCCGCCCGCTCCAGCAGCTGCGCCGACCGCTCGTTGGCGACGCTGCAGGTGGCCCAGACCCGGTACACCGTGCGATCGGCCTGCAGCGCGCCCAGCAGCATGTCGAGAACGTCGGTCATCAGTCCCTTGCCCCACCACCGGCGGCCCAGACAGTAGCCGATTTCGACGGAGTGGGCGACTGGGCGCCGGCAGCTGGTCAGGCCGATGACCTGGCCGCTGTTCTGCAGCTCGACGGCCCAGGTGCGCTCGTCGTCGCTGACGTTGATCTTGTCGTTGATCACCCGCCGTGTGGTCGCGACATCGGGATGCGGCGCCCACAGCAGATGCTTGGTGACTTCCGGGTCGCGGGCCACGCGCTGGAATAGTGGAGCGGCGTCGTCGAGCACCGGTGGGCGCAGCAGCAGCTGCGGACCCGTGATGCGTGCGGGCGGATAGTCGACCACCTCAAAGGCCGAGCGCTTGGTAGGTACGACGGACGAACTTCGGTTGTACCGCTTGGAGTTTCGCGAGCGTGGTGTTGCCGGCCACGGCTGCCGCCACGTCCGCGGACATATCGGGCATGTTCTGGACCAGATACAGCAAAATTAGATCGGCGGTCGGGTCGGCCTGCCACCAGGTCCCGTACGCGCCGGGCCAGCCGAACGTCCCCAGCCCGCCCGGTCCGAACAACGGCGCGCTCTTGGCCGGATCGGTCACCACCGACAAGTTCAGCCCGAAGCCGCGGCCGACCCAATACGGGGCGCCCAGGAAGTTGTGCCGCTTGTGTTCGTCGGTGAGCCGGTCGGCGCGCATGAGGCGCGCCGATTCGCTGGACAGGACCCGCACGCCGTCGAGCGTCCCTTCGCCGAGCAGCATTCGCACGAACCGCAGGTAGTCGTCGGCCGTCGACAACAATCCACCCCCGGCGTTGGGAAAGCTGGGCGGCGTGATAGGCGGCGGCACCATCACGTCGTGGTGCAGCCGGCTCTGCCCGTCGAGCCGGTACATGGTAGCCGCGCGGCGCCGTCCGTCCGGGGACACGGAGAACCCGGTGTCGGGCATGCCGACCGGGCCCAGCACCCGTTCGTCGAGAACCCGGTCGAACGGCTTGCCCTCGATGCGTGAGGCGATGACGCCCAGCAGGTCGATGGAATGGCTGTATGTCATTCGTTCGCCGGGTTGATGCACCAACGGCAGCTTGGCCAGCTCGGCCAGCCACACCTCGGGGCCCTGGTTGAACGGGAGCCGCGTGTAGGCCCGGGAGATCGGCCCGGACACCGAAAATCCGTAGGCCAGGCCGCTGGTGTGGGTCAGCAGGTCCTCGATCAGGATCGCCCGGTTCACCGGGTGCGTGCGGTCCAGCGGGCCGCGCGGGTCGTCCAGCACCTGTGGTGCGGCCAGTTCCGGGGCCCAGCGGGCGATCGGGTCCTTCAGCGTCAGCTTGCCGTCGTCGACCATGCTCATGATCGCCGCCACAGTGACGGGCTTGGTCATCGAGGCGATCCGAAACACCGTGTCCCGTTGCATGGGGAGGCCGGCGTCGACGTCGCGGTGGCCGATCTCGTTGACCTGCAGCACTTCTCCGTGCTGCCACACCACGGTGACCGCCCCGGCGAGCAGCCCGGCGTCGCAGGCCTCGCGCAGCGAAGTCTGATTACCGTCGAGATTCACGCGTTCACGGTAGCGGTTGCCGGCTAGGGGTGTTCCCCGCGCACCGCGTCGGCCACCGTGGGGTAGAGGTCGACGATCTTGTCGACACCCACGATCTGCAGCGGGCGGCTGGTGGCCGAGCCGTCGGCGGCCACCCGCAGCGACGTCGGGCTGCCCTCGGTCAGGCGATGGGCCTCGACGAGGACCGTGATGCCCGCCGAGGACAAGAAGTCCACCTTGGTGAGGTCGACGATCAGCACCGCGGGCGTGTCGGCCAATGCGGCGTCGAGGTGGGTGGCCAGCGACGGCGCGGTGATGATGTCCACCGCGCCACTGACCTGCAACACGACCGCCTCAGCGGTGTCGCTGCGGGTCACCAGGAAATCGTCGCTCACACGCTGAACCGTACTGTCCTGTGCACGGGGGTCCGATACCCGGGTCAAGTAACTTGACACCCGCAATCTGCTCCACGGCATTAACGTCACTCGGCGTCGGTTCGGACAGCGAAAATTTCATCACGGTTTCGGTTGCGCAAAGGTACGGCAGCGCGCCCGCGATGCGGGAGCGACCTCGCCTGTGTGACCCTACTGTTGGTCGCTATGGCGGGACTGAACAATCACGTGAAGCACAGGCGCACAGCGCTTCACGCCACCGCGTCGGCGTTGATGGTTGCCATCGCCGGACTCGCCGTCAATCCCGTAGCTCAAGCGGCTGCCGCCGCGGCGGCGAGCCTGACGGTGGAACACACGTGGCAAACCGGTTTCATCGCCAACTTCGCCGTCACCAACGCGAGCATGGTGCCGCTCTCCGATTGGCGGCTTGATTTCGACCTGCCGGCGGGAGAATCCGTCTTGCACACGTGGAACAGCACTTTCAGCCAATCCGGCACACATGTTGTCATCACCCCCGCGAACTGGGATCGCGTCATCCCACCCGGTGGTTCCGCCACCGGCGGTTTCCGTGGCATGCTGAGCGGTACCTACTCGCCACCGGTGAATTGCGTGCTCAACGGGCAATATTTGTGCAGCTAGCGATGACCGCCCCCGGGAGGCGACTGCGGCACCCTGTCATCCCACGAGCTCATTCTTCTGGCTGGACAAACGAACGAAGCTGACGACGGGTCTGGTGGTCTGGTGCTCCGGCCTCGCCGTCTCTGTGTTTGCCTCGCGTGTAGTCGCCTTGCCACTCCACTCGCTCTCCCGCGGCGACCCTCGCTACCTGCTCGGCGTGCTCTGCGGCGCCACGTTCACGAAGAAACAACCTGTGCTTGCGCTCCAGATCTTCGTCGGATTCGATGGGCCGCAGTTCCGGGACGAACTCTTCCAGTTCGGCTCGCCGCTGCGGGACGATCATGCAGATCGGCTCGTCGACCTCGAATTGCACCGGCATCAGTTTGCGCGTCAGTTTCCAGCTCATGCTGAAACTTGCACTCGCCCAGTCAGTTTCGACTACACCCTCCAACGGATACACGGCATCCTTGGGATAGTTCGCCGGTCCGCGGACCAAGAGGTTGTAGCCGGGCGGCGTGCGGAACAGTATCGGCAGACGCCAGGTGAAGATGCCGTTGCCGAAATGACTGGCGGGCAGCAGTTGGCCGGGCTCGCGGCGGGCGGGTTGGATCACCACGTCCACTCCATCCTGATCGAACCAGGTCACGGTGAACGCGCACGGATTGCGCAGCTCCCAGCCGCTTTGGTTGGCGATGACCATCGGCAAACACCGACTGGGCCACCCTTTGTTCGACTCCGACTGCGCCGTCATCCACGCCCGGTTCGTCGGCGCCGGGACAATCGTCGGCGCGTTCTCACCGGTGATGAACGCGATCAGTGGGCGGGCGGGCGTGTTGGAGTTGTCGCTCATCCGATCCTCGATTAGCTGCGGACGTCCGTATCCGACAGACGTCAGTAGTCGACGAGGAGTCTACTGACGGGTCGCCACCTGCGCTGGTTGCCGTCCGCGCCGGGCTGCCGGCCAGGGCCTCGGCGCGTGGCTGGCGAGGTCACGTCCCTGATAGCCATTCTTGGCGGCCGGTCGCCGTACGTTACTTGGGGCAATTCACCATCTGTCGTCGGGCAGATGCGGCCGGCGACCGGCTACAGTGCGCGCGTCCGGCGTCGTCGTGCCGGAATCGAAGTGCTACGCTGCCGGGCAGTCGACATCCTTTAACGATCCGTCCGGAGAGGCGGAGAAGGAGGTCTGGGTCTCTCATGAGTGCTGCGGGGAATGCCGCCACCGGCAGGGAATTGATGTCTGCGGCCGACGTCGGCCGAACCATTTCTCGTATCGCCCATCAAATTATCGAAAAGACCGCGCTGGACAGTGCCGATGCGCCTCGGGTGGTGCTGCTGGGCATACCGACCCGCGGCGTAATCCTGGCCCACCGGCTGGCGGTGCACATCAGCGAATTCAGCGGTGTCGGGCTGGCGCACGGCGCCCTGGACATCACGCTCTACCGCGACGATCTGATGCAAAAGCCGCCGCGGCCGTTGGAGGTGACATCGATCCCGGAGGGTGGAATCGACGACTCGCTGGTGATTCTCGTCGACGACGTGCTGTACTCCGGGCGCTCCGTGCGCTCGGCCCTCGATGCGCTGCGCGACGTGGGCCGGCCGCGGTCCGTCCAGCTCGCGGTGCTGGTTGACCGCGGTCACCGCGAGCTGCCCGTGCGCGCGGACTACGTGGGCAAGAACGTCCCGACCTCGCGTGCCGAGAGCGTGCACGTGCAGCTGCGCGAGACCGACGGCCGCGACGGCGTGGTGATCTCTCGGGACGGTGATGGATGAGGCGGGCCGAATGACCAGACACCTGTTGGCCGCCGGCGATCTGACCCGCGAGGAGGTCACCGCCATCCTCGACGACGCGGACCGGTTCGCGCAGGCGCTGGTGGGCCGCGAGGTCAAGAAGCTGCCGACGCTGCGCGGCCGCACCATCGTCACGATGTTCTACGAGAACTCGACCCGCACCCGGGTCTCGTTCGAGGTGGCCGGCAAGTGGATGAGCGCCGACGTGATCAACGTTAGCGCGTCCGGATCGTCGGTGGGCAAGGGCGAATCGTTGCGCGACACCGCGTTCACGCTGCGCGCCGCCGGTGCCGACGCGCTGATCATTCGCCACCCCGCGTCGGGCGCCGCGCATCTGCTGGCCGACTGGACCGGCGCGAACGCGGACGGGCCGGCTGTGATCAACGCCGGCGACGGCACCCATGAGCACCCGACCCAGGCCCTGTTGGACGCCTTGACCATTCGCCAGCGGCTCGGCGGCATCGAGGGCCGGCGCGTGGTGATCGTGGGCGACATCCTGCACAGCCGGGTGGCCCGGTCCAACGTCATGCTGTTGAGCACTCTGGGCGCCGAGGTGGTGCTGGTGGCGCCGCCGACGCTGTTGCCGGTCGGGGTGCAGAACTGGCCGGTGACCGTATCCAACGACTTCGATGCCGAGCTGCCCGCCGCCGACGGTGTGCTGATGCTGCGGGTGCAGGCCGAGCGGATGAACGGCGGCTTCTTCCCATCCGTGCGCGAATACTCGTCGCTGTACGGGCTGTCCGAGCGGCGCCAGGCGATGCTGCCCGGCCACGCCGTGGTCTTGCATCCGGGGCCGATGCTGCGCGGCATGGAGATCGCATCCTCGGTGGCCGACTCGGCGCAATCGGCAGTGCTGCAACAGGTTTCCAACGGCGTTCACGTGCGGATGGCGGTGCTGTTCCACGTGCTGGTCGGCGCGGAATCGCCTACGAAAGCGGTGTCGCCCGGAGAAGAGGGTGTGGCATGAGTGTCCTGCTGCGCGGGGTGCGGTTGTACGGCGAGGGCGATCGCGTCGACGTGCTGGTCGATGACGGCCAGATCGCCGAAATCGGGTCCGGGCTCGCCGAGGCCGGAGACCTCGGAAAAGACTTAGACGTGATCGACGCGACGGGTCAGGTGCTGCTGCCCGGGTTCGTCGACCTGCACACCCACCTGCGCGAACCGGGCCGCGAATACGCCGAGGACATCGAAACCGGATCGGCCGCTGCGGCTTTGGGTGGTTACACGGCCGTGTTTGCGATGGCCAACACCAACCCGGTCGCCGACAGCCCGGTGGTCACCGACCACGTCTGGCACCGCGGCCAGCAGGTCGGCCTGGTCGATGTGCACCCCGTCGGCGCGATCACCGTCGGGCTGGCCGGTACCGAGCTCACCGAGATGGCCATGATGGCGGCGGGTGCCGCGCAGGTGCGGATGTTCTCCGATGACGGCGTCTGCGTGCACGA
The DNA here is from genome assembly GCF_002356315.1 of Mycobacterium shigaense. Taxonomy (NCBI): domain Bacteria; kingdom Bacillati; phylum Actinomycetota; class Actinomycetes; order Mycobacteriales; family Mycobacteriaceae; genus Mycobacterium; species Mycobacterium shigaense. The sequence continues at coordinate 2,148,272 of NZ_AP018164.1, forward strand.
CCCGCTGGTGATGCGCCGCGCCCTGGAATACGCCACCGGGCTGGGCGTGCTGGTCGCCCAGCACGCCGAGGAGCCCAGGCTGACCGTCGGCGCGGTCGCCCACGAGGGGCCCGTGGCCGCCAGGCTCGGCCTCGCAGGATGGCCACGCGCCGCCGAGGAATCGATCGTGGCGCGCGACGCGCTGCTGGCCCGCGACGCCGGCGCCCGGGTGCACATCTGCCACGCCTCCACCGCGGGCACCGTCGAGATAGTCAAATGGGCTAAGGGGCAAGGCATTTCGATCACCGCCGAGGTCACGCCGCATCATCTGTTGCTCGACGACACCAGACTGGCCAGCTACGACGGAGTCAACCGGGTCAACCCGCCGCTGCGCGAGGCCGCTGACGCAATCGCGTTGCGTCAAGCGCTGGCCGACGGGGTAATCGATTGCGTGGCCACCGACCACGCCCCGCACGCCGACCACGAAAAGTGCGTCGAGTTCGCCGCGGCGCGTCCCGGCATGCTGGGCCTGCAGACCGCGTTGTCGGTGGTGGTGCAGACCATGGTGGTGCCGGGCTTGTTGAGCTGGCGCGACGTGGCGCGGGTGATGAGCGAAAACCCGGCGCGCATCGTGGGATTGCCCGATCACGGCCGCCCGCTGGAGGTAGGGGAGCCGGCCAACCTGACCGTGGTGGATCCTGACGCCACTTGGATCGTCGCCGGCCCCGAGCTGGCCAGCCGGTCGGCGAATACGCCCTATGAGTCGATGACGTTGCCCGCCAGCGTGACTGCCACGCTGCTGCGCGGCAAGATCACCGCTCGGGACGGAAAGAGTCCGGCATGAAGCGCGCCGGCGACCGGACCGTGCGTCACCTGAGCGGCGCCTGTGGGCGGGAGCGGCGCGCATGAACTCCGCCACGCTGGTGGGGTCGCTGATCTTCGCTGTCGTACTGGTGGTGGTGATCGCCATCGTGATCCAGTTGATGATGGTCGGCTGGCGCCGGCGCGCGCGGCGGCAGGAGGAGCTGATCGGCGACCTGCCCGACGTGCCGATCGAGGTCGGCGCCGCCACCACCACGCTGCGCGGGGTGTACGTGGGCTCCACCCTGGGCACCGAATGGACCGAGCGGGTCACCGCAGGCGATCTGGGCTACCGCAGCAAGGCGGTTCTGAGTCGTTACCCGGAAGGTATTCTGCTGCAACGTATCCGGGCAAACCCGATCTGGATCCCGCAGGACTCGATCGCCGAGGTGCGTACCGAGCGCCAGATGGCCGGAAAGCTTGCCGCCCGCAATGGGATACTGGCCATCCGATGGCGGCTGCCGTCCGGCATCGAGATCGACACGGGCTTCCGGGCGAGCAATCGGGATGAATACGACGGCTGGGTCGAGGAGGCGGCGTGAAAGCGCAACTGGTACTTGAGGACGGCCGCGTCTTCACCGGAAGGCCGTTCGGCAAGATCGGCCAGACGCTCGGGGAAGCGGTCTTTTCCACCGCCATGTCGGGTTACCAGGAGACCCTGACCGACCCCAGCTACCACCGCCAGATCGTGGTGGCCACCGCCCCGCAGATCGGCAACACCGGCTGGAACTGCGAGGACGCCGAAAGCCGGGGCGACAAGATCTGGGTGGCCGGTTACGCGGTGCGCGACCCGTCGCCGCGCCCGTCCAACTGGCGGGCCACCGGGACGCTGGAAGACGAGCTGGTCCGCCAGGACATCGTCGGGATCGCCGGCATCGACACCCGCGCGGTGGTGCGGCATCTGCGCAGCCGCGGCTCGATGAAGGCCGGGGTGTTCTCGGGCGGTTCCCTGGCCGAGCCGGCCGAGCTGGTCGAGCGGGTGCGGAGCCAGCAGTCGATGCTGGGAGCCGACCTCGCCGGGGAAGTCAGCACGCCCGATGCCTACGTCGTGGAACCCGATGGGCCACAACGGTTCATCGTCGCGGCGTTGGACCTCGGGATCAAGACGAACACGCCGCGCAACTTCGCCCGGCGCGGCGTCCGCAGCCACGTGCTGCCGGCGTCGGCCACCTTCCCCCAGATCGCGGACCTCAGCCCGGACGGCGTGTTCTTGTCGAACGGGCCCGGCGACCCGGCAACCGCCGACCGCGTCGTCGCGCTCACCCGGGAGGTGCTGGGTGCCGGAATCCCGTTGTTCGGGATCTGTTTCGGCAATCAGATCCTGGGCCGCGCCCTGGGCCTGTCGACTTACAAGATGGTCTTCGGCCACCGCGGCATCAACATCCCGGTCATCGACCACGCCACCGGCCGGGTCGCCGTCACCGCGCAGAACCACGGTTTCGCGCTCGAAGGGGAGGCGGGCCAGCGGTTCGACACCCCGTTCGGCCATGCCATCGTCAGCCACACCTGCGCCAACGACGGGGTGGTTGAGGGCGTCAAACTGCTTGACGGCCGGGCATTTTCGGTCCAGTACCATCCGGAGGCCGCAGCCGGCCCGCACGATGCGGAGTATCTGTTCGACCAATTCATCGATCTGATGGAATCCCACAACACAGGAGGGGCACGCTAGTGCCGCGGCGCAGTGACCTCAAGCATGTCCTGGTGATCGGCTCGGGGCCGATCGTGATCGGGCAGGCCTGCGAGTTCGACTACTCCGGCACCCAGGCCTGCCGGGTGCTGCGGGCCGAGGGTCTGCAAGTCAGCCTGGTCAACTCCAATCCGGCCACCATCATGACCGACCCCGAGTACGCCGACCACACCTACGTCGAGCCGATCACCGCTGCCTTCGTGGAGAAGGTGATCGCCCAGCAGGCCGCGCGCGGCAACAAGATCGACGCGCTGCTGGCCACCCTCGGCGGGCAGACCGCGCTGAACACCGCGGTCGCGCTGTACGAGAACGGGGCGCTGGAGCGCCACGGAGTCGAGCTCATCGGCGCCGACTTCGACGCCATCCAACGCGGCGAGGACCGGCAGATGTTCAAGGACATCGTCGCCAAGGTCGGCGGTGAATCCGCGCGCAGCCGAGTGTGTTTCACCATGGACGAGGTCCGCGAGACGGTCGCCGAGGTCGGCCTGCCCGTCGTCGTGCGCCCCAGCTTCACGATGGGCGGGCTGGGCTCGGGCATGGCGCGTTCGGTCGAGGAGGTCGACCGGATGGCCGGCGCAGGGCTGGCCGCCAGCCCGAGCGCCAACGTGCTGATCGAGGAATCGATCTTCGGCTGGAAGGAATTCGAACTCGAGCTCATGCGCGACGGCAACGACAACGTCGTGGTGGTTTGCTCGATCGAGAACGTCGACCCGATGGGCGTGCACACCGGTGACTCGGTCACCGTCGCGCCCGCCATGACGCTGACCGACCGGGAATACCAGCGGATGCGCGATCTGGGCATCGCGATCCTGCGCGAGGTCGGCGTCGACACCGGCGGCTGCAACATCCAGTTCGCCATCAACCCGGCCGACGGGCGGCTGATCGTCATCGAGATGAACCCCCGGGTATCCCGTTCCAGCGCACTGGCATCCAAGGCGACCGGCTTCCCGATCGCCAAGATCGCGGCCAAGCTGGCCATCGGCTACACGCTCGACGAGATCGTCAACGACATCACCAAGGAGACGCCCGCCTGCTTCGAGCCCACCCTGGACTACGTCGTGGTCAAGGCGCCGCGGTTCGCGTTTGAGAAATTCCCCGGCGCCGACCCCACCCTGACCACCACGATGAAATCCGTCGGCGAGGCCATGTCGCTGGGCCGCAACTTCATCGAGGCCCTCGGTAAGGTCATGCGGTCCCTGGAGACCAGCCGAGCCGGCTTCTGGACCAAGCCCGACGCGCACGGCGACGTCGCCGAGGTGCTGACCCGGCTGCAGACCCCGACCGAGGGCCGGCTCTACGACATCGAATTGGCGCTGCGCCAGGGCGCCTCGGTCGAGCGGGTCGCCGAGGCCAGCGGCGTGGACCCGTGGTTCGTCGCGCAGATCGGTGAGCTGATCAACCTGCGTGCCGAGCTCGTCGACGCCCCGGTGCTCGATGCCGACCTGCTGCGGCAGGCCAAGCACAGCGGGCTGTCCGATCGCCAGATCGCCGCGCTGCGACCGGAATTGGCCGGTGAGGACGGGGTGCGCTCGCTGCGTGAACGGCTCGACATCCACCCCGTGTACAAGACGGTGGACACTTGCGCGGCGGAGTTCGAGGCCAAGACGCCCTACCACTACAGCAGCTACGAGCTCGACCCCGCCGCCGAGAGCGAGGTCGCGCCGCAGACCGAGAAGCCCAAGGTGCTCATCCTGGGCTCGGGGCCGAACCGGATCGGCCAGGGCATCGAATTCGATTACAGCTGCGTGCACGCCGCAACGACGCTGAGCGAGGCCGGCTTCGAGACGGTGATGGTCAACTGCAACCCGGAGACCGTGTCGACCGACTACGACACCGCCGACCGGCTGTATTTCGAGCCGCTGACGTTCGAGGACGTCCTCGAGGTGTACCGCGCCGAGGCGCAGTCGGCCGGCTTGAATTCCGGCGGCCCGGGGGTCGTCGGCGTCATCGTGCAGCTCGGTGGGCAGACCCCGCTGGGTCTGGCGCAGCGGCTCGCCGACGCCGGCGTGCCCATCGTGGGCACCCCGCCGGAGGCCATCGATCTGGCCGAGGACCGCGGCGCCTTCGGCGACGTGCTCGCCAGTGCCGGGCTGCCGGCGCCGAAGTACGGCACCGCAACGACATTCGCCCAGGCTCGCCGGATCGCCGACGACATCGGGTATCCGGTCCTGGTGCGCCCGTCGTACGTACTCGGCGGGCGCGGCATGGAGATCGTCTACGACGAAGAGACGTTGCGGGACTACATCACCCGTGCCACCGAGCTGTCCCCGGAGCACCCGGTGCTGGTGGACCGCTTCCTCGAGGACGCGGTCGAGATCGATGTCGACGCGTTGTGTGACGGTTCGGAGGTCTACATCGGCGGCATCATGGAGCACATCGAGGAGGCCGGCATCCACTCCGGCGACTCGGCCTGCGCACTGCCGCCCGTGACGCTGGGCCGCAGCGACATCGAAAAGGTGCGCCGCGCGACGGAGGGCATCGCGCACGGCATCGGCGTGATCGGCCTGCTCAACGTGCAGTACGCCCTGAAGGACGACGTGCTCTATGTCCTGGAGGCCAACCCGCGGGCCAGCCGCACCGTTCCGTTCGTGTCCAAGGCCACCGCGATTCCGCTTGCCAAGGCCTGCGCCCGGGTCATGTTGGGTGCCAACATTTCCCAGCTTCGCGACGAGGGGCTGCTGGCGGCATTCGGGGACGGTGCCAACGCGGCGCAGGACGCCCCGATCGCGGTCAAGGAAGCGGTGCTGCCCTTCCACCGGTTCCGCCGTGCCGACGGGTCGGCCATCGACTCGTTGCTCGGCCCGGAGATGAAATCGACCGGGGAAGTCATGGGCATCGACCGCGATTTCGGCAGCGCGTTCGCCAAGAGCCAGACCGCGGCCTACGGTTCGTTGCCGGCCGAGGGCACCGTGTTCGTCTCGGTCGCCAACCGCGACAAGCGATCCCTGGTGTTCCCGGTCAAACGCCTGTACGACTTGGGATTCCGCGTGCTCGCCACGGAGGGAACTGCGGAGATGTTGCGCCGCAACGGGATTCCCTGCGACGAAGTGCGCAAGCACTTCGAGCCGCCGCAGCCGGGGCGCCCGGCGGTCTCGGCGGTCGAAGCGATCAAGGCCGGTGAGGTCGACATGGTGATCAACACGCCCTACGGCAACTCCGGTCCGCGCATCGACGGCTACGAGATCCGCTCGGTGGCGGTGTCGGCCAGCATTCCCTGCGTGACGACCGTGCAGGGGGCCTCGGCGGCCGTGCAGGGCATCGAGGCGGGCATCCGCGGCGGGATCGGGGTGCGATCGCTGCAGGAGCTGCACAGTCAGATCGGCGCCGGGGGTAACGGCCGATGACCGGGTTCGGCGCCCGGCTGGCCGCGGCGAAGCTCAGCCGCGGGCCGCTGTGTCTGGGCATCGACCCCCATCCCGAGCTGCTGCGCGCCTGGGACCTGCCGACCACCGTCGACGGGCTGGCCACGTTCTGCGACACCTGTATCGAAGCGTTCTCGGGCTTCGCGGTCGTCAAACCCCAGGTCGCGTTCTTCGAGTCGTACGGTTCCGCGGGGTACGCCGTCCTGGAGCACACCATCGCCGCGCTGCGCGCGGCCGGCGTGTTGGTGCTGGCCGACGCCAAGCGCGGGGACATCGGGACCACGATGGCGGCCTACGCGACCGCCTGGGCCGGCGACTCGCCGCTGGCCGCCGACGCGGTGACGGCCTCGCCCTACCTGGGCTTCGGTTCGCTGCGCCCGCTGCTGGAGGCCGCGGCGGCACACGATCGGGGCGTGTTCGTCGTGGCGGCCAGCTCCAATCCGGAGGGCGGGACCGTGCAGCGCGCCACGTTCGACGGCCGCACGGTGTCCCAGCTGGTCATCGACCAGGCGGCGGTGGTCAACCGGTCCTCGACCACGAACGAGCCGGGTTACGTCGGCGTTGTCGTCGGCGCGACCGTCTACGAGGCGCCCGATGTCAGCGCGCTGGGCGGCCCGGTGCTGGTGCCGGGCGTCGGCGTGCAGGGCGGGCGTCCCGACGCGCTGGCGGGCCTCGGAGGGGCCACGCCGGGGCAGCTGCTGCCGGCGGTGGCGCGCGAGGTGCTCCGCGCCGGGCCGGACGTGGCGAAGCTGCGGGCCGCGGGCGAACGGATGCTGGAAGCCGTTTCGTACCTGTCGGTCAGCTAGCCGGGCCCGCTGGCGGTCATCGAGCCCGGCTCTTTTCGGGCCTCTCGCCGGTGCAAACGCCGCCGTCGCGCGCTCCCGACACAGCCGCCCGCCGGGGCGACACGCGCGACACGCCGCGACAAATCCGTGATCCGAGGCACGGGGCCGCGCCGCTACGGGTCAGGGCCGTCCGCGGCGGTGGGGAAAGTCGCCATCGGTACCCGCGTAGCGACGGAAAAACCGCAGCTAGAGGGCAAATAAACGCCGGGTGGGCCGGGCTCTCACGACGCGGCGACGGCCGTTCGCCGTGGCTTCCAGCGATGTCCGGCACGGTGTCGGCTGCCGCCATCCGGCGCGTCCACGCTGCGCATTTGTGCCCTTAACCAGGGGGTCGGGTTAGATTTCGTCAGGAACCGTGAGTACGGTCGTCTCCGCTGGGGCTGAAGGCCCCGGCAGAGACAAATGAGTGATCAGATACGGAGGAATCGTGGCCCTTCCCCAGTTGACCGACGAGCAGCGCGCGGCCGCGTTGGAGAAGGCGGCTGCCGCACGTCGAGCGCGAGCAGAGCTCAAGGACCGGCTGAAGCGCGGTGGCACCAACCTCACGCAGGTGCTCAAGGACGCCGAAAGCGATGAAGTCTTGGGCAAGATGAAGGTTTCTGCGCTGCTCGAGGCGTTGCCCAAGGTGGGCAAGGTCAAGGCGCAGGAAATCATGACCGAACTGGAAATCGCGCCGACCCGCCGCCTGCGCGGTCTCGGCGACCGGCAGCGCAAGGCGCTGCTGGAAAAGTTCGGCTCCGCCTAACCCAACCCCGCGACTATGCAGGCCGGATGGCCTGTGGGGGGTACCGACCCAGGAGCGGCTATGAGCTCCGGCGAGGGACCGGACGTCGAGTGCGGGGCACGTCCCGGGCCTGCCGGCCCAGGGCGTGTGGTCGTGCTGTCCGGTCCCTCCGCGGTCGGCAAGTCGACGGTGGTTCGGTGCCTGCGGGATCGGATTCCGAACCTCCATTTCAGTGTGTCGGCCACGACGCGCGCGCCGCGGCCCGGTGAAGTCGACGGTGTCGACTATCACTTCGTCAGTCCGGCCCGCTTCCAGCAGCTCATCGACAACGGTGACTTGCTGGAGTGGGCGGAGATCCACGGCGGCCTGCAGCGATCGGGCACACTGGCCGAGCCGGTGCGGGCCGCCACCGCGGCTGGGCTGCCGGTGCTCATCGAGGTCGACCTGGCCGGGGCCCGGGCCATCAAGAAAGCGATGCCCGAAGCCCTGACGGTGTTCCTCGCCCCGCCTAGCTGGGAAGACCTGGAGGCCAGGCTCATCGGACGCGGCACCGAGACGCCGGACGCCATCCGCCGTCGCCTGGACACCGCCCGTATCGAATTGGCAGCTCAGAACGACTTCGACCGCGTCGTCGTCAACAGTCAATTGGAGTCTGCCTGCGCAGAATTGGTATCCTTGCTGGTGGACAATGCGCCTGACCCGGCATGAGCCGCCTCGCCAGACGCCCACCAGCATCACGTTCACGCCGTTCAACAGCTCTTAGCGCCAGGAGAAAGTCTTAGTGAGTAATTCGCAGTCCGACGCGTCGCTGGCCGCCCTGCCCGCCCTGGATCCGTTCGATCCGTCGGCGGGTGGACAAGGCGCCTACGACACCCCACTGGGCATCACCAATCCGCCCATCGATGAGTTGCTGGATCGCGTCTCGAGCAAATACGCGCTGGTCATCTACGCGGCGAAGCGCGCCCGGCAGATCAACGACTACTACAACCAGCTGGGCGAGGGCATCCTCGAATACGTCGGCCCGCTGGTCGAGCCGGGTCTGCAGGAAAAGCCGCTGTCCATCGCCATGCGCGAGATCCACTCGGACTTGCTCGAACACACCGAGGGCGAGTAACAGGACAGGTCGGGCGCTGTGATCAGCTCTGAGAGCCGCTACGACATCCTCCGCGAAGGTGCGGCGTAGATGGATCGCAAGCGCATCGTCGTCGGCGTCTCAGGTGGTATCGCCGCCTACAAGGCGTGCACCGTGGTGCGCCAACTCGCCGAGGCCGGCCACGAGGTCCGCGTCATCCCCACCGATGCGGCGCTGCGCTTCGTCGGGGCCGCGACCTTCGAGGCGTTGTCTGGTCAGCCGGTGCACACCGGCGTCTTCTCCGACGTTCCCCAGGTGCCCCATGTGCGCCTCGGCCAACAGGCCGACCTGGTGGTCGTGGCGCCCGCCACCGCCGACCTGCTGGCTCGCGCGGTGCATGGACGGGCCGACGACCTGTTGACCGCGACGTTGCTGACGGCGCGCTGTCCCGTGCTGTTCGCCCCGGCGATGCACACCGAGATGTGGTCACACCCGGCCACGGTCGACAACGTGACCACTTTGCGCCGCCGCGGCACCGTGGTGCTGGAACCCGCGTTTGGGCGGCTCACCGGCACCGACACCGGCAAAGGGCGGCTGCCGGAGGCCGAGGAGATCACCACGCTGGCGCAGTTGCTCCTGGAACGCCACGATGCCCTGCCCTACGACCTGGCGGGCCGCAAGGTCCTCGTCACCGCCGGCGGCACCCGCGAACCCATCGATCCGGTGCGCTTCATCGGCAACCGCAGCTCCGGCAAGCAGGGCTACGCCGTCGCCCGGGTCGCCGCCCAGCGCGGCGCCGACGTCACGCTGGTCGCGGGGCACACCGTCGGCCTCGTCGATCCCGCGGGGGTCGACGTCGTCCACGTCAGCTCCGCGCAGCAGCTCGCCGACGCCGTTTCCAAGCACGCTCCCGCCGCCGACGTGTTGGTCATGGCCGCGGCCGTCGCCGACTTCCGGCCAGCGCAGGTTGCCGCCGCCAAGATCAAAAAGAGTGCCGACGAGGCCGACGTCCCCCCGACGATCGAATTGGTGCGCAACGACGACGTGCTGGCCGGTGCGGTGCATGCCCGCGCCCACGGGGAGCTGCCCAACATGCGGGCTATCGTGGGTTTCGCCGCCGAAACCGGCGACGCCAACGGCGACGTCCTGTTCCACGCGCGAGCGAAGTTGCGGCGCAAGGGCTGTGACCTGTTGGTCGTCAACGCCGTCGGGGAGGGCCGGGCGTTCGAGGTGGACAACAACGACGGCTGGCTGCTGGCCGCGGACGGCGCCGAGTCGGCGCTGCAGCACGGTTCCAAGACGCTGATGGCCAGTCGCATCGTCGATTCGATCGTCGCGTTCCTCAACAGCGACGGCAACTAGCGGCCCGCCGATGCTTGCCTCGGAAGGCTGTTAGAAACTCTTGGGAAAGCCCGGCTGCGTCCGGCGGCACCAGATGCGCTTAAAATAATTTGTCTAACTAACATTCGGCACGAATGGAAGGATCGCACAGTGAGTGAGACGGGTCGGCTGTTTACCAGTGAGTCGGTGACCGAGGGACATCCCGACAAGATCTGTGATGCGATCAGCGACTCGGTCCTGGACGCGCTGTTGGCCGGGGATCCGCGTTCGCGTGTCGCCGTCGAGACGGCGGTCACCACCGGCCAGGTCCACGTCATCGGTGAGGTCACCACGAACGCCAAGGAGGCGTTCGCCGACATCACCAACATCGTTCGCCAGCGGATCCTGGAGATCGGCTACGACTCGTCCGACAAGGGCTTCGACGGCGAGACCGCCGGCGTCAACATCGGCATCGGCCGCCAGTCGCCCGACATCGCGCAGGGCGTCGACACCGCGCACGAGACGCGCGTCGAGGGCGCCGCGGACCCGCTGGACGCCCAGGGTGCGGGTGACCAGGGCCTGATGTTCGGCTACGCGATTAGCGACACCCCGGAGCTGATGCCACTGCCGATCGCGCTGGCGCACCGGCTGGCGCGCAGGCTCACCGAAGTCCGCAAGAACGGCACGCTGCCCTACCTGCGCCCGGACGGCAAAACCCAGGTCACTATCGGCTACGAGGACAACGTCCCGACGCGGTTGGACACCGTGGTGGTCTCCACCCAGCACGCCGACGGAATCGACCTGGAGAAAACCCTGGATCCCGATATCCGCAAGCACGTCCTCGAGGCCGTCCTCACGGAGTTGGCGCACGACACGCTGGACGCGTCGTCCACCCGCGTGCTGGTGAACCCGACCGGGAAGTTCGTGATCGGCGGCCCGCAGGGCGACGCCGGGCTGACCGGCCGCAAGATCATCGTCGACACCTACGGCGGCTGGGCCCGCCACGGCGGCGGCGCCTTCTCCGGCAAGGACCCCTCCAAGGTGGACCGCTCGGCGGCCTACGCCATGCGCTGGGTGGCCAAGAACATCGTCGCCGCCGGGCTGGCGGAGCGGGTCGAGGTGCAGGTGGCCTACGCCATCGGCAAGGCCGCCCCCGTCGGGCTGTTCATCGAAACGTTCGGCACCGCCACGGTCGACCCGGTCAAGATCGAGAAGATCGTGCCCGAGGTGTTCGACCTGCGGCCCGGCGCGATCGTGCGCGACCTGGACCTGCTGCGCCCGATCTACGCGCCGACTGCCGCGTACGGCCATTTCGGCCGCACCGACATCGAACTGCCCTGGGAGCGGCTCGACAAGGTCGACGAACTCAAGCGCGCGGTCTAGGCGTTCGGCCTCGAACGTGACACTGCAGTCATGTTCGGCGCTGAACGTGACTGCAGTGTCACGCTCGGCGGGCTAAACCTCCCGCGCAGTCTGGCCCGGCAGAGGGTGATCAGCGTCCAGCGCCGGTAGTCCGTCGATGCTGTGCAGGTTGCGCTTAACGGCGCGGACATACGTCTCCTCGCCGGCCTTCGCGTGATAGGTGTCGAGCACCGGGCGTTCGTCGATGAGTTCGTAGTAGGGCACAGCGAATCCGCAGGCGTCGGCGATTCGCTCGATATCGATGACGATCGCGGCGCGAACCCCGGCGTGCTGGCCCCCGAAATATGCCAGCAGGTCGGGGAATTCGGCATCATCGGGGCGAACGACCCGACCCGTGCCGAACAGCCGCAAGATTCGCGAATTGCGGTTGAATGAGCAGAACATGACCGTGATCCGGCCGTTGTCGCGCAGGTGCGCGATGGTCTCGACGCCGCTGCCGAACAGATCGAGATACGCCACCCGGTGATCGTCGAGTACCGCGAACGTGTCTCGATAGCCCTTGGGGGACAGGTTGATTCGACCGCCCTCCGATGGCGCGGTGGCCACGAAGAACATGGCCTGCTCCGCGATGAATTCACGCAGCGGCTCGTCGAGGCTGGAAAACTCCTTGGTCATGCGTCAAGGCTAGCGTCCGGCGGCGGGGCATCGCCCGCGACTCCCGCCGTCCTAGCCGGCGCGGATCAACCGACCGTGCGCGATCCGCGAGCCGACTTGCTTGAGCCGCTTGCTGCGGACGCTGACGTCGTAGGCCCGGACATGCTCGACTGTGGCCAGCTCCTCGGTGAGGTAGCCATAGAGGTGTTCCGCGCCCCGGCAGATCACCACGACCATCAGATTGGCGGGACCGCTGACCGCGACGACCGAGGCGACCTCGTCGTGCCGCACGATCTGCTCGGCCACCGACGCGAGGTGGCGGGGCACGACCGATATCCACACTACGGCGGTCAGCATGAAGCCGAGCCGCTCCGGCAGGATGTCGAGATCGTAGGAAAGGGTGGCGCAGGCCTGTAGGGCGACCAACCGGCGCTTGACGCGCGCCGGCGACCATCCGGTGCGCTCACCCAGTGCGCTGTCGGAAATGCGGCCGTCGTCGGCCAGCGCATCCAGCAGCGGCTGGTCGTCGGCGGTCGGCTGCGCGGGCGGCGGTGAGTCGGTGCGGTCCGGCGGCTGCAGTGCGGCGATCTGCTGGGGGCTCAAGCCGTGCCCGTAACCGGTCCAATGCGCGTGCATCGGTGAGCCGAATACGTTGAGCACCAAATCGATCCGCATGTCGAGCACCGTTGACGTGCGGGGCAGCCGGTGCAGCAGCCCGGCCTCCCCGTCGTCGACGGGAGCACGTACGACGCAGACGAGTTCGGTGCCACCCGACAACACGTTGGCGTGGGTGACCTCGGGTCGGCGGATCAGCGCCTCGGCCAATTTGGGTAGGTCGTTGGGTTTGGCGTGTACTCGCACGACCCATTGGTATTCGCCGTACACCCGCGGGTTGACCACACCGACCACCCGAAGCACGCCGGCACGGCGCAGAGCGTGGTAACGGCGCGCGACGGTCTGCTCACCAGTGTCGATGACCTCGGCGATACGTCGGAACGGCGCCCGCGGCGACAGCTGCAGCGCATGCAGGATTTGACCGTCGATCGCTTCCATAGTGATGAAACTTTACATATAGCTGCCGCAGTGCGCCTATTTCTGACGGTCCAGGGGGTCTTGCTGGCCTTATTCGGCAGCGTCACCGACGATGAAGGTCGACTGTTCGAGACAGGAGGCGCCCCAATGGAATTGACCGGCAACACCATCCTGGTGACCGGTGGCGGCACGGGAATCGGGCGGGCCATGGCCATCGCGTTGTCCGGGCGCGGTAACCGAGTGGTGATCGCGGGTCGACGAGCCGCCGCGCTGCGTGCCGTCGCCGAGGCGTATCCGGGTATCGAGTGGCACCCGCTGGACGTCACCGACACCGCGTCCGTCCGGGAGTTCGTGGCGACGGTCGAGCGGCGGTGGCCCGATCTCCATGTGCTGATCAACAACGCGGGCGTGATGGCGCTGGAGAACCCTGACGCCCCCGATCCGGCCGTGTCGGCGACCGTCGTCGCAACCAATCTGCTCGGTCCGATCGTGTTGACGTCGCTGCTCCTGCCTACGTTGCGGCGGCAGCCCGCTGCCACGATCGTCAACGTCACGTCGGCGCTGGCCTTCGTCCCGTTGGCCATCGCTCCGACCTACAGCGCCACCAAGGCCGGCCTGCACTCGTATACCGAATCGTTGCGTATCTTGTTGCAAGAAACCGGTATTCAGGTCATCGAGGTCGCTCCGCCGCGGGTGCGCACGGACATGGACGGTCCGCGGGGCGCCGAGGCGATCGATGCCGACGAGTTCGTCGCGGAAGTCCTCGCGGGGTTGGCCGCGCAGCCTCGCGCCGGTGAAATCGTCGTCGAAGCCGCCCGCGCGGTGCGTTACGCCGAACACGAAGGTCACTACGGCCGCACGCTGGTCGCCCTCAACGCCGCTGTCACCGCCACGGATGTGCTGTGAAGCTGGGAATCGGCCTGCCGAATCACATCGCCGACGTCGCCGGGCCCGTCGTCCTCGGTTGGGCACGCCGCGGCGAAGAGCGTGGCTTTGAATCCGTCACGACGATCGATCGGTTGTTCTACCCCGGCGTCGACTCGCTGATCGCGCTGGCCACCGCGGCCGGCGCCACGACCGAACTGATGCTGGTGACCAATGTCTTGCTCGCCCCGATGTATCCGGTGGTTCCGCTGGCCAAGCAACTTGCCAGCCTGGCCCGGATCTCCAGCGGACGGCTGGTCGTCGGCCTGGGGGTGGGCAACCGGCCGGACGAATATGCCAGTACCGGTGCCGACTTCCAACGGCGGGGCCGCATCCTCGACGAGCAGGTCGAGCGGTTGCGTGGCCTGTGGACCGGTGAACGGGTTGCCCATGACGCCGCGTTGTGTCCCGCGCCCGGGCCGATTCCGGTGCTGTTCGGTGGCCGGTCGGAGGCCACGGTGCGCCGGGTGGTCGGCGCCGGCGACGGGTGGGCGGCCGGGGCCGTGCGCCACCATGACGAACAGGCGGGGCTGGCCGAACGCATCCGGGCCGGCTGGCAGGCCGCCGGCCGGCCCGGGCGTCCCTATCTGCAAGCATCGGTCAATTTCGGGCTCGGACCGGCCGCGGCCGTCGCGGCGGGCCGGGAACACCTGGCGCGCTACTACGGATTCGCTCCGGACTATGCACGGGTGAATGTCGCCGATATGGTCTGCTCGGCGGCCGACGCCCGCGACACGGTCCGGCGTTATCGGGACCTCGGCTTCGACCGGCTGCTCTTTCACCCCACCACCGAGGCCGTCGAACAGGTCGACTTCCTCGCGGACGCGATTCTCTAGGGCCCGTTGCTGTTTGGCGGTTCCACGTTTCGCGGCGCCGATTAATTCAGCACAGTCCTAGGGGTGCAACGCCTTGCGCAGTGCTCGCAGCCCGCGCTCGGTGGCCTCGGCGGCGGCGGGAATCACGAGGGCGAAGCTGGCGTAGCCGTGCACCATCGTGGGCTCGTTGCTCAGCTCGGCGGGCACACCCGCGGCGGTCAGCAGCTCGGCGTAACGGGCCCCGTCGTCGCGCAGCGGATCGTGCTCCGCGGTACCGATGTAGGCCGGCGGCAGACCCGACAGGTCGGGGGCGTTGGCCGGGGCGAGCGTGACGGGCAGCGTCGTGGGGTCGTCCTCGATGTCGACGCCGGGCAGGTACCACGTCAGGAACGCCTCGATGACCTCGCGGTCCAGCACTGGCGCGACGGCGTTCTCGGTGTGCGAGGGCAGCGACAGGTCGGCCGTGGTGACGGGGTACCAGAGCAGCTGGAACGTCAGCGCGGGCCCGCCGTTGTCGCGCGCCAGCAGCGCCGCGACCGCCGCGAGGTTGCCGCCCGCGGAGTCACCGGCCACGGCGATGCGGGCCGGGTCGCCGCCCAGCTCGGCGGCGTGCTCGCCGACCCACCGCAGCGCGGCCCAGGCGTCGTTGACGCCGGCCGGAAAGGGGTGCTCGGGGGCGAGGCGGTAGTCGACGGACACGACGATGGCCTCCGCGCCGAGCGCGTGCATGCGGGCGACGGGGTCGTGCGTGTCCAGGTCGCCGAGGGCGAAACCGCCCCCGTGGTAGAAAACGACGACGGGCGGCGGTGCCGCGGTGTCGGGCGGCCAGTAGATCCGGACCGGGATGTCTGCGAGATCGTCGTGCGAGATGGTCCGGTTCTCGACGCGCAGCTCCGGCAGCATCTCCTCCGGCACCTTGAGCTGGCGCAGCCGCGCGCGGGCGAACTCGACGCCGTCGTCCGCGTTGAAGGTCATGGTGAACGCGTCGAGCAACGCCTTGAACGTCGGGTCGATCTCTGGTCGGGCGAGGGGCGGCTCAATCATTCGTCCACCGTACGCCTGGTGTTCACCCGTACAGCGCATTGCGCAGCGCCGCGAGCCCGCGTTCCAGGCCGGCGGTCGCGGCGGGGACCACGCCCGCATAGCCCAGGTAGCCGTGCACCATCGTCGTGGCGTTGTGCACCTCGGCCGGTGTACCGGCGGCCGCCAGCAGTTCGCCGTAGCGCGCGCCGTCGTCGCGCAGCGGGTCATGACCGGCCACTCCGATGTACGCCGGCGGCAGGCCCGCCAGATTCGCCGCCCGCCCCGGCGCCATGCCGGGCGGGGGATCGGACAGGTCGACTTCACCTGCGTACCAACGCGAGAAGTCACCCACCGATTTCACGTCCAGGATCGGGGCGTCGGCGTTCTCGGTGAACGACGGCAGCGACGCGTCCCACAGCGTGGAGGGATACCACAACAGCTGGAAGGCGAGTCGCGGGCCGGCGTTGTCGCGCGCCTGCTGGGCCATCACCGCAGCGATGTTGCCGCCCGCCGAGTCCCCGGCGACGGCGATGCGGGTGGGGTCGGCGCCGATCGCGGCGGCGTTCTCGGCGACCCACAGCGTTGCGGCCCAAGCGTCTTCGACGGCGGCGGGGTAGGGATGTTCGGGTGCCAGCCGGTAGTCCACCGATACCACGATCGCGTCCACCCCCACCGCATGCTGGCGGCAGGTGCCGTCGTGGGTGTCAAGGTCGCCGACGACGAAGCCGCCGCCGTGAAAGAATACGACGACTGGCGTCGCGGCTTCGGAAGTCGTTTGAGGCCAATAGATTCGGATCCCCAGCGAGCCCGCCGGGCCGGGAATGTCGCGGTCCTCCACGCGCAGTTCGGGATGCAGCTTTCGGCGGGGTAGGTCGCGAAACCGCTGGCGCGCAGCGTCGATGCCGTCATTGGTGGATAGCCGGAACGGAACGGCATCGAGTACCTTCAGCAGAATGGGGTCGATCGCGCGTTCGTCGTCGGCTGCTTCCTCAGAGCTGGACATGGAAGTACCGTACGCACCCCGCCTAATGACCGGCGGCTGGGTGGCGGCCGGCTGGGCCGGCCTCGCCTACGGCATCTATCTGACCGTGCTCGCGTTGCGCTCACCGCCCGGGGCCGAGCTGACCGGACATTGGAACCTGCAGCCGGCGTTCAAGGCGGCCATGGCGTTCTTGCTGGCCGTCGCCGCGGTGGCGCACCCCATCGTCCGGGAGCGACGCTGGCTGATGCCCGCGCTGCTGCTGTCGGCCGCCGGTGACTTCCTGCTGGCCATCCCGTGGTGGCCGACGTCATTCGTGTTGGGGCTCGGCGCATTTCTGCTGGCGCACGTGTGTTTTGTCGCGGCGCTGCTGCCGTTGGCCGCCAGGACCGCGCTGTCGCGTGTCCGCATCGGTGCCGTGGTGGTCATGGGCGCGGCCGCGGTGGGGCTGCTGGTGTGGTTTTGGCCGCATCTGGGCCGGGACAAGCTTCCGGTGACGGCCTACATCGCCGTGCTGACCATCATGGCGTGCACGGCGTTCATGGCGCGGCTGCCGACGGCCTGGGCGGCGGCCGGGGCGGTCTGTTTCGCGGTGTCGGACTCGATGATCGCCATCGGCCGGTTCATCCTCGGCAACGAGCTGCTGGCGGTGCCGATCTGGTGGCTGTACGCCGCGGCCCAGATCCTGATCACGGCCGGGTTCTTCTTCGGCCGGACCGACGCCGCTGACCACGGCACCGAGTCCGCCGCGGCCTGAATGTCGGTGGTCGCCGTTAGGGTGTTCCCGGGCGGTAAACATGTTGAGTAGCAATGTCGTTCGTGGTGCGAGGACGTTGTGACCACAGACGCGCGCACGCCGGTCCAGGTGGAACCGATCGCCCGGGTGTTGCCGATGCTGTCCGTGCCGCACCTGGATCGCGAGTTCGACTACCTGGTGTCGGCCGAGCAATCCGACAATGCGCAGCCGGGTGTGCGGGTGCGGGTGCGGTTCCACGGTCGGCTGGTCGACGGGTTTGTGCTGGAGCGACGCAACGACACCGATCACGTCGGCAAGCTCGGCTGGCTCGATCGGGTGGTCTCGGCCGAACCGGTGCTGACCGCGGAGATCCGGCGACTCGTCGACGCGGTGGCGGCGCGCTACGCCGGGACGCGGCCGGACGTGCTGCGGCTTGCAGTGCCGGCCCGGCACGCCAGGGTGGAGCGGGAGCCCGTCGCGACGCCGCCGGCCGCGATGGTGCCGGAACCCGTCGACCCGTCGGGGTGGGAGGTCTACGGCCGCGGCGGGCAGTTCCTGACCGCCCTGGCCGAGTCGCGCGCCGCCCGCGGGGTGTGGCAGGCGCTGCCGGGCGAGCTCTGGGCCGAGCGGTTCGCCGAGGCCGCCGCGCAAACGGTCCGCGCCGGGCGGGCGGTGCTGGCCATCGTCCCCGATCAGCGGGACCTGGACGCGCTGTGGCAGGCCGCGACCGCGAGTATCGACGAGAACTGCGTGGTGGCACTGTCGGCGGGCCTGGGGCCGGCCGCGCGTTACCGACGCTGGCTGGCCGCGCTGCGGGGCCGGGCCCGGCTCGTGATCGGCACCCGCAGCGCGGTGTTCGCGCCGCTGAACGACCTGGGCCTGGTCATGGTGTGGGCAGACGCCGACGACAGCCTGGCCGAACCGCGGGCGCCCTACCCGCACGCCCGGGAGGTGGCGATGTTGCGGGCCCATCAGGCCCGGTGCGCGGCGCTCATCGGGGGCTATGCCCGTACCGCCGAAGCCCACGCGCTGGTGCGCAGCGGGTGGGCGCACGACATCGTCGCCACTCGCCCGGTGGTGCGCGCCCGGACCCCGCGGGTGATCGCGCTCGACGACACGGGCTACGACGACGAACGCGACCCGGCGGCGCGCACGGCGCGCGTCCCGTCCATCGCGCTGCGGGCCGCCCGAGCGTCGCTGCAGGCCGGGGCGCCGGTGCTGGTGCAGGTGCCGCGGCGCGGCTATGTGCCGTCGCTGGCGTGCGGGCGCTGTCGGACCATCGCCCGGTGCCGGCACTGCACCGGGCCGCTGTCGCTGCCGGACCCGGGCCACGGCTCCGGCGCGGTCTGCCGATGGTGCGGCCGCGCCGAACCGGTGCTGCGGTGCACGCGGTGCGGATCGGATGCGGTGCGCGCGGTGGTCGTCGGGGCTCGGCGCACCGCCGAAGAACTCGGCCGCGCGTTCCCCGGTACGCCGGTGATTACCTCGGCGGGCGACGCCGTCGTCGCCGGTGTCGCCGCGCGCCCGGCCCTGGTGGTTGCCACCCCGGGCGCCGAACCCTGCGCCGAGGGCGGATACGGGGCGGCGCTGCTGCTGGACACCTGGGCCCTGCTGGGCCGCCAGGACCTGCGCGCCGCCGAGGACGCGTTGTGGCGCTGGATGAGTGCCGCCGCATTGGTCCGCCCGCGCGGCGAGGGTGGGGTGGTGACGGTGATCGCCGAGTCCTCCCTTCCCACAGTGCAATCGCTGATTCGCTGGGACCCCGTGGGCCACGCGGAGGCCGATCTGACGGCACGAACCGAGGTCGGGCTGCCACCCAGCGTGCACATGGCGGCCATCGACGGCACCGCCGACGCAGTCGCCGCGTTGCTCGACGAGGTGAACCTGCCCGACGGCGCCGAGCGCCTCGGCCCGGTGGACCTGCCGCCGGGCGTGCGCCGGCCGGCCGCGACCCCGCCCGGCGTGCCGGTCATCCGGATGCTGGTGCGGGTGCCCCGCGAAGACGGCCTGGCGCTGGCCGGCAGCCTGCGCCGCGGCGTCGGTGTGCTCAGCGCACGGCAGACTCACGACCCCGTGCGGGTGCAGATGGACCCGCTGCAGATCGGGTAGGGCAGTATCGGCCTTGCCGCCGGCAGGTCTCGTCACCGCGCCGGACCCACCCGGCTGCGATAGTATGCATGAGAAATAGTATCTACCCACGACGCTGGAAGCACGGCTGTACACTTCCTAGTTTTCAGTCCGCGACGCCCCGGGGAAGCCCGGGAAAGGGGTGCCTGGATGGCGACGGAGAACGCGACCGAGGTGAACGAGTCATTGGACGCCATCACCGATGCCTTGCTCACCGCTTCCCGGCTGCTGGTGGGCATTTCGGCGCGCTCCATCGCGCAGGTCGACGAAACCATCACCATCGCGCAGTTTCGTACCCTGGTGATCCTGTCCAATCGCGGGCCGATCAACCTGGCCACGTTGGCCGGTCTGTTGGGCGTGCAACCGTCGGCCACCGGCCGAATGGTCGACCGGCTGGTCGCCTCCGGCCTGATCGACCGGCTGCCGCATCCCACCTCGCGCCGCGAACTGTTGGCCGCGCTGACCAAGCGCGGGCGCGAGGTCGTCCGCCGCGTGACCGCGCACCGGCGCGCCGAAATCGCCGCCATCGTGGAAAAGATGCCCGCGGCCGATCGCCACGGACTGGTGCGGGCGCTGACGTCGTTCACCGCGGCCGGCGGTGAACCGGACGCGGTGCTCGAAATCGGGCTGTAAATCGTTCCGTGCCGGACCCGCGGGGTGTCCGGCACGGAACGCGCTCAGCGCTTTTCAGCGGTGCACAGCAGATACTCCCAACCCATGACGCCGTCGGCCAGATACTCCTGCGCCAGCTCGAGCAGTTGCGCGTCCAGTTCGGCGGCCAGCACCCGGTTGTGACCGATGTTGGCGTAGGCCTCGATCGTCGGGCCGTAGTGGCTCTTGAAGTAGTTGTGCACGGCCTCGGCACAGTCGAATCGCCGCACCTCGAGCAGGCCGCGCGTCGTCGTGACGTGATCGACTTGCTCGCCGAGCAGCCCCGCGACGTAACCCTCGCGTCCCCACAGCGGAGCCGGGGGAACTGATGGTGACAGGCTCGGACGGTACGGGCGGATCACCGCCAGCATCCGGCCGAAGAATCCCTCCCGGGTCCAGCTGATCACCCCGATCTTGCCGCCCCGGCGGCAGACGCGGACCAGTTCGCGGGCCGCGCGCTGATGGTCGGGCGCGAACTGCACGCCGATGGCCGACACCACCACGTCGAACTCGCCGTCGCCGAATGGCAGCGCCTGCGCGTTGGCCTCGCGGTACTGCAGCCTCAAATTCTGTGCCAGCGCCCGCTGTCGGGACCGCTGCAGCAGTTCGGGTGTCAGATCGGTGGAGACGACGGTCGCGCCGGTCGCGGCGGCCGGCAGCGAGATGTTGCCGGAGCCGGCGGCCACGTCGAGCACGAAATCGCCGGGACCGATGCCGGTCGCGGACAACAGGATCGGGCCCAGCGGGGCCATCACTTCCTCGGCCATGAGGGCGTAGTCGCCCAATGCCCACATGGCCCGGTGGGCGGCCGCGAGGCCATGGTCGTCGCAGGTCGCGGTTTCGAGGGTCATCAGACCTCCTTTGGTTGAGGAGTGCGTACCCGACCTCGTTGTCGCCAGCACTGCGGATGCGGGTTCAATACTGATACCTACAGAAATAGTATGCATTAGAAATAGTATATGTCGATCAGTTTCTGCTGACGGCGTGCCGGCGCTGATCCCGGCGGTTCTTAGACTGGGGCCCGTGCGTCTCGTCTTCGCCGGCACCCCCGAACCGGCGCTACCCTCGTTGCATCGGCTCATCGACTCGCCCCGTCACGAGGTGGTAGCGGTGCTGACCAGGCCCGACGCCGCCTCCGGGCGCCGGGGCAGACCGGAGCCCTCACCCGTTGCCCGCGAGGCGCTCGATCGAGGTATTCCGGTGTTGCGGCCGTCGCGGCCGAACTCGGCGGAATTCGTCGCCGAGCTCTCGGAGTTCGCGCCGGAGTGCTGCGCCGTCGTGGCCTACGGCGCGCTGCTGCGTGACGGCCTGCTCGCGGTGCCGCCGCGGGGCTGGATCAACCTGCACTTCTCGCTGCTGCCGGCCTGGCGCGGCGCGGCCCCGGTACAGGCCGCCATCGCCGCGGGGGACACGATCACCGGGGCTACGACGTTCCGGATCGAGCCGAGCCTGGACTCGGGCCCGGTCTACGGCGTCGTGACCGAAACGATCCGGCCGACCGACACTGCCGGCGATCTGCTTGGGCGCCTTGCGGATTCGGGTGCGACGCTGTTATCGGCCACGCTGGACGGCATCGCCGACCAGATGTTGACGCCGCGACCGCAACCGGCCGACGGTGTCAGCATCGCCCCGAAGATCACCGTCGAGGAGGCGCGGGTGCGCTGGGATCTGCCGGCGCCCGTGGTGGAGCGCCGGATTCGCGCCGTCACGCCTAATCCCGGCGCCTGGACACAGATCGGTGAGCTGCGCGTCAAGCTCGGTCCCGTTCAGATCGACGCCAGCGCGCCAGAACCGTTGCCGCCCGGCATAATTCGCGTAGACCGAAAAAGCGTGTGGATCGGCACCGGCTCGGATCCGGTGCGGCTGGGCCAGCTGCAGCCACCCGGGAAAAAGCCGATGAACGCCGTCGACTGGGCCCGCGGGGCCCGGCTCGACAGCGCCGCGCGGGCCTCATGACCCCGGCCCCGAACCAGCGCCGGCCCGCCCAGCCGCGACGGCGCAAGCCACTCGACCCGGCCCGGGCGGCGGCGTTTCAGGTGCTGCGGGCCGTCAGCGAGCGCGACGCATACGCGAACCTGGCGCTGCCCGCGCTGCTGCGCGAGCGCGGCATCACGGGCCGGGACGCCGCGTTCGCCACCGAGCTGACCTACGGCACCTGCCGCAGTCGCGGCCTGCTCGACGCCGTCATCGGCGCCGCGGCCGGTCGCCCGCCGGAGGCGATCAATCCGGTGCTACTCGACCTGCTTCGGCTGGGCACCTATCAGCTGCTGCGCACCCGGGTCGACGCACACGCCGCGGTTTCCACCACCGTAGAGCAAGCCGGTATCGAATTCGATTCGGCGCGAGCGGGTTTCGTCAACGGTGTGCTGCGCACCATCTCCGGGCGCGACGAGAAGTCGTGGATCGACGAGCTGGCGCCCGACCCGTCGCGGGATCCCGTCGGGCACGCCGCGTTCGTGCATGCCCATCCGCGCTGGATCGCCCAGGCCTTCGCCGACGCGCTCGGCGCCGATGCCGGAGAGCTAGAGGCACTGTTGGCCAGCGACGACGAGCGGCCCCAGGTGCACCTGGCGGCGCGCCCCGGCGTGCTGAGCGCGGCGGAGCTGGCCTCCCAATTGGATCCAGCCGTGGGTGGCACGGTCGGCCGGTACTCGCCGTATGCCGTGTACCTGGCGGGCGGCGATCCCGGACAGGTGGCGGCGGTGCGCGACGGCCAGGCTCTGGTCCAGGACGAGGGCAGCCAGCTGGTGGCCCGCGCGCTCACGCTGGCGCGGGTGGACGGCGACGGCGGGCGGTGGCTGGACCTGTGCGCCGGGCCGGGTGGCAAGACGGCGCTGCTGGCCGCGCTGGGCGCCGAGACCGGCGCGCGGGTCACGGCGATCGAGCCGTCGCCCGCGCGTGCGGACCTGGTCGCCGAGAACACCCGCGGCCTCGGCGTCGAGCTGCTGCGGGTCGACGGCCGCGAGAGCGGGCTCGAGCCGGGCTTCGACCGGGTGCTCGTCGACGCGCCCTGCACCGGGCTGGGGGCGTTGCGGCGGCGCCCGGAGGCCCGTTGGCGGCGCCAGCCGACCGACGTGCCCACGTTGACCCAGCTGCAACGCGAACTGCTGGCCGCCGCGATCGCGCTGACCCGGCCGGGCGGTGTGGTGCTCTACGCCACCTGCTCGCCGCACCTGGCCGAGACCGTCGGCGTCGTCGCCGATGCGCTGCGCCGCCATCCGGTGTCCGCGTTGGATACCCCGCCGCTGTTCGCGCCGGCCGATGTGGGCCCGGGACCCTACGGGCAGCTCTGGCCGCACCGGCACGGCACCGACGCGATGTTCGCCGCCGCGCTGCGCCGCCTGGCGTGAGGCCGGCCGCCGGGCTCAGTAGTGTGGCGCACATGCCTGGCAGCGCAGAACGTGTGACGGACGCCCTGATCGCGCCCTCGATCCTGGCGGCGGATTTCGCCCGGCTGGCCGACGAGGCGGCGGCCGTGGCCGGCGCCGACTGGCTGCACGTCGACGTGATGGACGGCCACTTCGTGCCCAACCTCACGATCGGGTTGCCCGTCGTCGAGAGCCTGCTGGCCGCCACCCGCATTCCGATGGACTGCCATCTGATGATCGACGATCCCGACCGCTGGGCCCCGCCCTACGCCGAGGCGGGCGCCTATAACGTCACATTCCACGCCGAGGCCACCGAGAATCCCATCGGCGTGGGCCGCGACATTCGCGCGGCGGGCGCCAAGGCCGGCATCAGCGTCAAGCCGAAGACGCCGCTGGAGCCCTACCTGGAAATCCTGCCGCACTTCGACACCCTGCTGATCATGTCGGTGGAGCCCGGCTTCGGCGGCCAGAGCTTCATCCCCGACGTGCTGAGCAAGGTCCGTACCGTCCGCAAACTGGTCGACTCGGGGGAGTTGACGATCCTGGTGGAGATCGACGGGGGCATCAACGCGGACACGATCGAGCAGGCCGCCGAGGCAGGCGTCGACTGCTTTGTCGCCGGTTCGGCCGTCTACGGGGCCGACGACCCGGCGGCCGCGGTGGCGGCGCTGCGCCGCCAGGCCGTAGCCGCGTCGCCGCACCTACGCAGATGACCGTTGACCAGGCCCGCATCGAAGCGGCGATGCGTCTGGCGATCGAGCACTCCGAGCGGGTCAAGGGCACCACGTACCCCAACCCGCCGGTCGGCGCCGTCATTCTGAACCTCGGCGGCGAGGTCGTCGGCGCCGGTGGCACCGCGCCGACCGGCGGCGGCCACGCCGAGGTGATGGCGTTGCGGCGGGCCGGGCGGTTGGCCGCCGGCGGCGTCGCCGTGGTCACCCTCGAGCCGTGCAACCACCACGGCAAAACGCCACCGTGCGTGGATGCCCTGCTGCGCGCAGGGGTGACGACCGTCGTCTACGCGGTCACCGACCCCAACGACGTGGCGGCCGGCGGAGCGGCCCGGTTGTCGGAAGCGGGCGTGCAGGTGCAGTCCGGGGTGTTGGGCGACCAGGTGGCGGCCGGGCCGTTGCGGGAGTGGCTGCACAAGCAGCGAACCGGGTTGCCGCACGTCACGTGGAAATACGCCAGCAGCGTCGACGGGCGCAGCGCCGCCGCGGACGGGTCGAGTCAGTGGATCTCCAGCGAGGCCTCCCGTCTCGATGTACATCGTCGCCGCGGTGTCGCGGACGCGATCGTTGTCGGCACCGGTACCGTGCTGGCCGACGATCCGGCGCTGACCGCACGGCTTCCCGACGGCTCGCTGGCGGCGAAGCAACCGCTGCGCGTCGTGGTCGGAAAGCGCGAAATACATTCGGAAGCAAGGGTTCTCAACGACGATTCGCGCACCATGGTAATTCGTACCCACGATCCGACGGAGGTGCTGCAAGCGCTCGCCGACCGCACCGACGTCCTGCTGGAGGGCGGTCCCACGCTCGCCGGCGCCTTCCTGCGGGCCGGGATGATCGACCGGATTCTGGTCTACGTGGCCCCAATCTTGTTGGGGGGCTCCGTCACCGCCGTCGACGACGTGGGGGTGCCAACCCTGGCCAAGGCGCTGCGCTGGCAGTTCGAGGGCGTCGACCGGGCGGGCCCGGATCTGGTGCTCAGCCTGGTGCCGCACCGCGGCTAGCGCGCCTAGCGCTCACCAAGGGCGAGCGCCTGCTCCTCGACCGCGACCTCCGGCTCCTCGGCGTGGTCCTTGCGGCCGCCCAGCAGCAGGCCCAGCAGCGCACCCACCACGCAGATGCCGACAGTCGCCGCGAAGATGTCGCCGTACATCATCGCGAACGCCTTGAGATACAAAGTGCCCTGGGCCGCAATGCGTTCCAGCAACGTGGCGTCGGGCGGGATCTTCGCCGACAGGCCCTGCACGATCTGGTTGAACCGGTACAGGCCCCAGGCGCTCAGCGCCGCGATGCCGATCAACATGCCGGTATTGCGGGCCACCACCACCGCCGCCGAGGCGATGCCGTGTTGAGCCGACGGGACGGCGCGCAAGGCGGCCGACGTCAGCGGTCCGATCACCAGGCCAAGCCCCACGCCGGCCACCAACAGGTCGGTGTGCAGCAGCGGCAGGGTGATGCCGAAGACGTTGTGGTGCTGCTGAAGTACTTCCGTCCCGTACTGGCCCCAGTAGTGGATCAGCCAGTAACCGTAGGCCGCGATCAGCAACCCGGCGAACGCCATCACCCGGTCGCCGACCCGGGTGGCGAGCAGACCGCCCGCCACGGCACCGATCGGCAGCGCGATCAAAAACCAGGTCAGCAACCCGGCCGCGTCGGTCTGGCTCATCTGCAGCACGCCCTGGCCGAACAGCTCGACGTCGACCAGCGTCACCATCAGCGCGGCACCAGCGCACAGCGAGGCGCCCAACGAGGCCAGGAATGGCCGGAAGCGCACCCCGGTCGGTTCGATCAACCGGGTGCGCGCGAAGCGCTCCCAGATGATGAACGCCACCGCGACGACGATCGCCGCGACCACCAGCGGGGCCCCGTAGCTGGGCAGGATCTGTTTGCCGTCGGGCGCCGGGTTGTAGAGCCCGATGACCGCGAGGCCCAGCGCGACGGCCAGCAGCACGCCGCCCACCAGGTCGATCTTCTCCGGGTTGTCGACCCGTGTGCGTGACGGCAGGCTGAACTGGATCATCACCATGGCGACCAGGGTCAGCGGCACGTTCAGCCAGAACACCCACTGCCAGTTGTGGAACAGCCAGACGACCGCGATCCCGTACAGCGGACCGAGCACCATGCCGAGTTCCTGGGCGGCACCGATGCCGCCCAGGACACCAGCGCGGTTGCGCTGTGCCCACAGGTCGGCGCCCAGCGCCAGCGTGACCGGCAGCAACGCGCCGCTGGCCACGCCCTGGATGGTCCGTCCGGTGATCAGCATGGGGAAGTCGCCCCAATGCCCGGCCAGCGCCGTGACCACCGAGCCGACGATGAACAGCGCCAAGCTGGCCTGCAGCAGCAGCTTGCGGCCGAAGCGGTCGGATGCCCGGCCCAGCAGTGGCATGGCGGCGATGTAGCCCAGCAGGTACATCGTGATGATCCAGGTGATGCGCTGCAGCTGGTTAACCGGGATTCCGACATCGCTCATGATGTCGCGGATGAGCGTGACGACGACGTAGGCGTCCAGCGCACCCAGCAGTACGGCCAGGCTGCCCGCGCCGATCGCGACGCCGCGCCCTGCTCGCGAGCTCATCAGCTCACCGGAGGCTTGGTGACCGTGACCAGCTGGCCCCAATTCGACAAGGTCATCTGGACGGAGTTACCCGAGCTCTTCTGCAAGTTGGCCTGGACCAGCTGGTGGTCGCCGGACTCCTGGATCCAGACGGTGCTGGGCAGCGCCTGGGTCGCGTTGAACTGCGGCGCGATCTTGTTCACGGCATCGGCCGAGACGTTGCCGCTGATCTTGATGGTGCTCTGCCCGTTGATGGTCTCGCGGCCCTCGGCCTTGGCGTTGCTGAAGTTCGACAGCACGTTGGCCAGGCCGGTGTCGGGGTTGAGGATCGCCGAGACGTCGTAGATGTCGGAGGCCTTACCGAAGTCGCTCCACTTGTTCGGGGTGAGCGTCGCGTACAGCACCGAGTCGTAGACCACGAAGTTGGCGTCGATGTCCGAGCCCGCCAGGCTCAGCCGTGCGTCGCCCGACGCGGCGGTGCTGGGAGTGAGCGTGAGGTCGCCGTTGAGCGTCTTGATCGGCAATCCCTGGATCTTGCCTTGCACCGACAGCACCAGGTGCACGCTCTTGACGTTCTTGGTGGTGTCGGCCGATTGCTTGACCAGTGTGGTGGCGTCGGGCAATGGTGCGCCGCTTTGCTTCGAACCGGACGAGCAGCCGGCGATCAGGGCGGTGAGGATGCTGAGGGAGACGAGGACGACCGATAGACGGCGACGGGTCTGCATATCTGCATCGTAGAGGGTGCGGGTGACCGCGCCCGGGAACGCCGGGTCCCCATCCGCGCTTGGCGGGGGAGTCTGCGGTACTTGTCCCGGCCGCTCACCAGGCAAAGCGCCGGCCAACTAGCCTGGTGCAATGTTCACCGGAATTGTCGAGGAACTCGGCGAGGTCACCGGCCGCGACGTGCTCGCCGACGCGGCTCGCCTGACGATCCGCGGGCCCGTCGTGACCGCCGACGCCGGCCACGGCGATTCGATCGCCGTCAACGGCGTGTGCCTGACGGTCGCCGAGCTGTTGCCCGATGGGCAGTTCACCGCCGACGTGATGGGGGAGACGCTGAGCCGCTCCAACCTGGGCGCCCTGCAGGCCGGCAGCCGGGTGAACCTGGAGCGGGCCGCGGCCATCAACAGCCGGCTGGGCGGGCACATTGTGCAGGGGCATGTCGACGGAACCGGTCAGGTGGTGTCCCGCACGCCGTCGGAGCATTGGGAAGTGGTTCGCATCGAGGTCCCGGCGGACGTGGCCCGCTACGTCGTCGAGAAGGGGTCGATCACCGTGGACGGGATCTCGCTGACGGTGTCCGGCCTGGGCGCCCAGCCACGGGACTGGTTCGAGGTTTCGCTGATCCCGACCACCAGGGAGCTGACCACGCTGGGCAGCGCCCCGGTCGGCACACACGTCAATCTCGAGGTGGACGTGATCGCGAAATACGTTGAGCGCCTGATGGAGTCGAAGTAGTACCAGGGCTGCCCGGGGGGCTTGCGCGCCCGCCGCGACGTGTTGCCCCGTCGCACCCTCCAAGAATCTTCCAAGAATCCTCGGAGACCTCTCGCCCAGTGTTGCCGTGACCGACCCGAACTGGCCGGCATCCGTGACTGTCTCGGGCAGACACGGCAACCCAGGACTCCGGGTGATGTGCCCGGAACCTTCAAAAGAGAGGGAATAAACAATGACGAGTCAAACCCCCGCGCCCGGTCGGTATCCCGATCCGAACGGCGGGCCCGGCAATGTCACGCCCTATGGTGGCGCCGCGCAAGGTATCGGTCCGTCGGGGCAGCCGCTGTCGGACAAGAGCAAAATGGTGGCGGGTTTACTGCAGATTTTTCTCGGCGGTTTGGGTATCGGTCGCTTCTACCTCGGCTACACGACCATCGGCATCCTGCAAATCGTGGTCACTGTTTTCACATTCGGAATCGGTGGTTTGTGGCCTTTTGTCGACGGAATCATGATCTTGTTGGGCAAGGTTCCCGACGCGCAGGGACACTCGCTGCGGGACTGAGGCCGTTTCGCAACCCGCGGTGCGACAACCGATTGCTGGCGGACCCGGACCTAGGGTTGCGGGCCCGCGATAGTGCCGCCAGCAGTTGGCGGAGAGCCGCGGCCTGCTGCCGCCCCGAATCGACGGGCATTCCTATCGGGGATGTTCCGGTTGCGCTCCGTACCGTCGCACGACCATCCCTTCCGCGACCATTCAGATCCCCACCGGTACCGCCGTGTCGGGGCTGTGCGCTCCGGCGGCTTCAAGGGTGAACGTGATGGGGCCGCATCCGGCGGTGGCGAGCATCGCGAATGCGAGAAGAGTGGCGATGAGGAGTTTGCGTATGTGAGTTTGCGTATGTGAGTAAGTTACGGGCTCGCCTTTTCCGACACGTTGCCGGGCAATATTTACATCCTTAATTGATATTCCTGATGTCGGGATCGGTAGCGTGTCGGCAATAAGAGATCCGGGAATGGAGGCCGACGACGAATTCGACGAGACCCGCCAGCGCACCGGCGATTGAGAATCGGCGAGCCCGGAACGGAGAAAGCACGCCGCGAGGGTCCCCTTGTCACTCGCGGCCTGCTAGCCGGTGATTTCGACGAGATCAGTGCCGGGTTAGACCGGAATCCATATTCCGCCGTTCCAGTAACCCCAGTGGTTTGCGCCCGGGTTCCAGACGATCTGGGCCCACGGGGGCGGCGTGTACCTGCTCAGACGCTCCGTCGGGGCTCGATGGACCCAGCCGCGAAAAAGCCGTGAATAACTGCGCCCGGGTCGTGGTTCATACTGGTTGTCACACACGACTTCGCGTGTGGCCCGGGGCGACAGCAAGGTAGCAGGATGACGAGGTTGGATTCCGTCGAACGGGCGGTTGCCGACATTGCGGCCGGTAAGGCCGTGGTCGTCATCGACGACGAGGACCGGGAGAACGAAGGCGACCTGATCTTCGCCGCCGAGAAGGCGACGCCGGAGATGGTGGCGTTCATGGTGCGCTACACCTCCGGGTACCTCTGTGTCCCGCTGGACGGCGCCATCTGCGACCGGCTCGGGCTGCTGCCGATGTACGCGGTGAACCAGGACAAGCACGGCACCGCCTACACGGTCACCGTCGACGCACGTAACGGCGTGGGCACGGGCATCTCGGCTTCCGACCGGGCCACCACGATGCGGCTGCTCGCCGACCCGACCAGCGCCGCCGACGACTTCACCCGGCCCGGACACGTCGTACCGCTACGTGCCAAGGACGGCGGCGTCCTGCGGCGCCCCGGCCACACCGAGGCCGCGGTCGACCTGGCCCGCATGGCGGGGCTGCAGCCCGCCGGGGCGATCTGCGAGATCGTCAGCCAGAAGGACGAAGGGTCGATGGCCCAGACCGACGAGCTGCGGGTCTTCGCCGACGAGCACGACCTCGCGCTGATCACCATCGCCGACATCATCGAATGGCGGCGCAAACACGAGAAGCACATCGCGCGCATCGCCGAAGCCCGCATCCCCACCCGGCACGGTGAGTTCAAGGCCATCGGTTACGCCAGCATCTACGAAGAGGTCGAGCATGTCGCGCTGGTGCGCGGCGACATCGGCGGGCTCAACGGCGAGGGCGACGACGTGTTGGTGCGCGTGCACTCCGAGTGCCTGACCGGCGACGTGTTCGGTTCCCGGCGCTGCGACTGCGGACCCCAGCTCGATGCCGCCATGGCGATGGTCGCCCGGGAGGGGCGCGGCGTCGTGCTGTACATGCGCGGCCACGAGGGCCGCGGCATCGGCCTGATGCACAAGCTGCAGGCCTACCAGCTGCAGGATGCCGGCGAGGACACCGTCGACGCCAATCTCAAGCTCGGATTGCCCGCCGACGCACGCGATTACGGGATCGGCGCGCAGATCCTGGTCGACCTCGGTGTCCGCTCGATGCGGCTACTGACCAACAATCCGGCCAAGCGGGTGGGGCTGGACGGCTACGGGCTGCACATCATCGAACGCGTCTCGCTGCCGGTGCGAGCCAATGCCGAGAACATTCGTTACCTGATGACCAAACGAGACAAGATGGGACACGACTTGGCCGGGCTGGACGAGTTTCACGAATCAGTCCATCTGCCAGGCGAATTCGGCGGTGCTCTGTGAGTCGCGCCGGCGACGATGCAAAGCTTGGCGATACTGAGGAGTCACGCAGATGAGCGGTACCGGTGTGCCGGAGGTCTTGGCACTCGACGCGTCCGATCTGCGTCTGGGCATCGTCGCGAGCACGTGGCACAGCACCATCTGTGACGCGCTGCTGGCGGGGGCGCGCA
Organism: Mycobacterium shigaense; assembly: GCF_002356315.1. Lineage (NCBI taxonomy): Bacteria > Bacillati > Actinomycetota > Actinomycetes > Mycobacteriales > Mycobacteriaceae > Mycobacterium > Mycobacterium shigaense. The sequence goes on from NZ_AP018164.1 coordinate 2,179,341, forward strand.
AGGTAGCCGCCGAGTCCGGCATCGACAACCCCACCGTGGTCCGCGTGCATGGGGCGATCGAGATTCCGGTCGTCGCCCAGGAACTGGCCCGCAACCACGATGCCGTGATTGCGCTTGGCGTCGTAATCCGGGGCGGCACACCGCATTTCGAGTATGTTTGCGATGCGGTGACCCAGGGCCTGACCCGGGTGTCCCTGGACGCGTCGACGCCGGTTGCCAACGGAGTGCTGACGACCAACACCGAGGAGCAGGCGTTGGATCGGGCCGGGCTTCCGACGTCCGCGGAGGACAAGGGAGCACAGGCGGCCGGTGCCGCGCTGACCGCCGCATTGACTTTGCGTGACCTGCGCACGCGGTCGTGACACCGGCGCCCCGCGAGGTGTGGGACGCTGAGCTGCGTCCGCACCTGACACCGCGATTCGTCTACGCCGCTGCATTTCTCGTCGCCGCGGCGCACGTCGTGGTCGGCTTTCTGCTCAAGAATGGGTCCAGCGGGGTGATCTTCCAGACCTCCGACCAAGTGGCGATGGCCGTCCTCGGCCTGGTCATCGCCGGCGTCATGCTGCTGTTCGCCCGGCCCAGGCTCCGGATCGGCGCGTCCGGGCTGGCCGTGCGAAACCTGCTGGGCTACCGGTTGATTCCGTGGTCGGAGGTGGTCGGCGTGTCGTTCCCGCCCGGCGGCCGCTGGGCTCGGGTCGACCTGCCCGACGACGAGTACGTGACGGTGATGGCCATCCAGGCCGTCGACAAGGGCCGGGCGGTGGACGCGATGGACACCGTACGATCGCTGCTGGTCCGCTACCGGCCGGACCTGCGCGCCCACTGAATACTGCCCTGGGCCGCGTCGTCGTAGGATCGCCCGATGGGTAACAGGGGGACGGTTGCCGCGGTCATCCTCGCGGTGACACTCAGTGCGTGTACGACATCCGTACCCGGACAAGCGACCCGGGCCTCGGATCAGTCCCCGTCCGCCCCCTCCAGGTCGGCAGCCCCCACGCCGAAGCCGGTCGCCGCGCGCGACGTGCTGCTGCAGGACGGCAACACCACCCCGCTGGGCCGGGCGGTCGCGGTTCCGGTGGGGGACAGCTACTTCACGAGCGTCCGGCCGCCCGAATGCGGGGCAGCGCTGCTGTTCAGGGGTTCGCCCCTGGTGCCCGCCGGCTCTGCTGACCACGCGGAGTCGGCATATTCGGTGGGCGGCGCGGCGCTTTACGCGGAGTCGGGCGACGTCTACGGCAACTCCCTCGACACCCACGATGTGGTCTGGAAAGGCTTCAGTGCCGTTTCGGATTGCCGCGGCGACGCCATCGGCGTGGCGCCTCTCGGCGATTTCAAACCGATGCGGCTCAGCTATTTCGCGACGCCCGCCGACGGTGTTTTGGTGTGGACGATGACCCGTCCGGAATGGACCTGTGACTTCGGGTTAGCGGTGGTGCCACGGGTAGTGCTGATGATTTCGGCGTGCGACAGCAAATCCGGATTCCCGATGGCGGATTGGGCGGCAAAGAGAAGGGCGCAGCTCACCTCCGGGACCGCCTGACCGAATCGGGCCGAAGACAAGAATCTTCTGCCGGACGGGGCCGCTTTTCGCCGTCCGCGGATAGACACTCGGGTGGGCTGCGACGGCGCACGGGTGTTCACCGCGGCGTTGACGGGTATCGCACAAGGCCTGGTCGCCAGCACCGCGACCGACCTGCTGTATTTGGCCGCGGCTCTCGCCGCGATCGACGCCGCCGAGGACATGTTCCTCATCGGCGCGGGCGTCTTCGACGCCGACGTGGACGGCCGGAGGGCCCTAGCCGTCGGCGGTCTGACGGCACCGGCTACTAGCCTGGATGCGTGCCAGATCCCGCGACATATCGCCCCGCAGCCGGGTCCATCCCGGTCGAGCCCGGCGTTTACCGATTCCGGGACCTGCACGGCCGAGTCATCTACGTCGGCAAGGCCAAAAGCCTGCGCAGCCGGCTGACCTCGTACTTCCAGGACATCTCCGCCCTGCATCCCCGCACCCGGCAGATGGTGACCACCGCGGCCAAGGTCGAGTGGACGGTGGTCAACACCGAAGTCGAGGCCCTGCAGCTGGAATACAACTGGATCAAGGAGTTCGATCCGCGCTTCAACGTCCGCTACCGCGACGACAAGTCGTATCCGGTGCTGGCCGTCACGCTCAACGAGGAATTTCCCCGGCTGATGGTCTACCGCGGCCCGCGGCGTAAAGGAGTGCGCTACTTCGGCCCGTACTCGCACGCGTGGGCCATCCGGGAGACGCTGGATCTGCTCACCCGGGTGTTTCCGGCTCGGACTTGTTCGACGGGAGTGTTCAAGCGGCACAAGCAGATTGATCGCCCCTGTTTACTCGGCTACATCGAGAAATGTTCGGCGCCCTGTGTCGGCAGGGTCAGCGCGGAGCAGCATCGCCAGATCGTGATGGACTTCTGCGACTTCCTGTCCGGCAAGACCGACCGCTTTGCCCGCGAGCTGGAGCAGCAGATGACCGCCGCGGCCGAGGAACTCGATTTCGAGCGCGCCGCCCGGCTGCGCGACGACGTCGGTGCGCTCAAGCGGGCGATGGAGAAGCAGGCCGTCGTGCTCGGCGACGGCACCGACGCCGACGTGGTCGCCTTCGCCGACGACGAGCTCGAGGCGGCGGTGCAGGTGTTTCACGTGCGCGGTGGCCGGGTGCGTGGCCAGCGCGGCTGGATCGTCGAAAAGTCCGGCGACCCAGGTGAATCCGGCGAAGAGCGACTGGTCGAGCAGTTCCTCACCCAGTTCTACGGCGAGCAGGCCGAGCTGGGCTCCGAAACAGACCAAGCGGCCGACGAGTCGACCAACCCGGTCCCGCGCGAGGTGCTGGTGCCCTGCCTGCCGTCCAATGCCGACGAGCTGACCAGCTGGCTGTCCAGTCTGCGCGGCTCGCGGGTCACCCTGCGCGTGCCGCGGCGCGGCGACAAGCGCGCGCTGGCCGAAACCGTGCAACGCAATGCGAAAGAGGCCCTGCAGCAACACAAGCTGAAGCGGGCGGGCGATTTCAACGCCAGATCGGCTGCGCTGCAGAACATCCAGGACGCGCTCGGTTTGGCGGCTGCCCCGTTGCGCATCGAGTGTGTTGACATCAGCCACGTCCAGGGCACCGACGTGGTCGGCTCGCTGGTCGTCTTCGAGGACGGGCTGCCACGCAAATCCGACTACCGTCACTTCGGCATCCGGGAAGCGGCCGGGCAGGGCCGCTCCGACGACGTCGCGTCGATCGCCGAGGTGACCCGGCGCCGGTTCGTGCGCCACCTGAGCGACCAGAACGATGCGAATACGCTTTCGCCGGAAGGGAAGTCGCGCCGGTTCGCCTATCCGCCCAACCTGTTCGTCGTCGACGGCGGTGCACCGCAAGTCAACGCGGCCAACGCCGTGCTCGAGGAGCTCGGGATCGCCGACGTCGCGGTGATCGGCCTGGCCAAACGGCTGGAGGAGATCTGGGTGCCGTCGGAGCCGGACCCGATCATCATGCCGCGCAACAGCGAGGGTCTGTATTTGCTACAGCGCGTCCGTGACGAGGCGCACCGCTTCGCGATCGCCTACCATCGGAGCAAACGATCCAAGCGAATGACCGCGTCGGCGCTCGATTCGGTGCCAGGATTAGGAGAGCATCGCCGCAAGGCGCTGGTAACCCACTTCGGCTCGATAGCCCGCCTCAAGGAGGCCACCGTCGACCAGATCACAGCCGTTCCGGGCATCGGCCTGGCCACTGCCACCGCCGTCCTCGAGGCCCTGCGACCCGGGCAACCCGGAGACGCGGAATGACGAGTCAGGTGGGGGGGAGCGGGCAGCGCCACGGGGATGTGCAGGCCGACTTCGGCGACGGCCCGCCTGCTGATGCCGGCTCGGCCGGTATCGACGTCGTTCTGGTGACCGGGTTGTCGGGCGCCGGGCGCGGAACCGCGGCCAAAGTCCTCGAGGACCTGGGCTGGTATGTGGCCGACAACCTGCCGCCCCAGCTGATCACCCGGATGGTGGATTTCGGCCTCGCCGCCGGATCGCGGATCACCCAGCTGGCGGTCGTGATGGACGTGCGTTCGCGCGGCTTCACCGGCGACCTCGACGAGGTTCGCAACGAGCTGGCCACCCGCAACATCAACCCCCGCGTGGTGTTCCTGGAGGCGTCTGACGACATGCTGGTGCGCCGGTACGAACAGAACCGGCGCAGCCACCCGCTGCAGGGCCAGCAGACGCTGGCCGAGGGCATCGCGGCCGAACGCCGGATGCTGGCGCCCGTCCGCGCCACCGCCGACCTGATCATCGACACGTCGACGCTGTCGGTGCGGGGTCTGCGGGAAAGCATCGAACGGGCCTTCAGCAGCGACGCCGCCGCCTCCACCAGCGTCACCGTCGAGTCATTCGGTTTCAAGTACGGCCTGCCGATGGACGCGGACATGGTGATGGACGTGCGCTTCCTGCCCAATCCGCACTGGGTCGACGAGCTGCGCCCGCACACCGGCCAGCACCCGGCGGTCCGCGATTACGTGTTGGGCCAGTCGGGCGCGGCGGAGTTCCTCGACGCTTACCATCGGTTGCTATCTCTGGTTGTCGATGGCTATCGCCGGGAGGGCAAGCGCTACATGACGGTCGCGATCGGCTGCACCGGCGGCAAGCATCGCAGCGTCGCGATCGCCGAGGCACTGGCGCGGCTGCTGGGCGAGAATGCGCAACTGTCGGTGCGGGTGCTGCACCGGGATCTGGGTCGGGAATGACCCCAGCACGCAGCGAGGGCATCGTCGCGCTGGGCGGTGGACACGGTCTGTACGCGACGTTATCGGCCGCGCGGCGGCTGACGCCCTACGTCACCGCGGTGGTGACCGTCGCCGACGACGGCGGTTCGTCCGGCCGGCTGCGCAACGAACTGGACGTGGTGCCGCCCGGCGATCTGCGAATGGCGTTGGCGGCCCTGGCATCTGACAGTCCCTACGGGCGACTGTGGGCGACGATCCTGCAGCACCGGTTAGGGGGCGACGGCGCCCTGGCTGGCCACCCGATCGGCAACCTGCTGCTGGCGGGACTCAACGAGGTGCTGGCCGACCCGGTCGCCGCCCTCGACGAACTCGGCCGCATCCTCGGCGTCAAGGGCAGGGTGCTGCCGATGTGCCCGATCGCGTTGCAGATCGAGGCCGACGTCTCCGGGCTGGAGTCCGACCCCCGGATGTTCCGGCTCATCCGCGGGCAGGTGGCGATCGCGACCACGCCGGGCAAGGTGCGCCGGGTGCGGCTGTTGCCGGACAACCCGCCGGCCACCCGGCAGGCCGTCGACGCCATCATGGCCGCCGACCTGGTGGTGCTGGGGCCGGGGTCGTGGTTCACCAGCGTGATCCCGCACGTGCTGGTGCCGGGCCTGGTCGCGGCTCTGCAGGCCACCCCGGCGCGGCGGGCGCTGGTGCTCAATCTGGTGGCCGAGCCGGGCGAGACGGCCGGGTTCTCGGTGGAGCGTCACCTGCACGTGCTGGCCCAGCACGCCCCGGGATTCACCGTGCACGACATCATCATCGACGCCGAACGGGTGCCCGGGGAGCGGGAGCGCGAGCAACTGCGCCGTACCGCGACCCTGCTGCAGGCCGAGGTCCACTTCGCTGACGTCTCCCGACCTGGTACACCTTTACATGACCCGGGCAAGCTCGCGGCGGTCCTGGACGGGGTCCGAGCGGACAACCCGGGTCCGGCAGCGCCTTCGGCGACGGCCACCGCGGAGATTCGGGTCGACGGTGAAAGTCCACAAACCGGCGTGAACGGACCGGCTGGCAGCGGACCAAGGGGTGACGACGCGTGGCGATGACGACCGAAGTCAAAGACGAGCTGAGCCGCCTGGTGGTGAAATCGGTCAGCGCGCGTCGGGCGGAAGTCACCTCCCTGCTGCGGTTCGCGGGCGGACTACACATCGTCGGCGGCCGGGTGGTGGTCGAGGCCGAGGTGGACCTGGGCAACATCGCGCGGCGGCTGCGCAAGGACATCTTCGACCTCTACGGCTACAACGCGGTGGTCCACGTGTTGTCGGCCAGCGGTATCCGCAAGAGCACCCGCTACGTGTTGCGGGTCGCCAACGACGGCGAGGCGCTGGCCCGTCAGACCGGTCTGCTCGACATGCGCGGGCGCCCGGTCCGCGGCCTGCCGGCCCAGGTCGTCGGGGGCAGCATCGGCGATGCCGAAGCCGCTTGGCGCGGAGCGTTTTTGGCGCACGGGTCGCTGACCGAGCCGGGGCGCTCCTCGGCGCTGGAAGTCAGCTGCCCAGGCCCCGAGGCGGCACTGGCGCTGGTCGGTGCGGCGCGGCGGCTCGGGGTCAGCGCGAAGGCCCGCGAGGTGCGCGGCGCCGATCGCGTGGTGGTGCGCGACGGCGAGGCCATCGGCGCGCTGTTGACCCGGATGGGCGCCCAGGACACCCGGCTGATCTGGGAGGAACGCCGGATGCGGCGCGAGGTGCGCGCAACGGCCAACCGGCTCGCCAACTTCGACGACGCCAACCTGCGCCGTTCGGCGCGCGCGGCCGTCGCGGCGGCCGCCCGGGTGGAGCGGGCGCTGGAAATCCTCGGCGACACCGTTCCCGACCATCTGGCCTCGGCGGGCAAACTGCGCGTCGAGCACCGGCAGGCCTCGCTGGAGGAACTCGGTCGGCTTGCCGACCCCCCGATGACGAAAGATGCCGTGGCGGGCCGTATTCGGCGCCTCCTGTCGATGGCCGACCGCAAGGCCAAGGTCGACGGCATCCCCGACACCGAGTCCGCGGTGACGCCGGACCTGCTGGAGGACGCCTGACGCAGCGAGGCGTCGCGCGGTTGCATGACGCCAAGGGCCGACGTCGCTGCCGCCCATTACCGTGCGACCGCGCCGAGGGTGAGCCGAACGAGCCGGCACGAGCATGGCCGAAACTCGCCGCCGCCAGTTCCTGATCCGCGCGAAGCCCGGTGTGCGTTCTCGCCCGGCCTGCTCGGCCGATGCCGGCCCTGGCGTGCTGCTCAGCAAACTCATATAAGCCCGGGATTCCTATGAACTGGCTATGACCGAGCCGCCGACAGCTTGGCGTCATGGATCGGTCCCGAGTACCGAACGTTCAGCCTCGACGCGCAGCGGTTGACCAATCGTGCGGACGCGGCCCTGGACCCGAGCCGAGGGTGACGCGCTGTGTCGATCCGCCATTCTCAGATCGAACTCATACATATTTTGAATTCGATATCAAATCGACGTGTCAACTGATATCGGTGAATGCGTGGCGACGCAGGCGTGCATCACCTTCGACGTGCCGGTGCCGCACCGTGCAACCGCTGGCACGTATGAAAATCCACTGATAGCAACGCCTTTACTCGACCTTCCCCGATGGATCCGCCGCTGGCGGTACTGGACGCGATGGCCCTCCGTCGAGGCAAATTAGATTTTCCACCGTGAGATTTTTATTCACGGATAGTCGTCCGTGAACGCGTTCTTTCAATTCTTCATCACCTATTCACCGCGTCGAGGTGTCGGACTTGGGCGAGGTAGACGGCTTTATGGGCGCCTCGCGTCCAGGGCACGCAGAGTGCCTTCGCAGTCGGCGGGGTGCGGGGATCGTTCCCCGAGTGCCGGTCCTCCCGGAAGCCTTTTCTCGCACGGCATGGCTAATCTCCACAGGGGCAAATGGCCCCCCGCTAGCAAACTCCTGATCGATTTCGCTGGGCGGCGTTGGCCGTTGCTCGTTGGTAGGGGAAGGCAAGCACTGGGCCCGCGGTGGTCCGACGGCCGGGGCGGAGGGAGACCTATGGATTTCGGAGCATTACCGCCGGAGATCAACTCCGGAAAGATCTATGCCGGACCCGGGCCGGCGCCATTGCTGGCCGCCGCGACCGCCTGGGATGGGCTGGCCAGCGAGTTGCAGGCGACAGCGGCGTCGTACCGGTCTGTGGTGATGGAGCTGACGACCGGCTGGCATGGACCCTCGGCGGCGTCCATGGCGGCCGCGGCCGCCCCGTACGTCGCGTGGCTGGGCGGCACGGCCGCGCAAGCCGAGCAATCGGCACTGCACGCCAAGGCGGCGGCGGGCGCCTATGAGGCCGCATTCGCTGCATCCGTGCCGCCGCCGGTGATCGCGGCCAATCGGTCGTTGTTGGAGTTGCTGATCGCGACGAACTTTTTGGGTCTGAATTCGGCGGCGATCGCGGCGACGGAGGCCGAGTACGCCGAGATGTGGGCCCAAGATGCGGCCGCGATGTACGCCTACGCCGAGTCCGCGGCGGCCGCGACCGCGCTGCAGCCGTTCACCGCACCGCCGAAGACCACCAACGACAGCGGTGCCGCCGGCCAAGCGGACGCCGTTGCCGCCGCGGGTCGGTCGTCGGTCGCCTCCGGTGTGGAAAAGGCGCTGTCGCAGACGGTCTCGGCGGCTCCCCTTGCGGCGCAGAGCATCAGCGCGAACGCGGTGACGACGGCGGCGGCCGGGCTCCCGCTGAGCCTTACGGACATCACCGGGATTCTGAAGACCTTCACCAGCGTCATGGGCGTGGTCTCCGGACCGTATACCCCGCTCGGCGTGGCCAACCTGATGAAGAACTGGTACCAGATCGCGGGCAGCATCCCGAACCTCGGCGTCGGGATCCAAGGCATCGGCCCTTTGCTGCACCCCAAGCCCCTCCTCGGCGTGCTGGCACCGCTGCTGCGCAGCGATCTGCTGACCGGTGCGACTGCGTTGCAAGGCGCGGGGACGGTTTCGGCGGCGGCGGGCCGGGCGGGCCTGGTGGGCTCGTTGTCGGTGCCGGCGAACTGGGCCGCGGCGGTCCCAGCGGTCCGAACGCTTGCCGCCGAGCTGCCCGAAACCATGCTGGATGGCGCTCCGGCGATGGCTGCCGGCGGCACCCAGGGCATGTTCGGACCGACTGCGCTATCGAGTCTGGGCGGACGCGCGGTCGGGGGCACCGCGACTCGCGCCGCCGCGAGGTCGGCCGTTCGCGTGCCCGGCGCCGTTGCCGTCGATGACATCGCGACCACGTCGACCGTCATCGTGATACCTCCGAATGCGAAATAGGGAAGGGCAACAATGGTTTTCGGGGATTTCGCAGCGCTGTCACCGGAAGTGATCTCCACCCAGATCTATTCCGGGCCCGGCGTGGGGTCGTTGCTGCGCGCCGCGGCGGCATGGGACGGGCTGGCTGCCGAGCTGCACTCCACCGCGGCGTCTTATGCAGCGGCGATTTCGGACCTGGTCGGCGAGTCGTGGCAGGGCTCGTCGGCGGAGTCCATGGCGGCGGCGGCGGCGCCGTATGTGGCGTGGCTGGCCGGCACGGCGGCCCGGGCAGAACAGACTTCCGCCCAGGCATTGGCCGCGGCCGGCGCCTATGAGGCCGCGTTGGCGGCGACCGTGCCGCCGGCGATTGTCGCGGCGAACCGCAGCCAGTTGGCCGCGCTGCTGCAGACCAACATCTTGGGTCAAAACGGCGCGGCGATCGCCGTCACCGAAGCCGAGTATGGACAGCTGTGGGCTCAAGATGTCGCCGCCATGTTCGCTTACGCCAGTGCATCGGAGTCGGCCGGAGGGCTGCCCGCGTTCGAGGAGGCACCGGCCACCACCGGTGACAGCGCGGCCGCGGTCCAGGCCGCTGCGGCAGCGACGTCGTCGCAGTCGTTGTCCTCGTGGCTGAAACAGATCGAGGACTACCTCACCTCGCTGTCCGGCCAATACACCAAGTTTTGGCAGGACCTGATCGGCGGGGTGACGGGGAGTAAGGAGGTGGCCCCGCTGTGGGAGGCGCTGTATTCGAGCATCGGGCAAGTCGGTACCCAGGCGACGTGGACCAACGTGGTCAATGCCAGTACCAGCCTCGGCATGTCGCAGTGGAAGAACTTCTTCATCTATGCGCCGTGGAGCGCGGCGATGTCGAAGACGTCGTTGGGCGCCGGTCTGGCCTCGCCGGGGCATGCCGCCGTCAGCGTTCCGGTCAAGCCTGTGTCTGCGGTACTGGGCAACGCACCGACGGTGGGCAGATTGTCCGTGCCGGCCGGCTGGGCGACCGCCGCCCCGGCGATAAGGCTGGCCGCCAACGCGTTACCGGACACCAGCCTGGCCGCGGCTGCCGCGGGAGACTTCCCCGCCGGCCTGGTCAACGAGGCGACCCTGGGCAGTCTGGCGGGCGGCGCGCTGGGTAGCCCGGCATCGCGGGTGGTCAGCTCAACCAGCCTCCAGACCCGCGCTATCGCCGGTGAGCGACGCGTGGGGCCGGTCAAGCTCGACCGCATCATCGCTCAACTGCAGGAGATGCCCGATCAAGTACAGCACTGGAACGTCGACGAGGCTGGCCTCGACGACCTGGTCGCCAGACTCAGAACAACTCCGGGCGTACACGCCGTGCACGTGTCGGACGGCGAGGGGGTCGCTATCGGAGCGTCCGACTCCAAGCTTAGGTAAAAGGTAGTAATACAGAGGATTTCGGGCTTCAGGACTGCGGGACGGCAAGAGCTGCAGCAAGGGAGGATACGTGAGATTGCACCTGGCACTTCTGGGTGTGGCGCTGGGAATTGTCATCGCCGTACCCGCCCACGCGATACCCGGGGAGGATGAGGCGGCCACCGATGAGAACAACGTAGAGTTTTTGGCTGACCTGGGTAAGGTAGGGATCAGCTTTTCAGACCCCGGTCAAGCGATAAGCGCCGGTAAAGCCGTGTGTGGCTTGGTTTCTCGCGGCATATCCGGCCTGCAACTTCTCAACGACCTCAAGGACAACAACCCGGCGCTGACAACCAGCGGTGCCGCCCAGTTCGCGACGATATCGGCGAAGGCCTACTGCCCGCGCCAACTTGACGCTTCCGCGGGAACCAGCGTCAAAGGCAGCGGCGTGCGCTGAGTCGCCGCGGGAGATGTGTCAGCATAATTCGCCTTCGGCCTTCGACCCGCGGTTAGCCCTGGATTCGCGCACCCTGGGTCAGCCTGGGCGGCGGCGTATCGATCGGCGCCCCGGTCGCGGACTCGACGCATACCTGTCCCGACGTGGCAAGGTGCGGCCGCGTCTCCGGTCGACCTGAGCCGGTGAGTCGCCGGGGGGTGGCGGCATTCCATGCCCGTGGCGTGGGTGGCTTGGCCCGGCCCGAGCCGCCAGGCCAGTATGTTCGCCATAGCGGGGCGGGGCAGGGTAGGGCTACGGTCAGGGGATGAAGCGGCTTTCGAGCGTTGACGCGGCGTTTTGGTCTGCAGAAACTGCGGGCTGGCACATGCATGTGGGCGCATTGGCGATCTGCGATCCCAGCGATGCGCCCGAGTACAGCTTCCAGCGGCTTCGCCAGCTGCTGATCGACCGGCTCCCCGAGCTGCCGCAGCTGCGGTGGCGGGTCAGCGGCGCGCCACTCGGCCTGGACCGGCCGTGGTTCGTCGAGGACGAAGAGCTCGACATCGACTTCCACGTCCGCCGCATCGGCGTGCCCGCTCCGGGCGGGCGTCGCGAGGTCGACGAACTCGTCGGCCGGTTGATGTCCTACAAGCTGGACCGCTCCCGGCCGCTCTGGGAGCTGTGGGTGATCGAGGGCGTCAAGGGCGGGCGCATCGCCACGCTCACCAAGATGCATCACGCCATCGTCGATGGTGTCTCCGGGGCCGGCCTGGGCGAAATACTGCTGGACGTCACGCCGGAACCCCGTCCGCCGCAACAGGAAACGGTCGGCTCGCTGGTGGGACTCAAGATCCCCGGCATTGAACGGCGCGCGATCGGCGCGCTGATCAACGTCGGCGTCAAAACGCCGTTCCGCATCGCCCGGCTGCTCGAGCAGACGGTGCGGCAGCAGATCGCCACCCTCGGTTTCCGGGACAGGCCGCCGCGCTACTTCGAGGCACCCAAAACCCGCTTCAACGCCCCGGTTTCGCCGCATCGCCGGATCACCGGTACCCGGGTGGAACTGGCCCGCGCCAAGGCCGTCAAGGACGCCTTCGGGGTCAAGCTCAACGACGTCGTGCTGGCGTTGGTGGCAGGCGCTGCTCTCGAGTACCTGGAAAAGCGCGGCGAGCTGCCGTTCAAGCCACTGATCGCGCAGATCCCGGTGTCGACCCGCACCGACGATTCACCCGGCGACGTCGGCAACCAGATCAGCTCGATGACCGCCTCGCTCGCCACCGACATCGCCGACCCTGCCGAGCGGTTGCTGGCGATCTACGAAAGCACCCAGAGCGCCAAGGAAATGGCGAAAGCTCTGTCGGCGCATCAGATCATGGGTCTGACCGAAACCACGCCGCCCGGGCTGTTGCAGTTGGCCGCCCGCGCGTACACGGCCACCGGCCTGTCGCGGAACCTGGCCCCGATCAACCTGGTCGTGTCCAACGTCCCCGGTCCGTCCTGCCCGCTGTACATGGCGGGCGCCGTGGTGGAATCGCTGGTGCCGCTCGGGCCGCCGGTGATGGACGTCGCGTTGAACATCACCTGCTTTTCCTACACGGACTTCCTGGACTTCGGTTTTGTGACGACGCCCGAGGTGGCCAACGACATCGAGGACATGGCCAAGGCCATCGAGCCGGCGCTGGTCGAACTCGAAAAGGCCGCCGCGGCAATATAAGTCAGTCGCGATCCAGGTACTTGGTCGCGTACACCCAGGACAGGAAGCGTGCGACTGCCTCGGCCGACCGGTGTCCCCGCGGCGAGCTGAAGATGTCGAAAGCATGCTGGGCGTTGGGCAGTTGGGCGTAGGCGACGGGCGACTTCGAGACGGCGCGCAGCTCGTCGACGAACTCCTGAGCCTCGACGACCGGGATCAGCGAATCGTCGTGGCCGTGCAAGACGAAGAACGGTGGCGCGTCGGCCCGTAACCGCCGGATCGGCGAGGCATCAACGTAGACTTCGCGGTCGGTGTCGAATTTCCGCTTGACAACCAGCTTTTCGAGCAGTTCGACGAATTCGCGGCGGCCTTCGCCCTCGGTGGAGAACCAGTCGTAGCGACCGTACACCGGCACGGCGCAGGCCACCGACGTGTCGGCGTCTTCGAAACCCGGCTGGAATGCGGGATCGTTGGGGGTCAGCGCGGCCAGCGAGCAGAGGTGCCCGCCCGCCGACCCGCCGGTGATCGCGACGAAATCGGGGTCGCCGCCGTATTGCGCGATGTTGTCCTTGACCCAGGCCAGGGCCCGCTTAACGTCGACGATGTGGTCCGGCCAGGTGTGGCGGGGCGAGACCCGATAGCCGATCGAGACGCACACCCAGCCGCGGGCCGCCAGGTGGCTCATCAGGGGGTAGGCCTGCGGGCGCCGCATCCCGATCATCCACGCGCCGCCGGGGACCTGCAGCAGCACCGGCGCCTTGCCGTCTCGAGGCAGGTCGCGCCGGCGCCAGATGTCGGCCATGTTAGCGCGGTGCGGGCCATACGACACGACGTTGGTCTTGTCGACGTAGCGACGGCGGGCCATGGTGTTGCCCAGCGGTAGGCTGCGCCGTCCCCGGCGCTCAGGCGCGTGCTGCGGCAGGGCGGACAGCGCTTCGGCGTAGTCGGGTCCCAGCTGCTCGCGCAGCCCCGCTTCCAGCACCGGCCCCGGCGTGGTCACGCCGCGATAGCGAATCACCCCGAGGATCGCCCAGGAGGCCGCCGTCAGGGCCAGTGCCGCCTTGCCGCGCCGCCCCGCGAAGTCACCGCGCCGCCCGCGTCGCAGCACGTCCAGCAACGAGGCGCAGAAGTAGACGCCGGGCACCTCGGATGTCGGCCAGCCGAACCAGAACACCAGCACCGTGCTGTAGCCTTTGCGGGCCAGCGGGCGTAATCCGTTGGCGGCGTTCAGGAATTCGACGGCCGCGCGGGCCAGTGGCCGCGATTTCGGGCGGCGCATCAGCCGTTGACCCGTGCTTGCAAGTCGCCGCGCACGATCTTGCCGGTGCTGCTGCGGGGGAGCTCGTCGAGCACCGAGATGTCCCGGGGCACCTTGTAGTTGGCGAGGTTGTCGCGGACGTGTTGCTTGAGGGTTTCGACGGTGGCGGACGAGCCGGGTTCGAGGACGACGAACGCCGCCAGTCGCTGGCCGTATTGTTGGTCGTCCACGCCGATGACGGCGGCCTCGGCCACCTCGGGGTGGGCCGCCAGCGTCTTCTCCACCTCGATGGGATAGACGTTCTCGCCGCCGGAGACGATCATCTCGTCGTCGCGGCCCACCACGAACAGCCGCCCCGCCTCGTCGAGATAGCCGACGTCGCCCGAGGACATGAATCCGGCATGGAACTCTTTCCCTTTGCCGGTCGAGCCCTCGGTATAGCCGTCGAACTGCGTGTCGTTGCGGACATAGATGGTGCCCACCTCGCCGCTAGGCAGTTCGTTGAATTCCGGATCCAGGATCCGGATTTCGGTCCCGCCCGCCGGCCTGCCCGCGGTGTCGGGTGCCACGCGCAGGTCCGCCGGTGTGGCGGTGGCGATCATGCCGGCCTCGGTCGCGTTGTAGTTGTTGTAGATGACGTCGCCGAACTGATCCATGAACGCGGTCACGACGTCGGTCCTCATCCGCGAGCCCGACGCGGCGGCGAAGCGCAACGACCTCGCACTGTAACGCTTTCGGACGTCGTCGGGCAGGTCCATGATGCGGTCGAACATCACCGGCACGACAGCCAACCCGGTCGCCCGGTGACGGTCGACCAGATCCAGGGTGGCCTCCGGGTCGAACTTGCGTCGGGTGACCACCGTGCAGGCCATCGACGCGGCGAAGATCAATTGCGAAAAGCCCCAGGCGTGAAACATCGGCGCCACGATCACGATCGTCTCCTCGGCGCGCCACGGGGTGCGGTCCAGGATCGCCTTCAGCGTGCCTATCCCGGCGCCCCCGCCGGATTGCTTGGCGCCCTTGGGACTTCCCGTGGTCCCGGAGGTGAGCAGGATCATCTTGCCCTTGCGGCCGGTGCGCTCCGGCCGTTGATCGGCATGCTCGGTGATCAGACTCTCGACGGTCAGGTCGTGCGGGTCCTCGGCCCAGGCCACGATCCGGGTGGCGTCCGGCTTGTCGGCCAGCGCGCGGTCCACCGTCTCGGTGAACTCCTCGTCGAAGATGGCGGCATCGATGCCCTCGCGGTTGACCACCTCGGCCATCGCGGGTCCGGCGAAGGACGTGTTGAGCAGCACGACATCGGAGCCGATCCGGTTGGCGGCCACCACCGACTCGACGAAGCCGCGGTGATTGCGGCACATGATCCCGATCACCTTCGGCTGACCCGACGGCAGCTTCTGCAGCGCCGCGGCCAGCGCGTTGATCCGCTCGTCGAGCTGGCGCCACGTCAGGGTGCCGAGTTCGTCGATCAACCCGGGACGGTCGGGGCAGCGCTGCGCCGCGCCGGCGAACCCGACGGTCATGCCCATGCCCTCGCGGCGCATCGCGGCGGCCATCTTCAGGTAGCGGTCGGGTCGCATCGGCGCGATCATTCCGGCGCGCCGCAGCGTGGCTAGCACACCGAGGATGCCACGGGCTTGGTCCAGACGAGATGCCATGTGTCAGCCCAGGATTGGGAAGCGGCGATTGGCGGCGAGGTCGTTGAGCGCCTCCTGCATGACCGACCGCACGTGCTCGTCGACCTCGTCGAGGTCGGGGTCCTCACCGAATTGCTCGGCGATGTGGATCGGTTCGAGCACCTGCGTCACGATCTTGGTGGGCAGCGGCACGTTGGGCGGGACGACGGCGGACAACCCGAACGGGAACCCGAACGACACCGGCAGGATGGCGCTGCGCAGCAGCCGCTTGATGCCCAGCCGTTCGGCGAGCCAGGTGCCGCGGGTCAGGTAGAGCTGGGTCTCCTGCCCGCCGATCGAGACCGCGGGCACGATGGGCACGCCGGCCTCGATCGCGGTGCGGACGTAGCCCTTGCGGCCGTTGAAGTCGATGACATTCTCCGACAGCGTGGGCCGGTAGGCGTCGTAGTCACCGCCGGGGAAGACCACCACCACGCCGCCGGACCGCAGCGCCTTGGCTGCGTTCTCCGGGTTGGCGCGGATGTAGCCGGTGCGCCGAAACAGCTCACCGGTGAAGCCCATGAACAAGATGTCGTGGCTGAGCGTGTACACCGGCCGGTCGTAGCCGAACTTGTCGTAGAAGTCGATGCTGAAGATCGGGACGTCCATCGGGAACATCCCACCGGAATGGTTGCCGACCACCAGTGCGCCGCCCGGCGGAAAGCCGTCCAGGCCGCGCACCTCGGAGCGGAAGTACGTCTTCAGGATCGGGCGCAGGACGCTCATCAGGCGCTGGGTCAGACCCGGGTCGAATTTGCCGAGCTCGGGGTCTCCGGCCTCCGGGCCGCCGCTGTCGCTCACGTCGTTCACTTCAGGCCCCCTAGTGGCTCCCTCGAGACGTCTTTGCCGCGTTGAGTCTTGTCGATGGTAGCCAGACGGTTCCCGGGGACGGGCGGCAGGCAAACACTGCTCCGGCGCGGCGTCTTGCCGGTGCCCCAAATCGACGTCGCGTTCGGCGGCGGCGGCAGGCCCGCCGCCGCGGCGCGGTCGGGTTGATGGTGTTGCAGTGCAACGGGATTCGCCCTGCCCGAGGCGCGCGAGGCCGTGGGCGAGCCGGCGCCGGGTGGTTCCCCGCCGCTGGCTGGCTGATCGGCAGGGCTCATGCACTCGAACGGGCGGTTTCCTGGGCGTAGCGAAGCGGTTGAAATCGCTATCCCGGAAGATTAAATCCGGATCCCGCAAGATTATGGCGCCGGGCGAGCGGGAAGGTTATCGTTACGCACGCGCAACGCCCCTTCGCCTCCTGAGAGAAGGCCCGATGGACTCTGCCGGTATGTCCGACGAGCGTGCTTCACGCTCGGCAGCCGAGCGCGGCGCTCGTGACCGACGGTGGCACAGGCCCCACGGCGCCACGGCCCGCCCCGGTACGGCACATGCTCGACAGGGCGAGGTGGCGCCGGCGAGTACGGCCGTCAGCCCCGCCGCCGGCGAGAGCGACCGCGCGAGGGCCGCGGCCGACGCCGCGGATCAGCGGCAGGCCGACTACTTTCTGCGTCTGCTCAACCAGAACCGGCGCGTCGTCGAGCACCGGATCGAGGGCTACCGGAAGGCGATTGCCGGCGCCGAGGCCGCCGGCAACATCGAAGGCGCGGGCGCTCTTCGGCGCATGGCGCGCGTCGAAGAGCAGGAGCGCGAGGCGCTGACCTTGATGATCGAGAAGCTGCACTGCCGGTTCCCGGCTCCGGGCACCGAGGTTGCCGCGCACCGGTCGCGGCTCGTCGCCCGGTAGCACCGCCGGGTGAAACACCCGATGCAGCACTGATTTTCCGCGCCGCGATCCCGGTTCGGCGGCATCCGCGCACGAAGTCGCCACAGGCGTGCGCGAAGCCGTTAGATTGTATTGGTCAGCGACGACAGGAACGAGGCTGCCATGGGATTCATCTCACCCGAGCTTCCCGACGTCGATCACGACACCTGGCAGACTCGGCCCCGCGCCGCGCGGCTGCAGATCGTGACCCGGCACTGGGTGGAGCACGGCTTCGGCACACCGTACGGGGTGTATCTGCTCTACCTGATCAAGATCGGTCTGTACGTCGCGATCCCGGCCGCCGTCATCTCACTGACCCCTGGCATCGGCGGACTGAGCCGTATCGGCGAATGGTGGGCCCAGCCGATCGTGTACCAGAAGGCCATCGTCTTCACCCTGCTGTTCGAGGTGCTCGGCTTGGGCTGCGGGTCGGGACCGTTGACCGGACGATTCATGCCGCCGATCGGCGGGTTCCTCTACTGGTTGCGGCCCAATACGATTCGGCTCCCGGCCTGGCCCGACAAGGTTCCGTTCACCGCCGGCGACACCCGCACCGTGATTGACGTCGCCCTGTATGCCACCGTGCTGATCGACGGGCTGTGGGCCATGCTGGCTCCCGGCGCCGGGGGGCCGGTCACCCCCGGTGGGGACGTCGGTCTGCTCGACCCTGTCCAGGTGCTGCCGATGATCGTTGCCCTGACGCTGGTGGGGCTGCGCGACAAAACGATCTTCCTGGCCGCTCGCGGTGAGCACTACTGGCTGAAATTGATCGTCTTCTTCTTTCCTTTCGTCGATCAGATCGCCGCGTTTAAGATCATCATCCTCGGATTGTGGTGGGGCGCTGCTACTTCCAAGCTCAACCACCACTTCCCGTACGTAGTGGCGGTGATGACGAGCAACAATGCGTTGCTGCGCAGCAAGCTGTTCACCCCGATCAAGCACCGGCTCTATCTCGACCCCGTCAACGACCTGCGGCCGTCCTGGCTACCGAAGGTCATGGCCCATGTCGGGGGCACCACCGCGGAATTCCTGGTCCCCGGTGTTCTGGTGTTCGCCGCCGACGGTCAACCGTGGCGCTGGTACCTGATCGGGTTCATGGTGCTCTTCCACCTCAACATCTTGTCCAACCTCCCGATGGGAGTGCCGTTGGAGTGGAACGTCTTCATCATCTTTTCGTTGTTCTATCTGTTCGGGCATTACGGCGCGATCCGCGCCGTCGATCTGAACTCGCCGCTGCTGCTGGCGATCCTGCTCGTGGCGCTTGCCTTCGTGCCGATCGGCAACCTGTTTCCGGAGAAGGTGTCGTTCCTGCCGGCGATGCGTTACTACGCCGGGAACTGGGCGACCAGCATTTGGTGCTTCCGCGTCGGGGCCGAGGCGACGCTCGAAGCCAATGTCGTGAAAAGCTCAGCGCTGGTTGTCAACCAGCTCGCCAAGCTCTACGACCCCGCGATCGCCGAAATCGTAAGCGACAAGACGGCGGCGTTCCGGGCGATGCACACCCACGGCAGGGCACTCAACGGGCTGCTGCCCCGGGCCATCGACGACGAGACCCAGTACAGCGTGCGGGAGGGCGAGATCGTCGCAGGTCCGCTGGTGGGCTGGAACTTCGGCGAGGGTCACCTGCACAACGAACAATTGCTGGCCGCCGTCCAACGCCGCTGCGACTTCGCCGAAGGCGACGTCCGCGTGATCGTTCTGGAAGGCCAGCCGATCCACACCCAGAAGCAGTGGTACCGGATCGTGGACGCCAAGACCGGCCTCATCGAGGCGGGTTACGTCGAGGTCGCGGACATGCTGAGCCGCCAGCCGTGGCCCGAGCCCAGTGACGAGTTCCCGGTTTACGTGACCCGTCGGCGCGCCGCCCGGTAGTCGACCCGAGTGGGACCGCTGGTGTCATTCCCACGCGGCCGTCTCGGTGCCGCAGCGACTTCTCACAATGACTTACGGCCGGGGACTCTTACCGGCCCTGCAGCTGTCCACCCTACTGATCTAGGCTGACGGCGAGTGGTTCCATCGGCGGACAAGCGAAGAGGGAGAGACACGTGACTGTCCGGGTAGGTATCAACGGCTTCGGTCGCATCGGACGCAACTTCTACCGGGCTTTGCTGGCCCAGCAGGAGGAGGGCCCGGGGAGCTCGGGAGCCGACATCGAGGTGGTGGCCGTCAACGACATCACCGACAACGCCACCCTGGCGCACCTGCTCAAATTCGATTCCATCCTCGGCCGGTTGCCGCACGACGTCACCCTCGAGGGCGAGGACACCATCGTCGTGGGCCCCGCGAAGATCAAGGCACTCGCCGTGCGGGAAGGGCCCGCGGCGTTGCCGTGGGGTGATCTCGGCGTCGACGTCGTCGTCGAGTCCACCGGGCTGTTCACCAACGCGGCCAAGGCCAAGGGTCACCTGGACGCCGGCGCCAAGAAGGTGATCATCTCCGCGCCCGCCACCGACGAGGACATCACCATCGTGCTCGGCGTCAACGACGACAAGTACGACGGCAGCCAGAACATCATCTCCAACGCCTCGTGCACCACGAACTGCCTGGGGCCGCTGGCCAAGGTCCTCAATGACGAGTTCGGCATCGTCAAGGGCCTGATGACCACCATCCACGCCTACACCCAGGACCAGAACCTGCAGGACGGTCCGCACAAGGACCTGCGCCGCGCCCGCGCCGCCGCGCTGAACATCGTGCCCACCTCGACCGGTGCGGCCAAGGCCATCGGGCTGGTGCTGCCCGAGCTGAAGGGCAAGCTCGACGGTTACGCGCTGCGGGTTCCGATCCCCACTGGTTCGGCGACCGACCTGACCGTCGAGCTGTCCAAGGCCGCCGGCGCCGACGAGATCAATGCGGCGTTCAAGGTAGCCGCCGAAGGCAAGCTCAAGGGCATCCTGAAGTATTACGACGCCCCGATCGTGTCCAGCGACATCGTCACCGACCCGCACAGCTCGATCTTCGACTCCGGCCTGACCAAGGTGATCGACAACCAGGCCAAGGTGGTGTCCTGGTACGACAACGAGTGGGGCTACTCCAACCGCCTCATCGACCTCGTCGCGCTGGTCGGCAAGTCTCTGTAACCGTGACGGAGGCCACGCTCCCAACCCTGGAAGACCTTCTGGCCGAGGGCATTTCCGGCCGCGGCGTGTTGGTGCGTTCGGATTTGAACGTGCCGCTCGACGACGAGGGCGCCATCACCGACCCCGGCCGGATCATCGCGTCGGTGCCGACGCTGCAGGCGCTGCTGGACGCCGGTGCCCGGGTGGTCGTCACCGCGCATCTGGGCCGCCCGAAGAACGGGCCCGACGCCAAGTTGTCCCTGGCGCCGGTCGCCGCGGCGCTCGGCGAACGGCTGGGCCGGCACGTGCAACTCGCCGGTGACGTCGTCGGGGGTGACGCTTTGGCCCGCGCCGAAGGCCTGACCGACGGCGACGTGCTGCTGCTGGAGAACATCCGCTTCGACCCCCGCGAGACCAGTAAGGACGATGCCGAGCGACTGGCCTTGGCCCGGCAGCTTGCCGAATTGGTTGGGCCAGCAGGTGCTTTCGTCTCCGATGGCTTCGGGGTGGTGCACCGCAAGCAGGCCTCGGTCTACGACGTCGCCACCCTGCTTCCGCACTACGCGGGCAAGCTGGTCGCCGAGGAAATCGAGGTACTTGAGCAGTTGTGCAGCTCGACCAGGCGCCCCTACGCGGTGGTGCTGGGCGGGTCGAAGGTGTCCGACAAGCTGGGCGTCATCGAGTCGCTGGCGACCAAGGCCGACAGCATCGTGATCGGTGGCGGCATGTGCTTTACCTTTCTTGCCGCACAAGGATATTCGGTGGGCAAGTCGCTGCTCGAAGAAGACATGGTGGAGACCTGCCGCGGCTTGCTGGATACCCACGCCGACGTCTTGCGGCTGCCCGGCGACATCGTGGTTACCGAGAACTTCGCCGCCGATTCGCCACCACAGTTCGTGGCCGCCAACGCGATTCCGGAAGATCTGATGGGGCTGGACATCGGCCCCGGATCGGTCAAACGCTTTGCGGCGCTGCTGGCCAACGCCGAGACCATCTTCTGGAATGGCCCGATGGGCGTGTTCGAGTTCCCGGCGTACGCGTCCGGCACTCGGGGCATCGCCGAGGCGATCGTCGGGGCGACTGGCAAGGGCGCGTTCAGTGTGGTCGGCGGCGGTGACTCCGCGGCCGCGGTCCGAGCGCTGAAAATCCCTGAGGATGCCTTCTCGCACATCTCCACCGGTGGGGGAGCCTCGCTGGAATACCTTGAGGGCAAGACGCTGCCCGGTATCGAGGTATTGGGCAGGCCCCAGCCAAGCGAAGGAGACTCGTGAGCCGCAAGCCGCTGATCGCCGGCAACTGGAAGATGAACCTCAATCACTTTGAGGCAATCGCGCTGGTGCAGAAGATCGCCTTCGCCTTGCCGGACAAGTACTACGACAAGGTCGATGTCACGGTTCTCCCGCCGTACACCGATCTGCGCAGCGTGCAGACCCTGGTCGATGGCGACAAGCTCCGGCTGACCTACGGGGCCCAGGACCTGTCGCAGCACGACTCGGGCGCCTACACCGGCGACATCAGCGGCGCCTTCCTGGCCAAGCTAGGCTGCACCTTCGTCGTCGTCGGTCACTCCGAGCGGCGCACCTACCACGACGAGGACGACGCCCTGGTGGCCGCGAAGGCGGCCGCCGCGCTCAAACACGAGCTCACCCCGATCATCTGCATCGGCGAACACCTGGACATTCGTGAGGCAGGCGAGCACGTCAGCTACTGCGAGGCGCAACTGCGCGGCTCGCTGGCCGGCCTGACCGCCGAGCAGATCGCCAAGGTGGTCATCGCCTACGAGCCGGTCTGGGCGATCGGCACCGGCCGGGTGGCCAGCTCTGCCGACGCGCAGGAGGTATGCGGGGCGATCCGCAAGGAACTGGGTGCGCTGGCCTCCCCGAAGATCGCCGAGACTGTGCGGGTGCTGTACGGCGGCTCGGTGAACGCCAAGAACATCGGCGACATCGTCGCGCAGGACGACGTCGACGGGGGACTGGTCGGCGGAGCGTCGCTGGACGGCGAGCAGTTCGCGACCCTGGCGGCCATCGCTGCCGGTGGGCCACTGCCGTAGGCGGGCCGTAGGCCTGCCTCAGGCCGGTAACGCGACCAGGTAGGGTGGCTGCCATGGAATTGGCCCTGCAGATCACCCTGGTGGTCACCAGTGTCTTGGTGGTGCTGCTGGTGCTGCTGCACCGTGCCAAGGGCGGCGGCCTGTCGACCTTGTTCGGCGGCGGCGTGCAGTCGAGCCTGTCGGGGTCGACGGTGGTGGAGAAGAACCTGGACCGGCTGACGTTATTTGTCGTCGGGATCTGGTTTGTCTGCATCGTCGGCATGGCCCTGCAGATCAAGTACCGCTGAGGCACTGATCACTCGCCGGGCGGACCACGCGATCCGACCCGATACTGGAATTCATGGTTGAGGTTTCCGACGCGCTGGCACCGATCGGTGCTGTGCAGCGAACCCGGGTAGGCCGCGAGGCGACCGAGCCGATGCGCGCCGATATCCGGTTGCTCGGCGCCATCCTCGGCGACACCGTGCGCGAGCTGAACGGCGACGAGGTGTTCGAGCTCGTGGAGCGGGCCCGGGTGGAGTCCTTCCGGGTGCGGCGCTCCGAGATCGATCGGGCCGAGATCTCCCACATGTTCGACGGCATCGACATCCATCTGGCCATCCCGGTGATTCGGGCGTTCAGCCACTTCGCGCTGCTGGCCAACGTGGCCGAGGACATCCACCGGGAGCGCAGGCGCCACATCCACGTCGACGCCGGCGAACCACCGCAGGACAGCAGCCTGGCCGGCACCTACGCGAAACTCGATCGGGCCGATCTGGACTCGGCCACGATAGCCGAGGCGCTCAGGGGGGCTCTGGTTTCCCCGGTGATCACCGCCCATCCGACCGAGACCCGGCGGCGCACCGTCTTCGTCACCCAGCACCGGATCACCGAGCTGATGCGGCGGCACGCCGAGGGTCACACGGAGACGGGCTATGGCCGCAGCATCGAGCAGGAGCTGCGCCGGCAGGTCCTCACGCTGTGGCAGACGGCGCTGATCCGAATCTCGCGGCTGCAGATCACCGACGAGATCGACGTCGGCCTGCGTTACTACCCGGCCGCGTTGTTCGAGGTGATCCCACAGGTGAACGCCGAGGTGCGCGCGGCGCTGCGCGCCCGGTGGCCCGACACCGAGGTGCTGCCCGGGCCGATCCTGCAGCCGGGCTCGTGGATCGGCGGTGACCGGGACGGCAACCCGAATGTGACTGCGGCCGTGGTCCGGCGAGCTACCGGCAGCGCCGCGTTCACTGCCCTGGCCCACTACCTGGCCGAGCTCACCGAGCTCGAGCAGGAGCTGTCGATGTCGGCGCGGCTCGTCGCCGTCACGCCGCAGCTGGCCGCCCTGGCCGAGGCGTGCCCGGAGGAGGCTCGGACCGACGAGCCGTATCGGCGGGCGGTGCGGCTGATCCGCGGCCGGCTCAGTGCGACGGCCGGCGAAATCCTGGATCAGCAACCCCGCCACGAGCTCGACCTGGGTCTGCAACGGTATGCGACGCCGGCCGAACTGCGCGCCGATCTCGACACGGTCGACGAATCGCTGCGCAGCCACGGCAGCGCGCTGCTGGCCGACGATCGGCTGGCGCTGCTGCGAGAAGGCGTGCACGTCTTCGGGTTTCATTTGTCGGGTCTGGACATGCGGCAGAACTCCGATGTCCACGAAGAAGTCGTCGGCGAACTGCTGGCGTGGGCCGGGGTGCACCCGGACTACGCCTCGCTGCCCGAAGAGAAGCGGGTCGAGCTGCTCACCGCCGAGCTGAGCACTCGCCGCCCGCTGCTCAGCGACCGCGCGCGACTGTCCGAACTCGCCCACAAGGAACTGTCCGTCATCGAGGCGGCGGCTCACGCCGTCGCGCGCTACGGCCCCGCCGCCGTGCCCAACTACGTCATCTCGATGTGCCAGTCCGTGTCGGACGTCTTGGAGGCCGCGATCCTGCTGAAAGAGGCGGGCCTGCTCGATGCCTCGAATTCGGAACCCTATTGCCCCGTGGGCATTTCACCGTTGTTCGAGACGATCGACGATCTGCACAATGGGGCGGCGATCCTGCACGCCATGCTGGAGCTCCCGTTCTACCGCGCGCTGGTGGCGGCCCGGGACGACTGGCAGGAGGTGATGCTGGGTTACTCCGACTCCAACAAGGACGGGGGCTACCTGGCCGCCAACTGGGCGGTGTATCGCGCCGAGCTATCGCTGGTCGAGGTGGCCCGCAAAGCCGGAATTCGGTTGCGGCTCTTCCACGGCCGGGGAGGCACCGTGGGCCGCGGCGGCGGCCCCAGCTACCAGGCTATCCTGGCGCAGCCGCCGGGAGCGGTGAACGGCTCGCTACGTCTGACCGAGCAGGGCGAGATCATCGCCGCGAAGTACGCAGAACCGCAACTTGCCCGCCGCAATCTGGAGAGTTTGGTGGCGGCCACGCTGGAGTCGACGCTGCTGGATGTGGAGGGTCTGGGCGATGCCGCGGAACCGGCGTACGCCGTCCTCGACGAGATCGCCGCCCTGGCCCACCGGTCCTATGCAGAATTAGTCCATGACACACCGGGTTTCGTCGAGTATTTCAAGGCTTCCACGCCCGTCAGCGAGATCGGCTCGTTGAATATCGGCAGCCGTCCGACGTCGCGCAAGCCCACCGAGTCGATCGCCGACTTGCGAGCCATCCCGTGGGTGCTGGCATGGAGCCAATCGCGGGTCATGCTGCCCGGCTGGTACGGCACCGGATCGGCATTCCAGCAGTGGATCGCCGCCGGCCCCGAGGAAGAACGGGTGGCGGTACTGCACGACCTCTACGAGCGGTGGCCGTTCTTCCGCGGCGTGCTGTCCAACATGGCGCAGGTGCTGGCCAAGTCGGACTTGGGGCTGGCGGCCCGCTACGCCGAGCTGGTGGCCGACGAGTCGTTGCGGCGCAGGGTGTTCGACAAGATCGTCGCCGAACATCAGCGCACGATCGCCATGCACCGGCTGATCACGGGACACGACGATCTGCTCGCCGACAACGCGGCGCTCGCGCGGTCGGTGTTCAACCGGTTCCCCTACCTGGAGCCGCTGAACCACCTGCAGGTGGAGTTGTTGCGCCGTTACCGCTCGGGTGATGACGACGAGCTGGTGCAGCGCGGAATCCTGTTGACGATGAACGGATTAGCAAGCGCGCTGCGAAACAGCGGATAGCGCGACCTTCGTCGAGTCGGGCGACGGTGCAGGACGAGCTATTTCGGCGTTACGGAACCGTCGATGAAGGGCATTCCTGGGTCATGTCGGACACTACGGTTCCCGTTACTGAGTTGGCGCAGAACAGCGTCTTCGAACGACTCGCCCGCGCCGGTTATGTCGTCAACGGGTTGCTGCACCTGATTGTCGGCTATCTCGCCATCCGGGTGGCGTGCGGCGACGGGGGCACCGCCGATCAGACCGGGGCCCTGGCGACACTGGCGGCCAAACCGGGCGGCCCGCTCGCGTTGTGGGTCGCCGCGGCGGCGTTACTGATGATGGGCCTGTGGCGGCTCGTCGAATCCGTCCTCGGCCGGTCGAGCGATCGCAAGGCGGATGGGCCATCGTCGGACGCGTCGCTACGGCTGAAGGCATTGGGTCTGGCGGCCGTCTACCTCACCTTCGCCTATTCTGCGTTCGGGTTCGCCCGTGGCGCGGGAAGGCCTGCGGATCAACAGAATTCGAGTATAAGCGCGCGGCTCATGGAAACGACCGGGGGCACCATCGCGCTCATCGCGGTTGGGGTGGTTATCGTCACGGTTGGCTGCTACCACATCTATAAGGGTGCGAGCCGGGCGTTTGTCGACGACCTCAAAGGCAAGTCGGGCGACCTGGTGCGCAGGCTCGGCGTGGCGGGGTACGTCGGCAAGGGTGTGGTGATCACCCTCACCGGTGTGCTGGTGATCGTCGCCGCCTGTCGCGCCGAACCGAAGAAGGCCACCGGACTCGATGGGGCCCTCAAAACGCTCGGGGCCCAGCACTACGGGACGGTGCTGTTGATAGCGGCCGGCGTCGGCCTGATCACCTACGGGCTCTACAGCTTCGTGATGGCGCGTTCCACCAAGATGTAGGCCGGCCCGGCGTCAGTTCTGGGAATCCGTGGGGGCCCGGTTCCGCAGTCGACCGAGCACGCCGCGCACGGCATGCTCGGTCATCGACAAGGGGGACATCATCGCCTCTCCCACGCTGACGATGTAGTCGATCCGCTGGACGATCGCCTCCACGGGTTCGACGAGGGTGATGAGCCGCTTGGCCAATTCGTCCAGGCTTTCCATCGTGCTCTCGAGATGATCCAACCCGCCATCCAGGCGGGCCACCGTCTTGTTGAGGGCCGACAACGAACTGGTCAGGTCGTTCATGGTCTTGCCCAGCCCGTCGAGCACGCCTTCGACCTGCTCCACCGTCTTGTCGGCATTCAGCGCCGCCTGGGTCAGGGTTTTGATCCGGTTGCGCTCAGGACCGCTGCGTTCGGTTCGGTCTGCCATGCGGTAATTATGAACGGATTTGCGTCCGCGGAAACCTCGCTGAATGCCCGGCAGGAAGCTCGGTCGCCGCGCCGGTGTCGACCTAGCGGCCGCCCATCGCCATCCCGGAACTGCACCGGCCCCACCCTCAGCAGTTGTTGCGGCAGTGGGCGGTCGGGCTACCGGCGATGGTTTTACCGAGCAGCGCCGCCCAGGAAGCAGAACATCGGCTCATCGCATTGTTTCGATTGACTCGGGCCGGATGCCGTTGGGGTAGGCAAATTTCAGGTTAAAACCCATCGCTTGCAGGCTGGTCATCAGGTACATTTTCGCCAGCCTCAAAGACCGTGGCCACTCCGCAGCTGCCGCCTGAGCGCGCTCAGGCGGCCGCGACCGAACTAGGGAATCACGATGGTTGACACCGGTTCGCTATCGACGCAAAAGCCACAGCGCCCAGCCTGTATCCGGAGTCGGGTGAAGACCACCACCCGGTGAAATCCGGATACGGCTGGAAGAAAGAGAACAAGGCACGGACTTCGCGTTGCTGCCGCCGGAAGTCAACAGCGGACTGATATACGCCGGGCCCGGGCCGGCGCCAATGCTCGCGAACGCGGCAAGCTGGGACGCGCTGGCCGCTGAGCTGGAGTCCAGCGCGGCCGGCTACTCCTCGACGGTCGCACAGCTGACGGGGGAGGCGTGGTCGGGCCCGTCCTCGGAACTCTTGACGGCCGCGGTGACGCCCTACGTGGAATGGCTGCAGGCCAGCGCCGCGGCGGCCGGGCAGACCGCCGCCCAGGCCTACGAGGCGGCCGCGGCTTACGAGGCGGCGTACGCGATGACTGTGCCCCCGCCGCTGATCGCGGCGAACCGCACGCAGTTAATGGCGTTGATCGCCACCAATTTTCTCGGCCAGAACACCCCGGCGATCGCGGCCACCGAAGCCGAATACATGGAGATGTGGGTCCAAGACGCCACCGCGATATACGGCTACGCCGGTGCTTCGGAGGCTGCGAGCACCCTCAACTCGTTCAACGAACCGCCGCAGACCACCAACCAGAACGGGCAGCTTGACCAGGCCCGCTCGACCGCCCAAGCCATTGGCAACGCCACCAGTAGCCGCACCGCGGGCCCCCTACAGCAGAGCGCGGGTGCCCTACAGCAGAGCGGGGGCCCCGTCCAGCTCGCCCCGGGCACCACCTCTCAGCAAACGACCTCCGGGAGCACCCTCGGCGTCACCAACAGCACCGTCAGCGCCACCAATGGCCCCGTCACGACCACCTACATCAACACCGCGACGACAGTCAGCGGCACGTATACCGTCGGAGCGAACCAAGCCGTCGTGATCGAAAACGGCGGCTCCATAGAAGTCGCCTCCGGCGGAACTCTCAACATCAATTCGGGCGGCAGCCTCGAAGTCGCCTCCGGCGGCGGCCTCACCATCGACGCCAACGCCACCCTCACCAATGCCGGCACCATCACCGTCAACTCCGCCGGCACCCTCGAAATCCAAGTCACCGGCACCCTGACCGACTCAGGTACCCTCGCCGATTACGGCACCTTCACCCTCGACTCCGGCGGTTCCCTCGAATCCGGCGGTACTGTCACTCTCAACTCCGGCGGTTCGATCATTGTCGAATCCGGTGGCACCCTCACCGACTCGGGCACTCTCACCCAGTCCGGCGGCACCCTGACCGTCAACCCCGGCGGCACCCTCGAACTCGGCTCCAGCGGCTATCTGTCGCTCGACGGTGGCACCCTCTCCAACGGCGGTACCTTGAACGTCGACTCCGGCGGCTATCTGGCCATCAGACCTGACGGCACCCTGATCGACACCGGGCACATCACTATCGAGGCCTATGGTGGCAACATCACCAACGCCGGCACCATGACCGTCAACCCCGGTGGCACCGTCGACATCCAGGTCGGCGCCTATTTCACCACCGAGGACGGTGCCAGCCTCACCAACTACGGCGGCATCACCGTCGAGAACGCCGGCACGTTCAACTGCTACGGCGGCGTCGCAGACTACGGCACCATCAACATCCAGTCCGGCGGCAACCTGTACGGCTTGGGCAACGGGTCCTACATCATCGAGTCCGGCGGCACCCTCACCGACCAAAGTGGCGGCAGCATAACCCTGTACGACAGTAGCGCCCTGACGGTCCAATCCGGCGGTTCCCTCACTGATTCCGGCACCTTCACCGACTGGGGAACCCTGACGGTCGCGCACGGCGGCACCCTCACCGAGAATGGTTTCCTCGACGTCAATACCACCTTCACCGATGCCGGCACGGTGACGGTTAGCCCGGGTGGCAGCGTTTTGGTCGAATCCGGCGCCACCGTGACCGACTCCGGCACCTTCATCGATGCCGGCACCGTCACCGTCGACTCGGGTGGCACTTTCCAAGTCACCTCCACCGGCACCTTTGTCATCGACACCGGCAGTACGCTCACGGTCGATTCCGGGGGCAGCGTGCCCGTCGCCTCGGGGGGCGTGCTGAGCGTCGGGACCGGCGAGACGGTCACAGTCTCTACCGGCGGCTCCTACGGGGCTACCGGCATCACCGGTCAGGTCGTCATATCGCAGGCGACGGACCCGGCGTGGCACAACACGTCGTAGCCCCTGCTTATTGCCCGGCGGGCAGCTTGCTCGCGGCCTCGGCGTCGAGCAGCCACCGCGTGGTCTCCTGCCCGATCGCGCCGGCCGCCGGAATCGCGACGGGCTGAGCTCCGCCGAGGGCGGCGGCCACCGCGTCGGCCTTGCCCGCGCCGGCGACCAGCAGCCAGACCTCGCGGGAACGCTGGATCGCGGGCAGCGTCAGCGTGATTCGCCGCGGCGGCGGTTTGGGGGAGTCTTTGACGCCGACCACCGCGCGGGTGGATTCCAGGACCGCGGGCGTGTCGGGGAAGAGCGAATTGATGTGGCCTTCGGGGCCCATGCCCAGCAGGTGAACGTCAAAATTCGGGATCTGCTCGCCGGGACCGGCGTTGGCGGCCAGCAACTGCTCGTAGGCGAGCGCGGCGGCGGCCAGGTCAGTGCCGAATTCTCCGTCGCTGGCGGCCATCGGATGCACCTGGCTGGCCGGGATGTCGATGTGATCGAGCAACGCTTCTCGAGCCTGCTTCTCGTTGCGCTCGTCGTCGCTTTCGGGAACATAACGCTCGTCGCCCCAGAACAGATGGACCTTCGGCCAGTCGACCCGATTGCTTTCGGCGCGCAGATACTTCAGCACGCCAATCCCGTTGCCGCCGCCGGTCAGCACGATCAGGGCTCGGCCCCTTGCCGAGATCGCGGCCCCGATGGTGTCCACCAACCGACTGCCCGCGGCCTCGACCAGGGCGTCGCTATTGGGCAAAACTTCCACAATGTTGCTCATAGGTACTGCACCTTGTCGATCCCCTCCAGAGCGCTGAAATAGACCTCGTCCGGGTCTAGCCGTCGCATGTCTTCGGCCAAGCATTCACGAGTTTCCCTGCGCGCCAATGGAACCAGCGCATCGGGTCGCCCCGTCCGGCTTAACGTGGCCGTCGTGCCCTCCTGCGGGCGGCTCAGCGTGATGGTCTCGGTCTTGCGCACCAGTTCGACCTTGAGTTCGCCGACCGCCCGGCGCACCGGCCCGTCGATGCGGCTGGCCAACCAGCCCGCCAGGACGTCGAGCGAGGGCTCGGTCCGCAGGCCTGAAACCAGCGCCGACTCGATCTCCTCGTGGGGTTTCTGGTCGACGGCCGAAGTGAGCAGCGCCCGCCAATAGGTGATCCGTGCCCAGGCCAGGTCGGTGTCTCCGGCGGTGTATCCGGGTAGCCGGCCCTTGATTCCCGACATCGGGTCGTCGCTGTTCGTCACGTCGGTGATGCGCCGAATCGCCAACTTGCCCAACGGGTCCTGCGCCGGGACGGCCGGTGCAACATCGGGCCACCACACCACGACCGGGATGTCGGGAAGCAGGAAGGGGGTGACGACGCTTTCGGCGTGGCCGGCCAGCGGCCCGGACAGCCGCAGCACCACGACCTCGCCGCCCCCGGCGTCGCCGCCGACCCGAATCTGGGCATCCAGGCGAGACTCGATGGCATCGGTGTCGCCGGGCACCACCACGATCACGCGGCTCGGGTGCTCGTGGGTGGCGGCGTTGGCGGCCTCGATCGATTCCTCCAACAACTCGTCGCTGTTCGATTTGATGATCAGCGTCCCCACCCGGCCCAGCGTGACGACGCCGGACTCCTCGCGCAGGCCGTCAAGCTTCTTGTTGATCGCATTGGTGCTGGCGTCGAGCAGGTCGACCATCATGAGCGCCGCTCCTTCTCAGCACGACGCTCCGCATCGTCGCCGGGGCGGATCACGGCCGCCTCCATTCGCGGCCGGTGCGTTGCAACATCTCGAACGCCGATGCCGGTCCCCAGGTGCCCGACTCATACGGGTCGGGTTTGCCGTGGGTGGACCAGTAATCCAGCACGGGATCGAGTATCTGCCAAGCCAATTCGACCTCCGCGTTCACCGGGAACAACGAGGGCTCGCCCAGCAGGACATCGAGGATCAGGCGCTCATAGGCCTCGGGGGAGTCCTCGGCGAATGCCGACCCGTAGGAGAAGTCCATGTTGACGTCGCGGACCTCCATCGCGCTGCCCGGGACCTTGGAACCGAACCGCAGCGTGATCCCCTCGTCCGGCTGCACGCGAATGACCAGGGCGTTGGCACCCAGTTCGTCGGTCATGGTGGCGTCGAAAGGCAGATGGGGCGCGCGTTTGAAGACCAGCGCGATCTCGGTTACCCTGCGGCCCAAGCGTTTTCCGGTCCGCAGATAGAACGGAACCCCGGCCCACCGGCGGGTGTCGACCTCGAGTGTGATGGCGGCGAACGTCTCGGTGGTCGAGTCCTTCGAGAACCCTTCCTCGTCGAGCAGGCCGACTACCTGCTCGCCACCCTGCCAGCCGGCCGCGTATTGTCCGCGGCTGGTGGTCTGGTCGAGCGGCTGCGCGAGTTGGGTGGCCGAGAGCACCTTCACCTTTTCGGCCTGCAACGCGTCGGGTTTGAAGCTCACCGGTTCTTCCATCGCGGTGAGCGCCAACAGCTGCATCAGGTGGTTCTGGATGACGTCGCGCGCGGCGCCGATGCCGTCGTAATAGCCCGCACGCCCGCCCAATCCGATGTCCTCGGCCATGGTGATCTGCACGTGATCGACGTAGTGGGCGTTCCAGATCGGATCCCAGAATTGATTGGCGAAGCGCAGCGCCAGGATGTTCTGGACCGTCTCCTTGCCCAGATAGTGGTCGATGCGGAATACCGACTCCTCTGGGAACACGGAGTTGACCACCTGGTTGAGCTCGCACGCGCTCTTCAGGTCGTGGCCGAACGGCTTCTCGATGACGACGCGGCTCCACCTGTCCTCTTGCGGGCGTGCCAGCCCCGACTTGTGCAGCTGCTCGCACACCACCGGGAACGATTTGGGCGGGATGGCCAGATAGAAGGCGTGATTGCCGCCGACACTGCGCTCGGCGTCGAGCTTGTCCAGGGTCTCGGCCAGCCGACCGAAGGCGGCCTCGTCGTCGAATTCGCCTCGCACGAAACGCAATCCCTCGGCCAACCGCTCCCAGATCGCCTGCCGAAATGGGGTGCGGCAGTACCGCTTGACGTCGTCGTGAATGACCTGGGCGAAGGCCTCGTGGTCCCAGTCGCGGCGGCCGAAGCCCACCAACGAGAAGGTGGGCGGCAGCAGGCCGCGGTTGGCCAGATCGTAGATGGCCGGGACCACTTTTTTGTGCGCCAGATCGCCGGTGACGCCGAACAGCACGAGCGCACACGGGCCGGCGATCCGGGGCAGCCGCTTGTCGTCCTTGTCTCGCAGCGGGTTATGCCACTGCCCGGAATCAGCGCCCGGGGTCATTTGTCAGCGGAACCCAGTTGCTTCTGTGTCTCGTCGAGCAGCTCGGTCCAGGACTCCACGAACTTCTGCACACCCTCGTCCTCCAGAACCAGGAAGACATCGGTCAGGTCGACGCCGATGGCCGAGAGCTTGTCGAAGATTTCCTGCGCCCCGGCGGCCGTGCCGGTGACCTTGTCGCCCTCGACGACACCGTGGTCGGCGACCGCGTCGATCGTCTTCTCGGGCATGGTGTTCACCGTGTGCGGGGCGACCAGCTCGGTGACGTAGAGCGTGTCGGAGTAGTCGGGGTTCTTGACGCCGGTGGAAGCCCACAGCGGGCGCTGCACCCGGGCGCCGTTGGCGCGCAGGTCCTGGTAGCGCTGGCCACTCTCGAAGACCTCCTGGTAGGCCGCGTAAGCCAGCCGGGCGTTGGCGACACCGGCCTGGCCGCGCAGGGCGAGCGCCTCTTCCGAGCCGATCTCTTCCAGCCGCCTGTCGATCTCGGTGTCCACGCGAGAGACGAAAAATGATGCGACGGAATGGATCTTGGACAGGTCGTGGCCGGCCTCGCGAGCCTTTTCCAGTCCGGCCAGATAGGCGTCCATCACCGCGCGGTGCCGCTCGACCGAGAAGATCAGCGTGACGTTGACCGAAATGCCTTCCGCCAGAACGGCGGTGATGGCCGGCAAGCCGGCCTCGGTGGCCGGGATCTTGATCAGCAGGTTGGGCCGGTCGACGATCTTCCACAGCTCGACGGCCTGGGCGATCGTCTTGTCGGTCTCCTTGGCCAGCCGCGGGTCGACCTCGATGGACACCCGCCCGTCGATGCCGTCGGAGGCCTCCCACTGCGGCGCCAGCACGTCGCACGCGTTGCGGACGTCGTCGGTGGTGACGGTGCGGATCGTGGCGTCGACGTCGGCGCCGCGCTCGGCGAGCTCGGCGATCTGGCTGTCGTAGGCGTCGCCCTCGGCCAGCGCCTTCTGGAAGATCGACGGGTTGGTCGTGACGCCGACGACGCTCTTGGTGTCGATCAGTTCTTGCAGGTTGCCCGACTGCAGCCGCTGTCGCGACAGGTCATCGAGCCATACGGATACCCCGGCGGCGCTGAGCGCGGCGAGGTTGGCGTTCTGGGTCATCTGAATAGCCTTTCTCAGTTATCGACTACTTGCTCGGCGGCGGCAGCGACGGCCTCCGCGGTGAAGCCGAACTCGCGGAACAATGTCTCGGCGTCGGCGGACTCGCCGTAGTGCTCGATCGACACGATCTTTCCGGTGTCGCCGACCAGCTTGTGCCATGGCTGCGCGATGCCCGCCTCGACGGCCACCCGGGCCGACACCGACGGCGGCAGCACACTGTCGCGGTACTCCGACGGCTGGGACTCGAACCATTCGACGCAGGGCATCGACACCACTCGCGCGATAATGTCCCTGTCCGCCAACAATTTTGCGGCATCCACCGCAAGCTGGACCTCCGATCCTGTGGCGATCAGAACCACGTCGGGTTCGTCGTCACCGGCATCGCCCAGCACGTAACCGCCGCGGGCGACG
Source organism: Mycobacterium shigaense (assembly GCF_002356315.1). Lineage (NCBI taxonomy): Bacteria > Bacillati > Actinomycetota > Actinomycetes > Mycobacteriales > Mycobacteriaceae > Mycobacterium > Mycobacterium shigaense. Next base: position 2,213,468 of record NZ_AP018164.1, read on the forward strand.
CCCTCGAGGTTGGTGCCCTCGAGCACCGGCACGCCCTGCCGCGTCAGGATCAAGCCGACCGGTCCGCTGCCGTTGCCGCGCGCCAAGACGGTGCGCCACGCGTACGCGGTTTCGTTGGCGTCGGCCGGGCGCACCACCGACAGCTTCGGGATGGCGCGCAGTGCCGCCAGGTGCTCGATGGGCTGGTGGGTGGGGCCGTCCTCGCCCAGGCCGATCGAGTCGTGCGTCCAGACGTAGATGGTGTCGATGTCCATCAATGCGGCGAGCCGCACCGCCGGGCGCATGTAATCGGAGAACTGCAGGAAGGTGCCGCCGTAGGCGCGGGTCGGCCCGTGCAGCACGATGCCGGACAGGATCGAACCCATCGCGTGCTCGCGGATGCCGAAGTGCAGCGTCCGTCCGTACCAGTCGGCCGTGTAATCCTTGGTGGTAATCGAGGGCGGCCCAAAGGATTTCACGCCATCCATGGTGGTGTTGTTGCTGCCGGCCAGGTCGGCTGAGCCGCCCCACAGTTCGGGCAGTTTGGGTCCCACCGCGGTCAGCACCTTGCCGGACGCGGCTCGGGTGGCCAGCGGCTTGGATCCCGGCTCCCAGTAGGGGATGTCGGCGTCCCAACCCTCGGGCAACTTCTCCGCGGTAAGCCGGTCCAGCAGCGCCTTGCGCTCGGGCTCGCGCTGCGCCCACGCGTCGAACTCGGCCTGCCACTTTTCGTGCGCTTCCCTGCCCCGGTCCACCAGCTTGCGGGTGTGGGCGATCACTTCGTCGCGCACCTCGAACTTCTTGTCGGGATCGAACCCCAGAATCTTCTTGACGGCCGCGATTTCTTCGTCGCCGAGGGCAGCGCCGTGCGCCTTGCCGGTGTTCATCAGCTTCGGTGCGGGATAACCGATGATGGTGCGCAGCGAGATGAACGACGGTTTGTCGATCACCGCCTTGGCGTTGGCGATGGCCTCCTCGATGCCGACGACGTTCTCGCCGCCCTCCACCTCTTGCACGTGCCAGCCGTAGGCGCGGTAGCGCGCGGCGGTGTCCTCACACAAGGCGATGTTGGTGTCGTCTTCGATCGAAATCTCGTTGTGGTCGTAGAACACGATCAGGTTGCCCAGCTGCTGAACCGCCGCCAGCGACGACGCCTCGGAGGTCACGCCCTCCTCGATGTCCCCATCGGAGGCGATCACGTACACGTAGTGGTCGAACGGGCTCTCCCCGGGAGCGGCGTCCGGATCGAACAGGCCGCGCTCGTAGCGAGCCGCCATCGCGAACCCGACCGAGGACGCCAGGCCCTGACCCAGCGGGCCGGTGGTGATCTCAACGCCCAAGGTGTGCCGGAACTCCGGGTGCCCGGGTGTCTTGGATCCCCAGGTGCGCAACGACTCGATGTCCGACAGCTCCAGGCCGAACCCGCCCAGGTAGAGCTGCAGGTACAGCGTCAGGCTGCTGTGGCCGGCCGACAGCACGAACCGGTCGCGTCCCAGCCAGTGCGTGTCGCTGGGATCGTGGGTCATCGCGCGCTGGAAAAGGGTGTAGGCCAACGGGGCCAGGCTCATCGCCGTCCCGGGGTGGCCGTTACCAACTTTTTGGACCGCGTCGGCGGCGAGCACCCGCACGGTGTCGACCGCGGCGGAATCCAGATCGGTCCAGTCGTCCGGGTGGTGCGGGTGGGTGAGTGTGGAGATCTCTTCGAGTGTGGTCACAGACGTCAGTCCTTGGGGTGGCCGTGGTTCGTAGCGCTGATCAATCCTCACCCTAGTGCGCTAGTGGTGGCGTTTGCAGTGCAGGATGTCGGGTATCCCTGTGAGGCCCAATCCGGAGATGACGCGCGGGCGACGCGCAATTTGCCATCGGTGCCGTACTCGGGAAATTCTGTATGAATCGACCCTGGGGACTCGCCGCCGCGGACTCCCGGTCTACCATCGTGCGTAGTAGATGCTGCGCGCTGCTGAACCCCGAGGAGTTATTGCGTGAGTGTTCGCGGGCACGTCGCTCCGAGCCGAGTACGTAGCACCGTGCTGGCTTATCTGGCGCTGACGAAGCCCCGGGTGATCGAACTGCTGCTGGTGACGGCGATACCCGCGATGCTGCTCGCGCACCGGGGTGCGGTGGACCCGCTGCTGATCCTCAACACCTTGATCGGTGGGATGCTCGCCGCGGGCGGCGCGAACACGCTGAACTGCGTGGCCGACGCCGACATCGACAAGCTGATGAAACGCACGGCGCGCCGGCCGCTGGCGCGGGCCGCGGTGCCGACGCGCAACGCCCTGGCGCTCGGTCTGGTGTTGACCGTCACCTCCTTCGTGTGGCTCCGGTGGACCACAAACCTGCTGTCGGGCTGGTTGGCGATCGCCACGATTGCGTTCTACGTGTTCGTCTACACGCTGATCCTCAAGCGGCGCACGTCGCAAAACGTCGTGTGGGGCGGCGCGGCGGGGTGCATGCCGGTGATGATCGGTTGGTCGGCGGTCACGGGCACCATCGGCTGGCCGGCCGTGGCGATGTTCGCGATCATTTTCTTCTGGACCCCGCCACACACCTGGGCGTTGGCGATGCGGTACAAGGACGACTACAAAGCGGCCGGCGTGCCGATGCTGCCCGCCGTGGCAACCGAGCGCCAGGTCACCAAGCAGATCCTGGTCTACACGTGGCTCACCGTGGTCGCGACGCTGGTGTTGGCGCTGGCCGCGGGCTGGCTGTATGCCTTGGTCGCGGTGCTGGCCGGTGTGTGGTTCTTGGCGATGGCGCATCAGCTCTACGCCGGGGTCCGCGCCGGCGAGCCGGTCAAGCCGCTGCGGCTGTTCCTGCAGTCGAACAACTACCTGGCGGTGGTGTTCTGCGCGTTGGCCGTCGACTCGGTGCTGGCGCTGCCGACGCTGCTCTAGCGACGCAGGCGACGTGTGACGCCTACGGCAGCAGGACCAGGGAGCCGGTCGTCTTGCGGCCCTGCAGATCCGTGTGGGCGCGGGCGGCCTCGGCCAGCGAATAGCGTCCGCCGACCTCGATGCTGATCGTCCCGGCCGATATCGCCTCGAACAGTTCACCGGCGCGCCAGCTGAACTCTTCGCCGGTGCGGATGAAATGCGCAAGTGAGGGACGCGTGAGGAACACCGAACCCGCGGCGTTCAGGCGCTGGGGGTCGAACGGCGGGACGGGGCCGCTGGCGGCACCGAACAGCGCCAGGGTCCCGCGCACGGCGAGGCTGGCCAGGCTGGCGTCGAACGTGCTGGCCCCGACGCCGTCGTACACCGCCTCGACGCCGGCCCCGCCGGTGAGCGATCGGATCCGCTGGCCGAACTCCGCCGCGTCGTCGGGGTAGGGGAGCACCTCGTCGGCGCCCGCCCGCCGGGACAGCCGCTCCTTCTCGGGCGTCGAGACCGTGGTGATGACGCGGGCGCCGAGCCGATGCGCCCACTGCGTCAGGATCAGCCCAACGCCGCCGGCGCCGGCATGCACCAGCACCGCGTCGCCGCTTTTCACCGGGTACACCGACGTGAGCAGGTAGTGCGCGGTCAGCCCCTTCAGCAGCACCGACGCCGCCACCTCGGAAGTGACATCGTCCGGCAACTGTGCCGTCAAAGCCGCTGGGGCAGTGGCGAACTCGGCGTATGCACCGGTTGCCGCCGCGGACACCACCCGGTCGCCGACGCGGAAACTGCCCGGCGCGCCCTCGCCCAGGGCCGCGACGGTGCCCGCGAGCTCGGAGCCCACGATGAACGGCAACTCGCGGGGATATTGCCCGCTGCGGAAGTAGGTATCAAGGAAGTTGACGCCGATGGCTTCGGCTTTGATCAGCAGCTGGCCCGCGCCGGGCGTGGGTTCGGGAGTGTCAACGTAGCGCAGGACCTCGGGGCCGCCGGTTTCATTGATTTCGATTGCGTGCATGTGGCTATCATGCCCGGGCATGAAGCTTGCCCGGCCGGACGTCTTCCATCCCCGCATCGTGCTGGCCGGACCGTCGCGGCACCCCGCCGGCGATGCCGACGACGCCGGCCTGGTCGCCGCGTTGCGGCGGCGGGGTCTGCACGCCCGCTGGCTGGCCTGGGACGATCCGGAGAACGCCCGCGCCGATCTGGTGATCCTGCGGGCGGGGTGCGACGGCGCCCAACGCCGCGACGAATTCCTGGCCTGGGCCGCGAGTATTCCCAAGCTGCTCAACCCGCCGGCCGCAATCGCTTGGAATCTCGGTGCGGGATACCTGGCCGACGTGCAGAGTGCCGGCGTGCCGACGCTGCCGCGCGGGGCGCCGGGAAAACCGGTGGCGCTGATCTACTTCGGCGGCGAACAATCGCACGCGTTCACCCAGACGCAGGTGGTCGAGCCGGAGTTCGAGGTCTGGGACGCCGGGCATGCGGCCGTCGCGGCGGCGGCCGAACGCGCCGGCATCCGGCCCGACGAGTTGCTCTGCGCGCGGGTCGACGTCACCGGCGGCCCCGACGACGTTCGGGTCGGCGCGCTGGATGTGGTTGCGCCAGCGCTGGGTTGGACGACGTTGGACACCGCGGCGCGTGAGCTGGCCGAGCGCCGGTTCGCGGTGGCCGTGGAGTCAGCCTGCGAGCGGCTCGGGCTCGGTCCGCTCTCGCATCGAGGCCCATAGCGCCGCGGTCGCCGCAGTGCATGCCGCGGCCCCGGCGACGTGTATCGCGACCAGCGCGGCGGGCACCCCCGTGAAATACTGCGCGGTCCCGATCGCGGCCTGAGCGCACACCAGGGCCAGCAGCGCGCCCAGCCGCAGCAGGACCACCCGGGCCGCGCCGACCGCCAGCAGTCCGAAGCCCAGCCCCACCAGCAGCGCCAAATAGGCGACCAGCAGCGAGGAATGCATGTGCACCAGCGTGGCGACCTGCACCTTCAGTCGGGGCACCGTCCGGCTGGGGCTGCGGTCCCCGGCGTGCGGGCCGGCGGCGGTCACCAGCGTGCCGGTGATCAGCACCACCGCCAGGTTCACCGCGCTCAGCGCCGTCAGCGCGCGCAGCGGCCGGGCCACCTGCGTGTAGACCACCCCGGCCCCGTTTCCATCGGGCTCGCCGACCTTGACGTAGAGCAGCACCGACAGCCACACCATCGTCATCGACGTCAGCAGGTGGATGGCGACGGTCCACCACAGCAGGCCCGTGCGCACGGTGATGCCGCCGATGACGGCTTGGACGACGGTGGACACCGGCATCAGCCACGCGTAGACCAGCACCTCGGTGCGGCGCCGCGCCCGGGTCACCGCCAGCACGGCCAGCGCGGCGGCCACGACGACCGCAAAGGTGATCATCCGGTTGCCGAACTCGACGGCCTGGTGAATGCGCGGCACCTCGGCGTGAGCCACCGGCACGAAGCTGCCCGGAAAGCACTGCGGCCAGGTCGGGCAGCCCAGCCCCGACGCGGTGACGCGCACGATGGCGCCGGTGACCGCGATGCCGCCCTGGGTGAGGATCACCAGCGCGGCGACGAGCCGCTGGACGCGCAGACTCGGGTTGGGGAGCAGGTCCACCAACCGCATCAGCACTCGTCCGACGGCCACCGCCCGATCGTAGGGCACCAAAAACTACCGCCTGTAGTACGGCTGTCCCGATGAGTGCCGGCCGATGGTCCAGCGGTCAGGTAAGCGAAGCGGAAGCGGCCGCCGAAGTCCGCTCAGACCATCAGGTGCGATGCGAGTCAACGTGGGTCAGCATGAGTCGCCGGGCCCGAGCCCCCGCGCAGCTGTCCGAAAGCAGCTGGATTTCCTGGTTTGCCGCCATCGCGATGCCATTGAGTGCCGACACCAGGTCCTCGGGGTCGAAATGGGCGTCGAGGTCACCTGCTGCCTGCGCCGTAGTCGTCTGCTCCCGCAAGAACCCACGCCAGCGAGACACCAAGTCATGCACCGTGTTTCGAAGCTCACCGGGCTGGCCGTCGAATTCGCAGGACGCGGCCGTGACGAAGCAGCCGTTGGGAAATGGGCTATCGGCCAGGTAGCGGCACCAGGACTCGATGACGGCGATCAGGCGGGGTAGCCCCGCTTCAAAGTCGAGACTGGGGTGGACCACGGCGGCGGTGAACATCTCGCCCGCCCTTTCCAGGACGGCCAACTGCAGTGCCAGGCGCGAGCCGAATGGCCCGACAACGCCGGCCTTGCTCATCTGCAGTGCCTCGGCAAGCGAGCCAAGGGTCAGTCCCGCGAGTCCGTCGGTCGACGAGCGGAGCACGCTGGCTGCCACGATGCGCTCCCGTGTCCGCCGCGCAGCCTCCGCTGACCTTCGCACGCCGACCACTTTACCGAACGGACGTGTGCTAAGTTAACGAACGGTCGTATGCTAAAGGAGCGTTGAATGAGGATTCGCTGGTTGGGATGGGCGGGTTTCGAGGTCGAGGCGAACGGAGACTGTCTGGTGATCGACCTGCTCGGCCGTCCCGAGGGAGTACTCGAGGGCACGGGACTCGCCGCGCCGATGCCCACCGTCGTGACGCCGCGAAACGCGGGTGAGATCCTTGCGGGGCTGTGCACGCATCTGCACCGCGATCATGCCGACGCCGGCGCCCTGGCCGACGCCCTGCGGCCCGGCGGGGCGGTTTTCCATCCCGTTTCGTTCGGCGGGGACGATCACGAGAATTCGTGGACGCTGAAGGCGGACGGAGAGCTGGATAGCCACCGCCTGCCTCGCGTCGCGATGAAGTACTGGGAGACCACGACCATCGGGCCCTTCACCGTCGCGGCAATCCCGGCGGTGGACACGCTCGGCGATCCGCAGGTCTCCTGGGCCGTGGAGGCAGGCGGGAAGAGGATTATCCACCTCGGCGACAGCATGTATCACGGTTACTGGTGGCGTGCGGCGCGCCGGCACGGCCCCTTCGACGCGGTCCTCACCCCGATCAACGGGCCCACGGTGTGCTTTCCGCACTGTCAACCGCCCAGTCCGTTCCCCTCGACGCTGGATGACCGGCACGCCGCCGTGGCGGCACGGCTACTCGGCGCGAAAATAGCTATACCCATGCATTACGACGGCTTCCATATCGACCGTTTCTACCAAACCGAGCCCGGCGAGCTCGCCCGCTTCCTGGACGCTGCAGCCGACGAAAGATACGAATCCGTTCTGCTGAGACCGGGCGACGATCTGGCGTTGTAAGCGCTGCGCTCAGGTGAAGCGGAACCACCGCCGCGCGGCAAGCGCCGCGCCCGCCCCCCAGGCCGCCAACACGGCGACGCCGAACCAGTCCACCGACAACGTCATCGCCTGCGACAGGGCTTCGGTGAGTGCCCCCGACGGCGTGAGCCGGGCCGCCCACTTGACCCCCGTCGGGATCATCCCGGTTTCCACGGTCAGCGCGCCGAGACCGGCGAAGACGAACCACAGCAGGTTGGCCAGGGCGAGCACGACCTCGGCCCGCAGCGTCCCGCCGAGCAGCAGCCCGAGGGCCGCGAAACCCGCGGTACCCAGCGCGATCACCCCCGCGCCCAAGCCCAACGCGGCCGGGGTGGGTCGCCAGCCGAGCGCAAAACCTATGACACCCAACAGGATTGCCTGCAGGAAGACCACCGTGACGACCGCCAGTGACTTCCCGGCGATGATGCCCCAAACCGGAAGTGGCGTTGCGCCAAGCCGTTTGAGCGCACCGTAACGACGATCGAACGCGACGGCGATCGCCTGCCCGGTGAACGCGGTCGAGATCACCGCCAGCGCCATGATGACCGGGGTGAAGACGGCCGCGCGATGCGGTCCGAACGAGCCGAGCGGCAACAGGGTGAGCCCGACCAGCAGCGTGATCGGTATGAACATGGTCAACAGCAGCTGTTCGCCGTTGCGCAGCAGCAGCTTCAGTTCCAGATTGAACTGCGCGGCAAGCATTTTCGGGACCGCGCTGGGGCGCGGGTCGGGGGCGAAGGTACCCGCCGGGAAGGCCGGGCCGTCAGTCTGCGTCATTGCCGCAACTTTCTGCCGGTGAGGTCGAGGAACACATCCTCGAGGCTGCGTTGCTCGACGCGCATGTCGGTGGCCAACACGTCGATGCGCGCGCACCAGGCGGTGACGGTCGCCAGCACCTGCGGGTCGACGCGACCCTCGACCAGATACTCGCCCGGCGTCACCTCGGTGGCCTGGTAGTCCTCGGGCAAAGCCGACGCCAGCAGGGACAGATCGAGCCGCGGCGGCGCGCTGAACCGCAACTGGTCCTTGGCCCCGCTGCGCATCAACTCCGCCGGAGTGCCCGCGGCCACCGTTGCCCCGTGGTCGATGATCGCCAGCCGATCGGCGAGCTCCTCGGCCTCCTTCAGTTGGTGAGTGGTCAGCACAACCGTCACGCCGTCGCGGCGCAGCGCGTCGATCAGCTCCCACACCAGCAACCGGGCGTGGGCGTCCATACCCGCGGTGGGTTCGTCGAGGAACACCAGCTGCGGGCGCCCGACCAGCGCGCACGCCAGCGCGAGCCGTTGCTGTTGGCCGCCGGAGAGCCGCCGGTAGGTGGTGCGGGCGGCGTCGGTGAGGCCCAGCGTGTTCAGCAGCCACGCCGGGTCCAGTGGGTCGGCGGCGTAGGAGGCCACCAGCTTGAGCATTTCTTGCGCCCGGGCCGCCGGGTAGCCGCCGCCGCCCTGCAGCATCACGCCGATCCGCGCGCGCAGCCGGGCGTTGTCGGCGACGGGGTCCAAGCCGAGCACCTCGATCGTGCCGGCGTCCGGGCGCACGAAGCCCTCGCACATCTCGACCGTCGTCGTCTTGCCGGCGCCGTTGGGTCCCAGCAGCGCGAACACCTCGGCCGTGTGCACTTCCAGATCGAGGTTGGCGACGGCCGTCGTCGGCCCGAATGTCTTGGTCACCCCGCGCAGCCGCACCACCGGGTCGGGGGCGTGGGGAATGTGGGAGGCCGAGCTCACGTCGAGTCAGCGTATGCGCCCGGCACCGCCTCGGAGCGAGGGGTGGTCGGCCGGGTCTCAGCGGCGTCGGCGAGGCCGGTGGCGTCAACGCCTGCCGCGCCGTTGGATTCGCCCGTGACGACGGAGCCGGTGGGCGCCGACAGCAGCGGACGCCACGGCAACCGGGTGTAGGTCAGCGCGATGAGCACCACCACGAGGACGGTGCTGGCGGCGGTGGCATCCACGATCTGGAACAACGCGAAGCGGTCGCCGTTGGCCGTCGGACCGAAGATGCCCACGACGAGGGTGATGACGATGACCGCCACGCGGAAACCGGGTCGGGTCGCCCAGGCGGCCAGCGGGATGATGGCCCACAGCAGGTACCAGGGCTGCACGACGGGAAACAGCAGCACGCAGATGCCCAGCGCGACGCCGAGGCCGCCGATCGGGTGCAACCGCCCGCGGAATACCGCGAACAACAGCCAGGCCACCAGCACGGTGATGATCAGCACACCGATGAACCGGGTCAGCGCCAGGACGGCGGTGGTGTGATCGCCCAGGCCCAACAGAATGCCGACCTGCCCGGTGCCCAGCGCCAGCAGCGTCGGCGGCGACATCCAGCTGCGCACCACGTTGGCGGTGCCCAGCGTGAAGAGCCAGCCGAACCCCAGGCCGCTGGCCCATCCGACGGCGGCCATCACGGCCACCGACAGCGCCGTCATCCCGCCGCCGGCGACCAGCAGCGCGCGCAACGTGCCGCCCATGCGGTAGGCCAGCGCCATCGTCACGAAACCCAGTGCCAGCAGTGACGGCAGCTTCACCTGCGACGACAGCGTGATGAGGACGGCGCCGGCCAGCAGCATGCCCAGCGGTTCCCAATCGGGGCCGGGCCGCCAGGAGGCCGGAAACAGCCGGGGCGAGTCGATGCCGCGCAGCGCGAATTCGGCGCCGGCCAGCATCAGGCCGAGCATCAGTGCCTCGTTGTGGATGCCGGCCACCAGATGCATGATCAGCAGCGGATTGGCGGCGCCCAGCCACAGCGCGCTCACCTCGGCCACGCCGCAGCGCCGGGCCAGCCGCGGTGTCGCCCACACGATCAGGGCGACCCCGATCAGCACCACGATCCGGTGGCAGAGCACGGCGGCGACGATGTTCTCACCGGTCAGCGCGGAGATTCCGCGACCGATCCACAAAAACAACGGGCCGTACGGGGCGGGCGTCTCCCGCCACAGGCTGGGTACCGACAGCGTGAAGACGTGGCCGAGGCCCAGCCCGGACGCGGGACCCACCTTGTAGGGGTCGAGCCCTTCCAGCGAGATCTGGCTCTGCGCCAGGTAGGAGTAGACGTCCTTGCTGTACATCGGCGGCGCGGGCAGCAGCGGCAGCATCCACAGCAACAGGGTGCGATCCAGCTCGCCGCGCGACATCCGCCGGCTGCCCAGCGCGAATCGGCCGAGCATCAACCAGGCCAGCGCCATCATGACCGCGCCGGTGGTCGTCATCGTCAGCGAGACGGTCTGGATGCGGGAGGGGAGGTTGAGCAGCCGGACGCCGAACGTGGGGTCCTGGACGACGGGCCGGGCCCCGGCGCCGAGCGCACCGATCGCCATCAGCACGGTTCCGGTGGCGCCGAACAGCCGGGTGCGCCGCATGGCGGTGAGCTCGGTATCGTTCAGCGGCGAGCCGACGGCTTGTTCGTCGCCGTGCAAGCTCGCGATTGACGAGCTCAGCGTGTGGTGGCGCGCTGCCATCAGTGGAGCGTAGCCGCCCCCCGCGCGGCGGCCGGGCGGTGCTCGCGGTGTGAGTGGTGCAACCCCCTGCACAGGGCACCCTTGCTAGACCGATCCGCCGAATTGCGTCACACTGGTGTTGTGAAAATCCAAACCGACGAAGAGGCCGTCGCGGCTCCGGTGCCGGCCGCGTCGCCTGCGGTGCCGGATGGTCACACCCGCCGCGCCATCGTGCGCCTGCTGCTGGAGTCCGGATCGATCACCGTCAGCGAGATCGGCGACCGGCTGGGCCTCGCGGCCGCCGGCGTCCGGCGTCATCTCGACGCGCTGATCGAGGGGGGCGACGCCGAATCGGCGGCCGCCGCGTCCTGGCAGCAGTCCGGCCGGGGCCGGCCCGCGCGGCGTTATCGGCTGACCGCCGCCGGCCGCGCCAAGCTCGAACACGCCTATGACGACCTGGCCGCCGCGGCCATCCGGCAGTTGCGGGAAATCGGCGGGCAGGACGCGGTGGCGACGTTCGCGCGGCGGCGCATCGACGCGATCCTGGCCGGCGTCGAACCGGCCGACAGCGACGACGACGCCGACGTCGAGGCGGCGGCCGAGCGGGTCGCCGGCGCGCTGACCCGGGCCGGCTACGTCGCCACCACCGCGCAGGTAGGCGGGCCGATCCACGGCGTGCAGATCTGCCAGCACCACTGCCCGGTGTCGCACGTCGCCGAGGAATTCCCGGAGCTCTGCGAAGCAGAACAGCAGGCCATGGCCGAGGTCCTGGGAACCCACGTGCAGCGGCTTGCGACGATCGTCAACGGCGACTGCGCCTGCACTACCCACGTGCCGCTCACCCAGTCAGTGAGCCCGGCCGCCAGCAAGACCTAGCACCAAGCGGCGCCCAGCCCGCGCCCGCACCACACGAGCACCAAAGGAGCGTCCGTATGACACTCACGCCAGAAGCCACGAAGGCTACAGCGCCCCTGACCCAGGAAGAGGCGATCGAGTCGCTGGGCAAATACGGCTACGGCTGGGCCGACTCCGACATCGCGGGCGCCAGCGCGCAGCGCGGTCTGTCCGAAGCGGTCGTGCGTGACATCTCCGCGAAGAAGAACGAGCCCGAATGGATGCTTCAGACCAGGCTCAAGGCGCTGCGGATCTTCGACCGCAAGCCGATGCCACACTGGGGCTCCAACCTCGAGGGCATCGACTTCGACAACATCAAGTACTTCGTGCGCTCCACCGAGAAGCAGGCGGCCTCCTGGGAAGACCTGCCCGAGGACATCCGCAACACCTATGACCGGCTGGGCATCCCGGAGGCGGAGAAGCAGCGCCTGGTCGCCGGTGTCGCCGCACAGTACGAGTCCGAGGTGGTCTACCACCAGATCCGCGAGGACCTGGAGAGCCAGGGCGTCATCTTCCTCGACACCGACAGCGGCCTGCGGGAACATCCGGAGATCTTCCAGCAGTACTTCGGCAGCGTGATCCCGGCCGGGGACAACAAGTTCTCCGCGCTGAATACCGCCGTGTGGTCGGGTGGTTCGTTCATCTACGTCCCGCCGGGCGTGCACGTCGACATCCCGCTGCAGGCCTATTTCCGGATCAACACCGAGAACATGGGCCAGTTCGAGCGAACGCTGATCATCGTCGACGAGGGCGCCTACGTGCACTACGTCGAGGGCTGTACCGCGCCGATCTACAAGAGCGACTCGCTGCACTCCGCGGTGGTCGAGATCATCGTGAAGCCCGGCGGCCGTTGCCGCTACACGACCATCCAGAACTGGTCGAACAACGTCTACAACCTGGTGACCAAGCGGGCCCGCGCCGAGGCCGGCGCCACCATGGAGTGGGTCGACGGCAACATCGGGTCGAAGGTGACCATGAAGTACCCGGCTGTCTGGATGACCGGCGAGTACGCCAAGGGTGAGGTGCTGTCGGTGGCGTTCGCCGGCGAGGGCCAGCACCAGGACACCGGCGCCAAGATGCTGCACTTGGCGCCCAACACGTCGAGCAACATCGTCTCCAAGTCGGTGGCGCGCGGCGGCGGGCGGGCGTCCTACCGCGGTCTGGTACAGGTGAACAAGGGTGCCCACGGATCGCGCTCCAGCGTGAAATGCGATGCGCTGCTTGTCGATACGGTCAGCCGCAGCGACACCTACCCGTACGTCGACATCCGCGAGGACGACGTCACGATGGGGCACGAGGCCACCGTATCCAAGGTCAGCGAGGACCAGCTCTTCTACCTGATGAGCCGGGGCATGACCGAGGACGAGGCGATGGCGATGGTGGTGCGCGGCTTCGTCGAGCCGATCGCCAAGGAACTGCCGATGGAGTACGCACTGGAGCTCAACCGACTGATCGAGCTGCAGATGGAAGGCGCGGTCGGCTAGTGACGAACGTGACTGAGGCGGTTGAGGGTTCGGCCCTCGCTGCTGCCAACAAGGGCGAGCTGTTCGCGTCCTTCGACGTGGACGCGTTCGAGGTGCCCAGTGGGCGCGACGAGATCTGGCGGTTCACCCCGCTGCGCCGGTTGCGCGGCCTGCACGACGGGTCCGCCCCCGCGACGGGCAACGCCGCGATCGAGGTGACCGAACGCCCGGGCGTGACGGTGGAGACCGTGCGCCGCGGCGACGAGCGGCTGGGTCAGGCCGGCGTTCCCGCGGATCGGGTTGCGGCACAGGCATTCTCGTCGTTCAACTCCGCAACGGTGGTGACCGTGGCCCGCGACACCGAGGTGGCCGAGCCCATCGAGATCGCCGTCACCGGCCCCGGCGAGGGTGCGGTTGCCTACGGGCACCTGCAGATCCGCGTCGAGGAACTTGCGCGCGCCATCGTCGTCGTCGACCTGCGCGGCAGCGGTACCTACGCCGACAACGTCGAGATCATCGTCGGCGACGCGGCCGCCGTCGGGGTGATCTGGATCGCCGACTGGGCCGACGACATGGTCCACGTCAGCGCGCATCATGCGCGGCTGGCCAAGGATTCGGTGCTCGGCCACGTCAACGTGACGCTCGGCGGCAATCTGGTGCGGACGTCGACGATGGTGCGCTTCACCGCACCCGGCGGCGAAGCCCAGCTGCTCGGCACCTATTTCGCCGACGACGGCCAGCACTTCGAGTCCCGGCTGCTTGTCGACCACGCACAACCCAACTGCCGCTCGGATGTGCTGTACAAGGGTGCGCTGCAAGCCGATCCGGAATCGGACCGGCCCGATGCGCACACCGTCTGGGTGGGCGACGTGTTGATCCGCGCGGAGGCCACCGGCACGGACACCTTCGAAGCCAACCGCAACCTACTGCTCACCGACGGCGCGCGCGCCGATTCGGTGCCCAACCTCGAGATCGAGACGGGCGAGATTGTCGGTGCCGGGCACGCCAGTGCCACCGGAAGATTCGACGACGAGCAGGTGTTTTACCTGCAGGCCCGGGGCATCCCGGAAGACCAGGCCCGCCGACTGATCGTTCGCGGCTTCTTCGGCGAGATCATCCAGAAGATCGCGGTGGCCGCCGTGCGCGAACGGCTGACCGAGGCCATCGAACACGAACTTGAGTTAACCGAAGGAATCAGGAACTGATGACCACGCTCGAAATCAAGGACCTGCACGTCAGCATCGCGCACACCAACGAGGCCGACGCGGTCGAAATCCTCAAGGGCGTCGACCTCACGGTGGCCTCGGGGGAGACGCACGCGCTGATGGGCCCCAACGGCTCGGGCAAGTCCACGCTGTCCTACGCGATCGCCGGGCACCCGAAGTACGAGGTGACCTCCGGCTCAATCACGCTGGACGGCCAGGACGTGCTGGCGATGAGCGTCGACGAGCGGGCCCGGGCCGGCCTGTTCCTGGCCATGCAGTACCCGATCGAGGTGCCGGGCGTGTCGATGTCGAACTTCCTGCGCACCGCCGCGGCGGCGGTGCGCGGTGAGGCGCCGAAGCTGCGGCACTGGGTCAAGGAAGTCAAGGCCGCGATGGACGACCTCGGCATCGATCCCGCGTTCTCCGAACGCAGCGTCAACGAAGGCTTTTCGGGCGGCGAGAAGAAGCGCCACGAGATCCTGCAGCTGTCGCTACTCAAGCCGAAGATCGCGATCCTCGACGAGACCGACTCCGGGCTGGACGTCGACGCGCTGCGGGTGGTCAGCGAGGGCGTGAACCGCTACGCCGAGGCCGAGCACGGCGGTGTCTTGCTGATCACGCACTACACCCGGATCCTGCGCTACATCCAGCCGCAGTTCGTGCACGTGTTCGTCGGCGGCCGAATCGTCGAGTCGGGCGGCCCCGAACTGGCCGACGAGCTCGAAGAGCACGGTTACGAGCGCTTCGTGCAGGCGGCGTCTGCGAAGGCTTAGTGATGACGACAGCAGCGAACCTGGACCTCGACGCGATCCGCGCCGACTTCCCGATACTGAAACGCATCATGCGCAGCGGGAATCAGTTGGCGTACCTGGATTCCGGCGCGACGTCGCAGCGCCCGCTGCAGGTGCTCGACGCCGAGCGGGAATTCCTGCTGACGTCCAATGGCGCCGTGCACCGCGGCGCGCACCAGCTGATGGAAGAGGCCACCGACGCCTACGAGCAGGGCCGCGCCGACATCGCGGCATTCGTCGGCGCCGACACCGACGAAATGATCTTCACCAAGAACGCGACCGAGTCGCTCAACCTGGTGTCGTATGCGCTGGGCGACAAGCGATTCGACCGGGCCGTCGGCGCAGGCGACGTCATCGTCACCACCGAACTCGAGCACCACGCCAACATCGTGCCGTGGCAAGAGCTGGCCCGACGGACCGGGGCGAGCCTGCGCTGGTACTCGGTTGTGCCCGACGGACCCGACGCCGGGAGAATCGACCTGGACTCGCTACAGCTCGACGAGCGCGTCAAAGTCGTTGCGTTCAGCCATCACTCAAATGTCACCGGCGCGGTGGCGCCGGTGAGCGAGCTGGTGGCCCGGGCCAGGGCCGTCGGCGCGCTGACCGTGCTGGACGCCTGCCAGTCGGTACCGCATCAGCCCGTGGACTTTCATGCGCTCGATGTCGACTTCGCTGCCTTCTCCGGCCATAAGATGTTAGGCCCCAACGGAATCGGCGTGCTATACGGTCGCCGGGAGTTACTCGGGGCGCTGCCGCCGTTTCTCACCGGCGGGTCGATGATCGAAACGGTCACGATGCAGGCCACCACGTATGCCGCGCCCCCGCAGCGCTTCGAGGCCGGCACCCCGATGACCTCCCAGGTGGTCGGCCTGGCCGCCGCCGCACGCTATCTCGACGCCGTCGGCATCGCGGCCGTCGAGGCCCACGAACGCGAGCTCGTCGCCGCGGCACTCGAGGGGCTCGCCGGTATCGACGCCGTGCGCATCATCGGGCCGACCGCGATGGAAAACCGCGGTTCGCCAGTGGCTTTCGTCGTCGACGGCGTGCACGCCCACGACGTCGGCCAGGTGCTCGACGACGAGGGCGTCGCGGTGCGGGTCGGGCACCACTGCGCAATGCCGTTGCATCGCCGCTTCGGTGTGGCCGCCACCGCGCGGGCATCGTTCGCGCTGTACAACACGGCTGACGAGGTTGACCGGTTGGTGTCCGGCATTCGGCGATCCCTCGAATTCTTCGGCAGGGCTTGAGCCATGCGGCTAGAGCAGATGTATCAGGACGTGATCCTCGACCACTACAAGCACCCGCAGCACCGTGGACTGCGAGAACCGTTCGGCGCGCAGGTGCTTCACGTCAACCCGATCTGTGGTGACGAGGTCACGCTGCGGGTGGCACTCTCGGACGACGGCGAGACCGTCGCCGACGTCTCCTATGACGGGCAAGGCTGTTCGATCAGCCAGGCGGCGACCTCGGTGCTCACTCAGCAGGTCATCGGTCAAAGCGTCGGTGACGCGCTGAAGACTGTCACCGCGTTCAGCGAGATGATCTCGTCGCGCGGGACGATCGAAGGCGACGAGGATGTGCTGGGCGACGGCATCGCGTTTGCCGGCGTGGCGAAATACCCGGCCCGCGTGAAGTGCGCGCTGCTGGGGTGGTTGGCGTTCAAAGACGCACTGGCCCGGGCCAGCGCCGGGGCCGGGGCCGGGGCCGAAAAACCTACGGATGGAAGCGACGGATCATGAGCGAAACCAGCGCGGCCAGCGACGAGCTGATCTTCGATCTCGAGGAGGCGATGCGCGATGTCGTCGACCCCGAATTGGGCATCAATGTCGTCGATCTGGGACTGGTCTACGGCTTGAACGTCGAACAGGGCGACGAGGGCAACGTCGCGCTGCTCGACATGACGCTGACGTCGGCCGCCTGCCCGCTGACCGATGTCATTGAGGACCAGTCGCGCACCGCGTTGGTCGGCAGCGGGCTGGTCAACGACCTTCGGATCAACTGGGTGTGGAACCCCCCGTGGGGCCCGGACAAGATCACCGAGGACGGGCGCGAACAGTTGCGCGCCCTGGGCTTCACCGTCTAGCCGCCCGCTACCACGTGCCGGGAGCCAGAACGCCCGGCTGTCCCGCCTCACTACTCGACTTGGTCAGGTTGAAGTGGTGTGCGATGGGTTCGCTGGTGTGATCCGAATATCCGCACGCCGCCTCGGTACGGACAACCACCATCTCACCGGCCCCTGTGGCGCCGCTCCAGCTGAAGTGGTCCGCGCCGCGGTGCAATGACCCGTCGGCACACCGCCATGCGTCCGGCGTGGGCGGAAAACTCACGTGCCAGCGATCGGCGTAATACTGCGCCTGACCGGTGGCATTGGAGAAATTGACGGTGGCGCAACCGATACCGCACGACGTGACCTTGAAGGTCATATCGGGGAAGCTGCCATCCGGGAAGTGCATGGTGTACATGCCACCCACCGACTGGTCGAGACTGACCGGCTCGGCCGACGTGGGCGCTGCCAGCCCGACAGCAGCCGCTGTGGCCAGCGTGACGGACGTTGCGAATATCTTCCTCATCGGCGTAATTTCCTAACCTGGTAGTCCCTGGCAGCACGATACGACCAAGTCGCCGGAAAATACAGGCTCGGGAATGGGTTTGCTGCGATCAGGATTTCGGCCTCAGAAGGCGTCTTCGGAAAGCCGCATGATCTCGTCGTCGAGCGATTCGATGACCTTGCGCTGCGACGTCAGCTTCGGAAGCATGTTCCGGGCGAAGAATGCCGCGGTGGCGATCTTGCCCTGGTAGAACGCTTCATCGCTCGCCGAAGGACTGTTTTTCAGTGCGGCGCGGGCGATTTCGGCCTGCACCAGCAATCGCCAGCCGATGATCAGGTCGCCGACGGCCAGCAGATAGCGCACCGAGCCCAGCCCGACCTTGTAGATCTCGGTCGGATGCTGTCCGGCGGACATGAGGTAGCCGGTCAGCGCGCCGGTCATCGCCGTGACGTCGTCGAGCGCGGTTTGCAACAGCTCGGCGTGCGGTTTCAGCTCCTCTGAGCAGGTGTCGATGGTCCGACTGATCTGTGCCGTCACGAACTGGAGCGCCTCGCCGCGGTCGCGAACGATCTTGCGGAAGAACAAGTCCAGCGCCTGGATGGCCGTGGTGCCCTCGTAGAGCGAATCGATCTTCGAGTCGCGGATGTACTGTTCCAGCGGGTAGTCCTGCAGGAAGCCCGAGCCGCCCAGCGTCTGCAGCGACTCGGTCAGGATCTCGTAGGCCCGTTCGGAGCTGACGCCTTTGACGACCGGCAACAACAGATCGTCGATGCGGTGCGCCATCTTGGGGTCGGCACCCGAAACACGTTGTGCCACAGCATTATCCTGATGCGCCGCGGCGTACATATACAACGCGCGCAGCCCCTCGGCGTAGGCCTTCTGCGTCATCAGGCTGCGACGCACGTCGGGGTGGTGGATGATCGTGACGCGCGGTGCGGTCTTGTCCGCCATCTGCGTGAGATCGGCGCCCTGCACCCGCTCCTTGGCGAAGGCCAGCGCGTTGAGGTAACCGGTGGACAGCGTGCCGGCCGCCTTGACGCCGATGGTCATTCGGGCGTGCTCGATCACGGTGAACATCTGCGCGATCCCGTTGTGCACGTCTCCGACCAGGTAGCCGACGGCGGGCACATCGGTGGCGCCGAAGGTCAGCTCGCACGTGGGGGAGGACTTGATGCCCATCTTGTGTTCCAGCCCGGTGGCGAAAACGCCGTTGCGGGCGCCGAGTTCGAACGTCTCGGGATCGAAGAGGTACTCGGGCACGTAGAACAGGCTCAGTCCCTTGGTGCCGGGGCCCGCGCCCTCGGGCCGGGCCAGCACCAGGTGGAAGATGTTGTCGGCGCTGTCGCCGACGTCCCCACCGGAGATGAATCGCTTGACCCCCTCGATGTGCCAAGTGCCGTCGGGCTGTGCGACGGCCTTGGCTCGGCCCGCCCCGACGTCGGAACCCGCGTCGGGCTCGGTGAGCACCATGGTCGCAGCCCAGCCCCGCTCCACGCCCTCGGCCGCCCAGCGCTTCTGCTCCTCATTGCCCTCGACGTAGAGCGCTTCGGCCATCAGCGGGCCGAGGCTGAAGAAGTTCGCGGAGGGATTGGCGCAAAAGATCATCTCGTTGACCGCCCAGGCCAGCGGCGCCGGCGCGGCCATGCCCCCGATCGCCTCGTCGATGCTGAGGCGCCACCAGCCGGCCTCTCGGATCGCCTGCACGGTTTTCACCAGCTCGGGCGCCACGCTGATGGTGTGGGTGTCCGGATCGAATACCGGTGGATTGCGGTCGGCGAAGCCAAACGACTCGGCGACGGGCCCCTCTGCGAAGCGGGCGGCCTCGTCCAGGATCGTCCGCACGGTGTCGGCGTCGAGTTCGGCGTAGTCATCTTCGCCGAGAACGGCGCCGACATCCAGTACTTCGAAGAGGTTGAATTCGAGATCACGCACGTTAGCGATGTAGTGGCCCAAGGCTTCTCCCGTTGTGGTCCCCTGAATGGTTCCCGCCGCCGACGGCGCAACAGCCTCAGTGTGAGCCAGGGGGGAAAACGTACGCAACCGTAACCTCGATCGGCACGTCGCACCACCGACAGGCCGCTGGCGCGGTGGGTGACGCCGCTGAATCGAATAGCCTTCTGCTGCAAGGCAATTCATTCGCACAGGGTGGTCAAGTGTCGCACCGGCCCGGTCGGCCCCGATCCGCGCCAAACGACCCCGGCTGTGACGCGCTCCACACGCTGGCGGCGGTCGCGGCGAACGCCGGGAACATCCCGGCGCCCTGGGCCGTTGAGCCGAATGTGACAACACGCGATCTCACCACAGAGCAGTTCAACGAAACCATCGAGGGCAACGACATCGTCCTCGTGGACTTCTGGGCGTCCTGGTGCGGACCATGCCGGCAGTTTGCGCCGACCTTCCAGGCGTCGTCGGAGAAACACCCCGACGTCGTGTACGCCAAGGTCGACACCGAGGCCGAGCAGCAGCTCGCCGCCGCCGCCCAGATCCGGTCCATCCCGACGCTGATGGCGTTCAAGAAGGGCAAGCTGGTGTTCAACCAGGCCGGGGCGTTGCCCGCGCCGGCCCTCGAGGACCTGGTGCAGCAAATCAAGGCCTTCGACGTCGACGCCGCACAGGCCGAGCAAGCCTGACGCGTCGCTGACGCCGCGCCCGAATAGGCGCACGCCGAGGTCCGCGCTACCGTTCACGGGTGAGTTTGGTACTCGTTGAGCAGCCGCGACCCGGCGTTGCGCTGATAACCCTGAACCGGCCCGAGCGAATGAACTCCATGGCGTTCGACGTCATGGTGCCGCTCAAAGAAGCCCTCGACAAGGTCAACTACGACAATTCGGTGCGGGTGGTGGTGCTGACCGGGGCGGGCCGGGGATTCTCCTCGGGCGCTGACCACAAGTCCGCCGGCTCGGTGCCCAACGTCGACGGGTTGACCCGACCCAGCTATGCACTGCGCTCCATGCAGGTCCTCGACGACGTCATCATGACGCTGCGGCGCCTGCACCAGCCGGTGATCGCGGCGGTCAACGGCGCCGCCATCGGCGGGGGGCTGTGTCTGGCGCTGGCCGCCGACATCCGGGTGGCGTCCGCCGGTGCCTACTTCCGGGCGGCAGGCATCAACAACGGGTTGACGGCCAGCGAACTGGGGCTCAGCTACCTGTTGCCCAGGGCGATCGGCTCGTCGCGGGCGTTCGAGATCATGCTGACGGGCCGTGACGTCACCGCCGAGGAAGCCGAACGTATCGGGCTGGTGTCGTGTCAGGTGCCCGAGGAGCAGCTGCTGGACACCTGCTATGCGATCGCCGCGCGCATCGCCGCCTTCTCCCGGCCCGGGATCGAGTTGACCAAGCGCACACTGTGGAGTGGGCTGGACGCCGGTAGCCTGGAAGCACACATGCAAGCCGAAGGCTTGGGACAGCTTTTCGTCCGATTGCTCACCGCCAACTTCGAAGAAGCGGTCGCCGCGCGCTCCGAGCGCCGGCCCCCGGTGTTCACCGACGACAAGTAAACGAACGCACGCAATGGAGGAGGAGAGCGATCGTGATCACCGCGACGGACCTTGAGGTCCGCGCCGGCGCGCGCATCCTGCTCTCACCCGACGGTCCCGACCTGCGGATCCAGCCCGGCGACCGCATCGGGCTGGTCGGGCGCAACGGGGCGGGCAAGACCACCACGTTGCGCATCCTGGCGGGCGAGAGCCAGCCGTATGCCGGCTCGGTCAGCCGTACCGGCGAAATCGGTTATCTCCCACAGGATCCCAAAGAGGGTGACCTTGATGTGCTGGCCCGCGACCGGGTGCTGTCGGCCCGCGGGCTCGACGTGCTGCTCACCGATTTGGAGAAGCAGCAGGCGTTGATGGCCGAGGTCGCCGACGACGACGCGCGCGACCGTGCGATCCGCCGGTATGGCCAGCTCGAAGAGCAGTTCGTGGCCTTGGGTGGCTACACGGCCGAAAGCGAAGCCGGCCGCATCTGTGCCAGCCTCGGCCTGCCCGACCGTATCCTCACCCAGCAGCTGCGCACCCTGTCCGGGGGTCAGCGGCGCCGGGTGGAACTGGCGCGAATCCTGTTCGCCGCGTCGGAGTCCGGGGCCGGGTCGTCGACGACACTGCTGCTGGACGAGCCGACCAACCACCTCGACGCGGATTCCATCGGCTGGCTGCGGACGTTCCTGCAATCGCACACCGGCGGGTTGGTGGTGATCAGCCACAACGTCGAACTGATCGCCGACGTCGTCAACCGGGTGTGGTTCCTGGACGCCGTGCGCGGCGAGGTCGACGTCTACAACATGGGCTGGCAGAAGTACCTCGATGCCCGCGCCACCGACGAACAGCGCCGCCGCCGGGAACGCGCCAACGCCGAACGCAAAGCTGCGGCGCTGCGCAACCAGGCCGCCAAGCTGGGCGCCAAGGCCACCAAAGCCGTTGCGGCCCAGAATATGTTGCGCCGTGCCGACCGGATGATCGCCGCTCTCGACGCGGAGCGCGTCGCCGACAAGGTGGCCCGGATCAAGTTCCCGACGCCGGCCCCGTGCGGGCGAACCCCGTTGGTGGCCAAAGGGCTGAGCAAGTCCTACGGGTCGCTCGAGGTATTCACCGGCGTCGATCTGGCCATCGACCGCGGTTCGCGGGTGGTGGTGCTGGGACTCAACGGCGCGGGCAAGACCACGCTGCTGCGGTTGCTGGCCGGCACCGAGACCCCCGACACCGGCGGACTGGAGCCCGGACACGGTTTGCGCATGGGCTATTTCGCGCAGGAGCACGACACCATCGACAACGACGCGACGGTGTGGGAAAACATCCGTCACGCTGCGCCCGAGTCGGGCGAGCAGGAACTGCGCGGCCTGCTCGGCGCGTTCATGTTCAGCGGCCCGCAACTCGAGCAGCCGGCGGGCACGCTGTCCGGCGGGGAGAAGACGCGGCTGGCGCTGGCCGGCCTGGTGGCGTCGACCGCCAACGTGCTGCTGCTCGACGAGCCGACCAACAATCTCGACCCCGCTTCGCGCGAACAGGTTCTCGACGCGTTACGCAGCTACCAGGGTGCGGTGGTGCTGGTGACGCACGACCCCGGGGCGGCCGAGGCCCTCGACCCCCAACGGGTGGTGCTGTTGCCGGACGGCACCGAGGATTACTGGTCCGCCGAATACCGGGATCTCATCGAGCTGGCCTGAGATCGATTCGGCGAAAGCCGCGACACGGTCGGCGTTTGTTCTTACTCTGGGTGCTTGCCCTCGTGTTCACGCGTGGAGGTGCCCGTGCGCAAGTCGAAGAAGACCCGCGATGAGTTACTGCTCGAGCTACGCAGCGCCTACGAGCGCGGAGCCAGCATTCGCACGTTAGTCGCCGCCACCGGCAGATCGTATGGCTCGATCCACAGCATGCTGGTCGAATCGGGCACCGCCCTGCGGGGGCGCGGCGGCCCCAACCACACGACGCGTCCCCGTTAGGCGGTCGTGTCCTCGGCCGGCTCTCCAGAGTCCTTGCGGCGCACCGAGTTTTCGACCAGGTCGAGGACCGCGGCCAGCCGCCGGGGATCTTCGCCGGAGGCCAGCCGGGCCACCAATCCGTCCAGCACCAGTTCCAGGTAGCACTGCAACACGTCCCCGGGCACGTCGTCGCGCACCCGCTGTGCCTCTTTCTGCCGTTGCAACCGATGGTGGGTCGCGGCGGCCAGTTCGGCGGAACGCTCGGACCAGCCGCGGTTGAACGCGGGGTCGTTGCGCAGCTTGCGCGCAATCTCCAGCCGGGTGGCCAGCCAGTCGAACTGTTCGGGTGCCGCCAGCATGTCGCGCATCACCTGGATCAGACCCTCGCGGGCGGCGACGTCGGCCATCCGTTCGGCATCCTCGTGGGCAAGGGCGAAGAACAGCGCGTCCTTGTCCCGGAAGTGATGGAAGATCGCGCCGCGCGACATCCCGATCGACTGCTCCAGGCGCCGGACCGTCGCGCGGTCGTAGCCGTGTTCGGCAAAGCAATGGCGAGCACCGTCGAGGATCTGGCGGCGGCGCGCCGCCAGATGGTCCTCGCTGACTTTTGGCACGGGAGGGTTGGCCGGCCGGCTAGCCCGACTTGAGCATGTTGCGCAAGACGTACTGCAGGATGCCGCCGTTGCGGTAGTAGTCGGCCTCGCCGGGTGTGTCGATGCGCACGACCGCGTCGAATTCGACCGCGTTTTTGTCGGCGTCCGAACCCTCCTTGGCGGCCTTGACGTGCACCGTCTTGGGCGTCTTGCCGTTGTTGAGCTCTTCGATTCCGGTGATCTCGAAGACCTCGGTGCCGTCCAGCCCCAGCTCCTGGGCCGACTTGCCCGCGGGGAACTGCAACGGGATGACGCCCATGCCGATCAGGTTGGAGCGGTGGATGCGCTCGAACGACTCGGCGATCACCGCGCGGACGCCCAGCAGTCGGGTTCCCTTGGCCGCCCAGTCACGTGAGGAGCCCGACCCGTACTCCTTACCACCCAGCACCACCAGCGGAATGTCTTGTGCCGCATAGTTTTGCGCCGCGTCGTAGATGAAGGCCTGCGGGCCCCCGTCCTGAGTGAAGTCACGGGTGTAGCCGCCCGACACGTCGTCGAGCAGCAGGTTGCGCAGCCGGATGTTGGCGAACGTGCCGCGAATCATCACCTCGTGGTTACCGCGGCGGGAACCAAAGGAGTTGTAGTCCTTGCGGTCGACGCCGTGCTCGTCGAGGTATTGCGCGGCCGGGGTGCCCGGCTTGATGCTGCTGGCGGGGGAGATGTGGTCGGTGGTCACCGAATCGCCGAGCAGCGCCAGCACCCGCGCGCCGGTGATGTCGGCGACCGGCTCGGGCTCGGCGGGCATGCCCTCGAAGTACGGGGGCTTGCGCACGTACGTCGAATCCTCGTTCCACTCAAAGGTATTGCCGCTCGGCGTGGGCAGGTTGCGCCACCGCTCGTCGCCCTTGAACACGTCGCCGTAGTTCTTGGTGAACATCTCGGAGTTGATCGCCGAGGCGATCGTGTCCGAGACGTCCTGTTGCGACGGCCAGATGTCCTTCAAATAGACGTCCTTGCCTTCTTTGTCCTTGCCCAGCGGCTGCGAATCAAAGTCGAAGTCCATCGTCCCGGCCAGCGCGTAGGCCACCACCAACGGCGGCGACGCCAGGTAGTTCATCTTCACGTCCGGGTTGATGCGACCCTCGAAGTTGCGGTTGCCGGACAGCACGGCGGTGACCGAAAGGTCGTTGTCGTTAATGGCTTTCGAAATCTCGTCCGGCAGCGGACCGGAGTTGCCGATACAAGTGGTGCAGCCGTAGCCGACCAGATAGAAGCCGAGCTTCTCCAGGTACGGCCACAGGCCGGCTTTGTCGTAGTAGTCGTTGACCACCTGGGAGCCCGGCGCCATCGTGGTCTTGACCCACGGCTTGGACGTCAGCCCCTTTTCGACGGCGTTGCGCGCCAACAGCGCGGCGCCCAGCATCACCTCGGGGTTGGAGGTGTTGGTGCACGAGGTGACGGCCGCGATCACCACCGCGCCGTGATCGAGCACGAATTCGCCGCGCTCGCCGGACTTCACGGTCACCGGATTGCTCGGTCGGCCCTTCGCGTGAGCGGCCGCGGAGTGCACCTCGGGGACATCGTCGGCGTGGCCGTTCGACGGGGACGCCGGGTCGCTGGCCGGGAAGGTCTCCTCGACCGCCTCGTCCAACTTCGAGTAGCCCTGATCCCCGTCGCCGTCGACGTAACTGTGAATCTGCTCGCGGAACGTGGACTTGGCGGCCGACAGCGCGATCCGGTCCTGCGGTCGCTTGGGTCCGGCGATCGACGGCACCACCGTGGACAGGTCCAGCTCGAGGTACTCGGAGAAAGCCGGTTCGTGGTCCGGGTCGTGCCACAGGCCCTGCTCTTTGGCGTAGGCCTCGACGAGGGCCAGCTGCTCGTCGGTGCGCCCGGTGAACTTCAGGTAGGAGATGGTCTCCTCGTCGATCGGGAAAATGGCTGCTGTGGAACCGAATTCGGGGCTCATGTTGCCCAGCGTGGCGCGGTTGGCCAGCGGGACCTCCGACACGCCCTTGCCGTAGAACTCGACGAACTTACCGACCACGCCGTGCTTACGCAGCATCTCGGTGACCGTCAGCACCACGTCGGTGGCCGTCACCGCCGGCTGGATCGCGCCGGTCAGCTTGAAGCCGACGACGCGGGGGATCAGCATCGACACCGGCTGGCCGAGCATGGCGGCTTCGGCTTCGATGCCGCCCACGCCCCATCCGAGCACACCCAGGCCGTTGACCATGGTGGTGTGCGAGTCGGTGCCCACGCAGGTGTCGGGATAGGCGACGCCGTCGCGCTGCATCACGACGCTCGCCAGGTATTCGATGTTGACCTGGTGCACGATGCCGGTGCCGGGCGGGACGACCTTGAAGTCGTCGAATGCGCCCTGGCCCCAGCGCAGGAACTGGTAGCGCTCGCCGTTGCGCTGGTATTCGATCTCGACGTTGCGCTCGAAGGCGTCCGCGGTACCGAACAGGTCGGCGATCACCGAGTGGTCGATCACCAGGTCGGCCGGCGCGAGCGGGTTGACCTTCTCCGCCTTGCCGCCGAGGTCGCCGATGGCCTCACGCATGGTGGCCAAGTCGACGATGCACGGCACGCCGGTGAAATCCTGCATGACCACGCGGGCGGGCGTGTACTGGATCTCAATGCTGGGCTCCGCGTTGGGGTCCCAGTTCGCGATGGCCTCGATGTGTTCCGTGGTGATATTGGCGCCGTCCTCGTTGCGCAGCAGGTTTTCGGCGAGGACCTTGAGGCTGTAGGGAAGCTTCTCGGTGTTGGGTACGGCGTCGAGACGGTAAATATCGTAAGACTTTTCGCCGACCTTCAGGGTGTCGCGGGCTCCGAACGAGTTCACTGATTCTTTACTGGTCACATCAACTCCCTGGGATGAAGTTTTCCCGCCGACGGGCCGTGTGGCGGTGCGGTGCTACTTTAACAGTACGCTTGTCCTATATATAAGCGGGGTCCCGTTAAGTCTTGTCGCAACGACGCCCTCTGGTAAACCC
Source organism: Mycobacterium shigaense (assembly GCF_002356315.1). Lineage (NCBI taxonomy): Bacteria > Bacillati > Actinomycetota > Actinomycetes > Mycobacteriales > Mycobacteriaceae > Mycobacterium > Mycobacterium shigaense. Next base: position 2,239,919 of record NZ_AP018164.1, read on the forward strand.
CGGCAACCCCGCGCCGGGAAAGTCGCGTACCGTGCCTCTAGCACAGCGGCAGGAAGGTAAACCGTGACCGGGCCCGATTCTTTCGCCCCACTACCGCTCTACATTCCGCAAGACGTCGACATGACCGCGGTGAAGGCTCAGGTCGCCGCGACCGGGGTCAGTGCGCCGCCCGAGGCGACGCCGGGGCTGCTCGACGTCGTCCACCAAGCTCACGCCGAAGGCATCAACCTCAAGATCGTGCTGCTCGATCACAACCCGCCCAACGACACACCGCTGCGCGATATCTCCACCGTGGTGGGCGCCGACTATCCGGATGCCACGGTCCTGACGCTGAGCCCGAGTTACGTCGGGACCTACAGCACCCACTTTCCTCGCGTGACGCTCGAGGCGGGCGAGGACATCGCCAAGACTGGCAACCCGGTGGTCTCGGCGCAGCACTTTCTGGGCGAACTGAATTCGCCCGAGTTCCCCTGGACGGGGCTGACCATCGTCTTGCTGATCGGCGTGCTCGCCGCGGCGGTCGGTACTCGGTTCCTGCAATTGCGCAGCAGGCACGCAGCAACCTCGGCGCCAGCGTCGGAGCCTGCGCACCTCGAACCCGAAGAGCGCGCCTAGCACGTCCATGCGGCTTCTGTCTGCCAAGCCGGGCGCGGCTCACGGCAAACACGCTAGGTCACCGTTCGGTTACATTAAACGCACGTAGAAGGTTCTTTTTGGGACGAGCATTTCCCCGCCGTCGCATGTGACGTACGGTGCAAATGATGCTCATGTTGTCTCTGGCGCTTATAGAAAAAACTGTGGTTGGCGCCACCGTCCGCGTACAGCCGTAGGGGAGCTAAGTCGATGGGACGCAAACTCTGGGGCTCGCCCGCGCGACCGGCCGCCCGCCTGGTCCGCCCGGTCGTGCCATCGGTGGTGTGCGTGGCGATGCTCGTGTGCACCCCCGCCCTGGCGCAGGCGGAACCCAGCGCCGACAGCATGGCCGCGCTGATCGCTAACGTGGCCAAGGCCAATCAGCGGTTGGAGAACCTGAGCGCCGAAATTCAGGCGGAGCAGGAAAGCGTCAACAAGGCCCTGGTCGACGTGGAGAGCGCCCGGGACAACCAGACGGCCGCCCAGCACGACCTCGAGGCCAGCCAGCAGTCGGTCGCCGACGCGAACACGGCGATTGCGGCGGCCCAACAGCGGTTCAACACCTTCGCGGCGGCCACCTATATGAACGGCCCATCGGGGAGTTACCTGACCGCGCGCAGCCCCGAGGACATCATCGCGACCGCGACCGCCGCCCGGACCCTGTCGGCGAGTTCCCAGAATGTGATGGACAACCTGCAGCGGGCGCGGACCGAGCAGGTGAACAAGGCGTCGGCGGCACGACTGGCCAAGCAGAAGGCAGACAAGGCGGCCACCGACGCGAAGGCGAGCCAGGATGCCGCCGTGGCGGCGCTGACCAATTCGAAGCAGAAATTCGACGACCAGCGTGAGCAGGTCACCCGGCTGGCCGCCGAGCGCGACGCGGCCCAGGAGAAGCTCCAGCAGGCCCAACTCGCTTCTGCCACTTGGTCGACGGGTCGGGGCGCGCCGGGCGGCCCGACGTCGGGCGACCGCTGGGATCCCGGGGCTCCGGCGTCCGCGCCGCCGGTCGGCGGCCGCAAGTGGGACGGCTGGGACCCCACGCTGCCGATGGTGCCCAGCGCCAACGTCCCCGGCGACCCGGTGGCGGTGATCAACCAGGTCCTGGGGATCTCGGCCACTTCGACGCAGGTCACCGCCCAGATGGGGAAGGGTTTCCTGCAGCAGCTGGGCATCCTCAAACCCGATGACACCGGGATCACCAACGCTGGCGTCGGCGGGCGTATACCGCGGGTGTACGGGCGCCAAGCCTCCGAATACGTGATCCGCCGCGGTATGTCTCAGATCGGCGCCCTACTCCTGGGGCGGTGGCAACGCGGCCGGCCCGAGCCACGGAATCGATTCCGGCGCAGGGATTACCGGCTTCGACTGCTCGGGTCTGGTGCTGTACTCGTTCGCCGGGGTGGGCATCAAACTGCCGCACTACTCGGGCTCGCAGTACAACCTGGGCCGCAAGATCCCCAGTTCCCAGATGCGCCGCGGCGATGTCATCTTCTACGGTCCCGGCGGAAGCCAGCACGTGACCATCTATCTCGGCGACGGTCAGATGCTCGAGGCCCCCGATATCGGTTTGAAGGTGCGCGTCGCGCCGGTGCGTACCAGCGGGATGACGCCCTACGTGGTCCGCTACATCGAATATTAAAAGAGGATGAACACCAATCGAGGAGCTATGCGGCACAAGCGTTTTCGCCTGATCAACTTAGCCTGGATCACCACAGTGGTGACCGGGCTGATGTTGTCTGTCGCGGCTCCGGCTCCCCTGGCCAACGCCGACCCCGGGGGCTGGGATCCGACGCTGCCCGCAACGGTCAGCGCGGGGGCGCCGGGTGACCCGCTCGCCGTCGCCAACGCCTCGTTGCAGGCGACCGCCCAGGCCACCCAGACGACGATGGACCTGGGCAGGCAATTCCTCGGCGGTCTCGGGATCAACATCCTGGGTGATCCCGCCCCCGCCGCGGCGGCGACGCCCAGCAATCCGGGTGGCAAAATTCCACGGGTGTACGGTCGCCAGGCGATCGAGTACGTGATCAAGCGAATGGGGTCGCAGATGGGCGTGCCCTATTCGTGGGGTGGCGGTTCGCTGGACGGTCCCAGCAAGGGCGTCGGCGACGGTGCGAACATCAACGGCTTCGACTGTTCGGGCCTGATGCGCTACGGCTTCGCCGGTGTCGGCGTGCTGATCCCGCGATTCTCCGGTGACCAGTACAACGCCGGGCGGCACATTCCGCCCGACCAGGCCCGGCGCGGCGACCTCATCTTCTACGGCCCCGGCGGCGGCCAGCACGTCACCATGTATCTCGGCAACGGCCAGATGCTGGAGGCGTCCGGCAGCGCCGGCAAGGTGACCGTGAGCCCGGTTCGCAAGCCCGGCATGACGCCGTACCTGACTAGGATCATCGAGTACTGACCCACGCGGATTGTCCAATCGGGGTCGGGCTGGCGAATTTGACGTGTCCGCCAGCGAACCGCAACGTCGACGGAATCCGACAGGCCTGGAATAGTTGGACGCGGGCACGTCGCTGCCCCACGGCATCGGTCGTGTGAGCAGTCGTGTCCCGTCGGTTGAGCAGAGAGAGATGTGATGACAGCAGCAGGTGGGCCGCCCCCGGGCGCCAGCGGTTACCCGGGCCCGGGCGGGCAGTCTGGTCCCGGAGGCCATGAGGTCCCCTCGGGAGGCACCGACGGATTGGCTGCCGAGGTACACACCCTGGAGCGCGCCATATTCGAGGTCAAGCGGATCATCGTGGGCCAGGATCAGCTGGTCGAGCGGATGCTGGTCGGCCTGCTGGCAAAGGGCCATGTGCTCCTCGAAGGTGTTCCCGGCGTGGCCAAGACCCTGGCCGTGGAGACCTTCGCCAAGGTGGTCGGCGGGTCGTTCGCGCGTATCCAGTTCACCCCCGACCTGGTGCCCACCGACATCATCGGTACCCGCATCTACCGGCAGGGCAAGGAAGAGTTCGACACCGAGCTGGGCCCGGTGGTGGTCAACTTCCTGCTCGCCGACGAGATCAACCGGGCCCCGGCCAAGGTGCAGTCGGCATTGCTCGAGGTCATGGCCGAGCGTCAGGTGTCGATCGGCGGTAGGCGATTCCCGCTGCCCAACCCGTTCCTGGTGATGGCCACGCAGAACCCGATCGAGCACGAGGGCGTCTACCAGCTGCCTGAGGCGCAGCGCGACCGCTTCCTATTCAAGATCAATGTCGGGTATCCCTCGCCCGAAGAGGAGCGGGAGATCATCTACCGGATGGGTGTGAAGCCGCCGCAGCCCAAGCAGATCCTGAACACCGGCGACCTGCTGCGGCTGCAGGAAATCGCAGCCAACAACTTCGTCCACCACGCGCTGGTCGACTACGTGGTGCGCGTCGTGACCGCGACCCGCCATCCCGAGCAGCTCGGCATGAACGACGTCAAGACCTGGATCTCGTTCGGGGCGTCGCCGCGTGCCTCGCTGGGCATCATCGCCGCCTCCCGCGCCCTGGCCCTGGTTCGCGGTCGCGACTACGTCATTCCCCAGGACGTCGTGGAGGTCATTCCCGATGTGCTGCGCCACCGCCTGGTGCTGACCTATGACGCGCTCGCCGACGAGATCGGGCCCGAGGTCGTCATCAATCGCGTCCTGCAGACGGTTGCCCTGCCGCAGGTGAATGCGGTTCCACAACAAGGGCATTCGGTTCCGCCGGTGATGCAGGCGGCGTCGGCGGCTAGCGGTCGGTGACCGATCCGAATCCCGCTGCCAAGCGCGCGGTGCACCCCCCGTCGATGCAGCGCGGGCAGATCGACGACCCCAAGCTGTCGGCGGCACTGCGCACTCTCGAGCTGACGGTGCGGCGCAAGCTCGACGGGGTGCTGCACGGCGACCATCTGGGACTGATCCCCGGCCCGGGCTCGGAGCCGGGGGAGTCGCGCGAGTATCAGCCGGGTGACGACGTCCGGCGGATGGACTGGGCTGTCACCGCGCGCACCACGCACCCGCACGTGCGGCAGATGATCGCCGACCGCGAGCTGGAGACGTGGCTGGTGGTCGACGTGTCGGCCAGCCTCGATTTCGGCACCACGAGCTGCGAGAAGCGTGACCTGGCGGTGGCGGCCGCGGCCGCGATCACCTTCCTCAACAGCGGCGGCGGAAACCGGCTCGGGGCGCTGGTCACCAACGGGGCCGACATGGTCCGGGTGCCGGCCCGGTCCGGGCGCCAGCACGAGCAGACGTTGTTGCGCACCATCGCGACGATGCCCAAGGCGCCGGTGGGGGTCCGTGGCGACCTTGCCGTCGCCATCGACGCGTTGCGCCGCCCGGAGCGCCGCCGCGGCATGGCGGTGATCATCAGCGACTTCCTGGGACCGATCAACTGGATGCGGCCGCTGCGGGCGATCGCCGCCCGGCACGAGGTGCTGGCCATCGAGGTGCTCGACCCCCGCGACGTCGAGCTGCCCGACGTCGGTGACGTCGTCTTGCAGGACGCCGAGACGGGGGTCACCCGCGAATTCACGATCGACACGCACCTGCGAGACGACTTCGCGAAGGCGGCGGCGGCCCACCGCGCCGAGGTGTCCCGCACGATACGTGGTTGCGGCGCACCGGTTTTGACGCTGCGCACCGACCGGGACTGGATCGCCGACATCGTCCGATTCGTCGAGTCCCGCCGCCGCGGGGCGATGGCGGGACGCCAGTGATCGGTGCTTTTCCGAAGACTGGCATCTCGCGCGAGACCGGTTTTGTATGACGCTGCCGTTCCTGGGGCCGACATCGTTGTCCGGTTTCGACCACGCCTGGTTTTTCCTCTTCTTTCTTGTCGTCGCCGGGTTGGCCGCGCTGTACGTCCTGATGCAGCTGGCGCGCCAGCGGCGGATGCTGCGATTCGCCAACATGGAGCTGCTGGAAAGCGTCGCCCCGAAGCGGCCGTCCAGGTGGCGGCATGTGCCGGCGCTGTTGCTGGTGCTGGCGCTGGTGCTGTTCACGATCGCGATGGCGGGGCCCACCAACGACGTCCGGGTTCCGCGTAACCGCGCGGTGGTGATGCTGGTGATCGACGTGTCGCAGTCCATGCGGGCCACCGACGTCACGCCGAACCGCATGGCGGCCGCGCAGGAGGCCGCCAAGGAATTCGCCGGTGAGCTGACCCCGGGGATCAACCTCGGGTTGATCGCGTACGCGGGGACCGCGACGGTGTTGGTGTCGCCGACGACCAACCGGGATGCCACCAAAGCCGCACTGGACAAGCTGCAATTCGCCGACCGCACCGCCACCGGAGAAGGCATTTTCACCGCGCTGCAGGCGATCGCGACCGTCGGTGCGGTGATCGGCGGCGGCGACACCCCGCCGCCGGCGCGCATCGTGTTGTTCTCCGACGGCAAGGAGACGATGCCGACCAACCCGGACAACCCGAAGGGGGCGTTCACCGCCGCGCGCACCGCCAAGGACCAGGGCGTGCCGATCTCGACGATCTCGTTCGGTACGCCGTACGGCTTCGTCGAGATCAACGGCCAGCGGCAACCGGTGCCGGTCGACGACGAGACGCTGAAGAAGGTTGCCCAGCTCTCGGGCGGAAACTCCTACAACGCGTCCAGCCTGGCTGAGCTCAAGGCCGTTTACGCGTCGCTGCAGCAGCAGATCGGCTATGAGACCAGAAAAGGCGATGCCAGCGTCGGCTGGCTGCGGCTGGGCGCGCTGGTGCTGGCGCTGGCCGCGCTGGCGGCGCTGCTGATCAACCGCCGGCTGCCCGGATAGGCCTGTTAGGCCTGCCGTTTTTCCGCGAGCGTAAGCAGACTGCAAAATGCGCCGCGGCTTCTCGCGGCCTGCTTACGCTCGCGGGGGGGTGTCGGTGTGAGCACGCACACTTCCGGTCATGACGGATCCGTTCCTGGGCAGTGCCGCATTGGCCGCGGGCGAGCTGACGCCTTACGAGCTGCGCAGTCGATACGTCGCGTTGCATAAGGACGTCTATGTGCGCCGGGACGTCGAGTTGACTGCCGTATTGCGGGCGAAGGCGTGCTGGTTGCGTTCACGGCGACGAGGTATCCTGGCCGGCTACTCCGCCGCGGCGGTGCACGGCGCCAAATGGATCGATCCGGCCCTGCCGGCCGCCATCATCGATGTGAACCGCTTCCCTGTGCGGGGGGTGTATGCCTGGGAGGAGCGGATCGAAGACGACGAGATCGGTTTCGTCGACGGCATGCGCGTCACTTCGCCGGCCCGTACCGCGCTTGACCTGGCGCGTCGACTGCCGCAGGGCTCCGCGGTCGCAGCGGTTGACGCGCTGGCACAGGCAACCGAACTGAAGATGCCCGATGTCGATGTGCTGCTCGATCGCTACCGGGGTCGCCGCGGTCTCAAGGCCGCTCGAACAGCACTCGCCCTTGTGGACGGCGGTTCGCAGTCGCCGAAAGAAACGTGGTTGCGTCTGCTGCTCGCAAAGGCCGGGTTTCCCCCGGTGCAAACACAGATCGCGGTATGCAACGAATGGGGTTGGGCGGAAGCGTATTTGGACATGGGCTGGGATGACATCAAGGTGGCCGCGGAGTACGACGGTGACCAGCATCGGTCGAATCGGCGTCAATACGTGAAGGACATTCGTCGAATAGAACTGGTGGAGCGGCGCTACGGATGGCTGGTGGTCAGGGTCGTCGCAGAAGACCACCCGGACGACATCATCCGTCGCATCAAAGAAGCCCTGGCGTGTCGCGGTGCGGCTTGGCCACGACCGTAAGCACGCTGTGAAAAGCGCCGCCTCATCTAGCAGTGTGCATACGCTCGCGAGCGGCGGCTTTACGAGCGCGGCGAGGTGGCTAAAGTGTCGTCGCACCGAGGCGATAAGTTGGCGGGGTGACTGGAGCAGCCACTGAACTCCCCGCCAACGGCGGCAAACCCGCATTCGTATCCCGTTCGGTCCTGGTCACCGGTGGAAACCGGGGGATCGGACTGGCGATCGCACAGCGGCTGGCCGCCGACGGCCACAAGGTGGCTATCACCCACCGCGGATCCGGCGCGCCGGAAGGGCTGTTCGGGGTCGTGTGCGATGTCACCGACAACGAAGCCGTCGACCGCGCCTTCACAGAGGTCGAGCAGCACCAGGGGCCGGTCGAGGTGCTGGTGTCGAACGCCGGCATATCCAAGGATGCTTTCCTCATTCGGATGACCGAGGAGCGGTTCGAGGAGGTCATCGACGCCAACCTCACCGGGGCGTTTCGGGTGACCCAGCGTGCGGCGCGCAGCATGCAGAAGAAGCGGTTCGGCCGGATCATCTACATCGGCTCGGTGTCCGGCAGCTGGGGTATCGGCAACCAGTCCAATTACGCCGCCGCCAAGGCCGGACTGATCGGTATGGCCCGCTCGATCTCCCGGGAGCTCTCCAAAGCCGGGGTCACCGCAAATGTGGTGGCGCCCGGCTACATCGACACCGAGATGACCCGCTCACTCGACGAGCGGATTCAGGCAGGAGCCCTGGATTTCATCCCGGCCAAGCGGGTCGGCACCGCCGAGGAGGTCGCCGGGGCGGTGAGCTTCCTGGCGTCCGAGGACGCGAGCTACATCGCCGGCGCGGTGATTCCGGTCGACGGCGGTATGGGCATGGGGCACTGAGGATAAGGACGGACATGGCTGGACTGCTCGAAGGCAAACGGATCCTGGTCACCGGGATCATCACCGACTCGTCGATCGCGTTCCACATTGCGAAGGCGGCCCAGGAAGCGGGGGCGCAGTTGGTGCTGACCGGATTCGACCGGTTGCGGCTGATTCAGCGCATCGCCGACCGGCTGCCGGAGAAGGCACCGCTGATCGAGCTCGACGTGCAGAACGAGAAGCACCTGGACACGCTTGCCGAGCGGGTGACGGCCGAGCTCGGGGAGGGCAACAAGCTCGACGGGGTCGTGCACTCCATCGGGTTCATGCCGCAGACGGGGATGGGCATCAACCCGTTCTTCGACGCGCCCTATGAGGACGTCTCGAAGGGTATTCACATTTCGGCTTATTCGTATGCGTCGCTGGCCAAGGCGCTGCTGCCGATCATGAACCCCGGCGGCTCCATCGTCGGGATGGACTTCGACCCGACGCGGGCGATGCCGGCCTACAACTGGATGACGGTCGCCAAAAGCGCACTCGAGTCGGTCAACCGCTTCGTCGCCCGCGAGGCGGGTAAGTCCGGGGTGCGCTCGAATCTGGTTGCCGCCGGGCCGATCCGGACGCTCGCGATGAGCGCGATCGTCGGTGGCGCGCTCGGTGAGGAGGCTGGCGCCCAGATGCAGCTCCTCGAGGAGGGCTGGGACCAGCGCGCCCCGATCGGCTGGAACATGAAGGACCCCACGCCGGTCGCCAAGACCGTGTGCGCCCTGCTGTCGGACTGGCTGCCGGCAACCACCGGCACCATCATCTATGCCGACGGCGGCGCCAGCACCCAATTGCTGTAGCCGGTAATGGATTTCAGTGTTTTTTGATGCCATCCTGCTGCTGTCCTTCGGCGGACCAGAGGGCCCCGATCAGGTCCGGCCGTTTCTGGAGAACGTCACCCGGGGCCGCAACGTGCCGCCGGAACGCCTCGACGACGTCGCCGGGCACTACCTGCACTTCGGCGGGGTCTCGCCCATCAACGGAATCAATCGCGCGCTGATGGACGTGCTGCGCGCCGAACAGGACCTGCCGGTGTACTTCGGCAACCGTAACTGGGAACCGTATGCCGAAGACACCGTTGCCACCATGCGCGACAATAGGATTCGCCGTGCGGCGGTGTTCACCACGTCGGCATGGAGCGGCTACTCCAGCTGCTCGCAGTACGTCGAGGACATCGCCCGGGCCCGCCGGGCGGCGGGTCCGGAGGCGCCCGAATTGGTCAAGCTGCGAACGTATTTCGACCATCCGTTGTTCGTCGAGATGTTCGCCGAAGCCGTCGCCGCGGCCGCTGCCACTGTGCCCGACGGCGCCCGGTTGGTCTTCACCGCGCACTCGATTCCGGTGGCCGCCGATCAGCGTTGCGGGCCGAACCTCTACAGCAGTCAAGTCGCTTACGCCGCAAGGCTGGTCGCGACCGCCGCGGGATATCCCGACTACGACCTGGCCTGGCAGTCGCGCTCGGGTCCGCCGCAGGTGCCGTGGCTGCAGCCCGACGTCGCCGACCAGCTGACGGGCCTGGCGGCCGAAGGCGCCAAAGCCGTGATCGTCTGCCCCATCGGCTTTGTCGCCGATCACATCGAGGTGGTGTGGGACCTCGACACCGAGTTGCGCGCACAAGCCGACGCGGCCGGGGTGGCCTTCGCGCGGGTCGCCACGCCCAACGCGGATCGCCGGTTCGCCCGGCTGGCGGTAGATCTGATCGACGAACTGCGGGAGGGACGGCCACCCGCGAGGGTCAGCGGTCCCGATCCCGTGTCCGGCTGCCTTGCCAGCGTCGACGGTGCGCCGTGCCGTCCGCCGCACTGCGCGGCGGCTAACCAGGCTAACCAGGCCTAGTCGTTCCAGGCCGAGTGCAAGATGGCGCTGACGGCAGCCATTCTCGCCGAGCGGACTACGCCGTTGAGGGGACGCAGCGCGTCGCTGGCGATCTGCGCCTGAGACGACGATTGCGTTCCGGCCGGTTCCAGCCCGGCCACCACTCGGGCGCTCAGGTGGTCGGTGTCGGGCAGCCGGCTCAGTCCCGCGCTGACCGCGATGATGGCGTCGACATGCGCGGCGTTCTCCAGCACTCGCAGCGCGCGGGACGGGGCGTGGTCGGGAATGCTGTGGTGCCGTGTGGATTCCAGCAGCTGCTCGACGAGGCCCCGCGGATCATCGACGCCCGAGGCGCCTGCCAGGCCGATGGTGCCCAGCGCATCGGCGGCCGAGCGCACCGCGGAGCGCAACGCGTACTCGGTGTCGCCGAGCTCATGGTGATTGAGCACCGGCGCCCCGGGCAGCGAATACACGATCCACGACAGTGCGCACAATTCGTCGTCGTCCGGCTCGTCGTCGGTCTCCTCGCCCGCGTAGGTGAACTCCGGCACCAACCCGACCGCCGCGCCCGGATCATCGGGGTTGGTGATGATCACCGCCTCGCCGGCGGCCAGCGCATCGCGTTCGAACTGCGTGCCGGGCGCCAGCCCGCGCACGTCGCCCGGGACCGGCAACACCACGTTGATGGTCCCGCGCAACCTTCCGGGCACAGCCGGGCCGCTGGGCACCGCGGGGCGGCCGACAGCGGCGCGCAGCGTCTGCAACAACGAGACGGTGCCGGCGTCGTGCACGTCCGGCCACGGCAGTCCGGTGTGCCCCGCGGCGACGGCATCATACGCGGTGACCGATTGCTTTGGCGCCCAGAGGGATAACGCGTCCAAAACGTCGTCGGGCGCGGCTTTACCTGCGAGCCAGGCGTTGGCCCACAGGGACAGCGAAACACTAGGACACCACATGAGATCGCAGTGTAGTTGTTTGGTCCGGCAAAGGCGGATCACGCGTATTCTGACCGCATGCCCGCCGGTGTGATTTGGCTGATATTCGCGCTGGTGCTGGTCGGCGCGGAGGCCCTCAGCGGTCATATGTTCTTGCTGATGCTCGGCGGTGGCGCCCTGGCCGCTTCGCTCACCAGTTGGCTGACGAATTGGCCGGAGTGGGTCGATGGGGCGGTGTTCCTGATCGTGTCGGTGCTGCTGGTGGCGGTGGTGCGACCCGCGGTACGGCGCCGCCTGACCCCCACCGGCCCGCTGCAGCTGGGCATCAAGGCGTTGGAGGGCAAAAGCGCCGTGGTGCTCGCTCGGGTGGCCCACGACGAGGGCCAGGTCAAGCTCGACGGCCAAATCTGGACGGCACGCCCGCTCAACGACGGGGATGTCTACGAGCCGGGGGAGTCGGTCACCGTCGTGCACATCGACGGCGCCACGGCGGTGGTGCTCGGCCACGCATAACTGATCGGCACAAACGCTGCGAAGACGCTGCGACAGAAAGGAACTCCGGTGGAAGGTGCGGTTGCGGGATTGGTGTTGCTCGCCGTCCTGGTGGTAGTGGCCATCATTGTGGTGGCCAAGTCGGTTGCGTTGATACCTCAGGCCGAGGCCGCGGTGATCGAGCGGCTGGGTCGGTACAGCCGGACGGTCAGCGGTCAGCTGACGCTGCTGGTGCCGTTCATCGACCGCGTGCGCGCACGGGTGGACCTGCGGGAGCGAGTCGTGTCGTTTCCGCCGCAGCCGGTCATCACCGAGGACAACCTGACGCTGAACATCGACACGGTCGTCTACTTTCAGGTCACCGTCCCGCAGGCGGCGGTCTACGAGATCAGCAACTACATCGTCGGCGTCGAGCAGCTCACCACAACCACGCTGCGCAACGTGGTCGGCGGCATGACGCTGGAGCAGACGTTGACCTCGCGCGACCAGATCAACGGGCAGCTGCGCGGCGTTCTCGACGAGGCCACCGGCCGCTGGGGGTTACGGGTCGCCCGGGTCGAATTGCGCAGCATCGACCCGCCGCCGTCGATTCAGGCGTCGATGGAAAAGCAGATGAAGGCCGACCGGGAGAAGCGGGCGATGATCCTGACGGCCGAAGGCACCCGCGAGGCCGCGATCAAGCAGGCTGAAGGCGCCAAGCAGGCGCAGATCCTGGCCGCCGAGGGCGCCAAGCAAGCCGCGATCCTGGCGGCCGAGGCCGACCGGCAGTCCCGGATGCTGCGGGCGCAGGGTGAGCGCGCGGCGGCCTACCTGCAGGCCCAGGGCCAGGCCAAGGCCATCGAGAAGACTTTCGCCGCGATCAAGGCCGGCAGGCTCACCCCGGAGATGCTGGCCTACCAGTACCTGCAGACGCTGCCAGAAATGGCGCGGGGGGACGCCAACAAGGTGTGGGTGGTGCCCAGCGACTTCAGCGCGGCCCTGCAGGGATTCACCAGGTTGCTTGGCACTCCGGGCGAGGATGGCGTCTTCCGGTTCGAGCCGTCGCCGGTCGACGACGCGCCGAAGCACGCCGCCGACGCCGACGACGCCGAGGTCGCCGACTGGTTTTCCACCCAGACCGACCCCGCGATCGCCCAAGCGGTGGCCAAGGCCGAGGCGATCGCGCGCCAGCCGGTGGACGGTCCACCGGGGACGCCGCCGGAGTTGGCTCGCTAGACGTCAATAGGATTGCCGGATGAGTGTTTTGACGTCACCGAAGACATACGCGGGGCTGGCTGCGTTTCATGCCGTCGACGCGGCGCTGTGTGTGGGACCGATAGCTCCTATCAGCAAGATCCTGGATGACGTGGGTGTCCCCGAGGACCTTCGACCGGTCTTTCCGATCGTCAAGGCCGCCGCGGCGGTCGGCTTGGCATCGGTCTACCGGTTTCCCGCGCTGGCCCGGCTGACCACGGCGATGCTCACGCTGTACTTCGTGTTGGCCGTCGGCGCGCATGTTCGCGTGCGGGACAAGCCCGTGAAAATCGTTCCGGCGGCGGCCTTCTTGGCGCTGTGCGCCGCGATGACGGCGAAGGGCCCGGACCGGACCTAGCTGTCAGGTCCCCGGGGACACCTGCTGCGGTGGGTGCGGCAGCGGCGGGGCAGGCACGAAGCCGCCGGGTGCCGATGTCGGAGTGCCGGGTGGCGGCGTGAACAGGCAACCGCCGCCCTGGGTCGACACCGACGACAGCGGCGGCGGGTACGGCGGCGGGGGCAGTTGGACGCGGACGGTGAAGACCAGTCCGGTCACCACGAAGGCGGCGATCGCGCCGATCAGCAAACCTGCCAGCCCGGCGGCGATCACCAACCCGGTGGAGTGGCGCCGCGCGCCGGCGGCCGTCTCAGCGTTAGTCATGTGTCTCCCAACGTCGTTAGTCGTGGTACGGAGGACGCTAACCCGCCGACGTGCAGCGAACCTGAAGAATGCGCGATTTCTTGTCGACCTCTTTTGGCGGATTGCGGAAAGCCAAGTGCCGCAACGCTAACCAGCACGATAGGCCGAGCGCCGCTCAGCGTGGGCCGTCCGGTTGTTTGGTGACCGCGGTCAGATTCCACTGCTGCAGCCAGGGCTGCACCAGCTCGGCGATCGAGAATTTCGCCGGGGCGCTACACCCCGCCTTGGGATTGAGCGGGTTGCCGCCGCGGATGTCGATGCCGACGGCGCTGGCCGTGCCGTCGGTCTGGACGGCATAGACCGGCCCCCCGGAGTCGCCACACTGGCCGGTCGCGGCGAATACGACCTTGCTCCCCGTGATGTCGAGGATCTGCCCGCATTCCTCCTGGCCGGTGCTCATGCCGTACTTACACAGCTGCTGGCCGATCCTGAGGTCGGTTGTGACACCGGAAACCTGCAGCGAGGCGGCGATCGCCGAGGTCTGCGGGACTTGTTCGCCGTCGAGCACGATTAGGCCGATGTCGTGCTGATCGGTGGGAGCCCCCTCGGTCACCGTCCGGTTGAAGGTGCCCAGCGTCACGTAGGGCAGGATGCCGCCGAGGTTCATCGTCACCCGGCTTGCCTGATGGGGCCGATTGCAGTGACCGGCGGTGAGGAAACCCGGCTGACCGCTGCCGGTGTGCACCAAAAACCCTGCTGTACAACCCATTCCGCCGGAACCGTCGGGGTATTCGACGTAGATGCCGACGCCGGGACCGATGGCACTCGCGGGAGGCAGCGACAGGGGCGACAACGCCGGCTGCGGCATGAGCTCTTGCGCCGGGCCGGGCTCGGCGGGCGGCAGCCAGATGGCCACCAGTAAGGCCACCGCGCCAGTGGCTGCGGCGACGGACAGTGCCGATGTACTCCTTTTCGGACGCGCTCGTCGCATGCCCTGGGGATCAGCTGGACCCCACTCGCTCGGCCTTGGTTGGCGCGCCAGTTTGATCCGCTGTGACAGCGCCGACAGAACCGCCACGGTCACGCACGCCCAGGCCCCGAGCAGAAGCAGGGCAGCGAAGTGCCGCCGACGTTAGCCCGCCAGTGGTGAACACCAGCGCGTCGAGCCTCACCATCTACTAAATCTTTCAGGCGAACGGCGCGGTGCTCAGCGAAACGGCTGAATCAGCCGACGGTGGCCGGTTCGGAGTCGAGTTCGTCGGGCTGCGACGTGTGTCGGTGACGCCGCCGGTAGTGACGCACCTCGACGAACAGTCCCGTCAGGCCCAACGCGCTCGTCAGCAGCGAAACCAGCAACAACAGCGGGTCGGGATGTCCCGCCAACGCGTCGCCGAGGAACACCACCGCCGCGGTGCCCGGCAGCAGGCCGGCCAGCGTGGCGACCGTGTATGGCAACATCCGGACGGCCGAGGCGCCGGCGGCGTAATTGAGCGCCGAGAACGGTATGACGGGAATCAGCCGCAGGGACAGGACAGCCCGCCAGCCCCGCTCCCGCAGCTGCCGGTCCACCCGGTGGACTGCCCGGTGTCGATGCAGGCGGTTGAGTTGCCAGCCCGCCGCGCGCACCAACGCCGTCGCGAGGACTGCGCTGACAGTGCTGGCGACCACCGCGATCACGGCGCCCAGAACCGGACCGAACAGCAGCCCGGCCGCAAGCGTGAACGCGGTGCGCGGGATGGGCACCACCGTCAAGACGACATGGGCGACCAGGAATGCCAACGGAAACCACGGGCCCACCGATTGCGCCCAGTCACGCAGTTCCACCGCACTGGGCAGCGGAACGCACAGCGTCACCGCGGCCACGATTGTGATACCGACCACTGCCACAACCGCCTGCGGGCGCGACAACTGGCGTGCGGCCGTGCCCGCCGCTCGTGCGAGACTGCGCAGCGTGTCGGCGGTTTTCGAGGCGGTAGCACCCGTCACGCCTGTCAAGGTTACGGGCCCCGCGTGAATGCACCGTTTCCCGCCGCTGGCGTTTCGGGGCGCGGTTGCTCCCGACTGGCGCGGCTCGCCGTTTTTTCGCGGCGGGGGCGATCAATTAGCCTCATCAGTGAGTTCCATTCCCAACGCAACCCGGCACCAGTTGCCGCCAGTTGCTGCGAAAACAGGAGCAGTCGGTGTCCATTGACGTACCCGAGCTCGCGGACCTAGAACAGGTTCGCGAGCGCTGGCGTGGCGCGGTCGCGGGTGTGCTGTCCAAGAGCACCCGGAAAGAACCCGCCGAGCTGGGAGACCAGCCCGAGCAACTGCTGGATGCGGCGACCTACGACGGATTCGCGATCCGGCCGCTCTACACGGTGTTCGACGAGCTGCCCGAACCGCCGTTGCCGGGCGAATGGCCTTACGTGCGCGGTGGCGACGCCTCACGTGACGTCAAGTCCGGCTGGAAGGTCGCCGAAGCGTTCCCGGCCACCCCGGTGCCGGGCGTCGCGGCAGCCGACGTCAACTCGGCGGTGCTTGACGCGCTGAGCAACGGCGCCAGCGCCCTGGTCCTGCGGGTCGGCGAGTCGGGTGTGGCGCCCGGCCAGCTGGCGCAGGTGCTCGACGGCGTGTATCTGAGCATGGTGCCGCTGATCCTCGAGGCCGGCGACGATTACCCGGCGGCCAGCGACGTCGTGTTCGAGCTGGCGGCCGGGGTGGAGCCGGACCAGCGCGCGACACTGTCGATCGATTTGGGCGGCGACCCGCTGACCGCATTGCTGAGCCGACGTCCTGCGCCCACGCTCGACGACGTGGTCGCGGCTGCCGGGCGGGCCGCCGCTCACCGCGGCGTGCGCGCGATCACCGTCGAGGGGCCCGCCTTCCACAATCTCGGCGCCAACGCGACGTGGGAGCTCGCCGCCGGCGTCGCCGCCGCGGTGAGCTACCTGCGACTGCTCACCGAATCGGGCCTGCCGATCGGGGAGGCGTTGCGGCAGATCAGTTTCCGGTTCGCCGCCGATGACGATCAGTTCATGACGATCGCTAAGTTCCGGGCGGCGCGCAACTTGTGGGCACGGGTCGCCGAGGTCGTCGGCGACCCGGATGCGGGGGCGGCCGTCATCCACGCCGAGACCTCACTGCCGATGATGACGCAGCGCGATCCCTGGGTGAACATGCTGCGCTGCACGCTGGCCGCTTTCGGCGCGGGTGTCGGTGGTGCGGACTCCTTGCTGGTGTTCCCGTTCGACGTGGCGATCGACGGTGGATTCCCGGACGTAGCAACCAGTTTCACTCGCCGCATCGCGCGCAACACGCAGCTGCTGCTGCTGGAGGAGTCGCACGTGGGACGCGTGCTGGATCCGGCCGGGGGTTCGTGGTTCGTCGAGGACCTCACCGTGCGGCTGGCCGAGCAGGCCTGGCAGCATTTCCAGGCCATCGAGGCGCGCGGCGGGTTCACCGACGCGCGGGATTTCATTGCCGACCAGATCGCCGAGATCGCTGCCCGCCGCAGCGACGACATCGCGCATCGCCGGACCGCGATCACCGGTATCAACGAATTTCCCAACCTCACTGAACCTCCTCTGCCGCAAAGCGATTCGTCGTACTCGCCACTGGCCGCGGGCAGCCTGGTGCGTTATGCCGCGGAATTCGAGGCGCTGCGCGACCGGTCGGACGCCTACCTGGCTGCCACCGGTTCGCGCCCGCGTGCGCTGCTGCTTCCGGTGGGGCCGCTGGCGGAAAACAACATCCGCGCGACGTTCGCCTCGAACCTGTTGGCGTCGGGGGGTGTTGAGGCGATCAACCCGGGAACGGTCGACGCCGCGGGCGTTGCGGCGGCGGTGGCTGAAGCGGGCTCGCCGGCGGTGGTGGTCATCTGCGGCACCGACAAGCGCTATCAGGACGAAGCCTCCGGCATCGTGCAGGCGGCGCGTGAGTCCGGCGTTTCGCGGGTGTACCTGGCCGGACCCGAAAAGGCCGTGGCCGATGCCGAGCATCGGCCCGACCAATTTCTGACCGCGAAAATCAATGCGGTCGAAGCTCTGTCGGATCTGCTGACGAGGTTGGGGGCGTAGCCGCGATGACGACCACTGCACCCATTGTCGGCAGCTTCGCCGATGTGCCGCTGCACAGCGAGCGGTCTATTGCTCCCGCGACCGAGGCCGCCGTCGAAGATCAGGTGACGGCGCTCGCGACCGCGCACCTGTATACACCCGACCAATTGATATGGCGCACACCGGAAGACATCGATGTCAAGCCGGTGTACATCTCCGCCGACCGCGCCGCCGCCGAGGCGGCGGGCTACCCGCTGAACAGCTTTCCGGGCGAGCCGCCCTTTGTGCGCGGTCCCTACCCGACGATGTATGTCAATCAGCCGTGGACCATCCGCCAGTACGCGGGGTTCTCCACGGCCGCCGAGTCCAACGCGTTCTACCGCCGCAACCTCGCCGCAGGCCAGAAGGGACTGTCGGTCGCCTTCGACCTGGCCACCCACCGCGGCTACGACTCCGACCACCCGCGCGTCCAGGGCGACGTCGGAATGGCCGGCGTGGCAATCGATTCCATCCTCGATATGCGGCAGCTGTTCGACGGCATCGATCTGTCGTCGGTGTCGGTGTCGATGACGATGAACGGGGCCGTGCTGCCCATCCTGGCCCTGTACGTGGTGGCCGCCGAGGAGCAGGGGGTGCCGCCGGAGAAGCTGGCTGGCACCATCCAGAACGACATCCTCAAAGAGTTCATGGTGCGCAACACCTACATCTATCCGCCCAAGCCGTCGATGCGGATCATCTCCGACATCTTCGGCTACACCAGCGCCAAGATGCCGAAGTTCAACTCCATCTCGATTTCCGGCTATCACATCCAAGAAGCCGGTGCCACAGCGGATTTGGAACTCGCTTACACCCTGGCCGACGGTGTCGACTACATCAAGGCCGGCTTGGACGCCGACTTGGACATCGACAAGTTCGCGCCCCGGTTGTCGTTCTTCTGGGGCATCGGGATGAACTTCTTCATGGAAGTCGCAAAGCTGCGGGCCGGGCGGCTGCTGTGGAGCGAACTGGTCGCCCAGTTCCATCCCAAGAGCGCCAAATCGCTGTCGCTGCGCACCCATTCCCAGACTTCGGGGTGGTCGCTGACGGCGCAGGACGCGTTCAACAACGTCGCACGCACCTGCATCGAGGCGATGGCCGCGACCCAGGGCCACACCCAGTCGCTGCACACCAACGCCCTCGACGAGGCGCTGGCGCTGCCCACCGACTTCTCCGCCCGCATTGCCCGTAACACCCAGCTGCTGTTGCAGCAGGAGTCGGGCACCGTGCGACCGATCGACCCGTGGGGTGGCTCGTACTACGTCGAATGGCTCACGCATCAACTGGCGCAGCGGGCCCGGGCCCACATCGCCGAGGTCGCCGAACACGGCGGCATGGCCCAGGCCATCGACGACGGGATTCCTAAATTGCGGATCGAGGAGGCGGCGGCGCGCACCCAGGCGCGGATCGATTCCGGTATCCAGCCGGTCGTCGGGATCAACAAGTACCAGGTCGAAGAGGACCAGGACATCGAGGTCCTCAAGGTCGAGAACAGCCGGGTACGCGCCGAGCAGCTGGCCAAGCTGAAGGAGCTGCGCGCCGGCCGGGACCAGGGCGCCGTCGATGCGGCCCTGGCCGAGCTGAGCCGGGCGGCCGGCGCGCATTCCGGCGCAGTCGGCAAGGGTGATCGAGATGGCCTGGGCAACAACCTGCTGGCGCTGGCGATCGACGCCGCCCGGGCCAAGGCCACCGTCGGGGAGATTTCCGACGCGCTGGAGCAGGTGTACGGGCGTCATCAGGCCGAGATCCGTACCATCTCCGGGGTCTACCGCGACGAAGCTGGAAAGGCCACCAACATGGCAACCGCCAGCGAACTGGTCGAGAAGTTCGCCGAGGCCGACGGCCGTCGGCCCCGGATCCTGGTCGCCAAGATGGGACAGGACGGCCACGACCGCGGCCAGAAGGTGATCGCGACTGCGTTCGCCGACATCGGCTTCGACGTGGACGTCGGTTCCCTGTTCTCCACGCCCGAGGAGGTGGCCCGCCAGGCCGCCGACAACGACGTGCACGTGGTCGGCGTGTCCTCGTTGGCCGCCGGCCATCTGACGCTGGTGCCGGCGCTGCGCGACGCGCTGGTCGAGGTGGGCAGGCCCGACATCATGATCGTGGTCGGCGGCGTGATCCCGCCGGGTGACTTCGCTGAGCTGTACGAGGCCGGGGCCGCCGCGATTTTCCCGCCCGGGACGGTGATCGCCGACGCCGCGATCGGCTTGCTGCACAAGCTCGCCGAGCGGCTGGGTTATGACCTGAGCTAGTGACCGGCAATCGCTCCCGCGGGCGGACCGCCGTGGCGGAATTCTGCTCGATTTCTCGCCACGGCGTTAAGAGCGACGGACTTGGAGGCAAGCGACGTGGCTGACACCGTCGGCAAACTCGCCGCTGCTGTTCGTGCCGGCGACCGGGCGGCGCTGCCGCGAGCGATCACGTTGCTCGAGTCCACCCGCGCCGACCATCGCGACCAGGCGCAGCAGCTGCTGCTGGAGCTGCTGCCCGACGCCGGAAACGCGCATCGGGTGGGCATCACCGGCGTCCCCGGCGTCGGCAAGTCCACCACCATCGAGTCGCTGGGCATGCACCTGATCGAGCAAGGGCACCGGGTGGCGGTGTTGGCGGTCGACCCGTCGTCCACCCGTACCGGTGGCTCGATCCTCGGGGACAAGACGCGCATGTCGCGCCTGGCGGTACAGCCGGATGCTTACATCCGCCCGTCACCCACGTCGGGAACCTTGGGCGGTGTAGCAAAGGCGACAAGGGAGACGATCGTCCTGCTGGAGGCGGCCGGATTCGACGTGATCCTGATCGAGACCGTGGGTGTGGGACAGTCCGAGGTGGCGGTGGCCAACATGGTCGACACCTTCATTCTGCTGACTTTGGCGCGCACCGGCGATCAGCTGCAGGGCATTAAGAAGGGGGTGCTGGAACTGGCCGACATCGTGGTGGTGAACAAGGCCGACGGCAAGCATCTGCCCGACGCGCGTGCCGCTGCCCGCGAGCTGTCTTCGGCCATCCGGCTGATCTATCCGCGCGAAACATTCTGGCGTCCACCGGTTCTCACGATGAGCGCCGTCGAGGGCTCGGGTTTGGCCGAGATGTGGGAGACCGTCGAGCGCCATCGCAAGGTGCTGACCCAGGCCGGCGAGTTCGACGCGCGGCGGCGCGCTCAGCAAGTGGATTGGACCTGGCAGATGGTTCGCGACACCGTGTTGGACCGGGTGCTGTCCAACCCCGCCGTGCGCAAGATTCGTGCCGACGTGGAGAGGCGGGTCAAGGCGGGGGAGCTGACTCCGGCGATGGCGGCCCAGCAAATACTAGACGCCGCGTCGCGCTAACGGAACGGTCAATTATTGAAGTTCTGCACTTGGGCACTGTGAAATCGAAGTAAATTCGAAAGTGTGACGGCAGACACTCGGGTCGATCTCCGCGCGGTCCCTTCTCGCGATGCCCCTGACGCAGGTCATCGTGTGTCCGGCGCGGCGGACCCAAACTTTTCCTGCGTCGTTCGTGGATTCTCGAGCCTGTTCCCGGGTCGGCGCTTCGGCGGCGGCGCCCTGGCGGTCTATCTCGACGGCCAGCCGGTCGTGGATGTGTGGACCGGCTGGTCGGACCGGGCTGGGCAGGTGCCGTGGACGGCCGACCGCGCGCCCATGGTCTTCTCGGCCACCAAGGGCATGGCCTCGACGGTCATCCACCGGCTCGTCGATCGCGGGCTGATCGACTACGAGGCTCCGGTCGCCGAGTACTGGCCGGAATTCGGGGCCAACGGAAAGTCCGGGCTGACCGTGCGCGACGTGATGAGGCACCGGGCCGGCTTGTCGGGGTTGCGTGGAGCCACCCAGGAGGAGCTGCTGGACCACGTCCGCATGGAAGAACGCTTGGCCGCGGCCCCGCCCGGCCGTTTCCTCGGCAAACCTGCCTACCACGCGCTGACCTTCGGCTGGCTGATGTCCGGCTTGGCCCGGGCCGTGACCGGGAAGGGCATGCGTGAGCTGATTCGCCAGGAACTGGCCGGCCCGCTGGGCACCGACGGTCTACACCTCGGCCGGCCGCCCGCCGACGCGCCGACGCGGGTGGCCCAGATCATCATGCCGCAGAACATCATTGCCAACCCGCTGCTCAGTTCGCTGTCGCGAAAGGTGGCTTCGGAGCTCTCCGGCGGGTTCCGCGCGATCTACTTCCAGGGCGTCATGGCTGCGGTGCAGGGTGAGATTCCGCTGCTCGACGCCGAGATGCCGGCGGCGAACGGAGTGGCGACCGCCCGGGGCCTGGCGCGGATGTACGGCGCCATCGCCAACGGCGGTGAGATCGACGGCACCCGCCTGCTCTCCCGGGAGACCGTCGCCGGACTGACGGGGCGCCGCAGCCTCAAGCGGGACCGCAACGTCCTCGTGCCGTTGTCGTTTCACCTGGGCTATCACAGCGTGCCGTTCGGCAACGTCGTGCCGGGCTTCGGGCACGTCGGGATGGGCGGCTCGTTCGGTTGGGCTGACCCGGCCAGCGGGCTGGCTTTCGCCTTTGTGCACAACCGGCTGCTGTCCCCGTTCCTGGCGCTGGATCACTCGGGAGTGGCCACGCTGGGGTACCTGTTGCGAGCCGGCGTCGCGAAAGCCCGCAAACGTGGCTTCCGGCCCGTCAACGAGTTCGGATCGGCGTGCCCCGAGCCGGGAGCCGTCGCGGGCTGAGCCTCGTGTTGGCGCTTCAGGTGTGGAGAGCCCGGCTTGTGACCTTCGTCGCCGGGGCCTGAATCCGGGTACCGGCGAGCCCAACTGATAAGGACAATGTTGTGATGACCGAAGTACGAGAGGGTGTTCGGTCGAGCCAGCGCGTTGCCGATATTGACCTCGACAAATTCGGCGGCGCCGCCTGCGCGGATGAGTTCAAAGTCGCCCGCATGGCCCCCGAACTAGGCATAATTGCCGCGGCCCCTGACGCCCCCTCAGCGCATGACGAATGAAAGGCCGGGACCGGCGATGAAATTTGCCTTGACGTGTTATGGAACGCGTGGCGATATCGAGCCGTCAGTGGCGGTCGGCCGGGAGCTGTTGCGCCGCGGTCACGAGGTGCGCATGGGGGTCCCGCCCGATTTGGTCGGCTTCAGCGAGGCGGCCGGGCTCACGGCGGTCACCTATGGCCTGGACACCCAGGCCTGGCTGGAACGGTATCGCAACTTCTGGACGTCGTTCTTCGGCAACTTCTGGAAGGTGCAGGAGTTGGTCGGGCTGTGGCGCGAATATTGGGAGCCCGTCGCGCAGTGTTGGGCGGAAATGAGCAAGACGGCCACGGAACTTGCTGACGGCGCCGACCTGCTGCTGACCAGCCAGAGCTTTCAGGAGCCGGCCGCGAACGTGGCCGAGTACTACGACATCCCGTTGGCCACGCTGCACAACTTCCCGGTGCGGCCCAATGGTCAGCTCGTTCCCAGCCTGCCGTCGCCGGTGGGGCGCTCCGCTATGACCGCGCTGGACTGGGTGTTCTGGCGCATGAACAAGAAGGCCGAGGATACGCAGCGCCGCGAACTGGGCTTGCCGAAAGCCACCAGCCCCTCGCCCACCCGGATCGCCGAACGCGGATCGCTGGAAATCCAGGCATACGACGAGGTCTGCTTCCCCGGGCTGGCGGCCGAATGGGCGAAGTGGGAGGGGCAGCGTCCCTTCATCGGCGCGTTGACGATGGAACTGACGACGGACAACGACGACGAGGTCGCGTCCTGGATCGCCGCGGGACCGCCCCCGATCTGCTTCGGCTTCGGGAGCATCGCGGTGGAATCCGCCGCCGAGACCGTCGCGATGATCAGCGACGTCAGCGCGCAGCTGGGGGAGCGGGCGTTGATCTGCGCCGGCGGCACCGACTTCGGCGGTGTTCGAATTCCGGAGCACGTCAAGGTGGTCGGACCGGTGAATTACGCGGCCATCTTCCCGGCGTGCCGCGCCGTCGTCCATCACGGAGGTGCTGGTACCACCGCGGCCAGCATGCGTGCCGGAGTGCCGACGCTCATCCTGTCGACAGGGCCCGATCAGACGTACTGGGGGGTACGGGTCAAGCGACTGAAGGTGGGCACCGCGCGTCGCTTCTCCGGCGCCACGCGGCAAACGCTCATCACTGACCTGCGTCGGATCCTCGCCCCGGAGTACGTCGCTCGGGCCCGCGAGATCGCCACTCGGATGACCAAGCCCTCCGAAAGCGTGGCCGATGCAGCGGATCTGGTGGAGAAGTTCGCCGTCTGCTCAGACAAGGCCTGGCTGAAGTAATTATCAACACCGGCCGTTTCGGCGGTCTGCGATTTGAAGTCCGTAACATTTTGCGGGAACGACGTCGATCAGGCGGTTTATCGATCCGTGCGTTTGCTGCGCCGTAACACCGGGTAATACCTACCGAATATCGGTCGAAGTCAATTTGCGAATGCCCCACTTCAGCGTGCAAAACATACATACTTTCATTGGGGGTCGAGCATGACCGGAGGGTGGGATTTATGCGTCTGAAGATTGTGCTTGCGAGTTATGGCACGCGTGGCGATATCGAACCGTGCATCGCAATTGGCCATGAGTTGCTGCGCCGTGGGCACGACGTGCGAATGGCCGTTCCACCCGACCTGGTCGGGTTCGTCGAGTCCGCCGGCCTGGCAGCGGTGCCGTACGGCGAGGAGACCCAGGCGTGGCTGGATGGGCATCGCAATTTCTGGACGTCGTTGTTGCGCAACTTCTGGCGGGTCGGGCGCGCGGCCGGGTTGCTGCACGAGGTCTGGGAATTGGCGACCACCTGCTGGGAGACCGCTAGTTCCGTGCTGCTCTCGCTGGCCGAGGGGGCTGACCTGTTGCTCACCGGCCTTGGTTACGCAGAGCCCGCTGGCAATGTCGCGGAATATTACGACATTCCCCTGGCGACGTTGCATTACTTTCCCGCACGGCCCAACGGGCAGGTCATCGGACCGTTGCCCTCGTTTGTGGGCCGTGCCGCGATGAAGGTGATCGACTGGACGCAATGGCGGGTGCTCAAGCGCGTCGAGGACGCGCAGCGCCGGGAATTAGGGCTGCCGAAGGCCAAAACCGCCTCGTCGCGACGGATTGCCAAGCGCGAAGCGCTGGAGATCCAGGCTTACGAAGAACTTTGCTTTCCGGGTTTGGCGGCTGAATGGACCAAATGGGGGGACCGGAGGCCCTTTGTCGGCGGGTTGACGATGGAGTTCGCGACCGACGCCGACGACGAGGTGGCCTCGTGGATTGCCGCGGGCACACCGCCGATCTACTTCGGCTTTGGCAGCATGCCGGTCCAATCTCCCGCCGACACGGTCGCCATGATCAGCGCGACATGCGCGCAGCTGGGTGAACGGGCGCTGATCTGCGCCGGTTGGAGCGACTTCAGCGACGTCCCGATGGCGGACCACGTCAAGGTGGTCAGTGCTGTGAACCACGCGGCGATTTTCCCGATCTGCCGGGCGGTCGTGCACCACGGTGGTGCCGGCACCACCGCCGCGAGCCTGCGCGCCGGGGTCCCGACGCTGGTCCTGTCCATGCTGGGCGATCAGCCGATCTGGGGAGCCCAGATCAAACGATTAAAAGTGGGGACCACCCGCCGTTTCTCGACCACCACCCAGGAGACGCTGGCCGCCGATCTGCGTCAAATCCTCGAGCCCGAGTGTGCCGTGCGTGCCCGGAATATCGCCATCGAGATGACCAAACCCGCGGAAAGCGTCGGCGACACTGCAGATCTGTTGGAGAAGTTCGCCCGATCGAGGCGGGCTGCCGGATCGACGGGCGCCCGTAAAGTCCACGGTGAGGCGTGAGCGCTTTGTCTAGTCGCTAAAGGCGATGCCGCTATTGCGGCGTGTCGCTGAAAACATATCGTCCTAAAGCCCAGCTTCTTTTCCCGGGCGGTTCCATCACCTCGACAGCTTTGCCATCCTTGAATAATTCATCCTGGCGGATGATTCCTTTCTGAATAGCGTCCGTCCAGGCCTGAGCGGGCCCCTTGCCCCAATTGAGCCAGGGGGTGAGATCGTCCATGACCACAACGGTTTTCTCCGTGCAGAGTGGTTTCACGTTCAGTATGTCGGTCTTGGCAACCTCGTATTCGTGGCCACCGTCTATGAAGAAGAGGTCGAACCGCAGCTCCGGATTTTTGGCCGCGAATTCCGGGACGACCTTGGTCGAGTCCCCGTAGATCAGGGTGTGCCTGCCCGGAAACCGCTTGTCGATAAGCTTTTTCGCGAATTTCGTGCCACGATGCCCGCCCAGATCAAAGGAGATGACCTTGGTCTCGGGGTGCGCGAGGAGAAAGGCGTAACTCGAAAATCCGACGTTGAAACCTATTTCTCCGATCAAGCGCGCGTTCGTGCGCTGCACCGTGGTTGCCAGACAGAGCAGCTCTTCTCGTGAACTCGATCCTTCGGTCAGTAAGTTGCCCCTTGGCAAAAGGTATCGAATGATATCGAATTCGATCTTTCTCATGTCCTTGAGGGAAAGAGAAGATGACGACGACTGGCTGACCGCCATATGAGTGTGTCCTAACCTGTATTCGGCGAAGCAATACGTGACAACGTACTGGACCGAAACAGCCCCAGTGGCTATTTTGTCGATCCGCGTCATCCATTTTGGTCGGGTGCCGCACACCGGCGTGTTGAGGCTGGTCTAACCAAATTCGCCCCGGTACCCTGGCTTCCCTAGGGGAGTTCCCGGCCGTAAAGGGCAGATGGTCGTTGCGTCCCGCTGCCAGGGACGAGCCGTCGCTCGCACGACCCCGGCAATCCAGCATGTCGCGGTGAAGGGGGGCGAATGTCAGTCGACAGCCCGCGGACCGGAGATAATGTACGCAGGTTGCCTTACCTACTTAACAGCTGAAAGGCTAGGACCACAATGAAATTTGTCCTGGCGAGCTATGGAACACGCGGCGATATCGAGCCCTCCGTCGCACTTGGTCGTGAGCTGCAGGACCGGGGACATGACGTGCACATGGCCGTACCGCCCGATCTCGTCGGGTTTGTGGAAACGGCCGGCCTTCCTGCGGTCCCGTATGGGCTGAACACCCAGGCGTGGTTGGACACCTACCGCACCTTCTGGACGTCTTTTTTCGGCAGCTTCTGGAAGGTCCACCACCTTGTCAGGTTGTGGGGCGAAATCTGGGAGACTGTGATCACGTGCTGGGTCGAGATGACCGCGACATTGACGTCGTTGGCGCAGGGGGCCGACCTACTTTTCACCGGTGAAAGCTTCATGGAAACGGCCGCCAACGTCGCCGAGTATTACGACATTCCGTTGGCGACGCTGTGTTACGTGCCGATTCGGGCCAACGGTCACCTGTTGCCGATCCTGCCGTCGCCGGTGGGTCGCTCGGTGATGACGGTGATGGAATGGGTGGCCTGGCGGATGAACAAGAAGGCAGAGGATGCCCAGCGGCGCCAACTGGGTTTGCCGAAGGCCACGAGTCCCTCGCTGCAACGGATGAACGATCGCGGAACGTTGGAAATCCAGGGCTACGACGAACTTTGCTTCCCGGGCCTGGCGGACGAATGGGCGAAATGGAGTGGCCGCAGGCCTTTCGTCGGTGCGCTCACCATGGAGCTGTCCACCGATGCCGATGACGAGGTCGCGTCCTGGATTGCCGCCGGCACACCCCCGATTTGCTTTGGTTTCGGCAGCATGCCGGTCGAATCCCCAAGGGACACAGTCGAAATGATCGGTGATGCGTGCGCGGAGCTGGGCGAGCGGGCGTTGGTGTGTGCCGGCTGGAGTGACTTCAGCGACGTCTCGCTGCCCGACCACGTCAAGGTGGTCGGAGCGGTGAACTACGCGGCGACGTTCCCCGCCTGTCGCGCGGTCGTGCACCACGGCGGCGCCGGCACCACGGCGGCGAGCCTGCGCGCCGGGGTCCCCACCCTGATCCTGTCGATGGACCTGGTTCAGACGATTTGGGGCGCGCGGATCAAACAATTGAAGGTGGGCACGTCGCGTCGCTTCTCCAGCACCACCCGCGAATCCCTCGTCACCGACCTGCGGCGAATAATCAGCCCGGAATATGTCAAGCGTGCCCGCGACATCGCCGGCCAGATGACCAAGCCTTCCGAAAGCGTCGCCATCACGGCCGATCTCATCGAAAACTTCGCCCGCGTCCGGCGCACCGTCTGATCTGTCAGGACGGGGGGTTCGTCAACAGCACGCTTTGCCGCGTGCGGTGCTTTCCAGCAGATCGGCCGCCTTGGTCAGACTGACGGCCGGCTCGGTCATCCGGCGCGAGATCTCCTGCGCCCGGGCGACGTAATCCGGGGCCAGGATCCGGCGCAGGTCGGTGACAAGCGATTCCCGAGTCGTGGCCGAAAACCGGCGTGCGGTGCCGACTTTGAGTCGTTTGATCTGCGCGCCCCAGATGGGTTGATCGCCCATGGTCCACAGGATCAACGTCGGGACGCCGGCACGCAGCCCCGCGGCCGTGGTGCCCGATCCGCCGTGGTGGACGACCGCGCGGCAGGCGGGGAAGGCCGCCGCGTAGCTGACCGCGTCCACCACCTTGACGTGGTCGTAGTGCGGGACGTCGCTCAGGTCGCTTCCGCCGGCGCGAATCAGGGCGCGTTCACCCAACTCGGCACAGGCCGCTCCGATCATTTCGACCATGGCGCCGAACGATTCGAACGGTACGCTGCCAAAGCCGAAGTAAATGGGCGGCGTGCCCGCGGCGATCCAGGACGCCACCTCCTCATCGGCATCGGTGCTGAACTCGATGGTCAGGGTGCCGACGAAGGGGCGTCGAGCGTCCGATTTCCCCCATTCGGACGACAGGCCGGGGAAGCAGACCTCGTCGTAGGCCTGGATTTCCAGCGATCCGAGTTCGGTGATCCGTCGCGGCGAGGGGCCGGTGGCCTTGCGCAGGCCCAATTCCTGACGCTGCGCGTCATCGAGCCGTTTGTGCAGGCGCCAGAACAACCAGTCGAATACCCTCATCGCGGAGCGGCCCACCGGCGGCGGCAGCAACGGAACCATCTGACCGTTGGGTCGCATCGGGTAGTAGTGCAACGTGGCCAGCGGAATCTTGTAGTACTCCGCAACATTGGCGGCCGGCTGCTCGAAGTTCAGGCCGGTGTAAAGTAGGTCGGCCCCGTCGGCCATCGACATCAGCACCGTCGACATCTGTTCCCAGTGCTCGGTTTTCGGCGCCAGCAACTCGATCAGATCGCGGGGTCTGAAGGCGTTGCGTAAGACGGACTTGAAGAAGTCGCGGTACTTCTCCACCCATTCCCGGGTGTCCGGGCCGTAAGCGACTGCCGAAAGTCCGGCGGATTCGACGAAGCCCACGAGGTCGGGGGAGACGGCCATCTGCACTTCGTGTCCGCGGCGCACCAGTTCGCGGCCGAGGGCGATGGAAGGCTCGATGTCGCCGCGCGTCCCGTAGCTTGCCAGGGCAAATTTCATTGCGGCCTAGCCTAGCGGGATCCGGGCGTGCTGGTTTGCTGGGCGGCTGGGTGTATGCGTGTGATCTATTGAGCTGGATGGCAATTCGGGTTGCTCGGCGATCCAGTCGAGCAGGGCGCGCAACCCGTGCTCGAGCGTCCATGCGGGGTGCCACTCGAGCTCGGCCGTTGCCGGCTCGATGTCGCACTTGGCAGCCCGCACGTCACCGTCGCGGAACTTCCCCACGACGATCGGTTCGGGGGCGTCGCACAGCGACGCGATCCGATGGGCAAGCTCGTGGATGGTGGTCGGGATGCCTGATCCGACATCGAGCAGACGCGGTTGCGTCGCGGGCCGGTCGATCGCCGCGAACAACGCCTCGACGACGTCGTCGATGTAGACGAAATCGCGCACGATCTGCCCGTCTTCGTAGATCTCCAGTGGGCGCTGCTCGCGTGCCAGCCGCGCGAACAGGGTGACGATTCCGGTGTACGAATTGGTCAACGATTGGCCCGGCCCGTACACGTTCTGCAGCCGCAGCACGCTGAGCTCGGTGTCGTGGGCGGCCGCCCAGGCGGCCAGGAGGTGCTCCTGGGCGAGCTTGGTCGCGGCGTAGATGTTGGTAGGCCGCGGTTCGGTCCGGCCCGCGCAACTTGGCAGCGGAACCGCGGATTCGCCGGTGGGTCCAGCGGGATCCCACACACCGGCCAGCAGCTGGGCATGGCTGCGGGGTTGCGGGTAGAACGTTTGCGAGCCCGATTGCCAAGCGCCTTCGCCGTAGACGGCCCTCGACGATGCCAGGACGAGTTGGTCGGGGACATGTGCGCATCGGCTCAGGGCGTCGAGGAGTTGCGTCGTGCCCACGACGTTCACCGAACCGTGGCGCGTCGCCTCCGAAAGCGATTGCGCCGTCCCGGTCTCCGCCGCCAGGTGGACGATCTGGGACGGACGAAACAAGCGCAGCACCGCATCACAGTCGGGCGCGTGAGTGACGTCGCCGGTGAACAAGCGCACCGAGGGCGGCAGGTCGATCGCCTGGTGTCCGGTGTGTACTTGTGGATGCAGAACATCCAGCACCGCGACGTCGTAGCCGGCAGTCACCAGACGGCGCGCGAGCGCGGACCCGATAAATCCGGCGCCTCCAGTGACAAGCACCGATCCTGACAAAGGGCCGAAGCCTCCTGTTCGTCTCGCAGGGCGAGTGGCGGACCATTCGTGCGGTCGAGGGCGCAATCTTGGTGATCATATCCGCGACTTCCGAATCGCGAATCACGGTATCGGAAGTCGTGTTCCCCGAAGCGAATCGGGGAGCCAAGATGGTGGCGGAACGAGCTACGCCCAGGTTCCGCGCCGTCGCTTAAGCAGCGCGACAACCTCCACGAGGTTCCAGATGAATGGGCGGCAGAGCCTAACGAAGAGGTTGTTGGAGTGACGGTAGGAATCTTCGAACGCTGTCCGAAAGTCGTGCTCGCTCGCTCGATACGCATCGAAGACACGATCCAGTGCGAACTCGTCCACCGGCTCGTCTGCAGCGGCCGCTTGCAGGGCGTCGTACGTTGTTGACACCCACTCTGCCCCGCAGATTTCGGGAACGGGGCCGGATTGGCGGTGGTGCCGCAGATCCTCTTCCAGGAACTCCCCGATCGCTTCATGGTCTGGGGTGCTCAGATCGACGGCCAACGTCTTGGCTATCCGCTCTATTTCCTGCTGCGGGTCTTTCAACAGGCTGCCGTACTCCACGAAAACGCGGGGCAGGTGCCGCGTATGTCTTTCCGCCAGCAGATTGTATTTCAG
Organism: Mycobacterium shigaense; assembly: GCF_002356315.1. Lineage (NCBI taxonomy): Bacteria > Bacillati > Actinomycetota > Actinomycetes > Mycobacteriales > Mycobacteriaceae > Mycobacterium > Mycobacterium shigaense. The sequence continues at coordinate 2,270,503 of NZ_AP018164.1, forward strand.
CCACAGCGCACTCGTTAACTCTGGCCGGGCTCCCATGAGGTTCGCAAGCGATGCGCTGACTTCTCCGGGATGGCGTACGGCCACGACTGCTGCGATGCCGAGTCCGGCGTCCCGGGCCGCTTCGAACCAGAGCTCGGACAGAGCGGTTATCTGCAGGTCCTTGATCACGATGAGCGGTTGTTTGGGCAGGCTAGCCAGGTATGCGCGGATGTCCGATATGCAGGCGGCCTTTTCGTCCGCGGAGAGCGCGTTCTCGCCTTGGAGGCGTAAGGACGGGTCGTACGTGCCGCTGCCGCGGCGTAGCAGAATCGAGTTGTTCAGTCGAAGAACTTTGCGCGGTTCCCAATAGCCTCGCGTGTTGCCAGAGCCGGCTCCGAGCATCCCAGTGGGGAGCGCCGCGCCAGACAGCGAGAGCACCCTGGTGAGAGCCGAGGTCCCAGACCGGGGCATGCCGAGAACGAATAAAGCGACGGAGCGGTCGATAGTCGGGGAGGGCCGACGGACCGAATTCACTACCTTAGCGCGGCGATCAGCTCCGCGCAGCTTCGTCCGATTCATGCGCCCCCCGTCGGACATCGCCAGTACGCACGGGGCTGTCGTCTTCCCAGGGGCTGGCTGGGGCTGAAGACGGTACAGCAAGAGGGCATTCGGTCATGTTAAAGGCAAATTTATGAACATGGTGTAAAAACCGGCTACGGCCGCCTACTCGTTATGGTCCCCAAGTCAATACACAGCTGTGACCTGCGTCGATGACCGAGAATGACAGCGGCACCAGCGTCGGCCGCCGGACCCGCCCCGGGCGAATCACCCGAGGTGGGTAGCAGACGCGACGTTCACGCGGCTTTAAGTGCGGGCCGCGCAAAACGTCGCGAAACGCATGACCGGCGAGTCCGAAAGTCTAGACTCATCGCGGGGTGGGTAATCCGAGGCAACTGTTAGGGGTTTGTTTTGAGTGTCACCGACCGTGAGGGAACCGTGACGGATCGTGATGCGCGATCTTTGTATCTCGATCTGATCCGGCGCGATCTCACCAGATATGGCATGGACCAACTGGTGCCTGTGGGGTGGTCACAAGAGCAGCGCCTTACCCTCGGATGGTTACTGGGGCGCCCCTTTTTCAAGGTCGGCAACCTGATGCTGGTGCGGAAGAAGGCCTTCGACAAGCGCAGGCGTGATCTGGGGCTCGACTGGCCCATCGACGCCGAGACGATGATCGGAATGCAGCGGCTGACCAGCCTGCAGCAGTGCGTGCAAACGGTGCTGGCCGAGGATGTCCCCGGCGATCTGGTCGAATGCGGGGTGTGGCGCGGCGGGGCCGCGATCCTCATGCGCGCGGTTTTGGCAGCCTACGGGGACACCACACGTTCTGTGTGGCTCGCCGATTCGTTCGAAGGCGTTCCGCCTCCGGATACGGAGAACTACAAAGCGGACAAACTGCCCTGGCACAACATGGGGTTGCACCGCTTCGCGCCGGTGCTGGCGGTGTCGCAAGAGCAGGTCAAGGCCAATTTCGAGCGTTATGGGTTGCTGGACGGCCAGGTGCGCTTTCTGCCCGGATGGTTCAAGGACACGCTGCACGATGCCCCGATCGAGCGGATCTCGGTGTTGCGCCTCGACGGTGACCTCTACGAATCGACGATTCAGGCGCTCGACGGGCTGTACCCGCGACTGTCCGACGGGGGCTTCTGCATCATCGACGACTACAACCTTCCGTACTGTCGCCAGGCCGTCGCGGACTACCGCGACAAGCACGGGATCACCTCGGAGATCGTCGACATCGACGGCAGCGGCGTTTTCTGGCGCAAATAAGGCCCGACCGATAGGGGCCGGTCGGGCAAGATGCGGTCCTGCCCCAACGGTGGCGCCTCGCGTTTTTCTCAGCAAGATGGTGCCCGAAACGGTTAATTTTGCACTGACGGTCGTGGACCAACCGCTGTAACCTCAGCTAACCGGTGGTTATGCGCCATGACCGTGCAGCAGGCGTAGGGAGAATGATGACGCTCGGTCAGGAGCTGGATCCGAAGCGCAACGCGCTCAATGCGTGGCGGTTGCTGTTGGCCACCGGGGTCATCGTGTGGCACTCCTTCCTGACTACCGGGCACCACATCCCGTTCGTGCCGGCGCGGCAACTCCTCAGCGAAGTCTTCGTCGACGGGTTCTTCGCGATCTCCGGATTCTTGATCACCTCCAGCTGGCTGCGAGACCCACGGCTTCGCGACTACTTCGTGGCCCGGGCCCTTCGCGTTCTTCCGGGGGTGTGGGTCTGCCTCGTCGTCGTCGCGTTCGTCGTGGCCCCAATCGGTGTGGCGCTGCTGGGCGGCTCGGGCAAGGACCTGGTGTCGTCGGGCGCGTCCTTGCAGTACGTCCTGGTCAACATGCCCGCCGTCGGCGGGCTGCAGTTCGATATCGCCGGAACTCCCCGCGGGGTCCCGTACCCGGGCTTTTGGGACAGTTCGCTGTGGACCCTCATCTGGGAGGTGTTCTGCTACATCGCCGTTGCTCTGCTCGGCGTTGCCGGGCTGCTGCGTCGGAGGTGGCCCGTGCCGGTGGTGTTCGCCCTCGCGCTGGGCTGCTCGGCGATCGCCACGTTGCCCACCGATGCGACCCCTCAACAGATGATCGCCTACGCGGCCGCGCGTTTCGCGCTCATGTTCTCGGCGGGGGCCCTCGTTCACCAGTTCCGTGACCTGATCCCCGCCCGCTGGTCGTTGGTCGCCGTGAGCGCGGTCGTCGTGCTGGCGTCCAGCTTCCTGCCGCATTACCGCCTGCTTGCCGCGGTTCCGCTGGCGTACCTGATCGTTGCCTCGGGTGCCCTGTTGCACCACCAGCGGTTGAGGCTGCGGACAGACCTGTCCTATGGCGTCTACATCTACGCATTTCCGATCCAGCAGTTGCTCGTCATCGCCGGGCTCGCCACTCTTAATCCGTTGGTATTCGCCATCATTGCTGCCGTAGCGGTAGTGCCGGTTGCCGCCTTGAGTTGGTTCCTCATAGAAAAGCCGGCGTTGTCCCTGAAATCCCGCTTCAAGCGCAGAACCCTTGCCGCGCAAACGGAGCCGAACGTCCCGGCTCCGGCGCCTGCGGCCGACTGAACCGAATCTAGCGCGCGTCCGTCAACGACGATTTGCGGCGGACGGCATCCTCGAGAAGGTCGGCAGCGGCGGCGACGCTGTCGGCGGGTTTGGTCATTTTGGCGGCGACCTCGCGGGCCCGAGTTGCGTACTCGGGGGCCAGGATTTGCCGTAGGTCGGCGACCAGCGATTCTTCGGTGGCGCTGGCCAGTCGGCGGGCGGCGCCCACCTTTAACTGTTTGATGCGGGCGCCCCACAACGGCTGGTCGCCCGTGGTCCACAGGATCAACGTCGGGACTCCCGCGCGCAGGCTTGCTGCGGTGGTGCCCGCTCCGCCGTGGTGGACCGCCGCGCGGCAGGCGGGAAAGACGTCGGCGTAGTTCACCGTGCCAACGACCTTGACATGATCCGGGATTCGGATATCGCTGAAGTCCGTGCCGCCGGCGCAGATCAGCGCCCGCTCGCCCAGCTGCGCGGTGGCTGCGCCGACCAGTTCGACAATCTCGGCGGCGGATTCCACGGCGATGCTGCCGTAGGCGAAGCATATCGGCGGCGTGCCCGCCGCAATCCACGAGGCGACCTCGTCATCGGTGTCCGTCTGCAACTCCAGTGTCAGCGTGCCGATGAATGGCCGCTGACCCCCGTATTTCGCCCACTCGGCTTCTAGACCCGGGAAGCAAAACCCTTCGTAGGCTTGGATTTCGAGTGATCGGCGTTCGGCGATCCGGCGCGGCGCGGGATGTTTCGCCTTCGGCAAGCCCAGCTCGCGCCGCTGCTCCTCCTCGGCCTTGGTCGTCATTCGCCAAAACACCCACTCGGCCACCGTCATCGAGGAGCGAACCAACGGGTTGGGCGCCATCCGGACGAGTTGACCGTTGGCCCGTATCGGGAAGTAATGCAGTGTGGCCAGCGGGATGTCGTAGTACTGCGCGACGTTCGATGCGGGCTCCTGAAAAATCTGGCCGGTGAACAGTAGATCGGCCCCGTCGGCCAGCGACTTGAGGGTCGCACTCATCTGCGCCCAGTACCGCGTGACGGGCGCCCACGCCTCGCGCAGCAATTCGATCGGGCCGCGGATCGTCCAGAAATTGCGCAGGAACCTCGCCCAGAGGTCGCGAACGAACTCCTCGTCCAGGTAGTCCTTGAATTCCGGCCCGTAAGGGACCGCCGTCAGCCCCACCGACTCGACGAACTCCACCAGCTCCGGAGGGACCGCCATGCGCACCTCGTGCCCGCGGCGTTGCAGCTCACGGCCGACCGCAGCGGACGGCTCGATATCGCCACGCGTTCCATAGCATGCCAGGGCAAATTTCATCGCGGACCGTAGCCTTTCCGGGTTGTTTGCGCGCAAGGCGACATTACGGGCCATTATCGCCGGTTGTCCGGTCGCGGAAACTGGGCTCGGCATGATTTCAACGGGGGTGGGGTGCTGGGTCTGCCCACGAAACCGCCCGCAGGCATTTGCTGTTTCCCGGTGATATACCCCTCTTTCAGCCCAAACTCCGCGAACTTATGCTTGCCCTTCGGGGACTTCACCTCAACCGGTTGAGGTGCTGGTACTGTCGTCGCAATCTGAACGGAGGCGCGGCCAGTGTGCGGTCCCCACTGTGCCCGTGCCGCCTCGGCCGGGTGGGGAGGATCAATGGTGTTGGCACCACAACGATGTAAGCGCAGTGACGGCGAGTTTGCTTGCTCGGTCGCGCAACGAGGCGTTTAGGCCCTATTTCGAATGGCGCTTATCGACCACGATGATGACATGCCGGCAGTGAAACCAGCCCCATCGCAACGGCTGTCTGACGGCGTCCGGCGCTGGCTGACCGCGCCGCGAAACTTTTCTCGGAGCCTGCAGCGCTATCTGCCCGGTGGTTTGACGCCGTGGCATTGGCGCGGCTTCCAGGTCATGCTCGAGCCTGGTTCGATGATCGCCCGCGTCGTGCGGGTGACCGGTGGTTTCGAGGACACCGAGATCGACATCGCGGCCGCGCTGTTCGGCGCGTTATACCCCGATCGCTGCATCGTCGACGTCGGGGCCAACATCGGCCTGCACAGCCTGGCCTGGTCCCGGCTGGCGCCTGTGGTAGCGGTGGAGCCGGCGCCGGAAACGTTTGCCCGGTTGGAGGCCAACGTGGCCGCCAACGGTCTGCAAGGTCGCGTGCGCACCCTGCGCGTGGCGGCCGGGGACAGCGTTGGCGACGTCAACTTCTTCGTGGCCGCGGACAGCGGCTTCAGCTCCTTGAAGAACACCCACCATGCGCCAATCCGCGAGCAGATCACGGTGCCCTGCACCACGCTGGACGCGCTCGCGGCCCAACTGCCCGGCCCGATTGGCCTGCTGAAGATCGACGTGGAGGGGCTCGAGCGCACCGTGATCGCCGGCGCCGCCGAACTCTTGCGGCGCGACCGTCCGGTACTGATGGTGGAGATCTTCGGGTGCTACGACTCGAACCCCGATCCGGAAGGAACGGTCGAGGACATCCGTGCCTACGGATATGAGCCGTTCGTCTACGCCTCCGGATCTCCAATGCTCAACGAAACTGCCCTGCAAGATTCCGGGCTGATCCGCTACGAAAAGCACCTCGACTACCGATACAACTACTTCTTCGTTCCGCGGCCCCTCGGCTGATACGTCTTCACTTCGCCCCTAACACGAACGCGGTCTGGTCACCGCGGCCCTGCCGGTTGAGCAGTTCGGTTCGTTTCTGCCAGCGCCAGACCCGTGTGGGCCCGAAGAAGCGGAGGATCTTCGGATCGTTGAGTGCGATGTCGTGCCGGTAGGCCTCGCTGCCGAGAAATTGGAACAATGTCGAGTCGTCAAATGTCTGTTCCACTTCGAGGCTGACGGTTTCGGCGGCCAACGCCATTCCCTTTCGCGAGGGGATGACGATGTGCCGCGGCGCATCGATCTGCAGCCAGTCCTGCTGGTAGACGGACCACACTTCCGACGAAGTCGTTGGCAGCCGGACCAGGCACCTGCCCCCGGACGCCAACTTCTCCCGGGCGGCACGCAAAGTCGCGACCGGATCCGGCATGTGTTCCAGCGAATGGTTGAACATGATGAGGTCGAACTCGCCGGTCACGTCGCTCAGGTAACGCTTCGCCAGCGGCACGCCGTGCGGGGTCGTGCCGTCGGCTTCGATGAAGGGATCCGCACCGGACAGGCTGGTGAATCCGATTGCGGCCAAACGGTCTAACAGCACGCCGCCACCGCAGCCCACGTCGATGATGCGCGCGTCCGGTTTGAGCTCCAGCTGCCGGAGCATCCTGACGATGTCTCCCATGACGACGCGGACGATGCCGTTGGGTAGTGCCCCCAGTAGGGTGCCGACCACGCGGCCGCCGGTCTCCAATTCAAAGCGGTCCTTCTGCGTGGTGAGCCATTGAATGACCTTCGGCGAAGCGTTGTACGAATAATAATTCGGGGGATAGTGGGCCGCGAGTTCCTCGCCCTCGAGAATGTTCACGATCTGCAACGTGTCGCATGCGGCGCAGAGGTAGTACTCGAAGGGTTCCCGTGTGCCGAACATCATCTCGCGAATCGCGATCTCCTGGTGGGGACCGGTGGATCCGCACAGTCGGCATTCCTTCTCGATCCCGCTCAATTTGTCCTCCCGGCGGAAAGCTCCGCGCCACTTGATGATTCGTTTTTGTGACCCATGTCAGACCGTGCGCGTCGAACGGGCGAGATCCTCGAGCAGATCGGCGGCGCGGGCAACGCTGTCCGCGGGTTTGGTCATTCGCTCGGCCAGGTCGCGGGCTCGTGTCGCGTACGCCGGCTGCAGGATCCGACGCAGGTCCTCGACCAGCGATTCTTTAGCGGTTGCCGAAAACCGGCGGACGGCGCCCACTTTCAACCTCTCGACCTGAGTACCCCAGATTGACTGGTCTTCGGTGCTCCACAGGACCAGCGTTGGGACGCCGGCGCGCAGGCTGGCCGCTGTCGTTCCCGCGCCTCCGTGGTGGACGACGGCGCGGCTGGCTCGAAAGACGTCGGCGTAGTTAACCGCCCCAACCACTTTGACGTGGTCGAAGCCGCTGACACCCGTGAAATCGGTGCCGCCGGCGCAGATCAATGCCCGCTCACCGAGTTCCGCACAGGCGGCGCTGATCATTTCGACGGTGTGAGCCGGCGACTCTATCGGCAAGCTCCCAAACCCAAACGAAATCGGCGGTGTCCCCGCTGCAATCCACCTCGTGACCTCTGTGTCGTCCGGCGTGCTCAACTCCATCGTCAGGGTGCCGACGAAGGGCCGCCGGTCGCCCTCTTTGGCCCACTGAGCTGTCAGGTCGGGAAAGCACACTGCGTCGTAGCCCTGGATTTCCACGGACCCACGCTCGGCCATCCGCCGCGGCGGGGGGACGGTCGCTCGTGGCAGGTCGAGCTCACGGCGCTGTGCATCGTCGGCCTTCTTGGTCAATCGCCAAGACACGTGCTCTATCGGGATCCGCACGAGCGGGTTGTTCGGCCGGATCGGGAAATGATGCAGCGTAACTAACGGAATGTCGTAGTACTCCGCGACGTTGGCCGCCGCATCGCGGTACAGCAGCCCGGTAAACAGCAGATCGACTCCGTTCGCCAACGACTTGAGCGTCGCACCCATGTTCGGCCAGTGCTGGTTGAGGGGTTCCACCGCTTGGCGCACCACTCGGAACGGGTCTCGCAGCCTCCAGAAGTTGCGGACGAAATCAGACTTGGTCGAGCCGCGCAGGAACTCGGCATTCCAAAATGACTCGACCGTGGGACCGTAGGCGACTGCCGAAAGGCCAGCAGACCGCACGAAGTCAACGAGCTCAGGCGGGACGGCCGTTCGCACGTCATGTCCGCGCCGCAGGAGTTCGCGGCCGACGGCGGCACACGGCTCGACGTCGCCGCGAGTTCCGTAGCACGCCAGAGCGAATATCATCGCCGACCGAAGCCTTTCCGATCCGTTATCAGGTGGGAAGAAGCCTTTAAGCGGACACTACTCTAGCTGTGGTGTGCTTCGGCCATGTCTAGGAACGTTTTTGGTGACAGGAGCATCGGCATCGATTAGTTCAGCTGGCGGCCCTGGCGGCTCTTTCATCCCACCTGCGTGTCCGTCCGCACGCCGACGACGCGCGGTGGATCAAAGACGTTGTCCGGCCTCGCCCCAAAGCGCAACAGGTCATGTCGCCCGTAGTCGTCGGCGATGCGTTCGGCAAGTTGCCGAACAGTCACCCCTTCGCCGGAGCAGATGTTCACTGCTCCCTGCTGGTCGCCCAGCGCGACATCGGCGATCATCTGAGCCGCATCTGCCACGTCAAGGAAATCACGCACTTGATCTCCGCGAGTAAGCAGCACTTCTTCTCCGGCCCCGAGTTGCCTGCGAATGTATGGCACCAGCCGACGTTCATCTTCACCTTCCCCGTACAGGTAAAAGATCCGACACCAGGCAAAGCTCACGTCCCCCGCGCCAAGGAAAGAGCGCAGTACTTGAAATGCTGACGCCTTGCAGGTGGCATAGAGGGTGTCGGGTGCCAGCGGGGTCTCGGTCGTGATCAGGCCTGCGGAGAAGTCGTACTCCGCGCAGGTCCCGAGGCCGACGAATCGTGCACCACCGACTGCCGCGAATGCCTCAGCCAAGTTGAGTGTGCCGCTGAGGCATCTAAGGTTGAGCGGCGACGTAAGGTATTGGCCCGGCTCCGCATACCAAGCCGCGTGCACCAGGGTTTCCGACCCTTGGAGCATTTCCTCCAATCGGCCGGCTTTCTCGGCAAATAAGTCGGGCGTATGCACCACCTCGAGTGCTCCGCATTCCGGGATGCCACGCAGATGCGACGGATCGCGAACGAGCACCCGTACTGAGTGGCCGCGTCTGAGAAGGCTGCGCACGATGTGCCTTCCGACGAAACCTGTTGCTCCGGTCAAGGTGACGGTCATACGAGTGTCACCTTCCGCGGGGTCGATAGTCGAGTGCGGGAACAATTAAGCCTGTTTCGATTTTCACCATCGCGTCCAATTCAGCTCCCTTCGAGAAATTCGGGCTATGCGCCATCGGCCATGGCGCTCACAGCAATTGCGCGCTCGGCCTCTGCGGCTTGGTGTGGGCGATGGTGGGCTTCACAGGAAGCCCAATCGGGGAACCGCCCTCACGCAACAAACACCTCTCTACAGAAGAACTTTGAATTAGGTTCGCACCTCATGGGCGAGGTTCATGGGTAAGGTAACCACATAGTCTGTCGGCTCCGGTCGAATCCTCAGCGGTTTCTTCCCGTCGAAAACAGAGGAGTGTACTTTATGGGGTTGAGTCTGCCTGACGGTCTTCCCGAGACCAAGTACGAAGCCTGGTGGCTAGAAAACTGCCAGGACTTCCTCACGGAAGCGTCGGGGTGGCGCCAGCGCGATATCGGAACCTGGCGCTGGTGGCGTGCGCTTGCCGCGACTGATGGCACTGCATGAGCGCGCCTGAATTTTCCGTGCTCCTGCCCACGCGCAACCGCGCGGAGTTGCTGGCTCAGGCGATCGCCACTGTGCGGGCGCAGGATGAGGAGAGTTGGGAGATCGTCGTTTCCGACAACGCATCAGTGGATGATGTGCGGGGTCTGGTAGACGGCCTTGACGACCCACGCATCCGCTATCTTCGCACTGATGAGCCTCTGCCGGTGACGGCCAACTGGAACCGCGCCGCCGATGCCGCGACCGGCCGTTGGGTTCTGATGCTAGGTGATGATGACGGGCTTCCCGCCGGCTACATGCGGACGATGCGCGAGGCCTGCACGGCGCTGGCCGACCCTGACCTGATCTATCACGGCGCGTACCACTTCATGGCGCCTGGCGTCCTACCCGGCAAGACGCAAGGGACGGTGTTTGATGTGACGCAGTGTTACTCCATGCTTCACGGCCGTGATGCGCCGGCGATTATTCCGCTGGAGGAGGCGCGGGCGGCGGCGCGGGCGGCGCTGGACATGCGTGCGCTCAGCGCGTTCAACATGCAGCACTTCCTGTTCCGGCGGGACTTCCTGGAGCGTTTGCGCGCCGATGGACCGGTGTTCAGGGGGCCTTTCCCAGATTTCTATACCGCCAACGTTGCCTGGCTGCGTGCGGCCCGCGTGGGCGTGGTGCCGCGCCCAATGACGGTGATCGGCGTCACACCCAAGTCCTATGGCTATTTCTACCACAACGACGCCGAGGCGGAGGGGACGGATATGCTGGGGAACCAGCATTTCCGCGATGGAGTGGCACCGGAACTCCGCAAGCGGCTGCTGCCGGGCAGCTACTTGAACACGCAGTGGCTGGTATCCGTCGCGTTGGTACGCGATGCGCTGCCGGACGACCCGTCTTTGCGCCTGGGTGTAGGCCGCTACCGGCGCCTGCAGATTGTTGACACGGTATTGCGTCACTACACCACCGGGCGGCCGGTGGGCACCGCGCTTGGTCAGATGTGGCCGCTGCTGAGTCGGGCTGAAAGGGCACTGGCGATGCTGTTGCGGCTGGCACTGCTGCCATGGCGCGTGTTACCGAAAGTCCTGCGCCCCGTGGTTGCCTACCTCGTTGCGCGCAGGTTCGGCCAATATGCCTGGCTGACCCGGCCACGCAGGGTGCCCCTGGCACCGTCCAACATGCTGGACGCCGTCGACGGCCTGCGCCGTCTGACCGAGGGTGCCGCGTGATGGACGGCGGCGGGCCTGACTGCCCCTACTGCTCCGCGGCCACTGCCCCCCTGCTGGCCGCGCCGGACGTGAACCGCCGCGTGACGCCCACCGTGTTCCACCTGCGCCAGTGCGATGGTTGTGGACTGATCTTCCTGGCCGACCCGCCAGCGGACCTTGGCCCGTATTACACGGCTGACTATCATTACGTGCCCAAGGACCGGGCCGAGCTGGACAAGCATCTGCGACCGCAGCGTTTCAAGATCGAACTGCTGCGCCGCTATTGCCAAACCGGGAAACTGCTGGAGATTGGACCTTCGATCGGCCAGTTCTGTGCTCTGGCGCAGGAAGCGGGCTTCGCGGTTCACGCGGTAGAGATGGACGCCGACTGCGCGCGTTTCCTGACGACGGAGCTGGGGGTTGTGACGACCTGTTCGGCCGATCCGGCCTCAGTGCTGCAGGACCAGCCGCAGACCTATGATGCGATCTGCCTTTGGCACGCTCTCGAGCATCTGCAGCGTCCCTGGGACGTGCTGGCAGCGGCCACTGCGCGGCTGAATCCGGGAGGCGTGATCGTCGTTGCGGCACCTAATCCATTGAGCATCCAGGCCCGCAGGATGGGCGACCGATGGCCACATCATGACTTGCCGCGCCACCTCTTCGGTTTGCCGATGGCGTGGATGAGCCGTTGGGCCGAGGCTAACGGACTGGACGTGGTGTTGGCCACGACCCGGGATGAAGGCAGCCTGGGCTGGAACCGCTTCTCGTGGGAGATGCGGGCAATCAGCCTTGTGCCGGGGGCAAAACCAGGTTCGGTGGTGTGGTGGCTGGGCAGGTGGTTCGGTCGACTGATGCTGCGCTTCGAGGGAGGGGAGGGCGAGGGCGCGTGCTACACCATGGTGCTGCAGCGGCCCATGTCACCCGCGGCCGCGAACTGATCGAACTCGACTGGCGTGTTCCCGCGGCGGATGTGTCCGGCAGTCTGGGTGGGATGAGTGAGTCATCTTCAGGCCAAACACACGACCTTCGTTCTTCGATAACCGACGCCAGCTGGGCTGGCACGAGCACATCCCGTGAACCGCCGCTGAATATCGTTGAGCGCTCGATCGCGGCCCAGTGCCCATCGCCGAGCTTGAGCGGGCATTCGCGGTGGTCGGCGGCTGGGTGAAGGGGCTGCGGATGGACAATGGCCAGAGGTCGTTTCTGGAGCTCTGCAATCGGTTTGAGCCGGGGAATTGAGACGGGTCCTACATTCCGCCCGGATGCGCTTTTGCAAGCCTTTCAGCGATAAGCGGCGTGATGCGGTCTATGCGCCCGGAACGCTATTTTATTTCGCGGTGCCAAATCCTATTGAAGAATTCCGGAACTATCGGGTCGGAGAAGTCGCGAGACAGCTTCCATTCGTTTCCATCGATGTAATCATCGGGCCCGATATCCGTTCCGTCCAGCGGATTCTTCCAACGCTTCCACTGCTTTAGATAAATATAATCAGCTGATTTTCTCTGAAAAAGATCGATATAAAGCGCGACCTGTTCGCGGCTCATCTCGGGCAAAGTGCTGATTGAGAGCATGACATTGAAATATCCGTCTGGAAATTTGGTGATCTGATTGGCAGTGAAAAAGGCAATGTCTGCTGAGGACAACTCAGCTTCGATCACCGAAAAATCGGCAAAAGGACGGAATGTAAAAATCTTTTTGTTCGGGAACAGCTGGGACAAATACCATTGAGACACATAGAGTGCAGGCGGTATGTCGAAAATGACATACCGCCCTTGCAGCGTCTCGGTGAAAACTTGGGCCAACCGCCCAGATCCAGCGCCTACTTCCGCTACCCTCCGCTGCGATGAAGGAGAATCCAGCAGATCAGCTATAACATTAGCTTCAATAATGGAATTGGCCAGATCCTGGCTTATCAGCCTCTCGCCCAATCGAATTTTGATCGGATTGCCTAAACTCGGTTCAGACAGGTGGACGTGCAGCTTCCTCTTGTCGATCCGGACCATCAGGTCCCAGAGATACGTCACGAACCGGCGGTAGTGGTTTTTTTGCTTTGTCGTCAGCGTGACAGGGGTTTCATGGGTGGTAAATGAGAGAGTGACATCATCCTCGATCGAGCTCCGCCAAGGATTGAGGGTGGGGCGCTTGAGCCAGTTGAGAAAAACGTGCCGGACCATCGGTGCTCCCTTGCCGACGACCCAGTTGAAGTAATTTTGCGAAACTGTTCTTTTGAAATTATCGAGTCCTCGGTCGTCCAGCATCGCCATGTTTTTCTGACCAATGTCAGTCCAGAATTTCGACGCCAGAAAGCGAGGATCTTTTTCGATTTCCTGAATCATCGAATTGCACGCTCGATGAAGCCCGGTTTCGGTCATCTCCACCTTAGCCTTTGCGCCAAATTCGATTTCAGCATTTGATTTAGTGACTCCTTATCATGTTGATAAATCTAAAAGGGTGAAAATTGTCCTTTGGGTGTCTCGGTTGTAGCGGATTCAGAACCTCATTTCGAACGTCTCAAAGTGTCGGATGAAACTGGCCAGCGCCAGGCGTCACAGGATGCTCAATTCGGGGACCGCGGTCACGAAACGTGTGCCGTTGTGGACAAGGTCAGCCAATTGAGTTCGCACCTCCTGGGCGATGTTCCAGGGCAAGATGATTACGTCGTCCGGTCGATTCTCGCGTAGTGCCTCAGGCGAATAGATGGGGATGTGACTGCCTGGCATGAATTTTCCTTGCTTGGACGCCGCCGCGTCGCACACATACGGTAGCAAGTCAGGCTTGACACCTGCGTAGTTCAACAACGTGTTGCCTTTGGCAGCGGCCCCGTAGGCCGCAATGCGACGGCCCGCTCGTTTTTGTTCGATCAGGAAGGCCAGCAGATCATCCTTCACGCGGTCGGCACGCTGCTGGAAGGCGGCGTAGGTTTCGGGCCGGGTCAGCCCGAACTCGTCCTCACGTGTCAGCAGCGAACCGACACGGCCGGTGGTAGAGATTGCTGACTGGGCATGGCAGCCATACACGCGGAGGCTACCGCCGTGGGTGGGCAACTCGTCAACATCCCACACACGCAATCCGGCTTCGGTAAAGATGCGGGCCACAGTCGTCAGCGAATGATACGAGAAGTGCTCGTGATAGATGGTGTCGAACTGCGTCCGCTCGATGAGTGGCAGCAGGTGCGGAAATTCCAGCGTGATGGTGCCCTCCGATTTCAACGCGGCGGCCAATCCGCGGGTGAAGTCGTTGATGTCGGGAACGTGGGCGTATACATTGTTGCCCGCGATGAGATCCGCCCGCTGTCCTTGGGACGCCAGCTGATTCCCCAGGGCTTCGCCGAAGAACTCCCGCATGACCGGGATCCCCAGCGCCTCGGCGGCCGCGGCCGTGCTCGCCGTCGGCTCGATGCCGAGGCACGGGATATCCGCTGCCACAAAGTTTTTCAGCAGGTAACCATCGTTGGAGGCTATTTCGATGACGAAGCTCTCGGGCCCGAGTTGGAGTCGCTCCGTGATGATGCCCGCATAGTCGGCTGCGTGAGCGAGCCAGCTGCTGGAGGTGCTCGAAAAGTAGGCGTAGTCGGCCTGAAACAGTTCTTCGGCGCGGGCGTAGTCCTCGGTTTGCACCAACCAGCACTGGTGACAAACCTTTACGCGCAGTGGGTAATGCACTTCCGGGTAACCCAGCTGCTTGGCGTTCAGGTAGGCGTTGGAGGGGGGCGCGAACCCCAGGTCGACAAAGTTGAGCTCCAGGAGCGTGTCGCAGTGCCGGCATTTCATAAAGCGACTCCAGTGAAATCGGCGTTCAGCAACGGGTGCGCTCGGTCACGCGATGATAGGTCCTGCGCCGGCAATGGCCAGGCGATGCCAAGCCTTGGGTCGTCGTGACGTACCCCGCCTTCGGAAAGCGGGTGATAGGACGCCGTGTGCAGGTACAGCAACTCGCTGTCGGGCTCCAAAACCTGGAAACCATGAGCGAAACCCTCTGGGATTACTAGCATTTGCGCGTCGTCTTGTGCCAGTTCCTGCGCGTGCCATTCCAAGAACGTGGACGATCCCGCGCGTAGGTCGACCGCGACATCCCAGACTCGTCCACGCAGACACCGGATCATTTTCATTTCCGCGTGCGGTGGGTATTGGAAATGCATGCCCCGCACGGCCCCGCTGCGGCTGGTTCTGGAGTGGTTGATTTGCAAAATCTGGCGATGGCCCAGCACGGACTGAAGTTCCTGTGCGCAGAATAGGCGGGTGAACGCGCCGCGAGCATCGCGGTGGGGCGCGGACTGCGCAATCTTCAGATCTTCCAGCGATGTGTCGAGGATCTTCATGCGGTCGCCCAACCCACACCTGAATTAACTGCGTCAGCGACGTAGGATGCTAGTTCGCCGGCGCTTGGTACTTCACCCAACTCTAGCAATCGGCGATACCAATCGGCCGTTTGGTGGATTGTCTTCTCAAGGTTCCAGACTGGACGCCAGCCGAGATGCATCCTTGCCTTGGAGCTGTCGAGTTGGAGCAAGCCTGCCTCGTGCGGTTGAGGAGTGGATGCCACTTGCCACCGAAGTTCTGGCCACGTGCGAGCGAGGTCTTGCAGCACCCGCTCAACGGTGCGGTTTCCTTCGCCATCGGGGCCGAAGTTCCACGCATCGGCACATGCTGTGTCGCCCGCCAAGAGCCGCTGGCCCAGCAGCAGGTACCCGCTCAGACAATCCAGCACGTGTTGCCACGGTCGTGTAGCGTGCGGCGAGCGAATGACGAGCGGCTCGCCGGTTACGACCGCACGCACTAGGTCGGGAATCAAACGGTCCTCCGACCAGTCACCACCGCCGATCACGTTCCCGCCTCGAGCAGTTGCGAGCAGTGGAGCCGATGGCTGTTGCAGAAACGCTTTTCGGTAATTCGCGGAGACCAACTCCGCGCCGGCCTTGGATGCGCTGTAGGCGTCGTGCCCCCCCAGGCGGTCTCTCTCTCGGTAGGCCCAAGGCCATTCCCGATTCTCGTAACATTTGTCTGTAGTGACGGCCACCACTGCCCGCAGTTCTGGTGTGTGACGGGCGGCCTCCAGCACGTGCACCGTGCCCATCACATTGGTAGCCCACGTGACCACGGGGTCGCGGTACGACCGGCGGACCAACGGCTGGGCGGCCAAGTGAAAAATAATCTCTGGCTTCTCCGCGGTGAAAACCGAACGGACCGCGGCTTCGTCGCGGATGTCTATGCGATGGTCTTTGATGGGTAGCTCTAATAGGTTCCAGTGGCTGGGCTCGGACGGAGGGTCCAGTGCTAGTCCGATCACTTCAGCGCCTAGCGAGTGCAGCCAGAGGCACAACCAACTGCCCTTGAAGCCCGTATGGCCTGTGACGAGGACTCGTCGCCCCCGATAAGCAGCTCCGAACGAGTTCAACGCCAGCATTTCCATGGCGCTCCGCTGCCCCATAGTTCTTCGAGCAGGTTCTTGTCCCGAAGCGTATCCATGGGCTGCCAGAAGCCGGAATGCTCGAACGCCATCATTTGGCCATCAAGGGCGAGGCGCGCCAAAGGTGGGCCCTCCCAGGTGGTCTGGTCGCCCTCAATGTAGTCGAGTACCGCGGGCGACAGGACGAAAAATCCACCGTTGATGAGGCCGCCATCGCCACGTGGTTTCTCGACAAAGCCTATGACCCGGTCGCCAGCGCACTCGATGGCTCCATAGCGGCCAGGCGGCAGCACTGCCGTGACCGTGGCGTGACGCCCGTGCCTACGATGGAATTCGATGCTCGCGCCGATGTTGACGTCGCTGAGCCCATCCCCGTAGGTGAAACAGAAGGCCTCATCGTCCTGAATGTAGGACGACACGCGCTTGAGACGGCCGCCCGTCATAGTGTCATCGCCAGTATCAACTAGGGTCACTCTCCAGGGTTCCGCGTGGCGCTCGTGCACTTCCATCCTGTTAGCGGACATATCAAAAGTGACGTCCGACATGTGCAGAAAATAGTTTGCGAAATATTCCTTAATGACGTAACCCTTATAGCCGCAGCAAACGACGAAATCATTAATGCCGTGGTGGGAGTAGAGCTTCATGATGTGCCACAGGATCGGCCGCCCGCCAATCTCTACCATCGGCTTGGGGCGGACGACGGTTTCTTCTCGCAGGCGCGTACCTGCGCCACCGGCCAGTATTACGGCTTTCATTTGGCTCGCTTACTTTTGGGGTACAACCAGCTCGACCACTTGCGTGGCTGATCCGATAATGCGATAGAGTACCTTGAATTACCTTCTACGATGACTGTCATATAACCAAAAATATCGACTGGAACCTTGTTTGAGTACCTCTCAATGAGATGACTAAGCAAAAGAAAAGATCCAAGTCTTTCAGATAGAAACCCGACCGCCCTTATCTGATATATATCATACTTCTCTAAGCGACGGCTGTACCGTTGCAGGAACTGCCTGCTAACGAGCTCAATAGCTGATGTTGCATCCAGTAGCCATGATTTCGGATAAATTCCGAGTTGGGCGCCTCCCGGAATAAAATGCCGCGCAGATAGGAACTTTGAAGCAGAACCTTTGTCCAGCACTCCTAACTCAACGGCCAGGGATGCGTAGTCCAGGATATCTTTTCGATGATGAGCTGTCGCATACTGACCAACTAGTGAGTTCTCAAAATAAAGAGGGTGCGCAACCAAAAATTCGACGCCGGATCTGGGGGTTAATACTGAGAGCTCGGTCTCTTTTTCAAAGCTCTCAAGAGTCAGCTCGCGCACCGCCGGATAGCCAAACGATTGGGAATCGACCCCAACCGGGACAGGGAGGAGCCTCTTTCTATGCGATGAAATCTCAATAAGATCGGCGGAATTGGCGAATCTCTCAACCGCAATTGGCAAGACGTAAGTGCCTGCAGCTCCGTGGGCAAGAGGTCTGGCGTCGTGCCAAAACCGGTCAAGCTGTCTGATATGGAGTTCGGAGCCAGACTGGAAATCTCCCAGTGCGATGCAACCGTCATACCAACTCTCAGGCAGTAAAGGCTTTACATGACTAATACAGAACCTATGAATCATGCGGTTGAGTCAGGCCGCGGACGATGAGATAAGCCGACGATCGAATCGTGCGTCACGCGAAAAATCCTAGCCCATTTCCGGGTGTGGTGGGCAGGAGTGGCGGCTGTGTACTTGGTCGCGGCTCGACAACACCGGCATGTCGCTTGACGTGCGGAAATGATTGCGGAAATGATCAAGTGCCGTTATGGGCCCCGCGCAGCATACATCGGTGCGACACTCGGCGGTGAGCCTAGGCCTCGGCTCAGGAAGCTCCTACATGCCGGCCGCATACCGGAGTGCAGCAATGTGGCCAGCACATGAAGCGCGCCCCCGGCGACGCTTGATGCGCGGTCCGCGAGGGGCAATTCTTGCTGGTCAGCGCCGAGCGCCGGTTTGCATTCGCGTTAAGTCTCGGCAAGTACGGCGCACGATGACAATGGAATCGTGGATTTCGATACCTCCTAAAATCGGCGTGATTGACGGAACGGAAACTTCCCGGATTCGGTCTGGGTGACCAACTTGGAAGTTTGTCTCGCTGGTGGCGACTTGGTAATGGCCGTGCATAGCGTCGGCCAATGCTCGAACGAGATCCATGAATGATACGCGGCTGTCGCGGTACCGCTTCCAATAGTCGCGGTAAACGTCTTCGGCAATGTAGATGCCTTCGTCTTTCAGGGCGGTCGCGAACAGGCAGCGGAAGGAACTCACCATGCGGGAACTTCCATGGCTTCCATTGTCGAGAATAACGTCAAATGGGCCGAATTCCGCCGCAACTTGGGCGAGAAAGGAACCATTCTTTCCTTCGCAAAAGTGGACACAAATACCTCCAGAATCTCTGATTTTTAGAAGCCTTGAGTCTGTGTCGACGTTAATGATCTGCGAGTCAGGGTGAAGGAACTCATGCCAGGTCTGTAGTGAGGCATCATAGAAACTACTAATAAGCAACATCCGCAGGGGCCTACTCCTGTCGACAATGGCCTCGTAAATTTTTGAATAGTGCGCAAGCTTGTAGCCCTGCGGGGGAGGGCCCGATAGTTCCACCGTCTCACGTCGAAGTTCGGTGTCTGCGGCCGTCCACGTGGTCGTTGAAGCGAGATCCGGCCCTAGAGCCTGTAGCATTTTGCTTCGTCCGCGATATCGATACTTCGGGGTAATTCGAGGAAACTTCAGAACGATCTTCACGATTACTAGTTCCTCATCGGTGGTGGTGGAACGCAGATCATGTGGCCTACTGCAGCGCAGATGCAGATCGTAGCTGGGGGTCGCGGCTGGGAGATCGGCCTTGCACCGTAGCTGTAGCCGCCGTGGTCACTTAAGCGCATGTGCCATCCCATCGCGAAACTGCCGCGCGCGGGCGAATTCACGAACGGGCGCCAGCAGCAAGATCTTTAGACGGGACCGACGCTGTGGTCCAGATACGGCGGCTCCGACGAGCAGCGTCAGCCACGCGACCAACCACCACATGCGTGCGACGGATCGAATTACGATGGTCGATGACGGATCCACGATCATCCAGGTGAGAATGCGTAGCTGATCGAGCCAGTGTCGCCTGCTTTGGATGATCCGTGATGTCTCCGTATCTCCGGTGTGATGGCGCACTGAAAGTTCTTGTGGCACAAAGCAAACTTCGCACCGAAGCATCAACCGCAACCAAAAGTCCAGATCGACGGCCTGATGGATGTCATCGCGGAGACCGCCCACGTCGAGCGCTAGCTGGCGCCGAAACATCACCGAGGTGGGCTCACCAATGAAGTTGGCGCTGGCCCCCAACAAACCCACGACCTGCGCGACGAGAAAGGATCCGCGGTTGTACTCTTCGAGTTTCCAGAAATAGATGTGAAGCTTCTCCGGAGTCTGCTTGCGGAAGCCTGGCGGGACATTGTCATTCAGCACCCGGCGGGGCGCGAAGGCCAGCCCCACAGCCGGGTCATCGAAACATCTGGCGAGACTATCTAAGGCGCCCGCGAGTAACCAGTCATCGCCGTGCACAAACTGAATACAGGTGCCGCGTGCGAGTTCTATGCACTTGTTGTGGTTTTCGTTGAGGCCGAGGCGAGAGTCATTGCGCACCAGTCGATCACCCGGCCGAAGCATCTTCTGGGCGATCGAGGGACCCTCGTCTGTTGACTTGTCATCGACGATCAGAATCTCGAATTCGGCGCCATCCTGGCCCAGGATGCTGCGCAGACAACGCTCGATGGTCGCACTGTTGTTGTACATCGGCACGCACACCGATATACGTGGTGGAACTGACGCATCCTCGATCCCAGGGGGGCTCACCGCGCTGTGATCCATATGTAGACGCGGCCAGACCTTACGCGCTGGACTCGGCGGCTGCGCGGTAGCCGCGTACGGCGATCGGCATGAACACGGCGAGCAGCACTATCGCCCACAGCAGGGTCATGGTCAGGGGCCATACGATCGGGCCATCGTGGGCCAACGCCCACATCGCCTGAATGGGTGGTGACATTGGTTGTATGCGTACGAATGGCCGCAGCCAATCCGGGAACATTCCGATCGGCGTGGTGCCGGGGTTAATGAAGGCCAGAGATACCGTCGCGGTCGCGAGCCAGGTCATGACAATACGACCGTTGTTCCGAATCGCCAGCGACATTGCGACCGCCGTAAACCCGACAGCCAGGACCGACGGGACCAGTATATAGACCAGCGCCGCGAGCCAGCCGTGCGCAAAACGCAGGCCCAGCAACATCCCGATGGCGGTGATCAGAAGCGTTCCGAGCAGTGCCCGTGCGGCCTCAGCGGTCAGCCGCCCCGTAAGGGCGCTTGCCCGGTGCACTGGCAGCACCCAAAACCGGGTTAGCAGCCGTGTCTCGCGTTCGACTGCGATACCGACGGCGCTGCCTAATGAGCCGAACAACGCGGAGAGCACCGAGCACACCGGGACTAGGCCGTACACGCTCGCAACGCCAGTGACCCTGTGTACCTGCTGGTCCAGCACGACCTCGTAGGCAAGCAGTAGGCAGATGGGGAACACCAGCGACCCCATCAGCACCGCACGATCGCGCCGCCACCGGGTGAGGAGTCGGCCGGCCTGCACCCAGCTCTGGGCCAGCAGCGAGCCTTGTACATCGTGCGGTGCCATCTACTAGACCCGCCTCTGCAAACGCAGCGTAATGGCGCCGAACACCAAAATCATGCCTGCGCACCACGCCAGGCTAGCCACGAGGTTGCCGGCAGTCAGGTGTCCGCAGGCCAGGCCACGCAGCGTTTCGGCTACCTGCGACACCGGCTGGTTACGCACGTATGGGCGCAGCCACGCGGGGAAGGTCTTCTCGGGGGCGATTCCGGTCGACAGCATGAACAGCAGCAATTGAGGGACCACCAGCAGCTGGCTGGCGCCCTGGACGCTGTTCGTGCTTGATCCGAGTGCGTCAGCTCCTAGCGCCACGGCCAGGCACAACAACAATGCGACGAGGACGAAGGCCAACACATCGGCGGCGCCGCCGGTCATCCGAAATCCGATGACATAGCCGGCGACCATCGCCACGCTTAGGGCAACCAAACCCCGGAGCAGGGTAGCGACCATGCGGGCGCTTACCGGCACAGCTGATGAGATCGGCAGCGTTCCTAGTCGCGCGCCCAAACCAGTCAGATGGTCGCGAGCGGACCGGTCCGCTGTGATCAGGGCGACGAAGATCACCGACTGGACGACGACGGCGGGCACCAAATACTGGGCGTACGTCATACGGCCCGTATCAACTAGCCCGTGCAGTGCCACGGTGAAACCTGCCAAATAAGCGACAGGCAGCAGTAATTCCATCATCAGCGCACCGTCGCGCGCAGCGGACTTCAGCGCACGTTCAGTGAGCGCGGCCAGCGCGCTCATGATCGCGCGACAGCCTGACGGTCAGTGAGGTGTAGGAACGCCTCGTCGAGCGAGGGCTTGCGGAGGGAGATATCGACGAGTTCGACGCCGAGTGCATCGACCCGGCGAAAAACCTCACCCAGCGTCGCTACACCGTCGGGAGCAAAGACAGAGACCGAACCCGTATCGCCGTCGACGTCGATACCGTCGAGTCCCGCCAGGGCCGCCGCCACTTTCGGTAAGTCGGCCAGATCCGCTGGGGTCACTTGGCAATAGCTACTGCCCACCCTGCGCTTCAGCTCCTCGGCGGTGCCGCTGGCTATCACCTGGCCGTGGTCGATAACGACGATCGAGTCGCTCAACACATCGGCCTCTTCCAAGTACTGTGTGGTCAGCAGCACTGTGATGCCCTGCGAGGCCAGTGAGCCCACCAAGGTCCACACGTCACGGCGGCTGCGTGGATCTAACCCAACCGTCGGCTCGTCGAGGAAGAGCACTTTTGGGAGCACCATCAACGCACTGGCGAGATCGACGCGCCTCCACATGCCTCCGGAGTAGGTAGCCACTCGCCGGTCAGCGGCCTCCGTCAGGTCGAACTGTGCGATCAGCTCGTCAGCGCGAGTCCTTGCCTGCTGGCGACGCAGACCGCGCAACCTGCCAAAGAGCACCAGGTTTTCGCGTCCGGTGAGCAGCGGGTCCATCGCTGTAAATTGCCCGGCCATCCCAATGCTCGCACGTACTTGGCCGGGCTGACGAACGATGTCATAGCCGGCGATGATGCCTTGCCCGGATGTGGGACGGATCAGCGTGGACAGAATGTTGATGGTCGTTGTCTTGCCGGCACCGTTATGGCCAAGGAGACCGCATACCGTCCCGGCAGGTACAGAGAAGGTCACACCGCGAAGAGCTGGGGTCGAACCCCCAAATGTCTTCGTAAGATCGACAACCTCGATCGCTAGTGAACTCACCATAGGGAGTATTCCACGGTGGATGTCCGCATGTGGGCGGTATTGACGCGATCGGGACTGCCGCAAACCTCGGCCCGTTTAACCGTCGAACTGAACCGAAAGCAGCACAATGAGCGAAGGCGCGAAGGCTTAAACGTCCCCTGCCGGGTGTTTGTGGTATCCGCGGCCTGTGTAGTGAAGTCAGCCAAGTCAGACGATCGCCCTCGGAATCTCGGCGGTGCGCGCATCGTCGCCGTGGCCTTCCCCGAGCAGCAGCGAGCGCACCACCGGACGCGGTCCGATTGGCCACAGCATCTGGCTCGCGGGTCGCGGACGAACCTTCTGCGGCCACCAGAACCAGCGTCCGAGCAGGGCGGCAATAGTCGGGGTCATGAACGAGCGAACGACCAGGGTGTCGAACAACAGGCCCAACCCGATCGTGGTCCCGACTTGGCCGATAATACGCAAATCGCTGACCACCATTGCCATCATGGTGAAAGCGAATACGAGCCCGGCGTTCGTCACGACTTTACCGGTACTGCCCATTGCGCGGATGATGCCGGTATTTATACCTGCGCCTATTTCGTCTTTCATACGGGATACCAACAGCAGGTTGTAGTCAGAACCGACGGCCAAAAGGACGATGATCGACATCGCCATCACCATCCAGTGCAATTGGATGCCCAAAATGTATTGCCAGACCAGCACAGACAGTCCGAACGAGGAACCCAAGGACAGTGCCACGGTGCCCACGATGACCAGGGCGGCCACGAAGCTTCGGGTAATCAGGATCATGATGATGAAGATCAGGCACAGGGAGCCGACCCCCGCGATCAACAGATCGAATTTGGAGGCGTCGCGGAAGTCTTTGTAGGTGGCGGCGTTGCCCGCGATGAAGATCTTGGCGTCCTCAAGTGGCGTCGTCTTCAATGCCTCTTCGGCGGCCGTCCGGATTTGATCGATCCGGTTGATGCCGTCGATCGTCGCGGGATCGCCTCGATGCGAAATGATGAATCGAACCGACTTCCCGTCGGGGGAGAAGAACGACGTCATCGCCTTCTTGAAGTCCGGGTTCTGGAAAACCTCCGGTGGCAGCCAGAACGAATCGTCGTTCTTGGCGGCGTCGAAGGCTTGTCCGACCGCGGCGGCGTCCTTCTGTGACTGGTCCATCTGGTCCAGCATCCCCTGCATTGTGCTGTGGTTGGTCAGCATGAATTGCACCGTGTTCTGCAGGTTCTCGATGATCGCAGGGAATTGCGCGAGCATTTGCGGCAAAATCTTGTCCAGCTTGTCCAGGTCCTTGTCGAGCTCGTGCATTTTCTCGGCGAGTTCGTCGACGCCGTCGAGCGTGTCGAATATCGACCGTATCGCCCAACAAACCGGGATGTCATAGCAGTGCTTTTCCCAGTAAAAGTAACTTTGGATCGGCCTGAAGAAGTCGTCGAAATTGGAAATGTTGACGTTTACTTCGTCCAGCATTTCGGTCAGTTCGTGGGTTTTGCCGACCATGTCGTGGACGGTGGCATTGACCTGTTTCGTAATGTCGAACATTTTAGTGATTAGTCTGAGCGTTTCCCGCATCATATCGACTTGCTTGAGCATATCGTTAGCGCGCAATTGCATGTACTTCATGTCTTGCATCTGGCCGGCGTTCTGCATGCTGAGCAGGAAGGGGATCGACGTATGTTCGATCGGGGTGCCCTCGGGGCGAGTGATGCCCTGCACCCGCGAGATTCCCGGGACGCGGAAGATCGACTTGGCTATTTTGTGCAGCACCAGGAAATCTGTCGGGTTCCGCATGTCGTGGTTGGCTTCGACCATCAACATCTCGGGCATCATTCGCGACTGCGAGAAGTGCCGGTCGGCGGCTGAATATCCCTGGTTGGCCGAAAGGTGATTGGGCATATATTTGCGGTCGTCGTAGTTCGTCTTGTAGCCCGGGAGCGTCACGATGCCGACCAGCGCAATTGCGCAGCTGGCAGCCAGAATGGGGGCGGGCCAGCGGACGACCGCCGTACCGATCCGGCGCCAGCCCCGGACCGTGATCAAGCGCTTCGGGTCCAATAAGCCAAGGCCGCTACCGACCGCGACGACCGCCGGAGTCAGTGAGAGTGCGATGAGCACCGACGCCAGCATGCCCACGGCACACGGCACACCGATGGTCTGGAACATGGGCATCCGGGTGAAGCTCAGGCACAGCATCGCGCCGGCGATCGTCAAACCGGAACCCAACACGACGGGCGCGACGCTGCGATAGGTGGTGTAGTACGCGGCCGCGCGGTCCTCGCCGGCCTGACGGGCTTCTTGGTACCGGCCGAAGAAGAAGATCCCGTAGTCGGTTCCAGCCGCCATAGCGAGGGCGACCAATAGGTTAACGGAAAACGTTGACAGCGCAACCATATTATTGTCGCCCATAAACGCGACAATTCCCCGGGCGGCGAATACCTCAACTGCGACGGTTATCAGCAATAGAATTACGGTGATTGGGGAACGGTAGACGATGAGCAGCACCACAAAAATAATCGCGGCGCCGACCAGCGTGATTTGCAAAATAGACTCGTCACCGGCGGTCTGCATATCCGAGAAGAGCGCGGCGGGACCGGTGACATAGGCATGGATACCTGCGGGCGGCGGGTTGCGCGCAATGATGTTTCGGACCGCGGCAGTCGAGTCCTGCCCCAGGGTGGTGCCCTGGTTGCCGGCGAGGTTCAGCTGCACGTAGACGGCCTTGCCGTCGGGGCTCTGGGCGCCCGCCGCGGTCAGCCGGTCCGACCACAGGTCCTGGATGTGTTCGATGTGCTTGGGGTCGGCACGCAGCTGAGTGATAAGCCGGTTGTAATACGCGTGGGCTTCGTCGCCGAGCGGCTCCTGCCCCTCGATCACGAGCATGGCGAAGCTGTCCGAGTCGGATTCCTTGAAGTCCTTGCCCATGCGCTGCATGGCCTGGACCGAAGGCGCATCCTGCGGCACCAGGGGCACGGAATGCTCTCGGCCGACCGTCTCCAGCCACGGCACGAAGATGTTCACACACAGGGTGAAGACGAACCAACCAAGGATGATCGGCACGGCCAGGGCGCGGATCATCCGCGGGACGAAGGGGTGTGGAGGCTCCTCGGTCCGCACGGGATCGGTGCGCACGTCGTCTGTGCTCATCCGATCACGCCCGTCACGGAGGCGATCACGTCGCTAGCGCACTGCGTCACGCTGCTCCCCACGGTTGCTGGCTCCGTCCTGAATTGAAATTCGCCACTTATCGCTGTTGTCCCTGCCCCAGCAACAGGGCTCGAACCACCGGACGGGGTCCGGTCGACCGGAGCAACGTACTCGCGGGGCGAGGACGGACGCGCTGCGGCCACCAGAACCAACGGCCCAGCAAAGCCGCGACAGACGGGGTCATGAACGCGCGCACGATCAAGGTGTCGAACAGCAGACCCATACCGATCGTCGTTCCGACCTGACCGATGATCGTCAGGTCACTGACGATCATGGAGCCCATGGTGAAGGCGAACACCAGACCTGCATTCGTCACGACCCGTCCGGTACCGCCCATGGCGCGGATGATGCCGGTATTCAACCCGGCGTGTATCTCTTCTTTCATCCGGGACACCAGCAACAGGTTGTAGTCGGACCCCACCGCCAGGAGGACGATCACGGACATCGCCACCACCATCCAGTGGAGCTGGATGCCCAAAAGGTATTGCCACACCAGCACCGACATGCCGAACGAGGCACCCAGCGAAATCAGCACCGTCCCAACGATTACGAGTGACGCCACGAAGCTGCGCGTGATGATCAGCATGATGATGAGAATCAGGCAGATGGAAGCGACGCCCGCGATCAACAGGTCGACTTTCGACCCGTCCACCAGGTCTTTGGTGATCGCTGCGGTGCCGGTCAGATAGATCTTGGAGTCTTCTAGTGGCGTGCCCTTCAGAGCCTCTTCGGCGGCGGATTTGATCTGGTCGACACGCGAGATGCCCTCTGTGGTAGCGGGATCGCCCCGCTGGGAAATGAACATGCGGACGTCCTTGCCGTCCGGCGAGAGAAAGATCTTCATGACCTCTTTGAAGCCCGGGCTCTTGAACACCGCCGGGGGCAGGTAGAACGAGTCGTCGTTCTTCGACGCGTCGAACGCCTGGCCCATGGCCGACGAGTTGTCAGTCTGGCTGTCCATCTGCCCGAAGATCCCGGCCATGGTGCTGTGCATCGTCAGCAGCATCGTACGCATCGACTCCATGATGGCGATCTGCGGCGGGAATTGGGCCAGCAGCTGCGGCATCAGGAGGTCAACCATGTCGAGGTCTCCGACCAGCAGGTGCAACTTCTCGCTGATCTCGTCGATGCCGTCAATCGTGTCGAACACGGATCGAATCGCGAAACAGATGGGAATGTCGTAGCAGTGCTTTTCCCAGTAGAAGTAGCTGCGGACCGGTCGGAAGAAATCGTCGAAATCCGAGATGTGGTCTCGCAGCTCGTTTGTCTTGATTTCCACTTCGTGCGTGATGCCGGTCATCGCGTGGGTGATCGCGTTGAGCTGCGACATCAACTCGTACATGCGCTTCATGATCGCAACCATTTTTGCCAGGTCATTGGCCTGGATCAGCAGGTCGTTCATCCGGGCTTCCTGGAACTTGAAAGTCTGCTGTTGGAAGCCCTGCTGCAAGCTGAGTAGGTACGGGATGGTCGCGTGCTCGATCGGGGTGCCCTCGGGCCGGGTGATCGCCTGCACCCGCGAGATGCCCGGCACGGCAAGCACGCCCTTGGCGAGCTTGTTCAACACCAAAAAGTCCGCCGAGTTGCGCATGTCGTGATCCGCTTCGACCAACAGGATCTCGGGCATCATCATGCGCGACTTCGGGAAGTGCCTTTCCGCTGCATCTAGACCTTGGACGGCGGCAATGTTCCTGGGTAGGTACGACTGGTCGTTGTAGCTCGGCTTGAATCCCGGCAGTGCCAACAGGCCGACCAGAGTAACCGCAAGTGTCGCAACGAGAATGGGCCCGGGCCACCGAACGATGGCCGTACCGATTCGTCGCCAACCGCTGACTCGGTATTTCCGCTTGGGGTCGAAGAGATTGAACCGGCGGCCCCCCAGCGCCAGAACGGCCGGGACCAACGTCAGCGCCACCGCCACCGCCACACCTATGCCGATCGCGCAGGGGATACCAAGCGGCTGGAAATACGGCAACCGGGTAAAGCTCAGGCACAGGACCGCACCGGCGATCGTCAGTCCGGACGCCAAGACGACCTTGGCCGTCCCGTGGTAGGTGGTGAAGTAGGCCGTCAACTTGTCTTCGCCGGCCTGCCGGGCCTCTTGGTACCGGCCGACGAAGAAAATCCCGTAGTCGGTGCCTGCTGCGAGCCCGATGGACACCAACAGGTTGACCGCATACGTCGTGAGACCGACCAGGCCCAGGTCACCCATCAACGCCACGGTCCCCCGGGCCACCTGCAGCTCGATGAAAACCATCAGGAGCAAAAGGGCCACCGTCACGAACGAGCGGTAGACGAGCAGCAAGGTAATGAAGATGACCGCGATGCTGACCAGCGTCACGATGGCGATGGTGCGGTCACCACTGTTACCCATATCCGCGATGACCGCTGCCGGCCCGGTGAGGTACGCCGTGACGCCCGGCGGCGCCTTCGTCCGCGCGATGATGTCGCGTACGGCTTTGATCGATTCGTTACCCAGCGTTTGGCCCGGATTGCCGGCAAGCGTCAATTCGACATAGGCAGCCTTGCCGTCCGCGCTGATCGCGGCGGCCTGGGTGAGCGGATCGCCCCAATAGTCCTGAATGTGCTGAACGTGCGTCGGATCGGCACGCAGTCCGCGGATAATGCTGGTGTAGTACTCGTGTGCGTCATCCCCGAGGGGTTTTTGGCCCTCCAGGACCATCATTGCCGCAGCGCCCCCGAAGGGCGATTTGAAATCTTGGCCCAGGCGGTCCAATGCCTTGATCGACGGCGCGTCCGTCGGGGTCAGCGAAACCAAATGCTCTGCTTCGACCTTCTCCAGCGGTGGAACGAAGATCGTCAAGCAGACGACGATTGCCAACCAGCCCAAAATAATGGGAACGGAAAAGCGGTGAATCTGCCGCGCGATAAATGGTTGTTTTGGCGGCGCGGAAGGCGGGCGGTCCACGTCAAGCGTGCTCATGCTGACTTCAACATGCAGAAGGTGAAGGCGCTGACCTCATTCACTACTTTCTCGGCCTTGACTTCGTCGCCGATCAGAATGCGGCAACCAATGCTGTCGGTATTGCCCTGTGCCACGAGATTCCCCACAATCGTCGGCTTGGTCGTCGTCAGAACAATCTTCCAAGGCAGTTGTGCACCCTCAACCCGCTGTGGCTCGGAGTTGACGTCGAAATATCCAATGTCAGCCACGGTCCCGGGCGGACCGAACACCTCGTAGGTGATGCGCTTCGGTTCAAAGGGCTTGTTGTCATTGACTTTAGTGTCGGCGTACGCCGGACGCTTTTCGGATCCGAAGATGCCGTGCAGCCGGCCTACTGTCAAACCGCCCGCGACGACCACGACGATGATGACCAGAGGAATCCAGACGCGCTTGAGAAGCCGGGCGGACGCAAACCCCAATTTGCGATGCCTCATACGTGTTGCCGGCGCGTCCGGGCCCGATGAAGACCGGCGACCACGACGGACAAATCCGGCGCTGCGCCCCGGGCCTGGATTCACGCCCCGGTCACCCTCGGTAGTGACGCCGGACGGCGTTCGCTCGACATCACGGACACTGCGTTCGGCCACCGCACCTAACCTTCCACCGTTCCCACACCCCTGAACGTTCCGGTCGTTCGACCATGCAACTAGACAATCGGCCGCGACACGTTGACGTTACATCGAATGTGGCGCACGTCGCAGGCTTGCTGAAAGACGGGCACCTCAAACGCGCAGCGCTCGGTGAGTGCGGCTCCGGGTCCCGAAGAGTAAACCATGCCCGTCGTCTCCGTAGCGACACTTTGGGAAGCCGATGGGGCGTCTTTATGCACACCTTGTGCGTAACGGGGGGCGGCTGGGAATAACAGCCGAGTCGACAGCCCCTTGGGACGAGCGCGGCTGGCGATTGATTGACCGTTCCGCCTTGGCGCACAAGGGTTTTGTGTCTCACAGCCGGTCAGAGTCATCGTTCGTGGCACGGGATGGGAGACTGCGGACCGACGGCCGCAGGGCCGGTGCCTGATATCAGTCGTTTTCCCAGGTGAAGACCGCGAAAACCCCACATTGATGGCTGTCGCAGGCATGTGTGAATTGCCACAATCGCCCCGTTGCTACTGGTCGTCGGTTTCTCGCGGGTATAGTCGTGGTGCTGCGCCGACCGGTAATGCTGGTCGGCGTCGGGGGTGCTAAAAGGGTCACACCAGGAAGTTTTTTCAAACGCCGGACTGACCCTGTTGACCTCCAGTATCGTTTTGAGACGGTTCCACTCATCTCGACTAGACGTCCTGGAGAACTGTGAGCATCAATCCGCTCGACGACGACAATGGCAGCTTTTTCGTCTTGGTCAACGACGAAGAGCAGCACAGTCTGTGGCCGGTGTTCGCCGATGTTCCGGCTGGGTGGCGGGTGGTTTTTGGGGAAGCGGACCGCGCCGGGTGCTTCGATTATGTCGAACAGAACTGGACTGATATCTGCCCTAAGAGTCTGTGCGAAAGGCTAGCTGCGGCCCGGGGTTTCGATAAGTGAGTCACCTGGGTATGGGGGGACCAGTAGGTCTCAGGGGGAGTCGGGTCGAAGTCGACGACCCGACTGCGGAGGGGCTCTGGGGGAATCCGATGGAAATCGACGATCTCGCGTTTCCATTAACGCGGGGGCAGTTGGATATTTGGCTTGCGCAAGAGACGGGGTTGTCGTCAACGGAGTGGCAGCTTGGTCTTTTCGTGCGGATTGATGGCGTGGTGCAGCGGGGTTCGCTTGAGTGGGCTATTCGCCGGGTGGTGCAGGAGGCTGAGCCTGCTCGTGCTGCCTTTTTTGAGGTTGATGGTCGTGTTTTCCAACGTGCGGTGGACTACCCGGATGTAGAACTGGCGTTTTACGACCTGACCGGTTCGGATAACGCGGTTCAAGAGGCCCGGGATATCGCGTTGTCGATTCAGCGTACTCCGATGCCGTTGACGGGTCCGTTATTTAGATTCGCCTTGTTCAAGACGCGGTCGGCTGAGTTTTATCTGCTGGCGTGCGCGCATCACATTGCCATTGACGGAACTGGTGTGGTGTTGGTGGGGCAGCGTATTGCGTCGGTGTATTCGGCGATTGTTTCTGGTGCGCCGTTGCCGACGGGTTTGTTCGGGTCGCTGCAAGACCTGGTCGATAGCGAATTGGCCTATGAATCCTCTGATGACTATCGCCAGGACGAGGTGTACTGGACGCAGAATCTGCCGGCCGAGAGCACGGGTGATTTCGCGTTGGAGGCCGCCGAGCGTGATCCGTGGCCGTCGGCGCCGGTGCAGGTGGATCCTGCGCTGGTGGGCCGGGTCGAGGAGTTGGCTCGTGGCTGGGATGTGCCGCGGACGGCGGTGATCACTGCGGCGTGCGCGCTGTTGGTGCGTGGCTTCAGCGGTGAGGGTGCTGAGGTGGTGTTCGATTTCCCGGTTAACCGCCGGGTCAGCCCGGAGGCTAAGACGCTGCCTGGCATGGTGGCCGGGGTGGTGCCGCTGGTGATCAGTGTGTCGCCGCAGAAGACTGTCGCTGAGTTGTGCGAGCACGTGAACGTGCGGATTCGGGAAGCGGTGGCGCATCAGCGGTTCCCGGTGCATGCGTTGGAGCGTAAGGCGCGGGGGTCGGGTCGGCTGGCTGAGCGTACGAACCTGAACTTTATTCCTGCGGGTTTTAGCCTGCCTTTTGGCGGTGCGATGGCCACGGCGTCTTACACGAACTCTGGTCAGGTGGGTGGTTTCGGGCTGATCTTTTCTGCCGACGGCGACGAGTTGTTCTTGAGTACGGCTGGTGCTGGTGGGCCGTTGTCGAATTTTGAGGTCGTTGACTTGGCGCGGCGTCTTGAGCAGGTGCTGGCAGAGATGGTGGCGGACCCGTCGCGGCGGCTGTCGTCGATCGACGTGCTCGATGCCGGCGAGCAAGCCGGCCTGGACGAGTTCGGAAACCGGGCGGTGCTTGCCGAAGTGGCCACGCCGAGGTCGATCCCGGCGTTGTGGGCTGAGCAGGTCGAGCGGGTCGGGCAGTCGGTGGCGTTGAGGTGTGGTGAGCGGTCGCTGACTTATCGTGAGCTGGACGAGGTCTCGAACCGGTTGGCGCATCTGCTGGCCGGCCGGGGCGTGGGGCCGGGCGAATGCGTGGCGTTGCTGTCGCCGCGCTCGGCCGAGGCGATCGTCGGGATCCTGGCGGTGCTCAAGACCGGTGCGGCGTACCTGCCGATCGATCCGAACCTGCCTGCGGCGCGGTTGCAGTTCATGGTGGCCGACGCCACGCCCCTGGCGGCGCTGACGGTCGGCGACTTGGCCGAGCGCTTCGAGGGCTGTGAGTTGGCCGTCGTCGACATCAACGACCCGGCCGTCGCCGACCAGCCCAGCACGCCGCTGCCCGTCCCGGCGCCGGACGACATCGCCCACATCATCTACACCTCCGGCACCACCGGCGTCCCGAAGGGTGTCGCCGTCACCCACCACAACGTCACCCAACTGGTGACGTCGGTGAATGCTCTGCCACCCCAACAGGTTTGGTCACAATGGCACTCATACAGCTTCGACGTCTCGGTCTGGGAGATCTGGTCCGCGCTGCTGCACGGCGGACGTCTGGTCGTGGTGCCCGAGTCGGTGGCCAGCTCGCCCGAAGATTTGCATGCGCTGCTGGTGAACGAAAAGGTCAGTGTGCTGGGCCAGACGCCGTCCGCCGTCGGAGCGTTGTCGCCGCGCGGCTTGGAGTCGACGGCGTTGATGGTCGCTGGTGAGGCATGCCCCACCGAGGTCGTGGACCGGTGGTCGCCGGGCCGGATCATGATCAACGCGTACGGGCCGACCGAGACCACGGTGTACGCGGCCATGAGCGCACCCCTGCAGTCGGGATCCGGGGCGGTGCCGATCGGGTCGCCGGTGCCGGGTGCGGCGCTGTTCGTGCTGGACGCCTGGTTGCGCCCGGTGCCCGCCGGCGTGGTCGGCGAGCTCTACGTCGCCGGCCGGGGTGTCGGCACCGGATACATCCGGCGCTCGGGGCTGACGGCATCGCGGTTCATGGCCTGCCCCTTCGCCGAGGGCGGCGAGCGGATGTACCGCACCGGCGACCTGGTGCGCTGGGGTGCCGACGGTCAGCTGCGCTACCTGGGCCGCGCCGACGAGCAGGTCAAGATCCGCGGCTACCGCATCGAACTCGGCGAAGTACAGGCAGCGCTGGCCGGGCTGGACGGCGTCGAGCAGGCGGCGGTGATCGCCCGCGAGGATCGCCCCGGCGACAAGCGCCTCGTCGGCTACATCACCGGAACCGCAGACCCGGGCGCGGCGCGCACCGCGCTGGCCGAGCGGCTGCCGGCGTACATGGTGCCGACCGCGGTCGTGGTCCTGGACGCGCTGCCGTTGACGGTCAACGGGAAGCTCGACCGCCGCGCGCTGCCGGCGCCGGAATACCGCGGTGGCGGCTACCGGGCTCCGTCGACCGTGGTGGAGGAGATCCTGGCCGATATCTACGCCCAGGTGTTGGGTCTTGAGCGCGTCGGCGTCGACGAGCCGTTCTTCGACCTGGGCGGCGACAGCATTCTGTCGATGCAGGTGGCCGCGCGCGCCCGGGCCGCCGGAGTGCTCTGCCGCCCCCGCGACATTTTCGTTGAGCAGACGGTCGCCCGGCTGGCCGAGGTGGCCATGGTCGCCACCGAGGTCGAGGGCGTGGTCGACGAGGGTCTGGGCCCCGTGGCGGCCACCCCGATCATGCGCTGGCTGCGCAGCGTCGAGGGCCCGGTGGAGCAGTTCAACCAGACGGTCGTCGTCGACGCGCCGGCCGGTGTCACCCAGGCCGACGTGGTGACGGTGCTGCAGGGCCTCATCGATCGCCACGCGATGCTGCGGCTGCGCGCCGAGGACGACGGTGCCGGCGGCTGGTCGCTGACCGTACCCGAGCCCGGCTCGGTCGACGCGAGCGCGCGTGTGCAGGTGGCGGATGCGC
Organism: Mycobacterium shigaense; assembly: GCF_002356315.1. Taxonomy (NCBI): domain Bacteria; kingdom Bacillati; phylum Actinomycetota; class Actinomycetes; order Mycobacteriales; family Mycobacteriaceae; genus Mycobacterium; species Mycobacterium shigaense. Next base: position 2,304,079 of record NZ_AP018164.1, read on the forward strand.
TGTCCGATGACGTGCTGGTCGATGCTCGGGCGAAGCTGCATCCGGCCGACGGCGTCGTGGTGAGCGCGGTGTGGGCGGAGTCGACGCGCCAGTTGGCGTTGATCATTCATCACCTGGCCGTCGACGGGGTGTCGTGGCGGGTGCTGCTGGAAGACCTCAACATCGCCTGGGCCCAGCACCACAGCGGGCAGGCCATCGAATTGCCCACCGGCGGAACGTCATTCGCCCGCTGGTCCACCCTGCTCGGCGAGTATGCGCACCGAGCCGACATCGTCGACGAGGCAGAAACATGGCGGCAGATCGCTGCGACGCCCGCGGCGCTGCGCGCGGTGGGGCCCGAGGACACCTATGACAACGCGCACAACTTGACGGTGTCGTTGGATGTGGAGACGACGCGGCTGTTGCTGGGTGAGGTTCCGGCGGCGTTCCACGCCGGGGTCAACGACATCTTGTTGATCGCTTTTGGTTTGGCCTGGGCGAAGCTGCTCGGCACGGCGACGCCGATCGGTATCGACGTCGAGGGCCACGGGCGGCACGAAGAGCTGTCGGCCGATGTGGATCTGTCGCGCACGGTGGGCTGGTTCACCACCAAGTACCCGGTGGCGCTGAGCGTCGGCGAGTTGGATTGGGCCGCGGTCCTCGCCGGGGGAGCTGCGCTGGGGACGCTGGTCAAGGCCGTCAAGGAGCAGTTGCGGGCCCTGCCGGATCCGCTGACCTACGGGCTGCTGCGGTACCTGAACACAGAGGTGGACCTGGCCGGGGCGGACCCGGTGATCGGGTTCAATTACCTGGGCCGCATGGGCGGCGCCGCGGAGCTGTCCGACCAGTTCTGGCGCGTGGGCCCCGATGGCCTGTTCAGTGGGACGGCCACCGTGGTAGCGATGCCGCTGATGCACACCGTGGAAGTCAATGCCGCCACCCTGGACTCCGACGCCGGCCCGCACCTGCAGGCGAACTGGACTTGGGCGCCGGGGGCGATCGACGACACCCAGATCGAACGGCTCAGCCGCTACTGGTTCGAGGCGCTGGCCGGGATCTGCACGCACGTGCACAGCGGTGGCGGCGGGCTGACTCCATCGGACCTGACGCCGGCCCGGTTGAGCCAGCCCGAGATCGACGACCTCGAGCGCCAGCACAAGATCGCCGACGTGCTGCCCCTGACGCCGCTGCAGCAGGGCTTGTTCTTCCATGCCAGCGCGACCGACGACGTCGACGACATGGGCGAGCTGTACTCGATGCAGCTGGACATCGCCTTGGCCGGTGAGCTGGACCCGCACCGGTTGCGCGAGGCAGTGCAGTCGGTGGTGCGTCGGCACCCCCATCTGGCAGCGCGCTTCTACGACCAGTTCGACGAGCCGGTGCAGGTCGTCCCGGCTGACCCGGTCGCGGCGTGGCAGTACATCGAACTCGACGGCGGCGACACCGGTGAGCAGGTCGCGCGGATCTGTGCGGCCGAGCGAGCGGCCGTCTGCGACGTCGTCGGTCAGCCCGTCTTCCGGGGTGCCCTGCTGCGCACCGGCGCGGACCAGCACCGATTTGTGCTGACTTTCCACCACATCGTGCTCGACGGTTGGTCGATGCCGATCCTGCTGCAGGAAATCTTCGCCGGCTACTACGGACACCATCTGGGTGCGCCGGTGCCCTATCGCCGGTTCGTGACGTGGCTGGCCGAGCGTGACCGGGCGGCGGCCGAGGCGGTTTGGGGCGAAGTGCTGGCCGGGTTCGACACCCCCACCCTGGTGGGCCCGCCGGAGAAGCTGACGCACGGACAGCGCAGCGTCGCCTCGTTCACGGTGTCTGCCGAGATGACGGAGGCGCTGGGTGAGCTGGCCCGTGCGCAGCGCACGACGGTCAACACGGTGCTGCAGGCCGCGTGGGCTCAGCTGCTGTGCGGCCTGACCGGTCGCCAGGATGTGGCGTTCGGTGCCGCGGTGTCCGGTCGGCCGACCGACATGGTCGGTGCTGAGTCGATCGTCGGGCTGTTGATCAATACGGTCCCGGTGCGGGCCAACCTGACGTCGGCCACCACCACCGCGGAGCTGCTCGACCAGCTGCAGACCGCGCACAACGACACGGTCGAGCATCAGCACCTGGCGCTGCGGGATGTCCACCGCATCACCGGGCTTGACCAGCTGTTCGATACCTTGTTCGTCTACGAGAACTACCCGGTCGACGCGTCGGCGCTGGGCGACATCAACGGCCTGTCGATCACCGACTTCACCAATCGTGAGTACAATCACTACCCGCTGACCATGGTGGCGCATCCCGGCCAGGAGCTGGGTCTGCGCGTGGAGTTCGACACCGAGGTGTTCGACGACGCGGCGATCGAGGCCCTCATGGAGCGGTTGCGACGGGTGTTGGCGGCCATGACCGCGGACCCGGAGCGGCGCCTGTCGTCGATCGATCTGCTCGACGACCGCGAGCACGCACGACTCGACGGGTGGGGCAACCGCGCGGTACTGACCCGTTCGGCCGGTATACCGGTGTCGATTCCCGTGCTGTTCGCGGGGCAGGTGGCGCGGATGCCGGATGCGGCCGCGCTGACGTTCCAGGGTCGTTCGATGACCTATCGGGAGCTTGACGAGGCGTCGAATCGCTTGGCGCACGTGCTTTCTGTCCGGGGAGCGGGCCCCGGTGAGCGGGTGGCGTTGTTGTTGCCGCGGTCGGCTCAGGCGATTGTGGCGATCATGGCGGTGCTCAAGACGGGGGCGGCGTATCTGCCGATGGATCCCGCGCACCCGGTGTCGCGCACGCGTTTCATGCTTGGCGACGCGGCGCCGGTCGCGGCGGTGACCACCGCCGAGTTGCGCGAGCGTTTTGACGGTTACGACGTGGCAATCGTCGATGTCAACGATCCCGGCCTCGCCGGTCAGGCCAGCACTGCGTTGATGGGGCTGAGCGCCGACGATGTTGCGTACATCATTTACACCTCGGGTACGACGGGTACGCCGAAAGGTGTTGCGGTGACGCATCGTAACGTGGTCCGGTTGCTGGAGGCGCTGGACGCGGAGCTGGAGTTGGGTCAGGTGTGGTCGCAGTGCCATTCGCTGGCTTTCGACTTCTCGGTGTGGGAGATCTTCGGTGCGTTGTTGGGTGGGGGCCGGGTGGTGGTGGTGCCCGACGCGGTGGTGCGTTCGCCCGAAGATCTGCATGCGTTGCTGGCTGCCGAGCATGTGGGTGTGTTGAGTCAGACGCCGTCGGCGTTTTATGCGTTGCAGACCGCGGATGCGCTCTCGCCGGAGTTGGGTCATCAGCTGAAGTTGCAGACCGTGGTGTTTGGTGGGGAAGCCCTTGAGCCGCAGCGGCTTTCGGCGTGGATGCATAACCATCCCGGGCCGCCGCGGCTGATCAATATGTATGGCATCACCGAGACGACGGTGCACGCGTCGTTCCGCGAGATCGTCGACGCCGATGTAGAGACTGCCGTGAGCCCGATCGGGGTGCCGCTGGATCACCTTGGCTTTTTCGTGCTCGATGGCTGGTTGCGGCCGGTGGCCGCTGGTGTCGTGGGCGAGTTGTATGTGGCGGGTGCGGGTCTGGCTTCCGGTTATATCGGTCGGCCGGATTTGTCGTCGACGCGGTTTGTGGCGTGCCCCTTCGGTGGGGCAGGTGAGCGGATGTATCGCACCGGGGATCTGGTGCGTTGGGGTGCTGACGGGCAGCTGCGTTACGTCGGGCGCGCTGACGAGCAGGTCAAGATCCGCGGCTACCGCATCGAGCTGGGCGAAATCCGTTCGGCCCTGGCCGATTTGGAGGGTGTCGAGCAGGCGGTGGTGATCGCCCGCGAGGACCGTCCCGGCGACAAGCGGCTGGTGGGTTATGTGACCGGTGAGGCGGACCCTGTCGAGCTGCGCGCTCAGCTGGGCGAGCGGTTGCCGGCCTACATGGTGCCCGCTGCGGTGGTGGCCGTGGAGGTCTTGCCGTTGACGGTCAACGGCAAGCTGGATGTTCGGGCCTTGCCGGCTCCGGAATACCAGGAGAGCGGCGGCGGCTATCGGGCGCCGGTGACGGCGGTCGAAGAGATCCTGGCCGGCATCTATGCCCAGGTGTTGGGCTTGGAGCGGGTGGGCGTGGACGATTCGTTCTTCGATCTGGGTGGCGACAGTATTTTGTCGATGCAGGTGGCCGCTCGGGCGCGGGCGGCCGGCGTGTTGTGCCGTCCGCGTGACATTTTCGTTGAGCAGACGGTGGCCCGGTTGGCGACTGTGGTCACGGTCGCCAGCGCCGAGGATCTGCTGGCCGACGAGGGCATCGGGCCGGTGGTGAGCACGCCGATCATGCACTGGCTCAAGAGTGTTGATGGGCCGGTGGAGCAGTTCAACCAGACCGTGGTGCTGGACGCGCCGGCTGGTGTCACCCGCGACGACGTGGTGGTGGTGCTGCAGGCGCTGCTGGATCGCCACGCGATGCTGCGGCTGCGTGTCGATGAGCAGTGGTCGCTGACCGTGCCCGAGGTGGGCACGGTGGACGCCGCGATGTGCGTGGAGTCGGTGCAGGAGCTGTCCGATGCGGAACTGATCGCGGGTCGGTGCAGGTTGGATCCGGCCGCGGGGGTGATGCTGAGCGCGCTGTGGGCGGAGTCGACGCGGCAGTTGGCGTTGATTGTTCATCACCTGGCTGTTGACGGGGTGTCGTGGCGGGTGCTGCTCGAGGACCTCAACATCGCCTGGGCCCAGCACCACAGCGGGCAGGCCATCGAATTGCCCACCGGTGGAACGTCGTTCGCTCGTTGGTCGCTGCTGCTCGATGAACACGCCCGCCGTCCCGCCGTCGTCGATCAGGCCGAGGCCTGGCGGCAGGTGGCGGCCACCAACGCGGTGTTGCCGGCCGTGCAGCCCGAGGATACGTATGACACCGCGCAGACGTTGTCGGTGTCGTTGGATGTCGAGACCACGCGGTCGCTGCTGGGTGAGGTGCCCGCGGCGTTCCACGCCGGCGTCAACGACATCTTGCTGATCGCCTTCGGTTTGGCCCTTCGGGAGCTTCGCGGCGTTGCTGGGCCGATCGGGATCGATGTCGAGGGTCATGGGCGCCACGAGGAGTTGTCCTCGGAGGTCGACCTGTCGCGCACGGTGGGTTGGTTTACCACCAAGTACCCGGTGGCGTTGAACGTGGGCGGCCTGGATTGGTCCCAGATCGCTTCTGGTGCAGCGGCGTTGGGGACGTTGGTCAAGGACGCCAAGGAGCAGTTGCGCGCGCTGCCCGACCCGTTGACCTACGGGTTGCTGCGCTACCTGAACCCTGATGTCGAGCTCGGGGAGTCGGACCCGTCGATCGGGTTCAACTACCTGGGCCGCATGGGTGGCGCCGCGGAGCTGTCCGACGACCTGTGGCGGTTGGGCCCCGACGGTTTGACCCGGGGTGCGGCCACCGTGGTGCCCCTGCCGCTGGCCCACTCCCTGGAGCTCAACGCGGTCACCCTCGACGACGAGTCCGGGCCCCAGTTGCAGGCCAACTGGACCTGGGCCGCCTCGGCGCTCGATGCCGTAGAAATCGACCGGCTCCACGAACTGTGGTTCGAGGCGCTGGCCGGGATCTGCGCCTATGTGCGCGGCGGCGGTGGCGGCCTGACTCCGTCGGATCTGGCGCCGGCGCGGTTGAGCCAGCAGCAGATCGACGAGATCGAGCGCGAATACGACCTCGCCGACGTGCTGCCGTTGACCCCGCTGCAGCAGGGCCTGTTCTTCCACACCAGCATCACGCACGGCAGCGGTGACGACCTGGGTGATCTGTACGCCGTGCAGCTGTGCGTGACGTTGACCGGCCCGCTGGACGCGCAGCGCCTGCATGACGCGGTGCAGTCGGTCGTGCGCCGGCATCCGCACCTGGTGGCCCGGTTCAGTGACCACTACGACGAGCCCGTCCAGATCATCCCGGCCGAACCGGCGGCGCCGTGGCGCTACCTCGAGCTCGAGGGCGACGCCCTCGAGGCGCAGGTGGAGCGGGTGTGTGCGGCCGAGCGTGCGGCGATCTGCGATCTGGCCCATCAGCCCGCGTTCCGGGCGGCGCTGCTGCGTACCGGCGAGGACCGGCACCGGTTTGTGCTGACCAATCATCACATCGTGATGGACGGTTGGTCGAAACCGATTCTGCTGCAAGAGATTTTCGCAGGTTACTATGGCCAGCAGCTGGGAACGCCCACCTCCTACCGACGGTATGTGTCCTGGTTGTCCGAGCGCGACAAGCCCGCCGCCGAAGCGGCCTGGGCCGAGGTGTTCGCCGGCTTCGACCACCCGGCGCTGGTCGCGGAGGCCGGTCGGGAACGGTTGGGGCGCCGCGATGTTGCCTCGTTCACCGTGCCCGCCGAGACCACCGCGGCGCTGGGCGAGCTGGCCCGCTCGCAGCACACGACGGTCAACACCGTGCTGCAGGCCGCCTGGGCGCAGCTGCTGGTCTGGCTGACCGGTCGCCACGACGTCGCCTTCGGCACGGCCGTGTCCGGCAGGCCCACGGAAGTGGCCGGGGCGGACTCGATGGTCGGGTTGCTGATCAACACCGTGCCGGTGCGCGCGAGCATCAACGCCTCGACCACCATCGCCGACCTGATCGAGCAGCTGCAGGGCGCCTACAACGACACCCTCGAGCACCAGCACTTGGCGCTGCGCGACATTCACCGGGTCACGGGTCACGACCAGCTGTTCGACACCCTGTTCGTCTACGAGAACTACCCGATCGACACGAGCGCGCTGGTGGGGAGCAACGGGTTGGCCGTGGCCGACTACACGAGTCGGGAGTACAATCACTATCCGCTGACGGTGCAGGCGGTGCCCGGGCACGAGATCGGTCTTCGCGTCGAATACGACACCGAGCTGTTCACCACCACCCGCATCGAAAAACTCATCCAACGGCTCCAGCGCGTACTGGTGGCCATGACCGCTTCAGGGCAGGACTCATGAGTGCCGACCCAACACGTCGGCTCCTTTCTCTCGATCTGCTCGACGCCGATGAGCATGCTGGCCTCGATGAGTGGGGCAACCGCGCCGTACTGACCCGTCCCACCACACCGGTATCCATTCCGGCCGCTTTCGCCGAACAGGTGAGCCGCGTTCCCGAGGCGGTGGCGCTGAGTTGCGGCGAGCAGTCGTGGACTTACCGCGAACTCGACGAGGCCGCCAATCGGTTGGCGCACCTGCTGGCCGGCCAGGGTGTCGGGCCCGGACAGTATGTGACGCTGCTGTTTTCGCGTTCGGCCGAGGCAATCGTCGCGATCTTGGCCGTGCTCAAGGCCGGCGCCGCCTATCTGCCGATCGACCCGGTGGTGCCCGAGGCCCGACTGAAGTTCGTCATCGAAGACGCGGCCCCTATCGTCGTCCTGACCACCGCGAGCCTGCGGTCGCGGCTGGACGGATTTGACGTGACGGTCGTCGAGGTCGACGATCCCCGCGTCGCGGACCAGCCGAGCACGGCGCTGCCGTTGCCCGCCCCGGCGAACCTTGCCCACATCATCTACACCTCGGGCACCACCGGTGTGCCCAAAGGTGTTGCGGTCACCCATCACAACGTGACCCGGCTGTTCGAATCGCTGGACGAGGGCCTGGATCGCGCCGGTGTGTGGACGCAGTGCCACTCGTTGGCATTCGACTACTCCGTGTGGGAGATCTGGGCCCCGCTGCTGGGTGGCGGACATCTGGTCGTGGTGCCCGAGTCGGTGACGGCCTCGCCGGACGATTTCCATGCGTTGCTGGTGGCCAAGCAGGTCAGCGTGCTGAGCCAAACACCCACTGCGGTGGCGGCTTTGGCGCAAGAGGGGCTGGAGTCCGCCGCGCTGATCGTGGCCGGCGAGGCGTGCCCGGCCGAAGTCGTGGATCAGTGGGCCCCCGGACGCGTGATGATCAACGGATACGGCCCCACCGAGACCACCGTCTACGCCACGTTGAGCGCCCCGCTGGAGGCGGGATCCGGTTCGGTCCCGATCGGCGCCCCGGTGTCCGGGGCTGCGCTATTCGTGCTCGACGCGGGTTTACGCCGCGTGTCGGCCGGCGTGGTCGGCGAGTTGTACGTCGCCGGCACTGGCGTTGGGTGCGGCTACCTCGGCCGGCCCGGGCTGACCGCGTCGCGATTCGTAGCCTGCCCGTTCGGGGGATCCGGAACGCGGATGTATCGCACCGGGGATCTGGTGCGCTGGGCCTCCGACGGGCAGCTCGAGTACCTGGGCCGCGCCGACGAGCAGGTCAAGATCCGCGGCTACCGCATCGAACTCGGCGAAATCCGTTCTGCGCTGGCCGCTTTGACCGGGGTGGAGTCGGCTGTGGTGATCGCCCGCGAGGACCGCCCCGGCGATAAGCGCCTGGTCGGCTACATCACCGGCACCGCCGACCCCGCCGAACTCCGCGCCCAACTCGGCGAGCGATTGCCGGCCTACATGGTGCCGGTCGCGATCGTGGTCCTCGAGACGCTGCCGTTGACGCCGAACGGCAAGCTCGACAAGCGGGCGCTGCCCGCACCGGAATACCAGGACGTGGACCGCTACCGTGCCCCGTCAACCGCGGTCGAGGAGATCCTGGCCGATATCTATGCCCAGGTGCTGGGGCTCGAGCGGGTCGGGGTCGACGATTCGTTCTTCGACCTGGGTGGCGACAGCATTTTGTCGATGCAGGTGGCGGCCCGGGCCCGGGCCGCCGGCGTGCTGTGCCGCCCGCGCGACGTGTTCGTCGAGCAGACGGTGGCCCGCTTGGCGCAGGTGGCCACGGTCGGTGGCGCAGGCAGCGTGGTCGACGAGGGCGTGGGCCCGCTGGAGGCCACGCCGATCATGCACTGGCTGCACGATGTCGACGGTCAAGTCGATCAGTTCAACCAGACGGTGGTGGTCGACGCCCCTGCCGGGGTCAGTCAGGCCGACGTCGTCGCTGTGTTGCAGGCCTTGCTGGATCGCCACGACATGCTGCGGCTGCGGGTAGAAGACGACGGGGCGGGGGGTTGGTCGCTGTCCGTGCCCGAGCCAGGCTCGGTCGACGCGAGCGCGTGTGTGCAAGCCGCGGACGCATTGTCCGACGAGATACTGGTCGCGGCTCGCTCGAAGCTGAACCCAGCCGACGGTGTGATGCTGAGCGCGGTGTGGGCCGAGTCAACTCGCCAGTTGGCGTTGATCATTCATCACCTTGCCGTCGACGGGGTGTCGTGGCGGGTGCTGCTGGAAGACCTCAACATCGCCTGGGTGCAGCACCACAGCGGGCAGCCGGTGGCGTTGCCCCCGGTGGGCACCTCGTTCCGGCGCTGGTCGGCACTGCTGGGCGAGCACGCTCACGATGCGGCGGTGGTGGACTCCGCCGAAACGTGGCGGGAGATTGCGGCAACTCCAGCGCCGCTGGCCCCGGTGGGTCCCGGGGACACCTATGACAACGCGCACAACTTGACGGTGTCGCTGGATGTGGAGACGACGCGGCTGTTGCTGGGTGAGGTGCCGGCGGCGTTCCATGCCGGGGTCAACGACATCTTGTTGATCGCTTTTGGTTTGGCCTGGGCGAAGCTGCTGGACACGCAGGCGCCGATCGGTATCGACGTCGAGGGGCACGGGCGGCATGAGGAGCTCGGGCCGGACGTTGACCTGTCGCGCACCGTGGGCTGGTTCACCACCAAGTACCCGGTGGCGCTGACCGTCGGCAGCCTAGACTGGGACGAAATAGCTTCTGGTGAAGCAGCTTTGGGTGCCCTCGTCAAGGACGCGAAGGAGCAGCTGCGGGCCCTGCCCGACCCGCTGTCGTACGGGGTGCTCCGGTACCTGAACTCCGACGTCGACCTGGGCGATTCGGAACCGGTGATCGGATTCAATTACCTGGGCCGCATGGGCGGTGGCGCGGAGCTGTCCGAGGAACTGTGGCGCGTCGGCCCGGAGGGTCTGTCGAGCGGCGCGGCGACGGTCGTCCCGATGCCGCTGATGCACACCGTCGGCCTCAACGCCGTCACTCTCGACACCGATGCCGGTCCACATCTGGAAGCCAACTGGACGTGGTCGCCATCGGCGGTCGACGACGCGCGAATCGACGAGCTGAGCCGGTTGTGGTTTGAAGCGCTGGCCGGCATCTGCACCTACGTGCGGCAGGGCGGTGGCGGGCTGACCCCGTCCGACATCCTGCCGGCGCGACTCACCCAGCAGCAGATCGACGAACTCGAGCGCCAGCACCATATCGCCGACGTGCTGCCGTTGACCCCGCTGCAAGAGGGCCTGCTGTTCCATGCCAGTTTCGCCCAGGATCCCAGCGACCTCAGTGAGCTGTACGCGGTACAGCTGGACCTCGGCCTGGCCGGCGAGCTGGACGAGCATCGGCTGCGCGAGGCGGTGCACAATGCGGTTACCCGGCACCCGAACCTCGTCGCGCACTTCTGCGACCAGTTCGACAGGCCGGTACAGGTCCTTGCCACCGATCCCGAAATCGCCTGGCGCTACGTGCAACTCGACGCCGACGACGCCGACATCGAGGATCAGGTCCAGCGCGTGTGCACCGAAGAGCGCGCCGCGGTCTGCGACCTGGCCCACCAGCCGGCATTCCGGGCGGCCTTGATTCGCACCTCCGCCGACCAGCACCGGTTCGTGCTGACCAATCACCACATCGTGCTCGACGGTTGGTCGATGCCGATCCTGCTGCAGGAAATCTTCACCACGTACTACGGCCAGCACCTCGGCGCGCCCGCGTCGTATCGCCGGTTCGTCAACTGGCTGGCCGATCGGAATTACCCGGCCGCCGAAGCGGCCTGGACCGAGGTCTTCGCCGGATTTGAGGCGCCCACCTTGGTGGCCCCGCCGCAGCGGTTGGCGCTGGGGCAGCGCGGCGTCTCGTCGTTCCGGGTGCCGGAGGACACCACGCGGGCGCTGGGTGAGTTGGCGCGCTCGCAGCGCACGACGGTCAACACGGTGCTGCAGGCCGCGTGGGCGCAGCTGCTGTGCGGGTTGACGGGCCAGCGCGATGTCGCCTTCGGCATCGTGGTCTCCGGTCGGCCCACCGACGTGCCCGGCGCCGACTCGATGGTCGGCCTGTTGCTCAACACGGTGCCGGTCAGAGCCAAGATCGACACGGCTACCACCACGGCAGACCTGCTGGGCCAGCTGCAGAGCGACCACAACAACACGCTCGAGCACGAACACCTGGCGCTCAGCGAGATTCACCGCGTCACCGGCCACGACCAGTTGTTCGACACGATCTTCATGTACGAGAACTACCCTGTCGACACCACCGCCCTGGTCGGTCTCGGCGGACTGTCGGTCACCGGGTTCAACAGCCGCGAGTACAACCACTACCCGCTGTCGGTGCAGGCCCTGCCGGGCAACGAACTCGGCCTTCGGGTGGAATACGACACCGACGTGTTCGACCAGGCCGGTATCGACGCCCTGATCGACCGGCTGCAGCGCGTCGTGCTGGCCATGACCGTCGAGCCCACCCGCCGCCTGTCCTCGATCGATCTGCTGGACGAGCGTGAACGCGCTCGGCTCGACGAGTGGAGCAACCGGGCAGTGTTGGCTCAGCCGGCGACGCGGACGTCGATCCCGGCGATGTTCGCCGCGCAGTTGGCGCGCACCCCTGACGCGGTCGCGCTGAACGACGGGGAGCGGTCGTGGACCTATCGCGAGCTCGACGAGACCGCGAACCGGTTGGCGCATGTGTTGGCCGATCAGGGGGTCGGCCCGGGGGAGCGGGTGGCGCTGTTGTACTCCCGCTCAGCCGAGGCGATCCTGTCGATGCTGGCGGTCCTGAAGACCGGAGCGGCCTACCTGCCGATCGACCCGGCAGTGCCCGAGGCCCGGCTGGAGTTCCTGATCGACGATGCCGCGCCGGTGGCGGCGATCACCACCGCGGCCCTGCGATCCCGGCTGGACGCCTTCGACGTGACGGTAATCGACATCGCCGATCCCCGGATCGCCACGCAGGATGCCGCGCCGTTGCCGGCGCCGGCTCCCGACGACATCGCCTACGTCATCTACACCTCGGGAACGACGGGTGTCCCGAAGGGTGTGGCGATCTACCACCACAACGTCACCCAGCTGTTCGAGACGCTGGACGGCGGTCTGCCCCCGGCGCACGAGCAGGTGTGGTCACAGTGGCACTCGTACAGCTTCGACATCTCGGGCTGGGAGATCTACGGCGCCCTGCTGCGCGGTGGCCGCCTGGTGGTGGTGCCCGAGGCGGTGGCGGCCTCGCCCGAGGACTTCCGCGAGCTCCTCGTCACGCAAAAAGTCAACGTCTTGTGTCAAACCCCTTCTGCCGTAGGGGCTTTGTCTCCCGAGGGCCTGGACTCGGTCGCACTCCTCGTCGGCGGCGAAGCGTGCCCGCCCGAGATCGTGGAGCGGTGGGCGCCGGGCCGGGTGATGATTAACGAATACGGCCCGACGGAAGCCACGATGTGGGTGACCCTGAGCGCGCCACTGACGCCGGGGTCCGGTGCGCCGCCGATCGGTTCGCCGCTGCCGGGCACGGCGCTGTTCGTCCTGGACGGCTGGCTGCGTCCGGTGCCGCCCGGCGTGGTTGGTGAGCTGTATGCCGCCGGCCGGGCCGTGGGATGCGGATACGCGCGTCGGTCGGGCTTGACGGCCTCCCGGTTCGTGGCCTGCCCCTTCGGCGGCGCGGGCGAACGCATGTATCGCACCGGGGATCTGGTGAGCTGGCGTCCGGACGGCCAGCTGCAGTACCTGGGCCGTACCGACGAACAGGTCAAGATCCGCGGGCACCGCATCGAACTCGGCGAGATCCAGGCCGCCCTGGCTGAACTCGAGGGCGCGGGCCAGACGGCCGTGATCGCCCGCGAGGATCGTCCCGGCGACAAGCGCCTCGTCGGCTATGTCACCGGAGCCGCGGACCCGGCGGATCTGCGCGCCCAACTTGCGGAGCGGCTGCCGAGCTACATGGTTCCAGCCGCGGTCGTGCCGGTGGCCGCCTTGCCGCTGACGGTCAACGGCAAGCTCGACAAGCGTGCGTTGCCGGTCCCGGAGTACCAGGACGCCGGCACCTACGTCGCCCCGGCCAGCCCGATCGAGGAGACCCTGGCGGGTATCTACGCCCAGGTGCTGGGCCTGGAGCGAATCGGGGTCGAGGACTCCTTCTTCAACCTCGGCGGAAACTCGCTGTCGGCCATGCGGGTGATCGCGTCGATCAACACCGCACTGGGTGTGCAGCTCGGCGTGCGTAGCCTGTTCGATGCGCCGACGGTGCGCACCCTGAGCCAGCTCATCGGCACACATGGCGCCGACCCCGCCGCCAGCAATGCGCACTTCGCCGCGGTGCACGGGCACGGCGCCACCGAGGTGCACGCCCGCGATCTGACGCTGGACAAGTTCATCGACGACGCAACGCTCAGCACCGCTCCCACGCTGGCGGCCCCGACCGGCGAGATCAACACCGTGCTGTTGACCGGGGCTACCGGATTCATCGGGCGTTACCTGGTGCTGGAGTGGCTCGAGCAGATGGAGCTGGGCGGGGGCAAGCTGATCTGCCTGGTGCGGGCGAAGTCCGACGAGGATGCCTGGGCACGGCTGGACAAGACCTTCGACAGCGGCGACGCCGAACTGCTGCGGCACTTCCGGCAGTTGGCCGCCGGTCACCTGGAGGTCATCGCCGGCGACAAGGGCGAGGCCAACCTGGGTCTGGACGAGCAGGTGTGGCAGCGGCTGGCCGACTCCGTGGATCTGATCGTGGACTCGGCAGCCCTGGTTAATGCGGTATTGCCGTACAGCGAATTGTTCGAGCCCAATGTGGTCGGAACCGCGGAATTAATCCGGCTGGCTCTGACGAGCAAGCTCAAGCAGTATGCCTACGTTTCGACCGCTGACGTGGGACGTCAGGTGGATTCGGAGGCGTTTACCGAGGACGCCGACATTCGCGTGGTCAGCCCCACGCGGGTAATCGACGCGACATTGGCTAACGGCTACGGCAACAGCAAATGGGCTGGTGAGGTCTTACTGCGCGAGGCCCACGACCTGTGCGGGCTACCGGTATCGGTGTTCCGTTGCGACGTGATTTTGGTGGATACCGCGTATGCGGGTCAATTCAACGTCGCGGATATGTTCACCCGCATGGTGCTGAGTTTGGTGGCCACGGGTGTGGCACCGGCATCGTTCTATCAGCTGGATTCTCAGGGACGGCGACAGCGTTCGCATTTCGATGGCTTGCCGGTACGATTCGTCGCTGAGGCGATTGCTGCATTGGGTGCCGCGGTGGTCGAGGGATTCGAGACCTACCACGTTATGAATCCCCACGATGACGGCATCGGACTTGACGAGTTTGTGGATTGGATAATCGAGGCGGGTTATCCGATCGAACGTGTCGACAACTTCAAAGACTGGTTATCACGGTTTGAAGCGGGATTGCGCGAGTTGCCAGAGCCTCAGCGGCAGAATTCGGTGCTCGAAGTATTGTTATTGTTGTTGCACACGGATTTGCAGCCGATCGAGCCCGTGCACGGTTCTTTGGCTTCGGCCGACCGGTTCCGTGCCGCGGTGCAGGAGGCCAAAATCGGCCCGGACAACGACATCCCGCACGTGTCGGCCCCGACGATCCTCAAATACGCAACCGACTTGCAAATGGTGGGGCTGCTGTAACGCGCGAATGGTCGCGCGTTACAGCACGGCTTGCCCTGGATTCACCGGGGCGGAGGGGTGGTGGGGCCAGGCGTGGAGATGGTCCATCGCGGGGAAATCCCCAGTGATTGCTGTGGCGGTTCTGTGCTAAGGCTCGCCAAACGCTAAGAGTTTTTCGGCTGTGTGCGATGTCGCAGATGGTCCCTTAGCTGCGGCGATACCCACATCTCGTGGGTGAAGTGGGCGGTGGCGACTGTGACCAAGGACAACGAAAACTTTCCCGAAACCCCAAACTGACCCTGCCGCGCTCCCGTATCGTTTGGGCGGTTGGATTCATATCAACTGAGGGTCTGGGGAGCTGGTGAGCGTCAATCCGTTCGACGACGAGAATGGCAGCTTTTTCGTCTTGGTCAACGACGAAGAGCAGCACAGTCTGTGGCCGGTGTTCGCCGATGTTCCGGCTGGGTGGCGGGTGGTTTTTGGGGAAGCCGACCGCGCTGCGTGCTTGGACTACATCGAACAGAACTGGACTGACATCCGCCCTAAGAGTCTGCGCGAAAGGCTGGCAGGGGGCAGGAGTTTTGATAACTGAGCCAGCTGGGCATCTGAATAACGGGTCGAGCTTTGGGGGATCAAATGAAGCTTGATGATCGAGCGCCTGTGGAGCTCTGGGGGAGCCCAATCGATCACGGCGATGATCTCGCGTTTCCATTAACGCGGGGGCAGTTGGATATTTGGCTTGCGCAAGAGACGGGGTTGTCGTCAACGGAGTGGCAGCTTGGTCTTTTCGTGCGGATTGATGGCGTGGTGCAGCGGGGTTCGCTTGAGTGGGCTATTCGCCGGGTGGTGCAGGAGGCTGAGCCTGCTCGTGCTGCCTTTTTTGAGGTTGATGGTCGTGTTTTCCAACGTGCGGTGGACTACCCGGATGTAGAACTGGCGTTTTACGACCTGACCGGTTCGGATAACGCGGTTCAAGAGGCCCGGGATATCGCGTTGTCGATTCAGCGTACTCCGATGCCGTTGACGGGTCCGTTATTTAGATTCGCCTTGTTCAAGACGCGGTCGGCTGAGTTTTATCTGCTGGCGTGCGCGCATCACATTGCCATTGACGGAACTGGTGTGGTGTTGGTGGGGCAGCGTATTGCGTCGGTGTATTCGGCGATTGTTTCTGGTGCGCCGTTGCCGACGGGTTTGTTCGGGTCGCTGCAAGACCTGGTCGATAGCGAATTGGCCTATGAATCCTCTGATGACTATCGCCAGGACGAGGTGTACTGGACGCAGAATCTGCCGGCCGAGAGCACGGGTGATTTCGCGTTGGAGGCCGCCGAGCGTGATCCGTGGCCGTCGGCGCCGGTGCAGGTGGATCCTGCGCTGGTGGGCCGGGTCGAGGAGTTGGCTCGTGGCTGGGATGTGCCGCGGACGGCGGTGATCACTGCGGCGTGCGCGCTGTTGGTGCGTGGCTTCAGCGGTGAGGGTGCTGAGGTGGTGTTCGATTTCCCGGTTAACCGCCGGGTCAGCCCGGAGGCTAAGACGCTGCCTGGCATGGTGGCCGGGGTGGTGCCGCTGGTGATCAGTGTGTCGCCGCAGAAGACTGTCGCTGAGTTGTGCGAGCACGTGAACGTGCGGATTCGGGAAGCGGTGGCGCATCAGCGGTTCCCGGTGCATGCGTTGGAGCGTAAGGCGCGGGGGTCGGGTCGGCTGGCTGAGCGTACGAACCTGAACTTTATTCCTGCGGGTTTTAGCCTGCCTTTTGGCGGTGCGATGGCCACGGCGTCTTACACGAACTCTGGTCAGGTGGGTGGTTTCGGGCTGATCTTTTCTGCCGACGGCGACGAGTTGTTCTTGAGTACGGCTGGTGCTGGTGGGCCGTTGTCGAATTTTGAGGTCGTTGACTTGGCGCGGCGTCTTGAGCAGGTGCTGGCAGAGATGGTGGCGGACCCGTCGCGGCGGCTGTCGTCGATCGACGTGCTCGATGCCGGCGAGCAAGCCGGCCTGGACGAGTTCGGAAACCGGGCGGTGCTTGCCGAAGTGGCCACGCCGAGGTCGATCCCGGCGTTGTGGGCTGAGCAGGTCGAGCGGGTCGGGCAGTCGGTGGCGTTGAGGTGTGGTGAGCGGTCGCTGACTTATCGTGAGCTGGACGAGGTCTCGAACCGGTTGGCGCATCTGCTGGCCGGCCGGGGCGTGGGGCCGGGCGAATGCGTGGCGTTGCTGTCGCCGCGCTCGGCCGAGGCGATCGTCGGGATCCTGGCGGTGCTCAAGACCGGTGCGGCGTACCTGCCGATCGATCCGAACCTGCCTGCGGCGCGGTTGCAGTTCATGGTGGCCGACGCCACGCCCCTGGCGGCGCTGACGGTCGGCGACTTGGCCGAGCGCTTCGAGGGCTGTGAGTTGGCCGTCGTCGACATCAACGACCCGGCCGTCGCCGACCAGCCCAGCACGCCGCTGCCCGTCCCGGCGCCGGACGACATCGCCCACATCATCTACACCTCCGGCACCACCGGCGTCCCGAAGGGTGTCGCCGTCACCCACCACAACGTCACCCGGCTGTTCGAGTCGTTCCACCCGGGCCTGGACCCCACGGGCGTGTGGACGCAAGGCCATTCGCTGGCCTTCGACTTTTCGGTGTGGGAGATCTGGGGCCCGCTGCTGCACGGCGGCCGTCTGGTCGTGGTGCCCGAGTCGGTGGCGGGTTCGCCCGACGACTTGCAGGCTCTGCTGGTCTCCCAGCAGGTCAGCGTCCTGAGCCAGACACCCACTGCGGTCGCGACACTGTCCACCGAGGGCCTGCAGTCGACCGCCCTGGTCGTCGCCGCCGAGGCCTGCCCGGCCGAAGTGGTCGACCGTTGGGCCCCCGGCCGCGTGATGGTCAACGGCTACGGGCCGACCGAGACCACGGTGTACGCGGCCATGAGCGCACCCCTGCAGTCGGGATCCGGGGCGGTGCCGATCGGGTCGCCGGTGCCGGGTGCGGCGCTGTTCGTGCTGGACGCCTGGTTGCGCCCGGTGCCCGCCGGCGTGGTCGGCGAGCTCTACGTCGCCGGCCGCGGCGTGAGCGCCGGATACATCCGGCGCTCGGGGCTGACGGCATCGCGGTTCGTGGCCTGCCCCTTCGGCAAGGCGGGGGAGCGGATGTACCGCACCGGCGACCTGGTGCGCTGGGGTGCCGACGGTCAGCTGCGCTACCTGGGCCGCGCCGACGAGCAGGTCAAGATCCGCGGCTACCGCATCGAACTCGGCGAAGTACAGGCAGCGCTGGCCGGGCTGGACGGCGTCGAGCAGGCGGCGGTGATCGCCCGCGAGGATCGCCCCGGCGACAAGCGCCTCGTCGGCTACATCACCGGAACCGCGGACCCCGCGGAGGCGCGCGCCGAACTGGCCGAGCGGCTGCCGGCGTACATGGTGCCGACCGCGGTCGTGGCCGTCGAGGCCATGCCGCTGACGGCGAACGGCAAGCTCGACCGCCGCGCGCTGCCGGCGCCGGAATACCGCGGTGGCGGCTACCGGGCTCCGTCGACCGTGGTGGAGGAGATCCTGGCCGGCATCTACGCCCAGGTGTTGGGTCTTGAGCGCGTCGGCGTCGACGACTCCTTCTTCGACCTGGGCGGCGACAGCATTCTGTCGATGCAGGTGACCGCCCGGGCGCGGGCCGCCGGAGTGCTCTGCCGCCCCCGCGACATTTTCGTCGAGCAGACCGTCGCCCGGTTGGCGCAAGTCGCCACGGTCGCCACCGAGGTCGAGGGCGTGGTCGACGAGGGCGTGGGCCCCGTGGCGGCCACCCCGATCATGCGCTGGCTGCGCAGCGTCGAGGGCCCGGTGGAGCAGTTCAACCAGACCGTGGTGGTCGACGCGCCGGCCGGCGTGACGCACGCCGACGTGGTGACGGTGCTGCAGGGGCTGGTGGATCGGCACGCGATGTTGCGGCTGCGCGTCGGGGACGACGGTGCCGGCGGCTGGTCGCTGACGGTGCCCGAGCCCGGCTCGTTGGACATGCACGGCTGCGTGCACACGGTCGACGTGCTCTCGGATGAGGCGCTGGTGGCGGCCCGCGCGACGCTGAACCCGGCCGACGGCGTCGTGGTGAGCGCGGTGTGGGCGGAGTCGACGCGCCAGTTGGCGTTGATCATTCATCACCTGGCCGTCGACGGGGTGTCGTGGCGGGTGCTGCTGGAAGACCTCAACATCGCCTGGGCCCAGCACCACAGCGGTCAGCCGGTGTCGTTGCCGACGGGCGGGACGTCGTTCGCCCGCTGGTCCACGCTGCTGAGCGAGCACGCCCGCGAGGCCGCGGTCGTGGACTCCGCCGGGGTGTGGCGGGAGATCGCAGCCACGCCGGCCGCCTTGCCCGCCCCGGCAGCCGAGGACACCTACGCCTCGGCGCAGAACTTGACGGTGTCGTTGGATGTGGAGACGACGCGGCTGTTGCTGGGTGAGGTTCCGGCGGCGTTCCACGCCGGCGTCAACGACATCTTGTTGATCGCATTCGGCCTCGCCTGGGCGCAATTCCTGGACACCGCCACCCCGATCGGCATCGACGTCGAGGGCCACGGGCGCCACGAAGAGCTGTCGGCCGATGTGGATCTGTCGCGCACGGTGGGGTGGTTCACCACCAAGTTCCCGGTGGCGCTGAGCGTCGGCGGGCTGGATTGGGCCGCGGTCCTCGCCGGTGACGCCCGGCTGGGCGCGCTGGTCAAGGCCGTCAAGGAGCAGTTGCGGGCCCTGCCCGACCCGTTGAGTTACGGGCTGCTGCGGTACGTCAATTCCGACGTCGAGTTGGCCGGGGCGGACCCGGTGATCGGGTTCAATTACCTGGGCCGCATGGGCGGCGCCGCGGAGCTGTCCGAGCAGTTCTGGCGCGTGGGCCCCGACGGCCTGTTCAGCGGGGCGGCCACCGTGGTAGCGATGCCGCTGGCCCACACCGTCGAGCTCAACGCTGTCACCCTGGACACCGACGCCGGGCCGCACCTGCAGGCGAACTGGACCTGGGCGGCGTCGGTGTTGGACGACGCCCAGATCAGCCAGCTGAGCCGGTTGTGGTTCGAGGCGCTGGCCGGGATCTGCACGCACGTGCACAGCGGTGGCGGCGGGCTGACTCCATCGGACCTGACGCCGGCCCGGTTGAGCCAGCCCGAGATCGACGACCTCGAGCGCCAGCACAAGATCGCCGACGTGCTGCCCCTGACGCCGCTGCAGCAGGGCTTGTTCTTCCATGCCAGCGCGACCGACGACGTCGACGACATGGGCGAGCTGTACGCCGTGCAGCTGGAGATCGGTCTCGCCGGAGCCCTGGACGCGCAGCGCCTGCGTGAGGCGGTGCAGTCGGTGGTGCGCCGGCACCCGCACCTGGTGGCCCGGTTCTACGACCAGTTCGACGAGCCGGTTCAGGTCATTCCGGCCGATCCGGCCATGGCCTGGGAGTACATCGAACTGGACGGCGTCGACGGCGACGCTCAGGCCGAGCAGGTCGACCAGACCTGCGCGGCCGAGCGTGCCGCGATCTGCGACCTGGCCAACGAGCCGGCGTTCCGTGCGGCGCTGCTGCGCACCGGCGCGGACCAGCACCGGCTGGTGCTGACTTTCCACCACATCGTGGTCGACGGTTGGTCGATGCCGATCCTGCTGCAGGAAATCTTCGCCGGCTACTACGGGCACACACTGGGTGCGCCGGTGCCCTATCGCCGGTTCGTGACGTGGCTGGCCGAGCGTGACCGGGCGGCGGCCGAGGCGGTTTGGGGCGAAGTGCTGGCCGGGTTCGACACCCCCACCCTGGTGGGCCCGCCGGAGAAGCTGACGCACGGACAGCGCAGCGTCGCCTCGTTCACGGTGTCTGCCGAGATGACGGAGGCGCTGGGTGAGCTGGCCCGTGCGCAGCGCACGACGGTCAACACGGTGCTGCAGGCCGCGTGGGCTCAGCTGCTGTGCGGCCTGACCGGTCGCCAGGATGTGGCGTTCGGTGCCGCGGTGTCCGGTCGGCCGACCGACATGGTCGGTGCTGAGTCGATCGTCGGGCTGTTGATCAATACGGTCCCGGTGCGGGCCAACCTGACGTCGGCCACCACCACCGCGGAGCTGCTCGACCAGCTGCAGACCGCGCACAACGACACGGTCGAGCATCAGCACCTGGCGCTGCGGGATATCCACCGCATCACCGGGCTTGACCAGCTGTTCGATACCTTGTTCGTCTACGAGAACTACCCGGTCGACGCGTCGGCGCTGGGCGACATCAACGGCCTGTCGATCACCGACTTCACCAATCGTGAGTACAATCACTACCCGCTGACCATGGCCGCCTTGCCGGGTCAGGAGCTGGGCTTGCGCGTGGAGTTCGACACCGAGGTGTTCGACGACGCGGCGATCGAGGCCCTCATGGAGCGGTTGCGACGGGTGTTGGCGGCCATGACCGCGGACCCGGAGCGGCACCTGTCGTCGATCGATCTGCTCGACGACCGCGAGCACGCACGACTCGACGGGTGGGGCAACCGCGAGGTGGTCGGTCAATCCGAGGCCGACGCACCGTCGATCCCGTCGGTGTTCGCCGTTCAGGTGGCGCGGATGCCGGATGCGGCCGCGCTGACGTTCCAGGGTCGTTCGATGACCTATCGGGAGCTTGACGAGGCGTCGAATCGCTTGGCGCACGTGCTTTCTGTCCGGGGAGCGGGCCCCGGTGAGCGGGTGGCGTTGTTGTTGCCGCGGTCGGCTCAGGCGATTGTGGCGATCATGGCGGTGCTCAAGACGGGGGCGGCGTATCTGCCGATGGATCCCGCGCACCCGGTGTCGCGCACGCGTTTCATGCTTGGCGACGCGGCGCCGGTCGCGGCGGTGACCACCGCCGAGTTGCGCGAGCGTTTTGACGGTTACGACGTGGCAATCGTCGATGTCAACGATCCCGGCCTCGCCGGTCAGGCCAGCACTGCGTTGATGGGGCTGAGCGCCGACGATGTTGCGTACATCATTTACACCTCGGGTACGACGGGTACGCCGAAAGGTGTTGCGGTGACGCATCGTAACGTGGTCCGGTTGCTGGAGGCGCTGGACGCGGAGCTGGAGTTGGGTCAGGTGTGGTCGCAGTGCCATTCGCTGGCTTTCGACTTCTCGGTGTGGGAGATCTTCGGTGCGTTGTTGGGTGGGGGCCGGGTGGTGGTGGTGCCCGACGCGGTGGTGCGTTCGCCCGAAGATCTGCATGCGTTGCTGGCTGCCGAGCATGTGGGTGTGTTGAGTCAGACGCCGTCGGCGTTTTATGCGTTGCAGACCGCGGATGCGCTCTCGCCGGAGTTGGGTCATCAGCTGAAGTTGCAGACCGTGGTGTTTGGTGGGGAAGCCCTTGAGCCGCAGCGGCTTTCGGCGTGGATGCATAACCATCCCGGGCCGCCGCGGCTGATCAATATGTATGGCATCACCGAGACGACGGTGCACGCGTCGTTCCGCGAGATCGTCGACGCCGATGTAGAGACTGCCGTGAGCCCGATCGGGGTGCCGCTGGATCACCTTGGCTTTTTCGTGCTCGATGGCTGGTTGCGGCCGGTGGCCGCTGGTGTCGTGGGCGAGTTGTATGTGGCGGGTGCGGGTCTGGCTTCCGGTTATATCGGTCGGCCGGATTTGTCGTCGACGCGGTTTGTGGCGTGCCCCTTCGGTGGGGCAGGTGAGCGGATGTATCGCACCGGGGATCTGGTGCGTTGGGGTGCTGACGGGCAGCTGCGTTACGTCGGGCGCGCTGACGAGCAGGTCAAGATCCGCGGCTACCGCATCGAGCTGGGCGAAATCCGTTCGGCCCTGGCCGATTTGGAGGGTGTCGAGCAGGCGGTGGTGATCGCCCGCGAGGACCGTCCCGGCGACAAGCGGCTGGTGGGTTATGTGACCGGTGAGGCGGACCCTGTCGAGCTGCGCGCTCAGCTGGGCGAGCGGTTGCCGGCCTACATGGTGCCCGCTGCGGTGGTGGCCGTGGAGGTCTTGCCGTTGACGGTCAACGGCAAGCTGGATGTTCGGGCCTTGCCGGCTCCGGAATACCAGGAGAGCGGCGGCGGCTATCGGGCGCCGGTGACGGCGGTCGAAGAGATCCTGGCCGGCATCTATGCCCAGGTGTTGGGCTTGGAGCGGGTGGGCGTGGACGATTCGTTCTTCGATCTGGGTGGCGACAGTATTTTGTCGATGCAGGTGGCCGCTCGGGCGCGGGCGGCCGGCGTGTTGTGCCGTCCGCGTGACATTTTCGTTGAGCAGACGGTGGCCCGGTTGGCGACTGTGGTCACGGTCGCCAGCGCCGAGGATCTGCTGGCCGACGAGGGCATCGGGCCGGTGGTGAGCACGCCGATCATGCACTGGCTCAAGAGTGTTGATGGGCCGGTGGAGCAGTTCAACCAGACCGTGGTGCTGGACGCGCCGGCTGGTGTCACCCGCGACGACGTGGTGGTGGTGCTGCAGGCGCTGCTGGATCGCCACGCGATGCTGCGGCTGCGTGTCGATGAGCAGTGGTCGCTGACCGTGCCCGAGGTGGGCACGGTGGACGCCGCGATGTGCGTGGAGTCGGTGCAGGAGCTGTCCGATGCGGAACTGATCGCGGGTCGGTGCAGGTTGGATCCGGCCGCGGGGGTGATGCTGAGCGCGCTGTGGGCGGAGTCGACGCGGCAGTTGGCGTTGATTGTTCATCACCTGGCTGTTGACGGGGTGTCGTGGCGGGTGCTGCTCGAGGACCTCAACATCGCCTGGGCCCAGCACCACAGCGGGCAGGCCATCGAATTGCCCACCGGTGGAACGTCGTTCGCTCGTTGGTCGCTGCTGCTCGATGAACACGCCCGCCGTCCCGCCGTCGTCGATCAGGCCGAGGCCTGGCGGCAGGTGGCGGCCACCAACGCGGTGTTGCCGGCCGTGCAGCCCGAGGATACGTATGACACCGCGCAGACGTTGTCGGTGTCGTTGGATGTCGAGACCACGCGGTCGCTGCTGGGTGAGGTGCCCGCGGCGTTCCACGCCGGCGTCAACGACATCTTGCTGATCGCCTTCGGTTTGGCCCTTCGGGAGCTTCGCGGCGTTGCTGGGCCGATCGGGATCGATGTCGAGGGTCATGGGCGCCACGAGGAGTTGTCCTCGGAGGTCGACCTGTCGCGCACGGTGGGTTGGTTTACCACCAAGTACCCGGTGGCGTTGAACGTGGGCGGCCTGGATTGGTCCCAGATCGCTTCTGGTGCAGCGGCGTTGGGGACGTTGGTCAAGGACGCCAAGGAGCAGTTGCGCGCGCTGCCCGACCCGTTGACCTACGGGTTGCTGCGCTACCTGAACCCTGATGTCGAGCTCGGGGAGTCGGACCCGTCGATCGGGTTCAACTACCTGGGCCGCATGGGTGGCGCCGCGGAGCTGTCCGACGACCTGTGGCGGTTGGGCCCCGACGGTTTGACCCGGGGTGCGGCCACCGTGGTGCCCCTGCCGCTGGCCCACTCCCTGGAGCTCAACGCGGTCACCCTCGACGACGAGTCCGGGCCCCAGTTGCAGGCCAACTGGACCTGGGCCGCCTCGGCGCTCGATGCCGTAGAAATCGACCGGCTCCACGAACTGTGGTTCGAGGCGCTGGCCGGGATCTGCGCCTATGTGCGCGGCGGCGGTGGCGGCCTGACTCCGTCGGATCTGGCGCCGGCGCGGTTGAGCCAGCAGCAGATCGACGAGATCGAGCGCGAATACGACCTCGCCGACGTGCTGCCGTTGACCCCGCTGCAGCAGGGCCTGTTCTTCCACACCAGCATCACGCACGGCAGCGGTGACGACCTGGGTGATCTGTACGCCGTGCAGCTGTGCGTGACGTTGACCGGCCCGCTGGACGCGCAGCGCCTGCATGACGCGGTGCAGTCGGTCGTGCGCCGGCATCCGCACCTGGTGGCCCGGTTCAGTGACCACTACGACGAGCCCGTCCAGATCATCCCGGCCGAACCGGCGGCGCCGTGGCGCTACCTCGAGCTCGAGGGCGACGCCCTCGAGGCGCAGGTGGAGCGGGTGTGTGCGGCCGAGCGTGCGGCGATCTGCGATCTGGCCCATCAGCCCGCGTTCCGGGCGGCGCTGCTGCGTACCGGCGAGGACCGGCACCGGTTTGTGCTGACCAATCATCACATCGTGATGGACGGTTGGTCGAAACCGATTCTGCTGCAAGAGATTTTCGCAGGTTACTATGGCCAGCAGCTGGGAACGCCCACCTCCTACCGACGGTATGTGTCCTGGTTGTCCGAGCGCGACAAGCCCGCCGCCGAAGCGGCCTGGGCCGAGGTGTTCGCCGGCTTCGACCACCCGGCGCTGGTCGCGGAGGCCGGTCGGGAACGGTTGGGGCGCCGCGATGTTGCCTCGTTCACCGTGCCCGCCGAGACCACCGCGGCGCTGGGCGAGCTGGCCCGCTCGCAGCACACGACGGTCAACACCGTGCTGCAGGCCGCCTGGGCGCAGCTGCTGGTCTGGCTGACCGGTCGCCACGACGTCGCCTTCGGCACGGCCGTGTCCGGCAGGCCCACGGAAGTGGCCGGGGCGGACTCGATGGTCGGGTTGCTGATCAACACCGTGCCGGTGCGCGCGAGCATCAACGCCTCGACCACCATCGCCGACCTGATCGAGCAGCTGCAGGGCGCCTACAACGACACCCTCGAGCACCAGCACTTGGCGCTGCGCGACATTCACCGGGTCACGGGTCACGACCAGCTGTTCGACACCCTGTTCGTCTACGAGAACTACCCGATCGATGCCGCGGCGTTATTGGGCATCGACGAACTGACCTTCAGCGACGTCACCAGCCAGGAGTACAATCACTATCCGCTGACGGTGCAGGCGGTGCCCGGGCACGAGATCGGTCTTCGCGTCGAATACGACACCGAGCTGTTCACCACCACCCGCATCGAAAAACTCATCCAACGGCTCCAGCGCGTACTGGTGGCCATGACCGGACACTCGGGATAACGGTCCGCAGTCTCCGACGCGGCGGCGTTTTACCGGTCAGATCCCACCACGGTGCCGAGGAGGGTGCGGGCGCTTAGCGCGCCCGCACCGCTACCACTGACGCACTGACGTCAGGCGGCCTCGGCAGGAGCCAGCTTCTCGAACAGCAAGTCGGCCAACCCGCGCACGGTGTTGACGTTCGCGAGGTCGGTCGGACTGACCCGAATCCCCGTCTCGGTCTCGACGCGGGTGCGCAGTTCCAGCGCCCCCAGCGAGTCCATGCCGTACTCCGACAGCGGACGGTCGGGGTCGACACTGCGCCGCAGAATCAGGTTGACCTGCTCAGAGACCATCTTCCGCAACTGGGTCGGCCACTCTTCCAGTGGCATCTCGTCCAGCTCGGTGCGGAATTTGCTGGTCCCACCGGCATTTTGCGCATTCGACCGGAACGCCTCGGCGAACGGGCTGCGCTCGGCGAACAGCTCCAACCACGGCGTGCCCCTCGTCGGGGCGTAGCCGCTGTAGGCGCGGTTGTGCCGCAGCAGCGCCTCGAAGGCATAGGCGCCCTCGTCCGGGGCGATGGCCAGGTCGGCGTTCTCGGCCAGCGCGACGCCGCGCCCGATCTGTGCCCAGGCACCCCACGCCATCGCCACCGACGGCAGGCCCTGCGCCCTGCGCCACAAGGTGAACGCGTCCACCCAGCTGTTAGCCGCCGCGTAGGCGCCCTGTCCGGGCGAGCCCACCAGCGCCGCCGCCGAGGAGAACACGCAGAACCAGTCCAATGGCTGATCGGTGGTGGCGGCGTGCAGGTTCCACGCCCCGTCGACCTTCGCCTCCCAGTCACGCTGGAGCAGCTCGTCGGTGATGTTGGCCAAGGTGGCGTCTTCGACCACCGCCGCGGCGTGCAGCACGCCGCGCAACGGCAGCCCGGTAGACGTCGCCGCGCTCACCAACCGCTCCGCGGTGCCGGACTGCGCGATGTCGCCGCTTTCCACCACGACGTCGGCACCCGTGGCGCGGATGCGATCGATCGTCTCCTGCGCCTCGGGGCTCGGCTGCGAGCGCGAGGACAGCACGATCCGCCCGGCGCCGCCCTGCGCCATCTTCTCGGCCAGGAACAAG
The DNA here is from genome assembly GCF_002356315.1 of Mycobacterium shigaense. Lineage (NCBI taxonomy): Bacteria > Bacillati > Actinomycetota > Actinomycetes > Mycobacteriales > Mycobacteriaceae > Mycobacterium > Mycobacterium shigaense. Next base: position 2,330,600 of record NZ_AP018164.1, read on the forward strand.
CCCAGGCCGCCCAAACCACCGGTGACGATGTAAGACCCGTCGCCGCGGAAGACCTCGACCTTCGCCGGCGGCAGAATCACGCTGCTGCGTCCGGCGTGCGGGATGTCCAGCACCAGCTTGCCGGTGTGCTGGGCGCCGCTCATCACCCGGATGGCGGTGGCCGCGTCGGCAAGCGGGTAGTGCGTGGTCTCCGGCATCGGCAGCGTGCCGTCCGCGGTAAGCTGGTACACCTTGGTCAAAATGTCCCGCAGGCGTTCCGGGTGGCTGTAGCCCAGCAACCCCAGGTCGACGGCCAGGAACGACAGGTTACGCCGGAACGGAAACAGCCCCAGCCGGGTGTCGCCGTAGATGTCGCGCTTGCCGATCTCGATGAATCGTCCACTGAGAGCCAGTAATTCGAGTCCGGCGCGCTGTGCCGCGCCGGTGACCGAGTTGAGCACGATGTCGACGCCGTAGCCTTGGGTGTCGCGGCGAATCTCGTCGGCGAACTCGACGCTGCGTGAGTCGTAGACGTGCTCGACGCCCATGTCGCGCAGCAATTGCCGACGCTCCTCGCTACCGGCGGTGGCAAAGATGTCCGCACCGGCGGCGCGGGCAATGGCGATGGCCGCCTGTCCCACACCACCTGTCCCGGAGTGGATCAACACCTTGTCGCCCTTGCGGATTCGCGCCAGCTCTTCCAGGCCGTACCAAGCGGTGGCGGTCGCGGTGGTGATCGCGGCGGCCTGTGCTTCGGTCAGGCCGTCCGGCAACGTGACGGCCAGGTTCGCGTCGCAGGTGATGAAGGTTGCCCAGCAACCGTCGGCGTAGATGCCGCCGACGTGATCGCCGACCTTGTGGTCGGTGACGTCCGGCCCCACCGCGGTGACGACTCCGGCGAAGTCGGTGCCGGGTGCCGGCAGCCGACCCTCGAAGGCCGGGTAACGGCCGAACGCGTTGAGCACGTCGGCGAAGTTGATGCTGGACGCGCTGACCGCGACCTCGATCTGGCCCGGTCCCGGCGGAACCCGGTCGGCGGCAACGAGTTCGATCGTCTCGAGGTCGCCGGGCGTGCGGATCTGCAGACGCATCCCGTCGTGTGCGGTGTCGACCACGGTGGTCTTCCGCTCCTCGGGGCGCAGCGGAGTCGGAGACAACCGCGCGACATACCACTCGCCGCCGCGCCATGCCGTCTCGTCCTCGTCGGACCCGCTGAGCAGTTGGCGCGCCAACTGCTCGGTATCGGTCGCGTCGTCCACGTCGATCTGGGTGGCCCGCAGGTGCGCATGCTCCGTGCCGATCACCCGGATCAGCCCGCGCAGGCCGGCCTGCTCCAAGTTGGGCACGTCGCCGTCGACCACCGTCTGGGCGTTGCGCGTCACCACGAACAGGCGGGTGTGCTCGCCGGTGGTCTCCGTCAGCTCGCGGGCAATGCGCACGAGGTGCCGGACGTAGTCGTGGCCCAACTGTGGCGACTTGTCGTCGGCGTCACCGTTTTTCGGACCGGTGAGGATGGTCACGCCGGTGAAATCGCTTGACCCGAGCGTTGTTTTCAGCGCCTCGATGTTCGAGGTGTGGTCGGCCTGCTGCGGCCAGGAGATCGTGGTGCATTGCGCGCCATGGCTTTTCAGCGCGTCCGTGAGGGCAGCCAGGTCGGCGGTGTCCGTCGTGCTGATCAGCAGCCAGTTTCCGGCCTCGGCCTGGTCCACCTCAGGCACTTCGCGGTGCCGCCACTCGATGGTCAGCAATCGCTCGGCGAGCACCCGCTCTTCGCGGCCGGCCGCCGAGACGCCGGTACCGAATCGCAGTCCCTGCACACCGAGCAGGACGTTCCCTTGCTCATCGAGAATCTCGAGGTCCGACTCGATTCCGGAGGCGTCCACGTGGGTGATCCGCGAGTAGCAGTACTGGGCGTTGCGAGCCGGGACGTAGGAACGCAGCCGCCGCACGCTCAGCGGCAGCGCCAGTGCATCCTCGCCCAGTGCCCGAACCTCCGCGTGCGCACCAACCGACTGGAAGGCGGCGTCCAGCAGCGCCGGGTGCACACCGTAAGCGCTTTGCTGCGTACGAATCTGGCTGGGGAGTTCCACCTCCGCGAACACGGTGTGGCCGGTGTCGTCCTCGGCTTCGACAAGGTGCAGGGCGCCGAGTCCTTGAAACGCCGGGCCGTACTGCACGCCGCGGGCGTCCAGCCCCTTGCGCACCTCTTCGCCGTCCTCTTCGCGCGGGTGCGCGGCCAGTAGCGCGGCGATGTCGTAGGCAGCAGGCTGCTCGTCGGTCGCCACGTGCAGGACGCCGGCCGCCTGACGCGACTGCTCGCCGCCCTGATTCGTCTCCACCACGAAGTTGAGGACATCGGGTTGTGCTACCGACGCCGAGGCGCCGACGAGGGTCTCCTCGTCGAGCAGCAGTGCCTGCTCGAAGCGCAGGTCGCGTACCTCGGAACCCGCGCCGAGCACGTTATGCGCCGCGGCCAAGGCCATTTCGCAGTATGCCGCGCCCGGAAGCACGGCCACATTGCGGATCTGGTGGTCTTCCAGCCAGGGCTGCGCGGCGGTGCCGACGTCGGCCTGCCACACGTGGCGCTCGGGCTCCTCCTGCAGGCGCACGTGCGGGCCCAGCAGCGGGTGAACCGAAATGGTCGAACCGCCGCGTGCCGAGCTCTTCTCCTGATCGTCGGGGCTCAACCGCAGGTCCCGGTGCGTCCAGGTGGGCAGCGGCGCATCGACCAGGTGTCCCGTCGGGTACAGCGCGGAGAAATCGATCGCGGCACCCGCACTGTGCAGAGCAATCAGGAAGTCACGCAAGCCGTGTGGCAGCTCCTGCTCGCGGCGCATGCCGGCGAGGCCGACCGCCGGGATGTCGAGATTGCGCGCCGTCTGCTCAAAGGGGTAGACGAGCAGCGGGTGCGGCGACAGCTCGGCGAAGACCCGGAAGCCGTCCTCCAGGGCGGCCTGCACCGCCGCGGAGAACCGCACCATGTTGCGCAAGTTGTCCACCCAATACTGGGCGTTGCACACGACAGGCTCGCGCGGGTCGAACAGCGTCGCCGAGTAGAACGGGATCTCGGGTTTGCTCGGCTTGATCTCGGCGAGCGCCTCGGTGAGGTCGTCGAGGATCGGGTCGACCTGGGGGGAGTGCGAGGCAACGTCGACGGCGACCTCGCGGGCCATGATGTCGCGCCCCTCCCACGCCGCGACCAGCTCGCGGACCGTGTCGGTGGCACCGCCGATCACGGTGGACTGCGGCGAGGCGACCACCGCCACCACGACGTCGCTGACGCCGCGCGCCATCAGCTCCGAAAGCACCTGCTGCGCAGGCAGTTCCACCGACGCCATGGCCCCCGCGCCGGAGATGCGGGACATCAGCCGCGAGCGGCGGCAGATCAGCCGCGCCCCGTCCTCCAGCGAAAGTGCGCCTGCGACAACGGCTGCCGCGGCCTCGCCGAGGGAGTGTCCGATCACGGCGCCCGGGCGTACCCCGTAGGCCTTCATCGTGGCGGCCAAGGCGACCTGCATGGTGAAGATCGTCGGCTGGACGCGGTCGATGCCGGTCACGACCTGCGGGGCCGACATCGCATTGGTCACCGAGAATCCGGATTCCCGGGCGATCAGCGGCTCGAGCTGCGCGACTGTGGCGGCGAAAACCGGCTCGCTGGCCAGCAGCTCGGCACCCATCTGAGACCACTGCGAACCCTGTCCGGAGAACAACCACACCGGCCCGCGGTCGTCGCGGCCGACGGCGGCCTCGTAGGGGGCGTCGCCGTCGGCGACCTCGCGCAGGGCCGTAACGAGTTCCGTCGCGTCGTTGGCAACGACGGCGGTCCGCACCGGGCGGTGCACCCGTCGGCGCGCCAGCGTGTAGCCGAGGTCCGCCAGCGTCACCTCTTCGTGCGTCTGCACCCAGTCGGCCAACCGGCCGGCGGTGCGGCGCAATTCGTCGGCCGAGGTCGACGACACCGGGACGACGTATGGCGCGGCGGCCGGAGATTCGCCCGAGGCGTCGATGGTAGTGGTGGCCGGTGGGGCCTCTTCCATGACGATGTGGACATTGGTTCCCGAGAGCCCGTACGACGACACGGCCGCGCGTCGCAGGTGGCCGCCGTTGATGGGCCAAGGCGTGTTCTCTTGCGGCACAAAGAGATTCGTCTTGATCTTGGCCATCTGCTCGGGCAGCTTGTTGAAGTGCAGATTCTGCGGAACCACACCGTGCTGGAGGGCCAGCACTGTCTTCACCACACCCAGTGCGCCGGAGGCGGACTGGGCGTGACCGAAGTTGGTCTTTACGGTCGCCAGCGCGCAGGGCCCGTCGACGGCGTAGACGTTGGCCAGGCTGGCGTATTCGATCGGGTCGCCGATCGGAGTGCCGGTCCCGTGCGCCTCGACCATCCCCACCGTGGCGGGGTCGACGCCGGCGGCGGCCAGCGCCGCGCGGTAGACGTCGGTCTGCGCCTTCTCAGACGGGGTGGCGATGTTGACCGTGTGACCGTCCTGGTTGGCGGCCGATCCGCGGATGACCGCGAGGATGCGGTCGCCGTCGCGCTGCGCGTCGGACAGTCGCTTGAGCAGCAACATGACGGAGCCCTCGCCGGAGACGAAGCCGTCGGCCTCGACGTCGAAGGCGTGGCATTTCCCGGTGGGGGACAACATGCCTTGGGCCGAACCGGCGGCCGATTTGCGGGGATCCAGCGTGGCCGAGGCGCCACCGGCCAGGGCCAGATCGCTTTCGCCCTCGTGCAGGCTGCGGCAGGCCAGGTGAATCGCGGTCAGGCCGGAGGAGCAGGCGGTGTCCACCGTCAGGGCGGGACCGTGCACGCCGAGAGCGTAGGAGACGCGGCCCGAGGCCAGGCTGAAGTTGTTCCCGGTGAAGCCGTAGGGCCCCTCGACGGCGTGCGCATCGGCGGCCAGCAACTGGTAGTCGGCGTGCGTCAACCCGAGGAATACGCCGGTCAGGGTGTCGGCGATGGCCTCCTTGGTGAGGCCGGCGTGCTCCATGGCCTCCCACGAGGTTTCCATCACGATGCGGTGTTGGGGGTCCATCTCGGTGGCTTCGCGCTCGCCGACCCCGAAGAACTCGAGGTCAAAGCCGTAGACGTCGTCGAGGAACGAGCCCCACTTGGACACGGACCGGCCCGGGACACCGGGCTCGGGGTCGTAATAGTCGTCGACGTCCCAGCGGTCGGCCGGAACCTCGGTGACCAGGTCCTCGCCGCGCAGCAACGCATCCCACAGCCGTTCCGGTGAATCGATACCACCGGGGAGCCGGCACCCGATGCCGATCACGGCAACGGGAGTTACGGGTGTGACGCTCGCGGCGGGCGTGTTCACGCGTGCTGGACCTGAAGGGTCCACCCCATCATCGGTCGCCCCGAACGAATCCATTCCGCCTCCTCATTGGAACGGCTGAGTAAGCCTTGTTTCTGCTGCGTTGACGCAAGTCCTGGCATCCTCTCGGCCCCCCGCGATGCCCACGTCTGGTCAAGCGCTGTCCTCCATCGAGTTCGTACTGTAGGCGATCTGGCCTGTTTGGGGGCCGGTTCTCTCGGAACAGTTACCCACACCGCTTAAGCACCATCGGGTGAGGACAACCTTAGTACGAACTGCCCTTATTTCCCGGGCAGCCGGATCTTACGCTGCCGCGCAACTGGTGCTTTTTGACCGTGCGGCGTCGTTACCCACGGTAACCTGAGCCCCGTGATTGAGACTTCTGTTACAGGTGTGCTGCGCGAACGCGCCAGTCTGCAGCCCAACGACAAGGCGTTCACGTTCATCGACTACGACCAGGATTGGGAAGGGGTAGAGGAGACGCTCACCTGGGGGCAGCTGTACCGGCGCACCGTCAACATGGCCAAGGCATTGAACGAGGCCGGGTCTCCGGGCGACCGCGCGGTGATCTTGGCACCGCAGGGCCTCGACTACATCGTCGCGTTCCTCGGCGCGCTGGAGGCGGGGCAGATCGCGGTTCCGCTCGCGGTGCCGCTGGGTGGCGTCAGCGACGAGCGGGTCAGTTCCGTGCTGCGCGACTCTTCGCCGTCGGTCGTGCTCACCACGTCCCCGGTCGCGGGCATCGTGTCCGAGTACGTCAAGTTCGATTCCAGCGAATCGGTCTCATCGGTCCTCGAGGTCGACCAGCTGGACCTGGACGGCCCGATGGGCTCCTTCCGGAGCGAAAGCCGTTCCGGCACTGCGTATTTGCAATACACATCGGGATCCACGCGGTCGCCGGCCGGTGTGATGATCTCGCACCGGAATCTGGTGGCCAATTTCGAGCAGATCATGGCCGACTACTTCGTGGAGATGGGCGGAGTTTCCCCGCCGGACATGACCATCACCTCGTGGTTGCCGTTCTACCACGACATGGGGTTGGTTCTCGGGGTGTGCGCACCGGTGCTGGGCGGATTTCGCACGGTGCTGACCAGTCCGGTGTCGTTCCTGGCGCGGCCGGCGCGCTGGATTCAGATGCTGGCGAACAATTCCCATCCGTTCTCGGCTGCGCCGAACTTCGCATTCGAATTGGCGGCGCGGAAAACCTCGAACGACGATCTGGCCGGGAAGGACCTCGGCGAAGTGCTGGTCATCCTCAGCGGCAGCGAGCGGGTGCACCCCGCGACCTTGAAGCGGTTCAACGACCGGTTCGCGCGCTTCAATTTCCCGGACAAGGCGATCCGCCCGTCGTACGGGCTCGCCGAAGGAACGGTGTACGTGCAGACCCGCACGCCGGCCGCGCCGCCCGAAATCGTCGACTTCGAAACCGAGAAGCTGTCCGCCGGCGTTGCCGAGCGCTGCGCCCCGGGAACCGGCACACCGCTGGTCGCGTACGGAGTCGTCAGTTCACCGATGATCAGCATCGTCGATCCCGAAACCCGCGTCGAGTGCCCCGCGGGCACGGCCGGAGAAATCTGGATACACGGCGAGAACGTCGCCCTGGGCTACTGGAACAAACCCGACGAGACCGAGCACACGTTCCGCGCCCGGCTTGTCAATCCCGCCGACGGCCTGCCCGAAGAGGGCTGGCTGCGGACGGGGGACCGCGGCTTCTTCTCCGACGGCGAGATGTTCATCATCGGCCGCATCAAGGACCTGCTGATCGTCTACGGGCGCAACCACTCGCCCGACGACATCGAGGCGACGATCCAGGAGATCACGCGGGGACGGTGCGCGGCGATCGCGGTGTCGGACGAAGGCACCGAGCAGCTCGTCGCCATCATCGAGGTCAGGGACCGCGGTCAGTCCGAGGAGGCGGCCGACCAGCTGGCCGACGTCAAGCGCGACGTCACCTCCGCGATCTCCAATTCGCACGGCCTCGGCGTCGCCGACCTGGTGCTGGTCTCGCCCGGCTCGATCCCGATCACCACGAGCGGCAAGGTGCGCCGGGCGGCGTGCGTCGAGCAGTACCGCCACGGGCAGTTCGCGCGCCTGGACGCTTAGACGCCCAGCGCGGGTTCCGCGTCGCGGGCCTTTGGGCGTGGTGCTGGCTACGCTCGAACGATGACCACAGCCCGAGTGCCCGGATTGCCGCTCGGCGAGGCCCAGGCAGCCGCCGACGAGGCGGCCGTGCCCGACTACATGGCCGAGCTCAGCATCTTCCAGGTGTTGCTGAACCATCCGCAGCTCGCGCGCGCCGTCAACGACCTGCTCGCCACCATGCTGTGGCACGGTGCGCTCGACGCGCGGCTGCGCGAGCTGGTGATCATGCGGATCGGCTGGCTCACCGCGTGTGATTACGAATGGACGCAGCATTGGCGGGTGGCCTCCCGACTCGGGGTGACAGCCGAAGATCTGCTGGGGGTGCGCGACTGGCAGCACTACGACGGATTCGGTCCCGCCGAGCGGGCGGTGCTGGCCGCCGCCGACGACGTGGTCCGCGACGGCGCGGTGAGCGCAGCGAGCTGGGCGGCGTGCGAGCGTGAATTGCACAGCGACGCAAAGGTTCTCATCGAACTCGTCACCGCGATCGGTGCCTGGCGAATGGTCGCGTCCGTCCTGGAAAGCCTCCGGGTGCCGTTGGAAGAAGGCGTCACCAGCTGGCCGCCGGACGGCCGGTCGCCCCAGTCGCCATCGCGGATCGGCGTCGCGGAATAGGCTCTGCGGCAACGATATCGGCGCCGGTACGTGTGGACTCATTGACATATCAACCGGCGGTTCTTAGCGTCGTGAAATGCGAACCAGAGTCGCCGAGATGCTCGGCGTTGAGTTCCCGATCTGCGCATTCAGTCACTGCCGCGATGTCGTCGCCGCCGTCACCAACGCCGGCGGCCTCGGAATCCTCGGGGCCGTCGCGCACAGCCCCGAGCGGCTGCACAACGAGCTGACCTGGATCGAGGAACACACCGGCGGCAAGCCCTACGGCGTCGACCTGCTGTTGCCCCCCAAATACGTCGGCGCCGAGCAGGGCGGCATCGACGCGAAGCAGGCCGCGGACCTGCTGCCTGCCGAACACCGGGCGTTCGTCGACGACCTCCTCGCGCGGTACGGCGTGGCGCCGGCGGTCGATCCGCCGCGGTCACGGGGCGGCCTCAACATTTCGCCCAAGGGGTATGAGCCCCTGCTGGAAGTGGCCTTCGCACATGACATTCGGCTGATCGCCAGTGCGCTTGGGCCGCCGCCCGCGGATCTTGTTCAGCGCGCGCACGACAAGGACGTCGTGGTCGCGGCGCTGGCCGGTACCACCGAGCATGCGCGCCGGCACGCCGCGGCCGGCGTCGACTTGATCGTCGCGCAGGGCACCGAGGCGGGCGGTCACACCGGCGAGGTGGCGACCATGGTGCTGGTGCCCGAGGTCGTCGACGCGGTCGCGCCCGTGCCGGTGGTGGCGGCGGGCGGTATCGCCCGCGGCCGTCAGATCGCGGCCGCCCTGGCCCTGGGCGCCGAGGGCGTGTGGTGCGGGTCGGTCTGGCTGACCACCGAAGAAGCCGAGACGGTCCCCGTGGTCAAGGAGAAGTTCCTGGCCGCCACGTCCTCGGACACGGTGCGGTCGCGCTCGATGACCGGCAAGCCGGCGCGAATGTTGCGCACGGCCTGGACCGAGGAGTGGGAACGGCCGGAAAACCCCCGCCCGCTCGGCATGCCGCTGCAGACGGCGCTGGTCACCGAGCCGCAGGTGCGCATCAACCAGGCGGCCACCCATCCGGGGTCGCAGGCCCGCGAGTTGGCGACCTATTTCGTCGGCCAGGTGGTCGGCTCGCTCGACCGGGTCCGGCCCACGCGGTCGGTGGTGCTGGAGATGGTCGAGGAGTTCATCGACACGGTCGGGCGGCTGCAGGGACTGGTCGGTTAGCGGCATTTGCACAGCTCAGCGGCGCTAAAGCTGGCCGTTGGCTGTGCGCGACGTAGCGAATCCATAAAATTCTTCCGATACAGCGCGTGTCACATTGACCTCGTTGCGCTCGTCGTGCATGCTTGGCCAAGCACCTCGTTAGGCGAGGCGTCCACACGAATACAGGCCACTGACCCCGAACGTCGAAAGACGCCCCGGGTCAGGACAGCTCCTCCCGGCTTAAGGGTTGAGCCCAGGTGGCTTCCGAGCAATCGGACACGTCGTGTGGTGCCAAAACTCTGACGAGAGGGGTGCTGATCTCCGACGTCGTCGGGTCAGGACTCCTTTCGGTGCGCACAGAAGATGCGGGCAACCGCACGCGTCGAGCCGTCGAGGAGGTGAGGGACGAATGAGTTCCAGTGGCAGTCCGGATGGATATCCGGGCGATCTTCCGTCCCAATCCGACCTCCGGCACGACGCCTTGCGCTAACTGACTCCACGCGAATCGACTTGCCGCTCAGGCGTTCTCGAGTCGGAACCGTTACGGGACGGGACACGTCAGTCCAGTCAGAACCCGTTTGCAGTTCCGTTAGGAGACGATCATGACCGCAGTACTCTTCGACGAAGTAGTGGCCGTAGCCCCCGCCCGCAACCTGCGGCTGGTGCGCGACACGTCCCCGGTTGCGGCCCCGGCGCCCAAGAAGGTGGCCCCTGCTGTCCAGGCCCTGCACTTCGGCGCCGGTGACCCGCTGGTGGACGGCGCGGCCCGGCTGTTGAGCATCCCGGTCCGGCACGTGTACGCGGCCCTGTGGCGCGTCGGTTTCATCGACGTTCGGGCCTAGTCGACCGACCATGGATGGATCCCAGCCGATGGCTCCGAGGGGTTATCCGACCGCAGGCCCGGTTTGCGATCGGGTAACCCCTTGGAGCCCCTCGCGATTGATTTGCGGCGCTTACGTAGAATCTCCCTAACGGCACCGATCCGGCCATCACCGGGGAGCCTTCGGAAGAACAGCCCGCTCCGCCATCGGGGTGGCCAAGTAGACCCGAACGGGTAGGCCCGTCACAGCCACATCGAGCGGCCGCGCGGGAGCGCGGCAAGCGGGGTGGTACCGCGGTGCTCGCGCAGGTAGCGCGTCGTCGTCCCCGGCCTGACCGTAGGCATGCAGGAGACGACGCGCACCGTGACCGACTCGATCACTGGCGAAGCCGACGCCAGGGCTTATCCCAAGCTCGCGGGTGGGTCACCCGATTTCCCGGCCCTGGAACTCGATGTCCTCGATTACTGGGCCGGCGACGACACCTTCCGGGCCAGCATCGCGCGCCGCGCCGGCGCCGCCGAGTACGTCTTCTACGACGGGCCGCCGTTCGCCAACGGGCTGCCGCATTACGGGCATCTGCTGACCGGCTACGTGAAAGACATTGTCCCGCGGTACCGCACGATGCGCGGGTACAAGGTCGAGCGCCGCTTCGGCTGGGACACGCACGGGCTGCCCGCCGAACTCGAGGTCGAACGGCAGTTGGGCATCAACGACAAGTCGCAGATCGACGACATGGGGATTGCCGCGTTCAATGACGCATGCCGCGAATCGGTGTTGCGCTACACCGACGAGTGGCAGGCGTACGTCACCCGCCAGGCCCGCTGGGTCGACTTCGGCAACGACTACAAGACGCTCGATCTGCCCTACATGGAGTCGGTGATCTGGGCGTTCAAGCAGCTGTGGGACAAGGGCCTGGCCTACGAGGGTTACCGGGTACTGCCGTATTGCTGGCGCGACGAAACACCGCTGTCCAACCACGAATTGCGGATGGACGACGACGTCTATCAGAGCCGCCAGGATCCGGCGGTCACCGTCGGCTTCCAGGTGGCCGGCGGCGAGCTGGCCGGCGCCTATCTGTTGGTGTGGACGACCACACCGTGGACCCTGCCGTCCAACCTGGCCGTCGCCGTGCACCCCGATGTCACCTACGTTCAGGTCAAGGCGGAGGATCGGCGGTTCGTGCTCGCCGAGGCGCGGCTGAGAACCTACGCCCGGGAGCTAGGTGAGGAGCCCGAGGTGCTCGGTACCTATACCGGCACCCAGCTGCTCGGCACGCGCTACCTGCCGCCATTCCCGTATTTCATGGACACGGCCAAGGCTTTTCAGGTGCTGCCCGGCGACTTCGTCACCATCGACGACGGCACCGGGATCGTGCACATGGCGCCCGCCTATGGTGAGGACGACATGGCCACCACCGACAAAGTGGGCATCGTGCCGGTGACCCCGGTCGACTCCAGGGGCCGGTTCGATGCGACTGTCCCGGATTACCGGGGCCAGCACGTCTTTGACGCCAACCCGCAGATCATCCGCGACCTGAAGAACGGCAGCGGCCCGGCCGCCGTCAACAAGCCGGTGCTGATCCGTCACGAAACCTACGAACACCCCTATCCGCATTGTTGGCGGTGCCGCAATCCGCTGATCTACCGGGCGGTTTCGTCGTGGTTTGTCGCGGTCACCGACTTCCGGGACCGCATGGTGGAGCTCAACCAGCAGATCACCTGGTATCCCGAACACGTCAAGGACGGCCAGTTCGGCAAGTGGCTGCAGGGCGCCCGCGACTGGTCGATCTCACGAAACCGCTACTGGGGCACGCCAATTCCGGTGTGGAAGTCCGACGATCCAGCCTACCCGCGCCTCGACGTCTACGGCAGCCTCGACGAGCTGGAACGCGACTTCGGGGTGCGGCCCACCAATCTGCACCGGCCCTACATCGACGAGCTCACCCGGCCCAATCCCGACGACCCGACCGGGCGCACCACGATGCGACGCATCCCCGACGTGCTCGACGTGTGGTTCGACTCGGGGTCCATGCCTTATGCCCAGGTGCATTACCCGTTCGAGAACTCCGACTGGTTCGACACGCACTACCCGGGTGACTTCATCGTCGAATACATCGGACAGACCCGCGGATGGTTCTACACGCTGCATGTGCTGGCCACCGCGCTGTTTGACCGGCCGGCGTTCAAAACCTGTGTGGCACATGGCATCGTGCTGGGTTCCGACGGCCAGAAGATGAGCAAATCGCTGCGCAACTATCCTGACGTCTCCGAGGTCTTCGACCGCGACGGCTCGGATGCCATGCGCTGGTTCCTGATGGCCTCGCCGATCCTGCGCGGTGGCAATCTGATCGTCACCGAGCAGGGCATTCGCGAGGGCGTACGCCAGGTGTTGCTGCCGTTGTGGAACGCCTACAGCTTCCTGGCGCTGTATGCGCCCAAAGTCGGGACCTGGCGGGTTGATTCATCGCACGTGCTGGACCGCTACATCTTGGCCAAACTGGCGGCGCTGCGTGACGACCTCACCGGTTCGCTGCAGGAGTGCGACATCTCCGGGGCCTGCGAACAGTTGCGCCTGTTCACCGAGGCGCTGACGAATTGGTATGTGCGGCGGTCGCGTTCACGGTTCTGGGGGGAAGACAGCGACGCCATCGACACGCTGCACACGGTGCTGGAGGTGACGGCTCGGCTGGCCGCGCCGCTGCTGCCGCTGGTCACCGAGATCATCTGGCGCGGGCTCACCGGCGAGCGTTCGGTGCATCTGAGCGACTGGCCCGACGCGGGCGTGTTGCGCCCGGATGCCGACCTGGTCGCCGCGATGGACCAGGTGCGCGATGTGTGCTCGGCGGGTTCGTCGCTGCGCAAGGCCAAGAAACTGCGGGTGCGGCTGCCGTTATCGAAATTGACTGTGGCGGTTGAAGATCCGCAACAACTCGAGCCATTCACCGACCTGATCGCCGACGAGCTCAACGTCAAGCGCGTGCAGCTGACCGATGCGATCGACACGTACGGACGTTTCGAGCTTACCGTCAACGCCCGGGTGGCCGGGCCGCGGTTGGGCAAGGATGTACAGGCGGCGATCAAGGCGGTCAAGGCCGGTGAGGGCATCGTCAATCCAGACGGCACCCTGACCGCCGGCCCCGCGGTGCTGCTGCCCGAGGAGTACAACTCGCGGTTGGTGGCCGCCGACCCGGAGTTCACCGCCGCGTTGCCCGGGGGAGCGGGCCTGGTGGTCCTCGATGGCACGGTCACCCCGGAACTGGAGGCCGAGGGGTGGGCCAAGGACCGGATCCGCGAGCTGCAGGAGTTGCGCAAGTCGACGGGCCTGGACGTGTCGGACCGCATTGTGGTGGTGATGTCGGTGCCCGCCGAGCGCGCCGACTGGGCGCGCACGCACCGCGACCTGATCGCCGGCGAAATTCTGGCCACCAGCTTCGAGTTCGGTGAGCCGGCACCGGAGTCCGTCGCCATCGGCGACGGCGTGCGCGTCAGCATCGCCAAGGCCTAGCCTTTGACCGCGCCGGGTGAACCTAGGCCTTGACCGCGCGCCAGCGCAGCCGGCCGCCGCGGGCCTCGACCTCGACATCGCCAAATCCGGCCGCGCGCAAGCGGTCCGGCAGGGTGTCCGGTGAGACGGTGTTGCAGGTGTCGCGAAAATGCAGAATCCGGAACCGCAGCGACGTCACGCTGTCGCTACCGGCGAACACGCCGCCGGGGCGCAGCACGCGAAACGCCTCGGCGAACAACCGATCCTGCAGCTCGGCGGTCGGGACGTGATGCAGCATCGTGAACGACACCACCGAGCTGAACTCGTCGGCCGGCAACCCGGTGTCGGTGGCGTCGCCGTTGATGATGCGCGCGCGGTCGCCGTACAGCCGCTGCAGCCGCCGCGCCATCGGGGTGTCGATCTCTACCGAGGTGAGCCTCGGCGTCTTGTCGACCAGCACCCGCAGGATGGCGCCGTAGCCCGGCCCGATTTCCAGCGTGTTGTCACCGAGGTCCACGTCGGCCAGCGCCCACGGCAGCAGGTCGTCCTCGACCGCCTTGGCCCAGCGGTCTGAACTGCAGATGCGGCGGTGCGCGAGGTTCATGGCCATCTGGAAAACGTTAGCCCACTTGGGCAATAGCATTTGTCGGATGGAGTCGCGCTGGGTGCTGCACCTGGACATGGATGCGTTCTTCGCGTCCGTCGAGCAGCTCACCCGGCCGACCCTGCGCGGCCGGCCGGTGCTGGTCGGCGGGCTCGGCGGCCGGGGAGTGGTGGCCGGCGCCAGCTACGAGGCACGGGTGTTCGGCGCGCGGTCGGCGATGCCGATGCATCAGGCCCGCCGGATGGTCGGCGTGACCGCGGTGGTGTTGCCGCCGCGCGGGGTGGTCTACGGCGTCGCCAGCCGCCGGGTGTTCAGCGCCGTGCGCGACGTGGTGCCCGTCGTCGAGCAGCTGTCCTTCGACGAGGCGTTCGGGGAGCCGCCGCAGCTGGCCGGGGCGCCGTTCGGCGACGTCGAGGAATTCTGCGAGGCGTTGCGCCGTCGGGTGCGCGACGAGACGGGGCTGGTCGCGTCAGTCGGTGCGGGCTCGGGCAAGCAGATCGCCAAGATCGCCTCTGGCCTGGCCAAACCCGACGGCATCCGGGTGGTGGGACGCGACGAGGAACGCGCGCTGCTCGACGGGTTGCCGGTGCGACGGCTGTGGGGCATCGGGCCGGTCGCCGAGGAGAAGCTGAATCGGCTCGGCATCGAGACGATCGGGCAGCTAGCCGCGCTGACCGACGCCGAGGTGGCCAACATTCTGGGCGCGACGACCGGGCCGGCTCTCCACCGGCTGGCCCGCGGCATCGATGATCGCCCGGTCGCCGAGCGCGCCGAGGCCAAGCAGATCAGCGCCGAATCGACCTTCGCCGCCGACCTGACCAGCCTGGAGCAGCTGCACGACGCGATCGACCCGATCGCCGAGCATGCGCACCAACGCCTGCTCCGCGACGGCCGGGGCGCGCGGACCGTCACGGTGAAGCTGAAGAAGTCCGATATGAGCACGCTCACCCGCTCGGCGACGCTGCCGTACGCGACGACCGAAATGGGCGCGCTGGGAGCGCTGGCCCGGCGCCTGCTGCTCGACCCGCGCGATATCGGCCCCATTCGCCTTCTCGGCGTTGGGTTTTCGGGCCTGAGCGACGTGCGTCAGCAATCGCTGTTTCCCGACTTGGAGCTCGCGGCGCCGCAATCGGAGGCATACCACTCTGTGGAGACCGCGACCGAGGCCATGTTGGCGCCGCGGCCGGAGCCCGAGGCCTCGCCGTGGCGGGTGGGAGACGACGTGACCCACCGTGAGCTCGGGCACGGCTGGGTGCAGGGCGCGGGCCACGGCGTCGTCACGGTCCGGTTCGAGACCCGCGGCACCGGCCCGGGGCTGGCCCGGACGTTTCCCGTCGGCACCGGCGACCTCGACCGCGCCAATCCGCTCGATTCCCTGGATTGGCCGGACTACCTGGGGGTGCTGCGCGCCGAGGAGGCGAGCGACGCGTCAGCCCCAGCGGGCGACGACATCGCCGACCCGTGAGCGCGCGGCCAGCGCGGCCATCAACAGCACCCGGGCCTGCGGCGGGCGCAACCGCGGCACCATCACGGCCCCGGCCTCGACCAGGTCGTGGCCGGGGCCGTAGCCCGCGCTGACCCGGCCGCCGGGTACGCGGGTGGACACCGCGACGGCGACCCCGTCGCGGCAGTGCCGGCGCACGCCGTCGACGACGGCGGCCGCGGCGTTGCCCGAGCCCAGCGCTTCCAGCACGATGCCGCGCGCCCCGGCGGCCACGCACGCGTCCAGCGCCACGGAATCGCTGCCTAGGTAGGCCGCGACGATGTCGACCCGCGGCGCGTCCGCGGCCCGCAGCTCGCCCAGATACGGCCGGGTCTTGGCGTTGGTCAGCGCCGCCTCGCCACCCCGCGTCGTGCCGACCAGCTCGCCGGCGAAACCGCTGAGATCCTGCGTCGCCACCTTGTGCAGGCCCAACGGTTGCCACACCCGCCCGGCGAAAGACAACAGCACGCCGACGCCGTGGGCGACCGGGCTGGCCGCGACGGTCAATGCGTCACGCAGATTCGCGGGGCCGTCGGCGTCGGGGGCATCGGCGCTGCGCATGGCGCCGGTCAGGACGACCGGGGCGTCGCCAGCATAGGTGAGCTCGAGCCAGAGCGCGCTCTCCTCCATCGTGTCGGTGCCGTGGGCGATGACGATGCCCTCGGCCCCGCCTGCGGTCGCGCTACGCACGGCCGCGCCCATCCGATCCCAGTCCGCGGTCGTCAGCTCCGAGCTGTCCTTGGCCATCAGCTCGATGACGTCAACGTCGAGGCCGGAGGTGAGGTCGGCTCCGCTGTGGGTGGGACGGCACACGCCGTCCGCGCCGGTGCTGGTCGATATCGTGCCGCCGGTGGCGATGACGGTGAGTCGGGGCATAGTCGAATCATTCCGCACGCTGCGGGGTGGACGAGGCCGCACCCGATCAACCCGGGCGTTAGGGGATGATGGGAGGGTGCCTGAAGAACCAAGCTCAGCGGAGGCTGGCGCGGCCAACGACACCACAGCCACCCGAGCCCCGGCGCCGCGGCCCCAGCGGCGCCTCCGCCTGCTCCTGGTGGTCGCGGCCGTTGTGCTGGCGCTCGATGTCGTGACCAAGGTGCTCGCCGTCAAGCTGTTGCCTCCCGGTCAGCCGGTGTCCATCATCGGCGACACGGTGACGTGGACCCTGGTACGCAACTCGGGCGCGGCGTTCTCCATGGCAACCGGCTATACGTGGGTGTTGACGCTGATCGCGACGGCGGTGGTGGTCGGCATCTTCTGGATGGGTCGGCGGCTGGTGTCGCCCTGGTGGGCGGTCGGACTGGGCATGATCCTCGGCGGCGCCATGGGCAACCTGGTCGACCGCTTCTTCCGGGCGCCCGGCCCACTGCGCGGCCACGTCGTGGACTTCCTGTCGGTCGGCTGGTGGCCGGTGTTCAACGTCGCCGATCCGGCGGTGGTCGGCGGGGCCATCATGCTCGTCGTGCTGTCGGTCTTCGGATTCGACTTCGACTCGGTGGGCCGACGAACAGCCGACCGGAGCTGATGGCCAACCGCTCCATGCCCGTCCCGGAGGGATTGGCGGGCATGCGTGTCGATGCCGGTCTGGCCCGCCTGTTGGGGCTGTCGCGCAGCGCCGTGGCCGCGATCGCCGAAGACGGCGGAATCGAGCTGGACGGTGTGCCGGCGGGCAAGTCCGACCGCCTGACGCCAGGCGCCTGGCTCGAGGTACACCTGCCGGAGGCGCCCCCTCCGCTGGAGAACACCCCGGTCGACATCGAGGGCATGACGATCCTGTACTCCGACGACGACATCGTCGTGGTCGACAAGCCCGCCGCGGTGGCCGCCCACGCCTCGGTCGGCTGGTCCGGACCGACGGTGCTCGGCGGCCTGGCCGCCGTGGGCTACCGGATCACCACCTCGGGCGTGCACGAGCGCCAGGGCATCGTGCATCGCCTCGACGTGGGCACCTCCGGGGTGATGGTGGTCGCGATCTCCGAGCGCGCCTACACCGTGCTGAAGCGGGCGTTCAAGCAGCGCACGGTCGACAAGCGTTATCACGCTCTGGTGCAGGGACATCCGGACCCGTCCAGCGGCACGATCGACGCGCCGATTGGGCGCCACCGGGGTGGCGAATGGAAGTTCGCCGTTACGCAGACCGGCCGGCACAGCGTCACCCACTACGACACGGTGGAGGCCTTCGCCGCCGCCAGCCTGCTCGACGTGCACCTGGAAACCGGTCGTACCCACCAGATTCGGGTGCATTTCGCGGCGCTACACCATCCGTGCTGCGGCGACCTCGTCTACGGGGCGGATCCGAAGCTGGCGAAAAGGCTTGGGCTGGAACGTCAATGGTTACATGCCCGGTCGCTGGGGTTCGCTCATCCCGCCGACGGGCGCTGGGTGGAGTTCGTCAGCCCGTATCCTGCCGACCTGCAGCATGCGCTGGACGTGTTGCGCGACCAGGGCTGATCAGCCAGGCTTGCGCGCCTCGACCAGGACCCGCGTGGGGTGGGCGACGAAGGGCCCGTCGGCCTCGATGCGCTCGTGCAGTTCCCGCAGCCGGTCTCGATAGCGCTCCACGGTGAAGTCGGGCACCGTCCAAATCACCTTGCGCAGGAAGTAGATAACGGCGCCGATGTCGAAGAATTCGGCCCGGAGCCGCTCCATGCGAATATCCACCACCTGCAGGCCGGCGGCCTGCGCCTGCGCGGTCACGTTGCCTGGGTCGAACTCGGCCCACTTGTTCGGCTGCGGCCCGATGAAGCACTCGACGAGCTCGCCCATGGTGGCGGGCTCGATGTGCTGCGCCAAGTAGCTACCGCCCGGCCGGAGCACACGACGAACCTCGTTCCACCACACCGAGATTGGATGACGGGCCGTCACCAGGTCGAACGCTTCGTCGGCGAACGGCAGCGGTGGCTCGTCGCGGGTTGTCACCACCACGGCGCCGAGGGGATGCAGGCGCTTGGTGGCCAGCGCGGCGTTGGGCGGCCACGTTTCGAGAGCCGCCATCGTGGGCGGCAACGGCGCCGCACCGGCCAACACCTCCCCGCCGCCGGTGTGCAGATCCAGCGCCGCCGACACCGTCGCGTAGCGCTGGCTGGCCAGTCGCTGATAGCCCCACGACGGCCGCTGCTCGGTGGCCCGGCCGTCGAGCCACGAGAAGTCCCAGCCGTCGACGGATACCGAAGCGGCTTCAGCGACGAGGTCTTCGAATGTGCGGCTCATCCAAGCATTGTCGGACTCAGGACGTCGAGCAGACAACCTTCGTGCCGTTGAAGTCAAGGGTGACCTCGCCCTGGTGCTCCCAGTATTCGGAACCCTGCCGCCCGTATCGTGCGCCGCTGCCGGACGGCAGTAGGAACAGGATCTGCTGGCTGCCCTTCCAGTTGAGCACCGCCGTCGGCGGGGCGAACTGGTTGTAGAACTGGGCGGTGAGCGGCCCAGCGTCGGCGGGACAGTGGTAGGTGATGATCGGCGGCGCCACGGTCGCCGGGTCGGCGATGGCCAGCTGCACGAGCCTGGTCTGGTAGGCCTCCAAGACGCATGCGTGCAGGTCGGGGTTCTGGGCGCAGCCGTCGCGCACCGCCGCCCAGCTGGTCTGGGCGGCCACCGCGGCGGATTGATCGGCGCCGGGGCGGCCTAACGCCTGCTTGTATGCGAGCTGCAGCTGGCGCTCGAGGTCGAAGAGATGCGAGTCGGTGCAGATCAGCTGCTGCGCAGAGTTCGCCGGCTTGGTGCACTCGACCGCCGCGGGCACCGGGACGGAGCTCGGACTCGACGAGGGACTGAGCGCAGAACTTGGCGCCGAGTTGTCGGTGGAAGAGCCGCAGGCGCTCAGGAGCAGCGCCGCGACGACGACCGCGATCAGCCTCATATGTGCTGACTACCGGCTGGGCCGGCGATGCGGTGCGCGACACGCCCGCGATCGCGGAGATTCTTCCGCGCGGCCTCAGACCTTGGCCGCGGTGGTCTCGACCGAGGCTATGTCGGGCGCCAGCGGCGCGATGGCGCGGATGATTTCGGTCACCGTTGCCGGCGGCACCCCAGCCGCGGCCAGCGCGTCGGACAGGTGCCCGGCGACCAGATTGAAGTGGTGCATGTTGATTCCCCGGCCCTGGTGCACTTGCTTCATGGGCGCACCGGTGTAAGGCTCGGGGCCGCCGAGCGCGGCAGCGAAGAACTCGACCTGTCTGCCCTTGAGGCGGTTCATGTTCGTTCCGGTGAAGAACCTGGACAGCTGATCATCGGCGAGCACCCGGACGTAGAAGTCCTCGACCACGACTTCCAGTGCCTCGTGCCCCCCGATCCGCTCGTAGATGCTCGGCTCCGGCTTGCGGAAGTTCGCCAACAGTTTCATCTCACTATCCGAGCACCGCGGCGTTGCCCGTCAGTTAGTCCGTGATCACACTCGAATTACCTTAGGTAACAAGGGGATTGCCATCGAATCGCCGCGGCCATCCCTGCGCTGTGAGATGCGCGGATGCAGTCATCGACTGGCCTTCTGCCGGCACGGACCGGCCGATGACCTAGGTTGGCTTATGACCCACGTCACAGGGTTGCTCCGTCGGGCCTGGGGGACGCCCACATGATCGGGAAGTCGGGAAGGGAGTCCGATGAACATCGGTGACTTGACGAACTTGGTGGAAAAGCCGATTGCAGCCGTGTCGAACCTGATCAACACGCCCAACTCGGCGGGGCGCTATCGGCCGTTCTATCTGCGCAATCTGCTGGACGCGGTGCAGGGCCGCACGCTCGGCGACGCCGTGGCGGGCAAGACCGCCCTGATCACCGGCGGATCCTCGGGCATCGGCGCGGCGGCCGCGAAGAAGATCGCGGCGGCGGGCGGGGTGGTGGTGTTGGTCGCCCGCACGCGGGAAAACCTCGAGAAGGTCGCCGACGAGATCCGGGGGAACGGCGGCACCGCCCACGTGTACCCGTGCGATTTGGCCGACATGGAAGCCATTGCGGAGATGGCCGACCGGGTACTCGACGACCTGGGCGGCGTGGACATCCTGATCAACAACGCGGGGCGGTCCATCCGGCGCTCGCTGGAGTTGTCCTATGACCGGATCCACGACTACCAGCGGACGATGCAGTTGAATTACCTGGGCGCGGTCCAGCTCATCCTCAAGTTCATTCCGGGGATGCGGGAGCGAGGCTTCGGGCAGATCATCAACGTCTCGTCGGTCGGCGTGCAGACGCGCGCCCCGCGCTTCGGCGCCTACATCGCCAGCAAGGCCGCCCTGGACAGCCTGTGCGACGCGTTGCAAGCCGAGACCGTCAGCGAGGACGTGCGATTCACCACCGTGCACATGGCGCTGGTGCGCACCCCGATGATCAGCCCGACGACGATGTACGACAAGTTCCCGGCGCTGACGCCGGATCAGGCCGCCGGCGTGATCACCGACGCGATCGTGCACCGGCCCCGGCGGGCCAGCTCCCCGTTCGGTCAATTCGCCGCGGTCGCCGACGCCGTCAACCCCGCGGTGATGGACCTGGTGCGCAACCGCGCCTTCGCCATGTTCGAGGACTCTGGCGCGGCCAAGGGCGGCGAACCTGCTTCTGACGCAGCGAAATTCGATCGACGAAGTCAGACGTTCGTGCAGGCGACCCGAGGCATCCACTGGTGACGTCATGAGCCTTCCGCAACCCGGCCAACAGACCACCGTCGTCATCACCGGCGCCTCCTCGGGCATCGGCGCCGAGCTGGTACGCGGCCTGGCCCGGCGCGGCTTCCCGTTGCTGCTGGTGGCCCGGCGGCGCGACCGTCTTGACCAGCTCGCCGAGGAGATGCACACCGAATACGGGGTCGCCGCCGAGGTGCTGCCGCTGGACCTCAGCGATTCCCGGGCCCGCGGCAAGCTGGCCGACCGGCTGCGCGCCGAACCGATCGCCGGCTTGTGCAACAGCGCCGGATTCGGCACCAGCGGGGTGTTCCACGAACTGCCGGTCGAACGCGAGAGCGAGGAAGTCACCCTCAACGCGCTGGTGTTGATGGAACTCACCCATGCGGTGTTGCCGGGCATGGTCGAGCGCGGGGCGGGCGCCGTCATGAACATCGCCTCGATCGCCGGCTTCCAGCCGCTGCCCTACATGGCGGTCTACTCGGCCACCAAGGCCTTCGTCCAGACGTTTTCCGAAGCCGTCCACGAGGAGCTGCACGGGACGGGCGTGTCGGTGACGGCCCTGTGCCCGGCCCGGTGCCGACCGAATGGGCCGAGATCGCCAACGCCGAGCGGTTCAGCATCCCGGTGGCCCAGGTCTCGCCGCACGAGGTGGCCGAGGCCGCGATCGGCGGCATGCTCGCCGGCCGGCGCAGCGTCGTGCCGGGCGTGGTGCCCAAGGTGGTCAGCACGGGGGGCCGGTTCGCGCCGCGCAGCGTGTTGCTGCCCGCAATCCGGATCGGCAACCGGCTGCGCGGTAAACCGGGCCGCTAGGCCGCGTGTTCGGCATCCGTCTAGGGCGTTCGGCGTGCGTTCTGGGCTTTCAGCGCGCGCCCTGAGCCTTGAGCGTGCGCCCGCGGTGGGAAACCCGAATCGCCACCGTGGGTGCACGCGCAACGCCGTGGGTGCACACCGGTGCGCGGCTAGGTTTGCTTCCTGGCGGCTGTCGACATGAAACTCGACGTCCCGATGGCGCCGCAGGACTTGTCGGAACTGGGCGATTGGCTCGTCATGCACGAGGCGTGGCGCAGCGAGCTGCCCGACGAGATCACCGAGGGCACCCAGATCGTCGGGGTGGCGCACGCCAAGGGGATGCGCGATCGGGTGACGTGGACGGTGACCACATGGGACCCGCCGCACCAGGTGGCGCTGTCGGGAGCGGGAAAGGCCGAGCGAAGTACGCCGTCACCCTGCCGGTGCGACCCGCGGGGGACGGATCCACCCTCGGTTTGCGGCTTGAGCTGGGCGGTCGGGCGTTGTTCGGGCCGAGCGGGTCGGCCGCGGCGCGCGCCGTCAAAGGCGACGTCGAAAAGTCGCTGAAGAACTTCGTCGAGTTGTACGGATAAACCCGTCAAGACACACGCGGCGACACGCCCAACCACTGTCGGTCGTCGGTCATAGACTGGCGTGCCTATGAGTCAGTCGTCCTTCGTGCACCTGCATAACCACACCGAATACTCGATGCTGGATGGTGCCGCGAAGATCACGCCGATGCTGGCCGAGGTGGAGCGGCTGCAGATGCCCGCGGTCGGCATGACCGACCACGGAAACATGTTCGGCGCCAGCGAGTTCTACAACGTGGCGACCAAGACCGGCATCAAGCCGATCATCGGCGTCGAGGCCTACATTGCGCCGGGTTCCCGCTTCGACACCAAGCGCATCCTGTGGGGCGACCCGAGCCAAAAGTCTGACGACGTCTCGGGCAGCGGCTCCTACACGCACATGACGATGGTGGCCGAGAACGCCACCGGGCTGCGCAACCTGTTCAAGCTCTCCTCGTTCGCCTCCTTCGAAGGCCAGCTGGGCAAGTGGTCGCGGATGGACGCCGAGCTGATCGCCGAGCACTCCGAGGGCATCATCGCCACCACCGGCTGCCCGTCGGGCGAGGTGCAGACCCGCCTTCGCTTGGGGCATGACCGCGAGGCGCTGGAGGCCGCCGCCAAATGGCGCGAGATCTTCGGCGCCGACAACTACTTCCTGGAACTGATGGACCACGGGCTGTCCATCGAGACGCGGGTCCGCGAGGGCCTGCTGGAGATCGGCCGCAAGCTCGGCATCCCGCCGCTGGCCACCAACGACTGCCACTACGTCACCCGCGACGCCGCCCACAACCACGAGGCGCTGTTGTGTGTGCAGACCGGCAAGACGCTGTCGGATCCCAACCGGTTCAAGTTCGACGGCGACGGCTACTACCTGAAGTCGGCCGCCGACATGCGCAAGATCTGGGACGACGAGGTGCCCGGGGCGTGCGACTCCACCCTGCTGATCGCCGAGCGGGTGCAGCCCTATGACGAGGTGTGGGCGCCGCGCGACCGGATGCCGGTCTTCCCCGTGCCCGAAGGGCACGACCAGGCGAGCTGGCTGCACCACGAGGTGATGGCAGGCCTGCAGCGGCGCTTCCCGGCCGGCGCCGGGCAGGACTACATCGACCGCGCCGAGTACGAAATCAAAGTCATCTGCGACAAGGGCTTCCCGGCCTACTTCCTGATCGTCGCCGACCTGATCAACCATGCGAAGTCGATCGATATCCGGGTCGGGCCGGGGCGTGGTTCGGCGGCCGGTTCGCTGGTGGCCTATGCGCTGGGGATCACCAACATCGACCCGATCCCGCACGGTCTGCTGTTCGAGCGGTTCCTCAACCCCGAGCGTCCGTCGGCCCCCGATATCGACATCGACTTCGACGACCGGCGCCGCGGCGAGATGGTGCGTTACGCCGCCGATAAGTGGGGTTCCGATCGCGTCGCTCAGGTCATCACCTTCGGCACCATCAAAACCAAAGCAGCGCTGAAGGATTCGGCGCGCATCCACTACGGGCAGCCCGGGTTCGCGATCGCCGACCGGATCACCAAGGCGCTCCCCCCGGCGATCATGGCCAAGGACATCCCGCTGTCGGGTATCACCGATCCGAACCACGAGCGCTACAAGGAGGCGTCTGAGGTCCGCAGTCTGATCGAAACCGATCCGGACGTGCGCACGATCTACCAGACGGCGCGCGGCCTGGAGGGGTTGATCCGCAACGCAGGCGTGCACGCCTGCGCGGTGATCATGAGCAGCGAACCGCTGACCGAGGCGATCCCGCTGTGGAAGCGGCCGCAGGACGGCGCCGTCATCACCGGCTGGGACTACCCGTCGTGCGAGGCCATCGGCCTGCTGAAGATGGACTTCTTGGGCCTGCGCAACCTCACGATCATCGGTGACGCACTCGATAACATCAAGGCCAACAGGGGAATTGACCTCGACCTGGAATCGGTTCCACTCGACGACAAGCTCACCTACGAGCTGCTGGGCCGCGGTGACACGCTGGGCGTGTTCCAGCTCGACGGTGGCCCGATGCGCGACCTGCTGCGCCGCATGCAGCCCACCGAGTTCAACGACATCGTCGCCGTGCTGGCGCTGTACCGGCCCGGCCCGATGGGGATGAACGCCCACAACGACTACGCCGACCGTAAGAACAACCGGCAGGCGATCAAGCCGATCCACCCCGAGCTCGAGGAGCCGCTGCGCGAGATCCTGTCCGAGACTTACGGTTTGATCGTCTACCAAGAGCAGATCATGTTCATTGCCCAGAAGGTCGCCTCCTACACGATGGGTAAGGCCGACGCGCTGCGCAAGGCGATGGGCAAGAAGAAGCTCGAGGTGCTCGAGGCCGAATACAAGGGTTTCTACGAAGGCATGACCACCAATGGGTTCTCCGAAAGAGCGGTGAAAGCGTTGTGGGACACCATCCTTCCGTTCGCCGGTTATGCATTCAACAAGTCGCACGCCGCGGGCTACGGCCTGGTTTCCTATTGGACCGCCTACCTCAAGGCCAACTACCCGGCCGAGTACATGGCCGGCCTGCTGACGTCGGTCGGCGACGACAAGGACAAGGCCGCGGTCTACCTGGCTGACTGCCGCAAGCTGGGCATCACCGTCTTGCCGCCCGACGTCAACGAGTCACTGGTGAACTTCGCCTCCGTCGGCCAGGACATCCGCTTCGGGCTGGCCGCCGTGCGCAACGTCGGCGCCAATGTCGTCGGCTCCCTGATCGGCACACGCAACGAGAAGGGCAAGTACACCGACTTCTCCGACTACCTCAACAAGATCGACATCTCGGCGTGCAACAAGAAGGTCACCGAGTCGCTGATCAAGGCCGGCGCGTTCGACTCGCTCAGTCACCCCCGCAAGGGGCTGTTCCTGGTGCACACCGACGCTGTCGACTCGGTGCTGGGCACCAAGAAGGCCGAGGCGATGGGGCAATTCGACCTGTTCGGCGGCAGCGACGCCGGCGCCGACACGGTGTTCACCATCAAGGTGCCCGACGACGAGTGGGAGGACAAGCACAAGCTTGCTCTGGAGCGGGAGATGCTGGGGCTGTACGTGTCCGGCCATCCGCTCAACGGCGTCGCGCATCTGCTGGCCGCCCAGGTGGACACCCAGATCCCGGCCATTCTCGACGGCGATGTCCCCAACGAGACCCAGGTGCGGGTGGGCGGAATCCTGGCCTCAGTGAACCGGCGGGTCAACAAGAACGGAATGCCTTGGGCGTCAGCCCAATTGGAAGACCTCACCGGCGGCATCGAGGTGATGTTCTTCCCGCATGCCTACTCGACCTACGGTGCGGACATCGCCGACGACGTGGTGGTCCTGATCAACGCCAAGGTCGCGATCCGCGACGACCGGATCTCGTTGATCGCCAACGAGCTCGTCGTGCCCGACTTCTCCCACGCCCAGCCGAACCGGCCGCTGGCGGTCAGCCTGCCGACGCGGCAGTGCACTATCGACAAGGTCAGTGCGCTCAAGCAGGTGCTGGCACGTCACCCGGGCACATCGCAGGTCCACCTCCGCCTGATCAGTGGCGACCGGATCACCACGCTGGAGCTGGATCAGTCGCTGCGCGTGACGCCCTCGCCGGCGCTGATGGGCGACCTCAAGGAGCTGCTCGGACCGGGGTGCCTGGGCGGCCAGAGTTGACGGCCGCTGCTCGTGCGGTCCCGGTCGTCCAGTGTGCGGTCGAGGCTTCGCCTGTGCGCTCAGGGATTTCCCCGTGCGTTCAGGGCGGGGTTTCGGCGCGGATTTGCCGCCACCAGCACACACTCAACGCCGTGACTACACAGTGGGCGCTGTAAGCGCACACCCAAACCCGCACCCGCCGACGTCCGCAGCCTAGAACCGGTAGCGCAGGATCCGCGCCTTGCGTGCGGACGTCTCGAACATGCCGGATAACTTGGTGGCCAAGCGAATCCACTCCGGAAACAGCTCGATCTCGGGTGCGTGCGCCAGGCTGGCCTCTTCGACCAGCGTCAACTTCGGATTCCACTGTTCGGGCACGCGTGCGTCCCGAAATCCCGGATAACCCCACTGCGCACCGACGCTGGCGAACATTCGCTGCGGGGCGAGTTTGACCGCGGCCCGGGTGAACCAGCCAATCCGCCCGTAGTCGTTGAAGGCCAGCTCCCCGGACTTGAAATGTTCGGTGAGACGGCGAAAGACGTTGACGATCACCGGCTCGGACAGGAACGCGAACAGCCCGTTGGAGATCACCATGGCGGGCCGTTGCGCGGGGATGCCGTCGGCCCAGGTGTGGTCGGCCACCGAGGCGGTCACCGAATGCGCCCGCCTGCTGATCGGCAGCAGCCGCTTGCGCAAGGCGATGACGTGCGGCAGATCGACGCTGTACCAATCGACCGCGGGCGGCACGCTAACCCGAAACGGGCCCGAGTCCAGGCCGGCACCGAGGTCGACGACGACGGCGTCGGGATTCTCGGACGTGAACGCGCGCACCCGTTCGTCGAGCATCTTGGTGCGCAGCGCGCACTGGCACACCACGCTCTTGGGGACGCCGAGCCCGTCAAAGTCGAAGTCGATCTTGCTGACGACGTCGGCGGCCAGGGTGTCGCCGAGAATGGGCTGTGGCCACCGGCTGTCCAGCGTACGCGCGTATTCGGTGAGCAACGCCGTCTGCTCAAGTGGTGACAGATCGCTGACATCAATGCCGCGACCGGACCGCATGATTCCGAACGTACTAGCTACCCGCGGTTCGCGGATGGTTGTCCGGAATAGAAATCACGCATTGTATTCCGTGCCGCCCGCGCCGGACGTACGCTCACCGATGTGATGCGGGCACATCGCAAGCACGACGAGCCACCGTCGCACCGGCGCGGTCGGCCCGAGCGGAAAGCGGGTGATGACGGTGCGTGAACCCGGTCGGGCGGAACTGCGAAAGGGGTTGCAACGCATCGGACTTATCCACGAGTCCGTGACGCCACTGTCGACCGATCCGGCCGAGGTCGTGCAGCTGCTGGGTGCGCCCTGGTTTGACCAGCGGCTCACCGAGTTGGCCGACGAGCTCGGGCGGGAACCCCACGGCGTGCGTGCCGAGGCCGCGGGCTATCTGCGGGAGATGTCGGCCACGCTCGACGAGAGGGCCGTGCAGGCCTGGCGCAGGTTCAGCCGCTGGCTGATGCGGGCCTATGACGTGCTGGTCGACGAGGATCAGATCGCTCAGTTGCGCAGGCTGGATCGCAAAGCGACGCTGGCGTTCGCGTTTTCTCACCGGTCGTATCTGGACGGCATGCTGCTGCCGGAGATGATCGTGGCCAACCGGCTCTCGCCGGCGCTGACCTTCGGCGGGGCGAACCTGAACTTCTTCCCGATGGGCGGTTGGGCGAAGCGCACCGGGACGATCTTCATCCGGCGGCAGACCAAGGACATTCCCGTCTACCGGTTCGCGTTACGGGCCTACGCCGCGCAGCTGGTGCAAAACCACGCCAACCTGAGCTGGTCGATCGAAGGCGGCCGCACCAGGACCGGCAAGCTGCGGCCTCCCGTGTTCGGGATCCTGCGCTACATCACCGATGCCGTGGACGAAATCGACGGTCCCGAGGTGTATCTGGTGCCGACCTCCATCGTCTACGACCAGCTGCACGAGGTGGAGGCCATGACCACCGAGGCCTACGGCGCGGTGAAACGGCCCGAGGACTTCCGCTTCCTGGTCCGGCTCGCGCTGCAGCAGGGCAAGCGGTTGGGCCGCGCCTACCTGGACTTCGGTGAACCGCTGCCGCTGCGCAAACGCCTGGAGGAGATGCGCGCCGACAAGTCGGGCACCGGCACCGAAATCGAGCGCATCGCCTTGGACGTCGAGCATCGGATCAACAGGGCGACGCCGGTCACCCCGACCGCCGTGGTGAACCTGGCGTTGCTGGGCGCGGACCGGTCGCTGTCCATCAGCGAGGTGCTGGCCACCGTTCAGCCCCTGGCCAGCTACATCACCGCCCGGAACTGGACGGTCGCCGGCGCGGCCGATCTCACCAATCGCTCCACCATCCGATGGACGCTGCACCAGCTGGTCGCGTCGGGCGTGATCAACGTCTACGACGCCGGCACCGAGGCGGTGTGGGGGATCGGCGCGGACCAGCATCTGGTCGCGGCGTTCTACCGCAACACCGCCATCCACATCCTGGTCGACCGGGCCATCGCCGAGACGGCGCTGCTCGCCGCGTCGGAAACGTCCACGGACGGCACGGTGTTGCCGGTGACCGTGCGTGACGAGGCGCTGAAGCTGCGTGAGCTGCTGAAGTTCGAGTTCTTGTTCTCGGCCCGCGCGCAGTTCGAGAAGGACCTCGCCGACGAGGTGCGGCTGATCGGGCCTGTCGAAGACACCAGCAAATCCACCACCGCAACGGTGGTCCGGGGGCTGCTGGAATCGGCCGACATGCTGCTCGCGCACCTGGTGCTGCGGCCGTTCCTGGACGCCTACCACATCGTCGCCGACCGGCTGGCCGCCTACGACGACGAACCGTTCGACGAGGAGACCTTCCTAGCCGAGTGCCTCGAGGTCGGCAAGCAATGGGAGCTGCAGCGCCGCATCGCCAGCGCCGAATCCCGGTCGATGGAGCTGTTCAAGACCGCGCTGCGGCTGGCCCGGCACCGCGAGCTGGTCGACGGGTTCGAATTCCCCGACTTGGCCAAGCGGCGCCGCGAGTTCGCCGACGAGATCGCCACCGCCATCCGGCGGGTCAACGAGATCGCCGAGCTGGCCAGGCTGCGCTCCGCCTAGAGTGGTGGGTATGCCGCTCACCGGAGAGTACGAACCATCGCCCTGGGACTGGTCCCGCGAACAAGCCGAAAAATACGCCGAATCGGGCGGGGCCGAGGCCGCGGACATGAAGGGCAAGCCGATCATCCTGCTGACCACGGTCGGCGCCAAGACGGGCAAGCTGCGCAAGACGCCGCTGATGCGCGTCGAGCACGACGGCGAATACGCCGTTGTCGCCTCGCTGGGCGGGGCCCCGAAGAACCCGGTCTGGTACTACAACATCGCCAAGAACCCCCGGGTGGAGCTGCAGGACGGCTCCGTCACCCGCGACTACGACGCCCGCGAGGTGTTCGGCGACGAGAAGGCGCTGTGGTGGGAGCGCGCCGTGGCCGCCTATCCCGACTACGCCGACTACCAGAAGAAGACCGACCGCCAAATCCCGGTGTTCGTGCTGACGCCCGTGAGCTGAGTCGCCTCACCAGGGGTGAAGCCCCTCGTGGCACCATTGACCGGTGTCCGCCGAACTGAGCAGTACCCCGCGCACCCAGAAGATGCAGCCGCTGTCAGCGGCCGACATCGACGCGGCGGCGCAGCGAATTGCTCCGGTGGTCACGCCCACCCCGCTGCAGTTCAGCGACCGGCTGTCGGAGATCACCGGCGCGCGGGTCTACCTCAAACGCGAGGACCTGCAGGTCGTGCGGTCATACAAGCTGCGCGGCGCCTATAACCTGCTGGTGCAGCTGTCCGACGCGGAGATCGGCGCCGGGGTGGTCTGCTCGTCGGCGGGAAACCACGCGCAGGGCTTCGCGTACGCGTGCCGCAAGCTGGGCGTGCGCGGTCGCGTGTACGTGCCGGCCAAGACCCCGCGACAGAAGTGTGACCGGATCCGTTATCACGGCAGGGAGTTCATCGACCTGATCGTGGGCGGGTCGACCTATGACCTGGCCGCCGAGGCGGCCCTGGGCGACGTGAAGCGGACCGGCGCGACGCTGGTGCCGCCCTACGATGACCTGCGGACCATGGCCGGGCAGGGGACTATCGCCATCGAGGTGCTCGAGCAGCTGGAAAGCGAGCCCGACGTGGTGGTGGTGCCGGTGGGCGGCGGTGGATGCATCGCCGGCATCACGACCTATCTGGCGGAGCGGACGACCACCACGTCCGTGCTGGGCGTCGAGCCGGCCGGAGCCGCGGCGATGATGGCCGCGCTGGCCGCCGGCGAACCGGTGACGCTGGACCATGTCGACCAGTTCGTCGACGGCGCCGCAGTGCGTCGCGCCGGCGAGCTGACCTACTCCGTGCTGGCGGCGGCGGGCGACATGGTGTCGATCACCGCGGTCGACGAGGGTGCGGTGTGCACCGCGATGCTCGACCTCTATCAGAACGAGGGCATCATCGCCGAACCTGCGGGCGCTCTGTCGGTGGCGGGGCTGCTGGAAGCCGACATCGAGCCCGGCTCGACGGTGGTGTGCCTCGTCTCGGGCGGCAACAACGACGTGTCGCGCTACGGCGAGGTGCTGGAGCGCTCGCTGGTGCACCTCGGCCTCAAGCACTACTTCCTGGTCGACTTTCCGCAGGAGCCGGGCGCGCTGCGCCGATTCCTCGACGAGGTGCTCGGGCCCAACGATGACATCACCCTGTTCGAGTACGTCAAGCGCAACAACCGGGAGACCGGTGAGGCGCTCGTCGGCATTCAGCTGGGATCGTCCGCCGACCTCGAAGGCCTGCTGGACCGGATGCGCGGCACCCAGATGCACGTCGAAATACTCAAGCCCGGATCGCCGGCCTACCGCTACCTGCTGCTGTAGCCGCCCGCCTGCTTTCGACGTCGGGCGCCCTCACCGCGAGTACGCGGCCAGGTACGGCGGCGCCGGGGTCGCGGGATCCAGGTCGTCCGCGGGCACCGGCGTTCCGGCCGTCACGCTCAACGGCAGCACCCCGGCCCAATGCGGCAGCGCGAGGTCCTCGGGATCGTCGGTTGGACCGCCGCTGCGGACCTTGGCCGACACCTCGACGAGGTCTAGGGCGAGCACCGCGGTCGCCGCCAGCTCGCGCGCGTTCGGCAGCCGGCAATCGCTCGCCCGGCCCGCGGCGACGTGATCAAGTAGGCAGCCCAGCGCCCGCAGCTTTTCGTCCGGGTCGTCGACCAGGCGCGCGTCGCCGTGCACGACCACCGAGCGATACACCAGCGAGTGGTGCAGCGCGGAGCGGGCCAGCACCAGCCCGTCGACGAGGGTGACGGTGACGCAGACGGGCAGGCCGTCGGTGGCGCCCAGCATCGGCCGGCTGCCGGTGGATCCATGCAGGTAGAGGGTCTCGCCGCAGCGGGCATGGGTGGTCGGCAGGACCACCGGCCGGCCGTCGCCCAGGTAGCCGAGGTGACAGATCAGGGCCTCGTCGAGGATGCGATGCACGACGTCGCGGTCGTAGCTGGCGCGGTCGCGGTAACGAGAGGGCGTGCTGCGCGGAGTGGGGTCGTATGTGGTGGCCAACGGAATTGCCTCACCTTTTGTAATAGTACAGAATATATTTCGTGCCAGTACAACAGAGCATAGCGGGAACCGGGGCGGAGTCCATAGCGGCGAACATCGAGGAGGCCATCTCGGTGGGCGACCTGACGCCCGGCGACGCGTTGCCGCCGATCCGGGAGCTGGCCGCCCGGCTTGGGGTGAACGCGAACACCGCAGCAGCCGCGTACCGGCTGCTGCGCGATCGCGGGGTCATCGAAACCGCGGGCCGGCGCGGCACTCGGGTGCGGCACCGGCCGGCAACCTCGCCGCGCTCGCTGCTCGGGCTCGACGTCCCCGCGGGTGTGCGTGATCTGTCCACCGGTAACCCCAACCCCGACCTGTTGCCCATTGCTGCTGTCCCGCAGCTGAATTGGGATACTGGCGGCCGGGCGGTGCTGTACGGGGACCCGGCGGTGTCGTCCGCGCTGGCCGAGTATTCCCGCTCGGCGCTGGCCGTCGACGGTGTCCCGGCCGAGCACCTCGCGGTGACCAGCGGTGCCCTCGATGGCATCGAGCGGGCGCTGGCCGCGCACCTGCGCCCGGGCGACCGGGTCGCGGTGGAAGATCCCGGCTGGGCCAACCTGTTAGATCTGCTTGCGGCACTTGGGCTTTCGGCGGAATCCGTCGAGGTCGACGACGACGGGCCGGTTATCGCCGACGTCACCCGGGCGCTGGACCGCGGCGTGCGTGCGCTGATCGTCACCGGTCGTGCGCAGAACCCGACGGGGGCCGCGCTGTCGGCGGAACGATCCGCCGCGCTGCGCGCGGTGCTGGCCGAACGCGCCGGCGAGTTGTTGCTGGTCGAGGACGACCACTGCGCGGGCATCTCCGGCGCGCCGCTGCACACGCTGGCCGGGTCCACCACGCATTGGGCTTTCGTGCGCTCAGCCTCCAAGGCGTACGGCCCGGATCTGCGGGTCGCGGTCCTCGCCGGCGACCAACGCACCGTCGAGCGGGTGCACGGACGACTGCGGCTCGGTCCCGGTTGGGTGAGTCACCTGCTGCAGGGCCTCGCGGTGAGCCTGTGGTCCGACCACGCGGCGACGCGGCTCGTCGACGCCGCCGAAAAGCGCTACGCGGCCGCCCGCAACGGCTTACGGGCCGCGCTGGCGCAACGGGGTGTCGTCGCGCACGGGCGGTCCGGCCTCAATGTGTGGATCCCGGTTCCCGACGAGACGGTCGCGATCACCCGGCTGCTCGCCGCGGGCTGGGCCGCCGCCCCGGGGAGTCGGTTCCGTATCCGCACAGCGGCGGGCATCCGCATCACCATCGCCGATGTGGCCGACGACGAGATCGAGCCGCTTGCCGACGCGGTGGCCGACGCGCTGCGCGGCGGCGGGCGGTCCAGCGTCTAGGTCAGCTTTGCGTTCGGGCGCCCAGGACGTCGCGGAAAAGGGCCTGGCGCAAGGCGAGTTCCCGAGGGTCGCTCACCAGGTAGAAGCCCAGCTTGTTCATCACGTAGCCGAATCCGATGCCGGTGTCGGGATCGGCAAACCCGAACGAGCCGCCTGCGCCCGGCGTGCCGAAGGCGTTCATCGACGAGCCGAAGAGGCAGAGGGGGCTGGGCTTGCTGAAGCCCAGGGTGAAGTTCGTGTCGACGTGTAACACCTTGTCGCGCGACCCTTTCGTCGGCGGTTGCGCAGGACTCTTCAGGGCGTCGAGCGTGCCGGCGCTCAGGCCGAGCGCGGGATCGCCGATGGCGGCGCTGCCGTACAGTTTGGCGATCGCGCGCGCGGTGCCGGTGCCGTTGACGGCGGGCATCTCGACGACGCGGAGTTCGTCGCGGTTGAAATCCTCCAGGTTGTTGATCCCTTTGGCGATGGCCAGCGCCGGTGCGGCGAGGTCGAACGGGTTGAACAAGGCCAGGGCCAGACCTCGCGGCATGGTGTTCAGCTGAAACAGCAGCTGGGGCAACGACCAACCGTCGAGATGCGCGACGCGGTCGCGGTCGACCGAGTCCGGCAGACCGATGTGAAAGTCCAGGCCGAGGGGGCGGGCGATCTCCTCGGCGAAGAACCGGCCCAGCGAACGCCCGTTGGGGTCGGTCCGGCGGATCAGCTCACCTTCGTACCAGCCCAGCGTGATGCCGTGGTAGCCATGCCTGGTTCCCGGCGTCCACGCCGGTGCCTGGGTCGCGAGTCTGGCCGACATCCTCGGCGGGTCGGCCAGCTCCTGCAGCGTCAGCGGCGGTTTGACGACGGGCAAGCCGGCCTGATGGGCAAGCAGTTGGCGGACGGTGACAGCGGCTTTGCCGGCCTGGGCGAATTCTGGCCAGTAGTCGGCGACCTTGGCGTCATATGAGAGGTGGCCGCGCGAGGCGGCGAGCGCGACGGCAAGGGACGCAACGCCTTTGGTGGTCGAGAAGACGTTGACGACAGTGTCCTGCTGCCACGGCGCGCGCGTGTTCCCGTTGCGGTAGCCGCCCCACAAGTCCACGACCTTGCGGCCATCCCGATAGACGGCGACAGCGGCGCCGATCTCCTGCCCGCTGTCAAGGTTGCGGCGAAACGCGTCGGCGACCTTTCCGTAACCCTCGTCGACATCGCCGCCGATGAGGTCGGGCGGGATCTGCACTTTTTGCGCCATGTGCTGCTCCGTTGCATCGCCGCGAACTGTCCGCGGGTAGCGGTGATGGTAGCGCTGCCCACGCGATAGATCGAGATCTACCCCTGGCGCACTACGGCGAGAGAATGGCCGGGCAACAACGTGCTGTCGGCGCCGACGGCCGGCTCGCCCCAGGCCAAGACGACGTCACCGGCGACGGGCACCGTCACCGGCTCGGTGCCGAGGTTAGCCGCGATGCGAATCTGGCCGCGCGCCAGGATGATCCAACCCTGCTCCTCGTCATAGTCGACGGTAAGGTTGTTCAGCCAGGGGTCGGCGAGGTCGGGTTCGCTGCGCCGCAACGCGATCAGGTCGCGGTAAAAGCGCAGTAGCGGGGCGTGTTCGCCCTTCTCAAGCTCATCCCAGGCCAGCTTCGACCGCTGGAAGGTCTGCGGGTCCTGCGGGTCGGGAACGTCGTCGGCATCCCAGCCGTGCTCGGCGAATTCGGCCTTGCGGCCCTCGGCGGTGGCGCGCGCCAGTTCCGGCTCCGGATGGGAACTGAAGAACTGGAACGGTGTGGACGCGCCCCATTCCTCGCCCATGAAAAGCATTGCGGTGTAAGGTGATCCGAGTATCAGGGCAGCCTTGATCGCCAGCTGACCGGCGTCGAGGTTCTGCGACGGTCGATCACCCAGGGCGCGGTTGCCGACCTGGTCGTGGGTGCAGGTGTAGGCGACCAGGCGAGTCGCGGGGATGGCCGAGGTGTCCAGCGGGCGCCCGTGGCGGCGGTGCCGGAACGACGAATACGTCGCGGCGTGAAAGAAGCCGTGGCGCAGTGTCTGGGCCAGCGTAGCCAGCGAACCGAAGTCGGCGTAATACCCCTGACGTTCGCCGGATACCGCCGTATGAATGGCGTGGTGAATGTCGTCGGCCCACTGCGCGGTGATCCCGAGGCCGCCCCGGTCACGGGGCGTGACGGTCCGTGGGTCGTTCACGTCGCTCTCGGCGACCAGCGACAACGGGCGCCCGACTTGTGCAGACAGCCAATCGGTTTCGGCGGCGAGCTCTTCGAGGATGTGGATGGCGGTGGTGTCGACGAGGGCGTGCACGGCGTCCAGGCGCAGCCCATCGGCGTGGAAGTCGCGCATCCAGCGCAGCGCGCAGCCGATGATGTAGCGGCGCACCTCGTCGGAGTCGGCGTCGGCGATGTTGATGCCTTCACCCCACGGGTTGCTGCCCGAGGACAGGTAGGGCCCGAACTTCGGCAGGTAGTTGCCCGACGGGCCGAGGTGATTGAACACGGCGTCGATCAGCACCGCCAAGCCCTTGGCGTGGCAGGCGTCGACGAACCGTACCAGCCCGTCGGGCCCGCCGTAGGGTTCGTGCACGCTGTACCACAGCACCCCGTCGTATCCCCAGCCGTGCGTGCCGGCGAAAGAGTTGACCGGCATCAGCTCGACGAAGTCGACGCCGAGTTCGACCAGATAGTCCAGCTTCTCGATCGCGGCGTCGAAAGTGCCTGCTTCGGTGAAGGTCCCGACGTGCAGCTCGTAGACGACCGCGCCGCCCACGGGCCGGCCCGCCCAGCCGCCGTCGGTCCACGCCGCGGTGGCGGCGTCCCACAATTGCGAGCGGGCATGCACCCCGTCGGGCTGCCGGGCCGAGCGCGGGTCGGGTAGCACGGTGGGGTCGTCGTCGAGCACGAATCCGTAGCGCGCATCCGGCGCCGCAGCCAGGTCGGCATGCCACCACCCGTCCTCCGAGCGGGTCATCGGGTGCACCGCACCCTCGACGTCCAGCTGCACCCGGGCGGGTTTGGGTGCCCACACGCGGAACTCAGTCATGATGGCGCTCCAGCAGGACGACGGGGAGGTCGGCGAACAATTGAGCCGCCGAGGTCGGCCCGTCCGCGATGACCCCGGTGATGGTGTCCTTCCAGTTGCCTTTGGGCAACGGCAAAACCGTGTTGCCCCAACCGATTTCGGACAGTCGCACCGTCCAGCGGGTCACCGCGACGACGATGTCGGCCCCACGCGAGAAGGCCAGTACGTGCTCGCCGGCGTCCCCGTCGGCCAGCAGCGGGATGTAGTCGCCGTGCCCAAACGTGTCGGGATGCGCACGGCGCAGGCGCAGCGCCGTTGTGACGACCCGAATCTTCGGGTGTTCCAGCGCCTGCAGTGCGGCCCGGCGGGCGGCGTAATCCACCTCGCGGCGGTTGTCGGGGTCGACCAGGCTGTCGTCCCATAACTCGGTGCCCTGGTAGGTATCCGGTGTCCCCGGCACAGTCAACGCCAGCAGCTTCTGGCCCAGCGCGTCGCTGGCCGCGTGCGGATTGAGTCGGGCGACCAGCTCGGTCAGCTGGCCGGCCACCGGGCCGTCGAGGACGGTGTCCAGCCAGCCGTGCACCGCCTCCTCGAACGCGGCGTCCGGGTCGCTCCACGAGGTGTGCCAGGCGGCCTCCCGAATGGCCTTCTCCGCGTAGCCGTGCAACCGGTCGCGCAGCTCGCCGGTGACTTCGCCACTGACCGGCCAGACCCCGAAGATGTTCTGCCACAGGAACTGGCCGGTCGCCGGGTCGGGGGAGGGCGCGGCGATCTCCCAGCGGGCCACGAACTCGGTCCACAGTGACGGCACCTGGGACAGCACCCCGATGCGGGCGCGCACGTCCTCGCCGCGCTTGGTGTCGTGCGTGGTCAGCGTCGTCATGGTGCGCGGCCACAGCCGTGCCCGCGTGGCGGCGCTGCAATGGAACTCGGCGCTGCCGACGCCGAATCGATGTGGTTCGCCGCCCACCT
This sequence comes from Mycobacterium shigaense, assembly GCF_002356315.1. Classification (NCBI taxonomy): domain Bacteria; kingdom Bacillati; phylum Actinomycetota; class Actinomycetes; order Mycobacteriales; family Mycobacteriaceae; genus Mycobacterium; species Mycobacterium shigaense. The sequence goes on from NZ_AP018164.1 coordinate 2,367,736, forward strand.
CGTTGAGCGATACCAGGCGGGCGTCGCGGTAGAACAGGCAATCCTCGACGGCCTTGGCCGTCACTGCCCCGCACAGTTGTTGCAACCGCGTGGCGGGCTCGACGCCGCGGGCCAGCGCCGCGGCGATCACTTGCAGGGCGGGCCCGAGCTCCGGCTGCGCGGCCTGAGTCTCGGCGAGCGCGGCCGGCAGGACGGCTGCCAGACCCGGGTAGTCGGAGCGATAGACGTCGATGCGGCTGAGCAGTGCGGCCACCGCTTCGGGCAGCAGCCGATGATCCGTGCCCGCCGCCGCGACGATGCTGCGGCGCAGCCGGCGCAGCTCGCTGCCCAACGTGTCGGTGGCCGCGTGAATCTTCAGCTCCGCCAGCATCTTCGGCATCGCGTCGTAGTCCACCCCCGCCGATCGGACGAGCTCGGTGAGTGCGGCCGCCCCGGCGGGGTCGACAAACACGCCGCCCACTTCGCGCAGCACGTCGTAGCCGGTGGTGCCGTCGACGGGCAGCGTCGGCTCCAGGGCCTCGTCGACGGCCAGGATCTTCTCGATGACGATGTAGGCGTCCGAGCCCAACAGCGCGCGCAGCCACGCCAGATACCCGGTGGGATCGGCCAATCCATCGGGATGGTCGATGCGCACCCCATCGACGAGACCTTCGTGAACCCAACGGGCGACCTCGGCATGGCTGGCGTCGAACACCGCGCGGTCCTCTTGGCGCAGCCCTGCCAGCGAGGTGATGGAGAAGAACCGGCGATACCCGACGACCCCGCTGCGCCAGCCCACCAGCCGGTAGTGCTGTCGGTCGTGCACCTCGGGACCGCTGCCCGCGCCGGTCCCGGGGGTGATCGGAAATGCGAGCTCGCCCAACCGCAGCAGCTCACCGTCGACCTTCAAGTCTGCGGCGTCGTCGTCAGAACCCAAGACGGGCAGCACAATTCGGCCGTCGTTGTCGAGGTCCCAGTCGATGTCGAAAAACGTCGCGTAGGACGAGGAGCGCCCGTGCCGCAGTACGTCCCACCACCAGGCGTTCTGCTCGGGCTGGTCCACCCCGACGTGGTTGGGCACGATGTCGACGATCAGGCCCAGGCCGCGGGCCTTCGCCGCCGCCGACAGCCGGGCCAGCCCATCGGGACCGCCCAACTCGGCGGATACCGACGTCGGGTCGGTGACGTCATAGCCGTGGCTGGAGCCGCGCGCGGCGGTGATGATCGGGGACAAGTACACGTGCGACACCCCGAGGTCGTCGAGATAGTCGAGCAGGTTCTCGGCGTCGGCGAAGGTGAACGCGAATCCACTGGACTCACCGCGCAGCTGCAACCGATAGGTGGACAGCACCGGAAATGGCATATGTTAGGCGGTCTTCCGCAGTATCAGGACCGAGCGCGCGGGCACGGTGAGCTTGTCCTTGGCACGCACGACCATCTCGGCGGCGCCGGCGGAATGGTTGGTGTCGAGCTCGACGGTCCACTCCTGGGCGTAATCGTCGTGCGGAGTGACGAATTCGACGTCGCGCTGGTGGGCGTTGAAGCACAACAGGAATGAGTCGTCGACGACGCGCTCACCGCGGGCGTCGGGCGCGGTGATGGCCTCGCCGTTGAGGAACACGGCAACGCACTTGTCGAATGCCTGGTTCCAGTCGTCGTGGGTCATCTCCCGGCCGCCCGGTGTCAGCCAGGCGATGTCGCGGACCTCGTCGCCGCTGCGGATCGGTTCGCCGTCGAAGAAGCGGCGCCGGCGAAACACCGGATGCCTCTTGCGCAATTTGGTCACTTTGCGGGCGAACTTCAGCAGGTCGGCGTTCTTCTCGGCCAAAGACCAGTCCACCCAAGACACTTCGGAGTCCTGGCAATAGGCGTTGTTATTGCCCTGCTGCGTGCGCCCGAACTCGTCGCCGTGGGCGATCATCGGAGTGCCCTGGCTGAGCATCAGGGTGGTCCAGAAGTTCCGCATCTGTCGGGAGCGCAGCTCGACGATCTCGGGGTCGTCGGTGGGCCCTTCCACGCCGCAGTTCCACGACCGGTTGTGGCTTTCCCCGTCGCGGTTGTCCTCCCCGTTGGCCGCGTTGTGTTTCTCGTTGTAGGAAACCAGGTCGTTGAGAGTGAACCCGTCGTGGGCGGTGACGAAGTTGATACTGGCGCTGGGCCGCCGGCTGCTCGCCGCATACAGGTCCGACGACCCAGTCAGCCGGGAAGCGAACTCGCCCAGGGTTGCGGGCTCGCCCCGCCAGTAGTCGCGCACAGTATCGCGGTACTTCCCGTTCCACTCGGTCCACAAACCCGGGAAGTTTCCGACTTGGTAGCCGCCCTCGCCCACATCCCACGGCTCGGCGATCAATTTGACCTGACTGACGATCGGGTCTTGTTGCACCAGATCGAAGAACGCGCTGAGCCGGTCGACGTCGTAGAACTCGCGGGCCAGTGTCGCGGCCAGGTCGAAGCGGAACCCGTCCACGTGCATCTCGGTTACCCAGTAGCGCAGCGAGTCCATGATCAGCTGCAGCACGTGCGGGTGTCGCGCGTTGAGGCTGTTGCCGGTGCCGGTGAAGTCCTTGTAGAGCCGCAGGTCGCTGTCGAGCAGGCGATAGTACGCGGCGTTGTCGATGCCGCGGAAGTTGATCGTGGGACCCAGGTGACTGCCCTCGGCGGTGTGGTTGTAGACGACGTCGAGGATGACCTCGATTCCGGCCTCGTGCAGGCTGCGCACCATCATCTTGAATTCGGCGACCGCGCCGCCGGCCTGCCGGTTGGCCGCGTACTGGTAGTGCGGTGCGAAGTAGCCGAATGTGTTGTAGCCCCAGTAGTTTCGCAGCCCAAGGCCGAGTAGCCGCTCGTCATGCATGAACTGGTGGACGGGCATCAGCTCCAGGGCGGTGACGTTCAACGACTTGAGGTGATCGATGATCGCGGGATGGGCCAACCCGGCGTAGGTGCCGCGCAGGCTTTCGGGGATGCCGGGATGGGTCTGCGTCAGGCCCTTGACGTGGGCTTCGTAGATGACGGTCTCGTGATACGGCGTGAGCGGCGCGCGGTCGAACGCCCAGTCGAAAAACGGGTTGATCACCACGCTGGTCATGGTGTGGCCGAGCGAGTCGATCATCGGGGGAGTGCCGGTGGCTGCCGTGTCGCCGCCCTGGTCGACGGCGCTCAGGTCGTAGGAGAACAACGCCTGGCCGAAGGTGAAGTCGCCGTCGAACGACTTGCCGTACGGGTCGAGCAGCAGCTTGCTCGGGTCGCAGCGGTGGCCGGACGCCGGGTCGAACGGGCCGTGCACGCGAAATCCGTAGCGCTGTCCCGGGCTGATGTTGGGCAGATAGGCGTGCCACACGTAGCCGTCGACCTCATCGAGGGTGATGCGCGTTTCGTCGCCGCGCTCGTCGATCAGGCACAGATCGACCTTGTCGGCGATCTCGGAGAACAGCGAAAAGTTCGTGCCCGCGCCGTCGTAGGACGCCCCGAGGGGGTACGCATTGCCCGGCCACTTGGTGGGAGCGGTGGGTGCGCCGGTTTCAGGTGACACAGCGCGCGATGCTGAGTCCGTTCGGGAGACCGGCGTGGACGCCGGGTTGGTGGACGGCATGTGTCGACCTTATCGGCGCGCGCTCGGCCGGGCGGGCTAAGCGGTGGATCACCACCAGCCGGTGGCCGCCGCGATTTGCCGGCCGAGTTCGTGGGCCATGGTGCGCATGTAGGTCGGGGTGATGTGGTGAGCGCCGTTGTAGATCAGCACGTTCCCCTCGACCGGGCGGCAGAGGTCGCTACGGCATATCGCATCCGACATGTCGAGCACCTTGAGCAGCGGGAATTGGTCGACGAAGTCCAGGGTCTGATTGCGATCGGCGAGCAGATCGGACCGCTTGATCGCGCAAGTCTGGGCGTTGCCGCTCTTCTTGGCCAGGCAGTCCGCCGGGTCGAACGGCTGGCCGTTTTTGACCAGCCACGGCGTGTCCCGCACGCCGAGAATCGGAATGTTGTTGTCGGATAACGTTTGCCAGATGCCGATATACGTGGCAGGCATCACATCGCCGGACTTGATGTTCCACGGCCGGGTGGTCGTGGTGAACACGTAATCGGGGCGGTCGGACACCAGCTTGGCCATGGTTCGTTGCACCCACTCGCGGCACTGCGGGTACGGCGCGTTGTTGCCCATGATCAGGGGGACCTGTTCGGTCGACAGCGGGCAGCCCATTTTCAGATACGTCACCACTTTGAAGTGGTGCACCTGTCCGAGCAGCTCCAGCGCTGGCAGCCAGTGCTCGGCGTGCGACCCGCCGGCGAGCGCGACGGTGCGGGTCGCGGCCAGGTCGCCGTAGACGCAGTTGACCACCGCCGGGTTGACGAAGTCGCTGATGCACCCGTCCCGGGTCGACGCCGGGTGCTCCTCCTTGACTTCCAGCACCGTGGGCCGCATCGGCAGGGTGGGTACCCGCACGTGTTCGGTCAGGGCTCGCGCGCCCGGGTAATCCTGCGGGTTGAGCACGCTGAGCTCCTTGCCGGCCGCACGCAACACCGTGACGTGCTGCCGCCAGCTGAACGCCGTGGCGGTCAGCGCGACGCCCAGCAGCACCACCGCCGCGCCCAGTGCCATCGTGGGTCGGCGCAGCCGCGACTGCCAGGGTGTGGCCACCGCGGGCAGCGGTGACCCGGCACCCTGCGGGGCGCGGTAGCGCAGCGGGTCCTCGACGAGCTGAGTCGTGAGGTAAGCCAGCACCCCGGAGAGCAGCAGGATCGCGATGCCGTCCAGGAAGCCGGCGTGCCGATGGCCGGAGTAGGACAGCCAGAAGATGAGCAGCGGCCAATGCCACAGGTATAGCGAGTACGCGATCGCGCCCAGCGTGATCAGCGGCCGGGTGGCCAGCAGCCGATTCGGCAGCGGCAGTCGGCCGGCGGTCGACGGGAGCGCCTGCAGGTTGGCCCCGGCCAGGATCATCAGCATGGTGGCGCCGATGGGCACCAGCGCCCACGGCCCGGGGAATTCCTTGACGCCGTCGATCAGGGCTCCGCAGGACACGACGGCCGCCAGCGCGACGCTCGCCAGGGTGGTGCGCAGCCACATCGGCCAGCGGACGCCGCCGACCAGCGCGCCGACGAGCACGCCGAGCAGCAGTTCCCACGCCCGCGCGAAAGTGCTGTAGTAGGCCAGCGCCTGGTTGTCGGAATGCGCGGCGATCGCGTAGGTGAAGGAGGCCACCGTCAACGCGCCGAGCAGCACGATGAAGCCGGTTCGCAGGTGGGGGGCCTTGCGGCTCCTGAACAGGCGCTGCGACAGGTAGGCGCAGCCGGCGACCATCAGCAGGAAGCCGATGTAGAACTGGCCCTGCACCGACATGGACCAGATGTGTTGCAGGGCACTGACCGACTCGCTGGCCCGCAGGTAGTCCGACGCGGTGTTGGCCAGCTCCCAGTTCTGGTAGTAACCCAGGCTGGCCAGGCTCTGGTCGGCGAAGGTCTCCCAGCGCGTCTGCGGTTGCACCAGGATGGTGAGCACAGCGCAGCCGGCCAGGACGACGACCAATGCCGGAACGAGGCGGCGGATCAGGCGGATCGTCTCGGCCGCTGGCGATAGCGAGACGGCCGGGTTGAGGGCCGCGCGAAGCATTTTGCCGCCGAAAAAGAACCCGGACAGCGCCAGGAAGACGTCGACGCCGCCGGACACTCGCCCGAACCAGATATGGAACACGGCGACCAGCGCGATGGCGATACCCCGCAGGCCGTCCAAGTCGTAGCGATAGAAGCCCGTCGCTCGCGGTCTCATCGCGCCGACCCCGGGCTGGGGTTGGCGAGCGGCAAGGGGCGACGAGGACAGCATGATCGACCGCCAATTTACCGAAACCCACCACCGGCTCGGAGAACGCTCACGTCGGCAGCGGGGCTGCTCAGCGGGCCCGCCGGGTGGTAACTCGGTCGGCGGAGGAGCAAGTGGCGGGTTGTCGGCGGACGCGAAGGTAGCCCGCGCAAGCGGCGCGGGCTACCGGGTAGTGCCGGCGGGCGCTTGCTGCAGCGGAGCCTGTTGGGTCGGTAGCTGCTGGAGCGGGGCCTGTTGGGTCGGTAGCTGCTGGACCGGGGCCTGTTGGGTTGGCAGCTGCTGGACCGGCGTCTGCTGCGCCGGCAGCTGCTGGCCGGGCAGTTGCTGTGCTGGCGACTGTTGGATCGGCACCTGCTGCAGCGGGGTCTGCTGACCCGGTAGCTGTTGGGCCGGCGTCTGCTGTCCCGGTACCTGCTGCGCGGGACTCTGCTGGGCGGGCAGCTGCTGCAGCGGGGCTTGCTGCAGCGGAGCCTGCTGGGTGCCCAGCACGCGGACCAGGTACGGCGTCATGCCGTTGGCACGCACCGGCGAGACCTGCACGACGTCGCCGACCTCGAGCATCTGGTTGTTCCCCAGATACATCGCGACGCTCTGGGTGCCCTCGGGGCCGTAGAAGATCATGTCGCCCTTGCGTGCCTGCTGCGGCAGCACCTTCTGGCCTACCTGGTAGATCGCGCCCGACGAGCGCGGCAGCTTGATCCCGGCGCCGGCGTAGGCGTACTGCATCAGGCCTGAGGCGTCGAATCCGACGGTGTTGATCCCCGTGCCGGTGCCGCGGCTCGGGCCGTTGATCCCGCCGCCGGCCCACGAGAACGGCACGCCGCGCTGTGAAAGACCGCGCATCACCACGATGTCGGTCACCTGCTGGGAGTTGTCCATCGGCCGGGTGCCGGGGTCGGCGTTCGCGACGATCGGTGCGGCCATTGGGGCCGCCGCGATGGCCAGGCCTACGGCGAAGGCGTAAATGCGTTTCATGGTTGTTCCAACCTCTCTGTTGGTGGCTTGGGCGCGGCGTCGCGTCCAAGCCGCCGTTTTTGACTCATGCGCGTCAACGTCGTCGAATCACACCAGTCACTACAGCAACATTTACAACAGAAATTGGACGCGGAAAAGCGCTGGTGGGGCCACGGCGGCATTCTTTGTCGGACCGTGACCGGATGGTGACTGGAGTGCCGAATTCCCTGTGCGCAGTTGTGATTTCGCTCTCACAGGGACCTACGGCCCTAGTGGGGTTAGCGCGAGCTATGCGCTCAGCGCCAATAGGGCTGGCTGAAAATCGTCAGAATGTCGCCCGCGACCGAGGCGACCATCAGGATCGCGAGCGACAAAACCGGCCAGAAGGACATGTACCAGCCCTTCAGCAGCGAGACGAAGGGGCCGACGCCTGCCGCGGCGATCGCCGCACCCACCCCGCCCCAGACCACCGGGTAGATGTACATGTCCACCCCGTAGGGCACCGGACCGCAGGTTTCCCCGGTGCACACGTCCGACAGGAAGCCGAACAGCCGCCACGGCCAGTTCGTCGCCGTGGCCAGCACGATCAGCAACGTGATCAGTACCAGCGTGCTGATCACGTCCCAGGGCACCACCCGCAGCCGAATCGTCGCCGGGGCCTCGTCGGCGCCGGCGTAGGCGTCGTAGGGCAGCGCGTCCTCCACGTGCTGGGCGTCCGGGGGGACCGGCGCGGGGTCAGCGTCAGCGCCCGAATGCAGACCGTCGGACCGGTGAGGCGAAGCCATGCCGTTAGATGCTCCCCGATGGCCGCAAATTGTGCGACTCGTCTGCTTTACGCTCGGTCTCTATGCCAGCGGCGACACCCGGGTTGACGCCCGAGGAAATCAGCGCGGTCGACGCCGCCCACCTGTGGCATCCCTACAGCACCATCGGCGCCGAGGCCGTCGCGCCCGTGGTGGCCGTCGGCGCCCGCGGCGCCTGGCTGACCCTGGTCCGCGACGGCCGGCCGGTCGAGGTGCTCGACGCGATGAGCTCCTGGTGGACGGCGATTCACGGGCACGGCCACCCTGTCCTGGACGCCGCGCTGACGACCCAGCTGGCGACGATGAACCACGTCATGTTCGGCGGGTTGACCCACGAACCGGCGGCCCGGCTGGCGCAGCTGCTGGTGGACATCACCCCAGACGGTCTGGAGACGGTGTTCTTCAGCGACTCCGGCTCGGTGTCGGTCGAGGTCGCGGTGAAGATGGCGCTGCAGTACTGGCGCAGTCGCGGCCGGCACCGCAAGCACCGGCTGATGACCTGGCGCGGCGGCTACCACGGCGACACCTTCACGCCGATGAGCGTCTGCGACCCCGACGGCGGCATGCACTCGCTGTGGACCGACATCCTGGCCGACCAGGTGTTCGCCCCGCAGGTCCCGCGCGACTACGACGCCGCCTACAGCGTGGCGTTCGAGGAGCAGTTGACCCGGCACGCGACCGAGTTGGCCGCGGTGGTCGTCGAACCCGTCGTGCAGGGTGCCGGCGGCATGCGCTTCCACGACGCCCGCTACCTGCGTGACCTGCGCGACATCTGCCGCCGGCACGACGTGCTGTTGATCTTCGACGAGATCGCCACCGGGTTCGGCCGCACCGGCGAATTGTTCGCCGCTGACCACGCCGGGGTCAGCCCCGACATCATGTGCGTCGGCAAGGCGCTGACCGGCGGATATCTCAGCCTGGCCGCTACCCTGTGCACCCCCGAGATCGCGCAGGTCATCAGCACCGGCGAGGCGGGCGCGCTGATGCACGGACCCACCTTCATGGCCAATCCGCTGGCCTGTGCGGTCTCGGTGGCCAGCGTCGAGGTGCTGGTTGCCCAGGATTGGCGGTCGCGAATCGCCGAGATCGGGGCCGGGCTCTCGGCGGGGCTCGAGGCCGCCCGGGCGCTGCCCGGCATCGCCGACGTGCGGGTGCTAGGCGCCATCGGCGTCATCGAATGTGACGCGCCGGTTGACCTGGCCCTCACCACGCCGCGAGCCCTCGACAGCGGCGTCTGGCTGCGGCCGTTCCGCAACCTGATCTACGCGATGCCGCCCTACATCTGCGGGCCCCGCGACGTCGCCCAGATCACCTCGGCGATGGTCGAGGTCGCCCGGCTCGCGGGCTCTCGTAGTGTGTAGGGCTATGAAGGCCACCCAGCAGGCACCGATTGAGGTTTCGCCGCTGGCCTGGCTGGAGGCGGTCGCCCAGCAGCGCCGCCACGACGGGCTGCGTCGCACGCTGCGCCCGCGGCCAGCCGTCGCGACGGAGCTGGACCTGGCGTCCAACGACTACCTTGGTCTGTCCCAGCACCCCGATGTGATCGAGGGCGGCGTTGCGGCACTGCGTATTTGGGGTGCCGGCTCTACCGGTTCCCGACTCGTCACCGGCGACACCGAGCTGCATCAGCAGTTCGAATCCGACCTCGCCGACTACGTTGGCGCCTCGTCGGCGTTGTTGTTCTCGTCGGGATACACGGCGAACATCGGCGCGGTCGTCGGCCTGTCGGGCCGGGGTTCGCTGCTGATCTCCGATGCGCATTCGCACGCATCGCTGGTGGACGCCTGCCGGCTGTCGCGGGCGCGCGTGGTCGTGACGCCGCACCGCGACGTTGACGCCGTGGACGCCGCGCTCGGCGCGCGCGACGAGGAGCGCGCCGTCGTCGTCACCGACTCAGTGTTCAGCGCCGACGGCGCGCTGGCTCCCGTTCGGCAACTGCACGACGTGTGCCGCCGCCACCGGGCGCTGCTGATCGTCGACGAAGCCCATGGGCTGGGTGTGCGCGGCGGCGGGCGCGGCCTGCTGCACGAGGTCGGGCTGGCCGGCGCGCCCGATATCGTGATGACCACGACGCTGTCCAAGGCTCTGGGCAGCCAGGGTGGCGCCGTGCTGGGGCCCGCCGAGGTGCGCGCACACCTGATCGATGCGGCCCGGCCGTTCATCTTCGACACCGGGCTGACGCCGGCGGCCGTCGGCGCCGCGCTTGCCGCCCTGCACCTTCTGCAGGCCGAAGCGTGGCGTCCGGACGCCGTACTGCGCCACGCCCGCGAGCTCGCCGAGATCTGCGACGTGCCGGGGCCGCCGACCTCGGCGGTGGTGTCGGTGATCCTGGGGCAGCCGGAGGTGGCGCTGGCCGCCGCGACGGACTGCCTGCAGGCGGGGGTTCGGGTGGGCTGCTTCCGGCCGCCGACCGTACCCGCCGGAACGTCGCGGCTGCGGCTGACCGCGCGCGCGTCGTTGGACGCCGCCGAGATGGAGCTGGCCCGCCGGGTGCTGGCGGATGTTCTTGCCGTGGCCCGCCGTTGACCGTTCTGGTCGTCACAGGCACCGGCACTGGGGTCGGCAAGACGGTCACGGTAGCCGCGCTGGCGTTGCACGCCCGTCGGGCCGGCATCGACGTCGCGGTGTGCAAACCCGTGCAAACCGGCACCGATTCGGGCGATGACGATCTGGCCGAGGTGGGCCGCTTGTCCGGGGTCGGCGAGCTCGTCGCCCTGGCCAGATATCCGGAGCCCCTGGCGCCGGCCGCCGCGGCCGAACGGGCCGGAATGGCGCTGCCCACCCGCGATCAGCTGCTCGGCCTCATCGTCGGCCTGGACCGCCCGGGCCGGTTGACATTGGTGGAAGGCGCGGGCGGGCTGCTGGTCGAACTCGCCGACGGCGGCGTCACGCTGCGTGATCTCGCCGTCGAGTTGGGCGCCGCGGCGCTAGTCGTGGTCGCCGCGGAACTGGGCACCCTCAACCACACCGCCCTTACCTTGGAAGCCCTTGCCGCGCAATGTGTTTCGTGCGCCGGACTGGCGATCGGCAGCTGGCCATCGAAGCCGGGGCCGGTCGAGGATTCCAACCGATCCGCGTTGGCCCGGCTGAGCCCGGTGCGCGCGGTGCTGCCGGCGGGGGCCGGGGCGCTGGGCGTCGACGACTTCGCGGCGCTGGCCGACGCGGCGTTCGAGCGCGAGTGGGTCGGCACGCTGGCCGGCTGATGGTCCATTCGATCGAGCTGGTCTTCGACCGCGACACCGAGGCGGCGATCCGCCGCATCTGGGACGACCTGGCCGATGCGGGAATTCCCAGCCAGGCCCCGGCCGGCCGCCCACATGTCACACTGGTTGTCGCAGAGACCATTTCGGCGGACGTCGACGAGCTGCTGGGGCGGCTGAGCAACCGCCTCCCGCTGGCCTGTACGGTCGGCGCTCCGGTGCTGTTCGGCCGCAGCAGCCCCGTGTTCGCGCGCCTGATCGTGCCGACCGGTGAGCTGCTGGATCTGCACGCCGAGGTGCACCGGCACTGCTGCCCGCATCTGGCACCCGCGCCGATGGCGAACTCGCTGCCCGGGCAGTGGACCGCGCACGTCACGCTGGCCCGCCGGGTCGGCGGCGCCCAACTGGGCCGCGCGCTACGCGTCGCGGGCCGGCCGGCGCAGCTCGAGGGCCGCTTCGCGGGTTTGCGCCGCTGGGAAGGCAATACCAAGATCGAGCACCTGCTCTAGCCGCCGAACAGCAGGTACAGGCCGGTGAAGGTGTAGCAGACCATCACCACCATCATCGTGAGCTGCCCGGTGAGTTGATGACCGGCGGGCAGCAGTCGCAGTGCCTTGTCGTGGGCCGCGATCACCGCCACGATGTGCCCGGTCACTACGCAGGCCACCTTGACGCCGGCTAGCACCGGGGGGTGCGTGGATAACACGTAGGCGACGTGAGCGTGGCCCAGTCCCAACGGATTCCAGCCCCGGCCGAACGGATCGGCCAGGGCGATGACGGCCTGCTGTCCGCGCTCCACCAGGTAGGACAGGTAGTGCGCGAAGATGTAGCCCACCACGATCGGGACCAGTGAATGCGCCAGCTGCCCGGGCAGCGCCCGGCGCTGCGCGCGGTCGACTCCACCCGTCGCTCGCGCGGCCAGCGAAAATGTCAGTGCGACAACCAAAATGAAGACAACCAGACCGACGGTCTTCAGGCCAGACGACGCCAGCGTGGGTGGCACACCGTGGACCGACCGCGACACCCCGTCGGAGAAGTTGCGCCATGTCGGCGACCCCGAGTAGCTGTCGAAGGCCGTCGACCCCAGCAGCACGGCCAGCATCGCCACCACGCCCGGGCGCACCGGCAACGACGGTAGATGATCGAACGGGTTACCGATGACTATATGTCCGGCCGGTGAGCGGCGAAACGGGGAAAGCCGCGAGACCGCCATGCTGTAACCGCCGAACGGGTCGGCTCGGGCCAGCCAGCGTTGCCCGCACAGCCACGCTCCGCCCAGCAACAGCAGCGCATAGCTCAGCAGCCAGGTGCGCACCCAAGGCGGCGACGCCGAATTCGGGCTCGCCAATTCCATCCATACGAACGCGAACAGGCCCACGGCCGCCGGGCGGTAGCCCCAGCCCTCGGGATAGGGAAGCCGGGGCCGGCCGATCCGAGCCGGCAGGGCGCGTCGGGTCAGCAGATAGACGGTGCGCACCGGCGAGATGAGCCGCCATACCGGCCCGAAAAGCACTGACACGGCGGCCAATCCGACCCACAGCAGCACGTAGAACGTGCCGAGCAGAGCGTTGTCCTGGGTCTGCGGGCCGAGGAGGCCGGCCAGCACCACCCATGCGGCGAAGGCGAGTGCCACGCCCGCGGCCGCCCAGCGCGTCGCGCGGGCGTCAATCAGTGCGGTCAGTCTGGGCAGCGGGCGGCCGGGCGCGTCGGCGTCGAATCGTGGTCGCCGCCAGGCGAACGCGATCAGTGCGAAGGTGAATGTCAGTGCCCACGCGGCACCCACCATCGCGTAGGCGTAGGGCACCGGAAGATCGCCGGAGCCGCCCAGACCATGCGCCAGTACCGCCGCATGATCACCGGTCACGGTTGAACTTGAATGGTGGCGATCGTGCGATCCAGATGATGCGCTTCGACTTCCACGTTGCCCGGGACGTCCACGCTGAACTGAAATGTCTGATTCGGCGCGGCCGCGATCTCGAACTTGTGGTCCGGCACCGAGTGCACGTGCAGCTCGTCGGCCGCGTCACTGGTCACGTGAAAGGTGATCTGCTGTTTGACCTTTGCCTGCAGGGTGGCGTTGGTCGGGGTGACCTGCCCCTTGGCGATGGTGACGTTGACGTCCAGGGCCGTCGCGGGGGGCGGGTGTTGCGCACCGCCGCAGGCCACCAGGCCGCAGGTCGCCAGGCCGCAGGTCGCCGCCGCCGCCCACGCCGTGATGACGGCATTGCGAAATGCCATGCCTCAGGCCGCTTTCGAGAGGGCTTGCTTCTCGTCGACCGGCTCCGGGCCCGACAACGAATTGTTGAGGCGGCCGGCGCCCCAGGTCAGGGCGGCGATCACGATCAGGGAGAACATCAACACCACGATCGAGCCGGCGGTGAACAGCCACGCCGGAGCGTTCTGGTCGCGCTCGCGCTGCAGGATCGTGACTTCCTGCACGAACGGCCGGTCGATCGCCGACGGCGCCGGGACCTCGGCCGCCGGGATGGCGTCATCGGCGGGTTCGTAGATCGGGACGCCGGTCATCGTGTAGCCGTCCTGAACCCGCAGCAGCGTCTTCCACGATCCCCACACCGGCACCGGCCGGGTGGACCGGTAGTGGCCGGGCCCGATGCGGTCGAGGCAGTCGATCACCAGCCCGCGCTGGTTGTCCATGCGGCCTTGCCAGGACAGAATCGTCACCCAGTCGGGCTGGCCGCTCACCATGTCGGGCGGCGTGATCTGCACGTCGGCCGAGACCATGCGCTGCCCGGCCGGGCTGGGTAGCTCGCTCAACGTGATCGTCGCACGATTCTGTTGCGGCACAACGATATGTAGTCCGTTGGCGACAGCCCCGCCGATCACCAGCACGGAGGCGACCACCACCCCGATGCCGATCCGCCGGCCCGGCAGGCGCTGCCCGGTCAGCACCATGCCGAACATCGCGCCACACGTCCCGGCCAGCACCGCGACCGGCACCGCCATCGCCAGCGCTTCGCCCCACATGCTCGGCGGCCACGGGTAGTGGTAGACGGCCGAAATCCACAGTGACTCCAGCCATAGCCCGACGCTCCCCACCGCAAGACCGGAGACGGCCCCGAATGCGATGGGGCGCTTGAACAACGGCGTCAGTGCGACCAGCTCGACCACCAGCGCGGGCCCCAGATACAGCGGGAACCAGTTGATGGGCGCGCCCAGGACCGGGCCGACCAGCAGCGCCACCCCGCCGCGCAGCGCGATGGCGAACAACGCCGCGATCACCGCCGCGCCGCGGCCCATCGTGATGCGGGCGGCGGCGGCCGCCAGGGCGGCCGCGAAGGCGATCATCATCGGCTGCAATACCAGCCGGAATTGCTCGACGCCGAAGTCGTATTCGATCTGGTAAACCGACAGGCCGATGAACATTCCCCCGAACGACAGGTAGCGCAGGAACGTGACGAAGGCGCCGTGGTAGACCTCGTCGGCTTCGTCGGCTTCGCCTTCGCGCTCCAGCATCAGGACCGCGAAAAGCGAAAAGCAGGCGCCGCCGATCATCATCAAATGCGTTGGGCCCCAAAGGGTGACATCTTGCCCGAAAATGCGGTGCCAGATGTCGTCGAGCGGGAATCCGGTCATGGCGTACAGGCCGCAGGCTGCCATCAACACGCCGCCGACCGGCGCATGCCAGTTCTGGGTGATGCGCACCGCCGCGGGGCCGGGCTTGTCGAACGGCAGGACGATCGCGGTCATGCCAGCCAGGAAGATGCCGAACAGCCCGATAATGATGAAGTAGTGCGCGGGGTTGGCCAGCGGGCCGGGATCGCGCCCATTGCCGATGTGCCAGCTGACGTCCCAGATGAACCCGAACAGGGCGCAGATGATCGACGTGGTGAACACCACGACCGGCAGCGCGACCCAGTTGGGGCGGTGGAACTTCTCGCCCAGCTTGTCCGCGACCCGCGTCAACCACGGAATCCGATGCGTGCGGTGCGCGTGGCCTACCCACAGCATCACCAGCGTGATGAGCACGGCGGCGATCGAGAGTCCGATCACCTGGTTGAGGCCCGCGCCGCGCGCCGAGGGCTCGGCAACGAATGTCAGCGGTGTCGACGTCATCGTCATACCTCCGAACCGCGCCCGGCCCTGCCGAGCGATTTGATCCGACTGCTTGACCGGAATGCCCAATCCGACGGGCGCTCAATCACCCTTTTCCCGAGGTGCATCGCCTCGTCGGCACCGCGATCGGACTCTCGCGCCAGCATGAATTTCCCCCTGACAACACGTCGGGTCGGCTACCCCCGCCTCCGGGCTGTGGTTCCGTAGGTTACCCACTGGTCGGGCCGCGACGCAATGATTGGGTGAACATATGTCCACTTCTATGGTGTCATAGATCATGCCTTAAGCCAGCACTTACACCGCGAAGGTGACGAATCGGGTGAACATCTAGCACGACGGATGCGTGCTCCTCCGTCACGCTATTGCTCGGGGGCGTCAGTGCCGGACGTGGGCGATTCGTCGCGGCCCGGGTGCTGGGCGGCGCGCCGGTCCCGCAGGGCGACATACAGGACCACGCCGACGACGATGACCGCGGGCAAGAACGCTGGCGCCGCCAACAAAATCCAGTGGTGCGCCACGTAGTCGACATGGGCAGTGGTCATGGTGGTCGTATACCCCGGCGGTCCGGTTGTCCTCAGGCCGTTACCCTACTTTGAACACGTTTTATCGATGCCGGCCCGGAACGGCCGCCGGTGCGTGACGCGCACACGACGAAAATGCAGGAGAGTACTGGTGACTCAAGCGGCCACTCGACCGGAAACCGAAGCCGACGGCACCGCTGATCAGGAAGCCGACATTCTGGCATTAGCCCGGCAGCAGGTGCTCGAGGGCGGCGAGGGACTGAGCAAGGACCAAGTGCTCGAGGTCCTGCAGCTGCCCGACGATCGGCTCGAGGAGCTGCTGGCCCTGGCCCACGAGGTCCGGATGCGCTGGTGCGGTCCCGAGGTCGAGGTCGAGGGCATCATCAGCCTCAAGACCGGCGGGTGCCCGGAGGACTGCCACTTCTGCTCCCAGTCGGGGCTGTTCTCGTCGCCGGTGCGCAGTGCCCGGCTCGACATCCCGAGCCTGGTCGAGGCGGCCAAGCAAACGGCCAAATCCGGCGCCACCGAATTCTGCATCGTCGCGGCGGTCCGTGGGCCCGACGAGCGGCTGATGGCCCAGGTCGCGGCCGGTATCGAGGCGATTCGCGACGAGGTCGAGATCAACGTCGCCTGCTCGCTGGGCATGCTGACCGCCGAGCAGGTCGACGAGCTGGCGGCGATGGGCGTGCACCGCTACAACCACAACCTCGAGACCGCCCGCTCGTTCTTCACCAACGTCGTCACCACCCACACCTGGGAAGAGCGCTGGGAGACGCTGTCGATGGTGCGCGACGCCGGTATGGAGGTGTGCTGCGGCGGCATCCTGGGCATGGGCGAGACCCTGGAGCAGCGCGCGGAATTCGCCGCCGAGCTGGCCGAGCTGAGCCCCGACGAGGTGCCGCTGAACTTCCTGAACCCGCGCCCAGGCACACCGTTCGGTGATCTGGAGGTGCTGCCGGCGACCGAGGCGCTCAAGTCGGTGGCCGCGTTCCGGCTGGCGTTGCCTCGCACGATGCTGCGTTTCGCGGGCGGCCGGGAGATCACCCTCGGCGATCTGGGCGCCAAGCAGGGCATCCTGGGCGGCATCAACGCCGTGATCGTCGGCAACTACCTGACCACGCTCGGGCGACCCGCCGAGGCCGATCTGCAGCTGCTCGACGACCTGCAGATGCCCCTCAAGGGGCTCAACGCCAGCCTGTAGCGATTGGTTTTGAACGTTGTGAGTAGCGATCTCGGTGCTCCGGTCAGCGCCGGCATCTACAACGTCTACACGGGGGAATTGGGCGGCACGACGACGCCGACGGCAGCCCGGCTGGGCCTCGAACCTCCCCGGTTCTGCGCGGAATGCGGACGCCGGATGACCGTTCAGGTCCGTCCCGACGGCTGGCGCGCGCAATGCTCGCGGCACGGCCAGGTGGACTCGACCGACCTGGAGGCCCAACGATGACCGACCAAATCGGGGCCGTGACCACCGAGCCCGTCGGCCAGCCCGCGACGCCGCCGACCCGCGCGACCGTGGTTCTGACGCTGGGGCTGGCGATGGCCGGGGTCGTGGTCGGCGCCCTGTGGGCGTGGATCGCCCCGCCGATTCACCTGGTGGTGGCCATGACCCGGGCGGGTGAGCGGGTGCACGACTACCTGGGGACCGAGTCCGACCACTTCTTCGACGTGCCCTGCCTGATGCTGGGATTGCTGACCGTGTTGGCGGTCATCACTCCGGTGTTGGTGTGGCAGTGGCGCGCACACCGGGGGCCGAGGATGGTCATCGGGATATCGATCGGCATGGTGCTCGCGGCCGCCGTCGCCTCGGGCCTGGGGGCGGTGCTGGTGCGACTGCGATACGGCGCGCTGAATGTCGACTCGGTAGCGCTGTCGGGCAAGCCGTCGGTCGCCTATGTCGTGGAGGCGCCGCCGGTGTTCTTCGGGCACGGGCCCCTGCAGATCGCGGCGACCCTGGTGTGGCCCGCCGCGATCGCGGCGCTGGTCTACGCGGCGCTCGCGGCCGGGAATGCCCATGACGACCTGGGTGGATTTCCCCCGGACGGCCACGACCCACACGCTGCGCGGGTCAAACCGGAAGCCCCCGAGGGCGCCGTCTCCTAGCCGGTTCTGCGCCCGCGACAGCCGCCTTTACAGCGGGCGGCGGTGGATCTTCCGCCCCGTGATCACCTTGGCGGCGGTGATGCCCAGCCGGACCATGCCGGCATAGGTCATAGGGTTGAGCATGGTCGGCCACACCGTCCTGATCAGGTGGTCGGTCAGCGGCCGGCGGGCGAACCGGTCGGTGAGCCAGCGCAGCGTCATAGGGGCGGACAGCGGGTGCAGGAACATGTGCTCGTTGAATGCGTCGCGGTGGTAGCTGACGCTGGCGCCGCCGGCCGAATAGGCGTCGGCCAGCGCGTCGATGTCGTGCACGTCGATCAGATAGTCGTGCACGGCCTGCACGATCAGGACCGGCGGTGCGGGCGTCGCGGTACCGAGTTTGATCCTGTCGAAGACGCCGGAGACCTCCGGCGTCGCCAGGATGTCCTCCAGCGGCTCGTCCAGGTAGTCGCCCATGTTCTTGCCGGCCATGTGCAGGACGGCTTCCACCGTCGTCATGTCTTGAAGCCGGTCGAGCAGCTCGCGGCCCTCGTCGTTGGTGTGCTCTTTGATCACGCGGTCGAGGTCGGGATAGATCTGGGACAGCGCGGCGACCACCAGCGCCGGCAGTCCCGCGAAGAAGCCGCCGTTGAGCCGCCGGAACGTGTGGCCCAGGTCGCCGACGGGTGAGCCCAGTACGGCTCCGACGATGTCCAGCTCGGGCGCGTAGTCGGCACACACTTCGGCGGCCCACGCGCTGGCCAGCCCGCCGCCGGAGTATCCCCACAGGCCGATCGGCGCCGACGAGGGGATCCCGACGTGGTCTGAGTTCAGCGCGGCGCGGATGCCGTCCAGCACGCGGTAGCCGGGTTCGTAGGGGGCACCCCACATGCCGCGCAGACCTTCGTGATCGGGCACCGAGACCGCCCAGCCTTCGGCGAGGGCGGCGGCGACGAGCAGCAGCTCCAACTGGGCCACCGAGCCGAGGGCTTTCGCCCTGCGCCGCAGGGCGTACGAGGGGAAACAGCGCGATGACATGGCGTCGATCGCGCACTGATAGGACAGCAGCGGGATGAGGTGCCCGGGCGCGCGTTCGGCCGGGACGATCACGGTGGTCACCGACGCCTCCGGCTTGCCGTTCATGTCCGTGGTGCGGTAGAGCAGCTGAACGGCCCTGATCGGCTGCGGAATCAGGCCGAGAAAGGCCAGCTCGACGTCGCGGGAGCGCAGCACTGTTCCCGCCTCGGCGTGCTGAAAGCCGGGTGGGGGCTGGTAAAACGGGTCGTCGCAGGGCAGCACCGGCAGCGCCTTGAGTTGCAATTGTTCGTGCTGCGGCCAGCCGATCCACTCGGCGCCGCTCGTCCCCGCCAAATTGCCGAGTTCGGACATTGAGTTCCCTTCTAGGCCATTCGGCATTTTCGCGCATGAACGGGTGGTAACCAAAATGTCGTGGCCGGCTGTGAGCCATTTCGCGCTGCCCCGGTGGCTCGTCGGCGTCCTATCGCAGCCCAATGTACCGGCGCGCCGGAAATTGGCCTTCCGCCCACGCGGGTGGTCGGGATAATGCGCCGAATCAGGACCCAGGCGGTCTCAGGGCGGCGAATTCGTCGGTGACCCGCAGCTGGGAATCGGTGAAGTGGTACAGGGCTGCGGGCCGGCCCCCGCTGCGGCCCGACTGTGCGATGGTGCCGGTCTGCGTGATTACGCCGCGGCGCACCAGGACGCGCTGCAGGTTCGTCGTGTCCACCTGATATCCGAGCGCGGCGCAGTAGATGTCGCGCAGCGTGGAAAGTGCGAATTCCCTTGGTGCTAAGGCAAATCCAATGTTGGTGTAGGACATCTTGGCGATCAGCCGGGTGTGGGCGTGGCTCACCATCGTGCCGTGGTCGAACGCCATCGGCGGCAGGGAGCTCACCGGGTGCCAGCGGGTGTCCGGCGGCAGTTCGGGCGTCGCGGGGGAGGGCACCAGCCCCAGGAATGTCGTTGCGATCGTGCGGGGGCCCGGCACCCGGCGCGGGTCGGAGAACACGGCGAGCTGCTCCAAGTGAGCAAGCTCTCGTAAATCGACTTTTTCGGCCAATTGGCGGCGCACCGAGGTGGTCAGGTCCTCGTTATTGCGTAATTTGCCGCCCGGCAGCGACCATGCGCCGCGCTGCGGATCCTGGGCGCGTTGCCACAACAACACGTTAAGCTGCGGTTTTCCTATGCGGTGGGTTCCCTTAACCTGCTCGGGATCCTGTCGAACCTGGAACACGGCCGCGAGCACTTCATGGGCGGTGCTACCATTGGGCATGTTTTCGATTATAAGTCGAAAACCTCCGAGGCCGAAAGGAGCCGCCGTGACGGTCGTGAATCGCATGGACACGCTCGCCGACGACATGATTGCCAACATCGTCGACTCGCCCACCGGCTATCACGGCGTCGACGGTGACGCGATCTGGGCCGCGGAGATCCGCCGACTCGTCGACTTGCGCGGGGCCACCCTGCTGGCGCACAACTATCAGCTGCCGGCCATCCAGGACGTCGCCGACCATGTCGGCGATTCGCTTGCGCTGTCGCGTATCGCCGCCGACGCCGCCGAGGACACCATCGTGTTCTGCGGTGTGCACTTCATGGCCGAGACCGCCAAGATCCTCAGCCCCGACAAGACCGTGCTCATTCCGGATCAGCGGGCCGGCTGCTCGCTGGCCGACTCGATCACGCCGGAGGACCTGCGGGCGTGGAAGG
Organism: Mycobacterium shigaense; assembly: GCF_002356315.1. NCBI lineage: Bacteria > Bacillati > Actinomycetota > Actinomycetes > Mycobacteriales > Mycobacteriaceae > Mycobacterium > Mycobacterium shigaense. Next base: position 2,387,894 of record NZ_AP018164.1, read on the forward strand.
ACGAGCACCCCGACGCCGTCGTCGTCTCCTATGTCAACACCACCGCCGCCGTCAAGGCGCTCACCGACATCTGCTGCACGTCATCCAATGCAGTCGACGTGGTCGAGTCCATCGACCCCGACCGCGAAGTGTTGTTCTGCCCGGACCAATTCCTCGGGGCACACGTCCGTCGGATGACGGGACGCAAAAACCTGCACGTATGGGCCGGTGAATGCCACGTGCACGCCGGCATCAACGGCGACGAACTCGCCGAACAGGCCCGCGCCAATCCCGAGGCCGACCTGTTCGTGCACCCGGAATGTGGCTGTGCCACTTCGGCTTTGTACCTGGCCGGGGAGGGCGCGTTTCCGCCGGACCGGGTGAAGATCCTGTCCACGGGCGGCATGCTCGACGCCGCGCACGAGACCCGCGCCCGCAAGGTCCTGGTCGCCACCGAGGTCGGCATGCTGCACCAGTTGCGCAGGGCCGCACCAAAAGTCGACTTCCAGGCCGTCAACGACCGCGCGTCGTGCCGGTACATGAAGATGATCACCCCCGCGGCGCTGTTGCGCTGCCTGGTCGAGGGCGCCGACGAGGTGCACGTCGATCCGGATGTCGCGGCGGCCGGACGCCGCAGCGTGCAGCGGATGATCGAGATCGGCCAGCCGGGCGGCGGCGAATAATGGCCCGCAGCGTCTGGACGGATTCTGCCGACGTCGTCGTCATCGGTACCGGTGTCGGCGGACTGGCCGCGGCGCTGGCCGCTCATCGCGCCGGGCGCAGCGTCGTCGTGCTGAACAAGGCCGAACGCACCCACGGGGTCACCGCGACGCACTACGCGCAGGGCGGTATCGCGGTGGTGCTGCCGGACAATGACGATTCCATCGAGGCTCACGTCGCCGACACCCTGGCCGCGGGCGCCGGGATGTGCGATCCCGACGCGGTGTACTCGATCGTCGCCGACGGCTATCGCGCGGTCACCGAATTGGTCGGACACGGGGCGCAATTCGACGAATCCGGACCCGGGCAGTGGGCGCTGACCCGCGAGGGCGGGCACTCGCGGCGGCGCATCGTGCACGCCGGCGGCGACGCCACCGGTGCCGAGGTGCAACGCGCCCTCGACCACGCCGCCCGGACACTGGACATCCGCCCCGGCCATGTCGCGCTGTGCGTGCTGCACGACGGCACCGCGGTTACCGGCGTGTCAGTGGGCAACGGGGACGGAATCGGGATCATCAGCGCCCCTTCGGTGATCCTCGCCTCCGGTGGACTCGGGCACCTCTACAGCGCGACAACCAACCCCGACGGATCGACCGGCGACGGTATCGCGCTGGCGTTGTGGGCCGGTGTCCCGGTTGCTGATATCGAGTTCATCCAGTTCCACCCGACCATGCTTTTTGTAGCCGGTCACCGGTCCGCTGCCAACGGCCGCCGGCCGCTGATCACCGAGGCCATCCGCGGCGAGGGGGCGGTATTGCTTGACCGGCACGGCAATTCGGTGACGGTCGGCGTTCACCCGATGGGCGACCTGGCGCCGCGCGATGTCGTCGCGGGCGCGATCGACGAGCGACTGAAGGCCACCGGCGATCCCTGCGTCTACCTCGACGCGCGCGCGATCGAGGGTTTCGAAGCGCGATTCCCCAACGTCACTGCCTCGTGCCGGGCCGCGGGCATCGATCCGGTCCGCCAGCCCATCCCCGTGGTCCCCGGCGCTCACTACAGCTGCGGCGGCGTCGTCACCGACGTCCATGGCCAGACGCAGCTGTCCGGTTTGTTCGCCGCGGGTGAGGTGGCTCGCACCGGCATGCACGGCGCAAACCGCCTGGCGTCCAACAGCTTGCTGGAAGGCCTGGTGGTCGGGGGCCGCGCCGGGAAGGCCGCGGCCGCGCACGCGCAGGTGGCCGGCCGGGCGGACGCCGCCGAGCCCGAGCCGATCGTCCACACGGCCGTGTCGCGCCGCGATCTGCAGACCGCGATGACCAACGATGCCTCGGTCGTGCGCAATTGCAGCGGACTGCAACGCCTTTGCGCGACGCTGTCGCAGGCGAAAGCTCGCGCCGTGGCCAGCCGCCGAGACTTCGAGGACGTGGCGTTGACCGTGACCGCCCGGGCCGTGGCCGCCGCGGCGTTGGCCCGCAACGAAAGCCGGGGGTGTCACCACCGCGCCGAGTATCCGGACACCGCGCCGGAGCAGGGCCGCAGCATCGTGGTCCGGCTGTCCGAGGACCGAAGCGCGGTATGCGCCGAAGCGCTGACGGCGGTGTGCTGATGGCGCTGTCCGACGAGGAGCTGACCGCAGCCAGGGACCTCATCCGGCGTGGCCTGGACGAGGACCTGCGCTACGGGCCCGACGTCACCACGCTGGCGACGGTGCCCGCCGGAGCGCGGGCCACGGCCTCGATGGTGCCACGGGAGCCGGGCGTGATCGCCGGCCTGGACGTCGCGTTGCTGGTCCTCGATGAGGTGCTGGGCGCCGGTGGTTACCAGGTGCTCGATCGGGTCGATGACGGCGCCCGGGTGGAGCCGGGCCAGTCGGTGTTGACGCTGACCGCCGAGACCCGGGGCCTGCTGACCGCCGAACGCACCACGCTCAACCTGATCTGCCACCTGTCGGGCATCGCGACCGCCACCGCGGCCTGGGTCGGCGCCGTCAGCGGCACCCGCGCCAAGGTCAGGGACACCCGCAAAACGCTGCCCGGCCTGCGCGCGCTGCAGAAATACGCGGTGCGCGTCGGCGGCGGCGTCAACCACCGGCTTGGGCTGGGCGACGCCGCGCTGATCAAGGACAACCATGTCGCGGCCGCGGGATCGGTGGTGGAAGCGCTGCGGGCGGTCCGCGAGGCCGCGCCCGATCTGCCGTGCGAGGTCGAGGTCGACTCCCTCGAGCAGCTCGACGAGGTTCTGCCGGAGAAGCCCGAGCTGATCCTGCTGGACAACTTCCCCGTCTGGCAGACGCAGATGGCCGTGCAGCGCCGGGACAGCCGTGCTCCAGCGGTTCTGCTGGAGTCCTCGGGTGGGCTCAGCTTGGAGAACGCCGCCGCGTACGCCGGCACCGGCGTGGACTATCTCGCCGTCGGGGCGCTGACCCACTCGGTCCGCGTGCTCGACGTCGGTCTGGATATGTAGCCGCGTCGCGCCCGACAATGCTCGGATGAGGCAGCTGACTTACGAAGAGGCCGGGCGATACGCCTGGCGCGACGTTCCCGATCCGGAGATCACCGCGCCCGAGCAGGCGTTGGTTAGGCCCTTGCAGGTGGCGTGCTGCGACCTCGACGTGGCGGTCGCGCACGGCCGGGCGCCGCTGCCGCCCGGCTATGCCGTCGGGCACGAAGGGCTGGCCGAGGTCGTCGCCATCGGTGCCGGCGTCACCGATGTGCGGGCCGGCGATCGGGTGGTGGTGCCGTTCCAGATCAGCTGCGGGCAGTGCGCGCGGTGCCGTCGGGGTGCGACGGGTTCGTGCGGTTCGGTGCCGCTGATGGCGATGTACGGGCTGGGCCCGCTGGCCGGCCTCAACGGCGGCGGGTTCATGTCAGATCTGGTGCTGGTGCCCTACGCCGACGCGATGCTGCTGCGAGTTCCCGACGGCGTGGCCGCCAGCGCCGTCGCGTCACTGTCGGACAACATCCCCGACGGCTGGCGTGGAGTCGGGCCCTACGCGGCGGAATTAGCCGCGCTCGACCCCGCCGATCGCCGGATCCTGGTGGTCGGAAGGCTGTCGATCGGGCTGTACGCGGCGGCGTGTGCGGTCGCATATGGCGCCCACGTCGACTATGTCGACACCGACGAGGGGCGGCTGGCGGCCGCCGAGCAGCTGGGTGCCGCGGTCCATGATCGGCCGAAGCCGGACAAGTCCTGGGAGCCGTATCCGGTGACGATGCACACCGCGGGCGACGTGTCGTCGCTGAATGCCGCGCTGCGGGCAACCTGGCCGGACGGCGTGTGCACCGACACCGGCATCTACTACACGCCGGTGGAGATGCCGGTCCTGCAGATGTACACCCGTGGCGTGCGGTTCGTCACCGGCCGGGTCAACGCCCGCGCCGCCATCCCGCACGTGCTCGAACTGCTGGCGGGCGGATGCGACTTCGGCCCGGCGGTCGATCGCGTCGTCGAATGGGACGACGCCCCCGAAGTCTGGCCGACGATGACCGGCAAGACCGTCTTTACCCGGGCCTAGCCGGCCGCATCCACGGCGTTGAGATTGCGTCCAGGGCGGCAGATCGCCGGAACGCGCCGTCGTCGCACACTCAAAGCTCCGCGCGCACGCTCGACGCGCGCCAGGCGGCCCGCGACACTCAAGCGACGACGTCGCTGACCAACACCGCCATGCGGCGCAACTGCACGCGGGCCAGCCAGGGCAGCCCTTCGCCGTCGGCCCCTGCGGGCAGCACCCGGGGATTGGTGAGGTGCACGTCGCTGCGGGCGAAATGCAGGGTGGCCTGGCCCTCGGCCAGCACGTTCTTCACCCAATCCGTCTTGCCGTGGCCCAACGCGATCGCCAGCACCTTGCCCTTGCGGTAGGCGGTGACGATGGTGTTATAGGTCTTGCCGGACTTGCGGCCGTGGTGCTCGATCGTGCCGGTTCCGGGCAGATAGCGGGCAATCGGTTTGAGTGCCGAATTGAGGTACTTGACCTGGAGGTTCTCAAACCAGACCGGGTAAACCATCGGGAAGCCCGGCGCGACGTTCGGGTGATCCTTGGGGGACATAACGGGCACAGTACCGGTCGGAAATGTATTTGAGCTGCTCTGGGACAATGGACAACGTGACTGCCAGCCGGCCACCTGTGATGGCCCGTATCGACCTGCGGGGCGCGGCGTTGACGGCTGCCCGCCTGCGCGCCGCGTTGCCGCGCGGCGGCGCCGACGTGGAGGCGGTGTTGCCCAAGGTGCGGCCGATCGTGGAGGCCGTCGCCGAGCGGGGTGCCGAGGCGGCGCTGGAATACGGGGAGTCGTTCGACGGCGTGCGCCCGCCCGCAGTGCGGGTACCCGATGCCGCCCTGCAGGCGGCGCTGGACCACCTCGTCCCCGACGTGCGCGACGCCCTGCAGGTGATGATCGAACGTACCCGCGCCGTGCACGCGGACCAGCGCCGCACCGATGTCACTACCACGCTCGGCCCCGGCGCGACGGTCACCGAGCGGTGGGTTCCCGTCGAGCGGGTGGGCTTGTATGTGCCCGGCGGCAATGCTGTCTACCCGTCCAGCGTGGTGATGAACGTGGTCCCCGCACAGGCCGCCGGGGTTGGCTCGCTGGTGGTGACCAGCCCGCCGCAGGCGGCGTTTGACGGTTTGCCGCACCCGACCATCCTGGCCGCGGCGCGGCTGCTTGGGGTCGACGAGGTGTGGGCAGTCGGCGGGGCGCAGGCGGTGGCCTTGCTCGCCTACGGCGGCACCGATACCGACGGGGGCGAGCTGACGCCGGTCGACATGATCACCGGGCCCGGCAACATCTACGTCACCGCCGCCAAGCGGCTGTGCCGCTCGCAGGTGGGTATCGACGCCGAAGCCGGACCGACCGAGATCGCGATCCTGGCCGACCACACCGCCGATCCGGTGCACGTCGCCGCCGACTTGATCAGTCAGGCCGAACACGACGAGATGGCCGGCAGCGTGCTGGTGACCGCCGACGAAGACCTGGCCGTTGCCACCGAAGCCGAATTGGCCGCCCAGCTGCAGACCACGGTGCATCGTGAGCGGGTGACGGCCGCCCTGACGGGACGCCAGTCGGCGATCATCCTGGTCGACGACCTAGACGCGGGCATCAGCGTCGTCAATGCGTACGCCGCGGAACACCTCGAGATCCAGACCGCCGACGCATCCCGGATCGCCGGCCGAATACGTTCGGCGGGAGCAATTTTCGTCGGCCCGTACGCGCCGGTCAGTCTGGGCGACTATTGCGCGGGCTCCAACCACGTGTTGCCGACGGCGGGCAGCGCCCGGCATTCCAGCGGCCTGTCGGTGCAGACATTCCTGCGCGGCATCCATGTCGTCGACTACACGGAGGCGGCACTGAAAGACGTATCGGGACACGTCGTCACGCTGGCCAAGGCCGAGGACCTGCCGGCTCACGGCGAGGCGGTACGGCGGAGGTTCGAACGATGACGCCGGACGAACCGACACTTGACGACCTGCCGTTGCGCGACGACCTGCGGGGCAAATCGCCTTACGGCGCACCGCAATTGGCGGTCCCGGTGCGGCTGAACACCAACGAGAATCCGCACCCGCCGACCAAAGCGCTGGTCGACGACGTCGTGCGGTCCGTGGGGGAAGCGGCCGCCGATTTGCACCGGTACCCGGACCGCGACGCCGTGGAGCTGCGCCGGGATCTGGCCGGCTACCTCACCAGGCAGGCCGGCGTATCGCTGGCCGCCGAAAACATTTGGGCTGCAAATGGTTCCAACGAGATACTGCAGCAGCTGTTGCAGGCGTTCGGCGGGCCGGGGCGCAGCGCGATCGGGTTTGTCCCGTCCTACTCGATGCACCCGATCATCGCCGACGGCACCCGCACCGAATGGCTCGAGGCCGCCCGCGCCGACGATTTCAGCCTCGACGTCGACGCCGCCGTGGCCGCGGTCACCGAGCGGCGACCCGACGTGGTGTTCGTGACGAGCCCCAACAACCCAACCGGACAGAGCATTCCGCTGTCCGACTTGCGCCTGCTGCTGAACGCCGCGCCGGGGATCGTGATCGTCGACGAGGCCTACGGGGAATTCTCTTCGCAGCCGAGCGCGGTGGGATTGCTCGAGGAGTACCCGACCAAGCTGGTGGTGTCGCGGACCATGAGCAAGGCGTTCGCCTTTGCCGGCGGACGGCTGGGTTACCTGGCGGCGACCCCGGCGATGATCGACGCGTTGCTGTTGGTCCGGCTGCCGTATCACCTGTCCTCGCTCACGCAGGCCGCCGCCCGCGCGGCGCTGCGGCACGCCGACGACACATTGGGCAGCGTCGCGACGTTGAGCGCCGAACGCGACCGAGTCGTCACGGCGTTGAGCGACATGGGTTTTCGGGTCATCCCCAGCGATGCGAACTTCGTGTTGTTCGGCGAATTCGCCGACGCGCCCGCCACCTGGCAGCGGTATCTGGACGACGGCGTCCTGATCCGCGACGTCGGCATCCCCGGCTACCTGCGCACGACGATCGGACTGGCCGACGAAAACGATGCATTCCTGGCCGCCAGCGCACGCGTGGCCGCCACCGAACTGGCCCAGTCGTTAGGAGCGTCATGACCGGCCGTCGCGCGCGAATCGAGCGCACAACCAAGGAATCCGACATCGTCGTCGAGCTCGATCTCGACGGCTCCGGGCAGGTCCACATCGACACCGGCGTCGCGTTCTACGACCACATGCTGCACGCACTGGGCAGTCACGCCAGCTTCGACCTGACCGTGCGCACCAAGGGGGACGTCGAGATCGAGGGCCACCACACCATCGAGGACACCGCGATAGTGCTCGGTCAGGCGCTGGGGCAGGCCCTCGGTGACAAGAAGGGCATCCGGCGGTTCGGGGACGCGTTCATCCCGATGGACGAGACGCTGGCCCACGCCGCCGTCGACGTGTCCGGGCGGCCCTACTGTGTTCACTCGGGCGAGCCGGATCACCTGCAACACACCACCATCGCCGGCAGTTCGGTGCCCTATCACACCGTCATCAACCGGCACGTCTTCGAAACGTTGGCCAACAATGCCCGCATCGCCCTGCACGTGCGGGTGTTGTACGGGCGCGACCCGCATCACATCACCGAAGCGCAGTACAAGGCGGTGGCCCGCGCGTTGCGTCAGGCGGTCGAGCCCGACCCGCGTGTCTCGGGTGTGCCGTCGACCAAAGGTGTTCTGTGACAGCGAAATCCGTAGTCGTCTTGGATTATGGCTCCGGTAATCTGCGATCGGCTCAACGCGCACTGCAGCGAGTCGGTGCCTCGGTCGAAGTCACCGATGACGCGCGTGTGGCCGCAGCGGCCGACGGGCTGGTGGTGCCGGGCGTCGGCGCCTTCGAGGCCTGTATGCGGGGCCTGCGCGAGATCGACGGCGAACGGATCATCGCCGACCGGGTGGCCTCCGGGCGCCCGGTGCTCGGGGTCTGCGTCGGCATGCAGATCATGTTTGCGCGCGGCGTGGAATTCGGGGTCGAGGCCGCCGGCTGCGGGCAATGGCCAGGGGCAGTCACCCGGCTCGACGCCCCGGTCATCCCGCACATGGGCTGGAACATCGTGAAAGCGGGCCCGGGCAGTGCACTGTTCAAGGGGCTGGACGACACCGCGCGCTTCTACTTCGTGCATTCCTACGCCGCGCAGGACTGGCAGGGCGCACCGGACGCGGTGTTGACCTGGGCCACACATCACGTACCGTTTTTGGCTGCCGTTGAGGACGGGCCGCTGGCCGCCACCCAATTCCATCCGGAAAAGAGTGGCGATGCCGGTGCGGCCGTATTGAGCAATTGGGTCGAGGGACTGTAGATGCCGCTGATCTTGTTACCCGCTGTCGACGTGGTCGAGGGCCGGGCCGTGCGCCTGGTCCAGGGCAAGGCGGGCAGCGAAACCGAATACGGCTCGGCGCTGGACGCCGCGCTGGGCTGGCAGCGCGACGGCGGCGAATGGATCCACCTGGTGGACCTGGACGCCGCGTTCGGCCGCGGCTCCAACCGGGAATTGCTCGCGGAGGTGGTGGGCAAGCTCGACGTGAAAGTCGAACTGTCCGGGGGTATCCGCGACGACGATTCGCTGACCGCGGCTCTGCGGACCGGCTGCGCTAGGGTCAACCTGGGGACCGCAGCCCTGGAGGACCCGCAGTGGTGCGCGCGGGCGATCGCCGAGCACGGCGACAAAGTGGCCGTCGGCCTGGATGTCCAGATCGTCGACGGGCAGCACCGGTTGCGCGGACGCGGCTGGGAGACCGACGGCGGCGATCTCTGGGAGGTGCTGGAACGCCTTGACAGTGAAGGCTGTTCGCGGTTCGTCGTCACCGACGTCACCAAGGACGGCACCTTGGGCGGCCCGAACCTCGACCTGCTGGCGCGCGTCACCGAGCGCACCGACGCACCGGTGATCGCCTCCGGTGGGGTGTCCAGCCTCGACGACCTGCGCGCCATCGCGACGCTGACCGACCGCGGCGTCGAGGGTGCGATCGTCGGCAAGGCCCTCTACGCCGGGCGGTTCACTCTGCCCCAGGCGCTGGACGCGGTACGGGAGTAGGAGCGCAATGGACCTCAACGCGCTGGTGGCCGAGGCGTCGGTCATTCTCGACGCGGCGGTCGAGCCGTTCCTGGCCGGTCATCGCGCCGATTCGGCGGTGCGCAAGAAGGGCAACGACTTCGCGACCGCCGTCGATCTGGCGATCGAGCGGCAGGTCGTCGCCGCGCTGGAAAAGGCCACCGGCATCGGCGTGCACGGGGAGGAATTCGGCGGCACGCCCGTCGACTCGCCGTGGGTGTGGGTGTTGGATCCGGTAGACGGCACCTTTAACTACGCCGCGGGATCGCCGATGGCCGCGATCCTGCTGGGGCTGCTGCACGAGGGCAAGCCGGTGGCGGGGCTGACCTGGCTGCCGTTCACCGACGAGCGCTACACCGCGGTCGAGGGCGGCCCGCTGCTGAAAAACGATGTGCCGCAACCATTGCTGACCCCGGTCGACGTCACCGACTCGCTGATCGCTGTCGGCACGTTCAACACGGACTCCCGCGGTCGGTTTCCCGGACGGTATCGGCTGGCGGTATTGGAAAACCTGAGCCGGGTGTCGTCACGGCTGCGCATGCACGGCGCCACAGGCATCGACCTCGCTTACGTTGCCGACGGAATACTCAGCAGCGCAATTCATTTCGGTGGGCAAGTCTGGGACCACGCCGCCGGCATCGCACTGGTGCAGGCCGCGGGCGGCGTCGTGACCGAACTGAGCGGTCAGCCCTGGACCACCGCCTCGCGGTCGGTTCTGGTCGCGGCGCCGGGCGCCCACGCGCAGGTCCTCGAAATCCTGCGTGCCACCGGCAGACCGGAGGACTTCTGACATGGACTTGGGCACCGACCTTGCCGTGCGTGTGATTCCCTGCCTGGACGTCGATGACGGGCGGGTCGTCAAGGGAGTCAACTTCCAGAATTTGCGCGACGCGGGCGACCCGGTGGAGCTCGCGGCGGCCTACGACGCCGAGGGCGCCGACGAGCTGACCTTTCTCGACGTCACCGCGTCGTCGTCGGGCAGGGCCACCATGCTCGAGGTGGTCCGCCGCAGCGCCGAGCAGGTTTTTATCCCGCTGACGGTGGGCGGCGGGGTGCGGGCAGTGGCCGACGTCGACGTGTTGTTGCGGGCGGGAGCCGACAAGGTGTCGGTGAACACCGCGGCGATCGCGCACCCGGATCTGTTGGCGGAAATGGCAACACAGTTCGGCTCGCAGTGCATCGTGCTGTCGGTGGACGCCCGCACGGTGCCCGCCGGGTCGACGCCTACGCCGTCGGGCTGGGAGGTGACCACCCACGGCGGCCGGCGTGGGACCGGGATCGACGCGGTCGAGTGGGCGGCGCGCGGCGCCGAGCTCGGTGTGGGGGAGATCCTGCTGAACTCGATGGACGCCGACGGCACCAAGGCCGGCTTCGACCTGGCCATGCTGCGCGCGGTCCGGGCGGCGGTCACCGTGCCGGTGATCGCCAGCGGCGGCGCCGGAGCGGCCGAACATTTCGCGCCCGCGGTTGCCGCCGGTGCCGATGCGGTGCTGGCGGCCAGCGTCTTTCACTTCGGCGAGTTGACGATCGGACAGGTGAAGGCCGTCATGGCGGCAGCAGGGATCACCGTACGATGACGCTCGATCCGCGAATCGCCGCACGTCTAAAACGCAACGCCGACGGCCTGTTCGCCGCCGTGGTACAGGAGCGCAGCAGCGGCGACGTGTTGATGGTCGCCTGGATGGACGACGAGGCGTTGGCCCGCACCCTGGAAACCCGTGAAGCCACCTACTTTTCGCGGTCCCGCGGCGAGCAGTGGATCAAGGGCGCGACATCGGGGCACACCCAGCGCGTGCACTCGGTGCGCTTGGACTGCGACGGGGACACCGTGCTGTTGACCGTCGATCAGGTCGGCGGCGCGTGCCACACCGGAGACCACAGCTGCTTTGACGCCGACGTGCTGCTAGAGCCGGATGATAGGCCCTGACCCGACTAGCAGCGGAACTTCACGAAAAAGTTCCGGTGGGCATCGAGGATGCGTTCAATGTCTGCCGGTTGTGCGGTGGCATCTTGAACGTGATGTTCGTAGGTGCCACCCAAGATGATTCCGTCGGTCCGGGGAATCATGTAGCCAATGTCCTGGAAGTGGTAGGAGTAACGGATTTCGGGCTGTGGCAATAGGATTGCTAGTTGTCCACGTACTGGAATCAATTCGCTGTCCCCGGTCAGCGCGGCGGCGCCAAATCCGGTGCAGTTGAAGACGAGCTGCTCTGGTAGCCCTGTGATATCGCCGATAGACGCGAACTCACGGATTTGGATTGTCCCGCCGGCGGTTTGCAGATCGCGGATCATCTGACGCAAGTAGCGGCCAGTTTCGACATACAGGGTCTCGAAATATGTGACTTCGTCGATGGGGAATGGATGTTCATCTCGTGACAACACGCGGCGGTTGGGTGGAAATGTGGGAAGAAGTTCGGATACAGCGTTGCTGTCTTCGTAGCTGGCGAGCCAGCGAACGCCGTAGTCGTCACCAACCAGGGTCTGGAATCGGCGCCAGCTGTAGGCGGCGGCGGTGAGGAATCGCTGGCGCCATTCCGCGGTGACTATCTTTTCGTCGAAGTGATTCACCGGTTCCCACTTTCCGCCAGCAATATCGGAGGTGGTGTCCGGTGGCAGTGTCTTGGTGTAGACCGTCACGTCAAAGCCGGCTTCCTGCACTAGGCGTGCGGTGCTGAGTCCCACGACTCCGGCCCCAATCACCGCGACCGGCCCGTGATGGCCTGGCAGGCCGAGATCGACCGCGAGTTTGGAGGTACCCCAGGACAGTGTGATCCCAGCCCCGCCGTGGCCGTAGTTATGCACCAACCGCTGAGCACCAACGGATTCGGCGCGTACGACGAACCCGCCGGGACGGTACGGCCGCAGGCCTGCCGTGGTGTGGATTACTCGCTGCGGGGTGACCTCGACCATAGGCATGCACATATCGCCGGGCATCTGCTTACGACCCGGTGCCGACAGGATTGTCGAGACTGCTGCTGCGGCCTTCATTGGGAAACCGAGACGATCCACGCGCATCTCCTAGCCAGGCACGAACGACGACTCCGATAACAATATATGATCAAACTCGGGATATGTGATCGTCGCCGCAGGCGAGGTGGCTACTGGCACCCGAGAATCAAGCCCGACCCACGTCCAAACTATTGGCCGCTGCGATCGCCGCGCGGGGCCACTCGTGTCGGAACACCGCCGGTGAGATGCGTTCGCGGCGAATGACTTCGAGATCGATCGCCCTCCCGTTGATCACCGCGTTCGGCACCCGGAACGAGTAGGCCGGCTCGTCGGTGGCCACGGCCAGGATGGCGTCCTTATCGGTGAAGTTGTTGGCGCGCATGGTGTCCTCGGCCCAGCGCAGCGGCTTGAGGCCGTCGAAGTTCTTGACGTACACCACCCACAGCCTGCTGCCTTGCGTGTCGTAGAGCTTGCGAAGCGCTCGGTTTACCGCGTCGTACTCGAGGGGACCGAGCGCATTCGCGTTGTCGGTGATTTGGCCGGACAGCTTGAGCGCCGGCTTGGCCGACGGCTGGCTACTTGGCGGTGCCACCGGTTGCGAGGTGGCTGCGCCGTTGCCGGATTGGCTGGAGTCGCCCAGCAGGCGGACGCCGACGAGTACCGCAAGCCCGATCAGCGCGACGCCGACGATCGCCGAGACCGCGAGCGCCGTGCGCCGGTTGCTGCGCACGGGCGGCGTTGCGCCCGAGGTGATTCGCGGCGCGGCGATCACATCCGTCGCGATCGCGGCGGCCTGGGTCGGAGCCACCGCCTCGGCCGCTGGCGAGGTGCCGAGCTGCGCGCCCAGCGCGGCCGCGAAATCCGCGCACGTCGCATAGCGGTTGGCCGGATCCTTCGCAAGCGCCTTATCGAGCGCGCCGTCAAGGTCGGCCAACTCGGGCCGGCGCTCACTGATTGACGGCGGTGGCTCCGACAAATGCTGGGTGATGACCACCGCCGGGTTGGAGTTGTGGAACGGGGCCGAGCCGGTCAGCAGGTTGAACGCGGTGCAGCCGAGGGCGTATTGGTCGGCGCGGCCGTTAAGGTCCAGCCCTCGCAGTTGCTCGGGCGCGCAGTAGGCGGTCGTGCCGATCAACATGTTCGTCGCGGTCAGGCCGCTGACCTCGCCCAGCTCGCGGGCGATACCGAAGTCGGCGAGCAGGATGCGCCGCCGTGGATTGGCCTCACCCAGCAGAATGTTGGCCGGTTTGACATCGCGGTGCAGCAGGCCGCGCGAGTGGGCGTAGTCGAGCGCGTCGGCGACGGCCGAAACGATCTCGACGACGTCGGCTTTGGGCATTCCCGAAGGGAACCGCTCCCGAAGCAGCCGCGCGGCGTCGGTGCCCTCGACGTAATCCATCGAAATCCACAGTCGGCCTTCGTATTCGCCGCGGTCGTGGATGCCGACGATGTGCTCGTTGTACAAGCTGCCTGCGAGGTCGGCTTCCCGGTTAAAGCGTTGACGGAATTCGAGGTCATCGGTCAGTTCGGCGGGCAGGATTTTCAGCGCATCGCGCCGGGGCAGCCGTGGGTGCGCAGCCAGATACACCTCGCCCATGCCGCCGACCCCCAGCCGGCGAACGATCGTGTATCCAGCGAAGTCGGTGCCTTCGGGTAGCCCGTCGCTTTGCGGCATGTGAGCATGCTACTGAGACGACATGGCGATCACGGACTGTGACGCCGCCGGCTGATTTCCACAAGAATGGCGGGCGATGCGCAATAGCCGGGTGTCCTGGAATGTGGTTGTCCCGCTAATAGCCCTCGTCCTGCTGGCACTGACCTGGGGCGCGACGCCCGGGCCGATGCTCGCCCTCCTCGAGGCGGTCTTTCTCATCGGGTCGGTGCTGGCCGCGGTGCACCACGCGGAGGTGGTCGCACACCGGGTCGGAGAGCCGTTCGGGTCGCTGGTGCTTGCCGCAGCCGTGACGGTCATCGAGCTGGCGCTGATCGTCGAGCTGATGGCCTCCGGCGGCAGCGACGCGGCGACCCTGGCCCGAGACACCGCGTTCGCCGCGCTGATGATCTGTACCAACGGCATCGCCGGCTTGTCGCTGTTGCTCGGCTCCCATCGGTACGGCGTGACCTTGTTCAACCCGCACGGCAGCGGCGCGGCGCTGGCCACGCTCATCACGCTGGCGACGTTGAGCCTGGTGCTGCCGACGTTCACCACCAGCCATAGCGGGCCGCAATTCTCGCCCGGCCAGCTTGAGTTCGCCGCCGTCGCCTCGCTGCTGCTCTACCTGCTGTTCGTTTTCACCCAAACCGTGCGGCATCGCGACTTTTTTCTGCCCGTCGCGCAGAAGGGTCAGCAAGGCCTGTTCGAGGACGACACCCACGCGGATCCGCCGAGCACGTCGGCGGCGCTGCGCAGCCTGGGGCTGCTGATGGTGGCGCTGGTCGCGGTCGTGGGCCTGGCCGAACAGGAATCGCCCGCCGTCGAGAAATTGGTGTCGGCCGCGGGATTCCCGCACTCGTTCGTCGGTGTGGTGATCGCGTCGCTGGTGCTGCTGCCCGAGACCCTCGCGGCAGTGCGCGCGGCGCGGCAGGGCCGCATCCAGACCAGCCTGAATCTGGCCTACGGTTCGGCGATGGCCAGCATCGGGCTCACCATTCCGGGTATCGCGCTCGCGTCGATCTGGCTGCAGGGCCCGCTGATTCTCGGCCTGGGCCCCACCCAGCTGGTGCTGTTCGCGTCTACCGTGGTGATCAGCATGCTCACCGTGGTCCCAGGGCGGGCCACCCGACTGCAGGGTGAAGTTCACCTGGTATTACTCACCGCTTATGCGTTTCTGTCGATCATCCCGTAAAGCCAAGCAGCGCAACCCATTACGCCGACGAACGGGCCCGTAGTGTCGCGAGTGCCTGGTCGGCGTGGGTGTCCATGCTGAATTCGCTGGCGATCACGTCGAGCACGGTGCGGTCCGTGTCGATCACAAAGGTGGTGCGTTTAACCGGCATCAGTTTGCCCAGCAGGCCGCGCTTGACCCCGAATTGGTTTGCCACGGCGCCGTCGTTGTCCGACAGCAGGGGATAGTCGAAGTTCTCCTTGTCGGCGAACTTGGCCTGCTTGGCGACCTCGTCGGTGCTGATGCCGACCCGGTTGGCGCCGACGGCAGCGAATTCGGCGGCGAGGTCGCGGAAATGACACGCCTCCTTGGTGCAGCCGGGCGTCATCGCTGCGGGGTAGAAGAACAGGACCACGGGCCCGGTGGACAGGAGCTCGCTGAGTTTGCGGGGCGTTCCGCTCTGATCGGGAAGTTCGAAGTCGGCGACGATGTCTCCAGATTTCATGGCCGTCAGGCTACGCCCGGGCGCGGCATTCGGATCTGCGAGGATGGTTTCGTGCCCGCCCATCTCGCCGCCACCACCTCACGAGAGGAATTTCGCCTGCTCGCCGTCGAGCATCGTTTCGTCCCGGTGACCCGTAAGGTCCTGGCGGACAGCGAGACGCCGCTGTCGGCGTATCGCAAGCTCGCAGCCAATCGGCCAGGCACTTTCCTGTTGGAATCGGCCGAGAACGGCCGCTCCTGGTCGCGATGGTCATTCATCGGTGCAGGGTCGCCGTCGGCGTTGACCGTGCGGGACGGCGCGGCGGTGTGGCTGGGCGCGGTGCCCCAGGACGCGCCCACCGGCGGTGACCCGCTGGACGCACTGCGCGCCACGCTAGAGCTGCTGGCCACCGCGAAACTGTCGGGGCTGCCGCCGCTGTCGGGCGGACTGGTCGGCTTCTTCGCCTACGACCTGGTACGGCGCCTGGAACGGCTGCCCCACTCGGCGGTCGACGACCTGCAGCTGCCGGACATGCTGCTGCTGCTGGCCACCGACATGGCGGCCGTGGACCACCACGAGGGCACCATCACGCTGATCGCCAACGCCGTGAACTGG
Source organism: Mycobacterium shigaense (assembly GCF_002356315.1). Lineage (NCBI taxonomy): Bacteria > Bacillati > Actinomycetota > Actinomycetes > Mycobacteriales > Mycobacteriaceae > Mycobacterium > Mycobacterium shigaense. The sequence continues at coordinate 2,403,951 of NZ_AP018164.1, forward strand.
AACGGCACGGACGAGCGGGTCGATGAGGCCTACGAAGACGCGGTCGCACGCCTGGACGTGATGACCGCGGCGCTGGGCCAACCGCTGCCGTCGACGGTCGCGACGTTCAGCAGGCCCGAGCCTCGGTACCGGGCGCAGCACACCGTCGAGGAATACGGCAAGATCGTCGACTACCTTGTCGAGCAGATCGCGGCCGGTGAAGCCTTCCAGGTGGTGCCCTCGCAGCGGTTCGAGATGGACACCGACGTGGACCCGATCGACGTATATCGCATGCTGCGGGCGACCAACCCCAGCCCCTACATGTATCTGCTGCACGTGCCGAATAGTGTTGGCGCAACGGACTTTTCGATCGTCGGCTCGAGCCCCGAGGCGCTGGTCTCCGTCGTCGACGGCCGGGCCACGACGCACCCGATCGCCGGCACCCGGTGGCGAGGCCAGAACGAGGAAGAAGATCAGCTGCTGGAAAAGGAGCTGATGGAGGACGAGAAGGAGCGCGCCGAGCACCTGATGCTGGTCGATTTGGGGCGCAACGACCTGGGCCGGGTGTGCACGCCGGGCACCGTCCGCGTCGAGGACTACAGCCACATCGAACGCTACAGCCATGTCATGCATCTGGTGTCGACCGTGACCGGCATGCTCGGCGCGGGCCGCACCGCACTGGACGCGGTGACGGCCTGCTTCCCGGCCGGGACGCTGTCCGGCGCACCCAAGGTGCGGGCCATGGAGCTGATCGAAGAGGTGGAAAAGACGCGCCGCGGCCTGTACGGCGGCGTCATCGGCTACCTCGACTTCGCCGGAAACGCCGATTTCGCGATCGCCATCCGCACCGCGCTGATGCGCGACGGCACCGCCTATGTCCAGGCCGGCGGGGGTGTGGTGGCCGATTCCAACGGCCCGTATGAGTACGCCGAGGCGAGCAACAAGGCGCGCGCGGTGCTCAACGCGATCGCCGCCGCCGAGACGCTGACCGTCCCGGGCGTGCACACAGATGGCTAAGACTCGCCGCGGCCGGCTGACCACCGGGGTAGCGCAGTTACTGCTCGTGGTCGCGGCCGGTGGGCTGTGGACGGCCTCGCGGCTGCCCTGGGTGGTGATCCGGTCGTTCGACGGGCTGGGGCCCCCCAAGGAGGTGACCTTGTCCGGCGCGTCTTGGTCGACGGCGCTGCTGCCGCTGGCGCTGCTCGACCTGGCGATGGCCGTGGCCGCGCTGGCGGTGCGAGGCTGGGCACTGCGGGCACTGGCCGGCCTGCTGGCGCTGGCTAGCCTCGCGGTCGCCTATCTGGGCATCAGCCTGTGGGTGGTGCCCGACGTGGCCCTGCGCGGCGCCGACCTCGCGCACATTTCGCTGCTGACGCTGGTCGGGAGCGAACGGCGACATGGCGGGCCGACAATCGCCGTGCTGGCCGCGGTGTGCACATTGGTCGCCGCGGTGCTGTTGATGCGGTCGGCGTCGGTCCTGGCGTCGGACAGCTCGGGCGCGACAAAATATGCCGCGCCCGCGACACGTCGCTCAATTGCGCGACGGGAAGACCCCGCGGGGGCGATGCTGGAGGAGCCGGGCACACCAGAGATGTCGGAGCGGATGATCTGGGACGCGCTTGACGGGGGCTATGACCCGACAAGGGCCCCGACCGATACGCCCCGCGAGTCTGACACCGAGGGTCGGTGACGCGCCGCGGGCCAGCGGTCGCTACCCTTCATGAACGTCGCCGAAACAGCTTGGGGACCGGCTAGGTGACAGTAGGTAGCTGTGGGAAGGGAAACGACAGGCATGAGTCCGGCTTCCGTGCTTGACTCCATCCTCGAGGGAGTCCGGGCCGACGTTGCCGCGCGCGAAGCGCTGATAAGCCTGTCCGAGATCAAGGCGGCCGCCGCGGCGGCGCCTCCGCCGCTCGATGTGATGGCCGCGCTACGCGAGCCAGGAATCGGTGTGATCGCTGAAGTCAAGCGCGCCAGCCCATCGGCGGGTTCGTTGGCGACCATTGCCGATCCGGCGAAACTCGCTCGCGCTTACGAAGACGGTGGCGCGCGCGTCATCAGTGTTCTGACCGAGGAGCGGCGTTTCCAGGGTTCTCTCGACGATCTCGACGCGGTGCGTGCCGCGGTGTCGGTTCCGGTGTTGCGCAAAGACTTTGTGGTCCAGCCGTATCAGATTCATGAGGCGCGCGCGCACGGCGCCGACATGCTGCTGCTGATCGTCGCCGCCCTGGATCAGTCGGCGCTGGTGTCGATGCTGGACCGCACCGAATCGCTTGGCATGACGGCTCTTGTCGAGGTGCATACCGAACAAGAGGCCGACCGGGCGCTGAAGGCCGGGGCCAACGTGATCGGGGTCAACGCACGCGATCTCACGACTCTGGACGTGGACCGCGATTGCTTCGCGCGCATCGCTCCAGGCTTGCCCAGCAAGGTGATCAGGATCGCCGAGTCGGGGGTGCGCCACACCGGTGACCTGCTGGCGTATGCCGGCGCGGGAGCCGACGCGGTCCTGGTCGGCGAGGGATTGGTCAAAAGCAACGACCCCCGGGCCGCGGTTGCCGATCTGGTCACCGCGGGCACCCACCCATCCTGTCCGAAACCGGCCCGCTGAAGATTGGCAGAGTCACTGCGGGGCCCCGGCGCTGAAACGTTGAACCCAATGAGCCGTTGGTGATGGTAGATCTAACCCGCCCCGAGCTTCCGCTTTCGAGCGCGGCCATCTCCCACCCCACCCGTCACGATCCGGACCCGGGGGGCCATTTCGGCGTATACGGCGGCCGTTACGTCGCCGAGGCGTTGATGGCAGTGATCGAGGAGGTCACCGCGGCCTACGAGAAGGAACGCGTCAACCCGGATTTCCTGGACACCCTCGACGAGCTTCAGGCCAACTACGCGGGCCGGCCCTCGCCGCTGTACGAGGCGGCTCGCCTCGGCGAGCACGCCGGGTCGGCGCGCATCTTCCTCAAGCGAGAAGACCTGAACCACACCGGTTCTCACAAGATCAACAATGTGCTCGGTCAGGCGTTGCTCGCCAAGAGAATGGGCAAGACGCGAGTCATCGCCGAGACCGGAGCCGGCCAGCACGGCGTGGCCACCGCCACCGCGTGCGCACTGCTCGGCCTGGAATGCGTGATCTACATGGGCGCCGTCGACACCGCGCGCCAGGCGCTCAACGTGGCGCGGATGCGGTTGCTCGGTGCCGAGGTCGTCTCCGTCGAGACCGGCTCGCAAACCCTCAAGGACGCGATCAATGACGCGTTCCGCGACTGGGTTACCAACGCCGACAACACCTATTACTGCTTCGGCACCGCGGCCGGGCCGCACCCGTTCCCGACCATGGTTCGCGACTTCCAGCGAATCATCGGCCTGGAGGCGCGCGTCCAGATTCAGGCGCAGGCGGGCCGGTTGCCCGATGCGGTCGTCGCGTGCGTCGGAGGCGGCTCCAACGCCATCGGAATCTTCCACCCGTTCATCGACGATCTGGGCGTGCGGCTGATCGGCTACGAGGCCGCCGGTGACGGCGTCGAAACGGGCAGGCACGCAGCCACATTCACCGGTGGTTCGCCCGGTGCGTTCCAGGGATCGTTCTCGTACCTGCTGCAAGACGAGGACGGGCAGACGATCGAGTCGCATTCGATCTCGGCAGGTCTCGACTATCCGGGCGTGGGTCCCGAGCACGCCTGGCTCAGGGAGACGGGCCGTGCCGAATACCGGCCGATCACCGATTCGGAAGCGATGGACGCCTTCCGGTTGCTGTGCCGCACCGAGGGCATCATTCCGGCCATCGAATCCGCGCACGCCGTCGCGGGTGCGCTCAAGCTGGGCAACGAACTGGGACGCGGCGCGATCATCGTGGTCAACCTGTCGGGCCGCGGTGACAAGGACGTCGAGACGGCCGCCAAGTGGTTCGGCCTGATGGACGACCGGGATCAGCGGTGACAGTGGAGCAGACTCAGGCAAGCCGGCTCGGGCCGGTCTTCGACTTCTGCCGCAACGAGAATCGGGCGGCGCTGATCGGTTATCTGCCCACCGGCTATCCCGACCTGCCGACGTCGGTGGACGCTATGACCGCGCTGGTCGAATCCGGCTGCGATCTGGTCGAAGTCGGCGTGCCTTACTCCGATCCCGGCATGGACGGTCCGACCATCGCGCGGGCCACCGAGGCCGCTTTGGCGGGGGGAGTGCGAGTCCGCGACACGCTGGCCGCGGTCGAGGCGATCAGCCGGGCCGGCGGCCATGCTGTGGTCATGACCTACTGGAATCCGGTGCTGCGCTACGGGGTTGATGCGTTCGCGCGCGACCTGGCGTCGGCCGGTGGTTACGGGCTGATCACCCCAGATCTCATCCCGGACGAGGCCCACGAGTGGATGGCGGCATCCGAGGCGCACCGGTTGGACCCCATTTTCCTGGTGGCGCCGTCATCGACGCCGCAGCGGCTGGTGACCACGGTCGAGGCCTCGCGCGGATTCGTCTATGCTGCCTCGACGATGGGGGTAACGGGGGCACGTGACGTGGTGTCGAATGCCGCACCCGAACTGGTCAGCAGGGTCAAGGCGGTGGCCGACATACCCGTTGGCGTGGGGCTTGGGGTGCGGTCGCGAGAGCAGGCCGCCCAGATCGCCGGTTACGCCGACGGTGTCATCGTCGGTTCGGCGTTGGTGTCGGCGCTCGGCGAGGGTATGCCCGCGCTGCGCGCGCTGACCGAGGAACTGGCCGCGGGCGTGCGGGTGTCCGCGGCATGACGATGTTGCCCACCTATTTCCCCAGCCCGCCGCAAGGCGTCTGGCATCTTGGGCCGTTGCCGATTCGCGCGTACGCGCTGTTCATCATCACCGGGATCGTGGCCGCGCTCATCATCGGGGACCGGCGCTGGGAGGCCCGCGGCGGCCAGCGCGGAGTCATCTACGACATCGCCTTGTGGACAGTGCCTTTCGGCCTGATCGGTGGTCGGCTCTATCACCTGGCCACAGACTGGCGGACGTACTGGGGGCCGGGTGGCGCGGGCATGAGTGCGGCGCTGCGCATCTGGGACGGCGGGCTCGGTATCTGGGGTGCGGTGGCCCTCGGTCTGCTCGGCGCGTGGATCGGCTGTCGGCGCCACGGGATTCCGTTGCCGGCTTTCGTCGACGCGCTAGCCCCGGGAATCATCTTGGCACAGGCCATCGGTCGGCTGGGCAACTACTTCAATCAGGAGCTCTACGGCCGGGAGACGACGCTGCCGTGGGGCCTGGAGATCTTCTATCGCAAGGACCCGTCGGGATTCGTCGACCCGCATTCGCTCGAGGGCGTATCGACGGGCGAGGTGGCCGTCGTGGTTCAGCCGACGTTCCTATACGAATTGATCTGGAATCTTCTGGTTTTCGTCGCTCTGCTGTATATCGACAGACGATTCAGGATTGGCCACGGGCGGCTGTTCGCGTCGTACGTCGCGCTGTATTGCATCGGGCGCTTCTGGGTAGAGTTGCTGCGAGACGACACTGCGACACACATCGCGGGTATCCGGATCAACACGTTCACATCGACTTTCGTGTTCATCGCGGCGGTGGTGTACATCATGGCGGCGCCGAAGGGCCGCGAGGACCCCAAGACGTTGCGAGGCAGCGAACAGGTCGAAAGCGCCGAAGCCGAGCCGGAAGCCGAACCGGCCGAAGAACTTGCGGCGGTGGCCGCGGCCGGGGCCGCAACGGCGGCGACGCCGGTGGTCGCGGGCAAGGACGACGGATCGACCGATGCGCGGGAAAAGGCCGAGCCCGTCGTACCGGAGGCCGGAGAAATCGAAGAGTTCGGGGCCGAGACTGGCGAGGTCGAGCCGGTAGTGTCCGAGGCTGAGGTCGAGGAGCCCGATTCCGAATCGGAGGTTGCTGAGGCCGAGGAGTTCGGGGCCGAGACTGGCGAGGTCGAGCCGGTAGTGTCCGAGGCTGAGGTCGAGGAGCCCGATTCCGAATCGGAGGTTGCTGAGGCCGAGGAGTTCGGGGCCGAGACTGGCGAGGTCGAGCCGGTAGTGTCCGAGGCTGAGGTCGAGGAGCCCGATTCCGAATCGGAGGTTGCTGAGGCCGAGGAGTTCGGGGCCGAGACTGGCGAGGTCGAGCCGGTAGTGTCCGAGGCTGAGGTCGAGGAGCCCGATTCCGAATCGGAGGTTGCTGAGGCCGAGGAGTTCGGGGCCGAGACTGGCGAGGTCGAGCCGGTAGTGTCCGAGGCTGAGGTCGAGGAGCCCGATTCCGAATCGGAGGTTGCTGAGGCCGAGGAGTTCGGGGCCGAGACTGGCGAGGTCGAGCCGGTAGTGTCCGAGGCTGAGGTCGAGGAGCCCGATTCCGAATCGGAGGTTGCTGAGGCCGAGGAGTCCGGGGCCGAGACTGGCGAGGTCGAGCCGGTAGTGTCCGAGGCTGAGGTCGAGGAGCCCGATTCCGAATCGGAGGTTGCTGAGGCCGAGGAGTCCGGGGCCGAGACTGGCGAGGTCGAGCCGGTAGTGTCCGAGGCTGAGGTCGAGGAGCCCGATTCCGAATCGGAGGTTGCTGAGGCCGAGGAGTCCGAAGCCGAGACCGACGAGGCCGAGACCGTAGAACCCGAAGGCGATGAGCCGCCCGACGAGCACGCCGCCCCCACCGAAGAGCCCGCGTCTGCCGACGTCGAGACCGAGGATGCGGCCGTCGTCGAAGAACCCGAAGAGGCCGGCACGGAGAGCGACACGACGCCGGAACAAGCCGCCGCGCCGCAAGCCGCCGGCGACGACGATACGAAACCCCGCAGACGCTGGCCATTGCGGCGCAGGAATCGCGGCTAGGGCCCAGCGCTTGCCCGCCGCAGAGGGCGCGGCAAAAGACGCCGCATCTGGCATGCTGAACGTGTGACAGAACCGTCGTGGCACGACCCCGCGGAACCGGGCCCGCAATCCCCACCGCCGGGATATCCGCCGCAAAACCCGCCGTATCCGCAATACCCCGCTGCCGGGCCGCACTTCGACCCGTCCGCGCCTTATGGTCGCCATCCCGTGACCGGGCAGCCCTACTCTGACAAATCGAAGCTCACGGCGGGGCTGTTGGAGCTGCTGGCCCTGGTCGGGATCGGCGGCATCGGTCGGTTCTACATCGGCGATACCGGCATCGGCGTCGCGCAGCTGCTCACGGGCCTGTGTGGAGTCGGCCTGATCTGGAGCATCGTGGACGGGGTGCTGATATTGGTCGGCAATGTCAATGACCCGCAGGGGCGGCCGCTGCGTGATGGAACGTAATTCGGGCGTCGAGACCGCCACGGGGTGTGATCATCGTGACTCGCACCGCCATCGCGCTCCCGCCGCAGTCGGCGCCGGGGTGTTACTGACAGGCGTTCTCGGTTACATCCGCTTCGCGAACCCGCATGACCCGCATTCGACGTACCCGCCGTGCCCCTTCAAGTTGTTGACCGGCTGGAATTGCCCCTTCTGCGGCGGCCTCCGAATGACCTACGACGTGCTCCATGGCGACCTGCTGGCCAGCATCAACGACAACGTCTTTGCGCTCGTCGGCATCCCGTTGCTGGCCGGGTTGTTGGTGATGCGGCGGCGCAACGGCCGGCGATCACTGCCGCTGGCGGCGGTGCTTACGCTTGTCGTCGTCACGATCACATGGACGGTGGTACGAAATCTCCCCGGGTTTCCGTTGATTCCGACGGTCCTGAGTGGCTAGCCGCCGGTCATCGGCCGCGGCCGAATTTCCCAGACGGCTCAATGCCTGGCCACCTTCGAGTCACCCCGATCTCGAACAGCACGACTATGCTGATTCGGCGTGACTAGACGCGGGAAGATCGTCTGCACCATTGGCCCTGCGACTGCGTCGGACGAGTCGATTTTGGCCCTGGTTGAGGCGGGGATGGACGTCGCCCGCCTCAACTTCAGTCACGGCGACTACGGCGACCACAAGGCCGCGTACGACCGGATTCGCGCCGCGTCGGACGCCACCGGGCGCGCCGTGGGCGTGCTCGCCGATCTACAAGGTCCCAAGATCCGGCTGGGGCGTTTCGGCACCGGGTCCACCTTCTGGGCCGACGGCGAATCGGTCCGGATCACCGTCGCCGACTGCGAAGGCACCCACGACCGGGTGTCGACCACGTACAAGCGGCTGGCCGCGGATGCGATGGTGGGCGATCGGGTGCTGGTCGACGACGGCAAGGTCGGCTTGGTGGTCGAGGGCATCGACGGCGACGACGTGATCTGCACGGTCGTCGAGGGCGGCCCGGTCAGCAACAACAAGGGCATGTCGTTGCCCGGCATGAATGTTTCGGCACCGCCCTTGTCGGACAAGGACATTGAGGATCTCACCTTCGCTCTGGGACTCGGCGTCGACCTGGTGGCGCTGTCGTTCGTGCGCTCGCCGTCGGACGTCGAGCTGGTGCACGAGGTGATGGACCGGGTGGGCCGACGGGTGCCGGTGATCGCCAAGTTGGAGAAGCCGGAAGCGATCGACAACCTCGAAGCGATTGTGCTGGCATTCGATGCCATCATGGTGGCCCGCGGCGATCTGGGCGTAGAGCTGCCGCTGGAAGAGGTTCCGCTGGTGCAAAAGCGGGCCATCCAGATGGCCCGGGAGAACGCGAAACCCGTCATCGTGGCAACCCAGATGCTCGAGTCGATGATCGACAGTTCGCGGCCCACCCGGGCCGAGGCCTCCGACGTCGCCAACGCCGTGCTCGACGGCGCCGACGCCGTGATGCTGTCCGGGGAAACCTCGGTCGGCAAGTACCCGCTGGCCGCGGTCCGCACCATGGCGCGCATTGTGACGGCGGTCGAGGACAACTCCACGGCGGCTCCGCCGTTGACCCACGTGCCGCGCACCAAGCGGGGCGTCATCTCCTATGCCGCCCGCGACATCGGTGAGCGGCTGGACGCCAAGGCGCTGGTCGCATTCACCCAGTCCGGTGACACCGTGAAGCGGCTGGCGCGGCTGCACACGCCGCTGCCGCTGCTCGCGTTCACCGCGTGGCCCGAGGTGCGCAGCCAACTGGCCATGACGTGGGGGACCGAGACCTTCATCGTGCCGATCATGGACTCCACCGACGAGATGATCCGCCAGGCCGACAAATCGCTGCTTGAGCTGGGTCGCTACAAGCGGGGCGACCTGGTGGTGATTGTCGCGGGAGCACCGCCTGGCACAGTAGGGTCAACCAACCTGATCCACGTCCATCGGATCGGGGAGGACGACCTGTAACCCAAGGAGAGCCCGTGCCGCCCGGCGATCAGCCGAACGTTCCGCAACAATCGACGGCTGACTTCGACGAACTGCTGGCGGTGCTGGACCTCAACCGTATCGGCGAGGATCTGTTCATCGGTTCCCACCCGAGCAAAAACCCGATGCGAACCTTCGGTGGGCAGCTCATGGCGCAGTCGTTCGTCGCCAGCAGCCGCACCTTGGTTCACCCGGACATACCGCCCAGCGCGCTCACCGTGCACTTCATCAATGGCGGTGATATCGACAAGGACATCGAATTCCACGTCGTTCGGCTGCGCGAGGAGCGACGCTTCGCCAATCGGCGCGTCGACGCGGTGCAGGACGGCGTGCTGTTGTCCTCGGCGATGGTTGCGTACATGTCCGGCGGCAGCGGCCTCGAGCATGCGATCCAGCCGCCGCCGGTCGAGCAACCCCACACCCAGCCGCCGATCTCCGAGCTGCTGCGCGGTTATGAGGACACCGTCCCGCACTTCGTCAACGCGCTGCAACCGATCGAGTGGCGCTACACCAACGATCCGGCCTGGGTGATGCGGGACAAGGGTGGACGGTTGCCGTACAACCGGGTCTGGGTCAAGGCGCTCGGTCAGCTGCCCGACGATCCCGTGCTGCACACGGCGGCCATGGTGTACTCGTCGGATACCACGCTGCTGGACTCGATCATCACCACCCACGGGCTGTCGTGGGGCTACGACCGGATTTTCGCCGCGTCCGCGAACCATTCCATCTGGTTTCACCGGCCGGTCAACTTCAACGAGTGGGTCTTGTATTCGACATCGTCACCGGTAGCCGTCGATTCGCGCGGCCTGGGCACCGGTCACTTCTTCGACCGCTCCGGGCAAGTCATCGCCACGGTGACGCAAGACGCCCTGGTGAAATACTTTCCGCCCTCGCGCCGCTAGGCGCGATCACCGCCGCTAAGATACTGGCGCGCAACGCGTTTCGCTCTGCCTCGCGTATTCGTCCTGCTGGCACCGGAATTCATGCCGAGCCGGCGTCACCTCGGAGTTTTTCCGGTCAGGGAGATTTGATAGGAATGTCCACCGATCGCGGCGCGTTGACACCGGCGTGCCTACCGGAATCATCATCAGTCCCAGCCCGACTGCCCCCAATCTCGTCGACGACACGATCGAACAAGCCCAGCGCGCACACGAGCTCGGCGTCCGCCAGATCTGGCTGGCCCAGCAGGCTCATTACGACGCGATCGCGCTGGCAGGCCTCGTCGGAGCCGCGGTGCCCGGACTGGGGGTGGGCACCTCGGTGGTGCCGATCAACCCGCGCCATCCGCTCATCGTCGCCTCGTTGGCGCAGACCGCCCAGGCCGCCTCGCACGGCAACTTCAGCCTCGGCCTCGGCCTGGGCGCCCGAGCGATCGAACGCCAGACGTTCGGCATCGACTGGTCGAACACGATCCAGCGGTTGCGCGAACACCTCACGATCCTGCGCGCCGTGTTCGACACCGGCAGCGTCGACTTCCACGGGACCGAGCTGAGCGCAGGCCCCACGTTTCCGGTGGCGGTGGCCGGCGGCACGCCCGTGCCGGTGTATGTGGCCGCGATGGGGCCCAAGGCGTTGCGCGTCACGGGCGAGCTCGCCGACGGCACGCTGCCCTACCTCGCCGGGCCCCGCACGATCGGCGAATTCATCGCACCGGCGATCGCCAGGGCGGCCGCTGATGCCGGCCGCCCGTCGCCGCGGATCATCGCCGCCGTTCCCGTCTTGGTGTCGGACGAAGTCGACGCCGCGCGCGCGACTGCCGGCGAGCGGTTGAGCTTTTACCAGACCATCCCGTCGTATCGGAATGTCATCGCTCGCGAGGGCGTCGACAACCTCGCCGACCTCGCCGCGATCGGAACGCCGGAATCGGTCCTGCGGCAGCTGCGCCGCTATTTGGATGCGGGCGCGACGGACGTTGTTATCAGCCCGGTGGACCGCTCGGAATCGGTTGACCGAGAAGCGCTCTGGGAAGTGGCCGCCGCGCTGTAAGGCGCTGTTCTCGACAATCGATTCCGCTGGGCAGGTGGTGGGTAGCCACCACGACGGTCCGGTCCCTGGACATCAATCCGGCGCCCTGGCCCAACAGATCACGCAGGATCTGCTCGGCGTCGCTCGCGTCGAGGTGCTCGGTCGGCTCGTCGAGCAGCACCACGCGAGCGGGGGAGATGACCGCCCTGGCCAACAGCAGGCGGCGGCGTTGGCCCGCCGAGACCGCTTGCGCGCCGCCCGCCAGCACCGTGGACAGACCGTCGGGCAGGCCGGCGAGCCACGGGCCGAGACCGACGGCGTCCAGGGCGGCGGTCAGTCCGTCGTCGTCGCAGTCGCCGCGCGCGACCAGGAGGTTGTCCCGGAGCGTGGTCGCAAAGACGTGTGCGTCCTCGGCGAAAAAGCCGACAGCCCGGTGCAATTCGTCGTCGTCGAACTCGTCGAGCTGGTGTCCATCGAGCAGCACCCGCCCGTCCAACGGCGCCACCAATCCGGCCAGCGTCATCAGCAGGGTCGTCTTACCCGAGCCGCTGGTCCCGGTGACCACCAGCCGGGACCCCGGTTCGAGGTCCAGCTGCACGCGGTGCGACGGCCTCGCCGGGTGCCCCGCGCACACGTCGGCGGTCAATCGGCCCGCCATCCCGATCGGTCGAGTCGACAGCGGCCTCGGCGTATCGGCCGCGCGCTGCGGGATCAGGTCGAGCAAGCGGCGCGCCGCGATCCGTGAGCGCACCAACTGCACGGCCGCCGCCGGTAGCGGGGTGATCGCCTCGAATGCCGAGAGCGGCAACAGCATCAGGACGGCCAGCGTGGTGGGCGCGACCGTGGGTGCCAACGTGATCCCGGCCACCACCGCGCCGAGCACGCTAACCCCGATCGCCGCGGTGGGCATCGCCTCGGCCGCCGCGGCCGGCCTGGCGGCGGCGTCCAGTGCGTCGCTCCACGCGTGCTGCCGTCGTCGCGATTCGGCGATGACGCCGGGCAGCGTGCCCGCGACCCGAAGCTCCGGCGCGTGCTCGAGCGCCAGCATGGCCGAGATGTCGCGATCGGAATGGTGTTGGCGGGCAAGTTCTTCCTGCGCCGCGGCCGCCTTGCCGGCGAGCCAGGGTGCCGCGACCCCGGCCAACAGCAGGCAGGCCGCCAGCACCACGCCGGCGGGAACCGAAATGGCGGCGACGGTCAGTGTCGCGGCCAGCGCCAGCACGGCCGCGACACCGATGGGTACCACGGCGCGCACCAGCACCTCGGCCAGTTCGTCGACATCGGTACCCACGCGCGCCACCAGTTCGCCGCTGTGCAGCCGGACCGCGGCGGTCGCGGGGCCGTGGGCCAGTCGCCGATAGATCTGCACCCGCCCGTTGCCGGCCGCGCGCAGTGCGGTGTCGTGGGTGGCCAGCCGCTCGCAGTAGTGCAGGACGGCGCGCGAGATTGCGAAGGTGCGGACCGCGACGACCGCGACGGACAGATCCAGCACGGGCGGCATCTGCCAGGCCCGCGTGATCAGCCACGCCGAAAGTCCGGCCAGCGCCAGCGCACTGCCCAGCGACAACACCCCCAGAGCGATGGCCGCCAGGACGCGAGACAGTCGCGGGCGCAGCAGGCTGGCGGCCAGGCGGAGCGGATCAGACCGGTGCATAGCGCGCCCGATTGTCCGAGGCCACTTCGACGACGCGGTCACCGATGGCCAGCACGGGTTCCCGGTGGCCGACCATCACCACGGTCGCGCCGGCGCGGGCGCGCTCGACGATGGCGCGGAGCGCCCGCTCCTCGGTCGCGGCGTCCAGGTGCGCGGTGGGTTCGTCGAGTAGCAGCACTGCGGCCCTCGACCCGAGCGCTCGGGCCAGTCCCAGCCGTTGCCGCTGTCCCAGTGACAAGCCAACGCCTCCGCGTCCGAGCACGGTCTGCAGTCCGTCGGGCAGATCGGCCAACACGCTATCGAAACCCGCATCGGCGCAGGCCTTTTCGATGTCATCCAACGGACCGAACAATGTCAGGTTGTCCAGCACGGTCCCCGGAATCAGCACCGGGCGCTGCGGTAACCACGACAGTTGTCGCCACCAGACGGGCAGGTCCAGCTGCGTGACGTCGATGCCGGCCACACTGACCCGGCCCGACGACGGCACCGTCAGCCCGGCGATCGCCTGCAGAGCCGTGCTCTTGCCGGCGCCGTTTCGTCCGGTCAGCACGGTCACCCGACCGGGTTCGAGAACCGCGGTGAGATCGCAGGGCGAATTACCTTCCCGCACGGCCACGTTGAGTTGCTCCAACCCGATCGCTGCACCCCGCGCCGCGACCGTTCGGATCCTGGCCCTGTCATCGGTCGGCTCGCCGATGAGCGCGAACGCCTTGTCCGCGGCGGTTCTGCCGTCCTGGGCGGCGTGGAACGCGACGCCGATGCGGCGCAACGGCCAGTACACGTCGGGGGCCAGCAGCAATACGGTGAGGCCGGCGGCCAGGGTCATCTCGCCGAACACCAGGCGCAGCCCGATGCTGACCGCGACCAGGGCCACGCCGAGCGTGGCCAGCAATTCGAGCACCAGCGCCGACAGAAAGGCGATGCGCAGCGTCGCCATCGCCGAACGCCGGTGCGCCGCAGCGAGTTCGGCGATGCGGTGTTCCGGTCCCGATGCGCGGCCCAGCGCGCGCAGGGTGGGGATACCGGCGATCAAATCCAGCAGCCGCCCCTGCAAGGTCGTCATGGCGGCCAGCGCGGCCGCGGACCGGTCGGCCGTCACCAGCCCGATCAGCACCATGAAGATGGGAATCAGGGGCAACGTGATCAGCACGACGATCGTGGATCTCAGGTCGTAGCACGCGATGACAGCCACCGTGGCCGGCGTCAGTATGGCGGCCAGCAGCAAGGTGGGCAGATACCCGGTGAAATAGGGCCGCAGGTCATCGAGCCCGCGGGTGACCACCACCGCGGCCGCGTCACGCTGGGTCGCGAGTTCGTGGGGCTGGCGGGCGGTCACGGCATTCAGCACCTGATCGTTGAGATCGGCGATGATCGCGTTGGCGCCGCGCTGACCCGTTCGCGCCTGCAGCCACTGGGTCAACGTGCGGACAACCCACAGCGCCAACACAATTGACAGCGGCGCCAGCCAGCCGCGCAGGCTGCGCGCGGACGGGTCGGTGATGACGCGGGCGACGAGGCTCGCCAGCACCACCGCCGAGGCGATCGCAGACCCGGAGATGACCACCCCGCAACCCACCGCCACGGTCAGATACCGGCGCAGCGCCGACGATGCCCGCCACAGGCGCGGGTCCAGCGGAGCGCGCGAACTTGGTGCGCTCAGGACGGATGCCTCGCCAGCCCGATGGATGGCGGTATCTGCTCGGACGAGATCCGCTGCCGGAACACCCAATACGTCCAGGCCTGGTAGACCACCGTCAGCGGGGCGAGGAACACGGTCACCCACGTCATGATCTTGAGCGTGTACGGCGTCGAGGAGGCATTGTAGATGGTGACGTTCCACTGTGCGTTCAGCGTCGACGGCACCAGGTTCGGGTACAGCGAGCCGAACAACAAAATCACCACGGAAGCCACCACCACCGCGGTGCACAGGAACGCCCAGCCGTCGGAGGCGCGTCGCCACACCAACGCCACCGCCGCGAGCTGCGCGACCACCGCCGCACCCAGCACCAGCCAGGTCCAGTCCTTGCCGTGCGCAAGCTGCGTCCAAAGCCCAAAGGCGCCAACCAGTCCCGTCACCGGCAGGGAGAGCCGCACCGCCACGCGGTGGGAGTCGTCGCGGATCGGGCCGGAGGTCTTCAGCGCGACGAAGACCGCACCGTAGAACAGGAACAGCCCGGCCGTCGCCACCCCGCCCAGCAGCGTGTACACGTTGAGCACGTCGCCGATCGACAGATGAATGTGGCCGCCGGCATCAACCGGCAGTCCACGGACCAAGATCGCGAATGCCACGCCCCACAGCACCGCGGGCAACCAGGATCCGGCGGCAATGCCGAAGTCGGCCAACGTTCGCCATTTCGTGTCGTCGATCTTGCCGCGCCATTCGATCGCCACCGCGCGCACGATCATGCCGAACAGGATCGCCAGCAGCGGCAGGTACAGCGTGGAGAACACCGTCGCATACCAGCCGGGAAACGCGGCGAACATGCCCGCGCCGGCGGTGAGCAGCCAGACCTCGTTGCCGTCCCACACCGGGCCGATGGTGTTCAGCGCGGTCCGCCGGCGGTCCTCCGGGTCGCCGTTGCCGATGCGTCCCAGCGGTTCCATCAGCATGCCGACGCCGAAATCGAAGCCCTCCAGAATGAAGAAGCTGAGGAACAGCACCGCGATCACACCGAACCACAACTCTTGAAGCCCCACGGCCTAGCTCCTTTCCGATCGGTTCGCGTCGCGCGTCATCAGTAGGCGAACGACAGCGGTGCCACCTCGTCGTCGCCGGGTGTGGGCGGTGGGGCGGGTTCCGCGTCGTGCTCCTGGGGCCCCTCGGCGACGTAACGCTTGAGCAGCCAGAACCAGATGACCGCCAGCACCGCGTAGACCGCGGTGAATGTCACCAACGAAACAACGACAATGCCGGGCGCGTGGTCCGAAACCCCCTGGGCGACGGTGAGCCGCACCTGCTGGTCACCGGTGGGGTTGGGGGCGACAATCCAGGGTTGGCGGCCCATTTCGGTGAACACCCAGCCGGCGCTGTTCGCCAAAAACGGTGTGGGAATGGTCAGTAGCGCCGCGAGTGAGAACCAGCGCTGAGTGGGGGTCCGGCCGCCGCGGGTCAGCCACAGCGTGGTCAGCGCGAAAAACACCGGGACCGCCAGTAGCCCGATCATCACGCGAAACGACCAGTAGGTGACGAACAGGTTGGGGCGGTAGTCATTTGGCCCGAACCTCTGCTCGTAGTCCTGTTGAATGTTGCGCACGCCCTGCAGCGTCACCCCGCTGAATTTGCTTTCGGCGAGAAACGGCAACACGTAGGGCACTTCGATGGCGCGGGTGATGCTGTCGCAGTTGTTGTGCGTGCCGACCGTCAGGATGGAGAAGTCGGGGTCGGTCTCGGTGTTGCACAACGATTCCGCCGACGCCATCTTCATCGGCTGCTGCTGGAACATCAGCTTGCCCTGCTGGTCGCCGGTGAAGAACAGCCCGACTGCGGCGATCAGCGCGACCCAACACCCTAGGACGGCGGCCGGCCGAAAGATGTTGCCGCCGCCCGACTCCGTGGCACGGTGCGACCGGACGAGCCACCACGCGCTGACGGCAGCGATGAAGGTGCCCGCCGTCAGTAGCGAGCCCGAGACAGCGTGTGAGAATGCTGCTCGCGCAGTGTTATTGCTCAGCAGCGCGCCGATGCTGGTCAACTCGGCGCGGTGGGTCACCGGGTTGTAGCGCGCGCCGACCGGATGCTGCATGAACGAGTTCGCCGAGATGATGAAAAACGCGGAGACGTTGACCGCGATGGCGACGATCCAGATGCAGGCCAGGTGTACC
This sequence comes from Mycobacterium shigaense, assembly GCF_002356315.1. Classification (NCBI taxonomy): domain Bacteria; kingdom Bacillati; phylum Actinomycetota; class Actinomycetes; order Mycobacteriales; family Mycobacteriaceae; genus Mycobacterium; species Mycobacterium shigaense. The sequence goes on from NZ_AP018164.1 coordinate 2,420,568, forward strand.
AGCCGCGGCAGTCGGCTCCAGCCGAAGATCCACAACCCCAGGAAGGTTGACTCGAAGAAGAAGGCGGCCAGACCCTCCATCGCCAGCGGGGCGCCGAAGATGTCGCCGACGAACCGCGAATATTCGCTCCAGTTCATGCCGAACTGGAATTCCTGCACGATCCCGGTCGCGACGCCGATGGCGAAGTTGATCAGAAACAGCTTGCCGAAGAACTTGGTCAGGCGATACCACGCGGTGTTACCAGTGGCCACCCACGCTGTCTGCATGATCGCGATCAGCGGCGCCAAGCCGATCGTCAGTGGCACAAAAATGAAGTGGTAGACGGTCGTGATGCCGAACTGCCACCGCGATATGTCGACGACATTCATCTGTCAGCTCCCAATGACTGAAGCGTGCCTACGACACAGTGTAGTAGTTATGTGAGCCCGGCGCCATTCCCGACCTCCTTGGAGGCTTTGCGGATACCGAACGACGACACGATCTCGAACGCGCCGATGACGACGAACCAGACGCCGGCGACGAGTGCCAGGGTGAGGATCGACGCCAACGGCGATCCGAGGACGACGATGCCGGCAAGCAAAGTGATCACGCCGAGAAAAATCGACCAGCCGCGCCCTGGCAGATTCGGATCCTGGATCGCGGAAACCGTTGTGGCGACGCCGCGGAAGATGAACCCGATGCCGATCCAGATGGCCAACAACAAAACTGCGTTGCCGAAATGACGGAATGCCAGCACCGCGAGGATCAATGACGCCGCTCCGCTGACGAACAGCAGGATCCGGCTTCCCGCCGAAACGTGCAGACTGAAAGCGAATACGACCTGCGCGGCGCCGGTGATCAGCAGGTAGACGCCGAACGCGACTGCGGCCGCGAGGACGGAGATTCCCGGCCACGCCAGTACGACGACGCCGACGATCAGCGACAGAACTCCCGATATCAGGGTGGACTTCCACAGATGTGGCAACAGGCTCGGAGTAGGAGTGGGCTGCATGACCTCACTGTGACACAACCGCGCAGCCGAGAATAGGGGCTTTAGACCGTGGCGCCATGCGCCGCGCGTGATTCTTCGGCGACGTGATCGCCGGAGTCGCCCGAGGCGGGCTTGCGTCCGATGAGGTACCAAGTGCGCATGACGCCCTTGCCCTTGACCTCGATGCGGCCGCGTTCCTGTAGGACGAACTCGTCCTTGAGGCGCTCGTAAACGTCCTCGGGCACTTGTATTTGTCCTACCGAGTCGGTCGATTCCATTCGCGCGGCAACGTTGACCGCGTCGCCCCACACGTCGTAGAAGAATCGACGCGAACCCACCACCCCGGCGACGACGGTGCCGGTCGCGAAGCCGATCCGCAGCGGCACCGAAATACCGTGCGGATCTTCGAGTTTGGCGGCAGTGGCGACCATGTCGAGGGCGAAGTCCGCCAATGCCTGCACATGATCGGGCCGTGGACGCGGGACGCCGCTGACCACCATGTACGAGTCGCCGCTGACCTTGATTTTCTCCAACCCGTGTTTGTCGGCCAACTCGTCGAACGCGGTGTAGAGCCGGTCCAAAAACTTGACCAGGTCGCACGGCGCGGTGGAACTGGCGCGTTCGGTGAAGCCGACCATGTCGGCGAACAGCACCGAGGCCTCTTCGTAGCGGTCGGCGATGACGTCGCGCTCGGGTTCCTTGAGCCGGTCGGCGACGCTGGCAGGCAACATGTTGGCCAGCAGCGCCTCGGATCGCGCGTACTCGGCCTCCATGACCGCCTCGGCGCGTTCGGTGTCACGTAGGGCGAACCACACCGTCACGACCACCATCGCGCACGCCGCGGCGGTGGTGATGACGAAGCTCATCGTGAGCGCCCACGGCGGCTCCAACCCGGTGGAGCGGGGAACCAGGAACTGCAGCATGACCACCAGCGCGACGCCGAGCGTGGCCAACAACGCCGCCAGCCCGATCCGCTCGATCCCGAGCTGCAACACCACCAGGCTGGCGGTGGTGACGAGGAAGTACTGCACGCCCCCGCCCGTGCCCACGTCCCAGCAGGTCACGACGATCGCGGTGTAGGCGGTGAAGATAAAGGTAAGGGGCGCAAGCAAATCCCCGAATCGGTTGAGCCACGGGACCATTGCGAAGATCCCGCCGGTGACCAGGTTGACCACCTGGATGGGGTGGGCCCCGGGCCCGGACCAGAAGCCGAGGATGGTGAACACCAGGCAGACCGCCACGCCCATCAGGGCGTTGATGTTGAGCACTCGGATCCGGCGAGCGTGACTGTCCGCGTAGTGGTCATTGCGAGCGCGATTTTTCGTCCGCACCGCTGCCTTGCAGTCCGGACGTGACGACGATCCATCCTGTCGATTTGGTGGGGCGCCGCATTTCCTAGCCACCACGCTAAAAGCGTAACCGCTTGCCGGAAGATTCCCCAGCGTGGCGATGAATTTGCCAGCAAACCGCTGCGGCAGCGTCAGCGCGTCGACGGCTTTGCCGCGGTCCGGATCGTCGAGCCGACCGCTTGACGGCGGCGCGGGTTCCATGTCTTGTCCCGAACCTCTTGTGGCGCAATATATTTAGCGGACGATGTCCGCGTGGCACGGTCGCGACGAACCCCCTGGTGAGCCGTACCTCGCGCCGGCGTGCGGGGCCGGAAACCCGGCGCGAGGTACGGCTCACGCGGCGCGGCTGGCCGCCGGCCCGGGTTTTTTTGGTTCGTTCCGCGGTGCGGCACGGCATGCTGGCCGCCATCTCGAGCCGCCAGTTCCACATCGCCGCGGAACGCTTCGATTGCGGTCGCATCACCACATGCTGTGGCTCGTCCATGTTGCCCACCCTCGCCCGCTGCACCCTCCAGCGGGTGCTCAGCCTACTGGGACGGTCCGGTCGCGCTCGGGGCGGCTGTCGGTCTTTCGTGGTGCCCTCGGTGAGATTCGAACTCACACTGCACGGGTTTTGAATCCGTTTCCTCTGCCAGTTGGGATACGAGGGCGTTTCGTCCAGCGATCTACCTTAAACGAACCTCCCACCTTAGAGGATGGGTGCCGTCACCCGTTCTCACCGCCCCGACGTGGCTGGTCGACGGGGTTCACGGAAGAATGTCCGTCATGACAGGCCCCACGACCGACACCGATACCGCCGCGCCGCGCCGGGTTCTGATCGCGGAAGACGAAGCGCTCATCCGCATGGACCTTGCCGAGATGCTGCGAGAGGAGGGTTACGAGATCGTCGGCGAGGCCAGCGACGGACAGGAAGCCGTCGAATTAGCCGAACTCCACACACCGGACCTGGTGATCATGGACGTCAAGATGCCGCGACGCGACGGCATCGACGCCGCCTCGGAGATCGCGAGCAAACGGATCGCGCCGATCGTGGTGCTGACCGCCTTCAGCCAGCGCGATCTCGTCGAGCGGGCTCGCGACGCCGGCGCGATGGCCTACTTGGTAAAACCCTTCACCGTCAGCGACTTGATCCCGGCGATCGAATTGGCCGTCAGCCGGTTCGGGGAGATCCGCGCGCTGGAACACGAGGTCGAGACGCTGTCCGAGCGGCTGGAGACCCGCAAGATCGTCGAGCGCGCCAAGGGCCTGCTGCAGGCCAAGCAGGGCATGACCGAGCCCGAGGCGTTCAAGTGGATCCAGCGTGCCGCGATGGACCGGCGGACCACGATGAAGCGGGTGGCCGAAGTCGTCCTCGAGACGCTCGGTGATCAACCCAAGGACGAGGTCGAGTAAGGGCGCCCAGCCCGTCGAGTGTGCGTCCAGGCCGGTAAACCGCCGCCTGAATCCCGCCCTGAGGGCACGCGCGACGCCGTGAGTGCACGCGCGAAGCGTTCAACGCACGCGCGAAGCCGCCAGCGCACGCGCGGCGCGCTGGAAGACTACCGCGCGACGATCACCGACGAGCCGTGGCCGAACAGGCCCTGGTTGGCCGTCACGCCGACCGTCGCGTTTTCCACCTGCCGGCCGGTGGCCTGACCGCGCAGCTGCCAGGTCAGCTCGCAGACCTGGGCGATCGCCTGCGCCGGAATGGCCTCGCCGAAGCACGCCAGCCCGCCCGACGCGTTGACCGGCACCTTGCCGCCGATTGTCGTCGCACCGCTGCGCAGCAGCTGCTCGGCCTCGCCCTTGGGGCACAACCCCAGGTGCTCGTACCAGTCGAGCTCCAGCGCGGTGGACAGGTCGTAGACCTCCGCCAGGCTCACGTCTTCGGGCCCGATGCCGGCCTCGGTGTAGGCCGCGTCGAGGATCTGGTCCTTGAACACTCGCTCCGGGGCGGCCACGACGGCGGTGGAATCCGTTGCGATGTCGGGCAATTCGGGCAGGTGCTGCGGGTATTGCGGCGTGACCGTGCTGACCGCACGCACCGACGGCACGCCGTCGAGCGAGCCCAGATGCTTGCGCGCGAAATCGGCGCTGGCCACGATCAGCGCCGCGGCCCCGTCGGAGGTGGCGCAGATGTCGAGCTGGCGCAACGGGTCGGACACCACCGGGCTGGCCAGCACGTCCTCGACCGAGGATTCCTTGCGGTAACGGGCGTTCGGGTTCTGCAGCCCGTGCTGGGAGTTCTTGACCTTGACCTGGGCGAAGTCTTCCGACGTCGCGCCGTAGAGGTCCATCCGGCGGCGCGCCAGCAGCGCGAAGTACACCGGGTTCATCGCGCCGATCAGGTGGAACCGCTGCCAGTCCGGGTCGTTCTTGCGTTCCCCGCCCACCGGGGCGAACGCGCCCTTCGGCGTGGTGTCGGCGCCGATCACCAGGGCCACGTCGCAGAAGCCGGCCAGGATGTGCGCGCGGGCGCTCTGCAGCGCCTGCGAACCGCTGGCACACGCGGCGTAGCTGGAGCTGACGGGAACGCCGTTCCACCCGAGCTTCTGGGCGAACGTCGACCCGGCGATGAAGCCGGGATAGCCGTTGCGGATGGTGTCGGCGCCGGCGACGAGCTGGATCTGGCGCCAGTCCAGCCCGGCCTCGGCCAGCGCCGCGCGCGCGGCAACAACGCCGTATTCGGTGAAGTCGCGGCCCCATTTGCCCCAGGGGTGCATGCCCGCGCCGAGGATGTAGAGCGGTTCGGGAGTACTCATGAGGCGACCTTCCAGGCGTGCACGATGCGCTCGACGCCGTCGTCGTCGGTGAACAGGGTCATGGTGGCCAGCTCCATCTCCATGCCGACCTTCAGGTCGGCGGCCAGCGTGCCCTCGACGACCTTGCCCAGGACGATGATTCCCTCGTCGGCCAGCTCCACCGCGGCGATCGCGAACGGCTCGAACGGGTCCGCGGCCGGGTAGGGCGCGGGCGGCGGGTAGCGGTTTTCGGTGTAACTCCACAACTTTCCCCGGGTCGACAGCGCGACGGACTCCAGCGCGTCGCTGGAGCAGGCTGGATTGGGGCAGTTGTTCTCTCGGGGCGGGAACACATAGGTGCCGCAATCGGGGCACTTGCTGCCGATCAGATGGGGATTTCCGGCTGGATCTGTCGGGTCGGCGGCGAACCAGCCGCCGATCGCGGGTTGTTGACTGGTGACCTCTGGCACTCGGCCAGACTACCCAGCCGAAACGCAAAACTGAAACGTGTTGCAGTTCTGCGGGGGCGGCTCACTCGTCGTACCGGATGCCTAGAGTGAGAGCCGTGCCTGCCGCCACCGCCGCTCCCAGCGAGGAACACACGAAACCGACGCTGATGCTGCTGGACGGCAATTCGCTGGCCTTCCGGGCGTTCTACGCGCTGCCGGCGGAGAACTTCAAGACCCGCAGCGGGCTGACCACCAACGCGGTCTACGGCTTCACCGCCATGCTGATCAACCTGCTGCGCGACGAGGCCCCGACGCACGTCGCCGCGGCGTTCGACGTCTCCCGCCAGACCTTCCGCTCCGAGCGCTATCCCGAGTACAAGGCCAACCGGTCGGCGACGCCCGACGAATTTCACGGCCAGATCGACATCACCAAGGAAGTGCTGAACGCGCTGGGCATCACGGTCCTGGCCGAGCCCGGGTTCGAGGCCGACGACCTGATCGCCACCCTGGCCACTCAGGCCGAGAAGGAGGGCTATCGCGTCCTGGTGGTCACCGGTGACCGCGACTCGCTGCAGCTGGTCAGCGATGACGTGACCGTGCTGTATCCGCGCAAGGGCGTCAGCGAACTGACCCGTTTCACCCCGCAGGCCGTCGTCGAGAAGTACGGGTTGACGCCCACGCAGTATCCCGACTTCGCCGCGCTGCGAGGCGATCCCAGCGACAACCTGCCCGGTATCCCCGGGGTGGGGGAGAAAACCGCTTCGAAATGGATCGTCGAGTATGGCTCGCTGCAGGGGCTGGTCGACAATGTCGACTCGGTGCGCGGGAAGGTCGGCGACGCGCTGCGCGCGCATGTGGCCAGCGTCGTCCTCAACCGGGACCTCACCGAACTGGTCAAGGACGTGCCGCTGGCGCAAACCCCGGACACGCTGCGGATGCAGCCCTGGGATCGCGACCACATCCACCGGCTCTTCGACGACCTGGAGTTCCGGGTGCTGCGCGACCGGCTGTTCGACACCCTCGCCGCCGTCGAACCCGAGGTGGACGAGGGCTTCGACGTGCGCGGCGGCGCGCTGGAGGCCGGTGAGTTGGCCGTGTGGCTGGCCGAGCACAGTTCGGGCCGACGGTTCGGCCTCGCCGTGGTCGGCACCCATTTGGCCTACGACGCCGATGCCACAGCGCTGGCGATTGTCTCGGCCGACGGCGAGGGCCGCTACATCGACACCTCGGCGCTGGATCCCGACGACGAGGCCGCGCTGGCGTCCTGGCTTGCCGACACCGGGCCGCCCAAGGCGCTGCACGAAGCCAAGCTGGCCATGCACGACCTCGCGGGGCGCGGCTGGACGCTAGCCGGTATCACCTCCGATACCGCGCTGGCCGCCTACCTGGTGCGGCCGGGGCAGCGCAGCTTCTCCCTCGACGACCTGTCGCTGCGCTATCTGCGCCGCGAGCTGCGCGCGGAAAGCCCTGAGCAGCAACAACTTTCGCTGCTCGACGATTCCGATGGCGTCGACGACCAGGCGGTGCAGACGCTGATCCTGCGGGCCGTGGCGGTGCTGGATCTTGCCGACGCGCTGGACGAGGAGCTGGCTCGTATCAACTCCACGGCGCTGCTGAGCGGCATGGAGTTGCCGGTGCAGCGGGTGCTGGCGGGTCTCGAGCACGTCGGCATCGCCGTGGACGTGCCGAAACTGACCGAGCTGCAAAGCGATTTCGCGGACCAGATCCGCGACGCGGCCGAGGCGGCCTACGCGGTGATCGGCAAACAGATCAACCTGGGCTCGCCAAAGCAGTTGCAAACGGTGCTGTTCGACGAGCTGGAGATGCCGAAAACCAAGCGCACCAAGACCGGGTACACCACCGACGCCGACGCCCTGCAGTCGCTGTTCGACAAGACCGGGCACCCGTTCCTGCAACACCTGCTCGCCCATCGCGACGCCACCCGGCTGAAGGTGACGGTCGACGGGCTGCTGAATTCCGTGGCCTCCGACGGACGGATCCACACCACGTTCAACCAGACCATCGCGGCCACCGGCCGGTTGTCGTCCACGGAGCCGAATCTGCAGAACATCCCGATCCGCACCGAGGCCGGCCGGCGGATCCGCGACGCGTTCGTGGTCGGCTCCGGTGAGTCGGGGGCCTACGGCGAGTTGATGACCGCCGACTACAGCCAGATCGAGATGCGGATCATGGCGCATCTGTCCAAAGACGAAGGTCTGATCGAGGCGTTCAACACCGGCGAGGATCTGCACTCGTTCGTCGCGTCGCGGGCGTTCGGCGTGCCGATCGAGGAGGTCACTGCCGAGCTGCGCCGCCGGGTCAAGGCGATGTCCTACGGCCTGGCCTATGGTCTGAGCGCCTACGGGTTGTCCGCCCAGCTGAAAATCTCCACCGAAGAAGCCAAAGAGCAGATGGACCAGTACTTCGCCCGGTTCGGCGGTATCCGCGACTACCTGCACCACGTCGTCGAGCAGGCCCGCAAGGACGGGTATACCTCCACGGTTTTCGGCCGCCGGCGTTACCTGCCCGAGTTGGACAGCAGCAACCGCAACGTCCGCGAGGCCGCGGAGCGAGCCGCGCTCAATGCGCCCATCCAGGGCAGTGCGGCCGACATCATCAAGGTGGCGATGATCGAGGTCGACAAGGCGATTACCGAGGCCGGGCTCACCTCGCGCATGCTGCTGCAGGTGCACGATGAATTGCTGTTCGAAGTCGCCCCCGGCGAACGCGAAAAGCTCGAAGCGCTGGTGCGCGAGAAGATGGGCGGCGCCTACCCCCTCGACGTCCCGCTCGAAGTCTCGGTGGGCTATGGCCACAGCTGGGACGACGCGGCGCACTAATCGATCGGGTGGTACGCGCCCGGGGTTTGCGGCGGGTTCGTCTGGGTCACTCCGCAAACGACGACTAGCGGCCGGAACCCAGGAGCCTCATGAACGTAGGCTGGATGATCCCGTTCATCGTCCTCGGCGGGGCGCTGCAGACATGCGGAGCCGCCATGAACGGACAGCTCTACCGGCACATGATCAATCCATGGCTGGCATCGGCGATCTCTTTCGCGCTGATCACCATTTTCTTCGTCGCGGCATTTCTCATCCTGCCGAAGCCGCTGCCCACCGCGAAGGACATCGCATCGATGCCGTGGTGGGCGGTGATCGGCGGGTTGGTCGGGGCCGTCCAGGTCTACGCCGGCCTCACCCTGGTCAATCGGGTCGGCGCCGGGACCTTCATGGGTTTCACCGTCACGTCCGCCCTCATCATGTCTTTGGTGGTCGATCATTTCGGCTGGTTGCGGGTGGATCCGCACCCGATCACCGTGTGGCGGGGCCTGGGTGGCGCGCTCATGGTCTGCGGAGTCGTACTGATTGCCAAGTTTTGATGAATTTTTACCCCGCCGCTGGTCGGCGAACCCCACGCCGTGGCGAGAAATCGCAAGAGAAGTCGCCCTGGCGTTACCGGTGACGTCCATCTGACCAGGCTGCTCGCCGCGGCACGCAGGCCGAGTTTGTCCAGCGTGCGCCCCGTCGAGTAGCCTCAACAGGTAAATCCCGTTTTTTCCCTACGACCAAACCTGTCCGGAGCAACCCAACAACATGCCGAGTCCCACCGTCACCTCGCCGCAAGTAGCCGTCAACGACATTGGCTCGAGCGAGGACTTTCTCGCCGCAATAGACAAAACGATCAAGTACTTCAACGATGGCGACATCGTCGAAGGCACGATTGTCAAAGTGGACCGGGACGAGGTGCTCCTCGATATCGGCTACAAGACCGAAGGGGTCATCCCCGCCCGCGAGCTCTCCATCAAGCACGATGTCGACCCCAATGAGGTCGTTTCCGTCGGTGACGAGGTCGAGGCCCTTGTTCTCACCAAGGAGGACAAAGAAGGCCGTCTGATCCTGTCCAAGAAGCGCGCGCAGTACGAGCGCGCCTGGGGCACCATCGAGGCGCTCAAGGAGAAGGACGAGGCCGTCAAGGGCACCGTCATCGAGGTCGTCAAGGGCGGCCTGATCCTCGACATCGGGTTGCGGGGCTTCCTGCCCGCTTCGCTGGTCGAGATGCGTCGCGTCCGCGATCTGCAGCCGTACATCGGCAAGGAGATCGAGGCCAAGATCATCGAGCTGGACAAGAACCGCAATAACGTGGTGCTGTCGCGGCGCGCGTGGCTAGAGCAGACCCAGTCCGAGGTGCGCAGCGAGTTCCTCAACCAGCTGCAGAAGGGCACCATCCGCAAGGGTGTCGTCTCGTCCATCGTCAACTTCGGCGCGTTCGTCGATCTCGGCGGGGTGGACGGCCTGGTGCACGTCTCCGAGCTGTCCTGGAAGCACATCGATCACCCGTCCGAGGTCGTTCAGGTGGGCGACGAGGTCACCGTCGAAGTGCTCGACGTCGACATGGACCGCGAACGGGTTTCGTTGTCGCTCAAGGCGACTCAGGAAGACCCGTGGCGCCACTTCGCTCGCACCCACGCCATCGGCCAGATCGTGCCCGGCAAGGTCACCAAGCTGGTGCCGTTCGGCGCGTTCGTCCGCGTCGAGGAGGGCATCGAGGGTCTGGTGCACATCTCCGAGCTGGCCGAGCGTCACGTCGAGGTGCCTGACCAGGTCGTCGCCGTCGGCGACGACGCGATGGTCAAGGTCATCGACATCGACCTGGAGCGCCGACGAATCTCGTTGTCGCTCAAGCAGGCCAACGAGGACTACACCGAGGAATTCGACCCGGCGAAGTACGGCATGGCCGACAGCTACGACGAGCAGGGCAACTACATCTTCCCCGAGGGCTTCGACCCCGAAACCAACGAATGGCTGGAAGGTTTCGACGCCCAGCGCAACGAGTGGGAAGCCCGCTACGCCGAGGCCGAGCGCCGGCACAAGATGCACACCGCGCAGATGGAGAAGTTCGCCGCTGCCGAAGCTGCCGGGCACGCCGACGATCGCGCGCCGGGCAACGGTGCGTCCGCGGAAAAGGCTGCGGGCGGGTCGCTGGCCAGCGACGCCCAGCTGGCCGCACTGCGGGAAAAGCTCGCCGGCAACGCCTAACTCCGGATGCTGCGCATCGGGTTGACCGGTGGCATCGGCGCCGGAAAATCGGCGCTGTCCGCCACCTTCGCGGAATGCGGAGGGGTCATCGTCGACGGCGATGTCATTTCCCGTGAGGTCGTGCAGCCGGGCACCGAAGGCCTGGCCTCGCTGGTCGAGGCGTTCGGCGAGGACATCCTGCAGCCGGACGGTTCGCTGGATCGTCCGGCCCTGGCGGCCAAGGCTTTCGCCAGCGAGGAAGCGCGCAAGCAGCTGAACGCGATCGTGCACCCGCTGGTGGGCAAGCGGCGCGCGGAGATCATCGCCTCGGTGCCTGAGGATTCGGTCGTCGTCGAGGACATTCCGCTGTTGGTGGAATCCGGCATGGCGCCGATGTTCCCGTTGGTCGTGGTGGTGCACGCCGACGTCGAGCTGCGGGTGCGCCGGCTGGTCGAGCAACGCGGCATGTCCGAAGACGACGCCCGCGCCCGGATCGCGGCGCAGGCCGACGACGACCAGCGTCGCGCGGTCGCCGACATCTGGATCGACAACTCCGGCAGCCAAGAGGATTTGGTCAAGCGGGCCCGCGACGTGTGGGAGCACCGCATCGTGCCGTTCGCGCACAACGTGGCCGAGCGCAGGATCGTCCGGGCGCCGGCCCGGGTGGTGCCGGCCGACCCGACCTGGCCGGACCAGGCGCGGCGGATTGTTGCCCGGCTCGCGACGGCCTGCGGTCACCTGGCGTTGCGTGTCGACCACATCGGCTCGACCGCGGTGCCCGAATTCGACGCCAAGGACGTCATCGACGTCCAGGTCACGGTCGAGTCGCTGGCCGTGGCGGACGAGCTCGCCGAGGCGCTGCTCGGCGCCGGATACCCGCGCTGGGACCACATCACCGAGGACACCGCCCGCTCCGACGCGCGCAGCACGGTCGCCGACTATGATCACCGCGACGATGCAGCCCTATGGCGCAAGAGGATTCACGCCTCGGCGGATCCCGGCCGGCCCACCAACGTGCACCTCCGGGTGAACGGCTGGCCCAACCAGCAGTTCGGCCTGTTGTTCGTCGACTGGCTGGCCGCGAACCCGCAGGAGCGTGCGGGCTATCTGGACGTCAAGCGCGCCGCGGAAGGCGACGCCGGCGGTGACATCGCCTCCTACGCCGGAGCCAAGGAGCCGTGGCTTGCCGACGCCTACCGAAGGGCCTGGGATTGGGCCGATTTCACCGGCTGGCGGCCCTAGCTCGGACCGGGCAATGGAACGCCGCACTGCAGCGCACCGTTGTTGGGATCGGTGTTGCCCGCGACCGGCCTGACCATCTGGTCGACCTGGGCGAAAACGTTGTCGTCCACGTCGATCTCACAGTGAACGTTCGCGGCGTAGGGGAAATGAAGCACGATCCGCAGCCCCGCCTGCCCGGGATCCGGTAACACGGTGTTGGCCTCGAACACGTTGCCGGGCATCGACGGAAGGTTCGTGGTGTTCGTCTGGCCGCCGTTAATCACGAAGGTGGCCTGACTGCCTGTCGTCAGCGCATCGATACGGGCGCGGTAGGTGATGTTGTGCAGGTCGGCGTGCGCGGTCGCCGGGATCAACTGCGAAACGGCCGCGATCACCGTCACGGCAACAACCGGCAGCCACCTGCGGACGTCGAAGCTCATGACTGGTGAGATTACGCCCCGTACCGCGGGTCTCACCAGCGACTACGGCCGGCAGAGGGGGCACCGGAACGCCGTGCGGCACCCGCCCGGCCGCGTGCCAGCCGGGTGCCGCAGCGCGGGGCCGCGAAAGCAGCGCCCGGTGACGCGCCGGCCGACTTCCAGGTCGGGCAGTTCAGGCACGCAGCTTCGCGATCCGCTTGATCGGCTCGTTCAGTGACCGGGCGTGCCGGTACATCTCCCTCCACGGATCGCGTTGCTCGGCCAGGCGTTTGGGAATGTCGCGGATCGTGAAGCGGTCTGGCCGCAGACCGCGCGTGTCCAATTCATCCCATTCCAGCGGGGTGGCCACCGGCGCCCGGGCCCGGGCCCGCACCGAATACGGCGCGACCGCCGTCTGGGCGTAGGCGTTTCGCATGATGTCGAGGTACACCCGCCCGCCGCGGTTGCCCTTGCGGGCTTCGAGGGTGCGGTGGCCGGGGTCGTCTGCCACGACGACTTCGGCGATGTCGCGAGCGAATTGGCGGATGGTGTCGAAATCGGTGTCGGCGCGCAGCGGCGTCACGACGTGCAGTCCCCGCGAGCCGGTCGTCTGCACATAGCAGGCCAGTCCCAGATCGTCCAGCACCGCCGCCGTCGCGCGGGCGGTCGCACGCACCACCGCGAAATCGCGGTCGGGCGGGTCGAAGTCGAAAACGAGCCGGTCCGGGTGGTGCAGCCGGTCGCGCCGCGACTGCCACACGTGCAGGGTTATGCAGCCCTGGTTGGTCAGCCAGCGCAGCGCCTCCGGGCATTCGACCAGCGGATGCACCAGGGTGCCGCCTTCCTTGGTGACCTCCACGCCCGCCATCCAGTCCGGCAGTACCTCCGCGAAATCCTGTTGCACGAAGCCCTTTTCGCCGATGCCACGCGGAAACCGCTGTACGCTGATCGGGCGGTCCCGCAGCTGGGGAAGCATCGCGTCGGCCGCGGCGGCGTAGTAGTCGACGAGGTCCTGCTTGGTGATTCCATCCTTCGGAAACAGCACCCGATCCGGATGCGTGATCTCGACGTCGATGCCGCGCATCAGTACGTCTCCCGTACCACGTCCGCGGCGTCCTTGTCGGTCCGCAGACCCTGGTAGCGCGGGTGACGCAGCTTGCCGTCGCGGGTCCATTCGGTGAATCCGATTTGGGCCACCAGCTGCGGGCGCACCCAGCGAGCGCCGTTCTCGCGCAACAAACCTCGGGTGAACGGCGGTGCATCCTGCTCGATGGGAGTCAGGCGCTCGTGCAGGTTACGCAGCGTGGCCTCGTCGAAACCGGTACCGACCTTACCGGCGTACACGAAGTCGCGGCCGTCGTAATAGCCGAGCAGCAACGCGCCCAACTCTATTCGGCTGCCTCTCGGGCTGGTGTAGCCGCCGACGACGAATTCTTGGTCGCGAACGCGTTTGAACTTCAACCAGTCTTTCGAGCGACCGGCCGCATACGTCGAGTCGGCCCGCTTGGCGATGACGCCTTCGTCGCCGCGCCCGCATGCCGCCGCATAGGCTCCGATGCCGTCCTCGACGCGATGCGCCGTGTAGCGCAGCGGGTCTTCGAATCTGATTGCACTGCGCAGCAAGCGTTTACGCCATTGCAGCGGAATGTCCATCGTCGAGCTGCCGTCCAGGTGCAGCACGTCGAACAGGTAGTAGTACACCCGGATGTGCGACGCCCGCGCCTCGTCGGGGTCGATGATGCCCAGCCGGCCCTGCAGCCGCGCGAAGCTGGTGCGGCGTCCCTGGAAAGCGACGACTTCGCCGTCGACGACGAACCGGGACGTGTGCTGGGCGGTAAGGGCGTCGACCAATTCCGGGTAGGTTCCGTTGAGCGGCTTCCGGTTTCGCGATAGCAGTCGCACGCGGTCGCCGTCTCGGAATGCCAGGCAACGCATCCCGTCGAATTTACGCTCGAAGATCCACTGTGGGTCGCGGAATCGTTTGTCGGTCAGGGTGGCCAGGGTGGGGGCCAGCCACTCGGGCACCGGCTCGTCGCGCAGGGCGGCGCGCACCGGGCCGGGCAGGTCGGCGAGGCCGGTCATGCCTCGTCCAGGTCATCCGAAGTGGGCCCGGATCGCACCGATTCGGGCCGGGTCTGCACGACTTTGCGCCGGGGGTCGGCCGCCTCGTCGTTGCGTTTGATCAGCAGCCAGGTTTCGTCCCGGCCCTCCCGGATGCGGGTGAAGCCGCCGCCGAGTTTCTCGCCGTGCAGCCGGAAAGACAGGTGGCCGCGGGCAAGGCCTTCGCCCATCGCCCGCTGGGTCCCGTTGGCGTAGGTGCCGCGGTCCCAGACGATGACGCCGCCGGCGTCGAGCTCGCCATCGGGGATCTCCCCTTCGAACGTCGCAAATTCCAGCGGGTGATCCTCGGCGCGGTGCGCCATTCGCCGGTCCCGGGGGTTCGTCGACGGGTCGCTGGATATCGCCCAGGACGCCAGCACGCCGTCGATCTCGAGTCGAAGGTCATAGTGGTCACCGCCGGCCGTGTGGTGATGGATGACGAAGAGCGCCCCGCTGTCACTGCCGCGGCGTTTGCGGCCCAGCCGCCCGCGCGGTCCGAGGTGCGGCCCGGATCGCCGTTCCCGCCGGTACTCGCTCAAAGGCATACGGGAGAGTTACCCCAGCGCCGGGGCGAGAAACTGAGCCGCACTGCGGCTAGGCCCCGCGCCAGTGAAGTTCGATGCCCTTGGTCTGCAGCCAGCGTTGCAGGTCATAGCCGTTGCGAGCCAGGCCGTCGACGGCGTCCACCGCGCGCGTCACCGCCTGCTCGGCGGCCTTCGGCGTCAGCAGGCCGTGCCGGACCGCCTCGAGCAACTCGTCGACGTCGGCCAGCACCGCCCCCGAGCCGGTACGGACCTCGATGTCGAGGTAATGATCCTCGGAGCGCCAGATGTCCTGGCCCGGCGTGTATTCGCCGACATCGAGGTAGTAATCGTGATCCCGCTCGTGGCCCGGGTTGTAGTGAAACACCGTGGCGCGCAACCCCAGTGGCGGCAGCAGCCAGGATTCGAGGTAGTGGAACTGGACGCGGCCCGGCGTGGGCCGGGCCAGATAGAGCCCCCACGGCCGCACCACGTACTCGTCGACGGCGCGCACGATGCCCTTCGGGTCGGTGTTGGTGCGGGCCACCACATCAAAGGTTTCGTGCTTGGGCGGATGGATCATCTCACCTCGGTTCAACGACGCAGCCGGACTTTCCATCGGACAAAGCCGAAATAGAGCAGCGACAGCGCGGCCAGCATGCCCATGTCGAGCAGCCACACCTTCGTGGTGTGCTCCCAGAATCGGTCCTGGGCGACCACCGTGTCGGGGACCAGGTGCCGGACGTCGACCGTCGACGTCGCCGCGGCGTAGCCCCACCGCGCGGGCATGGCGAACGAGAGTTGGTCGAGCCCGAGGCGGCCGGTCACGGGGACCATCCCGCCGCACAGCACCAGCTGCGCCATCACCGCCACCACGAACAGCGGCATGATCTGCTCGCTGGAGCGGACCAGCGACGAAATCGCCAAGCCGAGAATCGCGGACGCCACGCAGGTCGCCGCGACGGTCGCGAACAGCTCGACGGTGGCCGCGACGGTCCCGTGGCCCAGCAGCAGGCCGCCCCGGGTCGGCGTGCTCTTGCCGATCACCACGATCGCGGTGATGATGGCCGACTGCACGACCGCGAAGCCGCAGAACACCGCCGTCTTGGCCAGCAGGTACGCCGTGGTGGACAGGCCGACCGCCTGTTCGCGCTGGAAGATCGCGCGCTCACCCACCAGGTCGCGGATCGTCAGCGCGGTGCCCATGAATGCCGCGGCGGGCATGAGCAGGGCCAGTATCTGGGCGGATTCATCGGGCGTGCCGGCACGGGGGCCGGGGAGATGGAATCCGTTCGAGCCCGGCACCGTCAGCGACAGCGACCCCAGGATGAACGGCAACAACGCCAGGAAGACGAAATAGGCACGATCGGACACCACCAGCCGGACCTGTCTGCGGGCGATCGTCGAGATCTGGCGCCGCAGGCTGGTGTGCACGGGTTCGCCGAGGTCGCTCGGCTCGCTCGGCGGTGCGGGCTTCGGGCGCTTCTGCGCCTCGCTCTGCTCCAGGAAGCGCCGATTGGCTTCCTCGGGGTCGGCGCCCACCTGGGTGAAGATCTTGGCCCAGTTGGTGGTGCCCATCGCTTCACCGATCTGGTCCGGCGGCCCGCTGTAGGCGGTCTTGCCGCCCGGCGCGACCAGCAGCAGCTGGTCGCAGATGTCCAGGTAGGACAGCATGTGCGTCACCACGATCACCACGCGGCCAGCGTCGGCGAGCTGGCGCAGCATCATCATCACCTGGTGGTCCAGGGCGGGATCCAGCCCCGAGGTGGGCTCGTCGAGGATCAGCAGCGACGGACCGGTGAGCAACTCGAGGGCCACCGAGGCGCGTTTGCGCTGACCGCCGGAGAGCTTGTCGACGCGGGTGTCGGCGTGCTTGGTCAGCTCGAGTTCCTCGAGCACCTGCGCGACCACCCTGGCGCGGTCGGCCTTGCTGGTGTCGGGGGGCAGCCGCAGCTCGGCGGCATAGCCCAGCGCCTGGTTGACGGTCAGCTGCCGGTGCACGACGTCGTCCTGGGGGACCATTCCGATCCGGCTGCGCAGCGACGCGTATTCGGAGTGAATGTTGTGGCCCGCGAAGGTGACTGAGCCCGAGGTGGGCGTCGTGTATCCGGCGATCAGGCGGGCGAGGGTGCTCTTCCCGGCCCCCGATCCGCCGATGACGGCGGTCAGCGTCCCGGGCCGCGCGGTCAGCGAGATGTTGTCCAGCAGTTGTCTTCCGTTGTCGACGACGTACTTGACGTCGCGTACCTCGAGGCCGCCGGTGCGGGTGGCGGCGTCGGCGCCCTGCACCAGCGTGCCGCCCCGGAACAGCAGATCGACGTTGCCGATGGTGACGACGTCGTCCTCGGTCAGGATCGCCGAGCCGACCCGAGTGCCGTTGACGAACGTCCCGTTGATGCTCGTGTCGCGGATCTCGGTGCCTAGCGGCGTCGGGATCAGCGTCGCGTGCTGGCGTGAGGCCAGGACGTCGGAGACGACGATGTCGCTTTCGGCGGCGCGGCCGATCGTGAGCGCGCCGGCGGTGCCGGCCGCCGACGACGAGCGCGGCGAGAGCAACTTGACGAATCTCGTTCCGAGGTTGGACACATCGGCCGTTTTGGCGTCGATCATGGTGATCTCGGTCGGCGGTGTCGCCTCCCGTGGAGCCACGGCCGGTCCATCGGCGGGCGGCGCGGGCTGCGACCTGGCCGGCGACCCGGCGTTGACCACGGTGAGCTCGTCGGGCGGAACGCCCGGAGGGTGCGGCGGTGTCCGTACGGGCGGTATCCGCGGTGGCGGCGGCGCGTTTCGTGGCGGCGGCGGACCGGAAGGCCTGGGTGGGCCCGGCAGTTGCGGGCCGCGGGGTGGCTGCCGCGGCGGCGCGGCCCGCGGCGGGGCGGGATTCGGCCCACTCCTGGTGTGAATCGTGGGCTGGCTCACGGTATTGCGCGCGTAGGGCTGCTCGGGCAGCGCGGACCAGGCGACCGTGGGCGGACCGGCGTCGGCCGTCGACCTGCTCCGCAGCGGGCGGTCGGTGCGGCCCTGCTCCGGGCCGATCGCGAAGGTCAACCGAGGTCCCTGGGGGTTGCCGACGTGGATGCTCTGCCCGTCGTGGATGTCGATGACCGGCATTCGGTACCCGTTCAGGTAGGTCCCGTTCAGCGAACCGTTGTCGATCGCCAGCCACCGGCCCTGATCAAAGCGCAGGATCAGGTGGGCGCGGGATATCCGCGGGTCGGGGATCCGCAGATCGGCATGCGCATCCCGCCCCACGACCACCTCGTGGCCTGCGGCGAAAGAACGTTGGGACCCGTCGTGCCGGATTGTCAGGACAGGAGGAGCGGGTCGACTCACTACTCAAGTATCGGCCGTTTCGACAGTGCTCCCCATCGGACTCGCCTGTGACTTGGCTTTGCGTCGGTCCGGGCATTCAAAGCCCCTTCATAGTGTGGGGCGGTTTCCCGCCTACGCGCATCGGGCATGATTCGAACGTAGGGGTGTGGGAGGGGATCAGTCCGGGACGCCCGTCGCGGAATTTTCGGCGTGCCCAGACGACGGCAACGAAGCCGCGTCCCGATGCGCGTGCCCCGGGGATCGCGCATCGGATCAAGCCGGCGCGACGCCCGCATGGCACAGCCGAGACACGAGGGGGAGCCACACATGGATGAGCGAAGGGCCCAACCCCGGCGCCTCAGCGCGGGGCGGCGGCTGCTGAGCAACCCACGGCTGGCCCGTCAGGCGTTGCGCGCCGGCTTTCAATCACTTCCGTCCGCGACGGTCAACCACCTGCTTCACCGGGTGCCGCCGGTCGCCTCGAATCCTGGCCCGCAGCAGCCGAATTCGGCTGCTGACCGAAACCGGGGCACCGCACCGAGCGCGATGGCCAACGGCGCCTCCTTCGCCGGCTACACGATCTTGCGCCCCCTGGGCGCGGGCGGGATGGCCAAGGTCTATCTGGCCTTGCATCCCCGCCTGCCGCGCCGCGACGTGATCAAGGTGCTCGCCGAGGCCGTCACCGCCGACCCGGAATTCCGCGAAAGGTTCAACCGGGAGGCCGATCTGGCCGCGACGCTGTGGCATCCGCATATCGTCGGCGTCCACGACCGCGGCGAGTTCAGCGGTCACCTGTGGATCTCCATGGACTACGTCGAGGGCACCGACGCCTCGCGACTTGTCAAGGAGCGCCACTCCGACGGCATGCCGATCCACGAGGTACGCGGCATCCTGCAGGCTGTCGGGGCGCGCTCGATTACGCCCACGATCGTGGCCTGCTGCACCGCGACGTCAAGCCCGCCAACATCCTGCTCACCCATCCCGAGGACGGGGAACGCCGAATCGTGTTGGCGGACTTCGGCGTTGCGCGCCACCTCGGTGACATCAGCGGTATCACCGAGACCAATGTCGCGGTGGGAACGGTCGCCTACGCGGCTCCCGAGCAGCTGGCGGGTGCCAACATCGACGGCCGGGCCGACCAATACGCTTTGGCGGCAACGGCTTTCCACCTGCTGACCGGTGCGCCCCCCTTCCAGCATTCCAACCCGATCGCCGTGATCAGCCAGCATCTGCATCAGGATCCGCCCCGGCTCAGCGATTTCCGTCCGGAGCTGGCGCACCTCGACGACGTGTTCCGCAGGGCCCTCGCCAAACGGCCCGAGGACCGCTTTGAGCGGTGCCGCGCGTTCGCGGCCGCCGTCAGCGACGCGGGCGACGGGGTTGCCGAGTCCGGTGCCCGGCAGACGCCGGCTGCGGTCCCGTCACATCGCCGGCGCGGGGTCCGCGGCCTTGCCGCTGCGATGTACCACCGGTATTCGTCACGAACCCGGTGGGCGACCGCGCTGGTGTGCGCGGTGCTGATCGCCGTGGCCGCGACCTGGTCGGTGCTGTACTCGTTCCAGCCCGACGCTTCGCAGCCCAACCCCGCGCTCGCCTCCGAACCGTCCGCGCCCAGTCCGAGCGCCGCGCCGGCCCGGCCGGGCGGTCCGGTGCTCAACGGCACCTACCAGCTGACCTACGACCAGAGCAAACGGACCACCAACGGCGTGGCGCTCCGGCAGGACGGGGTCGACACCAACTGGTGGGCGTTCCGCTCTGCCTGCACGACCAACGGGTGCGCGGCCAGCGGCACCCAGCTGGACGACGCCACGCACCAGACGGCGAGCACCACCGATGGTGGCCAGTCCGACACGCTGCGTTTCATCGCCGGGTATTGGCAGGGCGCGCCGCAACAGGAGCGCCTCGGCTGTGTCCAGCCGAGCGGGCAGGTCCGGGCCACCCAGCAGGAGACCGTCGCGTGGTCGCTGGCTCCGCAGGCCGACGGCACGCTGCGCGGCACCGAGACCCAGACCGTGACGACCAACGAGTGCGGCGCCCAAGGTGCCGTGGTGCGCACCCCCGTGTTCGCGACCCGCGTCGGTGACGTGCCGCCCGGCGTGACGCTGCCCGACCCCACGCAGGCCCTCAATACCTCGACGACGCCGGCCCACCCGGCGTCGCCGGTACTCGGCGGGGTCTGCAGCGACGCCAACAAGCTCGCCTACGACCCGACCAACAACGAGCAGGTCGTCTGCGAGGGCAAGGCCTGGGCCAAGGCGCCCATCACGGGCGGGGTGCACGCGGTCGGAAGCTCGTGCGACCGGCCTGGCACCTCGGTGTTCGCGATGTCCACCTCGAACGACGGCTACCTGCTGCAATGCGATCCGGTCAGCCGGTTGTGGACCAGGCCCGACCGGATATGCAACGGCCGGCGCCGAGCCACTTGTCGGTGAACGGCTCTACCCTGGTGGCATGGCTTTCGCGACTGAACATCCGATCGTCGCGCACTCGGAGTACCGCGCTGTGGACGAGGTCGTGCGCGCCGGCGGCCGCTTCGAGGTGGTCAGTCAGTACGCACCGGCCGGTGACCAGCCGGCCGCGATCGACGAGCTGGAGCGCCGGATCCGGGCGGGGGAGCGTGACGTCGTGCTGCTCGGCGCCACCGGTACCGGTAAGTCGGCAACGACCGCGTGGCTGATCGAGCGCGTGCAGCGGCCCACCCTGGTGATGGCGCCGAACAAGACGCTGGCCGCTCAGCTGGCCAATGAGCTGCGAGAGATGTTGCCGCACAACGCGGTCGAGTACTTCGTATCCTATTACGACTACTACCAGCCCGAGGCGTACATCGCGCAGACCGATACATACATAGAGAAGGACAGCTCCATCAACGACGACGTCGAGCGGTTGCGGCACTCTGCGACGTCGTCGCTGCTGTCGCGGCGCGATGTGGTGGTGGTCGCGTCGGTGTCGTGCATCTACGGCCTGGGCACGCCGCAGTCCTACCTGGACCGGTCGGTCGAGTTGCAGGTCGGCACCGAGGTGCCCCGTGACGGCCTGCTGCGGCTGCTGGTCGACGTCCAGTACACGCGCAACGACATGGCCTTTACCCGCGGCTCGTTCCGGGTGCGCGGCGACACCGTGGAGATCATTCCGTCCTACGAAGAGCTGGCGGTGCGCATCGAGTTCTTCGGCGACGAGATCGAGGCGCTGTACTACCTGCACCCGCTGACCGGCGACGTGGTGCGCCAGGTCGATTCGCTGCGGATCTTCCCGGCCACCCACTACGTGGCGGGGCCCGAGCGGATGGCCCAGGCCATCTCCACGATTGAGCAGGAGCTGGCCGAGCGGCTCGCCGAATTTGAGGGCCAGGGCAAGTTGCTCGAGGCCCAGCGGCTGCGGATGCGCACCAACTACGACATCGAGATGATGCGGCAGGTCGGGTTCTGCTCGGGCATCGAGAACTACTCGCGGCATATCGACGGCCGGGGGGCCGGCACGCCGCCGGCGACGCTGCTGGACTACTTTCCGGAAGACTTCCTGCTGGTCATCGATGAGTCACACGTCACCGTGCCGCAGATCGGCGGCATGTACGAGGGCGACATGTCCCGCAAGCGCAACCTCGTCGACTACGGCTTCCGGCTGCCGTCCGCGGTCGACAACCGCCCGCTGACCTGGGAGGAGTTCGCCGACCGGATCGGGCAGACGGTGTACCTGTCGGCGACCCCGGGCCCCTACGAGCTGAGCCAGGCCGCCGGTGAGTTCGTCGAGCAGGTGATCCGGCCCACCGGCCTGGTGGACCCGAAGGTCGTGGTGAAGCCGACCAAGGGGCAGATCGACGACCTGATCGGCGAGATCCGCAAGCGGGCCGACGCCGACGAGCGGGTGCTGGTGACGACGCTGACCAAGAAGATGGCCGAAGACCTCACCGATTACCTGCTGGAGATGGGCATCCGGGTGCGCTACCTGCACTCCGAGGTCGACACGTTGCGCCGGGTGGAGCTGCTGCGCCAGCTGCGGCTCGGCGACTACGACGTGCTGGTCGGCATCAACCTGCTGCGCGAGGGTCTGGACCTGCCCGAGGTGTCGCTGGTATCCATCCTCGACGCCGACAAGGAGGGCTTCCTGCGCTCGTCGCGCAGCCTCATCCAGACCATCGGCCGCGCGGCGCGCAACGTGTCCGGCGAAGTGCACATGTATGCCGACTCGATGACCGACTCCATGAAAGAGGCCATTGACGAGA
This sequence comes from Mycobacterium shigaense, assembly GCF_002356315.1. Taxonomy (NCBI): domain Bacteria; kingdom Bacillati; phylum Actinomycetota; class Actinomycetes; order Mycobacteriales; family Mycobacteriaceae; genus Mycobacterium; species Mycobacterium shigaense. The sequence continues at coordinate 2,442,860 of NZ_AP018164.1, forward strand.
CGGAACGGCGCCGCGCAAAGCAGGTCGCCTACAACGAGGCCCACGGCATCGACCCGCAGCCGCTGCGCAAGAAGATCGCCGACATCCTCGACCAGGTCTACCGCGAAGCCGACGACACCGAATCCGTCGAGATCGGCGGATCGGGCCGCAATGCGTCCCGGGGCCGGCGGGCGCAAGGGGAGCCGGGCCGCGCGGTGAGCGCCGGCGTCTACGAGGGCCGCGACACCGCCGGCATGCCGCGCGCCGAGCTGGCCGACCTCATCAAGGACCTGACGGCCCAGATGATGGCCGCCGCGCGAGACCTGCAGTTCGAGCTGGCCGCGCGGTTCCGCGACGAAATCGCCGACCTCAAAAAGGAATTGCGTGGTATGGACGCTGCGGGGCTGAAATGACCCGCATCACGAGCGACACCGGCAGCTGGCGCGAACTGCTCGCTGAGTATCTCGGCACGTCGATCGTCTTGGCCGGCGGCGTCGGGCTGTACGCCACCAACGAGTTTCTGACCACCAGCCTGCTGCCCAGCACCGTCGCCGAAATCGGCGGTGCCCGGCTGTACGCGTGGGTGACCACCTTGTACCTGGTCGGCGCCGTGGTCGCGGCCGCCGGCGTGAACACCATCCTGCTGCGCGTGGGCGCGCGCGCTTCGTTTCTGTCGGGGCTGGCGGTCTTCGGCGTCGCGAGCGTGGTCTGCGCCGCGGCGCCGACCATGGAGGTGCTGATCGCCGGCCGCACCCTGCAAGGAGTGGCGGGCGGCCTGCTGGCCGGGTTGGGCTACGCGCTCATCAACGCGGTGCTGCCCCGGTCGCTGTGGACCCGCGGCTCCGCGGTGATCTCGGCGATGTGGGGCGTCGCCACCCTGGCCGGGCCCGCGCTGGGCGGCCTCTTCGCGCAATTCGGCCTGTGGCGCTGGGCGTTCGGAGCGCTGGCGATCCTCACCGCCCTGATCGCCGTCCCGGTGCCGGCGGTGCTGAGCGCCCGCCGCGTCCACCCGGACGCCGACGCGGCGGGCGCGCCCCTACACCAGGTGCCGATCTGGTCGTTGCTGCTGCTGGGCGCGGCGGCCCTGGCCGTCAGCGTCGCGCAGCTCCCGCACAACCCGGTGGCGACCGGCGGGTTGCTCGTCGCGGGGGCCGGCTTGATCGGAGCGTTCGTCGTCGTCGACTGGCGGATGAACGCGGCGGTGTTGCCGCCCAGCGTGTTTGGCCGCGGGCCGCTGAAATGGATCTACCTCACCATGGGGGTCCAGATGGCCGCGGTGATGGTCGACATCTACGTGCCGTTGTTCGGCCAGCGGTTGGCGCACCTGACGCCGGTCGTCGCGGGATTCCTGGGGGCGACGCTGGCGCTCGGGTGGACGCTGGCCGAACTCCTCAGCGCCTCGCTCAGCGACGTCCGCGTCGTCGGCCGGGTGATCGCGGTCGCCCCGTTGTTGATGGCGGCGGGTCTGGCCCTAGTCGCGGTCACTCAGCGCATCGACGCCGACGCCGGCATCGTTGCCGTCTGGGCGGCCGGTCTGCTCGTCGGTGGAATCGGTATCGGACTGACCTGGCCCCACCTGTCGATGCGAGCCATGGACTCGGTCGACGACCCCGCCGAGAGCGGGGCGGCGGCCGCGGCGATCAACACCGTCCAGCTGATCTCCGCGGCCTTCGGCGCCGGGTTGGCGGGGGTGGTCGTCAACACCGCTCAGGGCGGCGACCTGGGCGCGGCGCGGTGGCTGTACGCCATCTTCGCGGCCCTGGCGGGCAGCGGCGTCGTCGCTTCCTGCCGCGCGGCCCGGCGACATGCCCCTACTAGTCCACCTCCTCGTCGGCGCACAGCAAGGCGATGACCCCGTCAACTAGCCCATGCCGGCGTTTTCACTACTGGTCAGCGGGTCGATTTGAGCACCTGCGAGTAGTGGAACTGCCAGCGCTCGACGATGCGGAACCCCAGGTAGTTGCAGAACCGGTAGGCCGGGGATCGCCCGAATACGCCCGGCGGCAACGCTTCTCCGGTCTTATGGTCGGGCAGCGACTTGTCGTGGTCGGTGATGGTCCACACCGTGGCGCACTTGTTGATCTTGGCAGTCGTGAACCACACCGCGACGTGGCCGTCCCACAGCGAGCCCACCTTCGGTCCGTAGCCGCCGCGTCCGACGTCGATCAGGGACCGGTAGGCCGCCGGCCGGGCGGCGATCACCGCGCGGATGGGGCCCGGGCGCCACGGCACGGTGTTGTCCACCACCAAGCAGTCCCCGGGTGCGGCATGGGCGCTGATGACGTCGGCGACCTGGCTGTAGTCCCAGCCCTCCTTGGCGTACGGCCAGCGTTGCACGAAGAGGTAATCCGGCAGCCCGGCCGCCGCCAACGACAGCACCACACCGGCGACGAGCCACGGTTTGCGGGCGATCGTGACGATGCAGACGGCCATGACGACGGCCATCGCGGGGGTCGTGCCGATCAGGTAGCGGGGGTAGTACATCGGTTCGCCGATGGCCGAGTAGATGACCAGTACCGCCGTCGGGATGACGATCCACGCCGTACAGACGATCACCAGGCGGCCGACGTCGCCCGCCGGGGCACGCACCCCCGCCAGCCGGGCTACGGTCGCGGCGACGATGAGCACGGCCGTGAGAATGGCGAATGGCGGGCTGTGGTCGAAGTACTGCCGCAGGATGATGTCGAAGGCGTAATGCCAGCTGATGGGGAAGATCCAGTCCACCTGGCGCACCTGGCCGTGGGTGAACAGGATGAACGGCAGCATGGCCCCGACGGCGACGGTGGAGCTGACGGCCCACCCGATGACCGGTGATTTCCGGGATTCCCCGGCTTTCTTGGGCGCCAGCCACGGCAGCATCGCGGCATGCACCGGCACCAGCAGGACCAGGTTCAGGCTCAGCAAAATCGACAGCATCAGCCCCGGCGCGTAATACAGCCACAGTCGGGGCCGGTTGCGCCGGATGGCGGCCACGAACAACACCGTGAGCCACACCGCGGCGGCCACCGAGAAGGCGTACGAGCGCGCTTCCATGCCAGCCCAGGTGGTGCGCGGCAGGATCGCGAAGATCACACCCGCACACAGCGGGACCGCCCGACCGGCGGACGGCCCGGTGAATTGCCTGGCAAACACGGTGACACCGGCGGCAGCGATCCCGACGGCCAGGCTGCTGGGCAGCCGAGACCAAAATTCCGTCGGCGGAAAGATCGCGAACCAGCCGTGCATCAGCAGGTAGTAGAGCCCATGGACCGCGTCGATGTGGCTGAGTAGATTCCACAGCTCGGGCAGGGTGCGGCTGGCCGCGGCCGAAATCGTCGCCGCCTCGTCAAACCACAGCGAAGGCCTGCCGGCCCAGGCGGCGCTGAGGGCGGTGGCCAGCAGCGCCACCAGCAGTGGATCGATCCGCTGGCCGCGGGCGCGGGCGGGCGGGGGCTGGGTAACGGCATCAGCAGGAAGCTGCTCGACCGTCGACAAAGACATGATGGTTGTCACTGTAAGGCGTGGCTGATAAGCGTGCTCACCAGCAGTCCTGCGGATATGCCCAGTTGGGTAGCGAGGACGCGGCCATTTCGGCGTCTTCGTCCCCGAATTTTGCGAAAGGCTCTGTGCTGCACGACTTTTTACCGGGGGCGTAATAATTGCGACCGGGTTTATGGGTAAATGCGGTGTGCAGACCAGTCCTGAGCTGGAAATTGCTGGTCGCGCCGCGCCCGGTTATGTCGCTAATGTTTCCTCACGACGTTCGGCAAACGCGCTACTGTCTGCTGGCGGATCAACCGACACTGGGAGGGTATTTGTATGAGTGCCTATCGGACCGTGGTGGTAGGAACCGACGGCTCGGATTCATCGTTGCGTGCGGTGGACCGTGCAGCCGCTATCGCTGGGGACGACGCAACGCTGATCATCGCCTCGGCCTACCTCCCGCAGCATCAGGACGGTCGCGCCGCCGACGTGCTGAGGGACGAGAGCTACAAGGTCTCAGGTACGGCCCCCATTTACGCGATCCTGCAAGACGCCAAGGAACGGGCACACAAGGCTGGCGCGAAGAAGGTCGAGGAGCGTCCGATCGTCGGTGCGCCGGTCGACGCGCTGGTCAACCTGGCCGAGGAGGTCAAGGCCGATCTGCTCGTCGTCGGTAACGTCGGCCTGAGCACGATCGCCGGGCGGCTGCTGGGATCGGTGCCGGCCAACGTGTCACGTCGGGCAAAGGTCGACGTGCTGATCGTGCACACGACGACCTAGGACGACCTAGCTGGTCACTCGACCGCCGGGCAGCGGGGCGCCGGGGCTACCAGCCTCGCTCGCGCCACTCGGCGAGGTGGGGCCGCTCGGCGCCGAGCACCGTGTCGTCGCCGTGGCCGGGATAGATCACGGTCGAGTCCGGATAGACGTCGAACACCCGGGTGCTCACATCGTCGATGAGCTGCCTGAAATCGCCCGGCTGCCAGGTCTTTCCAACGCCGCCCGGGAACCGGCAGTCGCCGGTGACTGGAAGTCCGGGGATCAGTGGGCGAGCCCGGACAAAGCAGCAACGGCGTCGTCGCGACGGTGCCAGGGCACGAGCAGGTGATCGTGCCGCGAACCGGCCAGGACATTGCATGAGATATCTAAGTCGGCAAGAGCGCGACTGATGGCGGCGGTCATGCCGACCGCCTCAAGATCGGATTCGATCGTGCAGGTGATCCATGCTGCGACAAAGCCGTACGGCAAACCCTTCGCGTCGGCGACTGTCTGCTCGACGATCCTCGTCGTCGCCTCGTCCTCGACGATGACCGCGGCGGCGGGCACGTCCAGGTCGGTTTCTACGACGACATAAGGCACCGGACGTACCACCGGTGCGAGCCCTGCGAGCAGACGGCCCAGGTCACGCTCGCTCATCACCAGCCGCGTTCTCGCCACTCCGCCAGTCGGGGACGTTCCTCGCCGAGGGTGGTGTCGTCCCCGTGGCCCGGATACACCACCGTGTCGTCGCCGTAGATATCGAAGACCCGGCTCTCAAGACCCGTCATCAATGAGTCGAACTCCTCCGGAGTTGTTGTCCGCCCAGGACCGCCGGGGAACAGGCAGTCACCGGTGAACAGCTGTGTGACGCCGCCGGTCGCGGGACCGTCGAGGGCGAGCGCGACCGAGCCGGGTGTGTGCCCGCGCAGGTGGATCACGTCGAAGGTCAGCTCGCCGATCTGGATGGTGTCGCCGTTGGCCAGCAGCCGATCCGGCTTGACGGGAAGCGGCTCGGCATCGATTTCGTGCGCGGCGGTCGGCGCCCCGGTGGCCTCGGCGACGACCTGAAGCGCCTGCCAGTGGTCGAAGTGCTGGTGGCTGGTGACGATCAGCGCCACTTTGGGCGCATACCGATGAATCAGGTCGATCAGGACTTCGGCGTCGTTGGCGGCGTCGATGAGAAGGGTTTGTCCGGTCGCGGAACAACTCACCAGGTAGGCGTTGTTGTCCATGGGGCCCACTGACGCCTTGACGATCGTCGCCCCGGGCAGGGTGCGTCGGGCGGCATCGCCAGGGTTGACGTGTCCGGTGTAGGTGTCGTCCACGGTGGTCATGCGCGCCACTCCTGCATCCCGGCGGGCGCCGGAATCATCGTCGCGGCGCGAGTCATACCGCTCACGCTACCGGTCCGCAGACTGGGATGGGCGTCTTGTCGGTGGGGGCACCTAGCATGGAATGCGCCGTGCGCAGTAACCGCCGTGAGGCAAGCGAGAGTTTCAGTAAGTGAGGCAGCGTGGCTGACCGCCTGATCGTCAAAGGTGCCCGTGAGCACAATCTGCGGGGGGTCGACCTCGACCTGCCGCGCGACTCGTTGATCGTCTTCACGGGGCTGTCCGGATCGGGCAAGTCGTCACTGGCGTTCGACACCATCTTCGCCGAGGGCCAGCGGCGCTACGTCGAGTCGCTGTCGGCCTACGCGCGCCAATTCCTGGGCCAGATGGACAAGCCCGACGTCGACTTCATCGAGGGCCTGTCGCCGGCGGTGTCCATCGACCAGAAGTCGACCAACCGCAACCCGCGATCGACCGTCGGCACCATCACCGAGGTGTATGACTACCTGCGGTTGCTGTACGCGCGGGCGGGCACGCCGCACTGCCCGATCTGCGGCGAGCGCATCGCCCGCCAGACGCCGCAGCAGATCGTCGACCAGGTGCTGGCGATGCCCGAGGGCACCCGGTTCCTGGTGCTCGCCCCGGTGGTGCGCACCCGCAAGGGCGAATTCGCCGACCTGTTCGACAAGCTCAACGCGCAGGGCTACAGCCGGGTTCGCGTCGACGGTGTGGTACATCCGCTGGCCGATCCGCCGAAGCTGAAGAAGCAGGAAAAGCACGACATCGAGGTGGTGGTGGACCGGCTCACCGTCAAAGTGGCGGCCAAGCAGCGCCTCACGGACTCGGTGGAAACCGCCCTGAACCTCGCCGACGGCATCGTGGTGCTGGAATTCCCCGACGACCGCGACGAGCATGACCACCCCCGCGAGCAGCGGTTCTCCGAGAAGCTGGCCTGCCCAAACGGGCACCCGCTGGCCGTCGACGACCTGGAACCCCGGTCGTTCTCGTTCAACTCGCCCTACGGCGCCTGCCCCGAGTGCGTAGGCCTGGGTATCCGCAAGGAGGTCGACCCCGATCTGGTGGTGCCGGACCCGGAGCGCACCCTGGCCGAGGGCGCGGTGGCGCCGTGGTCGGCGGGGCACACCGCGGAGTACTTCACCCGGATGATGGCCGGGCTGGGCGAGGAGTTGGGATTCGACGTCGACACGCCCTGGCGCAAGCTGCCGGCCAAAGCCCGCAAGGCCATCCTCGAGGGTTCGGACCACCAGGTGCACGTGCGTTACCGCAACCGGTACGGCCGAACCCGTTCGTACTACGCCGATTTCGAGGGCGTGCTGGCGTTTCTGCAGCGCAAGATGGAACAGACCGAGTCCGAGCAGATGAAGGAGCGCTACGAGGGCTTCATGCGGGACATTCCGTGCCCGGTCTGCGAGGGGACGCGGCTCAAGCCGGAGATCCTGGCGGTGACGCTGTCGGCGGGGGACCGGGGCCCGAAGTCCATCGCCGAGGTCAGCGAGCTGTGCATCTCGGACTGCGCCGACTTCCTCAACGCCCTCACCCTCGGTCCGCGCGAGCAGGCGATCGCCGGGCAGGTGCTCAAGGAAATCCAGTCGCGGCTGGGCTTTTTGCTCGACGTCGGCCTCGAATACCTCTCACTGTCCCGGGCCGCCGCCACGCTGTCCGGCGGTGAGGCCCAACGCATCCGGCTGGCAACCCAGATCGGCTCCGGCCTGGTGGGTGTGCTCTATGTGCTCGACGAACCGTCCATCGGGCTGCATCAGCGAGACAACCGTCGCCTCATCGAAACCCTCACGCGGCTAAGGGCTTTGGGTAACACGCTGATCGTCGTCGAGCATGACGAGGACACCATCGCGCATGCCGACTGGATCGTCGACATCGGGCCGGGCGCCGGTGAGCACGGCGGCCAGATCGTGCACAGCGGGACCTATCAGGAGCTGCTGGCCAATAAGGACTCGATCACCGGCGCCTACCTGTCGGGCCGCGAGAGCATTGCCACGCCCAAACGCCGCCGTGCCGTCGACCGCAAACGTCAACTCACCGTCGTCGGCGCCCGCGAGCACAACCTGCGCGGCATCGACGTGGCCTTCCCGCTGGGCGTGCTGACCTCGGTGACCGGAGTGTCCGGCTCCGGGAAGTCGACGCTGGTCAACGACATCCTGGCGGCCGTGCTGGCCAACCGGCTCAACGGCGCCAGGCAGGTGCCGGGCCGGCACACCCGGGTCAACGGAATGGACCAACTTGACAAGTTGGTGCGGGTCGACCAGTCGCCGATCGGGCGGACGCCGCGCTCCAACCCGGCCACCTACACCGGGGTGTTCGACAAGATCCGCACCCTGTTCGCCGCCACCACGGAGGCGAAAGTCCGTGGCTACCAACCGGGCCGGTTCTCGTTCAACGTCAAGGGTGGTCGCTGCGAGGCGTGCACCGGTGACGGCACGATCAAGATCGAGATGAACTTCCTGCCCGACGTGTACGTGCCATGCGAGGTGTGCCAGGGCGCCCGATACAACCGGGAGACCCTCGAGGTGCACTACAAGGGCAAGACCATCTCCGAAGTGTTGGACATGTCCATCGAGGAAGCCGCCGAGTTCTTCGAGCCGATCAGCGGCATCCACCGCTACCTGCGCACCCTGGTCGACGTCGGCCTGGGTTACGTCCGGCTGGGTCAACCCGCGCCCACCCTGTCCGGCGGCGAGGCGCAGCGCGTCAAGCTGGCGTCGGAATTGCAGAAGCGCTCGACCGGGCGCACCATCTACATCCTCGATGAGCCCACCACCGGACTGCATTTCGACGACATCCGCAAGCTGCTCAACGTCATCAACGGCCTTGTCGACAAAGGCAACACGGTCATCGTGATCGAACACAACCTGGACGTGATCAAGACGTCGGACTGGATCGTCGACATGGGACCGGAGGGCGGCGCCGGCGGCGGAACCGTTGTGGCCGAAGGCACTCCGGAAGACATCGCCGCGGTGCCCGAAAGCTACACTGGAAAGTTTCTCATCGAGGTCTTGCATATGGGAGCCCGGGCCGGCGTCCCGCAACGCTCGAGCCGGAAGCGCAAAGTCACCGCCTGAGCGCGCGGCATCACGAAACGCGGTACCCGCCAGCCCGACGCAGTCACACGCACGATATGCAAGCTCGCGCTGCCCGACCGGTTCCTGACCGCCACCACAGACGACGCACCCGAGCACCGGTTCCGCAACTCGGCGGGAAGATCGCACCTACCGGTTGCGGCCGACGCCTTCAGGCGACGCGGATTGGTGAGCGCGATTCGCGCTCGGGACGGTCGCTGCAAACATTGAAAACGCTTACACCGCAGCAGTATTCAACTGCGATTACTCGCGCACCTGGCGATTGACGAGATCCGTGACCTGTCGTGAGTCGATCTCTTCGCCCCCGTCGCCGTAGTAGATGCGATGGGCATCGACTGATTTACTTCCCGCATCCGAGTAGGTGTGCGTGACTTTGAGCCAGTCGCCCGAGTTTGGATTCTGCAGCATGTCACCCTCCCGGATCTCGGAAAGTGGCACCTGCTCTGTTGCGTGCTCGGAACTCATGACACTCCCCGTGGGTCTTGGCGGGCCGACCGAAGATACGGGGAGACTCCCCGATTGCCTCTGAGGATTCTCCGCTGGACGGCGCCGGTCAATCACCGCCTTTCGGCGCCGAGACCGTCGCGATCGGCGGGCTAGGCGACAGGCTCGCTGTGCAGCCGCACCAGGCGCGTTGTGCTGGTCTCATCGAGGTCGACGAGGTCGCTGCGAGACCGAAGGAAGTCGCTGAACGATTTGAAGCCCAGTGCCTTCTCGCTGAACGACGGGTCCATTCGTTTCATCTGGGCTTTGACGGCCGAATTGTGGAGCCACTCGGCGTCCTCCTTCTCCTGGCCGATACGCAGCGCGCGCTCGAGTAGCCCGGTCGCGGCGCCCTGCAGGTCGGCCGGCGGCGGCTCATCGTCGGGCTCCGGGCTGCTCGGACGGCGACCCTTCGTCTTCGGTTCGACGGGTTCCGCTGTGCCAGTGGGTATTCCGGGTAGCGCATCGTAGGTGACAAACTCATCGCAAGCTGCGGCCAGCGAACGGCTGCTGGCGCCGGCGACGCCGATGCCCACAACGTAGCGGCCCAGCCGTTTGCACCGCTGAGCCAACGCGATGTAGTCGGAGTCGCCCCCGACTATCACCACATGCGTCAGATCGGGCAGGCGAAACATGTCTTCGACCGCGTCGACGGCCAGGCGAATGTCGGCGCCGTTCTTGCCGTAGGCCGCGGCCGGGAACAACTGAACGAGATCCACCGCCCGGCCGACGAGTTGGCCGTGGTAAGCGGCGTTGACATCGGCGGACCAGTCGGCGTAAGCGCGGGTGAGCACGAGTGTGCCGAATGATGAGGCAAAGTCGATGATGGCGCCTACGTCGACCGTCGCCGACTGCAGCCGCTCCTTGGCCAGTCCCTTTGCCTTGTCCTTCTGGAACGAGCCGCGGCCATGCACCTGGTCGTAGCGGGAGATCACGATGTTGTCGAAGTCAAGGTAGACGGCAACGCGCGACGTGCCCGAGTCGGTCATCGCGCCCACTTGCCCGGCCGGCCTTCGACGAAAGCAACCATCCGGTAATGGTGCGTCACGAAGTCCATGCCCTCAAGCGGACATCCGAAGATCCCGGAGCCGATGCATTGCCCGGCCCCGGGATGTGTTCGTGCGGCAATCGCTAGATAGCGGTTACGCCGACCGCCTGAGGGCCCTTGGCCCCCTGGGTGATCTCGAACTGGACTCGTTGGTTCTCCTCGAGGCTGCGAAAACCGCTGCTCTGGATCTCGGAATGGTGGACGAACACATCCTTCTCGCCGCCGTCCGGGGCGATAAATCCGAAACCCTTCTCGGAGTTAAACCACTTCACAGTTCCCTGCGTCATACTTACTTCTCTCTTTTCAAATGGATGTAATCAGAACATCCGTTCCCAACGCTAACACATACCGCGCCAAAAAGGTTCCCGGCGATGACGTCGACCGTCGGGTCTGCCGCTGTTGGCTACCCAGCCATCCAGAAGCGTTGTCGGAAAACCTATTTGAGCACGATTGCCCGACGGGCGAGGCCGTGAACCTCGACCCGTGCGCTCCGGCACATCGTCAAATTTCGGAAATACCTTGCGGCGCCGAATATTTGGGTGACGACTGGCTTCACCGAATATAAGCCAATTGGTTCACCGAATCGTGCGGCAAATCGCCGTCAACGGTGGCGGTTACCGTCATCTTGTTCAGCGTGATGGCGCCTCGATGATTGTCGAGGAAGGCGGTGTCGGAGGCGTCGCGACCGGTGGCGATGCGGACCAGGCTCTCCCGCGGCGCCAACAGGGTCGCATCGACAACCCGCCATTGCCCCTCGACGAATGCCTCCGCGACCGCGTGGAAGTCCATCGGTGAGAGGCCGGGCGCGTACACGGACACCAAGCGGGCCGGAACGTGGACCGCGCGCAGCAGGGCCACCACCAGATGCGCGAAGTCGCGGCACACGCCCCTGCCTGCCAGCAGCGTGTCCACTGCGCCGTCAATCGGATCGCTGGACCCCGGCACATAGTCCAGCCTGGTACCGACCCACGAGCTGACGTGTTCGAGCAGCGTCGCCGAATCGCGGTCATTGCCGAACTCCGTTGCGGCGAAACCGTAGAACTTGTCGGCCTCGGCGTAGCGGCTGGGCCGCAGGTACATCGACTGGTCGAAGTCGGTCACCGGGGCCGGGTCGGTCCGACCCACGATTGTCGCTGCGTAGTCGACTTTCAGCGTGCCCGCTTCCGCGTCGAGCTTATGGATCCGGTTGCCGTGTGCTCCGCTGATCTCCACCGGTTGGACCGGCTGCCCGTCCAAGACCCAGCGCAGCGATTCGAAGACCTCGGTGCCGGGATGCGGTGCCACCGCAATCTGAAATTCCAGCGTCGAGGCGGTGGTTATTTCGACTTCGAGTTCGGCGCTAACTTCTCGTCTCATACCGCAATAGTGCGCCAGCTGTTCCCGAGTTGCCAGGCGTGAAAATCCGGCTCGGAGCCACCGGCGCGGTAACTGTCTCTGGCAGAGGAGAATTGGGGCACGCCGGTGATTTAAGTCTCGTCGCTGCGCATCGAGTCGCGAATCTGCGACAGCCGCTCGGCCGCGGCGCGGTGGCGCTGCTCGTACTCCTCCTCGACGGTGCGTCCCGGTGGGGTTTCGGCGGCCAGTTCTGCGGCGCCCAGGGCGCTGCCGTATCGCGTCTCGATCTTTTCGCGGACGGACTCAAATGTCGGCACGCCCGCGGCGTCGTATCCGGGGTCGGTGGCTTCGGGTTCGTCGGGCATGTCGTCTGCTCGGTTACCGCGGGCCGGTGCTGGGATGCTGCGCCGTCAACACCGTCGTGCCAGCTGCCGGGGGAGCGGGCCTGTTGGGCAATGGAATCCGGGCAATACCCGGCGTGCCCAGCTGCCCAGCCAGCCATGGCAGGGCCGCCTCGAACACCCGGTCGGCGAACGGCCAATCGTGCTTGCCGGGCTGGGGGACCACCGTGCAGTCGATGCCGTTGGTCCGGCCCAGCGCGCACAGCGAATAGGCGGCCGCGGTCTGGTTGCTCGGGTTGGCCGCCGCCTCGCGCCCGGCCAACCGCATCGACCCGGCATCGGTGATCGCGAACTCGCGGTGTTGCGCCGCGTCCGACGAGATCGCGAACCAGCCGGCGACGTTGCTGTAGTTGCCGTGCCGGGCGATCACCGTACTCGGGTCGAATGTCGCCCAGGCGTCGGCGTTTCCGCCGAACAATCGGGTGATGGTCTGCGACTTGGTGCCCGCGTTCGGAAAGTAATCGCCGGCCACGTCGAGAAATGCGCTGAATTCGTCTGGATGCATGACGGTCAGGTCCACCGCGCAGGTACCGCCCATCGACCAACCGGCAACGCCCCAGTGCGCCCGGTCGGGGCTGATGCCGAAGGCCGAACGCATAAAAGGAACAACGTCTTTGGTCAGATGGTCGGCGGCATTCCCGCGGCTCCCATTGACGCATTCCGTGTCGTTATTGAACGCCCCGCCGGAGTCGACGAACACCAGCACCGGGGCATTGCCGTCGTGCGCGGCCGCGAAGGCGTCGATCGTCTTGATCGCCTCGCCGGCGCGGGTCCAGTCCGCGGGCGTGTTGAACTGACCGCCGATCATCATGACGGCCGGCAGTGCCGGGGGCGGGCTACTGGCGAACCAGGCGGGTGGCAGGTAGACCAACTCGCCTCGGTGCTTGAAATGCGATGCGTCCGAGGGGATTACGACCGGGACGACGCTGCCGTGTGCCGGCCGGGCGCCCTTGGCGGCCATCGCGGTCACCGTCGCAGGGTCGGTCTGGTCGGGCAGCGGACCGGAGGTGAGCTGATTCCATGCGGACTGCACCGTCGGGAAATAGCCGACCCACAGGTTGAGCACCAATGCGGCGCTGAGCAGACACAGCGGCACCGCGACCACCGCCGTCGCGCGCCGCCATCGCCGCGCGCTGCGCCAGCCGAGCAGCAACACCGTGGCGGCCGTGCCGGCCAACGCAATCCAGAGCCACAACGGCCACGGCGCGGGTTCCTCGGACAGGCCGCGGTCGACGACGTACCAGCGCGCGGCGTAGGCCACGCAACCGCCGACGACGGCGGACAGGGGCAGCCGGATCACCCGCCAGCGCGGCGAGCGCCAGCCGATCGCCAAGGCCAGCACCACCCCGGCCAACACCTGGACGGTGATGGGAACCCAGCCGTGCATCAGCGAGACGTGACTGCTCGCAACCGAGCGCGCCAGGGCATCCATCGAGGCCGTCACGGGAATCATTGTGATCGCTTTTTAATAAAACGGGAACATATTCGGCCGATGTCGACTCGGTGAGTCGCCAGCCCTTATGCTGCCGAGGCTAATGGGGCTTGGCCAGCGGAAATGGCAGTGTCTCGCGGATGCTGCGGCCGGTAATGAGCATCACGACGCGATCGACGCCCATGCCGAGCCCGCCGGTCGGGGGCATCGCGTATTCCATGGCTTGCAGGAAGTCCTCGTCGAGCTCCATGGCCTCGGGATCGCCGCCGGCGGCCAGCAGCGACTGCTCCTGCAGGCGGCGCCGCTGTTCCACCGGATCGGTGAGTTCGCTATAGGCGGTGCCCAGCTCGACGCCCCAGGCCACCAGGTCCCACCTCTCGGCGACGCCGGGCCGGCTGCGGTGCGGCCGGGTCAGCGGCGACACCGACGTCGGGAAGTCGATGTAGAACGTCGGGTGATCGGTCTGGCCCTCGACGAGGTGCTCGTACAGTTCGAGTACCACCGCACCGGCGTCCCAGTGGTCCCGATAGGGGATGCGCACGCGGTCGCACAGTCTTCGCAGCGCGGCCAGCGATGTGCCGGTGTCGATGTGCTCGCCCAGCGCCTCGGATACCGCGTCGTGCACGGTCTTGACCGGCCAGATACCCGAGATGTCGACCGGTTCCAGTCCGGCATCGGCGCCGGCGGCGTGTGGGCGCAGTACCGTCTGCGTGCCGTTGGCGGCTTCGGCGGCGTTCTGGATCAGCTCGCGGCAGCCGTCGATCCACACCGTGTAGTCGGCGTGCGCCTGGTAGGCCTCCAGCAGGGTGAACTCGGGGTTGTGGCTGAAATCGACGCCCTCGTTGCGGAAGGCCCTGCCCAGTTCGAAAACGCGCTCGACTCCGCCGACGCACAGCCGTTTAAGGTAGAGCTCCGGCGCGATCCGCAAGAACAGGTCCATGTTGTAGGCATTGATGTGGGTGACGAACGGCCGGGCCGCGGCTCCGCCGTGGATCTGCTGCAGGATCGGGGTCTCGACTTCGATGAATCCCTTCGCGAACAGCGTTTCGCGCACCGAACGCAACACGCTGCTGCGGGCCGCCATCAGCTGACGCGACTCGTTGTTCACCGCGAGGTCGACGTAGCGGCTGCGCAGCCGTGCTTCGGGGTCGGTCAGTCCCTTCCACTTGTTCGGCAACGGCCGCAGGCACTTGCCGATCATGCGCCAGTCGCGCACCACCAGCGAGCGGGTCCCGTTCTTGCTGAAGCCCATGTTCCCGGTCACCTCGATGAGGTCGCCGAGATCGATCGCCGCATGGAAATCCGCGGTGCGGCCGCGCTCGATGCGTGAATTGTCCAGCAGCACTTGCACTTCACCGGACCAATCCCGCAACTGGGCGAAGAGCACGCCGCCGAAATCGCGGATCCGCAGGATTCGGCCGGCCACCGATACGGTGTCCTGATCGTCGGCGTCCATCGCCTGGGCGACGGTGTGACTCGGCGGGGAGCCCACCGGGTAGGCGTCAACGCCGGTGCGCTGCAGCGTCTTGAGCTTGGTCATCCGCACCCGCACCTGTTCGGGCAGGCGGGACTTCATCTCTTCCTCGGTGGCGTCGCCAGCCTGCCGCAAACCGCTGACGTCCGGCGTGCTGCCGTCGGAATGCAGCAGCCCGGATTCCGCCAGGCGTTCCGGCACGGCCGAGTGATGGCCGGTGTGCTCCTTGTCGCGCCGGCTGAACGGCAGGATGAGAAAGCCCTCGGCCATCGCCGAGGCGACGCCCACCCGAGGAATCAGCCGCGCGTCCTCGTAGCAGGCGTAGCGGGGCACCCACTCGGGTTGGTACTTCATGTTCGAGCGGTACAGCGTCTCGAGCTGCCACCAGCGGGAGAAGAACAACAGGAATCCGCGCCACAGCCGGGCGATCGGGCCCGCACCGAGTTGAGCGCCCTGCTCGAACGCCGACCGGAACATCGCGAAGTTCAGCGAAATACGGCTGATGCCAATGCGTTCCGCGTTCAGGGCAAGCTCGCTGACCATGAATTCGTTGGTGCCGTTGGGAGACTGCGGTGAGCGGCGCATCAGGTCCAGTGAGACGCCGGTGCTGCCCCAGGGCACCAGCGAGAGCATCGCGACGACGTGCTCGTCCCGATCGAGGGCCTCGACCAGCAGGCAATC
This sequence comes from Mycobacterium shigaense, assembly GCF_002356315.1. NCBI lineage: Bacteria > Bacillati > Actinomycetota > Actinomycetes > Mycobacteriales > Mycobacteriaceae > Mycobacterium > Mycobacterium shigaense. Next base: position 2,458,361 of record NZ_AP018164.1, read on the forward strand.
CCCGTCGGCCGGGTCGCCGAGCCGGCCGAGCGCCATGGAGAACCCGCGCTCGGAGTGGGTGTCGCGCCAGGCGTTGGCGCGTGAAATGGTCTCGGCCATCTCGTCGGTCGAGATGTCGCGGTGCCGGCGGATACGCACCGTCAGGCCGGCTCGGCGCGCCCGGGTCACGGCTTGACGCACCCCACGCATGTCGGACCCGGAGAGCCGGAAATCGGAGGTCCGCAGAATAGCCTCGTCGCCCAGCTCCAGGGCGTTGAGTCCCCTCTCGCGAAAGGCTTGGGCGCCTTGCGAACTGGCGCCCATCACGCCGGGTGCCCAGCCGTAGGTCTTGCACAACGCCAACCACTCGTCGATGGCTTGCGGCCACGCCCTGGGGTCACCGACCGGGTCGCCGCTGGCCAGGCAGACGCCGACCTCGACCCGGAAGGTGATGGCGGCGCGTCCACTGTGGGCGAACACCACCGACTTGTCGCGACGGGTGGCGAAATAACCCAGCGAATCGTTCTTGCCCCACAGCTCGAGCAGCCCGCGGATGGCCGACTCGTCCTCACCGGTCAGCGCGTTGTCGGCGCGCTGGGACTGGAACAGCACGATTGTCGCCGCGATCAGGGCAAGCGCACCGAACAGCCCGAAGATCGCGTTGAGCAGGACGTGTGGCTTGCCGGTGAACAGGCTCGGATCGGCGAGCGCGAACCCGACCACCCGGTTGGCCACGTAGCCGAGGCGGTCCTGCCGGGCCAGCGAGCCGGGGAACAGCTCAACCAGGCTCCAGGACAGCGCGATGCCAATCAGGTCCCCGGCCACCAACACCGCGGCCGCCTTGACTAGAGCGGCCCGGCGCACCTTGGCCCAGAACTCCCGGTAGCTCAGCACCAACAGGACGATCGCGCCGATGTGCACGGCGAACCCGAGGTTTTCGCCGAAGGTCTCGGCCGGGGTGTTGTCGCCCGCCGCGATATCGGCGGCGTTCAAGAACGCCGCCAGCACCATGTTGCCGAGCAATATCCACCAAGCGATGCGTTTGCGGGCGGTCAGCGCTGCGGCCAGCAGGCCCAGGACGAACGACCACGCGATGCTGGTGTCGGGAAAGTTGAACAGGTAATTATTGACAAACTCTCGCGGGACCTTGATCAGCCACCGAATCAGGGGTGACACGCTGCCCAGCAACGACAGTGTCGCGATGACGCCGACGGTCCAGCCGGCCGCCACCGGTACCCAGCGATACCGGGAGTTCGACCGGCCCCCCGAGCGTGGTGCCGAGCGCGGCTTAGCGATTGTCACAGACCGCGAGGATATTCCTTCAACCCGTGAAATGCCTGACGAAGCGCAAGAGTCACGGAGACAAATTGTGCGGGTGTCCCCGCGGCCCGCTCTCGCAGGCCAGACGGCTGCGCTCGGGCCGGTCGCCAGCTGAAGTGCAGGAAGACGGCCCGCGGCTGCTAAACTGGTCGTCGCGACCATCCCGGCGAAAGTCGGGGACAGTTAAGTGGAGTCCCACTCCCACCGCTAGCCCGCACGGCTCAGCGGTCCGGTCACAGGCATTTCAGGTGTCTGTTCCGCGTACGACGCGGGCGGCTTGCGCCGCGATCGGTCGGCATTGGGCCCTGCTATGCAGGGCTTTTTTGCTGATGGTGTGGTGCCTCTGCTGCTGATCCCGGCGACCGCCGGTGCTGGTCAGGACCGGAAGACCATCAAGGGAGGCCCCATCAGCACTGAGACCCGCGTCAACGAGCGCATCCGCGTACCTGAAGTCCGATTGATAGGGCCGGGAGGGGAGCAGGTAGGCATTGTGCGCATCGAAGACGCCTTGCGCGTCGCCGCAGACGCCGATCTCGACCTTGTCGAAGTTGCCCCGAACGCCAGGCCTCCGGTCTGCAAGATCATGGACTACGGCAAGTACAAATACGAGGCGGCGCAAAAGGCGCGCGAATCTCGCCGGAACCAACAGCAGACCGTCGTCAAGGAGCAGAAGCTGCGGCCCAAGATCGACGATCACGACTACGAGACCAAAAAGGGACACGTGGTCCGCTTCTTGGAGGCGGGATCGAAGGTAAAGGTCACCATCATGTTCCGCGGACGTGAGCAGTCGCGGCCCGAGCTGGGCTATCGGCTGTTGCAGCGGCTGGGCGCCGACGTCGCCGAGTACGGCTTCGTCGAAACCTCGGCCAAGCAGGACGGCCGCAACATGACGATGGTGCTGGCACCGCATCGCGGCGCGAAGACGCGCGCCAGGGCGCAGCACCCCCAGGAAGCGGGGTCGGCGCCGGAACACGATTCCGATGCGACCGGCGACGCCGCTCCTTCACCGAACTGATCAACACAGCAGAACTAGAGGAAACATGCCAAAGGCCAAGACCCACAGCGGGGCCACCAAGCGGTTCCGGCGCACCGGTACCGGAAAGATCGTCCGCCAGAAAGCCAATCGGCGGCATCTGCTCGAGCACAAGCCCAGCAAGCGAACCCGGCGGCTGGACGGCCGCACCGTGGTGGCAGCCAACGACACCAAGCGCATCAACGCGCTGCTGAACGGCTGATCCCGGAAGCGCGGGTGCCGCACAACCGTTCGCCCCGCCCCAACCATTACGTCTGAACGAGAGTAGGAACACCCATGGCACGCGTGAAGCGGGCAGTCAACGCCCAGAAGAAGAGGCGCAGCGTCCTTGAGGCCTCGAAGGGTTATCGCGGCCAGCGATCCAGGCTTTACCGCAAAGCCAAAGAGCAGCAACTACATTCGCTTGCCTACGCGTACCGCGACCGGCGTGCCCGCAAGGGCGAGTTCCGTAAGTTGTGGATCTCGCGGATCAATGCGGCCGCACGCGCCAACGACATCACCTACAACCGGCTGATCCAGGGCCTGAAGGCCGCCGGTGTCGATGTCGACCGCAAAAACCTCGCCGACATCGCGGTCACCGATCCGGCCGCGTTCGCCGCGCTGGTCGACGTCGCGCGCGCGGCGCTGCCCAAGGACCTCAACGCTCCTTCCGGGGAAGCCGCCTAGCCCGGGTCTTCGGTGCTGACCGAACGCTCGGCCCGGGTGGTCGCGGCGGCCAAATTGCATCGCCATGTCGCCCGGCGCCGGGCGGGCCGGTTTCTGGCCGAGGGCCCCAATCTGGTCGAGGCGGCCTCGGCGCGCGGGCTGGTCCGCGAAGTGTTCGTCACCGAGGCGGCCGCGCAGCGGCACGCGACGTTGCTGGCGCCGCTGGACGTGCGGGGTTCGGTCCACCTGGTGACCGAGCGCGCGGCAAAAGCATTGTCCGACACCGTTACTCCGTCGGGACTGGTGGCCGTGTGTGACATGGCGGCGACCCGGCTGGCGGATGCGCTGGCCGGCTCGCCGCGGCTGGTCGCGGTCGCCGTCGAGATCGGCGAGCCCGGCAATGCGGGCACGCTGATCCGCATTGCCGACGCGATGGGCGCCGCGGCGGTGATTCTCGCCGGGCACAGTGTCGATCCGTACAACGGCAAGTGCCTGCGCGCGTCGACCGGCAGCATCTTCACGGTTCCGGTGGTGACCGAACCCGACGCGCCCGCGGTGCTGGCCGCGCTGCGCGAGGAGGGGCTACAGACGCTGGCCACCACGGTGGACGGCGAGACGCGCCTCGACGAGGCCGACGAGCTGCTGACGAAACCGACCGCGTGGCTCTTCGGGCCCGAATCGCACGGTCTGCCAATCGAACTCGTCAAGCAGGCGGACCACCGGGTGTGTGTCCCGATGGCCGGCGGCGCCGAAAGCCTGAATGTGGCCGCGGCCGCGGCGATCTGTCTCTACCAGAGCGCTCGGGCGCTGGGCGGGTTCACGCCGCGCTGAGCGGATTCACGCGGCGCGGCCGCGGCTGCGCGGGGGCCGCAGGCCGGCGATCGAGAGCGTGCCATGCACCAACGATCCCGCCCGCTCGAACAGCGTTTTCGCCGGTTCCAGCGGAGAACGCAGAGCGGTTCGGGACCGGGGCGGGACGTAGTGCATCGGCAGCCCGCGCCGGTCCCGCGGCGGGGCCATGAACGCCGGGGCCTCGACCAGCGGCGCGTTCTTCGGCGCGCGTCCTTCCGCCCGGCGGTAGGCGGCCAGCGCCCGTGGGTGCAGCCGGATCTCGTCGGGCACCGCCAGGAACGCCACCTCGACGGCCTTGCCGAACAGCCGCAACAGGATCTCGTCGCCGGGCGTCCAGCGCATGCCGGTCTTTTCCCGGACCGCGGGCTCGAACAGGCCGGCCGCGATCCAGCGCTGACCCGCGACCAGTGGCTTGAAGATCTGGTCCCAGATCGGCGTCGGCATCAGGACGAATTTCGGCTTGGGAATGCGCATGGCGAAGATGTCCAGGGTCGCCTGGTTGACCTCCAGCCGCTCCCGGCAGACTCGGTCCCAGTACTCCTGGAATTCTTCCCAGCTGCCGGGTACCGGCCGCATGCTCATCCCGTACATCCGGTACCACTGCACGTGTTCGTCGAATAGTTGGCGCTTCTCGGCATCGGTCAGGCCGCCGCAGAAGTATTCGGCCACCTTGATGACGAGCATGAAGAACGTGGCGTGCGCCCAGTAGAAGGTCTCGGGATTAGCGCGTGATAGCGGCGGCCCCTGGGATCAACGCCCTTGATGGTGTCGTGGTAGTGCTTGATCTGTTGTCCGGTCTGGGCCGCCCGATCGCCGTCGTAGACCACGCCCATGATCGGGTAGACCGACCGGGCCACCCGTTGCAGCGGTTCGCGCAGCAGGATCGAATGCTCCTCGACCCCCGCGCCGAGTTCGGGATACATGTTCTGGATCGCGCCGATCCACACGCCCATCATTCCGGTGCGCAGATCGCCAAAGTACTTCCAGGTCAGGGAATCTGGCCCGAGTGGTTCGGCCGACGGACTCGATGTGGCAGTCATCACGACCCCCTCCTACTACTGGGCTCACGATAGACTTTGACAACGCGCGTTGTCCACGGATTCGCCGACGAAGTCGCACCCTGTTACCGAGATTCCACATCGGTGTGCCGACCGCGTGATCGGGGCGTTCGTTGCGAGATGCAACACAGAGGTGGGACGGTCGTTGCCGGGCTCAACCGGATCTACCTAGGCTTGCGACGTGGAACTGGGGCCTCGCGATTCGGAGCCGGGGGCGCCCTTGCGAACCGACCCCGGCGCGGTGACGGCGGCGAGGTCTCCCGCCTCGACCTCCGTCGCGGGCCGGCGCCCCGCGGCGTCGCTCCACAGCGCAGCCCTGTGGTTGCGGTCCACCAATCGCAGCCCGGGCGTGGTGGCGTTCATCCGCCGCGCACGGCGCCTGTTGCCCGGCGATCCCGAGTTCGGCGACCCGCTGTCCACCGCGGGTGACGGCGGACCGCGGGCCGCCGCGCGGGCCGCCGACCGTTTGCTGGGAGACCGCGACGCCGCATCACGCGAGGTCAGCCTGACCGTGCTGCAGGTGTGGCAGGCGCTGAGCGAGGCCGTTGCGCGGCGGCCGGCTAACCCCGAAGTGACGCTGGTGTTCACGGATCTGGTCGGATTTTCCACCTGGTCGTTGCAGGCCGGCGACGACGCAGCCCTCACCCTGCTGCGGCGGGCGGCGCGGGCCGTCGAACCGCCGTTGCTGGATGCCGGCGGCCACATCGTCAAGCGGATGGGGGACGGGATCATGGCGGTCTTCCGCAATCCGACCGTCGCCGTGCAGGCCGTGCTGGCCGCCAAGGACGAACTGAAAGCGGTCGAGGTGGGCGGCTACCAGCCCCGCATGCGGGTGGGTGTGCATACCGGCCGACCGCAGCGGCTGGCCGCGGACTGGCTCGGCGTGGACGTCAACATCGCCGCTCGCGTCATGGAACGGGCGGCCAAGGGTGGGGTGATGATCTCAGGCCAAACTCTCGACCTGATCCCGCAAAGCGAACTGGACGCGCTCGGTGTCGTCGCTAAACGCGCACGCAAACCGATGTTTTCGGCGAAGGTGGCCGGCATCCCCGCGGACCTGGCGATCTACCGTCTGGAATACTCTTAGCCAGTTGACAGTTCCCCATTACAACGTCGAAACAATTTAGCGGTCATAATGGATTCAATGTTTGGGGGACTGCTTTCCCGGCTCGCCCGGGTCCAATTCACTGTGGGGTACGTCGCAGTGCTACTTGGGGTCAGCTGCGCTGTCCTGGTGCTCGGCCCGCACTGGCATGACGTGCTCGTTGCGCGCGCCAGCACCAACCTGCACAACCTGTCCCACGGACACCTCGGCACGCTGCTGGGCAGCGCGCTGGTCGTCGACGCCGGTCCGCTCTACTTCTGGCTCCCGTTCCTCACCTGCCTGCTCGCGCTCGCGGAACTGCACCTGCGCACCATTCGGCTGGTGGTCGCGTTCTTGGTCGGCCACATCGGCGCCACGCTGGTGGTGGCGGGCGCGCTGGCCACGTCGATCGAACTCGGCTGGCTGCCGCTGTCGATTGCCCACGCCAGCGATGTGGGGATGAGCTATGGCGCACTGGCCGTGCTCGGGGCGATGACGGCGGCGATTCCTGCCCGCTGGCGCCCGGCGTGGATCGGATTCTGGATCGCGGCCGGCGTGTCGTCGGCGATCATCGGGGCCGATTTCACCGACGCGGGGCACACCGTGGCGGTGATACTGGGCGTGCTGGTGTCGGCCCGTTTCAGGCAGCCCATCCACTGGACACCGGTGCTGTCGGTGATGCTGGTCGCATCGTCGGGCTTCGGATTCCTCATGCTGGCGCACCACTGGGGAACGATGGCCGCCGCACCGGCATTCGGTGTCCTGGGTGCGTTTGTGGCGTACAAGACCGCCCAGTTCAGGGGTAGGCGCCGGGCGCTGCCGACCCCGGCTGCCGACGGCGGGGCGTTGACCACTCCGCAGCCGGTCCTGGCTGGTTAAGCCACCGCCGCTCGGCTTACTCCCGCCGAGCCGCTCGCATCGAATCGCTTATGATCGGCACTCGACCCGTGCCGCGCGGCTGCCCGCTCACCGTCGCTGCGGGCAGCCCGAACCTCAGCAAGGAGTGTGCCGCCGCGTGGGTGATCAACCCGTCGATCTGTCGCCGCAAGCCTTAGCCGACGCAGTCAACGCTGCCCGCCAGGCCATTGCCCGCGCCGACGACCTCGACACGCTGGCGCGCATCAAGACCGAATACCTCGGTGACCGTTCGCCGTTGGCGCTGGCTCGACAGGCGCTGGCCGGCCTGCCCAAAGAGGATCGCGCCGACGCCGGCAAGCGCGTCAACGCCGCTCGGGTCGAGGCCCAACAACGCTACGACGAACGCCTGGCGACGCTGCGTGCCGAGCGGGACGCGGCCGTGCTCGTCGCCGAGGGCATCGACGTGACGCTGCCGTCGACTCGGCAACCGACCGGCGCCCGGCACCCGATCACGATCCTGGCCGAGCACGTCGCCGACACCTTCATCGCGATGGGATGGGAACTGGCGGAGGGGCCGGAAGTCGAAACCGAGCAGTTCAACTTCGACGCCCTGAACTTCCCGCCGGATCATCCCGCGCGCAGCGAGCAGGACACCTTCTATATCGCCCCGGAGAATTCCCGGCAGCTGCTGCGTACCCACACCTCGCCGGTGCAGGTACGCACCCTGCTCGACCGCGAGTTGCCCGTCTACATCGTGTCGATCGGCCGCACGTTCCGCACCGACGAACTCGACGCCACCCATACGCCCGTCTTCCATCAGGTCGAGGGCCTGGCGGTGGATCGCGGATTGTCGATGGCGCATCTGCGCGGCACGCTCGACGCGTTCGCGCGCGCCGAGTTCGGGCCCGAGGCGCGCACCCGGATCCGGCCGCACTTCTTCCCGTTCACCGAGCCGTCCGCCGAGGTCGACGTCTGGTTCGTCGGCAAGAAGGGCGGCGCCGGTTGGGTGGAATGGGGCGGCTGCGGCATGGTGCACCCGAACGTCTTGCGGGCGGCCGGGATTGACGCGCAAGAATATTCTGGCTTCGCCTTCGGGATGGGTCTGGAACGCACCCTGCAGTTCCGCAACGGGATTCCCGACATGCGCGACATGGTCGAGGGCGACGTCCGGTTCTCGTTGCCGTTCGGGGTGGGTACCTGATGCGCATCCCGTACAGCTGGCTGCGCGAGGTCGTTACCGCCGGTGCCCCGGACTGGAACGCCACCGCAGGCGAACTCGAGCAGGCCCTGGTGCGCATCGGCCACGAGGTCGAGGAGATCGCCACCCTCGGCCCGGTGGAGGGTCCGCTGACCGTGGGCCGGGTGAGCGGCATCGAGGAGCTCACGGACTTCAAGAAACCGATCCGCGCCTGCCTGGTCGATGTCGGTGAGCAAAAGCCACGCGAGATCGTTTGCGGGGCAACCAATTTCGCGGTCGGTGATCTTGTCGTGGTCGCCCTGCCCGGCACGACGCTCCCCGGCGGCTTCGCCATCGCGACTCGCAAGACCTACGGGCGGGTCTCCGACGGAATGATCTGCTCGACGGCCGAACTCGGCATGGGTGTCGAGCAGCCTGGAATCCTGGTGCTGCCCGCGGGCACCGCGGAGCCGGGCGCCGACGGCGCCGCGGTGCTGGGTCTGGACGACGTCGTGCTGCACCTGGCCATCACCCCCGACCGCGGCTACTGCATGTCGGTGCGCGGGTTGGCCCGAGAAATCGCCTGCGCCTACGAGCTGGACTTCGTCGACCCGGCCTCCGACGCGGTGATCGCCCCGTTGCCAGCCGAGGGCGAGGCCTGGCCGCTGACCGTGCAGCCCGAGACCGGCGTGCGCCGGTTCGCGTTGCGTCCCGTCACCGGCATCGATCCCGCCGCGGTCTCGCCCTGGTGGCTGCAGCGCCGCCTGCTGTTGTCGGGCATCCGGGCGACCTCACCGGCCGTGGACGTGACGAACTACGTGATGCTCGAGCTGGGGCACCCGATGCATGCCCACGACCGCAATCGCATCACCGGCGCCCTCACGGTGCGCTTCGCCCGGCCCGGCGAGACCGTCCGCACTCTGGATGACGTTGACCGCAAACTGGATCCGGGTGACGTTCTGATCGTCGACGAGGCGGCGACGGCCGCGATCGGCGGCGTGATGGGCGCGGCCAGCACCGAGGTGCGCGACGATTCCACCGACGTGCTGCTCGAGGCCGCGGTGTGGGATCCGGCCGGCGTATCGCGCACCCAGCGGCGGCTGCACCTGCCCAGCGAGGCGGCGCGCCGGTACGAGCGGGCCGTGGATCCGGCCATTTCGGTGGCCGTCCTGGACCGGTGTGCCGCGCTGCTTGCCGACATCACCGGGGGAACCGCGGCACCCACCCTGAGCGATTGGCGCGGCGACCCGCCAGTGGGCGACTCGGCCGATTGGGCCGGGCCGCCGATCTCGATCGCCGCAGACCTGCCGGACCGCGTCGCCGGGGTGGCATACCCGCCGGGCGCGACCGCGCGCCGGCTTCGCCAGATCGGTGCCGCGGTCACCGAAGACGGCGAACTGCTGACCGTGACGCCGCCCAGCTGGCGTCCGGATCTGCTGCAGCCCGCCGATCTGGTCGAGGAGGTGCTGCGGCTGGAGGGGTTGGAGGCCATCCCGTCCGTGCTGCCGCAAGCTCCCGCGGGCCGCGGGCTGACTGCGGGACAGAAGCGCCGGCGCGCGATCGGCAAGGCGCTGGCCGGTGCTGGGTATGTCGAGGTGCTGCCGACACCGTTTTTGCCCGCGGGTGTGTTCGACCTGTGGGGGCTGGCCGTCGACGATCCGCGACGCAACACCGCCGACGTGCTCAACCCCCTGGAGGCCGACCGCCCGGCCCTGGCCACCACCCTGCTGCCCGGACTGCTGGAATCCCTGGGGCGCAACGTCTCTCGTGGACTGGTCGATGTCGCGCTGTTCGCCATCGCCCAAGTGGTGCAGCCGACCCAGCAGACCGGCCGGCTCGAGCTCATCCCGGTGGATCGCCGGCCGACGGATGCCGAGATCGCAGGCCTCGATGCCTCGTTGCCGCGGCAACCCCAGCACGTGGCCGCGGTGCTGACCGGGCTGCGCGAGCCGCGCGGGCCGTGGGGCCCCGGCCGCCGGGTCGAGGCCGCCGATGCGTTCGAGACGGTGCGAGTCATCGCCCGTGCCGGCGGTTTTGGAGTCACGCTGCGCGCGGCTCAGTATCTGCCGTGGCATCCGGGACGGTGCGCCGAGGTGCTCGTCGGCCAGACCGCCGTCGGCTACGCCGGGCAGCTGCACCCCGCCGTCGTCGAGCGCACGGGCCTGCCGAAGGGCACCTGCGCCATCGAACTGAACCTCGACGCGATTCCGATCGTCGAGGCGCTGCCGGCGCCGCGCGTGTCGCCGTTCCCCGCCGTCTTCCAAGACCTCAGCCTGGTGGTGTCGGCCGAGGTGCCCGCCGCCGCGGTGGTCGACGCCGTCCGCGACGGGGCTGGCGAATTGCTGGAGCACCTCGAGCTGTTCGACGTCTTCACCGGCGCGCAGGTCGGCGAAGGGCGCAAGTCGCTCACCTTCGCCCTGCGGTTCCGGGCGCCCGATCGCACGCTGACCGAGGACGACGCCAGCGCGGCCCGCGATGCCGCCGTGCGCCGTGCCGCCGAGGCGGTCGGCGCCGAGCTGCGCGCTTAGCGTGTTCGGGCGCCGGTCGGTCGGTGGCATGGATTTGCAAACCTTTGCATAACCATGCAGAATGGCCCGAATGGCCGACGTGATGAGGGTGGCGGTTGCCGGTGCCAGCGGCTACGCGGGTGGGGAGATTCTGCGGCTACTGCTCGGGCACCCGGCCTACGCCGACGGACGGCTGACGATCGGCGCGCTGACCGCGGCGGCTAGCGCCGGTAGCACGCTCGCCGAGCATCATCCGCACCTGACGCCGCTGGCGCAGCGCGTGGTCGAGCCCACCGAGCTGTCCGTGCTGCGTGGTCACGACGTCGTGTTTCTGGGCCTACCGCATGGGCATTCGGCCGCGCTGGCCGAACAGCTCGGCGCCGAAACGGTGGTCATCGATTGCGGCGCGGACTTCCGGCTCACCGATGCCGCCGCGTGGGAGCGGTACTACGGGTCGCCGTACGCGGGCAGCTGGCCCTACGGCCTACCGGAGCTGCCCGGCGCGCGGGAACGGCTGCGCGGCGCCACCCGCATCGCGGTGCCCGGCTGCTATCCGACGGCGGCACTGCTCGCGCTGCTGCCCGCGGTGGCCGGGGACCTGGTCGACCCCGCGGTGACCGTCGTCGCCGTCAGCGGCACCTCCGGGGCCGGCCGCGCGGCCAAGACCGACCTGCTCGGCTCGGAGGTCATCGGATCGGCGCGCGCCTACAACATCGCCGGCGCCCACCGGCACACCCCGGAGATCGCTCAGGGCCTGCGGACCGTCAGCGACCGCGACGTCAGCGTCTCGTTCACCCCGGTGCTCATCCCGACGTCCCGGGGCATCCTGGCCACCTGCACCGCGCACACCCGCACACCGCTGTCGCAACTGCGGGCGGCTTATGAAAAGGCTTATGATGCAGAGCCGTTCATCCACCTGCTGCCGGAGGGGCAGCTGCCCCGCACCGGCTCGGTAATCGGCAGCAACGCCGCGCACGTCGCCGTCGCGGTCGACGAGGAGGCCGAGACGTTCATCGCGATCGCGGCAATCGACAACCTGGTCAAGGGAACCGGCGGCGCCGCGGTGCAGTCGATGAATCTGGCGTTGGGTTGGCCGGAGACGGAAGGACTTTCGGTTGTCGGGGTGGCGCCATGAGTGAAGCGGTGGCCGCACGGTTGGTGCGCACCCAGGGCGTCACCGCGCCGGGCGGATTTCGGGCGGCCGGGATCGCCGCCGGGATCAAGAAATCCGGGGCACGGGACCTGGCGCTGGTCTTCAGCGAGGGACCCGATTACGCCGCGGCGGGGGTCTTCACGCAAAACCAGGTGAAGGCCGCGCCGGTGCTGTGGAGCCAGCAGGTGCTGACTACCGGAGCGTTGCGCGCGGTGATCCTCAACTCCGGCGGGGCCAACGCCTGCACAGGGCCGGGGGGATTCCAGGACAGCCATGCCACGGCGGAAGCGGTCGCCGCGGCGTTGTCGGACTGGGGCACCGAGACCGGGGCCATCGAGGTCGCCGTCTGCTCCACCGGGCTGATCGGCGACCGGCTGCCGATGGACAAGGTGCTGGCCGGCGTCACGCAGGTCGTGCACGAGATGGCCGGCGGACTGTCCGGCGGCGACGAGGCCGCGCAGGCCATCATGACCACCGACACCGTGCCCAAACAGGTTGCGCTGCATCATCAGGACAACTGGACGGTCGGCGGCATGGCTAAGGGCGCGGGCATGCTGGCGCCGTCGCTGGCGACGATGCTGTGCGTGTTGACCACCGACGCGGTCGCCGACCACGCGGCTCTCGACCGGGCGTTGCGGTGTGCGGCGGCCCGCACCTTCGACCGGCTCGACATCGACGGCTGCTGTTCCACCAACGACACCGTGCTGTTGCTGGCGTCGGGCGCCAGCGGAATCGCGCCGGCCCAAACAGATCTCGAGGACGCCGTGCTGCGGGTCTGCGAGGACCTGTGCGTGCAGCTGCAGGCCGACGCCGAGGGCGTCACCAAGCGCGTGACCGTGACCGTGGCCGGGGCGCTGTCCGAGGGCCAGGCTCTGCTGGCCGCCCGGGCCGTCGCCCGTGACAGCCTGGTCAAGACCGCGATGTTCGGATCGGACCCCAACTGGGGCCGGGTGGTCGCGGCCGTCGGCCTCGCGCCGACTGTCACCGTCGACCCCGATCGAATCACCGTGTCGTTCAACGGTTCTGCCGTATGCGTCAATGGCGTGGGAGCCCCCGGCTCGCGCGAGGTCGACCTCTCGGCACCCGACGTCGACGTCCTGGTGGACCTCGGGCTCGGCGACGGGCAGGCCAGCATCCGGACCACTGATCTGTCGCACGCCTACGTCGAAGAGAATTCGGCCTACAGCACATGACGCGCACCGGCGACGATGCACAACGACGTGATGAGGAGAAGCGGCGCATAACCGTGGCGACCGACGCGCTGTCCACCCAGGTCAAGGCGCAGGTGCTGGCCGAGGCGCTGCCCTGGCTCAAGCAACTGAACGGCAAGATCGTCGTAATCAAGTACGGCGGCAACGCCATGACCGACGACGGCCTGCGGTACGCATTCGCCGCTGACATGGCGTTCCTGCGCAACTGCGGAGTCCATCCGGTGGTGGTGCACGGGGGCGGACCGCAGATCACCGCCATGCTGCGCCGCCTGGGCATCGACAAGGGCGACTTCAAGGGCGGATTCCGGGTCACCACACCGGAAGTGCTCGAGGTGGCGCGGATGGTGTTGTTCGGGCAGGTCGGCCGCGAGCTGGTGAACCTGATCAACGCGCACGGCCCCTACGCCGTGGGTATCACCGGCGAGGACGCCCAGCTATTCACCGCGGTTCGGCGCAGCGTTACCGTCGACGGCGTGGCCACCGACATCGGCCTGGTCGGCGACGTCGACACGGTGAACACCGCGGCGCTGCTGGATCTCATCGCGGCGCAGCGTATTCCGGTGGTCTCCACGCTAGCGCCGGATGCTGAAGGTGTGGTGCACAATATCAACGCCGACACCGCCGCGGCGGCGTTGGCCGAAGCCCTGGGAGCGGAAAAACTGTTGATGCTCACCGATGTAGAAGGCCTGTACACCAGCTGGCCGGACCGCGATTCGCTGGTCAGCGAAATCGACACCGCCACACTGGCACAACTGCTGCCCAGCCTGGAGACCGGCATGATCCCGAAGGTCGAGGCGTGCCTACGGGCGGTGACCGCGGGTGTGCCCAGCGCCCACGTCATCGACGGCCGGGTCGAGCACTGCGTGCTCGTGGAGCTGTTCACCGACGCGGGCACCGGCACCAAGGTGGTGCCCGCATGACGACGACGACGCAGAGCGCAGCGATGCTGAGGAGCGGCACCATTGACTAGGAGCAACACCGACACGATGCGGGCGCGGTGGGAAGCCGTGATGATGAACAACTACGGCACCCCGGCGCTGGCGCTGGCCAGCGGTGAGGGCGCCGTGGTCACCGACGTCGACGGCCGCAGCTACCTGGATCTGCTCGGCGGCATCGCGGTCAATGTGCTCGGTCATCGCCACCCCGCCGTCATCGAGGCTGTCACGCAGCAGATTTCGACGCTGGGACACACCTCGAACTTCTACGCCACCGAGCCGTCGTTGGCGCTCGCCGAGGAGCTGGTCGCGCTGCTCGGCGCAGACGGCCAGACCCGGGTGTTCTTCTGCAACTCCGGGACCGAGGCCAACGAGCTGGCCTTCAAGTTGTCCCGGCTCACCGGTCGCACGAAACTGGTTGCCGCACAAGAAGGTTTCCACGGTCGGACGATGGGTTCGCTGGCATTGACCGGTCAGCCGTCCAAGCAGGCGCCGTTCGAGCCGCTGCCCGGGTACGTCACACACGTGCCCTACGGCGACACCGGCGCGCTGGCCGCCGCCGTCGGCGACCAGACCGCGGCGGTGTTCCTGGAGCCGATCATGGGGGAGAGTGGCGTCGTCGTCCCACCCGCGGGCTATCTCGCCGCCGCCCGCGAGATCACGGCCCGGCACGGCGCGCTGCTGGTGCTCGACGAGGTGCAGACCGGAATAGGGCGCACCGGGGCCTTTTTCGCCCACCAGCACGACGGCATCACCCCGGATGTAGTGACCCTGGCCAAGGGGCTCGGCGGTGGCCTGCCGATCGGCGCGGTGCTGGCCGTCGGGCCCGCCGCTGACCTGCTCACCCCCGGACTGCACGGCAGCACCTTCGGCGGCAACCCGGTGTGCACCGCGGCGGCGCTGGCGGTGGTGCGCACGCTGGCCGCCGAGGATCTGGTGCGCCGCGCCGAGCTGCTGGGCAAGTCGTTGCGCCAGGGCGTCGAGGCGCTCGGCCATCCGCTGATCGACCACCTGCGCGGCCGCGGCCTGCTGTGGGGAATGGTGCTGACGGCGCCGCGCGCCAAGGACGCCGAGATCGCCGCCCGCGACGCAGGATTCCTGGTGAACGCCCCCGCTCCCGACGTGATTCGGCTGGCGCCGCCGCTGGTGATCACCGATGCGCAGATCGACAGCTTCGTCACCGCACTGCCGGGGATCCTCGACACCGTCGGGAGCCCGGCATGACCCGCCACTTCCTGCGCGACGACGCGCTGTCGCCGGCCGAGCAGGCCGAGGTCCTCGAGCTGGCCGCCGAGCTGAAGAAGAACCCGTTCAGCCGGCGTCCCCTGGAGGGGCCGCGGGGTGTCGCGGTGCTCTTCGACAAAAACTCCACCCGCACCCGGTTCTCGTTCGAGGTGGGGATCGCCCAGTTGGGCGGGCATCCTGTCGTCGTCGACAGCGGCAGCACCCAGCTGGGCCGCGACGAGACGCTGCAGGACACCGCGCAGGTGCTGTCCCGCTACGTCGACGCCATCGTCTGGCGTACTTTCGGCCAGGACCGGCTCGACGCGATGGCCTCGGTCGCGACCGTGCCGGTGGTCAACGCGCTGTCCGACGAGTTCCATCCCTGCCAGGTGCTGGCTGATCTGCAGACCATCGCCGAACGCAAGGGCGCGCTGAGCGGCTTGCGGCTGTCCTACTTCGGGGACGGCGCCAACAACATGGCCCACTCGCTGCTGCTGGGCGGCGTCACCGCGGGCATCCACGTCACCGTCGCGGCTCCTGAGGGCTTTGCGCCTGACCCGGCGTTCGTCGCGGCGGCCGAACATCGCGCCCAGGCGACCGGCGCCTCGGTGACGGTGACCGCCGACCCCGACGCGGCCGCCGCGGGCGCCGACGTCCTGGTCACCGACACCTGGACGTCGATGGGTCAGGAGGGCGACGGGTTGGACCGCCTCACACCGTTCCGCCCGTTCCAGGTCAACCGGCGGCTGCTCGGGCTGGCCGACGCGGAAGCCATTGTGCTGCATTGCCTTCCGGCTCATCGCGGCGATGAGATCACCGACGAGGTGATGGACGGGCCGGCCAGCGTGGTCTGGGACGAGGCCGAGAACCGGCTGCATGCGCAGAAGGCGCTGCTGGTGTGGTTGCTGGAGCGCGCCTGATGACGCGCAATGCCGCCAAGGCGGTTTCCGACATCACCCGCGCCGGCCGGCAAGCTCGTATCGTCACCATCCTGTCGTCGTCGGCGATCAGCAGCCAAGGTGAGCTGGCGGCCCGGCTGGCCGACGACGGGATCGACGTCACCCAGGCCACGCTGTCGCGCGACCTCGAAGAGCTCGGCGCGGTGAAGCTGCGCGGCGCGGACGGCGGCGTGGGGGTCTATGTCGTGCCCGAGGACGGCAGCCCGGTGCGCGGGGTGTCCGGCGGCACCGCGCGGCTGTCCCGGCTGCTGAGCGAGCTGCTGGTGTCCACCGACTCCAGCGCCAACCTCGCCGTGCTGCGGACCCCGCCCGGCGGAGCCGATTATTTGGCCAGCGCACTCGATCGTGCGGCGTTACCGTACGTCGTCGGCACCATCGCCGGCGATGACACCGTCTTCGTGGCGGCCCGGGAGCCGATGACCGGCGCCGAGCTGGCCAGCACGTTGGAAAACCTGAAGTAAAGCCTCACGGCTGCGGATTGGAGATTGATCGATGTCAGAGCGCGTCATCCTGGCGTATTCCGGCGGTCTGGACACCTCGGTGGCGATCAGCTGGATCGGCAAGGAGACCGGCCGGGAGGTCGTGGCGGTGGCGATCGACCTCGGCCAGGGCGGCGAAGACATGGAGCTCATCCGCCAGCGGGCCCTGGACTGCGGCGCGGTCGAGGCCGTCGTCGTCGATGCCCGCGACGAATTCGCGCAGGGCTACTGCCTGCCCACCATCCTGAACAACGCGCTGTACATGGACCGCTATCCGTTGGTGTCGGCGATCAGCCGGCCGCTGATCGCCAAGCATCTGGTCGCGGCCGCGCGCGAGCACGGCGGCACCATCGTCGCCCATGGGTGCACCGGCAAGGGCAACGACCAGGTGCGCTTCGAGGTCGGATTCGCCTCGCTGGCACCGGATCTCGAGGTGCTGGCGCCGGTCCGCGACTACGCATGGACGCGGGAGAAGGCGATCGCGTTCGCCGAGGAGAACGCCATCCCGATCAACGTCACCAAACGCTCGCCGTTCTCCATCGATCAGAACGTGTGGGGCCGTGCGGTGGAAACCGGCTTCCTAGAACACCTTTGGAACGCGCCCACCAAGGACATCTACGACTACACCGAGGACCCCACCCTCAACTGGAGCACACCCGACGAGGTGATCGTCGGGTTCGACAGGGGGGTGCCGGTGACGATCGACGGCAAACCGGTGTCGGTTCTCGAGGCCATCGTCGAGCTCAACGCCCGCGCCGGCGCGCAGGGCGTAGGGCGCCTCGACGTCGTCGAGGACCGGCTGGTGGGCATCAAGAGCCGCGAGATCTACGAGGCGCCCGGGGCGATGGTGCTCATCACCGCCCACGCCGAACTCGAACACGTGACCCTGGAGCGCGAGCTGGGCCGGTTCAAGCGGCACACCGACCAGCGCTGGGCCGAGCTGGTGTACGACGGGCTGTGGTACTCGCCGCTGAAGGTCGCGCTGGAAAGCTTCGTCGCCAAGACCCAAGAACACGTGTCCGGGGAAATCCGAATGGTGTTGCACGGTGGGCATATTGCGGTCAACGGCCGCCGCAGCGCCGAATCGCTCTACGACTTCAACCTGGCCACCTACGACGAGGGCGACAGCTTCGACCAGTCCATGTCGAAGGGCTTCGTGTACGTGCATGGGTTGTCGTCGAAGATCGCGTCGCGCCGGGACCTGGCCAGCGAGGCGTGAGTGTGAATTTCACGACGAGACACGCCGTCGAGCCGTCGCGGGAGGCACGCTCGCGGGGGACAGCGTGAGCACTCGCGAGGGGGCACTGTGGGGCGGGCGGTTCGCCGACGGGCCGGCTGACGCGCTGGCCGCGCTGAGCAAGTCCACCCACTTCGACTGGGTGTTGGCTCCCTACGACATCACGGCGTCGCGGGCGCACACCATCGTGCTGTTCCGGGCCGGGCTGCTCACCGAGGACCAGCGCGACGGCCTGCTGGCCGGCCTGGACAGCCTCGCCGCGGACGTGGCCGACGGCAGCTTTGCGCCGTTGGCGACCGACGAGGATGTGCACGGCGCCCTGGAGCGTGGACTGATCGACCGCGTCGGGCCGGATCTGGGCGGGCGGCTGCGGGCGGGCCGGTCGCGTAACGACCAGGTGGCCACGCTGTTCCGGATGTGGCTGCGCGACGCCGTGCGCCTGGTCGCCGCCGGGGCGCTGGACGTCGTCGCCGCTCTGGCCGCCCAGGCCGCCGCCCACCCGACGGCGATCATGCCGGGCAAGACCCACCTACAGGCCGCGCAGCCGATCCTGCTGGCCCATCATCTGCTGGCCCACGCGCATCCGCTGCTGCGCGACGTCGACCGCATCGTCGACTTCGACCGGCGCGCGGCGGTGTCGCCGTACGGCTCCGGGGCGCTGGCCGGCTCGTCGCTGGGCCTGGACCCCGATGCGATCGCCGCGGACCTGGGCTTCGCCACGGCCGCCGAGAACTCCGTCGACGCGACCGCCGCCCGGGATTTCGCCGCGGAGGCCGCCTTCGTGTTCGCCATGATTGGCGTGGACCTGTCCCGGCTGGCCGAGGACATCATCCTGTGGAGCTCGACGGAGTTCGGCTACGTCACGCTGCACGATTCGTGGTCGACCGGCAGCTCGATCATGCCGCAGAAGAAGAACCCCGACATCGCCGAGCTGGCCCGCGGCAAGTCCGGGCGGCTGATCGGAAACCTGGCCGGATTGCTGGCCACGCTGAAGGCCCAGCCGCTGGCCTACAACCGCGACCTGCAGGAGGACAAGGAACCGGTCTTCGATTCGGTGGCCCAGCTGGAGCTGCTGCTGCCGGCGATGGCGGGGCTGGTGGGCAGCCTCAGCTTCGACGTCGAGCGGATGGCGGCGCTGGCCCCGGCGGGTTACACGCTGGCCACCGACATTGCCGAGTGGCTGGTCCGCCAAGGCGTCCCGTTCCGCTCCGCCCACGAGGCCGCGGGCGCCGCGGTGCGGACCGCCGAGGGGCGCGGGGTGGGCCTCGAGGAGCTCACCGACGACGAGCTGGCGGCCCTCAGCCCCGACCTGACACCGCAGGTCCGCGAGGTGCTGACGATCGAGGGGTCGGTGGCATCCCGCGATGCCCGCGGCGGCACGGCGCCGAGCCGGGTGGCCGACCAACTCGAAGCGGTGCTGGCGACCAGCGCGGCGCTGCGCGACCGACTGAATTAGCCGGCGGCCTGCGGTCTGGGCCATTCTTTGCCGCAGCCCTGCGAGGACGACTAAACTTCCAGCTCAAAGCGAGCGGTTGAACCGTTCAGCCCAGATTTGCATACCCAAGGGGTGGGATCCATGAGCGTCATCGCAGGTGTATTTGGTGCGTTGCCGCCGTATCGCTATTCGCAGCGCGAACTCACGGACTTCTTCGTCAGCATTCCCGAATTCGAGGGCTACGAGGACATCGTCCGGCAGCTGCACACCAGCGCCAAGGTCAACGGCCGCCACCTGGTCATGCCGCTGGAGCGCTACCCCGAGCTCACCGACTTCGGCGTCGCCAACCAGATCTACATCGACAACGCCGTCGAGCTGGGCTGCCAGGCGCTGATGGGGGCGCTGGACGAGGCGGGCCTGCGGCCGGCCGACCTGGACGTGCTGATCACGACGACGGTCACCGGGCTGGCGATCCCGTCCATCGACGCCCGGATCGCCGGGCGGGTCGGGCTGCGCGACGACGTGCGGCGGGTGCCGCTGTTCGGGCTGGGCTGCGTGGCCGGGGCGGCCGGCGTCGCCCGGCTGAACGACTACCTGCGCGGTGCGCCCGACGGCGCGGCCGCGTTGATCTCGGTGGAACTGTGCTCGCTGACCTACCCCGGATACAAGCCCTCGCTGGCGGGCCTGGTCGGCAGCGCCCTGTTTGCTGACGGCGCGGCAGCGGTGGTCGCCGCCGGCGATCGTCGCGCCGAACGGATCGGCGCCGGCGGCCCCGACGTCATCGACTCGCGCAGCCATCTCTACCCCGATTCGCTGCGCACCATGGGCTACGACGTGGGTGCCACCGGATTCGAGCTGGTGCTGTCCAAGGATGTCGCGGCCGTCGTCGAGCAGTACATCGAGGACGACGTCACCGGCTTCCTCGGGGCGCACGGCCTGACCGTGACCGACGTCGGCGCGTTCGTCAGCCACCCCGGCGGTCCCAAGGTCATCGAGGCGATCAACGCGGCGCTCAGCCTGCCACCCGATGCCTTGGAGCTGACCTGGCGGTCGCTCGGCGAGATCGGTAACCTCTCGTCGGCGTCGGTGCTGCACGTGCTGCGCGACACCATCGCCAAGAAGCCGAACAGCGGAAGCCCGGGCCTGATGCTCGCGATGGGTCCCGGCTTCTGCTCCGAACTCGTGTTGTTGCGCTGGCACTGATGCGAGCGTGTGGACTCTGTTTCACCCCGTAGGCAATGACGCGTGATTGCGCTGCTTCGCCCGTTCGGTGGGGCGATACGAAAGGCCGGGTTGCATGAACAGCACTCCTGAGGAGCTGGTCAGGGCCCTGCGCGCGTCGCTCAAGGAAAACGAGCGGCTGAAGCGGGAAAACCGCGAATACCTCGCCGTGCTCGCCGAGGAAGCGACCGAGCCGGTGGCGTTGGTGGGCATGGCCTGCCGATATCCGGGCGGAGTGGACTCCCCGGAGGCGCTGTGGGAGATGGTCGCCGAGGGGCGCGACGTCGTGTCGGATTTTCCGACCGACCGCGGCTGGGATCTGGCCGGGCTGTACGACTCCGATCCCGACGCGACCGGCAAGTCGTACACTCGCAGCGGCGGGTTCCTTTCGGACGTCGGCGATTTCGATGCCGCGTTCTTCGGTATCGCGCCCAGCGAGGCGCTGGCGATGGACCCGCAGCAGCGGCTGCTGCTGGAGATCTCGTGGGAGGCGTTGGAGCGGGCCGGAATTGACCCGGTCACCTTGCGCGGCACGGCGACGGGCGTGTTCGTCGGCATCTTCCACGGTTCGTACGGCGGCCAGGGCCGCGTCCCGGGCGACCTGGAGCGCTACGGGCTGCGCGGTTCCACGCTGAGCGTCGCCTCCGGACGGGTCGCCTATTCGCTCGGGTTGGAGGGCCCGGCGGTGTCGGTGGACACCGCGTGCTCGTCGTCGCTGGTGGCCTTGCATCTGGCCGCGCGGTCGCTGCGCTCGGGCGAGTGCGATGTGGCGCTGGTCGGCGGCGTGACGGTGATGGCCACCCCGGCGATGTTCGTGGAGTTCAGCCGGCAGCGCGCGTTGTCGCCCGATGGCCGGTGCAAGGCGTATGCCGGTGCCGCCGACGGGACCGGATTCTCCGAGGGTGTCGGCGCGTTGGTGCTGGAGCGGCTGGCCGATGCACGGCGGTTGGGGCATCGGGTGCTCGCGGTGGTGCGCGGTTCGGCGGTCAACCAAGACGGGGCCTCCAATGGGCTGGCGACCCCCAACGGGCCAGCGCAGCAACGGGTGATCCGCGCTGCGTTGGCCAGCGCCCGGTTGGGCACGGCGGACGTGGATCTGGTGGAAGGCCATGGAACCGGCACCACCCTAGGCGACCCCATTGAGGCGCAGGCGATTCTGGCAACCTACGGGCAGGACCGCCCGGCCGATCAGCCGTTGTGGTTGGGGTCGATCAAGTCCAACATGGGCCATACGTCGGCGGCGGCCGGAGTGGCCGGTGTCATCAAGATGGTGCAGGCCATGCGCCACGGCGTGATGCCCAAGACGTTGCACGTGGATGTGCCGACGCCGCATGTGGATTGGTCGGCGGGCGCGGTCTCCCTGCTGACCGAGCGGCAGGCGTGGCCGCCGCACGATCGGCCACGCCGTGCGGCGGTGTCGTCGTTCGGGATCAGCGGCACCAACGCCCACGTGATTCTCGAACAGGCGCCGACCATGGAAACCGTTGGCAAACCTACAGATAACGAGATGCCAGTAGTGCCGTGGGCGTTGTCGGCCCGTTCGCCCGAGGCGCTGGCCGGTCAGGCGCAGCGGTTGCTGGCCCGTGTGCAGGCCGATCCGGGTCTCCGGGCGACCGACGTGGGATGGTCGCTGGTCTCGACGCGGTCGGTGTTCGAGCATCGGGCCGTCGTCGTCGGCGCCCGCGCCGACCTGACGGCCGGATTGGCCGAACTGGCCGCCGGCGAGCCGGGCGCGAACGTGGTGGCCGGCCGAGCCCGCCCGGCCGGCAAGACCGTGTTCGTGTTTCCCGGTCAGGGATCGCAGTGGAGCGGGATGGGGGCCCAATTACTCGACACCGCACCGATATTCGCCGAGCATCTGAACCGTTGTGAGAAGGCTCTCGGCGAGCACGTCCAGTGGTCGCTGATCGACGTCATCCGCGGCGCGCCCGGCGCGCCGGGTCTCGATCGGGTGGACGTGGTGCAGCCCGTTCTGTGGGCCATGATGGTGTCGCTGGCCGAACTGTGGCGCTCGGTGGGCGTGCATCCCGATGCGGTCATCGGCCATTCGCAGGGCGAGATCGCCGCGGCCTACGTGGCCGGTGCGCTGTCGTTGGAAGACGCCGCGCGGGTGGTGGCGCTGCGTAGCCGGCTGCTGGTGCAGCTGTCGGGGGCCGGGGGTATGGTCTCGCTGGCGTGTGGTCGATCGCAGGCGGACGAGCTGCTGGCGCCGGCGGGCGAGCACCTGAATATCGCTGCGGTCAACGGTGTTTCGGCGATCGTCGTATCGGGTGAGGTCGGCGCGCTGGACGAGCTGATGCGGCGTTGTGAGGCCGCCCAGGTGCGGGCCCGCCGCATCGACGTCGACTATGCCTCGCACTCGGCGCAGGTCGACGCGATCCGTGAGCCGTTGACCCAGGCCCTGGCCGGCATCGAGCCGCGCTCGTCCTCGGTCACCTTCTTCTCGACGGTCACCGGCGCGGCCGTCGACACCGCGGGCTTGGACGCGGAATACTGGTACCGCAGCATCCGTCAGACCGTGCAATTCGAAGCGGCGGTCCGCACCGCGAGTGACGCCGGGTACCGGGTGTTCATCGAATCCAGCCCGCACCCGGTGCTGATGGCCGGCATCGAAGGCACCGTCGGCGACGACGGCGTCGTCATTCCCTCGCTTGGCCGCGACGACGGCGGTCTGGACAGGTTCTGGCTGTCGGCGGCTCAGGCCCACGTCGCGGGCGTGGCGGTGGACTGGCGCTCGGTGTTCGCCGGGGGTCGTCAGGTGGACTTGCCAACGTATGCGTTCACCGGCCGGCGATTCTGGTTGCCGCCATTGGAGATCGGTGGCGGCGACCTGGGCGGCGTGGGCGTGGCCGGCGCCGAGCATGGACTGCTGGGGGCGGTGGTCGAGCGGCCGGATTCCGGTGGGGTGGTGTTGACGGGCTCGCTGTCCGTCGGCGGCGCGCCGTGGCTGGCCGACCATGCCGTCGCCGGTGTGGTGCTGTTTCCCGGCGCCGGGTTTGTGGAGCTGGCGTTGCGGGCCGGTGACGAGGTCGGCTGCACGGTGGTCGAGGAGTTGACCCTGTCGGCGCCGTTGCTGTTGCCGGCCGCCGACGGGGTGCACGTGCAGGTCGTGGTGGGTGCCGCCGCTGATTCGGGTCGCCGGGCCGTCTCGGTGTATTCCCGCGGCACACAGCCGGATTCGGAATGGGTACGGCATGCCGAGGGCGTGTTGAGCACCGCGTCGGCCGATCCGGCCGCCGACTTGTCGGTGTGGCCCCCGGTCGGGGCGGTCGTGGTGGACGTCGCCGACGCCTATGAACAGCTGACGCAACGCGGCTACGAATACGGCCCGGCGTTTCAGGGGCTGCAGGCCATGTGGCGGCTTGGCAACGAGGTCTTCGCCGAGGTTGCCGTGCCCGAGGCTGCCGGCGTCAAGGTCGACTCCTTCGGCATCCACCCGGTGCTGGTGGACGCCGCGCTGCACGCGATGGGTGTGGTCGGTGACCAGGCCGAGACGATGCTGCCGTTCTCGTGGCAGGGCGTCTGTCTGCACGCGGCGGGCGCGTCGCGTGCGCGAGTCCGGATCGCGCCGGTCGGCGTGAGCGCGGTGTCGGTGGACTTGGCCGACGGCGCGGGCCTGCCCATTCTGTCGGTGCGCGAGTTGGTGGTTCGGCCGGTCTCGGCGGCCCAGCTCACCGCGGTTTCGGCGGCCCCGCGGGCCGGCGGCGGGCTGTTGGAAGTCACGTGGTCACCGGTGTCTTTGCTGCCCAACGCGATTGGCAACGACGACCTGACGGTGTGGGAGCCGAGTCCCGGGGACACGGTGGCATCGGTGTATGCGGCTAGCCATGCGGCGTTGGTGGAGTTGCAGTCGTGGCTTTCCGGTGATGAGCCGCGGACGTTGGTGGTGCTGACGCGCGGCGCGGTGGGGTTGGCCGGTGAGGAGGTCACGGATCTGGCGGGCGCGGCGGTGTGGGGGTTGGTGCGTTCGGCGCAGGCTGAGCAGCCGGGCCGGGTGATGCTGGTCGACTCCGACGGCACGGTCGACGTCACCGACGTGATTGCCTGTGGTGAGCCGCAAGTGCTGGTTCGCTCGGGCGTCGCCCATGCGGCCCGCCTGGCCCCGGTGCGTTCGGTGTCGGCACTGCCCGCCGGGCGCTGGCGGATGGACGTCGGCGGTGCGGGCACGCTGGAGGATCTGGTGGTCGTTCCGGCAGCGCCGGCCGAGCTGGCGCCCGGGCAGGTCCGGGTCGCCGTGGGGGCGGTCGGGGTGAATTTCCGGGATGTGTTGGTGGCGTTGGGGATGTATCCCGGTGGCGGCGAACTCGGGGCCGAGGGCGCGGGCGTTGTGCTCGAGGTGGGTTCCGGCGTGACCGGGCTGGCTGTGGGCGACGCGGTGTTGGGTTTGCTGGGTGTGGTGGGTTCTGAGGCGGTGGTGGATGCCCGGTTGGTGACTGCGGTGCCGGCGGGCTGGTCGCTGGCGCAGGCGGCTGGGGTGCCGGTGGTGTTTTTGACGGCGTTGTATGGGTTGTCGGTGTTGGCCGGTGTGAGGGCCGGGGAGCGGGTGTTGGTGCATGCTGCCACCGGCGGTGTCGGGATGGCGGCGGTGCAGTTGGCTCGGTATTGGGGTGCCGAGGTGTTTGCCACCGCGAGTCGTGGTAAGTGGGACACGTTGCGCGCGATGGGTTTTGATGACGATCATATCGGTGATACGCGGACCACGGAGTTTGAGCGGAAGTTTTTGGTGACCACCGGCGGTGCGGGGGTGGACGTGGTGCTCAACTCGCTGGCCGGGGATTTTCTGGATGCGTCGTTGCGGCTGTTGGTTGGTGGCGGGCGGTTCATCGAGATGGGTAAGACCGACCTGCGTGATCCCGCGTCGATGCTTCCCGGCGTGCGGTATCGGGCGTTCGACCTGATGGAGGCGGGCCCTGACCGCATCGCGTCGATGTTGTCGGAGTTGCTGGGGTTGTTCGATGCGGGTGTGTTGACGCCGTTGCCGGTCAAGGCTTTTGATGTGCGGTCGGCGTCGGCGGCGTATCGTTTCGTCAGCCAGGCCCGTCACACCGGCAAGGTGATCCTGACCGTGCCGGACGGTCCCGGCAACGCGGAGCTTGTGGGTTCGGGCGGAAGTTTGGCCGGTGGCAGCGTGCTGATCACCGGGGGTACTGGTATGGCGGGTTCGGCTCTGGCCGAACATCTTGTCGCCCGCTATGGCGTTGCCCATGTGGTGTTGGTCAGCCGCCGCGGCGCCGACGGTGCGGGTGTGGCCGACGTGGTGGACCGGCTGAAGGGGGCAGGGGTCGAGGTGTCGGTGCTCGCCTGTGACGTGGCCGACCGGGACGCGGTGGCCGAGCTGATCGCCGAGCTGCCCGCGCAGTATCCGCTCAAGGGCGTGTTTCATGCCGCCGGTGTGCTCGATGACGGGTTGATCGCGTCGTTGACGCCGCAGCGGGTGGATACGGTGTTGCGGGCCAAGGTCGACGGCGCGTGGAACCTGCACGAGTTGACGCGGGATCTGGATTTGTCGGCCTTCGTGCTGTTTTCGTCGATGGCCGGCATCGTGGGCTCGCCGGGCCAGGCCAATTACGCGGCGGCCAACAGCTTCCTCGACGGCTTGGCCGCGGCCCGCCGCGCACGCGGCCTGCCGGGGTTGTCGGTGGCCTGGGGCCTGTGGGAGCAAGCCAGCGGCATGACCCAACACCTCGACGACCGCGACAAGGCCCGCATGAGCCGAATCGGGCTCGCGCCCATGGCAACCGAACAGGCGCTGCGGCTGTTCGACACGGCGATGCTCGCCGAGCGTGCGACGACGGTCGCCGCCCGCATCGACCCCGGCGCCCTCGCCGACAACGCCGCGTCGCTGCCGCCGCTGCTGAGCCAGCTGACCAGCCGCCCCATCCGGCGCGTCATCGACGACACCGATACGGCGGCCTCGATGACCAGCCTGGTCGCCCGCCTGCACGGCCTGTCCGCCGATCAGCGCCACGGAGAGCTGTTGGATCTGGTCTGCCGCAATGCCGCCACCGTGCTCGGTCGCCCCAACGCCGGAGACATCAACGCCGGCAGCATCTTCCAGGACCTCGGCTTCGACTCGCTGACCGCCGTCGAACTGCGTAACCGGCTCAAGACCGCCACCGGACTGACCCTGTCACCGACGTTGATCTTCGACTATCCCACCCCGATCGTCCTGGCCGAGCACCTCGACGGCCGGCTGGCGGTTCCCACAGCCACCGCCGAGCGGCCCGATGCGATGGCCCGCTTCAACGACATCACTCGAGAGCTGCAAACGCTGCTGAATCAGCCCGACTGGCAGCCCGAAGACAAGCCGCACCTCACCGCCCGCATCCAGTCGCTGCTGACCACGCTCAGCGCCCAGCTGGATCCGCACGACCAGCAGGGAGCCGATGACGAGGACATCCACACGGCCACCGAAAGCGAGCTCTTCGCCATCCTCGACGAAGAACTCGGCTCGTAGGACACCCAGGAGCATCAGTGTCGGACGCCGACAAACACCTTGACTACCTGAAGCGGCTCACCGCGGACTTGCGGCGAACAAAGCGGCGTGTCGCCGAGCTGGAGAGCAAGCTGTCCGACCCCGTCGCGGTCGTGGGCATGGCATGCCGGTACCCGGGCGGGGCCGATTCGCCGGACGCGTTGTGGGACATGGTGATCGACGGCCGCGATGCCATATCGGATTTTCCCGCCGACCGCGGCTGGGACATCGCGGGGCTGTACGATCCCGACCCGGACGCACCGGGAAAGATGTACGTGCGCCAGGGGTCGTTCCTCGCCGAGGCGGGTGACTTCGACGCCGGGTTCTTCGGCGTCGGGCCCAGCGAGGCACTGGCGATGGATCCCCAGCAACGGTTGATGCTGGAGCTGTCCTGGGAGGCGTTGGAGCGCACCGGGATCGACCCACTCGGATTGCGGGGTTCGGCGACCGGTGTGTTTGCCGGGGTGATTCATGCCGGCTATGGCGGTCAGGTGGAAGGCGAGCTGGAGGGCTACGGGCTCACCGGCTCGACGTTGAGCGTGGCCTCGGGCCGGGTGTCCTACGTGCTGGGCCTGGAGGGACCGGCGGTGTCGGTGGACACGGCGTGCTCGTCGTCGCTGGTGGCGCTGCACCTGGCCGCGCAGTCGTTGCGGTCCGGCGAATGCGACCTGGCCCTGGTCGGCGGAGTCACCGTGATGGCCACGCCTGCAGCGTTCGTCGAATTCAGCCGGCAGCGGGCGCTGGCCCCCGATGGCCGGTGCAAGGTGTACGCGGGGGCCGCCGACGGCACCGCGTGGTCGGAAGGCGCCGGCGTCCTGGTGGTGGAGCGGTTGGCCGACGCGCGGCGAGCGGGTCATCCGGTCCTGGCACTGGTGCGTGGCACCGCCGTCAACCAGGACGGTGCCTCCAACGGATTGACCGCTCCGAACGGGCCTGCGCAGCAGCGGGTTATCCGCACGGCGCTGGCCGGCGCAGGACTGACGGCGGCGGACGTGGACGTTGTCGAGGGACATGGCACGGGCACCGTGCTCGGGGATCCCATTGAGGCGCAGGCGTTGTTGGCGACCTACGGCCAGGACCGCCCGGCCGATCGCCCGCTGTGGCTGGGTTCGATCAAATCGAACATCGGCCATACGTCGGCGGCGGCCGGAGTGGCCGGTGTCATCAAGATGGTGCAGGCCATCCGCCACGGCGTGCTGCCGAAGACGTTGCACGTGGATGTGCCGTCACCGCACGTGGATTGGACAGCGGGCGCGGTCTCGGTGTTGACCGAATCGCGTGCGTGGCCGGACGGCGACGGACCGCGCCGGGCGGGCGTGTCGTCGTTCGGGATCAGCGGCACCAACGCCCACGTGATCATTGAACAGGCACCGGAACCCGAAAGCGTTGCGGTGCAGCCCGGTACGGGTGCGACCGCGTGGGTGCTGTCGGCGCGCTCGGAACCGGCGCTGGCGAACCAGGCCAACCGTTTGCTCGCGCACGTGTCCGGGGATGCGGACCTCGGCGCCGTCGACGTGGCGTGGTCCCTGGTGACCACACGCGCGGTGTTCGACCATCGCGCCGTGTTGGTCGGCGCCGACCGAGACCGGCTGCTTCGGGGACTGACCCAACTCGCGAGCGGTGAGCCGGGCGCGGGCGTAGCGGCCGGGCGGGTCCGTTCGGCGGGCAAGACAGTGTTCGTCTTTCCCGGGCAGGGGGCGCAGTGGCTGGGGATGGGCCACGAACTCTACGACCGTTACCCGGAATTCGCGCGCGCGTTCGATGAGGTGGCCGCGGCGCTGGATGCGCAGCTGCGCTTGCCGCTGCGCCAGGTGATGTGGGGCGACGACGCCGCGCTCCTGGAAAGCACCGAATTCGCCCAGCCCGCACTGTTTGCCGTCGAGGTGGCGCTGGCGGCGCTGCTGCGGGACTGGGGCGTGACGCCCGACGTGGTGACCGGGCATTCCGTCGGCGAGATCACCGCGGCCTACGTCGCCGGCGTGTTGTCGCTGTCGGACGCGGCCACGGTGGTCGCCGGGCGTGGCCGGCTGATGGTGGCGCTGCCGGCGGGCGGCGCGATGATCGCGGTCGCGGCGGGCGAAGCCGACGTGTCGCCGCTGCTGAGCGAGCAGGTGAATCTCGCGGCGGTCAACGGTCCCGACGCCGTGGTGATTTCGGGTGCCGATGCCGCGGTCACCGCCGTCGCCGACGGGTTGGCACAGCAGGGGCGGCGCGTCCACCGGCTGGCCGTATCGCACGCGTTCCATTCCTCACTCATGGAGCCGGTGCTTGACGCGTTCACCCGGCTGCTCGCCGGAATCACGGTATCGGCGCCGCGAATCCCGTTGGTGTCCAACCTGACTGGTCATCTGGCTGGCCCAGGATACGGGTCGCCGCAGTATTGGGTCGACCACGTGCGCCGAACCGTCCGTTTCGCCGACGGGGTGCAGGCCGCCGAGTCTTTGGGCGCGAAGGTCTTCGTGGAGGTCGGGCCGGGCCGCGGCCTGACTGCCGCCGTCGAGCAGTCGTTGACCACTGGGCAGGCGACCTCGGTCGCCGCGTTGGCCAAGGATCGCCCGGAAGCGGAGTCGGCTCTGGCAGCGCTCGGACACCTGTTCACCATCGGCGTTGCGGTGGATTGGCGCGCGGTGATAGGGGACGGCCGCCGGGTCGATCTGCCCACCTACGGCTTTACCCACCAGCGGTTCTGGCTGCCGCTCGGCGCGGTCGGTTCCGGAAACGTCAGCGGGGTCGGCCTGACCCGTGCCACGCACCCGTTGCTGGGGGCGGTGGTCGAGCGGCCGGATTCCGGTGGGGTGGTGTTGACGGGCTCGCTGTCCGTCGGCGGCGCACCGTGGCTGGCGGACCACGTCGTCGACGGGGTGGTGCTGTTTCCCGGCGCCGGGTTTGTGGAGCTGGCGTTGCGGGCCGGTGACGAGGTCGGCTGCACGGTGGTGGACGAGCTGACGCTGTTGGCGCCGCTGGTGTTGCCGACGGGCGCCGCCGCCCGAGTGCAGGTCGTCGTCGATGCCGCGGGCGCGTCGGATTCGCGCGCAGTCTGGGTGTATTCGCGCGGTGCGGCCGCGGATTCGCCCTGGGTGCTGCACGCGCAGGGCGCCTTGAGCGCCGCGGAGCCCGAATTGGCCGCGGACCTGTCGGTGTGGCCGCCAGCAGGAGCCACCGGGGTCGAAGCCGGTGACGTGTACGAGGTGCTGGCAGCGCGGGGGTACGACTACGGGCCCGCGTTCCGCGGCGTTCGGAACATTTGGCGGCGCGGTGAGGAGGTCTTCGCCGACGTGACCGCCGCTGAGGGTGTGACGTTGGGCGGCTTCGGGATTCATCCCGTCGTGCTCGATGCCGCGCTGCACGCGATGGGTGTGGTCGGTGACCAGGCCGAGACGATGCTGCCGTTCTCGTGGCAGGGCGTCTGTCTGCACGCGGCGGGCGCGTCGCGGGTCCGGGTCCGCATCGCACCCGCTGACAGCGGCGCGGTGTCGGTGGACCTAGCCGACGCTACGGGGTTGCCGGTGCTATCGGTGCGCGAATTGGTGGTGCGCCCGATTTCGGCCGGGGCGCTCTCGGCCGCGGTGGCGGCCGCTTCCGGTGGCGCCGGTGGTGGGTTGTTGGAGGTGATCTGGTCGCCGATATCTCTGGGGTCCAAGGCTATTGGTGCTGGGGATCTGGTGGTGTGGGAGCCGAGTCCCGGGGACACGGTGGCATCGGTGTATGCGGCTAGCCATGCGGCGTTGGTGGAGTTGCAGTCGTGGCTTTCCGGTGATGAGCCGCGGACGTTGGTGGTGCTGACGCGCGGCGCGGTGGGGTTGGCCGGTGAGGAGGTCACGGATCTGGCGGGCGCGGCGGTGTGGGGGTTGGTGCGTTCGGCGCAGGCTGAGCAGCCGGGCCGGGTGATGCTGGTCGACACCGACGGCACGGTCGACGTCACCGACGTGATTGCCTGTGGTGAGCCGCAAGTGGTGGTCCGGTCCGGCGTCGCGCACGCTGCCCGGCTGGGCGCGGTGGGGGCCGCAGCGGTGTTGGAATTGCCGGGCGGCGGCTGGCGGTTGGCCGCTGGCGCCGGCGGCACCCTGGAAGACGTTGTGGTCGTTCCGGCAGCGCCGGCCGAGCTGGCGCCCGGGCAGGTCCGGGTCGCCGTGGGGGCGGTCGGGGTGAATTTCCGGGATGTGTTGGTGGCGTTGGGGATGTATCCCGGTGGCGGCGAACTCGGGGCCGAGGGCGCGGGCGTTGTGCTCGAGGTGGGTTCCGGCGTGACCGGGCTGGCTGTGGGCGACGCGGTGTTGGGTTTGCTGGGTGTGGTGGGTTCTGAGGCGGTGGTGGATGCCCGGTTGGTGACTGCGGTGCCGGCGGGCTGGTCGCTGGCGCAGGCGGCTGGGGTGCCGGTGGTGTTTTTGACGGCGTTGTATGGGTTGTCGGTGTTGGCCGGTGTGAGGGCCGGGGAGCGGGTGTTGGTGCATGCTGCCACCGGCGGTGTCGGGATGGCGGCGGTGCAGTTGGCTCGGTATTGGGGTGCCGAGGTGTTTGCCACCGCGAGTCGTGGTAAGTGGGACACGTTGCGCGCGATGGGTTTTGATGACGATCATATCGGTGATACGCGGACCACGGAGTTTGAGCGGAAGTTTTTGGTGACCACCGGCGGTGCGGGGGTGGACGTGGTGCTCAACTCGCTGGCCGGGGATTTTCTGGATGCGTCGTTGCGGCTGTTGGTTGGTGGCGGGCGGTTCATCGAGATGGGTAAGACCGACCTGCGTGATCCCGCGTCGATGCTTCCCGGCGTGCGGTATCGGGCGTTCGACCTGATGGAGGCGGGCCCTGACCGCATCGCGTCGATGTTGTCGGAGTTGCTGGGGTTGTTCGATGCGGGTGTGTTGACGCCGTTGCCGGTCAAGGCTTTTGATGTGCGGTCGGCGTCGGCGGCGTATCGTTTCGTCAGCCAGGCCCGTCACACCGGCAAGGTGATCCTGACCGTGCCGGACGGTCCCGGCAACGCGGAGCTTGTGGGTTCGGGCGGAAGTTTGGCCGGTGGCAGCGTGCTGATCACCGGGGGTACTGGTATGGCGGGTTCGGCTCTGGCCGAACATCTTGTCGCCCGCTATGGCGTTGCCCATGTGGTGTTGGTCAGCCGCCGCGGCGCCGACGGTGCGGGTGTGGCCGACGTGGTGGACCGGCTGAAGGGGGCGGGGGTCGAGGTGTCGGTGCTCGCCTGTGACGTGGCCGACCGGGACGCGGTGGCCGAGCTGATCGCCGAGCTGCCCGCGCAGTATCCGCTCAAGGGCGTGTTTCATGCCGCCGGTGTGCTCGATGACGGGTTGATCGCGTCGTTGACGCCGCAGCGGGTGGATACGGTGTTGCGGGCCAAGGTCGACGGCGCGTGGAACCTGCACGAGTTGACGCGGGATCTGGATTTGTCGGCCTTCGTGCTGTTTTCGTCGATGGCCGGCATCGTGGGCTCGCCGGGCCAGGCCAATTACGCGGCGGCCAACAGCTTCCTCGACGGCTTGGCCGCGGCCCGCCGCGCACGCGGCCTGCCGGGGTTGTCGGTGGCCTGGGGCCTGTGGGAGCAAGCCAGCGGCATGACCCAACACCTCGACGACCGCGACAAGGCCCGCATGAGCCGCGGCGGACTCGCGTCGCTGTCCACCCCGCATGCGCTGCAATTGTTCGACGAGGCCATGCTGGCCGACCGCCCGCTGCTGGTGGCCGCCCGCATCGACGCGGCCGGGCTGGGGGCAACCGGGGCTGTGCCGCCCGTGCTCCGCGACCTCGTCGCGCGGCCGGGGCGGCGGCTGATCAGCGACACCGGCGCCGCGGTGTCGACGTCGGGCCTGGCGGCCCGGCTGCAGGGACTGAGTCCCGAGCAGCGCCGCCACCAGCTGGTCGAATTGGTGTGCACCAACGCAGCAACGGTGCTGGGTCGGTCCAGCGCGGATATCGAAGCCCAGCTGCCGTTCCAGGACCTCGGGTTCGACTCGCTGACCGCGGTCGAATTGCGCAATCGCCTGAAAATGGCCACCGGGCTTACCCTTTCGCCCAGCCTGATCTTCGACTTTCCCACGCCCGCGGCGCTGGCTGAACACGTCGACGAACAGCTGAGCTCGGTGACGACCGGCGCGCCGGCCGCCGAGCCCGACCAGCTGACCCGCTTCAACGACATCGCCCGCGAGCTACAGGTATTGGTCAACCGGCCGCAGTGGACGCCGGACGACAAGACCCGCCTGGCTGCGCGCATCCAGGTCATCCTGACCGAGCTGGAAAGCCCGCCGCCACCGCTGCTGCCCGACGAAACCCAGTTCCTCGCCGACGACGACATCGCCACCGCCACCGAACGCGAGCTGTTCGCCATCCTTGACGACGATTTCGGCCCCTGATGCCGTGCACCGACGTCGCCATCATCGGCCTCGCCTGCAGGTTGCCCGGTGCCGCCAACCCCCGTGCCTTCTGGCGGCTCGTGCGTGACGGACGGGAAGAGACCGAGTTACCGGGCAACGGAACCGAATTCGACGCAGACTTCTTCAACCTGTCGCCCCGCGAGACCCGCGCGATGGACCCGCGTCAGCGGCTGGCACTCGAATTGGCCTGGGAGGTCTTTGAGGACGCGTTCCTGCTCCCCGAAGCCTTACGCGGCGAACAGGTTTCGATTTTCCTCGGCGCCACGACCGACGACTACGCCGTCTTGACCCTCCGCGAGGGTGCCGACCACCTCGATCATCATTCGTTCGGCGGGGTCAGCCGCGGCATGATCGCCAACAGGATCTCCTACACCCTCGGGTTGCGGGGCGCCAGCCTGATCGTCGATTCCGGGCAATCGTCGTCACTGGTCGCGGTCCACCTCGCCTGCGAAAGCCTGCGCGCGGGCCAGTCGGCGCTGGCGATCGCCGGCGGCATCCACCTCAACCTGGCCGACGAGACCGCAATGCTGGAACAGGAATTCGGCGCGACGTCGGCGTCCGGCCACACCTACGCCTTCGACCGACGCGCGGACGGCTACGTGCGCTCGGAGGGCGCCGGCCTGGTGCTGCTGAAACCACTGGGCGCCGCCCTCGAGGACGGCGACAGGATCCGGGCCGTCATCCGGGGGAGTGCGGTCGGCAACGCCGGGCACAGCTCCGCCGGCCAGACCGTGCCCTCGGTTTCGGGCGAGGCCGACGTCATCCGCCGGGCGCTCGCCGCCGCCGGTCTCGGCAGCGACGACATCGACTATGTCGAGGCACACGGCACCGGAACCCCAGTCGGGGACCCCATCGAAGCGCGGGCGCTGGGCGAGATCTTCGCCGCACGCCGGCAATACCCGGTGCGCGTCGGCTCGGTGAAAACCAACATCGGCCACACCGGGGGCGCCGCCGGAATCGCGGGCCTGCTCAAGACGGCGCTGTCGATCGAAAACGACGTGATCCCGCCAAGCCTCAACTACGACAGCACGTCTCCCGGCATTGACCTGAAAAGCCTTGGTCTGCAAGTTAACACCACGACGGCGCGGTGGCCGGCAAACCGGGTGCGGCGAGCCGGGGTGTCGTCGTTCGGCATGGGCGGGACCAACGCGCACGTGATCCTCGAGCAAGCGCCGGCGCAGCCGGAAGCGGCCGAGCCCCGACGGGATGCCACGGTGGCATGGGTGCTCTCGGCACGTTCCGAGCAGGCGCTGGTAAATCAGGCCGAACGGTTGGCGGCGCACCTCGCGGCCGGCGGCGACGTCGCCCCCACCGACGTCGCATGGTCGCTGGCCACCACGCGTTCGGTTTTCGAGCAGCGGGCGGTTCTGGTCGGCGACGACCGCCAGGCTCTCACGACGGGTTTGGCGCGGTTGGCCGCCGGCGATCCCGGTGCAATGGCGGGCCGGACGACGCCGACCGGCAAGACGGTGTTCGTGTTTCCCGGCCAGGGCTCCCAGTGGCCGGGGATGGGGCAGCAGCTGTATGACCGATATCCGGCATTCGCCGCGTCGTTCGACGAGGTCGTCGACGCGCTCAACCCGCAGTTGCGCTCGGATGTGCGCGACGTCATGTGGGGTGCCGACCCGGAACTACTGGCCAACACCGAATTCGCGCAACCGGCGCTGTTCGTCATCGGCGTCGCGCTGACGGCCCTGCTGGGAGCCTGGGGCATCCAACCCGATCTGGTGATGGGCCACTCGGTGGGCGAGATCACCGCGGCCCACGTCGCGGGGGTGCTGACGCTCGACGATGCCGCGCGGCTCGTGGCGGCCCGCGGCCGGTTGATGGCCGGGCTGCCGGCCGGCGGGGCGATGATCGCGGTTGCCGCCGGCGAGAGCGAGGTGGCCGCGTTGCTCGGCGACAGCGAGAGCGACGGCGTGGCAATCGCGGCGGTCAATACCGCGAATTCCGTGGTGCTTTCGGGCGCCGAGACTCCGGTGGCCGAGCTCGCGGACTTGTTCGCCCAGGGTGGGACCCGGGTGCATCGGCTGGCGGTGTCGCATGCGTTCCATTCGGCCTTGGTCGAGCCCATGGTGGGCGAGTTCGGTCGGCTGATTGCCGACATCGAGCCCGCCGAGCCGCGAATTGGCGTGGTGTCCAACCTGACCGGGCAACTGGCCGGCGCCGACTACGGGTCGGCACAATATTGGGTCGCCCATGTCCGTCGCCCGGTACGGTTCGTCGACGGCGTGCGGGCGGCCGAGTCGCTCGGAGCGGGCGTGTTCGTCGAAGTGGGTCCCGCCGCCGGCTTGGCCGCCGCGGTGGAGCAGTCGCTGCGCGCCGAGCACGCAGGCGCGATCGCGACGCTGACCAAAGACCGGCCCGAGATCGACGCGGTGCTGGCCGCCGTCGGCCAACTGTTTTGCCAAGGCGTGCATGTTCTTTGGCCGTCGGTACTCGACGGTCTCGGTGCCCGCCGAATAGAGCTGCCGACGTACGGCTTTGCCCGGCAGCGGTTTTGGCTGGGCGCCGGCGGTGACGTGCCCGCCCCGGTCAACCGGGCCGCCGATCTGGTGCAGCAGCTGCAAGTGCTGGCACCCGACGAGCAGCAACGCCGGCTGCTGGACCTGGTGTGCACGCACGCGGCGACCGTGTTGGGGCATTCAAGCAGTCGCGACATCGATGCCGAGCGTGCCTTCCAAGACATCGGCTTTGAATCACTCACCGGCGTCGAACTTCGCAACCGGCTGAAAACCGCGACCGGATTGGCCTTGTCGCGCACGCTGATTTTCGACTTTCCGACGCCTTCGGCGTTGGCGGCCGCGCTGCGTCGCAAACTGCTGCACGATGACCACGAGGCTCCCGATGAGGACAGGGTTTGGGCCGCGCTGAGAAGAATTCCGCTGCGCGAACTTCGGCGTACCGGGTTACTCGACAAACTCATGGCGCTCGCCGGCGATTCCGAAATACCGCGTGCCGATTCGGAGGCGACCGATGACCTCATCGATTCGTTGAGCACCGATGCGTTGATCGCTATGGCATTGGAATCCAATAGGGCGGATGATGCCGAATAGCGAAATCCATGCTGGTGGGCGCGATGACACGTCGGCTTCCGGCACGTATCTGACACGTGTTGAATAGCTATATCTTTGCGGGCCTGAACCCGACCGCATAAACTTTCGTGTACTCGGGGGATCGTTCTTCAGCAGAGGCCAGGTATGAGCGTCATCGCAGGTGTATTCGGTGCATTGCCACCACACCGGTACAGCCAGAGCGAGATCACCGATCAATTCGTTCAATTGCCGGCGCTGCAGGAGCACGAGGAAATCGTTCGGCGTCTGCACGCCGGCGCCAAGGTCAACAGCCGCCATCTGGCCCTGCCGCTCGAGCGGTATTCGTCGCTCACCGACTTCAGCGAGACGAACGAGATTTTCATCGAAAAGGCGGTCGACCTCGGCTGCGAGGCGCTGCTGGGCGCTCTGGACGAGGCGGGGTTGGCGCCCGAAAGCATCGACATGATCGCGACCACGACCGTCACCGGCGTCGCGGTGCCGTCGCTGGATGCCCGCATCACCGGGCGGCTGGGCCTGCGCCCGGACGTCCGCCGGGTGCCGCTGTTCGGCCTGGGTTGTGCCGCCGGGGCCGCCGGGGTCGCCACGCTGCACGACTACCTGCGCGGCGCGCCCGACGGCGTCGCGGCCCTGGTATCGGTCGAGCTCTGTTCGCTGACGTTTCCCACGGTCAGGCCGACGGTGTCGGGGCTGGTCGGCACCGCAATGTTCGGCGACGGGGCGGCCGCGGTGGTCGCGGTCGGCGATCGGCGCGCCGAGCACGACCGGCAGGTCCGGGCGAGTGGGCCTGACATCGTCGATTCCCGCAGTCGCCTCTACCCGGATTCGCTGCACATCATGGCGTGGAACGTGAGTTCGGCCGGCCTGCAGCCGGTACTGTCCCCGGAGCTGGCCACGGTGATCGAGCGGCACCTCGCCGGCGACGTCGACCGGTTCCTCGGCGGGCACGGTCTGACCAGGGACGACATCGAAGCGTGGGTGAGCCATCCGGGTGGCCCGAAGGTGATCGAGGCGATCGGCAGCGGCCTCGATCTGCCGCCCGAGGCGCTCGAGCTGACCTGGCGGTCGCTGGGCGAGATCGCCAACCTTTCGTCGGCGTCCGTGCTGCACATCCTGCGCGACGCCATCGCCAAACCGCCGTCCAGCGGCAGCCCCGGGCTGATCGTCGCGATGGGTCCCGGGTTCTCCTCCGAGTTAGTGTTACTTCGCTGGCACTGAGCCGGCGACATCGACCATCAGGCCCGGCTTCGGGCTCGGTGCCACGAGGTTGGCGGCGCCGATGCGCTGGTGGGCAGCCCTAGCGTCGTCCGGGCGACCAGCCGGGCCAGCATCATCGTCATCTGGGTCGTGGCCATCGCCGCCCCGATGCGCCGGTGCAGGCGCTTGACGGTGTGGAACGCCAGGATCCCCACCCACCCCCAGATTGACGAGCCGGAACCGGGCATTTTGTCCTCGGCCCGCCAGCTCGCTGATCCACCGGTAGGTTCCCTTGGCGGCGGTCGTGCTCGAACCGGGGCAGGCCACCGTTTCGACTGGGCCAGGATGCACGATCCGATTATTCGAGCATCTCCGAGAACTCCAGCCAGCGCCCCTCCGCGACGGCGACCTCGTCTTCGAGGGCGAGCAGCTCGCCGGTCAGGCGGGTGATGCCCACGTGATCGGACTGGTCGTGCTCGGCGAGTTCGATGTGTTTGGCGGCGATGCGATCGGCCAGCTGGGCCAGCTTGCGGTCGACCGAGGCCAGCTCTTTTTCGGCGGCGCGGCGCTGTGCGCCGGATATCGCCGCGGACTGCGGCGTCGCCGTCGGCGCCGGTTCCGCGGCGTCCCGGGACTGCGCGGCCAGCCGCAGGTATTCGTCGATGCCGCCGGGCAGATGCCGCAGCCGGCCGTCGAGGATCGCGTACTGCTGATCGGTGACCCGTTCGAGCAGGTACCGGTCGTGGGAGACGACGATCAGCGTGCCCGCCCACGAGTCGAGCAGATCCTCGGTGGCGGTCAGCATGTCGGTGTCCACGTCGTTGGTGGGCTCGTCGAGCAGCAAGACGTTCGGTTCGGAGAGCAGCGTGAGCATCAGCTGCAACCGGCGGCGCTGCCCGCCGGACAGTTCGCTGACGCGCGCGGAGAGCTGGCCGCGACCGAAACCGAGCTGCTCCAGCAACTGGGCCGGGGTTACTTCGCGGCCCTCCACCTGGTAGCCGCCGCGCAACCCGCCGAGCACGTCGGCGATCCGGTCGCCGGCGACGTCGCTCAGAGCGTCGCCCTGCTGGTCGAGCACGGCGAGTTGGACGGTCTTGCCGCGCTTGACCCGCCCGCTGTCGGGTGTGACGGTGCCCGCGATCAGGCCCAGCAGCGTTGACTTGCCCGCACCATTGGCGCCGACGATGCCGGTGCGCTCGCCGGGGCCGATCCGCCATTCGACGTCACGCAGCACCGGGTGGCCCCCGAACGAGACGGACACGTCGAGCAGGTCGATGACGTCCTTGCCGAGCCGCGCCGTCGCCAGTTTGGCCAGCTCGACTGTGTTGCGTAGCGGCGGCACGTCGGCGATCAGCTGGTTGGCCGCATCGATGCGGAATTTGGGCTTCGAGGTGCGGGCCGGCGGGCCGCGGCGCAGCCAGGCCAGCTCCTTGCGCATCAGGTTCTGCCGTTTTGCCTCGGCGACGGCGGCCAGCCGGTCGCGCT
Source organism: Mycobacterium shigaense (assembly GCF_002356315.1). Classification (NCBI taxonomy): domain Bacteria; kingdom Bacillati; phylum Actinomycetota; class Actinomycetes; order Mycobacteriales; family Mycobacteriaceae; genus Mycobacterium; species Mycobacterium shigaense. Next base: position 2,497,321 of record NZ_AP018164.1, read on the forward strand.
CGACGCGTTGCAGCACGTACGCGGCGTAGCCGCCCTCGAAAGGCTCGACGATCCCGTCGTGCACTTCCCAGGTCGCGGTGGCGACCTCGTCGAGGAACCAGCGGTCGTGGGTCACCACCAGCAGGCCGCCGGTGTTGGCCGCCCAGCGGCGCCGCAGGTGCTCGGCCAGCCAGGTGATGCCCTCGATGTCGAGGTGGTTGGTGGGCTCGTCCAGGGCGATGACGTCCCAGTCGCCGATCAGTAGCTGGGCCAGCTGCACTCGCCGCCGCTGGCCGCCGCTGAGTGTGGAAATCGTTGCTTTCCAGTCGATGTCGGCGACCAGGCCGCCGACCACCTCGCGTATGCGGGCGTCGCCGGCCCACTTGTGCTCGGGCTGATCGCCGACCAGCGTCCAGCCGACCGTGTGGGTGGGGTCGAGGTTGTCGGCCTGCCTGAGCGCGCTGACCCGCAATCCGCTGCGGTGGGTGACCCGGCCCGAGTCGGGTTGCAGCTGACCGGTCAGCAGCCGCAGCAGGCTGGACTTGCCGTCGCCGTTGCGTCCGACGATGCCGATGCGGGAGCCGTCGTTGACCCCGAGTGTGACCGACTCGAACACCACCTGAGTCGGATATTCCAGGTGTATCGCTTCGGCCCCCAGTAGATGTGCCACCGGGCCGACCCTACTGGCGCCGTTCCGGAGGCAGATGAGGCCGGTCGACTTGACTTCGTTTCGGCCTCGGCCTCGGCCTTGGCGGCCACCGACCACCGCCCGGCGTCGCGGTGCTGGACGTCCAGCCCGCATCCGAACCTCGGCCCTGACCGCCGCGGCGTCCGGTGGCGCGACGACGCCCCGGACTCCATGGCGAAAGTCTGCAGAAGGCTGCGCGGTGTCCGCGATTGCCGTCGTCGGCTCGCTGGGCAGCCAGCGAGGTCACGATAAGCGGGATCCGCGCGCCGCACGACGAAAACGAACCCAATGGCGATCAAAGTTGCGATGGTGCCGTAAAGGGCTGGCAGAGTAGCACTCTCAGTGCTAGTCAGCCGGCGTGGCGGCAGGAAACCGACGGTCGAGCTGATCGCGCAGAACGATACGACGGCCCGCTCGGCGCGGCGAGACCCTAAATCGGTGACTGTCAGGGTCAACCCGACAGCCTCTATGACCGTGACGACGACCAACGGAAAAAGACCGGTTGTCCATCACAGGCCGAGTTTCGGGCACAGACTGCCGCGAGGGGGTAGCTGGGCGGAAGGCGACTAGGCGAAGATGCGACAGCGACTCGGCTTGGCTTGCATGACAGCAAGTTAGCCGATCGGCGCGACGACCGCTTACCCGCGACGGACGCGGGGCGGCCGTACCGTTCGGCGCCGCATCGGACACTCAATCTGGATATCGCGCAGCATTCCCCTCGTCCAGCGCGATGGATCAGTACCTAGGGTCAGGGCCGGCTGTCGGGTTGCCCAACCCCGCGTACGCCACTGCCGCTTTGCTGCCTTTCGACGTACCCGTGGCGTCGCAAAGAGACGTAAAGTGCTGTAGCAGTGCGTATTTCAAGGAAGTAAGACGGTCGCCGGCCGGGCTGTTCGCATGCGTAGCAACGATCCGCTACGCGGCGAACGCCACCGCTGAACCGGGCCGGCCGGGCCACGCCTGCGTGGCGATGGCGGCCTCCGGATGACGCTGCGGATGGCAAATCCCCGTCCGGGTGATGCGGGCAGCCAGCGCATTCCTGTTCGGCTCGAACCTCGAGCCGAACAGGAATCATGGTGAGCGAAATAGTCTGCCGACGTCCACTGCGATAGCAGATGCCTGGTGTGTCCGCGACACGAACAGCAATCAGATCCCGTTGCTGGGATGGCTCGCGGCCACCGATTGTCGGGCCACCGGGTCCGATCGAACGACCACACCCAACCGCACCGACATCAATTAATAAAGGCATCTAACTAATGGTGACCGCCGATGGTGATTAGGTGCCGACGAACAATCCGAAGTCGTTACGACCGCACTGATTCAAATCCATCCGGTTACCCGGTTCATGACGCACCTAAACTTGCCCCCGGTAGTCGGAATCCGCACAGTATTAGTAGTTTTGGAGCCCCGACAGCGCCCACACGGAACACGATTGAGCGCCACATGGACGGTCGCCCGTAGTCAAATTTCGGCGAGATGCCGCCACTGTTCATGGATTAACTTCTTGACACCACCATGTTGACACCACTGTGTCCAACTTGTTGTCGGTAACCCGAGGAGTGAAGTCATGACATTGCGTGTCGTTCCCGAGGGACTTGCGGCTGCCAGTGCGGGCATCGAGGCGTTGACCGCCAGGCTGGCGGCGGCGCAGGCCGGTGCGGTTCCGCTGATCGAGGCTGTGCTGCCCCCCGCCGCAGATCCAGTCTCTCTTGAGAGCGCGGTTGGATTCAGCCTGCGCGGTGCACAGCATGCGGCAGCGGCCGGCCAAGGCACCGTGGAGCTCGGCCGCTCGGGCTTCGGCGTCGGTGAGTCGGGTGTCAGCTACGCCGCCGGTGATGCGGCGGCGACGTATCCCCTCGCGAGCCGCTGGAGATGACCGCACCGATTTGGTTGGCCGCACCACCGGAGGTGCACTCGACGCTGTTGAGCAGTGGCCCTGGCCCCGGATCTTTGTTGGCGTCAGCAGAAGCGTGGAACTCGTTGAGCGTCGAATATTCGGAGGTGGCCGAGGAACTCAGCGCCATGCTGGGGCAGGTCCAGGTCGGAGCTTGGCAGGGGCCGAGCGCGGAGTCGTTCGTCGCTGCCCATGCGCCGTATCTCGCGTGGCTCGAACAAGCCAGCGCAGATAGCGCCGCCGCGGCCCTCCAGAATGAGACGGTGGCTGCTGCCTATGTAGCCGCGCTCGCGGCCATGCCGACTCTGCCCGAGCTTGCCACGAACCATGTGGTTCATGGCGCATTGGTGGCCACCAATTTTTTCGGTATCAACACGATTCCGATTGCAGTCAACGAAGCGGACTACGCGCGCATGTGGGTTCAGGCCGCCACCACGATGAGTACCTATCAAGCCGTCGCCGGTGCCGCAGTGGCGGCGACACCGCAGACCACTCAGGCGCCGGCCATTGTGACGTCGGATTCGCAAACAGACTCTGCCGTGTCCTCGACGCAGTCCGACGCGAACACGTACTCGGAAACCCTGCTGGACAAATTCATCGAGCAATACCTGCAATCCAGAGGTATTACTTGGGATCCCAACGCCGGCACCCTCAACGGGCTGCCCTACTCGGCGTACACCAATCCGCTGACGGAAATGTATTGGGTGAGGAACACCGTCACAGCCATCCAGACCTTTGAGCAGTTCTTCCAGTTGCTGGCGACCAACCCGGAAGCGGCCTTCAGTGGTATCACTCCGGTCAATACCATCGCGTTCGCCGTCGCGCATCCAGTGATCGCCGCAGTGGTCGCCTCGACACCGCTGTCGTCGCTATCTGCCACCCCCGCCGCCGCGGCAGCCGTGGCGGTGGTGGCCGTGGTCGCCCTTGTTGACCCGAACGCGTTCTTGCCCGTCGCCCCACCGGCGCCTGTAGAGGCCCTCCTTCCGGCGCCGGCCGCACCCGCCCCGCATGCCGTTGTCACGGCGCCGGCACCGGTAACCGCTCCGTCGCCCGTGACCGCGCCTGCGCCGGGCACTGTTTCGGCCACCGCACCGGCGCCGGCGGGGCCACCGGCCGCAGGCCTCCCGGGATTCGGCTTCCCCTATGTCGTCGCTGTCGGGGGTGGTCCCGGGACCAACTTCGGATCCGGGGCGACGACGAAGGCCAGTGTCCGCTCAAAGCTGCAGGCGCCGGGCGAGTCCGCTGCGATCGCGACGGCGACGGCCGCGCAGCGGCGGGCACGCAAGCGGCGCCGTGCCCAAATGCACGACCACGGCGACGCATTCATGGATGTCGACGTCGAGCCGGACTGGGACGCACCGCCCCCGGAGGAACCGCTGGTGTCCGCGGCGGCCTCGGATCGAGGGTCGGGGCCGTTGGGGTTTGCCGGGACGGTGAGCAAGGAGACGGCCGCGCAGGCGGCCGGTTTGGCGACGTTGCCCGGAGATGATTTCGGTGATGCGCCCCAAGCGCCGATGCTGCCCACCACGTGGACGCCCGGGGCGCCCGAGGGGGACCCGCAGGGTAGCTGAGTACGCCTGTACCGCAACAGTAATCAATTCACGGAAGGACCTAAGAGATGAGTTTGTTGGATGCCCATATTCCCCAGCTGGTGGCGTCGCAGTCGGCGTTTGACGCCAAGGCGGGGTTGATGCGGTCCGTCATTGGTCAAGCTGAGCAAGAGGCCTTGGGGGCACAGGCGTTTCATGCCGGGGAATCGGCGGCCGCGTTTCAGGCCGCGCATGCCCGGTTCGTACAGGCAGCGGCAAAGGTGAACACCTTGCTCGATATCGCGCAGACCAACCTCGGCGATGCGGCGGGCAGCTACGTGGCCGCTGACGCCGCCGGTGCCGGCAGCTACACCGGCTTCTGAGCCGGCTGAAACAATACGGAAAGGACGATCATGTCGCAGATCCTCTATACCTACCCGGCGATGCTCGCGCATGCGGCTGACATGGCGGGGTACGCGGGCACCTTACAAAGTTTAGGCTCTGATATCTCGGCTGAGCAGGCCGCCTTGTCGTCGGCCTGGCAGGGTGACACGGGGTTGAGTTATCAAGCGTGGCAGGGCCAGTGGAATCAGGCGCTGGAACAACTGGTGTTGGCCTACCAGGCAATGGCAAGCAGCCATGAGAACAACACCACCTCGATGCTGGCTCGCGATCAGGCCGAAGCCGCGAAGTGGGGCGGCTAGTCCCCGTCGGCGAATCACGGCTTGCCAGCGGCGAACACGAACACCAGCAGGTCGGTGCGCCGCTAGAGCCTGGCAGGAGTCAGTACTCCGCGTAATTCGTGGTGACCCAATCCATCGGCTTGAACAGCACTATGCCTGAAAGAGAGTGTGAAGCGTGGGAAGCGCTGACAGCAGCGTCGTCGTAACTCCGCGACCGGCGGCCGCGGTAGATGATGATGTGTTGAGCCGCTTTGCGGCATGTTCCCGGGCGCTTGGACTGAATGTCCATAACCGTAAGCGTCCGGCAGACCTGGCAGCTGCCCGGTCCGGATTTACCGCGCTTACCCGCATCGCTCACGACCAGTGTGACGCCTGGTTGGGGCAGGCGGCCGCAGGAGATACTTCCATCCATGTGCTGGAAGCGATTTCGCGCACCGCGGCGACGCTGGGGCTGCTGCAGCGCCACGCCGAGCTGGTGCCGGGCACCTTGGGATTCCACTACGACAGCGGTCTGTACCTGCGGTTCCGTGCGACCGAACCCGACGATTTCCACCTCGCTTACGCCGCGGCACTGGCCGACGAAGGCAAATTCGTCGAGGCGTACAAACTAGTCGGCGACATCACGGAGCGGCGACCGAGATCACGGGAGGCCCGCTGGATCGCGGCCACCATCAACTACCGCGCGGAGCGCTGGTCGGACGTGGTCAAGCTGTTGTCGCCGATCGTCAACGATCCCGGTCTCGACGAGCAGTTCAGACACGCCGTCCGGATAGCCCTGGGGATCGCGCTCGCCAGGCTGGGCATGTTTGCCGCGGCGCTGGCTTACCTGGAGGAACCCGACGGTGCGGTCGCTGTGGCCGCGGTGGACGGAGCGCTGGCCAAGGCGCTGGCATTGCGCGCGGAGGGTGACGAGGACACCGCCCGCGAGGTGCTGCAGGACCTCTATGCCGCGAACCCGGAAAACGCACAGGTCGCAGAGGCGTTGGGGGATTCCAGTTTCGGGATCGTGCCCACGACCGAGGACCGCATCGGCGCCCGCACCGATCCGTGGGACCCGGCCACCGAACCCGAGCCCGGCGATTTCATCGACCCCGCGGCCCATGAACGTAAAGCCTTGCTGCTGGCCGACGCTGAGCGTGAGCTCGATGAGTTCATCGGGTTGGAGAAAGTCAAAGACCAGGTAGCGCGCCTCAAGAGCGCGGTCGCCATGGAATTGGTGCGCAAAGCACGCGGCCTTGAGGTGGCGCGGCGCACCCACCACCTCGTCTTCACCGGTCCGCCCGGGACTGGCAAGACGACCATCGCCCGTGTCGTCGCGAAAATCTATTGCGGCCTCGGACTTTTGAAGAAAGAGAACGTCCGCGAGGTGCATCGCGCCGATTTGATCGGCCAGCACATCGGGGAGACCGAGGCCAAGACGAACGCGATCATCGACAGCGCGTTGGACGGGGTGTTGTTCCTCGACGAGGCCTATGCGCTGGTGGCCACCGGGGCCAAGAACGACTTCGGGCTGGTGGCCATCGACACGTTGCTCGCCCGGATGGAGAACGACCGCGATCGGCTGGTGGTCATCATCGCGGGCTACCGCGCGGACTTGGATCGGTTCCTGGACACGAATCAGGGTCTGCGATCGCGGTTCACCCGCACCATCGACTTCCCCTCTTATCAACCGGCCGAGCTGATCGAGATCGCCAATTTCATGGCCAAGAAACGCGACGGCGTGTTCGAACAGTCAGCGCTCGACGACCTGCAGAAGTTGTTCGCCCATCTGGCCACCACGACGAATCCTGATTCGGCCGGGGTCGAACGCCGTGGTCTGGACATCGCCGGTAACGGCCGGTTCGTCCGCAACGTCGTCGAAAAGTCGGAAGAAGAGCGTGAATTCAGGCTGGATCATTCCGAACATTCACAAACAGGTGAATTCACCGACGAGGAGCTGATCACGATCACTGCTACCGACGTCGCCAACGCCGTGCCGGCGCTGTTGGAGGGTCTGCGGCTGGGGACCCCCGCATGACCTATCCAGAGTCACCCGAAGAACGGCGCACGTTCGCGTCGCGTACCCCGTCTAACGACAACCCCGACAAGGTCGTCTACCGGCGCGGCTTCGTCACCCGTCACCAGGTCAGTGGTTGGCGATTCACCGTGCGCCGCATCGCTTCTGGCATCGCTCTGCACGACACCCGGATGCTCGTCGACCCGCTACGCACCCAGACGCGTGCGGTGTTGATTGGCGCGCTGGCCCTGGTCACCGCGCTCGCGGGCTGCTTCGTGTTCTCGCTGATCCGGCCGAACGGGTCGGCGGCCAACAATCCGGTACTGGCCGACCAGGCGACTGCCGCCTTGTACGTAAGGGTGGGCGACGAACTGCATCCGGTGCTGAACTTGACCTCGGCCCGGCTTATCGCGGGTCGGCCGGTCAACCCCACGCAGGTGAGAAGCACTGAGCTGGACAAGTTTCCACGCGGCAACCTGATCGGTATTCCGGGAGCGCCCGAACGGTTGGTCCAAAGCGCCGATAGGGACGCCAACTGGACGGTGTGCGATGCCGCCGGTGGTCCGGCAGCCGGGGTCACCGTGATCGCCGGAGTTCCCGACAGCACCGGCAGCCGCGCCGCGGTGCTGGGCGCCGGGCGCGCGGTGCTGGTGAGCAGCGCCAACAGCACCTGGCTACTGTGGGATGGCCGGCGCAGCCGGGTCGACCTCGCCGACCATGCGGTGACCGGCGCGTTGGGCCTCGGCACCGACGTACCCGCACCGCGGCCGATCGCCGTCGGCTTGTTCAATGCGATCCCCGAGGCGCCGCCGCTGTCCGCGCCGGCCATCGCGGAGGCCGGAAGCCTGCCACGGTACGGCCTACCGGCACCCGCACCGATAGGCGCGGTGGTCGAATCCTATGCACTGCAAGGCGGTTCCGCCGGCGGCGTGATCTACTACGCGGTGCTGCCCGACGGCCTGCAGCCGATCTCCCCAGTATTGGCCGCCGTGCTGCGGAACTCGAACTCCTACGGCCTCGATCAGCCACCGCGGCTGAGCGCCGATCAGGTTGCCAGGGCACCGGTTTCGCGGGCGCTGGACGCCGGCCGTTATCCCGATCAGCGGGTCAGCCTCGTCGATGCCGTCCATGACCCGGTCACCTGCGCGTACTGGAGCAAGGCCGCCGGGGCCAGCACGAATTCGCTGACGCTGCTATCCGGTTCGGCTCTTCCGATTCCGGAACGCCTGCACACCGAGGATCTGGTCGCGGCCGGTACCGAGGGCACCGCCAGGCGCGTCGCGATCACCCCCGGAGCCGGGTACTTCGCCCAAGCCGTCGGGCAAAACTCGGTGTCACCGACCGGTGGATCGCTTTTCTGGATCGCCGACACCGGCGTCCGCTACGGCATCGACAACGAAGCCACCGGGAGCGGGGCCGGACCAGCCAAAACCGCTGAGGTTCTTGGTCTGAAGCCGCCGCCGACCCCGATTCCCTGGTCCATCCTGTCGTTATACGCGCCCGGGCCGACGTTGTCGCGGGACGACGCGTTGCTCGCCCACGACGGCCTGGCGCCAGACTCTCGACCAGGTCGCATTTCAGCCGAAGGGCAAAACTGATGAGCCGTTTGATCTTCGAGGCCCGCCGGCGGCTGCCGGTGCCGGTCACCCGTAAGGGCAGCATCGGCATCGAAGCGCCGCCGGAATTACCCCGGGTGATTCCGCCGTCGCTGCTGCGGCGGGCGCTGCCGGTGATCATCGTGGTCCTGATCGTCGGCATGATCATCGCACTAGTGGCCACCGGCATTCGGCTCATCTCTCCGCAGACGCTGTTCTTCCCTTTCGTGTTGTTGCTGGCGGCCACGGCCTTCTTCCGCGGGAACGACAACAAGACGCGCGCCGAAGAAGTCGACGCCGAGCGGGCTGACTACTTGCGGTACCTGTCGACGATCCGGGACAACGTCCGGGCCCAGGCCGCTGCGCAACGCGCCGCCGCCGAATGGTCACACCCCGAGCCGGCGGCGCTGGCCGTCATACCCGGGTCGCGTCGACAATGGGAACGCGACCCGCAAGACCTTGATTTCCTGGTCGTGCGCGCCGGCTTGCGGACGGTAGCGCTGGAGACGACGCTGAGGGTCCACGACACCGCCGACGAGATTGACCTGGAACCTTTGTCGCACAGCGCATTACGCAGCCTGCTGGATACTCAGCGCACGCTTCGCGACACGCCGAGCGGCATCGATCTGGCCAGGGTTTCACGGATCACGGTGCTTGGTGATCCCGAGGAGGTACGCGCGGCGTTGCGTTCCTGGATCGCCCAAGCGGTGACGTGGCACGACCCGACCGTCCTGGGCATCGCAGTGGCCACCCCCGATCTCGACACGCCGGAATGGTCATGGCTGAAGTGGTTGCCGCACGTCGACGTGCCGGACGAGTTCGACGGTGTCGGCCCGGCCCGTTACCTGTCCACCAGGCCCGAGGAGCTCGAGGCCCTGATTGGACCGACGCTGGCCGACCGCCCGGCATTCGGCAGTGCGTCGCCTGACGCGTTGCGGCACTTGGTGGTCATCGTCGACGATCCGGGTTTCGACCTTGATGGTTCGCCCCTGGCGACGGGCCGGGCCGGAGTCACCATCGTGCACCGATCGACCGCCCCGCCACATCGCGAACAGTATGCAGATCCCGAACGGCCGATCCTGCGCGTCGCCGGCGGGGTGATCGATCGTTGGCAGAACGGGGACTGGCAGCGCTATTTCGACAGCGCCGACCGCCTGAGCACCGATGCCGCCGCCCACGTCGCGCGTCAACTGTCTCGTTGGGACTCCAATCCCACCCACAGTGGTCTGCAGTCGTCCGCCTCCCGAGGTGCGACTTTCAGCACGCTGCTGGGAATACCGGATGCGTCCCGGCTTGATGTCCCGACGCTGTGGGCACCGCGGCACCGCGACGATGAGTTGCGGGTTCCGATCGGCGTGACCGCGAACGGCGACCCCCTGATCTTCGACCTCAAGGACGAGGCGGAGGGCGGCATGGGGCCGCACGGCCTGATGATCGGTATGACCGGGTCGGGCAAGTCGCAGACCCTGATGTCGATTCTGTTGTCGCTGTTGACGACTCACTCCGCTGACCGGCTGATCGTGATCTATGCGGACTTCAAGGGTGAGGCCGGGGCCGACATCTTCCGTAATTTCCCGCAGGTCGTCGCGGTGATCTCGAACCTGGCCGAGAAGAAGTCGCTGGCCGACCGGTTCGCCGACACCCTGCGCGGCGAGGTAGCACGCCGGGAAGTGATCCTGCGGGACGCCGGTCGCCGCGTCCAGGGCAGCGCGTTCAACTCGGTTACCGAGTACGAAAACGCTCAGGCATCCGGCGCGCCGGGCGCCGCAGATCTCCCGCCGATCCCGACGCTGTTCGTGGTCGCCGACGAGTTCACCCTGATGCTGGCCGACCACCCGGAGTATGCCGAGCTTTTCGACTACGTCGCACGTAAGGGCCGGTCGTTCCGCATCCACATCCTATTCGCGTCGCAGACGCTGGACGTGGGCAAGATCAAGGACATCGACAAGAACACCTCCTACCGAATCGGGTTGAAGGTGGCGAGCCCTTCGGTATCACGCCAGATCATCGGCGTGGACGACGCCTACCACATCGAATCCGGCAAGGACCACAAGGGCGTGGGCTTCCTGTTGCCGGCCCCTGGCGCCACGCCGATCAAATTCCGCAGTACTTACGTCGACGGCATCTACGATCCGCCGCGTCAAGCGAAAACGCTTGTGGTGCATGCGGGTCCCGAAGCGAAGGTGTTCACCGCCAGCCGGGTGGAGCCGGATCTGACCACGGTGATCACGACCAACGGCCACGAAGAACCGGATGTACCGGCGCGAAAGTTGGTCACCACCATCGGCGATCAGCTCGCGCGCTTTGGCCCGCGCGCACCGGAACTCTGGCTGCCACCGCTCGACGACGTGATCCCCCTCGGCGCGCTGCTGTCCCGCACGACGTTGCAGCCGGGGGAGTGGCAGTGGCCGCTGGGCGAAATCGACAAACCATTCGAGATGCGCCGCGACCCGCTGGTGTTTGATGCACTGTCGTCGGCCGCTAACCTGGTGATCCATGGTGGGGCAAAGTCCGGGAAATCGACTTCCCTGCAGACGTTTATCTTGTCGGCAGCAAGCCTGCACTCGCCCCGCGAGGTGAGTTTCTACGTCCTCGACTACGGCGGCGGACAGCTGCGGGCGTTGGAGGAGCTGGCGCACGTCGGCAGCGTGGCCTCGCCGCTGGAACCGGAGCGCATCCGTCGCACCTTCGGAGAGCTCGAGCAGCTGTTGCGGTCGCGTCAGCAACAGGAATTATCTCGGGACCGCCAACGCGCCAATGACGAATTCGGCCGCGTCTTCCTGGTCATCGACAACCTGTATGCCTTCAGCCGGGATAACACCGATCAATTCAACACGCGCAATCCCTTATTGGCCAAGGTGACCGAACTTGTCAACGTCGGACTTGCCTACGGTATCCACGTGGTCATCACCACTCCCAGCTGGCTGGAGGTGCCGCTGGCCATGCGCGACGGCCTTGGGCTGCGACTGGAGCTGAAGTTGCACGACTCGCGTGACAGCAATGTCCGGCTGCCGGGCGCGCTGCATCGTCCCGCCGATGCGGTGCCCGCCGACCAACCGGGGCGTGGGTTGACGCCGGCTGCCGAGCACTTCCTCTTCGCGGCACCCGAATTGGACCAGGTTGCCGCCATCAATGCACGCCATCCCGGCGTCGCGGCGCCGCCGGTGCGGTTGCTTCCCACCAACCTGGCGCCGGCCGCGGTCCGCCCGCTGTATCGGGGCGCCGACCGAATCGTGGTCGGCCAGCGCGAAGAAGACTTGGCCGCAGTCGAACTCGATTTCGCCGAGAACCCGTTGCTATTGGTCCTGGGCGATACGAAATCCGGCAAGACCACCCTGCTGCGGCACATCATCCGTACCATTCGAGACAACTCCACGCCGGACCAGGTCGCGTTCACCGTGCTGGACCGCCGGTTGCATCTCGTCGACGAGCCGCTGTTTCCCGACAACGAGTACACCGCCAACATCGACCGGGTGATCCCGGTGATCCTCGGGCTGTCCTCGCTCATCGAGAAGAGGCGACCTCCGGCAGGGCTCTCGGCGGCCCAGCTGGCCGCCTGGTCGTTCGAAGGCCACACGCACTACTTGATCATCGACGACGTCGACCAAATACCGGATGCTCCGCTGCAGACGGGTCCGTATATCGGGCAGCGGACGTGGACCCCGCTGATCGGGCTGCTATCGCAGGCCGGCGACCTTGGACTGCGGGTCATCGTCACTGCCCGCGCATCTGGAGCCGCCCACGCCCTGCTGACCAGCCCGTTACTGCGCCGGTTCAGCGACCTGCAGGCAACCACATTGCTGTTGTCGGGCAACCCAGTCGACGGCGGCAAGATTCGTGGTCAGCGCTTCGATCGGTTGCCTGCCGGCCGGGGAATCCTGCTCGGCGACACCGACGCCCCGACTTACGTGCAGTTGGTCAACCCGCTAGTCGACGAAAGTGTTGGCGTTGATGGGCTATGAGTTTGGCCGGCAGCAGTATTGGTCATCGCACCGCTCCTGCGGACCAGGGTGTGCGGTGCCGGAATCATCCCAATGTGCAACGGCAATCGTTGTCTGTGAAGGAGAAAGTGATCTCATGTGCCGCCAACGAGTGAGGAGTCGCTGATGTCGAGTGCCGTGGTGCCTATTGTGCGGGTCGCCGTCCTCGCGGACAGTAGGCTGACCGAGATAGCGTTGCCCGCGGAGTTGCCGCTCCGCGAAATCCTGCCAGCGGTAAAGCGCTTGGCGATTCCTGCGGTATCCGAGGACGAGACCGGTGACGGCAGTAGTGGCACCGAGCCGGCAACACCGGCTCTGCTCAGCCTCGCTCCGGTCGGCGGCGCCCCGTTCAGCCTGGATGCGAGTCTGGGGACGGTCGGAGTCGTGGACGGTGATTTGTTGACCTTGCAGCCGGTCCCCGCCGGACCGGCCGCGCCCGGCATCGTGGAGGACATCGCAGACGCGGCGGTGATCTTCTCGACATCACGGCTGAGGCCGTGGGGGCCCGCCCATATCCAACGTGCCGCGCTGGCGGCAATCGTCGGGTTGGTCTGGGTGGCAACCGGACTGGGCGTTACCCACCGGGCCGTCACGGGTACGGCGGCCGGGCTGTTCGCCGTCGGCGTCATCGCCGTTCTCACGGCGTTGGCGGGCCTGGTGATACGAGCGCCTCGAGGCGGCGCGGTGTTGTCGGCGACCGCACTGGTGCCCATCGCGGCGGCGCTGGCGTTGGTGGTCCCGGGCAGGTTCGGACCGGCGCAGGTGACGCTGGCCGCCGCGGGAGTGACCGCATGGTCGCTCATCAGTCTGCTTCTTCGGCGCCGCGAAGCCAGCAGCTTCGTCGGATTCTTCACCGCGACGACGGTGCTGGGCGCAGGTGTGCTGTTGGCTGCCGGTGCGGAATCGTTGTGGCGGCTACCGCTGCTGACCCTCGGCGCGGGACTGATCCTGGTGGCGTTACTGATCACCGTCGAGGCACCGCAATTGTCCGCGCTGTGGGCGCGTTTCCCGTTGCCGGCCATCCCGGCGCCCGGGGATCCCACGCCGTCCGCGCCGTCATTGCGGGTGCTTGAAGACCTGCCGCGGCGGGTGCGGATCAGCGACGCCCATCAAACGGGATTCATCGCCGGGGCCGTACTGCTCAGTGTGATCGGCTCCGTCGCGATCGCTTTGCGGCCCGAAACGCTGTCCGCCTGGGGCTGGTACGTGGTGGCCGCCACCGCGGCCGCGGCCGCGCTGCGTGCCCGGATTTGGGACTCCGCCGCCGCCAAGGCGTGGTTGCTTGCCCAGCCTTACTTGATCACCGTGGTGCTTGCGGTCGTCTACACCTCGACCGGGCGGTACCTGGCCGGGCTGATCGCCGCGGTGGTGGCGGCGGTATTGGTAGCGGCATGGGTAGTGGCGGCTCTGAACCCGACAATCGCGTCCCCTGAGAGCTACTCGCTGCCGGTGCGGAGGCTGCTGGGATTCGTCGCGTCGGGAATCGATGCGTCGCTGATCCCGGTGATCGCTTACCTGGTCGGCCTCTTCAGTTTGGTGCTTAATCGATGAGCTGGGTCCTCGCCCGGCGATGTGGTTGCCTCGCAGTGGCTTTCGTTACTGCGGTGTGGGCCTCTCCATCCGCCCTCGCGATCAATCGCCCCGAGGTCGACCCGGGCGCGGCGCCACCGAACGGTGCCCCGGGTCCGGTGCAGCCGACGGAGAAAATCGGCGAGTGCATCACTACCGGAATCCTCGCCGGAACCGATTTCGGTGCGGTGACGCCCGGCCAGCAGTCGCTGGATCTTCCCGCGGCGTGGAGGTTTTCGCGTGGCGACGGCCAACTGGTCGCGGTGCTGGACACCGGGGTCCGGCCGGGGCCACGGCTGCCTGGCGTGCAACCCGGCGGCGACTACGTCGAATCGACCGATGGCCTCACCGACTGCGACGGGCGCGGAACGGCGGTCGCCGGTCTCATCGCCGGCCAGCCCGGCCCTGACGGCTTCGCCGGGATAGCGCCCGCGGCGCGTCTGGTGTCGTTGCGAGTCACCTCCGCCAGGTTCTCGGCTCGAACCGGGGGCGGCGATCCGACCGTGACGCGGGCGTCCGGCGACATCGCCGCGCTGGGCCGAGCGATTGTGCACGCTGCCGACCTCGGCGCCCGGGTGATCACCGTCTCGGCGGCCACCTGCTTGCCCGCCGACCGGAACATCGACCAATCTGCGCTGGGTGCCGCGATCCGGTACGCGGCGGTGACCAAGGACGCCGTCATCGTCGCTGCCGCAGGGAACAACGGTTCCGTCGGCACCTCCAGCGGAACGGCCTGCGACTCAAATCCGCTCACCGACCTGGGTCGTCCCGGCGATCCGCGCAACTGGGCAGGCGTGACATCGGTGTCGGTGCCTTCTTGGTGGCAGCCTTATGTGTTGTCGGTGGCGTCGCTGGCGCCGGACGAGCAGCCGTCGAAATTCACGGCGGCCGGTCCCTGGGTGGGTATCGCCGCGCCCGGTGAGAACATCGTCTCGGTGAGCAACCGAGACGATGGCGGATTGGCCAACGGCCTGCCGAACCAAAACCACCAACTGGTACCCCTGCTCGGCACCGGTTACGCGGCCGGGTACGCGGCGGGCGTCGCGGCGCTGGTCCGCGCCAAGTATCCGGAATTGACTGCCGCCCAGGTGATCCAGCGCATTGCCGCCACCGCACACAATGCGGCGCGCGCGCCGTCCAACGTCGTGGGCGCCGGAGCCATCGACCCGTTGGCTGCCCTGACCTGGGAGTTGCCCGCCTCCACCAACCACGAGACCTGGCCGGTGAAGCAGGTCGCAACCCCACCGCCACCGACGCCGGACAACCCGTTACCGCGGACCGTAGCGTTCGCCGGAACCGCGGCCCTGACCGTGGCAGTTGTGGTTGCCGCCGCGATTGCCGCACGCCGACGGAAGGAACCCAACCTATGAGCGCTCGCGCATCGCTGTCGCCGCCCACCGGGCGGATCACCTTGGTGTCGTTGGCTGCCGCTGCCGCGGCTGTCGCCTTCCCGTGGCATTCCGGGCGCGAGCGCTGGGTGCTCGGTGTCGGCATCGCCGTAGTGGTCTTGTTGCTGGCCCGGTGGCACGGACTGCCCGTCACGACAATCCTGCGCCGCCGGCTGGCGCTGTTGCGCCCTGAGCGCCCCGTGCGGCAGACCAACGGATCCGGCATCGATGCCCGAACCACCGCACTGTTGCGCGTCGCCTCGTCGGGATCGGCTCCCGACGTCCTGCCGCTGACGCTGATCGCGGGCTATGCGGAACGGTACGGCCTGCGTGCGGATGCCGTTCGGGTCACCAGCCTCGACAGCGTGTCCGAAAGCGGGTTGCGTCAACGGGAGACCTGGATCGGTCTGACGTTGTCGGCCGCGGACAATCTGGCCGCCCTGCAAGCCCGTTCGCCGCGAATTCCGCTGAAAGACACCGCCGAGGCCGCGGCGCGCCGGCTCGCCGATCACCTCCGCGAGAGCGGCTGGACCGCCGTCCTTGCCGAGTCCGGCGAAGTTCCGGCGCTCTATCCGGAATCCGCTCGCGAAGCCTGGAGCGCGGTCCTGCTCGGCAACTCGGATTACATCGCGGGATACGGGGTCAAGGTCGACGCGGCGCTGCCGGAGACCCTCGCGGCCATCTGGGCGTATCCGGCGGCGGAAGTCTGGACCGCCCTGGAGGTCGCCGGTGCCGGTGATCGTCAGACGCTGGCCGTCGCAGCTGCGTTCCGCACCGATACGCCCCCCGCGGCGGGCGGACCACTACCCGGGCTGACCTCGCAATCCGGTGACCAGCGTGCGGCGCTGATGGCGCTGGACCCGCTGTCGAACCACCGGCTAGGTGGTCACGTCGCCCGTCCCGAATCCCTGCTGCTGGAAGGCCTGGACTGGCCGACCACCAGCCGACTGCACCTCACGCCGGCGCAGCCCACGGTGGCCTGACGGCGGTGCGCGGTTTCGGGTGGCACTGAACAGATCTGGGAATCGACCACGAGAGTGAGCCAGCGATAGTGACCGAGTTCAACGGCAAGATCGAGTTAGACATTCGCGATTCGGTGCCCGATTGGGGGCCGTATGCGGCTCCGACCGCACCCGAGAACTCGCCGAACATCCTTTATCTGGTGTGGGACGACACGGGCATCGCAACGTGGGATTGCTTCGGCGGTCTGGTGGAGATGCCCGCGATGACGCGCATCGCCGACCGGGGGGTGCGATTGTCGCAGTTTCATACCACCGCCTTGTGCTCCCCGACCCGGGCCTCACTACTGACTGGTCGCAATGCGACGACGGTGGGCATGGCGACGATCGAGGAGTTCACCGAGGGCTTTCCGAACTTGAACGGACGGATTCCGTTCGAGACGGCATTGCTTTCAGAAGTACTCGCCGAACAGGGCTACAACACCTATGCGATCGGCAAGTGGCACCTCACGCCTCTTGAAGAGTCCAATCTGGCGGGCACCAAGCGGCACTGGCCGACGTCGCGCGGCTTCGAACGCTTCTACGGCTTTCTGGGCGGCGAAACCGATCAGTGGTATCCGGATCTGGTGTACGACAACCACCCGATCAACCCGCCCGGCACGCCCGAGGACGGCTACCACCTGTCGAAGGACCTTGCGGACAAGGCAATCGAATTCATCCGCGACGCCAAGGTGATCGCGCCGGATAAGCCCTGGTTCAGTTACGTGTGCCCCGGCGCCGGACACGCCCCGCATCACGTCTTCAAAGAATGGGCCGACAAGTACGCGGGCAAGTTCGATATGGGCTACGAGAAATACCGCGAGATCGTGCTGGAACGGCAGAAGTCGCTGGGCATCGTGCCGGTCGACACCGAATTGTCGCCGGTGAACCCGTATCTGGATGTCAAGGGGCCCAACGGCGAACCGTGGCCGCTGCAGGACACGGTGCGGCCGTGGGACTCGCTCAACGACGAAGAGAAGCGGCTGTTCAGCCGTTTTGCCGAGGTGTTCGCCGGTTTCCTCAGCTACACCGACGCCCAGATCGGCCGGATCCTGGACTATCTCGAGGAGTCCGGTCAGCTGGACAACACGATCATCGTGGTGATCTCCGACAACGGCGCCAGCGGTGAGGGTGGCCCGAACGGGTCGGTCAACGAGGGCAAGTTCTTCAACGGCTACATCGACACCGTCGAAGAGAGCATGAAGCTGTTCGACCACCTCGGCGGGCCGCAGACCTACAATCATTACCCGATCGGGTGGGCGATGGCGTTCAACACGCCCTACAAGCTCTACAAGCGCTACGCCTCGCACGAGGGTGGTATCGCTGACACGGCAATCATTTCCTGGCCCAATGGTATTGCGGCGCACGGGGAGATCCGCGACAACTACGTCAACGTCGCTGACATCACTCCGACCGTGTATGACCTGCTGGATCTGACGCCCCCAGCGACCGTGAAAGGCATCGCGCAGAAGCCGCTGGATGGGGTGAGTTTCAAAGCGGCCCTTGCTGATCCAGCAGCAGACACTGGAAAGCTGACCCAGTTCTACACCATGTTGGGCACCCGGGGGATCTGGCATCAGGGCTGGTTCGCCAACACCGTGCATGCGGCAACGCCGGCCGGATGGTCCCATTTCGAATCCGATCGTTGGGAACTGTTCCACATCGAGGCCGACCGCAGTCAATGCCATGACCTGGCCGTTGAGTATCCGGACAAGCTCGCCGAGCTGCAGGCGTTGTGGTTCTCAGAGGCGGCCAAGTACAACGGCCTGCCGCTGTCGGATCTGAGCATTTTCGAAACGATCGGGCGCTCACGGCCATACCTGACGGGAGAGCGGTCGAGCTACCTCTACTATCCGGGTGGCGCCGATGTCGGGGTAGGTGCGGCGGCCGAAATTCGCGGCCGGTCGTTTTCCTTGCTGGCCGAGGTCACCGTCGACACCACCGGCGCCGAGGGGGTGTTGTTCAAGCAGGGCGGCGCGCACGGCGGCCATGTGCTGTTCATCCAGGACGGGCGTTTGCACTACGTGTACAACTTCCTCGGCGAGCGCCTGCAGGAGGTCGCCTCCTCCGGCGCGATCCCGTTGGGCAGGAGTCTCTTCGGCGCCACCTATACGCGGACGGGGACCCTCCCTAACAGCCATACCCCGCTCGGTGAGCTCACGCTGTTCGTCGACGACGAGGTTGTCGGCACCCTCGCCGACGTGATCACCCACCCTGGGACATTTGGTCTGGCGGGCGCCGGCATCACTGTGGGCCGCAACGGCGGTTCGGCGGTATCCACCCGCTACAAGGCACCGTTCACGTTCACCGGTGGCACCATTGCCCAGGTCACCGTCGACCTGTCAGGCCGACCCTACCTCGACGTGAAAACCGAGACTGCTCTTGCCTTCTCGCGCGACTGAAAAGTGGGTCTTTCGCGCCTAAGCCATAGCGTGTGAGAAATCCATTGGCGGCTCGGTTGTCGTCCAAGGAAAAGTCCACGACGTTTCCATGACACCTCGATTCTGAAGTTGTCGGCAGGCCGTTGTTGACGAAGACGTGACCCAGCACCTCGGCACATCCAGCTGACCTCGCGCGGCGGGCCAGGTCAATGCGTCGCGTTCGCCGGCGGCGAGCAGCGCGTACAACTCGGCGAACAACGCCTGCGGCCGGACCCGAGGCGGGCCTTCCTCGCGGTGTAGCAACGCCAGCAGCTCCGTCAGGGGGTGCTTGCTTTCCCCGACCAACGCCGGGTCCGTCGGATAGCGCATTCGGCCGGCCGGGTCCACCTGGACGACCGTGACCTTGCAAGGTGTCGGCACCCATCATCGTGTCCCGGCTCGGCCGGGTGCCCAGCGGTCTGATCGACTCCGTGCAGAACGGCGCGTCGTCGGGCACACGGCAGCCATTTTCTGGACGGCGACCGGGATGATCACAGCGCCCGATCGGGCCCGCCCCCTAGTCGCATTACGCCGTCGCGACATCGGAGAACAGCTGCAGCAGCTTGACCTCCTGCTGGAAGTGCCCGCTCAGCGCCCGGACGAACATCTGCCCGACGATCGCCATCACGGGCTGGTGGTCGAGCTTGGCGTCGGACAGCCCGTTTAGACGACCGCGGCACACGCCAGAGGGGTCAGCGGGTGCCGGTTAACCGGTTAAGCGGCGGAGCGGGCAGCCGGGCCGCAGGCTGATGCCCCGCGACCGGGGCGATCGCATTGCCGCCCAGTGGATGTCGGAGGCGGGCCCGCCGGCAGGCGGGGGACGCGCGGATCGCGGCGGCGTGTAGGCGCTATTTGCACCGAAGACCGGGCCGAACGCGGTTCGAACCGGCCGTACGAGGAGCTGGAGCAAAAAATTTTTCGGCTGCTGCGGCAGCAAAACACCTACAGCAAAGCGTACTTCGATGCATTACGTTTTCGGTTTTTCCTTCGCCGGGGAGGTAAAACTCCAGCGGTCCATTGCGCCGGTATGAGGTTTCGCGCGCCGTGACATATTGCTCGTAACCAGTAACCTGTTGTGCTGCAATCATTGTGAGCGAAATTGGGGTTGCTGGGCGACGGCGGTCGGCTCGGCGGCGCGCCGTAGGGGCCGAAATCCCTACTGCGGGAAGGACATGCGTGCCGCTAGCCGAACGGTCGGCACCGAAAAAAATGTTTGTTGAAATCTATCCAATAAGGCCTTCGAAGACATACGCTAATCGCGTCTCGGGCAACAGAATCGGGGATCTGGCAACAGATTGCCCTTAGACGAAGGGGGTAGTTTCGTGTCTCGTGTCAGCAGCAAAGTCGTCATCGCCGTGGTTCTCGGCTTTACCGCATTGACCGCTTCGGGGTGTACGTTCCCGATCACGCTTACGTGCACCGGAACAACCTGCACCACTGGGTAGCAATGCATTTCGTACAAGCGCACGCCGGCTGGCTAGCGGCATCCGCCGTCGGGGAAAACAGGCCCGGGATTCCGGGCGGCGATTCCGCGACCATGCCGGCGTGCGCTTGTAACCCACGAAACGGCAGTGCATTTGGGATCGCCACGAAGTCGATCGGCGAATTGCATTCCTTCTCACGGCTTAAACGCTGGGCGCTGCGGCGCGAGTGGACCCGGCCCGCGCTCTGATCGGGTGAGGCCGGATCGGCGGCCTTGCCGTCCTTGGTACTGAGGGGTTACCCAGGACGGCAGGTCCTCGCCGGACGCCAGGCCCGTGCCGGGCAGCGACCGCCTTGTGATCTCGGTATTGAGGGGTTACCGGGAGCTGCAGGGCGGCCGCCGCCGTTTCGGGCCTGGCAATTGGCGTGACCGCTGTGGGTCTCCTACCGGTCCATCGGAGCAAACTGCCTGACCAGAACCGTTGGACGCGCCCGTGTGCCATGATGTCCAAGCTGTCAACAATGGGGAGCGGCCGTGGACGTCAACTTTTCGCTGATCACGCGACCGGTCGAGCGACTGGTGGCAACGGCGCAAAACGGGCTGGAAGTAATACGCCTGGGCGGTTTGGAAACCGGAAGCGTTCCCTCGCCGTCCCAGATTGTCGAGAGCGTACCGATGTACAAGCTCCGACGGTACTTTCCGCCCGCCAGCCGTCCCGGCCAGAAGCCGGTGGGCCCACCGGTGCTGATGGTGCACCCGATGATGATGTCGGCGGACATGTGGGACGTCACCCGCGACGAGGGCGCGGTCGGCATCCTGCACTCCCACGGGTTGGATCCCTGGGTCATTGACTTCGGATCGCCCGACAAGATGGAGGGCGGCATGCGCCGCAACCTCGCCGACCACATCGTCGCGCTCAGCCAGGCCATTGACACCGTGCGGGACACCACCGGCAGCGACGTGCACCTGGTCGGCTACTCGCAGGGCGGAATGTTCTGCTACCAGGCCGCCGCGTATCGGCGCTCGAAGAACCTCGCCAGCATCGTGACTTTCGGTTCGCCCGTCGACACGCTGGCCGCCTTGCCCATGGGCATACCCGCGAACTTCGCGGCGCCGGCCGCCAACTTCATGGCCGACCACGTTTTCAGCCGGCTGGCGATCCCGGGCTGGTTGGCGCGTGCCGGTTTTCAGATGTTGGATCCGCTCAAGACGGCCAAGGCCCGGGTCGACTTCGTACGTCAGCTCCATGACCGCCAGGCGCTGCTGCCCCGCGAGCAGCAGCGCAGATTCCTCGAGTCCGAGGGCTGGATCGCGTGGTCGGGCCCTGCCATATCGGAGTTGCTCAAGCAGTTCATCGCGCACAATCGGATGATGACCGGTGGCTTCGCCGTCAACGGCCAGATGGTGACGCTGACCGATATCACCTGCCCGGTCCTTGCCTTCGTCGGCGAAGTCGACGACATCGGCCAGCCGGCGTCGGTGCGCGGCATCCGGCGCGCCGCACCGGACGCCGAGGTCTACGAATCTCGAATCAGGACAGGGCATTTCGGCCTTGTTGTGGGATCCAAAGCGGCGGAACACGGTTGGCCCACCGTCGCCGCGTGGGTGCAGTGGCTCACCACCGGCGGGGACAAGCCGGCCGGCATCGACCTGATGGCCGACCAGCCGGTCGAGCACACCGACAGCGGTGTCGCCCTGAGTTCGCGGCTCGTGCACGGCATCGGCGAGGTCTCCGAGACGGCGCTGGGATTGGCGCGCGGTGCGGCCGACGCCGTCGTGGCGGCCAACAAGTCAATGCGGACCATGGCCGTGGAGACCGTGCGCACCCTGCCGCGGCTGGCCCGGCTGGGCCAGATCAACGACCACACCCGAATCTCGCTGGGCCGCATCATCAGCGAGCAGGCGAGCAACGCCCCGCGGGGCGAATTCCTACTTTTTGACGGCCGGGTGCACACCTACGAGGCGGTCGACCGGCGCATCAACAACGTCGTGCGCGGCCTGATCGAGGTCGGGGTGCGCCAGGGTGACCGGGTCGGCGTACTGATGGAGACGCGGCCCAGCGCCCTGGTCGCGATCGCTGCGTTGTCGAGGCTGGGTGCGGTCGCCGTGGTAATGCGACCGGACGCCGACCTGGCCGCGTCGGTCCGGCTCGGGGGAGTGACCGAGGTCCTCACCGATCCCACCCACCTCGACGCCGCGCGTGAATGGGGCGGTCAGGTGCTGGTGTTGGGCGGCGGCGAAACCCGCGACCTGCACCTGCCCAAGGGTGGCCTGGACCACCAGGTCATCGACATGGAGCAGATCGATCCCGACGCCGTCCAGCTGCCGGCGTGGTACCGGCCCAACCCGGGTCTGGCCCGGGATCTGGCGTTCATCGCGTTCAGCGCGGTGGGTGGCGAACTGGTCGCCAAGCAGATCACCAATTACCGGTGGGCGGTGTCGGCACTCGGAACCGCGTCCGCGGCCGGCCTGGACCGCCGTGACACCGTGTACTGCCTCACGCCGCTGCACCACGAGTCCGCCCTGCTGGTCAGCCTGGGTGGCGCGGTCGTCGGCGGCACCCGCATCGCCCTGTCCCGCGGCCTGCGGCCGGACCGTTTCGTCCAGGAGGTACGGCAGTACGGCGTCACGGTGGTGTCCTATACCTGGGCAATGCTGCGCGAGGTCGTCGACGATCCGGCGTTCGTGCTGCACGGGAATCATCCGGTGCGGTTGTTCATCGGATCGGGCATGCCAACGGGCCTGTGGGGCCGGGTCGTCGACGCGTTTGCGCCCGCTCACGTCGTCGAGTTCTTCGCCACGACGGACGGGCAGGCGGTGCTGGCCAACGTGTCGGGCGCCAAGATCGCCAGCAAGGGCCGCCCGCTGCCCGGCGCCGGCCGCGTCGAGCTGGGCGCCTACGATACGGAAAACGACCTGATCCTGGAGGACGAACGGGGCTTCGTACAGGTCGCCGGTGTCAACGAGGTCGGGATGCTGCTCGCCGCCTCGAACGGACCGATCGATCCGACCGCGCAGGTCAAGCGCGGGGTGTTCCGGGCCGGCGACACGTGGATCTCCTCGGACTATCTATTCCGTCGGGACGAGGACGGCGACTACTGGTTGATGGGCCGGCGCGGGTCGGTGATCCGCACCGCGCGCGGGCTCGTCTACGCCGAGCCGGTCACCGACGCGCTGGGGCTGATCAACGGCGTCGACCTCGCGGTGACCTACAACGTGCCGTTCGGCAATCTGGAAGTGGCGGTCTCGGCCGTGACTTTGCTGCCCGGCGCGAGTATCACCGCGGCGGATCTGACCGAGGCCGTCGCCACGATGCCCGTCGGGCTGGGGCCCGACATCGTGCAGGTCTGTCCGGAGATGGCGCTCAGTGCCACGTATCGGCCGACCGTCAGCGCGCTGCGGGCGGCCGGGCTCCCGAAGGCCAAGCGGCAAGCCTGGTATTTCGACACCGCCGGCGAGCAGTTCCGGCGGTTGACCCCGGCGGTCCGGGCGGAGCTGAGCGAGCAGTATCGGGGCAACGATGCTTGACGAGGCCCTGCTGAAGATCCTGGTCTGCCCGGCTGACCGGGGTCCGCTGCTACTGGTCTCTCAGGAAGGCGGGGGCGAGCTGCTGTACAACCCGCGGCTGCGGCGCGCCTACCGCATCGAGGACGGCATCCCGGTGCTACTGGTCGACGAGGCCCGCGACGTTGGCGACGACGAGCACGCCTGGCTCACGGAGCGAGGCCGTCCGGCAGCTCCCCGGTGAGGTAACGCTGCAGGTTCGGCGCGATGGTCTGGGCGACCTGCTCGGCCGGAAGCGACGCGAAGGGCTCCAGTTTCAGGATGTGGCGGGCCAGCAGCACGCCCACCAGTTGCGATGCGACGAACTGGACGCGGACGATGCCGCTTCCGGGTGGATTGTCTACGCGGGAACCAACCTGCACACCGATCACGTCTTTGATGAATGTGCTGAAGAGGTTGACTTCGGTGCCGGCCAGGACCGACCGCAGCGTGGCGATGAACGCCGTGCCGATCTCGGAGTCCCACAGCGGCAACAACATCGACGGTATCCGGTGCCCGAGTTCCTCGATGGGCGCCTCACGCAACGGGCCGATGATGTCCATCGGGTCGATCGGAATGTGCACGGCCGCGGCGAACAGCTTTTCCTTGGTGCCGAAGTAGTGATGCACCAACGCCGAATCTACACCGGCCGCCGTGGCCACTGCGCGTATCGATGTGTTACCAATGCCATTGCGCGCGAACAGCTCTCGCGCGCTCGCCAAAATTCGGTCACGGGTGTCGGAGCTGCCGGCCGGTCGTCCGGGCCGGCGCTTTCGCCCCGCGTTGGTTGTCGTCATGCTAGGACCCCCTGTGGCGATCCGCTTCGCCGCGCTTGTGATCGCCACGCTAGAACTCCCCGTGGCGATCCGCTGCGCCCGGCTGCGCCGCGCTTGTGATCGCCACGCTAGAACTCCCCGTGTCGATCCGCTGCGCCCGGCTGCGCCGCGCTTGCGATCGCCACTAGGCGGTCCGGCGCCGCAGTGTCGCCGCAGCCAGGCACAGCGCTGCGAAGGCAGAACCGGCCACGACGACGATGTCGCGCGCCGCGACCCCGGTCAGTTCGGCGTGCGAGTTGACCTGTTGCAGGGCCTCCAGCGCGTAGCTGGCCGGCATGACATTGCTGATCCATTGCAACCAGTCTGGCATCAGCGGGCGAGGCACGATGATGCCGGCCAGCAGCAGTTGCGGCACCATCACCAGTGGGATGAATTGCACGGCCTGAAACTCGGTGCGGGCGAACGCACTACACAGCAGACCCAAACCGACGCCCAGCACCGCGTTGGCGATCGCGATCACGAAGACCCACACCCAATTGCCTTTGGTGTCGAAGCCGAGGAACCAGAACGACACGGTGCATGCCACCGTCGCCTGTGCCGCCGCGGCGACCGAGAAGGCGGTGCCGTAGGCGATCAACAGGTCCAGCCGGCGCAGGGGAGTGGTCAGAATGCGCTCCAGCGTCCCCGAGGCGCGTTCCCGTTGCATGGTGATCGCCGTGATGATGAACATCACGAACAGCGGGAACAGGCCCAGCAGTATCAGGCAGGCGTTGTTGAACGGCGACGGCGTGCCCGGCAGGTGCCGGGCATTGTGAAACATGCAGTACATCAACAGGATCACCAGAACGGGCACCGCGAGGATCATCGCGACGCTGCGGTGATCCGCGGCGAGCTGGCGCAGGATCCGCGCCGTCGTGGCGGAATAGCCCCGCAGCCCTAGCCGGCTTTGCGCATGCTTCGCTTGATGATGGACAGAAACGCGTCCTCCAGTGACGTGCATCCGGTGTCCTCTCGTAGCTGGGTCGGCGTGGTGTGGGCGACCAGGCTTCCGTCGCGCATCAGCAGCAGGTCACCGCAGTGGTCGGCTTCGTCCATCACATGGCTGGAGACCAGCAGGGTGGTCCCGGCGCGCGCGAGATCGGCGAACTGTTCCCACAGGTCGGCCCGCAGCACGGGGTCCAGGCCGACCGTGGGCTCGTCGAGAATCAGCAGGTCCGGCTGGCAGACCAACGCGCAGGCCAGCGAGACCCTGGTGCGCTGCCCACCGGAGAGATTGGCGCAGAACGCCGTTCGATGGTCGGCGAGCCCGACGCGGTCGACGGCGGCGTCGGCGGCCCGGCTGTCGAATCCGTACAGGGCCGCGAAATAGCGGACATTGTCGATGACTCGCAGGTCGTTGTAGATGGTCGGGTCTTGCGGCAGGTAGCCGACGCGGCGGCGCAGTTCGGCGCAGCCGGCGGGTTCGCCGAGCACCCTGACCTCGCCCGACGTCACGATCTGCGTGCCGACGATGCAGCGGATCAGGGTGGTCTTGCCGCAGCCGGACGGCCCGAGCAAACCGGTGATGCTGCCGCGCCCTATCTGCACCGAAAAGTCATGCAGTGCTGGGTGTTTGCCGCGGATGACACGCAATCGCTCGATGCTGATCGCCGGCTCGGCGCGGTCGGATCCTAATTCATCATGAGATGAAATCATCATATGATGAATATCCGTCCGCAGCGCGGAGCTGTCAAGAGGGCGCTGCAACCACTTGCGGCTCTGCCGGGGCGATATCGCACCCCAAACCGACCCGATGCTCAGGTCATCGTTCGGACGCGACCTCGGTGATCACGGGCGCGCGGCCCGCACCTTCAGCCCGTCGAACCGGGGCGGTGCAACGGCAGATGGCCGTGCACGCCTTCGGCGTAGGCGCTTTCGGCGTGCTGCGTGAAGTCGACGCCGGTGGTCTCGTCCTCGGCGCTGAGGCGGAAACCCATCACCCGCTCGATCGCCTTGGCCAGGACGAAGGTCACCGCGAACGCATACACCGCGACGACGACGATCGCGAGCGCCTGCTTGCCGAGCTGGGCGAAGCCGCCGCCGTAGAACAATCCCTGCGGGCCCGCCGTCATGACCGCCGTCGCGAACAGCCCGATCAGCGACACCCCGACCACGCCGCCGACGAAGTGCACACCGACCACGTCAAGTGAATCATCATAGTTGAAGCGCAATTTCGCGGTCACCGCGAACGCGCACACGACGCCCGCCGCGAGGCCGACCGCCGTCGCGCCGAGTGTGTTCACGGTTCCGCAGGACGGGGTGATGGCGACTAGGCCGGCGACCACACCGGAGGCCGCCCCGAACGTCGTCGGCCTGCCGTCGCGAATCTGCTCGACCGTCAGCCAGCCCAGCATGCCCAGGCTGCCGGCCACGAGCGTGTTGAGGAAAATGGCCGCGGCGGTTCCGTTGGCCGCCAACGCGGAACCGGCGTTGAAGCCGAACCAGCCGAACCACAGCAGCCCGACACCGACGAACAGCAGCGGTAGGTTGTGCGGGCGCATCGCGTCTTTCTTGAAGCCGATGCGGGGCCCGAGCGCCAGCGCCAGCGCCAAAGCCGAGGACCCGGAGACGATCTCGACGACCAGGCCTCCCGCGTAGTCGAGCACACCCATCTTGTTCAGCCAGCCGCCGGGACCCCATACCCAATGCGCGACAACCGAATACACGAAGATCGCCCATATCGGGACGAACACCATCCAGGCGGCGAACTTAGCGCGGTCGGCGATTGCGCCACTCACCAGCGCCGCGGTGATGATCGCGAAAGTCAATTGGAATGTGGCGTAGAGGAGTTCGGGAACGGTGCCGTGTGCGGTGTCGGGCGTGATGCCCAGCATCCCGATATGCCCGAGGCCACCGATGAATCCGCCCGCGCCGCCCTGGGAGAACGCCAGCGTGTACCCGACCAGCAACCACGCGACAGTGACCAGCGGGATGGAGACGAAGCTCATCATGATCATGTTGAGCACCCCGGTGGTGCGCACCATGCCGCCGTAGAAGATCGCCAGTCCGGGCGTCATCAGCAGGACCAGGGCGGTGCTGGCCAGCAGCCACGCGGTGGCGGCGGGGTCGATTGCATGCATCGTGTTGGGCTCCTTCGCCAAAGGCAACCGGGATATTGCCATGTTCGTGCTGCCGGTACGTTCGGTGGGTGCGATCCGGTCGAAGCGCTGCCGTCGGCGGGTTGACAGTCGACCCGGTCGCGGCCGCCCATCGTCTGCTCGGCGCCACGCTCACCGGACGGGACGTGCGTGCCGTCGTCGTCGAGGTGGAGGCCTACGGCGGGGTTCCCGACGGTCCCTGGCCGGACGCGGCGGCCCACTCATATCGCGGCCCCAGCGCCCGCAACACGGTGATGTTCGGGCCCCCCGGCCGCCTGTACACCTACCGCAGCCACGGCATCCACGTCTGCGCCAACGTGTCGTGCGGTCCCGACGGCACGGCCGCCGCCGTGTTGCTACGAGCCGCCGCGATCGAGGAGGGCCTCGACGTCGCCCAGGCCCGGCGCGGGGCTGCGGTGCGGGGCGTGGCGCTGGCCCGCGGTCCCGGAAATCTGTGCTCCGCACTGGGAATCACCATGTTTGACAACGGAATTGACTTGTTCGACTCGAGCAGCCCGGTGCGGCTGACGCTCCACGACGCCGACGCCGACGCCGACGCCGACGGCGCGGTCGCGGGCCCCCGGGTGGGCGTCAGCAGGGCCGCCGACCGACCGTGGCGGTTATGGCTGACGGGCCGCCCGGAGGTCTCCGCGTATCGGCGAAGTCCTCGGGCGCCTGCGCCCGGCGCCAGCGACTAGCCGAACGGCGAATTGGCGGGCTCGGCTGCCCCCGAGCCGCACGACAAGTCGACGCTGGCCGGTTCGGACAGCGACTAGAGTCTTGCGGGATGTCTTCTGGGATCCTCGACGAGCTGAACTGGCGAGGGCTGATCGCGCAGTCCACCGACCTCGACGCGCTGGCCGCCGAGACGCAGCGCGGGCCGCTGACGGTGTACGCCGGCTTCGACCCGACCGCGTCGAGCCTGCACGCCGGACACCTGGTGCCGCTGCTGGCGCTGCGGCGCTTCCAACGCGCCGGCCATCGCCCGATCGTGCTCGCCGGTGGTGCCACCGGCATGATCGGCGATCCCCGCGACGTCGGCGAGCGGACCCTGAACGAGGCGGACACCGTCGCCGATTGGACCGAGCGGATCCGCGGCCAGCTGGAGCGGTTCGTCGACTTCGACGACTCGCCGACCGGCGCGATCGTCGAGAACAACCTCGAGTGGACCGGCGCCATGTCGGCGATCGAATTCCTGCGCGACGTCGGCAAGCATTTTTCGGTCAACGTGATGCTCGACCGCGACACCGTGCGGCGGCGCCTGGACGGCGACGGGATCTCCTACACCGAATTCAGCTATATGCTGCTGCAGGCCAACGACTTCGTCGAACTGCACCAGCGCCACGGCTGCACGCTGCAGATCGGCGGGTCGGACCAGTGGGGCAACATCATCGCCGGTGTCCGTCTGGTCCGCCAGAAGCACGGCGCGTCGGTGCATGCGCTGACCGTGCCGCTGGTGACCGCGGCCGACGGCACCAAGTTCGGCAAGTCCACCGGCGGCGGCAGTCTGTGGCTGGACCCCCAGCTGACCAGCCCCTACGCCTGGTATCAGTACTTCGTCAACACCGCCGACGCCGACGTGATCCGCTACCTGCGGTGGTTCACCTTCCTGCCGGCCGAGGAGCTGGCCGAGCTGGAGCGGGCCACCGCGGAGCGCCCGCAACGGCGCGCGGCGCAGCGCCGGCTGGCGACCGAGCTCACCGTCCTGGTGCACGGCGAGGCGGCGACCGAGGCCGTCGAACACGCCAGCCGGGCGCTGTTCGGACAGGGCGAACTGGACCGCCTGGACGAGGCGACCCTGGCCGCCGCGCTGCGCGAGGCGTCGGTCGCCGCGTTCAAACCCGGCGACACCATCGTCGACGTGCTCGTGGCCAGCGGCCTGGCGGCCAGCAAGGGGGCCGCGCGCCGGACGATCGGCGAAGGCGGTGTTTCGGTCAACAATGTTCGGGTCGACAGCGACGAATGGGCCCCGCAGGCCTCGGATTTCCTCTACGGTCGCTGGCTGGTACTGCGCCGCGGCAAGCGCAACATCGCCGGCATTGAGAAGGCGGACGGGTAGGGGGTCCCAGCGGGGATCCCGTCTCGGACGGAGAAGCCGAACTCGAGGAGGGGGGACTCGAGGGAGAAGTGACGAGATCCCCGCTGCAACAACAAGTTTCCGGTAGTTGGGGTGCCGCGCTATCCCACGAACGGCGGAATCGCCGGAGGAAATCCGTTGTCCCCCAATCGGCGGACGCTCCGGTGCGGGAAAAGCCAAGCCGGGCATGGTGCACCAGATCCCATGCATGTAGTTCGAGCAAAACGCGTTGCTGCGCAAACGGTGATCTGTTCGTGTTGCCAACGTGACCAACATTGAGCAGTCTTGTCACAGTGATTTGCGCCCCCAAGACACCCACCCTGTGGTTCCTCGCGTTGACCGCGGCCCTGGCCGCCGCGGCTGCGACGCTGGCGGCTCCCATCCGTGCCGACATGATCGGCAACACGTTCCTCAACGCGCTGACGAGCGCCGGGGTCCCCTACAGCCAACCGGCGACCACGACGGCCGCGGGCGAATCGGTCTGCCCGATGCTCATCGCGCCGGGCGGGGATTTCGACTCCGTCGTGTCCAAGATGGCGGCCGGCAACGGCATGTCGGAAAAGACGGCGGGCATCTTCACGATCGTTGCGATCGCGACATACTGCCCGGCGATGATCGCCCCGCTGGTGCCCAACCGGCTGAAGGGCTGATTCACGCCCGTATCCTTTGCAGGGTGCGAGAGGCGATCGAGGTGAACGGCGCGCGTGGCCGACGACAGTAAGCGTCGCGGCGGCGACCGGCGACTGCACCCGGCTTCGGGGGGTGTGGGGCGCCCCCGTCGCGACTCGCGCCCCCGCACCGAGCGGGACGAGCGCTGGTCGGGCCCGGGGCGTGCGCGCTCGGCGCAGCCGCAACCGAGCGGCGACGACCCTGCGCCGCAGGGTCCCTGCATCCCGGTCGATGTGGAGGCAAAGGATCTGGCGCCCGAGGTTCGGCGCGAGCTGAGCACGCTGGACCGTGCCACCGCGGACACCGTCGCACGCCATCTGGTGGCCGCCGGCGAGCTGCTCGACGAGGATCCCGGCGCCGCGCTGAGTCACGCTCGGGCGGCCCGCGCCAAGACCAGCAGGATCGCCGCGGTGCGCGAAGCCGTCGGCATCGCCGCCTACCGCTGCGGGGATTGGGCCCAGGCGCTGGCCGAGCTGCGAGCCGCCCGCCGGATGGGCAGTAAGTCGTCGCTGCTGGCGTTGATCGCCGATTGCGAACGTGGCCTTGGCCGCCCGGAACGGGCGATCGAACTGGCCCGCGGTCCGGAGGCGGCGGAGCTCAGCGGCGACGACGCCGACGAGTTGCGCATCGTCGCCGCAGGCGCGCGGTCCGATCTAGGGCAGCTGGAGCAGGCGTTGACCGTGTTGTCGACCCCGCAGCTGGACCCGGGTCGCACCGGATCGACCGCGGCCCGGTTGCTCTACGCCTACGCCGACATCTTGCTGGCGCTGGGCCGCGACGACGAGGCGCTGCAGTGGTTTCTGCGTTCGGCGGCCGCCGACACCGAGGGCGTGACCGACGCCGAAGAGCGGGTCACCGAGCTTGGCTGACGCGACGGAGCCCGAGAACTTGAAAACCATTGCGCAGGAATATGATTGCCTGCTGATCGACCTGGACGGAACGGTGTTTCGTGGACATCGGCCCACCGACGGCGCGGTGCCGACGCTGGATGCGGTGACCAGCCGGAAACTGTTCGTCACCAACAACGCCTCCCGCAGCGCCGAGGAGGTCGCCACCCATCTGCGCGAGCTCGGCTTCGCCGTCAGCGGCGAGGACGTCGTGACCAGCGCCCAGAGCGCCGCGCACCTGCTCGCCGCCGAGCTGCCGGCGGACTCGCCGGTGCTGATCGTAGGCACCGAGTCGCTGGCCGCCGAGGTGTCCGCAGTGGGGCTGCGGCCGGTGCGCCGCTTCGACGACGATCCGGCGGCCGTCGTGCAGGGGCTCTCGCTGACCATCGGGTGGCCCGAGCTGGCCGAGGCCGCACTGGCGATCCGGGCCGGCGCGCTGTGGGTGGCGGCCAACGTCGACACCACGTTGCCCACCGAACGCGGCCTGCTGCCCGGAAACGGCGCCCTGGTGGCGGCGTTGCGCGCGGCGACTGGCGCCGAGCCCACGGTGGCCGGCAAGCCCGCGCCCACGCTGCTCAGAGACGCCGTGGCGCGCGGCGACTTCCGCGCCCCGCTGGTGGTCGGCGACCGGCTGAACACCGATATCGAGGGCGCCAACGCCGCCGAGTTGCCCAGCCTGATGGTGCTCACCGGAGTCAACAGCGCCCTGGATGCCGTCCGCGCCGAACCCGAACAACGACCCACCTACATCGGGCAGGATCTGCGATCGCTGCGGCTGGACAGCGCGCTGCTCGCGGTGGGCCCGCAGCCCGCCTGGCAGGTCGACGTCGACGGTCAGGCGGTGACGGTCAGCGGTACCGGCGGGGACGACCCCGACGGGCTGTCGATCGTGCGTGCGGTCGCCCACGCCGTGTGGGCGTCGGGGCTCCACGGCCCGTCGCTGCGCATCGAGGCGGCCGACGACGCGACACGCGGCGCGCTGCAGCGCTGGGCCTTGGTGCACGGCGACTGACGGATGACTAGCGTAGAAACGCCATGAATATCGATCCCGATCAGATTCGCTCCGACATCGACGCGCTGCTCGCGCAGCTGCCCGAGGCCGGGGACCCGGAAACCCCGGAAAGCGGGCCGTCCCTGTCCGAGCTCGAAGACATCGCCCGTCGCCTTTCCGAGGCGCACGACGTGCTGCTGGCCGCGCTGGAGTCGGCGGAGAAAGGCTGAGTGCGCGCATGCCTCGACGCGCCCGCGTTGACGCCGAGCTGGTCCGGCGAGGCCTGGCCCGGTCCCGCCAGCAGGCGGCGGAGTTGATCGGCGCGGGCAAGGTGAGCATCGACGGCATGCCCGCGGTCAAGCCCGGCACCGCCGTCGCCGTGACCGCGGCGCTGCTCGTGGCCGACGGCGGCGAACGCAGCTGGGTGTCGCGGGGCGCCCACAAACTCATCGGTGCGCTCGATGCTTTCGACATTGCCGTCGCGGGCCGCCGCTGCCTGGATGCGGGCGCCTCCACGGGCGGTTTCACCGAGGTGCTGCTGGATCGGGGGGCGGCCGAGGTGGTCGCGGCCGACGTGGGATACGGCCAGCTGGCCTGGTCGTTGCGGTCCGATGCACGGGTGCGCGTGGTCGAGCGGACCAATGCCCGTGACCTGACGCCGGAGGCCATCGGCGGGCCGGTGGATCTGGTGGTCGCCGACCTGTCGTTTATCTCGTTGGCCACCGTGTTGCCCGCGCTGACTGGATGCGCTTGCGCGGACGCGGATATCGTTCCCATGGTGAAGCCGCAGTTTGAGGTGGGGAAGGGCCAGGTGGGTGCCGGCGGCGTGGTCCGCGACCCCGGGTTGCGTGCTGACGCAGTGCTGGCCGTCGCCGGGCGCGCCGCGGAACTGGGCTGGCGCACCGTCGATGTCACCGCCAGTCCGCTGCCGGGTCCGTCGGGCAACGTCGAATACTTCCTGTGGCTGCGCGCCGAGACTGATCGGGGCCTGTCGGCCGACGGGCTGGTCGACGCGGTGCGCCGCGCGGTAGTCGAGGGCCCGTCGACGATGCGGGCCGGGACGGCCCGAGGAGGAGCGGGCCAATCGGGACAGGGCCCGTCGACGATGCGGGCCGGGACGGCCCGAGGAGGAGCGGGCCAATCGGGACAGGGCCCGTCGACGATGCGGGCCGGGACGGCCCGAGGAGGAGCGGGCCAATCGGAACAGGGCCCGCAATGAGTGAGCAACGCACCATTCTGCTGGTCGTGCACACTGGCCGCGACGATGCGACCGAGACCGCGCGCCGGGTCCAGAAAGTATTGAGCGACAACGGGATTGCGCTTCGTGTGCTGTCCGCCGAGGCGGTCGACCGTGGGCCGCTGCCGCTGTCTCCGGACGACATGCGGGCGATCGGCGAGGTCCAGATCGTCGACGCCGAGCCGGACGCGGCCGAGGGCTGCGAACTGGTGCTCGTCCTCGGCGGTGACGGCACCTTCCTGCGCGCGGCGGAGCTGGCGCGCAACGCCGACATCCCGGTGCTGGGCGTCAACCTGGGCCGCATCGGCTTTCTGGCCGAGGCCGAGGCAGAGGCCATCGACTCAGTGCTCGAACACGTCGTGGCCAGGGATTACCGCGTCGAAGAGCGCCTGACGCTCGACATCGCGGTGCGCCAGGGCGGCCGCATCATCGACCAGGGCTGGGCGCTCAACGAGGCCAGCCTGGAAAAGGGTCCGCGGCTGGGTGTCCTGGGGGTCGTGGTGGAAATCGAGGGACGGCCCGTGTCCACCTTTGGCTGCGACGGGGTGCTGGTGTCGACGCCGACCGGATCCACGGCCTACGCGTTCTCGGCCGGCGGCCCCGTGCTGTGGCCGGACCTGGAGGCGATCTTGGTGGTGCCCAACAATGCCCACGCGCTCTTCGGCCGGCCGATGGTCACCAGCCCCGACGCCACCATCGCCATCGAGATCGAGGCAAGCGGCAACGACGCGATGGTGTTCTGCGACGGCCGCCGCGAGATGCTGTTGCCGGCCGGCGGGCGGCTCGAGGTCACCCGTTGCGGCACCCCGGTGAAATGGGCGCGGTTGGACAGCGCGCCGTTCACCGATCGTCTGGTCCGCAAATTCCGGTTGCCGGTGACCGGTTGGCGCGGGCAATAACGCCACTTTTCAGGTGCTGACTTAAATGCTGACGGAAATCCGCATCGAGTCGCTCGGTGCCATCAGCTCCGCGGTCGGGGAGTTCGGTCGCGGCCTGACGGTGCTTACCGGGGAGACCGGTACCGGCAAGACCATGGTGGTGACCGGGCTGCACCTGCTCGGTGGGGCGCGCGCCGACGCCACCCGGGTGCGGTCGGGAGCCGAGCGCGCGGTCGTCGAAGGACGTTTCACCACAACCGATTTCGACGATGCAGCCGTCGCCGGCCTCGACGACATGCTGGCGGCGGCGGGCGCCGAGCGCGACGAGGACGGCAGCGTGATCGCGTTGCGTTCGGTCAGCCGGGACGGACCGTCGCGCGCCTATCTCGGCGGGCGCAGCGTGCCGGCGAAGTCCCTGGGCGATTTCACCACCGAGCTGCTGACGTTGCATGGGCAGAACGACCAACTGCGGCTGATGCGGCCCGAGGAACAGCGCGGCGCGCTGGACCGGTTCGCGAAGGCCGGCGCCGCGCTCGAGCGATACCGTAAGCTGCGCGACGCATGGTCGACCGCGCGGCGCGACCTCGCCGACCGCCGCACCCGGGCCAGGGAACTCGCCCTGGAGGCCGACCGGCTGAAGTTCGGGCTCGATGAGATCGCGGCCGTGGACCCTAAACCCGCCGAGGACGAGGAGCTGGTCGCCGAGATCCGGCGGCTTTCCGAGCTGGGCACCCTTCGCGAGGCCGCCGCCACCGCGCGCGCGACGCTGATCGCGGACGACGCGGACGGGTTCGGTACCACCGCCACCGACGGTCTCGGCCGGGCAAGGGCCGCACTGGAATCCGCCGATGACGCCACGCTGCAGGCGCTGGGCGCGCAGATCGGTGAGGCGCTGATGGTGGTCGCCGACGCGGCCCGCGAGCTCGGCTCCTATCTGGACGAGCTGCCGGCCGACGCCAGCGCGCTGGAGTCCAGACTGGCCCGCCAGGCCGAGCTGCGCACCCTGACCCGCAAGTACGCCGCGGACATCGCCGGCGTGCTGCGGTGGGCGGCCGAATCGCGGGAACGACTGGCGCAACTCGACGTCTCGGAAGAGGGGCTGGCCGCGCTGGAACGCCGCGTCGGCGAACTGGCACACGAATTGGCCACAGCCGCAACTGATCTCAGCGCAATCCGAGGCAAGGCCGCCAAGCGACTGGCCAAGGAGGTCACCGCCGAGTTGTCGGGGCTGGCAATGACCGACGCCCAGTTCAGCATCGCGGTCACCGTCGATCCCGCGCCCGCCGCGGACGACCCGGCCGCGCTGGTCCTACCCTCCGGCGAGCTGGCCCGTGCCGGCGCCGACGGCGTCGATCAGGTCGAGTTCGGATTCGCGGCGCACCGGGGGATGGATCAACTGCCGCTGGCCAAGAGCGCCTCCGGGGGTGAGCTGTCCCGGGTGATGCTCGCGCTGGAAGTGGTGCTCGCCGCGTCGGCGGCCGGCACCACGATGGTGTTCGACGAGGTCGATGCCGGTGTCGGCGGGCGGGCGGCGGTGCAGATCGGCCGGCGGTTGGCGCGGCTGGCGCGCACTCATCAGGTCATCGTGGTGACGCACCTGCCGCAGGTTGCGGCCTACGCGGACGTCCATCTGGTGGTGCACGGCGCCGGGCCGAAGGGGACCAGCGTGGTGCGGCGGGTGACCGACGACGAGCGCGTCGCCGAGCTGGCGCGGATGATGGCCGGGCTCGGCGAGTCCGACAGCGGCCGCGCGCACGCCCGCGAGCTTCTCGACGGCGCGCAGAACGACGAGATCTAGCCGACGACGTCCCGGCGAACGTCGAGTTGCTGCGGCGATCGGGGGCCGACGCTGCCCGACCGGTCGACGTTCGAGACCGCAGCGAAATCGCTTTGTTACAGATGTGACTCTAGATAACTTCTGAGGCGGATGTTACGGCGCGCCTCCCGGCCTCGGCCGTGCATCGCGGACAGAATCGCCCCCATGAGGATGTCAGGGCTGCTAACACGTAATGCCTCCCGGCCGGGTCTGACCGGCACCGCCCGGGTGGACCGCAACATCGACCGCCTGCTGCGCCGGGTGTGCCCCGGCGACATAGTGGTGCTCGACGTCCTGGATCTGGACCGCATCACCGCCGACGCGCTGGTGGAGGCCGACGTCGCGGCGGTCGTCAACGCGTCGCCGTCGGTCTCCGGCCGTTACCCCAATATGGGCCCCGAGGTCCTGGTCAACAACGGGGTCACGCTGATCGACGAGACCGGGCCGGACATCTTCAAGAAGGTCAAGGACGGGAGCAAGATCCGGCTGTACGAGGGCGGGGTGTACGCGGGCGAGCGTCGCCTGATCCGTGGCACCGAGCGCACCGACCACGACATCGCCGACCTGATGCGCGAGGCCAAGAGCGGCCTGGCCGCCCACCTGGAAGCGTTCGCGGGCAACACGATCGAGTTCATCAAGAGTGAGAGCCCGCTGTTGATCGACGGCATCGGCATCCCGGATATCGACATCGACCTGCGCCGCCGGCACGTGGTGATCGTCGCCGACGAACCCAGCGCCGAGGACGATCTGAAATCGCTCAAGCCGTTCATCAAGGAGTACCAGCCGGTGCTGATCGGGGTGGGCTGCGGCGCGGATGTGTTGCGCAAGGCAGGATATCGCCCCCAGCTCATCGTCGGCGACCCGGAGGACATCAGCACCGAGGCGCTCAAGTGCGGCGCGCATGTGGTGCTGCCGGCCGACGCCGACGGGCACGCCCCCGGCCTGGAGCGGATCCAGGATCTGGGCGTCGGGGCCATGACGTTCCCGGCTGCGGGCTCGGCGGTCGACTTGGCGCTGCTGCTGGCCGATCACCACGGCGCCTCGCTGCTCGTGACGGCCGGGCACACCGCGAATATCGAGACGTTCTTCGACCGGACGCGCACCCAGAGCAACCCGTCGACGTTTTTGACCCGCCTGCGGGTCGGCGAGAAGGTGGTGGACGCCAAGGCGGTCGCCACCCTCTACCGCAACCACATCTCCGCCGGCGCGATCGCGCTGTTGGCGCTGACCATGCTGATTGCGGTCATCGTGGCGCTGTGGGTGTCCCGCACCGACGCCGCGGTCCTGCACTGGATCACCGACTACTGGAACCACTTCTCCCTCTGGATCCAGCATCTGGTCACGTAGTTCTGCAGAGGACGTGCGCCCATGATTTCGTTACGCCAACATGCGTTCTCGCTGGCCGCGGTCTTTCTCGCGTTGGCCGTCGGAGTCGTGCTGGGGTCCGGCTTTTTGTCGGACACTCTGCTGTCCAGCCTGCGCGACGAGAAGCGCGACCTGCACACCCAGATCAGCGGGCTCAACGACCAGAAGAACGTGCTTCTTGAAAAGCTCAGTGCGGCAAACAATTTCGATAACCAGCTTGCCGGCCGGATGGTGCATGACGCGCTGGGCGGCAAGTCGGTGATCGTCTTTCGCACGCCGGATGCCAAAGACGACGACGTCGCCGCGGTGTCGAAGATCATCGGGCAGGCCGGCGGGGCGGTCAGCGGAACGGTCGCGCTGACACAAGAGTTCGTCGACGCCAACTCCGCGGAGAAACTGCGGACCGTGGTGAACTCCTCGGTCCTCCCGGCAGGCCAGCAGCTGAGCACCAAGCTCGTCGACCAGGGCTCGCAGGCCGGCGACCTGCTCGGCATCGCCTTGCTGATCAACACCAACCCGGCGGTCCCCGCCGTCGATGATCTGCAGCGCGACACCGTGCTGGCAGCGCTGCGCGACACCGGGTTCGTCACCTACACGCCCAGCGATCACCTGGGCGCGGCGAACACCGCCCTGATCGTCACCGGCGGCGGCCTGCCCCAGGACGCCGGAAACCAGGGCGCCAGCGTGGCCCGATTCGCCGCCGCACTGGCGCCGCACGGTTCGGGCACGTTGCTCGCCGGGCGGGACGGGTCGGCGACCGGGGGCGCGGCGGTGGCCGTGGCCCGCGCCGACGCCGGCATCGCCGCCGCGATCAGCACCGTCGACGACGTCGAGTCCGCACCGGGGCGCATCACCGCGATCCTGGGCCTGCACGACCTCGTCAACGGCGGCCACGCTGGGCAGTACGGCACCGGCCACGGCGCGACCTCGATCACGGTGCCTCAGTGAGCCGACTCTAGGGCGTGTTCACCGCCCCGTCGGGCGGTGGATGTTAGGGTGGATTTCCGTGGGTCGGCAGGCCCAAGCTGGTCAAAGCTCGACGAATATGACGCCCTGCCCGTCTTCACGGAGGCCGCCTGTGCGAAAGCACCCGCAAACCGCCACCAAGCACCTCTTCGTCAGTGGTGGGGTCGCATCGTCGCTCGGCAAGGGGTTGACCGCGAGCAGTCTCGGGCAGCTGCTGACCGCCCGCGGACTGCATGTGACGATGCAAAAGCTCGACCCCTACCTTAACGTCGATCCGGGCACCATGAACCCGTTCCAGCACGGCGAGGTCTTCGTCACCGAGGATGGCGCCGAGACCGACCTCGATGTCGGCCACTACGAGCGATTCCTGGATCGCGACCTGTCCGGCTCGGCCAATGTGACTACGGGGCAGGTCTATTCGACGGTCATCGCCAAGGAGCGCCGCGGCGAATACCTCGGCGACACCGTGCAGGTGATCCCGCACATCACCGACGAGATCAAGCGCCGCATCCGGGCCATGGCCGAGCCTGACGCCGACGGACGCCGCCCGGACGTCGTGATCACCGAGATCGGCGGCACCGTCGGCGACATCGAATCGCAGCCCTTCCTGGAAGCCGCCCGGCAGGTCCGCCACGACGTCGGCCGCGAGAACGTCTTCTTCCTGCACGTGTCGCTGGTGCCGTACCTGGCGCCGTCCGGCGAACTCAAGACCAAACCGACCCAGCACTCGGTGGCGGCGCTGCGCAGCATCGGCATCAGCCCGGACGCGCTGATCCTGCGCTGCGACCGTCCCGTTCCCGAACCGTTGAAGAACAAGATCGCGCTGATGTGCGACGTCGACATCGATGGCGTCATCTCCACCCCCGACGCCCCCTCGATCTATGACATTCCCAAGGTGTTGCACCGCGAGGAGCTCGACGCGTTCGTGGTGCGGCGGCTCAACCTGCCCTTCCGCGACGTCGACTGGACGCAGTGGAACGACCTGCTGCACCGCGTGCACGAGCCGCACGAAACTGTTCGAATTGCGTTGGTGGGCAAGTATGTTGACCTCTCCGATGCCTACCTGTCGGTCGCTGAGGCGCTGCGGGCCGGCGGTTTCAAACACCACGCCAAGGTCGAGATCGTGTGGGTGGCCTCCGACGACTGCGAGAGCCCCGCGGGTGCCGCGGCAACACTGGCCGACGTGCACGGCGTGCTCATCCCCGGCGGATTCGGCATCCGCGGCATCGAGGGCAAGATCGGCGCCATCCGGTACGCGCGGTCGCGCGGACTGCCGGTGCTGGGCCTCTGCCTGGGGCTGCAGTGCATCGTGATCGAGGCCGCCCGCTCGGTCGGGATCACCGAGGCCAACTCCGCCGAATTCGAACCGTCGACGCCCGACCCGGTGATTTCCACGATGGCCGATCAAGAAGAGATCGTGGCCGGCGAGGCCGACCTCGGCGGGACCATGCGCCTAGGTGCCTATCCCGCGGTCCTCGAGCCGGATTCGCTTGTCGCCCAGGCATATGAGACGACGCAGGTCTCCGAGCGCCATCGGCACCGCTACGAGGTCAACAACGCCTACCGGGACACGATCGCGCGGAGCGGCCTGCGGTTCTCCGGGACCTCGCCGGACGGCCATCTGGTCGAGTTCGTCGAATACCCGCCCGACATCCATCCGTTCATCGTCGGCACGCAGGCTCACCCCGAGCTCAAGAGCCGGCCGACCCGGCCGCACCCGCTGTTCGTGGCGTTCGTCGGGGCCGCCCTCGACTACCAGGGGGCCGAGCAGCTGCCGGTGGAGATCCCCGAGCACGCGTCCAACGGCAACCAGCACCACGAGAGCGCCGAGCGCCAGCAACCCGAACCTGCCACTCGTGGCTGAGCACGTTTTCGAGACCGCGGCTAGCGAAACGCTCTACACCGGAAAGATTTTCGCGCTGCGCCGCGATCACGTGACGATGCCGGGTGGCAATGAGGCCGTGCGGGAAGTCGTCGAACACTACGGCGCGGTTGCCGTGGTGGCGCTCGACGACGACAACAGGCTCCCGCTGATCTATCAGTACCGCCATCCGCTCGGTCGACGCCTCTGGGAACTGCCCGCCGGGCTGCTCGATGTCGGCGGCGAGCCCGCACACCTGACCGCCGCGCGGGAACTCAAAGAGGAGGCCGGGTTAGAGGCCGACACCTGGCAGGTGCTCGTGGATCTCGATTCCACCCCGGGCTTCAGCGACGAATCGGTGCGTGTCTATCTCGCCACCGGCCTGCGCCACGTCGACCGTCCCGAGGCGCACGACGAGGAAGCCGACATGCAGCTGCAGTGGTATTCGCTCGCGGAGGCGGTGCGCGACGTGCTCGGCGGCGAAATCGTCAATGCCATTGCCGTCGCCGGCATTTTGGCCGCGCACGCGGTAGGCGCCGGTTTCAGCCGGCCGCGGCCGCGGGACAGCCCGTGGCAGGACAAGCCGACGGCCTTCGCCGCGCGAAGGGCCGCGCAGTGACGGTGCTGGCCCTGGACTCCCAGATGCAGGGCTATCTCGAGCACCTCACGATTGAACGCGGCGTGGCGGCCAACACGCTGAGCTCGTACCGCCGCGACCTGCGGCGGTACTCAAAACATTTGGCCGACAGAGGAATTCACGATCTTGCCAAGGTGGGCGAGGACGACGTGACCGAATTCCTGGTGGCGTTGCGGCGCGGCGATCCCGAGTCGGGGACTGCCGCGTTGTCCGCGGTGTCGGCCGCGCGGGCGCTGATCGCGGTACGCGGCCTGCACCGGTTCGCCGCCGCCGAGGGACTGGCCGAACTGGACGTGGCCCGCGCCGTGCGGCCGCCGACGCCCGGCCGCCGGCTACCCAAGAGCCTGACCATCGACCAGGTGCTGGCGCTGCTGGAAGGCGCCGGCGGCGACAGCCCGGCCGACGGCCCCCTGACGCTGCGCAACCGGGCGTTGCTGGAGCTGTTGTACTCCACCGGATCACGGATCTCCGAGGCTGTCGGCCTCGACGTCGACGACGTCGACACCCAGGCCCGCACCGTGCTGTTGCGCGGCAAGGGCGGCAAGCAGCGGCTGGTGCCGGTGGGACGGCCGGCCGTGCAGGCGCTGGACGCGTACCTGGTGCGCGGACGCTCGGAGCTGGCTCGGCGCGGCCGCGGGACGGCGGCGATCTTCCTCAACGTGCGCGGCGGCCGGCTGTCGCGGCAGAGCGCGTGGCAGGTGCTGCAGGACGCCGCCGAACGCGCCGGCATCACGTCGGGAGTATCGCCGCACATGCTGCGTCATTCGTTCGCCACCCATCTGCTGGAGGGCGGGGCGGATGTCCGGGTCGTGCAGGAGTTGCTCGGCCACGCCTCGGTCACGACGACCCAGATCTACACGCTGGTGACCGTGCACGCGCTGCGCGAGGTGTGGGCCGGAGCCCACCCGCGGGCCCAATAGCCCGGCAGCCCACCTCGGACACGCTTAGCCCAGGAAGTCGGACTCCAGCACCAGATCGGACACCATCGACTGGTACTCGATGTGCGTCTTGTGCTCGACGGTGTGCCACCGCCTCCCCTGCTCCTGGCGCATGTACTCGCGATACTTCGGAGCCCCCGGCACCCGGACGTTGTCGGCGACCACGACGGACCCGGGATGCAGCCAGCCCCGGTCCAGGATGCTCTGCAGGTCCTTCAGGTACGCGTCCTTGTCATGGTCGATGAACACGAAATCGACTGCACCGGAAGAGAATCCGTGCTCGGATGCCAGGGTGTCCAGCGTCCGCCCGCCGTCGCCGATCGTCCCGACCACACACGTCACCCGGTCGGCGACCCCGGCATGAGCCCAGATCTGCCGGGCGTTGGCGGCATTGGCCTCGGCGAGTTCGATGGAGTACACCTTGGCGTTCGGGGCGGCCCGGGCAATTCGCAGCGCACCGTAGCCGCAATACGTGCCCAGTTCCAACGCCAGCGCGGGCTCGGCTCGCCGCACGGCGGCGTCCAGCAGTAGGCCCTTTTCGTCGCCGACGTTGATCAATAGTGATTTCTCGTAGGCGAACTTGTCGATGGCGGCCAAGACGTCGTCGACGTCGCCGGCTCGCGCATTCTTCAGCACGTAGTCGACCGCGGCCGCCTCGCGTCCATCGCCGATCTGGCCGGTGGTGGTGATGTTGCGTGCTCCCGTGGCCATCCGCAAAACCGACCACCGCAGCAGCGGGATTCGCCGCTTTAGATTCATGGAAGACACCCTAGGCGGTGCCCGGAAAACCCGCTCCTGTGGATGGCCGGAAAAAGATTTCGCGTTTTGGTTCTTTACTCAAGGGACTGTGCTATCTAGTCTGCTTTCCGGAGGGGGGAACGAATGATCTCGTTACGCACAATGATGATGCGTGGCGGTAACTCTTCTGGTGTGTACCTACTCAAATCCGATCTCGACGAGACCGGCATCGACCCGGACGTCTTGCTGGCGGTCATTCTCGGGTCCCTCGATCCACGTCAGATCGACAGCCTGGGCGGCGACGAATCAACGACGAGCAAGGTGGCGATCGTGGGTCCGTCGACCCGGCCCGATTGCGACGTCGACTACCTGTTCGCCCAGGTGGATCTGTCGACGCTGTGGGTGGATTGGAACTTGACGTGCGGCAATCTGCTCGCCGGCGTCGCGTCGTTCGCGATCGAGCGCGGGCTGGTCACCGAGGCCCACCCGGTCACTGCGGTTCGCGTACACATGGTGAATAGTGGTGCGGCCGTTACGGTTACGGTTGGCAGCGGCGGGGTGACCGGACGGCCCGCGGCCGTCGAGCTGATCTTCGACAATTTCTGCGGCGGCCGGACCGGCAGGTTGTTCCCCACCGGGCGGCCCGTCGACCATCTCGGGGAGGTGGCGATCACGGCGATCGACGCCGGGGTGTGCGCGGTCATCGCCGAGGCCCGCGACTTCGGGCTCACCGGAG
Organism: Mycobacterium shigaense; assembly: GCF_002356315.1. NCBI lineage: Bacteria > Bacillati > Actinomycetota > Actinomycetes > Mycobacteriales > Mycobacteriaceae > Mycobacterium > Mycobacterium shigaense. The sequence continues at coordinate 2,540,715 of NZ_AP018164.1, forward strand.
GCGAGTCGCCCGAGCAACTCAACAGCGATTCGGCGTTGCTGGACCGGCTCGAGCGGCTGCGGTTGCGCGCGACCGTAGCCATGGGGTTGGGCGACTCGCGGGGATTTGTCCTTCCGAAGGTCATGCTGGTGTCGGCATCCGAGCGCGCGGATTTTCGCTCCCGTTACTTCGTGCCGGATCGCTGCGACGCCGGCCATGCGGTTTCGGCAGCGGTGTGCCTGGCGACGGCCGGAGCCGTGTCCGACACCGTGGCCGGAAAGCTGCTCGGGCGGCCGGCCGGCATCCGGCCGATGGTCCTCGAGCACCCGACGGGAACGATGAGCATCGACGTCACCCGGATCGGCGACAGCGATCTGTGCGTCGGGGCGTCGGTGCGCAGCACCGCGTGCAAGTTGTTCGACGGCTACGTGTTCGCTGACATGTATAAGGAACCCTGCCTGATCGGTGGTACTGCTGAGGCCGGTGTGACATGAGATCACGGTCGGCCCGCCGACGACACGCATCGGCCATATTCCCTGGTGAGATTGCCTGCGGGTCGCCCGGTGTAAGTCCGCTCAGCCGTTAGACTTTCCTGCGATGTTCACTTCGCGAACACCCCAGGCATGATCGAACCGCCCGACAGCGATGTCGTCGTCGGTCTGACCGGACGCCCACCCCGGGCGATCCCGGAACCCGAGCCGCGCACCTCGCACGGGCCGGCCAAGGTCGTCGCGATGTGCAACCAAAAGGGCGGTGTCGGCAAGACCACGTCGACGATCAATCTGGGCGCTGCGCTGGCCGAATACGGTAGGCGGGTGCTGCTCGTGGACATGGATCCGCAGGGCGCGCTGTCCGCGGGGCTGGGCGTTCCGCACTACGAGCTGGAGAAGACCATCCACAACGTATTGGTGGAGCCGCGGGTGTCGATCGACGACGTGCTGCTGCACACCCGGATCAAGTACCTCGACTTGGTGCCCAGCAACATCGATCTGTCCGCGGCCGAGATCCAACTGGTCAACGAGGTCGGCCGCGAGCAGACCCTGGGCCGGGCGCTGCACCCGGTGCTGGATCGCTACGACTATGTCCTGATCGACTGCCAGCCGTCGCTGGGTCTGCTGACGGTCAACGGACTGGCTTGCGCCGACGGCGTGGTCATCCCCACCGAGTGCGAGTTCTTCTCGCTGCGCGGCCTGGCGCTGCTTACCGATACCGTGGACAAGGTGCGTGACCGGCTCAACCCGAAATTGGAGATCAGCGGCATCCTGCTGACGCGTTACGACCCGCGCACCGTCAACGCGCGCGAGGTCATGGCGCGGGTGGTGGAGCGATTCGGTGACCTGGTATTCGACACTGTGATCACGCGTACCGTCCGGTTCCCGGAGACCAGCGTGGCGGGCGAGCCCATCACGACCTGGGCGCCGAAGTCCGCTGGTGCCGTCGCCTATCGCGCCTTGGCCCGCGAGTTCATCGACCGATTTGGCGCGTGAACGCGACCGCTAACGGTGCGGCGCCACCCCAGGCCGGCGCCCCGGGTGGCTTTCAAGTCCGCCTCACCAACTTCGAGGGTCCGTTCGATCTGCTGCTGCAGCTGATCTTTGCGCACCGCCTCGACGTCACCGAGGTCGCGCTGCACCAGGTCACCGACGACTTCATCGCCTATACCCGCGATATCGGCTCCCAGCTGGACCTGGAAGAGACCACCGCGTTCCTCGTCGTCGCCGCTACCCTGCTGGATCTCAAGGCGGCGCGGCTGCTGCCGGCCGGGCAGATCGACGACGAAGAGGACCTGGCGCTGCTCGAGGTGCGCGACCTGCTGTTCGCGCGGCTGCTGCAGTACCGCGCGTTCAAGCACGTCGCGGAGATGTTCGCCGAACTGGAGGCCACCGCGCTGCGCAGCTATCCGCGCTCGGTGTCGCTGGAGGACCGGTACACCGAACTGCTGCCCGAGGTGATGCTGGGCGTCGACGCGCAACGCTTCGCCGAGATCGCCGCGATCGCGTTCAGTCCGCGGCCCGTCCCGACGGTGGCCACCGGGCATCTGCACGAGGTGCAGGTGTCGGTGCCGGAGCAGGCGCAGAAGCTGCTGACGATTTTGCAGGCGCGGGGGCCGGGCCAGTGGGCCACGTTCTCCGAGCTGGTCGCGGACTGTCACGCATCGATGGAGGTGGTCGGGCGCTTCCTGGCGCTGCTCGAGCTGTATCGGTCCCGGGCGGTAGCATTCGACCAGTCAGAGCCGCTTGGCGTGCTCCAAATTTCGTGGACCGGGGAACGTTCGACCAGCGAATCCCTGGCAGAAGTGCGGGACGAATAATGACTGAAGATCTGTCCGACGTCGGGCTGCCCGAGGTCGATCTCGACCCCGATATTCACGGCATCCCCGAGATCGCCGAGGCGGCGCCGCTGGACGACGACGAGCTGGGCTCGGTGCTCGAGGCGCTGCTGCTGGTGGTGGACACCCCGGTCAGCGAGGAGGCCCTGGGAGCGGCCACGCAGCAGCCTGTCTACCGGATCGCCGCCAAGCTGCAGGCGATGGCCGACCAGCTCACCCAGCGCGACAGCGGCGTCGACCTGCGGCGAACCGGTGAAGGCTGGCGAATGTACACCCGGGCCCGATTCGCGCCGTACGTGGAAAAGCTGCTGCTAGACGGCGCGCGATCCAAGCTCACCCGCGCCGCGCTCGAGACGCTGGCCGTGGTCGCCTACCGCCAACCGGTGACGCGCGCCCGGGTCAGCGCGGTGCGCGGCGTCAACGTCGACGCCGTCATGCGCACCCTGCTGGCGCGCGGCCTGATCACCGAGGCCGGCGTCGACGAGGACACCGGTGCGGTCACCTTCGCCACGACCGAGCTGTTCTTGGAACGGTTGGGCCTGACGTCGCTGACCGACCTGCCTGACATCGCCCCGCTGCTGCCCGACGTCGACACCATCGAGGACCTCAGCGAATCCCTGGACAGCGAGCCACGTTTCATGAAGCTGGCGGGCGGCCAACCGTCCGAGCAGGCGCTGTCCTTCGATGTGGACCGGGATTGATGGTCGAAGATCAGGGGATCCGGCTGCAGAAAGTGTTGTCCCAGGCCGGAATTGCGTCGCGCCGGGCGGCCGAGAGGTTGATCGTCGAGGGCCGCGTCGAGGTGGACGGCCAGGTGGTGACCGAGTTGGGCACCCGGGTGGACCCGAACGCCTCGGTGATCCACGTCGACGGGGCCCGGGTGGTCCTCGACGACTCCCTGGTGTACCTGGCGCTGAACAAGCCGCGCGGCATGCAGTCGACCATGTCGGACGACCGCGGCCGCCCGTGCATCGGCGACCTGGTTGAGCACAAGGTTCGCGGCAACAAGAATCTGTTCCACGTCGGCCGATTGGACGCCGATACCGAGGGGCTGATTCTGCTCACCAACGACGGCGAGTTGGCGCACCGGTTGATGCATCCCTCCCACGAGGTGCCCAAGACGTATCTGGCGACGGTCACCGGGTCGGTACCGCGCGGATTGGGCAAGAAACTGCGGGCGGGAATCGAGCTGGAGGACGGGCCGGCGCGGGCCGACGACTTCGCGGTGGTCGACGCCATTCCGGGTAAAACGTTGGTGCGCTTGACGTTACACGAAGGGCGCAACCGCATCGTGCGCCGAATGCTCGCGGCCCTCGGCTATCCCGTGGAGGAGTTGGTGCGCACCGAGATCGGCGCGATATCGCTGGGCAAGCAGCGACCGGGCAGCATCCGCCCGTTGCGCCGGGACGAAATCGGCCAGCTGTACAAAGCGGTGGGGCTGTGATGGGCGGCGTCGTGGTCGCCATCGATGGCCCGGCGGGAACCGGAAAGTCATCCGTGTCAAAGGAATTAGCCCGCGTGCTGGGGGTGCGCTATCTGGACACCGGGGGCATGTACCGCACGGTGACGCTGGCGGTGTTGCGTGCCGGCGTCGACCCGGCGGACGCGCAGGCCGTCGCGGAGATCGCCGCAACGGTGCGGATGGCGGTGGACTGCGGCCCCGCGGGCGACCGCTTTCTGCTTGCCGGAGAAGATGTTTCGGCGGAGATTCGTGGTGACGAGGTCACCCGCAATGTGTCCGCGGTCTCGTCGGTTCCGGCCGTTCGCGCCCGGCTCGTTTCGCTGCAGCAGCAGATGGCCAAGGGGCCGGGCGGCGTCGTCGTCGAGGGCCGCGACATCGGGACGGTGGTGTTGCCCGACGCCTCGGTGAAGGTCTTCTTGACCGCGTCAGCCGAAACGCGTGCCCGGCGCCGCAACGATCAAAACGTCGCGGCGGGCCTGCCCGACGACTACGAGGGGGTGCTGGCCGATGTGCGTCGCCGCGATCATCTGGATTCCACGCGCGCCGTCTCGCCGCTGCGCGCGGCGGCGGACGCGGTGGTCGTCGACACCAGCGACATGACCGAGCAGCAGGTGATCGCTCACCTGCTGGAGTTGGTCAAGCAGCGAAGCGGGGCAGTGCGATGACGCAGGACGGCACCTGGGCCGACGAAAGCGACTGGGAATTAACCGATTCCGAACTCATCGACGACGAAGCGGCCGGTCCGGCGCCGGTGGTGGCGATCGTCGGACGCCCCAACGTCGGGAAGTCGACGCTGGTCAACCGGATCATCGGCCGGCGCGAGGCCGTGGTGCAGGACATTCCCGGCGTGACACGCGATCGGGTGTCCTATGACGCGTTGTGGACCGGCCGCCGATTTCTGGTGCAGGACACCGGGGGATGGGAGCCCGACGCCAAGGGCCTGCAACAGCTGGTGGCCGAACAGGCCTCGGTGGCCATGCGCACCGCCGACGCCGTGGTCCTGGTCGTGGACGCCACCGTCGGCGCCACGGCCGCCGACGAGGCGGCCGCCCGCATCCTGCTGCGCTCGGGCAAACCAGTGTTCTTGGCCGCCAACAAGGTCGACAGCGAGAGGGTGGAGGCCGATGCCTCGGCGCTGTGGTCGCTGGGACTCGGCGAGCCGCACGCGATCAGCGCGATGCACGGTCGCGGTGTGGCCGAGCTGCTCGACGCGGTGCTGGCCAAGCTGCCGCGGGTTTCCGAGGCCGCCCCGGCGGCCGGCGGTCCCCGGCGGGTCGCGCTCGTCGGCAAGCCCAACGTCGGCAAGAGCTCGCTGCTCAACAAGCTTGCCGGCGACCAGCGTTCGGTGGTCCACGATGTCGCCGGCACCACCGTCGACCCCGTCGACTCACTGATCGACTTGGGCGGCAAGGTGTGGCGGTTCGTCGACACCGCGGGGTTGCGGCGCAAGGTCGGCCAGGCCAGCGGTCACGAGTTCTACGCCTCGGTGCGCACCCACTCGGCCATCGACGCCGCCGAGGTGGCGGTCGTGCTGATCGACGCGTCGCAACCGCTCACCGAACAGGATCAGCGGGTGCTGACCATGGTCATCGAGGCCGGGCGGGCCCTGGTGCTGGCGTTCAACAAGTGGGACCTGGTCGACGAGGACCGCCGCGAGCTGCTGGACCGCGAGATCGACCGGGAGTTGGCTCAGCTGCCGTGGGCGCAGCGCGTCAACATCTCCGCCAAGACCGGGCGAGCGGTGCAAAAGCTGGTGCCCGCGATGGAGACGGCGCTGGCGTCCTGGGACACGCGGATCCCGACCGGCCCGCTGAACACCTGGGTCAAGGAGATCGTCGCGGCCACGCCGCCGCCGGTGCGTGGGGGTAAGCAGCCGCGCATCCTGTTCGCCACCCAGGCCGCCGCCCGCCCGCCGACATTCGTGCTGTTCACCACCGGATTTCTGGAGGCGGGCTACCGCCGCTTCCTGGAACGACGGCTGCGCGAGACCTTCGGTTTCGAGGGCAGCCCGATCCGGATCAACGTGCGGGTGCGCGAAAAACGGGGCGCCAAGCGCCGCTAGGGCCACCTCGCTCGCGTAGCCGCCGTGCCCGCGATGCACCCTTAACGGGCCACATCGAGGAGCTCGGCGGTCGCCTCCCACAGGCGTGCCTCTCGGCCCGGATCAATTGCGACCGGCTTAACCTCTTGCTCTTCGTCTTTGAGGACGAAGGCGCCGTCGCGCAGGTGCGCCCACCGCTGATCGAGGGCGATCGACGCGAGCAGTGGGCCGGAGCGGACCGGCGATGAGACCCCGGGAATCTTTTGCGCGATGCGCCCAACTCGTTGAGCGGCAGGACCGTTCGCTCTGCTCAAACCGGTGCCCGGCATGAATCCCGGCTCGAAGACAATCGTGTTGATGCCCTGGGGGGCCCGGCGCTGCAACTCGTGTGCGTAATACATCAGCGCCAACTTTGAATCGGAGTAGGCGGTCCAGGACAACTCGGCCGTCGCTGGCGTGCCAGTAGCGGTGGGCCGGGCCAGCTCGATCGGATCACGCCACCGAGCCGGGGGCACGTGCAACAACCGGCGAAAGATGTTCTGGTGATAGGTGTTCGAACCCAGGAGCACGACGCGCGCCGGCGCCGCCAACGAGCCGAGCAGATCACCGATCAGTTGCGCATGTGCGAGGTAGTACACGGCGAAGGTGAGTTCATAGCCATCCGCCGAGGCGCAATGCGTGTCGGCGACCGTGAGGCCCGCGTTGGCGACCAGTGCACGCAGGGGGCGCACCGCGCCGCAGTCCAGTAGTTCCTTGGTTTGCTGCGCCACGGCGCGTACGTCTGAGAGCCGGGCGAGGTCGCAGCCGATCTCGTATACCGTCGCGCCCGCCGCCCGGGCCTCGTCGACCGCGTCGGTCAAGCGTTGTCCTGGCCTGCCGACCAACAGCAGGTCGGGGCGCCGGGCGGCAGGCCGATTCGCGAACGCCAGCGCCGCGGACCTGCCCAGTCCGCCCGTCGGCCCGGTGAGCAACACGGTTCCGGGAGCAATCGAAGTCATGCCCCGAGTCTCGGCCAACGTCGGAGTCTCAGGCAGCCGTCCGGTTGTCATAGGACTGCCGGGGCCACCACAAGCCCTTTTCCCGGGCTGCCGGCGTCGCGCACAGTAGAGGGGTGGACACATGGGAATTCGGCCGCCGGGTGCGTCAGTGGCGCGACCGCGTTACACCTGCGGCCGTGGGTGTTCCCGTCGGCGGGCGCCGTCGCGCGGTCGGGCTGCGTCGCGAAGAGCTAGCCGCTCTCGCAGGAATCTCCGTCGACTACCTGACCAGGCTCGAACAGGGTCGGGCGACCTCGCCCTCGGCGCAGGTCGTCGAGGCGCTCGTGCGCGCGCTGCGCGTCTCGGATGCCGAGCGTGACCTGCTGTTCCGGTTGGCCGGGCAGGTGGCTCCGGGCCACGACGTCGTCTCGTCGCGCATTTCGCCGAGCGTCCAGCGCATGCTCGACCGGCTGGCGCACACGCCCGTCGCCGTCTACGACGCCACCTGGACCCTGCTGATCGCCAACGCGCCGTATGACGCGCTGATGGGTCCGACGACCACATGGCGGGGGATCGAACGCAATGGTGTGTGGCGCAATTTGATTGGTACCGGAACCCGGGCTAGGCAGACCGCTGAAGAACGTGCCGCACTGCAGGCGGGGCTGGTCGCTGACCTGCGTGTGACGGCGTCGCGATATCCCGCCGACGAGCGGTTGAAGCAGTTGATCCGCGAGCTGCGCGCTCAAAGCCCCCGGTTCGTGGAACTCTGGAACGCCGGATCCCCGGTACTTCACCAAGACGTCGGTCGGCGCAAAGTCATCGACCACCCGGACGTCGGCCGTATCGCCTTGGACTGCGACACGCTCGTCGTCGCCGGAGACGACCTGCGCATCATGATCTTCACCGCCGAACCCGGCACCGAAGACGCCGAGCGCCTCGGGCTTGCCGTCGTGCTGGGCACTCAGGCATTCGCCGAATAAATCCCACGATGCAGGCGGCACGCGCTGCATCTCAGGAATCGGCATTGACATTTGAAGTCGCCGTTGCATATTATCCCGTATAACGGATTTATCAATCCGTATCGCAGGAGTTGAGGTGAAATCGTGGGTACGGGCCTGTTCAGCGTGGAGGACAAGTCGATCCTGATCACCGGCGCCACCGGATCGCTCGGCAGCGCGGCGGCCCGGGCACTGAGCGAGGCGGGGGCGCGGCTCACGCTCGCCGGCGGCAACGCCGCGCGGCTCGCGGAATTGGGTGTCGAGGACGCTGTCACCGTCGCCCGCCGGCCTGACACCCCGGATGATGCCCGTGTGATGGTCGACGCGGCCGTCGCGGCGCGCGGCCGGCTCGATGGCGTGCTCGTCGCCTCCGGCATGAACCACGTCCAGCCGATCACCGAGATGGCGGTCAACGACTTCGACGACGTGATGCGGGCCAACGCGCGCGGCGCCTGGCTGGTATGTCAGGCCGCCGGGCGCGTGCTGCTGCAACAAGGCGGGGGAGGCAGCGTTGTGCTGGTGTCGTCGGTGCGCGGCAGTCTGGGGCATCCCGCCGGCTACAGCGCCTACTGTCCATCCAAGGCCGCGACCGATCTGCTGGCTAAATCCCTTGCGGCCGAATGGGGTCCGCAGCAGATCAGGGTCAATGCGCTGGCCCCGACGGTGTTCCGGTCGGAGCTGACCGAATGGATGTACGCCGACGACGAGAGGGGACGCGAAACCCGCGAGGCGATGTTCGCGCGAATCCCGTTGCGCCGCTTCGCCGAACCCGCCGACTTCGTCGGCGCGCTGATCTATCTGCTCAGCGACGCGTCGAGCTTCTACACCGGTCAGGTGATGTATCTGGACGGCGGCTACACCGCATGCTGACGGAGGAGGAATGGAAGTGAGTTATTCGTGGCCCCTCGGCGAGGCCGAGTCCAAGCTGGAGTTCTACGACCTGTCGCACCCGTGGGGTCACGGCGTGCCGGCGTGGCCGTACTTCGAGGACGTCAAGATCGAACGCCTGCACACCATGGCCAAAAGCCGGGTGCTCACCCAAAAGATCACCACCGTCATGCATTCCGGCACGCACATCGATGCGCCCGGGCACGTGATCGAGGGCAAGCCGTTGCTGGACGAGATTCCGTTGAGCGCCTTCTTCGGCACCGGCGTGGTGGTGTCTATCCCCAAGAACAAATGGGAGGTCGTCACCGCCGAGGACCTGGAGAACGCCACACCCCGGATCCGGCCCGGCGACATCGTCATCGTCAACACCGGCTGGCACCACACGTACGCCGACAGCGCCGAGTACTACGCCTACTCGCCCGGCTTCTACAAGGAGGCCGGCGAATGGTTCGCCGCCAAGGGCGTCAAGGCCGTCGGCACCGACACCCAGGCGCTCGACCACCCGTTGGCCACCGCTATCGCCCCGCATGGCCCGGCCGAACACACCGGCGGCCTATTGCCTTGGGCGGTAAGGGAATACGAGGAGCAGACCGGGCACAACGTGCTTGACGACTTCCCGGAGTGGGAGCCGTGCCACCGGGCGATCCTGTCCAAGGGCATCTACGGTTTCGAAAACGTCGGCGGCGACCTCGACAAGGTCACCGGAAAGCGTGTCACCTTCGCCGCCTTCCCGTGGCGCTGGGTCGGCGGCGACGGCTGCATCGTGCGGCTGGTGGCGATCGTCGACCCGACCGGAAGCTATCGCCTCGAAACCGGCCGGGCCGCGTGATGAGCGTCGTCGCGGACGACGCCCGCGGCGGGGGAATACAGGTCATTGCCCGCGCCGCCGAGATGCTGCGGCTGTTGCAGGCGCACCCCGATGGGCTCAACCAGGCCGAGATTGGTGAGCGGTTGGGCATGCCGCGCTCGACGGTGAGCCGGATCCTGAACGCGCTCGACGACGAGGGCCTGGTGGCCGCGCGCGCGGCGCGGGGCCGCTACCGGCTTGGCCCCGAGATCGCCCGCATGTCGGCCACCGTGCGCCGCAGTGTCGTCATCGACGTCCACCCGTTCATGGAGGAGCTGTCGCGCGAGCTGGAGGAGACCGTCGACCTGTCGATCCTCGACGAGGACCGCGCGACGTTTGTCGATCAGGTCGTCTCACCGCACCGGCTGCGCGCGATCAGCGCCGTCGGCGAGTCGTTCCCGCTGCACTGCTGCGCCAACGGCAAGGCGTTGCTGGCCAGCCTGCCGGACGCCGAGCGGGTGCGGGCGGTGCCGAGCCGGCTCGCTCGGCTCACCGCGAACACCATCACGACGCCGGCTGCGCTGCGCAAGGAGCTCGAGCAGGTGCGCGCCGATGGTGTCGCCTACGACCGGGAGGAGCAGACCGAGGGCATCTGCGCGGTCGGCGCGGTTTTGAAGCATGTGTCCGAACAGCCGGTCGCGGTCAGCGTGCCAGTGCCGGCGCAGCGGTTTTATCGCCGCGAGGCCGAGCTCGCCGACGCGCTGCGGGGCTGGGCGGCGAAGGTCGACGCCTGGTTCGCGGCATCGGGTGGTTAGAAGACGCGCAGGCCATCCGGGCACTGGCGGGTCGAGGGCACGGCTGCGGTAGGCTGTCGACCTGCTGCCGGTGGACTCATCGGCGCGCGGGCTGTGGCGCAGTTTGGTAGCGCACTTGACTGGGGGTCAAGTGGTCGCAGGTTCAAATCCTGTCAGCCCGACCAGAGTTCTTGCAGGTGAGCGTGAGATCTAAGTTGGCCGTGGACCGGGGTTTCTCCTACGCCCAGGGCGGCATCGAGGGGATCCCCGCCCGTGTCCACGGGCTGTGCACGCGCACCTGCCGGCTCTCTTCGCGACGCAGAATGTCCGCGTCAGCTGAGCCGCTCAAGCCTGTTGCGCGGACCCAGCAAGCCATGCCGAGACGAACGCGTTGAGATCCTCGGCGCGGTGGCTGAGAAGCCCCTTCACTGTTCGAGTCTCCTCGTCTGCGAGCACCTCGTGGGCACCGTGAGCAATGCCGTCGTAAGCCTGCTCCACAACGCTGGCCGGGCTCACCTTCGGCATATTCCAATCGGCTGACATTGCCGTGTCGATCAATCCGACCATCAGGCCGGTCACCGCGGTGCCTTGAGGTGCCAGTTCAGCGCGGATCGCGTTGGTGGCTGACCACGCCGCCGCCTTGGACGCGGCATAAGCGGACGGGACGGGCGTCCACGCCGAAAGGGACAATACGTTGAGGATGCTGCCGCCACCTTTCGCGGCCAAAACGGGCGCGAAAGCCCTGGTGACTCGAACCGTTCCGAAGTAGTTGGTCTCGAAGATGCCCCGTGCGATCTCCTCGTCGCCGGTGAGCACGGAAAGGGCATCGGAGGGCGCGATCGCGGCGTTGTTGATCAGGATATCGACGTCAGGCGCGGCTGCGGCCGCCGCGGCGACGGACACTGCGTCGGTGAGGTCGAGTGTGATCGGGACGACGCGGGCGTCCTCCCACGCGCGTGGCGTGCGGGCGGCGGCGTAGACGCGACGGGCTCCACGGGTCAGGCCCTGACGGACGAATTCCTGTCCGAGCCCGCCGTTGGCCCCTGTCACGAGAATCGTTCTACCGTCGAGTTGCTCGCTCATCATCGCTCCCTGGACTTGGTTGCCTCGGATGGTCCCGACTTCTACAAAGTGGGCAGTTTCCCCACTTATTCCGTTACGCACCCGCCAAGCCTGGCTGTACGAGGAAAAGGCGGCCGTCGTTGTCACGACGTCTGCGCAACTGGACGGAGATCGGGCGCTGCCGCCGGAGCGGGCCCGACATGGTTTTGTGGTGCCGGAGTCCAGTCAGAACTGATGAAAGACAGGTGAATTCGGATGCCGCTCGACCGGTGGTCTTCATTGCGGCGCGGTCGTCGTCGCGGATTGGTCGCGCGTTGTGCGGTATCTCGGTGCCCAGCGCACCAGCTGGATCAGCCGGCGCACCCGATGATTCGTCGGCTATTGGTCGAGGAACTTTTGGCGGTCGACTGTGACGCGATCGATTTCACCGCGAGCAACAAGCTGTCCTGAATCATCGATCGCCTTGACTTCGAAGGTCAGACGTCGTCCGTCGACCGGCGAAGGTGCCTCGGCCGTGACCTCTACGGTGCCGCCCACGTGAGTCGCCCGCCGGTGCTCGATGCGCACCGCGGTGCCGACGGTCGTCTGGCCGGGACCGATGAAAGGCGCAGCGGCCTGCACCGTGGCCGCTTCCAGCCACGCAATCAGCCGTGGAGTCGCGAGCACCGGGACGTCGCCGCTGCCGACCTGCGCGGCGGTGTCGGCGTCGGTCACTTGGTAGCGCATCACCACACGCTATCGCGCGCGGGAATGTGTGCGGGCCGACGCGCGCCGAATTCCGGTGCGGCCCCGGGGCTAAGTTCGCGCCCCACCGACCGAATCTGACTGCGCGCCAGCGCCTTCCGATCACCTCCCAGGTCGCCGATGTTGCCGAGGGCGTGATCCGATCGTTACGTCCCGGTGGACCGTAAGGGACTTTCGGCCCTATTTCCTCCATCCTGGGGTGTGTGATCTTAATGTAACTGTATGACACATATACGTGGTCCGTGGCGGCCGCGATAGATAACTGAGAGGGTTCCGTGGCCAAGGATCTGACTAACTTTCAGCTAATGAGTGAACTCGAACCGGTGGTGGAAACCCTGCTCAACCGCCACCTCGCGATGTTCAAGGAATGGAATCCGCACGATTACGTACCCTGGTCGGAGGGCAGGAACTTCTATGCGCTGGACGGCCAGGACTGGGAGCCCGAGCAGACCCACCTTCCCGATGTCGCCCAGGTCGCGATGGTCCAAAACCTGTTGACCGAGGACAACTTACCGTCCTATCACCGCGAGATCGCGATGAACTTCAGCATGGACGGCCCGTGGGGTCAGTGGGTGAATCGCTGGACCGCCGAAGAGACCAGGCACAGCATCGCGCTGCGCGACTATCTGGTGGTCACCCGCTCCGTCGATCCGGTGGAGCTCGAAAAGCTCCGCGTGGAGCAAATGACGAGAGGCTTCAGTCCCGGGCAGAACCGACAGGGTGATTTGTTTGCGGAGAGTTTATTCGACGCGGTCATGTATGTCTCGTTTCAAGAATTGGCGACCCGCGTCTCGCACCGCAACACAGGCAAGGTCAGTAACGACCCGATCGCAGAGCAGTTGATGGCGAGGGTGTCGCACGACGAGAACCTGCACATGATCTTCTACCGGGACGTCAGCGCGGCGGGCCTGGACATCGCGCCCAATCAGGCGATGAAATCCGTGCACCGCATCCTGCGCAACTTCAAGATGCCCGGGTTCACGGTGCCGGAGTTTCGGCGCAAGGCGGTCATCATCGCCGTCGGCGGTGTCTACGACCCGCGCATCCATCTCAACGAAGTGGTCATGCCGGTGCTCAAGAAGTGGCGCATCTTCGAACGCGAGGACTTCACCGGCGAGGCGGCACGGATGCGCGACGATCTCGCCCTGCTGGTCAAGGAACTCGAGGACGCCTCCGACAAGTTCGACGAATCCAAGCATCGCTACCTGGAGCGCGAGGCTCGCAAGACCGAGAAGATCACCGCCCGCAGGGTGCTGCAAACGAAGGGCACGCTGACGCTGAGCGGGCACTGAGGCCGTGGTGGCCGGTGCCGCCGGCTGCGGGTGTGGCATGAATGCCGTTAGGCACCCATACAGATTTGAATCACTTCGTCGATCACCCGTAGGGGGGACGGCCGATCGGCTGATCGCGTCTAGCTTCGTCTCAGCTCTACCGAGGAGAAGCCATGGGCGACACAGCAGATCCGACGGATCATTTCCGCACCACGTGTCAACATGCCGGCGAATTCTTCATCGACCGACTCTGTTGGCCTGGGCTGATGGGAATAGCGCTGGGCGCCGCGTCATCGGTCGGCGGCGTGGCCGCCGCAGCGTACAGACACCAGGATTGGATGCTGACGCTGGTTGTGATCGGTGTACCCGCGATCTTGGGTGGCCTGGTCTGGCTCGTGCTCGAGCATCGCCGGGTGATGAAGAGCGAAAGCCGTTGGCTTGCTCTGTATTCCACGCGTCATCCGGGAGTGGCGCTCGACAAGCACCGCACCAGTTAGGAGAACTGACGCACCCAGTCAAACCATTTCGACATGCCTTCGCCGGTGCGCGCGCTCAGCGGGAGAATTGTGGCCGTCGAATTCACCTGTCGGACATGGTCGATGTAGGTGTTGACGTCGGCGTCGAGGTGAGGGACCAGGTCGATCTTGTTGAGCAGCACGATGTCCACCGATCGGAACATGACGGGATATTTCAATGGTTTGTCTTCGCCCTCGGTGACCGAGTAAACCATCGCCTTGGCGTGCTCGCCGACGTCGAATTCGGCCGGGCAGACCAGGTTGCCGACATTCTCGATGATGACCAGGTCCAGGTCTGCCAGGTGGAGCCCCTGCAGGGCGCGGTTGACCATCGGGGCGTCCAGGTGGCACTCGCCGCCGAACCCGTTGCTGGTGTTGAGCAGTGACACCTGCGCGCCGCGCCCGGCGAGTTTGGCCGCGTCGAGGTCTGTGGCGATGTCGCCCTCGATCACCCCGACGGCCAGTTCGCCGGCCAGCGCGTCCAGCGTTGCCGCCAGGATGGTGGTCTTACCGGATCCCGGCGAGCTCATCAGGTTGAGGGCGCGCACACCATGGGCCTCGAACGCGCGCCGGTTGACGTCAGCCCTGGAGTCGTTCTCGGCGAAGATCGACTCCAGGACGTCGATGCGCTGTGAACCGGTGGCATAGCCACTGTGGTCGCCGTGCTCGTGGTGGTCGTGATCGTGATCGTGCCGGTGCACCGTGCCGTCATCGTGGCGGTGAAATCGTCCCATTCACTTGACCTTTCGCGACTCGGCCTGATAATCAAAGCCCTCGGACACCTCGACTGACGTGACCAGAAATTCGTTACCGCGCAACACGTCAACGTCTGCGCTCTGGCACGAAGGGCAGCACACCGACCACCGGGACGTGATCAGCGCGCGCTCCGTGCAGTCACGGCAGAACACCTCAGCGGGCACGAGTTCGAGTTCGAGCACGGTGTCGACCATGTTCTCGTCCAGATGCTGGCACACCAACGACCAGCAGAACTCCAGCGATTCCGGCACCACCTGGCGCAGCGCGCCGACCTGTACCCGGACGACGTCGACGTGACGCCCCACCGCGTGGGGCTTGACCACACCAGCGATGGCATGGCACAACGAAAGCTCGTGCACTACACCATGCTGCCTCGCTCGGCTCAACGGTGTCGCGAAAACTGTGTGCGGAAAAACGCAGACTTGTGTGCGAAATTGTGATTGTGGGCACATTTGGTCCCGGTCTAGCCTGAGGGTGACCGCCCGTGCCGCCAGCCCACCAGGCACGGGGGTCCATGCTTCTCGGGAGGCTCGTGAAAGGCAGTCGGCGTAGCGCAGTGACGAGCGTGCGGTTGCGGCTCGACATCGCAGGCGTAGTCCAAGGTGTTGGATTTCGGCCCGCTGTCGCCCGTATCGCCGCAGGTCACGGACTCGCTGGCTGCGTGTACAACGATTCCGGCGCAGTGCACTGTGAGTTCGAGGGGGCACCAGAAGCCGTCGAAGCGGCGGTATCGGCGCTCAGCGCCGACCATCCGCCGATGGCGCGCATCGATTCCATCGCAGCCAGCCGGCTACGTCCGAAAGGCGAATCCGGATTCCGGATCGTTGCCAGTCGAGCAGACGATGACCGCCGCACGCTGGTGCCTCCGGACATCGCCAGCTGCGCCGATTGCTTGCGTGAATTGCGCGACCCCGGCGATCGTCGCTATGGGCACCCGTTCATCACGTGCACCAACTGCGGCCCGCGCTACACGGTGATCACCGACTTGCCGTATGACCGGCCGTCGACGACCATGGCGCGGTTCCCGATGTGCATGGCGTGCTCGGCGGAGTACCACGACCCCACCGATCGGCGCTTCCACGCGCAAACGATTGCCTGCACCGAGTGCGGGCCGACCTTGTCCTGGCGGGGCCCCGGCGCAGGCCTCGATCCGCTCGGGGCCGCCGCGCAGGCAGTCGAGGACGGCCACATCGTCGCGATCAAGGGCATCGGCGGATTCCATCTCGCCTGCCGGGCGGACAATGCCACGACGGTTGCCGAACTGCGTCACCGAAAGGGCAGGCCCGCTAAACCCTTCGCGGTGATGGTCGCCAACCTCGCCGCGGCGCGACGCCTCTGTCACGTCGGCGCGGCTGCGGCGGAGCTGCTGCAGTCACCGGCCGCGCCGATCGTCCTACTGCCCGCCCGCGACGATTTGGTATTGACCGGCGTCGCACCCGGTTTGTCGGAGATCGGTGTGCTGTTGGCTTACTCGCCGGTGCACCACTTGCTGTTCGATCGTTTGGGACCGGTCCCACTGGTAATGACCTCTGCCAACGACAACGGTTCTCCGATCGTCTTCCGCGATTGCGATCTGTCCTGGATCGATGGATTGGCTGACGCGGTGCTCACCCACGACCGACCCATCCATGTGCCGTGCGAGGACTCGGTCCTCACCGTTGACGGCGAGGGCGCCGTGGTGCCGATCCGGCGTTCCCGCGGCTACACGCCGCTTCCGGTATCCGCACCCGCAGCGGCGGCGGCGAGCACGATCCTGGCAACCGGTGGGGACCTCAAGACCACTTTCTGTCTGTTGTCATCTCACGGGCATGCGCACATGTCGCCGCATCTTGGTGACATGGCCGACCCGCGCACCCAGAGCTGCTTCGAATCGGCCGCACAACACCTGGCCTTCATGACCGACTGCCGACCGCGGCTGATCGCTTGCGATTCACATCCGGCCTATGCCACGACCCGCTGGGCGAAGCGACAAGACCTGCCTGTGTTGCAGGTGCAACACCACCATGCTCACGCGGTGTCGCTGATGGCCGAACACGGCCGGCTCGGCTCGCCGATGCTGGCGGTCGCGTTCGACGGCACTGGCTACGGAGCCGACGGCACCATTTGGGGCGGCGAACTCCTGATGGTCACTGACCCGGCTACCTTCACTCGGGTCGCGCACCTCAAGGAATTCGCGTTACCGGGCGGTGACGACGCGGTACGCCACCCCGCTAGGATCGCGCTGGACCTGCTGCACCGCGCAGGGATCGAATGGTCGCCGGACATTCCGGCGGTTGGAAGCCTCAGCAAGCAAGCGAGACATATTCTCGGACAACAGATTCCCCGTGGCATTGGATGCGTCGAGACCAGCAGCATGGGCCGCTTGTTCGACGCGGTGGCCAGTCTGCTCGGCGTACGTCAGGAGGTCACCTACGAGGGGCAGGCGGCCGTCGAACTCGAGCACCTGGCACGCCGGGGTGAACCGGCGCCGATGGATTTCGAGGTCATCGCGGGCGTCCTGGACCCGACGCCGTTGATCACCGAGTTGGTGCGGGGTCTGCGCGCCGGCACGGCGACGGCCGACCTGGCCGCGGGCTTTCACGCCGCCGTCATCAGGGCCACCGCACAGGCGGTGAGCCGCGCCGCGGCAGACATCGGCACCGTCGGGCTGACGGGCGGTGTGTTCGTCAACCGAGTGTTGCGCGATGGGCTCCGTAAGGAACTGCGAGGCAAAGGTTTCGAGGTGCTCACCCACACGGTTTTACCGTGCAACGATGGCGGTCTGGCGCTGGGCCAGGCCGTGATCGCCGCACACCGGCACGAAAGGGGGGCATAGCATATGTGTCTCGGAATTCCCGGCAAGGTCGTCGACACCTGGGATGAGGCGGGGACTCGGATGTGTACCGTCGACTTCGGTGGCACCACCAAGACCGTGTGTCTGGCATACCTGCCGGACATGCAGATCGGCGAATACACCATCGTGCACGCCGGTTTCGCGATCACCAGGCTGGACGAGGCGTCGGCGCAGGAGACGTTGCAGATGTTCCACGATCTCGGCGTGCTCGATGAGGAATTGGCCGGCGAGGAAGGCCAGGGGAGGAGGGAACCCGCATGAAGTACCTGGACGAGTTTCGCGACCCGGCAGCCGCTCACGCCTTGGTCAGCCACATCAAAAAGCGTGTCACCAAGAAGTGGACCCTCATGGAAGTCTGCGGCGGGCAGACACATTCGATCATCCGCAACGGTATAGACCAATTGCTGGACGGTGCGGTGGAATTCATTCACGGCCCCGGGTGCCCGGTCTGTGTGACGCCGCTCGAGATGATTGACCGTGCGCTCGAAATCGCCATGCGTGACGACGTTATCTTTTGTTCCTTCGGTGACATGCTGCGCGTGCCGGGCAGCAGTCAGGATCTCTTTGGTGTACGGGCCCGAGGTGGCGACGTCCGAATCGTCTACTCCCCGTTGGACGCCACCCGGGTGGCGGCTGACAACCCGGACAAGCAGGTGGTGTTCTTCGGAGTCGGCTTCGAGACCACGGCGCCGGCCAACGCGATGGCCGTGGTACACGCGCAACGGCTCGGGCTGACCAACTTTTCCATGCTGGTGTCGCACGTGCTGGTCCCGCCGGCCATGACGGCCATCCTGAGCTCGCCGACCAATCGGGTCGAGGCGTTTCTGGCGGCCGGGCATGTTTGCACGGTCATGGGCACCGCTGAATACGGGCCGCTGGTCGACGAATTCCAGATCCCCATCGTCGTCACCGGTTTCGAACCGTTGGACCTGCTCGAAGGCGTCCGCCAGGCCGTCGATCTGCTGGAGGCGGGCACGCCGCTGCTGCGCAACGCGTATCCGCGGGCGGTGACGGCCACGGGCAACGCTGTCGCGCAGCAGACCCTCGCGGACGTCTTCGTGGTGACCGATCGGCAGTGGCGGGGCATCGGCATGATCCCGAAGTCGGGATGGACGTTGTCGCCACGCTACGCACAGTTCGATGCCGACTTGAAGTTCGGCGTCGGGCAGCTGCGCGTGTCCGAGTCGGCGGAATGCCGCAGTGGGGAAGTGCTGCAGGGTCTGCTGAAACCGAACGAGTGCCCGGCATTCGGGACATCCTGCACGCCGCGCACGCCACTGGGCGCCACCATGGTGTCCAGCGAGGGCGCCTGCGCCGCCTATTACCAATTCCGGCGCTTGGAAGCTGCCGCTCATGCCTGAGTCGCCGGTCGCCGTCGACCCGGCTGACTGGGTGTGCCCGCTGCCGCTGCGCGAGACGAAACGCATCGTGCTGGGCCACGGTGGCGGGGGCGTGCTCTCCGAGGAACTGATCGAAAACCTGTTCCTGCCCGCGTTCGGCGGCGCAGCGGGTCCCGCCCGCGATTCGGCGCTGGTGGACCTGAAAATGGGCATCGCCGGCGGGCGGGTCGCGCTAACCACCGATTCCTACGTTGTGCAACCGCTGTTCTTTCCCGGCGGAAACATCGGCGACCTGGCGGTCAACGGAACGATCAACGACTTGGCTTGTAGCGGAGCGCGGCCCATCGCGTTGACCGCCGGGTTCATCTTGGAGGAAGGACTCGAGCTGGATGTGCTCGGCGCTGTCGCCGAGACCATGGGCAAGGCTGCCGCCAACGCCGGCGTCGGTATCGTCACCGGCGACACCAAGGTGGTTGCGCGCGGTGGTGCGGACCAGCTTTTCGTCAATACCGCGGGAATCGGGGTCGTGCCTGCCGGTATCCACGTCGGGCCCGAGCGGGTGCGCGTCGGTGACCACATCATCGTGTCGGGAAATCTGGGCGAGCACGGGGTCGCCATCATGAGCGTGCGGGAGGGCATCGACTTCGGCACCGTCGTGATCACCGACAGCGTCGCGCTGCACCTCTTGGTCGCCGACATGCTCGATGCCGCCGGCGCCGAGGTGCACGCCCTGCGCGATCCGACCCGCGGTGGTCTAGTCGCCGCGGTCGTCGAGATCGCCCGTGCGGCATCGGTCGGTATCGAACTCGATCAGGCGAAAATCCCTATCCCCGAGACGGTTTCGTCGGCGTGTTCATTTCTCGGGCTGGACCCACTGCAGGTGGCCAACGAAGGCAAGATGGTGGCGTTCGTCGATCCGGGTCACAGCGAAGCGGTGCTGGCCGCGATCCGCTCGCGCCCCGAGGGAGCGAACGCCGCGATCATCGGCCGAGTAGTTGCCGAGCACCCCGGCATGGTGGTGGGCAAGACTCCCTTCGGCACCACGCAGGTGATTGAACGTCAACTGGGCGAACAACTTCCGCGCATCTGCTAGGTCCGGGCCGCCCACCAGTTCCGGAGCAGGGTCTGACAGTCGCCGGCCCGGAGTTGTCGCGGCGTATCAAAGCCGGACAGTACCGCCGCCGCGCCGGGGAAGTCTTGGTCGGCGGTGTGGCCGTTGGTCACCACCAGGGTGGCCAGTCCCGCGGCTCGAGCCGCCCGCAATCCGATCGCTGAATCCTCAACCGCCAGTGCTGCTTCAGCGGGCAACGCAAGCGCCTCGAGTGTCTTAAGGTAGGCCTCGGGGCGCGGTTTCAGCCGATCCACATCGTCGCCGGTGACGATCACCTCGGCAAGTCCCGAGCCGACGACGTGGCGGACCAAGGGTTCGACCCAGCGCCGACGACCGGTTGTCGCGATGCCTATGCGAACGCCGGAGTCGGCAAGATCCGTGATGAGCTCGGCAAGCCCGGCCCGGCCGGAGATCTCTCCGTTGAGAATGCGGTCGGTGAACAGTGCCGTCTTGGTCCGGTGTATGTCGTAGGCCAGGTCACGGCTGTCACCGGTGATGCGGGCACGTGCCGACCCGTGCGCCGGGGTTGATGAGGCGGTCGGAGTGGCCATCGACAACCAGGCCAAGGTGGTGGACCTCGTGTGGCAACCGGCCGCGATTGGAATCGAATTGGCGCAGGTGCGCCAGGGGGGCGTTGTCGGTGATGCTGTTGACGGCCACCGCCTCGATGTCGGCTGCCGGGCTCCCCGGGCCGTGCTCCTGCTGGGCCTGTGCAGCCCGGTGGAAGTTGTGTCCGATGCGACCGAAGTCGCCGATACCTAACCGGACAGTCACGTGATGTCCTTTTCCGCCAATGGTCGCGTCAGATCGGGTTGCACGGTTCGGCACAGCCGGGCGTCGGCGACACGCTACGGGCGGTCCTTGCCCGCGGGTACCCCCGGATGGGGGAGATGAAAGCGTAACTGCTGGAACGGATTGCAGCCGCGATGCGCGGTATAGGCCGAACCGTTGCGTAGGCCGGTTTTCCTGTTGGGGGATTCATCGCGTGCTTTCGGCGGGTGACCACTTTTCTTCGATGCGGGCGTATCGCCAGACCAGCAGTGCGGTTGCCCAGGTGAATAGGAACAGGCCGACGACGATGAAGCCGAGGGTGTTGAGGTCCAGGCTGGCCAGCCAGTCCCAGAACGGGCCTTGCCAGCCCAGTTGGCCCGCGAATAGGTCGAGCAGTTCGACGCTGCCGATGAGCAGCGCGACTGCGATCGACAGGCCGGTGATGGCGATGTTGTAGTAGATCTTGCGCACTGGGTTGGACAGGGCCCAGCCGTAGGCGAAGTTCATGAACGAGCCGTCGATGGTGTCCAGCAGGCACATACCGGCGGTGAACAGCACGGGCAGGCACATGATGGCATACCAGGGCAGTCCGGCTGCGGCGCTGGTGCCGGCCAGTACCAGTAGTGCGATCTCGGTGGCGGTGTCAAAACCCAGGCCGAACAGCAATCCGATCGGATAGCAATGCCAGGAGCGGGTGATCGATCGGGTGAAGCGGCCGAGGGCCCGGTTGAGTAGGCCGCGATTGTTCAGATGCTGTTCGAGTTCGGCGGCCATGGTTTGGGAGTCGTAGTCGCCGCGGCGCAACCGGACAAAGGCCCGCAGGATTCCGATCAGCACCATCAGATTGAGGATGGCGATCACGTAGAGGAACACGCCCGAGACGCTGGTGCCGATCAGGCCGGTGTAGTGGTGCAGCGCCGAGGAATCGTCTTCGACCGGTCCGATGATCGCCCTGACCCCGGTTGCCAGCAGTACCGCGAGTGCGAATACGACGGTGGAGTGGCCCAGCGAGAAGAAGAACCCGACGGCTAGGGGGCGTTGCCCGTCGCTCATCAGCTTGCGGGTGGTGTTGTCGATGGCGGCGATGTGGTCGGCGTCGAATGCGTGCCGCAGGCCCAGGGTGTAGGCCGTCACCCCGATGCCGATGCCAAACGCTTTGCCGCCCAGGCTGAGCCGGGCGGGATCAACAATCAGCAGCAGGATGCCCCAGCCGATGACGTGCAGGGCGACGATCAGTGCCAGCATCACCGCAAGGCGTCGCCACTCCGGCCGCGTCAGGGCGATCCGGAATCCAGGGCGCACCGGGTAGCCCCGTTCAACGGCATCACCAACCACAAAGCGGCTCCTTCGGCGCGGCTTGCAAACCAGTGCTGGGAAAGCTAGCGCCGACGTCGAGTTGGTGCAAGCGACTTGCAGGAGATCGCCCGGTGGCATTACGAGCGGACCATCAGCCATTTTGTACATCGACCGCAAGCGAGCATTTCAACTTCTGTGAAGTCCGCGGGTCGGTCCTGACAGTGTGGTTTCCCCCGTTCCTTCACCCGATGGGTGATGCGTCGCGCACGGCGGCGTCGATACATTCATCGCCCCGACGACCGGCAGTTGTCCGGAACAGGAGCGTGGTGATGCCCGACCGGAGGCTGGTGGGTCCGCTCGAGCGCTGCGTGATGAAGCAGTTGTGGAGCGGGGCTGAGCCGCAGACCGTACGTAAAGTTCACCTCGCGATTTCCATGAGGCGCAATCTCGCCTACACCACGGTGATGACGGTCCTGCGCCGACTTGCTGAAAAAGGCCTCGTCGTCCAATACCGCAATGGTCGTGCGTACCGCTATGCCGCGGTGCATGGCCTCGATGAGTTTGTCGCCGAGTCGATGCTGGCCGCGCTTGATGAGATTGCCGATGCAACGGGCCGGTGCGCCGCCCTGGCGCACTTCGTCGACAGCGCCGGAGCAGACAACGTGCAGTTGCTTCGGCAGGCACTCGAAACGTTGCAGACCGACGTCGATGGGTCTCGGCGGGTCTCGCTAAAGCAGCTTGGTCGGCTGGCCCTGCTCTAGGTGGCGCCGCCGATGAACTCCTTGACGAGCAATTGGAGACGGTCGGAGTCGTGGGTGCGCCGCAGCCGCCCGGTTCGGCCAAGCGTGACCAATCCGTGCAGGGCGGCCCAGAAGACCTCGGTGCGGGTGTCGGCGTCTTGTTCGCCCGCGACCCTGCTGACTCCCCGACGCAACGCGGCGAAGGCCGCCGTCAGCTCGGGTGCTGTGTCATCGGCGGCGAAGCGCAGGGTGGTCGCGCGGGTGAACATCGCGTCATAGACCCCCGGGTTGGCGCGGGCGAAATCCAGATACGCCTGGGCGGTCCGGGTCAGGATGTCATCGGCTGCGTCGGAGTGGGCGGCCCCGATCGCTTCGGCGAGTTCGGCGAACCCGTCGAGCGCGACGGCGTCGGCGATCTGATCCATGCCGGAAAAGTGCTTGTACAGAACGGGTTGGCTGTACTCGATCTCGGTGGACAGCCGGCGAGTAGTGACGGCGTCCCAGCCCTCGGCCTCGGCCACCTTGCGGGCGGTTCCGATGATCAGCCGCCGGCGTTCGGCCCGTTCGCGTTCACGACGATCCGCTGTGGACATCAGCGAAGAATATCATAGCTAGTAATGCTAGCAACGCTATTAACGCGCTCCGCGGTGCTGGGTTAGCGTTGCTAACACCTACGAACGAACGGAGCTACGGCATGAACCTGGAGGACGTCACCCGCATCGCCGCACTGAGCGCGGTGCTGGGTACCGCAGTGGTTTACGGCACCGACGTGTTCTGCGCGATGGTGCTGCGACCGGCGTTGGCGTTGGTGGACGACCACGCCATGGTCGCGGTGACGGGAAACGTGCATCGCTACGGCGACCGGCGCATGCCGCTTCCGGGCGTGCTCGGAATCGCCGGCGCCGCGCTGACGATCATGCTGGCGGTGGTCGGCGCACACTGGTCGCAGGCCGTCGCGGAGGGAGCCGCCCTGGCCCTACTGCTGGTCTGGCTCGTTCTCTACACACAAGTGAGCGCGCCGATCAATCGCCAGTTGACCGCGGCGGCCGAAGCGAGCCGGTCGCTGCCGAATGGGCTTGCGCTGCAAGCGAAGTGGTGCTCGATCATCGATGCCCGCGCGACGCTGCAAGGCCTGGCCGTGGCCGCTCTGTGCTCCGTGCTGATCGTCTGACACGAATCACGCTGTAAGGGAAAAAAATTACGATGTTTCAGTTCAGGATCTACACCCTGCGGTCGCCGGAAGCATCGCAGCGGTATGCCACAGTGCACTGGGCGCGGCACCTCTCCACCTTCGAGGCGTTCGGGGTCACCACCCACGGCGTGTGGACCGACCGTGGCGCGAACCGGCTCGTCGCGATGATCGGCTACCCACCGCGCGCCGATCCCGAAGAACTCACTCGGCACATCATGGCCAGTCCGGAATTCGCCGCCGACATGGCCGGCTTCGACGCCGGCGACATCGTCGACGTCCAGACGACACTGCTTGACCCGACGCCGTTTTCATCGATCCGCTAACCCCCAGGAGTATCGACATGACCATCACCACCACCATCGGTTACGTCCTCGCCGGCCTGCTCGCGGCCGCCATCGTCTTCATCGGCGCACGCTTTCTGGTCGCGCCGCGCGTTGCCGCCGCCGACTACGGCGTGCTGCCCGATCTCGACCAGTCGGGCGCGGGCGCTTACCCGAGCGCAAAGGGTGTACGCGACATCGCCACCGGGCTGTTCGTCATCATTCTGATGGTCGCCGGCGCGACCCATCTAGTCGGCTGGCTAATGTTGGCCGCGACCATCATTCCGATCGTCGACGCAACCATCGTGCTGCGCAACGGCGGAACCAAATCGGTCGCCTGGGGAGTCCACGGCGCTACCGCTGCGGTCATGCTGGTGACGACCGCCCTGCTGCTGGTGTCCCGATGAGTGCGGCGCGCGACTCAGGGGAAAGCCCGTCAGTCGCCGCGGCCCTGACCCACTCGCCGTTACGTGTGCCCTGGACCGGCTGCTCTACGGCTGGTTGAGGGCGCACCGCGACGGGCCCGACAGCGGGGAGATCGTCTTTCCCAACGGCTATGGGGCCGACGCCGGCGTGATCGTCAGCGCGGCCGCCCACCTTCTTCTCACGCTTCTGGCGACTGCCGCGCTGGCGGTCGGCTGCGAGGTGTGTTGGCGGGACGGTATAGCCAGGGGTGCAGATGCTGATCGCGGGTGCGGTAGGCGTCGATGGATTTGCGGTGGCGCAGGTTGTCATCGATGTCGTCTAGTCCGTTGAGAAGCAGTTGGCGGGGCCGTTCATCAATGGGGAAGGAGCGCCAGGGCCCTCCAGTAGCGCGCACGCGGCGGTGTTCGAGGTCGATCTCTGCTTTTGGTGGTTGGGCGGCGTCGATGTGTAGTTCGGCGACCAGAAGGGCGTGTTCGGCTGGTGGGAGGGCCAACGGCAGGATGGTGTTGCGGTAGCAGTTGGCGGCGAAGATGGACCCGAAGCTGGGGGCGATGATGGCTTTGATGCCGAATCCGTGTAATGCCCACACGGCGGATTCTCGGGAGCTGCCGCAACCGAAGTTTTCGCCGGTGAGAAGTATTGTCGCGGTCCGGTAATCTGTCTGGTTCAGGATGAAATCTGTTCGTTCGCAACCGGTCTCGTCGTATCGCCAGTTGCCGAACAGGATTGATTCGTAGCCGGTCTTGCCTAGGCCCGCCACCTGCAGGCGGGAGGGCGCGATGACATCTGTGTCGATGTTGTCGCGCAGCAGTGGCGCGACCACGCCGGTGACGTGTCTTAGTGATCGGTCGGTCATGGCAGGGTCCTGGGATCGGTGATGTGTCCGGTGAGTGCGGAGGCGGCAACGGTGGCGGGGCTGGCCAGGTGTGTGCGTACGCCGGGGCCTTGGCGGCCTTCGAAGTTTCTGTTGGTGGAGCTGATTACGCGTGCGCCGGTCGGGAAGCCTTCGCCGCCGCCGAAGAAGCACAAACCGCAGCCTGATTCGCGCCACTGAAAGCCGGCATCGATAAAGATGCGGTCGATGCCCTCGGCTTCGGCAGCGTGCTTGACCGCGGTTGACCCAGGGATGCAGATGGCGGTGACTCCGTCGGCGACGTGGCGTCCGGCCAGCAGTGACGCTGCGGCTTGTAGATCGGAAAGCCTGGCGTTAGTACAGGATCCGATGAAGGCAGCGTCGATGGGTACGGTGGTCATCGGTGTGCCGGGTGTCAGGCCGACGTAGGCAAGCGCCTTTGCGCCTCCGGCGGAATCGGGCAGGGTGTCGGGATGCGGTACCGATGCGTCGATGCCAACGCAGTGCTGGGGGCTGGTGCCCCAGGTGATCTGAGGTGCCAAGGCGGTGACGTCGATGTCCACGGTGCGGTCGAAGCGGGCCCCGTCGTCGGTGCCCAGCGCCAACCATTGCCGGGCGGCGCGCTGCCAGTCGTTACCGGTAAGTGCTTGTGGCCGGGTCTTGAGGTAGTCCAGGGTGATGGCATCTGGTGAGACGATGCCAGTGAACGCCGCGGCTTCGACGGCCATGTTGCACAGCGTCATTCGGCCTTCGATGGGCAGCGATTCGACGGTCGGCCCGGTGTATTCGATGGCGTAGCCGGTGGCGCCGGCGGCGCCGATGGTCGCGATGAGCGCCAAAATCAGGTCTTTGGCGTAGACGCCGTCGGCGAGCGATCCGGTCAAGCGGGCCTGCAGGGTCTTGGGCCGTTTGACGGCCAGTGTTTGGGAGGCCAGGGCGGTCTCGCAGGAGCTCACGCCCACGCCCCAGGCCAGCGCCCCGAGCGCTCCGTTGGTGCCGGTGTGGCTGTCGGAGCAGACCATCGTCATGCCGGGCAGCACTAGTCCCTGCTCGGGGAACGTGACGTGACAAATTCCTTGGCGGTCGTCGCCGAGGTCAAAGACCGGTATCCCTGCCTCTGCGGCGGTAGCTCGGAATCCCTCGATAAATTTCTGACCGTCGGGCTGGGGGCTGGCGTCGGTGCGTCCGGGCCGGGTGTCCACCGAATGGTCTATGGTGCCGAAGACGGTGTGCGGGTCGAAGACTTGTCGGTGATCGTCGTGCAGGCTGGTCAGGGCGAACGCGCCGCTCTTTTCGTGCAGGAAGACCCGGTCGATGTAGAGCAGCGCAGTGTCGGCATCGAGTTGGGATACCACGTGGGCGTCCCAGATCTTGTCGAAGACCGTGCGCGGTTGTGGCGCCATCACCGCCTCCCCTCGTTGGGCACGAGGTCGGCGAGGTAGCGCTGCTCGAGCTCGGCAACGCGCGACGTGCCGACGAGGCCGTGTACGTCGGCGAAGCTGGCCGTGCGCAGACCCAGATTCCACGTCCCGTCGTCTTCACGAATCTGCTTGAGGGCGTCGGTGATACCTGTGACCGCGGCGGCCAACAGAGCGCCGGGCAGACTGACCCGGGCCACGCCGAGTGTCTGCAGTTCGCTGAACGTCAGATGGGTCGGCGACTTGCCGCCTTCGACGATGTTGATCCCTACCGGCCCGTCGATGCCTGCAACGGCGGCGACGATCTCCTCTCGCGCGTGCAATCCCTCCACGAACACCAGCGTCGCGCCGGCATCGAGATAGGCGTTGCCGCGCTTGATCGCACCGTCAATGCCTTCCACAGCCAGCGAGTCGGTTCGGGCGGTGATAACGAAGTCCGGGTTATAGCGGGCATCGGCGGCGGCCCGAATCTTGGCCACGGCCTCGTCGAGGTCGATGACGTGTTTGCCGTCGAGGTGACCGCACCGTTTGGGCATGACCTGGTCTTCTAAGTTGACCCCCGCCAGGCCGTGGCGTTCGAAGGTCTGCACCGTGAAGAACGTGTTGACTGCGTTGCCGAATCCGGTATCGGCATCCCCGACCACGGGAATGTCGACCGATCGGGCGATCACGCCGCACGCGCCGGCCATCTCGGCCAAGGAGGCGATCGAGTAGTCCGGCACGCCGTAGTGCACCGCGGCGATCCCCAGGCCACTGCACTGCAGCGCACTAAACCCGGCTTGCTGAGCCAGCTTAGCGCTGATCGGGTCGTACACGCCGGGCATCACGACTAGATCGGGCCCGAGGAACAGTTCTTTGAGCCGGGACGGCTTGTCATCTACCGGAGTCATCTTCATCCCCTTCTATCTATAGATTATAGTGATATGACATAGGTGTCAACATGCTCCGGGATCCAGCACCGATTGTCTAAAGCTGGGGTTGAGGTGGTTCGAGATGGAATGCGAGGAGGCGTCGCGGCTGCGGCGCCAGTTGATGACACTGCAGCGACGGCTTCGCCGCGAGATGAAAACCCGTCCAGTGGCGCAATCGGATGCCCTGGTACTGGGCGCAATTGACCGCCGCGGTGGAACGGTTTCTCCGGGACAACTCGCCGTAGACCTGGTCATGACGACGTCCAACGTCGCCGCGGCGCTGCGATCGCTGGAGGCAGCGGGGCTGATCAGTCGTCAGCGTGACTCCAACGATGCCCGACGCGTGCATATCGAGCTCACTGAAGCTGGCCGCCGTCTGGTCGTCAAGAATCGACGCCGGCGCGACGACTGGCTGTGTGACACCATCAACACCTCCCTAAGCCCGCGTGAACAGAAAATCCTGCAGGAGGCTGGTGAGTTGATGAGCCGTCTGGCCTACGAGGGCCTCGACAATCGAGACGAGCTCGACCGCAGTGACGCGGCAGGCTAAGTTGCACGAACCCGCGGTCGCGCACGCCGACGCATGCGTCAACGGTGGCGGCCCCGGCGGGGATTACTAACTGTGCCAGGCGCAGGGGTGGTCGCACGTCGTCCCGACGTCCGGCGCCCCGGATCAGCCGGTGCCGCTAACGTGTGCGCGGTTCCCAGACAAGTACATGTGCCCGGTCGATGCGGCCCCGCCCGGCTTGCAGTGGACGGTCTCTGGCCGTTGGTTTCCCGGAATGAGGTGAAACCTTGGCCGTGATGTGCCCCGCCGGAGGGTAAGCTTCCCAGCCGTTGACGTTTTTGACCCGAGCGGCGCTGCTCGGTCAGCGTGCCCGCTATTCACGGGCCTGAACTGCGTCGCGAGCCGTATGCCGCGGACTCATTCGCCGCGGACCACCGTTTTTACTCGACGATGAGGGGTGTTGATGCACGTCGCTCTTTTCACCGATCTTCATCCCGCGACCTTCGGCGGAGCGCAGATATCGATGATCACGCAGCGTCGTGCCCTCGAACAGCTCGGGCATCGCGTCACGGTGTTCACCCCACCGCTGACGACGGCGCCCGAGCCCGATCCGCGCGTCGTCGCGCTGAAACCGGTCCCAGTCATCGATCGGCTTGCGCGCCTGCTCGGCCGGTACGACGACTACGTCTTCGTGTGGCCGTCCAAGACAAATCGCGCCCTGATCGATCAGGCCTTCCTCGCGGGCGAGCCGATCGACATCGTGCACACCCAGGGTGACCTGGGCGTGGCGATCGCGGGCATGGAAGCCGCACGCCGGCATGGCATTCCGGTCGTGCAGACCAAACACACTCGCTACGACGCCTACTTCGAGCAGGCTGCCACCGCGCCGCTGCTGCTCGCGAAAGTCGTGAGCAAGATGCAAAAGCCTCGTCTGGCAAAGGAATTCTCGTTCACGTCGGCCGAAGAAAGCACTATCGCGCGTCTTGCCTGGCGATTCATGGTGGCACATGCCCAAGCGGTGGATCACACGATCCTACCCACGAACCACTTCGCGCAGTCGCTGGCGGAGCGGGGGGTGAACCGCCCAATGTCGGTCATTTCCAACGGTATTGACGATGACGTAATCGACCGCGCCATCACCGCCGAAGTCGTCAGATCGCGCGATGGCGAACCGCTGCGACTGATCTGGTGTGGCCGGCTTTCCTCCGAGAAGCGAATCCTCGCGGCGATCGATGCCGTTTCCCGGGTACCGAATTGCACCCTCGACATCTGCGGTGAAGGGGTGTTGGCAGCGTCGGTCAAAACAGCCATTGTGTCCGCCGGCGCCTGCGAGCGGATCCGGTTGCGTGGTCGGCTCGACCATGAGGAATGCCTGCGGGCCATGCGTGCCAGCGACGCCCTGCTGTTCACCTCCTACGGCTTCGACACCCAGGGGTTGGTGTTGCTGGAGGCGGCGGCAATGTCATTGCCGACCATTTATTGCGACCCGGCGCTGGGTGAAACGGTCCCGGAGGGCGGGGGAATTCTGACCGCCGACCCGTCGCCCGCCGCGCTGGCCGCAGCCATTGAAACGGTCGCCGAAAATCGGGAAAAGCTGCGCCGAATGACCGACATCGTCACCGCTCACCGCGATATTCCGCGGCAGTCGCGGCAAACCGAGAAGATCGTCACCATTTACGCCAGCCTGCTCGATCGAGTGCCCGCGTAACCCCGGCTGAGCCGCCGCCCATGCCCTGCGCGATTTGCGAGACGCCGACGACGCTGAATATCACCATCAGGATTTGCCGTCGGTAGGTCCGCGCCCAGTCGTGCAGCAGGCGCAGCAACACCTGGTGCGCGAGCGTGTGGCCAGATAGCCGGCGAGTATGGCCTCGGCCGCGGCGTACAGCACGACGATAAACCCGACGGCGGCACCGAGTTGTGTGGTCATCGCGGCACCCGAGGCCACGATGATCGCGACCATGAAGAGCACCCCGTCGACGGGCACCGACGCCGGTCGGCTGTGAACCATGCGGGCCACCAGCGCTTTTCAGGCGCGGCGACGTGCCCGCGGGCCGACAGCAGCAATCAACGAATGCGTCAATTGTTCGCGAGAATCACGACGTACGGCCCTGCTTATAAGCACCGCGGCGTTAATGTCCGCTAACGACCGTAATTTTTGGTATGGATTCCTCAGGGGGTACGCAGATGGGTAGAATGACGGGCTAACTACCTGTGAATACCTCGCGAAACAACAGAAGAGCGGGATTTGACGTTTCGCTTCCATACCAACTGGGTACATCGCGATCTGGTGGGTCGGGGGATCGACGTCAACGAAGATGGTCGCATCGAAATCTTAGCGCGCGTTAGTTTGGCCTTCGCAGGCTTGCAGGCGGCAGCCGTCGCATAAACGTTCGCGCCATTACTCGCATCCCACCGGCCCGGTCCACAGGCTTAGGGGGTAGCGCGATGCAGACCAATCCGTTCGACGACGACCGCGGCGACTTCTACGTCCTGGTCAACCACGAAGACCAGCACAGCCTGTGGCCGCGCTTCGCCGACCTGCCGGCCGGCTGGAACGTGATTTACGGAAAAGCCGATCGCGCAGCGTGTCTGGACTATGTCGAAAGCAATTGGACTGATATGCGGTCGAGGAGTCTGCGCGAGAAATCGGCCTAGCCGAGCTGCTCAACACGTAGGCCGTCCGGGTACGGGGATCCGGTGAGTTCGGGGGACTTCAGTGGAGATAGATGACCGAGCGCTGCCGCTGACGCGCGGGCAGCTGGACATATGGCTGGCGCAGCAAACCAGCCACTCGGGGCCGGAGTGGCATCTGGGCCAATTCGTGCGGATCGAGGGACCGGTCGACGCGGATTTGCTCGAGCGCGCAATTAAGCAGACCGTACAAGAGGCGGAGCCACTCCGGGCGGTGTTCTTCGAAGTCGACGGCCAGGTCTTCCAAAGGGCGCTCGATAACCCCGAAATCGCGTTGGATTTCTACGACTTGACTCGCGCTGACGATCCTGTGCGGGCGGCCCGCGAGATGGCGAACTCGATCCAATGCGTGCCGATGCCGCTCGACGGCTTTCTCATGAAGTTTGCGCTATTCCAAACGCGGCACGACGAGTATTACTGGTTCGCCTGCACCCACCACATCATTCTCGACGGGTCCGGCATTGCCCTGGTGGGCCGCCGTATCGCCGCCATTTATTCCGCGATGGTTTCCGGCGTGCCTTCTTCGCCGGCCTTTTTCGGCGCGCTGCGCGATCTCATTGGCATCGAGTTGGAGTACGAGGCGTCCAACGAATATCCGGAGGATCGCGCCTATTGGGCGGTGAACCTGCCGTCGGGCACCGGCCCGGATAATTTGTTGCCGCAGACCGGTGACGAACGGGATTCGTATTGGCCCTCCGAACCCGCGGAATTCGACCCCGCCGCCGTCGACCGAATCAAAGAGCTGGCCAAGCGGGTGGGCGTGCGGCGGCCCTCGATCATCGCCGCGGTTTGCGCGCTATTGGTGCGCGGTTACTGCGAGGACGGGTCCGACGAGATCGTCCTCGACTTCCCGGTGAGCCGCCGGGTGCGGCCCGAGTCGAAGATACTTCCCGGAATGTTCGCCGGGGTGGTGCCGCTGGTATTCAAGGCGGCGCCGACGTCTTCGGTCTCGGAGTTCTG
Source organism: Mycobacterium shigaense (assembly GCF_002356315.1). Taxonomy (NCBI): domain Bacteria; kingdom Bacillati; phylum Actinomycetota; class Actinomycetes; order Mycobacteriales; family Mycobacteriaceae; genus Mycobacterium; species Mycobacterium shigaense. The sequence goes on from NZ_AP018164.1 coordinate 2,572,691, forward strand.
CCGACAGGTCGATATCCGCATGCGAGAAGCGCTGCGGCATCAGCGATTTCCGGTGCGCACTCTGGAGGGTGACAATGGTGTTCGCGACCCGAGGCGGGCGGCAAATCGCGTCGTCGTCAATTTCATCCTGTCCCGACTCACGCTGGACTTCGGCGGATCTCAGGCGACGGCCACTTTCACCACCTTCGGGCCGGTAGCCCATTTCGGGCTGTTCTTCCTCGGTTTTGGCAATCAGCATTTACTTAGCACGGTCGGCACCGGACAGCCCTTCGCAAGCTTCGACGTCGCGGATTTGGCGGGGCGCGTGGAGCGACTCCTGGAAGCGATGGCGGCCGACCCCAATCGGACCCTGTCGTCGATGGATGTGCTCGTCGACCCGGACCGGGCTCGGCTCGACGAGATCGGCAATCGGGCGGCGCTGACCGCGCCTGCCGACGCGCCGGTGTCGATCCCGGAATTATTTGCTGTACACGTCGCCAGCAACCCCGAGGCCGAGGCCGTCACCTGTGCGGGCCGCGCCCTGACCTACCGGCAACTCGACGAGGCAGCTAACCGGCTGGCGCAGCTTCTGGCCGATCACGGGGCCGGTCCGGGTTCGTCAGTCGCCCTTGCGTTTTCGCGGTCCGTCGAGGCGATCACTGCGATCCTGGCGGTGCTGAAAACCGGGGCGGCGTATCTGCCGATCGACCCGGCGCTGCCGCCGGCGCGACTCCAGTTCATGCTCGAGGACGCCGCGCCGGTCGCCGCCGTCACCACCGCCGATCTCGCCGACCTGTTCGACGGGCTCGACCTCGCGATCATCGACGCCGGCGATCCCCGCATCGACGCCCAGCCCGCGACGCCCCTGCCGAGCCCGGGCCCCGATGACGTCGCCTACCTGATCTACACCTCGGGGACGACCGGTGTCCCCAAGGGCGTGGCCGTCAGCCACCGCAACGTGACCCGGCTGCTGGGGCCCTTGGATGCCGGCCTGCCGGCCGCGGGTGTCTGGTCCCAGTGCCACTCGTATGCGTTCGACGTGTCGGTGTGGGAGATCTTCGGCGCGCTGCTACGCGGCGGGCGTCTGGTCGTCGCGCCCGAAGCGGTGTCCGGCTCGCCGCAAGACCTGCACGCGCTGCTGATCCACGAGCAGGTCAGCGTGCTGACCCAGACGCCGTCGGCGGTGGCCATGCTGCCGTCCGAGGGGCTGGACTCGGTGGCGTTGGTGATGGCCGGCGAGGCCTGCCCGCCCGAGGTCGTCGACCGGTGGGCCCCGGGCCGCGTGATGGTGAACGCCTACGGCCCGACCGAGACGACGATGTGCGTGTCGATCAGCGCTCCACTCACGCCCGGAACGGGAGCACCGATCGGCTCGCCCGTGCCCGGGGCGGCGTTGTTCGCGCTCGACGGCTGGTTGCGGCCGGTGCCCGCCGGGGTGGTCGGTGAGCTGTACGTCGCCGGCGACGGCGTGGCCGGCGGATACGTGGGCCGGACGCCGTTGACGGCGTCGCGCTTCGTCGCCTGCCCGTTCGGCAAGCCCGGAACCCGCATGTATCGCACCGGGGATCTCGTCGTGTGGGGCCCCGACGGGCAGCTGCGCTCCCTGGGCCGCGCCGACGACCAGGTCAAGATCCGCGGATATCGCATCAAGGTCGGCGAGGTGCGAGCCGCGCTGGCCGCACTCGACGGCGTCGAGCAGGCAGTCGTGATCGCCCGCGAGGACCGTCCCGGCGACAAGCGCCTGGTCGGCTACCTCACCGGGACCGCTGACCCGGCCGAAGCGCGCGCGGCGCTGGCCGACCGGCTGCCGGCCTACCTGGTCCCGGCCGCGGTGGTGGTGCTCGACGCGCTGCCGCTGACTTCCAACGGCAAGCTCGACACCAGGGCACTGCCGGCACCCGAATACAACGCGGGGGAGTACCGCGCTCCGACGAGTGCGGTCGAAGAGATCCTGGCCGGCATCTACGCCGAGGTCCTCGGTTTGGAGCGGGTCGGAGTCGACGAGTCGTTCTTCGAGCTGGGCGGCGACAGCATCCTGTCGATGCAGGTGGTGGCGCGAGCGCGAGCCGCCGGCCTGGTGTTCCGCCCGCGCGACGTTTTCGTCGAGCAGACCGTGGCCGGGCTGGCCCGGGTGACCACGGCGGCCGGCGGCGAGGCCGGCCCGGTCGACGAGGGAATCGGGACGGTGGTGGCCACCCCGATCATGCGCTGGCTGCACAGCGTGGACGGTCCGGTCGACCAGTTCAACCAGACGGTGCTGGTGGAGGCGCCGGCGGGGGCCGCCGAGGCCGACGTCGTCGTCGTGCTGCAGGCCGTGCTGGACCGGCACGCGATGCTTCGGTTGCGCGTGGCCGAGGACGGCGCAGGAGGCTGGGCGTTGACTGCCCCCGAACCGGGGTCGGTCGACGCGCGCGAGTGCCTGCGCGCCGCCGACGCCTTGTCCGACCGGGTGCTGGTGGAAGCCCGGTCGCGGCTGCAGCCCGCGGCCGGAAAGATGTTGTCCGCGGTGTGGATTGAGTCCACCGGACAGCTCGTCCTGACCGTTCACCATCTGGCCGTCGACGCGGTGTCGTGGTGGGTGCTGTTGGAAGACCTCAACACCGCGTGGGCCCAGCACTGCGGTGGCCAGCCGGTGGTCTTACCGGCCACCGGGACGTCGTTCACCCGCTGGGCGGCGTTGCTCGCCGAGCACGCGCGCACCGCAGCGGTGGTCGAGCACGCGCAGGCCTGGCAACAGGTGGCGGCGACCCCTGCGGCGTTGCCGGCCGTCCGCCCGGAACTGGACACCTACGCCACTGCCGACACCCTGTCGGTGTCCCTCGATGCGGACATCACGGCCCTGCTGCTCGGTGAAGTACCCGCGGCGTTCCGCGCCGGGGTGCACGAAATCCTCTTGATCGCTTTTGGATTGGCATGCGCGGAATTCCTGAACCGCCGCGACACGCCGATCGGGATCGACGTCGAAGGCCACGGCCGCCACGAGGAGTACTTCGGCGACGTCGACCTGTCGCGCACGGTGGGCTGGTTCACCGCCAAGCATCCGGTGTCGCTCGCCCTGGGCGGCCTGTCCTGGTCGCAGGTAGTGGCGGGCGAGGGCGCGCTGGGTGCGCTGATCAAGGACGCCAAGGAACAACTTCGCGCGCTACCCGACCCGCTGAGCTACGGCCTGCTGCGCTACCTCAATGACGACGTAGACCTGGACGGCGCGGACCCGGCGATCGGCTTCAACTACCTGGGGCGACTCGGCGCGGCGGTCCACGCCTCCGGCGACATGTGGTGGATCGGCCTCGAGGGCATGTCCATGACGGACGCCGCCGCGGCGGTGCCGATGCCATTGGCGCACACCTTGGAGGTCAACGCCGTCACCGTCGACGCGAACACCGGCCCGGAACTGCATGCCAACTGGACGTGGGCGCCGTCTGCCCTGGACCACGCGGCCGTTAACCGGTTGAGCCAGTTGTGGTTTGACGTTCTTACCGGTATCTGCGCGCACGTGCGCCGCGGCGGCGGCGGGCTGACGCCGTCCGACATCGCACCGGCCCGACTGACCCAGCGGCAGATCGAGGATCTGCAACGGCGATACCGGATCGCCGATGTGCTGCCGCTGACACCCTTGCAGCAGGGACTGCTCTTCCATTCCCGTGCCGCGCGCGGCGACGACGACATGTATGCGGTGCAACTGGATTTCACGGTGACCGGTCCGCTGGATCCGCGCCGGCTGCGCGACGCGGTGCAGGCCGTGATCGCTCGGCACCCGCATCTGGTCGCCCGGTTCTGCAACGACTACGACGAGCCGGTACAGATCATCCCGGCCGACCCCGCGGCGGAGTGGCGCTATGTCGAACTCGACACCGACGACGCCGACAGCGACGAAAAGATTCAGGGGCTTTGCGCCGCCGAGCGCGCGGCAGTGTGCGATTTCGCCGATCAGCCCGCTTTCCGCGCGCTGCTGATCCGCACCGCGGCCGGCCGGCCGAGGTGCCCGGTGCCGAATCGATTGTGGGCCTGATGATCAACACCGTGCCGGTTCGTGCCCGCCTCACAGCGGCAACCACCACCACCGACCTGCTCGACCAGCTGCAGGGTGCCTACAACGACACCCTCGAGCATCAGCACCTCGCGCTGAGCGCGATGCACCGCATCACCGGCCACGACAAGCTTTTCGACACGCTCTTCGCCTACGAAACTACCCGGTCGGCACCGCCGCGCTGGCGGGCAATTCCGAGTTGGCCATCACCGACGCGACGGTTCGTGAGTACAACCACTATCCGCTGACCGTTCAAGCCCAACCGGGCCAGGAACTCGGGCTCCGCGTCGAATACGACACCGCCGTCTTCGACGAGGGCAGCATCGACGCGCTGATCGATCGGATGCAGCAGGTATTGGTGGCGATGGCCGCCGACCCGGGCCGGCGACTGTCGTCGGTGGATCTGCTCGACGAGCCGGAGCACGCGCGGCTGGATCGGTTCGGCAACCGGCAGCTGCTGACCAAACCGGCGGCCACGCCGGTGTCGATCCCCGCGTTGTTCGCTACCCAGGTGAGGCGCTGCCCGGATGCGGTAGCGGTCAACTGGGCGGGGCAGTCCATGACCTACCGGGAATTGGACGAGGCCGCCAACCGGCTGGCGCACCTGTTGACCGATCGCGGCGCTGGCCCGGGTCGGTCTGTGGCAGTGCTGTTTTCGCGGTCGGCCGAGGCGGTCGTGGCGATCCTGGCAGTACTCAACACCGGGGCCGCATACCTGCCGATCGACCCGACCGCCCCGCTGGCCCGGATCCAGTTCATGCTCGAGGATTCGGCGCCGGTCGCCGCGATCGCCACGGCCGGCCTGCGGCAGCGCCTGGACGGGTCGCAGCTGACGGTCATCGACGTCGAGGAAGCACCGGTCGACGACTATCCCGTCACGCCGCTACCGGCACCCGACGCCCACGGGATCGCCTACATCATCTATACGTCCGGCACCACTGGTGTGCCCAAGGGCGTGGCGATCGCGCACCACAACGCCACGCAGCTACTGGGGTCCCTGGACGCGGGCCTGCCCGCGGCGGGCGTCTGGACCCAGAGCCACTCGTATTCGTTCGACGTATCGGTGTGGGAGATCTTCGGCGCCCTGTTACGCGGCGGCCGGTTGGTCGTGGTGCCCGAATCGGTCACTCGCTCGGCGGAAGACCTGCACGCGCTGTTGGTCAGCGAGGAAGTCAGCGTGTTCACCCAGACTCCATCGGCGGTCGCGATGCTGTCGCCCGAGGGACTGGAGTCCGTATCGCTCGTGATTGTCGGCGAGGCCTGCCCGCCCGAGGTCGTGGACCGCTGGGCGGCGGGCCGGGTGATGATCAACGCCTACGGGCCGACCGAAACCACGATGTGCGTCGCGATCAGCACGCCGCTGACCACGGGCTCGGGTGCACCGCCGATCGGGTCGCCGGTGCCCGGTGCGGCGCTGTTCGTGCTCGACGGCTGGTTGCGGCCGGTCCCGGTCGGAGCGGTCGGCGAACTGTATGTGGCCGGCGACGGGGTCGGCTGCGGGTACGTGGGCCGGCCCGAGCTGACCGCGTCGCGCTTCGTGGCGTGCCCGTTCGGCACGCCCGGCACCCGCATGTACCGCACCGGGGACCTGGTGTCCTGGGGTGCCGACGGCCAGCTGCGCTACCTGGGACGTGCGGACGAGCAGGTGAAGATCCGCGGCTACCGCATCGAACTCGGTGAGGTGCAGGCGGCCCTGGCCGCGCTGGGCGGGGTGCGCCAGGCGGTGGTCATTGCCCGTGAGGATCGCCCCGGTGACAAACGTCTGGTCGGCTACGTGACCGGCGCGGCAGATCCGGTGGAATTGCGTGCGCGGCTGGCCGATCGGCTGCCCGCCTACATGGTCCCGGCGGCGCTGGTGGCGCTCGAGCGGCTGCCGCTGACGATCAACGGCAAGCTCGACACCCGGGCCCTGCCGGCGCCGGAGTACATCGGAGCCGGATATCGTGCTCCGTCCACCGCGGTCGAAGAGATCCTGGCCGACATCTACGCCCAGGTCCTGGGGCTGGAGCTGGTCGGGATCGATGACTCCTTCTTCGACCTGGGCGGGGAATCGCTGTCGGCGATGCGGTTGGTCGCCGCGATCAACACCCACCTGGACGCCGACCTGTCGGTGCGCACCTTGTCCGACGTGCCCACCGTGCGGCGGTTGGCCCATCGGCTGGCCCGGGGCGCCGCGGCGGCGGGAGAGTTAGCTCCGGTTCAGACCTTGCGGGACGGGAGCGGCATACCGCTGTTCTGTATCCATCCCGCGGGGGGAGTGAGTTGGCCGTACCGGGTGCTCGGGGATTTCGTGGACTGCCCGATCATCGGCATTCAGCAGGCCACCCGGGCTGGGGAAGCCGATCCCCGGTCGATTCGGGACATGGCGGCGAGCTACGCCGCCCGAATCCAGGAGATCTATCCCAGCGGGCCGTACAACCTGCTCGGCTGGTCCTACGGCGGCGTCGTCGCGCATGAACTCGCCATCGAGTTGCAGCGACGCGGCGCGGCGGTCACGCGCCTCATCGTGCTCGACGCCCAACCGAGCGGGGACGGCAAAGTGTTTCTGCCGGGCCACCATTCAGACGTCGGCAGCGCCGCCCCCGATGAGCCGCTCAGCTACGAGCAGACGGACGAATTGCTTCGGGAGCTTGGTGCCATCGACCTGTCCCGATACGAGGAATTCTTCGACGCGCTGGTCGGGAACCTCAAGACCAACATCACCCTGTACCGCTTGCACCGGCCCGGGGTGTTCTATGGCGACCTGACGATCGTGGCGGCGGCGCGGGGTCACGAGGATCGCAGTTCGGATCTGTCGTACAGTTGGCGGCCTTACGTTTTCGGCGACATCGTGACGCACTCGATCGACTGCACGCACGACGAGATGCTGACCACCGAGTCGGCCCGGATGTACGCCAGACAGCTTGCGCATCTGCTGCGTCATGTGGAGCTCGAGCTCGAGTTCGCCTCGGACGGGTGGATCGAGGTGCGGCCGCAGGAAGATCCGCTGGACGACGAGCGCGCCGGGTAACCACCCGAAAACGCGGTATGCGACGCCGAAAGCTCGCTGCGGTTCTACCGCGACGTGCTGGGATTCGACGTCTTTCTCGACGTCGAATTGAACGGCCCGCCAATGGAAGTCGTGACCGGAGAGGACGGCGCGCGTGGCCGGATGATCGGCAAAACGGTGGTGGACCTGCTCGAGTTCAGACACCGCAGCTTCGCGCCGCGCTCGGAAAACGCGCTCGGCTACAACCGGCGGACCTCGGCGCAGCTGCGGGGCTACGCGACCTGAGCCGGATGGTCAGGTTATTGGCCGAGGCGTGTCTCGGGCGTGACCTTCCCGCGACAGCGACGCAGGACGCTCGTCATCATGATGGTGCTTGCCGCAGTCTGCGCGCTCACGGTGGCGGCGTGCTTCGGCTATTGCGTCGGCCGCCGCACGGCCTCGACACCGCCGACGTGGAAGAAGCGAACCAGGCGCATCACGCTGGCCCGCTCGGCGGTCGGCTTGCTCGTACTGGTGACGGCTCGACACCTCCAGCGGAGGCTCGCGACCGAAGCGAGAATCGTTGCATCCCTTAGACTTCTACGGGTCGGCATGGCACGGTTGCGGCCCTATTGAGCCGTCGCGTCGCACCGCGAACCCGCGTGTGACACTAATGGCACGATACGACACGAGCACCGTGACGATGGAGGCCGAAGACCGATATGACTGCACTGCACGGCAAGGTTGCGCTGGTGACCGGTGCCTCGTCAGGCCTGGGCGCGCAGACGGCCCGGCTGTTTTCCCGGCAGGGTGCAACGGTTTTCGGCATAGGCCGCGATACCGGGCGGCTGGCAGAGGTGTTCGGCGACATCGAGCACGGCGCGTATGCCCTCGTCGACGTGGCCTCACCCCAGGCCTGCATGGACGCCGTGCAGCGCTGCGTCGCGGAGTTCGGCGGCCTCGACGTCCTGGTCAACGTCGCCGGCAAGCATCAGATGCGCCGGACGGAGTCGATGACCGACGACGATTGGGCGCAGGATCTCGCGGTCAACCTCAACGGCCCGTTCTACCTGTGCCGGGCCGCGCTGCCGCACCTGCTGGAGCGTGGCGGCAACATCGTCAACGTCGGCTCGATCGCCGGGGTCGAGGGCCAGGCCTATTCGGCCGGCTACTGTGCCGCAAAGCACGGGCTGGTCGGCCTCACCCGGGCGCTGGCGGTCGAATACACCGCGGATCGCCTGCGAGTCAATGCGGTGTGTCCCGGCGGCATGTTGACACCGCAGATCGACCAGTTCAGCGCGCCGGAGAACCCGAACTTCGACCTGATCATGCGCACGGCCTCGCCGCGCGGCATGATGCAGCCGCTCGACGTCGCGAATGTGATCGCGTTCCTCGCCAGCGACGCCGCGGCCGCGGTTCATGGCGCCGTCTATCGAGTCGACAACGGTAAGGGTGCGGGTTAGCCAGCCGTCCTGGGCCGGGATCGGGACCGTAACGTTGGCAGCTATGGCCGACGACGAAGACACATCCGCATATACGTGGCGGGGCCGCCGGGAGCTGACGGGCGGAATGCAAGAACAGCTCGACGACTCGGTGGCCGCTCGCGACCAGATGGAACAACTGGTGCGGGTCATCGTCGGCATATCTTCCGAACTGGACTTGGATGTGACCCTGCACCGAATCGTCCGCGGGGCGATGGAACTGACCGGTGCGCCCTACGCGGCGCTCGGTATCCGCGCAGCGGACGGCAGCGCGGTTTCGTCCATCTACGCCGGAATCGACGGCGACACGGCGCGGCGGCTCGGCGATCTGCCGGTGGGCGAGGGCATCCGCATCGACGACCTGTGCACCCACCCGGCGGCGACCGAGCTGCACGCCCACGACCCGCCGCTGCGGGCGCTGATGGGCATACCGATCACCGTGCGTGGGGCCGACTTCGGCACCCTCTACCTGGCGGACGACCAACCCGACCTGCCGTTCTCCGACACCCAGGAGAGCGCCGTCCGCGCGCTGGCCACGGCGGCGGCCGCGGCCATCGACAATGCGCGACTCTTCGAAAGAGAGCGTGAATCGGCGAGGTGGACGAAGGCCAGCCGCGAGATCACGACCGCGCTGCTGTCCGGAGACCCGCAGACGGGGCCACTGCAGCTCATCGTGAACCGGGCGCTGGAGTTGGCCAACGCCGAACAAGCGATCCTGCTCGTTCCCAGCGAAGCCGACTTGCCTACCGATCAAGTGGACGCGCTCGTCGTCGCCGCAACCGCGGGCCGCTACGCCTCCGAGGTGATCGGCCGCCGGGTGCCGATCGTCGGTTCCACCACCGGTGGCGTCGCGCGTCGCGGCGAACCGCTGATCACCGACTCGTTTGAATACCCGATCGAGGGCTTCACCGACGCGGGGGAACGGCCGGCGATCGTCATACCGCTGATCGCCCGGGACGCGGTGCTCGGGGTGATCGCCGTCGCGCGCGATCCGCAACAGCCGCCCTTCGGCGACGACTACCTCGAGCTGGTGACCGACTTCGCCCGGCACGCGGCGATCGCGCTGGCGCTGGCCGCCGGACGCGAACACGCGCTCAACCAGGAACTCGCCCAGGCGGAGACTGTCGATGACGCGGTCGTGGCCGCGGCCGAGGAATTGCGGCGCGTGTGGCGGGCGCGGCGCGTCCTGGCCGTCACCTTCCCCGCCGAGAGCTCGTCGATGGAAACGGCCTCCAGCGCGCCCAGGCTGGTCGCGGTCGGAGAGCCCGTGCGCTGGGCTGACCTGTCCACCGAGACACGACAGTTGCTCACCGGAATGTGCGACGGCGACCTGCTCACCCCGAACACCACGGCGGCGCCCGGGACGGCGGCGATCGCGCTGCAGCATCCCGAGGGTGTGCTCGTCGTCTGGATCGAACTGGCGGCCCAGCGGCCGTTCACCCTGGAAGACCAGACCCTGCTGACCGTGCTGGCGGGCCGCCTCGGCCAGGGCTTGCAGCGGGTCCATCAAGTCGACCAGCAGGGGGAAACCGCGCTGGCCCTGCAGCACGCGATCCTCGGCCCCTCCGAGCTGCCGCACGGATTTGCGGTCCGCTACCAGGCCGCCACCCGCCCGTTGCAGGTCGGCGGCGACTGGTACGACGTCGTCGATCTCGGCGACGGACGCATCGCGATGATCGTCGGCGACTGCGTCGGCCACGGTCTCGCCGCCGCCACGGTCATGGGCCAGATGCGGAGTGCCTGCCGCGCGCTGTTGTTCGAAAACCCCAGCCCCGCCGCCGCTCTGGCGGGCATGGACCGCTTCGCCGCGCGGCTGCCCGGAGCCCAATGCACCACCGCCATCTGTGCGGTGCTCAACCCCGAGACTGGTGAACTGGTGTACTCCAGCGCCGGGCACCCCCCACCCGTCCTGGTCCACGCCGACGGCGCCGCGGAGCTGCTCGACGGTGGACACACCATCGCACTGGGAGTGCGGCCGCTGCGGCCCCGCCCCGAAGCCCACGTGACGATTCCGGCGCGCGCCACCCTGTTGCTGTACACCGACGGGCTGGTCGAACGTCGCCGCATTTCCCTGGAAGACGGCATTTCACAAGCGGCGGACATTGTCCAGGAGGGCTTGGCGGTCGCGTTGGATGATCTGGCCACCACCATCATGTCCCGGCTGGCGCCACAGGGCGGCTATCAGGATGACGTCGCGATGTTGCTTTACCGCCATCCCGCCCCGCTGGAGCTGACGTTTCCCGCTGACGTCGGCCAGCTCGCCCCGGCGCGCACAGCCTTGCGCAAATGGTTGACGAGGGCTCGGCTGGACCCGGATCAGGCGATGAACGTGCTGATCGCGGCGGGCGAGGCCGTCGCCAACGCGATCGAGCACGGGCACCGTCAAAGTCCGGAGGGAACGATCAGCCTTGGCGCCACCGCCCTGGTCGACGAGGTGCAGTTGACCATCACCGACACCGGCTCGTGGAAGACCCCACAACCGGCAGCCAACCCGCACCGCGGCCGGGGCATCGCTCTCATGCGAGGGCTGATGCACGACGTCACCATCGAACCCGACGCCGATGGAACCACGGTCCACCTATCCGCCAGAATCACTTAATGTCCACGTTGCTCACCCTCGAGACCGTGCGCCGTCCTGACGGGAAGCTCGTCCTGGTGGTGGCGGGGGAGATCGACCTCAGCAATATCGACGCATTCGATCAGGCACTCACCACCGCCACGGCCGAAGTGATCGGCGGCGGCCATCCGCTGACCGTCGACCTGAGCGGGGTGGAGTATCTGGACAGCGCAGCGATCAACGCCCTCTACAGCCGGGCCGACCACATCGAACTCGTCGCCCACCCCGTTTTGATGCCGATCTTCCACATCAGCGGGCTGTCCGAACTGGTCGTCGTCGAGGCCGCGCCGCCATCAGCCGGCGGGTGATGATCCGCGGTCTAGCAGCAACTCGCGCCAGTTGCGCGGGACTCGTCCCCGCGGGCCGGGCACGCCCTGGCCGGCCGGGTGACTATCGGGCATCGCGAGTTCCGGCCCGTCGCAATACTCTTCGAGTTCGTAATCCCAGAACCAATCCTCACCGGGTTCGAACGACCGGATGATCGGATGCCCGGTCGTCCGCCAATGCGCCGACGCGTGCCGGGCCAGCGAGTCGTCGCAGCAGCCGATATGACCGCACGCCGCGCAGCGGCGCAGATGCACCCACCATCCGTCGGCGGCGTCGCATTCGGCGCAGCCGGTGCCACTGGGCGGCGCCGCAGGATCGATTTCGGCGCTCATCGATGTCATCCTGCCAGCGATTCGGCGTTGGTGCGTACCGATCGATTCGGCAAACGTTCGCCGTGCGTTTAATTGCGTTCACGGCCGGACAGCAGGCCGGCGCGCTGCCGAGAGATGCTCATTTCCAAGAGGTTTGGTCTCGAAGCCGGGTAGTGCCGGGTGTTTGCCGGGTCGGTGCTGGGGTTGGGCGAACCGGATAATTCGGCGACACTTGCCACTAGAAATAGTTGTCATCTCGAAAAGGAAATCCTTCCCGTATGCAAAGCGAGGTTTCATGCCGATGATCCTGCGCATTGCGGTTGCCTCTGTTGCCGCCCTGCCCGCGCTGCTGTGCGGCACGCCGGCGATCGCCGGCGCCGCTCCTGACAGCACCCCTCCGTCTACCTGACCACGCTGAATCAGCACCACATCGACTACGCCGACCCGCAGCACATCATCAGCATCGGCACGACGCTCTGCCACGAGCTGCGCAACAGGTTGCCGTCCGATGAGGCCGTGCGGCGAATCCAGAGCCTTGGCTACTCCGGCGATCAAGCGGGGGTTATCGCGGCGGACGCCGTCCTTTCCTTCTGCCCCGATATGGACGCGGACGCGCGCTGAGAACCTGAAGAGGTTGACGCGCAGGCTATTTGGGCACGCGCACCGCGATGTAGTACTGGTGCGCCGACGTGTGGTCGCCGGTGTAGCTGCGCGCCTTCTCGACGGCTTCATGGTCGTAATCCAGCCAACGTTCGGTTAGTTGTCGCTGAAATTGGGTCCAGGACAACACGGTGAATCTCTCGAGCAGGGATTCGGGATCTTCGGGGCTGTGGTACAGCTCCCAGCTGTGGCCCCCCGTGCGCAGGCGCGAGCGGCGGACCGCGCCCATCGCCTGGACGAAGCTGTCTAGGTTTTCGGCCGGCACCCGATAACGGGTGGTGACCAGGACCGGTCCGTCGTGCGGGCACGGTTCGAACACTACGGTCGGTGACGGCCAGGCGGTGGAGATGCCGAGGCTCACCCCCTCCGGCAGCGGGAGGAACGGGAGCGCGATGACGCTGAGCGCGGCCGCGCCCAACAACACCGCCGACCAGATCAGCGCGTGGTCGAGCCCCGTCTCCGTGGCGATGAGACCGAACACGTAGGAGCCCAGCGCCTGGCTTCCGGTGAAGACCAGGAGGTACACGGACAGCCCGCGGGCCCGGACCCACTGCGGCAAGGCCAGCTGAGCTGCCGCGTTCAACTCCGTCAACGTGATGAGCCAGGCCATCCCCGACAGCATCAGCACCGGCAGCGCTGCGGCGAACGACAGCCACGCCACCGCCAGCGCCGCCGCCCCGTACCCGACGGCGCAGCCCGCCATGAGGAGGTTGGGGGGGGACTGATTTGCGCAGGCGAGCGGAGATCACGACGGCCAGCACGGCGCCAAAACCTATCCCTCCCAGCGCCACACCGTAGCCGCTGGCGCTGAGGTGCCACCGGCGCGCAGCGGCCACCGGCAACAGGGCGAGCAGGGCCGAGGCGGGAAATACGAAAAGGAAAGTGCGCAAAAGTATTCTGCGGAAGATCGGCCCGTTCCGGACGTAGGCCAACCCGCTGATGATGGCCTGGCCCAAGCCCTCGCGTTCGATCGGTGGCCGTTGCTTGGGCCGTCTCCAGTCCGCCAGGGCGACGATGATGGCGGCGTACGACACCGCGTTGAGCGCGAAAACCGCCGCGGGACCAGCCAGTGCGACGGCCACCCCGCCAACCGCCGGGCCGACCACCCGGGCGATATTTATCGAGACGCTGGCCAATGTCGCGGCCGCCGGTATCTGGTCGCGCGGGACGACCTCCGGCTGAATGGCCTGCCACGCGGGCCCGGCCAGCGCCGAGGCGAGGCCGATGGCCAGGGTGAACATCAGCAGCGACGTCGGGCCCAGTTTGCCGAGGTAGGTCACCACAGCCAGGGACAGGGCCACGATCACCGCATAACTCTGCAGATACATCAGCAGCCGGCGCCGATCGAACAGATCGGCCAAGACGCCGGCGAACAACCCCAGCAGCAGGGTGGGGCCGAGGCTCGCCGTCTGAACCAGCGCGACGACGGTATCGCTGCTGTGGTCTTCTACCAAGAACCATTGCGCCGCAACGCTTTGCATCCAGGTGCCCACATTGGACACGAATTGCGCGGTGAACAGGTTGCGATACACGCGATTGCGCAGCGGCGCCCAGGTCGACGCGTCGGTGGGGTGCTCCTGAGGCTGCCTCACTCGTTCGATCAAGTCACGACACCGCTTCGGTTCGTCTCGCCCGCTTGCCTTGTCATCGCGAGAAGGTTACCGCCGCCGCAGTGGACTTTCGCGCCGACCCGATAGGGCCCGGCGCCGTGTACCCCCGCGGCTCGCGCCTCTATCCTGGGCACGTGACCTGCCACGTTGGCCCGCAGCCGTCGGTGGGGCGCTGGCATGCCATCGGCCTGACCGCGTTTCTCTGGATGCTCTTTCTCTATGCGGTCAAGGCATACAGCGCCGGCACGAAGGTCGATTCGCGGATCTCTTGGCTCCTCGGCGCCGCGGCGTTGCTGGCCGCCGTCGTCGCGGTGGTCGGCCGGTTGCGCGATTGGCAGCAGCGGCGAGTCCTCCTGTTCGGCTGGCCGGCGGCCGCGCTCATCGTCACGACGCTTGTAGGCGCGATGGACTCGTACATCACCCGCGACTTTCCCGGCAACATCACGATGACCTTCGCCTACATCGGTCTTACCTGCCGGCGCTGGCGCTCACTGGCCTTCCTGCCGCTCGGCCTCGCGGCCTTCGTCATCGGGGGCGCCAGATTTCTTCCCGCCAACCTCACCACCGTGGTGTTGACCACGTGCATGTGGGTCATCGTTGCCGAGGTGCCGGCGTGGCTCATCGCCCGGCTGGAGGAGCAGAGCGAGTTGCTCCGCGAGATCGCGCGGACGGACACCCTGACCCGGCTGTTGAACCGGAGCACCCTCGCCGCCGAGCTGTCGACGCACGCCGACCGCTGCGCGGTCGTGCTGATCGACCTGGATAGTTTCAAGAGCTACAACGACCACCACGGTCACGAGGCCGGCGACCGGCTGCTGGTCGACTTCGCCGACGCGCTGCGCTGGTCGGCCCGCCCACAGGACATCGTCTTCCGGATCGGCGGCGACGAGTTCCTGGTCCTGCTCGTCGGCGCCGGTCGGGCCGACGCCGAGCAGGCGCGCGATCGCCTCCGCCGGCGGTGGGCCGAGACGGGCGGCCCGGTTGACTTCAGCGCCGGAATTGCCGCCGGTGCGCCGGATTTGATGCGCCTTGCCGACGAGCGCATGTACGCCGACAAGCGTTCCCGCGGCCTGGCGGCCGACTGACGGGCCACTACGAATTCGGCTGGCGCGCCGTGCCGTTGGTGTTCTTTTCGCTGAACGTCAACTCGTCGGAGTCGGCCAGCAGCCGCGCATGACCGTAACGCGACGGCGCTATTTCGTGCGGCGTGACGCCGGAATGCTCCACCGGGCCTGGTGGATCACTCCGGCGCTCCGGTGCTCATGGATCCGATGTAGTACGTCTCGTGACCGTTCGGATAGCCGCCGCCCTCGGTCGCGATGTGGACGTGGTCGTAGTGATTGGCGGTTTCGGAGCCCAAATCGGCTGTCCAGCTTCCCGAGCCGACGCCGGGATAGATCTTCTGGCGCCAGATCACATGGTTGATTCCCCACCGCTTCGCGTTCGCCAGGGCATAACCGGCGATTTGATTGCCGAGTTCGATGCCTTCGTGAGTCTCGTGGTTCGGGATCATCACGTCGATCGCCAACCCGTTGGGGTGCCACGGCAGGGGATCCTGCCGAAACCCGTAGATGGTCTTGATCTGCGGGAAGAGCAGGCTGATCGCGCGGGCGGCCCAGATGGTTTTGACCTGCAACCGGTCTTCCGCCGCGACGCCGCGCGGTAGCGCGAATTGGAACGGTTGGCCCGGGCTGGGCGCGATCGCCGCCAGTGATTCGGCCTCCTCGGGGGTGGCGACGTGCGGCGGCCTGGGCGGTACGAACGGCGGAATCGCCGGCGCGACGGCCGGTGTCGCCGCCGGTGGCTCGACGTAGCCGGGTTGCTCGGTGCGTTGTGCGTAAATCATGGCGGCCGAGACTACGAGCGAGGCCGGGATCGCCAGCCAGCGCCCCCGCGCCTTGGCTAACACGTCTTTCGCCATGAACAGCACTTTAAACGCCGGTTGCAATGCGTGTGGCCAACTTCGTCATCTCGGGCGGCTCGATTCGGGGTCCGGTGCCGCGCGGTCGATGCCGATGGCCTGCCACCCGCCCGCACGGTGTCGCGCCGGCTGGTTGCGCGGCACCGGTCGTACGTTGGGCCGCGCCGTCCGGCGCCGAACGCCGGCCGAGGTCAGCGAGCCGAAATACGTTGGGCGACTTCGCCGTAACGCTCGAAACGCTCGGGATCGCCGAGCGCGTTGTACAAGACGATGCGCGTCGCGATGCCCTGGTATTTGTCGACGAGCGTGTCTTCCAGGTCGGCCCAGGTCGATTCGGTGGCGAAAACGGCAAGGTGCTCGTCGGTGATCTCCGAGGCCATACCGCGGAAGTCGCCGGCCTTTTGCTTCACGCGAAGTCGGGCCGTCGTCCCCTCGAATCCGGCCTCGTCCAGGATGAACGAATAGTTGGGCGTGCTGGCGTAAAAGCTGATCGCCGTCCGGGCGAGGTCACGTTCTTGACGGCGCTCTTCCTCGGTGTCGCCGACGATCGTGATGACCGGCACGATCACCGCCACGTCGGACGGCGAGCGGTCCGCCTTGGCCGCGCCGCGGGCAACATTCGGAATCACGTGGCGCGCGAGGTATCCGGGCTCGCCCAAAGGATGGACATGGACCCCGTCGGCCACTTCGCCCGCCATCCGTAGCATCCACGGATTCACCGCGGCGACATCGACTTTGGGATTCGGGGCATCGATCGGCCCCGGGCTCCACTGGGGGGTGAGGAAATCGAGGTTGTAGAACTCGCCGTGGTAGTCGAGCGTCCCGGTCCGAAAGGCGGCGAAGCACGCCTTGACGGCGAGCGTGTAGTCGCGCAGGCGCGGGCCGGGCCTCTCGAAGGTCATCCCGTAGCGCCGCACGATGTGGGTGCGGACCTGGGTGCCAAGGCCGAGCCGGAACCTTCCGTTGGTCGCCTCCTGCAGTTCCCACGCGTTCGCGGCCGTGACGAACGGACTGCGGGGGAACGCCACCGCGACGCCGGTCGACAGCTCCAGCCCCGGCGCTGCCTGCGACGCGACGGCGGCGTTGAGGAAGGCCGTCCGGCCCGTCTCGGTGAACAGCAGACCGGAAAACCCCGAAGCCTGGGTGGTGCGGGCGGTGTCGCTCACCCGCGCCAGGGGTTGTGGAGCGGTCATGACATCGACATGCACCGTCGAACCGTACATCCCCGGTGCGCGGCCCCGATCGCCGCCGCCTCCGGGTGACATCATGTCGGGATGAAGTTGGCGTTTACGCTGCCGCATTCACACCTGGAGCTTTCGGGTCTGCCCTATCTGCATTCGACTGTCGCGCAGGCTTTTGTCGCGGGGGCGACGGGGGGAATCCGCGTCAATTCGAGCGTGACGATCCTGCCGCTGCATCATCCGGTGGTGCTGGCGAAGGCCCTGTCGACGGCGGACTGGATGAGCGGGCGGCGCATTACCGCGCCGTTCGGAGCGGGTTGGGAAGCAAAGGAATTCGCCGCTTTCGGCGCGCCGTTTCGGGAGCCCGGCCGGATGGCCGACGGATATCTGGCCACGATGGTCGAATTGTGGACCGGCGAATCGCCCCGATTTGTGGGTCGGTACAGCGGCAGCCGAGCTACGACGGCAGGCCGTTCGACGTCATGTACCTGTTGGGGATGGGCAGGCTCGGCGAAGGCCACGTCTCGCGCGGGCCAGCCGCCTACCTCGACCACGCGCAGTGGGTGATCGAGGAGATCAAGCCGCACGTGTGAGTCGCGGGCACAGGCGGCTCCTAGGCACGACACATTGGGCCCCAAGCCTTCCCGTACAGGCTCGGTTACCGTGGCTGATGTGACTGAGCGGCAAGAACGGGCGGCCTGGCACTGGATGGATCCCGACCGAGCCGTTCCGGAGATCGGCCGGGTGCTGCGCGACGGCGGCCGGTTCGGCCTGATCTGGACGAGCCGCGACCGTGCGGTCGACTGGGCGCGCGACCTCGACCGGTTGGGCGACCAGGACGGCTCCGACGCGCAGGCGGCCGAGCGCTTTTGGCGGCATCAGAACGTCGTGCTGCCGGAGCCGCAGATCTTCGACAACGTCGCGCGCGCGACCTTCGCGTTCGCGCGGACGATGACGCTGGACGATGCGGTCGCGATGGTGGGCACCTACAGCCGGGTCATCGTCGCGGCGCCGGACGAGCGCGCCCGGCGACTGGCCCATGCCCGCACCGTCCTGCAGGCGCGCTTCCCCGGGGCCGACACCATCGACATCCCGATGCGGGCGCGGTGTTGGCGCGCCGATCGGATGGCCCGCGGCTAGCCGAGCCCGGCATCGACGAGCAATTGGGTCAACCCGTGTCGGGCGCACAGGGCGCGCACCGCGGCGATGTCGGCTCGGGCGTCGTCGGCGCGCCCGGCGGCGATCAGTGTCTCGACCACAAGCAGCCGCGCCTGAAGCGCGGCCATCGGGCGAGCGGTCGGGTCGATTCCGGCGAGCAGAGCGCGGCTGCGCCAGCAGGCCTGTTCCCGGTCGTCGCTGGCGTGACTCCGCGACAGCAGGCGGATTCCGGAAGCCTCATCCAGCTCGGCCGTCACCGTCGCGATGCCGTCGTCGCCGTAGGGAATCGTGCGTTCGGCCCGTAGCCGGTCGGTCTCCGACGGGTCCATCGACAGCCGCAACCTGACCCGTTCATGGTTGATGGCTGCCGCTAACCGCGGCAGCCGCATCTCCTCGGCCACCGCCATGCCGGCGTCGAGGCGGCCGGCGGCAGACTCTCGATTGCCCTGTGCGGCTTGGGTTCTCGCGGCCGCGACGTAGCGAGTCGCGAGGTAGTCGACTCCGCCGCCCTCCCGCCCAAGGTGGTAGGCGTCCTCTAGCAGCTCCGCCGCCTCGGCCAATGCCCCTGTCTCGTAGAGCAGTTCGCCGAGCAACGCGCCGGAAAGGCGTGCGGCGTGTGAATGCGACCCCGCCGCAGAGCCGATTTCGAGGGCGTCCCGGAAATGGCGCAGGGCCAGCGGGATGTTGAGCTGATGCCGGGCGGCGATGCCGGCCCAGCAGCGGGCGAAGACGGTGCCGACGGTACCGACTTGTTCGGTGTACGGCTCTGCCCATTCCAGCAGTCGGTGTGCCGCGTCGAAGTCGAAGCGGAAGACCGCGGCGTAGGCCTCGATGGTGGCGGCCGCTTGCGGCAGCACCGGGCGCAGCGCCGCTGCCCGCGACATGGCCTCGGCCACCAGGTCGGTGAGGCCGTCAACCCGGTCCGCATAGGTTTGGGCTATCGCTCGCACCACGTTCGCGCTCAGGGTGAGCTCGTCGCGCTGCGTCTCGGGCAGGTTCGTATTGGACATCGCGGCGTAGAAGCGGTCCAGTGCGGCGTCGGTAGCCGCTCGCCGCTGCAGCAGGATGCTGGCCCACGCTACGGAAAGGTGCACCTGTGGCCGCAATTGCACCAGGTGCGCCGGAATCTTGTCGACGATCCCGAGAAACGTCGTCATTCGCGATTGGTTGATCAACGACCTCGTCCGGATGTCCTCGACGAGCTCGATCGCGCGGATCGTGTCCTGCCCGGCCAGCGCATGGTCGACGGCCTCGGTGAGATAGCCCCGATCGGTGAACCACGCCGAGGCCGCGCGGTGCAGGGTTTTCAGGCGGTCGGGGCTACCGCTTTCGAGTCGTCGCCGCAGAAATCCGGCGAAGAGCTGATGGTAGCGAAACCATTGCGTGTCGCCGTCGATGCGGCTCAAGAACAACCCGCGCCGCTCGACGTCCTCGAGTGCTCGCCGCTCGGAGCCAACGCCGGTCAACGCCGACGCCAGGTCCGCGCAGATTCGTTCGGTGATCGACGTCGCCAGCAAGAATTCGACGAGCGGCGGGTCCAGCGCGTCGAGCACGTTCTCGGCGAGGAACTCGCCGACTTCTTCGTTTTCGCCGGACAATTGGCTCAGCAGGGTGGCGGCGTCACCGCCACCGCGCAGCGAAAGCGAGGCCAGCTGCAGCGCGGCGACCCAGCCGTCCGTCGATGCCGTGAGCGCGGTGACCTCGGGTCCGGGTACCCGCAGCCCGCCAATGTCGTTCAGCAACGAATCCGCCTCGTCAATATCGAAACGGAGTACTGCACAATCGATTTCGACGAGTTCATCCTGAATCCGCAATTTGCTCAGCGGTAACTGGGCACGCGACCAGCTGTTCACCATGATCTGCAGGTGATGAGAACCGTGGTCGATCAGGAAGCGCAGCGCGGCGACGGTATCGCGGTTCGACACCCGCTGCCAATCGTCGATCACCAGGGTGATCGGATAGCCGTTCTGGTCGATCTCATCGACCAACGACGTCAGCACATAGCGCATCGCCGCCTGTCCACGCTCTTCGAGCACACGCGCCAGTGACCCGGCAACGGCGGGGCGGGCGCGGCGGATCGCCTCGATCACATGCGCGAGAAACCACGCCGCGTTGTTGTCGTCGTCGTCGATTCGCAACCATCCCACCGCCACACCGGCATTGGTCAGTTCGGTACGCCACTGCGCCGCCAGCGTGGTCTTGCCATATCCGGAGGGGGCGTATAACAGGATGAGCCGACGGCGTCCGGCCCCGCGGAGAATGGTCATCAACCGCTCGCGCGGGAGCCACCACCCCGTCGCCGCGGGTGGGCGGTACTTCGTCGTCGGTGCCGGCGGTGCGAACGCGACGTCGCGCCTGCCCGAGGCGTCGACGGGAAGCGCCATGCCGTCCACCACCAGGTGCCGGTCGCGCTGAAGCCGGCGGAGCTGCTCGCCACAGCCCGCGGCGGTGCTGGGACGGTCGGCGGGATCGCGGGCCGTCATGCGTTCGATCACCGCGGCGACTTCGTCGGGTAATCCGTTTTCACGCAACAGGTCCGGGACCGATCGCCCGTACGGCGGGTGCCCGGTCACCGCGCAGCACAGCGTGGCACCGAGTGAGTAGACATCGGATGTGACTGCAGGAGTGGCGCCTTCGAGGATTTCCGGCGCGAGGAAGGCCGGCGACCCGATGATGACGCCGGAGCGCGTCTCGAAGCCGCCGCTGACCCTCGCCAGACCAAAATCGGTCAATTGCGGTTCGCCGTAGTCGGTCAGCAGGATGTTGCCCGGCTTGACATCGCGGTGCAGGACGCCGGCATGGTGCGCGGCTTCCAGCGCGCCCGCGAGCTTGACGCCGACACCGAGGGCGTCGCGCCAATTGAGCAACCCACCGGAGCTGAGCAACGACCACAGCGAGCCTCTGGCGTGGTACGGCATCACGAGGTACGGCCGCCCACCGGGCGTGGTACCCACCTGCAGGATGGTCACGATGTGCGGGTGTCCGGAAAGTCGGCCCATCGCGCGCTGCTCGCGCAGGAAGCGGTCGAGGTTGTCCGGGTCGAGCTCGTCGGTCAGCACCTTGACCGCCACCAAGCGATCCAGTTGCGGCTGCACGCAGCGATAGACCACCCCGAACCCGCCGCGTCCGATCTCCTCGACACCGTCGAATCCCAGCTGCGGGCCGACTCCGGCGATGAGGTCCTCTCGGATCGACTGTGAATCCACGTCGGCCATCGGATAGTCGCTGTCCTCGACGGTGCAGGGGAGGGACCCCATCGGTGAGGTCACCATATCGCGAATGTGCTGAGCCGATGTGCGGTCGCCGCGACTGCATCCCGGTCGGCTCCGGCCCTCCCGGTAATCTCGCTGTCACCGCTAGGTCGGGGGGCCCGGGCACTCCATCGAGAACGGAGCGAGGATGAGCACCAGCGCGCAGACCGGAACCATCACCACCCACGTCCCGGCGCGCCTGGACCGGCTGCCGTGGTCGCGGTTTCACTGGCGCGTGGTGCTGGGGCTCGGCGGCGTGTGGATCCTCGATGGGCTCGAGGTCACCATGGTCGGCAACGTGTCGGCGCGGCTGACCGAAAAGGGCAGCGGCATCGACCTCAATCCCGCCCAGATCGGCGTGGCGGCGGCGATCTACATCACCGGCGCCTGCCTGGGGGCGTTGTTCTTCGGTCACCTGACGGATCGCTTCGGGCGGCGCAATCTGTTCATGCTGACGTTGGCCGTGTACCTGGTCTCCACCGTGGCGACCGCATTCGCTTTCGCGCCTTGGTATTTCTTCGTCGCCCGCTTCTTCACCGGGGCCGGGATAGGCGGCGAGTACGCGGCCATCAACTCGGCGATCGACGAGCTGATCCCGGCGCGGGTGCGCGGCCGGGTGGACTTGGTGATCAACGGGACGTACTGGCTGGGATCGGCAGCGGGCGCGGCCGGGGCACTGGTCCTGCTGGACACGTCGAACTTCCCGGCGAACATCGGCTGGCGGTTGGCCTTCGGGATCGGCGCCGTCTTCGGCATCTTCGTGCTGCTGGTGCGGCGCAACGTGCCGGAAAGCCCGCGGTGGTTGTTTATTCACGGGCGCGACGAGGAAGCCGAGCGGATCGTCCGCGAGATCGAGGACAGCGTCGAACGCGATACGGGGGAGTCGCTTTCCGAGCCGCACGGGCACCCCCTGAAAATTCGCCAGCGCCATGCCATTTCATTCTTCGAGATCGCCAAAGTGGCCTTCGCGCTGTATCCGCGGCGGGCGGTACTGGGACTGTCCCTGTTCATCGGGCAGGCATTTCTCTACAACGGGGTGACGTTCAACCTGGGCACGTTGCTGAGCGAGTTTTACGGAGTTCCCTCCGCAAAGGTGCCGCTGTTCTTCATCCTGTGGGCGCTGAGCAATTTCGCGGGGCCGCTGCTGCTGGGCAGGCTGTTCGACACCGTCGGTCGCAAACCGATGATCACCATGACCTACATCGGTTCGGCCGTGGCGGTCGTCGTCCTCGCGGTGCTGTTCGTCACCCGGACCGGGGGGCCCTGGACGTTCATCGGCGTGCTCGCGGTGGCGTTCTTCGTGGCCTCGGCGGGCGCGAGCGCGGCCTACTTGACGGTCAGCGAGATCTTTCCGATGGAGACCAGGGCACTGGCGATCGCCTTCTTCTACGCGGTCGGCACCGCAATCGGCGGGATCACAGGTCCGCTGTTGTTCGGTCAGCTGATCAGTTCCGGCCAACGCGACCAGGTGTTCTGGTCATTTGTGATCGGGGCGGTCGTGATGGCGGTCGCGGGTCTGGTGGAGCTGTGGCTCGGTATCGCTGCCGAACAGCGCCCCCTCGAGGAGCTGGCGCTGCCGCTGACGGTGGCCGACGCCGAGGAGTCCGACGGCGTGCCGTCGTGACCGGGTCGCAGCTGGTCATGCCGCTGTCGACGACGAGTTGCCCGCGGCCCGCATCGTGTTCGCCGGGTCGCACCGCCGCGTTTTCGTCAGCGTGACTTTTTCGCCGTTTCCCTGACGGCCGCCCGGCGCGTCACCGCGCCGGCCAGGTGCTGATGAGCGAAACGAATCCTGCGGTCCGGCCACCGACACTTCGTCGACCGGGCATGGCTCCGCCCGCCGTCCAGCCGCTTTGCTGGCCGGTGCGCTTGTGGATCGGCTCGGGTCGAGTCACCCGACGGGTCGTGACTGCGCACCGAGGTAAAACCGTTGTCAATACCCGGTGCCGTTGCTTCTTGTCGCGGCCGGGGGTGCGCGCCGCCGCGCGCCGACCGCGGACCCGCAGGCGTTGCTAGGCTGCCCGCATGCACGCGGCAGGGGCTTATTCGGGACGCCGCCTGTTCGTGCGCTGTTGTCGCTGACCCTGCCCCGTCCGCGGTTCGGTCAGGAGTCGGTGAGCTTCCCGGCGATGTCCTCAATGTCTTTCCGCAGGGACGGGATCGACGTCGTAATCCCGCACCGGAGGGCCGCTGTTGTTGAACACTATCGTGACGGCATCGTGCTGGCGGAAATCGGCAGCACTCACGCTGGCCGTCGGCGTGGTCGCGGGCTGCGGGGCGGGGCCCAGCGACGTGGTGGGCGGCGGTGTTGCCGGCAATGCGAACACCAAGATCACGTTGGTCGCCTATTCCGTGCCAGAACCCGGATGGAGCAAGGTGATTCCGGCCTTCAATGCCTCGGAGGAGGGCAAGGGCGTGCAGGTCATCACCTCTTACGCGGCCTCTGCCGACCAGTCCCGCGGGGTGGTCGAGGGCAAGCCGGCCGACGTGGTGAACTTTTCGGTCGAGCCCGACATCACCAGATTGGTCAAGGCCGGAAAGGTCTCCGCAGACTGGGACAAGCAGGCCGGCCACGGGAACCCGTTCGGATCCGTCGTGACATTGGTTGTGCGCAAAGGCAACCCGAAGAACATCCGGGATTGGGACGATCTGTTGAAACCGGGTGTCGAGGTCATCACGCCCAGCCCGCTGAGCTCGGGCTCGGCCAAGTGGAATCTGCTGGCCCCCTACGCCGCCAAGAGCCGCGGCGGCGCCGATAGACAGGCGGGCATCGATTTCATCAGCAAGCTGGTACACGAGCACGTGAAACTGCGCCCCGGATCCGGCCGGATCGCCACCTCGGTCTTCTCCGAGGGCAGTGGCGACGTGTTGATCAGCTACGAGAACGAGGCCATTGCGGCCGAGCGTCAGGGCAAAGCCGTCGAACATTTGATCCCGTCGCAGACCTTCAAAATCGAGAATCCAGTGGCCGTCGTCAGCACCAGCGTGCACCTCGATACCGCGACCGCCTTCAGGAATTTCCAGTACACCGCCGCGGCCCAGACGCTGTGGGCGCAAGCGGGTTTCAGGCCGATCGATCCGGCCGTCACCGCCAGTTTCCGGGACGAATATCCGGTGCCGCTGAAATCATGGACGATCGACGATCTCGGCGGCTGGAACACGGCCGATCAGGAGCTGTTCGACAAGAACACGGGCAGCATCACCAGGGTCTACATGCAGGCGACCGGATGACGACGGACCTGATTCCGAATCCGGAAGCGATCCGGCCCGAGTTGGCCCAACCCGGCAGCCGGCTACCGGAACCGCCCGAAGGCCCGCTCGTGCGCGGCACCCAGGGTCTCACCTCGCTGCGCGTCGGGGTGACGACGCTGTGGCTTTCGGTGATCGTCTTGCTGCCGTTGGTCGCCATTGCCTGGCAGTCCGCCGGCGGCGGCTGGCAGGCTTTCTGGCTGGCGGTCACCTCGCACGCCGCGGTGCAGTCGTTCCAGGTGACGTTCAGCATTTCGGTCGTGGTGACGCTTCTCGACGTGGTGTTCGGGCTGGCCACCGCCTGGGTGCTGGTGCGCGACGACTTTCCGGGCAAGGGGCTGATCGACGCGGTGATCGACTTGCCGTTCGCGCTGCCGACCATCGTGACCAGCCTGGTGATGCTTGCGCTGTATGGCAAGAACAGCCCGGTGCACATCCATTTGCAGCACACACCGCCCGGGGTGGCGATGGCGCTGGCGTTCGTGACGTTGCCGTTGGTCGTCCGCGCCGTGCAACCGGTGCTCCTGGAGATCGATCGCGATGTCGAGGAGGCGGCGGCATCGCTGGGCGCCAGCGGCACGAAGGTTTTCACGACGATCGTGCTGCCCTCGTTGGTGCCCTCGCTGCTGACCGGTGCCGGGCTGGCATTCTCGCGGTGCATCGCCGAGTTCGGCTCGGTGGTGACCATCGGCGGTGCCGTGCCGGGCCGGACCGAGGTTTCGTCGCAGTGGATCCGCTCGCTGATCGAGAATGACGACCGCACCGGCGCGGCCGCGATGTCGATTGTGTTGCTGGCGATCTCGTTTGCCGTGTTGGTGCTGTTGCGGGTCGTGGGCGGACGCGCCGCCAAACGCGAGGAGAAGGCGGCGTGACGGCGTCGCCATGGGCCCGCTATCTCACCCGGTCGGTGACGCTGGCCTATATCGGCATCATGCTGTTCGTCCCGGTCTCGATCATCCTGTGGCGGACGTTCGCGCCCGGGTTCGGCCAGTTCTACGCGTGGATCACCACGCCGGCGGCGATCGCCGCACTGCGGCTGTCGCTGATCATAGTCGCGGTCGTGGTGCCGCTGAACGTGATCTTCGGCGTGCTGACCTCGTTGTTGCTCGCGCGCAGCCGATTCCGGGGCAAAGCCGCGCTGCAGGCGATCGTGGACCTGCCCTTCGCGGTGTCGCCCATCATCGTGGGCGTCGCCCTGATCCTGCTGTGGGGATCGGCCGGCGCACTGGGGTTCGTCGAGAACGATCTCGGAATTAAGATCATCTTCGGCCTGCCCGGCCTCATTCTCGTCAGCATCTTCGTCACGTTGCCGTTCGTGGTGCGTGAGGTCCAGCCGGTGCTGCTGGAGGTCGGAACCGAGCAGGAACAGGCGGCGGCGACCCTGGGTTCAGGCCCGTGGCAGACGTTTTGGCGGATCACCCTGCCCTCCATCCGCTGGGGCCTGATCTACGGCACAGTCCTGACGACCGCGCGCACACTCGGCGAATTCGGTGGCGTCATCATGGTGTCGTCCAACCTGCCCGGGGAGTCGCAGACCCTGACGCTGCTGGTGAACGATCGGTATGCCCGAGGCGCCGAATACGGCGCCTACGCGCTGTCCACCTTGCTGATGGGCGTGGCGGTCGTCTTTCTCGTCGTGAAGACGATTCTGTTGGTGCACCGCAGACGGGTCAGGGCCCCGGCGTAAGCGGCTATTTTTTCACGGTCCGTGTCACGATGGCCGAATTGTGGTTGGGTGCCCACGCCTGCTCGAAGGTGGCCAGGGCGACCCGCTCGTCGCGGCCGGTCTTGATGCCGCTGTCATTTAGGTGCACCACACCGTCTTTCGTATCGATGCCGGTGACGACGACGAAATGATTCGCGGCGGCGCGGTTGCCCGGCCGGCGCCAGATGGTTTCGGCGTTGACGAGCGCGATGACCTTGCGCTTTTCGGCCAACGCCTGTTCCAGCGCCGCGGTCGTGGTCTGCACGTTGTCCGCGGTGATCCAGTAGTGCCAGAGCAGCGCGGGCAGATCCCGGATGTCGGTGTTGCCCACCGGCCGCCACATGGGCCCGGAACCGACTGTGCTGGGGGTGTGTTCGGCCACGGCGGTGATCTGGGATTCGGTGGGCTGACGGCTGGTGAGTTCGCCGGCAACGTCGGCAACGGCCATCTCGCCGCAATCCGACCACTGCTGCTGATGCCAATATCGTGCCGCGCCGGCCGGGTCCCCGTACATCCCGGAGTCGTGGTCGGCGTCCGGCGCGGGCGGCCCCGGGTTGGCGTGCACGGCGGAGGCGAAAGCCACCGCCGCAGCAACGATGCAGCCCCACAACGGAGCTGCTCCCGACGTGAGGCGCGCCGCCGCGGCAAAGCCGGTCTGCACAGTGCTGGTCATGGGCGTCCTTGTTCTCGAGCCGCCGCCGCGGCATGCCGCTGTCTTGAGAAGAAGGCCCTCGAGTCGCCCTACGCCGATCATTAAACGGGACGAGCACCGAAAATTCGGGGAAACGCGCCGACCCGTTGCCGCGACGAGACGGGCGAGATCCGGATCCTTAGTTGGGCCGCGCTAGTTGAGCCGCGATCCACATTCGCAACGGATGCAGCGCAGCGTTGACGCCGACGTAACAAAATCGGCATCGAAGCTTCCTAAGGTGGGGCGGTCCACCTTCCTCGAGGGTCGGATCCCCATAGCGATAGGAACTCCATTGAGCGGAAATGCAGCCCGCCTGCAGGCGATCACCAACGTCGAGGCGTACCTCCCCCCGGCCGTCAGCTTCGTTCCCGGTGAAGCACCCGGCGAAGTCTTCGGGTCGAACGTCTTCACCAAGGCCGAGATGCAAGCACGGCTACCCAAGGCCGTGTACAAGTCCGTGGTGGCGACCATCGAGAAAGGCGCCAAGCTGGACCCGGCGGTCGCCGACACGGTCGCGGTGGCCATGAAGGACTGGGCGCTGGAGAAGGGCGCCACGCACTACGCCCACGTGTTCTACCCGATGACGGGCCTGACGGCGGAAAAGCACGACAGTTTTCTCGAGCCCGTCTCCGATGGGCAGACCCTTGCCGAGTTCGCCGGCAAGACCCTGATCCAGGGCGAACCGGACGCCTCCAGCTTCCCGTCGGGTGGGCTCCGCAGCACCTTTGAGGCGCGCGGCTACACCGGCTGGGACGTCACCAGCCCGGCCTACATCCTGGAGAACCCGAACGGCAACACGCTGTGCATCCCGACGGTGTTCGTGTCGATGACCGGTGAGGCGCTGGACTACAAGACGCCGCTGTTGCGCAGCCAGCAGGCCATGGGCACGCACGCCGAGCGGGTGCTGAAGTTGTTCGGCCACAAGGACCTCAACCACGTGGTGTCGTTCTGCGGGCCGGAGCAGGAGTACTTCCTGGTCGACCGGCACTTCTTCCTGGCCCGCCCCGACCTGATCAACGCCGGCCGCACGCTGTTCGGCGCCAAGCCGCCCAAGGGTCAGGAGTTCGACGACCACTACTTCGGTGCGGTGCCCGAGCGGGTCTTGGGCTTCATGATGGACACCGAGCGGGAGCTGTTCAAACTGGGCATCCCGGCCAAGACCCGGCACAACGAGGTGGCCCCCGGCCAGTTCGAGATCGCGCCGATGTTCGAGCGGGCCAACATCGCCTCCGACCACCAGCAGCTGCTGATGACGGTGTTTAAGACGATCGCCAAGAAGCACGGCATGGAATGCCTGTTCCACGAGAAGCCGTTCGCCGGCGTCAACGGGTCGGGTAAGCACGTCAACTTCTCGCTGGGCAACTCCGAGCTGGGTTCGCTGCTGGTGCCGGGCGACACCCCGCACGAAAACGCGCAGTTCCTGGTGTTCTGCGCGGCCGTGATCCGCGCCGTGCACAAATTCTCCGGCCTGCTGCGGGTATCGGTCGCCTCTGCCACCAACGACCACCGCCTGGGCGCCAACGAGGCGCCGCCGGCGATCATCTCGATCTTCCTCGGCGAACAGCTCGCCGATGTCTTCGAGCAGATCGCCAAGGGCGCTGCCACTTCGTCAAAGGGCAAGGGCGTCATGCACATCGGCGTCGACACCCTGCCACAGCTGCCGACCGACCCGGGCGACCGCAACCGCACCAGCCCGTTCGCGTTCACCGGTAACCGGTTCGAGTTCCGCGCGCCGGGTTCCGGGCAGACGGTAGCGGTGCCGCTGATCGTACTCAACACGATCATGGCGGACTCCCTCGACTACCTGGCCACCGTCCTGGAGAAGGCGGTCGCCGACGGCGAGAACTTCGATGTGGCCGTGCAGAAGGTGCTGACCGAGATCATCACCGAACACGGCGCGGTGGTCTTCAACGGCGACGGCTATTCGGACAACTGGCAGATCGAAGCCGCCGAGCGCGGACTGCCCAACCTCAAGACCACGCTGGACGCCATTCCGGAGCTGATCAAGCCCGAATCGATCGAGCTCTTCGAAAAGTACGGTGTGTTCAACGAGCGCGAGCTGCACAGCCGTTACGAGGTGCGCCTCGAGCAGTACGCGCTGACCATCGGTGTGGAGGCGAAGCTGGCGCTGGAGATCGGGAGCACGGTCGTCCTGCCCGCCGCGATCCGGTACCAGACCGAACTCGCCCAGAACGTCGCGGCGCTGAAGAAGGCCGGGGTGGAGGCGAATACCGCTCTGCTGGAATCGGTTTCGACCCCGCTTGCCGACCTGTCCGCGGCGCTGGAGACCCTGAAGGCGGCGCTGTCGGATCACTCCGCGGAGTCCGCACTCGAGGAGGCCACCCACGCCCAGAAGGCGTTGCTACCGGCGATGGCGGCGGTGCGTGAAGCGGCGGACACGCTGGAAGGCGTTGTCGCCGACGACTTGTGGCCGCTACCGACCTACCAGGAGCTGCTCTACATCCTGTGAGGCACTCAGGCGGGCCGTGCCGCGGGGGGTTGCCCGCGCGGCACGGCCCGCCACGCTTCGGCGACATGTAGGAACTGCACATTTCGCGGTCGGCGCGCTAAATTCTCTCCGGATCGATTTCACCCGTTCAGGGAGAACATGGGGCCATTTGACACCGGTCGGCGGCGTGCCTTGGAGTGGGAGACATACCAGCTGCTGTGGAATCTGTGGCGGATTTCGCGGCGCACCGCGATCGACACCAGCAACTGGGACTCGGCGTGTGAGCTGCTGCAGACGTATTACACCGTCAACCAGGCCCGCCAAAATTCCGAGGTCTGCGCGATGCGGATCCGGTACTTGGAAGTCGCCGAGCCCGCCCCGCGGCTCGCCGACTTCGTGGCCGCCCCGCCCTATGGGGGCGTGGCCGACGCCCCACGGCGGCTGGCACAGGCCCGCTACGAGTACCAGCTGGCGCGCGTGCGGCACCCGCAGCGGGAACAGCAGCGTCTCCGGGAGCTCGAAACGACCAGGGCGCTGTACGCGGCGGTGCTGGCCACCGAAGCCAGGGCCAGAGCCGCCGAGCTGGCCCGTCGCCGCGAGTGGCAGCAGAGCCGGTGGCCGGAGGGCGTCGTCCTCGACAGCGACATCTACAGCATCGACAGCTTGTCGGACCAGGTGGACGCCCAGAACATCAGGATCGAGGCCCGGGTGCGTGCGCTGACCAATCTGCTGCGAGACGGGCTGGCCCACCTGCCGGACGCGGCGCCGCCCGACCCGGACGCGGACGACGCGGCCGCGCTGGCGGCCCGGGTCGACGCGGTCCTGGCGACCCTGCCGCTGCCCGACTGGCTCCGTACCCAGGCCACGGTCACCCATGCCGCGCAGCCGCACGAATTGGTCATCGAATATCAGCTCCCCTCCGTCGATGTCGTCCCGAAAGCCCGGGCGTACCGGTACGTCGAGGACCAGGACGGCGTCGTCGCGACGGTGCGGCCGTCGTCAGAGGTAAAAGCGTTGTACGCCGGCACTATTGAGCAGCTCACGTTGCTGTCGCTCGCGGCCATTCTGGCTGCCGGGCTCGGGCCGCACGCCGATGCCGTGGTGTTCAACGGCGTTGTCATTGCGCGGGATCCGGGCGGGGGTCAACCAACTCGGCCCTGCCTGATCGCCGTGCGGGTCACCGCGACCGCCTTCGCCGAACTCGACCTCGCGCAGGCCGATCCGAGCGCCATCCTGAAACGGCTGTCCGCGACCGTGTCGCAGAACCCGGCGGAGTTGCAGCCGGTCCGGCCGTTGCGGGGCTGATCAGCTGTAGGCCTCCCACCATTTGTGTAAGTCGGCGACGGCGCCCTGGTCACCAGCGACGTCGGAGAGCATCAGCTTCTTGTCGAACGTCCAGATCAGGCTCGGGTGATCGGAGGAAGTGCCACACGCGATCATGCCGCCCGTCACGGTGGAGGCTCCGTTGGGTTGCCAAGGAGCGGGCGACTTTCCCTCGCCGGGGCAGTCCGTCAGGCTGAGGTTCGCGACGTCGGCGTCGAAGGCTCTCTTCATACTGTCGAGATCCGGGAATAGCCCGTAGGTTGCGCGGGTCGGGCCGCCGGGCTGGGTGTTCGGGCCGCACGTCACCATCGTCACCGCGCCGACCCAGAGGCTGCCCGGATCGGGCGGGGCCGGTGTGCAGGCGCCGCTGGCATAGCCGGACGGGAGCAGGCTCAGCAGTTTGGATTCGTCATCGCCGGTTCCCTGGCCGGACCGCGCTGCGGCTTTCTCCCGCGGCGCCACCGTGCTCGTCGCTGACTGATCGCCGGACGGCGATTGGAGAAACCAGGAACCGACGCCCCCGGCGAAGGCGACGACGGCCGCGACGATCGGCCAGCGGTGACGTTGCCGCGGCGGCGCGGGCTCTGTGGGTAGTGCCGCGGCGTGCGCCTGGGCGCCGGTGATCGGCCGGATCGCGGTGTCGCTGTGCCGCAGGATGGTACTGGCCTTGTGTTGATCGGTGTTGCTGAGCGCCTCGTGGGCGGCGGCCGCCAGGGCACCGGCGCTCTCGTACCGGTCGTCCGGGTTTTTCGCCATGCCGCGTTCGATGACGGCATCGAACGCCGGGGGAATTCCCGGCCCCGAGGCGCTCGGCTTGGGTACCGGCTCCATCAGGTGCGAGGTAATCAGTACCCCGGTGTTGTCGGCGCGGTAGGGCGCGGCCCCGGTCAGGCATTCGTAGAGCACGCAGGCCAACGCGTAGACGTCGGCGCGGGCGGTCACCTCACCATTCGAAAACCGTTCTGGCGCCATGTATTTCCACGTGCCGACCGCGGTGCCGAGTTGGGTGAGCTTCTCGTCGGTTTTCGCGCTTGCTATCCCGAAGTCGACCAGATAGGCGAAGTCGCTGCTGGTGATCAGGATGTTCTGCGGCTTCACGTCGCGGTGTGTCACCCCGGCGGCGTGCGCGGCATCGAGGGCCGCGGCGATCTGGTGGATGATCGCCACCGCCCGCGGCGCGGGAAGCGCCCCCTCCTTTTCCAGCAGGCTGCCCAGATCGATGCCCTCGATGAGGCGCATCTCCAAGAACAGTTGACCGTCGATTTCGCCGTAGTCGTGGATCGGCACGACATGGGGTTCCAGCAGCCGGCCGGTGATGCGTGCCTCACGTTCCATCCGCTTGCGAAACACAGGATCCTGGCTGAACGCGCGCGACATCAGCTTGAGCGCGACCGTCCACTCTTTGATCGTGTGCTCGGCTTCGTAGACCTCGCCCATCCCGCCGCGGCCCAGCAGCCGTTTGAGGTGATAGGGACCGAAGGTCGTCCCCAGCCGCGAGCCTTCCGCGCCGCTCATCGCCCACTCCTTAGATCGCGCCTCGTCGATCATCGCAGGAAAAGTACAACATCTGAGCCGCGTGCGCGGGGTCGTCGTGGTGTGGCCCTGCTTGCACCGGCAAGGCAGCATTGCCCGGGCCGCCGACGATGGAGCCGGGTTCGGCGAGATGTCGCCT
The DNA here is from genome assembly GCF_002356315.1 of Mycobacterium shigaense. Classification (NCBI taxonomy): domain Bacteria; kingdom Bacillati; phylum Actinomycetota; class Actinomycetes; order Mycobacteriales; family Mycobacteriaceae; genus Mycobacterium; species Mycobacterium shigaense. The sequence goes on from NZ_AP018164.1 coordinate 2,605,271, forward strand.
AATCATGCTATGCCACAACATCTTTCGTCCTGTCGGCACTTTCAGCGCTGCAGCAGCGCCAGTATCCGGGGCAGCGCCTGCCGGGTGGCGACCCGGGAGGCCTCGCGGGCTTGGCCGATCTGGTGGAATTCCAGCAGCCCGACGCCGCGCGTACTCGGCCGGATCACGGCGTCGGCCGCCGCAAGCGTCGTCGCCGCCGGCGGCCCGCTGCCCATCATCATCGTCCGCATCAGGGTTTCGGCGATCCCGGGAACGCGTGGCGGATCGCCAGCCGCCGGTGCCGCGGCCGATGGCCGCTCGCCGAATCCGCCGCGGCCGGGGGGAGCGCCCGCGTCGCTCGGGTGGGGTTGCGCCCGGGAGGTTCCGAGATTCATCGTTGATCTCCCGACGGGAAAGGCCAACCGACTCAGTCGCGGTTGCGGACAGGCGTGTGCGCGGCCGGCTCGGAATCCACCTCTGGCCGCACGACGTCTTGGGTGACGACATCGCTTCTGCCGGGCGCGGTGTCCGAGCCGACCGTCTGCCGGCCCAGCACGGGAAAGACCGTTTCCTTGCCCCGCCGGCCCTTGAGCTCGACCTGCTCGCCCTCGCCCCACACGAAGTGCGCCTCCGCCGTGCGCCGAACACCGGTGGTCGCCATCACCGAGGCGCGGCCCTGGCGTCCGGCCAGGCCGGACAACCGGAACGCGACGTTGGTCGAGTCGCCGATGACCGCCTCCACCGATCGGGTCATGGCGGCCAGCGCAACCGTGCCGACCACCACACCCCAACCCATGCGGATCGGCGAACCATCGGGGCTGCGCAGCGGCAATCGCGGACCGAGCGTGTCGACGAGCGCGTTGGCGGCCAGCGCGAAATCGATCGCGCGCTGCCCGGCATCCGGGAACCGGTTTGCTTCCCAGATCGCGAAGATCGCATCGCCGGCGTAGTGGTTGAGCGTGCCTCGATGAGCCTGCAAAACGCCGCCGACTTCATGCCACAGCGTGTGCAGGCTCTGCGCGATGACCTGCTCGTCGGTGACCTCGGAAATCGTTGAATAGTTGACGATGTCGCCGACCACCATCACCATCGCGGTTTGGCTGATCCGCGTGCGGGTGACACCCGGCATCTCGGCGGGCTCGACCGCGGTGAAGCGCTGCGAGTGGAATGTCATCGCGACATCACCGATCCGGATTTCGTCGCCGGGCCTGATCGGTCGCGGCACGGCGCGCTCGAGCCGCATCCCGTTGAGCAGGGTCCCGTTGGTGCTCGTATCGATGACGAACGCCTGATCGGCGACGGCATCCAGCCGAACCTCGAGGTGGTTACGCGAGATCTCGGGATCGCGGATCACCAGGCGCCGAGACTCGTTGATACCCGCGCATTCGCGGCCGACGAACATCTGGTCGTAAATCGGCACATTTCGCTCAGAGCCGCCGTCGTTGACGATGAGGAAGCCCATCGGCTCGTCGGAGTGCCGACCCGGCATCTGAGAAGGAGAAGTCATCATTGCCCCGTTATTAGCCGTCGTCTCGGTGATGCAGTTGCGTGGGTAAGGCGGTCCCGACGCGGCGCCAGCCGGGGCCGGCGGCGCCCGTCAGCACCTGTGACCCCGAGGCGGTTAATGCCAACGCTCGGGCGCTGGTTCGCCGATCGTTAGACGTCTGCTGGCCTTCCCGTTGCGCAGACCTCCTGTGGCCCCGGTGATCGGCAGGTCATCGGAGGTCCCGGCTGCCCTTCGTGGCGGCGGTTGATGATGTTGCGGACATTACCGGAAAGCCCCGGGCCAGTTCGCGAATTGGCGATATGGCCTCCGTCGCCGTAAGCGCGGGTGACTTTCCGGTTAACCGGCGGCGACATCGGTCCTACCGAATTCGGACTCGCCGGCGGTCCATACGGCGTTTGGTTTTCTCTCTGCCCCAGAAAGATTCGGTCACCGCATTATCGGTAGTATTGGCGGGCGAATTGCTCACCGCCCTGCTGCGATCGCGGCAGCAAACGGGCAATAGTTCGCCGTGGAACCAGCGAAGTTTTCGAACAGGGGCAGCGGTCGGCCGATAAACTCCTCACCGACACCTCCGACTCCGTGAACCGCCAGGGAAGAACGAGTATGCGATCAGCAAACCATTTTGCGGACCGGTGCGGCATTGCGCCGGATCCTGCCTCGGGAGTATGGCGCCGTATGTCGGCCACTTCATGACCGCAAACCGCGATTGGCGTGCGACCGACGCGCGAACCGCGCTGCGGAATCTCCCGCTACTTGCCGAGATCGAGAATGAACAACTCGACCAACTCGCGAGTGCCGTTGATCGCCAGCACATCACGGCCAATGAATGGCTTTTTCGGATCGGGGAGCCGTCGGATGCGATCTATGTGATCGACTCCGGGCGATTCGCGGCCGTCGGAGCCGACGGTGAAGTGTTCCGCGAGATGGCCTCCGGCGACTCGATCGGAGATCTGGGCCTCATCGCCGGTGCCGCCCGATCGGCCGGCGTGCGAGCGCTCCGCGACGGTGTGGTGTGGAGAATCGCCGCCGACACGTTCTCCGACGTGCTCGCGAAAACCCCGCGGTTGCAGTCGGCGATGCTGCGGGCGATGGCGCAGATGCTGCGAGAGTCGCGCTCTGTCAACATTTCTCAGAATCCGCGGGTGGTCGGGATCTTGTCGACCGGCGGCGCCGCGGCGGCCCCGGTCGTCGAAGCGGTCGCGGCTCGGTTGCAAGCGTACGGCCGCGCCGCGGTGGTCTCGCCGCCCGTCGAGACCACCGCCACGGTTGCCGCTCACGCGGAACTCGTCGAGGCGTTCAGCGAGACCCTCGATCGTGCCGAACGCAGCAACGACTGGGTTTTGGTGATCGCCGACCGCGGGTCCGGCGATCTTTGGCGGCGATACGTTGTCGCGCAATGCGATCGACTCGTGATCCTGGTGAATCAGGCGCACCCGCCGAAGGATCTCGCCCGGCCCAAAACCCAGGGCCCCGTCCATCTGGTCACCATGACCGAGGCGGACCCCGCATGGTGGGATCTGATGGAGCCGGTGTCGCATCACTGCCGCGACGAGAACGGGATCGCGGCCCTGGCTCGCAGGATCGCCGGCCGCTCCTTGGGTCTGGTGCTGGCCGGCGGCGGCGCCCGGGGGCTTGCGCACTTCGGCGTCTACGAGGAACTCACCCGGGCCGGAATCATCATCGACCGGTTCGGCGGGACGAGCGCGGGCGCCATCGCCGCGGCGGCCTTCGCGTTGGGGATGGAGGCAGCCGAGGCGACGGAAGCGGTCCGCAAGTCCATCGGAAACGTCAGTCCCCTCGGCGATTACACGCTGCCTGCGATAGCGCTCACCCGCGGCGGACGCATCGACCGACTCGTGCGAGAGTTCTTCGGCGGTGCCCTGATCGAGCATCTGCCTCGAGGATTCTTCTCGGTCTCCACCGACATGATCGCCGGCGAGCAGATCATTCATCGCCGCGGGCCGTTGTCGCTCGCGGTACGCGCCTCGATCTCGATCCCGGGTCTGCTGCCGCCGGTACAGCATGGCGAGCGACTGCTAATAGACGGCGGATTGTTGAACAACCTTCCGGCCGATGTGATGTCCGCCGACCGTGATGGCGAGGTCATCTGCGTGGATCTGCGCCGAGAGTTCCTGCCGTCGAAGGGGTTTGGGCTGCTGCCCGCGATCCTTCAGCCTCCCGGGCTGGTCCGACGGGTGCTGACCGGCACCGACGAGGCACTGCCGCCGCTGCAAGAGACGCTGCTTCGCACGGTCGACCTCGCGGCTTCCAACGGCAACCTGAACGAACTTCCCCGCATCGCGGCGATTATCAGGCCGGACATCTCCGCGATCGGTCCGCTGGACTTCAAGAAGCTCGAGGCCGCCCTCGAGGTCGGGCGCAAGGCCACCCGCGCGGTGTTGGAAGCGCAGCCAAACCTGGTCGGCTGAGTCGCCGAATCCTCGGCTGGCAATCACCCCAGCAGCTTGGTGAGCCAGGTCGGATCCTGGTAGTTCACCTGCTTGGTGCCGTCCCATACGAACGGCGTGCCATTGGCGTTGAATCCGGATAACGTCGCGTCGCCTGCCTCGGACTTGGCTTTGCCGCTGCTGACGTCCTGCCCGGACTTGATGCAGCTGATCACGTTGGCATCGCTCCCCACGGTCTTGGCCAGATTGGCCAACTCGCCGTCGGTGCGGTCTTCGGGCGCGTTCTCCTGCGGCTGGAAGTCGCTCGCGAATATGCCTGCGTAGAAAGCCATGTAGATCTTCGGGTCGTTCTGGCCCGCCACGCAATAGGTGGCCGCCACCGCTCGCGTCGAGTAGTTCTTGCTGCGCGACTTGTCGTCGAGGAAGTCGAGTAGGTGATAGCGCACCGCGAGCTTCTTGTTGTCGACCGCGGTCTCGATGTCGTTCGCGTTGGACCTGATGAAGCTGCCGCACGGCGGGCACATGGGTTCGTTGAAAATGTCGATCGTGGTCGGCGCCGCCGAGCTGCCCACGTACACGCCGTCGTCGAGGACGCGCAAGGCAACCGCATCCGGCGGAGGCGGCGGGGGCGTGGTCGACCGCGGCGTGGACGACGGCTGCAACGGATGGGCAACGACCAGCGCCACGCCCACAAGCGCCACCACGACAGTGGCCGCAACGGCCACCCACGGCCAGGGATTGCGCCGCCGCCGCGGCGGAAGTTGGCCCCATGCCGGTGCACCTGCGGTGCCCGGATCGCCCGCGCCCCAGCCGGGAACGCCCGGCCATCCCGTCGGTTGCGGCAGGGGCCCCCCGGGCGCACCGGTGGCCGTCGGGGGCCACACCGGGCCGTGCGGCGGGGACTGGGCTGCCATCGCCGGCGGTACCGGCGTGAACCCGCCGGGCGGCTGGCCGGCATATACGGCGGATGGACCGGCCGCCTGGCTGCGCTCCAGAATGTCGGTGGCGCGATCCTGGTCGCGGCTGGCCAGCGCCGCATAGGCGGCCGCCGACAGGTCGCCGCAGCTGGCGTAGCGGTCCGCGGGATCTTTGGCCATGCCGCGGGCGATCACGGCGTCGAAGGCGGCGGAAATACCCGGCCGCGTGACGCTGGGCCGCGGGACCGCCTGGTTGATGTGCATTCCGATCACCGATACTTGGTCACCCTGATACGGGGGCACACCCGTCAGGCACTCGTACAGGACGCAGGCCAACGCGTAGATGTCGGCCCGGTAGGTGACCTCGGCCTCGCTGAACCGCTCGGGGGCCATGTACTTGAATGTGCCGACGGTCGTGCCGATCTGGGTGAGTTTTTCGTCGGAGGCGGCGCTGGCGATGCCGAAATCGACGAGGTAGGCGAAATCGTCCTTGCTCACCAGAATGTTTTCCGGCTTGACGTCGCGATGCAGTACCCCGGCGGCGTGCGCGGCGTCGAGGGCCGAGCCGACTTGTCGTACGATCGCCACCGCCCGCGGCGGGGTCAGCGGCCCGGAGCGATTCAGCAGCGTCGCCACGTCCGAGCCCTCGATCAGGCGCATGTCCACATAGAGCTGGCCGTCGATCTCGCCGAAATCGTGAATCGGCACGACGTGTGGTTCCTGCAGCCGCCCCGCGGTGCGCGCCTCGCGCTGCATGCGGGCGCGGAAAACGGGATCGTTGGACAGCGTCCGCGACATCAACTTCAGCGCCACGATCCGCTCGCGCCTGGTGTCTTCGGCCTCGTAGACATCGCCCATGCCACCGCGGCCGACCAGCCGCCGCAGCAGGTACGGCCCGAACTGCGAACCCTCCCGCGAATCCGCGTCCGAATCACCCATCGCCGACTCCTCACCGCCAACCGCGTGCCGCGATCCGACTAGAAGCACTCTCGCGCCCCCGGCCATCGCCTGCGCCGGAAACGAATACGCACCTGGCGTGCCAGGGATAAGGCTAATGGTTGCGGCAATCGCGGAACATGGTGAATAGGAGAATCCCAGCAAATAACTCACCGCAACGTCTCAGGGCGAGGGCGGTATGCGGATCGCGCCCGCAGACTAGCGATGTTCCTCGTCGCCGGTCTTACGCTCGCTGAGCCCTTCGCGCGACAGTGCCCGGACGAACCCGTACGCGTGCATCCCGGCCGGGCCCGGGTTTTCGGCGACCCATTCGTTGATTTTGCGCAGCGCCGCGGCCAAGTCGTCACGACGCACCCGGATCAGGTAGGTTTTGCGCTCGTCGTCGGGATCATCGCCTGAATCGACGACGGCAACGGGATTCTTGAACGCATAGGCGATCCCGTGCACGGCGTCATGGTTCAGCGCCCAGCCAATTTCGTTGGGCCGCAGTTCCTTAACCGCCAAGTTGCGGTAGTCGTTCTCGTCGTCTGACGTGCTCACCTGGTCGATGGTCCTCCTCGGTGCCTGCGAGAGACCGGACGCCGACTCCGCTAATGGTGGTGTCGGGCAGGCGCTTCGGCGCAGGGTGTACATCCACGGTGGCACAGCAATGCCGAGTGCGCGATTCGAGCGCTATGCCGCGTCGCTGACAAGCCAGGTGGCGCGTCGCAGAGCAGGCCGCACCCATCAATCTACGACTGGTCGAATATCGACCCGACGTGGCGGGAAGTCATGACCTTTCCGGTGATATCCGAGGGCGCGCCGTGGGCCACGCTGGGCATTCTCGATCGCACCGCCCGCCGGGGTTATCGCGGGGCTGACGGCCGTCCGTGCGCTACCGGCAGTACTTCACGAACAGGTAGTCGTCGCAGACCAGCGCGTGTTCCAGCCGCAACGTGGTGGGAGCGGGCAATCGTGACGACTGCGATCGGGTTCCGGTCGGTTGGTGCGCGGCGAGCTTGGGGGCGAGCGTCACGCACATCTCGTCCACCGCGTCGCTTTGCACCAGCTCGTCGAGCAGGGTCGGTCCGCCCTCGCACAAGACGCGGCACAAGCCGTGATTGCCCAGCAACGCCACGGCCCGCACCACGTCCACGGATTTCTCGCCCGCGACCAGGACCCCGCACGGTTGAGTGCCGGCGCGGTGGTGCCGTGCCGCGGCCACGGCGCTGGTCACCAGCAGCGCCGGCTGGTCGGGCCTGCTGAGCAGCTTGGGCGGCAATTCACCGGTCTGGCTGATCACCGCGATCGGTGGCGGCTTGGCGCGCCCGTCGCGGTGGCGCATGCCTCGTTGGGTCTCGGTGAGCTGTACCGGGCCGTAATCCTCGGCACGCGCGGTGCCGGCACCCACCAGCACGACATCGGCGAAGCCCCGCAGGATTTTCAGCAGCTCCTGATCGATGGCACTCGACAACGGGCCGGCGCGCCCGGCGAAGGCGGCGGCCCCGTCGGCGCTGAAGATCATGTTGACCCGCACGCCCTTTCGCGGCCGGGCGTAGAAGGAGGCAAGTTCGTCGACGTCGCGGACAACGCCGATGTGCGGGGTCGCAGGTACCGTGCCCGTCTGTTGACGGCGCAAATGGGGTTTGGGCATCGATCAGGCCTCGTGGCCCGGTTCCAAGTGGCGGACGTCGCCAAAAGACACCCAGTGTTCCAATTCTTGCGGCGGGCTGCCGCCCTCGGGTTCCAGCAGATGCCCGACGTGGTCTCCGAGCGAGAAACGTTCGAGAATTCTGCCGGCGAACCACGCGGCCGCGTCGTCGAGGATGGGCGTCTGCGCAGGACCCGGATGCCAGCTGCAGCGCTCGAACTTGTTGACGCTGTCTCCGGTTTCGCTGCCGAACAGCGCAACGAGCTCGAGATGTTCGGTGCCGAACACGTGCACTCCCAGGTGCGTGGCACCGGACGCCACCCGGAACGTGTGGTTCTTCGTTGACAGGCCGACCAGGAACCGCGGCGGATTGATGCTGGTTTGACTGGCGAAGCCCACCAGACAACCCGCCGCGACGCCGTCGGAATGGGTGGTGACCACGAACATCGGGTAGTCGAGTAGTGCAACAAGCTTTTCGAACGCGTCTGAGCCCGCCCCTGCCACCCGCTCTGTCTTCCCATTCGGTGCCGATTGGAATCCTGTCGGCGGCAATCGCCGCAAGTTCGTAACATTCGTTCCGTTCAGGCGGCGCATGGTCGGGTAGTGGAGCTCGGTGGCACACCGCGGTGCCTGTCACACGCGCCGACGACGCGCACGCAAGAGGTGTCTGTCGGCGGATTTGGGGAACTCCTTGTTGCGAACCGACTAACGGGAGCGAGGTCAATGCAACCGCTCGAACAACATCACCTGGCGCAGCGAATGGCCGAGTTGTCCCGCAGTATTGCCGTGCCGCGGGGGATCAACGACGTGCTGTCCGCGGTCACCGCCGCGGCGGTCGAGCTGATCGCCGGGGTGGACGCCGCGGGGATCCTGCTGATCAAGAAGGGAGGCAACTTCGAGTCGCTGGCCGGCACCTCCAGCCTGCCGCATGAACTCGATGCGTTGCAGGAAAGGTTCGGCGAGGGGCCATGTATGCAGGCCGCGCTGAAGGAAACACTGGTGCGCACCGACGATTTCCGCGCTGAGCCGCGCTGGCCGCAGTACGGTCCGGCCGTCGTGGAGCTCGGGGTCCTCAGCGGACTGTCCTTGAAGCTGTACACCGCGGACCGCACGGCCGGCGCACTGAACCTGTTCGGCTTCCAACCGCACGCGTGGGACAGCGAATCGGAAACCATCGGGATGGTGCTGGCCGCCCACGCGGCCGCGGCGGTCGCGGCCAGCCTGGAGGGCAAGCACCTGCAGTCGGCGCTGTTGACCAGGGACCGGATCGGGCAGGCCAAGGGCATGATCATGGAGCGCTACGGCGTCGACGACGTGCGTGCCTTCGAAATGCTGCAGCAGTTGTCCCAGGAATCGAACACGCGGCTGAGCCTCGTCGCGGAGAAGGTCATCGAAACCCGCAACAGCTGAGCGCGTTGTCGCTCACGCGGCGGCGAGCCGGGGGAGGACCTCGGTCGCGAACAATTCGAAATTGCCCGCCAGCGCCTGCATACGGGGCGCACGCAGATAGACCCGCGTGATCCCCAGCTCGGCGTAGGGTCCGAGCTGGTCGACGATCTGAGCCGGTGAGCCCGACAACGTGGTGCCGTCGAAGATTTGGGAATCGTAGTGCCGCGAATCGAGGGCCGCGGCGGCTGGCCCGGCCGTGTGTCCCACTCCGACAAGCGCACTCATCGAGAAGACGATCTCGGCGGCGTTGCGGCCGATCGCACCAGCCGGATCTGGCCGGCGACGTCCTGGGCCTTGAGTTCATCTCGGTGATGTTCGCCTGGCGCGCGGCGCCGGCTGGTCTGCAGGTTGAATTCGTCGGCGAACCGGGCCGCCAGCGCGGGCGTACGCTTTTTGCCGGTACCGTCCAGAATGATCGGCGGCCGCGGGATCTGCCACGGTTTGGGCAAGGCCGGCGAATCGCGCAGCTGATGGTGCCGCCCGGAAAACGAGTAGCGCTGCCCGTCGGGTGATTGCCACAAACCGGTGATGAGTTCCAGTGCCTCGCCCATCCGGTCGAACCGCTCGCCGACGGCCGGGAACGGAATGCCGTAGGCGCGGTGTTCGGGCTCGAAATAGCCGGCGCCAAGACCGAACTCGATGCGCCCGCGGCTCATCGCGTCCACTTGGGCAACGACGATGGCGAGCGGTCCCGGGTGACGGAAGGTGACCGAGGAGACTAACGATCCGAGCCGAATGCGCGAGTTTCGCGCGCCAGCCCGGCAAACGTCGTCCACACGTCCGTCGGGCCCGGCCGACCGTCGCCCGCGAAGGGCACGTAGTGGTCGGACAGGAAGAACCCCGCGCATCCGAATTCCACGGCCAATCGCGCCGATTGGAGCAGGTCGTCGTAGCCGGCGCCGTTACTGGGATCGGTGAAGATCCTGCATTCCATGGGGTGCTCCTCGCGGCGATGGGCGTTCCGTCGACGGCAACCGGGTCCCGGATATGCCGAGGCAGCAGACGAATCAGGCGATGTCGCTGGGAGAGTCCGCTGACCGAAGCGGGCCGTTTTGCCGCACGCCGCGGTACATGCCCCACCGCACGAACCACGGCATCACCACCCGTTCAACCGACCAGGACGGCAGGCGGAAAGCCTGACCGGTCGGGAGGAAGACCTCCAGGCCGTCGTCCTGAATGCCGACCAGGGAGCCCCATCGCCGGCCCGGCGTCCGGAAGGCGCGCAGGGGCCGGCCGGTGAAGTGGGCCCGAATGTTGTGGGCGACGAGTGCGTCGCCGCGATTGCGGGCGGAGCTGCGTTGTGGATCGGTCGCCGCGACGTCCCCGACCGCGAACACGCCGCGATGGCCAGGTACCGCCAATTCCGGTGTGACGCGGACAAACCCGTGCTCGTCGAGCAGTTCGGGCGGCAGCCAGTCGGTATTGGGTTGGACGCGCCCGATCGCCCAGAGCACGGCGTCCGCGGAAACCGGCGGCTGGCCGGTGCTCCACCGGACCGGGTCGCCGGTGATCTCGTCGCCTTCGGCGCCATTCGAGAGTTCCGCGCGATGACCCGGGTGCAGACCGACACCCAGCTCGTTCAGCCGCCTCCGGATCCGCGTCCAGGTGCGCGGGTGATACCCGGCCAACGCGCTCTCTCCGGGGTAGTACAGGTCAATCCGCTTGCCGGGCCACGTGGTTGCCAGGTTGACCGCGCTGCTGATCGCGGCCGCACCGCCACCCACGACAATCACGGAGCCGGCGGCGGCCAGCCGCTCGTGGGCGGCGCGCAGGCCGGCACCGATCTCGGTGGCCGATTCGAGCGTCGGCCGGCGCCAGAAGCCGTTGCGGACCCCGGTCGAGATCACCAGCGCATCGAAGTTCTCGGCGATGGTCGCGCCGTCACGGTCGCGACCGAACACGGTTCGCGTAGCCAGGTCCACTCCGGTCAGCGCGGCCTGGACGGTCCGCACGCCATCCAGTCGACGGAACCTGTCGAACGGGATCCAGTAGTCGCGGGCCCAGTCGTCCGGGCGGGCAAGCCGGACTCCGAGCTCTTGACCGCTGACGAGTGCGGGCTTGACCGAGATGCCGACGACGTCGGCATGGCCGGACAGGCGGATCGCGGCGAGCAGGCCGACATCGCCCAGCCCGGCGATCACAACACGTTTGCGGCTCATGGCCCTCCTGCCGGTATCCGCCGCTGCGGCCTGGGAACAAAGCGCGGCACCCTG